>NZ_NWMW01000001.1 GCF_002351485.1 Sphingomonas spermidinifaciens | reverse complement strand
AAACCGCTCATTTCTAGGAGCCGTTCCTGCACAAATCATTTCACGTATGGAAACGTGTAAGGACATGTATGGCCACAGGCGTGAACCCGTGAACCGTGGAACGACTTAAGCTTTAACCGAGTGTCCGACGCCTAAAATCCGCCAGAACCCGGAGCCGCCGCCCACATGTCCCTTCATCTAAATCACAATGTCAAAGAGCGACAAAAACCGACGCACCGTCAATCCCGTTTCCGGGCGACCCGTGCGCCTGAGATTTGCTGGCCAGCCGAACAACCAAGAGGTCGTCCCCGCCGGTGAAATGCTCTCTACGGACAGGTGTTGGATCGGTCAAACGGATTTTTCAGAAAAATGACGGTTGCGCGTCAAATCCGCAGAAATCCCGGCTTTACCTGCTGTTAGCGCAGCCCTGACATAGCAGTCTGATGGCCGAATCAGCCGACAACGCGCCCGCTCAGCGCTTCGACTCGCTGCGAGACCAGGTGCGCAGTGCCGTGATCTGGCGATCGGGCACACAGTTTGCGGGGCAACTCGTCACCTGGGCGGCGACCTTCCTCGTGATCCGCATCCTGTCGCCGCAGGATTACGGCCTGTTCGCGATGACGCAGGTCGTGCTGGCGCTGCTCAACATGCTCAACGGCTATGGCTTTGCCAGCGCCGTCATCCAGCGCCCGCACGTCGACGAGCGACTCAAGCGACAGTTGTTCGGCCTTCTCCTCATCCTCAACCTGGGGCTCGGCGCGCTTCAGGTGGCAATGGCGCCGCTTGCCGCCGCCTATTTCCGCCAGCCGATCGTCGCCGACCTGCTGCGCGTCCAGGCTTTGCTGTACGTCGCCACCCCGTTCATCGCCTTCCCCTATGCGCTGCTCGCCCGCGACATGGACTTCAAGGGACAGGCTCAGGCCAATTTGGCCTCGGCGACGCTCGGCGCGCTGGTCAGCCTGGCCGGCGCACTTGCGGGCTGGGGGGTGTGGACGCTGATCGCCGCGCCGATGGCGCTGTTCTGGAGCCGGGCGATCATCATGACGTGGCTCGCCCGGTCGCTGATGTGGCCGAGCTTTGATTTCCGCGGCGCCGGCGACGTCGTGCGCTTCGGCGGCCTCATGGCGACGAGCCAGCTCTTCTGGTTCCTGCAGAGCCAGGCCGACGTGTTCGTCGCGGGCCGCCACCTCGATCCGCATACGCTCGGCCTCTATACCACCGCGCTGTTCCTCACCCAGGTGTTCGTCGCCAAGTTCCTGCCAACGCTCAACGACGTCGCCTTCTCCGCCTATGCGCGCATCCAGGACGATGCCGCGGCGATGGGCGCCGCCTTCGCCAAGTCGAGCCGGATCGTCATGGTCGCGGCGATGCCCTTCTATGCGGGCCTTGCCGTAACCGCCGGACCGCTGGTGCAGGTGGTGCTCGGCGAGAAGTGGCTCGAGGCCGCACCGCTGGTCGCGGTGCTGGCCGTGGCGATGCCGTTCATGACGCTGCAGACGCTGTTCGCGCCCGCCACCAACGCGCGCGGACTGCCCGCGATCGCCGCGCGGTTGGGGGCGGTGGGCGGCGTGCTGCTGCCGATCGCGTTCGTCATCGGCGTGCAGTTCGGCGTGACCGGGCTCGCGCTCGCATGGGTCGCGGTCTGGCCGCTCTACCTTGCGATCACCGCCGCCCGCTCGCTGCGCGAGGTCGGACTGGGCGCGCGGGCGCTCGCCGCCGCGATCGCGCCGCCGGTGCTCGCGGGCCTGGGCATGGCGGTGGTCGTTGCGCTGATCGACGCCGCGCTGCCGCCGCTGTCGCCGCTGTCGCGGCTCGCGATCCTCGTCGCCGCCGGCGCGCTCACCTATGGCGGATGGCTCGCACTGTTCGCGCGCGAGACGCTGGCCGAGCTGGTCGCGTTCGTCCGCCGGCGAGGTTAGACCTGCTGGATATAGCTGCGCATCGCCTCGGCCTCGGCCTCGATGCGCTCGATCCGATATTTGACGAGGTCGCCGATCGACACGAAGCCGATGAGCCGCCCGCCCTCGATCACCGGCAGGTGGCGGATGCGACGCTGCGTCATCAACGCCAGCGCGCCGATCACGCTTTCCGCCGGACCGACGCTGATCGGCGGCGCGGTCATCAGTTCGGCGACGGGCCGGTCGAGTGCCGCCGCCCCGTCGCGCGCGATCGCGTAGAGGACGTCGCGCTCGGAGAAGATGCCGGCGACCGCGTCGCCTTCCAGCACCGGCAGCGCGCCGATGCGCCGCTCGGCCAGCATTGCCATCGCCGCTTGCGCGCTCGCGCTGACCGGCACCGACACCACCTCGCCGCCCTTGCTGCCCAGGATCGCCGCGATCGTCATCGCATTCCTCTCCTCGCCTATCGTGAGGCAATGGACTTTCCCACGAAACCGCCCATGTGGGAAGGCGTGCCCGACCTCGACGATCCCGATTACGCGCGCCTCGCCTGGGGCCGGTTCCGCCGCATCCTCGGCTGGATGGCGCTGCTCGCACTTGGCTGTGCGGTGGGAGCGCTCGTCGTCCTCTATTTGTGGCTCGGCACCCTGTACCTCCACATGGCGATCGCGACGTTTCTCGGCATGTTCGGGACGGTGCTGCTGGGCGGCGCGCTGATGGGGCTCGTCTTCCTGTCGTCGGGCACCGGACATGACGAGCATGTCGACGGGATCAATCAGGCCTATGATCCGGGGCGAGAGGACGAAGCGTCCAGCTGATCTTCGCGGTGCCGTTCGCCGGTACGCGCGTCCGCCAGACCCAGCGGCCGTCCTCCCGCTTCAAACCCCGCCCGCGCAGCATCTCGCCGTCGCGCGGACGGATCCGCGCCTCGTGATCTATGGCCCGCGGGGTGGCGTTGGTGAGCGTCAGCGTGACGCGGTACGTGTCCGGCCGGACCTCGTCCGAGCTCATTTCAGCCGTGATGTCGGGCGACGCCTCGAGCGCGATCTCGACCGTCTCCCCCTCGGCCTTGTCGGCCAGCCGGGCCTCGCCGATCAGCAGCGGCCGCGCCGCCCCCGCCTCGAAGACAGTCACCTCGCCCGAGGGGATTGGCAGGCCGAGCCCCGCCTCGCGCCGGTTGCGCATTGCCAGCATGAGTCGGGGATCGTCCGAACCCTGGCCGATAACATCGGTCCGATAGAAGCGGCGAACGGGCACCGCCGCGCGGTCGAACAGCCCGGTCTGCTTCTGCCCGCGCGCAGCGACGGTGACGGGCCGCGGCGCGCGATAGAGCTTGAGGTCGCCCAGCCGCTCGAGCTCGACCCTCATGCCGGTGACGACGATGTCGTCCGACATGGTTCGCTCGGGCATCGGTGGCGCGGCCATCATGAGCGGCGGTGGGGGAGGCGGCGGGGGTGGCGGCGGCGGCGGCTCGGCCGACCAGCAGGCGAGTTCGAGTTCGCCGTTGGGCACGTAAAGCGGCTCGCTGGCCTCGCGGTCGACCTTGCCCGCGATCAGTTGCAGCCCGGCATCGGCAAAGCTGGTCGGATCGCCGCTCGCCAGCGTGACGCGCGCCGACCAATCGACCCGCCCGTCCTCGCGCAGGGTCAGCACATGGTTCGCCTGCCAGTCGAAGCCGATGGCAAGATAGGTGAGCGTCACTTCCGCCTCAACCGGCGTCGCCGCCTCGGTGGCGATCGACAGCGTCGGGCGCGCGGGCAGGCCGGCGGGAACGCCGGGATAGACGATCGTCTCGGCAAGGCCGGTACAGCGCAGCGTCTCGATCCCCGCGCGTGTCTCCAGCACCGCGGCGCCTTCCCCGCCCGATCGGATGACCGCGGGCTCGCTCACGACACGGCCCGTGGCGCGGTCGGTGCGGCGGATCAGCACCTGCCGCCCTGTCGATCGGTCATAAAGCACGCGAGGCGAGAGGAGGTCGGCATCGAGATTCTTCTCGCGCACCCCCGCCAGCAGGCCCGTGACGACCGCGCTTTCGGACACGATGCCGCCCGCCACCCCCTCGAACCGCAGCACGGCGGGGCCGGCGGGCAGCTTCACGCGCCGCGTCTCGCTGACCAAGGCGAAGCCGCTCGGGTCGTCTCGGTCAATCGGCTCGGTGCCGCGATTCGGATCGCGGTAGAGCGTCACCGACACCGCATCGGGGGCCGTTGACGTTACCACCTCCTGCGCCGCAGCGGGCGCGGACAGCAAGAGCGCGAGCATGAGGAGAAGCCGGCGCATCGCCGCCGGGCTCAATAGCGCGTGTCGAAGGTCGCGGTCAGGCTCGCCGAGCCGTTGGCCGGCACCGTCACCCGCCACACGCGCTGGTCGCGGCTGCGCTGCTCGCCCGGCTGGCTCTCGACCGGCACGCGAGTGTCGCCATAGCCGGGGTCGAGCCCCGCCTGCACCACCTCGACCACGGCCGGCGCGGGGCCGGCATTGGTGAGGTCGTAGCGCATCCGCGTCCGCCAGTAGGTGACGGCATTCTCGACCGTCACGGTGCGAACGGGCTCGCCGTCCACCTTGACGCGATAGCGCTCCGAGCGGCGGAACTCGTCGCTGTCGATCCGCTCGCGCCCCTCGACCACCGGCCGGACCTTGAGGTCGAACGCCTCGCCGGTGCGGATCGACAGTTGGCTGCCCATCGGTGTGTGGTCGATCCGGTTCTCACCGACGAACTGCGGCTGGCCCTTGGCATCGCGGACATAGACGCGGACGGTCCCTGCGGGCAGCGCGTCGCCCAAACCGCCATCGCGGCTCGAGGAGAAGGCGAGCGCGGTCTCGACCCCCTGCGGCTCCTCGGTCTCGCCGAGCCAGCCATTGACGAAGCGGTAGGTGCGCGCCGCGGGCACGCCTGCCGACGAGAGGAAGCTCACCTGCTTCTGCTGGTTGGCGGCGATCGTCGTGCGCCGCGGCAACGGGTAGAGATAATAGTCGCCGATCCGGGCGCGGTCCGCGGTTTCGGTACCGGGCCGCGTGCCCGGCGCGAAGCGCGGCGGCGGGGGCGCGCTGCCGCGCCCGCCGCCGACCGCGCCCGCCACCAGCACCGTATCGGCATTCACCAGCGCGGCGGCATTGCGATTGTTGAGCGTAATCCAGCCCTGCAGGTCGAGCTTCCCCGCCCCCTCGTCGAACAGCGCGACATAATCGGCGCGCCACGACAGGCCGCGCGTCAAATAGGCGAGCGTCACCGGCCGCGTGCCGGCGCTGGCGCTTTCGATCGTCACCGACAAAGTGGGCCGCGCGCGCAGGTTGGGCGGCAGGCCGGGGAAGATGACGCGGACGGGCAGGCCGTCGTCGCGCAGCACCTCGATCCGCCCGCCGATGTCGAGCACGACGCCATCATTCGCCGCGAGCACCCGCGCCTGCTCGCGCGTCTCCGCCCCCGTTGCCGGATTGGTGCGCACGAGGGTGATCGTCTGCCCTACCGCCTTCTCGATCAGCGCGTCGGGGGAGAGCAGGTCATAGTCAAAATTCTGCTCGACGACGCCGATGCCATCGCCCGACAGGCGGACGGTTTCGGGCCGGATCTGCTGCGTGACGTCGGGAAAATCCTGCCGCGACACCCCCGCGGGCAGGGTCAGCCGGCGCACGTCCTGCACCAGCGCGGTGTCGTCGTTGTAGATGGTGACCGCGACATCGCCTTGGGCGCTTCGCGGCGGCGCCGACTCCTGCGCTGCCGCACTCCCGCTCGCCAGCACCAGCGCCAAACCCGTCGCGATCCGCATACGCCCTCTCCCCGACTTTGCGGAGCGAGCTTAGGCGTTTGAATGAGGAAAGGAAGAAAGAAGCGGGATCCCGCCTCTTCCCTCCCGACACAAGGAAAAAGGGCCGGCGATCGCTCGCCCGCCCCTTCATCAGATCGGAGATACTCTCAAGCTGCCGAGGGCGTCGCTTCCTCGTCCTCGACGCGCTTGCGACGACGGCGGGGCTTGGGCGCCTCTTCGCCATCGCTCTCGGGCTCGCTCACCAGGCCAAGCGACGGCGGCAGGCGGTCGGCCTCGATCGCCGCGGCGGGGGTATCGAGCGAAAGCTCGCGGCGCGGGCGGCCGCGGCGGCGGGGCGCTTCCTCGGCAGCCGCCTCGATGGGTGCGGCGGGCTGCGCCTCGGCCGCTTCCTCGCGCGGGGCGTGTCCGTTGGCGCGCTCGCGACGACGATCGTCGCGCTCGGGGCGGTCGCGACGAGCCTCACGGTCGGGGCGCTCGTTCCGGTCGCCGCGCGCTTCGCGCTCGGGCCGGTCGCCACGCGCTTCACGCTCGAGCCGATCGGCGCGCGGCTGCTGATCGCGATCACCGCGGTCCTGACGGTTGCCTCGCTCCTGCCGATCGCCACGGTCCTGACGATCGAAGCCGCGCTCGAACTGGTCGGGCGTGCCGGGCTCGCCCTCCATCTCGAAATCGTCCTCGTCCTCGTCGTCCTGCTGGCGACGCGAATTATTCTCCTCGAAGCGCGAGCGGGTCTCGCTCAGCACGCGAAAATAATGATCGGCGAACTGCAGATAATATTCGGTGTTGACCCGGTCGCCGGACATCTGCGCGTCGCGCGCGAGATTCTTGTACTTCTCGAGCAGCTGCGCCGCGTTGCCGCGCGCACGATTGTCGATCCGGTTGCCATTGTCGGGGCGATTGGGGTTGCCACCCTGCGAGCGCTGCCCGCCACGGCCGCGACGGCGACCGGCCTGACGATTGTTCATCAAGGTATGTGTGTCCTGTCCTTACCCTCTCCGGCCAGCGTACTCACCGGATGCGTGTTTACTCCGCGCGCCTGACCGGGGACGAGCCGGACCTGACGTGTTCGCCAAAGAGCCATCCGAAACGACGGCGCGTCTGACTGGATCGGGCCAATGCCCCGTTTTCAACAACCTGGTTGAAAATGCCTGCCCCTGCCTCGAACCAATAGCGACTGGCAGGTCGATCTCCAAGCGGAATATTGTGTGCGGGACTGCCCGGTTCAAGTCACGAAGACCGCGCGCGGACGCCCGCCCAGGTCGTTCACCACCCGCGCCGACCGCCCGGTCGCAGCGACGAGCGCCGCCACCGCCTCCCCCTGCCGCCAGCCGATCTCCAGCGCCGCCACCCCGCCGGGCGCCAGCAACCGCGGCAGCTCGGGCACGATCGCGCGATAGGCTTCGAGGCCCTCGTCCGCCGCGAACAGCGCCTCCGCCGGCTCGAATGCGCGCACGTCGGAGGCAAGATCGGGATCGTCCTCGGCGACATAGGGCGGGTTGGCGAGGATCAGGTCGAACCGCTCGTCCACGCCCTCGGCCCAGTCGCCAAGGCGGAACTCGGCCGGCAGGACCAGCGCCGCCGCATTGGCCCGCGCATAAGCGAGCGCCGCCGCCGATGCGTCGATCCCCAGCCCGGTCGCTTGGCGCCACTCGGCCAGCGCCGCGAGCAGCAGCGTCCCCGGCCCGGTGCCGAGGTCGAGGATACGCCGCGGCCCCGCTGACCCCGCGAAATGGGCGACCGCCGCCTCGATCAGCGTCTCGCTGTCGGCGCGCGGGATCAGCACGCCCGGCCCGACGCGGAGCGTGATCGTCCAGAAATCGCGCGTGCCCGTGATATAGGCGAGCGGCTCGCCCCCCCGTCGCCGCTCGACCAGCGCGGCGAACCCCGCCGGCTCCGCATCGTCCAGATACCGCAGCAGCACCGTATCGCGGGTCGCCCCCAGCGCCTGCGCCATCAACAACTCGGCATCGAGCCGCGGGGTGTCCGACACCTCACCCAACGCCCGCGCGGCTTCGGCCAGCGCGGTGCGCACATCACCCATCGACCATCGCCAGCCGCGCCGCTTCGTCCTCGGCGATCAGCGCGCCGACCAGCTCGTCGAGCTCGCCCTCCAGGATTTCCGGCAGGCGATGGAGCGTCAGGTTGATGCGATGGTCGGTGACGCGCCCCTGCGGGAAGTTGTAGGTGCGGATGCGCTCCGACCGGTCGCCCGAGCCCACCATCGACTTGCGCGCGCCGGCCCGCTCGCTCGCCGCGCGCTCGCGCTCGGCCTCGAACAGGCGGGCGCGCAGCACCTTCATTGCCTTGGCCTTGTTCTTGTGCTGCGACTTCTCGTCCTGCTGGCTGACGACGATGCCGCTCGGCAGGTGGGTGATGCGCACCGCCGAATCGGTCGTGTTGACGTGCTGCCCGCCCGCGCCCGAGGAACGGAAGACGTCGATGCGCAGGTCGCTCTCGGCGATGTCGATATCGACCTCCTGGGCCTCGGGCAGCACCGCCACCGTCGCAGCGGAGGTGTGGATGCGCCCGCCGCTTTCGGTCACGGGCACGCGCTGCACCCGGTGAACGCCGCTCTCGAACTTGAGCCGCGCGAACACGCCCGTCCCCTCGACGCTGGCGATGACTTCCTTGAAGCCGCCCGCTTCGCTCGCGCTTGCGGACATGAGCTCGACCCGCCAGCCGCGCTTGTCGGCATAGCGTTGGTACATGCGCAGTAGATCGCCGGCGAACAGCGCCGCCTCGTCGCCGCCCGTGCCAGCGCGGATCTCCAACATCGCCGGCCGCGCATCGGCCGCGTCGCGCGGCAGCAGCGACAGCGCCAGCGCGTGCTCCGCCGCCTCGAGTGCCGCCCTGTTCTCGTGCAGCTCCTCCGCCGCCATCTGGCGGAGTTCGTCGTCACCATCTTGCGTCATCGCAGCGAGCGACTTGCCCTCGGCGCGCAGCCGCCGCACCTCGCCCGCCGCCGCGGCGACGGGTTCGAGCTCGGCATATTCCTTGGAGACGGCGACGAAGCGATCGGACGGCAGGTCGCCCGTCGCCATCATCGCCTGCAACTCGTCGCGCCGCGCCTCGATCGCGGCGATCCTGTCGGCCGAGATGCGGGTCATTCGCCCGGCAACTCCGCCAGCCCGCGCACCTGAAGCACCAACAGGTCGATCTCGCTGCGGTCAACGGGCGATTCGGGGAAGACGGTGACGTTCATCCGCTCTGCCGCATCATTCGCCGCGCGCAGATAGATGACGGCATCGACGCCCGCCTTTCGCGCCTGCTCCGCCCGCTTCTTGGCGTTCGCCTTGTAGCCGGCGAACACCTCGATCCCCAGGCCACGCAGCTTGCGCGACAGATCGGCGGCGCGCGCCTCTTCGCTGGGCTTGTCGGGAACGATCGCGACAACCGGCTTCTCGCGCGGTGGCAGCTCGGTCAGCATCGCCAGCCGCTCGATCCCCGCGGCCCAGCCGACGCCGGGTGTCGGCGGCCCGCCCAGCCCCTCGACCAGCCCGTCATAGCGGCCGCCCGCCAGCACCGTGCCCTGCGCACCGAGGCGATCGGTGACGAACTCGAACGCGGTGTGGCGATAGTAATCGAGCCCGCGCACCAGCCGGCTGTTGCGCGTCCAGGTGACCCCCGCCGCATCGAGCCCCGCCGTCACGCTGGCAAAGAAGTCGCTGGCGGCCGGCGTCAGATAGGCGTCGATCTCCGGCGCCGCATCGGCGATCGGCCGGTCGCGCGGGTCCTTTGAATCGAGGATGCGCAGCGGGTTCTTGTCGAGCCGGGCGACGCTGTCCTCCGACAGCTCGCCGCGGTGCCCTTCGAAATGCTCGACCAGCGCCGCGCGCCAGGCCTCGCGCGTCTCGGCATCGCCCAACGTGTTGAGCTGCAGCGTCACGCCCTCCGAAATACCCAGCTCGCGCAGCAGCTGGTCGGCAAAGGCGAGCAGCTCGACATCGGCGGCGGGCTCGGCCGCGCCCAGCACTTCGGCGTCGATCTGGTGGAACTGACGATAGCGGCCCTTTTGCGGGCGCTCGTAGCGGAAGACCGGACCGTGCGCGGCGATCTTCAGCGGCACGAATTGCTGCCACCCCTCGGTCAGATAGGCGCGCGCGATCCCTGCGGTGAATTCGGGCCTGAGCGTCAGCGAATCGCCGCCGCGGTCATCGAAGGTATACATCTCCTTCGACACCACATCGGTCGTCTCGCCGAGTGAACGCGCAAAGACGGCGGTCGATTCGAACACCGGCAGCTCGACCCGCGTGAAGCAATAAAGCCGCCGCACCCGCTCGAACGCCTCGACCACGCGCGCAAAGCGGCGCTGCTCGTCGCCGAAGATGTCCTGCGTGCCGCGCACGCGCTTGGGGGTTTCGATCCTCGCCATGGGGGCGCGTATCTAGTGGACGCAAGAGTTCTGCGCCAGACGGGGCGTTAGGCGGCGTGCGAAGCCAGCCATTCGCGCATCGCGGCGTTGACCGCCTCGGGCCGCTCCCATGGTACGAAATGCCCGGCATCCTCGACCGGTACGACCGTGAGATCGTCGACGAGCTCCTCAAGCCCCTCTATCTGCACCGGCTGGAGCGCCTTGTCGCGCATGCCCCAGATGACCAGCGTCGGCACCTTGATCGACGGAAAGGGTGCGTCGAGCCAGGCCGGGCGGTCGGGCGCCTCGTCCATCGCCGGCACGATGATCCCGCTCGCGCGGTACCAGTTGAGCATGCCCGTCAGCGCGCCGGGCTGGCGCCATTCCTCGAGATAGCGTTCGCGCTCGCCCGCCACCGCCGCGGCATCGACATGCGGCGCGAAGCTGCCGTCGAAGAAGCGCTCCAGCCCCATCGCGTCGATCCGCGTCTCCAGCGCGGGATCACGGAACGAGCGGATATACTGGCTCCCTGCGCGCTGCTGGGGATCATCGAACAGGCTGCGCTGGAAGAGGAGCGGGTGCGGCGCGTTCAGGATGACAAGGCGAACGATCCGATCGGGGTGACGCAGCGCCGCCAGCCACGCCACCGCCCCGCCCCAGTCATGCGCGACCAGCGTGAAGCGCGCCGCGTCGAAATGATCGGCAAGCGCAATCAGGTCGGCGACGATCCGGTCGGCGGCATAGGCCTCCACCTCCTGGGGCTTGTCCGATCGGGCATAGCCGCGCTGGTCGGGCGCGATGACGTGGAAGTCGCGCGCAAACGCGGCCGCCTGGTGCCGCCATGTCCGGTGCGATTCGGGAAAGCCGTGCAGGCAGATCATCGTCGGCGAGCCCGGCTCCCCCGCCACCGCCACGTCGAGCTCGACGCCGGTTGAGAGCGGCACGCGGATCATGGATAGCTGACCGTTTTGGGTACTTCGGGGATCGGGATCCACTCCTTGTCGTCGCCGGGCACCCTGGGGAAGCGGCCCGCCTTCCACGCTTCCTTGGCTTCGTTGATCCGCTCACGGCGCGACGAGACGAAGTTCCACCAGACGTGGCGCGGGCTGGTGAACGCCTCGCCCCCGCACAGCATCACCCGCGCGCCGCGTTCAGACCGGAGCGTCGCGAGAAGGCCGGGACGCAGGACATAGAGTGTCAGCGGATCGAGGGGCATCCCGTCGATGCTGGCATCGCCGTTCGCGACATAGAGCGCGCGCTCCTCCGCCGCCGCCTCGATCGGCACGCTGCCGCCGGGGTCGAGCTGGATGTCGGCATAGATGGTCTGCGCATAGGTGGTGGTCGGCGCCTTCGATCCCCACAGCTCACCCATGATCACGCGCGCGCGAACGCCGCCATCCTCGATCACCGGCAGCTCGGCCTTTGCGACATGCTGAAAGGCGGGGTCCATCTCCTCGTCCTTCTCGGGCAGCGCGAGCCAGGTCTGGATGCCGAACAGTGCCGGGCCTTTCGCCCGCTCCTCGCCGGGCGAGCGCTCCGAATGGACGATGCCGTGGCCTGCGGTCATCAGGTTGACCGCACCGGGTTCGATGACGAGGTCGCTGCCGATCGAATCGCGATGCCCGATCGCGCCGCGGAAGAGGTAAGTGACGGTGGCAAGGTTGATGTGGGGATGCGGCCGCACGTCGATCCCCGTCCCGACCTCGAGGTCCGCCGGCCCCATCTGGTCGAAGAACAGGAAGGGCCCCACCATCGTCCGCGGCCTCGAGGGCAGGGTGCGATAGACCTTGAAGCCGCCAAGGTCGTGAGTCGTCGGCAGGATTTCCTGCAGGATCAGGTCGTCTCGGGTCATGGGTCGGTCGCCTCCAGCAGGTCGAGAAGGTCGGCAGGATAGATGGTTTCGGGCCAGCCCGCGATCTCGTCTCGCGAAAACCAGCGTTCCTCGATCATGACCCTTCGCTCGAGTTCGGTGTGATGGCTGCGGTCGATCGTTGTCCCCTTGCATTCGACCCGGAACCAGCGTTCGTCGGCGAAGACGGGAACGCGCTCGATCGTCTCGAACTCGATCCGCCGCCGCGCGACCTCCCGCCCCGGATCGGCATCGAGGCCGGTTTCCTCGAACAGCTCGCGCCGCGCCGCGGCCGGATAGTCCTCCCCCGGATCGAGCGCCCCGCCCGGCGTGCACCAGAAGGGCGGCCGCTCGTCGCCGGTCACAAAGCGGAACAGCAGCACGCGGCGCGCCCGATCAACGAGGAGGATGCGCGCGGCAGGGCGGGCGATGCGGCTAGTCGCCATCGAGTTCAGGATAATGGCGGAAGATGCCGTCCTCGTTGAAGGGGATGCGCCGGTCGCTGGAGAGATAGGCGGCGACGCCGTGCAGATTGGCGACCCGGTCGTGGAGCGCGATCAGCGCGGGATAGTCGCCCTCGATCGCGGCCATCCGGCGCGGAAAGGCATAGCGCAGCCCCTCGACCAGCTGGAACAGGCTGGTGTCGCCATAGGTCCAGCGCGCGCCCATTACCCAGTCGCCGGCGTTCGCGTTCGCCGCATCCTCGAAATGGCCGAGGAACTTCGGCATCCGCTCGGCCCGGAAGGCGGCGGCGGCGCGTGCGGCCTCAGCCTCCTGCTCATGATAATAGGCGCCGGTCGCGATCGGATGATGGACGTCGTGCACCTCCGCGACCAGATCTGCGATCGTCAGCTGGAGCTGATTGAGCCACAGCCGGTCGGCGAGCGCCGCGGGGGCGAGATGGTGCCGCTCGCCGAGATAGAGGAGGATGTTGGCGGCCTGTGCGATCACCTGATCGCCGGTGTCGAGATAGGGCGGTGCGAACGGCGTGCGCCCGGCGCGGCCGTTGAGGTCGGCGAGCAGTGCCTCGTCGCCTTCCTCGCGCGCCATGTCGCGATACTCGATTCCGCCCGCCTCCAGCGCCAGCCGCACGAACTCGCCGCGTCCCTGGATGCCGGACCAGTACCAGAGCTTGTACGGTGTCATGCCTCACCCGGCGCGCGGGTGCGCATGGTGAGCGCGTGGATGCGCGTCGCCAGCAACTTGGCGAGCGCGGCGTTGACCAGCCGCTGCCGCGCGACGCGGGGCAGGCCCGCGAACGCCGCACTCTCCACATCTACGGCGAAATGCGTCTCCCCGGTACCGTCGTCGCCCATATGGCCGGCATGATGGTGGCTCTCGTTCACCACCTCGAGGTGGGTGGGTGAAAGGGCGGCGGTCAATCGCTCGGCGATGAGGTCGGCGACGGGGCGAAGCGTGGTGGAAGGCTCGGTCATGGTGCCTATATCTGGAGACTTTGCCCCCGAACAGGAACCCCCGTGTGCCCCGGCCCGAACGCAAGGATCGCCCCAATACTCGCTTCCATGGTCGCGTCGAGGCCGAGGGACGCGTCTGCGCGGTGTCGGGTTGCGACGAACCGGGTGAGTTCCGCGCGCCCGCGAGCCCCGGCGCGCGCCACGGCTTCGACGGGCCGGCGGGCTATCGCTTCATGTGCCTAGATCATGTGCGAGCGTTCAACGCGGGCTATAATTTCTTTGCCGGCATGACCCCCGACGAGATCAACGATGCCCAGCGCCCCTATGCCGGGTGGGAGCGCGAGACGCGCGCCTTTGCCGCCAACGGCGCCGACCGCCCGCCGCCGTGGCGCGACTTCGCCGACCCGCTTGACGCTATCGGCGCGCGCTTTCGCGAGCGGATGGCCGCCGAGCAACCACGCACTGACGGCAAGCCGCTCTCGGGCAAGGATCGCGAGGCGCTTCGCACGCTCGGCCTCAAGACCGACGCCGATCGCCGCGCCCTCCGCCAACGCTACGCCGCGCTCGTGCGCAAGCTGCATCCCGACCACAATGGCGGCGACCGGTCGAGCGAGACGCGCCTGCAGGCGGTGGTCGAGGCCTACCAGCACCTCCGCAGCGCCCCGGCGTTCGCGTGATCACCACCTCCTCTCCCTTTCGGGGCAGAGGGCTCGATCACCCCAGCCGCGCTCCCACCATCCCGAACCTCACCCCGGCATCGTCCGCCGCGACGATCGCATAGCCGCCGCCGGGGATCGCGTCCGGCCCCTGCACCACGCTGCCGCCGGCATCCTTCAGCCGGCGTGCGGCGGCGTCGATCTCGTCGACGAGGAAGTAGACCTGCCAGCCGCGCGGCCAGTCGGGCTGCGCGTTCATCGACGCGCCGATACAGGTGTCGCCGGCATGGACGAACTTGTACTCGCCCAGCTCGCCCATCGGCATCCCGCCCTCGTGCCGCAGCCCCAGCAGCTTGCCGTAGAAGGCGAGCGCCGCGTCCTGATCGTCGGCGGTCAGCTCGTTCCAGACGGCGTGGCCAGGCGGAACCTGACCCGTCGACGAGTCGGCGAACGCCGTACTGCTCTCGTCCGGCTCGCCGCGCATCACATAGAAGGGGTTGCCTCCCGGATCGGCGATCAGCGCCAGTCGCCCGACACCCGGCACCGTCATCGCCGGCATCCAGACCTGGCCGCCTTCGGCCTCGGCCGCGGCAACGGCGGCATCGACGTCGTCGACGCCGAAATAGACGAACCAGCGTGCCGGTGCCGCGCCATCGGGTCGCTTGATCAGCCCGGCGATCGCCTCGCCCTGCGGGCGAGTGAAGATGCGATAGTCCATTCCCGCCTGCCCCGAATCGGCCGAATGCCAGCCGATCACCTCGCCGTAAAAGGCTTGGGCCGCGTCGGGATCGGCGGCCATCAGCTCGTACCAGATCGGAAAGCCGTGAGGACTGCGTGCCATCGCCAATCTCCTCAGGCGTCGATCAGCGGCACGAAACCGCCGAAGATCATGCGCTTGCCGTCGAACGGTGCGTCCTCGCCCGACATGCGGGGATCGGCCATCACCTTTTCCCAGCCGGCGTCGCGGCCCGCCTTGTCGGGCCACTCGACCCAGCCGAAGGCGGCGACCTCGCCGTCCTTGCGCAGCACCGCACGGTTGAAGTCGGTGACCTTGCCGTCCTGTACGTCGTCGGCGACGGCATCCATCACCCGCGTCGCGCCGAACTCGAGGAACACCGGCCCGACCTTCTCGCAAAAGCTGCGATACGCGTCGCGCGCGTCGGCGGCGAGCGGCAGCACTACGCCGTCGATATAGCCCGCCCCGCCCGGCCGGCCGACATCGCTGACGCTCTCGAACCCGCCCCAGACCATGCGCTTTCCGTCAAAGGGCGGCTCGGCCATCATCGGCTGCATCCGGGGATCCTCCATCATCCGCGCATTGGCCGCGTCGCGCGTCGCCCGGTCGGGATATTCGAACCAGCTGAAGACGATCGTCTCGTCCTCGCGCGCTTGCACCGCGCCGTAGAAGTCGTTGAGCTTGCCCCGCGGCACGTCGTCGCCCCAGGCCTCGACCATCCGCACCGTGCCGAACTCCTTGAACAGCGGCAGCGCGCTGGCGGCATGGTCACGATACGCATCCTTGTTGGCGGTCGGCACCGCGACCAGAAATCCCTCGACATAGGTCATGCGCCCCCTCCCTCGTGCAGGCGTTTCGCCACCGCTTCCAGCTGACCGGCGACCGTGCCCCAGCCCTCGTGGAAGCCCATCGCCTCGTGCTGCGCCTTCGCTTCCTCGGTCCAGTGGCGCGCGGTCGCGCGATAGAGCGTGCCGTCGCCGTCCACGAGGAACTCGGTGATCGCGATCATGAAGGGCGTCTGCGGAACCCAACCGGGGGCAAAGGCGTCGGTGGTGACGACGCGCTCGCCCTCCACCGCCTCCAGCACCACGCCGGTCAGCACCATATCCTCGCCCTCGGGCCCCACCATCCGCACATGGCTGCGGCCGCCGGGGCGAAGGTCGTACTCGACCTCGGGCGCCTTCCACGGAAGGGGACAGAACCACTCGGTCGCATGGTCGCGCCAGGCGCGCCAAACCGCCGCGCGCGGCACCGCCATGCGCCGCTCGATCACCAGATCATGTTCGGACATTCTCGCTCTCCCTCACGCCGCCTTGGGCGCTCTCTCATCGTTGAAATCGGCCAGCTGCGCTGCAAGCGCCGCCTGGAACGCCGGCCGCGCCATCCCGCGCGCGACATAGCCGGCGAGCACCGGTCGGTCGGCGAGCAAGGCGGTCCCCTGCATCTCGCGCAGCACCGTCACCATCGCGATGTCGGCAATGCCGAACCGCCCCGCCAGCCATTCGCGCTCGCCGAGCGCCGCCGCCAGCCGATCGAGCCGCTGGCCGATCTCGCGCTCGAGCGACGGACGGCGCAGCTTCGCCCATTCCTCCTGCGCGGCGAAGATTGTCACGCGCGCATGCTCGAAACGCCACGGCTCGATCGAGTTATAGGCCGCGAACAGCCACGCCAGCGCCCGGTCGCGTCCCGCCGGATCGCGCGGCAGCAACCGCTCATCCTTCTCGCCGAGATGGAGCAGGATCGCGCCGCTTTCGAACAGCGTCCGGCCATCCTCCTCGATGACGGGCACCTGACCCCAGGGCTGTTCCAGGAAATACCAGTCGGGCTTGGCCACGGCGCTCACCAGCCGGACGGCATAGTTCATGCCGATCTCCTCGCATGCCCAGCGCGGGCGAAGATCGCGAACGAACCCGCGCGCAAAATCGGGCACCCAGTCGAACGCCGTGATCGTCAACGGCGCACTTGCAACCTTCGGCATCGCTCAAGCCTCCCCTACCGCGCGGTCGAGCGCGGCGATGTCAATCTTTCGCATCGTCATCATCGCTTCCATCGCCCTGCCGGCGACGGCCGCGTCGGGATGCGCGACGAGTTCGGTCAGGCGGCGCGGCGTGATCTGCCAGCTGACGCCCCAGCGATCCTTGCACCAGCCGCACATGCTCTCCTGCCCGCCATGGCCGACGATCGAGTTCCACAGACGGTCGGTCTCGGCCTGGTCGTCGGTCGCGATCTGAAAGCTCACCGCTTCGGTCTGCGGAAAGACCGGCCCGCCATTGAGGCCGAGGAAGCGCTGGCCGGCGAGCTCCCACTCGACGGTGATGACGTCGCCCGCCTTGTTGCCCGGCGTGTCCACCGGCGTCCGCGCGACGCGGACAATGCGGCTGCCCGGCAGCAGCGTGACGTAGAAGGTCGCCGCTTCCTCGGCACCGCCGTCGTACCAGATGCAGGGAATGATCTTGGACATGCGTGAAGCTCCCGGTTCAGGCGAAGGGACAGGCACCGGCGATCGCCGCGGGCGCCAGCAGGGCAAGGACGGTGAGGGCAAAGCTGGCGACGCCGATCGCCAGCGTGGCGCACAGGCTCATTCGTCCCCCTCCTTCTTTCGGCCCGTCAGCAGGGCATAGATCGCCATGGCGTGACCGTGGCCGAGCCCGTGATCGGCCTTCAGCCACTCCGTCACGCGCTTCGCCGTCACGCCGGGGGCGAGCACCCCGTCCGCGACCAGTCCCCGCGCCGCCGCCTCGCGCCGGAAGTCGTCGGGGCGGCGGCCCGTCTTGGCCTCGATACTCGTCAGATAGCTCTGGAAGGACATCGATTTTCTCCCGATCAGGCCGGCTGCGCGGCCATCGCCGCGGCATGCGCCGCCACGTCCATCGTGAACGGTCCCCAGCCATTGCCGTCGGGGTCCTCGAACGCGCGCGAATACATGAAGCCGTGATCCTCGGGCTCGTGCAGCTCGCGCCCGCCCGCGGCCAACGCCGCCTCGGTGATCGCATCTACCGCCGCGCGATCGTCGAACGACAGCGCCAGCAGCGCGCCGCTTTCAGTGCGCGGGTCGATGATCTTCTTGGTCGTGAACGTGGCATAGAGGTCGCGCGCCAGCAGCATGACGTGGATCGTGTCCGACCATTGCATCGCCGACCCCTGCGCATTCGAGAACTGCTCGTTCCGGGCGAAGCCCACCGCCTGGTAGAAGGCGGTGGCCCGAGCCACGTCCTCGACCGGCAAATTCACGAAGATCATCCTCGCCATCTCGCCCGCTCCCTCGTCCCGATTCGCATCGTCGTTGCAATCTGTGCGCCTGCAGGTTATTAAAAGCAACCATGAAGTTAGAAAAGATAACCGAAAACGATCAACCGGTCACGAAGCGCTGGTACGACGACGCCTGCGGCACCGCGCTCGCGCTCGAGATCGTCGGTGAGCGCTGGGCGCTGCTCATCATGCGCGAGCTCGTCTTCGGACCGCGCCGCTTTTCCGAATTGAAGGCCAACCTGCCCGGCATCAGCGCCAACGTCCTGACCCAGCGCCTTCAGGGGCTTGAGGCGAGCGGCGTGCTGACGCGCCGGACGTTGCCCTCGCCCGCCAATGTGCAGGTCTATGGCCTGACCGAATGGGGCCTCGAATCGCAGGCGATGATGCGCGACCTCGGCCGCTGGGCGGCGCGCTCGCCGCGCCACGATCCCTATGCCTTCATGTCCGCCGCCTCGGCGATGATGTCGCTCCAGGCGCTCGTCGATCCCGACCGGGCACGCGACATCGACCTGACGATGGCCTTCCGCTTCCCCGCCGACGCCTTCGTCGCGCGCGCACGAAACGGCGCGATCGAGGTGACGCGCGGCGAGTCCGGCGACGCCGCCGCCCTGTTCGAGGGCGATACGATGCAGATGCGTGTCACCTTCTACGGCAAGGCGCCCTTCGGCGCGGCCGAGGGGATGACGGTGACGGGGGACCTCGACGCCGCCCGCGCGTTTACCGGGCTGTTCCGCTTGCCCGAAAAGGTGGCGTGAACGCCCCCAAAGTCCCGTTTGCGTCACCGCGATCAGGGCTTATGTGAACCCCGGACTTCCGCTCTGACAGGCTTTCCCTCCATGACCGACCTCGCCAACACCCAGCCCGACAGCCGCGAGACGACGCTGCTCGCCGCCCCCGACAAGACGGTGAGCGTGCGCGAACTGTTCGGCATCGACGTCGACATGGAAGTGCCCGCCTTCAGCGAGGCGGACGAGCGCGTGCCCGATCTCGACCCGGCTTACGTCTTCGACGGCGACACGACGCTCGCGGTGCTGGCGGGATTCGCGCACAACCGCCGGGTGATGATCCAGGGCTATCACGGCACCGGCAAGTCGAGCCACATCGAACAGGTCGCCGCCCGCCTCAACTGGCCGTGCATCCGCATCAATCTCGACGCGCATATCAGCCGCATCGACCTGATCGGCCGCGACGCGATCGTCCTGAAGGACGGCCAGCAGGTGACCGAGTTCCGCGAGGGCCTGCTCCCCTGGGCGCTCCAGACGCCGACCGCGCTCGTCTTCGACGAATATGACGCAGGCCGGCCCGACGTGATGTTCGTGATCCAGCGCGTGCTGGAGACCGAGGGGAAGCTGACGCTCCTCGACCAGAACCGCGTCATCCGCCCGAACCCGTGGTTCCGCCTGTTCGCGACCGCCAATACCGTGGGCCTCGGCGATACGTCGGGCCTCTATCACGGCACACAGCAGATCAATCAGGGCCAGATGGACCGCTGGAACGTGGTCGTCACCTTGAACTACCTTCCCGCCGCGACCGAGGCGCAGATCGTGCTCGCCAAGTCGGGCGAATATGACAAGCCCGGCGGCAAGGAAGCGGTCGACAACATGGTCCGCGTGGCGGAACTGACCCGCCGCGGCTTCATCAACGGCGACATCTCGACCGTGATGAGCCCGCGCACGGTCATCACCTGGGCGCAGAATGCGCTGATCTTCGGCGACGTTGGATTCGCCTTTCGCCTCTCCTTCCTCAACAAATGCGACGAGGCAGAGCGGGCGCTGGTCGCCGAATATTATCAGCGCGTCTTCGGCAAGGACCTGCCCGAGAGCATCGCCAGGAAGGGCTGATCCGAACGCGCCTTTTAGTTGGGCGCGCGCCCGGCTAAGCGGTGCGCCTGTCCTTCAGGAGCATCGCCGATGACCACCCCGCGCCCGCCCTTCCGCGCCGATCACGTTGGCAGCCTGCTGCGCCCCGCCTATCTGAGCGAGGCGCGCGAGCAACTGGCTGCGGGTACGATCGACGCCGCCGACTTCGACGAGGTCGCCGATCGTGCGGTGCTCGAGATCATCCGGCTTCAGGAGGATGTCGGCCTGATCGGCATCACCGACGGCGAGGCGCGCCGCGACACCTGGCACATGGACTACATCTACCAGATCGGCGGCATCACCAAGCGCGACAGCGACATGAAGGTCCGCTTCCATAACGAGGGTGGCGACATCGAGTGGACGCCGGCCAAGCTGGCGGTGGTCGACAAGCTGAACCTGCCCTCGACCATCTTCGCCGATGCCTTCACCTTCCTGAAGGACAATGTCCGCCGCGGCGTGCCCAAGCTCACCATCCCCAGCCCGTCGATGGTCCATTACCGCGGCGGGCGGGAGGCGGTGAGCGCGGAGGTCTATCCCGACCTCTCCGCCTTCTACGCCGACCTGTCTTCGGTCTATGCGCGCGAGATCGCCGGGCTCGGCGCGCTCGGCTGCACATATCTCCAGCTCGACGACACCAGCCTGGCCTATCTCAACGACCCTGCCCAGCGCGCGATGATCGCCGCGCAGGGCGAGGATGCCGATACCCAGCACGAGACGTACATCCGCATCATCAACGACGCGGTAAAGGATCGTCCCGCGGGGATGACGATCACCACGCACCTCTGCCGCGGTAATTTCCGCTCGAGCTGGGTCGCCTCGGGCAGCTACGATCACGTCGCCGACGCGCTGTTCAACACGCTCGACGTAGACGGCTATTTCCTCGAGTTCGACGACGAGCGCTCGGGCGGGTTCGAGCCGCTGCGCCTGCTGCCCAAAGGGCACAAGCGCGTCGTCCTCGGCCTCGTCACCACCAAGCACGGCGAGCTGGAGGATCCCGACACGATCAAGCGCCGGATCGACGCCGCGGCCAAGTTCGCGCCGATGGAGCAGCTCTGCCTCAGCGCCCAGTGCGGCTTCTCCTCGACCAAGGAGGGCAACGACGTCACCCCCGACCAGCAGCGCGCCAAGCTCGAGATGATCGTCGAGATTGCGCAGGACATGTGGGGCGAGCTCTGATCGCCGGCCGAAAGCCGGGGTGATTTCCCCGGCCGACCGCCCTATCTGAAGCCGGCGTTCCGACAGAGGCTTTCCCGACCTTATGGCTCAAGCGACCCCGATCGACCGCTTTCGCGACGTGCTCGCCGGCACCGCGCGCGCGATCGCGAACGATGGCGAGGTCGAGCTGGCGTTCAGTGCGGAGGCGCCGGCGCAATCGGGCCGCAATCTCAAGGTGCCGATGCCCGGCCGCGCGCTGCCCGCCGACCAGGTGGCGGAGGCGCGCGGATTTGCCGACGGCTTTGCGCTGCGCCTCCGCCTCCACGACGCCGGCCTTCACGCGCGCGGCGCGCCGGTGGAGCCGGTCGCGCGCGCCGTCCATGACGCGGTCGAGACCGCGCGGATCGAGGCGCTGGGCGCGCGCGGCTTTGCCGGCATCGCCGACAATCTCGACGCCAGTCTTCAGATGCGGATGCGCTCCGACCCGATCTCCCGCGCCCGCACCCGCGACGAGGTGCCGCTGTCGACCGCGATCCAGCTGATGGTGCGCGAGCGGCTGACCGGCAAGCCCGCGCCCCATGCCGCGGCGGGCGGCCTCGCGCTCGTCTCCGACTGGATCGAGGAGAAGGCGGGCTCGGAGCTCGACGCGCTGGCGCTCGCGATCGACGATCAGGCGCAGTTCGCGCGGCTAATCGCCGACCTCCTCGCCGACCTCGAACTCACCGAAGGTCGGATGGAGCCCGACGACGCCGATGACGGTGGCGAGGACGACGAGGGCGAGAGCGAAGGCAAGGACGATCAGGACGAACAGGGCGACGACGACCAGTCAGGTCAAGGCGACGCCGAGGTCGAGGCGCGCGGCGAACAGCGCGAGAGCGATGACGCCGAGGGCGACGGCGAGGAGCAGGATCAGGAGGGGGAGCCCCTCGACGACATGGACGGGCAGGACGGCGACGAGGGTCGCGACGGAATGCTGCCGACGCGCCCCAACAAGCCCTTCTCCGACTTCGCCCCGCAATTCGAATACAAGCCCTTCACGACGCAGTTCGACGAAGTGGTGGCCGCAACCGACCTGTGCGACGACGAGGAGCTGGGGCGGCTGCGCGCCTATCTCGACCAGCAGCTCGTCCACCTGCAGGGCATCGTCACCAAGCTCGCCAACCGGCTGCAGCGGCGATTGATGGCGCAACAGTCGCGGTCGTGGGACTTCGACCAGGACGAGGGGCTGCTCGACGCCGCGCGCCTCGCCCGCGTCGTCGTCAATCCGATGCAGTCGCTCTCCTACAAGGTCGAGCGCGACACCGATTTCCGCGATACCGTCGTCACGCTGCTGATCGACAATTCGGGGTCGATGCGGGGGCGGCCGATCGGCATCGCCGCGATCAGCGCCGACATCCTCGCCCGCACGCTCGAACGATGCGGGGTGAAGGCCGAGATCCTGGGCTTCACCACCCGCGCGTGGAAGGGCGGGCAGGCCCGCGACGCCTGGCTGGCACAGGGCCGCCCGCCCGCCCCCGGCCGCCTCAACGACCTGCGTCATATCGTCTACAAGGAAGCCGACGAACCCTGGCGCCGTGCACGCAAGTCATTGGGCCTGATGATGCGCGAAGGTCTGCTCAAGGAGAATATCGACGGCGAAGCGCTCCTCTGGGCCCACTCCCGCCTGATCGCCCGGCCGGAGGAGCGCAAGATCCTGATGGTCATCTCCGACGGCGCGCCCGTCGACGATTCGACGCTCAGCGTGAACAGCGGCAGCTATCTCGAACGCCACCTCCGCCAGGTGATCGGCTGGATCGAAGGGCGCAGCCCCGTCGAGCTCGTCGCGATCGGCATCGGCCATGACGTGACGCGCTACTACCAGCGCGCGGTAACGATCATGGACGTCGACCAGCTCGCGGGGACGATGATCGAGCAGCTCGCCGGGCTGTTCGACCAGCCATGATCGCGGTCGAGCCGCCGGCGGGCGGCTTCGTCGGCCCGGTCAAGCGCTCGATCACCATCGCCGGCCACGCCACCTCGATCAGCCTCGAACCCGTCTTCTGGTCGGCGCTTGAAGCCGAAGCATCGGCGCGCAGCCTGCCGCTCTCCGCCCTCGTCGCCGCGATCGACGCACAGCGGATCGCCGCCGCCGACCCGCCCAACCTCGCGAGCGCGATCCGCGTTTGGCTGTTCGCGACGCGGGGTGGTTGAGCGCCGCTCGCCGCCCCCTATCTGACGGGCTCCCCGATCAGGAGCCCATGAAGATGGCCGACGCCCCCAACCCCGCGAACAACCTGCCCGCCGGTTACGTGCCCCCGCGCGTCTGGGAATGGCAGCCGGGCAATGGCGGCCAGTTCGCCAACATCAACCGTCCTGTGTCCGGATCGACGCACGAGAAGGAACTGCCCGTCGGCAACCATCCACTCCAGCTCTATTCGCAGGGCACGCCCAACGGGCAGAAGGTGACGATCCTGCTCGAGGAGCTGCTCGCCGCCGGGCATGCGGGCGCCGAGTACGACGCCTGGCTGATCCGCATCGGCGAGGGGGGCCAGTTCGGTAGCGGCTTCGTCGGCATCAATCCCAATTCTAAGATTCCCGCGCTCGTCGATCGCTCCTCGGACCCGGCGATCCCCGTTTTCGAGAGCGGCGCGATCCTCTTCTACCTCGCCGAAAAGTTCGGCGCTTTCCTCCCCACCGACCCGGGCAAGCGCGCCGCGGTGATGAGCTGGCTGATGTGGCAGATGGGCGCCGGGCCGTTCGTGGGCGGCGGCTTCGGCCATTTCTATGCCTATGCGCCGATGAAGATCGAATACGCCATCAACCGCTATGCGATGGAGGTGAAGCGCCAGCTCCACGTTCTCGACACCCAGCTCGGTCGGCACGAGTTCGTCGCCGGCGACGAGCTCAGCATCGCCGACTTCGCGATCTGGCCCTGGTACGGCGCCCTCGCGGCCGGCAAGATATATGGCACCGCGGGTGAGTTCCTGAACGTCGGCGAATACCCCAATCTCCAGCGTTGGACGAAGCAGCTTGCCGAGCGCCCGGCCGTCAAGCGCGGCCGGATCGTCAACGTGACGATGGGTGTGCCCGAGAACCAGCTCCACGAGCGCCACGACGCGAGCGACTTCGACACGAAGACGCAGGACAAGATCGGCAGCTGAGCCGCGCGGCGGCGGGTTGTCAGGCCCGCCGCCATTCCGGCATGGGATGGCGCATGGTCGATACCCCCGCCCTGCCCCGGACCGACGAGGAAGCCGCCGCCGAGCTCGCGGCACTGGCCGCGGAGATCGCGCACCACAACCGCCGCTACCACACCGACGACGCGCCCGAGATCAGCGACGCCGAGTACGACGCACTCGTCCGCCGCAACCTGGCGATCGAGGCGGCGTTTCCCGCTCTCGTCCGCTCCGACTCGCCCTCGGTACAGGTCGGCGCCGCGCCCGCGGCACACCTTGCCAAGGTCGCGCATGCGCGGCCGATGCTCAGCCTCGACAATGCCTTTGCCGACGAGGACGTGGCCGAGTTCGTCGGCCGCGTCCGCCGCTTCCTGTCGCTGCCCCCCGACGAGCCCGTCGCGCTCACCGCCGAGCCCAAGATCGACGGCCTGTCCTGCTCGCTCCGCTACGAAAATCGCCGGCTGCTGCGCGCACTCACCCGCGGCGACGGCGCGGTGGGCGAGGACGTGACCGCCAACGCCCTGACCATCGACGACATCCCGCGCGAGCTGCCCGCCGGAGCCCCCGACCTGTTCGAGGTGCGCGGCGAGGTCTATATGGAAAAGGCCGCCTTTGCCGCATTGAACGCCCGTCTGCTCGCGGAGGCGGAGGCGGCGGGTGACGCGACGAAGGCGCGCCGATTTGCCAACCCGCGCAACGCCGCTGCCGGGTCGCTCAGGCAAAAGGACGCCGCCGTCACCGCCGCGCGTCCCTTGCGCTTCCTCGCGCATGGCTGGGGGGAGACGAGCGCGCTGCCCGCCGACACGCAGGCCGGAGTCGTCGCGGCGCTCAAGGATTGGGGCTTCCCCATCGCCAAGGACTTCGCCCGCTACGATACCACGGACGCCGCCCTTGCCGCCTATCGCGCGATCGAGGCGAAGCGCGCGGACCTGCCCTTCGACATCGACGGCGTCGTCTACAAGGTCGATCGCCTCGATTGGCAGGCGCGGCTGGGCACCGTCGGCCGCGCGCCGCGCTGGGGCCTCGCGCACAAGTTCCCCGCCGAGCGCGCGCAGACGACGCTCCAGGCGATCGACATCCAGGTCGGCCGCACCGGCAAGCTCACGCCCGTCGCCCGGCTCGAGCCCGTCACCGTCGGCGGCGTCGTCGTCACCAACGCAACGCTCCACAATGCCGACGAGATCGCGCGGCTGGGCGTCCGCCCCGGCGACCGCGTCGTCCTGCAACGCGCCGGCGACGTCATCCCGCAGATCGTCGAGAACCTGACCGCCGCCGAGGATCGTCCCGCCTTCACCTTCCCCGACCACTGCCCCGAATGCGGGTCGGAGGCGGTACGCGAGGAGGGCGAGGTCGACATCCGCTGCACCGGTGGCCTGATCTGCCCCGCGCAGCGCATCGAGCGGCTGAAGCATTTCGTCAGCCGGGCCGCGCTCGACATCGAGGGGCTGGGCGAGAAGACGATCGAGCAGTTCGTCGCGCTCGGCTGGCTGGCGGAACCCGCCGATATCTTCCGCCTGCGCGACCATCGCGAGGCGATGCTGAGCCTGGAGGGCTGGAAGGAGAAGTCGGTCGACAACCTCCTCGATGCGATCGAGGCGCGGCGCGCGCCCGACGCCGCGCGGCTGCTGTTCGGCCTCGGCATCCGCCACATCGGCGCGGTGACCGCCCGCGACCTCCTCAAGCACTACACCACGCTCGCCGCGATCCGCGAGCTGGGCGAGGCACTGACCGCGCTCCGCGACGCGACCACACCCGCGCTGGGCGAGGATGCCGCGAAGCACCGCAATCGCCTCGACAAGGTCATCGCCGAGCGTATCGGCGTCGCTCAGGTAGGCGCCGCGGTCGGTCATGCGCTCGCCGACTTCTTCCACGAAGCGCACAATGTGACGGCATGGGAAGACCTGATGGGTGAGGTGTCGCCCCCCGCCTATGTCGTCACCGCCCGCGCTTCCGAAGTCTCGGGCAAGACCGTCGTCTTCACCGGCACTCTGGAGACGATGTCGCGCGACGAGGCCAAGGCGCAGGCCGAATCGCTGGGTGCGCGCGTGTCGGGGTCGGTGTCGGTCAGGACCGACCTGCTCGTCGCCGGGCCGGGCGCGGGATCGAAGGCGAAGAAAGCCGCCGAACTCGGCATCCGCGTGGTCGACGAGGCCGGCTGGCAGGCGATCGTGGCTGCCGCGGACTGACCGGTAACCCTTGTCACTGTCGCCATTATGCAACGGCACGCGGTGAACTGCGCCGTGCGCGCAGCGTGTAACAGAAGCGACACATTGCTCGCGCAGGGGCGCGTTTAACGGCGAACGACGTCGATTGTTCCGGCCGCCACGGCCGCTCCAATAGGGGAAAATCATGCGAAATCACCTCATGATGGGTGCGGCTGCTGTCGCGCTCATGATTCCGGCCGCTGCGATGGCGCAGGAAACCACCTCGAGCATCCGCGGCACCGTGACCCAGGACGGCGCGCCGGTAGCCGGCGCGGTTGTGCGTGTGGTCAACACCACCAACGGTTCGGCGACCACCGCGAATACCAACGACGCGGGCAGCTTCGTCGCGTCGGGCCTGCTGCCCGGCGGCCCCTACACCATCGAGGTGACGAGCTCGAACGGCAACGCGACCGTCACCGACATCTTCACCGTCGTCGGCCAGCCCTATACCGTGCCCGTGGAGCTCGCCGCCGCCGGCGGTGACGACATCGTCATCACCGCCTCGCGCGTTGCCGGCGCCGGCACGATCGCGTCCGGGCCGCGCACCGTCCTGACCCAAGCCGACATCGGCAAGGTCGCCTCGGTCAACCGCGACGTCCGCGACCTCGCCCGCCGTGATCCGCTGGCGCAGCTCGATCTGTCGAACAGCCGCGCGGTCAGCTTCGGCGGCGTCAATCCGCGCTTCAACCGCTTCACGATCAACGGCGTGCAGATCGGCGACAGCTTCGGTCTCAACTCCGACGCCAATCCGACCGCCCGCGGGCCGATCCCGTTCGACGCGATCGCCCAGTTCTCGGTTTCGATCGCGCCGTCGGACATCCGCCAGGGCAATTTCCAGGGCGGCGCCATCGACACCGTCGTCAAGTCGGGCACCAACGAGTTTACCGGCACCGGCTTCTACTCGCAGTCGACCGACGGGCTTCAGGGCGACACGATCGGTTCGAACAGCCAGGTGCTGCCGAAGTACAAGTCCGAAACCTATGGCGCGACGATCGCTGGCCCGCTGATCCGCGACAAGCTGTTCTTCATGGTGTCGGGCGAGCGCAACACCGATCCGCGTCCCGCCGCCGTGTCGCAGATCTCGCAGATCCCCGGCCTGACCCAGGCGCAGATCGACACCGTCAAGAACATCGCGCAGAGCACGTATAACTACGAGGCCGGCGACATCGTTCAGGTCAACCAGAACAAGGACGAGAAGATCGTCGGCCGCGTCGACTGGAACATCGTCGACGGCCAGCGCCTGTCGCTCACCTACATCAACGCCTATGAATCGGGCACCGTGCCCCAGGGGACCTCGACCAGCCTGACCACCCCGAGCCTCGGCCTCTCGTCGAATGCCTATCAGCGTTCGGTGCTGCTGCGCTCTGGCATCGTGCAGCTCAACTCGGACTGGACCGACAAGCTCTCGACCGAAGCGCGCTTCCTATATCAGTCGACCGAGGTGACACAGGAATCGCTGGGGCAGCAGCCCTTCGCGCAGATCCGCGTCTGCACCGACCAGACCAGCATTGTCAGCGGCACCAACACGGTGAACAGCTGCTCAACCGGCGCGCCGGTCATCGCCTTCGGTCCCGACATCAGCCGCCAGGCGAACGAGCTGTTCTTCGACACCTGGGGCGGTTCGCTCCTGACGCGCTACAATGCCGGCGCGCACCAGATCAGCCTTTTGGCCGAGTATAATCGTCGCCGCACCACCAACCTGTTCCTGCAGAACGCGACCGGCGCCTATTATTTCGACTCGATCACCGATTTCCAGAATCGCAACGCCTCGCAGTTCTCGTACCAGAATGCGCTGTCGCTGAACGTGAACGATGCGGCCGCCGACTTCGTCTATGAGCAGTGGACGTTCGGCCTGCAGGATACTTGGGCCGTCGCGAGCAACTTCGATGTGACTCTTGGCGCGCGCTACGACCTGTACGGGATGCGTTCGCAGGTGCCGCTCAACAACGCCTATCTTGCACGTTACGGCTTCACCAACACCCAGACCTACAAGGGGCTCGATAACTTCCAGCCGCGCTTCAGCTTCAACTGGCGGCCGGTCGATGCGCTTCGCGTCCGCGGCGGCGTGTCGGTATTCGGCGGCGGTTCGCCCGACATCTATGTCTCGAACAGCTTCTCGAACACTGGTGTCGTCAGCAGTGCGATCAGCAACCTGACGCGTGCGACCGCAGCCGCGAACGGCTCGACCGCCACCTGCACCTCGCCCTTCAACACGCCGGCGAATGCTCCCGTCTGCCAGGCCGCGCTCAACGGCGTGAACGGCGCGACGATCCCTGCCGTCATCGACGGCTACATCGCCACCAACACCGCGGGTCAGGCGCTGGCGCCGACCTCGTCGCTGGCGCAGGACTTCCGGCCGCCGTCGGTCACGAAGTTCAATCTGACCGCGGAGTACGACCTGTTCGGCTTCACCTTCGGCGCCGACTATCTCTATACCCTGACCAACGAGGGTGTGAGCTTCACCGATCTGCGATCGCGCCAGATCGGCACGCTGCCCGACGGTCGTCCGCGCTATACCTTCGTCGCCACGCCCGGCACGTCGGTTACCGCCGACAACAATGCCGACTATCTCCTCTACAACGACGGCCGCGGTCGCAGCCACATCGCCGTCGCGCGGTTCGCCAAGGACTTCGATTTCGGCCTGTCGCTGGCGGGCAGCTATGCCTGGCAGAACGTCAAGGACGTCAGCCCGGCGACCTCGTCGACCCCCGGCTCGCTTTATGCCAACGCGGCCAAGGGTGACCCGAACTTCCCGGCCTATGGCCGCGCGAACGACGAGACGACGTGGCGCTACACCTACAGCATCGGGTTCGATCGCGCCTTCTTCGGCGACTATCGCACCGTCATCCAGCTGTTCGGCGAAACCCGCGCGGGACGCCGCTACAGCTTCACGATGCAGGACAACAACAGCAACCGCTCGCCCGTCTTCGGTACGATCGGCAACAACAACGCTCACCTGCTCTACGTCCCCACCGGCATCGACGATGCCCGCGTGAGCTACGACAACGAGCAGACCCGCACCGATCTTGAGGCGCTCATCAACAACACCGCGCTCAAGAACTATCGCGGCCAGATCGCGGCAAAGAACATCGCCCGCAACCGCGCCTTCACGCGCATCGACCTGCACCTCGAGCAGGAAATCCCGACGTTCGTGGGCAAGTCGCGCATCTCGCTGTTCGCCGATATCGAGAACCTGCCCAACCTCATCAACAGCGAGTGGGGCGGTCTGCGCCAGTTCGGCTTCCCGTACACCGCCGACGTGGTGCGCGTGCAGTGCCTGACCACACCGGTCGCAACCGGCACCGCGCCCGGCGCGGGCGTCGTCAACACCAACTCGACCCAGGCGTGCAACCAGTACCGCTACTCGAGCTATCGCGAGCCGAACGAGAAGGCGGTGTCGTTCACCAACTCGCTCTACCTGATCCGCGTGGGCGCGCGCTTCACCTTCTGATCCGCGCCCGACACGACCGACCCTGATCGGGGCCGTCGTTCCCATGGGGACGGCGGCCCCTTTCCTATCCGGCTTTTGCCCTTCCCCGACCGAGCCGCTACATGGAGCCGCACATGGCGAGCGCCGCGATCCTCTCCCGCCCCTTCTTCGAACAGAAGAGCCGCGCCTTCTGGATGCTGCAGGCCGCCGGCTGGTCGGGGTACCTGATCCTGCGCATGGTGTCGGGGGTCTCGAACAATCCCAGCCTCGACAATGTCATCCCGATCATCATCGAATCGATCGTCGGCTATTGCCTGACGCTGCTGCTCTCGACGCTTTACGGCTATTATCGACGGCTGCCGCGGATCACCGGCATCCTCGCGGTCGTCGCAACGCTGGCGGCGGCGACGGTCATCTACGCGGTGCTCGACGCCTTCACCTTCTCGTTCATCCGCTCGGCGAGCCCCGGCATCACCGTCAATCTCGTGCTCGCGACGGTGTTCCTCAACTTCACCGTGCTGGCCGGCTGGACCGCGCTCTATTTCGGCATCAACTGGTATCTAATCGTCGAGGATCAGATCGACCGCATGCAGGCGCTCGAGCTTCAGGCCTCGTCGGCGCAGCTGGCGATGCTGCGCTACCAGCTCAACCCGCACTTCCTCTTCAACACGCTCAACTCGATCTCGACGCTGGTCCTCCTCAAGCAGACCGAGCGCGCGAACGTGATGCTTTCCCGCCTCTCCTCGTTCCTGCGCTACACCCTCGCCAACGAGCCGACCGCGCATGTCACCCTGGCGCAGGAGATCGAGACGCTGAAGCTCTATCTCGAGATCGAGAAGATGCGCTTCGAGACGCGGCTGCGGCCCGTCTTCGACGTCGATGCGCGGGTCGAGCGCGCGCGGCTGCCCTCGCTGCTCCTTCAGCCGCTGGTCGAAAACGCGATCAAGTACGCCGTGACGCCGCTTGAAGAGGGGGCGGAGATCGCGGTTTCGGCACGGCTCGCCGGGGATCGGGTGCAGATCGCCGTGACCGACAGCGGTCCGGGGTTGATGCAGGGCAAATCTCGGCCAAGCCTTTCCACCGGCGTGGGCCTGGCCAATATCCGCGACCGTCTGGCCCAGGCTTACGGCGCGGAGCACCGTTTCGACACGGGGGCGAACCCCGGCGGCGGCTTCCGCGTTGAGATCGAAATTCCGTTCCAGGTCGAGGAACCCAGACGCGAGGCAGCATGACCATCCGTACCATCCTTGTCGACGACGAGTCGCTGGCCATCCAGGGCCTCGAACTGCGGCTCGAAGCGCATGAGGACGTCGAGATCATCGACAAGTGCTCGAACGGCCGCGAGGCGATCCGCTCGATCAAGACCCACAAGCCCGACCTCGTCTTTCTCGACGTCCAGATGCCCGGCTTTGACGGCTTTTCGGTGGTGCAGGGGCTGATGGAGGTCGAACCGCCGCTGTTCGTCTTCGTCACCGCCTATTCCGACCACGCGATTCGCGCGTTCGAGGCGCAGGCGGTCGATTACCTGATGAAGCCCGTCGAGGAGGCACGGCTTGCCGACACGCTCGACCGCGTGCGCCAGCGCCTGACCGAGAAGCGCGGCGTCGAGGAAGTCGAGAAGCTGAAGGAAGTGCTAGCGGAGGTTGCGCCCGATGCGGTCGATCAGATCGAGGGCGGCAACGCGGGCGGCGAGCTCGCCTCGAATCGCTTCGAGAAGCTCATCAACATCAAGGATCGCGGCCAGATCTTTCGAGTGGACGTCGATTCGATCGAGCGCATCGACGCGGCCGGCGACTACATGTGCATCTATACCGGCGACAACACGCTCATTCTCCGTGAGACGATGAAGGACCTCGAAAAGCGGCTCGACCCGCGCCGCTTCCAGCGCGTCCACCGCTCGACGATCGTCAACCTCGACCTCGTCCGGCAGGTGAAGCCGCATACCAATGGCGAATGCTTCCTCGTGCTCGATTCGGGCGCGCAGGTGAAGGTCAGCCGCAGCTATCGCGACGTGGTGGCCCGCTTCGTCCACTGAGGATGCGCAGCGCCACCGATCTTGCCGCCGATCTCCATGCACTGGAGCTCGGCGGCGGCGACACCGTCATGACTCACGCCGGGATGCGCTCCGTCGGCCCGCTCATCAATGGCCCCGACACGCTGATCGAGGCGATCCGGATGGTAATCGGCACCGCAGGCACGCTCGTCGTCGCGACCGATTGGGAGGCACCCTATCTCCAGCACCTGATCGGCGAGGACGGGCGCGTGCCCGATGAGTGGCGCGATCACATCCCGCCCTATGACCCCGCCCGGTCGCGCGCGTTGCGCGAAAATGGCGTCTTCGCCGAGTTCGTGCGGACGACGCCGGGCGCGCGGCGAAGCGCCAACCCCAATTGTTCGGTCGCGGCGATCGGTGCACGCGCCGACTGGCTGACTGAGGGGCAGGCGCTCGATTATGGCTATGGCGAGGGCTCGCCGCTGGCGAAACTGGTTGAGGCCAAGGGAAAGGTGCTGCTGGTCGGGGCGCCGGCGCACAGCATGACGCTGCTCCACCATGCCGAGCATCTCGCCGACGTTCCGGGCAAGCGGGTGCTGCGCGAGGAAGTGCCGTTCCGCCGTGCCGATGGCGCGACCGAATGGCGCTGGTGCGAGGAGTATGAGTCGACCGAGGCGATCGTGCCGGGGTTTGACGATCTCTATTTCGATCAAATCGTCGCCGACTATCGAAGCAAGGGCGGTGCCGACGGGCCGGTCGGCGACGCCGCTGCCGAATTGTTCGACGCTGCCGACATCACCCGGTTCGCCGTCGGCTGGCTTGAGGCGCGCGTCCCTAGTCGAATCGACTAGCCCGCCTAGTCGCTTCGGGGAGCGCATGGCCGCCCCGCGTCGGGCACAAGCGCGCGCATCGGTCCGTCAGAGTCGGGAGCAAGTGCGATGGTCACGCCGGTCCAGCAATCCGCAGTCGACGACATCCGGGGCAAGCTCGACACCTCGGGCCTGTTCAACACCGTCACCCATGGCGAGATGAACGACATCGCCGCACGGCTGCGCGGGCTGTCGGCGGCGGACGCCGATGCGGTCATCGACGAGCTGGCGCGCACCGGCGACCTCTCCCGCCTTGCCGACGAGGCGGTGGACGGCTCCTGGTTCGGCAACGGCGGCTATTCGGCCGATGAGCGCGGCGCGCTGTTCGCCGACATGGCGGGCAAGCTCGACGCGCAGAGCCTGCGCACGCTGAGCGACGCCTTCGCCGCGACCGATGCCGGCGGCAATGACGGCCATGCCCGCGTCGGTGAGCTGGCGAGCGCGATCGCCACCCATGCCGCGCCGCAGACGCGCGTCGACTTCGTCCGGGAGATGGCGGGGCAGACCACCGATAGTGAGAGCATCAACAGCGCCGGCATCGGCGGCTCGTCGATCCGCGACGTCGATGCCGAGGCGAGCGCGGTTGGCACGGTGCTTGGCTCGCTTAACGGCGCGCAGGCCCAGGCGGCGTTCGAGGCGCTTTCGCCCGAGCAGCTACGTGCGGTCATGCGATCGGGCCTCGACGCGCGGCTCGACACCAGCAGCATGGGCGGCGGCGCGGTGGCGAGCTGGGACGTCGGCAATCTGCGCGGCGTGCTCGATGCCGCGGCGACGATCCCCGATGCCGATCGCAAGGCGCAGATCTTCGATGCCGGCGTCGACACGATGCGGACGGTGCGCGACACCAGCACGATCATCGGCGGGCTGACGACGATCGGCAAGGATGACGCCATGGCCTCGATCCGGGACGGACTGACAGCCATCATCAACAGCGACACCGCGGGCGTGGTGAGTGAGCTCAACCGCAACACGCCGACGCGTCAGGGCGACGATTTCGCCGCCTATGCCAAGGAGATGCTGGCGAGCGGGCAGGAGGCGCGGCTGGGCGAGCAGATGGCGCGCATCCAGTTCGGCAACGCCAACAACGAAAATCCGGTCGATCGCCTCTATGCTGAGACCCCCGTGCCCGGCACCCCCGGCGACGTGCGGCTCCAGAATACCGAGGCGCTCGGCTATTTCATCGGCGGCGTGACACGCGCGGCGAACAGCATCACCAGCGACGTGCAGGCGCAGCGGGCGATGACGACCAACGTGCTCAATTCGGTGCTGTCGGTCGTCGACAAGGTAGGCGGTAGGATCTACGGCAACGCGGTGGGCATTCCTGCAAGCGTCGCCACCCGCTGGGTCCAGACCGCTGCCGAGGCGGCGATCGGCGATCCCACCGCCAATGCCGCGGATCAGCTGACCCGCACCGCACTGCCCGAACATCCCGCGACCGGCGAATCGGCGGTGGGCACGCGCGTCGAGGAGGCGTTCACCGCCGCCCGCGTGCGCGTGCAGAGCAGCACGGCCGGCCTTTGAGGACAGCGGCGGTCGCGATGGGGATCGTCGCCTTCGGTCTCGGCAGCTGCGATGCGGCAGCTCCCGCGCCCCCGCCGCTGCCCGAGACGATCGTCGAGCCGGCGGCCGGCTCCTGGCCGTTCGGCCAGCGCGATGCCGCGCGCGAGGCGGCGGTGCTCGCCAGCGTGCGCACGCAGTTCGGACCTGCATTCGGCGAGGTCGGGCTGATCGAGTCGCGGGTGCTCAGGGCCGGGCGCGAGCGGGCGCTGATCGAGGCACTATCGAGTCGCCTGGTGAGCGAAGGCTGGCAGCCGACGCCCGCAGCCGGAACGATCGGCGGCGCGGCGGCACGCTTCTGGCACAAGGGGCGCAGCCTCTACGGCGTCGCGCTGCCCCCGGTCGAAGCGGGCCGCGCGGTGCGCCCGCTACTGGTGCTCGGGAACGCCGCCGCCGGCGCGGCTCAGGCCTCGTCTTCGGCGACCGCTGCGGGCTCGCCCGCGGCATCCTGAAACCAGGCCTCGACCGGGCCGGACAGCTTGATCGTCAGCGGGTTGCCGTGGCGATCGGTCTTGCGGCCGACCTGAACGCGGATCCATCCTTCAGAGATCGAATATTCCTCGACGTCGGTGCGTTCGGCGCCCTTGAAGCGGATACCGACGCCGCGCTCGAGCGCGGCTTGGTCGAAATGGGGGCTTTTGGGCTGGATCGACAGGCGATCGGGGGGCGTATCGGTCATGCCCGCGCCCTTAGCGCCGCTTGGCCCGAATCGAAAGGGGCGGCAGCCTCAGCCACCGCCCCCGGCTCGTCAGCAATAGTTTACGCGGACGCGGCGCCCCAGATACGGATCGTAGACACGCCGGATGCAATTGCCCCGCCAATAACGGCGCGGCGCCGCATAGGCATAGCCGCCGCGCCACCGCGGCCCATAATAGGCACGCGGGCCATAATAGCCGCGAGGACCGTAGTAACCGCGCGGACCGTAGAAGCCGCGATCATAGTAACGATCGCGCGCGATGGCGCTGCCGAGCGCCAGGCCCGCGACGCCGCCGATGATCGCCGCCGCTGCCACGTCGCCGCCGCGGTCGCGGTGGTAGCGCCGCCACTGCGCCTCGGCCGGCGCTGCTGCCGTCAGCATCGTCGCGCCCGCAACTAGGCCGAGCGTCGCTTTCTTCACGAGTGTCATGGGTCAAGCCTCCTCAAACTGTCGCACCGGATGCACGAGGGTTGAACGCAGGCATCGTCGCGACGATAGCACATCGCCTAGGCGATTCGTACTGAACCGACGAAGAACCGGCCGTTCAGCCGGGGTTTAACTAGATGAACGGAAAGGATTTCGAGCCTTGGCGCTGTGGCTGATGAAATCGGAGCCCGACGTGTTCTCGTGGGACGACCTGGTCCGCGACGGGAAGACAGAGTGGGACGGCGTGCGCAACCATACCGCCGCACGCAACCTGCGCGAGATGAAGGTCGGCGACCGCGCCTTCTTCTATCACAGCAATATCGGGCTTCAGATCGTCGGCATCATGGAGATTGCGCGCGAGGCGAAGAAGGACGGCGAGGAGGGCAACTGGGTGTCGGTCGAATGCGGCCCGGTCGAACCTCTCCCCAATCCTGTAACGCTCAAGGCGATCAAGGCCGAACCCCGCCTCGCCGAGATGGAGCTCGTCAAATATTCGCGACTGTCGGTGGGCCGCGTGACGCCCGCCGAATGGGACGTCGTCCTCGAAATGGCGGGCGCGAAATGACGCTGGCGCGGCCCCGCGGCCGAGCGTAGAGGCGCCGAATGAGCACCAAGACGGTTTCGGTCAGCAACTCGCCCGTGATCGAGGATCGATCGCAGCTGATCGACTATTTCGCGCGCGGCGAGAAGCCCGCCGGACGGTGGCGGATCGGTACCGAGCACGAGAAGTTCGTCTATCGCACCGACGACTTCCGCGCGCCGAGCTATGACGAGCCGGGCGGCATCCGCGACCTCCTAATGGCGCTCACCGCCTATGGCTGGACCCCGGTCGAGGAGGGCGGCCATGTCATCGCGCTCGCCGGGCCGGACGGCACCGTCAGCCTCGAGCCCGCGGGCCAGCTTGAACTGTCGGGCGCGCCGCTCGAGAACCTGCACCAGACCTGTGCCGAGACGGGCCGCCACCTCGAGCAGGTGAAGGCGGTGGGCGAGCAGCTCGGCCTCGGCTTCCTCGGCCTCGGCATGTGGCCCGACAAGACCCGCGCCGAGCTGCCGATCATGCCAAAGGGTCGCTATGCGATCATGCTGCGGCACATGCCGCGGGTGGGGTCTATGGGGCTCGACATGATGCTGCGGACCTGCACGATCCAGGTCAATCTCGACTATTCCAGCGAAGCCGACATGGCGAAGAAGTTCCGCGTGGGGCTGGCGCTCCAGCCGCTGGCGACCGCGCTCTTCGCCAATTCGCCGCTGACCGAGGGGCGTCCCAACGGGATGCTCTCCTATCGCAGCCACATCTGGTCGGACACCGACCCGCACCGCACCGGCATGCTGCCCTTCGTGTTCGAGGACGGCTTCGGCTACGAGCGGTACGCCGACTACGCGCTCGATGTACCGATGTACTTCGTCTATCGCGACGGCCGCTATATCGACGCCGCGGGCCTCAGCTTCCGCGACTTCCTGAAGGGCGAGCTGCCGGCGCTGCCCGGTGAGAAGCCGACGATCGACGACTGGGCCGATCATCTCTCGACCGCCTTCCCTGAGGTCCGGCTCAAGACTTTCCTCGAGATGCGCGGCGCCGATGGGGGCCCGTGGGGCCGCATCTGCGCATTGCCGGCGCTTTGGGTCGGGCTGCTCTACGACCAGGACGCGCTCGATGCGGCGTGGGATCTGGTCAAGGGCTGGTCGATGGCCGACCGGGAAGCGCTTCGGAGCGACGTGCCCCGGCTCGCGCTCGATGCGCCGCTGCCGGGCGGCGGGAAGCTCCGCGATATTGCACGCGAAGTGCTGGGCATCGCCCATCGCGGCCTCGCTTCGCGCGCTCGCCGCAATGCCTCGGGCGACGACGAGACGGGCTTCCTCGAACCGCTGAACGAGATCGTCCGATCGGGCAAGGTGCCGGCGGAGCGACTGCTCGAGCGCTATCACGCGCAATGGGACGGGGATGCGATGGGCATCTACCGCGAGAATCGGTTCTGATACCTAGCGCGCTGTCTGATCCCTGGCCCGTCCGTGCCGAGCAGAGACCGAGTAGCGGCGCAGCCGCGTATCGAAGGCGCTTATCGAAGTACCGCGCCGTGCGCTAACATCCCTCGACACGCTCCCTGACGGAGCTACTCAGTCACTACTCGGGACAAATGGAGGTTGGTTGGGCTGCTTCGAGCCCCGCAGCCACGCGAAGAACCGCGGCACCGGCGCATTCCGCGCCATCCAGTCGCTATACTCGCGATAGACCGGGTCCATCCCCAGATGCCGCTCCTCGGTCTTGGCGCGCCAGTAATAGACGCCGCTGACCACCCCCATCAGCAGCGTGTTGCGGACCGCATCCTGCCAGTCGCCGCTCGCGGGCAGCATCGGCAGCACCGCCAGCCACCAGAACAGGTTCTTCGAGAGATAGGCCGGATGCCGCGAAAAAGCGTAGGGGCCGTGCGTCAGTATGCCGCGATGCGTGAGGTTCGAGAAGCGGAAGCCGAATGCCATCGTCGCCCAGGCATAGATGCCCGTGAGGCCGACCAGCGCCGCCCCCCAGACCCATAACAGCACCGGCCGCCCCGCCAGCCACACCGCCCAGCCATCGGGCCCGTGCGTCCCCTGATGATAGTCGAGCGGCCCGCCATCGCCCATCAGGATGAAGGGCGGGTAGCAGATGAGCGCCGCCATCCACGCCGCCGCGAACGGATTGGCGGTGCGGATGTGCGCGTCGAGCGGCTTCAGCGTCAGGACATAGCCCACGGTCGCGAACGCCACGTCGATCATGAACATGAAGGTGATGAGCCACATGGCGAGCGCTGTGGGGCTCGCCAGCACCTGCCCCACGTCGCCGCGGATGAACGCGCCGAACCCGCCGGGCACGATTGCCAGCATGAAGGCCATGAAGAAGCCCTTCACCGCCCAGGCGCGCGCATGATGCGCGATCGCGGTGTGGTCGATCTCTTCGTCGAGGCCCATGACCCACGCGCCGAAATGCCAGGTGCCGTCGCGCGGCTCGACCGTCACTCGGTCGATGAGGAAGATGTACGGGATCGACAGCGCGAACAGCCAAGGTGCGGCGGCCTGAAAGCACGCCATCGCGAAGCCGAACATGCCGTCATGATAGACGCGCACGCTGAAATAGATGAGGCCGATGACGCCCCATGTCAGCCACAGCCCGGCGAGCCGCGTCAGGCTGATCTCGAAGGTTTCGCGCCACGGCCGGGGGTTCGACCAGTCGAGGCCGGTAGAGCCGTGCCGATGCACCTTGTCGACGAACACCGCCCACAACACCATCGGCAGCCCGCAGGCGACGAGATTGGTCAGCGCCGAAAACGGCCCGTCCATGCCGTTGATCTTGGCGATACCCGTCCAGGTCAACAGGCCGGCGAGGCCGACGAGGCCGCATCCGGTTGAAACCGCCGACTTCGGACGCGGATCGGCCGCGCGAGCGGCAAGGCGCTTGTCGTGATACATCGCCGCGCTGCCTAGCGCACAAATGGTAAGCGCCGCGTGAAGGCCGATGGGTGCGGCTGTGACGATATCACGCGAAACCGGCTTGATGCCGCGCCCGGACGGGTCTTTATTGCGGCCAACGCCCGCACCCGCCCTGTCCCCGATCTGAAAGGCCCTCATGCACCGTCGCCTTGCGCTTGCCGCCGTCCTCTTCGCCTCGTCCGCCGCCGCGCTCGCGCAGCAGGGCAACACCCTGCCCCAGCCGCTGCCGATCGAGGCGACGATCCCCGCGCCGCGCGATGTCGACTATCCGGGCGTTATCAGGCTCGATGTCGACGCGACCGACGTCGATCGCGCGATCTGGCGCGTGAAGGAAACAATCCCGGTGGCGGAGGCTGGCCGCATGACGCTGCTGATGCCGGCCTGGCTGCCCGGCAACCATGCGCCGCGCGGGCAGATCGAGAAGCTTGCCGGCCTCGTCATCCGCGCCAATGGCCGCGTGATCCCGTGGACGCGCGATCCGGTCGACGTCTATGCCTTCCACATCGACGTGCCCGCGGGCGTGAAGAGCATCGAGGCGAGCTTCGACTTCCTCTCGGCGACCAAGGCCGACCAGGGCCGCATCATGGTCGCGCCCAACATGCTCAACCTGCAGTGGGAAGCGGTCAGCCTCTATCCCGCGGGCTATTACACCCGCCGCATTCCGATCCAGGCGAACGTCAAATATCCGGCCGGCTGGACCGCCGCCTCGGGGTTGCCCGCGACGAAGAACGGCCCCTTCTACGCCTATCAGCAGACGAGCTACGAGACGCTGCAGGACTCGCCCGTCTTCGCCGGCCGCTATTATCGCGAGTTCAAGCTTAGCCCCCGCGTCGATCTCAACGTCTTCGCCGACAAGCCCGAGGAGCTCGAGGCGACGCCCGAGCAGGTCGCCGCGCACCAGCGACTCGTCGAGCAGTCGGTGAAGCTGTTCGGCGCGCAGCATTACGACCGCTACGAGTTCCTGCTGGCCATCACGGACCAGATGGGCGGCATCGGCCTCGAACATCATCGCAGTTCCGAGAACGGCGTGCCGTCGGGCTATTTCACCAAGTGGAACGACGGACCGGGCCGCCGCAACCTCCTCCCCCACGAGTTCACGCACAGCTGGGACGGCAAGTTCCGCCGCGGCGCGGACCTGTGGACCCCCGATTTCAAGACGCCGATGCGCAACTCGATGCTGTGGGTGTATGAGGGGCAGACGCAGTTCTGGGGCTATGTGCTCCAGGCACGGTCGGGCCTCGTCTCGAAGGCAGACACGCTCGACATGCTCGCGGCGATCTATGCGGGACTCGACAGCCGGCCGGGCCGCGACTGGCGGCCGCTGATCGACACGACCAACGATCCCATCATCTCCGCCCGCCGCCCGAAGGGCTGGGTCAGCTGGCAGCGAAGCGAGGACTACTACAACGAAGGGCTGCTGATCTGGCTCGAGGCCGATGCCAAGTTGCGCGAGCTGTCGGGCGGGAAGAAGTCGATGGACGATTTCGCACGCGCCTTTTTCGGGATGCGCGACGGCGACTGGGGCGTGCTGACCTATGATCTCGACGAGGTGGTGCGGACGCTCGAAGGCGTGCAGCCCTATGACTGGCGCGGTTTCCTCGACGCGCGCGTCTATCAGGTGAACAAGCGCGCGCCGGTCGCCGGGTTCGAGGCCAACGGCTATCGCGTCGTCTTCACCGAGGAACCGTCGCCCTACCTCAAGAGCACCGAGAAGGAGGGTACCGCCGACTTCTTCTATTCGCTCGGCATGACGATCGGCAAGGAAGGCGCGGTCAGCGCGGTGCGCTGGGACGGGCCGGCGTTCGAGCAGAAGATCGACGTCGCGACCACGGTCGTCTCGGTCAACGGCGCCGCGTATACGCCGGAGGTGCTGAGGGCTGCGGTGACCGCCAACAAGGGCGGGCAGGCGCCGATCCGGCTGCTCCTGAAGCACGACGACCGCTATCGCGAGGCGGTGATCGACTATCGCGGCGGCCTTCGCTACCCGCGCGCGCAGAAGATCGGGACCGGCGAGGGCGGCCTCGACCGACTGCTTTCGGCGAAGTGAAGTCGCCGCGCCGGCACAGTTCGGCGCAAGACAGGGATCGACGGGTGCGGCGCCTCCATTGACGCGCCGCAACAAATGCCTATGCGCAACTCCCAGCATCTTTCAGGGAGTTTGGACCATGCGCATCGACAAGGTGCCTGTTGGCAAGTCGCCGCCCGATGATCTCAATGTCATCATCGAGGTGCCCACCGGCGGCGAGCCCGTGAAGTACGAGTTCGACAAGGCGTCGGGCGCGCTGTTCGTCGATCGCATCCTGCACACCCCGATGCGCTATCCCGCGAACTATGGCTTCGTGCCGCATACGCTGAGTCCCGACGGCGATCCGCTCGACGCGCTGGTCGTCGCGCGGAGCCCCTTCATCCCCGGCTGCGTGGTTCGCGCCCGCCCGATCGCGGTCCTCAATCTCGAGGACGAGGCGGGCGGCGACGAGAAGCTCGTCTGCGTCCCCGTCGACGCGACCTTCCCCTATTATTCGAAGGTCGGCGAGAAGGACGACCTGCCCGAGATCGTGTTCGAGCAAATTGAGCACTTCTTCACCCACTACAAGGATCTCGAGAAGAAGAAGTGGGTGCGCGTCGGCACCTGGGGCGACCGCGAGGAGGCGCGCCGCGTGACGATGGAGGCGATCGAGCGCTATGACGCCCACAAGGCCAAGGGCGAGGAACCGATGAACCACGACGTTCCGGGCCGCGACGACTGAGTCAATCGGCTACCGGCGAACGGACAGCTTCGAACAGGGCGGCGGGGATCACACACCCTCGCCGCCCATTTTTTGCGCGGCGTTACTCGGGCTTGCGACCGAACGCGGCGAACAGGGCCGCGCCCGCCGCGGCAGCAATCCCGATTGCAGCCAGCGGCTGACGGCGCGCGAAGTCGAGCGCGGGCTCCAGCGTTTCCTCAATCGCCGCTTGAAAGTGACCAAGCGACTTCTGGCCGCGCCCGGCGGCAGCGTCGGCAGTCCCCTCGGCCCTCAGGCTCTCGTCCTCGACCGCGGCGCCCAGCGTCTGCTTGGCCTTGCCGCCGAATTCGCGAATCGTGCCTTCGACGATGTTCTCGTTCATGTCCGTCCTCCGTTTTCGAGGGGCATGACGCGCCGCCGCGGCGAAAGTTTCAGCCGCGCACCAGCCGCGGATAGGCCGACCTGAGCGCCGCCACCTTGGGCGCATCCCAGCGAACGATATAGGGGTGGCGCGGGTTGCGACGGGCGAAGTCCTGATGCTCGGCCTCGGCCGGGAAGAAGCCGCCTTGCTCGATGCGCGTCACGATTGGGCGCCCGTCATAAGGGTTCGCCTTCTTCAGCTGCGCGATGTAGCGCGCCGCCACCGCCGCCTGTTCGCGCGATTGCGGGAAAATCGCCGAGCGATAGCTGGGGCCGCGGTCCGGCCCCTGCCGGTTGAGCTGCGTCGGATCGTGCGCGACCGAAAAATAGAGCTGGAGCAGCCGACCATAGCTGACGACGGCAGGGTCATAGGTGATTCGCACCGCCTCGGCATGGCGCGTCCGCTCGGTCGAGACCGCGCGGTAATTGGCGGTCGCGCGATCACCGCCGGCATAGCCGGAGGTGACGTCGGTCACGCCCTTCACCTGCTCGAACACCGCCTCCATCCCCCAGAAGCAGCCGCCCGCCAGCACCGCGACCGCACGCCCCTTGCCGGCCGGCACGTCGGCGGCGGGCGCGGGTAGCGGCACCGCGCGCTCCGCATGGCCAGGCGTTGCGGTGAGGGCGATCCCTAGGGCAGCGGCGCCGGTCACGCCGGCGATCCAGAGCGGCTTCATCCATGCCTCCTTTGCATCCGCGCCAAACATGGTGCGTCGGGCGACGAAGTAAAAGCGGCCGGCGGTGCAACGCGGGTGACTTACGCGGCGTTTAGGGACGGGGCCTGTAATCGCGTTCGGGGATGTGACCGTGACGATCTTCCATCCGCTGCTGATTGAGGCGGTGCGCGATGCGCGACCGCTCGACGATCACGAACTCAGACTCTTTGCCGAATCGATCCGCGATCAGGTGCGGCCGGCGACCCACGCCCCTGCCGAGCCGCCGCTCTTCCAATGGGCGAAACGGGCGATCGAGGGCTCGCGGATCAGCTGACCGCCGGCGTGACCGACGCATCGGCAGTGACCGGCGGATACATCGGCTTGTCCTCGGGCTGGGAGATCTGGAAACCGACCAGTGCCACCGCGCCCAGCGCGAAGCCCGAGAGGAAATGCCGGAGGAAGCCGGCGCGCGTCTTGTTCGTCATCGTCTGTCCCTTTGGCCGGGGCGGATGCCCGTTGATCCCGTGAGCCTCGTCGCTCGCCGGCCGTTTTAGCGATTCGGGTTGAACGGACGGTGGACCGCCCGTTCATCTGTCAGTCGGGTTTGGGGGGCACGCCGTCAGCGGCAGGCGCCGATGGCCTCGCCGATCCGCTCGCACGCGGTGCGCAGCAGCTCGTCGCTGGTCGCATAGCTGATTCGAAGCGCAGGCGAGAGACCGAACGCCGCCCCATGCACCGCCGCCACTCGCGCTTCGTCGAGCAGATAGCCGACAATCTTCTCGTCGCTGTCGAGCAGTTCGCCCTTGGGCGTCGTCTTGCCGATCACTCCCGAAAGATCAGGATAGACGTAGAAGGCGCCCTCCGGCGTCGGACAGGTGACGCCCGGGATTGCGTTGAGCATCCCGACGACGAGGTCGCGCCGCTTCTGGAATGCCGCCGCCCGCTCGGCGAGAAACGACTGGTCGCCCGACAGTGCCGCCACCGCCGCAGCCTGCGCGATGGAACAGGGGTTTGAGGTCGACTGCGACTGGAGCTTCGACATCGCCTTGATGAGCCAGGGCGCGCCGCCAGCGAAGCCGATCCGCCAGCCCGTCATCGAATAGGCCTTGGAACAGCCGTTGACCGTCAGCGTCCGTTCGTAGAGCGAGGGCACCACCTGCGCGATCGTCGCGAACTCGAAACCGTCATAGGTGATGTGCTCATACATGTCGTCGGCCATGATCCAGACATGCGGATGGCGTTCGAGCATGTGGCCGATCGCGCGAAGCTCGTCGGCGGTATAGGCCGCGCCCGTGGGGTTTGAGGGCGAATTGAGGATCAGCCACTTGGTCTTCTGGGTGATGACCGCCTCGATCTGGTCGGGTGTCACCTTGTAGTTCTGGTCGGAGCCCGCGGCGACGAACACCGGCGTCCCGCCCGCGAACTGGACGATGTCGGGATAGCTCACCCAATAGGGCGCGGGCACGATCACCTCGTCGCCCGGGTCGATCGTCGCGACCAGCGCGTTGAACAGCGTGTGCTTGCCGCCGACGTTCACGCTCACCTGATCGGGGGTGTAGGCAAGATCGTTGTCGCGCGCGAACTTGGCGACGATCGCCTGCTTAAGCGCGGCGGTGCCGTCGACATTGGTGTATTTGGTCTGCCCGTCGCGAATGGCCTTGATCGCGGCTTCCTTGACGAAGTCGGGCGTGTCAAAATCGGGCTCGCCCGCGCCCAGGCCGATCACGTCGACGCCCTTGGCCTTCAGCTCGAGCACGCGCGAGGTCATCGCGAGCGTGGCGGAGGGCTGGATGCGGCCGAGCGCGGTCGAGGGCGTCATGGGTCGGACTTTCGGTTGGCAGCGCACGAAGTTGCGCCGGCGCGCCTATACGCTTGTCGTTTGATGCGCCGCAACCATAACCGCCGAAACCAGCCCGCGAAGTGCATTGCCGAGCAGGAAGCCGCCGGCGAGGTCTTCTGGCGTGAGGTCGTGCTCGATCGCGCGACCGCTGGCGAGAAGCTCGGCGCGTAGTACGCCGGGGAGCAGCCCGCGCGAAGCCGGCGGGGTCAGGAGCACGCCGCCGCGCTCGACGAAGACGCTGGTGAAGCTGCCCTCGGTCACGAAGCCGGCGGGATCGACGAACACTACTTCGTCATGCGCGTCCCGCGCCGCGTCGTAGAAGCGCCGGTCGCTGGTCTTGTGCCGAAGGCGGAAGTCGGCCGGATCGACCGGCAGCGGGACCACCGCGACCCGCCACGGTTCGGCTCCGGCCGAGGGCAGCGGACCCGTCTCGATCGCCACCGCACCGCTTGGGCTCAGCATCAGCCGCACCCGCGCGCCCTCGCGCAGACGAAAGGTCGCGGCCTGGAGTTCGTTGCGGACGGCATGGCGATCGAACGGAAAGCCGAACGTCGCCGCACTGGCGCGCATCCGCTCGAGATGGCGCTCGAGCAGCACCAGCCCCTCGCGCGGGTCGAAGCGCATCGTCTCGATCAGGTCGAATGCGCGCGCGCCCTTGGTCAGGAACGCGCCCTTGGCGAGGCATTCGTCCCACTCGGCCACAGCCACCGAGTCGGCGACGATCCCCGAGCCGAGGCCGAGCGTCGCCCTGTCGCTCCCCGCCGGCAGCGTGAGCGTGCGGATCGCGACGTTGAACGCCGCGTCGCCGCCGGGTGCGAAATGGCCAATCGCGCCGGTATAGAGGCCGCGAGGGGCCCGCTCGATCTCGGCGATCGCCTGCATCGCGCGAAGCTTGGGCGCGCCGGTGATCGAGCCGCAGGGAAAGAGCGCCGTCATCACGTCCACCGCGTCGCGGCCGGGGGCAAGGTCCGCCTCGACGGTCGAAGTCATCTGATGGACGGTGGGATAGGCCTCGACCTCGAACAATCGCGGCACGCGGACGCTGCCCGGCACGGCGACGCGCGACAGGTCATTGCGCATCAGGTCGACGATCATCAGATTCTCGGCGCGCTGCTTGGGATCGGCGGCCAGCGCCTCGGCCGCGGCGCGGTCGGCAGCGGGGTCCGCAGCGCGCGGCGCGGTGCCCTTCATCGGGCGGGCGATCAGGCGGCCCCCTTCGGCCGTGAAGAACAGCTCGGGCGACAGCGACAGATGCACCGCCTTCCCCGTCGAGACCACCGCCCCCCACCCCGCGCCCGACGCCGCACGTAACCGGCCATAAGCGGCCAGCGGGTGACCGACCACCCGCGCGCTCGCCGGAAAGGTGAGGTTCGCCTGATAGATGTCGCCCGCGCGGATCAGCGCGAGCACCTCGTCGATCCGCGCGGCATAGGTGGCGAAGTCAATCGCCGGCTCGGCCGCGCCGATCCAGGCGCCCCGCGGATCGGGCAGGTCGGCGGGGTCGAAGGCCTCGAAGCAATTGAACAGCCCGAACCAGGCGAGTGGATCATACGGGCTGGCGGGCGCGCGATCTTCGAACGCGGCGCCCGCGCCGTAAGCGAGGAAGCCCGCCGCATGCAGGCCCCACTCGAGCCCCGCGCGCACCGCCTTCAGAACACCCGCGACCTCGCCCGCGTCGCGCGCGACGAGCACCATCTGCGGATCTCGGAACAGCCGCACCCGCCCGCCGGGCCGCGCATCGTCCAGAAGTACGAAAGGACCGTCGACCCCCATCACGTAGCACTGCCGCGCGAGTCGCGGAACGGCAAGCCTTCGTTGTCGGGCGCGGCCTTGCCGATTATGCCGGTTGCATGACCCAGCCCCCGCTTCGCGCCACGATCATCCCCGTGACCCCGCTCCAGCAGAACTGCACCTTGTTCTGGTGCACCGCGACGATGAAGGCGGCAGTCGTCGATCCCGGCGGCGACCTCGCCCGGATCGAGAGCGCCATTCAACAGGCGGGGGTAACGGTCGAGAAGATCCTGATCACTCACGGCCATATCGACCATTGCGGCGAGGCCAAGCCGCTTGCCGACAAGCTCGGCGTGCCGATCGAGGGGCCGCACGAGGCCGACCGCTTCTGGATCGCGCGCCTCGACGAGGATGGGCGGAACTACGGCATCCGCGGCGTCGTGTTCGAACCCGATCGCTGGCTGACCGAGGGCGAGACGGTGAGCGTCGGCGACCTCGAGCTGTCGGTCTGGCACTGCCCCGGCCACACGCCCGGCCATGTCGTCTTCCACCACGCGCCCTCGAAGCTCGCGATCGTCGGCGACGTCCTGTTCAAGGGCTCGATCGGCCGCACCGACTTCCCCTTGGGCGATCACGACGCGCTGATCGAAGCGATCGTCACAAAGCTTTGGCCGATGGGCGACGATACGCTGTTCCTGCCCGGCCATGGCGAACCCGGCCGCTTCGGCGAGGAACGACGGAGCAACCCCTTCGTCGCCGACCGGGTGCTGGCGGGGGCCTAACGCCCCGCTGGCAGCCAGCCGAGGTCGAGATCGCGATAGCGGTCGACATAGTTGGTCGCGGCCATCAGCGCGCGTTCGTCGCAGATCGTCACGCGCTGTCCCTCGCGCGCGATTAGCCCCTCTTCCTCGAGCTGGCGGAGCATCCGATTGACGTGGACCGCGGTCAGGCCGGTCGCGTCGCCCACTTCCTCCTGCGTGAGGCCGAGCGAGAAGCTCTCGCCGATCGACCCGTCGCCCGCTCGCAGCCGGCTGCGCCACTCGAGCAGCAGCGCGCCGACGCGCGCCTTCGCCGAAGTGCGACCGAGCGCCGCCAGCCGATCGGTCAGCGACACGCGATCGATCTGGCCATAAGCGAGGATCATCGAGGCGAGCCGCGGGTGCGCCTCGACCAGCTGCGCCAGCGCGCTCCGCTCGAACGGACAGACGACACTCTCGGTGACGGCGCAGATGGTCTCGGGCGCCTCAGGATAGACAAGGCCCGAAAGGCCCAGCATGTCGCCGGGAAAGTGGAAGCGCAGGATTTGACGGCTGCCGTCGCCGAGCAGCACATAGGTCATCATCAGCCCGCTGCGCAGCACGAACAACTCGCCCGACCGGTCGTTGCTGCGGCGCAGGATGCCCCCCCGCCGGACGGTGCGCGTGCGCTCCTCCAACCGCTCGAGCGTGTCGCGCTCCGCCGGGGTCAGTTCAATGTGCTGGCTAAGGACGTCGGCGAAACAACTGGCGGGCACGCTTATGTTCTCCCCGTTTGTTCCGCTTGAAAGCAGCGGCTCGACCGGCCCGCATTAAAGTCGATCAAGACGCTCCTTCTGCCGCGTAAGATCGTATATCATGGTCGACTGCGCGCCCCGTCAGCGACCCCGTTGCGAGGGCGACGGCGCGCCCTTAAAGCGCAGGGATGGATCGCATCATCATTCGCGGCGGCAATCGCCTGGCCGGCCGCATTCCCGTTTCAGGTGCCAAGAACGCTGCGCTGACGCTGATGCCGTGTGCGCTGCTCACCGACGAGCCACTGACGCTGCGCAACCTGCCGCGCCTGGCCGACGTCGACGGCTTCGGCCACCTGCTCAACCAGCTCGGCGTCTCGACAATGGTCGAGGGAGCGCATCCGGCCGATTTCGGCCGGGTGATGACGATGCGCGCGCAGCGGCTGACGAGCACTACGGCCCCCTATGACATCGTGCGCAAGATGCGCGCCTCCATCCTCGTCCTGGGGCCGCTGCTGGCGCGGGCGGGCGAGGCGACGGTGTCGCTGCCCGGTGGGTGCGCGATCGGCAACCGGCCGATCGACCTGCACCTCAAGGCGCTGGAGGCGCTGGGCGCCGAGATCGAGCTGGCGGCAGGCTATGTGAAGGCGACCGCGCCGGGCGGGCGGCTGGCGGGCGGGCGCTATACCTTCCCGATCGTGTCAGTGGGCGCGACCGAGAATGCGGTGATGGCCGCGGTGCTGGCGAAGGGCACCTCGATCCTCGACAATGCCGCGCGCGAGCCCGAGATCGTCGACCTGTGCAACTGCCTGCTCGCGATGGGCGCACGGATCACCGGCATCGGCGGCGAGACGCTGACGATCGAAGGCGTCGACCGGCTGCACGGCGCGACCTATCGCGTGATGCCCGACCGGATCGAGGCGGGCAGCTATGCCTGCGCCGCGGCGATCACCGGCGGCGATCTCGAGCTGGTCGGCGCATCGGCGGGCGACATGCGCGCGACATTGGCCGCGCTGGTTGAGGCGGGCGTGACGGTCGAGGAACAGCGCGATTCGGTGCGGGTGGCCGCGACCGGCGGCATGCGCCCCCTCACCCTCTCGACCGCGCCTTATCCCGGTTTCGCCACCGACATGCAGGCGCAGTTCATGTCGATGCTGACGCAGGCCGACGGCGCGAGCGTGCTGACCGAGACGATCTTCGAAAACCGCTACATGCACGTGCCCGAACTGGCGCGGATGGGGGCCGACATTCAGGTGGCGGGCCGCTCCGCAGTGGTGCGCGGCGTGACCAAGCTGGTCGGCGCACAGGTGATGGCGACCGATCTTCGCGCCTCGATGAGCCTCATCATCGCCGGCCTCGTCGCCGAGGGCGAGACGACGGTCAGCCGCATCTATCACCTCGACCGCGGATATGAGCGGCTCGAGGAGAAGCTTCAGGCGGTTGGCGCTGACATCGAGCGCGTGGGCGGCTGAACGCGTTCGGCTGCGCGAAGACCGATCAGCGGACGCAGCCAGCGGACCCTGGACCCCACCAGATAGAAGATTGCACAGGTCACCGCCGTTGCGCCGAGCAGGATCGCAAACTCGGCCCACGGGCCGAGGTCGAGCGGCAACGTCTCCCACGCGAAGAAGACGATCGAAGCGTGGTGGACGAGGTAGAAGGGAAAACCGCCTCCCCGAGCGTCTTCCGCCAGCGATGATCGCGGTTCCAGAAGCGTTCGGCGAGTCGAAACAGGACGAGCGTCATTGTCCAGCCCATCACCACGTCGGCCCCGCGCTCGGCTGCCATCGCCAGGTGCGGCGGGATGGCGTCCCCCTGCCACGTCATCTCGGCGAAGACAATGAACGCGCCGCTTATCGCCGCACCCAGCGCGGCCAGGCGCCAGTTCCGCTCGATCGCGTTCCAAAGCTGCGGCTGCGCGGCGAGGGTAAAGCCGAACAGGAACATCGGATAGTAGATCACGTGGCCGGGCCAGTCGGTGAACAGCCCCTGCTTCTCGGGCACCGTGAACAGCAGCGCGAGACGCAGGAACCCCATGACGATCAGCGGCGCCCAGAGGATGCGAAGGCCCTTGGCGATCCATGCGGCGGGCGATGCACCGGGCAGGCGATGAAGCCTCGACAGCCCCATCGTCACCATCGTGTACGCCCAGAGATAGACGACGAACCACAGATGCTCCCAGCTCGGGAACTCGCGGCCGTGATGTTGGCCGATCCGCCAGTAATCGCGCGTCCAGAAGATCCAGTAGCCATGCGGATAGCCGCGCGTCGCCACCTGGATGTACATTTCGATCGGCACCAGCACGACCATGCCGAAGGCGAGCGGCACGAGAAGGCGCAGGTTGCGCGAGCGCACGAACGGTCCTTCGCCGCCGCTTCGTGCGAACAGCATCCTGACTGGCTTAGCCTGAGACCGCGAACAGCAGGGAAAGCCGCCACGGCGTCAGCAGCGCCATCGGCGGGATGAGCTCGGGATAGCTGCGATCGGTGTCGATCACCCAGTGCCATGGCGCGAACACCATCCCGATATGGTAGAGGATGAGCAGCCCGAACGCGGCGATGCGCAGCCAGTCGAGGCCGTAATGCCGCCCCGAGCGGACCTCCGGCAATGCGGCGACGTGCGATTGCAAGCGGCGACCCTTGTTGCGGCTTGGGCGGATCGCCTTTCGCCTTTGCTCCGGGACCGCTATATCGCGCCCGAGTAACCGAAACCTTGCGGGAACCAGCAATGTCGATCCGACCGTGGCGCGATATCCATCGCCGCCAGAGCCGCCAGATCATGGTGGGCTCCGTCCCAGTCGGCGGCGATGCGCCGGTGACGGTGCAGACGATGACCAATACGCCGACCAGCGACGCGGGCGCGACCATCGCGCAGATCCGCCGCTGCGAGGAGGCGGGCGTCGACATCATCCGGGTGAGCTGTCCCGACGTCGAATCGACCGCGGCGCTTGGCAAGATCGTGCGCGCCTCGCGAGTGCCGATCGTTGCCGACATCCATTTCCACTATAAGCGCGCGCTGGAGGCCGCGGATGCGGGCGCCGCGTGCCTGCGCATCAACCCCGGCAACATCGGCTCGTCGGAGCGCGTGGCCGAGGTCGTCCGCGCCGCCAAGGCCAATGGCTGCGCGATCCGCATCGGCGTCAATGCCGGCAGCCTCGAGCGTGATTTGCTGGAGAAATATGGCGAGCCCTGCCCCGAGGCGCTGGTCGAAAGCGCGCTCGACCATATCAAGTTGCTACAGGATCACGACTTCCACGAATACAAGGTCGCGGTGAAGGCGTCCGACGTGTTCCTCGCCGTCGCCGCCTATCAGGGGCTGGCCGAGGCGACCGACTGTCCGCTGCACCTGGGCATCACCGAGGCGGGCGGGCTGATCGGTGGAACGGTCAAGTCGTCGATCGGCATCGGCAGCCTCCTGTGGTTCGGCATCGGCGACACGATCCGCGTCAGCCTCTCGGCCGAGCCCGAGGAGGAAGTGCGCGTCGGCTTCGAGATCCTGAAAGCGCTCGGCATCCGCAATCGCGGCGTGCGCGTCGTGTCCTGCCCGTCCTGCGCGCGCCAGGGGTTCGACGTGATCCGCACCGTCCAGACACTCGAGGAGCGGCTCCAGCACATCCGCACGCCGATGAGCCTGTCAGTGCTCGGCTGCGTGGTGAACGGCCCCGGCGAAGCGCGGGAGACCGATATCGGCCTGACCGGCGGCGGCGCGGGCAAGCACATGGTCTATCTGTCGGGCGTCACCGACCACACGGTCGAGGACGCCGACATGATCGAACACATCGTGAAACTGGTCGAAGCCAAAGCCGCCGAGATCGAGGCGACCGACGCCGCCAAGGCCGCAGCCGCCTGAACGCGTGACGGCGGCGCGCGTCGGCCCTAAGGCGCTGACGATGCGTGTCGCTTCCCCCGCCCTTGCCTTTGCCGCTGCGGTCGCAGGGATCGCGGTGTTTTCGGGCATGGACGCGATCATGAAGGGGCTGGTGCTCGGCATCGGCGCCTATTCGGCGTTGTTCTGGCGCAACCTCGTCGGCATCGCGGTCAGCGGCGTGCCCTATTTCGCCCGCCCGCGCCCGAAGCTGACACGCGCGGCGATGAAGCTGCACGCCAGCCGCGCGGTCATCACCGCGGTCATGTCGTGGCTGTTCTTCTGGGGCCTAGCCCGCGTGCCGATGGCGCAGGCGATTGCTCTCAGCCACATCGCCCCGCTGCTCGCGCTGTTCTTGGCGGCATGGCTGCTCGGCGAGACGGTCGGACGACGCACCGTCCTCGCCTCGCTCGTCGCGTTCGCCGGCGTGCTCGTCATCCTTGCGGGGCAGGCGAATACCGACATGGGCCCGGACGCCTTCCGCGGCGCGGTGGCGGTGCTCGCCTCGGCGCTCTGCTATGCTTTCAACATCATCCTGATGCGGCGCCAGTCGCAGCTGGCGGGGCCTGGCGAGATCGCCTTCTTCCAGTCACTGATTGTCGCCGGCGCCTATGCCCTCGGTGCGCCCTGGCTGGCCGACTGGCCGAGCGGTTTCTGGATCGAGATCGTCGGCGCCGCGGTGCTGGCGGTGGTGTCGCTCGGCCTGCTCGGCTGGGCCTATGCCCATGCGCCCGCAAGCACCCTGGCGCCGAGCGAATATACCGCCTTCGTCTGGGCCTCGATCCTCGGCTTCGTCGTATTCGGCGAGCAACTGTCGATCTGGACCGTCGCCGGTGCGGTGCTCATCATCGGCGGCTGCCTGTGGGCGGTCACCGACAGGGCGGCGATGCCGGTGGCGGAGGCGGCGCTGCCATGACCCTCGCCATTCGCCCCGCCCGACCGAGCGACGCCGCGCTCATCCACCGCTTCGTCACCGAACTCGCCGCGTTCGAGCGCGAGCCCGACGCGGTCGAGGCGACGCCCGAGAGCTTCACCGAAGCGCTGTTCGCGAGCCCGCCCGCCGCCGAGGCCGTGATCGCCGAGGTCGAGGGCGAGCCCGTCGGCTTCGCGCTGTGGTTCCACAATTTCTCGACCTGGAAGGGCAAGCGCGGCCTCTATCTCGAGGACCTGTACGTCACGCCCTCGGCGCGCGGCAAAGGCGTCGGGCGTGCGCTTCTGATACATCTGGCCGGCATCGCGGCCGGACGCGGCTGCGCAAGGTTCGAATGGTCGGTGCTCGACTGGAACCAGCCCGCGATCGACTTTTATCGTGCGATGGGCGCCGTCGGCATGGACGAATGGACGATCCAGCGTGTCGAGGGCGATGCGCTGGCCCGGTTGGCGGCGCTAAAGTAGCGCCAACGCGCTCAATTCACCGATCATCCTCGGCGGCATCGACGCGATCGCCTCACCCGCTTCGCCGAGGTCGAGGGGTGCATCGGCATGTTCCAGATAGCGCCAGCCCTGATGCGCGCGGCGCGGGCGCGCCTGCACGAGGATCAGCGCGGGGTCGATATGGATCGCGATCCGCCCGCTCTCGGCCTCGCCGAAGCCGAGGATCGGCGAGCGGGCGACAAGCGCGTGCTTGTGGATCCAGAACAGTGACCCCTGCCCCGCAATCTCCTCGTGCCGCTTGGGCAGGTAGCGCGTCGTGACCATTGGCGCGGCTCTCCCCGCAAACCACTGACGGATATCGTCGAGGCTGTCGGCGCCGTAGGCGACCTTTGTGATGTGAAGCGGCATTGCACCTGCGATTTGGGCAACCGGTGCGCGGCGATCAACCCACCAGCCCGCTTGCCGTCGCTAGCCCCAAGAAGACGAGGAACCCCATCGAATCGGTGGTCATGGTGACGAACACAGACGAGGCGATCGCCGGGTCGGCCTTCAGCCGTTCGAGCGTCAGTGGCACCAGAACGCCCGCCAGCCCCGCGATCAGGATGTTGCACAGCATCGCCGTGCCGATCACCACGCCCAGCTTCGGATTGGCGAAGAACAGCGACACCGCGATGCCGATGACGACCGCGATCGTCGCGCCGTTCATCAGCGCGATGGCAAGCTCGCGGCGCACTGCCCACAGCGTGTTCGATCGCGTCAGCTGATTGGTGGCGAGCGCGCGCACCGTCACCGCCAGCGTCTGCGTTCCCGCATTGCCGCCGACGCCCGCGACGATCGGCATCAGCGCGGCGAGCACGACCATCTTCGCGATCGTCCCCTCGAACTGGGTGATGATCGTCGAGGCGACCAGCGCGGTGCCGAGATTGGCGATCAGCCAGCGCACCCGTGCCTTGTAGCTGTCGCGTACCGGTTCGTTGATGTCGCCATCGCCGGCACCCGACAGCAGCAGCGCGTCCTCGCCTGCCTCTTGGCTGATGATGTGGACAATGTCGTCGACGGTGATCATGCCGACCAGCCGCCCGCCGCCATCGACGACCGCGGCGGAGATGAGCGCGTATTTCTGGAAGCGGAGCGCCACCTCCTCCTGGTCCATGTCGACGGGGATCAGTGTCTGCTCGCGCTTCATGACGTCGGTCACGGCGACCACGCGCGGGGTGCGCAGGATCCACGAAAGCTCGCAGGTGCCGACCGGGCGATGCGACGGATCGACGACGAACACTTCCCAGAAGTCGGTCGTCAGCTGGTCGTCGGCACGCAGATAGTCGAGCACGTCGCCGACGGTCCAATGCTCGGGCACCGCGATCAGCTCGCGCTGCATCAGGCGACCGGCGGACTCCTCGGGATAGGAGAGTGCTTCCTCGATCGCGGCGCGGTCATCGGGGTCGAGCGCGCGCAGCACCTCGCGCTGATCGTCGGCGTCGAGGTCCTCGATGATCGCCACGGCGTCGTCGGTGTCGAGCTCGGCGGCGATATCGGCGATCTGTCGCGGCTCGAGCGCGTCGACCAGCGCGTCGCGTACCCAGTCGTTCATCTCGGCGAGCACGTCGCCGTCGATCCGGTCGGCGATCGCGCTGGCGAGCGCGGCGCGATCCTCCGCCGGGGTCAGCTCGATCAGATCGGCGATGTCGGCGGGGTGCAGCGGCTCGACGCGAGCGCGCGCTTCCTCGACATCGCCCGCCTCGACCGCGTCAAGCACCGCGCGGACGAAATCGGGGTGCAGCCGGTCGTCCTCATCGAAATCGGCGTCGGCCCCCCGATCGATCTCGGGTCCGTGCAGCTCGGTCTCGCTGGTCATGCACGCCTCCCGGCCGTTCGAGGATGAGCGCGGGCTTATGCCGCGCTGCACAGAACCGCAATGGCCGCGGCTTCGTTGCCAGCAGGTGCCCGCCCGGCTAGGGGCGCTCGCACAGCAAGGAGATACTCAAGTGGCCGATGCCCCCCAGACTCTCGTCCTGACGCTCGATGGCGGCGATGTGACGATCCGCCTGCGCCCCGATCTCGCGCCCAAGCATGTCGAGCGCATCGTCACGCTCGCCAATGATGGCTTCTATGACGGCGTCGTGTTTCACCGCGTCATCGACGGCTTCATGGCGCAGGGCGGCGATCCGACGGGCACCGGCACCTCGGGCTCGAAGCTTCCGAACCTGCCCGCCGAGTTCAGCCGCGAGCCGCATGTGCGCGGCGTCTGCTCGATGGCGCGGACGATGGACCCGAACTCGGCCAACAGCCAGTTCTTCATCTGCTTCGACGACGCGACCTTCCTCGACGGCCAGTACACCGTCTGGGGCGAAGTGATCGAGGGCATGGAGCATGTCGACGCACTCCCCAAGGGTGAGCCGCCGCGCAATCCGGGCAAGATCGTCAAGGCACGGGCGGCCTGATCCGAAGCCGCACTCCCGCGGCTGCGGGAGCCGAGGGCTGCAGTTCCCGACACCGGTTGTCGGCCGTGGCCCTGCGCTCCCGCTTGCGCGGGCGCACGATCATCGTCCCGCCGGCTCTGGATCGAGGACGCCGAGCACCCAGTCGTGGAAGATCTTGACCGCCCGCGTCTGGAGTGCGCGCGGGCGGCAGACGAACCAGTAGCTGTAATCGCTGTCGACCGGTTCGAACAGGCGCACCAGCCGGTCGTCGCGCGCGCCCTCGAAATGCATTTCGAGCATGAAGGCGACGCCCAGACCCTGTGCCGCCGCTTCGAGCATCAGTGGCCCCGAATCGAAGAAGTCGGTCGTCCGCGGCTCAAGCTCGGGCATGCCCACCGCGCGGCGCCACTCGATGAACGTCTCGGGCATGTCGCGGTGGACGAGCGCGGTCAGGCCGCGCATCTGCCGGGGATCGAGGATCGGCGTGTCGCCCTCTAGCAGTTCGTGCGACCCGATCACGAATACCCGGTTGCGATCGAGCCGCCGCGCATAGAGCGCTGGATCGACCTCGCGCGCCAGCACGATTGCGGCATCGAGCGAGTCGCCCAGCCGCGCTTGGCGATTGGGCTGGGTATCGACGTCGAGATGCAGTTCGGGATGCGCCGCCTTGAGCTCACCCAGCCGCGGCATCAGCCGCTGCGAGGCATAGAGCGGCAGCAGGCCGAGGCGCAGGCGCAGCAGTTCGCCACCGCTGGTCAACGCATCGACCGCGTCGCTCATCGCGTCGAGCGCCGGGGCGATCTGCGCCAGCAACCGCTCGCCATCTGCGTTGAGAACGATTGCCTGGTGCCTGCGGTCGAACAGAGGCTTGCCCATAAAGCGCTCGAGCGCCTGCACACGCCGGCTCAGCGCAGGCGACGACAGCGCCAGCTCTTCCGACGCGGCCTTGATCGAGCCGAGCCGGGCGACCTGTACAAAGGCCTCGATGGCCGAGAGAGGCGGCAGGCGACGCATGTGCGGGATGCATTTTGCACTGCATCATCGTGCTTGGAAACCGTTTACTCCATTTGCTGTACGCATGCACATCAACGATTGTGAAAATTGCAACCGTCTTCGGTCTTTTCGCACTTGCACAATAGTTGGTAGCGATACATTTATATCGTGCCTTTCAGGCATCCTCTCCTAAAACTTTCGTGGCCGGCCCGTTGGGTCGGCCTTTTTTTTGTCCGCACGCGGCTCCCCTTGGCTTATTGGGGACCCCGATCCTATCTCGCGCGCTTCCGTCCCGACGCGGACGACAGGAGCGAGGTACGCATGGTCGACGACGAACCCCGGACACGCAAGCTGCAGGTCGCCAACGCGCGGCCCGAGGACAGCGGCCGCGGCGTTGCCCATGTTCCGCGCGCGATGCTCGCGGCGCTCGGCATCACCGAGGGTGACGTGATCGAGATCGTCGGCAAGCGATCGACCCCGGCGCGCGCGGTGCTGCCCTATCCCGAGGACGAGGGACTGGAGATCATCCGCGTCGATGGCCTTCAGCGTGCCAATGCCGGGGCCGGTTCGGGCGACTTCGTCGAGGTGCGCGCCGCCGAATCGAAGCCGGCGGGCCGGGTGGTCCTCGCCCCCGCGGCCCAGAATCTGCGGCTGCAGGGGTCGGCGCTGGCGCTCAAGCGCACCTTCCTTGGCCGCCCACTGACACAGGGCGACATCGTTTCGACGGTCGGGCAGCAGCGCGTCGCAAATATTCCCGCGAGCGTCGCCCAGCACCTGCGCGCACCCGCCTATGCGCTCCAGGAGATCCGCCTTGCCGTCATCTCGACGGTGCCGCGCGGCATCGTCCATATCGACGAGACTACCGAGATCGAGCTCCGCCCCGACTATGAGGAGCCCAAGGACGCGCGCCGTGCCGACGTCACCTATGACGATATCGGCGGCATGCATCAGACGATCGACCAGCTGCGAGAGATGGTCGAACTGCCGCTCCGCTATCCCGAGCTGTTCCAGCGCCTGGGCGTCGATCCGCCCAAGGGGGTGCTGCTCCACGGCCCGCCGGGCACCGGTAAGACGCGCCTCGCCCGCGCCGTCGCCAACGAATCGGATGCCGAGTTCTTCCTCATAAACGGGCCAGAGATCATGGGCTCGGCGTACGGCGAATCGGAAAAGCGCCTGCGCGAGGTGTTCGAGGAAGCGACCCGCGCCGCCCCTTCGATCGTCTTCATCGACGAGATCGATTCGATCGCGCCGCGCCGCGACCGCGTGCAGGGCGAGGCCGAGAAGCGGCTCGTCGCCCAGCTTCTCACGCTGATGGACGGGCTGGAGGCGCGCGCGAACCTCGTCGTCATCGCCGCGACCAACCGGCCCGAGGCGATCGACGAGGCGCTGCGCCGCCCCGGCCGTTTCGACCGCGAGATCATCGTCGGCGTCCCCGACGAGCGTGGACGGCGTGAGATCCTGGGCATCCACACGCGCGGCATGCCGATCGCCGACGATGTCGATCTCGACGAGCTTGCGCGCACCACCTACGGCTTCGTCGGCGCCGACCTCGCGGCACTCGCGCGCGAGGCGGCGATCGACGCGGTGCGGCGGATCATGCCGCGCCTCAACCTCAGCGAACAGACGATCCCCGCCGACGTGCTCGACAACCTGTCGGTCCAGCGCGCCGACTTCGTCGAGGCGCTGAAGCGCGTCCAGCCCTCCGCCATGCGCGAGGTGATGGTGCAGGTGCCGCAGGTCCGCTGGAGCGACGTCGGAGGCCTCGACGAAGCGCAGATGCGGCTGAAGGAGGGCGTCGAGCTGCCGATGAAGCGGCCGATGGCGTTCAGGCGGATGGGCATCCGGCCGGCGCGCGGCTTCCTGCTCTATGGTCCCCCCGGCACCGGCAAGACCCTGCTTGCCAAGGCGGTTGCGCGCGAGGCGGAGGCGAACTTCATCGCGGTGAAATCGTCGGACCTTCTCTCCAAATGGTATGGCGAGAGCGAGCAGCAGATCGCCCGGCTGTTCGCCCGCGCGCGCCAGGTGGCGCCCTGCGTCATCTTCATCGACGAGCTCGACAGCCTCGTGCCCGCGCGCGGCGGCGGCCTTGGCGAGCCGCAGGTGACCGAGCGGGTGGTGAACACCATCCTCGCCGAGATGGACGGGCTGGAGGAGCTCCAATCGGTCGTCGTCATCGGTGCGACCAACCGGCCGAACCTGATCGACCCGGCGCTGCTGCGGCCCGGCCGATTCGACGAGCTCGTCTACGTCTCGGTCCCCGATGCCGAGGGGCGGCTGCGCATCCTGCAGATCCAGACGGCGCGGATGCCGTTGGCGGAGGATGTCGACCTCGCCGCGATCGCCGACCGAGCCGACCGGTTCACCGGCGCAGACCTCGAGGACGTGGTGCGGCGCGCGGGCCTGATTGCGCTGCGCCAATCGCTCGACCTGGGCGAGGTCACGATGCACCATTTCGAGGCGGCGCTCGCCGACTCGCGCGCGACGGTGACGCCCGAGATGGAGCAGGAATATGCTCAGATGGCCGCGCGCCTGAAGCAGGAATCGGCCGCGCTCCAGCCGATCGGCTTCATCGCGCCGGGCATGCTGCAAGGGCGCGGGCCGAAGGGCGGCGACTGACGCCTCAGGCCGGGCGGGACGTACCGCCCGGCCTGAACGCCTGCCCCGCATAGACGAGCAGCAGCGCCAGCGCCGCCGCCGCGACCCAGTAGGGAAGCGGGCGATAAACCTCGTACAAAAGGACGCCGATCGACGGGCCGAGGATGAAGGCAGCGCCGTTAACTGACGTCACCTTGCCTGCCACCGAGCCTTGCGCCGCCGCCCCGACCGCGAGCGAGGCACCTGCGGTAAAGCCTGGCCTCAGGAACCCGAACCCCATCGCCGCCAGGCCGTAACCCATGGTGATGCCATAGAGGCTGCCGGCGTTCGCCGTCGCCGCGCAGCCGACCGCGCCGAGCACGCAGCCTGCGAGGACCAGCCGCGCCGGGCTGAGGTCGAGGAGCGGGATTAGCCCCCATTGGACGAGCAGCGCGGCCCCCGCCCCCACCATCAGTACGATGCCCGTTGGCCCCAGCGCCTCGACCGGCGGCAGGCCGAGCCGGTCGATGACGAGGAACCCCATCGTCTGGCCGATCATCGCCTGCGCATGGCCCATCACCAGCCCGACGATCATCCAGCCGCGCACCCGCCGGTCGAAATAGCCGACGCGCTCGGCCGCCGGCGCGGTCGCCGCGGTGACAGCAGCGCCCGACGCCTGGCCGCCGACCGACGGATAGCTCTGCGCCGCGCCGTGAGCGCCGGCGGTCGGCCCGTCGGCAGGCAGCATCCGCGCTGCTGCGATACCGGTGACAAGCCCGACGGCTCCGAAGACGAAGGCGGGTCCCGCCAGTCCGATCTCGACCCCACCGACCGACCCGAGCAGCAGATAGGGCGCCACCGCCGGGCCGATGATCGTGCCGAGCCCGAAGGCTGAACCGAGCAGTGCCAGCATCCGGGTCCGGTCCTCGCGCGCGGTCGATCCGGCGACGATCGCCTGCACCGCGGGCGGCGCGGCTGCACCGAACCCGCCATAGAGCATCCGCGCCCCGACAAAGGCGACGAACGCCGCGCCGCCCGTCAACCACCCGTTGATCCCCGCCATCAGGAACCCGCCGCACAACGTCACCGACGCGGTGAAGCCGGCGAGTCCCAGCAGCACCATCGCCCGCCGTCCACGCCGATCCGACCGATTGGCCCAGAAGGGCGCAGCGACGACCCACAGCAGCGCCGATACCGAGAATGCCGCCGCTACCGCCGTGTCAGCGACGCCGAGCGACCGACCGAGCGCGGGCAGCACCGACTGCAGCGCGGTGTTGCCAGCGGCGATCACCAGCATGACGGTGAACAGCAGGACGAAGGTCCGGTCGAGCCGCTCGATTTCATCCTCCCGGCGTTACTGGCGTCGCCAGCGTAGCGTCACGAGCGGCGACGACAACCATGGCCGGACGCTCTCGGTACGTCGGCACAAACTGCTTGATCTCGATTACGGCCGCTGCAACCGGCAGCCCACTGCGAACGTTACAACTTTACGACAGGGGCAAGCCCCGCCATGGTCGCGCCGTTTTCCAGCAAGAGTAGCCGAATGCCGCCAATTTCGACGACGCAGACCCCCGGCGCATCGCTGGCCGAGCCAGCATTGCCCGCCTCGCCCTGGGGCATGTTCCTGCGCGGTTTCCTGAAGCAGCCGGCAATGGTGGGGTCGATCGTGCCGTCGTCGGGACGGCTCATCCGCCGGATGCTCGCCCCCGTCGATTGGGCGGGCACGAAACTGTTCGTCGAATACGGTCCTGGCGTGGGCACCTTCAGCCGCGCGATCCTCGACCGGCTGCCCGCAGACGGCGTCTACCTGGCGATCGACACCTGTCCCGACTTCGTACGCTATCTGCGCCAGACGATCCGCGACGACCGGATGCGCGCGGTCCACGGCTCCGCCGCCGACGTCGAGCGCATCGTCGCCGAGCACGGCTTCGAAAAGGCCGATTACGTGCTCTCGGGCCTGCCCTTCTCGACGCTGCCCGATGGGGTGGGCGACGCGATCGCCGACGCGACGCGGGCGGTGATCCGGCCGGGCGGCGCGTTCCTGGTCTATCAGTTCGCGCCCAAGGTGCATGCGTTGCTAACGCCGCGCTGGACGGCGATCGACCATGCTGTCGAATGGTGGAACGTGCCGCCAGCCAATCTGTATTGGGCGCACCAGCCCCCGGCGCGGCCACGCGATTGAACTCGGCTGCTCGAGCACACACATTCAAGCCATGGAAAAACTGCTCCTGACCGATGCCGAGTGGCGCGAGCGGCTGACGCCCGTCCAGTATCATGTTCTGCGCGAGGCGGGGACCGAACGCGCCTTCTCCGGCGCGCTCAATGCCAACAAGGCCGATGGCCTTTACAGTTGCGCGGGCTGCGGCAACCCGCTGTTCGACAGCGACGACAAGTATGACTCGGGCTCGGGCTGGCCCAGCTTCACGCGCCCGATCGGGCCGGATGCCGTGACCGACCACGAGGATCTGAGCCACGGGATGCGCCGGGTCGAGACGCGCTGCGCGCGCTGCGACGGCCATCTCGGCCATGTCTTCCCGGACGGACCGCCGCCGACGGGGCTGCGCTATTGCATGAACTCGGTATCGCTCGATTTCCAGCCGCGTTCAGGCGACTGACAGTCGGGTTCGCTCATGGCGGCGCTTGTGAACCCGGTCCAGCCCGCCTAATCGCGTCAGTCGATGCCTGCCGCTGCCAAGTCCCGCAAAGCCCCTGCCCCGCGCTGGCGGCGCATCCTCAATTGGACGGTCATCGCGGGCGTGGCGGCGGCGCTGATCGGCCTGCTCGCGCTCGTCATCGCGGTCTATACCGCGCGTGCCTCGCTGCCGAGCTTCGAGGAACTCAAATCCTCACCCAACGGCCAGATGATCCGCGTTCACGCCGCCGACGGCACGGTGCTCGTGTCGCTGGGCCCGAGCTATGGCGAGTGGATCCCCTATCGTAACATCCCGCTGGTCATGCGCCAGGCGATGGTGTCGGTCGAGGACCGGCGCTTCCGTTCGCACTGGGGCGTCGATCCGATCGGCATTGCCCGATCGGTCAAATATGCGTTCGAGCGGCGCGGCACCGGCCGCCGCCTTCAGGGTGCCTCGACGATCACGCAGCAGGTTGCGCGCACTGTATTCCTCTCGAACAAATACGACTTCGGCCGCAAGCTGCGCGAGATCATCCTCGCGCTCGCGATGGAACGGAAGTTCTCGAAGGATCAGATCCTCGAGCTCTATCTCAACAAGGTCTATTTCGGCGGCGGCGCCTATGGCATCGACGCCGCCTCGCGCCGCTTCTTCCAGCATCCCGCCAGCAACCTTTCTCTTTCCGAAGCGGCGGTCATTGCCGGCCTCGTCAAGGCGCCGAGCCGCTATTCGCCTACCGCCGATGCCGAAGCCGCGGTCGATCGCGCGGGTGTCGTTCTCGGCCTGATGGTCGAGACCGGTGCGATCAGCGCCGCGGAAGCCGCCAGCGCCGAACGCACACAGGTCAAGCTTGCGCCCGAACCCAGGCAGAACAGCGTCCGCTACTTCACCGACTGGGCGCTGCCGCAACTCGAGATGCTGATCGACGAGACGCAGGCGCCGCTCGACGTCTGGACGACCCTCGACCTGTCGATGCAGGCGGCGGGCGACCGTGCGGTCCGCGCACATGCGCCGGGCGGCGCGCAGGGTGCACTGGTCGCGCTCGATCGCGACGGTGCGGTACGCGCGATGGTCGGCGGCAAGGATTATGTGAGCTCGAACTACAACCGCGCGACCCAGGCCGCGCGCCAGCCGGGATCGGCGTTCAAGCTCTTCGTCTATCTCGCCGCACTCGAAGCCGGGGCTAGGCCCGACGATCAGGTGGTCGACGAACCCGTGACCATCGATGGCTGGAGCCCGCGCAACAGCTCGGGCCGCTTTGCCGGGCAGATGGACCTGCGCTCGGCCTTTGCCTATTCGGTCAATACCGTCGCTGCGAAGCTCGGGCAGCAGGTGGGCTTCGGCACCGTCGCCGACATGGCACGCCGCTTCGGCATTACCACGCCCGTCGGTACCCGGCCGGCGATGGTGCTCGGCACCAGCGACGTGCGCGTCCTCGACATGGCACGCGCGATGGCGAGCGTGGCCAACAAGGGCGTCGCCGTGACCCCCTACGGCATCACCCGCGTCACCACCAACGGCCAGGTGATCTACAATCACGAGGTCGATACCTCGCGCGTCCTCGTTGCACCCTATGTCGCGGCGCAGATGACCGATCTCCTCCAGTCCGCGGTCGCCACCGGCACCGGACGCGCCGCACAGATCGGCCGCCCGGTCGCGGGCAAGACGGGCACCACCACCTCGAACAAGGACGGCTATTTCTTCGGCTTTTCGAGCGGCATCACCACCGCGGTCTGGATGGGCCGCGACGATGCCAAACCCGTTGCCGGGCTTCAGGGCGGCCGCGCGCCCGCGCAGGCGTTCGCCGACTTCATGAAGGTCGCGGTGGCCAAGCGACCTGTCGAGCAGTTCGAGACGCAGGTGACCCTCCCCGAATGGCAGGTCGAGCCCGACGAGGAGAGCTATTATGGCGAGCCGGACAATGGCGTCTTCGTCGATCCCGACGGCAATCCGATCGGCCAGCCCGCCGCGCCGGGACAGGGCGACTTCGTGACACCGGGCGAGGAGGGTGAGGAGGTTGCGCCGCCGCCGCTCGGGCAGGAAGGCGAGCGGCTTGATCGCGACTGGATCAATCGCGCGCTCGGTCGCGAGCCGGGCGAGCGCCAGCCGCCGCCGCGCGACACCCGCCGCCTACCGCCCCAGGACGATCAGGCGGGCGACTTCCCCAACCAGTGAAGGCCCGCGCCGTGGCGGCGCAGCCATGTCATTGCGGGACGCGGATCGGCGCCGAGCAACTCGCGCTCGAGCGCGTGGAAGGCGGGGCCGTGGTTCATGTGGCGGCGATGTGCCACCTCATGCGCGACGACGAAGCGGCGGACACGATCGGGCGCGAGGATCAGCCGCCAGCTGTAGCGGATCGCCCCGCCCGCCGAGCAGCTGCCCCAGCGTGCGCGCGGATCGCCGATCGCCACGCGCTCGATCGAGACGTTCGCTTGACCCGCGACGGAGAGCGTTTCTTCGGTCAGTACTCGCAACGCTTCGCGGCGTAACCAGCGCTCGACCCGGTCGCCGAATCTCTCGGCCGGGCCGCCGATTACCAACCGGTTGTCCTCGCGCACCGGCGTTCGCGCTGCGCCTGCCCGCCAGACAAGAGTGAGTTCGCCATCGCCGAAGGGTATCACCGCCCCCGGCACGAAGGGTAGAGCCCGCGGCAGCCGAGCGCGCTGCGCCTCGATCCAGGCGGACTTGGTGAGGGCCCAGGCGAGGCCGTCACGCTTGGAGCCGCGCGGCGGCAGGGTCAGGCGGACAAGGCCGCTTGCCGGATCGACCGACAGGCGCATCCGCCGAGCGCGCGGGTGGCGGACGACCTCGATGCCGTCGATCACAGCGGGCGGTCGATCAAGTGATGCTCGAAATCACCGGCATCGTCCTCGCTCACCGTCCAGCCGCGCACCGACTCACCGGCACGGTGCACCGCCTCGGAATCGCCGCAGACGAGGTGATGCCAGTCGGGCAGTGGCAGCCCCTCGCCACGCAGCCGATAGGCGCAGGTCGCCGGCAGCCAGGCGATGCCGTTCATCACCGCCCGCGCGGTGAGCCGCACGCAGTCGGGAACATAGGCGCGGCGGTTACGGTAGTCGCTGCAGCGCGCGGTCTCGCGGTCGAGCAGCCGGCAGGAGACGTTGGTCGCGGCGAGCTCCCCCGTCTCCTCGTCCTCTAGCTTGTGCAAGCAGCACTTGCCGCACCCGTCGCACAGCGCCTCCCACTGTGCGCGGTCGAGCCGGTCGAGCGGCGTGTCCTCCCAGAACCGGCCGGTCACGACACCCATTTGGCGAGCGTGTCGGCCACCGGTTTGCTCCCCTCGTCGGCAGGCACCAGCGCGATCGGCTTGCCCTCGCCGTCGATCAGATAGGTTTGGCGGCTGTGGTCCATCAGGTACGCACCGGGAGTCGAGCCCTCCTTGCGCGCGGCATAGATGGCGAACGCCTTCTGGACGCTCTCGATCGTCTTGGCCTCACCCGTCAGCCCGACGGTGCGCGGATGGAAGTTGCCGACGAACTGCTTGAGCACCGCAGGGGTGTCGCGCGCCGGATCGACGGTGACGAAGACAGGCACGACCTTCGCCGCGCGAGCGGGATCGCTCGCCTCGAACGCCTTCAGCCCGGCCGTGATGTTGGCCATGTCGACCGGGCAGACGTCGGGGCAGAAAGTGTAGCCGAAATACATGATGCGCCATTTGCCCGCGAGCTGGGTGTCGGTGAACCTGCGGCCATTTTCATCGGTCAGCGTGAACGGCCCGCCGATCCGCGCCCCCTCCAGCGGCGGCGCTTCCTTCGGCGCGGCACCACAGGCGGCAAGGGCGAGCAGGAGGGGCGCGAGCAACAGGCGAAACCGACGATCGTTCATGGCATCGCCAGCCATGATCTGTTAGCCGGTGATCCGCAAGCCACCGCCCGACAGGATCGTTTGCCCGTGAACAAGCTGATTTTCGCCCTTGCGCTGACCACGCTCGCCGCCCCCGTTTCGGCGCAGCAATTCTCCGAAAGCTACAAGTTCCTCGAAGCGATCCGCAAGGAAGACGGCAACAAGGTCAACGAGATCCTCGGCGCGCCGGGCCAGACGATCATCAACACCCGCGACCGGGTGTCGGGCGAGGGAGCGCTCCACATCGTCACCAAAAGGTCGGACTCCGTCTATCTGCGCTTCCTTCTGCAAAAGGGCGCCAATCCCGACATCGGCGACGCGCGCGGCGAGACGCCGCTGCTGATCGCGGTCGGCAACGGCTTCGACGAGGGAGTCGATATCCTGACCCGCTACAACGCGAACATCGATGCCGCCAATTCAAGCGGCGAGACCCCGCTTATCCGCGCGGTGCAGATGCGTCGGTTCGAGCTTGTCCGAAAGCTGCTTGGCGCCGGCGCCGATCCGGACAAGACCGATATCGCCGCCGGCATGTCGGCGCGCGACTATGCGAAGCGAGACACCCGCTCGCCGGCGATCGCCAAGCTCCTTGCTGATGCGCCCAAGAAGGCGGCGCGGCGCTCGACGGGGCCGGTGCTGCGCTGAGCCCGTCATTCTCGCGAAGGCTGCAATCGCTTGCGGTGAAGCTCTCTAGGTCGCCCGACAGTTATCCCAGCTTTCGCGGGAGCGACGTTCTGGGGCACGACGCCTAGAACCCCGTCTCGCCCGCCACACCGTCGGGATCGATCGCCGCCATCATCCGCCGTGCCGCCCGCCGCGCCAGCGCCAGCGTGCAGCGCTTTCGCGTGGCGGCGGCCAGCATGTGTGTCGCAGGTTCGCGCAGCACCGCCGCGTCGTAGCGGTCGGCGACGATCACCCCCGTCCGTTCAGGCAGGAACGCCGCGCCGTCGAGTGGACGTGTGTCGAACCCCTCGGGCACCGCCCAGTAGAAGCGGTCGCAATGTTCGAGATAGTCGGTCCACTTGCCGTCACCAAGCAGATCAGCGCGCGACACCTTAATCTCGACGATCACCAGCCGTCCGGCGGCATCGATGCCCATCAGGTCGGCGCGCCGCCCGCCCTCGAGCGGCATCTCGGCGATCGCCATGACGTCGTGTCGCACGAGGAGGCGGCAGACGCCGCGCGCGACATCCGCGGCGATCATCGGGGCCCTCGAGTCGATGGACGGGGGATCGGCGGGCAGCGAAGCCATCGCCGATCCCTAGAACATTCTAGGAACGCTGAAAAGTCTCAGCGATAGAAGATGTGGTTGCCGAGCATTGCGACCTTGGCCCGATTCCAGCTGGGGGAGACATGGCGCGCGTGGAAGAACAGGGCCTTGCCCGCCTTGCTTTCCCACAGGTCGTTCTTTGCGACCTTGGCGATGGCGACGGCGGTGTGCCACGCACGCTTGGTCGACTGGACGGCGGGCAGGCGGCCGCCACGCACGAAGCTGAACTGGCCGGGCTGGGTCAGCACCTTGCACACATCGGTGGGGAAGCGGCCCGAGCGGGTACGATTGAGGATCACCTCGGCGACAGCGAGCTGGCCGTGGAGCGGTTCGCCCTGTGCCTCGTAATAGATGCCGGTGGCGAGGCAGCGGAGCTGGCGATCCATGTCGCCGGGCACCGACTGGGCGGCGACGGCATCGCGCAGCGTGTCGAAATCGGCGGTCTGGACGGGGGTTTCGGCGTCGGCCGGTTCCTCGCGCGTCCACTCGGCGGGCACGATCGGCGAGGGGGGAGTCGGAACCTGGCTAGGATAGGGGGCGTTCATCACCTGCCCCGCGACGCCGGTCGCCAAACCCGGCGTCGAAACGCAGACGGAGATGCCTGCGCAAGATGTCACCGCCGCAAACATGGCGGCGCGTGCCCATGACTTCATTTTCGTTCATACATGTGCGGTTGGCGCGCGACGCGGGCAGTCAGGGCGATCGGATCAGCCCTTCGTACCGCGCCGGGCTTCCCCCCGACTGCGTCACCACCGGGATCGCACCCCGCTGGCACAACGCCATTAAGACAGGGGGGCGCCTATCCTGCTGCGCTGCCGCATTGTCAACCCGATGCGATTGTTTCGTCGGCGAGACGGTCCCCGCTTGCGACATCGACCTCGACGACCCACAAGTCGGGGTCGCGCGCGCGGCGACGCTGCCAATATTCCGCCGCTGCGACCGGATCGGCATCGACCGGCCCCGACTCGATGAGCCTCCCCGCTTCGCCCAGCCCACGTTCGCGAAAACGCGGGTTCATGCCCCGATCGAGCAGCAGGACGAGGATCGCGCCGCCGGTCGGGTCGCCCTTGGCCAAGATCATCGCACTGCCGCCCGCCTGATGCGCACGCCGGACCAGTGCCGAGACGCGCATCGTACTCGTCAGGCGAGTCACGGCCTCGCATAACCGGGGAGGGAGGCGAGGGCGATGCGGCTGCGCATGAACGTGCCGGTACCGCGGGCGACCTCTTCCCCCTCATCGTCGATCAGCCGCGCATCGGCGACGAACACGCGCCGCCGTCCACTGATCCACCGCCCTTCGGCCACTACCGGCCCTTCACCGAGCGGCCGCGTGAAGAGAAGGTTGAACTGCGTCGTAAGCAGGAATCGGTCGGTGACGAGGCTGTTACACGCATAGAAGGCGGCATCGTCGAGCAGCTTGAAATAGCTCGTCCCATGGGCCGCGCCGCCGGCGTGGAAATAGCGCGCATCGAGCATGAAGCGGATGCGGGCCACGCCCGCCTCGGCGATCTCGAGCGCGGAATCGAACAAGCGGTTGATCGGCGCGGCAGCGTATAGCGATTCGAGCGCACGGAAATGCGCCGCCTCGCCGCCCCCGCCGCGTTCAGGCGGCATCGCGCGCCTCGACCCCCGTCAGCAGCGCATAGATGGCATCGCGCGAGCCGGCCCCGCGCAGCTTGTCGGCGAATGCCGCATCGCGGAGCCGCCGCGACACCCGCGCCAGCGCCTTGAGGTGCTCACCGCCGGCATCCACGGGAGAGACGAGCAGCATCACCAGATCGACCGGCAGGCCATCGACCGCCTGGAAGTCGACGGCACTCGACAGGCGCGCGAACAACGCGCGCACCTGCCCCAGCTCCTCTATCCGGGCGTGCGGGATGGCGATGCCGCCGCCAAAGCCTGTCGAGCCCAGCTTCTCGCGCGCGAGCAGGCGGTCGAGCAGCAGCTTCGGCTCCACCCCCAACGGCCCTGCGGCCGCCGCCGCAAGCTGCTGAAACAGCGCTTTCTTATTGCCGGCGGCGAGGTCGACTACCACCGCCTCCGGCGCGATCAGGTCACTCAGGTCGGTCACGTCATCCCGCGCGGTTGGGTTCGACCCATCCGATCGTCCCGTCATGGCGCCGATAGACCATGTTGTATGTGTCCGTCCCGCTATTCTTGAACAACAATGCGTTGGTGTTCCGCAGGTCGAGCATCATCACCGCATCGCTGACGCTGGCCGACGGCACGTCAACGCGCGTCTCAGCGATGACCAGGGGGGCGTCGGCGACCTCTGCCTCATGATCGCCGCCGTCGCCGAACACGGTATAGCCAGCGTCGAACGTCGAATTGTCATAGGCCATGGCGTCGGCCGCGGCGATCACTTCACCGGCATTACGATCCTTCAGCCGGCGCATGTAGCGCCTGAGCTGCTTCTCGATCTTGTCGGCGGCACCATCGAAAGCGCCATGCGCGTCCTGGCCGGTGTTCGCGCTCTTCAGGATGAGGCCCTGCATCACATGCGCGACGATGTCGCAGGTGAAGCCGTGATCGTGCGGCCCCTTGCCGAACACCACCTGGGCCGAGATCGCGCGACTGAAATATTTGTCGGCGATCCCCTGAAGACGGTCGGTCACGTGGGTCTTGAGCGCATCACCGGTTTCCACCTGATGTCCCGAAACACGGACGTCCATCTTCTTTCTCCTTCTTGTTGGGCGCCGACGGGCGATCAGCCCGCGGCGACGGGATCGGCTTGGCCCCAGAGCGGGTCCTTGAGGTCCGCAACAAAGGCTGCGTGCCGCTCAAGTTCCGCGGGGCTGGCGGAAAAGACGCGCGGTGGCCGGATCGACACGGTGGCCGGAGCCGCCACCGCGACCGATGCGACGGCCGATGGTGCGAGGTCGGCGACGAGGCCGAGACCGATCTGCCGCCCGCCCGACAGCTCGACATAGACCTGCGCGAGCAGCTGCGCGTCGAGCAGCGCGCCGTGCAGCACACGCCGGCTGCGATCGATGCCGAAGCGCGAGCAAAGCGCGTCGAGCGTGTGCTTGGCGCCTGGCAGCCGCTGCCGCGCGATCGCCAGCGTATCGACCATGCGGCTGGTGCAGACGAGCGGGCGGCCGCACTTGCCCAGCTCGCCATTGATAAAGGCGAAATCGAAGCCGGCATTGTGGGCGATCATCGGCGCGTCGGCGATGAAGTCGAGGAATTCCTCACAATGTTCGTGGAACCGCTTCTTGTCGGCGAGGAAGGCATCGGACAGGCCGTGCACCGCCTGTGCCTCTGCCGGCATCGAGCGTTCGGGATTGAGATAGACGTGGAACACCCGCCCCGTCTCGACCCGGTTGACGAGCTCGACGCAGCCAATCTCGACAAGCCGGTCGCCGCCGGGAAAGCTAAGGCCCGTCGTTTCGGTGTCGAAGACGATTTCGCGCATTCGCCTCTTATCGACCCTGCGACGAAGCGAGGCAAGCGATGAGGTCGCGAACGGCGGCGCGCGTCGCCTCGATCGAACCGCCGGTCGGGATGACATGATCGGCGCGCGCGCGCTTGTCCGCATCGGGCAGCTGGCGCGCGAGAATCGCCTCGAACTTCTCGGCGGTCATACCGGGTCGGGCGAGCACGCGCGCACGCTGGATCTCCGCCGGTGCAGATACCACGGCGATCCGGTCAACCTCGCGCCAGCCCGACTTTTCGAAAAGAAGGGGTACGTCGAGGACGACGAGCGGCGCGGCTGCGTGCTCGGCCAGGAACGCCTCGCGCGCCGCGGCGACGGCCGGGTGGATGATCGCCTCGAGCTGGGCGAGCGCGGCGTCGTCGCCGAACACTGCCCGGCCGAGCGCCGCACGATCGACACCGTCGGGGCCGGTGGTGCCGGGGAACGCCGCCTCAATCGCGGGCAGAAGTGCGCCGCCCGGCCCCTGGAGGCGGTGGACCTCGGCATCGGCATCGAACACGAGCACGCCTTCGTCGCGGAACATCGCCGCCACGGTCGACTTGCCCATCCCGATCGAGCCGGTCAGGCCAACAAGGATCATGCGGTCAGGCGCGCGCGCAATTCGTCGTCGCGGTCGCGCGGCGGCTCGGCACCGAAGAATAGCCCGAACGCTGCCGCCGCCTGGCCGATCAGCATCTCGAGGCCGTCGATCGTCGCCAGCTCGCGCATTCGCGCTGCCGCCAGCAGCCGCGTCTCGAGCGGCGCGTAGACGATGTCGTAGACGATCGCGTGTTCAGGCAGCGGATCGAGGTCGAGGACCAGCGGCGGCTGACCCTTCATGCCGAGCGGGCTGGTGTTGACGACCAGATCCACCGGCGGCAACGGCGCGGCGAAATCGACGACATCGCCCTTGAGCCCGAACTTGGCGAGCAGGCCCGCGCCCTTCAGCGGGTTGCGCGCCATCAGCGTGACCGCGCCGATTCCCATCCGCGACAGCGCGAACAGCACCGCCCGCGCCGCCCCGCCCGATCCGACGACCACGGCATGGCCGCCCGCCAGATCGGTGTCGGCGAGGGGCGCATAGAAGCCGGCAGCATCGGTGTTGGTGCCGACCAGCGTCCCGTCGTCCGACCGGAACACGGTGTTGATCGCGCCGATCGAGCCGCGCACGTCGCCAGGGTCGGGCACATGATCGAGCGCCGTCTCTTTGTGTGGAATGGTGACATTACACCCCCGCCAGTCGGGATCGGCGGCGCGGTCGGCGAAGAAGGTACCCAACCCATCTGCTTCGACACGGGTCGCCCTATAACTGCCCTTGATGCCCAGTGCTGCGAGCCAGAAGCCGTGGATCACCGGCGACTTGGAATGCGCGATCGGATCACCGATGACTTCGGCGTAGTTCATGACGTCATCACCCCGCGCGTGCGCAGATAACCCAGCAGCGGCAGCAATGGCAGGCCGAGCACGGTAAAATGGCTGCCCTCGACCCGGGAGAAGAGCTGCACGCCCGGCCCCTCGATCCGGTAGCAGCCGACACATCCCGAGATCGCCGGCCATTCGACGTCGAGATAGGTCTCGATGAACGTGGGCGAAAGCGGACGGACATGCATCCGCGCGCGCTCGACGTGCCGCCAGACCGGCCGCGTCCCCTCGACGATGACCGCCGCGCTCCACAGTTCGTGGACCTGTCCCGACATGGCAGTCAGATGCTCGGCCGCCTCTGCGCGGCTCACCGGCTTGTCGAGCAGCCGGCCGTCGTGGAGCGCAACGACCGAGTCGCAACCGAGAATCAACCCCGGTGCGCCGAGCGCTGCGACTTTCGATGCCTTGAGCTCGGCCAGCGCATCGGCGGTATCGCGGGCACTCAGCCCTTGCGCGGCGAATGTCGCCTTGGCCGCATCCTCGTCCACCATCGCAGCGACCGCCTCATGCGGGACCCCGGCGTCGGTCAGCATCGCGCGGCGGCTGGCGCTCTGCGAGGCAAGGGTGAGCCTCACTTGCCCCGCTCCTGATAGAGGGTGATGACCGCCGCCGCCGTCTCCTCGATCGAGCGGCGCGTCACGTCGATCACCGGCCAGCCATTGTCGGCGAACATCCGCCGCGCGAATGCGACTTCGCGCGACACCGCTTCCTGGTCGACATAGGGCGTCTCGGGCGCCTGGTTGAGGCTGAGCAGGCGATTGCGGCGGACCTGGATCAACCGGTCGGCGCTGGTCGTAAGACCCACGACCATCGGGTTCTTGAGCGCGAAGAGCTTGTCGGGCGGCGGGCTCTCGACGACGATCGGGATGTTGGCGACCTTGTACCCGCGATTGGCGAGATAGATCGAGGTCGGCGTCTTCGACGACCGGCTGACGCCCGCCAGCACGATCTCCGCCTCCTCCCAGTTCTCCCAGTTGAGGCCGTCGTCATGGGCGATGGTAAACTGGATCGCGTCGACGCGCGCGAAATAGGCGGCGTCGAGGATGTGCTGGCGCCCGGGCCGCGCCTTCGCCGCCTGGCCGAGCAGTCCCGACAGCGCGGCGTTCACCCCGTCGAGCGGTGCCACCGCCGGCAGGCCCATCGCCCGACACCGGGCCTCCAGCGTCCGGCGGATATCGGCGTTGACCAGCGTGAACAGGACGAGGCCCGGATTTTGCGCGATTTCCTGCAGGATGCGCTCCAGATGCGCCTCCGACCGGACCATCGGCCAGAAGTGCCGCAGCGTCTCCACGTCGTCATATTGGGCGAGCGCCGCCTTGGCGATGTTCTCCAGCGTCTCGCCGGTCGAGTCCGACAGGAGGTGGAGGTGCAGGCGGTTCACCGGCTGGACCGATCTGTGGACAACATGGGGAGAGGCGCTAGCGCAACTTCGCCCCCCCGCCAAGGCGTGGACAAAGGGCACATCGATCCCCAGTTCGTCCACATTCCCTGCATCGACCAAAGGTTCCATCCCCAGCCTGTGGATAATGTGGACGCTGCCGCCGAATCCGAGCGCATCTGCGGGGCCGCCGGGGTCAAGCTGTTGGCATTTCCGGCAGCGCGGCTTAAGCCACGAAACCCACGCGCCATCCTCTTTCAACATCCATCTTAGATTCTTCTTTATTGTTTGAAGGGACCCTGATTGCGCCGTTCCGACACGCACCGACCCTTGCTTGCGACGCTGAAGGGTGCGCGACAGGCCGTGCCGCCGATGTGGCTCATGCGACAGGCCGGCCGCTATCTGCCCGAGTATCGCGCGCTGCGAGAGGCGAAGGGCGGTTTCCTCGCAATGGCGATGGATCCGGCTGCGGCGTGCGAGATCACGATGCAGCCGATCCGCCGCTTCGGTTTCGACGGCGCGATCCTCTTTTCCGACATCCTGACCGTGCCGATGGCGCTTGGCCAGCAGCTCTGGTTCGAGACGGGGGAGGGGCCGCGGCTCGCCCCACCGCTCGCCGATGCCGCAGCGATCGACGCGCTTCAGCCCGGTGCGCCCGATACGCTTGACCCCGTCTATGCCGCGGTCCGTAACATCGTCGCGATCCTGCCCGATGAAGTGACGATGCTGGGCTTTGCCGGATCGCCCTGGACGGTCGCCACGTACATGATCGCAGGGCAGGGGAGCCGCACGCATGATGCCGCCCGCCGCCTCGCCTACCGCGATCCCGCCGCCATGCAGCGGCTGGTCGATCGCATCGTCGGCGTGACGATCGACTATCTCGCTCGCCAGCACGAGGCGGGGGTGGAGGCGGTGCAGCTGTTCGACAGCTGGTCCGGCAGCCTCAGCCCCGAGCAGTTCGAGCGCTGGGTCATCGCGCCGAACAAGGCGATCGTTGGGGGGCTGCGCGCGCGCTGCCCCGAACTCGTCATCATCGGTTTTCCGAAGGGGGCAGGGGCCAAGCTCGCCGACTATGCCGAGCAGGTGGGAGTCGATGCGGTCGGCGTGGACGAGACGATCGCCCCCGAATGGGCGGCCCGCGAGCTGCCGGCTGGGATGCCTGTCCAGGGCAATCTCGACCCGCTCGCGCTGATTGCCGGCGGCGACGCGCTCGCCCGCGCGGTGGATCGCATCCTGACCGCGTTCGCGGGGCGGCCGCATGTCTTCAACCTCGGCCACGGCATCCTGCCCGACACGCCGATCGCGCATGTCGAGGCGCTGATCGTGCAGGTAAGGGGCGCCGCGTGATCGGCTATCTGGACGGAGCCTATCTCTGGGTGAAGGCGGCGCATGTCGTCTTCGTCATCTTCTGGATGGCGGGGTTGTTCATGCTGCCCCGATATCTCGTCCATCATCAGGAAGGCCTGTCGATCCCCGGCGAGCCCGAGCGGTGGATCAAGCGTGAGGCGCTGCTCCGGCGGATGATCCTGACGCCGTCGCTGGTGATCGTCTGGGTGCTGGGGCTGGCGCTGGCGCTCAACCTCGGGCTTCTGGATGGGCAACCGGGGCTCGGCTGGCTCCACGCCAAGCTTGCGCTGGTGATCGCCCTCAGCGGCTATCATGGCTGGGCGGTGGGCTATGCCAGGAAGCTCGCCGCCGGTCGCCCGACGCTCAGCCCCCGCACGCTGCGGCTGGTCAACGAAGTGCCGGCGCTCGCCGTGATCCTGATCGTTGTGCTGGCCGAGGTGAAGCCGTTCTGACGTTGACTTGAATCACAGCCCACCTTAAATCCCGATAACGTGCAGCGTTGCCGTTCCGGCGACCACCCGCACGCCCTCCCTCCAGCATCGACGCCGGCGCATTCGCCGAGCCGCACGACGCCCCCCTCCCAACGCCCGCACCGGACGCCCCAATGCACCTCAAGGACTTGAAGAAGAAAACCCCCGCGGAACTGGTCGAGATGGCCGAGGCGCTGGGGGTCGAAGGCGCGTCGACGATGCGCAAGCAGGACCTGATGTTCGCCATCCTCAAGGTTCAGGCCGAGAATGGCGAGCAGATCATGGGCCTCGGCACGATCGAGGTGCTGCCCGACGGCTTCGGCTTCCTGCGCAGCCCCGAGGCGAACTATCTCGCCGGCCCCGATGACATCTATATTTCGCCCAATCAGGTCCGGAAGTTCGGCCTGCGCACGGGCGACACGGTCGAGGGCGAAGTTCGCGGGCCCAAGGACGGCGAGCGCTATTTCGCGCTCACCAAACTCATCAGCGTCAATTTCGACGATCCCGATGCGGTCCGCCACCGCGTCAATTTCGACAATCTGACGCCGCTCTATCCCGAATCCAAGCTCAAGCTCGATCCGTTCGACCCGACGCAGAAGGACAAGTCCGCGCGCGTCATCGACATCGTTTCGCCGCAGGGTAAGGGCCAGCGCACGCTTATCGTCGCGCCGCCGCGTGTCGGCAAGACGGTGATGCTCCAGAACATCGCCAAGGCGATCACCGACAATCACCCCGAGGTGTTCCTCATCGTCCTGCTCATCGACGAGCGGCCCGAGGAAGTCACCGACATGCAGCGCAGCGTGAAGGGCGAGGTCGTCAGCTCGACGTTCGACGAACCCGCGCAGCGCCACGTCCAGGTCGCCGAGATGGTGATCGAAAAGGCCAAGCGCCTGGTCGAGCACAAAAAGGATGTCGTCATCCTCCTCGACTCGATTACCCGCCTCGGCCGCGCCTACAACACCGTCGTCCCTTCGTCGGGCAAGGTGCTGACCGGCGGCGTCGATGCCAATGCGCTCCAGCGGCCCAAGCGCTTCTTCGGCGCGGCGCGCAACATCGAGGAGGGCGGCTCGCTCTCGATCATCGCCACCGCGCTGATCGATACGGGCAGCCGCATGGACGAGGTGATCTTCGAAGAATTCAAGGGCACCGGCAATTCCGAAATCGTCCTCGACCGCAAGGTCGCCGACAAGCGCATCTTCCCGGCGATGGACGTCGGCAAGTCGGGCACGCGCAAGGAAGAGCTGCTGGTCGAAAAGCCGATCCTGTCGAAGATGTGGGTGCTTCGCCGCATCCTCATGCAGATGGGTACCATCGATTCAATGGAGTTCCTGCTCGACAAGATGAAGGACTCGAAAACCAACGAGGATTTCTTCGACTCGATGAACTCCTGATCGAGCCCACGCGCGCCTAGCGAAGCTAGACGCGCGTCGCGCCGATTCCGCCGGCAGGCGCAGTTTGACCGACGACGCGGACCTCGCCCGCGGCGGCACGGGAAACCATCCCGGCTCCCAACCATTCACATCATTCACGGCGCGGGCCTCTTGCCCGCGCCGTTTTCCCGTCTAGGACCGGCATATGCTCGAGCTTCTCTACAGTGCCGCCGCCGCGACCGGCGGGATCGGTTCGCCGGCCGAAATCTGGCAGCACATCCTGGCCGATTTCGCCAACATCACCGAACCGGCGGCCCTTGCCGCATTCGGATCGGTGCTGATGATCGACCTCGTCCTCGCGGGCGACAATGCGATCGTCGTCGGCGCGCTAGCTGCGGGACTTCCTGCGGATCAGCGCAAGAAGGTTATTCTGATCGGGATCGGCGCGGCGCTGGTTCTCCGCATCCTGTTCGCGTTGATCGTGACCTGGCTGATGGGGATCGTCGGCCTGATCTTTGCCGGCGGACTTTTGCTCTTGTGGGTCAGCTGGAAGTTCTGGCGCGAGATCCGCGCCGGCCATCACAGCGATGGTTCGCCCGAAATCGCCGGCGACGAGGCGTCGGGCCTCAAGCCCGCCAAGAGCTTCGCCGGCGCCGCCTGGTCGGTCGCGGTTGCCGACGTGTCCATGAGCCTCGACAACGTCCTTGCCGTCGCCGGGGCCGCGCGCGAGCACCCGGGTATCCTCGTCGTTGGCCTGCTCCTGTCGGTGGCGCTGATGGGTCTTGCCGCCAATTTCATCGCCCGGCTGATCGATCGCTATCGCTGGATCGCCTATGTCGGGCTCGGCATCATCGTACTGGTCGCGCTCAAGATGATCTACGAGGGCTGGATGGGCACGCCCGACACGCTGGGACTTGCCAGCCTGTTCATGTGATCTGACGGCTGTCCGACATCAAACCTGGGGGGAGCGGGCGACCGCTCCCCCTTTCATGTCAGCCGAGGTGTGTCGCGAAGAAATCGCGGGTGCGCGCATCGGCCTTGTCGGCGGCTTGCGGCGAACGACGGTTGCCGATCTCGGTCGCGAAGCCGTGATCCTCGCCGGGATAGTCGTGCAGCGTAACCCTCGGATGGTTGTCCAGCCCCGCGTGCATCTTCGCCTGGGCCTCCTTATCGACGAACCCGTCGTCGCCGGCGATGTGGAGGAGGAGCGGGTTGGCAATGGCGTGGGCCTCGCCCAGCAGCCCGTCAATGCCCACCGCATAATAGCCGACCGACGCGTCGACATCGGTCCGCGCCGCGGTCATATAGGCTAGGCGACCGCCGAGGCAGTAGCCCACGACGCCGACCTTGCCGCTATCGGGAAGGTGAGCGCGAGCGGCACGGATCGTCGCCTCGATGTCGCTGATCGCCTGGTCCTGATCGAACCGGCCCATCAGGTCGAGCCCGCGCTGCATCTCCTCCGGCACGTCAGGGTCGAGTTCGATCCCTGGCTCGATCCGCCAGAACAGGTCGGGCGCGATCGCCAGATAACCATCGGCGGCGAGGCGGTCGCACTTCTGCCGGATGCCGCGATTGACGCCGAAAATCTCCTGAATGACGACGATCGCCGCGCGGGGTGTGCCCTCGGGCTTTGCGACATAGGCGGGGAAGCGGCCCTCCTGCTTCAGCGTGTCGATCTCGATCTGCGGCATGGATGTTCCTCTTGGTTGCGTGCGCGCGCTCAACGCGCCTATCGTGCGGGGGTTCGCGCTAATCGGGGTGGCCAATGAAAATCAATGTCGAGGTCGACTGCACGCCGGAGGAAGCGCGGCGCGCCATGGGCCTGCCCGATTTCACGCCCGTCCACGAGCGCTATGTCGCGATGGTCCAGGAAACGATGGAGAAGGGGGCGAGCCCCGAGCTCATCGAAACGATGATGAAGAGCTGGGCACCGATGGGCGAGGCTGGCCTCACCTTCTGGCGGCAGCTTTTCGACATGTCGGCGAAGAGCCCGCGCGACTGATCATGGCCGATACGATCGTCGCGCTGTCGAGCGGGCCGCCGCCCGCGGCGATCGGCGTGATCCGGCTGAGTGGGCCGCAGGCCTTTGCGGCGGCCAGCGCCGTGGCCGGACCCCTTCCCGAACCGCGCCGGGCGGCGGTGCGGCGTCTGCGTCATCGAGGCTTGGTGCTCGACCAGGCGCTGGTGCTCGTCTTCCCCGCGCCCGGCAGTGCGACGGGCGAGGATTTGGTCGAGTTCCACGTCCATGGCGGCTTGGCGGTCGTTGAGGCGGTCGAGCGAGCATTGCTTGCGCAGCCGGGCGTCACGGCTGCGGCGCCTGGCGCCTTTACCCGCCGGGCGCTTGAGAACGGTAAGCTTGACCTTGCGCAAGTTGAGGCACTTGGCGATTTGCTCGCTGCACAGACCGACGCGCAGCATCGCGCGGCGGTAGCGGGCACCGAAGGTTTGCTGCGTCGCACCATCGATGATTTCACCGCAGAGCTGCTCGGCGTCGCGGCATCGGTCGAAGTTGCGTTGGACTTCGCCGATGAAGAGGACGCTGAAGCGGCGTCCGACACGGAGTTGCGCGACCGGCTGGAGCGACTGCGGAAGCGGATGCAGGCGCGGCTCGAGCAGCCATTGGTCGAGGCGCTCCATCGAGGATTCCGCGTGGTGCTCGCCGGCAGTCCGAACCGTGGGAAATCAACCTTGCTCAATGCCCTGGCCGGTCGTGAGATGGCGATCGTGTCACCGGTGGCGGGGACAACACGCGACCGGATCGAGGTCAGCGTAGCGCACGAAGGCGTCCCCTTCGTGCTGACCGACACGGCAGGCTTGCGCACGGCTTCGGATGATCCGATCGAGGCGATCGGTATCGATCGAGCGCGAGAGGCGATCGAGCGGGCGGACGTCATCCTCTGGCTGGAGGACGAGTTGCCATTGCCGCGTCCCGATGCGGTCCGGGTAGCCTCTCACGCCGATGTTGTAGATCGCGTCGCGCCAGCTGATGCGATCGCTGTGTCAGGCGTGACGGGAGCGGGCTTGGCCGAGCTGTGGGCAGCCATCCACCGCGCGGTTGCATCAAAGTTGCCGCCCGAGGACGGCAGCGCGCTCAATCGGCGTCAGCACAGGGAACTTGCGACTGCGGCAGATGAAATCGCCGCGGCTGCCCAGGCAGGTGATTTGTTGCTTGTGGCCGAGCATCTGCGACAGGCCCGCTCAGCACTCGACCGCGTGACCGGCGCGGCGGGGGTAGAGGCAATGCTCGACCAGCTGTTCGGACGATTCTGCATCGGCAAATAGTGTGTTCCACGTGGAACGTTTTGACGACCGCGTGCGGCGCGCGTAGGGCGGGCACATGCAATTCGACGTGATCGTCATCGGTGGGGGCCATGCCGGCACCGAAGCCGCAGCCGCGACCGCGCGTCGTGGCGCGTCGACCGCACTCGTCAGTTTCGATCCGTCGACGATCGGATCGATGTCATGCAATCCCGCGATTGGTGGGCTTGGCAAAGGCCATCTCGTACGTGAGGTTGATGCGTTCGACGGGTTGATCGCGCGTGCCGCAGACGTTGCTGGCCTACACTACCGCATGCTCAACCGAAGCAAGGGCAGCGCTGTTCAGGGGCCGCGGGTCCAGGCCGATCGCCGCCGCTATGCTGCCACCATCCGGACGATGCTGTCGCGTGAGACCCGGCTGACGATCGTGAAGGGCGAAGCGGCGTCGTTGATTGTCACTGGCGGCGGCGCGGCGGGTGTCATGCTGGCGGACGGCACGGCGCTTTCGGGTAAGGCGGTCGTCCTGGCCACCGGCACGTTTCTCGGCGGGCGGATTTTCCGTGGTGAGCTGCGAGCGGACGGGGGGCGGATCGGGGAACCAGCCGCGACGCGGCTCGCCGACCAGTTGCGCGGTTTGTCGCTGCCAATGGCGCGCCTCAAGACCGGCACGCCGCCGCGCCTCGACGGCCGGACGATCGATTGGGCGCGTCTGCCGGTGCAGCCGAGCGACGACGACCCCTGGACCATGTCGCCGATGACGGACAGGCGCGTGCTGCCGCAGCTGTCCTGCGCCGTCACGCGCACCAACGCACGCACGCACGAGATCATCGCGGGCGCTCTCGATCGCTCGCCGCTTTTCTCTGGTGCGATCGGGGCGCAGGGGCCACGCTACTGCCCTTCGATCGAGGACAAGATTCATCGCTTCGCCGACCGTGACGGCCATCAGGTTTTTCTCGAGCCGGAAGGGATCGACGATCGTCTGGTCTATCCTAACGGGATCTCGACCTCGTTGCCCGACGACGTGCAGCGAGAGATGATCGCCAGCATCGAGGGATTGGAACGCGCACGGATCGTGACGCCTGGATACGCCGTTGAGTACGACCACATCGATCCGCGAGCACTTGATCGGTCACTTGCGGTCCCGGCAATGCCGGGGCTTTACATGGCGGGACAGGTCAACGGCACGACGGGTTACGAGGAGGCGGCGGCGCAAGGGCTGGTCGCCGGTCTGAACGCGGCGGCGCATGCCTGCGGACTTGCACCGGTCGGCTTCGATCGCGCGACCAGCTATATTGGCGTGATGGTCGACGATCTGACGTTGCAGGGCGTGACCGAACCCTATCGCATGCTCACCGCACGTGCCGAGTATCGGCTGCATCTGCGCGCCAACAATGCCGAGACGCGCCTGTCGGCGGTCGCGGCGGCAGCGGGGTGTCTGTCGTCAGCGCGGCTTGAGCGGATGCGCGTGCGTGAGCGCGCCCGCGGCGAGGTCGACGAATGGCTCGGGCAGACGCGCACGCCGCATGAACTCCGGCTCGCCGGGGCCGAGGTCGCGCTCGACGGCACCCGGCGGACGCTTGCGGAATGGCTCCGGTTTGCACAGGTGACGCCGGCGCAGCTACTGCAGGGGCTCGAGGCCGAAGCGTCGGTGGTTGGCGAAGCCGTCGAGGATGCGCGTTATGCGCCGTATCTGGAACGACAAGCTGCAGAGGTCGCTTCCCTGCATGACGAGCAGGTCCGTCTCTCGAATGCCATCGACTACGGCGCCATCGCCGGCCTTTCGAACGAGATGGTCGAGCGACTGTCGGCGGCAATGCCTGATACGCTCGCCGCCGCTTCGCGCATTCGCGGGGTCACTCCCGCCGCGCTGACGGCAATTCTCCTCCATGTTCGGCGGCGGGCGGCGTGACCGAGGGCGAGGCCCGGGAGTGGATCGCCGACCGGTTCGGCAACGCAGCCGTCATGCGGCTGGAGGATTATGCCGAACGGCTGCTCGCCGAGAGCGAACGCCAGAACCTGATCGCGCGATCGACCGCGAACGAGCTTTGGACGCGCCACCTGCTCGACTCGGCTCAGTTGGTGCCCTTGGCGAAGGGTGCGGGTGACGGCGAGTGGATTGACATCGGTTCGGGCGCGGGATTGCCGGGCATCGTGGCGGCTATCCTTCAGTCGCGACATGTGGTGATGATCGAGCCGCGCCGCCGGCGCGCCGACTTCCTCGAATCGGTGATCGCGGCGATGAACCTCGATGCCGAGGTGCTCTGCACGTCAGCGGTACGGTGCCGCCGCACTCCCGCCGCGATCGTCTCCGCACGCGCCGTTGCGTCGCTTGACATGCTGCTGATGGATAGCGCGGGTTTCACCGACTTATCCACCATTTGGTTGCTGCCCAAGGGTCGTTCGGCCGAAAGCGAACTGGCCGATGCCCGCGCGGCATGGCATGGAGTGTTCCACGTGGAACCCAGTTTGACCGCCGCCGACTCGAAGATCGTAGTCGCCCGGCAAGTGAGGCGCCGATGATTATCGTGACCGTCGCCAATCAAAAGGGCGGGGTGGGCAAGACGACCAGCGCAATCAATGTTGGCACCGCGCTGGCTGCGACGGGTAAGCGAGTCCTGCTGATCGATCTCGATCCACAAGGCAACGCGTCGACCGGCCTCGGCATCGGGCGCAATGATCGCGAGCGGTCGAGCTACGACCTGCTCCTCGGCGACATGACCGTCGACGATGCGGTGATCGCGACGCGCGTCCCGAACCTCGACATCGTGCCCGCGACGCAGGATCTTTCGGGTGCCGAGATCGAGCTCATTGAGTTCGAGGCACGCACCCACCGCCTCGATCAGGCGATCGAGCGCGGCGGCAAGCGTTGGGACGTGGTGCTGATCGATTGCCCACCCTCGCTGGGCCTGCTGACGATCAACGCGATGGTGGCGAGCCACGCGCTGCTCGTGCCGCTCCAGTGCGAGTTCTTCGCGCTCGAAGGGCTGAGTCAGCTCCTCACCACAGTCGAACGGATTCGCGAGCGGTTCAATCCGGGTCTGTCGATCCTGGGTGTCGTGCTGACGATGTACGACCGGCGCAATCGGCTCACCGACCAAGTTTCCGACGATGTGCGGGCGGTGCTGGGCCGCGTCGTGTTCGACACTGTGATCCCGCGCAACGTCCGTCTGTCGGAGGCACCGAGTCACGGCGTGCCGGCGCTGATCTACGACCATCGCTGTGCGGGGTCTCAAGCCTATATCGCGCTGGCGAGGGAAGTGATTGGTCGGCTGCCACGTCTGGCGAAGGCGGCATGAGCGATCCGACCCCCCGCAAGGCTCGGCCGGCCGGCCTTGGTCGAGGACTCTCCGCGCTGCTTGGCGACGCCGCGCCGCGGGCGATGCCGACCGATGACGCGCTGCCGGCGGTCGCCTCAAGCGTGCGGATGCTGCCGGTCAGTTCGCTCGCACCGCATCCGGGCCAGCCGCGGCGGCACTTCGATGAAACCGCGCTCGACGAGCTGTCCCAGTCGATCGCCCAGCGCGGGATCATCCAGCCGATCGTCGTTCGTCCGCACGGCAAGGATTATCAGATCGTCGCCGGCGAGCGCCGCTGGCGCGCGGCGCAGCGTGCGCGGCTGCACGAGGTACCGGTCATCGTCCGCGACCTCGACGACGCCGAGACGCTTGAGATCGCGCTGGTCGAGAATATTCAGCGCCAGGATCTCAACGCTATCGAAGAGGCCGACACCTATTCCAAGCTGATCCAGACCTTTGGCCACACGCAGGAGGCCTTGGGCAAGCTGGTCGGCAAGTCGCGCAGCCATGTTGCCAACCTGTTGAGATTGCTCGATCTTCCGGTAACGGTGCAGAAGCTGGTGATCGACGGTGCGCTCAGCATGGGTCATGCCCGCGCGATCATCAACGCTCCCGATCCGGAGGCGCTGGCCGAGCGCGTGGTCGAGCGCGGCCTGTCGGTGCGCGATACCGAGAAGCTGGCGCGTGCCGGGGCACCGGCCGGAGCGGGCACGCGCGAGCGCAAGATCGCGCCCGCGGCGCCTTCTGACAATGCCGATATCGCCGCGCTTGAGCGACAGATCGGCGACGTGCTTGGCCTCAACGTGAGGATCAGCTTCGGCGAGGGCGGGGGTACGCTGACAATCGGCTATTCGACGCTCGACCAGCTGGACATGGTGTGCCAGCGGCTGTCGGGCGAGGTCATCTGACCCCGCCCGACGGCGCTCAGGCGGCGGTGACGGGCGGCAGCTTGCCGATGATCTTGTCGAGCGTGATGGGATATTCGCGCACGCGCACGCCGCAGGCATTGTAGATCGCGTTCGCCACCGCCGCGCCGACGCCGCAGATGCCGAGCTCACCTACGCCCTTGGCCTTCATCGGAGACGACTTGTCGTCGGTCTCGTCGAGGAAGAACACGTCCTGCACCGGAATGTCGGCATGGACGGGCACATGATACTCGGCGAGGTCGTGGTTGACGAAATAGCCGAAGCGCGGATCGACGACGAGCTCCTCCATCAGCGCTGCGCCTGCGCCCATCACCATCGCGCCGATGACCTGGCTGCGCGCAGATTTGGGGTTGAGGATACGACCGGCGGCGAACGCGCCGCTCATCCGCCGGATACGGACCTCGCCGGTGACCGCATCGACGCCCACCTCGGCGAAATGGCCGCCGAAGGTGGCTTGGGCGTAACGCTTGGTGAGGTCGCCGAACTTGATCGTGTCCTCCGCCGATAGTCCCTCGCGCCCGGCGACCTCAGACAGGCGCACTCGCTTGTTGCCCTGGCCGACGAAGCCATCGGCAAACTCGGCTGTCGCCGGATCGAAGCCGGCCTTGCGAGCCACCGCCTCGCGCAGCTTGAGGCAGGCGGCATAGACGCCCGCGGTCGAACTATTGGCGCCCCACTGGCCGCCCGAGCCTGCCGAGACGGGAAAGCTCGAATCACCGAGTAGCACGATCACGTCGTCGACATCGACGCCCATCATCTCAGCCGCGGTCTGCGCGACGATGGTGTAGGTGCCGGTCCCGATATCCGTCATGTCGGTGGCAACCGTCACCTTGCCCTTGGCATCGATGCCGACGCGCGCGCCCGAGTCCATCGCAAGGTTGTCGCGGAACGCCGACGCCATGCCATAGCCGACCAGCCAGCGACCGTCGCGCACCTGACCCGGCTTGGCCTTGCGGGCGTTCCATCCGAATCGCTCCGCGCCGATACGCAGACATTCGACGAGCTGGCGCTTCGAGAAGGGGCGCTCGGGCTTTTCGGGATCGACCTGCGTGTCGTTGAGGATGCGCAGCTCGATCGGGTCCATGCCCAGCTTCTCGGCCAGTTCGTCCATCGCGACCTCAAGCGCGAGCAGCCCGACCGCCTCGCCGGGCGCGCGCATCGCATTGCCCTCGGGCAGGTGCAGCGTCGCGAGGCGGTGCGCGGTCATGCGGTTGGCGCCGGCATAGAGGAGCCGCGTCTGGTTCGCCGCCGTCTCCGGCCCGCCGCCTGGCAGGTCGCCCGACCACACCTCGTGCGCGATCGCGCCGATCTTGCCGGCTCGGTCCGCGCCGATGCGGATGCGCTGGATCGTTGCAGGCCGGTGCGTAGTGTTGTTGACCATCACCGGGCGCGGCAGCGCGACCTTGACCGGGCGACCCGCCGCCTTGGCCCCCAGCGCCGCGAGCACCAGGTCGGCACGGATCCAAAGCTTTGATCCGAAGCCGCCACCGATATAGGGCGACTGGACCCGGATCTTTTCCTTGGGGATCAACAGCGTTTCGGCAATGTCGCGCCGTGCCCAGTCGATCATCTGGTTCGACGTCCAGACGTTGAGCATATCCCCGTCCCACGCCGCGATCGTCGCCATCGGCTCCATTGCCGAATGCGCCTGATCCGGGGTCGTATAGGTCGCGTCGATCTTTACCGGCGCACTGGCGAAGGCGCCTTCGAAGTCGCCGACTGCGGTGTCGGCCGACCGGCCGGGCTTCACCGCCTTGCCCTTTTCCTTCTCCAGATCGAAGGCGCCGGTGCCGCGCGCATATTCAACCCGGACGAGGGCGGCGGCGGCGCGTGCCTGTTCGAAGGTTTCGGCGACGACGACGGCGACCGCCTGGTGATAATGCTCGACCTCCGGCCCGGCGAGCAGCCTGGCGGTGATCGCTTTGGCCTTGCCGAGCTTGCCGGCATTGCTGTGATGGACGACGGCGAGCACGCCTGGTGCCGCCTCGGCCTCCGCCGTGTCGATGCGGGTGATGCGACCGGTGGCGACCGTTGCAGGCACAATCGCGCCATAGGCCTGGTTGGCGACGACGTCGTGCCGTTCATACGCATAGGGGGCGCGGCCGGTCGTTTTGAGCGGGCCGTCGATGCGGCTCAGCGGCTTGCCGACGACGCGCTGGCGGTCGATCGGATTGGCGGTGGCGGGTTCGTTGAACTGCATCGGATCAGCTCCTTGCGTCGGCGAGGACCGCGGTCAGCGTGCGCTCGGCAAGCGGCAGCTTGAAGGCGTTCTGGGTGGTGGGCTTGGCCCCGGCGAGGATGCGCTTGCCCATGCCGGCGTCGTCGCCCGCCTCGGCGCTTTCGACGCGCCAGGGCTTGGTACCGACGCCGCCGAGCGCGACGCGCGCCCGCCCGTCGCTGGGAACGATCGCCGCGACCGACACGAGCGCAAAAGCATAGGAGCTGCGATCGCGCACCTTGCGATAGACATGCGTGCCGGTAACGGGTGCTGGCAGCGTCACGGCAGTGATGAGTTCGCCCGCTTCGAGCGCGTTCTCAATATGCGGGGTCGTGCCGGGCAGCTTGTGGAAGTCGGCGATCGGGATCGTCCGGGTCGCACCGTCGGGCTTCACCGTCTCGACCATGGCGTCGAGGACGCGCATCGCCACCGCCATGTCGCTCGGATGCTGGGCGATGCAGGCCTCGCTGGTGCCGAGCACGGCGAGGCCGCGGTTGAAGCCGCCGATCGCCGCGCAGCCCGATCCCGGCTTGCGCTTGTTGCACGGCTTGGCGGTGTCGTAGAAATAGGGGCAGCGGACGCGCTGCAGCAGGTTGCCGCCCGTCGTCGCCTTGTTGCGGAGCTGCCCCGAGGCGCCCGACACCAGCGCGCGCGTCAGCACGGCATAGTCGCGGCGCACGCGCGGATGCGCAGCGAGATCGGTGTTGCGCACCAGCGCACCGATGCGCAACCCGCCATCGGGCGTGTCCTCCACCTTGTCGAGGCCGATGCGGTTGACGTCGATCAGGTGGCGCGGCGTCTCGATCTCCAGCTTCATGAGGTCGAGCAGGTTGGTGCCGCCGGCGATGAACTTGGCGCCCGGCGTGCGCGCGGCGGCGGCCGCCGCCTCGGCCGGGGTGGCGGCGCGTTCGTAGGTGAAAGCTTTCATGCGCGTGCCCCCCTGGCTTCGCCCGCCACGTCGGCAATGGCGTCGAAGATGTTGGCATAGGCGCCGCACCGGCAGATATTGCCGCTCATCCGCTCCTTGACTTCCTCGATCGAGAAGGCCGGCTGGGCGGCGACGTCGGCGGTGGCGTGGCTGGGGATGCCTGCCTTGATCTCGTCGAGCACGGCGACCGCCGAACAGATCTGTCCCGGCGTGCAATAGCCGCACTGATAGCCGTCATGCTCGACGAACGCGGCCTGCATCGGATGGAGGTCGCCGGGCTCGCCCAGCCCCTCGATCGTCGTCACTGCCTCGCCGTCGTGCATCACCGCAAGCGTCAGGCAGCTGTTGATGCGTCGCCCCTCGACGATGACGGTGCAGGCGCCGCACTGGCCATGGTCGCAGCCCTTCTTGGTGCCGGTCAGCTTCCAGTGTTCGCGCAGCGCATCGAGCAATGTCGTGCGCGGATCGAGATCGACGCGGTTGGACTTGCCGTTGACCTTCAGCGTCACGGGGACGCGCGGCTCGGCGCTGGCGGGAGCGGATTGGGGTGCGGCGTCGGCGGCGATCGACACGCTGGCGGTGGCGGCGGTCGCCACGCCGCCGGCAAGCACGCCGCGGCGGGACACGTCAAAAGCGGTGGAAGTCGGCATCATCGGCCCCTTGTCTGGAAAGCCGGTACGATTACGCGAACCCGGCCTGCACGAAGGTAACCGATGATAGGCCGAACGGCTCCCGCCGTCAGCGGAAATTGTCGGCGTAGGCCTGCAGCTTCAGCTTGGCGACCGGCGCGGGGATCACATGCGCCTCGATTCCCTCGCGCTCGGCATAGGCCTGCGCCGCCTTCAGCGTCGGGAAGCGCAGCTTTACCTGCTCGCGCGTGTCGCCGGAGCCAGCCCAGCCGGTCAGCGGATCGGCGCGCTGCGCCGCGCTCGGCTCGAACTCGAGCACCCAGCGGTGGGTCAGCGCCTTGCCCGAGGACATGGCGCTCTTGGGCTGCTGATAGATGCGTGCGGTAGGCATGACCGGCTCTTTAATGCGATTCGCGGCGGCGTGCATCCGCCTTTTTGGTGCGGAGCGTCGGGTCGGCGGCGGCGGGGTCGTCGGGCCAGGGGTGGCGGGGATAGCGGCCGCGCATTTCCTTGGCGACGGCGTTCCAGCTGCCCGCCCAGAAGCCGGGCAGGTCGCGCGTCGTCTGGATCGGCCGGCCAGCGGGGGAGATCAGGCTGAGGACGAGCGGCACGCGGTCGCGGCCGATCACCGGATGTTCCGACAGGCCATAGAGCGCCTGCACGCGCAGCTCGACCCGCGGCCCGCCCTCCGCGGCATAGTCGATCGCGTGGCTGGACCCCGCCGGACTCTCGAACCGCGCCGGCGCGATGCGGTCGACCTCGCGCATCGCGTCCCAGCCGAGCAGACCGCGCAGCGCTTCGGTCAACGCGCCCGGCGCGATGGCGTCGAGCCGCCGCTTGCCGGCAACCAGCGCGGGTAGCCATTCGTCGAGCCGCTCGGCCAACACCACGTCGTCGAGCGGCTGCCCGGCATAGGCGGCACGTGCGCGGAGTGCTGCCGCCCCCTCGTCCCAGGGCAGGATCGCGACGCCATGCCGGCGAACCCCGTCGACCAGTGCCGCCTGGATCGCCTCGATCGAGGCGCCTGAATCAGGGCCGCGTGACAGCGCGATTGCGCCCAGCCGCCGCGTCCGCTCGGCCACGACGCCGCCCGTCGCGGGATCGAAGCGCACCTCGCGCCGCGTCTCGATGCGATCGGCGAACAGCGCCTCCACGGCCGGAAGATCGAGCACCGCCGCCGACAGGATCCGCGCGCCCGCGGCCGAGCCCTGCGTCTCCGCAACAGCGAGCCATTCGGCGCTGGCCAGGCTGGAGGTGGGATCGAGGACGAAGCCCCGCCCGCCGACGCTGGCCCAGCGCTCGCCGACCGAATCGCGTCGCCGCGCGATGCGATCGGGAAAAGCGAGGGCAATGCAGGCCGCGACAGGGTGGTCGAAAGTCGCTGTCGCCGTGTTGCTGTCGATGAGTCCCGCCCAGCGCCCGGCCATGCGCCTCGCCGCGTCAGCACGCTGACTGCGTTCGTCCCGCCAGCGGCGGAGGCGCAGCTCGAGATCGGGATCGTTGCCGCCAAGGCCTCGCTCCCCCAGCATCACCGCGATCTCCGCCGCGGTCCGCGCCAACCCCAGCCCGCCCGCACGCACCAGCATGTGCGCAAGTCGCGGCGGCAGCGGCAGGCGCGCGAGATGTCGGCCATGCGCCGTCGGGCGCCCATCGGAATCGAGCGCGTCGAGGCTTGCCAGCCGCGCCCGTGCCTCCTCGACCGCGGCGGCGGGGGGTGGGTCGATCCATTTCAGCTCGCGCGGATCCGCGACGCCCCAGATTGCGCAGTCGAGCACGAGCGCCGACAGGTCGGCCTCGAGCAGCTCGGGTGGGTCGAAACGCGGCATCCCCGCGGTCGCGGCGGCTTCCCACAGGCGGTAGGCGGTGCCCGGTCCCTGCCGCGCCGCGCGCCCCGCGCGCTGCGCCGCCGACGCCTGGCTCGCGCGTTCGGTGACGAGCCGCGTCATCCCCGCCGCCCGATCGTAGCGCGGGCGGCGCGCCAGCCCCGAATCGACCACGATCCGGATCGAATCGAGCGTCAGCGAGGTTTCGGCGATCGAGGTGGCGAGCACGAGCTTGCGTGCGCCATCGGGCTCGGGACCGATCGCGGCACGCTGGCGGGCAGGATCGATATTGCCGTGGAGCTTGTGAAGGCGCACGCCTTCCGCCTCGCCCAGTCGCTCGGCCACGCGCTGGATCTCGGCGACGCCGGGCAGGAAGGCGAGCAGACCGCCCTCGCGCTCGCGGAGCGCCAGGCGGATCGCGGACGCCATGGCGTCCTCGATCCTCGCGGCGCCGTTGCGGCCCAGATGGACAAGCCCGAGCGGGTGGCTGCGCCCCTCGCTTTCGATTACCGGAGCCCCGTCCATCAGCGCGGCGAAGCGTGCGCCGTCGAGCGTCGCCGACATGGCGAGAAGGCGCAGGTCAGGCCTCAGCGCCGCCTGTGCATCGAGCGCGAGCGCGAGGCCGAAATCGCTGTCGAGGCTGCGTTCGTGCACCTCGTCGAACAGCACCGCCGATACGCCCGCCAGTTCAGGATCGGCCTGGATGCGTGCGACGAAGATGCCCTCGGTCATGACCGTGACGCGCGTCGCCGCCGACCGCTTGCTGTCGAGGCGCGTGGCATAGCCAAAGGTCCGCCCCACCGGCTCACCCGCCAGTGCCGCCATCCGCTCGGCCGCGGCGCGCGCGGCGATACGGCGGGGGGAGAGGAGCAGCACTTCGCCCTTGCACCAGGGCTCGGTCAGCAGGGCCGGCGCGACCGCCGTCGTCTTGCCCGCACCCGGCGGCGCGACCAGCACCGCGGCGTTCCGCTCGCCGAGCGTAGCGAGCAGTTGGGGCAGTACGGCGTGGATCGGCAGGTCGCTCATCGCACCGCGGGGTAGCCGCGAGGGAGCCAAGGCACAATTCGTGCGTATGCCACCCTCGCGCAGCCCCCATTACGCGCATGGAGACCGAACATGGCAGCAAAGGCACTTGCCAGCCTGGCGATCAGCCCGACCGGCGACGGCTATCTCTTGATGATCGAGGACGAGGACGGCGAGACGATCGAGTTGACCGCGACCTTCGAGCAGCTCGACCTGATCGCAGAGGCGGTCGATCAGCAGCTCAACGGCGATGAAGAGGACGCGCTGAGCATCGACGAGGACGACGAATGAAAAAGGGGCGGCCCGCCGGGGCCGCCCCTTCGATTATCGCTTACCAGCCGCGATAATAGGCGCCACGATTGTAGAAGCGCCGGTCGTAGCGCCAGTCGCGGCGCGCCTGGCGCCAGTAACGGCGGGCGCGGCGGTCGTCACGCCAGTGGCGGCGATGGTCGCGCCAGTGACGCCCTCGATTCCAGTGGCGCCGGTCCCAGCGATCGCCGCGCCAGCGCTGGCCGGGATGCGCGAAAGCTGCCGCAGAGGCGGCGATGACCGCGGTCCCGGCGGGTGCGGGCGCCGCGGTGGCGGCGGCGGTCGGCAGGATGGTGGCCGCGAGCGCGGCGGCAATGGCAAAGATACGCATGCTACTCTCCTCGACTTCGGGGTCGGGTCCCTGATCTAGCGCGAAGGGGCTGAACCCACGCCGACCCGTTCATTCACCTCCCGTTACGGAGAAGGACGGGGCGGCGCGATCCGGTCGCCCCGTCCTCACTCACTCACCAGCCGCGACGATAATCGCGATAGTCGCGGCGGTTGTCGCGGCGCAGATCGCGATAATCGCGACGGTTCTCGCGCCAGAACTGGCGGCGATTGATCTCGCCGCGGCGGAAGTCGCGGCGGTTCTCGCGGCGGTCGCGGCGGAAATCACGATAATTCTCGCGGCGGTCGCGGCGATAGTCGCGCCAGTCGGCACGGGCGCTGCGGTGATACTGGCCCCAGCCTTGCGGGGCAGCGGCGGCTGCCGGCGCAACGGCGGGCATGATGGCGGCGGCGATGGCGGCGATAATGATGGGGGTACGCATGTCACTTCTCCCGGTCGGTACAGCTGTCCAACCCGGACATCATGCATGCCGTTGCATGAACGCGCGCCAACACCGCGTTCACGACCCCGCAATCGAACTAAACGATGAGCCTATTCAATGCCTTAGCTGATGATCTGTTCGATCATCCGCTGACAAGCCGTGCGCTTGCTACGATCAATAGGCGCGGGCGACGGCGAATTCGACCGCCTCGATCATCGAGTCCTTGGCGGCGCCGGAAGAAAAGGGGCCCAGCGCGTCGATTGCGCGCTGGCCGTAATGGCGTGCGCGCGCCATCGTGTCCTCGACCGCGCGCGTGTCCTGCATTCGCCGGACGGCTTCGGCGAGCATCGCGTCGCTACTGTCACCGTCGCGAATCGCCTTCATCCAGAAGGCGCGCGCCTCGGCATCGCCGCGGGCATAGGCGAGGATGACGGGCAGCGTCATCTTGCCCTCGCGGAAATCGTCGCCGGCGTCCTTGCCCATCGTGCCGGCATCGCTGACATAGTCGATCGCGTCATCGACCAGCTGGAATGCGATGCCGAGGTTGCGGCCATAGGCGTCGAGTGCCGCTTCCTCGCCTTCGGGCCGTTCGGCGACCACCGCGGCGATGCGGCACGCGGCGGCGAAGAGCGCGGCGGTCTTGGCGCCGATGATCTCGAGATAGCGTTCCTCGGACAGGTCGATGCGGCGGACGGCGGTCAACTGGTTGACCTCGCCCTCGGCGATCACGGCGCTTGCGTTCGACAGGATCTTGAGGACCTTCAAACTGCCGTCCTCGACCATCAGCTCGAAGCTGCGGCTGAACAGGAAGTCGCCGACCAGCACACTGGCCGGATTGCCCCAGATGATGTTGGCGGTCCGCTTGCCGCGGCGAAGGTCGCTGCCGTCGACGACATCGTCGTGGAGCAAGGTCGCGGTATGGATGAACTCGACCGCGGCGGCGAGGCGGTGGTGGCGCGTGCCGCCATAGCCGAGCAGGCTGGCGCTCGCGAGCGTCAGCATCGGGCGCATCCGCTTGCCCCCGCCGGCGATCAGGTGACCGGCAAGCTTGGGGATCAGCGGAATGTCGGACTGCATCCGGTCGAGGATGACCGCGTTGACGCAGTTCATGTCATGCGCCGTCACGGCGACCATGGGATCGAGCGAGGCGGGCGGGCGCGACCCCAGGCGATGCACGGAAGCACTCATTGGCCGCCGACTTGGCCTTTCACCATGACAAACGCAAGTCGCTTGCACGGAGGCGGACCAAAGGCCATCAGGCGGCAACGTAAGGGAAGGGGCCGTCGTGACCGACGAAACGCTGGGGCGGTACCGCCAGAGCATCGACAACATCGACATGGCGCTGGTCTGCCTGCTCGCCGAGCGGTTCAAGGTGACGCAGGCGGTCGGCCGCTATAAGGCCGAGCAGGGCCTGCCCCCTGCCGATCCCAGCCGCGAGGAGGCGCAGATCGCCCGCCTTCGCCGGCTGGCCGAGGAGGCCGATCTCGATCCGGAATTTTCCGAGGCGTTCCTGCGCTTCATCATCGACGAGGTGATCCGCCACCACGAGCGACTACGGGGCTAGCCCTCTCGTTCCCACGTCACCCGGATCATGTCCGCGTGTCTTGCGTGGTAAAGGGACGGAACCACTCCGCCCATCCCGTCGTCTTCGGGGGCAGCGACGGGAGGGTGGATTGCGCGACGATTTCCTGATCTTCGAACCCCAAGACGTCGATCTCTCGCGCTCGCCGCTTCGGGGGCGCTGCGAGGCCGAGACCTTCGTCCTCGGCGCGTTCAACCCGGGCTTCACGCGGCTCCCCTCGGGCAACCTCCTGATGATGGTCCGCGTGGCGGAGGGGCTGGTCGATGCCGGCACCCGGTCGCTGCGCTGGGAGAACGGCCGCTACGTGGTCGATGAATGGCCGGCCGATCGCGTCGATGCAACGGACCCGCGCATCCTGAAGATCACTGGCGATCCGTGGCGCCCACTCGCGCTCACTTCGCTTTCCTGGCTGCTTCCCGTGGAACTCTCGTCCGACGGCGAGCGGGTGGAGGCGATCCACTATGACCGTGCGATCGTGCCTGCCGCCAGCTATCAGGCGTACGGCGTCGAAGACCCGCGCATTTCCCGCGTCGGCAACGAATGGGTGATGACCACCTGCTCGGTCAGCCCCGAGCGGCTCTGCACCACGCTCCACCGGTCGCGCGATGCGATGGAGTGGACGCTGGAGGGGATCGTCCTCGACCACCAGAACAAGGACATGCTCATTTTCGAGGGTCAGTCGGGCGGCCGCTACTGGGCGCAGACGCGGCCCTTGGGCGAAACCTGGTTCGCCTATCCGCCGGGGGCCGAGTGGCGCGCGGGGCCGGCGATCAATCTCGCCACCTCACCCGACCTCCTCCACTGGAAACCCTATGAGAAGCCGGGCCTTCGCCCCCATGCCGCCACCGTCTCGACGGCGCGGATGGGGGGCGGGACACCGCCGATCCTGACGAAGCGCGGCTGGCTGACGCTGTGGCACGGGGTGGAGCCGGGGGCCGAGGTCGGCATCTATCGCACCTATTGGTCCATCCTCGACCGCGACGACCCGTCAATTACGGTGGCGACCGAGCATACACCGCTGATCGAACCCGCGCCGCAGCTGACCGGCCATCTCGCCGAAAGCAAATATCTCGACAGCGTGGTCTTCACGACCGGGATCGTCGATGCCGGCGACCATTATCTGGTGGCGAGCGGTGAGGCCGATCTCGCCTGTCGCCTGACGCGGATCGACAAGGGCCGGATTGCATGAGCCGCCCGTGGTGGCACGGGGCGGTGCTCTATCAGATTTATCCGCGCTCGTTTCAGGACTCGAACGGCGACGGTATCGGCGACCTCGCCGGCATCACCGCGCGGCTGCCCTATTTCGTCGATCTCGGCGTCGATGCCATCTGGATCTCGCCGATCTTCCCCTCGCCGATGGCGGACTTTGGCTACGACGTCGCCGACTATTGCGGGATCGACCCGCGCTTCGGCACGCTCGCCGACTTCGATGCCCTGCTTGCGCGGGCGCACGGCCTCGGGCTCAAGGTGCTGCTCGATTTCGTGCCCAATCACAGCTCCGACCAGCATCCCTGGTTCGTCGAGAGCCGGTCGTCGCGCGAGAACCCGAAGCGCGACTGGTACATCTGGCGCGATCCCGCGCCGGGTGGGGGGCCGCCCAACAACTGGATCAGCGATTTCGGTGGCCCGGCCTGGGAGTATGACGCCGCGACCGGCCAATATTACAGCCACGCCTTCCTCAAGGAACAGCCTGACCTCAACTGGCGCAATCCGGAGCTGCGCGCGGCGATGATGGACGTGCTGCGCTTCTGGTTCGACCGCGGCGTCGATGGCTTCCGCATCGACGTGCTCTGGCACATGGTCAAGCATGCCGAGTTCCCCGACAACCCGCCCAACCCCGGTTTTGCCGAGGGCATGGGCGAGATGTGGCGCGTGCTTCAGCTCCATTCGACCGACCAGCCGGAAGTCCATGGCATCGCCGCCGAGATGCGCGCGATCGCCGATAGTTATGAAGACCGCCTGCTGATCGGCGAGATCTATCTGCCGGTCGAGAAGCTGATGACCTATTACGGCTCGGCCGAGGCGCCGGGCGTCCACCTGCCCTTCAACTTCCAGCTGATCGACGCGCCCTGGAACCCGCGCGCGCTTGCGACGCTGATCGAGGCGTACGAGCTGGCGCTGCCCGAGGCGGGCTGGCCCAATTGGGTGCTCGGCAATCACGACCGCCCGCGCGCGGCGACGCGTTTCGGGGCGGCGCAGGCGCGGGTTGCGGCGATGCTCAACCTCACGCTGCGCGGCACGCCGACCATCTATTATGGTGACGAGATCGGCATCGCCGATGTGGCGATCCCGCCCGACAAGGTCGCGGACCCGCGCGAGCTGCGCGAACCGGGCAAGGGCCTGAGCCGCGATCCAGTGCGCACGCCGATGGCCTGGGACGAAAGTGCCTGTGCGGGCTTCACCACCGGCGAGCCGTGGCTGCCGCTCCATTCCGACTGGCGCGCGCGCAACGTCGCGGCCGAGCGCGGCGATGCCGGGTCGAGCTGGACGCTTCACCGTGACCTGATCGCACTGCGCCGTGTGACGCCGGCGCTATCGGTGGGCGACTGGCATCCGGTCCATGCCGACGATGCCGTGCTGGCCTATGAGCGCCGCGAAGGCGAGACGCGCGTGCTCGTCGCTCTTAACCTGACCGCCGAGCCCGCGCGGCTCCTGCTGCCCGACTGGGCGCGCGGCCTGACCCCCCGGCTCAGCACGCTGGGCGGCCTGCCCGGCTTCGAGCATGGCGCCGTCATCCTGATGGGCGACGAGGGCGTGGTCCTGACATGAAGATCGCGATGATCGCGCCGATCGCCTGGCGCACGCCGCCCCGGCATTACGGCCCATGGGAATTGGTGACGAGCCTGCTGACCGAGGCGCTGGTGGCCAAGGGCATCGACGTCACCCTGTTCGCGACCGCCGATTCGCTCACTTCGGCGAAGCTGGCAGCGGTAGTGCCCGCCCCCTACAGCGAAGACCCTTCGGTCGACGCCAAGGTCTGGGAGCACCGCCATCTCGCGCATGTGTTCGAGCGTGCGGGCGAGTTCGACCTGATCCACAATCAGGCCGATTTTCCCGCCCACGCCTTCGCCAATCTTGTGCCGACGCCGATGGTGACGACGATCCACGGCTTTTCGTCCGACCGCATCCTGCCGATGTACGCGCCCTATCAGGACCGCGTGCATTATGTCGCGATCAGCGATGCCGACCGGCACCCGGCGCTACGCTATGCCGCGACGGTCCATCACGGCATCCCGGTCGAGGACTTCACCTTTGACCCGAAGGGTAGCGACGACCTCCTCTTCTTCGGCCGGATGCACCCCGACAAGGGCGCGGCAGAAGCGATCGCGGTAGCGGAGGCGACCGGCCGACGCCTGTCGATGTACGGCATCGTCCAGGACGCGGGCTATTACGAGCGTGACGTGGCACCCCGCCTGTCGCCGCGCATCGCCCATCCCGGCGCGGTTGGCGGAGCGGAGCGCGTGGCCGCGCTGGGCGGCGCGGCAGCGCTCCTCCACCTCATCAATTTCGACGAACCCTTCGGCCTGTCGGTGATCGAGGCGATGGCCTGCGGCACTCCTGTCATCGCGATGCGGCGCGGGTCGATGCCCGAGCTGATCGAGGACGGCGTCACCGGCTTCCTCGTCGACTCGCTTGACGACGCGATCGCCGCGGTCGGCCGGCTGGGCGAGATTGATCGCGCCGCGTGTCGCCGCGCGGTCGAAGCGCGCTTCTCGATCGAGCGGATGGCCGACGAGTATGTCGCCCTTTACGAGCGCATCCTGGCTCAGCCGCGATAGATGCTCGGCACCACCGGCCCGTCGGTCGCCATCACCGGCTTGCCGACGAAGACCAACGTAAGCGCCGTCAGCCCCAGCATGCCGGTGAGCGACAGCGTGACGACGGTGCCGAATTGCCGCGCGGGCAGGAAGCCGTCCATGCCGATCGGATGCGCGACCCGCCCGACAATGTAGAGCGCGCCCGCGCCCGCCAGCCAGATTGAGCTGCCTGCGCTCCATTCGATCGCGGCGATCAGGATCAGGATCAGCGGCGTATATTCGGCGAAGTTGAGCTGCGCGCGCATCCGTGCCGCCAGCCGCGCATCGCCGCCGTCGCCATAGAGGATCTTCTGCCCGAATCGGATGCACAGGATACGTACCGCCAGCCACAGGTTGATCAGAGCCGCCGCGCCCGCGGTCGCTAGCGTCACTGGCAAGGTCATCGTTATCCCCCAAGTTGCAAGACGAACCTGCCACCGTGTCCCCGCGCTTGCAACGCACGACGAAATCGCTATAGGCGCACCCTCGCTTCGCGACCTGCCCCGGCCACGTGGTGGTGCGGGCGCGCACTTGTTTGCGCGCTTGCCCGACCCGCGCGAGGGGCGTATCGCGACCCCGAACTCAGTTGTCGAAGAAGGTGTGCCGAGATGGCCGTTCCCAAGAGAAAGACCACGCCGTCGCGGCGCGGCATGCGTCGTTCGCACGATGCGCTGAAGGTCGAGTCGTTCCAGGAGTGCCCGAACTGCGGCGAACTCAAGCGTCCGCACATCCTGTGCGGGTCGTGCGGCCATTATAACGGCCGCGAGATCGTCGCGATCGAAGCCTGACGGGACACCGAACTTAGGGTTCAAGGAACGATAACGGGACATGGCGGAGAGCGCGCGGATCGCCGTCGATGCGATGGGCGGCGACGGCGGGCTCGCCGTCATCCTCGATGGCGTGGCGCGTGCCGCCGCCGATCGGCCCGAGCTGTCGTTCCTGCTGGTGGGTGACGAAGCGGCGATTCGCGCCGCGCTCGAGTCGCAGCCGGGCCTGACCGGCAGGGTCGAGATCGTCCACGCGCCCGAGACCGTCGCTTCGGAAGAAAAACCGAGCACCTCGATCCGCCGTGCGCGCGTTACCTCGATGGGCCTTGCGGTCGATGCGGTGAAGCAGGGGCGCGCGGGCGCTGCGGTGTCGGCGGGCAATACCGGCGCGCTCATGGCGATGGCGAAACTCTCGCTGCGCACCATTCCCGGCATCGACCGACCCGCGCTCGCCGCGCTGCTGCCCAGCCTCGGCGCCAATGACACGGTGATGCTCGACCTCGGCGCCAATACCGAGTGCGATGCCCGCAACCTCGTCCAGTTCGCGGTGATGGGCGCCGCTTACGCGCGCACCGCGCTCGATCTCGAGCGACCGCGCGTTGCGCTGCTCAACATCGGGACCGAGGATCTGAAGGGAACCGACATCATTCGCGATGCGGCGCAGCGGCTGCGCGGCGCGGCCCACCTGCCGATGGCGTTCACCGGCTTTATCGAGGGCGATCGCCTGTCGCGGGGCGAGGTTGATGTGATCGCCTGCGACGGCTTCACCGGCAACATCGCACTCAAGACGGCGGAGGGCACCGCGCGCTTCGTCGCCGACCTGCTCCGCCGCGCCTTTTCGAGTTCGATCCGCTCGAAGATCGGTTTCCTGATCTCGCGCCCCGCGACCAAGCTGCTGCGCGACCATCTCGATCCCAACAATCATAATGGCGCGGTCTTCCTCGGCCTCAACGGGTTGGTCGTGAAGAGCCATGGTGGGGCCAACGCCGCGGGCATCGCCAACGCGCTCAAGCTTGCCGGCAAGCTGGTGGAGGACGACCTGATCCGGCGCATCGGCGACGACCTCGGCAATATCGAAGCGCGCGCGGCATGACCGTCCGCGCTGTCATCGCCGGCACCGGCGCGGCGCTTCCCGCGCGGCGCGTCTCGAACGACGAGCTCTCGCAGCGCGTCGATACGAGCGACGAATGGATCGTCGAGCGCACAGGCATTCGCTTCCGCCATATCGCCGGGGAGGGGGAGACCACCTCGACCCTCGCCACCGATGCCGCCCGCCGCGCACTGGAGGCGGCGGGGATCGACGCGCAGGCGATCGACCTGATCGTGCTGGCGACCGCGACCCCCGATCAGACCTTCCCCGCGACTGCCACGCGTGTGCAGGCGGCGCTCGGCATCAACGACTGTGTGGCGTTCGACGTGGCGGCGGTGTGCTCGGGCTTCCTCTATGCGCTTCAGGTCGCCGACACGATGATCCGCGCGGGCGCGCACCGCCGCGCGCTGGTGATCGGGGCCGAGACGTTCAGCCGCATCCTTGATTGGGAGGATCGCGCGACCTGCGTTCTGTTCGGCGACGGCGCCGGCGCAATCGTGCTCGAGGCGCGAGAGACAGAGGACGAGGGCGTGCTTGCCGTTCGCCTCCATGCCGACGGCCGCCACAACGACATGCTCTACGTCGATGGCGGTCCGTCGACCACGGGCACCGTCGGCAAGCTCCGCATGAAGGGACGCGAGGTGTTCCGCCACGCCGTCGTCAACTTGGCGGCGGTGCTGCGCGAGACGCTGGCGGTGACGGGGCATCAACCGCACGAGATCGACTGGCTGGTCCCACACCAGGCCAATGCCCGCATCCTCGACGCGACCGCGCGCAAGCTCGACCTGTCGCCCGAGCGCGTCGTCGTTACCGTTGATCAGCACGCCAACACCTCCGCCGCGTCGGTCCCGCTCGCGCTCGACACCGCGATCCGCGATGGTCGCATTCGGCGCGGCCAGCTCCTCGTGCTCGAGGCGATGGGCGGCGGCTTCACCTGGGGCGCGGCGGTCGTCCGATATTAGGACGTGGGTTCGCATCGCCCCAAAGCGGCAATTGCTTGCGGCGTGCGTTCTGATAGGGTTAGCTACCGTTTCAACCGGGGGAAGTGAGCAATGCAGGCCGGAACTCTGACCCGCGCCGATCTTGCCGAGACGCTGCACAGCGAAGTCGGCCTGTCGCGCAGCGAATCGTCGAAGCTGGTCGAGCAGATACTGGGTCATCTGTGCGAGGCGCTGGCCAAGGGCGAGAACGTCAAGATCTCGGGCTTCGGCAGCTTCATCCTGCGCGACAAGGGCGAGCGGATCGGCCGCAATCCCAAGACCGGCGTCGAGGTGCCGATCGCGCCGCGCCGCGTCCTCACCTTCCGCGCCAGCCAGATGATGCGCGACCGCATCGTCGCCGGCGCCTGACATCCGCCATGGCCGGCCGGGCCAAGGCCGACGCCGCCTTCAGGACGATCGGCGAGGTTGCCGAGGCAACCGGCCTGCCGCAGCATCGGCTGCGTTACTGGGAACAGCGATTTCCCGAACTGCGGCCGCTGACCCGCGCGGGTCAGCGCCGCTATTACCGCCCCGAGGATGTGGCGCTCGTCCGCCGCATCGACGACCTGCTCAACCGGCAGGGCTATACGATCCGCGGCGTTCAGCAATTGCTCGCGAGCGAGGCAGGACCGCGACGCGCGCGGTCGCCGGCTACGGACGCACGCGGGCCGCTCGAAAAGCTGCGCGACCTCCTCGCCGCCGCTCTGGACCGCGACGCGCGTTGAGCTGACTCGTGCCCCGGTGGAGGCCGGGGTCCAGCTGCCCCAGCTTTCGCTGGGATGATCGGAGGTTGCAGGGAGTGGAGCCCCGCCCGCGCCCTATCGATGTCCAGCACTGACACCCTTCCGTTTGCCCCGAGTAGCCCTCGACCTTGTCGAGACGGCGTATCGAGGCCCCTCCTTCTCGACACGGGCTCTCGACTTCGCTCGATCGCTGCCCGAGGCCAACGGTTTGGCGGACTGTAGCCGTGGTCCTGTCAGAGTCGATCCGACCCCGCACCCCCTTCACCTGTGCCCCGCTTCCCCCTAAGGCGCCCACTTGTCCCAGCATCGTCATCCCAATCGCCCCCGTTTCGATCCCGTCGGCACTGCGCCGCGCCGCGCCGCGCTGCGCATCCTTGACGCGGTGCTGCGCCGTGGACAGGCGCTTGAGGCGGCCTTGTCACGCGCGGGTGAGGGGCTGTCGCCCGCCGACCGCGGCCTCGCGCATGCGATCGCGGCGGAAGCGCTGCGGCGACTGCCCGATCTAGACGCGCTGATCGACGGCGCGACGCGCCAGAAGTTGCCCGACGATGCCAAGGCGCGCACGGTGCTGCGCATCGCCCTCGTCCAGGCGCTGCGCCTCGACACGCCCGCCCATGCCGCCATCGCCACGGTGCTGCCGCTGGTCGATGGCGGGCCGCGCAAGCTCGTCCACGGCGTCTATGGCGCGCTGATGCGGGCGGGGGTGGCGCTGCCCGACCTCCCCGCGCTGCCCCAGGCGGTCGAAACGCGCTGGAGCAGAGCGCACGGCGCCGAGATGGTCGAGGCAGCGCGTGCGGCAATCGCCGCGCCGCCACCCGTCGACCTGACGCTCCGCGATCCCGCCATGACAGACGCCATGGCCGAGCGGCTCGGTGGCGTCAGCCTCACTCCAGGTCATGTCCGCCTGCCCGCCGGTGCGGATATCGCCGCGCTGCCCGGCTATGCCGAGGGCGAGTGGTGGGTGCAGGACCTTGCGGCAACGATCCCCGCGCGCCTGCTTGGCAAGGGCGCGGGCACTGCGCTCGACCTGTGCGCCGCGCCCGGCGGCAAGACGATGCAGCTCGCCGCCGCCGGCTGGCGCACGACCGCGCTCGACATCGCCGAAAGTCGGCTGGCGCGACTTCGCACCAACTTGGCGCGCACCCGCCTCGATGCCGACCTCGTCGCCGCCGATGCGCTGAAGTGGAAGCCCGCCGCCCCGGTCGAGGCGCTGCTGCTCGACGCGCCGTGCAGCGCGACGGGCATCTATCGCCGCCACCCCGACGTGCTTCACCGCGCACATCCCGGCCTGATCGCCGAGACGGCCGAATTGCAGGCCGCGATGCTCGCGCGCGCCGCCGACTGGGTGAAGCCGGGTGGCTGCCTGGTCTACGCCGTCTGCTCGCTCGAACCCGACGAGGGCGAGGACCAGCTCGCCCGCTTCCTAGCCGACCGCGCCGACTATGCGATCGAGGCGATCCGGTCCGACGAGCTGCCGGCCGGGATCGAGCCACGCGACGGCGGGACGGTTCGCACCTTGCCGACGATGCTTGCCGATGCGGGCCGGCTCGACGGCTTTTTCATCACGCGACTTCGCCGCTTGTGAATGGACATTGCCGCGGCGCTAACCGCTGCTAAGGAAGCGCGATCATGCAAGCATCCGTGCGTATCGCGCCCTCGATCCTCTCCGCCGACTTCGCCAGGCTGGGCGAGGAAGTGCGCGCGATCGACGCGGCGGGGGCGGACTGGATCCATGTCGATGTCATGGACGGGCATTTCGTCCCTAACCTGACGATCGGCCCGGCGGTGGTGAAGGCGCTGCGCCCGCACTCGGCCAAGCCCTTCGACGTCCATCTGATGATCGAGCCCGTCGACCCGTTCCTCGAGGCCTTTGCCGAGGCGGGGGCCGACTGCATCAGTTTCCATGTCGAGGCGGGGCCGCATGCGCACCGCACCGTCCAGCGGATCAAGGCGCTGGGCAAGCGCGCGGGCGTGGTCCTCTGCCCCGCCACGCCTGCCAAGTTGCTCGACTATCTGCTCGAGGATGTCGATCTGGTGCTGGTGATGAGCGTCAATCCCGGCTTCGGCGGTCAGAAGTTGATCGACAGCCAGCTGCGCAAGATCGAGGCGATCCGCAAGTCGATCGACAAGCTCGGCAAGCCCATCGACCTCGAGGTTGATGGCGGCGTCGATGCCTCGAATGCCGCGCGGGTGATCGCAGCGGGGGCCGACGCGCTCGTCGCGGGCACCGCGGCGTTTCGCGGCGGGCCGGATCATTATGCCGCCAACATCGCCGCCTTGAGGGGCGGTTGAACGATCTGCCCCCGCTCGACTCCGGCGCCGACGGGATCGAGGAGGGCAAGCGGCTGATCCGCCAAGGCGGCGACGGGGGGCTGTCGCTGTCCGAGCGCATCGCCGAGCGGTTCCACCGTCTGACCTGGCGCACGCCGATCCACACGCTGAAGCTCAAGGGACGGCACCCGCTCAAGCTGCTGACCGTCGCCGACGATCCCTTCTTCGGCGATGTCGAGCGCGGACAGGCGTTGCTGGACGGTGAACTCGCCTTTCGGGGCGAGGCGCTGCCGGTGGGGATGCTCGGCCTCGACCGCCCGACCTTCTCCAAGGCCTATGGCGAGCACCTTCACGCCTTCGCCTGGCTGCGCGACCTGTCGAGCGTCACCACAAGGGCAGTGGGTGCACCGATCGCCGAGGCGATCATGCGCCAGTGGATCGCCGCACACGGCGCGATGATCTCCGAGCCGGCGTGGCGCCCCGATCTGTGGGGCCGGCGCATCCTCTACTGGACCGCGCATGCGCCGCTGATCCTGTCCTCGACCGACCTCGTCTATCGCTCGAACGTGCTGCACGCGCTGGCGCGCGGCGCTCGGCATCTTGACCGGACGGCGGACAAAGCGCCCGCGGGCGCGCCGCGCATCGCCGCGTGGTGCGGGGTCGTCGCGGCGGGGCTGATGATCCCCGGCGGCGATCCGCGCCGGGTGTTCGGCGAGGCGGGGCTCGCCAAGGCGATGGCGGCCTCGCTGACCGAAGACGGCGGTATCGTCGGCCGGTCGCCCGCCTCGCTCTATGATGCGATCCAGCTCGTGACGATGTTGCGCGGCACCTATGCCGCGCGCCGCATGGACCTGCCCGAGGCGGTGGCCGAGCGGCTGCCGAAGATGGTCTCCGCGCTGCTCGGCGTCAGCCATGCGGACAAGGCGCTGTCGAGCTGGCAGGGCGGCTGCCCGCAGGATCCCGAGCTGATCGTCCAGACGATCGAGGCGACGGGGGTGCGAACACGGCCGCTTCGCCAGGCGCGCGAATGGGGCTATCAGCGGATGTCGGCGGGCAACACGCTGATCATCGTCGATGCCGCCCCGCCGCCGGTCGCGCGGATGGTCGATGGCGGTTGCGCCTCGACCCTGGCCTTCGAGTTCTCCGACGGGGCAAGCCGGATCGTCGTCAATTGCGGCGGCGCGCGATCGGCGGTGGCGCAGGTGCCCGCCGCGCTTGCCGAGGGGCTTCGCACCACCGCCGCGCATTCGACGCTGGTGCTGGGCGATTCGAACTCGACCGCGCTCCATGCCGATGGCACGCTCGGCAAGGGCGTGGCCGAGGTCGAGCTGTCGCGGCAGGAAAGCGACGCGACCAGCCGAATCGAGGCGAGCCACAATGGCTATGTCCGCCGCTTCGGCCTCGTCCACCGCCGGCTGCTCGCACTCGGCAATGACGGGCGCGACCTGCGCGGCGAGGACATGCTGCTGCCCGAGGGGCGCCGGCGGCGTCGCGACGCGGTGCCTTTCGCGATCCGTTTCCACCTCGCCCCCGATGTCGAGGTCGCGCCGACTTCGGATGGACAGGCGGCGTTCCTGCGCCTGCCCGGCCAGCTCCTCTGGCAGTTCCGCGCGAAGGGCGCGGCGCTGACGATCGAGGAGAGCCTGTGGATCAACGCCTTCGGCCGCCCGATCGCGACCCGCCAGCTCGTCCTCACCGGCGAAGCCCCGCCGGGCGGCGCGAGCATCAGCTGGGCGTTCCACCGCTCACGGTAATCTCACTTCCTCGTCACCCCGGATCAAGTCCGCGATGACGGAAGTGGGGATGGCGGGCGGCGTAGCCTCTCCGCATCCTCTGCGCCTCTGAGCGAACCTCTTCCTTGCACCCGCGCGCGCACCGGCCTAACCGCGCGCGCATGACCAGCATTCCTATTCGCCGCGCGCTCCTCTCGATGTCCGACAAGACGGGCATCGTCGATCTCGGCCGCGCGCTCGCCGCCAGGGGCGTCGAGCTCGTTTCGACCGGCGGCACCGCCAAGGCGCTGCGCGACGCCGGCCTGAGCGTGCGCGATATCTCCGACCTCACCGGCTTTCCCGAGATGATGGACGGGCGCGTGAAGACGCTGCACCCGATGGTGCACGGCGGCCTGCTCGCTGTGCGCGACGACCCAGAACACGCCGCGGCTATGACCGAGCACGGCATCGGTGCGATCGACCTTGTCGTCGTCAACCTCTACCCGTTTGAGGCGACCGTCGCGAAGGGCGCGGGGCGCGACGAGGTGATCGAGAATATCGATATCGGCGGCCCGTCGATGGTCCGCTCGGCGGCGAAGAACCACGCCTATGTCGCGATCGTCACCGATCCCGCCGACTATGCGCTGGTCGAGGGGGGCGAGACGACGCTCGACCAGCGACGGATGCTCGCGGCCAAGGCCTATGCCGCCACCGCCGCCTATGATTCGGCGATTGCCCAGTGGTTCGCCTTCGCCGATCAGGGCGAGAGCTTCCCGGCGACCCTCCCGCTCGCCTTCACCCGCGGCGACGAGCTGCGCTACGGCGAAAACCCGCACCAGTCGGCCGCGCTCTACATCCCCCGCGGCCCCGCTGCGCGCGGCATTGCGCAGGCGAAGCAGCTGCAGGGCAAGGCGCTGAGCTACAACAACTACAACGACGCCGACGCCGCGCTCGAGCTGGTGAGCGAGTTCCGCGACGGCCCGCCGACCGTCGTCATCGTCAAGCACGCAAATCCGTGCGGCGTCGCCAGCGCCGACACGCTTATCGAGGCGTATCGCGCCGCTTTCGCGTGCGACACCGTGTCGGCGTTCGGCGGCATCGTCGCCGTCAACCGCCCGCTCGACGGCGAAACCGCCCGCGCGATCAGCGAGATCTTCACCGAGGTCGTCGCCGCCCCCGATGCCGACGACGAGGCGAAAGCGGTTTTCGCGGCCAAGAAGAACCTGCGCCTCCTCCTGACCGGCGAGCTGCCAGATCCGGCGCGCGCGGGCCTGGCAATCAAGTCGATCGCCGGTGGGCTGCTCGTCCAATCGCGCGACGGCGGTACGCTTGCCGATCTCGACCTCAAGGTGGTGACGAAGCGCCAGCCGACCGAACGCGAGCTTGCCGACTGCCGCTTTGCCTGGACGGTGGCCAAGCACGTCAAGTCGAACGCGATCGTCTATGCAAAGGATGGCGCGACCGCGGGGGTCGGCGCGGGCCAGATGAACCGCCTCGAATCGGCGCGGATCGCTGCGTGGAAGGCCCGCGACGCCGCCGAGAAGGCAGGCTGGGCGGAGCCGCGTACGATCGGCTCGGCGGTCGCGTCGGACGCCTTCTTCCCCTTCGCCGACGGCCTGCTCGCCGCGGTCCAGGCGGGGGCGACCGCGGTAATCCAGCCCGGCGGCTCGATTCGCGACGACGAAGTGATCGCCGCGGCGGACGCGGCCGGGCTGGCGATGGTGTTCACGGGAATGCGCCACTTCCGGCATTGACGGAACCCGCGATTGCCAGTGTCGTTCGAATGACATAGCCTTCTCGCGCCAGAGTGCCGCGGAGTACCGCTATGTCGATCGTATTGGCCCTGTTGCTCGCGGCAAGTCCCGCACCCCAGGGGGGTCTGCAGGATGAAGTGATCGTCGTCGGCGAGACGATCCAGAAGGCCGAGCGCGATCTGGCAGGCTGCATCGCGGCGCGGTGTCCACCCGCTGAGGAGGTGCGGGCCACGCTCGCGCTGGCCGAGGCGCAGTATCTGGACGGTGACGTCCAGGCCGCGCGCGCGACCGCCAAGGCTGGACTGAAGCGCAATCGACGGTTCGCGTCGTCCATTCCGATCGAATTGTCGGGCCTCGTGCGGACATCCGCCCGAATGGCCGCGCATCTCGGTCTGACGGACGAGATGCGACACGAAACGATCAACAATGCGGTGATGCTGCGAAAACATGCCGGTGCCGATCACCGGCAGGCGATGATTGCGCGCGCCGAGATGGGCGACAGCTTCGTTCAGACGGGTCGGGCGCTCGCGGCGCGCGAGATCTATGCGGACATGGCCCGCGATGCCGCCCGGCTGGGCGTTCGCGACATGGAGGGGCTGGCGCTCCTTCGTCTCGCCGCACTCGACCTGCAGATCGCACGGCTTCAGCGAACGCGCGGCGAGAATGCCGCACGCACCATCGACTATCTGCGTGAAAGCCGCGTTCCCGAGCATGCCGTCTATGGGCAGGCGGCGACGGTGCTCGACGCGGTGATGCGCGCTCAGGATGGCGACGAGACGCGGCTAGATGCCGCGATCGACGAACTTCGCGCGACGCCCAGCCCGCAGCTGATCTTTGCGCCGCCGATCAGGCTTGGCGGTGCATTCGCTGCGGCGGAACTTAACGGCTCTGCGCCAAGGCTTGGCGAGGCGGGCAATTACGCGCCCTACTTCGCGGAGGCGGACAACTGGTTCGATGTTGGTTTCCTCATCAATCCTGATGGCCGGGTGAGCGACATCCAGATCCTGCGTAGCGGCAAACGGTTCGACGGTCGTTGGTACCCGGCGGTACAGCGGTCGCTTATCGGCCGACGCTATACGCCGAGCGCCGGACATTCGGCGAAAGCCGGCACCTATCGTGTCGAGCGCTTCTCGATGACCTTTCCGCTGGCGCAGGGCAGGCACACACGGCTCGTGACGCGGGGGCTGACACCGCTCATTTCACGCACCGACGTGACCGCCGATCCCGAGACGGCGACCTCCTGACGCGGGGTATATCGGCACCGTCGCAATCGCCCGCGACCGCTGCTATCTCCCGCCCATGCCACATCTCTATCTCGTCGACGGCTCGGGCTATATCTTCCGCGCCTATCACCGCCTGCCGCCGCTCACCAACAAGCATGGCGAGCCGGTGGGTGCCGTCTATGGCTATACGACGATGCTGTGGAAGCTCGCCGACGAGCTGCACAAGGCCGATGGCCCGACCCACATGGCAGTCATCCTCGACAAGTCGTCACATACCTTTCGCAACGAGCTCTACGACCAGTACAAGGCGCATCGCCCGCCGCCGCCCGAGGACCTCGTCCCGCAATTCCCGATGATCCGCGACGCGACGCGCGCCTTCAGCCTGCCGTGCATCGAGGAGGAGGGGTGGGAGGCCGACGACCTGATTGCGAGCTATGCCAAGGCGGCGCTGGCGCAGGGCTGGCAGGTGACGATCGTCAGCTCGGACAAGGACCTGATGCAGCTGGTCGAGGACGGCAGCCTCGACCTCTACGACACGATGAACAATCGCCGGCTGGGGCGCGAACACGTCGTCGAGAAGTTCGGCGTGGGGCCGGAGAAGCTCGGCGACGTGCTCGCGCTGATGGGCGACAGCGTCGATAATGTGCCGGGCGTGCCGGGGGTGGGCCCGAAGACCGCGGCGAAGCTCATCCTCGAACATGGCGACCTGGAGGGCGTGCTCGCCGCCGCGCCCGAGATGAAGAAGGGCAAGCTGCGCGACAACCTGATCGAGCATGCAGAGATGGCACGGCTGTCGCGGCGGCTGGTCGCGCTGTCGTGCGACGTGCCGCTGCCCGATCCGCTCGATGCACTGGAGATGCAGGGCATTCCAGAGGCGCCGCTGCGCGCCTTCCTCGACCATCACGGTTTCCGCTCGCTGCTCGCCAAGCTGTCGGCGGTCGCCGACGCGCCGGTCGCCACCCCGACGGCACCCGTCGCGCAGGAGGAGGACCCGCCCTGCAACCATGACGGCTACGAGACCGTGGTGGACGAGGCGGCGCTCGACCGCTGGGTGACGGCCGCGCGGCATCAGGGCTGGATGGCGATCGATACCGAGACGACGGGCACCGATCCGATGCGCGCGGAGCTAGTGGGCGTCAGCATCGCGCTCCACCCCAATCTCGCCTGCTATGTGCCGATCGCGCATGGCGGCGCCGACATGTTCGCCGAGAAGCCCGTCCAGCTGCCGCGCGAGACGGTGCTGGCAAAGCTCAAGCCGCTCTTGGAGGACGAAAGCGTCCTCAAGATCGGCCACAATCTCAAATACGATTACATCATGCTCGCCCGCGCCGGCATCCGCGTCGCACCCTATGACGACACCATCGTCATGAGCTTCGATCTCGACGCGGGCCTCCACGGGCACGGGATGGACGAGCTGGCGGCGACGCACCTGTCGCACAGCTGCATCGCGTACAAGGACGTGGTCGGCACGGGGAAGAAGCAGCTCGGCTTCCACGAGGTCGATCTGAAGGCGGCCACCCGATACGCGGCCGAGGATGCCGACGTGACGCTGCGCCTCTGGCGGCGATTTAAGCCGCGGCTCCCCTATGAGCGCGCGACCACCGTCTATGAGCGGGTCGACCGCCCGCTGGTGCGCGTCATCGCCGAGATGGAGATGGCCGGGGTCAAGGTCGACGCGCCGACGCTCGCGCGGCTGTCGGAGCAGTTCTCCGGCCAGATGGCGGCGCTCGAGACCGAGATCCACGGCCTTGCCGGCGGCCCCTTCACGATCGGCAGCCCCAAGCAGCTGGGGGACGTGCTGTTCGACCGGATGGGGCTGAAGGGGGGGCGCAAGGGCAAGTCGGGCGTCTATTCGACCGACGTCAACGAGCTCGAGCGGTTGGCGGCCGAGGGCGTGCCGATCGCGCGGAAAGTGCTCGACTGGCGGCAGCTGTCGAAGCTCAAGTCCACCTATACCGACGCGCTACAGGAACAGATCAACCCCGAGACGGGCCGCGTCCATACGAGCTACAGCCTGACCGGTGCGCAGACCGGGCGGCTGTCCTCCACCGATCCCAATCTCCAGAACATCCCGATCCGCACCGAAACGGGCCGCCAGATTCGAGACGCCTTTGTGGCGGAGCCGGGCAACGTCATCCTCGCCGCCGACTATTCGCAGATCGAGCTGCGGCTGGCCGCGCACATCGCCGATGTCGATCCCCTGCGACAGGCGTTCGCGCGCGGCGACGACATCCACAGCCTGACCGCCACCGAGCTGTTCGGGGAGGTCAATCGCGACACGCGCGGTCGAGCCAAGACGATCAACTTCGCCATCCTTTACGGCATCAGCCGTTGGGGCCTTGCTGGGCGACTCGACGTGACGCCCGACGAGGCGCAGTCGATGATCGACCGCTATTTCGAGCGCTTCCCCGGCATCAACCGCTATATCGCCGACACGCTGTCGGAGGCGAAGGAGCGCGGCTACACGACGACGCTGTTTGGGCGGAAGACGCACTTCCCGCGCATCAAGGCCTCGAACCCCAACGAGCGCGCTGGGTCGGAGCGCGCCGCGATCAACGCGCCGATTCAAGGGACCTGCGCCGACATCATCAAGCGCGCGATGGCGCGGATGGGGCCGGCGCTGGCCGAGGCCGGGTTGCCCGATGTGCGGATGCTGATGCAGGTGCATGACGAACTCGTGTTCGAATTGCCCGAAGGTGACGTCGAGGCCGCCAGGCCGGTCATCGAGCGCGTGATGGCGACGGCGGCCGAGCCGCTGGTCGAACTGACCGTGCCCCTCGGCGTCGAGATTGGTGTTGGCCCGAGCTGGGGTGCGGCGCACTGACCCAAACTCGTCACCCCGGAACAAGTGCGGGGTGACGCACGGATTTGTTGCCCGTTTGCCGCAACCCGCCGCCAATCGCCGCTGAGGGCTTTGGCGCTGCTTCGCTTTCGCCTAGAGGCGGGCGAACGTGATCGCGCCTGCTGCCCCCACGCCGTCCGATGGCGCCGACGACGATATCGCGGCACTGGCAAAGGGCGGGCGCACCAACATCATCGGATTCGCGCTTCGGCTCGCCGCGCGGCTGCCCTTCCTGTTCATCGCCGGCCGCGTCTACGGCCCCGAGATCGTCGGCCGCTTCGCGATCGCGGTGCTGGTGGTCGAACTCGCCGCGCTGCTGGCGACGCTCGGCCTCAAGCGCGGCCTGGCCCAGGCGCTGTCCTCGACCGACCGGCCGCATGCGCACGTCGTCTGGGACGCGCTCGCCGTCGCGCTGATCCTGTCGCTGATCGCGAGTGCGGTGCTCTTCGTCTTTCCCGAGATCATGTACCCGAACAGCGAGGTGATCGGCCTCGAGCGCCTGCTGCCGCTCGTCGTCTTCGCGGTCGCCTGTTCGGACGTGTCGCTCGCCGCGCTCGCCTATCGTCACAACGTCAAGGCCGCCGTCACTGCGCGCGCGGTGATCGAGCCGTGGACGATCAGCATCGCCGCTTGGGCGCTCTCCTATGTCTCGTCACGCGACGGGCTCATCATCGCCTATGTGCTGTCGATGGCGGCGGCGCTCGCGGCGAGCATCGTGCCGTTCGTGAAGAGCTATGGCCTGCCCGCCGGCTGGCGCCCGCACCTGACACCGATGTTCGCGCTCGCCCGCGCCAACGCGCCGCTCGCGGGCGCCGATGCGATTGAGTGGGGGACGCGCAACGTCGACCGCTTCATCCTCGGCCTCGTCTTCCCGCCCGCGGTGGTCGGCATCTATTACATGGCGCAGCAGGTCGCGAGCCTGCCACAGAAGCTCAAGACCAGCTTCGACCCCGTGCTCGGCCCCGTCATCACCCATCGCCTGGCCGAGAACGACCGCGCGGCGGTGGCGGCGCAGATCCGGCAGGTCGGCTTCTGGATCATGGCGGCGCAGGCGGCGCTGGCGCTGATCGGCGGCATCCCGGCCGAGGGGGTGATGGGCGTGGTCGGGCCCGAGTTCGTGGCGGGCGCGGGTGCGCTCTGCTTCCTCCTTCTCGCCGAAGTGCTCGCGGCGAACGGCGCGGTGGCGGAGGCGGGGCTCGTCTATGTCGCGCGGCACCGCAACTTGATGCTCTCGATCGCGGTGATCGGGTTGCAGGTCGCGCTGACCTTCGTCCTCCTCTTCGTCGCGCGCAAAGCCGCCTGGCCGCAGGGCTGGGCGGCGGCGATGCCCGCGGTCGCGCTGGCGGTGTCGCTCGGCGTCGGCTCGATCCTCAAGTCGCGGTTGCTCGCCCGGCTCCTCGGCGCGCCGGTGTCGTCGTGGCGCTGGCCCTGGGTGTGGGCGGTGCTCGCGACCAGCGTGGTCGGCTGGGCATTCGTGCAGCTGCCGCCCGAGCTCGAATGGGCCGAGCTGATGATCGGCATCCCGGTGATGCTGCTCGTCTACGGCTTGGTCCTGTGGCGCTGGGCGTTCAAGCGCGAGGACCGGGCGCTGTTCGAGCGGAAGGCGCCCGCGGCCGAGTAGCTCTTACTGCGCCATCACCCGCTGCGGCGCTTCGCTGTCGTGATAGGCGACGACGCGAGCGACGACGTTCTGCATCAGCTTCTGCCGCTCCTGCGTGGGGCGGCTGGTGTCACCGATCATCACCGCGATCGAATAGGCGCGGCCGTCAGGCGCGGTAAGGATGCCGACATCGTTGAAGCCGGCGGTGCGGCCCATCAGGTCCTGTCCCGTGCCGGTCTTGTGTGCGAGACGCCAGCCCGGGGGCACGCTCGCGCGAAGGCGCGCATGGCCGGTGCGCGAGCTTTCCATCACGCCGATGAGATAAGCGGTCGACGCGGGCGAGAGGAGCTCGCCGCGACGCAGCTTGGTGAGCGCATTGGCGATCGCCGCCGCCGCCGCCCCGTCGATCGGGTTGGCGACATAGGAATTGAACGCCGCCTGCCGGACATTGGGCGGCAGCTTGGCGCGGGCCGCCTGGAACGCCCGGCCCATCGCGTAATCCTGTCGCCAGGTCAGGCCCGCGGTGCGGCTTTGAAGCAGGCGCTCGCCCGGCCCGAACTTGATCGCGCCCAGCGAATGGCGAGCGATATAGGCGTTGACCGCCGACGGCCCGCCGACATGGCGCAACAGCCGGTCGTTGGCGGTATTGTCGCTCATTGTCATTGCCCGGCGCATCAGTTCGCGGACCGTGGTGTTGTAGACGCCGTTCTTCAGCAGCGAGGCGATCGGCTGGTGGAACAGCGTCAGGTCGCTCCGGGTGATCGTGATCGGATCGTCGAGACGGACACGCCCCTGATCGACCTGGTCGAGCAGCGTCAGCGTGACCCACAGCTTGCTGACCGATTGCTGCGGCATCGGCACATCGCCGTTTTTCGAAACCATCCAGCCGGCGTCGATGCTCTTGACCGCAACGCCCACCTTGCCGCCGAAGCCCGCGACCAGCCTGTCGATGTCGGTAACGAGCGGGGTGGGGGCAGGGATGACCACCTGTCGCTGCGGCGCGACACTGTTATGCACATAGCCCGGCGGGAGCAGTTCGGTGATGCGGCCGTCCTGATGCTGGGGCGCGGCGCCGATCAGCGCCAGCGGCGCGAGCCCGCCAAGCGTCAATGCCCGTTCGATCACCGAGAAACGCGAAAGCACCATATCGTCCGACAGCCCCCCTGATGGGCGAAACCATGACGCAGCCGGGCCGATCGCGGCAACAGGCCGCACGTGCGGCTGCGACGAACCTGTCTAACCTAGCGACAGGACGTGAACAACCGCCGAACGTCCCGGCTTTTCAGGCGTTTTGGGCGCCCTGTCGGTCACGGGATGAGAATGGTGTCCTGCGGCGGCTCTACGGGCCGGGGATGATCGAGCGTGTAGTGCAGGCCGCGGCTTTCGCGCCGGTGAAGGGCCGACCGCACGATCAGCTCGGCCGACTGGAGCAGGTTGCGCAGCTCGATCAGGTCGGGCGTGACACGGAAATGGCCGTAATAGTCGGCGACCTCCTCCTGCAGCATCTTGATACGGTGCGCGGCGCGCTCGAGCCGCTTGGTGGTCCGCACGATGCCGACATAGTTCCACATGAAGCGCCGGATCTCGGTCCAGTTCTGCTTGATGACGACTTCCTCGTCGCTGTCGGTGACGCGGCTTTCGTCCCAGGGGCGGATTGCAGGCGGCGGCGGCAGCGCGTCCCAGCTGGCGGCGATATGCGCCGCCGCCGCCTCGCCATAGACGAAGCATTCGAGGAGCGAGTTGGAGGCGAGGCGGTTGGCGCCGTGCAATCCCGACTGGCTGACCTCGCCCGCTGCATAAAGCCCGGGCAGGTCGGTGCGCCCGTTGCGGTCCACGACGACGCCGCCGCACGTGTAATGCTGTGCGGGCACGACGGGGATCGGCCCGGTGGTCATGTCGATGCCGAGCCCGAGCAGCTTGGCGTGGATCGTCGGGAAGTGCGCCTTCACGAAATCCGCCCCGCGATGGCTGATGTCGAGATGGACATAATCGAGGCCGAAGCGCTTGATCTCGGCGTCGATCGCGCGCGCCACCACGTCGCGCGGTGCCAGCTCCAGCCGGTCGGCGTCGTAATAGGGCATGAAGCGCTTGCCCGTCTGCGGGTTGATCAGCCGCCCGCCCTCGCCGCGCACCGCCTCGGTGATGAGGAAGTTCTTGACCTCCAGATGGTAGAGGCAGGTCGGATGGAACTGCATGAACTCCATGTTGGAGACGCGCGCCCCCGCCCGCCACGCCATGGCGATGCCGTCGCCGGTCGCCCCGCGCGGCGCGGTCGAGAACATATAGGTGCGCCCCGCGCCCCCCGTAGCCAGCACCGTCGCCCGTGCGGTGTGCAGCTCGACCTTTCCGGTGGCGCGGTTGAAAGCGTAGACGCCCCAGACATTGCCCGCGCCCGAATAACGCAGCTCGTGCCGGCTGGTCGCCAGGTCGATTGCCACCATGTCGGGGACAAGCGTGATGTTCGGATGCGCCTCTGCTGCGCGGATTAGCGCCACCTGCACCGCCCAGCCGGTGGCGTCGTCGACATGGACGATGCGGCGATGGCTGTGCCCGCCCTCGCGCGTCAGGTGCCAGCCGTTCTTGCCGTCCTCGGCGACGTTGAAGGGCACGCCCAGTTCCGCCAGTCGCTCGATCGCGGCGGGCGCGCGCTCGACCACGAACTCGACCACGCCGCGATCGTTGAGGCCGGCGCCTGCAACCATCGTGTCTTCGACATGGTTCTCAAAGGTGTCGCCGGGTTCGAGCACCGCAGCGATCCCTCCCTGCGCCCAGGCGGTCGACCCTTCGTCGAGCCGCCCCTTGGCGAGTACGGTCACGCGGAAGCGGTCGGCGAGATTGAGCGCTGCGGTCAGCCCCGCCGCGCCCGAGCCGATGACGAGGACGTCGGTTTCAGCCATTGGCGGCGCGCGTCAGGTTGAGGAACACGTCCTCGAGGTCGGCCTCGCGGGTGGTCACATCGACGATGCCGTAGCCGCCGGCGGTCATCGCCGCGAGCACCTCACCCGCATTCGCGCGGTCCTTGCGATAGGTGATGGCTAGGCTGCGCTCGCCCACCGCCTCGACCTTTTCGAAGCACGCATTGGCGGGCGGCTCGGTCACGTCGCGGTCGAGCGTCACGACCACCTGCTTCTCCTGCGCCATGCCGATCAGCGCACGGGTGGGTTCGTTGGCGATCACCCGGCCATGGTTGATGATGGCGATGCGGTCGCAAAGCTCCTCCGCCTCCTCGAGATAGTGCGTGGTCAGCACCACCGTCACACCGCGCGCGTTGAGGCCTCGGACATAGTCCCAGAGCTGGCGGCGAAGCTCGATATCGACGCCGGCCGTCGGCTCGTCGAGGATGATGACGGGCGGCGAATGGACCATCGCCTTCGCGACCATCAGCCGCCGCTTCATGCCGCCCGACAGCGTCCGCGAATAGGCATTCGCCTTGTCCTCCAGCCCCATCGCGCGCAGCAGGTCGAGACTGCGGCGCTTGACCTTGGGCACGCCGTAGAAGCCGGCCTGGTTCTCCAGCGTCTCCAGGGGCGTGAAGAAGGGGTCGAAGGTGATCTCCTGATTGACGATCCCGATCGATGCCTTGGCGTTGCGCGGATGCGCGTCGATGTCGAAGCCCCAGATCGACGCGCTGCCGCTCGTCTTGGTTACGATGCCGGCGAGGATGTTGATGAGCGTCGACTTGCCTGCGCCATTGGGCCCGAGCAGACCGAACACTTCGCCCCGCGGTACGTCGAAGCTCACGCCGTCGAGCGCGCGCTTGCCGCCGGCGTAGGTCTTGCTGAGGTCGCGGATTTCGATGGCGGCTTCGGTCATGCGGGTGAGGTAGTCGCTCGGCTGTCGCAAGGAAACCACCGATCGTCACCCCGGACTTGAGCCCGGGTCTTGCTTTCTTGTTTGTGCCGCAGGCGAGCAGACGAAGCGGGATTCCGGATCAGGTCCGGGATGACGGCATTAGTTATCCGCTGTTCCTGAGCGCCGTCGCGATCGCGTTGATCGAGAGGAGGATGCCCTCGCCGATGCGCGGGTCGGCCTCGCCGGCGCGGTGGCGCTTGAGGAGCTCGATCTGGAGCAGGTTGAGCGGCTCGATATAGGGGAGGCGCAGCCGGATCGACGCCTCCAGCGCCGGGTTCTTTTCCAGAAGCCGCGTCTGGCGGGTGATCGTCAGCAGCCCGTCATGCGTCGCCTGCCAGCCCGACCGGATGCGCCCGAAGATCGCCTCGCGCTGCCCCGCATCCTCGACCAGTTGCGCATACCGTTCGGCGACGGCCATGTCGGACTTGGCGAGCACCATCTCCATGTTGGCGAGCGTCGCGGCGAAGAAGGGCCAGCCCGCCGCCATCTCTCGCAACAGACCCTTGTCCTCGAACGCCTCGATCGCGGCGCCGACGCCGTACCAGCCGGGCAGCATCACCCGCGCCTGCGCCCAGCTGAACACCCACGGGATGGCGCGCAGATCCTCGATCGCGTCGGATTTCTTGCGGCTGGCGGGGCGCGAGCCGATCTTGAGGCCGGAGATTTCGGCGATCGGGGTCATCTGACGGAAGAATTGCCGGAATCCCTCGGTGCCGTAGACGAGGTCGCGATAGGCCTTGAAGGCGGTGGTCGACAATTCGTCCATCGCCGCGTGGAAGCGCGCGGCGTCGTCCGCCGACAGCTGCTCGGGCTCGAGGCTGGCGAGCAGGGTGGCCGACGTGACGGCCTCCAGATTGGCCATCGCGCTTGCGCGCGTGCCGTACTTCGCCGCAATCACCTCGCCCTGTTCGGTGATGCGGATGCGGCCCTGGACGGTGCCGGGCGGCTGTGCCTGGATCGCCGAGAAGGACGAGCCGCCGCCGCGCCCGACCGAGCCGCCGCGGCCGTGGAACAGCTGCATGCCGACTCCCGCCGCCTCGAACACCGGCGCCAGCGCCGCCGACCCGCGCGACAACTGCCAGGTGGAGGTGAGGTAGCCGCCGTCCTTGTTCGAATCCGAATAGCCGATCATCACTTCCTGGTGCCCGCGCGCAGTCGCGGTCGCGGCGATCTCCGGCAGCGCCAGATAGTCGCGCATGATGTCGGCGCCCGCCTCGAGGTCGGCGACGGTTTCGAACAAGGGCACGACCATCAGATGCGAAGTCGGAGGATCGCCGGGCACCCACAGCCCCGCTTCCTTGAGCATCAGATGGACCTCGAGCAGGTCGCTGACCGACTGGGCCATCGAGATGACGTGCTGAGTGATGCACTGCCGGCCGTAGCGCGCATGGGCGGCGGCAGCGGCGTGGAGGATGGCGAGCTCGCCCGCGGTCTCCTCCGAGTAATCGGCATAGGGGCTGGTGAGCGGGCGCGGGCTGGCGAGTTCGCGGCGGAGCAGCGCCACGCGCGCGGCCTCGTCCAGCGTCAGATAATCCGCCTCGACCCCGGCGGCCTTGAGCAGCTCGGCGACGACGCGCTCATGCACTGCCGAGTTCTGGCGCAGGTCGAGCGTCGCGAGATGGAAGCCGAAGATCTCGACTGCGCGGATCAGCCGACCGAGCGCGCCGCCGGTCGCCAGCACCCCCTCGCCCGCCGAAGACAGGCTGCGGGCCACGGCGACGAGGTCGTCGCGAAGCTCGCCCGGCCCGGCATAAGGCTCGCCCGTCAGCGCGCCGGGGCGCGGGGCGGCTTTGCCGACGAGCTGGCGATGCGTCGCGGCGAGACGGGCGTAGATGCCCGACAGCGCGCGGCGATAGGGCTCGTCGCTGCGGCTGGCGGCCGAATCGCCGCTTGCGTCGGCCAGCCGTCCGACCTCGCCGTTCACCCTGGTGATCTCGGTCGAGATCGACAGCTCGGCACCCAGCGCATGGACCGCATCCATATAGTGGACCAGCGCCGTCTCCGCCGCCCGGTCGAGCGCGCGGGTGAGCGATTCGGCGGTGACATAGGGATTGCCGTCGCGGTCGCCGCCGATCCAGCTGCCGCAGCGCAGGAAGGCGGGCAGCCGCTCGCCCATCGCCCGGTCCCAGCGCGCGTAGAGTGCGGGCAGCGCAGGGAGGAACACGTCGCGCAGGTACGAGAGTGCGGTCTCGACCTCGTCGGCGACGTACAGCCGCTCGCGCCGCAGCACGCGCGTCTGCCACAGGAGCGCGATCTGGCGCACCAGCGCCTCGTCGATGCGGTCGCCGTCCTCGGTCTCTTCGAGCCCGCGGTCCTGCAACGCCATCAGCTCGGCGATGCGGTTGCGGTGGTCGATCATCGACTTCCGCCGCACCTCGGTCGGGTGCGCCGTAAGCACCGGGACGATCAGCGCGTGGTCGAGCAGCGCCAGCACCCGGTCCTTGCCGATCCCGTGTTCGGCGAGCGTGCCGAGCGCATGGGCGACGTCCGCCCCCTCCTCGCGCGCAATCCCCTGCCGATCCTCGGCGAGGTTTGCGAGCATCGAGAAGAGCATGAAGCCGCGGACGAAATCGAGCGTCTCGTCGAGCGTCAGCCGCTCGAGGCCGGGATCTATCGCGTCGGCGCCGGCGACGCCGCGATGCCGATCGACCGAGGTGGCGCGGATATATTCGATGCGCTTGAACAGCGCCTCGCCGCCATAGGCGCGGATGACGTCGCCCAGCATCCGGCCGAGCAGACGGATGTCGGGATTGTTCGCGATCGGGGGAAGCGTGGCCATAACCGCTTGCTGCACCGCAGCGGGTCGGGGGTCAACGCATCAATGCGAATGCGCGCCGACGCCCGTGCGCAATTCAGTTGCGGGCGACGAGGCTCATGATGACGCGCGCAGTGCCGCGACCGACGATACCGAGTTCGCGGGCGGCGGCTTTGGACAGGTCGATCACGCGCTTGCCGGCAAAGGGTCCGCGGTCGTTGATGCGGACGATGACGCTGTTGCCGGTAAGCGCGTCGGTGACGCGGACGAGGCTGCCGAAGGGCAAGGTGCGGTGCGCGGCGGTCAACGTCTCGGGATCGCACTTTTCGCCGCTAGCGGTGCGCAGGCCGGCGATCTCGCGGCCGAAGAAACTGGCAAGCCCTTCGCCCACCTTCTCGATCACCGTGTGTGTTTCGGCCGCGGCAGGCGCCTCCTCGGCCCAGGCGGGCGTGGCGGCGAACAGCGCGAGCCCGGAACCGAGCACGACGATCGATTGTTTCAACGGCACATGCGGTCCCCCATGACACCCGCGATGCCAGGCGGGCGGATGGTGACTAGCATGACGCTTCGATGACTGCCTGAACGGCGCCATCGTTTCGCCGCCGGAATCCAACCGGCGATCCGAAAAGCGCAAGGTGGCGTTAAGCTTTGAACGCGGTTTCGCGACTCCCGCATCTTGTCGATCGCGCCTAGATCGACGTGCAGTGAGCGCTGAGTCCCCGCCCGTCCGCAAGATCATCCATGTCGATATGGACGCCTTCTATGCGTCGGTCGAACAGCGCGACGCGCCCGAGCTTCGCGGGCGTCCGCTGGCGGTCGGGCATGGCGAGGCGCGGGGCGTCGTCGCGGCGGCGAGCTACGAGGCGCGGGCCTTCGGCGTGAAGTCGGCGATGCCGTCGGTCAGCGCAAAGCGGCGCTGTCCCGAGCTCATCTTCGTGCCGCCGCGTTTCGAGGTGTATCGCGCGGTCAGCCAGCAGATACACGCCATCTTCGCGCGCTACACCGACCTCATCCAGCCGTTGTCGCTCGACGAGGCGTATCTCGACGTCACTGCCGATGCCCGCGGGCTGGGCACCGCCTGGGCGACGGCAAAGGCGATCCGCGCGGCGATCGCCGAGGAGACCGGGCTCACCGCCTCGGCGGGCATCTCCTACAACAAGTTCCTCGCCAAGCTCGCTTCGGACCAGAAAAAGCCCAACGGCCAGTTCGCGGTGACGCCCGAAATGGGTGCCGAGTGGGTCGCCGGGCTGCCGGTCGAGCGCTTCCACGGCGTCGGCCCGGTCACCGCGGCCAAGATGCGGCGGCTGGGGATCGAGCGCGGCGTCGACCTCGCGGCCAAGTCGCTCGCCTTCCTGGCCGAACATTTCGGCAGCTCGGCCGACTGGTATCACGGCATCGCCCGCGGCATCGACCACCGCCCGGTGGAGTCCAATCGCGTGCGCAAGTCCTCCGGGTCCGAAACGACTTTTGCGCGAGACCTGATCGATCCTCTCGAAATCGAGGCTGCGGTCGCGCAGCAGGCCGAGGAGGTCTGGAACTGGTGCGTGTCGCGCGGCCGCTATGGCCGGACCGTGACGGTCAAGGCGAAATATGCCGATTTCCGCCAGGTGACGCGCAGCCGCAGCACCCCCGCGCCAGTGCGCGACCGCGACCAGCTGCTCGCCACCGCCCGTGCGCTGATCGGTACGCTGTATCCGCTGACGCTCGGCCTGCGCCTCGTCGGCGTGACCGTTTCGGGCTTTCCCGCGGAGGATGCGGTCCCGTCGCTGTTCGACTAAACCCGCTTGTCGCCGCGCGAGCGATCTGCGAAATCAGATTTGTCAGACAAGCCGAGATAACGGCAGAGGGAGAGTCGAGTTGAGCCACGCCATTGCGATCGTCGGCCTGGGAAAGATCGCGCGCGACCAGCATCTGCCGACGCTTGCCGCCAGCGACAAGCTGCACCTGGCGGGCATCGTCAGTGGCCATGCGCGGGACGAGGACGTGCCCGTCGCCGCAACGATCACCGAACTGAAGGCTCAGGTTCCCGACCTCGCCGCCGTGTCGCTCTGTACCCCGCCAATGGCGCGCACCCCGCTGATCGAGGAGGCGCTGGGCCTCGGCCTCGACGTCATGGTCGAGAAGCCGCCTGCCGCGACCGTCAGCGTCGCCGAGCGCTATTCCGGCATGGCCCGCGACGCCGGCCGCGCGCTCTACCTCACCTGGCATTCGCGCGAGGCAAGCGCGGTCGAACCCGCGGCGCAGTGGCTGGCCGGCAGGAGCCTCCACCGCATGTCGATCGCGTGGAAGGAGGATGTTCGCGTCTGGCACCCCGGACAGGAATGGATCTGGGAGCCGGGCATCGGGGTGTTCGACCCCGGCGTCAATGCGCTGTCGATCCTGACGCGGCTGTTACCCGGCACCGAACTCCATGCCGCAACGCTGAAGTACCCCGCCGATCGCGAGGCGCCGATCATGGCCGACCTGACGATGGCGCATGGCAAGACCGCGATCGAGGCGGCGTTCAGCTTCGACCAGCGCGGGCCGCAGACCTGGACGATGACGCTCGAGACCGACGACGGCGTCGCCGAACTGCGCGAGGGCGGCGGGCGATTGTTCATCGACGACGCCGAGGTCGCCGTGCCCGAAGGCACTGAATATGGCCGCCTATACGCCCGGTTCGCCGACATGATCGGCACGGGCGCGATCGACGCCGATCTTTCGCCCTTCCGCCTCGTCGCCGATGCGTTCATGCTCGGCCGTCACGAGCGCGTCGGCGCGTTCCGCTGGGACGACTGACCGCCTTCAACCCGACCATATAGTCCGACAGCATCTTCAGGAAGGATCGCCGATGGCCCTGCCGCCGAGCCAGCCCGCACCGGGCGCCCACACTTCGCCGGCGGGGGGCCGGGGCGCATCCTATGCCCCCGCGCTGACGCTGCTCGCCAGCCTCTTCTTCATGTGGGGCTTCATCACCGTCATCAACAATACGCTGCTGCCGCACCTGCGCAGCGTGTTCGACCTCAACTACACGCAGACGACGCTGATCGAGAGCGTGTGGTTCATCGCCTATTTCGTGGCCTCCATTCCCTCGGCCAAGCTCATCGAGCGGATCGGCTATCAGAAGTCGCTGGTGACCGGCCTGCTCGTCATGGCGGCGGGCGCGGCGGGCATGACGCTGGCAGCGAGCCTGCCCTCCTACGGCGTGACACTCGTCATGCTGTTCGTCATCGCCAGCGGCATCACCCTGCTTCAGGTCGCGGCCAACCCCTATGTCACCGTCATCGGCCCGCCCGAGACGGGGTCGTCGCGCCTCAACCTCGTTCAGGCGTTCAATTCGCTGGGCACGACGCTGGCGCCGCTGTTCGCGGGCTATCTGATCCTCGGCCGGTCGGTGGGCGGCACCACGCAGGACCGCGTGCTGACCCCGGCCGAGCGGCTGGCCGACGCGCAGTCGGTGATCCTTCCCTATGTCCTTGTCGCCGCGGTGCTCGTCGTGCTCGCGATCGTCATCGCCCGCTTCCCGCTGCCCGCGATCGGCCAGTCGACGCAGCGCGTCACGCGCGAGGAGCGCAAGCGGCTGTCGCTGTGGAGCCATCGCAACCTCGTCTTCGGCGTGCCGGCGATCTTCATCTACCTGATCGCGGAGATCGGCGTCGCCAACCTCTTCATCAACTTCGTCAGCCAACCGAACATCGCCAACATCACCCAGGCAGAAGCGTCGAACTATCTCGCGCTCCTCTGGGGCGGGATGATGGTCGGCCGCTTCGCCGGGTCGCTCATCATGCAGAAGGTGCCGGCCGAAACGGTGCTTGCCGGCTTCTCGATCGGCGCGTTCGTCGTGATGCTGGGTGCGACGTTCCTGACCGGCCCGGCGGCGATGTGGTCGCTCATTCTGGTGGGGCTGTTCCACTCGATCATGTTCCCGACGATCTTCTCGCTCGGCATCAAGGGGCTGGGGCCGCTGACCGAGGAGGGCTCGGGCCTGCTCATCATGGCGATCGCCGGCGGCGCGCTGGTGGTCGTGCAGGGCTGGCTCGCCGACCTGTATGGCCTCCAGACCTCGTTCCTGCTGACCGTGGTGTGCGAGCTCTACATCCTCTTCTACGCGGTATGGGGCGCCAAGCCGACGCACGCACTTCCCGACCCGGAAGTCGCCCCGGCGGAGTGACGGCATCCTCCCCACCAGGAGGAGGTGACAACCGCCGGCTCAAGGAGGGGGCGGGCCACGGGCGGCGCGCGCTTGGCCAGCCCCCTCCCCCGACCTTGGCGGTCCCCGCCACCTGGCGAGGGCGGCCTTGAAGTCATTGCCAAAGCCTTCGGGCCTGAATATGTCCGACTAATGAAGAGGGCGGCGAGCGTCGCCCCGGCCACTTGGGAGGATAGGATGATCGGACGGACGGCGAAGCGAACGCTTCTGGGCGCGGCGATGGCGCTGACGCTGCTGGCGTCGGCATCGGCGCAGGAGGCGCCCAGGCCCACCGAGATCACCGTCCGCGCCGACACACCCGGCCCGACCTATGACAAGGCGATTTTCACCCAGTTCGCCGAGCATCTGGGCACCGGCATCTATGGCGGCCTCTGGGTCGGCGAGAAGTCGAAGATTCCCAATGTCCGCGGTTTTCGCAGCGACGTCGTCGGCGCGCTCAAGGAGCTGGGCGTGCCGATCGTCCGCTGGCCGGGCGGCTGCTTCGCCGACGAATATCACTGGCGCGAAGGTGTCGGCCCGCGCGCCAAGCGGCCGGTCAAGATCAACACCCATTGGGGCGGCGTGACCGAGCCCAACACCGTCGGCACGCACGAGTTCTTCGACCTGGTCGGGCAATTGAATGCGGAGGCCTATATCTCGGGCAATGTCGGCAACGGCAGCCCTCAGGAAATGGCCGAGTGGGTCGAGTATATGACCGCTCCCGCCGGCAGCCTCGCCGAAGAGCGCGCGCGGAACGGCCGCAAGGAGCCGTGGAAGCTCCCTTATTTCGGCATCGGCAACGAGCTGTGGGGCTGCGGCGGCAACATGCGCGCCGAATATGCCGCCGACGTGACGCGCCGCTATGCGACCTTCGTCAAGGCGCCGGCGGGCACGCGCATCCTCAAGATCGCCTCGGGCGCCAACAACGATGATTATCGCTGGACCGAGGTGATGATCCGCGACGCCGCGCAACAGATCGACGCGCTGTCGCTCCATTACTATACCGTCCCAGGCGGCTGGCCGCCGCGCGCCTCGGCCAGCGAGTTCGACGAAGCGGGCTGGGCACAGACGCTGGCGGCGACGTGGCGGATGGACGAGTTCATCACCAAGCATGTCGCGATGATGGACAAGTACGACCCCCAGAAGCGCATCTGGCTGGCGGTCGACGAATGGGGCACCTGGTACGCGCCCGATCCCGGCACCAATCCCGGCTTCCTCCGGCAGCAGAACACGCTGCGCGACGCGATGGTCGCGGCGATCAATCTCAACATCTTCGCCAAGCATGCCGACCGGGTGAAGATGACCGCGATCGCGCAGATGGTGAACGTCCTCCAGGCGATGATCCTGACCGACGGCGACCGCATGGTGAAGACCCCGACCTACCACGTCTTCCACATGTACAAGCCGTGGATCGACGCGACGGTGCTGCCGATCGAGCTGAAGGGCGGCTGGTACAACAAGGACCAGTACGTCATGCCCGCAGTCAGCGCGTCGGCGATCCGGGGCAAGGACGGCGTGGTGCGCATCGCGCTCGCCAACGCTGATCCCAACCGGCCGAACAGCGTGACCGCAAACCTGTCGGGCGTGCAGGCGTCGGCTGTGACGGGCACCGTGCTGACGGCCGACGCGATCACCGCGCGCAATGACTTTGACGCGCCGAACCGGGTTGCCCCGCAGGCCTTCACGGGCGCGAGCGTCGCGGGCGGCCGGTTGTCGGTGACGCTGCCGGCCAAGTCGGTGGTGGTGCTCGAACTGCGCTGAGGTTGCGTATGAAGGGCCGGCGGCTAGGGTGGCGCGCATGTTCATGCGCTTCCTCATTGCCGCCGGCCTGATCGCCGCACCCGCTGCTGCCCAGATCAAGGTCGACCCCGCGCGCATTACCCGCGACGTCAAGACGCTTGCCTCCGATGCGTTCGAGGGGCGGGCGCCCGGCACCGCGGGCGAGGCCAAGACCATCGACTATCTCGTCGCACGCCTGAAGCAGACGGGGCTCGAGCCCGGCGGGCCGGACGGCGACTGGGTTCAGAAGGTACCGCTGCTCCACACCGAGCTTCAGGACGGCGCGCTCGCGTTCGGCGACCAGCCGGTCGAACGCGGCAAGCAGATCTACGTCTCGACCATCCGCCCCGACGACCGGGCGCGGATCGACAAGGCGCCGATGGTCTTCGTCGGCTATGGCGTCACCGCGCCCGAGCGCGAGTGGGATGACTTCAAGGGCGTCGACCTGAAGGGCAAGGTCGCCGTCTTCCTCGTCAACGACCCCGATTTCGAGGCGAAGGCCGGCGAGCCCGTCGCGGGCAGGTTCGGCGGCCGCACGATGACCTATTATGGCCGCTGGACCTACAAGTTCGAGGAGGCTGCGCGGCGCGGCGCGATCGCTGCGTTGATCGTCCACGATACGCCGGGCGCCGGCTATGGCTGGAACGTCGTCGTCAGCCCGCGCGGCGAAAATTACGACATCGTCCGGGCGCCGAAGGACCTGACCAGCCTGCGCCTTCAGGGCTGGATCGAGGGCGAGGCGGCATCGGCGCTGTTCCGGCGTGCCGGGCAGGACCTCGCCAAACTCCGTCTGGCCGCGCGCCGCGCCGACTTCCGCCCGGTGCCGCTCGCCGGCGTCACCTTCAGCGCCGACGTCGCGGTTCGCCATGAGACGGTCGAGAGCCACAACGTCCTCGCCCGCATCCCCGGCACCAAACGTGCCGACGAGGTGGTGACGCTCGGCGCGCACTGGGACGCCTATGGCAAGGGCGCGCCCGACGCGCAGGGCCGGATCTATCGCGCCGGGGCAAACGACGACGCGCTCGGCGTTGCCGGCCTTCTCGAGATCGCCCGCGCGATGAAGGCTGGGCCGCAGCCCGACCGAAGCGTCGTCTTCGCCTTCTGGACTGCCGAGGAGCGCGGGCTGCTCGGCTCCGAATATTATGCCGCCAACCCCGTCTATCCGATGGAAAAGACGGTCGCGAACCTCGCGCTCGACATCCTCCAGACCGCGGGCGCGGCCAAGGACGTGGTGCTCGTCGGCAAGGGGCAGAACAGCCTCGAGGACGACATGGCGCGCGTCGCCGCCGCGCAGGGGCGGACGGTGACGCCTGAGAGCCTGCCCGAGCGCGGGCTTTTCTATCGCGCCGACCATTTCTCTTTCGCCAAGCGCGGCGTCCCCGTGCTGCTCCAGATGGGAATCGCCGGCGCTTCGGACCTCAAGGTCGGCGGGCGCGCCGCGGGTCAGGCGTGGATCGACCGCTATACCGGGGAATGCTATCATCAGGCCTGCGACGCCTGGGACGAAAGCTGGAATCTGGCGGGCGCGGCGCAGGACATCGAGTTGGTGGGAACGATCGCGCAGCAACTCGCGACCTCGAGCCGCTGGCCCGACTGGAAGCCGGGGTCGGAGTTCAAGGCCGTCCGCGACCGGAGTGCAGCTGTCCGCCGCTGATGTCGCCCACGCTGTCACAATCGAGTTTTCCGCCGAGTGTAAGCGAGACAATTGGCTAAACCGATCGTTCGAGAGGGCGTAGGAAAGAAAGCCTGAGTTCAACTGGAGAGCGATTCATGGACGCGAAAACCGGAGAGATGAGCGGCTGCCCGATCGAGAAGCCGACGACCGTTCGGTCGCTGCTGGGCCGCACCAACCGTGACTGGTGGCCCGACTCGCTGCCGCTCGAAGTGCTCAACCAGGGCGGCACCTCGCCCGACCCGATGGGCCACGAGTTCGATTACGCCGAGGCCTTCAAGCAGCTCGACTATCATGCGCTGAAGGCCGATCTGAAGGCGCTGCTGACCGACAGCCAGCCCTGGTGGCCCGCCGATTATGGCAATTACGGCGGCCTGTTCATCCGCATGGCGTGGCACGCCGCAGGCACGTACCGCACGGCCGACGGCCGCGGCGGCTCGAACAGCGGGCAGCAGCGCTTCGCCCCGCTCAACTCGTGGCCGGACAACGGCAACCTCGACAAGGCGCGGCGCCTGCTCTGGCCGATCAAGCAGAAGTACGGAAAGCACATCAGCTGGGCCGACCTCTTCATCCTCGCCGGCAATGTCGCGATCGAATCGATGGGCGGCCCGGTGTTCGGCTTCGGCGGCGGCCGCCAGGACGTGTTCGAGCCCGAGAAGGACATCTACTGGGGCTCGGAGGAGCAGTTCGTCGGCCATCCCGACAACAAGACGCGCATCCTGCCCGAGGAGCAGCTCGAGCTCGAGCAGCCGCTGGCCGCGATCCAGATGGGCCTCATCTATGTGAACCCGGAGGGGCCGGGCGGCGTGCCCGACGCGCTCCAGTCGGCGCGCGACATGAAGGAAACCTTCAAGCGCATGGCGATGAACTCGGAGGAGACCGTCGCGCTGACCGCGGGCGGGCACACCTTCGGCAAGGCGCACGGCGCGGGCGACCCCAGCCTCGTCGACGAAGCGCCCGAGGGCGCGGACATCGCGCTCCAGGGCCTCGGCTGGGCGAGCGCGCACGAGAGCGGCTTCGGCGAGCACACCATCACCAGCGGCATCGAGGGATCGTGGGTCAACACCCCCACGGAGTGGTCGGAGAACTACTTCCGCCTGCTGCTCGACTATGACTACGAGCTCGTCCGCAGCCCCGCGGGCGCCAAGCAGTGGCAGCCGATCAACCAGAAGGAAGAGGACATGGCGCCCGCGGCCCATGATCCGAACAAGCGCGTGCCGACGATGATGACGACGGCGGACATGGCGCTGAAGGTTGATCCCGAGTTCCGCGAGATCAGCGAGCGGTTCCGCCGCGATCACGAGGCGTTCAAGGATGCCTTCGCCCGCGCCTGGTTCAAGCTCACCCATCGCGACATGGGGCCGAAGATCCGTTACCTCGGCCCGGAAGTGCCCGAGGAGGACCTGATCTGGCAGGATCCGGTCCCCGCCGGCACGATGCCGTCGGACGCCGACGTCGCCGCGTTCAAGGCGAAGATCCTCGATGCCGGCTTCACCGTCGGCCAGCTGGTCAAGACCGCCTGGGCGTCGGCCTCGACCTATCGCCGCACCGACCATCGCGGCGGTGCCAATGGCGCGCGCATCCGCCTCGAGCCGCAGCGCGGCTGGACGGTGAACGAGCCGGATGAGCTGTCGGCGGTCCTCGCCAAGATCGAGGAGCTGCGCGGCAACCTGTCCGTCGCCGATGCGATCGTCCTCGCCGGCACGGCAGCGGTCGAGAAGGCAGCGAAGGATGCCGGCTTCGACGTCGAGGTGCCCTTCACCGGCGGCCGCGGCGACGCGACGCAGGAATGGACCGACGTCGAGAGCTTCGAGGTGCTTGAGCCCGTCGCCGACGGGTTCCGCAACTACCTCAAGACCAAGCAGACGGTGAAGACCGAGGAACTGCTCCTCGACCGCGCCTCGCTGCTCGGCCTGTCGGTTCCCGAACTGACCGTGCTCGTCGGTGGCCTCCGCGTGCTGGGCGCCAACTACAAGGACGCGCCCGAGGGTGTGTTCACCGATCGCAAGGGCCAGCTGACCAACGACTTTTTCGTCAACCTGCTCAACAACGACACCTTCTGGAAGGTCGTCGACACGAGCGGCGACGAGGAGTTCATCGGCTACGACCGTGCCGGCCAGCACGAGCGTTGGCGCGCGACGCGCACCGACCTGATCTTCGGGTCGAACAGCCAGCTGCGCGCGGTGGCCGAGGTCTATGCCGAGCGCGGGCATGAGGAGAAGTTCGTCCGCGACTTCATTGCCGCCTGGACCAAGGTGATGAACGCCGATCGCTTCGACCTCAAGCAGAAGTCGGACAGCGTCCAGCCGATCGGCATCGCCGAGCCGGCCTGAACGAAAGCGGCGCGGGGAGCGATCCCCGCGCCGTCTGGTTTTTCGAAAGCGCTCCCGCGTCTGGACTCGGGAGCGTTTTCTTTGCGCCCATCCCTGAAACGGAGGGGCAGAAATCGGTAAGATTCAAAGCGACCGAGCGTCATCCCAGCGAAGGCGGGGACCGGTCAATAGAGCCACCCTCACACGTCGAGATTCGCGACGCTCAGCGCATTCTCCTGGATGAACTCGCGGCGCGGTTCGACGACATCGCCCATCAGGCGCGTGAAGATCTCGTCGGCCACATCGGCCTGATCGATCGCCACCTTGAGCATCGAGCGCACCGACGGGTCGAGCGTCGTTTCCCACAATTGCTCGGCGTTCATCTCGCCCAGCCCCTTGTAGCGCTGGATCGAAAGGCCCTTGCGGCCCGAGGTCAGGATCGCGTCGAGGAGTTGGCTCGGCCGGCCGACGAGCGTCTCGCCCTTGCCCACCGTCACCGCCTCGTCCTCGCCCTCGGTCGCTTCGGCCGCCTGCGCCGCGCGCGCGGGGACGAGCTTGGCGGCGCTGACATAGGTTTGCGCCTCCTCGGCCGCGAGCGTGTGGAGCTTGCGCGCCTCGGCCGAGGCGATGAACGCCGCCTCGATGATGTGATGATCGGTCACGCCGCGCCACAGGCGGCGGAAGTGGAAGCCGCCCTCCGCGCTCATCTCAGCCGACCACTTCCCCTCGCCATCGCCCAGGTCGAGGCGGCGGGTCGCCTCGATCAGCCGCTCGGCGCGTACCTCTCGTGTCGCTTCGGGATCGAGCGCGCCGGCCAGCGCCAGCGTTTCGATGATCGAGGGATCGTAGCGGCGCGGCACGTAGCGCATCAGCGTCCGCATCCGCCGCGCATGATCGACCAGCCCGCGCAGGTCCTGATCGGCGCGCGTTCCCGTCGCGCCCTCGAGCACGTTCGATGCGACGCCTGCCTCGACCAGATACTCGTCGAGCGCGGCATCGTCCTTGAGATAAACCTCCGACCGCCCCTTGGTCGCTTTGTAGAGCGGCGGCTGGGCGATATAGAGGTGCCCCGCCTGGATGATCTCGGGCATCTGCCGATAGAAGAACGTCAGGAGAAGCGTGCGGATATGCGCGCCGTCGACATCGGCGTCGGTCATGATGACGATCTTGTGATAGCGCAGCTTGGCGAGGTTGAAGTCGTCGCGGCCGATGCCGGTGCCCATTGCTTGTATGAGGGTGCCGATCTCCTTCGACCCCAGCATCCGGTCGAACCGCGCGCGCTCGACATTGAGGATCTTGCCCCGGAGCGGCAGGATCGCCTGAAAATGGCGGTCGCGGCCCTGCTTGGCGCTGCCGCCTGCAGAGTCGCCCTCGACCAGGAACAGCTCGGACTTGGCGGGATCGCGCTCCTGACAGTCGGCGAGCTTGCCGGGGAGCGATGCGATATCCATCACGCCCTTCCGCCGGGTTAGCTCGCGCGCCTTCTTCGCCGCCTCGCGCGCCGCCGCCGCGTCGATCACCTTCTGGATGATCTGGCGGGCGACGGCGGGGTTCTCTTCCAGCCATTCGGCGAGCTTGTCGGCCATCAGCGATTCGAGCGGCTGGCGGACCTCGGAGCTGACCAGCTTGTCCTTGGTCTGCGAGCTGAACTTGGGGTCGGGCAACTTCACGCTGACGATAGCGGTCAGCCCCTCGCGCATGTCATCGCCGGTCAGCGTCACCTTCTCCTTCTTCAGGAGCCCCGACTTGTCGGCATAATTGTTGAGCGTGCGCGTGAGCGCCGCGCGGAACGCGGCGAGGTGCGTGCCGCCGTCACGCTGGGGGATGTTGTTGGTGAAGCAGAGGACGTTCTCGTAATACGAGTCATTCCACTCCAGCGCGACGTCGATGGTCACGTCGTCGCGCGTGCCGGCGATCGCAACGGGATCGGGCATCAAGGGCTGCTTGTTGCGATCGAGATACTTCACGAACGCGGCGATGCCGCCCTCGTAGAACAATTCGACCTCCTTCACCTCCTCGTGCCGCGCGTCGCGCAGGAACAGCCGCACGCCCGAATTGAGGAAGGCGAGCTCGCGATAGCGATGCTCGAGCTTGTCGAAGTCGTATTCGGTGATCTTGAACGTCTCGGGGCTCGCGAGGAACGTCACCCGCGTCCCCTTCTTGCCATTCGACGGGCCGACGACCTTCAGTGGCGCCTCGGCATCGCCGTGGCGGAAGCGCATGTAATGCTCCTCGCCGTCGCGCCAGATGTTGAGGTCGAGCCATTCGCTGAGCGCGTTGACCACGCTGACGCCGACGCCGTGCAGGCCGCCCGACACCTTGTATGCGTTCGAATCCGACGTGTTCTCGAACTTACCGCCAGCGTGCAGCTGGGTCATGATGACCTCGGCCGCCGACACGCCTTCCTCGGGGTGGATGCCGGTCGGAATGCCGCGGCCGTTATCCTCGACGCTGACCGAGCCGTCGGCGTTGAGCTGGATGATGATCCGGTCGCAATGGCCGGCGAGCGCCTCGTCGATGGCGTTGTCGCTGACCTCGAACACCATGTGGTGCAGGCCCGACCCGTCGTCGGTGTCGCCGATATACATGCCCGGCCGCTTGCGCACGGCATCGAGGCCCTTCAGCACCTTGATCGAGGAGGCGCCGTATTCGTTTTCGTTGGTGGTTGCCATGCCCATCATATAGGGGCGCGGGCCGTGTAACGAAAGCGAAATGGACCTGCTCAGCCGGCGGGCACGGTGTCGTAGACGACCACTTTCGACCAGAGCGCAGCATTGTCGCGCACGAAGTCGAGATGGATGGGGTGGTCCTGATACGCCTCCTGATCCGCGGGGCTGTCGAACGCGACCGTCCAGGACAGATCATAGCCGCGCTGGACAACGTCGCGCGTCGTCCCGGCATGCTGGCCGATCTGATAGCTGCGGATCGTCGGCGTGGCGGCGAGCTTCTGGAGCGCGGCGATCAACTTGGCGCGATCCTCGGCATTGCCGGGGCGCTTGAGCGTGAAGAAGACATGGTGGAGAAACCGGCGCTCGGCCGCGGCGGTCGTCTGCTGAGCCTGTGCCGGCAACAGTGTCGCGGCCACCAGCATCCCGGCGCCCAGTATCTGAAACATCGCCCGCATCTCGCTCTCCCTTGCTACGCGCGCAACCAAGCGCATCATATAGGAAAAGCCAAGCGGTGAGTGCGAAAAGCTGAGGGGGCGCTCGCACCAGGCTTTGCGTACCCCGGCGGCGGCCGGGGCGCGCGAAGCCGAGCCGCCCCGCTTTTCGGCGGGGCGGCTCCGTCCTGTCATCACCCGGCGAATTCGCTCGCGCGGCGACCGAGCAGCGTAACCTCGACGCGGCGGTTGCGGCGCATGCCCTGAGGAGTGGCATTGGAGGCGACGGGCTGGCGTTCGCCGAAACCCTGCACGCTGAACCGCGCGCGGGTCACGCCCATCTGGTCGAAGGCGGCACGGACGGCGTCGGCGCGGCGCAGCGAAAGCGCATTGTTGTGCGCGTCGGTACCGCGCGCGTCGGTATGCCCGTCGATCGCGACGCGAACGCCCGGATTGGCGCGGAGGTAGTCGGCCAGCGGCTCGAGCTTCGCGATCGCGCCGGGGCGGAGCACTGCGCTGTCGGTCGCGAACAGCACTTCCTCGGCCAGCGTCATCGTCGCGCCGCGCGGGGTCTGGCGGAAGCCGTAACCGCGCATCCGCGCCCGGTCCCAGCGGCCCGGACCGTCCCGCACGACAACAAGGGTGCCGCGGTCGCGCGCTTCCCAGTCAAACCGATCGCGGCGCCCGTCGGCAAGAATTTCGAAGGCTCGATTGGCCTCGCGCGCCTCGACCGGCTGGATGCGGCCGTCGCGGTTGCGGTCGAAATTGCGCACCACGAACGCGCGGCCGCGGTTGCTGGCGCGCAGTTCGGGGTAGAGTGCGGGCACGCCCGCGCCGATGAGGCGGATTGCGGGCTGGCCGCGGCGGCCGCCCGACCAGTCCCAGTTCTGCGCCATCGCGGGGCCGGCGGCCGCGCATATAATCGAGACGACGACAAGGTTACGCTTGATACCCATGTTCAAACCTTTCGCAGCTGCCCCCGCTACTGACCGGGGGCGCTACGCTCGAAGGCTTCAACCTCTGATGGCCGGTTCGCTTATCGCTGGTTAAGGTCGTCTGACCGGCTCGAATGAAGGCGGGGCCCCGGATCGCTCCGAAGCCCCGCCCTTAAATCGTCGCAGGATCAACCCTGCGCGCGGGCACCCTGGCGGTTGCCGCCGCCCGGACGGCCACCGCCGCCGGGGCGACCGCGGCCACCGCGCGGGCCGCCGGGGCGACCCGCCCGATCACCGGCAGGCTTGGCGGCGTGCGTCGCACGCGGGCGGCGCGGGCCCTGCTCCTGGCGCGGGCGCTCGGGGCGCTCGGCCGGGATGGGACCCACGCGGCTCGCCTTGATGCGGGCGCTCTCAGCCTCGAAATTGTCGGGCAGCGGCACGACGCTGATGCTCTGGCGCGTCAGCTTCTCGATCTGGCGAAGGTAACCCCTCTCCTCGACGTCGCAGAAGGCGAAGGCGACGCCGGTCTTGCCGGCGCGCGCGGTGCGGCCAATGCGGTGCACATACTGCTCGGCAACGTTGGGCAGCTCGAAATTGAGGACGTGGCTGACGTCCGACACGTCGATGCCGCGCGCGGCGATGTCGGTCGCGACGAGAATCTTCACCTTGCCCGCGCGGAAGTCGGCCAGCGCCTTTTCGCGCTGCGGCTGCGACTTGTTGCCGTGGATGGCGTGGCTGACGATGCCGTTCGAGGCGAGCAGCTTCACCACCCGATCCGCGCCGTGCTTGGTGCGGGTAAACACGATCGCGCGCTCGACCTCGTTGCGCTGGAAGAAGAGGGTCAGAAGCGCCTGCTTCTCGGCCTGGTTGACGTGCGTGACATATTGCTCGACGCGCTCGGCGGTCGAGCTGACGGGGGCGACGCGCACCTCGACCGGGTCGGTCAGGAACTTGTCGGCAAGCTCGCGGATCGTCTTGGGCATGGTCGCCGAGAAGAACAGCGACTGGCGATTGGCGGGCAGCATCGCGACGATCTTGCGGAGCGTGTGGATGAAGCCGAGGTCAAGCATCTGGTCGGCCTCGTCGAGGACGAGGATCTCAAGGTCGGCAAGGCTCATGCAGCGCTGCTCGATCAGGTCCATCAGGCGCCCGGGCGTGGCGACGAGGATGTCGACGCCTGCCGCCGTGTCGCGGCGATTGCGCGCGATCGGCACGCCGCCGAACACCGTGGCGACGGTCAGCTTGGTGAACTTGGCATAGGCGCGCGCCGAATCGGCGATCTGGCTGGCGAGCTCACGCGTGGGGGCGAGGACGAGCATGCGGCAGCGCATCGGCTTGCGCCGCTCGTTCGCCTTCACGAGCCGATCGATCGACGGCAGCATGAACGCCGCGGTCTTGCCGGTGCCGGTCTGGGCGATGCCGAGCAGGTCATTGCCCTCGAGCAGCGCCGGGATCGCCTGCTGCTGGATGGGGGTGGGCGTGTCGTAGTTCTTCGAGGCGAGCGCATCGAGCACGGACCGCGACAGACCGAGGGTCGAAAAGGACATGAATATTCTCGTATTTGGCGCGCCGGGCGCAACTCGGGCGCACGACGGGCGGGGTCGTTATGGCGCCCCGCGTGACATGGGATGCTGGCTGGGCGACGCGAGCCTGGCGGGATGTTCGCACCCCTGCCGATCACGCTGCTTCGGTTGAAAGCGTCGCTGCAGCGCGGCAAATGGGCGCAAAGCCCGCGAAAGTCAAGCGATCGTTACATGCCCGGCATCGACGTGCAGCCGCGTGGCGTCAGCGGGCAGATCGACGAACAGTGCCGCCTCGGTCCCGGTCATCCACACCTGACCCTTGCCCGCCAGCCGCTCGAACAGTGCGGCGCGGCGGAGGGGATCGAGGTGCGCGGCCACCTCGTCGAGCAGCAGCACCGGCGGGTGCGGCATCGTCGCGGCAACGAGATCGGCATGGGCGAGCACGATGGCGAGCAGCAGCGCCTTCTGCTCGCCGGTCGAACAGAGCGCGGCGGGCTGGCCCTTGTCGCGGTGCGTGACGGACAGGTCGGCGCGGTGCGGCCCGGCGAGCGCGCGGCCCGCCGCCGCGTCGCGTGACCGGCCCGACGCCAGTTCGCGCGACAGTGTGTCGCGCTCGCCCTGCCACCCCTCGATCGCGAGCGAGGGCCGCGCGAACGGCCCCGCGTTCGCCGCATCGAGGATCGCTGACAGCGCCGCCACCGTCCGTCGCCGCGCGGCATCGACCGCCGCGCCATGCTCGGCCATCCGCGTCTCGAGTGCCGCCAGCCATTGCGGATCGGCGGGCGCTTCGTCGGCCAGCAGCCGGTTGCGCTCGCGCATCGCCGTTTCGTAGCGCGTCGCGTGCCCGGCGTGTCCCGGCTCGAGCGCCAGTGTCAGCCGGTCGAGGAAGCGCCGCCGCTCGCCCGCGCCCTCGGCGAACAATCGGTCCATCGCCGGGGTCAGCCACAGCACCGCCAGCCACTCGGCAAGCGCGGTCGCGGGTGCGGCAACGCCGTTGACCCGCACCAGCCGCCGCTCGGGGGCGCCCGGCTGCACCCCGGTGCCGAGCGTCGCGTCGCCGATCAGCGTCGCCGCGACGCCGAAGCCGCCCGACCCGCCCTGCCGCGCCATCGCCGGAAAGGTCGCGCGGCGAAGGCCTCGGCCGGGCGCGAGCAGCGACACGGCCTCGAGCACGTTCGTCTTGCCCGCGCCATTCTCGCCCGTCAGCGCGACGAAGCCCGGTCCCGGCTCGATCACCGCATCGGCGTGGTTGCGAAAGTCGCTGAGCGCGAGGCGGACGAGCATGGTGCGGTGGGCTTAGGGTCGGGACCGACCGGCGCGCAACCTTCGCTTCGTCGCGGCGTTGCCACGGGCCAGAGAGATTGATCGAGGTAAAGAAGATGAAGCTTCGCCCCGCCGCCCTGCTCCTGCCGCTCGCGCTCGCGACCGTCGCCTGCGCGCCGCAATCGCCGCAGGAGCAGCAGGCCGACCAGATTCGCGATCAGGCCGACGCGCAGGGCGACGCGATCGAGGCCGCCGCCGCCAACCAGGCCGCGCAGATGGAGGAACAGGCGGCGACGCTGACCAACCAGGCCGGCACGTCGCAGGGCTTCGACGCCCAGCGCATCAACGTGCGGGCGGAGGCGCTGCGCAAGGAAGCCGAGCTCATCAAGGAACAGGCCGAAGCCCGGGCCAAGGCCGTCCGCGACCAGGGCGAGGCGCAGGCGAGCGCGGTGCTGGCGAAGTAAGGCCCTATCCCCTCCCGCTCAGGGGCGGGCGGGGCGCGCCTGAGGCTCACCGAGCCCGACGCTCGCAGCAGGCCCCCACCCTCGGGCTTTGTCAGCTGCCCACAATCCATTTGACTCCCGCCCCGGCGCCGCTAGGGCCGTCGGCGGGCCACGCGGTCCCAACGCCGCGCGTGCTCTCTGTGAGGAGAGTCAGACATGACTGAAGTGACTGCCGCCGACGCCACCCTTGCGTCCGCGAAACCCGCCGTGAAGCCGGCACGCCCCCATTTCTCCAGCGGTCCCTGCGCCAAGCCGCCCGGCTGGTCGCCCGACAAGCTCGACACGCGCGTCATGGGCCGCTCGCACCGCTCGAAGCTCGGCAAGAACCGGCTCCAGCACGCCATCGACCTGACCCGCGAGATCCTCGGCGTGCCCGACACGCATCGCATCGGCATCGTGCCGGCGAGCGACACCGGCGCGGTCGAGATGGCGATGTGGTCGCTGCTCGGCGCGCGGCCCGTCACTTTGCTCGCCTGGGAAAGCTTCGGCGAGGGCTGGGTGACCGACGCGGTCAAACAGCTGAAGATCGAGCCGACCGTTCTCAAGGCGCCCTATGGCGAGATCGTCGACCTGACGACGGTCGACCAGAGCCACGACGTCATCTTCACCTGGAACGGCACCACCTCGGGCGTGCGCGTTCCCAATGGCGAGTGGATCCGCGACGATCGGGAGGGGCTGTCCTTCGCCGATGCGACCTCGGCGGTGTTCGCGATGGACATGCCGTGGGACAAGCTCGATGTGACCACCTTCTCCTGGCAGAAGGTGATGGGCGGGGAGGGCGGCCACGGCATCCTGATCCTCGGTCCGCGCGCGGTCGAGCGCCTTGAAAGCTACACCCCCGCCTGGCCGCTCCCCAAGATCTTCCGCATGACCAAGGGCGGCAAGCTGATCGAGGGCATCTTTAAGGGTGAGACGATCAACACCCCCTCGATGCTCGCGGTCGAGGATTATATCTTCGCGCTCGAATGGGCGCTGGGCATCGGCGGCCTCAATGCGCTGATCGGCCGCTCGACAGCGAACGCGACCGCGCTCGGCCGCATCGTGGACGAGCGCGACTGGCTGGGCCATCTCGCCGCCGATCCGGCGACGCGCTCGAACACCAGCGTCTGCCTGACGGTCGAGGGCGCGGACGAGGCGTTCATCAAGAAGATGGCCTCGCTCTTGGAAGCTGAGCACGCCGCCTACGACATCGCAGGCTATCGCGACGCCCCGCCGGGCCTGCGCATCTGGTGCGGCGCGACCGTCGATACCGCCGATATCGAGGCACTCGGCCCGTGGCTCGACTGGGCCTATGCCGAGGCGAAGCGCGCTTAAATCCCATTGACCTCACCCCGGCGAACGCCGGGGTTGCTCCACAATCGCGCCCCCGCGGCGCCCGATCCCGGCCTTCGCTGGGATGACGAGGTGAACCATGCCCAAGGTCCTGATTTCCGACAAGATGTCCCCCCTCGCTGCCCAGATCTTCCGCGAACGCGGGGTCGAGGTGGACGAGATCACCGGCAAGACCCCCGACGAATTGAAGGCGATCATCGGCGAATATGACGGCCTCGCCATCCGTTCCTCGACCAAGGTGACGAAGGACATCCTTGCCGCCGCCACGAACCTCAAGGTGATCGGCCGCGCTGGCATCGGCGTCGATAACGTCGACATCCCCGCGGCGTCGGCTGCGGGCGTCGTCGTCATGAACACGCCGTTCGGCAACTCGATCACCACCGCCGAGCATGCCATCGCGCTCATGTTCGCGCTCGCCCGCCAGCTGCCCGAGGCCAACGCGCAGACACAGGCGGGCACCTGGCCCAAGAACGGCTTCATGGGCGTCGAGGTGACGGGCAAGACGCTGGGCCTGATCGGGGCGGGCAATATCGGCTCGATCGTCGCCGACCGTGCGCTCGGCCTCAAGATGAAGGTCGTCGCCTACGACCCCTTCCTGTCGCCCGACCGCGCGGTCGAGCTGGGGATCGAGAAGGTCGAGCTGGATCAGCTGCTCGCCCGCGCCGACTTCATCACGCTGCACACGCCGCTCACCGACCAGACGCGCAACATCCTGTCGGCGGAGAATCTTGCCAGGACCAAGAAGGGCGTGCGGATCATCAACTGCGCGCGCGGCGGCCTCATTGACGAGGCGGCGCTGAAGGAACTGCTCGACAGCGGCCACATCGCCGGCGCCGCGCTCGACGTGTTCGTGACCGAACCGGCCAAGGAACACCCGCTGTTCGGCACGCCCAATTTCGTCGCGACGCCGCATCTCGGCGCCTCGACCAACGAGGCGCAGGTCAACGTCGCCCTTCAGGTCGCCGAACAGATGGCCGACTATCTCGTCTCGGGCGGCGTCACCAACGCGCTCAACATGCCGAGCCTGTCGGCCGATGAAGCGCCGCGCATCCGTCCGTACATGGCGCTGGCCGAGCGGCTGGGATCGCTCGTCGGCCAGCTGAGCCGCGATGCCGCACCGCGCATCTCGATCCATCTCGAGGGCGCCGCGGCCGAACTCAATCCCAAGCCGATCGTCTCGGCCGTGCTCGCCGGCTACCTCCGCGTCCATTCGGACACGGTCAACATGGTCAACGCGCCCTTCCTCGCCAAGGAGCGCGGCATGGAAGTGCGCGAGGTGCGCACCGAGCGCGAGGGCGATTACCACACGCTCGTCCGCGTCTCGGTCAAAACCGAGGCGGGCGAGCGATCGGTCGCGGGCACGCTGTTCGGCAACGAGGCACCGCGCGTCGTCGAGCTGTTCGGGATTAAGGTCGAGGCCGATCTGGCCGGTCACATGCTCTATGTCGTCAACGAGGATGCCCCCGGCTTCATCGGCCGCATCGGCACGACGCTGGGCGAGGCGGGCGTCAACATCGGCACCTTCCACCTCGGCCGCCGCGCCGCGGGCGGCGAAGCGGTGCTCCTCCTCTCGGTCGACGAGCCGGTGACGAGCGACCTGATCGCCAAGGTCCGCGCGCTGCCGGGTGTCAAGACGGTGATGGCGCTGCGGTTTTAAGGTACTTCTAGCCCCTTCCCCTTTGGAGAGCGCCGGGTGGACAGCGCGGGGCACTGTTCACCGGGCGGTGGTTGGGAGGGGCTGTGCCGAAGACCGGCGAGCTGTTGCTGGCGAGAGCGCGCGGCATGCGGCTCGATGGCGTCAAGTTCAGCCGGCAGTTGGTCAGCGGTCCCTAGATCGTCGACTTCGACGCACGATCGCTAAAACTTTTGTTGGAGGTTGACGGCGACACCCACGATGCCGACAGCGCGAAGGACGAAAGCCGCACGGCTTTTCTGGAGCGCGAGGGTTATCGGGTGATCCGTTTCACCAATCGGGATGTTGGAAGCAATCTGGTGGGCGTGGTTGAAGCCATCGGCGTCGCGCTCGCGGCTCGGCCCCTCTCCCAACCCTCTCCCCAGAGGGGAGAGGGCTAAGCGATGACCGGCCTCCTTCCCGAAGGGTTTCACGACCGCCTGCCGCCATTCGCCGACGCTGCCGCTCGGCTCGAGCGGCGCGTGCTCGATACCGCGTTCGCGCATGGGTACGAGCAGGTGGACCCGCCGCTTGTCGAGTTCGAGGCGGCGCTGCGCCGGCGGCTGAAGGCGGGCGGCGCGCGCGATTCGGTGCGCTTCGTCGATCCCGCGTCGCAGGCGACGCTCGCCGTCCGCCCCGACATCACCGCGCAGGTCGGCCGCATCGCCGCCACCCGCATGGCCCACCATCCCCGGCCGGTGCGCCTGTCCTATGCCGGCCCCGTCATTCGCCTGCGTGGCGGCCAGCTGCGCCCCGAGCGTGCGGCGCGCCAGATCGGCTGCGAGCTGATCGGCCGCGATTCGGTTGCCGCCGCGCGCGAGGTGGTGGGTGTCGCGATCGAGGCGCTGCAGGCGGCGGGGCTGGAGGGGCTGTCGATCGACTTCACGCTTCCCGACCTGCTCGGCGAGCTGACCGGCGACCTCGCACCCGACACGCTGGCGCGCCTGCGCGAGGCGCTCGACGGCAAGGATGCCGCGGGCGTCGCGGCGATCGATCGCGCGTTCCTGCCGCTGATCGAGGCGGCCGGCCCATTCGACGCGGCGCTCGCCCGGCTGCGGGACAGCGCGCACGGCCCCGCGCTCGCTAGCCGGATCGACGGGTTGGCCGAGATTGCCGCCTCGGTGCCGGCTGGGGTTGCGCTGACGCTCGACCCAACCGAGCGGCACGGATTCGAATATCAGAGCTGGCTCGGCTTCTCGCTGTTCCAGACCGGGGTGCCGGTCGAAGTCGGCCGCGGCGGCAGCTATACGATCGTCCATGACGACGAGGCGGAGGAGCCGGCGATCGGCTTCTCGCTCTATGCCGACGCGATCCTCGATGCCGGCCTTGCGCCGGTCGAGCGGCGGCGGCTGTTCGTGCCGGTCGGCGCCGACCCCGCGGCGGCGGCGGAACTGCGGGAGCAAGGCTGGGTCACCGTCGCGGCGCTGGAAGCTGACGACACGCCCGAGGCGCAGTTGTGCACGCACATCCTGACACCAGAGGGACCGAAACCGGCATGAGCCTTTCCGATCATGGCTGGCGCACCGAACATGCGAACCGCGCCGCGCTGATCGTCGATGCCGCGGATTATTACGTTCATGCCCGGCGCGCGATGATGCTCGCGCGCGAGCGGATCATGCTGATCGGCTGGGACTTCGACACGCGCATCCTGCTCGATCGCGGCCATCCGCGCGACGGCGCGCCGACCGAGCTGGGGCCGTTCCTGACCTGGCTGGCCGATACCAAGCCCGACCTGTGCATCAACATCCTCACCTGGGACGTGGCGGCGGTGAAGCTGCTCGGGCGCGGCACCACCGCGCTTCGGCTCCTGCGCTGGATGGCGCGGCCCAACATCACTTTCCTTCCCGACAATGCGCATCCATTCGGTGGCAGCCATCACCAGAAGATCGTCGTGATCGACGACGCTTTCGCCTTTTGCGGGGGCATCGACATGACCGCCTCGCGCTGGGACACGCGCGAGCATCTCGACGATGACGAACGGCGGCGGCGGCCCTTCACCGGGCGGCGGTCGATGCCTTGGCACGACGCCTCGATGGCGGTCGATGGCGTGGCGGCGAAGGCGCTGGGCGACCTTGCGCGCGAACGCTGGACGATCGCCGGCGGCAATGAGTTGCCCGAACCCGCGCCCGGCAACGATGCCTGGCCCGAGGGGCTGGCCCCGCATTTCCGCGACCTCGACATCACCATCGCCCGGACTCGCGGCGCGAACGGCGAGATCGACGAACTGCGCGAGATCGAGGCGATGTTCGTCGCCATGATCGAAGGCGTGAAGCGCTTCGCCTATATCGAAACGCAGTATTTCGCCTCGCGCGTGATCGCCGAGGCGATCTGCAAACGGCTCGATGAGAAGGACGGCCCCGAATTCGTCATCGTCAACCCGTTCAAGGCCGATGGCTGGCTCGAGGAAGAGGTGATGGGCGCCGCCCGCGCCGAACTCGTCCATGCGCTGCGCCGTCACCCGCACCATGACCGCATCCGCATCTATACCCCCGTCACGCATCGCGGGGCCGACATCTACGTCCATGCCAAGATCATGATCGCGGATGACGAGGTGCTGCGCGTCGGTTCGGCCAACATGAACAACCGGTCGATGGGCCTCGACAGCGAATGCGATCTCGTGATCGAGGCGAACAGCGACGATCGCCGCGCGGCGATCGCCGGCATCCGCGACGACCTGATGGGGGAGCATCTGGGCGTTGCACCGGCGGTCGTCGCCGAGACGCTGGCGCAGACGGGCTCGTTGATCGCCACGGTCGAGCGGCTGCGCGGGTCGGGGCGGACGCTCAAGCCCTTTGATCCGCCCGAGAAGGGCGACCTTCAGCGCGGGATCGCGCGCAGCCAGGCACTCGACCCCGAGCATCCCGACCAGGCGTTCGAGCCCGCCGGGCATGGCAGGCTGGTCAAGGGCGTCCGCCGCCGCGCGCGGGCGATGCGGCGGCGCCTTCGTCGTCATTGACGGCCGCCCGCCGCGGTCTAAAGCGCGGAGACATGCGCTTCTTCTCCGACAATGCCGCTCCCGCTTGTCCCGCCGTCATGGCCGCGTTGGTCGAGGCGAACGTGCAGGACACCGCCTATGACGGCGATGGGTGGTCGCAGCGGCTCGACGGCGCATTCTCCGACCTGTTCGGCACCGACGTGGCGGTCCTCTGGGTCCCGACCGGCACCGCCGCCAATGCGCTGGCGCTCGCCGCGATGGTCCCGCCGCACGGTGCCGTCCTCTGCCACCGAGAGGCCCATATCCAGGTCGATGAATGCGGCGCGCCGGAGTTCTACACCCATGGCGCCAAGCTGCTGCTGATCGAGGGCGAGGGGGCCAAGCTGACCCCGCAGTCGATCGAGGACACCGCGTCGGCGATCCGCGACGACGTGCATCAGGTCCAGCCCCACGCGATCAGCATCACCAACGCGACCGAGGCGGGGCGCGTCTACACCCCCGCCGAAGTCGCCGCGATCGGCGAGGTAGCCAAGCGCCGAGGGCTCGCCCTCCACATGGACGGCGCGCGCTTCGCCAACGCCGTTGCGCATCTCGGTTGCGCGCCGGCCGAGGTCACGTGGCGCGCGGGCGTCGATGCGCTCTCTTTCGGCTTCGTCAAGAATGGCGGCATGTCGGCCGAGGCGCTGGTGTTCTTCCGCCCCGACCTTGCCGCCACCACCCGCTATCGCCGCAAGCGCGCCGGGCACCTCCAGTCGAAGGGGCGCTATCTCGCCGCGCAGCTGCTTGCGATGCTCGAGGGCGACGTCTGGCTCGCCAATGCCCGCGCGGCAAATGCCGGGGCGGCGCTGATCGCCGCCGCCGCGCCGCACCGGCTGGTCGAGCCGGTTGAGGCGAACGAGGTGTTCCTGCGCCTTTCCGCCGAAGAGGCAGCGTCCCTCCGCACGCAGGGCTTCGACTTCTACGACTGGGGGCCGGGGCAGGCGCGCTTCGTGACGGCATGGGATCAGGGCGAGGCGGCGGTCCGGCCGCTCGCCGACGCCATCGCCGCGCTGTGACGGGCGCGCCGCGCCCGCAATCGACGCGACTGTCGGTGCTGATCCCGTTCGGCATCGTCACGCTGATCTGGGGATCGACCTGGATCGTCATCACCGGCCAGCTGGGACAGGTGCCGCCGAGTTGGTCGGTTGCCTATCGCTTCGCCATCGGCGGCGCGGCGATGCTCGGCTGGGGGCTGTGGCGGCGCGAGCCGCTGGCGCTCGATGCGCGCGGGCTGCGCTTCGCGGCGCTGCTGGGGCTCATGCAGTTCGTGCTCAACTTCAACTTCGTCTATCGCGCCGAACTTTATGTCACCTCGGGGCTTGTGGCGGTGGTGTTCGCGCTGTTGCTGGTGCCCAACGCGATCCTCTCGCGCCTCTTCCTCGGGCAGCGTATGGGGCGGCAGCTGATCGCCGGGTCGGTGATCGCGATGGGCGGAATCGCGCTATTGTTCATCCACGAGGCGCGGATCGACGCCGGCGGGGCGAGCCGCACGCTGACGGGCATCGCAATCACGCTGGCCGGGGTGTGTTCGGCGTCGGTCGCCAACGTCATGCAGGCGTCGGGAACCGCACGCGCCTATCCGATGGCGGCGATGCTCGGCTGGGCGATGCTGATCGGCGCGGGCATCGATGCGGCGTTCGCCTGGACGACCACGGGGCCGCCGCGCTTCGATTGGAGCCCCGCTTATGTCGCGGGGCTGCTCTATCTGGGCCTCGCCGCCTCGGCGCTCGCCTTCACGCTCTATTTCGGGATCATCCGCACGATCGGGCCGGCCAAGGCAGCCTATTCGGGGGTGCTGGTCCCCGTCATCGCGATGGCGCTGTCGACCCTGTTCGAGGGCTATCGCTGGTCGGTGCTGGCGGGCGCCGGCGCGGTACTGGCGATGACCGGGCTGGTCGTGGCGTTGAGGGCGCGCAGGCCCAACCGATAGTCGGCATATCGCGGCTGCCAACCGAGCAGCCGCTTCGCCCGCCCGTTGGCGACGCGGCGGTTCTCCGCATGAAAGGCGCGCGCGGCGGGGCTGAGCGCTTCCAGCGGCACCACCGGCGGTGGATCGAGGCCGAGCAGTCGCGCGGCGAAGGCGACCACCTCGTCCTGCGCGCAAGGGTGATCGTCGGCGAGGTTGTAGGCACCCGGCGGTGCGTCGAGCCCCTTCGCCACCCCCTCGGCCAGATCCTCGACGTGGATGCGGCTGAATACCTGTCCCGCGATGCCGGTCCGGTGCGCCTCGCCCGCTGCCACCCGGTCGAGCGGCGAGCGGCCGGGGCCGTAGATGCCGGGCAGGCGAAACACGCGCGCACCCCGCGCCAGCCACGCGGCATCGGCCTCGTTCCGGTTCGCCCGTCGCCCGCGGATCGGTGCGCTCTCGTCGACCCACGCCCCGCCCGCATCGCCATAGACGCCGGTCGAGGAGAGATAGGCGAGCGCAGCGACCCCCAGTGCGTCGCCATAGGCGGCGAGTACCGGATCGCCCGCCTCGCCCGGCGGCACGCTCGACAGGATGTGCGTCGCCGCGCCCGCCTCGAACCGCACCCGCTCGGCATCGTCGAAAGCGATCGTCCCGTCGCGTCCATCGCGCGTCGTAGCCGCGACCCGCCAGCCGCGCGGGGCGAGCCGAGCGGCGATGACCTTCGCGCTATAGCCGAGCCCGAAGATCAGCAGCCTCACTGGCTGGGTGTGCCCCCATAGAGCGAGCCGAAGAAGTCACCCTTGTTCCAGGTCGGCCGCGGCCCGTCGGCGAGCTGGCGCGCGAGCTTGTAGTTGAGCATCGCAAAGCGGCGCGCCGAGGCCCAGTCGAAGGGCAGCTTCATGTCGTCCGACGGCTGGTGGTAATGCTTGTCGAGGAAGTCCTTGGTCGCCGCCTTGCCCGGTCCGCTCCAGCCGGCGTCGATCGAGACCGAGGGGACGCCCTGCTTGACGAAGCTGTAGTGATCGGTGCGCACGAAGTTCGATTCTTCCGGCGCCGGGTCGGGGCTGAGCTTCAGCCCCTCGGCACTCGCCACCTTCGCCAGCACCGGCCCGATGCTCGACCGGTCGGCGCCGTACGCGATGATGTCCTCGAACTTGTAGGTCATGATCGGCATGTCGAGATTGACGTCGGCGACGATCGACCCCTTCGGCACGGTGGGAAAGCGCGCATAATAATCCGAGCCGATCAGCCCCTCTTCCTCGGCGGTCACCGCGAGGAACAGCAGGCTGCGCTTCGGGGGCGCCCCCGCGTCGCGAAAGGCGCGCGCGGCCTCGAGCATCGAGGCGATACCCATCGCATTGTCCATTGCGCCGTTGTTGATCGCGTCGCCGTTCACCGGCTCGCCGACGCCTATATGGTCGAGATGCGCGGTCAGCACGACATATTCGTTGCGGAGCGCAGGGTCGCTCCCCTCGAGCTTGCCGACGATATTGGCGCTGGTCAGCGACACGATCTCGCTGCGCTGGGCAAAGCGCGCGGTGACGCCGAGAGCGCCCGTCGGCACCGGCTTCTTGGCGGCATCGGCCTTGCGCACGCGGTCCCACGCGACCGGCGAGCGGGCGAACAGCTTCGCTGCGCCCGCCTCGCTAATCGCCGCCAGTTGCGGCGCGCCGTCGCCGCGCGGCTGGCCGGGGCGGGTCCAGTTCATGCTCGGCCCCGACCACGCCTCGACGATCGCGGGAAAGTCGTAGGTCGCGCGGATCGCCGCCGATTCAATGAAGACGATGCCCTTCGCCCCGCGCTTGCCGGCGATCTCGGCCTTCACCTCCCGGTTGCCGTAATGCGCGGCGACCTCGCTGTTGAGGCCCGGCGGCCCGCCATAGAGGACGGCCACGATACGGCCGTTCACGTCGAGGCCGCGATAGTCGTCCACCCCGCGGGTCGGATCGACGACGCCGTATCCGGCGAACACGACCTCGCCCTCGACGGTGCGGTCGGCGTCGGTCAGGCTGGCTCGCCCGACGAAATCGGTGCCCGCAACCAGCGGTTGGGTCGCGCCCGCCCGCGTCAGCGATGCGGTCCCCTCCAGCGGTCGGGCGGCGACCAGCGGGACCGTCTGGCGCCACGTCCCGTTATCGCCCGCGGGGGTCAGCCCCGCTTCCTGCATCCGTGCCGCCACATAGGCCGCGGCGACGTCGTGTTCAGGGCTGCCCGCCTGCCGCCCCTTGAGTGCATCATCAGCGAGAAAAGCGACATGCGCCTTCATCGCCGCCTGATCCGGGGGAAGCGGCGCATCGGTCGCCGCGATCAGAAGCGCCGCGGCGCCGCCGAGCAGCAGCGCCCTCACTTTGCGCCTAACCCATTGTAGAGCGTGCCGAAGAAGTCGCCCTTGTTCCAGCGCGGCCGCTCGGGCGCGTCGGCGATCTCACGCGCGATCATGTAGTTCGCTTCGATGAAGCGCACCCCCGACGACCAGTCGATCGGCGGCGTCTGGCCGACCTCGTCGCTCGGCTGGTGATAGTGCGTCGACAGGAACGCGTCGAACGCCGCCTTGCCCGGCCCCTTGGTGCCCGGCCAAACGAACACGCTCGGAATGCCCTGCTGGACGAAGCGATAATGGTCGGAGCGCACGAAGAAGCCCTGATCGGGCATCGGGTCGGGCGAGATTTCGAGATTGAGCTTGCCGGCGGCGTTCTTGACGTACTGGCCCAGCGTCGTGCGGTCCGCGCCGAAGGCGACGATATCCTCGAACTTGTAAGTGATGATTGGCATGTCGAGATTGACGTCGGCGACGAGGTTCGCCTTGGGCAGCGTCGGATAGTGGGCGAAGTAATCCGCGCCGACCAGGCCCTTTTCCTCCGCCGTGACCGCAAGGAACAGCACCGAACGCTTGGGCGCAGCGCCCGCCGCCTTGAACCGCTTGGCCTCCTCGATCAGCGAGGCGATGCCGACCGCATTGTCCATCGCGCCGTTGTAGATCGTGTCGCCGTTCTTGGCCTTGCCGACGCCGACATGGTCGAGATGGGCGGTGAGGACGACCACTTCGTCCTTGAGCTTGGGATCGCTGCCGGGCAGCAGGCCGGCGACGTTATAGCTCGTGACGGGCTTCGTCTCGGTCTTGAGCCGGACCGACAGGCGGCCGGGCAGCTCGGTCGCGCGGAACTTGGCATTGGGGTTCTCGGCGGTTGCAACGACGCTGGCCCATGGGGTCTTCGCGCCCGCGAACAGCTTCTCCGCGCCCTTCATGCTCAGCGTGCCGAGCGCCGGCGCCTTCGGCGCGGCGAAGAAGCCGGTGCCGTCCTTCTCGGCCCAGGTCATGCGCGCGCTGTCCCAGGTCTCGGCCAGGCGCGAGAAGGGGCGGACACGCGCGCTCGACGGCGACTCGAGCACGATGACGCCGACCGCGCCCTTGGCCTGCGCGGTCACCGCCTTGTTCGCGGCATTGCCGAAATGCGCGCGCTCCTCGCCCGGCAGCCCCGCGGGCGCCCCCGAGAAGAAGGCGACGACCTTGCCGTGGACGTCGACGCCGGCATAGTCGTTGCGCTTGAAGGCGGGCGCGTCGATGCCGTAGCCGACGAACACGACCGGCGCGTCCACCGTCGTCTCGGCGCGCATCGGGTCGGCGCCGGGCAGATACTCCTCGCCGAAGGTCAACGCGGTCGCGCTGCCGCCCCTGGGCGCCCAGCCGAAGCTGCCCTTGTCGGCCGGCTTGTAGCTGACCAGCGGCACGGTCTGGAGGTAGCTGCCACTGTCGCCCGCGGGTCGCAGCCCCGCGGCGTAATATTGCGCGGCGACGTACTGCGCGGCGACGTTGTAGCTGTCGGTTCCCGCCTCGCGCCCCTGCATCGCGTCGCTCGCCAGGAACATGACGTGCGCCTTCATCGCCGCCTCGGCCTCGGGCAGCGCGGCGTTGACGCGGGCATTCACCTCAGCGGGGTTGGGGGCAGGGGCGGGCGCCTCCTGCGCGGCGGCGACGGTGGCGAGCGAAAGCGAGGCAAGCAGCAGACTGCGAAAGATCATCGGGGCTCCGGAGGACTTAGGGCCGTATCAACCGCGCCTTGTTGCACCCGCGCGGCCCCCCAAGTAAAGCGCGCCGTCCCATGAAAAGCCCACTCGTCATCGCCGTGCCGAAAGGCCGTATCCTGTCCGAGGCGCTGCCGCTGCTCGCCGCGGCGGGAATCGTACCCGAGCCGGCCTTTTCGGACGAGGACAGCCGGGCGCTGCGCTTCGCCACCAACCGGGCCGACATCGACCTGATCCGCGTCCGCGCGTTCGATGTCGCTACCTTCGTCGCGCACGGCGCGGCGCAGCTCGGCATCGTCGGCTCCGACGTGCTGATGGAGTTCGCCTATGCCGAGCTCTACGCCCCCGTCGATCTCGGCATCGGCCATTGCCGCATCTCGGTCGCCGAGCCCGCCGACATGGCCGCCAAGGACGACCCGCGCGGCTGGAGCCACGTCCGCATAGCCACCAAGTATCCCGGCATCACCCGCCGCCATTTCGAGGCGCGCGGCGTGCAGGCCGAGTGCGTGAAGCTGAACGGCGCAATGGAGCTCGCGCCCATCCTCGGCCTCGCGCCGCGCATCGTCGATCTGGTCAGCTCGGGCCGGACGCTCAAGGAGAACGGGCTGGTGGAGGTCGAGCCGATCGCCGAGGTTTCATCGCGGCTGGTCGTCAACCGCGCCGCGTTCAAGACGCGCGGTGAGGTGGTCGGGCTGGTCGACGCCTTCCGCGCGGCCGTCGCCGGAAAGGCCGCCGCATGATCCGCCTCGACACCGCCGCCCCCGGCTTCGCCGCCGCGTTCGATGCGCTGGTCAATGACCGGCGCGAGGCCGATGCCGACGTTTCGCGCGACGTCGCCGCGATCATCGGCAGCGTGCGACGGGAGGGCGATGCCGCGATCCACGCCTTCACCAAGAAGTTCGACGGCCACGACCTCAACGAGAGCGGCTGGCGAATCGAGCGCGCCGATTGCGACGCGGCCCTCGCGACCCTCGACTCCGACCTGCGCGTGGCGCTGAAGCTGGCGCGCGACCGCATTGCCGCCTATCACGAGAAACAACGGCCCGCCGACGCCGAGTATGCGGAGGCGAACGGCATCGTTACCGGCGCACGCTGGCGCGGGGTGGATGCGGCGGGGCTATACGTGCCCGGCGGGCGTGCCGCCTATCCCAGTTCGGTGCTGATGAACGCGATCCCCGCGCGCGTTGCCGGCGTCGAGCGGTTGGTGATCGTCACGCCAACTCCGAACGGGGAGGTCAACCCGCTCGTCCTTGCCGCGGCGGCGCTGGTCGGCGCGGACGAGGTGTGGCGCGTCGGCGGCGCGCAGGCGGTTGCTGCGCTCGCTTACGGCACCGACCGTATCAAGGCTGTCGACGTGATCTGCGGCCCCGGCAATGCCTGGGTCGCGGAGGCCAAGCGCCAGCTCTTCGGCGTCGTCGGCATCGACATGGTTGCGGGGCCGAGCGAGATCGTCGTCGTCGCCGACGGCGCCAACGATCCCGAATGGACCGCCGCGGACCTCCTGAGCCAGTCGGAGCACGATCCCACCAGCCAGTCGATCCTGTTCACCGACGATGCGGGCTTCGCCGATGCGGTCGCCGATGCGGTGGATCGCCAGATCGGCACGCTCTCGACCGCTAAAGTGGCGCGCGCGGCATGGGACGCCAACGGCGCAATCGTCCTCGTCCCCTCGCTTGCCGAGGCGATGCCGCTCGTCAATCGCCTCGCGCCCGAGCATCTCGAGCTTGCCGTCGCCGATCCGGCGCCGCTGTTCGACCTCGTCCGCCACGCTGGGTCGGTCTTTCTCGGCCGCCATACGCCCGAGGCGGTGGGCGACTATGTCGCCGGACCGAATCACGTCCTGCCGACCGGCCGCCGCGCGCGTTTCGCAAGCGGGCTGTCGGTGATCGACTTCATGAAGCGTACGAGCTTCCTGTCTCTCAGCCAGGAAGGCCTCGCCGCGATCGGCCCCGCTGCAGTGCGTCTGGCCGAGGCGGAGGGGCTGCCCGCGCACGCTCGCTCGGTCGCGCTTCGCCTGCCCTGATTTCCCCAAGTTCCGGAACCCGAATGCCCAGTCCCAAGTCCCGCTCCCGCACCCAGGCCCGCGCCGCCGCGCGGCTTGCCGCCATTCAGGCGCTGTACCAGCACGAGATGGAGGGGACGGCGATTCCCGCGCTGCTGCACGAATTCCACCAGCACCGCCTGGGCGCCACCATCGAGGATGCCGAGTATCACGACGCGGACGTCCATTTCTTCGACGATCTCGTCCAGGGCACGATGGCGCGGCTTGCGGAAATCGACGCCGCGGTCGCTGGCAAGCTCGCCACTGGCTGGTCGCTCGATCGGCTCGATAAGCCGATGCGCCAGATCCTGCGCTGCGGCACCTATGAGCTGATCGCACGTCCCGACGTGCCCGTGGGCGCGGTGATCAGCGAGTATCTCGACGTCACCGACGCCTTTTACGACCGGCGCGAGAAGGGATTCGTCAACGGCCTGCTCGACGCGGTCGCCCGGGAAGTGCGCGGCGCCCCCGCTGCGGGCTGAACCCGAACCAAGACCGGCGGGTTGTAGGGCAGTCCTAAAGGAGTGTCCCGATGAAGCGTTTCCTGCCCCTCGCCCTTATCGCCGCGCTGCCGCTCACCGCGATGCCCGTCGCGGCAATGCCGAGCGCAGCGCCCGAAATGCAGCGACGCGACCGCGACGATTATCGCTGGCGTGGCGACCGCCGCGACTGGGAACCCAGCCGCAGCTATCGCGAGGGCCGTTATCGCGAGCGGCGCCTTAGCCGTGACGACCGCATCTATCGCGGCCGCGATGGCCGCGCCTATTGCCGCCGTAACGATGGCACCACCGGCCTCGTCGTCGGTGCGGTCGGCGGCGGCGTGCTTGGCAACCTCGTCGGTGGCGGCACGCTCGGTACGTTGCTTGGCGCGGGCGGCGGCGCGCTGCTCGGCCGCGAAATCGACCGCGGCGGCGTCCGCTGCCGCTGACCTTTGAGTCGCGCCGCCGTCCCGATCGGACGGCGGCGCGACCGATCAGTCGAAACAGCGCGCGCGGGTGACGTGGTCGAGGTTCATGCGCTTCTCGATCGTCACCGCGACGCCGCGCTGGAAGCCCGCGCGTCGGCAGTAATTGGCCGCCGCCATTCCGCAATCGGCACCACAAAGCAGGCTGACCGCCGCAACCGTCTCCTCGCGCGCCGCCGGCCGCTGTGAATAGCCGCCGCGCGGCCGGTCGTAACCGCGCTCGCGATCGAGTTCGCGCTCAAGCGCGTCGATGCGTCGTTCCATGCGATCAAGACGTCGCAGCACCTCGTCCTCGAACCCGCGATCCTGCGCCGCCGCCGGCATCGTACCCGATACCGCCAGCAACAACGCCCCGATCGACAGCAGCTTTCGCATCGTACACCCCCTTTGCACGTTGAATATGGAAGCGGACTTATCTTGCTCGCGCGGCCGGGCCAAGTCGCATGGGCAAGACAAGCGCCGCAAAGCGCGCTAGCCGGGTCGCGTGAATGAAGCCGATTTCTTGTCCGCACTTCGCGGTCTGCCGCTGCACCCTGGTGCGATGAACCTGACCGACGACACCGCGCGCCTGTCCGAGTTCGTGCTGACCAAGGACCTGCTGGTCGAGGGTGTCCACTATCTCTCGGACGACCCGCCAGAGGACGTGGCGTGGAAGCTGATGGCGGTGAACCTGTCTGACCTCGCCGCCAAGGGGGCGGAGCCGGTCGGCGTGCTGCTCGGCTATCCGCTCGGTGACGACGCCTGGGACCGAGCTTTCCTGAAGGGACTCGGTGCGGCCTGTGCCGAGTTCGCCTGTCCGCTGCTCGGCGGCGACACCGTCCGGGGGCAGGGGGCGCGCACGCTCTCGCTGACCGCGATCGGCCGCGCGGGCGGGAAGGTACCGCTGAGGAGCGGTGCGCTGCCGGGGCAGGCGCTGTGGGTCGCGGGCACGATCGGCGATGCGCGGCTGGGGCTCGAGGTAGCGCGCAGCGGCGAGGGGCCGGAGGCACTGCTCCGCGCCTATCGCCGGCCGGTGCCGTTGATCGAGGCGGGAATGGCGCTCGGCCAGATCGTCAGCGCGATGACCGATGTCTCCGACGGCCTCCTCATCGACGCCGCGCGCATGGCGGCGGCAAGCGAGCTTGGCGCGGTGATCGACCTGTCGTGCATCCCGCGCTCCGACGCCGCGCGCGAGCGCACCGGCTCAAGTCGCGCCGCGCGACTTGAGGCGGCGACCGCGGGCGACGATTATGCGCTTCTCTTTTCACTGCCGCGAAGCGTAACGCCGCCGGTCGAGGCCAAGCGCGTCGGCTGGACCGAGACGGGGTTCGGCCTTCGCCTGATTGATGCAGGTGAATCTGTGCCGCTGCCCGCCTCGCTTGGCTGGGAACACGGGCGCGACTGAGCGCGAAAGCGCCGCTTGCGCGGGGCCGGATCGCTCACTACCCCTACCCGCCCGGTGACCCGCGGCGGCATCGTATCGGCGCGGGCGCCCCATTAGGATGAGGGGAAGTCAGCGACATGGACATTGTTCTGATCGCCATCGGATGCGGCGTGCTCGCGGTCCTGTATGGCATCGTCACCGCCGCGCAGGTGCTGCGCGCGCCCGCCGGCGACGCCCGGATGCAGGACATTGCTGGCGCGATCCAGGAGGGCGCCAAGGCCTATCTCGGCCGCCAGTACCGCACCATCGCCATCGTCGGCGTGATTGTCGCCGTCATCCTCGCGCCGACGCTCGGCCTCCTCTCCACCATCGGTTTCGCGATCGGCGCGGTGCTGTCGGGCATCGCCGGCTATGTCGGCATGCTGATCTCGGTCCGCGCCAACGTCCGCACGGCGGAAGCGGCGCGCACCTCGCTCCAGGGCGGGCTCACCATGGCGTTCCGGTCGGGCGCGGTCACCGGCATGCTTGTCGCGGGCCTCGGCTTGCTCGCGATCGCGGGCATCTTCGCTTACCTGATCGGGCCGGGCGGCATGGACCTGGCCGTCGAGGCCGACCGTCGCCACATCGTCGAGGCGCTGACCGCGCTGGCGTTCGGCGCGTCGCTGATCTCGATCTTCGCGCGGCTGGGCGGCGGCATCTTCACCAAGGCGGCCGATGTCGGCGCCGACCTCGTCGGCAAGGTCGAGGCGGGCATTCCCGAGGACGATCCCCGCAACCCCGCCGTCATCGCCGACAACGTGGGCGACAATGTGGGCGACTGCGCCGGCATGGCCGCCGATCTGTTCGAAACCTATGTCGTGACCCTCGGCCTGACGATGGTCTCGATCGCGCTGTTGCTGCCCGCGGCGGAGAACCTGCTCCAGCTCATGGCGTTGCCGCTGATCGTCGGGGGCGTCTGCATCGTCACCTCGATCCTCGGGACCTACATGGTCCGGCTGGGCAAGGGCGGATCGATCATGGGCGCGCTCTACAAGGGGTTCTGGACCACCGCGATCCTCGCCGTCCCGGCGATCTGGCTGGCGATGCAGATGACGCTCGGCGACCTGTCGGCGCCCATCGGCGGCGCCGGTTTCCTCGAGGCGGGCACCGACGCGCTCACGACCGAGGGCGGGCCGCTGCCCGACGCGGCGACCAGCTTCAACGGCTGGGACCTGTTCTGGTGCATGATGATCGGGTTGGCCGTTACCGGGCTGCTCGTCTGGATTACCGAATATTACACCGGCACCAACTATCGCCCGGTAAAGTCGATCGCCAAGGCGAGCGTCACCGGCCACGGCACCAACGTCATCCAGGGTCTCGCGATCAGCCTCGAATCGACCGCGCTGCCCACGCTTGTCATCGTCGTCGCGGTGGTGGCGGCGTATCAGCTCGCCGGGATCATCGGCGTCGCCTTCGCCGCGACCGCGCTGCTGGCGCTGGCGGGCATGGTCGTCGCGCTCGATGCCTATGGTCCGGTCACCGACAATGCCGGCGGGATTGCAGAAATGGCGGGGCTGCCCGACGACGTGCGCGGGCGCACCGATGCATTGGATGCTGTCGGCAACACGACCAAGGCGGTGACCAAGGGTTATGCGATCGGCTCGGCGGCGCTCGCGGCGCTGGTGCTGTTCGGCGCGTACACCACCGACCTCAAGGCATTCTTTCCCGAGCTGTCCGTCGATTTCAGCCTGTCCAACCCCTATGTCATCGTCGGCCTGCTGCTCGGCGCGCTGCTCCCGTACCTCTTCGGCGCGTTCGGCATGACCGCGGTCGGCCGTGCGGCGGGATCGGTGGTGGAGGATGTGCGCGATCAGTTCCGATCGAACCCCGGCATCATGGCGGGCACCAGCCGGCCGAACTATGCCCGCACCGTCGATATCGTCACGCGCGCGGCGATCCGTGAGATGATCGTCCCCTCGCTCCTCCCCGTGCTCGCGCCGGTCGCGATCTACTTCATCGTGACCGCGGTGGCGGGGCAGGCACAGGGCTTCGCCGCGCTCGGTGCGATGCTCCTGGGGGTCATCGTCTCGGGGCTTTTCGTTGCCATCTCGATGACGTCGGGCGGCGGCGCGTGGGACAATGCCAAGAAGTATATCGAGGACGGCAATTATGGTGGCAAGGGGTCGGAGGCGCACAAGGCCGCCGTCACCGGCGACACCGTGGGCGATCCGTACAAGGACACCGCCGGTCCCGCGGTCAACCCGATGATCAAGATCACCAATATCGTCGCGCTGCTGCTGCTCGCGGCGCTGGCGGGCATGGGTTGACCGAGGGCGCCCGCCCCGACGCCGGCAAGGAAGCGGGCACGGCAGCGGGCGGGCGCTTCCCGCTGCATCTCCAGATGCTGGCGGGGCTGGCCGCCGGCCTCGTCCTCGGCCTCGCCGCAAGCTGGGCGGCCGGGGGCGCAGGGTGGGTCGAGGCGGTGACGACCTACGTGACCGGACCGCTTGGCCAGATCTTCCTGCGGCTCCTGTTCATGCTCGTCATCCCGCTCCTGTTCGCGGCGCTGGTGACGGGCGTGACCGAGATGGGCGATCTTGCCTCGCTCAAGCGCGTCGGGTTGCGGACGCTCCTCTTCACCGCGGTGCTGTCGACGCTCTCGGTCGTGATCGCCCTCCTACTGGTCAACCTGATCCGACCCGGCGACGGCGTCGATCCGGCGACGGCCAAGGCGATGCTGGAGAGCGCGCGGGAGGGTGCGGGCGCCATCCTCGGCAAGTCGCAAGGGTCGCCGTCGGGCATGGAGAGCGCGCTGGCCATCATTCCCTCGAACGTCGTGCGTGCCGCCGCCGACGATGACATCCTCGCGGTGATGGTGTTCGCGCTTGCCTTCGGCATCGGAATGGTCGTCGCGCCCGAGGACAAGGTCGTTGTGCTCAAGGGCGCGGTCGAGGGGTTGCTCGAGGTCACGCTGACGCTGATCGGCTTCGTCATCCGGCTGGCGCCGATCGCGGTCTTCTGCTTCATGTTCAACCTGACCGCCGAGTTCGGTGCCGACGTGCTCGTTCGCCTGGGCGCGTTTGTTGGCACGGTGATCGGCGCGCTCGCGATCCAGATGGTCGTCGTCTATCCGATCGGCGTCTGGCTGTTCGCGGGCCGCGGGCCGGTCGGCTTTTTCCGCGGCGTCCAGTCGCCGATGCTGATGGCTTTCTCCACCGCCTCGTCCAACGCGACGCTGCCCGCTGCCCTGTCCGCTGCGGAGACCGAGCTGAAGCTGCCGCGCAAGATCGCGCGCTTCGTGCTGACGATCGGCGCCACCGCCAATCAGAACGGCACCGCGATGTTCGAGGGCGTTGCCGTCATCTTCCTCGCTCAGTTCTTCGGCGTCGAACTCAGCCTCGCGCAGCAGGGCAGCGTCATGCTCGTTTGCATTCTCGGCGGCATCGGCACCGCGGGCGTACCGGCGGGCTCGCTGCCGGTCGTCGCGATCATCCTGGCGAGCGTCGGCGTGCCGCCGGTCGCGATCGGGTTGATCCTCGGCGTCGATCGCTTTCTCGACATGTGCCGGACGATGCTCAACGTCACCGGCGACCTCGCCATCGCGACGATGGTCGCGGGGCGGGGCGATCCCAAGGAGAAGACTGCATGATCGTTGCCCTGACCACGCTCGCGCTGGCCGAGGCCGCACAGCCGCGTCTCGATCCGCGCGCTGCCACCTACGAACTGCGCATCTACCACGCCGCGCCGGGCAAGCTCGATGCGCTCAACGCCCGCTTCCGCGGCCATACGCTGGGGCTGTTCGAGAAGCACGGCATGACCAACGTCGCCTACTGGGTCGAGGCGCCGAACGAGAAGTCGCCCGGCGGCCGCGTCGTCTACGTCCTCGCCTATCCCGACCGCACCGCGCGCGAGAAGAGCTGGGCCGCTTTCGTCGCCGATCCCGAATGGAAGCGCGTAGCCGCCGCGTCGGAGGCGAACGGTAAGCTGGTCGCGCGGGTCGAGACGATCTTCATGACGCAGGCGGATTACTCGCCGCCGATTCGGCTGGGAAAGTAGGGCTCTTGCCCTCGCTCGCTGGCAACTTGGGCAATCGACGATGATGAACTTGTATGGCTGGTATTCTTGCTTTCTTCGCCATCTTCACGCTTTCGCTCATGGTGGCGGTGGCCGCTGATCGACGGTGGAACAGGATGCTATTGAGTGTCGTGACCGGTGCCGGTTTTGGCGCGGCAGCGTGGTTCGTCACGACGATGTTGTTCTACTATATCCTGCCGAGCTGAAGAATGCGGATCCCTTGGCAGGCCGCTAGTTGCCCATTCCCTCGGGTACCCATTCGTGATTCTCGACGATCTCCGCCGCCACTGGCCGCCCGCGCGCGTCGCGGGAAGGGCGGAAGCGGAAGCGGCGCTCGATATAATTGCAGGTCAGCGCGTCCAACTCGGCGGTGCCGCTCGACCGGGTGACACGGCAGTCGCGCGCGCGCCCGTCGGGATCGACGCGATAGCGCACGCCCACGCGCCCGCCGATCCCGGCATCGGCAAGGTGCGCGGGGTAGTCGGCATCGGCGATGTCGCCGCGGATCTGGATCGGCGGCGTCTCGTCAGTCCAGCCGCCGCCCTCACCATCGCCCTCGCCGCCCGCGCCGAAGCCGTTGCCGACCCCGCCCGCGCCGGTGCCGGGCCCCGGCACGTCGGCGGCGCCGCTGGTCGCCTGGATGCCCGGCCCCGGCTTCTCGGCGACGACGATCGGCGGCGGGGGCAGGGGAAGGACGACCAGCGGCTTGGGCGCGGTCACTTGCGTGGCCTTCGAGCGGAGGTTCGGCGGCGCCGCCTCGCCCTCGGGTCGCTTATCGCGGCGGGGCGGAGGGATGACGGGGTCGGGTGGCGGAGGCGGCTGCGGCGCGACGTCGAAGGTCTTGAGGCTCTCGACCACGCGGGCGACGGGATCGAAGCCCAGGCCCGCGATCAGCGCCCAGCCGAACAGCGCAGTCGCCACGATCGCGCCGACCGCGCCGGGCACGCGCTCGCGCCCTTGCATCGCGGTATAGCTCACCGAACCGCCCTCGAATTGCGCGCCATCGTCATTATATAGGTCGTGCCGCGCGGCATCTGAACCATGGCTGAGGGGCGGCCTTCGCCCCTTACCCGTCCAAGCCGCCGCGGCGCTTTCCTTTTTTGCCGTCCGGGCGTATAGGCCCGCGACTTTTGCGAACCCCGTGAGGACTGCGTTTGGCCAAGGAAGAACTGCTCGAAATGCGTGGGCGCGTGGTGGAATTGCTCCCCAATGCGATGTTCCGCGTCCGGCTCGAGAATGATCACGAGATCCTGGGGCACACCGCGGGCAAGATGCGCAAGAACCGCATCCGCGTGCTCGTCGGCGACGAGGTGCTGGTCGAGCTGACCCCCTATGACCTGACCAAGGGTCGCATCACCTATCGCTTCATGCCCGGTCGCGGCGGCCCCGGCCCGTCGTCGTCCTGATCCTGCGCCGCTAAGGCTGCGACCCCGTGCAACTCGTGCTCGCCTCCACCTCGCCGCGGCGGCGGGATCTGCTTGCGCGCATCGGTGCGGTGCCCGCGCGCGTCGCTGCCCCCAACATCGACGAATCGCCACTCAAGGGCGAGCTGCCGCGTCCCTATGCCCTCCGTCTTGCCGAGGCCAAGGCGCGCGCGGTGGACCGCGCCGAGGGCGAGATCGTCGTCGCTGGCGACACCACGATCGCGGTCGGGCGCCGCATCCTCCCCCCGGCTGAGACGCCCGAGATCCAGCGCGAGCTTCTCCGCCTCTTGTCGGGCCGCCGTCATCATGCGCTCTCCGCCGTCTGCGTCATCGGCACCGACGGGCGGGCGCGCACCCGCCTGTCCGACACGGTGGTCGCGTTCAAGCGGCTGACCGAGGTCGAGATCGACCGATATGTCGACTGTGGCGAGGGGCTAGGCAAGGCGGGCGGCTATGCCATCCAGGGCCGGGCCGAGGCGTTCGTCCGCTTCCTGTCGGGCAGCCATTCGGGCGTCATCGGCCTGCCGCTCTTCGACACGCGCGCGCTGCTCGAAAGCGCGGGCTTCCCGCTTGGCTGAGTGGCTGTTCGAGGCCGGGATCGGTGAGGCGCGCGCGGCGCTCGTGTCGCGCGGCCGCATCTGGAAGGCGCGGATCGAGGTCGAGGCCAGCGGCCCGCATGAGGGCATGATCGCCCGCGCGCGCCTGATCGAGCGGACCGGCCCGCGCACTGGCAAGGTGGCGCTGCCCGACCGGCAGGGCGAGGCGTTGGTCGAGCCGCTGCCCCCCGGCATCACCCAACGCGCGTCGCTCACCATCCGCATCGTGCGCGAAGGGATTGTCGAGCGCGGCCGCCGCCGGTTGCCCAAGGCCGTCCCTGCCGAGGGCGCGCCGCGCCCCGGCCCGACCTTGCGCGAGCGCATCGCTGCGACCGGCATCCCCGTCATCGACTGTCATGCGCACCAGCCCGACGCGTTCGAGGCGGCGGGCTGGTCGGAGGTGCTCGACGAGGCGATTACCGGCGACATCGCCTTTCCCGGCGGCTGGCTGCGCATGGCGGTGACGCCGGCGATGACGTTGTTCGATGTCGACGGCGCGCCGCCGCACGGGGCCCTGTCGATCGCCGCCGCGCATGCCGCGGCGCAGGCGATTGAGCGGCACGGCATCGGCGGCTCGATCGGCATCGACTTCCCGACGCTGGCCGACAAGGCCGAGCGCAATGCCGCCGCCGCCGCGCTCGACGCCGCGCTGCCGCAGCCGTTCGAGCGGACGGCGATCAACGGCTTCGGCTTCCTTCAGGTCGTACGTCGCCGGATCCGCGCCTCGCTGCCCGAGGCGATCCTCGCCGATCCGGTCGGCCACGCCGCGCGCGCGGCGCTGCGCATCGCGGAGCGGGTTCCCCCGCCGGTGCCCGACACCCATATTGTGCCCGAACCCGTGGCGCGCTGGCTGGCGCGCCGCCCCGACCTGACCGACGAACTTACGCGGCGCAGCGGCGTGGCCGCGCGGTTCGTCGCCGAGGAACCGCGATGAAGACGACGAAGGGCTGCCCGATCTGCGACCGCCCCGCCCAGGCCGACCATGCGCCCTTCTGCTCGCAGGGATGCCGCGACCGCGACCTGCTGCGGTGGCTGGGCGAGGGCTATCGCCTGCCCGGCCGGCCCGCCGATCCGATGGAGATGGATGGGCTGGACAGGGGCGATTCGCGCGACTAAGAGGCCCCCTCCCAGCGGCCCCAGCGGCCGCGACGCCCGTGCCCGGGTAGCTCAGTTGGTAGAGCATGCGACTGAAAATCGCAGTGTCGGCGGTTCGACTCCGTCCCCGGGCACCACTTTTCTGACCGGACCCGCTAGAAACAGCGGGCTGACCCGCTAACGTGCCCTCAAACCTGATTACGGTACTCAAAATGAGGGTGCCCGGGATATTTCATATCCGCCCGCGGTTTTTTAGGCGCCCGCAAACTGTTGGCGTTATCGGTTGGCTGGCTTCAAAGGGGAACGTTAGAAGGCGGCGGCACGGGATAGACAAAGCCAATCGATCGGCAGTCGCGACCCACAAGCGGTCACTCGCCGCCAAATTTTGCGGCTCTCAGAAGCCGACGCTTGTTCATACTTTGAATCTCGCGTCACCGAGGCCCCTAGGAACAGGCGGCTAGCGGGAATTGGCAGGAACGCTAGAAGACTACGACGCTCTGTTACGTCGCCGCCCGCTCTTCGCCGGCCGGAAGCTCGATCGCAGGCCAAGCTGCAGCGCGGACGTTTCTGCGAGGAGACGATGACCGACATCGTGACCGACGCGCTCGCCGGACCGGGCTGTTGATAGAGTATCCGAGCGAGCTGGACACCGGCGGTGACCTGGATCTCAGTCTGTAGGCGAATTCCCAGCCGCGACGGCAGGAGCTTCTTCAGGTGCCGCCTTCGCTGCCTGCTGACTAGGTCGTTTGAGCGCATTCGCGGGCGGACGGATCACCTGTTCGAGAGTCGCTCGGTCTTCGTCGTCGCGACCGCGCAAGTTCAATGCCACGCCTGCCTTCCCGGCATCCTGCGGGTTCAGCTTGTTGGTGGTGTCGAGGTTCAGGCCCACTAGCATGAACTGCGGGCCCGGTGGATTGCGGGCGGGTCGCTCGGGGGCGAACCATTTCGTGCCACCCATCTTGGTGATGTTGACCCCTCGCGTGAGCATGGTCGGCAGGTCGCCCGAACGCTGCAAATCCCGGAAGGCGCCTCGCGAGGCTGGGTAGGTCTCGGCTGCATCGATGGCTACGAGCGCCTCGTGCAGCGCCACGCTGGCCGTGGCCCGCATGACGAGTTTCTTGCTTGTATTCCCCTGCTTGTCCCTGCCGGACCAGATCATTCCGCCATCCGCGAGCTCCGGGACTTCTACCGGCACCAGCTCTCCGTCGGTGTTGGTTCGGAACGCCTCGATTGCGACGGGGAAGACCGCGGGCAGCGGTGCCAGGAGCCCGACTCCACGGGCCCGCTGATGACGCGGATCTTCATCGATCCGGCCACGATCAACAGGGTCGCTCAACTGCAATTCGACGTGACTGCCTACCCGACGTTCGACTTCGACAAGCGGATCAACCGCCGAGACGCTGAAGAGATGCTCAACGTTGACCCTTCAACGTTCTCGCGCGCAGTTAAGAATGGCGAACTACCGCGTTGCATCGGCGGGACATACGATCGGTTCGAAGTGCTCGACCTCGCCCGGACAAGGCTATCAGTAAGCGAGGCGTTAGCACGATGGGCGTCCGGCAGCCGCAGGTTGCCCCTATCTTTGAAGGGTAGGGGCGCGCCTATCCGCACCGGAATGTTAGGTTGGAGCCGCGCGGAAGCCCAGGACGTGATGGCATCATAGACGATCGCGTGAGCTTTACATTTTAGGATGATTGCCGCGTGGACGCCTAAGTAATGAAGGATGCCGTCAAAGGCTGAACCGCCCCAGGTTTGCCGGAGGCTGCGGGTTGTGAGTTACGCTGCCATATCCAGGTTCTCCGCGGCAGCATAATATTGCTCTTCGGCTTCAGCAGGCGGGATGTTGCCGATGGGTTTGAGCAGGCGACGATGGTTGAACCAGTCGACCCATTCGAGCGTGGCGTATTCGACAGCTTCGAAGGTGCGCCACGGCCCACGCCTGTGGATCACCTCGGCTTTATAGAGGCCGTTGATCGTCTCGGCCAAAGCGTTGTCGTAGCTGTCGCCGACGCTGCCAACCGATGGCTCGATCCCGGCTTCGGCGAGGCGCTCGGTGTACTTGATGGACACGTATTGCGATCCCCGGTCGCTGTGATGGACGAGACCGCCCCGATGGGCTGGCCGGCGATCATGGAGAGCCTGCTCCAGGGCATCGAGGACGAAGCTGGCATGCGCCGTTCTGCGCGCCCGACATCCCACGATCCGCCTGGCGTAGGTGTCTATGGCGAAGGCGACGTAGACGAAGCCCGCCCAGGTCGCGACGTAGGTGAAGTCGGACACCCACAGCATGTTCGGCGCTGGCGCGTAGAACGTGCGGTTGACGTGATCCAGCGGGCACGGCGCTGCCTTGTCGCTCATCGTCGTGCGAACCGGCTTGCCCCGGATCACGCCCTGCAGACCCATATCGCGCATCAGCCGCTCGATGGTGCAGCGGGCGACCGGGAAGCCCTCGCGCATCATCTGCCGCCGGACCTTGCGGACGCCATAGATCGCAAAGTTCTCGGCGAACACGCGCGCCACTTCGGGTTTGAAAGCCTGATCCCGTTGCGCCCGCGCCGACAGGCGCATGGAATTTCGTCGTTACGCGACATGCTCAAAATACGTCGATGGGGCGATCGGCAAGAAGCGGCAGATCGGCTCGACCCCATAGACATCGCGGTGATCGTCGATGAAGGCGATCATCGCCGGAACGGGCGGTCGAGCTCCGCCTGGGCAAATACGCGGATGCCTTGCGCAGGATCTCGTTGGCCTGGCGCAACTCACGGACTTCGCGCTCCAGCGCCTTCATCTTGTCGGCAATTTCGGTCGGGACGCCAGCGCGCTTGCCGCAGTTCACCTCCGCCTTCTTTACCCATTCATGCAGCGTCTGCGGCACGCACCCGATCTTCTCCGCAATGGAAACCACCGCTGCCCATGGGGAGGGGTGATCGCGCTCGTGATCCAGCATCATCCGTACCGCTCGCTCGCGGACTCGGGCGCAAATTTGTTCGTCGTCTTGCTCATACAGGCTCCACCTTCTCAGGAGTTGGAGCCTCCGACAAACCCGGGGCGGTTCACTGCGCTCCCAACGCTGAGGGCATAGACATTTTCTTCCCGCCCGTGCTCAATGCAACCGCAGGGGAGGAAGCGTTGTCCACTAAGAAGTTGCCTTTTATCTCGTCCGTAAACCTCGTCCCGATTGACGGGCGAAACGTGGTACCGACGACGATTTTCTACGATTCCGACAAGCGTGCCCACATCGGCTTTGACGCTCGTGAGAAATGCAGCGCTCCAGAGCAGCTTCTCGAAGACTTTAAGGTTCAGCTGGGCCAACACGATCCAGACGCGATAACGAAGCGGTCTTCCGGCACGGCTCATGCTCCGCGCACCACGGTAGCTGGTATCGCACAAGACTTTTTCAGGGCCCTGTTAACGAAGGTGAATTCCGCTCTCGAGCTTCAGGGCCGCCCGCTACCGAAGAGCCTGCTGATAGCCGAACCGCTTGCGCTTAGCGGTATCGACATGGCTGAGGAGAACTGGCTCTCCAACTATCGCCGTGCGATCCGTCGAATACTTCACGGCCGCTTTGAGCAGATCGATTTTCTTCCCGACCCGTTCGCAGTATTTCAGTATTATCGGTATGGTCTCAGACATCCAATTATTGCAGAGCATCGCAAACACATCGTCCTAGTGCTAGACTTCGGCGGCGGAACATTCAACATTTCCGTCGTCGAAACGACCAAGACTGGTGATGTGAGCCAGTCGGGCGTGAACAGTCGACCACTCAGTGCTAAGTCGGTGCAGGTCGGCGGGTTCGCTATCAATCGGCTGCTCGCAGCGGATTTGATGATGAAGGCTGTCGAGAAAGACATTCGGGCAGAGGTCAGAAAGTCGATCGAGCGTGCAGATCGCATCAAGACGCCGGACGAATTGACCGAATTGGCAGAGAGGCAACAAACTTTTTATCGTCACTATCGACGCCTCCTGCAGACAGTCGAGTCCGCGAAATTGTCGGTGTGTAACTTGATAGCCAACTGGAATCTTCAGGCAGATCTATCCGGCATCACACCGTTCCCGATTCAAGTTGCGGTTGATCCGTATGATCCCGCGTCACGTATGGCGACGCTTAAGCTCGACGCCGGCATGTTGCGCCACGCCTTCGAGGAGAATGTGTGGAAGGCGAAGCTGCGGGATGCTGTGAAAAAAAGCGCTTGAGCGCGCAGCTAAGGAACTCAAGGGTCAGGAAATCTCGGTCGTCCTGCTATCCGGCGGCTCTTCGAACATCCGTTGGCTCTCAAAGCTGCTCGAACGGGACCTAGGAAAAGTCGAACTGGCGCACGCGGAAATTCTGCAGCTCAGCGAGAACTTCCAGGAAATCGTTGCAAAGGGTTTGGCGACAGAGTGCGCGAGACGCTTCTACACGGAGGGGCAAGGCGATTTTCGGGCGGTCACCTACAATCGACTTTGCCTTGCCCTGCGACCAGACGACGGCGAACTCGAAATCCGGCGCGCTAGGCCGCTCGCTTTCGAACTCGCTGGAGGCGCGGCCGACGGGTTTGACGCAGGTGTGCTACTACCCTCTGCAAGCAGCCTGCGCGGTCTTGTCGGCACCCTCCTCCTTTGGAAAGTCCGACTAAACAGCCCGCCGAAGCGTCTTCTGGAATACTTTTTCATGAGATCGTCGTTCGACCCTGACGATCTCGAAGCACGTCACAATATCGTCGAGACTCGCGCCTACACACCCAAGAACACACGTTTCGCAGGTTCTATCGAGGTCGAACTGACCGTTAGGGAAGACGGAACGGCGATCCCCAGGTTCATATACGGCCGCAGCGATCGCTTTGAAGGTTTCATCGCGGAAGGAAAACCTTTCCACATCGACATGACGTTTGCTTCCGATGAGGATGGCGGCTCTACATATCTCGGCCTTGACTTCGGTGCTAGCGCGTCCGCCTGCTCGATTGTCGACAGCTCCGACGTCCAGATGATCCAAGAAAGGGCGCGCTCTCCCGGGTGGCGCGAACTCTCCGAGCTACTTTCGGTGTTGCCATATCCGGTGGCGGCACCGCTTGCACGCTTCGTGTCCGAACGTGATGCCGACAAACGCGTTCAAAAGGGCCGCGACGCAGCCGACTCGCTTCTGACGCTAGCAGCGTATCTCGCTTATGCGGATTTCTGCGCCACCAAGGGAGGCGGGAGCATGTTTAAGGGTTTCGCTCAGCGGTCCGCAGGACCTTTGTGGCATCTCTTAAAAAACGTCGTCGGCACTAATCAAGCTAAGCTTGATTTCGCGACCTCACTTGCCGCTCTCCTCAAACCGGAAAATATAGAGCAGATCGATGGCTGGACTTCAGGTCTAAATGCGGAAAAACATGGTTGGCGCCAAGTAGTTGATTGGATCGGTATTCTCAGTCTTCTCGGCAACCACGTTGCGCGAGCATTCGAAACGAACCGTCTGGGAGTGTTCGAAGGTGTGGTCCCCAAGCGGTTCCATCCTGGCAGCTACGTCGGAGTTTTCCGAGTGCTGCACGGCTCCGCCCAGACCTTTGTTGACGTGCTGGACTATGAAGGCTCGCAACCGTTCTCCGACGAGCTCGTCTACCTAGTCGATCCTGTCCGTGGTCGCGCTCTTCCGCTCAGTCCTCTCTACTTGTGGGGTCTCGAGCGCGAGGCGCTCGATCCGGGGGCAGTCGACATGTACGAATACGACACGGAGCGACGCGGCGATTTCAATTTCAAAACTACTCAACCGTCGGAGGGGCTTCAGGTAAGTTCGGGCGGCGAATGGTCTGGCCTGCATGCACAGCTAGCGGCGATGCGCGCTAGCGACCAGCGCTGCGCCGTTGTCGAAGGGCTGTCGCTGACCCAGTACGAGAGTCAATCCGCAGCCAGGAACAGTTGCCTTAGTGCAAGCCAGTGCCAACCATGCGTCTCTCGCCAGCGCGCTTTCATGCAATAGCCGCGTAGTGCGATGGGCAAGGCCGCGTACTACCTACCGTGCCGTCCCGAGCATTAGAGCCTGTTATCGGGTTTCAACCGAGAAGATGTTGTCGTAAGCGGGTTTCACGCTATGGGTTTTTCGTCGCAGCTCTGATTTCACGAGTGGAGCGCGGGAAATCCTTAGCGGGTCCGATTATTTTCCCATCGCGGAACGCTCCGGCCCGCAAGCGCCAGGCTCTCGGGCCGGGTCGTGCCTTCACATGTCGGCGGCGACGGGGCGGACGATCACCTCGTTGATGTCGACGCCCTCGGGCTGTTCGAGCGCGTAACGCACCGCACGGGCGACCGCATCGGGGGTCAGCGACTTCTGGCGCCAGCCCTTGAGCGCCGCGGCGACCGCGGGGTCGGTGATGTCGTGGCCGAGCTCGGTCGCGACGACACCGGGCGAGATCAGCGTCGAGCGGATCTCGTCATGCTCCTGGCGCAGCCCCTCGGTGACCGCGCGGACCATGTGCTTCGTCCCGCAATAGACCGCGGCGGTGGGGAGAACGATGTGAGCCGCCACCGAGGCGACGTTGATGACATGACCATGCCCTTGCGCGACGAAGCGCGGCAGCACCGCGGCGATGCCGTTGAGCACGCCGTGGACGTTGACGTCGATCATCCGCTTCCACTCGTCACGCTTCAAGGCGGCGAGCGGCGACAGCGGCATCACGCCGGCATTGTTGACCAGCACGTCGATCCGCCCGAATTGCGCCTCAGCCGCGGCGACGAATGCCTCGAAATCGTCGCCGTCGGTGACGTCTAGGGTGCGCCATGCGGCGTTCTCGCCGAGTTCGCCCGTGAGCGCTTCCAGCCGGTCGGCGCGCCGCGCGCCGATGAACAGCCGCGCGCCCGCCTGTGCCAGCTCGCGCGCGGTGGCCTCGCCGATCCCGCTCGAAGCCCCGGTGATGAGCACGACCTTGTCGATGTTCCGCGTCATGATGATGCTTCCTTTCGCTTGAAGTGACGCGATCCAGATGGTCCCGGGAGGGGACCGGGCGGTAGCTCGATCGTCCGAACGCTTTGCCCGATCCTTCAGAACTAGGTGCCGGCGCTTGCGTCGTCCCGGCCGATAAGGGATCAGCGTCCGCATGGAACCGATCGAGGGACTCGCGCGCGCGATCGAGCGCCACGTTGAGGGAACCGGCATCTGCTCTACCGCAATGCCGCGAGTGTCGCTGATCCGCGCGGACCGGCCAAGCACGCCCACCCCCGCGGTCTACGAAGCCTCGCTTTGCCTGATCGCCCAGGGATCGAAGCGGGTATCGATCGGCGAGCAGAGCCTGATCTACGACGCCTCGCGCTATCTGATCGTGTCGGTCGATCTGCCGCTGGTCGGCCATGTGATCGAGGCGAGCGCGTCGCGCCCCTATCTCTGTTGCAAGATCGACCTCGATCCCGGAATCGTCGCCGACCTGATGACCGAGGCGGGCGAGCGGGCGGCGCCGCGCGGCGACCTGCCGGTGCTCGGCGTCTATTCGGGCGACCCGGACCTGATCGATGCGGCGTGCCGGCTGGTGCGGCTGCTCGACCGGCCCGAGACGATCGGTACGCTCGCCCCGCTGATCGAGCGCGAAATCGCCTATCGCCTTCTCAACGGGCCGCACGGGCCGATGCTGCGTCACGTCGCGACCGCGGGCAGCCATCTCAACCAGGTCAGTCGCGCGATCGCCGCGATCCGCCGCCGCTTCGACGCGCCAATCCGAATCGAGGAGGTCGCCGCACAGGCGGGGATGAGTCCCTCGTCGCTCCACGCACATTTCAAGGCCATCACGCGGATGACGCCGCTCGAATATCAAAAGCAATTGCGGCTGCAGGAAGCGCGGCGGCTGATGCTGGCGGGCGGCGCGACCGCGGGCGCGGCGAGTTTCGCCGTTGGCTATGAGAGCCCATCGCAGTTCAGCCGCGAATATCGCCGCCTGTTCGGCGCCCCGCCGCGGCAGGATATCGAGCGACTGCAGGCGGCCGCCGCACCCGCCATGGCGCTCTGATTTCGGGCCAATTTGTAAGCGATGCCTACGCACCGTATATGGGCGGTATGGCCACCGTCCTCGAACACCCCGCGACTCAGAGCGATTGCGCGCCAGCGCACAAGGGCCGCCCGCGCGGTTTCTGCACCGACACCGCGCTCGCTGCGGCGCTACGGGTATTCTGGACCAAGGGCTATGAGGGCGCCTCGATCAGCGACCTCACCGAGGCGATGGGGATCACGCGCCCCAGCATGTATGCCGCGTTCGGCAACAAGGAATCGCTCTTCCGCCACGCGCTCGACCTCTATGAGCGCGAGAAGCTCGATTATGTCGGGCGCGCGCTCGCCGCGCCGACCGCGCGCGGCGTCGCCGAGCGGATGATGCGCGGTGGGATCGAGGCACAGACCAGCGACTGCGCCGCCAAGGGCTGTCTCAGCGTCATCTCCATCCTGCCGTGCGGCGACGATGCCGTGACGATTCGCGAGGAAGTGATCGCGCGGCGCGCCTCCTCGCACGCGGCAATGCTCGCGCGGTTCGAGCGCGCGCAGGCCGAGGGCGATTTCGGCGACGAACTCGCGCCCGGCGATCTCATCAACTATCTCTTGGCAGTGCTTCAAGGGCTCGCCGTCCAGGCGAGCGGCGGTGCCCCGCGCGAGCAGCTCGAGCGGACCGTCGAACTGACGCTCCGGACCTGGCCGACGCAATAGCACCGACCCGCTGAACTTTTTTCTGTACCGGGCGGTATAGAAGGATTGACGCGGGCTGAACGGACTTCTATACCGCTTGGTATGGAAGTCGGGTTCGCCCCCTTCCACCATTGGCAATCAGGCGGCGTTCGGCGGCGCGCGGGCCCCTCGGCTCGCGATGACGGCGTGCGTCCGGGTTCAGGGAAGGACGTTTCATGGCATATCTTCAGTTCGCCGAAGCCGCAGCCGGCAGCGCCGTCGCCCCTGCGCCCGCGCCGACCGCCTTTCGCGCCAAGCCCTCCTTCAGCCCGCTCGAATGGTCGGTGATCGCACTCGCACGCCGCGACCGGGTGTCCTCGCTGCGCGAACCTGGCCGCGTCGCCATGGCGATGGGCGTGCTGTTCGGCGAGCGGCCCAATCCGCGTCTGGCCGATCCGAAGCTCGAGGCGCTGCGCCGCATGGCGGTGCTCAGCTGGCGGCACGGGTACGAGGTCGATACCTCCGAGATCCGCCGCTTCGTCGAGGCGGGCTACGATCTGCGCCAGTATGAGCTGATGGTCGACAGCATCGCCGCCGACGCCTCGCGCGCCCGCCAGCGCCGCCGCGCCGCCTGAATTGCTTGCCCCCGCGGCCGAAGCGGGGCAGGCGGGCAGGATGCTCGTCGAGATCGGCCGCTATAACCGCATCGAAGCGCACGTCGTCGTTGGCGCGCTCGAGGCCGCGGGCATCCCCGCAGTCGCCTTCGACGGCGAGATGAGCCTGGGCGAGGGCAGCGCCTTCCTCATTCCCGTTCGCGTCATGATCGACGCCGACGACGAGCGCGAAGCCCGCGCGGTGATTGCCGAGGCGCTCGGCGGGTAGCAGACGCCGCCCCTACTTGGGGGGCGGCCGGGTTTTCCCGCCAACCCTGCCACAAAAACAGGCAGCTTCTCGCGCCTGCACAAATTTCACACTTTCGTAACGAAGCGGCCCGGCGCGCAACGCCTGTAAAGCCGCGCTTTTCGGTTTGGCACGCGCTTTGCGAAGCCTGTCTTCGGGAAACAGCCGAGGGGGCGACATGAAGCTAGTCATCGCCATCATCAAACCGTTCAAGCTCGACGAGGTGCGCGAGGCGCTTACCGAGATCGGCGTGGCGGGCATGACCGTCAGCGAGGTGAAGGGGTTCGGTCGCCAGAAGGGCCAGACCGAAATCTATCGCGGCGCTGAATATTCCACGAACATGGTGCCCAAGATCAAGGTCGAGGTCGTCTGCGCTTCCGACCTCGCGCCGCGCGTGGTCGAGGCGGTGCAGGCCGCCGCCAACACCGGCGCGATCGGCGACGGCAAGATCTTCGTGCTCGACGTCGGTCAGGCGGTCCGCATCCGCACCGGCGAAACCGACCAGACCGCGCTTTGAAGGGGGAACCGATGAAGCGATTGATTGCACCCTTTGCCGCCGGGGCCGCAAGCCTCGTGGCGGCGGCGCCCGCCTGGGCGCAGGAAGCCGCACCGGCGGCGTTCGTTCCGACGGCCGAGATGGTCAACAAGGGCGACGTCGCCTGGATGCTGGTGGCTTCCGCCTTCGTTCTCATGATGTCGGTGCCGGCGCTGGCCCTGTTCTATGGCGGGCTTGTCCGCACCAAGAACATGCTGTCGGTGCTGATGCAGGTGCTCACGATAGTATGCGTCGCGGCACTGGTCTGGTTCGGATGGGGCTATTCGATGGCCTTCACCTCGACCGGCACGCCGTTCCCCAAGCTGTTCGGCGGGCTGGACAAGGCATTCCTGGCGGGCGTGAGCCCCTCGACCTTCGCCGCCACCTTCTCCAACGGCGTCTATCTGCCCGAATATGTGTTCGTCATCTTCCAGATGACCTTCGCGTGCATCACGCCCGCGCTGATTGTCGGCGCGTTCGCCGAACGGGTGAAGTTCACGCCGCTCATCATCTTTACGGTGCTGTGGCTCACGCTCGCCTATTTCCCGATCGCGCACATGGTCTGGTACTGGGCCGGTCCCGACTTCCTGAACGCGGCGCCGGATGACAGCGGCCTGCTCTGGGGCTGGGGCGCGCTCGACTTCGCCGGCGGCACCGTGGTGCACATCAACGCGGGGCTCGCTGGCCTTATCGGCTGCCTGGTGATCGGTCCGCGCCTCGGCTTCAAGCACGAGCCGATGCCGCCGCACAGCCTCGTCATGACGATGATCGGCGCGTCGCTGCTTTGGATCGGCTGGTTCGGCTTCAATGCGGGGTCGGGGCTCGAGGCCAATGCGTTCGGCGCGCTCGCCTTCATCAACACCTTCACGGCAACGGCCGGGGCGGGCGTCACCTGGGCGGTGATCGAGCAGATCGTCCACAAGAAGCCATCGCTGCTGGGTGCGGCCTCGGGGGTCGTCGCCGGCCTGGTCGCCATCACGCCCGCGGCGGGCTTCGCCCATCCGGGCACCGCGATCATCCTCGGCGCCGTCGCCTCTGCCATCTGCTTCGTGTTCGTGACCAAGGTGAAGAACGCGCTGAACTATGACGACTCGCTCGACGTGTTCGGCATCCACTGCGTCGGCGGCATCGTCGGGGCGATCGGTACCGGTATCGTCGCCGATCCGTCGCTCGGCGGCCAGGGCTGGATCGACTATACCGCGCCGGTGGCCAAGGCGGGTGCCTATGACATGGCCGCGCAGGTGATGACGCAGCTCTGGGCGGTCGGTACCACGGTCGTGTGGACGGGCATCGTCTCGACCGTGCTGTTCCTCGGTCTGAAGTACACCATCGGTCTGCGTCCCACTGCCGAAGTCGAAGCCGAGGGCCTCGACATCAACGAGCATGGCGAGCGGGCCTACAACCTCTGACTTTCACGACTTCGGGACCGGCGTCCCTTTCTCCGCCGGTCCCGTCCCCGGGTTCCTCCTGCGGACGACTTGGCCGGTGCAGCGATGCACCGGCCTTCTTTTTTTGAAGTCGCGGTGCCGGCCCGTAGCGGGTGAACAGCGCCCGCGCTGTTCAGATCATCGCGGCGCGATGATCGGCCCGGCTACGCCCCCACCCGGCCACCCACAAATCATCCTGATGGGCGGTCGGGTGGCGGAGCGGGCCGGCACCGCTATCCAGCGTGAGCCGGACGAATCAAACGCCCCGCGCCGCTTTCAGCTCGTCGCGGATCTCGCGCAGCAGCACCACGTCGGCCGGATCGGCGGCGGGTGGCGCGGTCCCCTCTGCCTTCTCGCGCTCCAGCCGGGTCATCAGCCGGTTCACGCTGCGCACGATCAGGAAGACGATGAAGGCCAGGATCAGGAAGTTGATCACGACGGTGATGAACTGACCGAAGCCGAGCAACGGCGCGCCTGCCTCTTTGAGCGCTGCATAATTGTTGAGCGACCCCGTATAGCCCGCGGGCACCGGCCCGAGCCTTAGGAAATAGCCGGAGAAATCTACCCCGCCGAAGATCGCGCCGATCACAGGCATGATGACGTCGTCGGTCAGCGACTTGGTGATGTTGCCGAACGCCGCGCCGATGATGACGCCGACGGCAAGGTCGAGCACGTTGCCGCGCGCGATGAACGCCTGAAAGTCCTTGAGCATTGGCCCTGTCCCTTTGATCCCGTTAAAGGCGCGTCGAACCTAATCACGATCAGCGAGGGTGGCGAGCCATGACCGACGACCCCTTCGACCGCGACAGGCCGGTCGAGACGATGTGGGCGGGCCGCTGGCTCGAGATGAAGCGGCGAGGGCGGTGGGAATATGTCTCGCGCACCGGCGACATCCATGCGGCGGTCATCCTGGCGGTTCAGGAAGGTCATGTCCTGCTGGTCGAGCAGTATCGGGTGCCGCTGGGCCGCACCTGCATCGAGCTGCCAGCGGGTCTGGTCGGCGACGAGAAAGAGGGCGAGGACCCGGTCGAGGCGGCACGCCGCGAGCTGGAGGAGGAAACCGGCTGGCGCGCGCGCGTCATGGAGCCGGTCGGTGAGTTCTGGTCCTCTCCCGGCATGGCGTCGGAAGGCTTCACCCTGATGCGTGCGACCGACCTGATCCAGGTCGGCGACGGCGGCGGCGTCGCGGGCGAGGGGATCACCGTCCACCGCGTCGCGCTCGCCGATCTTGCAGCGTTCGTTGCGGCCAAGCGGGGCGAAGGCTGCGGTGTGGACGTGAAGCTGCTGGCGCTGCTCGGCCCTGCGCTGCTCGAAGGTCAGCGCGAGGGCGGCAGCCAGGCCGGATCATAGCGCGGCCGGCGCGGCTGGAGCGGGCACAGTGCGCGAAGTGCCGGCAGGTCCAGGAGCCGCATGCGGTGGCCGTTGCGCGCAATCAGTCCCTCGCTTTCGAACGCGCGGATCGTGCGGTTGACATGGACGGGGGTTAGCCCGAGCAGGTCGCCGATTGCCTCCTGCGTCAGCGGCAGGTCGAACGCGTCACCCTCGACGGCGTTGATCGGGCTGAGCCGCGCGTGCAGGTCGATCAGCAATCGTGCGAACTGCTCGCGCGCCGATGCGCGGCCCGTCACCGCCAGCGCGTCCATCAGTGCCAGCCGCTCCATCTGGACCGCGACGGTGAACAGCGCCGCCAGCCGCGGCGCCGTCTCGTACAGCCGGGCGAACCGCTCATAGGGAACGAAGGCGGTCGCGGCGTCGGTGATGGCAGTCAGCGTGTCGGCAGCGGTGGGCAGCACCATGCTGGGCGTGCCGAGCATGTCGCCGGGCAGATGTACCTTCTGTATCAGCCGGTTGCCGGTTCGCAGCAGGACCGAAGAGGCGATCCATCCCCGGATGTGCAGATGAAAGCCGGTAAGGGCCTCTCCCTCGCGCTGGAACGTCTCGCCGCGCGCGCGCCGGATCTCGGGATCGCCCAGCGATTGTAGCGTCGCCCGTTCGTCGACGCTCAGCGGAGCGAGTGCCTCGAAGCGATGGATCGAATAGCTCAATGCGGCGTCCCCCATTCGCCGCTCTCTTATCGTATCGCGCGGCAGGGAGAATTAAGTAGATCAAACAGTGACCACGGGATGGGACTCAGCCGCGCGGGCGCGTCCAGAGCGCCGGGTCACGCTCGATGACGGCATAACGCCGGCGCCGCAGCGCCTGCACCCCCGCCCGCGCTATCCAGCCGAGCTTGTCAGCCTTCGACGTGGTGACGCGGTGGTCCCAGGCATGGCCGCCGCGGCGGGCGACCTCGCGGGCGATGTCGCCATAGATGCCCGCCGCCGCCAGCACGGCCCAGGCCGAGCGGAGCGGCAGCGCGGGGGTGCCGCCACGCGCGCTATCCTCATGCAGCGCCGCGCGCGTCGCCAACCGCCGGGCAAGCACCGTCAGGCGCGAGCGAAAGGGCGGCTTCATGTGCTGGCCGGGCGGCACGTCCATCTCCGCCAGCCATTCGTGCGGCAGGTAGCAGCGGCCTGCGCGGTCATCCTCCTCGATATCGCGCGCGATGTTGGCGAGCTGAAAGGCGAGGCCGAGATCGCAGGCGCGGTCGAGCGTGTCCTCGTCGGCGGGATCGACCCCCATCACCACCGCCATCATGCACCCCACGGCGCCGGCGACATGGTAGCAATAGCGATAGAGGTCGGCTTCGCTTCTCGGCTGCCACTCCTCGGCATCGAGGACGAAGCCGTCGATCAGGTCGTCGGCGAAGCGCTGCGGCAGACCGGTTTCTCGCACCACTACCGCAAGGCCGTCGAACGCCGGGTCGGCGGTGGGCTCGCCGCGAAACGCGGCATGGGTCTGAGCGCGCAGCTGTGCGACGCGGGCAGGGGCGTCCTCGACGCGGGACATGCCATGACCGTGATCCTGTCCATCGGCCACGTCATCGCACTTGCGGCACCACGCATAGAGCAGCCACGCCCGCTCGCGCGTCGTCCGGTCGAACAGGGTGGAGGCGGCGGCGAAGCTCTTCGACCCCCGCGCAATCGACGCGCGCGCCGCCGCGACCAGCGCCGCGCGGTCGCTCACAGTTCCTCGCGCGCCATCCGGGTGATCGGCACGTGCGGTTGATAGGCGGCCATGCGCTCGAGCAGACGGTCGAGATCGCTGTCGACGATCAGGATGTCGCGGTGCTGCGCGCGGAGGAAGCCCACATCGGCCATGCGATCGACGAAGGCGACCAGCGGGTCGTAGAAGCCCTGCCAGTTGAACAGGCCCACGGGCTTAGTGTGATAGCCGAGCTGCGACCAGCTCATCGCTTCCCACAATTCGTCCATCGTGCCGGTGCCGCCGGGCAGCGTCAGGAATCCGTCCGACAGGTCGGTGAAGCGCTGCTTGCGCTCGTGCATCGTCGTCACGGTCTCCAGACGCGTGCATCCGCGGTGCGCGACTTCGGCATCGACCAGCGCCTGCGGGATGATGCCGATCACCTCACCCCCCGCCGCGAGCGCGGCATCGGCGACTGCGCCCATCAGGCCCAGCCTGCCGCCGCCATAGACGGTGCCGATGCCCCGGCCGGCCAGCGTGCGGCCCGTGAGCGCCGCGCATTCGATATAGCTCGGATCGGCAGGGGTCGCCGACCCGCAATAGACCGCGATGCGGTTCATCACTTCGTCTTTCTCAATGCCTCGACCGCGCCGCCGATACGCCGTTCAGCGCGGCTCCGCCAGCATCAGCTCCGCCGTCGCCTTGGCGCTACCCACCACGCCCGGAATCCCCGCGCCCGGATGCGTGCCGGCGCCGACGAAATAAAGGTTGGGAATATGGTTGTCGCGGTTGTGCGCGCGGAAATAGGCGCTCTGGGTCAGCACCGGCTCCAGGCTGAACGCGCTCCCCAGATGCGCTGACAGGTCGCGGGTGAAGTCGGCCGGCGTGTAGCTGAACTTGGTGACGATCCGGTCGTGGATATCGGGGATCAGCCGGCGGCCCACCTCGTCGAGGATGCGCCGCTCATACTGGTCCTTGATCGCGTCCCAGTCCGCCGGAAACTTGCCCTGATGCGGTACCGGCGCGAGCGCATAGAAGGTCGAGTGCCCCTCCGGCGCCATCGACGGATCGGTGACGGTGGGGTGGTGCAGATAGAGGCTGAAATCCTCGCTCAGCACGCCGTGGTCGTAGATGTCGGCGAGCAACCCCTGATAGCGCGGGCCGAAAAGGATCATGTGGTGCGGGATGCCCGGCCAAGTCCCCTTGACCCCGAAATGGACGACGAACAGCGACGGCGAGAACTTCTTGCGTTCGAGCTTCGCGCCCGTCCGCTTGGCGCTGCGCGAGCCCGACAGCAGGTCCTTGTAGCTGTGCATCAGGTCGGCGTTCGACGCGATCGCATCGACGTCGAGGTGCCAGCCGCTCTTCGTCGTCAGGCCTGTCGCGCGGTCGCCCAGCGTCTCGATCGACACGACCGGGTCATTCAGACGGATCGTGCCGCCCAGCCGCTCGAACTGGCGCACCATGCCCGCGACCAGCCGGTTGGTGCCGCCCTTGGCGAACCACACGCCGCCGTCGCGCTCGAGCTTGTGGATCAGCGCATAGATGCTCGACGTCTTCATCGGATTGCCGCCGACGAGGAGCGTGTGGAAGCTCAATGCCTGACGCAGCTTCTCGTTTTTCACGAAGCCCGCAACGATCGAATAGACCGACCGCCACGCCTGATACTTCGCGAGCGCCGGCGCCGCCTTGATCATCGAGGCGAAGTCGAGGAACGCTTTCGACCCCAGTTTGACGTACCCCTCCTCGTACACGCCGCGCGAATAGTCGAGGAAGCGGGCATAGCCCTCGACATCGGCGGGATCGAGCTTGGCGATCTCGCGCGCGAGCACGGTGTCATCGTTTGTATAGTCGAAATTGGTCCCGTCGGCCCAGTTGAGCCGGTAGAAGGGATTGACGGGGACGAGCTCGACATCGTCGGCCATGTCGTGGCCGGACAACGCCCAGAGTTCCTGAAGCGCTTCGGGCGCGGTGATGACGGTGGGGCCGGCGTCGAAGGTGAAGCCGTCCTTTTCCCAGTAGTAGGCGCGGCCGCCGGGCTTGTCGCGCGCCTCGACGACCGTGGTGGCGATGCCCGCCGCCTGCAGGCGAATGGCGAGTGCCAGCCCGCCAAAACCTGACCCTATGACCGCTGCGGACTTCAAACCCTTGACTCCCTGATGGCCGCGATCGCGCGGCCGATGGGGACCGGCGGCTTGCCCGTCAGTACCCGTGCCTTATCGAAGATGGTGGACTGCCCTGCATAGAACCGCCCGATCAACCCGGCATCGAGGCGGTAGAAGCGCTCGAGCACACGCCAGCGATCCTCAGGGTCGGCGGCGCGGAACAGCATCGCGGTCAGCATCCGGTAGAAGCCGCGCGACGCCCACGTGGCGGCGGCATGGGCGTGCGTCGTCTCGTGCAGCGCCGCGCCCCCATAATCGCGCGCGCGCGCCAGCATCGAGGCGGTGCGAACCGCATCGGGCAGCGAATAGCCGGTGAGCGGGTGGAACAGCCCGGCGCGCATCCCCGCCTTGGCGACGCCGCGCCCGCCCGACAGCCAGTAACCCTCGAAATCGCCGCCCCAGACCACCGGGAGCGCCCCGCGTTCAGCCCGCGCCACGCGCTCGACCACCCAGCCCCGCGCCGCGGCATAGGCGGCGATGCGCCCGTCGAGCACGCGGTCGTCGATGTCTGGCGTATCGCTGTAATAGGTGTCCTCGACGAAAATCCTGTCGGCGGCGAAGGGCAGGCAATAGACGAAGCGATAGCCGTCGATCTGTTCGACCGCGGCGTCCATCACCGTTGGCCGGGGGGCCTCATGGGGGGCGTTGAGCACCAGCTCCTGCCCGACGAATTTCTGCCAGCCCATCGTCAGGCGCGTCACGTCGCCCGGCCCGCGACAGTCGATGACGCCATCGGCCTCGATCCGGTCGCCATCGGTCAGCACCACGGCGGTCGCGCTGGCAGCCAACACGCGGCGCCCCAGCATCAACGCGCGCTCGGGCAGGCACTTGCGTACCAGTCGGTCGAGGCGGTCGGATTCGATCGAGTTGTAGCGCGCGGCGATCGTCCGGGCATGGTGCGGAAAGCGGACGTCGTAGGCTTCCCAGCGATGCGCGATCAACGGCTCGACCAGCCAGCGGTCCTCGGGCGCGATGTCATGGTCGAAGAACGACCACAGGTGATTGCCCCCGACCGACCCGGCGCCGTCGATCAACCGGATCTCGAGCCCCGGCCGCCGAGCCGTCAGCGCCAGCGCGATCAACCCGCCGGCGAGACCCGCGCCGACGATCGCGACATTGCAACGGTTGGTGGCGGCCATGTCCCGGGCCTAGCCGGGAAAGCAGGGAGGGGAAAGGGGACCTTGGGGCGATTGCCGGTCGCGCCGGGTTCGGCCATCATCGTGCCATGACGTTTGGCAGCATCACCCGGCTGCGGGTCCGTTCGATGCGCTTCATGCCTCTTTTCTACCTCGACGCGCTGCGGACCGCGCGGCAAGTGAAGGCGGCGGAGGGGCTGTCGGCGGGTCGCTGCTGGCGGATCGACGGCGAACCTTCTGGACGATGACGCTCTGGCACGACCAGACGGACATGCGTCGCTACATGGCGAACGGGCGGCATCGCGCCGCCATGCCCAAACTGTTTCACTGGTGCGACGAGGCGAGCGTGGTTCACTGGACGCAGCCGGATACGACCTTGCCGAGCTGGCGAGCGGCCGATGCTCGCATGCGCGCGGAGGGGCGGCCGTCGAAGGTACGGTATGCGTCGACGTCGCACGCGTCCCTCGCCTATCCGCCGCCGCGCATCGCCGCGCCGGTGCCACTGAACCCTCTGCGGCCGCTCGCGTGATCCGGCAGCGGGCGGGGTTCAACCTGCCGCACCAAACGGGTAAGGCATCGCCATGACCGCGCTTGTCGCCATCCTCCTGTCCGCCGCCGCGATGACGGTGATCGTCGGGGTGCGCTATCTGCTCACCTCGGGGGCGTTCGCGCTGGCGACGCGGGCGACGCGGCCCGGGCTGTATGTCGGCCTCGACAAGCAGATCGGGCGCGAGATCAGGTGGAGCCTCGCCTCCGCCGCGATCTATGGCGTGCCCGCGGGGATCGTCGCCTGGGGCTGGCGCCAGCATGGCTGGACGCGGATCTACGAGGATGTCGGCGCATACCCGCTCTGGTACCTGCCGGTGTCGGTGTTCCTCTATCTCTTCGCCCACGACACCTGGTTCTACTGGACGCATCGCTGGATGCACCGGCCGAAGCCGTTCCGGATGGCGCACGCCGTCCATCACGCCAGCCGCCCTCCCACCGCCTGGGCGGCGATGGCGTTCCATCCGATCGAGGCGCTGACCGGCGCCGTGGTAATTCCGCTACTGGTCTTCGCGATTCCGATCCATGTCGCCGCACTGGGCTTGGTCCTGGGCGTCATGACGCTTATGGGAGTGACCAACCACATGGGGTGGGAAGTCTTCCCGAGGTTCATGGTGGAGGGGCCGCTGGGCCGCTGGCTCATCACCGCCAGCCATCACCAGCGCCATCATGAGCGATACGGGTGCAATTACGGGCTTTATTTCCGGTTCTGGGACCGGCTGTGCGGGACCGATGACGGGTTGGGCAATTTCGATGCGGCGGCTCGCCGCGCTCGCGCCGCTGGCGCTCTCGGTCGGGGCCTCGCCGGTCGCGACGCTCAAGGTTGATGTCGACGCGCTGCGGAGCGAGCGCGGCGTTATCCGGCTCTGTCTGACCGCAGTCGAGAGCAATTTCCCGACCTGCGAGGACGATGCCCGCGCGATCGCCCGTTCGGTGCCCGCGACGATGCGCACTCTCGCCTATGAAGGGCTGCCGCCGGGCGGCTATGCCGTGGCGATCATCCATGACGAGAACGGCAACGGCAAGCTTGACACCTTTGCCGGCATTCCGCGCGAGGGGTTCGGCTTTTCGCGCAACCCGCGCATTGCGTTTGGCCCGCCGCGCTTTTCCGCGGCGCGCTTCACCGTCGATCACGATGGTGAGGAACAGCGGATTCGCATGCGCTACATGTTCTGAAGGGAGCTAAACGCGAACGTACACGTTTCGCGACTGAAACCTTTGGAGTTCCGCCACTTGCGCATCCTGTTCGCTGCCGCGTTGTCGCTCGGCCTTGCCGCCCCCTGCCTTGCTCAGGAGACGGCGCCCGCCCCGGTCGACACGCCGCCCACCAGCGATCCGCGCGCCGATTTCGCGATTGTCGGCATCGGCGTCGGCGTGCTCCCCGACTATGAGGGTTCGGGCGACTACAGCGTCTCGCCCGTTCCCGCCGCCATCGGGCAGCTGTCGGGCTATCGCTTCGTCCTGGCCGGCAACCGGATCAGTGTCGACCTGATCAAGGACGGCTATGGTCCGACCTGGGATATCCAGGCGGGGCCGATTGGCGTCGTCAACTTCAACCGGTCGAGCCGTGGTTCGATCGACAATCCCCAGGTCGCGCTGCTCGACGAGCGCGGCACCGCGATCGAGCTCGGCGGCTATGTCGGCATCGGCAAGACCGGCGTTATTACCAGCGACTATGACCGGCTGTCGGCGACGATCAGCTATCGCTACGACGTGGCGGGCGTGCACGAGAGCGGCATCCTGACGCCGACGATCACCTATACGACGCCGCTCTCGACGAAGGCGCTGGTCGGCCTGTTCGCCTCGGCCGAGTTCGTCGAGCGGGGCTATGGCCGCACCTATTTCAGCGTCACCCCGGCCGAAAGCGCGCGGTCGGGCCTGCCCATCTATACCGCGGGCGGCGGGTTCAAGAACTGGGCGCTGGGTGCGGTCGCGACACGCTCGCTGACGGGCGACCTGACCGGCGGGCTCCAGCTGGTCGGCGGTGTCGTCTATCGCCGGCTGTCGGGCGACTTCGCCGATTCGCCGGTGACGCAGGTGGGCTCGCCCAACCAGTGGATCGGCGCCGTCGGGCTTGCCTACAGCTTCTGAGCCTCCGGTCACGCCCGACGGGCGGTACATCGTCGTTCGCGGGCGCTTGTGGCGGCGGAGCGATCCGGCGCTTTCCGGGGAGGAGCGTCAGGCGCTCGTCGACGAGCTGATGGACGCCCGCCGCGCAGTTCGCGATTCCGCTGACGAAGCGGCGACCGCCGCCGCCCGCGCGCGGGTGCAGGCGGCAAAGGTCGCGCTCGGCGAGCGCGGGCCCGTTTGGTGGGATGACGGCGCGCCCGATTTCAACCGGCATATGGCTCGCAACACGCCCTACGCGGACTGGTACGCCTCGCTTGCAGGCGACCGGTGAAGCGCCTACACCCGGCGCATCCCCGGGGGACCGCCGATGCTGCGGTTGAGAGGATGGTTGCAGCCATCGACCCGCCGAACCTGATCCGGCTGACACCGGCGTAGGGAGTGGAGCGCGGCACCCCCGTCTCACCTCCCGATATGGAGAGACGAGACATGGCCGATATCCCCGCCCGCACCGAGCTCAAGGTCACGACCGGCCCGATCCGCGGCAGTCGCAAGATTCATGTCGGGCCGCTCAAGGTCGCGATGCGTGCGATCGATCTGGAGCCCTCGTCGGGCGAGCCGCCGCTCAACGTCTATGACACGTCGGGTCCGTACAGCGATCCCAATGCGCGCATCGACATCATGGCGGGGCTGCCCGAGCTTCGCCGCGACTGGATCCGCGGGCGCGGCGATGTCGAGGAAGTCGAACAGCGCGAAGTGCGACCCGAGGATAACGGGCAGCTCGGTCCCGATCGCTCAGGCGGCGTCCAGCCCTTCCCCAATGTCCGCCGCCGCGTGCTGCGCGCGAAGGCGGGCGCGAACGTCAGCCAGATGCACTATGCCCGCCGCGGCATCGTCACGCCCGAGATGGAATATGTCGCGACCCGCGAGAATCTGGGCCGCGAGATGTTGCGTGACTATGTCCGCGATGGCGAGAGCTTCGGTGCCGCCATCCCCGACTATGTGACCCCCGAGTTCGTCCGCGACGAAGTGGCGCGTGGCCGCGCGATCATCCCGTCGAACATCAACCACCCCGAATCCGAGCCGATGGCGATCGGCCGCAACTTCCTCGTCAAGATCAACGCGAACATCGGCAATTCCGCTGTCGCTTCGAACGTGGCGCAGGAGGTCGATAAGCTCGTCTGGGCGATCCGCTGGGGTGCGGACACGGTCATGGACCTGTCGACGGGCCGAAACATCCACGACACGCGCGAATGGATCCTGCGCAACTCGCCGGTGCCGATCGGCACCGTCCCCATCTATCAGGCGCTCGAAAAGGTCGGCGGCATCGCCGAGGAGCTGACCTGGGAGATCTTCCGAGACACGCTGATCGAGCAGGCCGAGCAGGGCGTGGATTACTTCACCATCCACGCCGGCGTCCGCCTGCCTTACATCCCGATGACCGCCAAGCGCGTGACGGGCATTGTCAGCCGCGGCGGCTCGATCATGGCGAAATGGTGCCTCGCGCATCACAAGGAGAGCTTCCTCTACGAGCGCTTCGACGAGATCACCGAGATCATGAAGGCGTACGACATCGCCTACTCGCTCGGCGACGGCCTTCGCCCCGGCAGCATCGCAGACGCCAATGACGAGGCGCAATTCAGCGAGCTCTATACGCTCGGCGAGCTGACCAAGCGTGCCTGGGCGCAGGACGTGCAGGTGATGATCGAGGGCCCCGGCCATGTGCCGATGCACAAGATCAAGGAGAATATGGACAAGCAGCTGGAAGCGTGCGGGGAGGCACCCTTCTACACATTGGGGCCGCTCACCACCGACATCGCGCCGGGCTACGACCACATCACCAGCGGTATCGGCGCGGCGATGATTGGTTGGTACGGCACGGCGATGCTCTGCTACGTCACGCCCAAGGAGCATCTGGGCCTGCCGGATCGCGACGACGTGAAGGTCGGCGTGGTGACCTACAAGCTCGCCGCGCACGCCGCCGACCTCGCAAAGGGGCACCCGGCCGCCAAGCTGCGCGACGATGCGCTGTCACGTGCCCGCTTCGAGTTCCGCTGGCGCGACCAGTTCAACCTGAGCCTCGATCCCGAGACTGCTGAGCAGTATCACGACCAGACGCTGCCTGCCGAGGGCGCCAAGACCGCGCATTTCTGCTCGATGTGCGGGCCGAAATTCTGCTCGATGAAGATCACGCAGGAAGTGCGGGACTTCGCGGCCAAGCAGAACCAGGAAGCCACGACCTTCATCGCCGCCGAGGAGGCCGAAGCCGGCATGGCCGCGATGAGCGAAGCCTATAACGAGGGTGGCCGCGAGCTCTATATCGGCGCGAACGGCCGCGAGCACGACTGATGCACGAACGGCCGCCGGGACGCCCGGCGGCCGTTTCGCGATTCGGTCGGTGGAATGGTGCCCCTGGCCGGACTCGAACCAGCATGCCTTGCGGCGTTCGATTTTGAGTCGAATGCGTCTACCATTTCGCCACAGGGGCAGCGGTGCCGGGCCTAGGCGATGACGCCGGGCGCGGCAAGCCCGTCAGCGAAACGCCTCGGCCAGGTCCTCCTTGGGATCGGGGCCATAGCGGTTGGGGCCAGGGGTGCCCGGCAGGCAGGTGATGACGAGGAACCCCACCGACAGCAAAAAGCCGAGTACCGGCACCCACGACAGCAGATAGACGCCGAGCAGCAGCCAGCCCGACAGGTTGCGATCGTGCAGGCGGCGCACCTGTACCGCGATCGAGGGCAACAGCATCGCGAGATAGAACAGGCCGAACGGCGCGAGGCCCAGCAACGCCAGCGGCGAGCGCTCGCCCGATCGGCCGAATCCGCCGGTCAGGATCGCCCCGAGGAGCACGAGGCCGACGCCGACGATCGTGATGCCCAGCAGGAACATCCAATACTCCTTGCGGCGTGAACGTCCCTTGAAGTCCGTGTAACGGCGCAGCGGCATCAGTGCCCAATTCATCGGCAGCGCTCCCTTTTCGGCCGTAATCTGCACAGGTGCAAAGTGACGCGCAATCAGCTTCGCGGCGCCGTGCGGCGATAGGAGAGGGCCTCGGCCACGTGCAGTCGGCCAACGCGCTCGGCGCCCGCCAGGTCGGCGATGGTGCGCGCGACGCGGAGCACGCGGGTATAGCCGCGCGCGGACATGCGAGTGGCCTCGGCGGCTTGCGCGAGCAGCATGCGGCCCGCCTCGTCGGGGGTCGAATGCGCATCGAGCAGCGGCCCCTCCGCCTCGGCATTGGTGCGCGCGGGGCTGCCCCCATATCGGTGGGTCTGGATCGCGCGCGCGGCGGCGACGCGGGCGGCGACCTCGGCCGATCCCTCCGAAGGCGGCGGCAGGACGAGGTCGGCGGCGGTGACCGGCGCGACCTCGACATGGAGGTCGATGCGATCGAGGAGGGGACCGGAAACCTTGGCCTGATAGTCCGCCGCGCATTTTGGCGCACGCGCACAGGCGAGCGCCGGGTCGCCGAGATGGCCGCAGCGGCACGGGTTCATCGCGGCGACGAGCTGGACGCGCGCGGGAAAGGTGACGTGGGCGTTGGCCCGCGCGACGCTCACCACGCCGCTTTCGAGCGGCTGGCGAAGCGAGTCGAGGACTGCGCGCTGAAACTCGGGCAGTTCGTCGAGGAACAGGACGCCAAGATGCGCCAGGCTGACCTCCCCGGGTTTGACCCGAAGGCCGCCGCCGGTAAGCGCCGCCATCGAGGCCGAGTGATGCGGGCTACGGAAGGGACGGGTGCGGGTCAGCCGACCGCCCGAAAGCGTGCCTGCGACCGACTGCACCATCGACACTTCCAGCGCCTCGGCCGCACCCAGCGGCGGGAGGATGCCGGGCAGGCACGCGGCCATCAGCGACTTGCCCGCGCCGGGCGGCCCCACGAACAAAAGGTTGTGGCCGCCCGCCGCGGCGATCTCGAGCGCGCGCTTGGCGGTTTCCTGCCCCTTGACCTGGCGCAGGTCGGGGCCGTGACCGGCTTCCTCGACCTCGCCAGGGCGCGGCGTCGGCAGCAGCGCTGAACCCTTCAGATGGTTGATGAGGCCGATCAGGTCGTCGGCGGCGATCACTTCGATCCCGCCGGCCCATGCCGCCTCCGCGCCTTGCGCCGAGGGACAGATCAGCCCCTTGCCGATCGCGCTGGCATGCATCGCCGCGAGCAGAACGCCGGGCGAGGGCGCAATGCGGCCATCGAGGCCGAGTTCGCCGACGACGACGTAATCGGCGAGTGTCTCGACATCGACCACGCCCATCGCACCCAAAAGCGCGAGCGCGACGGGCAGGTCGTAGTGCGAGCCCTCCTTGGGCAGGTCGGCGGGCGACAGGTTGACGGTGATCCGTTTGGGCGGCAGCGCGAGGCCGATCGCCGCCACCGCGCCGCGCACCCGCTCGCGACTCTCGCCCACCGCCTTGTCGGCGAGGCCCACCATGACGAAGGCGGGGACGCCCGCGACGAGATTGCACTGCACCTCGACCGCGCGTGCCTCGAGCCCCAGATACGCCACCGTCGATACGATCGCGACCAACGCCGCTTCCCCCCTTGCCCGACGACCCTTGTGGAAGAAGGATCGGGCTTCGACAAGCGCGGCGCGACCGGGCATGCGTCATTGACTCGCGCGATCGCCGCCAGTAAGGGCGCGGGCTTGACACGGCCGTCTTCGGGCGGCCCTTTTTCGTTATGCCAGGGAATGAGCGATGAAGCGGACTTTTCAGCCGAGCAATCTGGTGCGCGCGCGCCGGCACGGCTTCTTCGCGCGGATGGCGACGGCGGCGGGCCGCAAGGTGATCCGCGCGCGTCGTGCCCGCGGCCGCAAGAAGCTGAGCGCCTGATCCGACTGACCGAACGCCGCGACTATCTCGCGGCGAACGGCGGCAGGCGCGCGGCGATGCCGGGTTTCGTGCTGCAGGCGCGCGACCGGGGCGACGGCGATGTCGTCATGCGGATCGGCATCACCGTGTCGAAGAAAGTCGGCAACGCCGTCGTCCGCAACCGGATGAAGCGTCGGTTTCGTGCGCTCGCCCGCGAAGTGCTGCCGCAGAACGGGCTGGCCGGACACGACCATGTGCTGATCGGCCGCGCGGGGGGCATTGAGCGCCCCTATCCCGATCTCGTCCGCGAACTCGAAAAGGCGCTGCGCCGCGTGGCGCGCCCGTGATCGCCCGTGCGCTGATTCTGATGGCGCGGTTCTGGCAGGTCGGGCCGTCGCGCATCCTCCCGCCCTCGTGCCGATACGCGCCCTCCTGTTCGGCCTATGCAATCGAGGCACTTGACCGCTATGGCGCGCTGAAAGGCGGCTGGCTCGCGCTGCGGCGCATTGCCCGCTGCCATCCATGGGGCGGTTGCGGCCATGATCCGGTGCCCTGAGGCACGGGATACCAGTCCAGCCAACCCATTTTGGGAAGTCGTTCGGTGAAGGAAGACAGCAAGAATTTCGTCCTGTTCGCGGTGCTCGCGGCGCTGATCCTGTTCGGCTGGCCGGTCATCTCGGGCTACTTCTTTCCCACCGCCAATCCGCCAGTGACGAAGATCGAGGGTGGCCAGACAAAGGTCGTGCCCAACCCGGCTGCCGATCCGACGTCCGACGCGCCCGGTGCCCTTCGCGATCGCCGTATCGTGCTGGCCGAGACGCCGCGCGTGCGCATCGACACTCCAGCTTTGGCGGGCTCGATCAATCTCAAGGGCGCGCGGCTCGACGACCTCATTCTGAAGAGGTACGACGAGACGGTGGCGAAGAACTCGCCGCCCATTCACCTCCTGTCGCCCGCTGGCGCGGCGGGCGCCTATTTCGGCGGGTTCGGCTGGCAGGGCGACGGTGCCCCGGATGCGAACACCGTCTGGACGGCGACCGGCGACGTGCTCGGCCTCGGCCGACCGGTGACACTCCAGACGACCAATGCCGCGGGCCAGCGCTTCCAGATCAAGCTGTCGGTGGACGAGAACTATATGTTCACCGCCGAGCAGACGGTGGCGAATGGCGGCACGGCGCCGATCACGGTGCGCCCCTACACCTATGTCCAGCGCGCCGAGAAATCGCCCGATCCCGACCAGTGGACCGCGCGCGTCGGCCCGATGGTCGTCGTCGATGACGACGAGACCAATCTGGAATGGGACGAAGTGACGCAGGCGGGAAGCCGTTTCGCGACGACCAAGGGCTGGGCGGGCTTCACCGACCATTACTGGCTGACCGCGATCATTCCCGACCAGCGCACACCCGTCGACCTTACGATCCGTCGGAGCGCCGCGGGCCGCTTCGGTGCGGAGGCGCTGGCGCAGAATCCAACTATCGTGCAGCCGGGCAGGGCGGCGGTGCAGACGGTGCGCCTGTTCGCGGGCGCGAAGGAAGTGAAAGTGCTCGACGCCTATGCCGAGCAGCTCGGCATCCGCAACATCGACAACGCCATTTACTGGGGCTGGTTCAAGGTCCTCGAGAAGCCGATCTTCTATTATCTCGACTGGCTGTTCCGCCTCGTCGGCAATTTCGGCGTGGCGATCATGCTGCTCACGCTGACGATCCGGCTGCTCCTGTTCCCGATCGCGCAGAAGCAGTTCGCATCGATGGCGGGGATGCGCGCGCTTCAGCCCAAGATGAAGGCGCTGCAGGAGAAGTACAAGGAGGACAAGCCACGCCTCCAGCAGGAGATGATGCAGCTCTACAGGACCGAGAAGGTGAACCCGATGGCGGGCTGCCTTCCGATGCTGCTCCAGATCCCGGTCATGTTCGCACTCTACAAGGTGCTGATCCTGACGATCGAGATGCGGCATCAGCCGTTCGTCGGCTGGATTCGTGATCTGTCGGCGCCTGATCCGCTGACGCCGGTCAACCTGTTCGGCCTGTTGCCGTTCACCCCGCCCGCCTTCATCGCGATCGGCGTCGTGCCGATCCTGCTCGGCGTGTCGATGTGGCTCCAGTTCAAGCTCAACCCGCAACCCGCCGACGAGATGCAGAAGCAGGTGTTCGCGATCATGCCGTGGATGCTGATGTTCGTGATGGCGCCGTTCGCGGTGGGCCTTCAGGTGTACTGGATCACCTCGAACGTGCTGACGATGGCGCAGCAATGGTGGCTGTATCGCCAGCATCCCTCGATGAAGGTGGCGACCGCGAAGTGAACCCCGCCTTCGACGAGGATCTGACGGAGAGCGCGCGAAAGCTGTTCGCGGGGCCGGTTTCGTTCCTGAAATCGGCCCCCGAGCTGCGCTTCCTTCCCGATCCGGAAGTGCCCGAGGTGGCGTTCGCGGGTCGGTCGAATGTCGGCAAGTCGTCGCTGCTCAACGCGCTCACCAACCGCAGCACGCTGGCTCGTACCTCGAACACGCCGGGGCGGACGCAGGAATTGAACTTTTTCGACGTCGGCGAGCCCTTGTCGCTCCGCCTTGTCGATATGCCCGGCTATGGCTTTGCCAAGGCGCCCAAGGACATGGTTCGCAAGTGGCGCTATCTCGTGAACGACTATCTGCGCGGACGACAGGCGCTGAAGCGCGCGCTGGTGCTGATCGACAGCCGCCATGGCATCAAGGACGTCGATCGCGAGATCCTGAAGATGCTCGACGATGCAGCGGTCAGCTATCGCATCATCCTGACCAAGGCCGACAAGGTGAAGGCGACCGAGCTGGTCGACGTGCGCTCGCGGACCGAGGAGGAAGCGAGGAAGCGCCCCGCCGCGCATCCCGATATCCTCGCGACGTCGAGTGAAGGGGGCATGGGGATCGCCGAACTGCGCGCCGCGGTGCTCGAGGCAATCGGCTGACGGGAGGGGGCGGCGGCGCGCGAAGCGGTGGCGTTAATGTCGTGCGCCATGCTTGGAACGGTCAGGGCAAGGACTTTTAAGGGTCTGGTAGCAATGATCGGCGCACTGGTATCGCTGCCATGCGGTTGGTCACCGGTTCCTTGGAGCAGTCGTCGTGGCGGTCTGACGCTGTCGACGCAGAATGCACGGGAACGCGCAACATGGACGACCGGTTTTTCTCGATAGAACACGATATCACCCGGCGGCTGGCGCGGATTGAGCTGCGAGGCTTCTGGACCACCAGCACGATGGCAGCGTTCATGGCGGCTGCCGGCAAGGTACTTCAAAACGCCAAGGCGAAAGGCTTGTCACCGGGCGAGGGGCATATTCTGGTCTCGATCCTCGACCTGCCAGTCCAGGACAAGGCCCTGACCGATAGTCTCTCTCAGCTCATTCCGATGTTCGGTGCCCTTTCGAAGCGGGTCGCACTCGTCGCCCCGCCGTCATCGTTGATCCGGCTTCAGGCGAAACGGCTGGTCGGTGCCAACGCCTGCCTGTTCGATACCGAACAGGAAGCGCTCGACTGGCTCTACGCGGCCTGACATTAGTTTCAGTGCCAAGCGCCTGCCTGGCATCTTTTATGGTGCCGGCTGCAGGGATCGAACCCGCGACCCCCTGATTACAAATCAGGTGCTCTACCAACTGAGCTAAGCCGGCGCTCAGCGCTCTTTGCGTCAGGTGATTCCGAAGGTCCAGCCTTCGGTTGCGGCGATCTGCGGCGTCATGTCCCTCGGTGTCCATAGTTCGGGCCGGTGCGCGTCGCGGCGGAGCCAGGCGGCGGTGAGGATCGCGTCACTCTTGTGGTCATCGATCGGGCCGGTGCCACGGGTCGGCTCGCTGCCCAGCACGGTAAGCGCGGCGTCGAGTGCGGCGTGGTCGCGCATCTTGGCGCGGCCCTTGGGGCGACCCGCGACGACGGCAGCGAGGCTGGTGTAGATTTCCAGAACCACCGGCCCCGCCATCGGAAGCGTATCGAACGGCCAGATTGCGATCCTCGGGGGCAGGCGATGGAGTACGCGCATCCCCGTCAGGCTCGACTTGCCCACCTGCGCCGCGCCGACGAGGTTGAGGTTGCTATAGGGATTGAGCCCCTGCTCGCGCTGCCTGACCTCGGTCAGGCGGAGGCGGCCGCGGCCCGAGAAATGCTCGCCCTTGCGCCCGCCATGGCGGCGAAGGTGACGGGCGACCTCGGGATGATCGACGAAGCTGCTCGCTGAGAGATGCGGATCGTCTGCTGTGATGCCGTCGATCAGCGCCCAAAGCGCATGCGCGTCATGCGGGCTCTCGACCCAGCCGGGAAAGAAGGCGCCCATATCGGCAAAGGGCAGCGAAGCGCCAAGGTCGAGGCCGACGATCGCATCGTCTGGCGATTCGCTCGAAAGCCAGTCGAGCACCTCCATCCTTGACCAGACATGGCCGGGCCGGACGAGCGTCGGCACCGCCTTTCCCTGCGCGCAGATCGCCACGGCGATGCCTCGCTGCCGCTCGCCCGCGGCGCCCGACCAGTCGATCCCGACGAAATGGCCGAATCGATCAGGGGCGGGGACCAAAGGCGCTCCGCTCTACCCGCTTCGCCACGTCCCACCAGCGGCGCGCGATCAGTGCCTCGATCCGCTCGCGTTCGCCGCTGCCATATCGCACGAGCACGGCGGGCCAGCCGCGATAATGGTCGGTTTCCCAGAATGTGTCGGGATCGGTGTCGATCAGCATCGCCTTCTCCTCCGCTCCGATCATCATTACGAAGCTGTCGGGCTCGCGGCCCGGCGCGACGAGGGCCTTGCCGTTGTGCTTCGGCACCGGCGATCCGTAGTAGCTGTCCATGATGACGCCCGGCAGCGTGCGGGCGTGGGCGACGACCACGTCCCAATCCTCCATCACCGCGCCTCCAGCACGGCCTTGGTAAAAGCGGCGATGTTGAAGCTGTTGCCGGTCCCGTCCTCGCCCCGGCGGACGACGACGAGGCGGGCGGTTGGCACAACCATCACATATTGCCCGCGATTACCCTGTGCGGCGTAGCTGCCGGCGGGCAGGCCCTGCACTGGGCCGAACAACCACAGCGTCGCGCCGTAGCCGGGGCCGGTCCTCGGCTGCGGCCCAGCGGGGGTGGTCATCCGCTTCATCCACCCGGAGGGGAGCAGCCGCCGGCCCTGCCATACGCCGTCGTCGAGCCAGAATTGGCCAAGCCGGGCGAGATCGCGCGCGGTGGACCAGACCTGGCTCGACAGGATGTAATTGCCGCGCCAGTCCTGTTCGGCGACGGTGTGCGTCATGCCCAGCGCGCCGAAGAACTGCGGCGGCAGCGCCTGATACTGGCGTTCGCCCAGCCCCTCGCGCAGATGCCGGACGGCCAGCAATGTGTCGTTGTTGGCGTAGCGGAAGCGGCTGCCGGGCACGGCCTCCAGCGGCCAGCCGGTCGCCTGTTCCTCGACCGCAGTGCCGCCGAAATAGAGCGCGTCGGTGCGGTTGCCCGCGGTGTCGCTGTGCAAACCGCTTGCCATCCGCATCAGGTTGTCGAGGGTGATTGCGCGGCGTGGGTCGCCGGCGGCCTGCCATGCGGCGATGCTTGCGGGCCGGTCGGGATCGACGCTCCGGAAGCCGATCAGCGTGCCGGCGATGCTCTTGGCGACCGACCAGGTGCGGTTGGAGACGAACGGCCCCCAGCCCTCGGCGTAGCGCTCGCCCACGACCTTGCCGTCGCGGAGGATCACGACGCCGATCGTCTTCGCGTTCTTGCCGAAGTCGCCCTTGAAGGCGCGGTCGATCGCCGTCGCCAGCGCGGGCGAGTGGGCAGGGGCGATCCCGGCGTCACCCAGCGGCCATTGGCGCGGATCGGCGCCGTGCACCGGTGGCGGCGGGGTGCCGGTGGCGGGCGGGGTCCAGCCGATCGGCTCGCTGCGACACCCGCGGCCCGCCGCAAAGGTCGAGACACGCGGCGGCAGCTTGTCATCGAACGTGACGCTCACCCGTCCCCGCGCGCGGTCGATCGTCGCGGGCAAGCCGGCGATCAACGGCTGATATTCGGGATAGATGCCGGCGAGTTCATCGCGCTCAACCTGTGCCTGCGAACGGCCTGCGTTGAAGAGGCCGCTGCACAGCATCGCCGCCTTGTACCCCGCGGCGATCGCTTTGGCGTAGGGGGCGGGGGCCTCGCTGACCTGCTGCGCCGGCGCCGCCGCGCTAAGCGTCGCCAGTGCCGCGATGCTCAGTGCGGCGCGCGTCCCACCACGCCATGCGTTCGGAGATGCGCTTTTCATACCCGCGGTCGGTCGGCTCGTAATAGGTTTCGGCATCCATCTCCCCCGGCCAATAGTCGGCGCCTGAAAATCCGCCTTCGCGGTCATGGTCATAGGCATAGCCTGACCCATAGCCGATATCCTTCATCAGCCTTGTCGGCGCGTTGAGGATGTTGGCGGGCGGCATCAGCGATCCGGTGGCACGCGCCGACTTGAACGCCGCGCTCTGCGCCTTGTACGCCGCGTTCGATTTGGGAGCAGTGGCGAGATAGAGGCACGCCTGCACGATCGCGAGCTCGCCCTCGGGGCTACCAAGAAAGTCGTAGGCGTCCTTGGCAGCGAGGCACTGGGTAAGCGCCTGGGGATCGGCAAGGCCCACATCCTCACTGGCGAAGCGGACGAGGCGCCTGAGGACATAGAGCGGCTCCTCCCCCGCGGTCAGCATTCGCGCCAGATAGTAGAGCGCCGCCTGCGGGTCGGAACCGCGCAAGCTTTTGTGGAGCGCGGAGATGAGGTTGTAATGTCCCTCGCGGTCCTTGTCGTACACTGCCACGCGGCGGTGAAGCAGTGCCGACAGGCCGGCGGGGTCGAGCGTTTCGGTCAGATCGACCGCAAACAGCGTCTCGACCTGGTTGAGGAGGAAGCGCCCGTCGCCGTCCGCACTGGCGATCAACGCGGCGCGCGCTTCCGCCGTCAGCGGCAGAGTGCGTCCGACCTCGACCTCGGCCCGCGCGATCAGTTCGCCGAGCGCGGCGGCGTCGAGGCGGTGAAGGATCAGCACCTGCGCGCGGCTGAGCAATGCGGCGTTGAGCTCGAACGACGGGTTTTCGGTCGTCGCGCCCACCAGCGTGACGGTACCGTCCTCGACATAGGGCAAAAAGCCGTCCTGCTGCGCGCGATTGAAGCGGTGGATCTCGTCGACGAACAGCAGGGTGCGACGACCGGCGCGCGCATGCTCGCGCGCCTCGGCAAACACCTTTTTGAGGTCGGCGACGCCGGAAAACACGGCGGAAATCTGCGCATAGGCAAGGCCGACCGCGTCGGCGAGCAGCCGCGCGATCGTCGTCTTGCCCGTGCCGGGCGGTCCCCAGAGGATGATGGAGGAGAGCCGGCCCGCCGCGACCATCCGCCCGATCGCGCCCTCCGGCCCGGTCAGGTGGTCCTGCCCGACCACCTCTCTCAGATCGCGCGGACGCAGGCGGTCGGCGAGCGGCGTCTCGACGGCGGCGGGCGGGGTCGGCGGGGCGAGGTCCCCGAAAAGATCGGCCATTCCGCGAACATAGCGAGTCCGGGCGAAATTTTCAGCGGGGCTTGCGCAACCGCTATCAAGATATATCTTGAGCGCTTCAAGAATCATTTAGGAACGACAATGTTCGGACGACATCATCATCGGGGCAGCGGCCATGGCCGCTTCGCCGTGCGCGGCGGGCGGCACTTCGGGCCGTTCACCGTCGAATTCGACATGGGCGAGGGGCCGCGTCGCGGCGGCGGGCGGCGGCGCTTCGACGGCGACGAGCTGCGACTCATCCTCCTGAAGCTGATCGCCGAGGCGCCGCGCCACGGCTACGACCTCATCCGCGAGATCGAGGCGCGGACGGGCGGCGCCTATGCTCCCAGCCCCGGCGTCGTCTATCCGACGCTGACATTGCTCGACGAGATGGGGCTGATCGCCCAGCAGGCGAGCGAGGGTGCGAAGAAGCTGTTTGCGGTGACGGCGGAGGGCGAGGCGCTTCTGGCCGCGCAGGCCGAGCAGGTCGAGGCGCTGATGGCACGGCTGGCCGACCTGTCCGACGCACGCGCGCGCGGCGAGGGCGGGCCGGTCAGGCGGGCGATGCACAATCTGAAGGCCGCGGTGATTGGCCGCGTCGCACAGGGCGCGGAGATCGAGACGCTGCATGCGATCACCGACATCCTCGACGACGCGGCGCGCCGCATCGAGCGGCTTTGAGGGACGAGCCCATGACCTATGTGACCACCACCGACGTGCCGACCGCGAGCGGCGCCAAGTATCTCCAGCAGCTCTGCAAGCACTGGAGCCACAACCTCGCCGTCGAGTTCGACGACAGCCACGGTCGAGTTGTCTTTCCCAGGGATGCGCGCGGGGCCGAATGGCCTGGCGATGCGGTCGTCACCTTTGATGCGGCTCCAGAGGCACTGACGATCCGCATCGGGGCAAGCGCCGACGGCCAGCGGCAGGGCTTGAAGGGCGCAGTCGAACGCCACCTCGACCGCTTCGCCTTTCGCGAGGCGCCGCTGGCATATGATTGGCGCGACAGCTGAACGAAAAAGGAGCGCGATCCCCGATCAAGTCCGGGGTGAAGAAGAGGTTAGCGACCTCGTTCCGTCATGAGCTCCAGATATGCATCCAAGACCGCCTGGTTCGCGCTGTCCCACACGTACTTCTGCGCCGCCAGGTGCCCCGCAGCGCCTGCCGCGCGGCGAAGACCCTCGTCCTCGACCAGCCGCTGGATCGCATCGGCATAGGCGGCGATGTCGGTCGGGGGCACGAGAAAGCCCGTGACGCCTTCCTCGACAAGGTCGATGGCGCCGGTCGCGCGTGCGGCCACGACGGGGACGCCGGCGGCCATCGCCTCGGTCGTGACGTTGCCGAATGTCTCGGTGACGCTCGGCATGAAGAACACGTCCATCCCCGCGACCGCGCGGCCGAGATCGTCGCCCGACTGGAAGCCGGTGAAGACCGCATCCGGCACGCGCTCCGCAAACCACCCGCGCGCCGGCCCCTCGCCGATCACCAGCACCTTGTGCGGCACGCCGCGCCGACGGAGTTCGCCAACCACCTCGGCGAAGATGCCAAGCCCCTTTTCGAGCACCAGCCGGCCAAGGAAGCCCACAGCGACCTCACCGTCGCCGATTCCCAACGAGCGCCGCCACGCATCGTCGCGGCGGCCGGGATTGAAGCGGTGGTGATCGATCCCGCGCGACCAGATCCCGATCGGGCTGGTCACGCCCCACTCGCGCAGCAAGCTCGCCATGCCCGGGCTCGGCACCAACACGCGATCCGCGCGATTGTAGAAGCGGGTAGAGAGTGTGACCGCCAGCGGCTCGAGGAATCCGATGCCGTAATAGCGTGGATAGGTCTCGAACCGGGTATGCAGCGACGCCAGCGTCGGGATGCCCTGTCGCTTCGCCCAGGTCAGCATCCGGTGTCCGGTCCAGTCGGGCGCGGAGACATGGACGATATCCGGCCGATAGGCGGCGAGATCGGCGCGCACCGCGGCGGGCAGGCCGCGCCCCAGCTTGTACTCGCCGCGCCCAGCGGGCAGCGGCACCGCTGGCACGTCTACCAGCTCGCCCGTCGCGGGGAAGGCGGGGTTCGCCACCGTCGGCGAATAGGCGCGATAGGTCACGCCCTTTGAAAGCAGAAACGCCGCCAGCCGGTTGAGCGCCTGATTGGCGCCATCCCGGACATAATTATAGTTGCCGCTATAGAGCGCGATCCGAAGGTTTTCAGGCTGCATCGCGCGCTCGCTTAGACCGGATACGGACCTTTGGCCATTGGAACGAAGCAACCGAAAACAGGTTAGCTTTGCAACTCACGCCATTGGAGCAGCCGAATGTCGAATGCCTTTCGCAAGGGTCAGACGGTAAAGTGGGAATGGGGCAAGGGCACCGCCAAGGGCAAGGTCGCTGACAAGTTCACGCGCCGCGTCCAGCGCACGATCAAGGGATCGAAGGTCGTCAAGAACGGGACCGAGGATAATCCAGCCTATCTGGTCGAGCAGGATGACGGCGATCAGGTGCTCAAGCGCGGCAGCGAGCTGAGCGCGGGCTGATCGGGCTCGATTGCGTCGACCGCCCAGGCGAGCGCCGCCTCGCGCGTGGAAACGATCCGCACGATCCGGAAGGGCAGCTCGCGCTGGATCTGCAGGCGGTGAAGCGCACTTCGGGTGACAACGGCGATTCGGCTCGCCCGCGGAAAGTCGGCGAAGGTCGTCCGGAACTGTAGCAGCGCCTCCTGCGGCTGGACGCCCGTCGCCGCCATGTCGATGACCACGCGATAGCCCGCTTCGAACCCGTGAGCGGCGAAATCGGCGCGCAGTGCCGCATCATATGCGGCAATCGAAGCGGCATCGAACAGGCCGCGCCATTCGATGTCGAGCAGATTCGCGGGTTTGTCGAAACAATAGCGGTACACGAACAGCCCCTCAGCAGCCCGGCAACGTCTAGCGCGGTCGCGGTTGCGGGACAGTTAAGCGGCATCTATTCCCCTTTCGTTCCGCGCCTGCTAAGCCGCCGCCATGGCCAAACCCCGCAAGCGCTATGTCTGTCAGGCCTGTGGCAGCGCGACGTCGCAATGGGCGGGGCAATGCACCGATTGCGGCGAGTGGAACACGCTGGTCGAGGAGGCGCCGGTCGCGGTCACACCCTTCCAGCAGAAGCACAATCTCCAGTCGGGCGGGCGCGCGATCCTGCTCTCGGGGCTCGATACCGACGTGGCGCTGCCCGACCGGATGGCGACGGGGATTGCCGAGCTCGACCGGGCGCTGGGCGGCGGCTTTGTCGAGGGGTCGGCGACATTGATCGGCGGCGATCCCGGGATCGGCAAGTCGACCTTGCTGCTGCAAGCCACCGCCAAGCTGGCACTCGCGGGCAAGCGGGTCGCCTATGTCTCGGGCGAGGAGGCGGCGGACCAGGTGCGGCTGCGTGCGCGCCGCCTCGGCCTGGGCAACGCGCCCGTGCAGCTCGCCGCGGCGACGTCGGTACGCGATATCCTGACGACGCTGGGCGGCGCGAACCCGCCCGACCTGCTCGTGATTGATTCGATCCAGACGATGCATTCCGACCTGATCGAGGGCGCCCCCGGCACCGTCAGCCAGGTGCGCGCGGCCGCGGGGGAACTGATCCGCTTCGCCAAGGAGCGGGGGACCGCCGTGGTGCTGGTCGGCCATGTCACCAAGGACGGTAGCCTCGCTGGCCCGCGGGTGATGGAGCATATGGTCGATACCGTGCTCGCCTTCGAGGGCGAGCGCAGCCACCAATATCGCATCCTCCGCGCGATCAAGAACCGTTTCGGTGGCACTGACGAGATCGGCGTCTTCGCGATGGAAACGCAGGGGTTGAGCGAGATCGCCAACCCCTCCAGCCTGTTCCTGACCAGCCGGGACGAGGGGGTGACGGGCACCGTCGTCTTCCCTGCGCTGGAGGGCACGCGGCCGGTGCTGGTCGAGGTGCAGGCGCTGACCGTGCGACTGGCGAGCGGGGCCACCCCGCGGCGCGCGGTGGTGGGCTGGGACAGCGGGCGACTGTCGATGATCCTCGCGGTGCTCGAGGCGCGGTGCGGCCTCAGCTTCTCCTCGGCCGAGGTCTATCTCAACATCGCCGGCGGTTATCGCGTGTCCGATCCGGCGGCGGACCTCGCCGTTGCGGCGGCGCTCGTCTCGGCGCTCAGCGAGCGCGCCGTGCCCATCGACGCCGTGGCCTTTGGCGAGATCGCGCTGTCGGGCGAGGTGCGGCCGGTCGCGCATGCCAATCTGCGGCTGAAGGAAGCGGCCAAGCTCGGCTTCGGGCGGGCGCTGGCGGCGACGGCGCCGGGCGTGGACGAGGCCGGCATGCGGCTCCAGTCGTTCCGGACGCTGGGAACGTTCGTCGAGCATCTGCTGGGGCGGTGATTTTCTTCGTCATCGCGGATCAAGTCCGCGATGACGAAGGAGTATCGGGTCAGCGGCAAGCCCGCCAGCCGCTTGTCCCTCGCTCCGCCTGGTCGAGGTGGAAGTGGTCGGCGTGCGCCGCGTTATAGTCCGGCGACAGCACCGTCGCGAACAGGTCGCACCCGCCGTCGCGCACCTCGCGCAGGAACGCGCCCTTCGCGCCCGCGTCCTTCCAGTCGCCGAGCACGGTGATGCGCGTGCCGTCGGACAGGCGGAAGCCGGCCACGTCCACCGCGTCGGCGGTCGCGTGCTCCGAATAGTCGCCGGTGTCGCGGCCATACATGCGCCGGCAGTTATAGCTGCCGAGATGGTCGATGCGCCGGACCTTGGCTCCGAAATGCTTCTGCGCGGCGGGCTGCACCACATTCCACTCCCACATCGCCAGCGCGGCCGCGACCGGACAGGAGACGCCGAGATCGGCCGGCGAGAAGGCGATGCCGCGCGCGCCGCCCGCGGCGAACCGCACGCCGTCGCGATAGCCGCACGACGGCCCGGCATCGACCGGCGCAAGCGCGGTGTAGCGGACGCCCGCCCTGGCCAGCAGCCGCCGGCACTCGGCGAAATCCTGCGTCAGGCCGGTGAGCTTGCGCCCGGTGAACAGGCCCACGGGCTGGGCGAGGTCGAGCGGAGTCCAGGGAAGGTCCTGCGGCCGGCTCTTCATCCAGGCATAGACTGCGAAGGCCGCCGCAAGGATCAGCCCCGCGATCATCACCGCACTGACGATGCGCCGAATCTCGCTCATGCGCGCTTCGCCGACGTCATCGGCTCGGCGGTGACGGGGTAGCCGAGATCGGCGGGGATGCAGAGATGCTCGACGCCGCCGCGATCCTCGACGAAGGGCACGATCGTCCGCACCGGCCGCGCGCGCGCATCGGCGAACGCGGCATCCACGCTGGCATAGGTCGCGAGTCGCTCCAGATTGCGACGGGTCGGGAAGATCACGTGCTCGTCGCCCGCCAGCACCTCGGCGGGGCGGGTCCAGAAGGCGCGGACATTCTCCTCGCCATCGGCCACCGGCTCGCCGTCGCCGCTTGCGAGGTAGAAGCGCGTGTCGAAGATACGATGCGAGAGCCCCAGCGGGAGCCAGCGGGCGAAGGGCACGAGCGCGTCGAGCCTGAAGGCATCGGCAGGCAACAGCGACTCCGCCGGCTCGCCCGCCAGCAGCGCCTCGCGATGCGTTGCCAGCGGCGGATCGATGCCGATGGCGAGGCCTACTTCCTCGATCGTCTCGCGGATCGCCGCCACCCGCGCGGCGGTGTCGTCGGGCTCGCCGCCGATCGCGCGGGCGATGGCATGGTCGCCGGCATCGACCCGGCCGCCCGGAAACACGAGCGCGCCGCCGGCAAAGGCGAGCATCCGTCCGCGCTCGACCATCAGCACCTCGGGGCCGCCGAGCCGGTCGCGGAGGATGACGAGCGTGGCGGCGGGAATCGGTTCGCTCACCAGAAGCGCGATCCGGGGCCGCCCTTGAACGGTCCGGCGAGGTCGGCGGTCACCCAGCCGCCATAGAAACCGCCCGGCTGCGCCACCGCGCGCTCGCCATCGACCAGGCAGGTGTCAAAGAGGTGCGGGTAAAAAGCGAAGTGGCCGGCGATCGAGGCGAAGGCGGGCGTCGGCGCGGGATAGCTCCAGGCGCCCTCGCCGATCGTCTCGTCCCCCACGCGAATATTGAAATAGCGCGCCTGTCCCTTCCATTCGCACAGGCTGCGGTGCGGGGTGGGGATGAAGAGGTCGGTCGCGACGTCCTCGGGCGGGAAATAGTAGCTTGGCGGGTGACTGGTTTCGAGCGTGCGAATGCCGCGGCGGGTGTCGGCGATCGTGACCCCGCGATGGCGGACGATCAGGTGCCGCGGCGTCGGCTCGGCGATGGCGGGGCGCGGATAGTCCCAGACGCTTTCCTGCCCGGGCAATGCCTTGTCGGGTATCGGCTTCATGCCAGCCACCGCTGGAGCCGGGGGCGGACGGTGAGGAAGCGGTCGTAGAGCCGGTCGAGCAGCTTCAGGACCATAGGGCTGCGCGCGGCGAGCCCGAACGGGCGCAGGAGCGGGATCGCGCGCCACATCGCGGCGAAGGCGGCCGCACCGGACAGCAGCCGCCCGTCCTCGACCGCATGGAAACGCGCGAGCGCCGCGCGGCGGTCGATCGGGCAGGTGGCGGCAGGGTCGGCCACATCGACGAACGCGATCGCGCCGCGCCGGTCGAGCCGCCGCATGAGCGCGATCTCGCGTGCGCAAAGCGGACAGGCGCCATCGTGGAAGACGGTGAGTTCGGACATGGACTGAAGGTGGCGACCGGCAGCGAGCGGCGCAAGCACGGGCGAAAGGTGGGTATTCTTCTTCGCGTCATCCCGGATCCAAGTCCGCGATGACGCGGGTTGAAAGGATCAGGCCGCCCGACCCATCTTCAGGAACTTCTCGCGCCGAGCCTTCCGAAGTGCGTCAGGTGACTTGTCGTCGAGCGCCGCCAGCGCCGCCTCGATCGCGTCGCCGAGCGACAGGATCGCCGCGGCCGAGTCGCGGTGGGCGCCGCCCAGGGGCTCGGGCACGACGCGGTCGATGACGCCCAGTGAGATGAGGTCCTGCGCCGTCACCTTCATCGCTTCGGCCGCGTCGGCGGCGCGGTCGGCGGTGCGCCACAGGATCGAAGCGCAACCCTCGGGCGAGATCACCGAATAGACCGCATGCTCCATCATGAGGACGGTGTTGCCGGCGGCGAGCGCCACCGCACCGCCGGAGCCACCCTCGCCCAGGATCGAGGCGACGAGCGGGACGCCGAGATTGAGGCACGCCTCGGTCGCGCGGGCGATCGCCTCGGCCTGGCCGCGCTCCTCGGCCTGCACGCCGGGGAAGGCGCCGGAGGTGTCGACCAGGGTGATGACGGGCAGACCGAAACGGTCGGCGAGCTGCATCAGGCGGATCGCCTTGCGATAGCCTTCGGGCTTGCCCATGCCGAAATTGTGGCGGAGGCGGCTGGCGGTGTCGTCGCCCTTTTCGTGGCCGATCACCATCACCCGCCGACCGCGGAACCGGCCGAGCCCGCCGATGATCGCCTGATCGTCGGCAAAGGCGCGGTCGCCGCCCAGCGGCATGAAATCCTCGATCAGCGCGGCGACATAATGGGTGAAGTGCGGCCGCTCGGGATGGCGCGCGACCTGCGTCTTCTGCCAGGGCGTGAGCCGGGCATAGGTCTCGCGCAGCAGCTTGTCCGACTTGGCCTGAATGCGCGCGACCTCGGCGTCGATATCGACCTCGCCCTCGGCCGCGGTGTCGCGCAATTCGTCGATCCGGCCCTGAAGCTCGGCGATCGGTTTTTCGAAGTCCAGAAAGCTTGCCATTCGACCCGCGCGGTTAGGCGCTGGGCACGGGATCGTCAACTTGGGCCGGGTAGAAGCTCGGCGAGGGGGTGTCGCGCATTGACCAGCTCGACCAGACGGCGGCTGTCGACATGGGTGTAGATCTCGGTCGTCGCGATATCGGCATGGCCGAGCATCGCCTGCAGCGCGCGAAGGTCCGCGCCGCCCTCGAGCAGATGGGTCGCGAAGGCGTGGCGCAGGACGTGCGGGCTGACGCGGTCGGGGGCGATGCCGGCGACCGCGGCGAGTGCCTTGACCAGCTGGTAGAGGCGGACGCGCGACAGATGCCCCTTGCCCGACGGGAAGAGCCAGGCGGCATCGGCGGAGACATGCGCGCGCCACGCGGCGACGGCAGCGCGGGCTCGATCGGAGATGGGGACGAGGCGCTCGCGCCCGCCCTTGCCCTTGAGGATCAGGAATGGCCGGTCGGGATGCACCGCGCCGCGCGGCAGCGAGACGAGCTCGGTCGCGCGCAGGCCCGAGCCGTAGAGCAGCTCGATCAGCGCCGAGAGGCGCAGGTCGAGCGGGTCGGGCGGAACGCGGCCGATACGATCCTCGATCGCGGCGAACAGGCGATTGACCTCGGCAGCGCTCAATATCTTGGGCAGCGGCCGGCGGGTGCCGGGGCGCGGGAGCGCGTCGGAGGGGTCGTCGGCGCGCAGCCCCTCGTCGAGGAGGAAGGCGAAGAAGCGCCGGAGCGCCGCCGCCTTGCGCGCGACCGTCGCCGGCGCGAGCGCGTCCCAGCCGTCGGCGAGGCGCGAAAGCGCGGCGGCATCGGCCTCACCCAGCGCGCCGCCGAGCGCTTCGGAGGCGAGGCGAAGGTCGGTGCCATAAGCCGCAAGGGTGTTGCGCGCCGCCCCGCGCTCGGCCGCGAGCATTTCAAGGAAGCGGTCGACAAGCACGGGGTCGTTCATGGCGCGACTAGTCCGTCCCTTCGCGGGAGAGGAGCCGGTCATACGGGCGGCGTGCGATTGCGCGAAAACGGGCGTCTGATGGCAACTCGCGGGCGCACGGCCAGCGCCGCGTCACGCTCTCGACACCGCCTCGGCGGCGATCATTCGCGCCTCGCCCTCCAGCCCCACCTGACGGAGCGCGGCGACGATGTGGAAGAGGGCGGCGGGGGCGACGCCGCCCCAGTCGGGGGTCTGCATGCCGACTGCGGCAAGCAGCACGACGGTCGCCGGCTCGCGCCGCTCGGCCGCGCCGCGGATCGCACGGACCCAGCCGTTCTCGGCATTGATCGGCACGCCGAACGCCTGGGCAAGCGCAGGGATGTCCCCCGCCTCGACCCGGCCGAGCCCGGCTACCCCCGCGAAGAAGAGTTGCGCACGCCGCTCGTCGACAGCGCCGCGATAGGCGTTGACCTCGCTCTGGCCCACTGCCGCACCCGCATCGGGATCGGTGAGCGCGATCAGCGCCCAGCCCTGGCTGCCCGCCTCGACGAAGGGGCGCCAGCGCGCCGCAGGCCGGTCGAGCCCGGCGGTCAGCATCGACGCGATCAGGTCGCCCGCGCTCGCCGCCTGCGCTTCGGCAGGGCGTATCCCCGCGGCGGCGCGAGCGGCCAGCACCATGCGCGCATGGCGCTGGCGCGGATCCGACGCCTCGCTCCAGAGCTGGGCCAGGATCGACACCCGCTCGGCCATGTCGGCGCTGGTATAGGCGGCGCGCAGGTCGCGCGCGATCGAGGCGTCGCTGTTCGAGGTGCCGTCGGCATCCTCGACCTGACTCCACAGATCGACCATGGCGAGGTTGGAGAGCACGCCCTGCGACGCGGCCCAGTCGGCGTCGCGCAGCCGTGCGGGCGGCGCGATCGACGCGGCGCGTGCCGCCCAGCCGCGCACCTGCGGCCCCGCGCTCGCCAGCAGCGTGTCGGGAACCGCGACACCGCTCGCAGTGGCGAGGCCCCAGCGCCATGCCGACAGCCGATCGACGCCGTCCCATTCGATCGTCACTGCGCGGCGCCCTTGCGCGCCCGCGCCCAGCACCTTCTCGGCGAGCAGCAGGTCGATGCCCGTCGCGGCGCGCTGGCGCCGGGCGGCGTCGATCAGCTTGCCCGCGCGCGACGGCTCGCCAGACAAGCCCGCGCACATCGCCTCTGCCAGCCGCCAGCCGGTGTCACGCGTGCGCGCCATCGCAAAGGGCTGGAGCGGGCAGAGCATCGCCGGGTCGGCGGTCGCGAGCGCCGCCTGCATCGCCACCTGGTCGAGCTTGGGGGTGAAGTTTTCGGTATCGACGCCGTTGACGACATCGCGCGCCGCCTGCGCCTCGCCCATACGCAGGAGGAGCCAGGCCCGTTCGGCGGCGAAGTCCGCACCGTTCACGTTCGCCGGCGTATCGAGCCGCGAGACGAGCATCCGCCGGAGCGTGATCGACAGCCAGCGCGAGGCGATCGGTGCGTCGAGGCGGCGCATCAGCCCCTCGAGAAAGCGCCCGTCGCTCCGCCCGAAGCCATTGGCGGGCAGGCCCCCCTCAGCGAGCCCGATCGCGCCGACCCGCGCCGTCGAGCGCCGGGCATAGTCGGGCAGGTCGTACTGTAGGAGTTCGGCAGCGGTCAGCGGGGTCGCCGTTGGCGTCGGCGTAGGGCTGGGCGTCGGCAGCCCCGGTGCGGTGGGCAGGCCGGGCAGCGGCTGGACGATCTCGCCGGGCCGCGATGCGGGGGGCGGCGTGCCCGCGGGCGGTGGCGGTGTCTGGGGCCGCGGACGATCGGCGGGAGGCGGCGGCGCGGGGTCGCCGAACCCCTCGGGCAGCAGCGATTCGGGGGCGTCCTGGTCCTGCGACTGGGCGGCCAGCGCCGCGCCGGCCCCCGCCAGCGCGATCGCGCCCAGCGATGCCACCCAGCGCCCCGGCATCGGCGTCAGTTCGCCAGATTCTCGAGCGCGACGGGCTTTTCGACCGTGACCGGCGGCTTCTCGGTCGCGCGGCCCGACAGGAAGAAGAGCGCGCCGACCACCACCGCCACGACGACGGCGAGGATGATGAAGGGCCGCGCCGGGGACGGGCGCGACGAGGCGGAACGCGACAGGGACGAGCGGGGCACGGGGGACAGGTTCCTTTCGGGCGGTCGAACGCCCCGCGGCTTTTGCCGCAGGCGAAGGGGCGCTGTATAGCCCCCGCGCAAATGCTGCAAACCCGTGAGAGCCCGCGCCGAACCGCCTTTGACCGACCGATCGTGCTTGTCGGGCTGATGGGCGTCGGCAAGTCGACCGTCGGCCGCCGGCTGGCGGCGCGGCTCGGCCTGCCCTTCGTCGATGCCGATCACGAGATCGAGGCGGCGGCGGGGATGACGATCGCCGACATTTTCGAGCGCTTCGGCGAACCCTATTTCCGCGATGGCGAGCGGCGGGTGATCGCGCGGCTGATCGACGGGCGGCCCAAGGTGATCGCGACCGGCGGCGGCGCCTTCGTCAACGACGAGACGCGCGCGCTGATCCTGCGCGATGCGCTCGCCGTCTGGCTCGATGCCGAGCCGCGCGTGCTCGCCAGCCGGGTCAGCCGGCGTGACACGCGGCCGCTGCTGCGCGGGCGCGATCCGCTTCAGGTGCTGACCGAGCTCGCCGCCAAGCGGAACCCCTTCTATGCGCTCGCGCCGATCCACGTGACCAGCTACGACGCGCCGCACGAGGCGACGGTGAACGCCATATTGGAGGCGATCGAACGATGACGAGCGTGCATGTGGCACTGGGGACGCGCGGCTACGACATCCTGATCGAGGCGGGGGCGCTGGGCCGGGCGGGCGAGCTGCTCGCGCCGATCGCCAGGGGGCGGCCGATGCCGATCGTCACCGATGAGAATCTGCGGCCGCAGATGGACGCGCTCGTCGCCTCGCTGGCGGCGGCCGGCATTGCTGCCGAGACGATCGTCGTGCCGCCGGGCGAGGGGTCGAAGAGCTGGGAGACGCTGGCCTTCGTGACCGAGCGGCTGCTCGATCTGGGGCTCGAGCGGTCGGACCATGTCCTTGCCTTGGGCGGCGGGGTAATCGGCGACCTGGTCGGGTTCGCCGCGTCGATCCTGAAGCGGGGTTGCAAGTTCGTGCAGGTGCCGACGTCGCTGCTCGCGCAGGTCGACAGCTCGGTCGGCGGCAAGACCGCGATCAACGTGGCCATGGGCAAAAATCTGGTCGGCGCGTTCCATCAGCCCTCGTTCGTGCTGATCGACCCGCTGGTGCTTGAGACGCTACCGCCGCGCCAATTGCGCGCGGGCTATGCCGAGGTGGTGAAATACGGGCTGATCGACGACGCCGGCTTCTTCGCCTGGTGCGAGGCGAACGGCGCGGCGCTGCTGGCGGGCGATATTGAGGCGCGCGAGGTCGCGATCGCCCATTCGGTGGCGGCCAAGGCGCGCATCGTCGCCGAGGACGAGCGCGAGACGAGCGGGCGGCGCGCGCTCCTGAACCTGGGCCATACCTTCGGCCACGCGCTGGAGGCGGAGACGGGCTTTTCAGAGCGCCTGCTGCATGGCGAGGCGGTGGCGGCGGGCATGGCGCTCGCCTTCGCCTTCTCGGCGGCGGAGGGGATTTGCGACCCCGCCGAGGCGGCGCGTGTCGCAGCGCACCTGAAGGCGGTGGGGCTCCCGCACGACCTCTCGACCGCGGGCATCGACGCGCCCGGCCAGCGCCTCGTCGAGCATATGCGACACGACAAGAAGATGGAGGGCGGGACGCTGCCCTTCCTCCTCGCGCGCGGGATCGGCGCGACCTATCTCGACCGCACCGTATCGCTGGAAAAGGTGGCGGCCTTCCTCGACCGGCAGCTCGTCCCGGCTTGAGTCGCTGATCCTCAAGGGACTCTTGCCAGCGCGCGGCGCATCATGTTTAGATTCGCACCGGCCGATCCGGTCGAGCCGGTTTGAAAAGTCGCCGAAATGATCCTCGAATGCACCCAGTGCCGCACGCGCTACCTGGTTCCCGACACCGCCATCGGGGCCGAGGGCCGCACCGTCCGCTGCGCGAGCTGCAAGCATAGCTGGTTTCAGCCGCCGCCGGTGATCGCGCTGGCGCCGCCGCCCGCGCCCAAGGTCGAGGCCAAGCCCGCTGCGCCGAAGCCGGTGGCCGCGCCCATCGCCGAAGCGCCGAAGCCCGCGCCGCCCGCCGCCGCGCCCGAGCCTGCCACGAGCGAGCGCGTCTTTTCATATGTCGATCCCAATATCGACAATCCGAACTTCGATCCCTTCGCGCATCGCCCCCCTTTTCAGCCGACGCGCAATCCCGCGCGGCGCTGGACGATGGCCGCGGCGATCGCGGGCACGTCGATGCTGCTGGGCGCGGGCGCGATCCTCTATACCGGCGCGCCCGGCATCGCCGCGCAGCTCGGCCTGCCGCTGCCCGGCGCCGAGACGCCGCTGCGCTTCACCGAGCGCGCGATCGAGCGGCGGTACCTGTCGAGCGGCAACGAGCTGTTCGTCGTGTCGGGCAAGGTGTCGAACCCCAGTTCCAGCGCGCAGCCGGTGCCCGACATCCGCGCCGAGCTGCGCGATCCGCAGGGGCGCATCGTCTATAGCTGGACGATCACGCCCGAGATGCGGCGGCTGGCCCCCAATGCGACGGTGGCGTTCAGCAGCGGGAAGCTGGATGTGCCGGCGAACTCGAAGCAGCTCGACCTGAGCTTCGCTGGCGGGATTTGAAGGGGCAACCCAACCCCGTTCGTCCCGATTAGCGCCGGCGACCCAGTCGCTCCTCGGGACGAACGGGGTAAGCAAATCGTGCGGTTGAGCGCGTTACACCCGCTGCGCCCGCGCCGCCTTTACCGCGTCCTGCATCGCCTCGAGCGTCACTGCGCCCGACAGCACGCGATCGCCGACCACCCAGCTCGGCGTGCCGGTCATGCCGAGCTGTCCGGCGGTCTGGAGGTTGCGCGAGATCTCCTGCTCCGCCGCCGGCGTCTTGACGAAGGCGGCGCCGCGCGCACGGTCAAGTCCGGCGCGGGCGATCGCGGCATCGACCGCGCCTTGGCTCAGCTGGCCGCCCGCGAACAGCGTGTCGTGGAACGGCCTGAACTTGCCCTGCTCGGCGGCGGCGAGGCTCCATTCGGCGGCGACCCGACTTTCGGCGCTCAGCACCGGCAGCTCGCGAAAGACCACGCGGACCTTGGGGTCGCTCGCGATCAGCCGGTCGAGCATCGGCAGCGACTGGCGGCAGTATCCACAGGCGTAGTCCATATAGGCGACGACGGTGACATCGGGGTTCGCCGACCCCTTCCACGCATCGCCGAAGGGGGTGACGATGCCCGCGCGGTTGGCGGCGACCGTCTTGCCCGTCTCGCGGTCGCGCAGCGCCTGCATCGCCTCGGGGATCATCTCGGGCCGTTCGAGCAGCGCGGCGCGCACTGCATCGGCGCTCACGCCGCCGGGCGCGGCGGGGCGGACGAGCGCATAGACCGCTGCGCCCGCAAGGCCAGCGAGCAGGAAGGCGAGCACGAGGACGACCGGGCGGCCGAGCATTCTTGCCATCATCGCTCGCGCCGCCTGTTCTTCTTGTCCTGCTCGACCGCCACCTCGGCGGTCATCTGGATGTCCTGGGCGCGGATATAGTCGGGGGTACCCTGCGGCAACCCGGCGAGCGCCGCGCGCGCCGAAAACAGAGCACGGGCATTGTCGCCGGTCAGGCTCGCCTGCTCGGCGGCGGCGAGCGCGGTGCGCGGACCGTCGCCCTTGCGCTCATAAACGGTGCCGAGCTGGTACCAGGCAAAGGGGTTTTGGTCGTCGCGTGCCACCGCCTGCCGAAGCACCTTCTCCGCCTCCGGCAGATTCGCGGGGTCTTCGGTCGCGACGAGCGCATGGCCGAAGGTGGTGGCGATGAGCGGCTGGTAGTTGGTCCGAGCGGTGGCGACGCGCAGCGCCTTCAGCGCCTCCGCCGGCTTGCCCGATTCGAGCAGGATCTGGCCCTCGAGCTCGAGGAAATAGGGATCGTTGGGCGCGGCCTTCACCAGCGCCGCGGCCTCGGCCGCGGCCTCGGTCGGATAGCCCGAACGGTGATAGGCATAGGCGCGGGCATAGCGGGCCGGGATCGAGGTGTCGCTCGCCGGATATTTCCTGAGCGTATCCTTGGGATCGTCGACATAGCCGCGAAGCTTCGCCTGGATGCGCTTGAACCGGTCGTCCCAGCCCGCGGGCGTCGGCACGCGCCAGCCGGTGCCCTGCGACAGGTCATTGGTCAGGTTGGCGATACGCTGGCCCGACAGGGGGTGGGTGCGGTTGTATGGGTTGTTCTGCGGAATGGCGAGGCGAAACTCCTGGTTCTGGAGCTTCTTGAAGAACTCGAGCATCCCCTTGCCGCTGATCTTCGCGGTGTTGAGATAGCGCACGCCGGCCGCGTCCGCCGACGATTCCTGGTTGCGCGAGAAGGCGAGGACGCTGCCCATCGCCGCCTGCTGTCCGGCGGCGAGGATGCCGGCCCCCGCCTCGCCCGCGCCTGCCGCCATCGCCGCGACGCCGAGCACCAGGCTGAGGATCGAGATGCCGGTCGCCTGCTTGAACATCTGCCCCGACAGGGGCGCGTGGCCGCCGGTCACGTGTCCGAGCTCGTGCGCGATGACGCCCTGCACCTCGTTGATGTTATCGGCGGCGTCGATCAGGCCCGAATGGATATAGACCGCCTGTCCCCCCGCGACGAAGGCGTTGATCGAGGAATCGTTGATGAGGACGATGCGGACGTTGCGCGGGGAGAGCCCCGCCGCCTCGATCAACGGGCGCGAGGCGTCGTTGAGCAGCGCCTCGGTCTCGGCATCGCGCAGGATCGACTGCGCCCGCGCGGGTTGCACCGCGACCAGCATCAGGAGCGCGAACAGGGCATACAGGCGCTTCATGGGCCGGGGTATCGGCGGATTCGACGCGAGGCGCAACCGGGGCATCCGCCCCCGTCATGCCGGACATGATCAGGGATCCCGCTTCTTCCTCTGACTGACGGCGGAAGACAGCGCGATCCCGGATCCGATCTGGGGTGACGCAGATGGACGCAAGCTAGGCTTAACGCCGTCGCAACGCCTCTCCCGCTACGACCCCATCGATGCGCGTGCGCCCGCCCCGTTCCGCGATCGGCTGACCGGCCGATGCGCGACCTGTTCTTCGTCGGATTTCTCGGCGCGCTGCTGCTGCTCGGGCTGCGGCGGCCGTTCCTGCTGGTGCTTGGCTATGTCTATATCGACCTCGTCTCGCCGCAGCGGCTTTCCTATTACCTGCTGTCCAGCGTCCCCATCTCGCTGATCTTCTTCGCCGCGGCGTTCCTCGCCTGGATCGCCGCCGATCCGAAGGAGGGCAGCCGGTTCAGCGTGCGGCAGGGGATCATGCTGGCGCTGCTGCTCTGGGCCGGCTGGACGATGAAAGACGCCGACTTTCCCATCGAGGCCGCGCAGAAATGGGATTGGGTATGGAAGACGCTGGTCTTTGCGATCTTCCTCCCCTTCACGCTGCGTACGCGACTTCGCATGGAGGCGCTGGTCGTCTTCATGAGCCTGTCGGCGGGGTGGATCATCGTCACGGGCGGCCTCAAGACCGCGCTGTCGGGCGGCGGATACGGCACGCTGAGCCTCGGCGTCGACAACAATGCGGGCCTTTACGAAGGCTCGACGATCGCCACGATCGCGATCGCGATGATCCCGCTGATCCTCTGGGCGGTAAAGCATCAGACGATCTTCGAGCAGAAGGGGCTGGTGCGCGCCTTCGGCTATGCCCTCATCTTCGCGTGCATGCTGATCCCGGTCGGGACCGAGGCGCGCACGGGCCTGATCTGCCTGGCCGTGCTCATCATCCTGAGCTTGCGCGATACGAAGCGACGGCTGACCTACATCGCGCTGATCGCCGCCGCCGGGCTGATCGCGGTGCCGTTCCTGCCCAAGAGCTTTACGCAGCGGATGGACACGATCCAGGGCTATCAGGGCGACCAGTCGGCTTCGACACGCATCCGGGTCTGGCAATGGACCTGGGATTTCGTGCGCGAACATCCCTCCGGCGGTGGGTTCGCCGCCTATCAGCAGAATCAGTTCGAGGTGACGACCGTCGATGTCGGTCCCGACGGGACCGTCCGGTCGATGCGCGTGATCGACAGGGCGCGCGCCTGGCATTCGAGCTATTTCGAGCTGCTGGGCGAGCTCGGCTTCCCTGGCTTCGGTCTGTGGGTGCTGCTCAACCTTGCCGGCCTCGTTCGGATGGAGATGCTGCGCCACCGTTTCGCGCGCGCGGGGCCGGAGGATCGCTGGATCCGCGACCTCGCCGCTGGGCTGCAGGTCGCGCATGTCATCTATCTGGTCGGCTCGCTGTTCCTTGCGCTCGCCTTCCAGTCCTTTTTCTACATGTGGTTCGGGCTGCAGATCGCGCTCGACACCTATGCGCGGCGGCGGCTGGCAGCGGACAAGCCCACCGGCTTCGTCAGGGCGAAGCCCGCGGCCGCCTGAGCCGCGCGGCGAGCCAGCGGGCGGCCTCTTCGGGGCTGCGCTTGTCCACGTCGCGATCGACGAGGAGATTGGCCTCGCGCATCGTCTCGACCGGGATCGCGCCGATCAGCGGGCGGAGCGCCGCGACGAACCGGGCGTCGTTCGCGCGGGCGGGCGACAGGAGGAGGATCGCGTCATAACCGGGCAGCGCGCCCTTCGGATCGGCGAGCACGCGCAGCTTGTCGGCGGCGATCCGCCCGTCGGAGGAGAAGGCGGGGATGACGTCGGCCTGCCCGCTTGCCAGCGCGCGGTACATGAAGGTGGGGTGATAGGCATTGGCGCGCGCGAAGCGGAGGCCATAGGCGCCCTGGACCGACCGCCATTCCGGCCGCTCGAGGAATTCGACATCGCTGCCGAACGCGAGCCGCGGCGCCACACGGGCGAGGTCGGCGATGCTCGACACGCCCAGCGCGCGTGCGCGATCCTCGCGCATCGCAAAGGCATAGGCATTCTCGAAGCCGAGCGTGCCGAGCAGCCGCACACCATGCTCGCGCGCCGCCCAGTCGGCGACGCCCTTTACGATCGCGGGCCGCGGCGGCACGTCGGTGCGCTGTATCTGGTTGGTCCAGAGCGTGCCCGAATAGTCGACCGACACGTCGACCTCGCCGCTGGCCACCGGCCCGAACGCCACCGAGGAGCCCAGCCCCTCGCTGTAGCGCACGCGGTATCCCGCGGCGGTTAGCCGATCGCCGATCAGCCGGGCGAGGATGAACTGCTCCGAAAAGCCCTTGGCACCGATTGTCACCGTGTCGCCGCCGCGCACGGGCCAGAGCGGCGCGAGCGCGAGCGCCATCCCCGCCGCCAGCACCGCCAGCGCGCCGCGCACCTGCCAGCGGCGGCGGCGGGCGAGGCCCCGTTCGACCGCGGCCAGAATGAGGTCGACCGTCATCGCAAGGCCCGCCGCAGCGATACAGCCGGCAAGGACGAGTGGCCAGTTCTGCGTCTGGAGCCCCGCGAAGATGAGGTCGCCCAGGCTCGCCGCGCCGACCGTAGTCGAGAGCGTCGCCGCGCCGATCGTCCAAACCGCCGCGGTGCGGACGCCCGCCATCACGATCGGCGCGACCAGCGGCGCCTCGACCCACCACAGCCGCTGCCGACGGGTCATGCCGACGCCCTCCGCCGCCTCGATCACTGCGGGATCGAGGCCGAGAAGGCCGGTGACGCCGTTCCGGAGGATCGGCAGCACCGCATAGAGGGTGAGCGCGAGGAGCGCGGGGAGGAAGCCGAGCGCCGGCAGCGCACCGCCGGTCGCGAGTAGAAGGGGATAGAAGAGCGCGAGCAGCGCCAGCGCCGGGATCGTCTGGACGAGGCTGGCGAGGCCGAGCGCGACGCGCGCCACCGCCGGATGCCGCGCCGACCAGACAGCGAGCGGCAGCGCGAGAAGCAGGCCGAGCGCCAGTGCGCTGAGCGACAGGAGGACATGCGCCGCAAGCAGCTCGGGCACGCGGGCGAGCGCGTCGCTCATTCGCGATCCATCGCCGCAAGCGCGCGCGCCTGTTCGCGCGGCACCGCGACCAGCGCGTCGGCGATCGACCCGCCGCGCCCGGCAAGAAGCTCGGCGGGCGTCGCGTCGGCGACGATGCGGCCCGCGTCCATCACCAGCACGCGGTCGGCGAGCAGCAGCGCCTCCGCCATGTCATGCGTGACGAGCAGCGTGGTGAGGCCCAGCTGGTCGTGCAGGCCCCGCACCCGCCGCCCCAGCGCGTCGCGCGTCAGCGGATCAAGCGCGCCGAAAGGTTCGTCCATCAGCAGCAGCTTGGCTTCCCCGGCGAGCGCGCGGGCGAGGCCGACACGCTGGCGCTGCCCCCCCGACAGCTGCGCGGGGGAACGGCTCGCCAGCTCGCGCGGCAGCTCGACCTGGTCGAGGCGCGCGGCGACGTCGACCGGCGCGCCGCCGATCCGCTGCGGCATGGCGATGTTCTCCGCCACCGTGAGGTGGGGGAATAGCCCGACATTCTGGAAGACATAGCCGATGCGGCGGCGAAGCGCTGGGGCGGGACCGTCGCTCACATCGGCGCCGTCGATGGTCACGCGGCCGGCATCGGGTTCGATCAGGCGGTTGACCGTCTTGAGCAAGGTCGACTTGCCCGATCCCGACTGGCCGACCAGCGCGACGAACTGGCCGGGCTCGATCGCGAGCGTCACGTCATCGACGGCGCGCATCGCCCCATAGGCTTTGGTCACGCCCTCGAAGGCGAGGCGGGGCGGGGCTGGCATCGCCGCCGGTTGTGCGGAATGATGCGGCCAAGGTCAAAACGAAAGGGATGAGGATGGCGGGCAAAAGGCTGTTCGTGACGGGCGGCGCATCGGGGATCGGGCGCGCGGTCGCGCACCTGTTCGCGGCGCGGGGCTTCACCGTCGGGCTCGCCGACATCAACGAGGCGGGGCTCGCGGCCGTCGCGGCGGAGCTGCCCGCGGGGCAGGCGAGCACGCATGTCCTCGACGTCCGCGACCGCGAGCAGTGGGACCGCGCGCTTGCCGATTTCGCGGGCGCGGGCGGGATCGACGTGCTGTTCAACAATGCCGGAATCGCTGTGGGCGGGCCGTTCGCGGCGACCGACCCGGTCGAGCTCGACCGCTGCATCGCGATCAATTTCATCGGTGTCGTCAACGGCGCGCATGCGGGCTTCGCCTATCTGAGGCGCAAGCCGGGCTCGTGCCTGCTCAACACCGCGTCGGCTGCGGGCATCTATGGCTCGGCGGGGCTCGCCGTCTATTCGGCGACCAAGTTCGCGGTGCGCGGGCTGACCGAGGCGCTCGACGGCGAATGGCGGCGCGAGGGGGTGAAGGTGCGTAGCCTGATGCCGAGCTTCATCGACACGCCGCTGCTCGACGCCGGGGTGGCGGGATCGAACGAGAATGCGCGCGAACGGGTGCGCGCCGCCGGCCTGGAGTTCACGCCGGTCGAGAAGGTGGCGGAGGCGGCGTGGCGCGCGGTGCATGGGGACGCCGTCCACACCGTCGTCGGCAAGACCGCCGAGCGCATGCGCTTCGCCGCACGCTGGCTGCCGGGGCGCCTCCGCGCGCAGATGGCGCGGGGCGGGATGTGAGCGACCGCGCCAACCCGAACCTGCCCGCCCGCGACTTCGACGCGACCGAGGCTTTTTACGCCGCACTCGGCTTCGCGCGGGGGTTCCGCGACAATGGCTGGATGATCCTGGTCAAGGGCACGCTCGCGCTGGAGTTCTTTCCCTTCCCCGACCTCGACCCCGCGCAGAGCGCGTTCGGCGCGTGCCTTCGCCTCGACGATCTCGACGACATGGTTGCGCGTGTGGTGGCCGCGGGCGTGCCCGACAAGCGCGAAGGCGCGCCGCGTTTCCACCCGCCGAAGACCGAGCCATGGGGCGGGCGCATCGCCTATCTGCTCGATCCGGACGGAAGCCTCCTGCGGCTGATCGACAACCGGAGTTTGGGGGAGGTCCAGGCCGCTCGGTAGCCAGGGATTGTCATCCCGGGCTTGATCCGCAATCTCGCTTCTTCTTCTCTGTCGTCCAAAGGGCAGCGGGCCCCCGGATCAAGTCCCGGGTGACGAAGGGTGGGGCTTTATCGGCCTCAAGCCAAGATTGGCTGGTCCCCAACGCCCCGCATCCCCACATCCGTCGCATGGCCCGATACTCTCTCCTCGACCTCGTCCCCGTGCGCGAGGGTTCGTCGGTCGGCACCGCGCTCGCCGAAGCCGCCGGCCTTGCCGCCCATGCGGAGGCGCATGGCTTCACCCGCTACTGGGTGGCCGAGCATCACGGCATGCCGGGAATCGCCGGCGGCGCGACTGCGGTGGTGCTGGCGCATGTGGGTGCCGCGACCTCGACGATCCGGATCGGCGCGGGGGGCATCATGCTGCCCAATCATGCCCCGCTCGCCGTCGCCGAGCAGTTCGGAACGCTCGACGCGCTCTATCCGGGCCGGATCGATCTGGGGCTGGGGCGTGCGCCGGGGTCGGACCAGCGGGTGATGCGCGCGATGCGCCGCACGCTCGACGCGGGCGGCCCGGACGCTTTCCCGCAGGACATTCTCGAGCTCCAGAGCTATTTCGCGAACGACGGCCGCACCGGGATCGAAGCGACGCCGGGCGCGGGCGCCAACATCGAGATGTGGGTGCTGGGCTCGAGCCTCTACGGGGCGCAGCTCGCCGCGGCGCTCGGCCTTCCCTATGCCTTCGCATCGCATTTCGCGCCCGATGCGCTCGATCAGGCGGTGCGCGCCTATCGCGAGCTGTTCCGCCCCTCGGCGCGGCTCGACCGGCCCTATATGGCCGCGGGCTTCAACGTCTTCGCCGCCGACACCGACGAGGAAGCGCGCTACCTTGCCAGCTCGATGGAGCAGAGCTTCGTGGCGCTGCGCACCGGCAATCCCGGCCGCCTGCCGCCGCCCGTCCGCGACTATCGCGAGGGGCTGGGGGCGCAGGGCAATGCGATCCTCGACCATGTGCTCGCCTGTTCAGGCATCGGCGCGCCGCGCACCGTGAAGGCGGCGATCGATGCCTTTGTCGAGCGGACAGGCGTCGACGAGGTGATCCTGACCGGCGCGACCTTCGACCCCGAGGCGCGCAAGCGCAGCATGGCCATCGCCGCCGAGTTGATGGACGCGCGCGTCGCCGCCTGAAAGCTGCTATGACGGTCCCGCATCCAGGGGGGCCGTCATGCCGCAACTCGTCTTCGCCGTCGCCGCGTTCGTTGGCACGCATTTCCTCCTGTCGCACCCGCTGCGCGCGCCGATCGTTGGCCGCGTCGGCGAGCGCGGGTTCATGGGCATCTATTCGCTCGTCGCCTTCGCGACGTTGGGCTGGGTCTATCTGGCATGGCAGGGGGTGCCCGAGCAGGCGCCGCTCTGGCCGGTCGGCGACGGCCTCTGGGCGGTCGCGACCCTGATCATGCTGCTGGCGAGCGTGCTGCTGGTCGGCTCGCTGATCGGCAATCCGGCGCTGCCTGACCCCGATGCGGCGGCCAAACCCGTGCCCGCGGCGCGCGGCGTCTATGCCGTCACGCGCCACCCGATGATGTGGGCGTTCGGCCTGTGGGCGCTGGCGCACATCCTCGTCTATCCGACCCCGGCGCAGGTCGTGCTGGCCGTCGGCATTGCGATCCTCGCGCTGGTGGGTGCCGCCCTTCAGGACTCTAAGAAGCGCGTGCTCCAGCCGGAGCGGTGGCGCGAGTGGGAGGCGCGGACGAGCTATCTGCCCTTCGCCGCCATCGCTGCCGGACGCGCGCGATTCGGCGGGTTCCGGCCGCACGACCTGGCGGGCGGGGTAGTCGTCTGGCTTGCCGCGACCTGGGCGCATATCCCGCTCGCTGGTTGGGCGGCGGGCATCTGGCGCTGGGTGGGCGCGTGAGCGACGATCCGCTCGCCGAGCGGCTTGCCGCGGTCGAGGCGAAGCTGGCTGCCCCGCCGCCGCGGCCGATCGCCGACCGGGTGCTGCGTCTGCTCCCATGGTTGTCACTCGGTCATCTGCTGGTGGGCGTGCCGACGCTCGTCATCTCGCTCGTCGTCGCCTGGGGCACCTTCGTCCAGGCCGAGGCGACGCAGAAGATCCAGCAGGCCTCGGCCTGGCCGTTCCTCGGCTACACCACCGGCAATTACAACGAGCGGGGCGAGCGCGAGCTCTACTTCGAGCTCGCCAATAACGGCGTCGGCCCCGCGCTTCTGCGCGCGGTCGAGCTGAGCTATAGGGGCAAGCCGGTCCCGGCCCCCGCCGAGCTGCTCGCGCGCTGTTGCGGGCGTGCCCCCGATGCGCCGGTGCGCTTCGGCACCGCGCCGATCCGCAATATCGCGCTGAGGCCCGGCGACGCCGTGCGCTTCCTGTCGGTGCCCGACCTGCCGATCAATCGCGGGCTGGTCGAGGCGCTCGATCGCGAGCGGTGGAAGGTGCGGGTACGCGCCTGCTATTGCTCGGTTTTCGAGGATTGCTGGACGATCGACGGCGGCGAGAGCGAGCCGGTGCCGGTCAGGCAGTGCCCCGCTGACTGGACGCGCTATCGGGAGCGATAGCTAAGTCCGTCACCCCGGCGAAGGCTGGGATCTGGCGGTGGCGGCCATCCGTGCGGGGGCTGGAGGCGCTACCCGCCACCCAGTGCATCGAGGGCAAAGGCGAGCACGACCCCCAGCGCGGTCGCGATGCCGGCCCAGTTGCGATCCTCCTTGTACGCCTTGGGGAATACCTCGGTCGCGAGGCTGGCGACGACGGCGCCGGCGGCGAAGCAGCGGATCGTCGCGAGGAGATGCGGGCTGGCGCCCACCAGCAGCAGGTTGCCGACGATCGCCGCCGCCGAAAGGAGCGCCGCGGTCGCCGCCCACAGGCCGAGGACTGCGGCCTTCGACCGCCCCTCCTTCATCTCGCGCGCGCCGCCCGCCGCCTCGGGCAGGTTGGACAGGAAAATCGACCCCGCCAGCGCTGCAACTTCGGGTGCGCCGGCACCGATCAGTGCGACGCCGAGCGCGAGATTCTCCGGCACGCCGTCGAGCGTGATCGCCGCGAGCAGCCCGCCGCCCGAATCGGCGCCGATCTTCTCGTCGATCCAGTAATCGACCAGGGCAAACACGATCGCCCCGGCCGCCAGCGCGGCGAGCGCGACGGGCAGCGCGCTTTCCTCGATCGAGGGTTCGACCAGCTCGGTGACGAGCGAGACGAGCAGCGCCCCGCCCGCCATCGCGATCAGGAACCCCTCCAGCCCCGGCCGCAGCCGCCCGTAGATGCCCCAGGCCGCGCCGATCATCAGCGCGCCCGAGACGACGAGCACGGTGATCGCCATCGTCAGCATCGCACCACGCTGTCAGCGCCGGCCCGTGCCCGCCACAATCTGGATCAGCGCGTCACGCGGTTCTCGACCAGATCGTCGACCACGGCGGGATCGGCGAGCGTCGAGGTGTCGCCGAGCGATCCCACGTCGCCCTCGGCGATCTTGCGCAGGATGCGGCGCATGATCTTGCCCGAGCGCGTCTTGGGGAGGCCGGGGGCGAACTGAAGCGCGTCGGGGGTGGCGATCGGGCCGATCTCTCGCCGCACCCATTTGCACAGCTCGTCGCGGAGGTCGTCCGACGCCTCCACCCCGGCGTTGAGCGTCACATAGGCGTAGATGCCCTGGCCCTTCACCTCGTGCGGCATGCCGACGACCGCGGCCTCGGCCACCTTCGGGTGGGCGACGAGCGCGCTCTCGACCTCGGCGGTGCCCATCCGGTGGCCCGAGACGTTGATGACGTCGTCGACCCGGCCGGTGATCCAATAGTAGCCATCCTCGTCGCGGCGGCAGCCGTCGCCGGTGAAATACTTGCCCTTGTAGGTCGAGAAATAGGTCTGGAAGAAGCGGTCGTGGTCGCCCCAGACCGTCCGCATCTGCCCCGGCCACGATCGGGTGAGGACGAGATTGCCGTCGGCCGCTCCCTCCAGCACCTGCCCCTCGGCATCGACCAGCTCTGGCGCGACCCCCGGCAGCGGCTTGGTCGCGGAGCCAGGCTTGAGGTCGGTCGCGCCGGGGAGCGGGGCGATCAGCACGCCGCCGGTCTCCGTCTGCCACCAGGTATCGACGATCGGGCAGCGGCCGTCGCCCGCCACGTCGTGATACCAGCGCCACGCCTCCGGGTTGATCGGCTCGCCGACGCTGCCGAGGAGCTTCAGCGACTTCCGGCTGGTCGCCTTCACCGGCGCCTCGCCCTCCTTCATCAAGGAACGCAGCGCGGTGGGCGAGGTGTAGAGCGTGTCCACTTCATATTTGTCGACGATCTGCCAGATGCGGCTGGCATCGGGCCAGTTGGGCACGCCTTCGTGCATCAGCGTCGTCGCGCCGTTGGCGAGGGGTCCGTAGACGATGTAGCTGTGCCCCGTCACCCAGCCGATATCGGCCGCGCACCACCACACCTCGCCCGGCCGATAGTCGAAGCACCAGTGATGCGTCAGGCTGGCCCAGAGCAGATAGCCGCCGGTGGTGTGCAGCACCCCCTTGGGCTTGCCCGTCGAGCCGCTGGTATAGAGGATGAACAGCGGGTCCTCGGCGTTCATCGGCTCGGGCGGGCAGTCGGTATCGACGCCGGCCGCCGCGTCATGGAACCAGACGTCGCGGCCTCCGGTCATCGGCACGTCGGCGCCCGTCGCGCGGACGACGAGCACCTTCTCAAGGCTCGGCGCGCGCTTGGCCGCCTCGTCCACATTGGCCTTGAGCGGCACGCGCCGGCCGCCGCGGCAGCCCTCGTCGGCGGTGACGACGATCTTCGAATCGCAGTCCTCGATCCGGCCCGCCAGCGCCTCGGGCGAGAACCCGCCGAACACCACCGAATGGATCGCGCCGATCCGCGCACACGCAAGCACCGCGAACGCGGCCTCGGGGATCATCGGCAGGTAGATGGTCACGCGGTCGCCCTTCGCGACGCCTTGCGCCTTCAGGACGTTGGCGAAGCGGCAGACTTCGCCATGCAACTCGCGATAGGTGAACCGCCGGCCCTCGCCATCGGGGCTGTCGGGTTCCCAGATGATCGCGGTCTCGTCACCGCGCGTGGCGAGGTGCCGGTCGATGCAGTTGACCGACACGTTGAGCACGCCGTCCTCGAACCATTTAATGCCGAAATCGGCCTCGTCGAACGACCAGTTGCCCGCTACCGTCGGCGCCTTCACCCAGTCGAGGCGCTTCGCCTGTTCGAGCCAGAAGGCGTCGGCATCCTCAAGGCTTGCCCGGTACAGTCGCTCGTACCCCGCCGCATCGACATGCGCGCGGCCTGCCCATTCCGGGGGCACGGGATAAAGGGCGCGGTCGGGCATGGGGTCGCTCTCCGATGATCTGGGTTGCCTTCTTCCAAACGCGCGAAATCCGCCGGGTCAACCCGCTTGGCGCTGAACGGGCACGATCCGGCCGATACAATTCGCGACACAAAAGCGGTTGCCGCTCCGGCGGCGCGTCGGCATCAACCTTGTCGATGACCGCCCGTGCCCTTTCGCTGTTGCTCGCCTGCGCCGTGCCGCTCGCCGGATGCGCGGCCGGGCCGGATTATCGCCCCGCATCGCCCTCGGCACTCGGCGTGCCGCAGGCCTATTCGGTGCCCGGCACCGCCACGGCCGAGGATCTGACCCGCTGGTGGGAGCGGTTCGACGATCCGCTGCTCCAGCGCCTCGTCGCGCAGGCGGCGCCCGACAATCTCGATGTCGCGCAGGCCGTCGCCCGCCTTCGGCAGGCGCGCGAGCAGCTGGTGCAGGCGCGCGCCGACTTCCTCCCCTCATTGTCGGGCTCGGGCGGCTATTCGCGGCGACAGGTGCTGCGCGGCGGCAGCCAGCAGACCCAGCTGCCTGACGGTACGATCATCAATACCGGGCAGGGCAGCTCGGACAATTTCTCGCTCGGGCTCGACGCCAGTTACCAGGTCGACCTGTTCGGCGGCGTGCGCCGCTCGGTCGAGGGTGCGCGGGCGAGCTACGAGGGTGCAGGCTACGACTATGCGACGGTGCTGGTCAGCACCCAGGCCGAGATCGCGCGCAACTACATCCTCGCGCGCGCGGCGCAGGCGCAGATCGCCAATGCTCGCCAGAGCCTTCAGATCCAGGACGACAATCTGGAGATTGCCGGCTTTCGCGTGCAGGCCGGCCTCGTCTCCTCGCTCGATGCCGAGCAGGCGCGCGCACAGCGGGCACAGACCGCGGCGACCATCCCCAGCCTGGAGGCGAGCTACAACAGCGCCGTTTCGCGCCTCGGCGTATTGACCGGGCAGGCGCCGGGCGCGCTCAAGGGCGAGCTGGCCGCCGTCCGCCCGATCCCGCGCGGCCCCGCCGCGGTTGGGACGGGGATACCCGCCGACACCCTCCGTCAGCGCCCCGACGTGCGCTCGGCCGAACGCGCGCTGGCCGCGGCGACCGCACAAATCGGCGTGACCGAGGCGCAGCTTTATCCCTCACTTGGCCTGTCGGGCGGTATCGACAGCGCGGCGAGCACGATCGGCAGCCTGGGCGAGATCATCACGGGCACGCTGTTTGCGGGGCTTCAGCAGCTGATCTTCGATGGCGGCCGCACCCGCGCCGCCGTCCGGGCCCAGCGCGCTGCGGCCGACGCCGCCTTCCTCGCCTACAAGTCGAGCGTGCTGACGGGTCTCGAGGAGGTCGAAAACGCCGTAGTGGCGCTGCGCACCGCGCAGGACCGCACCGTCCAGTTCCGCATCGCCCTCGACGCCGCGAACAACTCGGCGATCCTTGCGCGCAGCCAGTATCGCGCGGGCCTCACCGACTTCACGACGCTCAACCAGACCGAGACGCAGCTTCTGTCGGCCCGCAACAGCCTCACCACCGCGGCGAGCGACGAGGCGACCGCGCTCGTCCAGCTGTTCGCGGCGCTGGGTGGCGGCTGGGACGCGGGCACCGTGCCGACGACCGAAAACACGACGACCCGCGCGCTCGATGCGCGGCAGCAGGACTGACTCCCTTATGGCCGACCAGACCCCCGCCGATCTCGACGCCTTTCTCGGCGCCAAGTCCGAGCCGAAGTGGCGCCGCTACGCCAAATGGGCGCTGGTGGCGCTCGGCCTTGTGCTGCTCGTCTGGGGCACGATGTCCTTCTTCCGCGGCGATGCCCGGACCGAATATGCGACGGTCCCCGCGCGGCAGGGCAATCTGGAGGTCACCGTGTCGGCGACGGGCAAGCTCGCCCCCACCAACCAGGTGACGGTCGGCTCGCAGCTGTCGGGCCTCGTCACTGAGGTCGTGGTCGACGTCAACGACCGCGTGCGCGCGGGTCAGGCGCTGGCGCTGATCGATCCCGAGCAGCTCGACGACCAGATCCGCCAGAACCAGGCGAATCTCGCCGCGCAGCAGGCGGCGGTGCAGCAGGCGCAGGCGACCCTGACTGAGGCGCGCGCGACGCTCGCCCGGTTTGAGGAGGTGAGCCGCCTGTCGGGCGGGCGGGTGCCGGCCAAGACCGAACTCGATACCGCCCGCGCCGCGGCCGCACGCGGCGTGGCGGGCGTCCGCACTGCCGAGGCGAACGTCGCCGCCGCCCGCGCGCAGCTCTCGGCCAGCCAGACGCAGCGCGAGCGTGCGATCATCCGCTCGCCCGTCAACGGCGTGGTGCTGGCGCGCCAGGTCGATCCGGGCCAGACCGTCGCCGCCTCCTTCAATACGCCTACGCTCTTCGTCATCGCCGAGGACCTCAGCCAGATGGAGCTCGAGGTCGCGATCGACGAGGCGGACGTGGGCAGCGTCAAGAACGGCCAGCGCGCGACCTTCACCGTCGACGCCTTCCCCGGCGAGCGCTTTCCCGCCACGATCAGCCGCGTCGATGTCGGTTCGAACCTGTCGGTGTCGGAAGCGAGCGCGTCCTCTTCGAGCACCGGGACGACCGGCACGACGACGGGTCAGGTGGTCAGCTATGCCGCCAAGCTGTCGGTCGCCAATGCCGAGCTGCGCCTGCGTCCCGGCATGACCGCGACCGCCGAGATCGTCACGACCGAGCGGCAGAATGTCCTCCTGATCCCCAACGCGGCGCTCCGCTTCCAGCCCGCGACGGGCGGCGGCGCGGATGCGAGCAAGGGCGGGCTGGCCAGCCAGATCATTCCCGGCCCGCGGCGCCGGCGCGGCGGCGGTGGCGGCGGCGAGCGAACCGCAACGATTGGCCGCGGTTCGCAGCAGACCGTCTATATCCTCGGCGAGAACAACGAGCCGCAGCCCGTGCGCGTGACCGTGGGCGAGAGCGACGGGCAGGTGACCGAGATCCTGTCGGGCAATCTGCGCCCTGGCATGAACATCATCACCGGCCAGCTTGCCGGCGACAATGCGCGCAAGACCGGCGGCCAATTGAGCAAGAAGGGCGGCAGCGGCGGCGGGCAAGGACGCAGCGGCGGGGGCCAGCGTGGCGGCTGATCCCATCATCCAGCTGCGCGGCGTCACCAAGACCTATGGCGACGGGCCGACCGCGTTCCAGGCGCTGAAGGGTGTCGACCTCGACATCGCGCGCGGTGATTTCGTCGCCGTCATGGGTCCATCGGGGTCAGGCAAGTCGACGACGATGAACATCCTCGGCTGTCTCGACGTGCCGACTGGCGGCGCCTTCACCTTCAAGGGGGTTCATGTCGAGACGCTCGACCGTGATCAGCGCGCGCTCCTCCGCCGCAAATATCTCGGCTTCGTGTTCCAGGGGTTCAACCTGTTGAGCCGGACGAGCGCGCTCGAGAATGTCGAGCTGCCGCTCCTCTATCGCGGCGAGGACAAGAAGCTCAGGCGCGAGCGCGGCATGGCGGCGCTCGACAAGGTGGGCCTCGCCGACTGGTGGGACCATACCCCCGCCGAGCTGTCGGGCGGCCAGCAGCAGCGCGTCGCCATCGCCCGCGCGATCGTCACCAGCCCTGACGTGCTCCTCGCCGACGAACCCACCGGCAACCTCGACAGCGAACGGTCGATCGAGATCATGGAGCTCCTGACCGACCTCAACCAGGGCAGCGGCATCACTGTGCTGATGGTCACTCACGAACCCGACATGGCCGCGTTCGCGCACACCGTGGTCCATTTCAAGGACGGTCTCGTCGAGCGCATCGACCGCAACCACCGACAGGGCGAGGCGGTCTGATGCTCTTCACCACTTTCACGCTCGCGGTGCGGTCGATCCGGCGGCATTTGCTGCGTTCGTTCCTCACCATCCTCGGCATCGTCATCGGCGTGGCGGCGGTGGTGACGATGGTGACGCTGGGACAGGCGACGACGGCGGCGGTGCAGCAGCAGATCGCCAGCCTCGGCACCAACATCCTGCAGGTGCGCCCGGGCCAGGGCTTCGGCCGCGGCGGCGGCGGGCCGCGCCCGCCCGACTTCGAGCAGGAGGATGTCGATGCAGTGCGCGAGCAGATCGGCGGCGTGACTGCGGTCGCGCCGCAGGCGCAGTCGACGGCAACGGCGATCTACAACGGCGCCAACTGGTCGACGACGGTCAACGGCACCACCGATGCCTATTTCAAGGTGCAGCCGTGGAACCTGACCGGGGGGCGTACTTTCCTGCCGGCCGAGGAGGAAGCGGGCAAGGCGGTGTGCATCATCGGCAATACCGTGCGCACCAACCTGTTCCGCGACACCGACGCGATCGGCAAGCGGATGCGCGTGAACGACATCAGCTGCGACGTGATCGGCACGCTGGAAACACGTGGTCAGGCGGGGTTCGGCGGCGATCAGGACGATGTCGTCATCATGCCGATCAAGACGGTGCAGCGCCGGCTGACGGGCAATCGCGACATCCGTCTGATGCTGGTGGGTGTAGACGGCGATTACGATTCGGCGCAGGTGCAGGACCAGCTCTCGACGCTGCTGCGCGAGCGGCGGCGGATCCAGCCCGGCGCCGAGGACAATTTCAACATCTTCGACACCGCGCAGATTTCGGCGACGCTGACGGGCACGACGACGCTCCTTACCAGCATCGTGACGGCGGTGGCGGCGATCAGCCTGGTCGTCGGCGGCATCGGCATCATGAACATCATGCTGGTGAGCGTGACCGAACGCACCCGCGAGATCGGCATCCGCCTTGCGATCGGTGCGGTCGCGCGCGAGGTGCTGCTCCAGTTCCTGGTCGAGGCGATCGTGCTGTCGATGCTGGGCGGGCTTGTCGGCCTGATCCTCGGCCAGATTGCGATCGCGCTGCTCGCGCCCGTGATGCAGGTGCCGTGGATCTTCGTGCCGCAGATCAACCTGATCGCGTTCCTCATTTCGGCGGTGATCGGCGTGGTGTTCGGCTTCTTCCCGGCGCGGCGGGCGGCGGCGCTCAACCCGATCGACGCGCTGCGGCACGAGTAGCCGACCGTTCGGTTCGAGCGAACTCGAGAACTTCTCTCGAGCGGTAGCGAGAATGCCTCGACTGCGTTCGGCGGGGGTTCCCGACTACGCTCTAACCAAACGGGACGATTATAGACGCCCCTCCGCGATCTCCGCCCCCTCGCGCAGCGCGGCGAGCTTCTTCCAGCTGATCGCGGGGTCGATCTTCCCGTATCCGGCAAAGGTGCCGAAGCCGCAGTCGGTGCTCGCCACTACCCGATCCTTGCCGACGATGGCGGCGAAGCGCTCGATCCGCTGGGCGATCAGCTCGGGATGCTCGAGATAGTTGGAGCAGGTGTCGATCAGGCCCGGCGCCAGCAGCTTGTCGTCGGGGATGCGGGCGCCGGCCCAGACCTTCCACTCATGCTCGTGGCGCGGGTTCGCCGCCTCGAACAGGATCGTCGCGGGGCGGGCGCGCAGGACGATGTCGATGATCCGCTCGAGCGGGATGTCGTGGTCGTGCGGCCCCTCGTAATTGCCCCAGCAGACGTGCATCCGCATGGCGGCCGGGTCGATGCCCGCGGTCGCGGCGTTCAGCGCCTCGACATTCGCCTCGATCACCTTGAGGAAATCGGCTTCGTCCATGTCCTGACAGCCGGTGTGGCGCGACATGGCGAGGTCGGGGCAGTCGAGCTGGAGCTCGAACCCCGCCGCGACGATCGCCTCGTACTCGGGGGTCATCGCGGTCACGAGATCGGCGAGATAGGCCTCGTGGCTCGGGTAGTGCCGGTTGACCTGAAAGGCGGTGATGAGCCCCGGCGAGGCGGCATTCATGAACGCGCGCGGGCGGGTCGGCAGCTTGGCCAGCGCCGCCTCGAACCGGCGGATATCGTCGTGGAGTGGCTGGAGGTTCACCAGCCGCACGTCGCCGATGCACGAGGCGCGGGTGAACTCCTGCGATCCCATGATGTGCGCGAGCTTGGCGCGAAGCTCGGGCAAGGGCGCGAGGTCGGCGGCGGGCTTGCGGTCGGTGTGGCCGCCGAATCCCGACAGCCGCTCGATCATGTAGGTCGAGTAGCCGACCTTGCCGAGCTCGCCGTCGCTGACGATCGTCACGCCGGCTGCGACCTGCCGCTCGACGGCATCGGCGACGGCGGCCTGCACGGCCGAATCGAAGGCATCGGCGTCATAGGGTTCGCCATGATCGCGCGCGAGCAGCAGCGGGGTCAGTTCCGGCCCGCGCGGCAGGCTCCCGACATGCGTCGTCGCGATCGTCATGGCCTTCCCTCCCCGGCGCCGATTTCTTTCGTCCTTCTGTAGGTTCCGCATACGCGAAGAGCAATCGCGTCCGAAAACGCTTGATTATTGTTTCATGCTATTACATTCTTCCACCAACGGCTCGTCAAAGAGGCCGCAGCCAGGGGATGGATGATGACGGGATTGCTTCGCGTGGCGCTCGTGTCGGGCGCCGGACTGGCCGCCTTGGCCACACCGCTGTCGGCATATGCGCAGGATCAGGCACCGAGCGGGATCGCCGCGGCCGACCCGGCCGAAGAGAGCGGCGACGACATTCTCGTCACCGCGCGCCGCACCACCGAGCGGCTGCAGGACGTGCCCGTGGCGATCACTGCGCTGAGCGGCGAGGCACTGGCCGCACGCGGAATCGACACGCTCGACCAGGTGGCGAAGTACACGCCCAACATCCGCTTCGACGGGGCCGCGGCACTGTCGGGCGGCAATTACAACGCGACCGTCTTCGTGCGCGGCGTCGGCCAGAACGACTTCGCGATCTTCTCCGACCCCGGCGTCGGCTTCTATGTCGACGACGTCTATTATGCCCGCTCGATCGGCGGGATCATGGACGCGGTCGACATCTCGAGCGTGCAGGTGCTGCGTGGGCCGCAGGGGACGCTGTTCGGCCGCAACACGATCGGCGGCGCGGTGCTCATCACCACCGCCGCGCCCGAAATCGGCGAATGGTCGGGCCGGGTCGAGGCCACGACCGGCAGCTTCAACCGCATCGACGTGAAGGGCGCGGTCAACATCCCCCTTGGCGACATGGCGGCGCTCCGCATCTCGGGCGCGACGCTCAACCGCGACGGCTATGTCACGCGGCTGCTCGACGGGGAGACGCTCGGCAACCGGAACTCGGACATGATCCGCGCCAAGTTGCGCCTGAGGCCCGCCGACAACCTGACGATCGACATCGGCGGCGACTATACGCGCGCGCGCGAGAATAGCGCGCCGAGCAAGCTGCTGGCGGTGGGCAACCGGCCGGGCATCACCGGCATTCCGTTCCTCAACAACTACAACCGCTTCGTGGCGCCCACGCGCGGCATCGTCGCGCCCAACGGGCAGCCGACGCTCAATCCCAGCTTCATTACCGACGACCCCTTCACCACCTGGGCGGGCGGGCCGAACCGCAACGACCTCGACCTCTGGGGCGTGCAGGGGACGATCGCCTGGGACTTTGCCGAGGGGCTGACGCTCAAGTCGATCAGTGCTTATCGCGACATGCACGCCGTCTTTAACCGCGACGGAGACAACACGCCCTTCGTGTTCCGCGAAACGGGCAATGACGACCGCCAGTGGCAGTTCAGCCAGGAAGTCCAGCTGTCGGGCAACCTCCTCGACGACCGGCTGACCTTCGTGCTCGGCGGCTTCTACTTCAAGGAAAAGGCACAGGACCTGGCGCGCGCCGACCTCGCCGTCGGGCTCGACCCGCCGTTGCCGCCGCCGTTCAGCCCGGCGGCCTTTCCCAACAACTTCACCGACAACGAAAGCTACGCCGTGTTCGCGCAGGCGAGCTTCGAGATCTTCCCCGATTTCTCGATTGAGCTCGGCGGCCGCTACAGCTCGGATAAGAAGACTTTCCGCACCTTCGTCGTGCGCCAGCGCGACAATGTGACCTTCATCGACGCGACGCGGTCGGACACGTTCGACGACTTCACCCCGCGCGTCGGCGTCAACTGGAAGCTGTCGCCCACGGTGCTCGTCTATGCGAGCTACTCGCAGGGGTTCAAGCAAGGCGGGTTCAACGGCCGCCCGCTCGTCTCCAACGACGAGGTCACGCGCTACGAGCCCGAAACGCTCGACAGCTATGAGGTCGGCATTAAGGCCGAGACGGCGAACCGAGAGCTGACCGCCAATGTCGCCGTCTTCCGCGGCGACTATAACGACATCCAGCTGACGGTGAACCAGACGCCCTTCAACTTCGTCGCCAATGCCGCGCGCGGGCGCGTCGAGGGAGTCGAGGCCGAGTTCGTCGCGCGCCCCGCCGATTGGTTCACCGCCAACGCCTCACTCGGCCTCCTGCGCGCACGCTATACCGAGGTGGGGCAGGGGCTGGGCCCGACCCAGGTGCTGCCGATCACGACCAATAGCAAGTTCGTCAAGGCGCCCGAGGTGACGGCGACCGCGGGGTTCGAGGCGAGCCGTGAGATCGCCGGCGGCAAGGCGTCGCTGCGCGGCGACGTGAGTTATTACAGCCGCACCTTCCACGACGTCGCCAACACCCCGCTCATCACCGACGACGGATATGCGCTGGTCAACGCGCGACTTTCGTACACGCTGCCGGGCGAAGCAATCACGGTGTCGGTGTTCGGCACCAACCTGACCGACACGCTGTACCTCGTCTCTGGCAATGCCAGCCCGGCGTTCGGGCTGGCCGAGGTCAGCTATGGCAGGCCGCGCGAATGGGGCGCGTCGGTGGGGTACAAGTTCTGACCTTTGCGTCAGCCCGGCTCGGACGCCGGGTGACGATGGGGTCGGATGAAGGCGGCGGGCCGTTCTCAGGCGATCACGCCATCACGTTCCGCCGGCGTGCGACCGTCGCCTTGTGGCCGACGCTCGCCGCCGGGCGCCGCTCGCGCACCGTATCGACGAACAGCCATTCGTTACTCGCCGTCTCGGGCGTCAGCGTCAGCGCCATGTAGCCACGGCGCGAGGTGTCGCACCATTTCAGCTCGGGATTGGCGGCGACCATCGCCGCGGCGACGCGCTTCGGATCGACCGAGATCGCGCTCTCATAGCCGGGCGAGGTGACCCCCTGTCCGGCGAACTCGGTCGCAGCCGGGCGGCCGTCCTGTGCCAGGTCATAGGCCCAGGCATTATGGCTGTCGCCCGCGATGACGATCGTGCTGCCGCCATGGGCCTGTGCCGACTTCAGGAACCGCGCGCGCGCCGCCGGATAGCCGCCCCAATTGTCGAGGTTGGAGGGCAGGCCGAGCTTGCTCGCCATGACCCCCGCCTTGACATAGGCCTGCGTCCGCGCCGGCGCGTCGGCCTTGATCCAGCCGAGCGCTTCTTCGGGCGCACGGGTGTTGCCCATGATCGTGCCGAAGCCGACCACCTGCCAGGGCGTGCCGCTCCGCACCGACGCGGCCATGGCGGCATCGAGCCAGCGCTCCTGCTCGGTGCCCATCATCGTCACCGACGGATCCTGCCACGGCCCGTCGCGGAACGCCTTGAGCGCGGGGACCGGATCGCCGCCCTTCATGAACAGCGGCGCGAGCTCGGGCGGCTGCGAGCGGGCGAACAGCCGCGTCTCGGTGCGATAGAGCGTGGCGAGGCTGCCGATGTCATAAGCCTTCCACGGTTCCTCGCTGACGGGCAGCCATTCGCGATAGGCCTGCACGGCAGCTGCGCGACGGGTGCTCCAGTTGCCTTCCTCCGGCTGGTGATTCTGGGCGCCGCCCTCCCACGAATCATTGGTCGATTCGTGATCGTCCCACTGGACGACCATCGGCATCGCGGCGTGCAGTGCCTGAAGGTCGGGGTCGGCGCGATAGCTGGCATAGCGCAGGCGATAGTCGGCAAGGGCGACGATCTCCTTGAACGGCTGCGGCACGCGACCCGCCACCACCTCGTTCGCCGCCGGATAATTGGCGGGCGCGTATTCATAGATATAGTCGCCGAGATGGATGGCGAGGTCGAGGTCGCCGCGCGCCGCCGCATGCGCATAGGCGTTGAAGAAGCCGAAGCCGTAGTTCGAGCAGGAGAAGATCGCTGCCTTGAAGCTCGGCGTCGGCCCCTCGGGCAGCGTCTTCGTGCGGCCGACGGGCGAGCGGCTGCCGTCGGGGGCGACGAAGCGATAGTGATAGCGGGTGGCGGGCTTGAGGCCGGCGACGTCGATCTTGACCGTGTGGTCGCGCCACGGCCCGGTCACCATCTCGCCGCCCGCGATGACGCGCGCGAAGTCGGCCGTCTCGGCGATCTCTACCTTCACCTTGGCCGGGGCGCCGTCCGCGGGGACGTAGCGGGTCCAGAGCAGCATCGTCGTCGCCCCCGGCTCGCCGCTCGCCACCGAGTGGCTGAAGCCGCGCGCCGACAGGACCGTCGCCTGCCGCGCGAAGCCGGGGAGGGCAAAGGCGCCGAGGCCCAGCGTGCCGGTGACGAGAAGCGAGCGGCGGTCGATGCGAAGGGTCATGGTTGCGTCCTCGAAACGGGTGCCGCGATCCTTGGCGCGGGCATGTGGCGTCTGCGTGACAGCGCCGTTAAGGGGCGCAGGTGCGCACCCGCCCGATCCTGCTGCTATTGCTGATCCTGCTGCTCGCGCTCGCGATGGCGCGGCCGGTCGATCACGACGAGAGCCAATATGTCGCCGCCGCGACGCTGACCGCAAAGGGCCTGCTGCCCTATCGCGACTATGCCTATCTCCAGACCCCGCTCCAGCCACTTCTGTTTGCGCCCGTGGCCGCACTGGCCGGGGTATGGGCCTGGCTGGCACTGCGACTTATCAATGCGCTGCTCGGGTGGCTGACCGTCGTCGGCGTGTTCGTGGCGGCGCGGCGAGCGGGGGCGGGCAAGCGAATGGCGCTGATCGCGGCGCTGGGCCTCGCGGCGTGCGACATCCTGCTCTTCAGCGCGGCGATGGCGCGCAACGATGCCCTACCCGCGGCGATGCTGGCGGGCGCGATGGTGGCTATGGCGGGGGATCGCACGCGGACCAACGCCCTGTCCGCGGGCTTGCTGCTCGCCGGCGCGGCGGCAGCAAAGATCAGCTATGCGCTGCCCGCCGCGGCGTTCGGGCTTTGGGTGCTGTGGCGGCAGAAGCGGCCGGGCTGGGTGGCGCTCGGCGCGTTGCTGCCCGCGGCGCTCGTCGCTTGGCTGTGCTGGCTCGCGCCGGCCGATGCGCTGTTCGGCATTCTCACCTTCCCGGCCAAGGCGCCGGCCGACTTCTACGCCGGCCGTCCGTGGAAGCTGTCGCTGGCGGCCAAGGTGGTCGACACGCTGAAGTTCCTGGCGCTGGGGCCGGCGCTGCTGGCGCTGGTCGCGGCGTGGCGCGGACGGGCGGCGGCGGGGCCTTGGCCCTGGCTCGCGTTGGCAGGTTTCGCGGCAGCGCTGCTGCCCGAGCCGACCTGGCGGCAATATCTTTTGCCTGCGCTGCCGCCGTTGTTCGTCATGGCGGCACTGGGGCTCCAGCGCGCGGTGCCGACGCGGACGATGCGGCTGGCGGTGGTGCCGTTGGTCGCGGCGGGGCTGACGCCCAGCCTGATCGCCTTGGTACAGGGCGGCGGCATCCTGCCTGCGATGCGCGAGCGAGCGGCGATCGCGCGCGTCCTGGCGGGACGTGGTCCCGTCGCGACGCTGTCGCCGCAGTTCGTCGCCGATCCCGACTCGCGTTTCGCCACCGGGCCGTTCGCCTTCCGCATTCGTCGCTTCCTGTCGCCTGCCGACGAAGGTGCGCGGCGGATCGTCACGCCGCGCACGCTAGCGGCACAGTTCGCCGCCCGGCCGCCGGCGGCGATCCTGGTCGGGGGCGAGGGAAAGTGGACCAGCGGCGACGATGCATTGGAGGCCCCGCTGGAAGCATGGGCGCGGGGGCAGGGGTGGCGGCAGGTTCCGGTGTCGGCACGTTTCCGGCTCTGGGCCCCGCCCCGCTGAAATTCGCCCTGTCAGCGAAAGCTGGGGCCGCTGGCTGTCGGCCTTCGCTTGGATGACGCCGGGTCGAGTTCAGGCGGCGCGTGTCCGCCGCGCCGCCAAGAGCGTCTCGTAATAGGCGACAAGGTCGCGGGCGTGGTCGATGTCGGTGCGCACCCTCGCCGCCGCTGCCACGCTCGCGGCGCGCAAAAGGCGCGGCTCGCGCGCGAACAGGCGGCCGATCGCCTCCGCCGCCGAGCGGGCGTCGCGCGCGCGATAGGTTTCGGCAAAGGCCGGCTCGGCGATCTCGGCGCAGCCCCCCTCGTCGGGCACGATCAGCGGCAGGCCGCTCGCCAGCGCCTCGGAGGCGACGAGGCCGAACGGCTCGACGTCGGAGCCGTGGATCAGCGCGTCGGCGCTCGCGAGGATGCGGGTGAAGCGATCGGCGTCGTAGACGGGGCGGAACAGGCGGACATGCGGGCTCTCCGCGACGCGCTTCGCGAGCGCCCGACGCTCCGGTCCGTCGCCCAGCAGGATCAGCCCCACGGGCAGCTCGGCGCCCGCGCGCTCGACCGCGTCGATCACCAGCGGCCAGCGCTTCTCGCGGTGGTGCCGGCCGAGTCCGAGCAGCAGGTGCCCCTCGGGCGGCAGGCCGATCTGCGCGAGCAGCGCGCGGCGCAACTCCTCGTCGCGCTTGCCCGGCGAGAAGACGCCGCGCGGGATGCCGAGCGGCATCGAGGCGTGGACGCGATGCCCGCGGGCGGTGAACCGCTTGGCGAGCGCCGGGCCGTTGGTGACGAAGGCGTCGAATTGCGCCAGGAACCGGTCGTAGCGGCGCGTGTACCAGCCGAACGCCCGCTCGATGTTGCGGGGACTCGCCAGCCCCTCGAACCAGCGGAGCGGATAGGCGGCCATATTGTCGTTGTGCGCGAAGAAGACCTTGACCGCATCCCCCTGCCAGTCGCCAACGATCGTCGCCGGACGCCAGGGCGAGCTCGTCTCGACCACGTCGGGCTTGAGCTGATCGAGCAGCCGCACGATCGGCTCGCCGTCCCAGAACAGACAGTAATTCTTGTCGACCACCATCGGCAGCGCCTTCACCCAGAAGATGCGGCCGCCGCCGGGGCGTTCCTCGACCCAGTCGGGTTCGGTGGTCGCGGCGATGACGATCAACTCGTGCCCGAGATCGGCGAGGATGCCCATCTTGCGGTCGATATAGGTGCGCACGCCGCCGCCGGTCGGCGAGTAGAATTCGTTGACGTCGACGATGCGCATGGCCGTGCTGCTCAGCCGCCAACCGGGCCGAAGCCGCCGAGACCGCGCAGATACTGCGCGCGGACGTTGGTGGTGGTCACGCCCGCGCCCACCTCGATCACCGCCTGCACAAGCTTGGGGCGGCTGCGGCCAAGGCGCTTGTTGCTCGGAAAGCCCGCGCCGTCCTTCCAGAAGTCGAACTTGTTTCGGCCGTCGCGGTCGTGGGTGAAGAGCAGGGCATAGCGGCCCGGCCGCGGCGCCTTGATGCACATTGCCACCTGGCCGTCGGCGGGCGTGTCGGCCCAGACGCGGCGGAAGAACTTCCCCTCCTTGATGAGGTCGCGGTCGTCCTTGAGGAAATCCTCCTCATTGGCGGGATAAAGCTCGAGCTTCAGCCGGCCGCTCCGGTCCTTCAGGCCGAGGACGTTGACGCGGATGGCGGGGCCGCCGCCGCCGAGGCACGCGGCGCGGTCGCTGCCCAGCATGTCGGCCTGCGCGCCCGCAGGCGCGGTGAAGGCGGCGACGGCCAGCGCGAGCGCCGGCAGGGTGGACATGGACTTCATCGATCTTTCCTCGTCACGGCAATGAGGCCGAAGACGACGATCAGAACGACGTGCATCAGCAGCGTGAACGCCGCCGTCAGTGCCACCAGTTCCGAAAGCGCCTCCCCCTGGCCGATCAGTATGATCGCGAAATTGGCGAAAAGAAGGTCTTTGCTGGGCACCAGCGGCAGGCGCGACACCAGCAGCCGCCCGGCGGCGAGGAACAGCCACATGCCGATCGACACCTCGGGCATCGCGAAATGCCAGGCGAGGGCGATGAGGGTCGAGCCGCAGAGGAGGCGGACGCAATGGATGCCAAACACCCACCACAGGTCGCGCTTCTCGAGCGAGAAGACGCGGCGCGAGAAGAGAAGGAACGGCAGCGACATGCCGATGATGACAACGGTGGACCAGGCGAGGGTGCGAAACTGGTCCGGGGTAAGCAGGCCCGAGGCGAAGGGCAGTGCGACGACAATCATGCCGAGCGTGATCGCGTTTCCGGCGATCGCCGACAGGATCGACACGTCCTTGACCGCGCCGAAGGGAGCGGCGACCATCTTCATCCGCTGCCGTGCCCAGGCGTAGAAGAAGGCCTCGCCCGAATAGCCGAACACCACCTCGTTCGCGATCCGCTTCTTGTGGAGCGCGATCAGGCCCGACAGCGGTATGCGCCACAGCCGCCGGAAAATGACATAGTCGAAGGTTGGGGGTGACATGTAGAGGAGGAGGAAGCAGAGGTAGAAACCGGGATGCGTCGGCACCGAGCGTTCGAGCGCGAGCAGCCCCTCGCCGAACAGCTCGATCCCGAGACCGACGACCATCGCGACGCTGAGCAGCGCGCCGAGGATCGCCGGCCAGCGCGAACGGATCTGCCGAATCGGTTCAAGCGCCTCGATCTCGGGCACCGCAATGCCGGGCGGCGTCGCCGCCGGATAGACGCCAATTTCGGGTTGCTTCACGGGGTCGATCGTTCCGTTCAGGGCCATGACTTCACACGAAAAGGCGTGCGCCGCGGCTACCGGCGCACGTCCGCACTGGCCCCCAGTCGGCCGCTTCTCCCCGCTCCCTAGCGGCGGATTGCGGTTCCATTGCGCGACGATTTGGGCTTTTGCAGGGCACAAGGCAAGCCCATGACCATTCCATCCCCCGCGCCCGCGGGGCACATCCTCTCGTTCGCGCAGACGCTGAAGGGCGGCGGGGTCGAGCGCGTGCTGCTGCGGCTGGCGGGCGAATGGACGGCGCGGGGCCGGCGGGTGACGCTGGTGATCGGCGACGCGAGCGGGCCGCTTTCGGCCGAGCTTTCGCCGGGCGTGACGGTGGTTCATGGCGGCGGGGGCGGCTATGGCGCGCTCGTCCGCGCTGCGAACGGGCAGGTGCGGGCGCTTCGGCCCGACCTCATCTTATGCCCGGGCAACCATTATACCGGCGTCGCCGCGCTGATGCGTCCGTTCGCTCGCGCGCCGATTATTGCCAAGCTGTCGAACGCGCTGGAGGGGACGCATCGGGGCCTCACCGATCTCGGCTATCGCCGCTGGCTGAGGCTGCATGCGGCATTTCTCGACCATCTGGTCGCGATGTCACCCGCCTCGGCGGCCGAAGCGCACAGGGTGATGCGGATGCCGGCCGATCGGATCAGCGTCATCGCCAACCCGCCGGCGCGTCGTCGGACGGACGCTTGGCCGGTTGCGCTGCCGCCGGGGCGCTTCGTGCTCGGCGTCGGTCGCCTGGTGCCGCAGAAGCGCTGGGATCGGCTGGTGGCGGCGGTACCGCACCTGCCGCCCGACGTGACGCTGGCGATCCTGGGCGAGGGGGGCGAGCGCGCCGCACTGATGGCGCAGGCCGCGGCGCTGGGTGTCGCCGGGCGCGTGCTTCTGCCCGGGCACGCCGCCGATCCGCTGCCGGCGATGGCCGCCGCGGCGGTGGTGGCGCTCACTTCCGACCACGAGGGGGTGCCGGGCGTGCTGCGCGAGGCGCTGGGCGAGGGAACGCCCGTCGTCTCGAGCGACTCGAGCGTCGCGATCCCCGAGCTCATCGATTCGCCGGCCAAGGGAACGATCGTCGCGCGGGACGATGCGGCGGCGCTGGTCGCGGCGCTGAACCAGTGGCTGGCCCCGGGCGCGGTGCGTCCTGCTCCCGTTCGCGCGGCAGGCGATCCGGCGGGCGATTATCTGGCGCTGTTCGACGACCTCGTCATGCGACGGCGTCGGGGTGCGCGGCGCTGACCGCGGGGATCGCCAGCATCGCCGCCTCGATCGACGTCAGCCGCGGATAGGGCGAAAGGTCGAGGTCGAAGCGGCGCGCATTGAACAGCTGCGGCACGAGGCAGACGTCCGACACGTCGGGCGCGTCGCCGCCGAGAAACCGGCCGTTGCCTGCCATTGCCTCGAGCGGGGCAAGCCCCTCGGCCACCCAGTGCCGATACCAGTCGTTGCGGCCTTCGTCGTCAGCGTCGAACTGGTACTTGAGCCGCTTGAGCACGCGCAGATTGTTGAGCGGGTGAATATCGCACGCGATCATCAGCGCGCGCGCCATCCCGTCGGCGCGGAGGAGCGGGTCGGCGGGGGTCAGCCGCAGCTCGGGGTGCGCGGCGTCGAGCCAGTCGATGATCGCGAGACTCTGCGTCAGCATCCGTCCGCCCGGCAGCTCGAGCACGGGAACGAATCCCTGCGCGCTGCGGGCGAGATGCTCGGGGCTGCGCTGCGACCCGTCGAGCAGCGAAACGTCGTGGCGCCTATAGTCCACGCCCTTCAGATTGAGCGCGATGCGGACGCGGTAGCTCGCCGAGGAGCGGTAATAGTCGTGGAGGACGTAGCCGCTCACGACGCCGGCCGTTCGGGATGAAGCGACAGGCCGGTCCGGCCCGGCCGCAGCGATCCCCACCAGCTCAGCGGGTTCCAGCTGGCCGTTCCGTCGAGCGAGAAGGTGATGAACTCGGCGCGGCCGCCGATATTCTCCCACGGCACCGGCCCGCCCAGCCCGCCCTGGTCGAGCGGGAAGCGGCTGTCGGCCGAATTGTCGCGATTGTCGCCCATCAGGAACACATGCCCCTCGGGCACCGTCACCGGGCCATAGGCGTCGCCGTAGCTGTATTCGATGTCGGCGGTGTCGTAGCTCGCGCCGCCGGGCAGCGTCTCGCGCCAGATGGCGATTCGGCAATAGGGCTTGCCGTCGTCGCCGCGGACCAGCGCGCCGGGATAATGGTCGGGGTCGCAGCGCGTGTTGGCATCGACGGGGATCAGCCGCTCGCCCATCGACCGGCGCGCCACCGCGGTGTCGTTGATGAACAGCTGGCCGCCGCGCATCTCGATCGTGTCGCCGGGCAGGCCGATGACGCGCTTGATGTAATCGGTTCGCGACCCCGGCGGTGTGACGATCACGACGTCGCCGCGCGTCGGCAGCCGGCCGAACAGCCGCCCGGCGATCGGCGGGAGAAGGTGGAAGGTCGGCGAGATGAACGAATAGCCGTACGGATACTTCGTCACCACCAGCCGGTCGCCCACCAGCAGCCCCGGCATCATCGATTCGGACGGGATGTAGAAGGGCTTGGCCACGAAGCTGTGGAAGCCGAGCACGACGAGGATGAGCACCGCGATGCTGCGCAGCTCGGCGAGCCAGCCTCCATCCTTTTTCTTGGTGGGCGCGGCGGGCAGCGCCTCGTTGTTGTTCAACGCCAGATCGTCGGATGCCATCAGGCCTTCATCTCCATCGGCACCGCTTCGATCACGACGAACGCCTGTGCCCAGGGATGATCGTCGGTCAGCGTCAGATGCACGCGGGCGAAGTGGCCCTCGGGCGTCAGGGCGTCAAGCCTCGCCTTTGCACCTCCGGTCAACGCGAGCGTCGGCGCGCCGCTGGGGGCGTTCACCACGCCGATGTCGCGCATGAACACGCCGGCCTTGAACCCGGTGCCGACGGCCTTCGAGAACGCCTCCTTGGCGGCGAATCGCTTGGCGAGGGTGCCGGCGCGGGTGAAGGGCCGGCGCGCGGCCTTTGCCTGTTCCCGTTCGGTGAACACGCGATCCAGGAAGCGCTGCCCAAACCGGTCGAGGGAAGACTGGATGCGCTCGATGTTGCAGAGGTCGGAGCCGAGGCCGATGATCACCGTGCCTCGTCCATGAGCGCGCGCATCCGCCGCACCACGGGTCCCAGCCCGTCGAAGATCGCCTCGCCGATCAGGAAATGGCCGATGTTGAGTTCGCGCAGCTGCGGGATCGCGGCGATCGGGACGACATTGTCGAAGGTCAGACCGTGGCCGGCATGCACCTCGATCCCGTTCTTGGCGGCGAGCGCCGCGGCGTCGGCGATGCGGCGGAGTTCCGCCACCTGCGCCTCGCCCGTGAGTTCGCAATAGCGGCCGGTGTGGAGCTCGACGACGGGCGCCTTTAGGCGCACCGCCGCTTCGATCTGGCGCGGGTCGGGTTCGATGAAGAGCGAGACGCGGATGTTGGCGGCGGTGAGCTCGCTCACCATCGGCGCCAGGTGGTTGAGATGGCCCGCGGCATCCAGCCCGCCCTCGGTCGTCCGCTCCTCGCGCCGCTCTGGCACGATGCAGGCAGCGTGGGGGCGGTGGCGAAGCGCGATGCCCAGCATCTCCTCGGTCGCCGCCATTTCGAGGTTGAGGGGAATCGTCAGCCCCTCCGCCAGCCGGGCAATGTCGTCGTCGGTGATGTGCCGCCGGTCCTCGCGCAGATGCGCGGTGATGCCGTCCGCCCCCGCCTCGGCGGCGAGCAGCGCCGCGCGAACGGGGTCGGGATAGCCCGACCCCCGCGCATTCCGGACGGTCGCGACATGGTCGATGTTCACGCCGAGGCGAAGGTCGCTTGTCATGGACAGGCTGCCGCTGGGAGAAGGTCGTGGGAGAAGCCCTTGCCCTGCCCCGCGCAATAGCCGGTCAGCGGATCGCGGCTGCCCTTGTATGCGGCGGTGTAATAGGCGGGCGTCGCCTCGGGATCGGCGGCGGTATCGTCGGGATTGGGCAGCCCCGACTGGTGGCGCAGCAGCTGGCGGATGGTGACGGTGCCGGCGTTCGCACTCTTGAAATCGGGAAGGTAGCGGGCGACCAGCACGTCGGCGTCGGTCCCGATCCCGGCGCGGGCCACGACCGCGGCCGGTCCCGCCTGCGCGGCCAGCGCCGATGCGGCGAGGGCGAGCGCGACGCTCATGCCGCCGCCCGGCTCCCGGGCTTGATCGCGGGGATCGCCGCGAGCTCGGGCGGGAGCGCGTCGGCGGTGTAGGTGGGCACGTCGATCCGGATCAGCGGGTGGAAGGGGACGCCCAGTTCGGCCGTGCCGCCCGAGCGGTCCACCAGGCTGGCCGCCGCAACCACCTGACCGCCGGCACGGCCGATCGCGGCGATCGCTTCGCGGCTCGACAGCCCGGTGGTGACGACATCCTCCATCATCAGCACGCGCGTGCCGGGGGCGAGGCGAAAGCCGCGGCGGAGTTCGAACACCCCCTCCGGCCGCTCAAGGAACATCGCCGGCACGCCCAGTGCGCGGCCCATCTCGTGCCCCGCGATCACCCCGCCCATTGCCGGCGACACGACTGCCTCGATCGACTCGCGAAGCTCGGCGGGCAGGCGCCCAACCAGCGCCTCGGCCAGCCGGGCCCCCCGCCGCGGGTCCATCAGCACCCGCGCGCATTGGAGGTAGCGCGGGCTGCGCAGCCCCGAGGAGAGGATGAAATGCCCCTCCAGCAGCGCGTCGGCGGCCCGAAACTCGGCAAGGATCTCGTCGTCAGTCATCGACCGGCTGATTAAGACGCGCGGCGCGCGGCGGCAACACGGCGCTTTGACCTTGGTCCAAAGAAGGGGTGCAGCGGCGCTTGAGGCTGACGGAAAGCCTGCGTATAGGCCCGAAAAGAAGCGTCCTTCGCCGGGCGTTTGGGCGCGCGCGCCGCGCCCGTCGACAAGCATGTGGGATGACCTGAGACGATGCGCAAACAGGGACTGACGATTTTGGCGCTGGCAGGCGCGCTGGCCCTGGCCGGCGGCGCCGCGGCGCAGACGCCGCCGCCGACCGCCGCTGCCGATGCGCCCGCCGCGACTCAGTCGAGCGCGCCCGCGCCGGGTGCGCCGGCCGCCGGTGCGCCTGCGGCCTCGCCCGCGACCGCACCGGCCCCCGCCGCCGTGGCCAAGCCCGCCGACCCGACGCTCAGCGCCTCGGGCCAGCCGCTGCTGACCCCGCGCGACGGCATCGGCCAGCCGAGCGACCGCGCGATCGGCATCCAGCATCAGGCGACGGACCTGGGCGAGGGCGCCAAGTGGTTCCACAACGCCATCCTGCTGCCGGTCATCACGATCATCTCGCTGTTCGTGCTCGCGCTGCTCGGCTGGGTCGTCATCCGCTATCGTCGCGGGGCCAACCCGACGCCGTCGAAGACCAGCCACAACACGCTGATCGAGGTGATCTGGACTGCCGCGCCGGTCATCATCCTTGCGCTGATCGCGATCCCGTCGATCCGGTTGCTCGCGGCGCAGTACACGCCCGCCCCCGCCAACGCCGTGACGCTCAAGGCGATCGGCAACCAGTGGTTCTGGAGCTACGAGTTCCCCGACCATGGCGGCTTCTCGGTCACGGCGAACATGCTGAAGGAGCAGGGCGAGGTGCCCGCGGGCCAGCGCTATCGCACCGCCGCCGACGGCCCGCGCCTGCTGGCGGTCGACAACCGCATCGTCCTGCCTGTCGGCGTGCCGATCCGCCTGATCACCACCGCCAACGACGTGATCCACAGCTGGGCGATGCCCGCCTTCTGGGTGAAGCTTGACGCGGTGCCCGGCCGCCTCAACGAGACCAGCTTCACGATTAAGGAGCCCGGCCTCTATTTCGGCCAGTGCTCCGAGCTGTGCGGTGCGCGCCACGCCTATATGCCGATCGCTGTTGAGGCGGTGGCCCCTGAGGTCTTCGCGCGCTGGGTCGCGTCGAAGGGCGGCACAATGCCGGGCGCGGCCGCTGCCCCGTCGGCCGCGCCGGTGCCGCAGCCGGCGGCCGACAATGCCGACGACACCGCGACGCCAGCGACCGGCACCGCCCCCACCGTCGATGCCGCCGCCCAGGCGGTGACTTCCAATCAGTCTGCCGAAGGCGTCGCCGGCGGCAGCGGTCGGACGGAAAACTGAGAACCATGACCGACACCGCACTCAATCCCAGCGCCTTTCAGGCACATCACGATCATGGTCATCACCATGACGCGGCGCACGACCATCCGGGCTTCTTCGCCCGGTGGTTCATGTCGACCAACCACAAGGACATCGGCACCCTCTACCTGATCTTCGCGATCTTCGCGGGGATCGTGGGCGGCGCGATCTCGGGCCTGATGCGCGCCGAGCTCGCGGCGCCGGGCGTCCAGTATCTGCCGACCTGGGCGGCGATGCTGTCGGGCGGCGACGTGACGTTCGACCAGGCGCTGAACCTGTGGAACGTGCTCATCACCGCGCACGGCCTCATCATGGTGTTCTTCATGGTGATGCCGGCGATCATCGGCGGGTTCGGCAACTGGTTCGTGCCGATCATGATCGGGGCGCCCGACATGGCGTTCCCGCGCATGAACAACATCTCGTTCTGGCTGCTGCCGCCGTCGTTCCTGCTGCTCCTTGCCTCGCCCTTCTTCGGCTCGGGCGCGGGGACGGGCTGGACGGTCTATGCGCCGCTCTCGACCTATGGATCGCCGGGGCCGGCAGTCGACATGGCGATCCTGTCGCTCCATTTGTCGGGCGCCAGCTCGATCCTGGGCGCGATCAATTTCATCACCACCATCTTCAACATGCGCGCACCGGGCATGACGCTGCACAAGATGCCGCTGTTCGTCTGGTCGGTCCTCGTCACCGCTTTCCTGCTGCTGCTCGCACTGCCGGTGCTGGCCGCGGCGATCACGATGCTGCTGACCGACCGCAATTTCGGCACGACCTTCTATGATCCGGCCGGCGGCGGCGATCCGGTGCTCTATCAGCACCTGTTCTGGTTCTTCGGCCACCCCGAAGTCTACATCATGATCCTGCCGGGCTTCGGCATCGTCAGCCAGATCGTCGCGACCTTCAGCCGCAAGCCCGTCTTCGGCTATCTCGGCATGGCCTATGCCATGGTCGCGATCGGCGTGGTCGGCTTCGTCGTGTGGGCGCACCACATGTTCACCACCGGCCTCTCGGTGAACACCAAGATGTACTTCACCGCCGCGACGATGGTGATCGCGGTGCCCACGGGCATCAAGATCTTCAGCTGGATCGCGACGATGTGGGGCGGCTCGATGAGCTTCAAGACCCCGATGGTCTGGGCGATCGGCTTCATCTTCATGTTCACCGTCGGCGGCGTGACCGGCGTCGTGCTCGCCAATGGCGGCGTCGACGATTACATGCACGACACCTATTATGTGGTCGCGCACTTCCATTATGTGCTGTCGCTGGGGGCGGTGTTCGCGCTGTTCGCGGGCTTCTATTACTGGTTCCCCAAGATGTCGGGGCGGATGTATTCGGAGCTGCTCGGCCAGCTGCACTTCTGGGTGTTCTTCGTCGGCGTGAACGTGCTGTTCTTCCCGATGCACTTCCTGGGTCTGCAGGGGATGCCGCGGCGCTATCCCGACTATCCCGACGCCTTCGCCTATTGGAACCACATTGCCAGCGTGGGCTACGGCATCATGGCGATCGGCGTGGTGATCTTCCTGGTCAACATCTTCTACTCGCTGTTCGCGGGGCGGAAGGCCGATGGCAATCCCTGGGGCGAGGGCGCGACGACGCTCGAATGGACGCTCTCGAGCCCGCCGCCTTTCCACCAGTTCGAGACGCTGCCCGTGATCGAGGACGGCAAGCGCCACTGATCGGAAGATCAGCGACCGATCATCGAAGCGGGCGGTCCGAAGGGGCCGCCCGCTTTCGTTCGCAGCGAGGGGATCGGGTAGGCAAGGCGGCGTACCAGGATCGCGGCAGTACCCGTGCCGGGACGACGGACCTGTGTATGGTGACAGGTCGCTAACCCACGTCTCTTCCCCCTCGCGCTACTTGACGTTATGGGAAGCGCCCATGACCCCCACCGTCACGCCCCTGTCGGCCGCGCCGCCGGTCGCCGACTGGCGCGATTTTGTCGCGCTGACCAAGCCGCGCGTGCTGACGCTCGTCGTCTTCACCGGACTGTGCGGGCTGCTTGCGGCGCCGGTCAGCGTGCATCCGGTGATCGGCTTCACCGCGATCCTTTGCATCGCGATGGCGGCGGGCGCGGCAGGCGCGCTCAACCAGTGGTACGAATCGGACATCGATGCGCTGATGAAGCGGACGCGCGCCCGTCCGTTGCCCGCAGGCCGGATGGCGCGCGAGTCGGCGCTGCATTTCGGCGTCGGCCTCGGCGGCTTTTCGGTCGTGCTGATGGGGCTGGCGACCAACTGGGTGGCGGCGGCGATCCTGCTCGTCTCGATCCTCTTCTACGTCATGGTCTATACCGTCTGGCTCAAGCGCCGGACGCCGCAGAACATCGTCATCGGCGGCGCGGCGGGCGCGTTCCCGCCGATGATCGGCTGGGCCGCGGCGACGGGCGACGTGACGCTCCTTCCTGTCCTCCTCTTCGCGCTGATCTTCCTCTGGACGCCGCCGCATTTCTGGGCGCTCGCGCTGTTCGTGCAGACCGATTACGGCAATGCCGGCGTGCCGATGCTGCCGGTGGTCGCGGGTGAGCGGGTAACGCGCCATCAGATCGGGCTCTACACCGTGCCGATGGCGGTGGCGGCGATCGCGCCCTGGCCGCTGGCGCTGACCGGGTGGATCTATGGCAGCGTCGCGGTCGCGACCACGGCGATCTTCGCCGCGATGGCCGCAGTCGTCACCTTCCGCACCAGCGACGAGGGCATGAAGCCCGAGAAGCAGCTATTCAAATATTCGATTCTCTATCTCTTCATCCTGTTCGGCGCGCTGGTCGCCGATCGCTGGGTGCTGGCATGAGCCCGGAGGAGGAACGGGTGATCCGCGCGCGGCAGGGCGGCCGGGCGAAGGTCATGGCGCTGCTGCTCGGCGCGTTCGTGCTGCTCGTCTTCGCCATCAGCATCGTCAAGATGACGCACTGAAATGGATCGCAACGCCCGCACCGCCCTGCTCGCCGTGATCGGCGTCGCCAGCATGACCGGCCTCGGCTTTGCCAGCGTGCCGCTTTACCGCGTCTTCTGTCAGGTCACCGGCTTCAATGGCACGACGCAAAAGGCGGATGCCGCTCCCGGCGCGGTGCAAGGCAAGATCGTCACCGTGGCATTCGACAGCAACGTGTCCAAGGACATGCCATGGCGGTTCGCGCCCGAACAGCGGAGCGAGCGAGCGGCGCTCGGCGCACGCAAGATGGCGTTCTTCACCGCGAAGAACCTCAGCGACAAGCCCGTCACCGGCACCGCGACCTTTAACGTCACGCCCGATCAGGCGGGCAAGTATTTCAACAAGATCCAGTGCTTCTGCTTTTCCGAGCAGACGCTGAAGCCCGGCGAGGAAGTGCGCATGCCGGTTGTCTATTTCGTCGACCCCGCCATCGCCGAGGATCCCGATGCGGCGAGCGTGCAGGAGATCACCTTGAGCTACACCTTTTACCCGGTGGATTCGGGTAAAAAGGCAAGCTAGAGCACCCTCAAAGCGTTGCCTGAAAAGGGCGAGAAGGACAGGGACGAGTAGATGGCCGGCGCCAAGAACCACGATTACCATATTCTGCCCCCCAGCGCGTGGCCGCTGATCGGTTCGCTGTCGGCGCTGGGCATGGCGTCGGGCGGCATCATGTGGATGCACGAGGCGGTGGGCGGCGGCTGGCTGTTCCTCGCCGGGCTCGCGGGCGTGCTCTTCACCATGTATTGCTGGTGGGCCGATGTGGTGCGCGAGGCGCATGCCGGCGACCATACTCCCGTCGTCCAGCTCCACCTGCGCTACGGCATGATCCTGTTCATCGCCTCGGAAGTCATGTTCTTCCTCGGCTGGTTCTGGGCGTTCTTCGACTATACGCTGTTCCCGGTGCCGGTCGAATATGCCGAGGGGGTGGTCTCGGTCGCTGCCGATGCGGTGGCGCAGTGGCCGCCCAAGGGCATGGAGGTGATCAACGCCTTCGAGTTCCCGCTGCTCAATACCTTCATCCTGCTCCTGTCGGGCACGACCATCACTTGGGCGCACCACGCGCTGATCCATAACGAGCGTGGTGGCGAGAAGACGGGTCTGTGGGGCCTGATCGGCGTCGGCAATCGCGACGGCGTGCTCAAGGGCCTGTGGCTGACGGTGCTGCTCGGCCTCCTGTTCAGCGGCATCCAGGCCTATGAATATGCGCACGCGCCGTTCGATTTCGGCAAGTCGAACTACAGCTCGGCCTTCTACATGGCGACCGGCTTCCACGGCTTCCACGTCGCGGTCGGCACGATCTTCCTGATCGTCAACCTCGTCCGCGCCTATCGCGGCCACTTTACCCCGCGCCAGCATTTCGGGTTCGAGGCGGCGGCCTGGTACTGGCACTTCGTCGACGTGGTGTGGCTGTTCCTGTTCGTCGTCGTCTATGTCTGGGGCGGCTGGGGCGCGCCGACGCACGGCGGTTGAGCACCGAGGATCATCAGGGGGTCGGCGTGCCGGAAGGTGCGCCGGCCCCCTTGTTCGTTCAGGCGACGCGCGGCCTGTGCCCGCGCTGCGGCGCGCCGTCGCTGTTCGCGGGCGTACTGCGCTTTGCCGATCGGTGTTCACGCTGCTCCCTCGACTTCAGCGCGTTCAACGTCGGCGACGGCGCCGCCGCGTTCCTGACGCTCGGCATCGGCACGATCGTCACGATCCTGGGGATCGTCGTCGAGCTGGCGTATCAGCCGCCGTGGTGGGTGCATGTCGCCTTGTGGCTGCCGCTGACGCTCGTGTCCGTCACGATCACGACGCGCTGGACCAAGGCGGCGCTCGCCGCGCTCGAATGGCGCAACGGCGCGGGCGAGGGGCGGCTGAAGTGACCCGCCGCGTGCCGGTGCTCGCGACGCTGGTGGTGGTCCTCGCCGCAGCGGCGATGGTGGGTCTGGGCCTCTGGCAACTTCAGCGGCGCGAGGCGAAGCATGCGCTGCTCGCCAGCTTCGCTCGCAACGCCGCGCTGCCCGAGCGGGCGCTGGCGCTGCCGACGCCCGATGAGACGCTGTTCTCCCGCGTCACCGCCACCTGCACCGCGCCCACGCCGCCGACGCGCTCGGCCGGGCGCAGTTCAGGCGGCGCGAGCGGCTATCGCTTCCTCGTGACCTGCCGCGAGGGGTTCGTGGTCGATCTCGGCGTCGCCAGCGACCCGCGGCTGACGCCCGTCTGGACCGGCGGCTTCGTGCGCGGCATCCTGACCCGCGCACCTGACGCGACCTCGTTCCTCGAACGCCTGTTCGGTGCGCGCCCGGAACTCAAACCGATGATCGTTCCCGCCACCGCGCTTGCGCCCGGCCTGTCGGCGAGCCGTGCGCCCGACCCTGCGAGCGTACCCGACAACCACCTCGCCTATGCCGTCCAGTGGTTCGCCTTTGCCGGTCTCGCGCTCGTCATCTACGCCTTTGCGCTGCACCGGCGGCGATAGCGCCGCCACGCGCGGCCCAATCAACCCTTGCATTGCCCAGCGGCCCCCGCGCGCCTAAGCGATCCGGCCATGCGGTATGTGAGCACCAGGGGGAGCGCGCCGGTCCTCGATTTCGAGGGCGCGACGCTGGCGGGGTTGGCGGCGGACGGCGGGCTCTACGTGCCCGAGGCGTGGCCGAGCCTGACTCGGGAGGAGATCGCCGCGCTCGCCGGCCTCGACTATGTCGAGACGGCAGTGCGCGTGATGGCGCCGTTCGTCGCGGGCAGTTTGAGCGAGGACGAGCTGCGCGAGCTCTGCACCGCCGCTTATGGCCGGTTCGCGCACCGGGCGGTGACGCCGCTCGTCCAGCTCGATCACGACCAGTGGCTGCTCGAGCTTTTCCATGGCCCCACGCTCGCGTTCAAGGATGTGGCGCTGCAGCTTGTCGGGCTGCTGTTCGAGCGGTTCCTGAAAGGCGCGACCGAGCCGCTGACGGTGATCGGCGCGACCAGCGGTGATACGGGCTCGGCGGCGATCGACGCGCTGGCGGGGCGGATCGGCGTCGACATCTTCATGCTCCACCCGCATGGCCGCGTCAGCGACGTGCAGCGGCGGCAGATGACGACGGTGCTCGCCCCCAACGTCCACAACATCGCGATCGAGGGCGACTTCGACACCGCTCAGGCGCTGGTCAAGGCAATGTTCCGCGATTCCGCCTTCAGCACGCGCTTCAAGCTGTCGGCGGTCAACTCGATCAACTGGGCGCGGCTGATGGCGCAGGTGGTCTATTATTTCTACGCCGCCGTCCGCCTCGGCGCGCCCGAGAGGCCGATCGCGTTCAGCGTGCCGACGGGCAATTTCGGCGACGTGTTCGCTGGCTATGTCGCGGCGAAGATGGGCCTCCCCATCGAGCGGCTGGTGGTCGCCACCAACGTCAACGATATCCTCCACCGCGCACTGTCGTCGGGCGACTATTCGAGCGGCACGGTGACGCCGACTGCGACGCCGTCAATGGACATCCAGGTGAGCTCCAATTTCGAGCGACTGCTTCACGATCTCGCTGATCGCGATGGCGGAGCGATCTCGGCACAGATGGCGGGGTTCGAATCGACGCGGGCGATGCGGCTGACCAATGCGCAGTCGCAGGGCGCCGCCTCGCTGTTCCGCAGCATCGCGATCGACGAGAGCGGCATGGCCGCGGCGATGGCGGGTGCGCACGAGGGGGCGGGCGAGGTCCTCGATCCGCATACTGCGATCGGCTACGCGGCGGCAGTTGCGCTCAAGGGCGAAGCGCCGATGGTGACGCTCGCCACCGCGCATCCGGCGAAATTCGTCGATGCGGTCGAGCGGGCGGTGGGCGTCCGCCCCGCGCTTCCGCCGCGCGTCGGCGACCTGTTCGAGCGTGAGGAGCGCTACGACGTGCTTCCCGCGACGTTCGCGGCGGTAACGGCGTACATCGCCGAGCGGGCGAAGCCGCGCGCGCGATGACGCTCGTCACGCTCACCGGCGAACCCTGGGCCGATTACGGGCTGATCGATTCGGGGAACGGGCGAAAGCTCGAACGTTATGGCCGCTTCCGCTTCATCCGGCCCGAGCCGCAGGCGATGTGGGCACCTGCCAAGGACGATTGGAAGGCTGACGGCGAGTTCATTCCCGGCGCCGACGAGGATGGCGGCGGACGCTGGCAGCTTTCGCCCGAGGTGCCCGCGGGCGGCTGGCTGCTGGCGTGGCGCGAGGCGAAGTTCACGGCGAGCAACACGCCCTTCCGGCACCTCGGATTCTTTCCCGACATGGCGCCCGTCTGGGACTGGATGCGTGGCCGGATCGAGGGGGCGGCGGCGCCCGAATGCCTCAACTTGTTCGGCTATACCGGCGTCGGCACGCTGGCACTGGCGGCGGCGGGCGCGCGGATGGTGCATGTCGATGCCTCGAAGAAGTCGGTCGAGGCGGCACGCGGCAATGCCGCGCTGTCGGGCATGGCCGACAAGCCCGTTCGCTGGCTGGTCGAGGACGCGGGCAAGTTCGTCGCGCGCGAGGTGCGGCGCGGGCGGCGCTATGACGGCATCATCCTCGACCCGCCCAAATGGGGCCGTGGCCCCAATGGCGAGGTGTGGAAGCTCGAGGAGGGGCTGCCCGGGCTGATCGCCGATTGCCGACGGCTGCTCGATGCCGACAGCCGCTTCCTGTTCCTGACGGTCTATGCCGTGCGCCTGTCGGCCATCGCGATCGGCGAGCTGGTCCGCCAGCACTTCGCCGATCTGCCGGGAAAGGTCGAGGCTGGCGAGCTGACGGTGCGCGAGGAAGCGCGCGGGCTGGAACTGCCGACGGCGATCTTCGCACGCTGGTCGAACGATTGAGGCTTGGCGCGGTCGGCAGGTCGTGAGAGGATTGCCGCGCTTTCGGGAGATCCCGCGATGACCCTGACCCATGACCATCGCTGGCGCGCGCTGCTCTGGGGCGCGCTCGGCGGGCTTTTCCTCCTTCCCGTCCTTGCCATGATGCTGACGAGCGAGGTCCGCTGGACCGCGTTCGATTTCGTCGCGGCGGCGGTGCTGCTCGGCGGGCTGGGCCTCGCGATCGAGTTGGCGATCCGGTTCGGCGAGACGCGGCGGGCGCGGGTCCTGCTGTCGCTGGCGGCGGTGGCGGGTGTCGCGACCGTCTGGGCCGACGGGGCGGTCGGAGTCTTTTAATCGCGAATGACGAGTGCGAGCGGGAAGGCGATCCATTAGAAGCGCTTCCACTTGCGCATCACCCCCGCCCCATCCGCATCGCCGCCCCCGCGACGAAGGGCGCGCCGGCGAGCAGCAGCAGCGACACCGCGCCGAGCAGCTTGACCGCGCCCGGCCCCTCGCCCGCGCCGAAGATCAGGAGCGGCAGGGCAAGAGGCAGCATCACCAGCCCTGCGACTGCACCCGCGCCGCGCAGCCCGGCGGTCAGGGCGCCCGTGGCCACCGCCAGTGCGGCCAGCCCCGGCGTGCCGATCGCAAGACCGATCAACACCCGCACCAGCGTCGCCCCGTCCATCCCGAGCAGCCCCGCGGCAACGACGCTGGCGAGCATCAGCGGCGGGCCGAAGCCCAGCCAGTGACCGGCCGTCTTGGCGAGCGCGACGCCCGCGTCGGACAGCCCGCGCGCCGCGAACTGGTCCAGCACGCCGGCTTCCACGTCCGGGCCTACGAGGCGCTCAACCGGCATCAGCGCGGCGAGCAGCGCGGCGGACCAGACGACGCCGCCGGCGATCCGGCCGAGCAATTTGGCATCGGGACCGACCGCGAACGGAAACAGGATCGAGACGAGGAGGAAGAACGCCACCGGCAGCATCACCCCGCCGCCAACCCATGCGCGGCGCAGCTCACGCCAGGCGATCGCGGCAAAGGCGTTCACAGGCGAAGGTCCTGCGCGTTGGGCAACGCGACGGGCACATGGCTTGCCACCAGCACCGCGCCGCCGTCCGCGCGGTGCCCGTCGATCGCCGCCTCCAGCGCGGCGACCGAAGCGGTGTCGAGTCCATTGGCCGGCTCGTCGAGCAGCCACAGGCCTGCACCGCTGGCGATGACGCGCGCGAGCGCCGCGCGCTTGCGCTGACCGGTCGAGAGGAAGCGGACGGGTACCTCGGCGAGATGGTCGATGCCCATGGCCGCGAGCGCGGGCTCTACTCGGTTTCTGGTTCCGTCGAGGCCCGCCCAGAAGCCGAGCGCAGCGGCCAGCGGCAGTTCCAGATCGAGGGCCGCCGCCTCGCCAGCAAGCGCGGCCGGTGCGCCGCGTTCGATCCGGCCCGCGGCAGGCGCCGACAGCCCGGCGGCGAGGCGGACGAGGCTCGACTTGCCGATGCCGTTGGGCCCGGTCAGAAGCGCCGCCTCGCCCGCGCGCAGCGCGAAGCTCAGTCCCGCAAACAGCCGCCGTCCGCCACGATCGCAGGCGACGTTGTGAAAGGCGAGGAGGGTCACTCCGCCGCGGCCTCCAGCGCGTGCATGTCATCGTCGGACAGGCCGAAATGATGGCCGACCTCATGAACCACGACATGATGGACCAGCGCATCGATCGCGACCCCGGTCTCGATCCATTCCCACAGGATCGGCAGGCGATAGAGGTGGATGCGGTCAGGCATCCCGCCGCTGTCGAAGCTCGACTTCTCGCCGATCGGGCGCCCGTGATAGATGCCGGTCAGCTCGATCGGATCCTCGATGCCTAGATCGTCGAGCGTCTCGTCATCGGCATAATCCTCGACGACCAGGACGACGTTGGTCAGGTGCTCGGCGAACGGCGCCGGGATGCGGGCGAGCGTCGCCCGTGCCAGCGCCTCGATCGCGGCAGCGTCGGGGGCGACTTGGCAAGCGGGGGCGGGTTCGGCCATGAGGGGGGCATATAGCGATTTCGAGGCAGGTGAAATCACCTGCCGACGCGGAAATCGCGCCTGGAAGAAGCAACGACTGGGGTCGAAGGGGAGCGGCATGATCGAGGCATTGAGCGAGGCCGAGCGCGTCGAGGCGCTGGAGGGGCTGCCCGACTGGGACCATGACGAAGCGCGCGATGCGATCACGCGAAACTTCGCGTTCAAGGATTTTTCGGAGGCGTTCGCGTTCATGACGCGCGTCGCGCTGCTTGCGGAGAAGGCGGATCATCATCCCGAATGGTCGAATGTGTACAACCGTGTGGACATCCTGTTGACGACCCACGACGCCGGCGGCCTGTCGGAACGCGACGTCGACATGGCGCAGGCGATCGACGCGCTGGTGGATTGAGGGTTCACTAAGCGCTCCCACCGGTACGGGGAGGGGCACCATGCGGCGCACGGTGAAGGAGCGTGCCGCGCGCGGTCCGTCCGTGCCAATTTTGCTGCAACCCGCCTTCGGTCGCCGTCCGCCTCCCGGTTGGGAGGAAGTTCTGGCAGTTGCCCCCTTTGCCGCTCCCCCCTAAAGCCCGCGGCGACATGCACCCGCGGCTGCGCCACATCGACACCTGGATCTTCGATCTCGACAACACGCTCTATCCGGCGGGTGCTGACCTGTTCGGCGAGATTGTCTCGCGGATCACCGACTATGTCTGTCGTCTCGAGGGGTGCGACCGGGAAACGGCGTTCGCAATCCAGAAGCGCCACTTCGCCGAGCACGGCACCACCCTGTCCGGGCTGATGGCCGAGCGGGCGATCGACCCGCATGACTTCCTCGCGTTCGTCCACGACGTCGACATGGACCGGCTCAGCCCCAACGACCGGCTGGTCGAGGCGATTGCGCGGCTGCCTGGGCGCAAGCTGGTCTTCACCAACGGCGATGCGCCATATGCGACGCGCGTGCTGTCCCGGCTGGGGCTGCACGAGAGCTTCGAGGCGATCCACGACATCCACGCGACAGGCTATCTGCCCAAGCCGCACGCTGCGGCCTATGACGGCCTCTGCAAGGCCTGGGACATCGACCCGGCCACCGCGCTGTTCGTCGAGGACATGGCCCGCAATCTTGCACCCGCCAAGGCGATCGGCATGACCACGGTCTGGATCGACAACGGGTCGGAGCAAGTGGGCGTCGACGCCGCACATATCGATTTCGTCACCACCGACCTGACCGCGTGGCTGACCGACCTTTGGGAGGACCAATGACCGAGCAACTGCAGAGCGTGATCGAGGCGGCGTGGGAGGATCGCGCCGCGCTGTCCACCGCGACCACGGGCGAGGTGCGCGAGGCTGTGAGCGAGGCGCTGGCACAGCTCGACGCCGGCGAGGTCCGCGTCGCTCAGCCGGGCGAGGGCGGCCAGTGGACGGTCAACCAGTGGCTGAAAAAGGCGGTGCTCCTTTCCTTCCGCCTCAACGACAACGAGGTGATGGAGGGTCCGGGCGGGGCCAACTGGTTCGACAAGGTGCCGTCGAAGTTCCAGGGCTGGGACGCCGACGCCTTCCGCTCGGCCGGCTTTCGCGCCGTGCCGGGCAGCGTCGTGCGCCGCGGCAGCTTCATCGGCAAGGGCGCGGTGCTGATGCCGAGCTTCGTCAACATCGGCGCCTATGTCGGCGAGGGGACGATGGTCGACACCTGGGCGACGGTGGGCAGCTGCGCGCAGATCGGCCGCGACGTCCACCTCTCGGGCGGCGCCGGAATCGGCGGCGTGCTCGAGCCGCTTCAGGCCAATCCGGTCATCATCGAGGACGGCGCCTTCATCGGTGCGCGCGCCGAGGTGGCCGAGGGCGTGATCGTGCGAAAGGGCGCGGTGCTGTCGATGGGCGTTTATCTCGGCGCGTCGACCAAGATCGTCGATCGCGCGACGGGCGAGGTGATCACGGGCGAAGTGCCCGAATATGCCGTCGTCGTGCCCGGCTCGCTGGGTGGTGGCGAGGGCAAGCCCGCGCTCTACTGCGCGGTCATCGTGAAGCGGGTGGACGAGCAGACGCGCGCGAAGACCAGCATCAACGAGCTGCTGCGGGCGTAGAGCCGATCCTCCCCGGTATGTGGAGGTAGCACGCGCTGCGTGACGGAGGGGGCGGGCCGCCAAGGCAGCATTTGCGGCGATCCCTCTCCACCATGTTCCATGATCCTTCTCCCGATGCCGGGAAGGAGGATCAGCCCAGCGCCTCGACCTGTTCGGCGAGTTCTAGCCAGCGCATCTCGGCGGCGTCTTTTTCCCCGGTCAGGCGCGCGACGTCTTTCATCAGCGCATCGAACCTCGCCGGGTTCTTGGTGAACAGGTCGGGATCGGCCATCGCTGCCTCCGCCTTGGCGATCTCGGCGTCGATCGCCTCGATGCGGGCGGGCAGCAGGTCGTAGTCGCGCTGGTCCTTGTAGCTGAGCTTGGCCGATTTGGGTTTCGCCACCTCGGCGGCTTTCGGTGCGGCCTTCTTCGCCGCAACCTGGCGCACGCGGCGCTTGGCGTCCCAGTCGGCATAGCCGCCCGCGACCATGTCGGCGACGCCCGATCCGTCGAGCCCCAGCGTCACCGTCACCGTCCTGTCGAGGAAGTCGCGGTCGTGGCTGACGATCAGCACCGTCCCCTCATAGTCCCCGATCACCTCCTGAAGCAGGTCGAGCGTTTCGAGATCGAGGTCGTTGGTCGGCTCGTCGAGCACCATCAGGTTCGAGGGCCGCGCGAACTCGCGCGCCATGAGGAGGCGCGAGCGCTCGCCGCCCGACAGCGTGCCGACCTTGGCATCGATCAGCTCGGGCGCGAACAGGAACTCCTTGAGATAGCCGTGGACGTGCTTGCGCACCCCCAGCACGTCGATCCACTCGCCGCCATCGGCCAGCACCTCGCGCACCGTCTTCTCGGGGGCCATGCGGCTGCGCTGCTGGTCGATGATGACGGGTTCGAGCGTCTTGGCGAGCTTCACCTCGCCGGTGTCGGGCTCGATCTGGCCGGTCAGCAGCTTGATGAGCGTCGACTTGCCCGCGCCGTTGGGACCGACGATGCCGATCCGGTCGCGGCGAGTGACGCGCAGGGTAAGGTCCTTGAGGATCGTGCGGTCGCCATAACGCTTCGACACGTGCTTGGCGTCGATCACCACCTTGGTCTTGGCATCGTCGGTGCCGACCGACAGCGCCGCGGCGCCTTGTGGTCCCTGCATCGCCGCGCGCTCGGCACGCATTTCGAGGAGCTTGCTGAGGCGCCCCTGGTTGCGCTTGCGCCGGCCGGTGACGCCGCGCTGGAGCCAGTGCTCCTCGAGCTTCAGCTTCGCGTCGAGCTTCTCGGCGGCCCGCTGCTCCTCGGCCGCCACCTGCTCCGTCCAGGCCTCGAACCCGCCAAAGCCAACCTCGGCCCGCCGGATGCCGCCGCGGTCGAGCCACAGCGTCTGGCGGGTGAGGCGGGTCAGGAAGGTGCGATCGTGGCTGATGACGACGAACGCGCCGGTGTAGCGGCCCAGCCAGTCCTCCAGCCATTCGATCGCGGTGATGTCGAGATGGTTGGTCGGCTCGTCGAGCAGCAGCACGTCGGGCTTCTGCGCAAGCGCGCGGGCGATCGCCGCCCGCCGCCGTTCGCCGCCGCTCGCCGTCGCAGCCTCTCGGTTCAGATCGATGCCGAGCTGGTCGGCGATCGCCTCCGCCTCGTGCCGCGCCGGCGCGTCGTCGCCCTTGAGCACGAAGTCGAGTAGCGTCGCGCAGCCGGCCACCTGCGGATCCTGCTCCAGCATCACGACATTGGTGCCCGGCACGATCGTGCGCCGCCCCTCGTCGGGGTCGAGCCGACCACCGATCAACTTCAAGAGCGTCGTCTTGCCCGCCCCGTTTCGGCCGATCAGCGCCAGTCGGTCGCGCGCGCCGATATGGATGTCGAGGTTGCGGAACAGCCAGCCCGATCCCTGGATCAGGCCGAGATCTTCGTAGGAAAGCACCGGTGCGGCCATGGCGCGCCACCTAGGGGCTTTGGCGTGGGGCGGCAAGGATGGGCCGCTGTGGCGTGGCTGCAACGTTGGCGTTGCGGCAAGGTGACGGATTTATTCAGAGGCTGTTCAACGCAACGACCCTATGCGATGCGGCATGTGGATGACGGGGCTTGGCGCTCTTGTGGCGATGGCGTGCGCGTGGACGGCGGCGGGCGGTGTGCCTGCGGCCGCTGCCGAGCAACGCCAGAATGACCACCGGGCGGCGCGCGCGGCGCGCATGGAGGGCCGCATCCTGCCGCTGCGCGAGCTCGAGCGGCGCGTCCTGCCGCGCATGAAGAACGCGCGGTACCTTGGGTTCGACTTCGATTCGGGAACCGCGATTTACACATTCAAGTTCCTGCGCGATGGAAACTTGATCTGGATCGATGTGGACGGGCGTTCGGGGCAGATTCTCGGTCGCTCGGGCAACTAGAAAGCTTTTAGGGGAACGCGATGCGCGTGCTGATCGTCGAGGACGAACCGAACCTTCGCCAGCAATTGTCGAACACGCTGACCGGCGCGGGCTATGCTGTCGACACCGCGAGCGACGGCGAGGAGGGGCATTTCCTCGGCTCGACCGAACAATATGACGCCATCATCCTCGATCTCGGCCTGCCCGAGATCGACGGGCTAACCGTGCTCGACCGCTGGCGGCGCGAGGGGCGGACCGCGCCGGTGCTGGTGCTGACCGCGCGCGACAGCTGGTCGGACAAGGTGGCGGGGCTCGATGCAGGCGCCGACGACTACGTCGCCAAGCCCTTCCAGACCGAGGAGCTGATCGCCCGCCTGCGCGCGCTGATCCGCCGCGCCTCCGGCAATGCCTCGGCCGAGCTGACCGCGGGCGACATCCGCCTCGACACCCGCTCGGGCAAGGTCACCAAGGCGGGTGACCCGGTCAAGCTGACCGCGCAGGAATACAAGCTCCTCAGCTACCTCCTTCACCACAAGGGCAAGGTGGTCAGCCGCACCGAGCTGATCGAGCACATCTACGACCAGGATTTCGACCGCGATTCGAACACGATCGAGGTGTTCGTGACGCGCATCCGCAAGAAGCTGGGCGCCGACGTCATCACCACGATCCGCGGCCTTGGCTACAGCCTCGACGATCCGTCGGGCGCGCCGGCCGCGGCCGACTGAGCGCGCGCGAGGCCGACCTGTGAGCGAGGCCGCGCCCGACCGCCCGCGCCCGTATGTGCGCGTGACCGGTTCGCTCAGCCGGCGGATGATCGTCATCGCCTCGGCGTGGATCCTCCTCCTGCTGGCGGGCGGCGGCTTCGCGCTCGACCGCGTGCTGACCGGTGCGGTCACGCGCAATTTCGACGACCAGCTCGACTATCTGCTCACCTCGATGATCGTCTCGGCCGAAATCGACAGCGAGGGTGAGGTGAGGTTCAACCGCGAGCTCGCCGACCAGCGCTTTTTCGAGCCCTATTCGGGCCTCTACTGGCAGGTATCGGGCAAGGGGTTCCGGCCCTTCCCCTCGCGCTCGCTCTGGGACCGGGTGCTGCGCGTCCACGCCCATGCGCCCAACGGCTCGGTCCACACCTATGATTCGGACGAGTTCGCCGACGAGGAATTGCGCGTCGCCGAGCGCGACGTGAAGCTGCCGCGGTCGAATGTCTGGTGGCGGTTCCAGATCGCGCAGAGCCGCGCGATGCTCAACGCGCAGATCGCCGCGCTCCGGCAGACGCTGATCCGCAGCTTCCTGCTGCTCGGCCTCGGCCTGATCGTCATGGCGGCGCTCCAGACCTGGTACGGGCTCTTGCCGCTCAAGAAGCTGCGCCGCGACCTCGCGGCGATGCGCGGCGGCACCTCGCCGCGGATCGAAGGGCCGCTGCCGGCCGAGGTGGCGCCGATGGTCGAGGAACTCAACGGCCTCATTCAACACAATGAGCGGCAGGCGGAGGAAGCGCGGCGGCATGCCGGCAACCTCGCCCACGCGCTCAAGACGCCGCTGACCGTCGTCATGAATGCAGCCGCGGCGGGTAGCGACGACCTGCCAGAGACGGTGGTGCGCGAGGCGCGGACGATGCGCCGCCAGATCGACCACCATCTTGCCCGCGCTCGCGCAGTCGGGCGGCGCGGCTCAGCGCACAGCCGGGCGGAGGTCTGGCCCTCGATCGAGGCGGTCGAGCGCGCGGTTGCGCGCCTCTATCGCCACGTGCGCATCGACGTCGACGGGCGCCGCGACCTGTCGGCGCATATCGAGCGGCAGGACCTCGATGACCTGCTCGGCAATCTCGTCGAGAATGCGGCCAAGTATGGCGGCGGCAGTGTGTTCATCACCGTCGGCGCGACGGCGGGCTTCGTCGAGATCCTGGTCGAGGATGATGGCGCGGGTATTCCCGAGGCCGACCGCGTCCGCATCTTCGACCGCGGCGTGCGGCTCGATAGCGGCAAGCCGGGGACCGGGCTTGGCCTCGCTATCGTCCGCGACGTGGCGGAGATCTACGAGGGGACGGTCAGCTTGGAGGAAAGCGAGGATCTGGGCGGCCTCCTCGTGCGGCTGCGGTTGCCGATGGCCAATTAGCCTCCTTCGTCATCCCTGACTTGATACGGGCTGACGAGTGACCCGAGCGAACATAAGTCGTTGGCCCGGTGAAGGCTGGGCCCGCGTGACCCGGGCTTCGCCGCGGTGACGACCTGTGCGACCTTTCGTCGACGCCGCCGCTGCCGAGCGCTGCAAAGGCTTCCTTGTCCGTCGCCGCGCTCAGCAGAGGGCCGGGGATTGCGTTTCGTAGCGCCGACGACGGCCTCTCCTCAGTAATCAAGCCTCGAGCTCGACGTCCCAATAGAGCCAGTCGTGCCAGGTCTCGTGCAGGTAATTGGGCGGAAAGCGCCGGCCATTTTCCTGCAGGTGCCAGCTCGTCGGGCGGATCGGCTGTTCATAGAGCGGCATGTGCGCCTCGCGCGGGGTGCGTCCCCCCTTCTTGAGGTTGCACGGCGCACAGGCGGTGACGACATTCTCCCACGTCGTCCGCCCGCCATAGGCGCGCGGAACCACATGATCGAAGGTCAGGTCGCTGCCTGTCCCGCAATATTGGCAGCTGAATTTGTCGCGCAGGAACAGGTTGAACCGGGTGAACGCCGGGAACTGCGACGGTTTCACATATTGCTTGAGCGCAATCACCGACGGCAGCTTGATCGAGGCGCTGGGGCTCCTGATCTCGCGCTCATAGTGCGAGACGATGTTGACGCGGTCGAGGAACACCGCCTTGATCGCGGTCTGCCACGGCCAGACCGACAGGGGATAGTAGCTCAGCGGAGTGAAATCGGCATTGAGCACCAGCGCCGGGCAACCGTCCGGATGGCGGATCAGATCGGGATGGTACATGGAAACTCCCAGTCACCAACACGCGGGCCACGCTGTCGCCGAACAGCATGACAGGGCCATGACAGCACGCCCGGCGACTCGCGGTCAAGCCCGCCAGTGAGCGTCGTCACGCGGTTTGCGCCGAGCCCCACGGGGGCGTTGCACCTGGGTCACGCCTGGTCCGCGGTGCAGGCGCATGCGCGCGCGAGGGACGCGGGCGGGCGCTTCCTGCTGCGGATCGAGGATATCGACGGTACGCGTAGCCGGCCCGGGCATGTCGCCGCCATCCTCGACGATCTCGACTGGCTGGGGCTCGATTGGGACGGCGAGGTCGTGTTCCAGTCGCAGCGCCTCGCCCTCTACGCCGCCGCGCTCGACCGGCTGGCCGACAGCGGCCTCGCATATCGCTGCACCTGCACCCGCGCTGACATCGCCGCGGCGGCGAGCGCGCCGCACGGGGTGGGCGGCGTCCTCTATCCGGGTACGTGCCGCGGACGCGAGGTCGATCCGGCGCAGCCGCATTGCTGGCGGCTCGACATGGCCCGCGCGGTCGAGGCGGCGGGGCCGCTCGACTGGACCGACGAGATTGCGGGGCGAGTAGCGGCTGATCCGGCGATACACGGCGACGTCGTGCTCGCGCGCAAGGACGCGCCGTCGAGCTATCACCTCGCCGTCACCGTCGACGATGCGGCGCAGGGCGTGACGCATGTGGTGCGCGGGCGCGACCTGTTCGCCGCCACGCATGTCCACCGTCTGCTCCAGGCGCTGCTCGGCCTGCCGACGCCGGTCTATCGCCATCATCCGTTGCTCGCCGGGCCGGACGGCGAGCGGCTGGCCAAGCGGCACGGCGCGCCTTCGCTTGCCGCGATGCGCGCCGAGGGCGTTGCCGGGCGGGCACTCGCCATGGACCTAAAGGCCGGGCGGCTGCCGCTTGGTTTCGGGGTGCTGGATGACTAGATAAGGTGCATGAACACCTTCCTCGTCATCCTCCTGATCGCCGCGATGATCGCGACGGTCGTCGCGCTCATCCGCGGCATCGTCGCCTTCCTCAAGGTGACCGAGGCCGAGCTGAAGGGCGAGGGGCCGCCGTCCGCCGCGTCGCTCAAGTCGAACAAGATGATGCAGTTCCGCATCTTCTTTCAGGCGATCGCGGTGCTGATCGTCGTCGTCATCATGTTCGCCGCCGGGCGGACCTGACGCCGTTGGTCAAGCTCAACCGGATCTACACGCGGACGGGCGACGCGGGCACGACGGGCCTGGTTGATGGGTCCCGAGTGTCGAAGGCGGGCTCGCTGATCGCCGCGGTGGGCGAAGTGGACGAGGCGAACTCGGCCTTGGGCATCGCGCTGTCGCTGATGGAACCCAGCGAGTGGCGCGACGCCGCAGCGATCGTTCAGAACGAATTGTTCGACCTCGGCGCCGATCTTGCCACTCCCTGGCCGGGCAGCGAGCGTGACCTGCGCGTCACGCCGGCTCAGACCGCGCGGCTGGAGGCGGCGATCGACGCAGCGACTGCGGTGCTCGATCCGCTGACCAGCTTCATCCTGCCGGGCGGCACGCCGGCTTCGGCGGCGATGCACGTGGCCCGGGCGACCATTCGCCGCGCCGAACGCGCGATCGTCACCGCGGCGGCCGAACACGCGCTCAATCCCGAGGCCTTGATCTACGTCAACCGCTTGTCAGATTTCACATTTGTTGTTGCCCGATGTTTGAACCAAAATGCGGGCGGCGACGTTTTGTGGGTTCCGGGGGCCTCTCGCTGAACGTCTGACGCATCAGCGCGCCATGTCGCCGCGACGAGGGAGACGCGCCGTGCAGCCAGATCGCCAACTTGCCCCGCGGGTGCCGGAAACGGCACGCCGTTTTGAGCGCGTGCGCGCGCTGACCGAGGCTTTGGCCGCGCCGCTCTCCGACGCCGACGCCACCGTCCAGTCGATGCCCGACGCCTCGCCCGCCAAATGGCATCTGGCGCACACGACCTGGTTCTTCGAGACGTTCGTGCTGCGCGATCATGTGCCAGGCTACCGCCTGTTCGACGAGCGCTATCCGTTTCTCTTCAACAGCTATTACGAGGCGGAGGGCGCGCGGCATGCCCGCGACCGGCGGGGGATGATCACCCGGCCCAGCCTGTCCGAAGTGCTCGATTATCGCCATGCGGTGAACGCTGCGGTGGCCGCGGCGGTCGATACGCTGCCGCCCGGCGCGCTCGAGCTGGTCGAGCTCGGCTGTCATCACGAGCAGCAGCATCAGGAGCTGTTCGTCACCGACATCCTCCACCTCTTTTCCGAAAACCCCTGCGAGCCGGCGATGTTCGCGGCCGAACGCAAGCAGCCGGTGGCGATGCCCGGCCCGATCGGCTGGATCGGGCGTCCGGGCGGCATCGCCGAGATCGGCCATGACGGCGCCGGCTTCGCCTTCGATTGCGAAGGGCCGCGCCATTCCGTGCTGCTCAGCCCGCACGCGATCGCCGACCGGACTGTGACGAACGGCGAGTGGGCCGCCTTTATCGCCGATGGCGGCTATGCCGATCCGCGCCACTGGCTTTCCGACGGCTGGGCCTGGGTGAAGGCCGAGGGGATCGAGGCGCCGCTCTACTGGACGCGCGGGGGCGAGGGGTGGACGCGCTTCGGCCTCGACGGACGGCGGCCGATCGATCCCGCAGCGCCGGTCACGCATGTCAGCTTCTACGAGGCCGACGCCTATGCCAGCTGGGCGGGCGCGCGCCTGCCGACCGAGGCCGAGTGGGAAGTCGCCGCCGCGGCTGCTGACCCTGTCGGCGGCAACCAGATGGACGCCGCCGGCGCGGTCGAGCCGCGGCCCGCGTCAGGCGGCCCTGCTTTCATCGGTGACGTCTGGGAATGGACGGGCAGCGCCTATCGCCCCTATCCCGGTTTCCGCGCCGCCGAGGGCGCGGTCGGCGAATATAACGGCAAGTTCATGAGCGGGCAGTTCGTGCTGCGCGGCGGGTCGTGCGCGACCCCGCGCGGGCATCTTCGCACCAGCTATCGCAACTTCTTCTACCCGCATCAGCGCTGGCAGTTCACCGGCGTGCGACTTGCAAAGGATCTGGCCCCATGCTGAAGCCCGAGATCGAGGACGGTCAGGCGAGCCTTGCCGACCCGGCATTCCGCGGCGACGTGCTCGGCGGCCTCGCCCGCCGGCCGCGCGCCATCCCCGCGCGCTGGTTCTACGACCGGCGCGGGTCCGAGCTGTTCGAGGCGATCACCGATCTGCCCGAATACTACCCGACCCGCACCGAAGTCGCGCTGCTCGACAGCGCGTGTCCCGAAGTCGCCAAGCGCGTGGGGCAGGGGCGCGCGGTGATCGAGTTCGGGTCCGGCTCCTCGGCCAAGACGCCGCGGCTTTTGCGCTGCATTGAGCCTGCGGCCTATGTGCCGATCGACATTTCGGGCGACTTTCTGCGCGCGTCGTCGGCCGAGCTGGCGACGGGGTTTCCCGACCTGCCCGTGCTGCCGGTCGAGGCCAATTTCATGCATCCCGTGCCGCTGCCCGCCGAGGTTGCCGGCCTGCCCAAGCTCGGCTTCTTCCCCGGCTCGACGATCGGCAACATGACGCCGTTCGCGGCCGCCGACCTGCTCCGCGCAATGCGGACGAGCCTGGGCGAGGGGGCGATGCTGCTGATCGGCATCGACCGGGTGAAGGATGCGGGCGTGCTGGTGCCGGCCTATGACGACGCAGCTGGGGTAACGGCGGCGTTCAACCTTAACCTGCTCGAACGCATCAACCGCGAGCTGGGCGCGACGATCCCGGTCGATGCGTTCCGCCACCGCGCCGTCTGGAACGACGACGCCTCGCGCATCGAGATGCATCTCGAGGCGGTGCGCCACGTGACCTTTACCGTTGAGGGCCGCCCGTTCGAGATCAAGGCCGGCGAGACGATCCATACCGAGAACAGCCACAAATATGGCGAGCGCGGCGCGCGGGTGCTGCTGCGCGCGGGCGGCTGGACCCCGGTCGCCGAGTGGACCGACCCCAAGGGCTGGTTCTCGCTGATCCTCGCCGAGGCGCAGGCGGTCGAGGTCGCGCCTTGATTTCAGAAGAAGAAACAGGCCCCCGGATTAAGTCCGGGGTGACGGGTTTGGTTGAGGGTGCGCTTTCCCCACAAACGTCACCCCTGGCTTGAAGGGGCGTCCCGCTTCTTTACCGCCCCACCGCCTGCGCGCGCCAAACCGTCAGCCAGTTCACCGATCCCCGGCACTCGGGCATCACATGCTGTTCGACCAGACGGAAGCGCGTGCCGTTCCAGACATAAGCCGCGCTCGACCCGCAATCGCCGATGCCTCGCCCCTTCGCATAGGTTTCGAGCCGCCCCGTTGCCGCGTCGAAGCGCGCGTTGACGAGGTCGGGCGGCCCTTCGGGCGCCATGCCCGGCTCGCCGTCGAACGCCGCGACCACCGGCTTTGCACCGGCGCCGAGGAGGTAAGGACGGGTCGAGAAATTGTACGCTCCGCTGCCGCAGGGGAGCAGCACCAGCGTCTTGCCGTCGCCCAGCGCATGGCGCTCGACCGGGGGCAGGTCGCCTGTCCCGCCCTCATAGACGCTGCCGCACTCGCTTTCCTTGTCGACAGCGGCGCGCAGTTTGGCCGGGAAGGGCGCGGGCGTCCCGCCGGGTCTGACGAAGCGGACGGCCGGCAGCGGCGCTGCAGGGGGCACCGTCGTGGCGGGCCGACCACCCTTCGCCACCGCCGCCGTCACTGTTCCCGCGCGCCCCTGTTCGGCGTCGACGAAGCGCAATGCCGCCGATGATCCCTTCAGCGACACCATGCCCATCACCGACGTCTCGTCACCGACGCGCAGCCTCGTGCCCGTCGCCATCGCCGCGACGATCCGCCCCGCTTCGGCACCCGAGAAGCGCAGCATCCCCTCACGCGGGGTGCCGCGAACATCGAGCCCGGCCTCGGTCGTGACGCGCAGCGCGTCCTTGCGATCGTCGGAAAGCTGGAACTCGACCGTCCAGCCGCCCGTCGGCCCCGCCGCGCGCCGAGCCGAGGCCGCCAGCCGGTCATAGGGCGACCCCTCCTCGGGCTGTCCCTCGCCCGGCCAGAGCGAGGTCATCTCGCACGCCTTCACATTGTCGCAGGCGACCACCCAGTCACCGAAGGTGCGGATTGGCCCCGGCCGCGGCGCCTCGGCGCTCGCCTGGACCGCGATGAGGAGCGCCAGTGTCAGCATGGCTTCATCCTAGCCCTGTCGCGCCCGGCGCGATAGGAGGCACGCGAACGAGCGAAGTGGAGAGCGACATGAAGACCGTTGGCGTGATCGGCGCGGGCCAGATGGGGGCGGGGATCGCCCAGGTATCGGCGCAGGCCGGCTACCGCGTGCTGCTGTCCGACGTCGATCAGGCGCGCGCCGAAAAGGGCAAGGCGGGCATCGCCAAGCTGCTCACCCGAGCCGTCGAAAGGGAAAAGATCACCGCCGATGACCGCGACGCGGCGCTCGGCCGCATCGAATGCGTCGGCGGAGTCGAGGCGATGGCGGACTGCGACCTCGTAATCGAGGCGGCGACCGAGAAGGAGGCGATCAAGCGCCAGATCTTCGAGAATGTCGGCCGGGTGCTCTCGGATACGGCGATCCTCGCCTCGAATACCTCGTCGATCCCGATCACGCGGCTGGCGCAGGCGTCGCCCGATCCGGCGCGGTTCATGGGCGTGCATTTCTTCAACCCGGTGCCCGTCATGGGCCTGATCGAGTTGATCCGCGGCCTTGCCACCGCCAACGCGACGGTGGACGTGGTCGAGGCGTTCGGGCGGAGCCTGGGCAAGGAGATCGTCCATGCCAACGATGCGCCGGGCTTCATCGTCAACCGGGTGCTGCTGCCGATGCTCAACGAGGCGTGCTTCGCGCTGGGCGAGGGCGTGGCGACAATCCGCGACATCGACACCGCGGTGAAGCTGGGTCTGAACCACCCGATGGGGCCGCTGACGCTGGCCGACTTCATCGGCCTCGATACCTGCCTCGACATCTGCCGGGTGCTGTTCGAGGGGACGGGCGACCCAAAGTTCCGCCCCGCGCCGCTCTTGGTGAAGTATGTCGAGGCGGGCTGGGTCGGCAAGAAATGCGGGCGCGGCTTCTACGACTGGACGGGGCCGGAGCCGGTGCCGACGCGCTGACCCCCTTGCTGCGCGGAGGCCACCGGTCTATCGGCAGCGCGGCGCGGGTATAGCACAATGGTAGTGCAGCAGCCTTCCAAGCTGAATATGCGGGTTCGATTCCCGCTACCCGCTCCAGCAATCGCTGTGGATGAGCGGCGCTAATCCAGGAAACTGCGATTCGCTGCGGCCGGTGCCCGAAGGGTGACCGACGACGCGGTTTTGCCGCGGCGTGCTCCCTTATGAAACCGGCGGCGCGATCAATCCCCAGCCTTGCATGACCGCCGCCTGCACCAGCATGACCGCGAGCCAGTGCGCGCAATCCGTCCCGATCGCCCGCCAGCGCACGCCGCGCACCCGCAGCGTCACGATGAGCGCCGGCACCACGAACCCGATCCAGATGACGAAGGCACTGCCCAGCGCCATCGTCCACGCGCTCCCCCGCGGCGGCGCGAGGATCAGCGCGCCAGCGAGGATCGCGGCGAGCCAGAACTCGGCGACCAGCGCTACCGGCAGGAGGCGGCGCAGCGCCGCGTCGCTCGCCGCTTGGCGCCAGACAACCGCGCCGATGGCCAGCCCGGCCAAGGTGGCGATCAGGATCGGGACAAGATTGAGGACGATGTAGATCATGCCGCCTCCCCGCTCCCGATCGCACTAACCCTCAGATCGCCCCGAGCGCCTGCTCGAAATCGGCGATCAGGTCGTCGGCATCCTCGACGCCGATCGAGATGCGCACGAGATTGTCGGTGATACCGAGCGCCGCCTTGCGCGCGTCGGGCACCGACAGGTGCGTCATCGCCGCGGGGGCGGAGGCGAGCGTCTCGGTCCCGCCGAGGCTGACGGCGAGCTTGGCGATCTTGAGCGCGTCGAGGAAGGCGAACGCCTCGCGCTCGCCGCCCTTCAGGTAGAGCGAGAAGGTCGAGCCCGCGCCGGTGCAGTGGCGGGCATAGATATCCGCCTGACGGTCATCCTTCAGGAAGCCGAGATAGCCGATCCGCTCGACCTTCGGATGGTCGCGAAGCCATTCGCAGACCTTGGCCGCATTCTCGCCCGCGCGGGTCATGCGGAGTTCGAGCGTCTCCAGGCTGCGCAAGAGCATCCACGCGGTATTGGGGTCTAGGATGGTGCCGAGCGTGTTCCGGATCGCACGCACCATGTCCATGTGCTTGCGCGAGCCGAGTACGCCGCCCGCGACGAGGTCCGAATGGCCGCCCGCATATTTGGTGAGGCTGTAGACGACGAGGTCCGCGCCGTGCTTCAGCGGCTGCTGCCACAGGGGCCCGAGGAACGTGTTGTCGATCGCGATCGGCGGCTGCTCCTCGGCATCGCCGAACACCGCGTCGCGCGCCGCCGCCACCGCCTCGACATCGACGAGCACATTGGTGGGATTGGCGGGGCTTTCGAGATAGATGAGGGGCACACGGCCCTTCGCCCTGGCCTGCTCGAGCACCGCCTCGATCTCGTTCTGCGTTGCGCCGGCGGGGAAGTCGAGCCACTCGACCCCGAACTTGCCGAGCAGCCGCGCGATCATCGTCTCGGTCGCGGCATAGAGCGGGCCGGAATGGACGATCACGTCGCCGGGCTGGACGAAGGCGAGGAAGAGCGTCCCGATCGCCGACATGCCGCTGGAGAAGGTCAGCGCATCCTCGGCATCCTCCCAGACGCCGAGGCGATCCTCGAGGATCTCCTGATTCGGGCCGTTGAAGCGCGAATAGACGAGGCCTTCGGCGCCGCCCGGCCGCTTGCCCGTCACACCCTCGAAATGGCGCTTGCCCGCGGCGGCGTTGGGAAAGACGAAAGTCGAGGTGAGGAACACCGGCGGCTTCAGCGACCCCTCCGACAGCGCGGGGTCAAAGCCGTGGCCCATCATGAGCGTCGAGGGCTTGAGGCGGCGATTGCCGATCGTCTCGACCGCGGGCTTCGGATTGCGGCGGGGCGTTGTGCCGGTCAGGTCGGCTTCGGTCGGCTCGGTCACGGCATTCTCCTTGGTATCGTTTGTAACGATCCTAGCGCGCCCGAACGCTTCCGATCAATTCAAACCGATCAGGCTGATCTGGCGGCCATAGTCGGGCTCGCCCGCATGCATCGAGCGACGATAGCTGTAGAAGCGCGACGGGTCGGCATAAGTATCGAGCCCCAATGCCTCGACCCGGCCGATCCCGGCGTCGGCGAGGCGCGCGGCGACATAGCCTTCAAGGTCGAACTGGAAATGCCCGTCGCGCCGGCCCTCGGTGAAGAAGCGCTCGTTGGCGGGATCGTCGGCGCAGAAGCGGTCGGCGAAACCGGCATCGACCTCGTAGCTTGCGCGCGCGATACACGGCCCGATTGCCGCAGCGATGCGAGCGCGTGAGGCGCCGAGCGCCACCATGGCGGCGATCGTCGTGTCGGTGACGCCCCCGATCGCCCCCTTCCACCCGGCATGCGCCGCGCCGACCACGCCGGCCTCGCGGTCGGCGAACAGCACCGGCGCGCAATCGGCGGTGAGGATGCCGATCAGCAGGCCGGGCGTGCGCGTCACCAGCGCGTCGGCCTTTGGACGGTCACCGGGAAAGGGGGCGCTGACCGTTACCACCTCTGGCGAATGGACCTGATGCACCGTCACCAGCGCCGCGCCGGGCAGCACCGCAGCGACGGCGAGGTCGCGGTTGCGCGCGACGGCCTCGCGCGCGTCGCTCGATCCGGTGCCGACGTTGAGACCGGCGTAGATCCCTTCCGACACGCCCCCGCGCCGGCCGAGAAAGCCGTGCGTGACACCCTCCAGTGCGGCGGCACGGATCGCCTCGACGCCGCTCACAGCGTCAGCCGCATGATGATGTCGTGGTCCTCGTGATTGCCGACCCTGAAGATGTAATCGCCGACCTTCACGAACCCAAGCCGGTCGTAGAAGCGGCGCGCGCGGGTGTTGTCGATATAGACGCTGAGATAGAGCTCGCTGCCGAGCACCTGCGCCGTCTCCAGCGTCCACGCCATCAGCCGCTTGCCGACGCCATCTCCATGATGCGCCGACAGGACGTAGAGCTGGTGGAGGCAGGGCGCGGCGGGATCGAAGCCGTCGAAGTAATTGGCGCCAAGCTTTGCAAACCCGATCGGCTGCCCCTCGACCGTGGCGAGGTGAACGCGGTAAGCGGGGTCGGCGAGCTGCCGCGCATATGCGGCGGGCGACATTGCCTGATCGAGGAACAGGTCGAGGTCGGCAGGTGCGTAGAGCGGGCCGAAGGTTTCGATGAAGCTCTGCTGCGCCATCGCCGACAGCGCGGCGGCATCGTCGGGGCGGGCGTCGCGATAGGCGATCATGCGCTGAACCCCTCGGGCACCGGCCAGCCGGGTGCGGTGACGGCGAGCACCTTGAACAGCTCGCCCATCTGGTCGGCCCCCGTCAGCCGGGCACGGTCGGCCGCGATCCCCTCGGCCCGGTCGGGCGCGGCGGCGGCGAGCGCGGCGGCGCGCGGACCGATGCCGAGCGCCTCGAGGAACGCGCCCTGCCCCACCGGTCCGTGGACGACGGCGCCCTCGGCCCGCGCGGCCTCTGCCAGCGTGCTGAAATCGACATGCGCGGTGAGGTCGCGCTCGCCCGGATCCTCGAATGGGTTGGCGAAGGCGTGGCCGCTGACTGCCTGCAGCGTGTCACCCACCGCCGGCCCGTCATAGCCATAATCGATGACGATCGCCGCGCCCCCCTGCGCCACGATCCGGCGCGCGAGCACGCGCATCACCGCGACGCTCGCAGGCGAAGTTTCGAGGATCGAGCCGTTGGGAGCGCCGCGCAGCTGATGCGGGACGATCGGATCGAACACGGTGTTACCGACGATCGGCAGGAACAGTGTGTCCTGGCAGGCCACCAGCCGCTCGCGCCAGCCTTCCCCGGTCTTGACCAGCTGGCGGATGGGAAGCGCGTCGAAGAATTCGTTCGCGACGACCAGCAGCGCGCCGTCCTCGGGCACGCTCATCAGGTCGAGATGCCATTCGGCGCCGGGCACTGCCGCCGCCTGTTTCTCCCGCAGCGTCCCCGACGCTTCGATCAGGTGCACGGGGGGCTTCAGTCCCACCGTCGCCATCGCGCGCAGGGCATCGGCGGCGAGCGTGCCGCGGCCGGGACCGTATTCGACATAGCGCGCCGTCGGCTGGCCTGCGCGGTGCCAAAGGTCGGTGAGCGCCAGGCCGATCAGCTCGCCGAACATCTGGCTGATCTCGGGCGCGGTGGTGAAGTCGCCGCGCGCGCCCAACGGATCCCGCGTGTCGTAATAGTGCGTGTTCGCCGCCGCCATGAACTGCGACAGCGGAATCGGCCCGCCGAGCGTGATCGCACGCGCGATCCGCTCGGGCAGGGGGCCTTCGCCGGCGCTCACTTCAGGCGACGCTCTCGCCGACGATCGGCTCGACTCGCTGGCGCCGCCCCTTCGAGGTGGCGATCAAGTAGAGTCCACCGAGGATCATCGGCATGCACAGATACTGGCCCATGTTGAGCCCGGTCATGTCGTGGAGCCACATCAGCTGCTCGTCGGCCTCGCGGAAGAACTCGACGAAAAAGCGCGACGCACCGTAGCCAAGCAGGAAGATGCCGACGAGCCGGCCGGGATAGTAGCGCGCATCGGTGCGCCAGAAGAAGAAGGCGAGGACGAGCAGCAGCGCCAACCCCTCGAGCCCCGCTTCGTAGAGCTGGCTGGGATGGCGCGGCACGTCCATCCCGGTGCGCGGAAAGACGATCGCCCAGGGCACGTCGGTTGGCCGCCCCCAGAGCTCGCCGTTCACGAAGTTGGCGAGCCGGCCGAAGAACAGCCCGATCGGCACGACGCAGGCGACATAATCGTGGATACGCAGCCAGTTGAGCCCGTGCTTGCGCGCCATCAGGACGATGCCGAGGGTGACGCCGATCACGCCGCCATGGAACGACATGCCTCCGTCCCAAAGCTTAAGGATGCTGAGCGGCTTGGCGAACAGGTCGGGGCGATAGAACAGGATGTAGCCGAGCCGCCCGCCTGCGATGATGCCGATGGTGGCATAGAAGACGAGGTCGTCGGCATGCCGCCGCGCCATCGGCGCGCCGGGTCGATCAAGAAGCTTCAGCAGATAGAACCAGCCGAGCAGGATGCCCGCGATGTACGCGAGCGAATACCATTTGAGCTGGAAGAAGCCGAGGTCGAGCGCGACCGGATCCAGCCCCAGCGACCGATAATCGAGATAGCCGCCGGCAGCGGCAAGCGTGGTGACGAGCAAGCGGCGGTTCCTTCGCGGGCGTGGCGTGCGAAGCGTGCTTTAGGGGGAACGGCGCGGCGTGTCAGCAGCCATGAGGGCCGCGGTCGCCGATCAGCCGCCATGCATCGGGCTGGCCTCCGGTAGCGGCTCCGAGGCTTCCGCCGGCCGGCGCCGGACGTGAAGTGCATCGAACCGGCGGTTGATCGCTCGTCCAGCGCGCACCGCCGGCGCCTCGACGAAACGCTGGACGGCCCAGGCGACGACCAGGCTGCCGACGAAGATCAGCGGCGTCAGCAAGGCGATCCCTGCCCGCCAGTCCATCGTCGGCCATAGCGCCACGTTGAGCTGCATAAAGATCGGATGGAAGAGGTAGACCGAATAGCTGAGGAGCCCCAGCCAAGCGAGAAATCGCCCGCGGAACCAGCCCCGGGCCGCGCAGCCGAGGAACAGCGCCAGCCCCGCCAGATAGCCGGTATTTGCCGCCATCCAGCCGACCAGCTCGTTGCGGGCGTAAAGATAGGCGAGCGTGTTGGCCACCGTTACACAGATCGCGAGCATCGCCGCCGCCGGCCAGAACAGGCGTGCCGCAAGACGGTCCCGTTCGATCAATGCAAGTCGCGCCAGCGTCCCGAAATGCATGGCCGCCAGATAGGTCGGCAGGCCGACCGGCAATCCGCTGGTGGGATGAAGCCAGCGATAAAGGCCGATCAGCAGCGCGAGGCCGAGAAAGCCGGCCATCATCGCCAGGTTGAAGCGCGCGCTATGCAGCAGCCGCCCGGCGAAGGCGAGGAAACAGATGCCGTAGAAGATCAGCTCGATGAACAATGTCCAATAGACGCCGAGCATATCGGGTTGCCGAAGCAGCGGCTGTACCATCGTCAGGTTGGCGGCGACCTGAAGCGCGTCGAAATGGATGCCGGCGATCAGCGGAAAGAGGAGCGCTGCCGCGGCAATCGACACCCAATAGGCGGGATAGAGGCGGAAGATGCGGCTGACGATGAAGCTGCGGAGCGGGTGGGTGCCGCTGAAGCTGAAGGGAATGACGAAGCCGCTGATGCAAAAGAACGCGACGACGCCGAGTCGGCCTGTATTGAACCCTTCGCGGAACAGCGCGGTCAACCCGGCGTGGAGCGCCGGATTCGGCACCACATGGCCGACATATTCGGCCCAGTGGCCAAACACCACCATCTGTGCAGCGATACCGCGAAGGCCATCGATGTGGTCGAGCCGCTGTCTCGCCACAGGTCGCATCCTTGCCAATTAACTATGCAAGGTTGTTAACGCGAATTATGCTGCACTGCAAGGTAGCCTGAGCGATGGGCTATCGACCCGCCGCGTGGTTTAAACCTCCCCCAGCAACGCCTTCGCCTCGTCCCCCGTCCACTCCATTGCGCCGGCCACGCGCCACACTTCCTTGCCGTCCTTGTCGTAGAGGATCGTTGTGGGCAGGTTCACCCCCATGCCGGTAGTAAAGCGCAGGTCGCTTTCGCTCCACGGTTCGATCGTCGTGAAGCCGGCTTTCTTGAAATAGGGCACGACCTTGGCCGGGCCGTCCAAATCCTGCGAGATGGTCAGCACCTCGATCCGGCCGCTTTCGCGCTTCGCCAGCGCCTCCAGCGTCGGCATTTCCTTGACGCAGGGCGCGCACCACGTGGCCCAGAGGTTCACCAGCACCGGCTTGCCGCGATAGTCGGCGAGCGTCTTCTTCACCCCCTCAGGATCGGCGAAGGGATAGTCGGGGGCGGCCTCGCCCTTGTGGCTGCGGTCGACCTTGCCGCCGGCGGCGGGTGCGGCGGCGGTGCTCTCGTTCGCAGGGGCGACGGCGTTCGCTTGCCCGTCCGCGGGGGTTTGCGTATCGCACGCGCCGACCATCGCCGCGAGCGGGAGAAGCAAGATCAACGAGCGCAAGGACAGCTCCAATCAGATGTGGGGCGGGCGGTTCGCCGAAGGCCCCTCTTCGGTGATGCGCGAGATTAACGCCTCGATTCCGTTCGACAAGCGGATGTGGCGACAGGACATCGCCGCGTCGAAGGCGCACGCCGCGATGCTGGGTGCGCAGGGCATCGTCGCGGCGGAAGACGTGGCGGCGATTCTAGACGGTCTCGATGCGGTGGCGGCGGATTACGAACGCGACGGCCCGGCGAACGACCTCGCGCTCGAGGACATCCACATGCAGTCCGAGGCGCGACTGGCCGAAAAGATTGGGCCGGGGGCGGGACGCCTGCACACCGCGCGCAGCCGCAACGATCAGGTGGCGACCGACTTCCGCCTGTGGACGCGCGACGCGATCGACGAGGTGCTGGCGGCGCTCTACGCGCTTCAGGACGCCCTGCTCGCGCGCGCGGACCAGCATGCCGCCGACGTGATGCCGGGCTTTACGCATCTTCAGTCGGCACAGCCGGTGACGCTCGGCCACCACCTGATGGCCTATCACGCGATGCTGGCGCGCGACGTCAGCCGCTTCGCCGATGCGCGGGCGCGGATGAACGAGTGTCCGCTCGGCTCGGCGGCGCTCGCCGGCACGGGCTTTCCGATCGACCGCGAGGCGACGGCGAAGGCGCTCGGTTTCGACCGGCCGATGGGCAATTCATTGGACGGGGTGAGCGACCGCGACTTCGCGCTCGATTACCTGACCGCCGCGACGCAGTGCGCGCTGCACCTCAGCCGGCTGGCCGAGGAGTTCGTGCTCTGGGCCTCGCAGCCCTTCGGCTTCGTGGCCTTGAGCGATCAATGGTCGACGGGCAGTTCGATCATGCCGCAGAAGCGCAACCCCGACGCGGCCGAGCTGGTGCGCGGGCATGCGGGGCGGATCATGGGCTGCATGACCGCGCTCATGGTGACGATGAAGGGCCTGCCGCTCGCCTATTCGAAGGATATGCAGGACGACAAGCCGCCGGTGTTCGAGGCGCACGACCTGATCGGCCTGTGCCTCGCCGCGATGACGGGGATGGTCGAGAGCGCGACCTTCCGTACCGAGCGGATGCGCGCGGTCGCCGACGCGGGATTCGCCACCGCTACCGATCTCGCCGACTGGCTCGTGCGCGAGGCGGGCTTGCCGTTTCGCGAGGCGCATCACGTGACCGGCCGCGTCGTCGCCCGGGCGGAGGCGCTGGGGGTGAAGCTCGAGGCGATGCCGATCGAAGAGCTGACCGCGATCGATGCGCGGATCACGCCCGCGGTTTTCGACGTGCTGTCGATCGATGCCTCGGTCGCCAGCCGGCGCAGTTTCGGCGGCACCGCGCCCGAACGGGTTCGCGAGGCCATTGCCCGCGCGCGCCGGGCAGGCGAAAAGGCATGATGCGCGCGCTCATTCTCCCCGTCCTGATCCTGTCGCTCGCCGGCTGCGGCGCGCGCGGCACGCTCAAGCTCCCCGAGGGCGAGGCGCCGCCGCCTGCCCCCTATGGCGCCGCCGCGACGCCCGGTCCCGACGACCTGACGACGGCGACGACACAGCAGCGCCCGCAGCGCAGCGACGAGCTGCTGCGCAATTCGGAAGAGCGGCCCAACGACCCCTTCCAGCTCCCGCCGCAGCGCTGATGGCACGCTGATGGACCATTTCCAGCACCGGGGCGGCGCGCTGTTTGTCGAGGATGTGAGCGTCGAGGCGATTGCGGAAGCGGTCGGCACGCCGGTCTACATCTACTCGCGCGCCACGCTGGAGCGGCATGCGGCGGTGTTCCGCGAGGGGCTGTCGGGCGTCGCGGACAAGCATATCGCCTATGCGGTCAAGGCCAATCCAAACCTTGCCGTGCTGCGCGTGTTGGCGAAGGCCGGCTACGGCGCGGACGTCGTGTCGGGCGGCGAGATGGCGCGTGCGGTCGCGGCCGGGATGGCGCCCGGCGACGTGGTGTTCTCCGGCGTCGGGAAGACGCGCGCCGAGCTGATCCAAGGGCTGGATACCGGCATCGGCCAGTTCAACCTCGAGCTTGAGGAGGAGGGCCATGTCCTCGCCGCGCTGGCGGCCGAGCGCGGGCTGACCGCGCCCGCGGTGCTGCGCGTCAATCCGGACGTGGACGCGGGCACCCACGCCAAAATCTCGACCGGCAAGGCCGAGAACAAGTTCGGCGTCGCGATCGGCGAGGCCCCCGGCATCTTCGCGCGGCTGGCGGGCAAGCCGGGCATCGAGCTGCGCGGCATCGCCGTCCATATCGGCAGCCAGCTGGGCGACCTCGCGCCGCTGGAGGCCGCGTACCGGCGGGTTGGCGAGATGGTGGCGACGCTGCGGGCGGCGGGGCACCGCATCACGCATGTCGACCTCGGCGGCGGTCTTGGCGTCCCCTACCGCCCCGGCGAGACGATGCCGTCGCCCGCCGCGTTTGGCGAGATGGTGGCGCGAGTCACTGCAGGCTGGAACGTGAGGCTGATGTTCGAGCCCGGACGCGTCATCGCGGGCAATGCCGGCGTGCTGCTGACGCGGGTTGTCTGGGTCAAGCCGTCGGGCGGGCACCCTTGGGTCATCGTCGATGCGGCCATGAACGACCTCGCGCGGCCGGCGCTCTACGATGCGTATCACGACTTCGTCGCGGTACGGCCGACCGGCGAGCGCCTCGTCGCCAATATCGCCGGCCCTGTCTGCGAAAGCGGCGACACCTTCGCCAAGGCGCGGGAGATCAACGCGGTGGCGGCGGGTGACCTCGCCGTGTTCCGCACCGCCGGCGCGTATGGCGCGACGATGGCGAGCACCTATAACAGCCGCGCCAAGGTGCCCGAGGTGCTGGTCGACGGCGCCCGCTTCGCCGTCGTGTCCGACCGTATCGAGCCGGCGGCACAGATGGCGGGCGAGACCGTGCCCGACTGGCTGTGACGACGGTGTGTGACCCTTGTGCTCCCGCGAATGCGGAAGCCCGGACCCACTTGAACCGCCCTTCCTCCCGCTTGGCCCCAGGCTCCCACCTGCGCGGGTGCACGGGGGCGCACGGCTGATGCGCGAGACGGGCCTGCCGATCGTCGTGCGGCTCGACGGCAAGCCCGTCATCCTTCTTGGCGAGGGCGAGGCGGCCGACGCCAAGCGCCGGCTGATCGAGCGGGCAGGCGCCGTTGCGGTCGCCGACGATCCGGACGCGCGCCTCGCGATCGTCGCGATCGAAGACGAGGGCGAGGCGGTGGCGGCCGCCGTGCGGCTCAAGGCGCGCGGGTTGCTCGTCAACGTCGTCGATCGGCCGGCGCTCTGCGACTTCACGCTGCCCGCGATTGTCGACCGCTCGCCGGTGCTGGTGGCGGTCGCGACGGGCGGCGCGTCTGCGGGCCTCGCCGCGGCGCTGCGCCAGCGGATCGAGGCGTGGCTGCCCGCGAATGTCGGCGACCTCGCAAGGGTGCTGAGCGCAGCGCGCGACGCGATGCGCGCGCGCTTTCCCGAAGGACCGGCGCGGCGGCGGGCGTTGGCCCGGGCGCTGGAGCCGGGCGGGGTGCTTGATCCGCTCAGCGGGGCCGATGGTGCCAGCGTCGAGCGATGGCTCGATCAACCCGAGGCCGAAACCGGCGACCGGGTCGAGACAATCGTCCTGACCTCCCCCGACCCCGACGACCTGACGCTGCGAGTTGCGCGGCTGCTCGCCAGCGCCGACCGCGTCTGCCACCGCGCCGACGTGCCCTCCGCGGTCCTCGCGCGCGCAAGGGCCGACGCCGAGCGGTTGCTGTGCGAGGCGGTCGAGCCCGGGTCGGGACTGACGGTCGACCTGTCGATGGCGCTGCCCGATGCCGTCTAGATGTGCGGAAGCCGGATTGCGACTTCGACCCTCCACGACTGCGACGAGCGGTCGGCCGCCGTTCCAGCAGGCTCCGTCCTGCACGCCGAAGGCGGTGAGTTCGCGACCCTTGTCACCGGCTTCCCGCGAATGGTCGATAATACTCACCACATCACAAGCTAGGGGGCGGGCCCCTCAACAACGCAGGAACCCCGCGATCTGCCCCATCATCAGCTCGATCTGCGGGCGCGCCTCGGCCACCACGTCGCCGCCCGCGGCTGAATTGACAGCGATGCCGATCGGCGTCGGCCAGCCGCGCAGCGCGTGGACGATGCCGCGCAGCGCCTGGAGCGTCGTCACCGCCGCCTGCCATCCCGCCGCCGTCGCGACCAACCCCACGGGCAGGCCGTCGAAATAGACGCGATCGTCGCCGCGGGTCATCTCGACATGGTCGAGGGCGTTCTTGACGAGGCCCGACAGCGTGCCGTGATAGCCCGGTGAGCCGATCAGCAGCGCATCGGCCGAGCGGATCGTCGCGACGAAATGCTCGACGCGGGGGTTCGGCGTGCTCGCCTCCGGATCGTAATTGGGGAAGTCGATCGCTTCGCCGGTGAGCAACGTCGTGCGCGCGCCCGCCGCCGCTGCATGATCGAGCGCCGCGTCAAGCAGCCGCGAGGTGGTGGAGGTGGGGCGGAGCGTCCCGCCCAGCCCGACGACGTGAAGTCCCTGCATGGCGCCCGCGCTAGCCGATCCGCGCGGCGGGCTCCAGCGCGTTGATGCCGGCATGGATGCGCGCCTCCGCCGCCTCGCGCGGCAATGCCGGATCGAGCGGCTCGCCGAAGCGGAAGGTGACGACGCCCGGCCGCTTCGGCCCGCGCCGCGGCCAGACGCGCGCGCTGTCGAGTGCCACTGGCACCGTTGGCAGTGACAGCGCCTTGTAGAGCGCGGCGAAGCCCGCGCGGACGGGCGGTGCCTCCCCCGGCAGGACGCGCGTCCCCTCCGGAAAGATCAGTACCGATCGTCCCGCGGCGCGCGCCGCCTTCGCCTCGCGCAGCATCTGGCGCAGCGCCGTCGCCGAACCCGACCGATCGACGACGATCACGCCGTATTGCCGCGCCGCCCAGCCCCAGAGCGGGATGCTCGCCAGCTCGGCCTTCATCACGATCGCCGGGCCGCCGAGGATCAGCGCCAGTTCGAAGGTTTCGTAGAACGCCTGATGCTTGGCGACGTAAAAGCCGGGGCGATGAAGCGGCGCGCCCTCTACCTGCGTGCGCATACCCATGATGACATTCGCGCAGAAGCGGTGCCAGCGCAGCCAGCCCATCACGACGCCGAGCAGCGCCCGGCGGCTGAACAGCGCGGCGACGGGCGCCGCCAGCACGAACCCCACCGACCCGCCGTAAAAGGCCGCGTCGAACAGCCATGACCTTATCCGCCCGATCATCCTCGATAGCCGGCGATCAGCGCGACGCGGCGGATCAGCAGCTTGTTGTATTCGCTGAACAACATGCCGAAACGCGCGTTGGTGCGGACGGGGTCGCCGAAAATCTCGACCTCGCTGCCAAGCGCATTCTGAAGCTCCAATTGGGCGCGGGCCATGTGCCAGTCGGAGGTGACGAGGCGGACGGTACGGAAGCGGTTCGTCCGCACCCAGGCAGCGGTTTCGTCGGCGTTGGAGCGCGTGTCGATCGCCTCCTGCCCTAGGTCGACGCAGCAGTCGAAGACGCGGCGCGGCGTCGCCTCGTAGACGGCGGCGAGTTCGCGCGGGCGGACGCTCGGATCGACGCCGGTCACGAGCATGCGCTTGGCCTTGCCCGCTTCGAGCAGCGCCAACCCCCGGTCGATCCGGCCCGCGCCGCCGGTCGGCACGACGATCGCGTCGGTCCGCTGCCCCTCGAGCGGGTGGCCGAGGCCGAGCAGGAACAAGGCGAAGCCGAGCGCATAGGCAAGCGCCATGAAGGCCACGATGCGCAGCAGCACGCTCACAGCCGCTTGGCCAGCGCGCGCAGCACCGCCCAGCGCGCCGCGAGCGCCGCCATCAGCGCGAAGAGGAGTGGCAGAATCGCCAGCACCGCCCAGTCGCCCGCGCGAAGCCCGATCCCTGCGACGATCTCCGCTCCCAACGCCCCGAGCCGCGTGCCGAGAAAGCCAAGGAATCCGAGCGCCGCCAGCGTCCCGATGGCACCGCCCATCAGCGTGTCGGTGGCGATCCGCCGCGCGAACAGCCGCGCGAGCTGGACGTCGGTCGAGCCGAGCATGTGCAGCACCTCGATCGTCTCGGCATGGGTGTCGAGCCCAGCGCGCGCGGCGAGCAGCACGACCGATGCGGTCGCCGCGGCGACGAGCAGGACGAGGCCCGCCGCCAGTCCTGCCAGCGTCGCAATGAAACCGCGGACCGGCGCCAGCCAGGTGGCGTGCCGATCGATGCGGGCGGTTGGCGCGGCGGCGCGCACGATTCGCTCGACCGCGGCGATCTCGGTCGGATCGGCCAGGTCGACGTCGATCATCGCCGGCATCGGCAGGTCGGCGTCGAGTCCTGCCTCGCCCAGCCAGGGCTCGAGCAGCGCCGCAAGGCGTGCGCGATCGACCGCCTCGGCGCGCGTCACCTGCGGCAGCGCGCGCAGCCGCGCGGCGAGCGCCGGGCCGCCGCTGCCGTCGGTCAGTTGCACCGTCAGCCGCCCCGCCAGCTCGGCATCGAGCGCGCGCGTCGCCGTCCAGGTCGCGAGGCCCAGCGCCGCGGCAAGTACCGTCAGAAACAGCATGATCGCCATGATTGCGCGCATCGCCCGCATCGTGCGCGCATCGTCGAGCCAGCGATGCTCGGCGGCGGGACGGGTCATCGTCCGGCCTCGGCCGGTGGGTGACGCAGATTGCCGGTCGGGTCGATCAGCCGGCCCTTCTCGATCCGCATCATCTGCGCATCGGGCACGCGGCCGAGCAGGTGCAGGTCGTGGGTCGCGACGACGACGGTGGTGCCGAGCTTGTTGAGGCTGTCGAACAGATGGAGCAGCCGATCGGCCATTTCGGGATCGACATTGCCGGTGGGCTCGTCGGCGACCAGCATCTCTGGCCGGTTGATGACCGCGCGGGCGATGGCGATGCGCTGCTGCTCGCCGCCCGACAGCGTCGCCGGGCGCGCATCGGCGCGGTTGGACAGGCCGACCCAGGCGAGCATCTCGCGCACCGCCTCGTCCAGCTCGCCCTCGTCATGGCCGGCGAGGCGGAGGGGGAGCGCGATATTCTCATACGCCGTCAGGTGCGGCAGCAGGCGGAAATCCTGGAAGACGACGCCGATCCGCCGCCGGAACCCCGGCAGGCGCCCGCGAGGCAGCGTCACCGCATCCTCGCCGAACAGCCGGATGACGCCGCGGCTCGGCCGCTGGGCGAGATAGAGGAGGCGCAGGAGCGAGGTCTTGCCGGCGCCCGAGGTGCCGGTCACGAAGTAGAAGGCGCCCGCCCGCAGCGCGAACGACAGGTCGGACAGCGTCTCGGGGCTCGATCCGTAGCGCAGGCCGACATTCTCGAACTGGACGATATTGGCCATGCCTGATGCTTGCGCGCCCTTTCAAGGCTGCGAGCCATCGCACGCCGCACGCGGCCGCTCAAGACATGCACTTGGCTTGCGGTGCCGGTGCCGCCATCCGGCTCAGCGGCTCAAAAGGGCAGCCACTTCGACTTTTCAGTGAAGTTCATATAGCCGACATTGGCGCCCAGCCGCCAGCCGACGCCCAGCCGGATCGGGATCAGCACCACGTCGCCGCGGCGCAGATAGGTGGCGGCGAACCCGCCGACGAAATAGACGCGCCCCTCGGCGGCGGGAAAGCGGCGGTAGAGCTCCTGCGAATCATAGAGGTTGTAGACGAGCACGAACACCTTGTTGGCGTCGCCGCCCACGTCGAAGCCCAATGACGGCCCCGTCCAGTAGACCGGCCGTTGCCCCTCGACCCTGTGCGTCATTATTCCCGAGCCGTAGCGGACGCCGACGACGAACGCGCCCGACGCCTCGCGCCCGGCGATATAGGCGTTGGGGCGCCCCTGTTCGGACAACAGCTTTTCGAGCATGCCGGCCAGGCCCTGCGCGCCTTTGCCGAACACCCCCTCGGCCGCGCTCATCAGGTCGTCGCGGGCGAAGGTCTCCTCGGCGGCGGCGGTCCGATCGGCGGCGACGGGGGCGCCGGTGGGGGCGGGCGCCTGCGTCGTCACGGGGGCGGCCGCGGGCGGCGGGGCCTGATCGACGGGCTCCTGCGGACCCGGATCGACGGTCATCTCGTCCTGGCTGAGCGGCGCCTGCGCGGGCGGCGACGTCTGTCCATTGAGGTCGGCGTCGATCGCGCTGTTGGGATCGATCGTGCGGACCTGCGCCGACAGCGGCGCCGCCGCCATTGCCGCACTTGCCAGCGCGATCAGCCATTTACCCGCCATCGTTCTTCCCCCAAGTCCCGATGGCGAAACGCACGCCATGCCCCGAAACGATACACGTTTCCAAGGTGAAGCCGCAATGAACGGGCGACAGGGCGACCCCATGCCGCGCCGGAACGAATCGCCGCCGCCAAAATGCAATCGCGGTTGATCCCCCTTCTACCCCTCGCTATAGCCGCGCCTTCAGCACCGATCGGACCCGGAGACGTGGGTGAGTGGCTGAAACCAGCGGTTTGCTAAACCGCCGTATGGGTAAATCCCGTACCGAGGGTTCGAATCCCTCCGTCTCCGCCAGCGGCTTGGCCAAGTAGCCAAGTTCGCTCAATATTTCTGCTTTTCCGACTCTCCGACCATCAATCTAGCCAACAACCTGTCTCGCTGATACCTGCATGCAATAGCATGCCGGCCGATATGCGATCGTCCGCTGAGGTTGGACCGGGCGGCGAAACGTGAAACGCTGCAGGAGGGGAGCTTGACGAAAGCTGATAGTTTTTCTGGTAAAAGCCTTGCCGAATATGCGGGTGATATCCAGACGGGTATCGGTGCCTTCGAAGTCGGTGACTTCGACGACCTCCGTATGCTTGGAATGGCAGCATCGCTAGCTGTACAGATTCGCGGCCTGCCGGAAATCGAATACCCGGTGCTTGCTAGGGTTTCGGACAGCCTTTTCAACATACCCACGGTAGCGCTGAAACCGGTACTTCGAACGCTTGAAGAGGTCGGAATGGTTCGTCTGTACGAGACGGGCAAAACAATCACCAAGGTTGACCCCGAGGTGCCTTACTTTGAGGACGTTTACCAGAAGATTGGAGACTACTCCTCAGAGTTCCGTCTTAACGAGACTGAGCAAGCCATGGTGAGGATCATGGCGGAGCTGCAAAAGAAGCCAGAGAATAAGGACAGGCTACTATCAAGAACCGGAATGGAATCGAGTCTTCTCGATAGATGCCTGGCGATTGGTAGCGAAAGTGGTCTAATTGCTGATCACCGGGTCAGGGGGACAAACCGTACTCTTGAGTCCTGTATACTTCGCTGACAATAATGCCGGCCTTGCCGACTTACTTGCTAAAGTCGGAGGAACAGACTTTGAGTATGTTGTCTCCGTCTTGAAGGCACATCAGGGCTGGCCCCTTAGTCTGATCATTGCGCAGCAGCGCGTTTCAGGCCGCCCGCTCACCACCGTTCAGGTGGAGCTTATACGTATGCTGGCGTCCGAAAATATCCTTAAGCCTCCTACGATTGAAATCGGCAGTTTTGCCGAAACCTTCCTGTTCACACCGCGGCCTGGCGCCGCGCGACTCTCGCCAGGTAAGCGTGACATCTATGAGCGCGCGATGGCTTTGCTTTCGGCGGTTCGGAAAGGGCAACTTTTGCCGTTTGCATATCCTATACGGAAGCCAAGCGTTGTGCTCAGCACCTTACTCACCGACGGATATTTGGGTGCGAATACAGAGGCTCGCAGGCAGTACGGAAAAGTCGCTTCAACTTTCAATATCGGGTATTTTGTTGAGACTAAACCGGGTTGGCACAAGTTTCACCTTCGCCGCACAGAAGAGAATGTGGAAGCGGTCGAACTGGCTATCATGTTGGCCGATGGTGGAGAAGCTCGAGTCGAAATGCGACGAGACGATGAGGCAAGATCGCTTCTGCAGATGGATGACAAGTATGTAAGCTCTGTGCTTGGCAGCAAAACTCTCAGGGAGCGGCAAAAGATTAAGCCGAGTGCGGCAGCAAAAGAGCAATGGGATCAACTCACGCTGAATTTGGTGTAAAGATGGCGCGATCGGACCAAGACAATCCCGCTAAGGAGCACGCACTTAGATTTTGTGTAAGCTCCGGTCTTCTCCCTTTTCTCGAGGTTGACGTGTTTACTGGCGTCGATCTGACTGCGACCCCCAAAAAGATCACGGATCTGGATGTCCTTGGGATTTCGCTGCGCGAAGATGGCACGGTGGGGAAGAGCATATTCGACTGCAAAAGCGCCGGGGGGCCGGCCTTCGCACGTGCGCTTTGGCTCTCGGGCCTGATGCGATATGTTGGAGCACGCGAAGGTATAATCATAATGGGCAAGCCGGCGGAACCCGCACATCGCCTTGCAGCCCGCAAGTTGGATGTTACCATTTTCGGCTCGGGGGCTTTTGACTCTTATGCCGCCGCGACAAATCCCGAATATCGCGTGCTCCAATCCTATGCCGGAAACCTTGAAAACTGGCATAGAATTAATGATGCGGCCCTGAAGCAGCCAGCTGTGGCAGAAATCCTTCTGGCAATTCAGCAGGAGGTTCCACTTTGCACTGACCCAGCCCGTGCTTTTCGCAGATTTATATCGCGACTTCTGCAGCACAAGGGGGAGTTAAACCCAGCAAAGCCGCTGCATATGGCTGCTTTTGTTGAGTGTGTCGTAGGGTTCTCTTACCTTTTTTTATTGATGGTGCAAGATCTTCGGTTGGTGATAGATTTAGCAATTGGAGAAAAGGAGTTTAGCACCTTCCTCCGGTACTATCTGTGGGGCGGCCCAGAGGGCGTCGCCAATCTTCGCCGAATGTATGAGCTTCTTGCCGCTCACGAGGGAACAAGTGAGCAGGGAATCTCCTTAGTGCTTTGGCCCCAATTGATTCAATTGGTGCGTGGATTGCTGGAGGCGCCAACACAAGTACATAACTGCGTGATTGCGCTCCGAGAACTTAGTCTGCGCCAAATGGCGAATATTGATAGCGCTTCCGACTTACGTGCTGGTAAGTTATTTTTAACGCCTCGGGCTCGGCAATTCGCCAAGCGGATCGGTTTCTATGCCGCGGGCGTCATGAAGCTACCTAGCGAGTTTGCGGAACGAATGGATCAACAGATCGATGGTTTGGTGTCAGCTGTAAGGTGAGTTTCAGGATTGGTGGCGGCTGATCGTCCATTACTCGGGGTCTCGTGGGGTATGATCAAACGCGACACTGTCGACCTCCAACTAAATCCCGGAGGGCTGGCAACCCGATAGCAACCCAGTTTGAGTCGTGGATCAGCGCGGATCGAAGCGGATCTATGGGATCCAGACTCAATCGAGACCACCGCTCAACCGGTTAGATCACGCAGCCTTCATAGACCGTCTCGCGGCGGTTGTTGGAGAAAAGTATTACGCCGTACTTATCGGCAAACCAATCTATTAAGTTGGCCTCAACATACTTTAACATCTCAGTGACGTTCTTTCGCTGAATCCGGTAGGCGCCGATTGCGATGCGCACGACTTTCTCGAAACCGTCGATCTCGTGGAGCTACCGCAGAAGGTGAGAGGACAGTCTACTAAGGGCGGAGCCGCGCCCGATGTAGTGCACTGGCGACCGCCTGAGCGGATAGGCAATTACGGAGTCGCCCTTCCTACGGATGACGTAAACGCGCCGCTTGAGGTCCGCGGCGACCTAGCCCTGCGCGGTCGGCGCCTCGACTAATCCCTCCAAAGCGTCTTCACGATTGCAAGCACGCTACCCAGCAAGCGGTCCGGCGTGAGCTCAATTTGCTCGAGACAAGTCATATCGACTTTGGGCTTCGCCAAGGCAATTCACGCCTTCGCCACCGACAGTGGCCTTGGCCGTAAGACCTTAGCTGCGCGAAGATCTCTGTCTGGCCTTCTGCCGGGTGCTGACGTTCTTGCAGCTTCACCGGAATGGCGCGAGTTGGCCGCTACCTGCCCGTCCGCTTCTACCCAGAGAGCCGGGAAACCGGACGGCGCGACGAGTCTGTCGCGGTCTGTTGCCAGTCTGGTGCAGCAATTACACGACCCGTAAAAAGGGGCGGTGGGGATTGTGACCCATGGCATTCTTCCCCACAAGTAAATATGGTCTGCTACGGCAATATGTTCCTATTTCCTCATTTAGAAGGCAATTCGATAGCGCTTAATGATCCATGTTAATGCGCTTTCATCTCGCTTGAACTGTCAGCTGGCCTAGATGATGGCGTAGTGGCCGTATTGTTCTTAGCAGTGTGACGAGGGTGTCGGTGACCAGCATTAACGGCACGCACGACCACCATCTCGTTCTCCTGTCGATCGCGGTCGCGGTGCTTGCTTCGTTCACAGCGCTTAGCTTGGCGAACAGAATCCGCGCGTCTAAAGGGCGAGCACGCAATATCTGGCTGATGGCCGCTGCGGTCGCATTGGGCGGGGGCATCTGGTCGATGCACTTCGTCGCGATGCTGGCATTCAGCGTGCCCGGCATGTCGATCTCCTATAACCTGATCCCGACCTTTGCATCTCTGGCGCTCGCGATCGGGTTTACGGGCGCAGGGTTGGCGGCGTTCAACTGGCACCAGGTGTCGCCGCCGCGTATTGCAATGTCCGGCGCGCTCATCGCCATGGGTGTGGTCGCGATGCATTATCTCGGCATGGCGGCAATGCGGATGCCCGCCGCACTGAGCTATGATTGGCGCTGGGTCGTGATCTCCGTGATCATCGCGCTCGCTGCCGCCACGGTTGCCATGTGGCTGGCATCGCGCGATCAGCAGATCGGAGTCCGCTGGCTCGCGGCCGGGGTCATGGGTGGGGCGATCTCTGGCATGCACTATTCGGGCATGTATGCCGCTGACTTCGTGATGAACTCGCAAGTCGATGAAGCAAGAGGGGCGGCGAGCTTCGGGCAGACATATTTGGCAATCGCCATCAGCTTCATCACGGTTCTCATCCTGCTTTTATCGCTGGGCGCAGCGCAGCTTGAGCGGATGTTCAGGCGTGCAGCCCGTCGCGAGGCGCGCACTACATTGCGGCTCAAAGTCGCCGATATTCTGCGCGGTGCCGATGCCGACGCAGCCCTGCAGGATGTAGCGTCGCTGCTCGGCGAGCATTTCGGGGTCGCGAGGGCAGGCTTCGGCGATCTCGATCCGGATGAGGATCAGTTCGATTACCGCATATGCTGGACGGATGGCGTGGTTCCGCCGTTGATAGGTCGCTATCCGGCGGCGGCGTTCGGGGTGAAGATTGTCGCCGCCCTAAATGCAGGAAAGACGATCGTGATCGAGGATTTGCTCACGTCGTCGCTCAGCGATGAGGCGCTCACGCACGAAACGGCGCGGGACGTCGATACACGGGCGATCCTCGTGGTGCCGTTCGTGCGCGAAGGTCGATTGCGCACGATCGTGTATCTCAACGATTGCGGGCCGCGCAGGTGGCGCGCCGACGAAGTGGCGTTCATGGAAGAAATGGCCGAGCGGATCCGATTGGTCATCGAACGCGTCGCGATCGAGGACCAGCTGCGCGAGCTGAACGCGACGCTCGAGGCACGGGTGGAAACGCGCACCCGGGAGTTGCAGCTTGTCGAGACAGCCAGGCGCGAGGTCGATGCCCTTTACCAGGCATATTTCGAGAACACCCCCGATCCCCTCTTTGTGATCGGCGTCGATCCCGACATGAATTTTGTGGTCGAGCAGATCAATCCGGCGCACGAAATCGGGGTCGGATTTAGGCTCGAGGAAATTCGCGGCAAGCGAGTTCAGGATTTCATGCCGCCGGAACTCGCGACGCGGGTCATCCAGACTTATCGCCATGCCGCAGAAACACGCCAAATCTATCGCTATCGCGAAATCTTCACGCTCAACGGCGAATTGCAACACTGGGACACGACGCTGGTACCGCTTTGCGACCAGTCCGGTCAGGTCACCCGGATAATCGGGTCAAGCCGCAACGTGAGCGCCCAGATTGCGGCGGAGGAGGCGCTGCGCCAGTCCCAGAAAATGGAGGCCATGGGGCAGTTGACCGGAGGCGTTGCGCATGACTTCAACAACCTGCTGACGCCGATCATGGGAGCCCTTGACCGCCTCAACCAAAAGGGCCTGGGGGACGAGCGTGATCGACGTATTATCGCCGGGGCGCTGCAATCGACCGAGCGCGCCCGAACGCTGGTTCAGCGACTCTTGTCATTCGCCCGGCGGCAGCCCCTCCAAGCCGTGCCGACGGACGTCACCGAGCTCGCGCGCGGCATGATCGAGCTGATCTCGCGGACGCTCGGCTCGCGAATCCAGGTCGAATTCGATCCAGAACCCGATCTTCCCGCGGCACTGGTCGATCCAAATCAGCTCGAGATGGCGCTGCTCAACTTGAGCGTGAACGCGCGCGACGCCATGCCGAATGGCGGGACACTCCGAATTTCCGTCGCCCGCGCTACGGTCGAGGCGGAGGCGGCCGGCAACCTTCGTTCGGGGGACTATGTCCGCCTTTGCATCGCCGACAATGGCACCGGGATGGACGAGGAGACGAGGCTTCGCGCTGTGGAGCCGTTCTTCTCGACTAAGGGCGTGGGACGCGGAACCGGGCTCGGTCTGTCGATGGCTCATGGCCTCGCCGCCCAACTCGGCGGCGCGCTCACCATCAACAGTGCGCTTGGTGAGGGCACGGAGATCTGCTTGTGGGTTCCGACAACCACGCTCCCGTTGCCAAAGCGCGCGAATGTCCAAGAAACCGAGCCAACGCACGGCCAGGGCACAGTGCTGCTGGTCGATGACGACGATGCCGTGCGAGCATCGACCGAAGAGATGCTTCTCGATCTTGGCTATACCGTCGTGGGAGCTTCTTCGGCCGCGCAAGCGTGGACATTGATCGACCAAGGTTTGATGGTGGACTTGCTGATTACCGACCACATCATGCCTGGCATGACCGGAACCGAACTGGCGCGCGCGGTCCGCCAGCGTGACCCCAAATTGGGGATGCTCGTAATCTCCGGTTATGCTGACGAGGCTAGCATCGATCCTGAACTCCCCAGGCTGCATAAGCCGTTTCTGCGGGCCGATTTGGCCGAGGCCCTGAACAAAATCTACAACTGAAGATGCAAAGCCAAGAGCTGCCTCAGCAAAAGGTATCCTCAGTCGACGTCTCGTGGAAAAGCAACGCCGAAATGTATCTTTGACTTCAAAGCGCACGGAGTCGAATGCGGCATTCGACTCACTATCAGAACGCAATCTTTGTTCCGACGGCGAGTGATGACTGTTTTCGTTTGAAGCGCAACGTGTCGCAAAGGTCGGGAGTGGGGGCATAGCCGCCGTTGGAGGCCGCGATGAACGGCCGTCCGATTCTGGCGAGCGGGAGGGGCAGTTTGAACGTCCAATCTTGGTCAATGGACATGCGAGCGATCTGAGGCATTTGTGCCCTTGATGCTGACGCTCCCCCAAATGCTCTCGATCGCGACCCTACTCGGGATGATGGGGCTCTTTATGTGGGGGCGGTTTCGCTACGACGTGACCGCGATCATTGCGCTGCTGGCAGCGCTGGCGCTGGGCATCGTCAAGCCCGCGGATGCGTTCAAGGGCTTCTCCGACGACATCGTCATCATTGTGGGGTCTGCACTCGTCATTTCGGGTGCGGTTCAGCGGTCGGGGGTGATCGAGCGGGCGCTTCGGCGGCTCGCCCGGCGCGTCACGCGGGTAAGGAGCCAGCTTCTCGTCCTCACTGCCTCGGTCGGGTTCGCGAGTGCGATCGTCAAGAATATCGGTGCGTTGGCGATGCTGATGCCCGGCGCGTTCCAGATGGCGAAGAAGAACGACGCCAGCCCCTCGGTCTTCCTGATGCCGATGTCGTTCGCGGCACTGCTCGGCGGATTGATGACGCTGGTCGGCACGTCGCCCAACATCATCGTCAGTCGATCGCGCGAGCAGATGACGGGGGCGCCGTTTGGCATGTTCGACTATACCCCCGTCGGCCTCGGGTTGTTTGTCATCGGCCTGATCTACCTGCGTTTCGCTTATCGGCTGCTCCCGCGCGGCCGGCGGGCAGCGCCGACGATGGGGGAGGCGCTCGATGTTACCGGCTATGTGACCGAGGTCGTCCTACCCGCCGAATCGGCGGCGGTGGGTGAGACGGTGCGTGAATTTCTGGACCGGCACGAGGGCGAGGTCTCGATCACCCGCATCTTGCGCGCAGGCATCCGCAGCTTTCCCGAGCCTGATACTCAACTGGACGAGGGCGACACGCTGATCCTCGGCGGCGAACCCGATGCGCTCGAGCGTGTGATCGCGGGCGATCGCTTGGCCTATGAAGGCGAAGCACGCGACATGACGCGCGAGCGAAATGAAGGCGAGGGGGCCAGCGTCGGCGGCGAGATCGGCGTGATCGAGGCAGTCGTCAATTTCGGCTCGCGGCTGGAGGGGCAGACCGCGGGAGGGCTGGATCTTCAGCGCATCTATGGCGTGAATCTGATTGCGATGTCGCGGCGCGGAGAGCGATTGTCCCGGCGGCTTGCCAACATCGTCCTGCGCGCGGGCGACGTGGTCGTCCTGCAGGGACCGTTGGAGGCGATGCCCGAGCGGCTGCGTGAGCTCGGCTGCCTGCCGCTCGCCGAGCGCGACCTGCGGCTGGGATCGAAGCGTGCTCGGTGGTTGCCGATCTCGATCCTCGCGGGCGCGATGTTCCTGACCGCGATGGGGTGGGTCCCGGTGGCGGTCGCCTTCTTCGCCGCCGCCGGCCTGGTCATCGCGACCGGCGCGATCACCCCGCGCGAGGCGTATGACCATGTCGAATGGCCGATCCTCGTCATGCTTGGCGCGCTGATCCCGGTGTCGGACTCGCTGCGCACGACCGGCGCGTCGGACGTGATCGCGACGCAGCTGGCCGGCGTCGCGGCGGCGCTGCCGCCATGGGGCGCGGTGGCGCTCATTCTTGCCGCGGCGATGGCGGTGACGCCGTTTCTCAACAACGCGGCCACCGTCCTGGTTATGGCGCCGATCGCCGCGCAGTTTGCCGGTGACCTGGGCTATCGGCCCGAGGCTTTCCTGATGGCGACGGCGGTAGGAGCGGGCTGCGACTTCCTCACGCCGATCGGCCATCAGTGCAACACGCTGGTGCTGGGGCCGGGCGGCTACCGCTTTGGCGATTATGCGCGGCTGGGCGCCCCATTGTCGCTGCTGGTGCTTGTATTTGGCACACCGCTGATCCTGTTGTTTTGGCCGATTTGATGACCGGGGAGCGCCGTCTGGGCTACCGGATCGACCCTAGCCTGCAACGTCGACGGCGATGAACGAGCGTCCGATTACGGGCGGCATTAAGGAAGCACTGGACGGCCGGATCTGGGTCAAAGGAACCCGGCGCTGGATCGCGCGACGGGTAGCGACCTGCTCCTCCTCCCCTCCGCCGCCCACAAGGCATTGGCGAGCGCTGCGGCGGTCGGTCCTTGCGCACACTCGCCGGTGCCCAAAAACGGCATGCCAGGTCGGTCTACGACGTCGACTACGACGCTACGCGGCGCATCGCCGAAGCGGAGGATGGGATACGTACTCCAGTCGTAGTCGCTGCGGCGCGTGCCGTCATGGCCAGCCGACTCGTAGGCGCTCCAGCTAAGCGACTGGACAATGCCGCCCTCCACCTGGTTGCGGATGCCATCGGGGTTGACGGCTTCGCCGCTGTCGACCGCAGCAACGGCGCGATGGACGATCAGGCGGCCTTCGTCCGGCACGCGTTCGACATCGAGCGCGACGGCTAGGTACGCACCGTGGTTCTTGTAGCGGGCGAAGGCGAAGCCGCGCCCGCGGTGCGGCATCGCCCTGTAGCCCTGCCAGTCGAAGCGCGTCGCGGCGCGGCGGATGACTGCCGCCGCGCGCGAGTCGTCAAGGTGCGCGAGGCGGAAGGCGACGGGATCTCGCCCCGCCGCTGCAGCAAGCTCGTCCATGAAGCTTTCGAGCGCGAAGATGTTGAGATGCGCACCGAGGCCCCGCAGCGCCGAGACGCGGATCGGCATGTCGGGAAGGAAGTGGCTGACCACTCGGCTGTTGGGAAATGCGTAGAGCGGGATGGCGTTGCGGTCGCCGCCTCCGTTCGGTTGCGGAATAGGCTTTGGCGGGGTGGCGGGGAAAGGAGGGATGATCTCGCGACCCGCGAGGAGATCGCCCGCGGCGGTTGGCCGCGTGCTGTGGGTGTTGCTCCAGACCTGATGACCCCATGACACGATGCGCCCGGAGGCGTCGAGGTTCCCGTCGAGCTGCGCCATCATGGCGGGGCCGAGCGGCTCCCAGCCATGCTCCTGCTCGCGGCTCCATTGCAGGCGGACTGGCACGCCGGGCATGGCAACTGCGACGAGCGCGGCGTCGCCCGCGACATCGTCGGCGCCATTGTGGCCGTAGCAGCCCGCGCCCTCGCGGTGAACGCAACGGACCCGTTCGGCCGACATGGCCAGCAGTTCAGCGATGGACGCGCGCAGTGGCTCGACGCCCTGACTATGAGTCCAAACGGTGAGTCGCCCGTCCTCGAAGAGGGCTAATGCGCAGGAGGGGCCGATCGCACCGTGCATCAGGTATGGTCGATCGTAGCGCGCCGACAGGCGCCGCAGTGAGCGAACGTTTGGCTCGTCGTACCGTTCTTGGATCGTCTGGGTTTCACGGCGCATCCGCAGCAAGGCATCCGGCAGCGCGCCCGGCGCGTTGGCGCCCGACTCTGCGGTCCAGCCGCTTCGGCCTGCCGCGTGCAGTGCGCGCTCGAGCGGCCACTCGCGCGGGCCGACTATCGCGGCGAAGCCGCCGCGGCGCACGATCCGCTCGACGCCGGGCAGCCTCGCGATTGCCGACAGGTCGAAGCGCCCCTTGGTGCCCGAGCTCGGCCCGCGCAGCACGCGCGCGTGCATCATGCCGGGGAGCCGCATGTCGTGGACATAGGCGGGGAGCCCGGTGAGCTTCGCGGGCAGGTCGACGCGCGGTACCGGGCGTCCGATAACCCGGCGAGCGTCCCGGCGCTTGCGCGGCACGTCCGCACGTGCGCGCACGGCGAGTGAGGTCGTGCCGGCGAGGTCTGCATAGCTGGCGCTCCGGCCCTTGCCGTCCAGCACCGCACCATCGCGTGTGAACAGGGCGGTGGCGGCCACGCCCCAGCGCGCCGCAGCCGCCTCGGCCAGGAGCAGCCGTACGTTGGCCGCGGCGTTGGCGACGGCGGTACCGCTCTGCTCCAACGTCTGGCTACCTGCGGTCACGCCCTCGTTCGGGGTCAGACCCGTGTCCGCGGTGATAAGGTCGATCCGATCGAAGGCAACGTCAAGTTCGTCGGCGGCAAGCTGCGCGATGGCGGTTTTGATGCCGGTGCCGAGCTCCGCCTTGCCCGTGAACACGGTAACGCGGCCGTCGGGCGCAATGCGGATCCAGGCATCGAGATCGGGAAACTTGGCGAGCGTGCCGGCCAAGTCGGGGGCAACGGTCGGCGGCCCGCCGCTTCCCTCCCCGCCGCCGGTTTGCGCGTGGACTGCCGGCGCTAGCGTGAAGGCGACCAGCAGCCCGCCGAGCATTTCGCGGCGTGACTGGGTCATGCGACCGGCTCCGCGGGATCGACGATGCCGCCACCGCGCGCGACCGCGGCCCGGCGCACTGCGCGCAGAATCCGCATATGGGTGCCGCACCGGCATAGCGAAGGTGCCATGGCGGCACGCATTTCCTCCTCGGTCGGCGTCGTCGTGCGTCGCAGCAGCGCCTCCGCGCGGGCGATCATGCCCGGGATGCAATAGCCGCATTGTCCCGCCTGCTCTTGGAGGAAGGCGCGCTGGACGTCACCCGGCTCGACGGTGGTGCCGAGCCCCTCGACGGTCGTCACGGCGCGTTCACCGATCGCGCCGACGGGAAGAAGGCACGCGAAGACCGGGCGGTCGTCGACGAGGACCGTGCATGCGCCGCACTGGCCGAGCCCGCAGCCGAACTTCGCGGCGTGCAGCCCGAGGTCGTCGCGCAGGACATAGAGGAGCGGGGTTGCGGGATCGACGTCAGCCCGAGCGACACCGCCGTTGACGTTCAGTTCGATCACCGGCCCTCCTCCCGCGCCTTCGCCACTTCCTTCTCCAGATCGTCCCACGCCGATCCCGAGCCATGCCGCACCTTCAGATAGCCGACGATCTCGGCGATCTGCCTGTCGGTCAGCGCGTCGGCATAGGCGGGCATGTAGGGGCCGCTCGCCTGCACTGGCGGACGCAGGCCCTGGAGGATGATCTGGATGGTGTCGCGCGGATTGTCCTCGTGCAGCGGCGTGCCGAGCGGCAGCACCGGACGGCCCGCGACGACCATCGGCGCGCCGGGCTCGTGACAGGTCGCGCACGCCCCTTCGTAGAGCCGCGCACCGGCGGGATGCTGCCGCTCCGCCAGAGCGCGGCGATCGGGTAGCGGGGGGTCGACTTTCGCCGCCGGCGCGTTGCGCATCCACCATGCGTAATAGCGCGCGAGTGCCCGCACGTCCGCCGGGTCAGCCCGGGCCAGATTGTAGGTCACCGGGCCCATGGGCCCCGCGGCCGCGGCGTGATCGCGGCTCAGCCCGGTGCGGAAATAGGTTTCGAGGCGCTGCGGCGTCCATGTGCGGACCGCCGGCGAGCGGGCGTTGATCGGCGGCGCATACCAGCCTCCAGACCAGCCCCCGGCATAGGCTTCCGCCCCGCGTTGCTCCTGCTGCAGCAGCCCGCGCGGACTGTGACAGGCGGAGCAGTGCGCAAGCGTCTCGCCGAGATAGCGGCCGCGGTTCCACTCGGCCGATTGCGACGGATCGACGCGGATCGGAGCCGGCTGGAAGAACAGAAGCTTCCATCCCGCCAGCAGGGGACGGAAGCCAAGCGGCGGGATCAGGTCGTTGTCGGGCGGCGTCGCCCGTACTGCGGGGCGCGTCATCAGGAAGGCGTAGAGCGCGTCCACATCACCATCGGTCACGCCCGCATAGTGGGTGTAGGGGAAGGCGGGATAGAGATGCCTCCCGTTGCGGCCGATACCCTCGCGCATCGCACGGGCGAACGCTGCGCGCGACCAGTGACCGATGCCGGTGTCGGGATCGGGGGTGATGTTGCTGCCGTAGATAGTGCCGAACGGCGTTGTCACCGGATAGCCGCCGGCATAAGGGCGGCCGCCTTCGGCCTGATGGCAGCTGACGCAATTGCCGATCCGCGCCAAATTGGCGCCGCGTGCGACCACCGCCGGGTCGAACGAGCGCGGATCGGGACGCTCGATGGACGCGATGGCCGGGCGATGCGCGATGGCCAGCAGGATCGCGAGTACCGCACCAGCGATCGCGATGCCGACTCCGGCGATCTTCAGGCGGCGACCTCGCATCACGGCGTGGAGGGGACCTGGACGCGGCTCACTTCGGCTCGGCATATGTGCCGACGAGGTTGCCCGTCGCGATCACATGTCCGGCGGCGGCGGCGAGCAGCTGGTCGCGCGTCGCCCCGAGCGGCAGATCCAGCTGGCGATCGAGCGCGAGCACCTCGAAGTGATAATGATGCGGGGCGTCGCCCTTCTGCGGGCGCGGGCCGTACCAGCCCACGGTGCCGAGGCCGCCGGCGCCTTGCATGATGCCTTCCAGCGGCCCGCCGTCAAGGCGGTCGCGCTCCTGCAACCCCTCCGGCAGGCGAGTGGTGCCCGCGGGTATGTTCCAGGCGACCCAATGGACGACCGGCTTGGCCGATCCGTCCGGGTCCTCGACGAGGATCGCATAGGAGGCGGCGTTCGGGACCGCGGACCAGTTCAGCGCGGGCGAGATGCCGAGCCCGTATTCGCTATGCTCGCGCGGGATCGAACCGTTGGCGGAGAAGGCGGCCGCGCCGACGGTAAGCCTCGCCGAACCGCTTGCTCGCGTCTCCGGACGCGCGAGCGCCAGTGGTACGTTTGTGCCGCGCGCGGCCTGTTCCAGCATCGGGCCGGACGGCGCGGCGAGCGGCGCAGCCCGTCCGCTCGCGCCGTCGTAGGTAATGCGATAGATCACGCCATTGGCATCGTCCGAAAGCAGGATCGAGCCGTCGCGCATCACCGCTACGCCGCATGGTCGGCCGTACTGCCCAGTGCCGTCGCGGCTCATGAAGCCGCTGACGAAGGCCTCGACGCGCGTCGCCTGACCTTCCGCGTCGAAGCGGATGCGCGCCAGTCCGTAGCCCGACGCGGGCTTGCGGTTCCAGCTTCCACGCAGTGCGACGAAGGCATCACCGGCGACGTCCGGCCCGAAGCCGCCACCCGGATGAAAGGCCATCTGCATGCCCGCTGAGTGGGCGACGTGCATCAGCGTCGGATCCGTCGACGCCGCCGCCCATTGCGCGGCGGTGAGGCCGCCCGGCGGCTCGTCCTGCGGGTTTCGCTTGCCATCTTCGAAGACGTAAGGCCACCCGTAGCGCTTTCCGCGCTCGATCTTGTTGACCTCCTCGCGCTGAAGGTCGTTGCCCAGCCAGTCGATCCCCTGGTCCCAGCCCCACAGTTCACCGGTTCGCGGGTGCCATCCGAACCCGATCGTATTGCGCAACCCCGATGCCCATAGCTGCCTCGTTTTACCGTCCAGGCTTGCGCGGACCAGCGTCGCGCTCTCCTGGCTGGTTTCGTCGCAGGCGTTACAGGTCGAGCCCGCGCTGATGTAGAGCATCTGGTCCGGGCCCACCGCCAGCGTTCTGTTAGGGTGCTGTCCAGCATCCGGCAGGTCGTCGATCAGCGTCTCGACGGCGCCGATGCCGCCGTCCGGACGCAGCGGCGCACGGAACACTTCCTTTGCTGTCATGAAATAGAGCATGTCGTCGTGGATCGTCAGCCCGTGCAGGCCAGGACGATTGACAATGACCCTTGGCGGCCCGTCCGCGCGACCGTCTCCGTCCGCATCCATCAGGCGGACGATATCGGCCTCCGAGCGCCGGCTCACGTAGACAGAGCCGTCCGGCGCCAGCGCCATGACGCGCGAGTTGCCCAGATCGCTCGCCCAAACGGCGGCGCGGTAGCCGGCTGGCACCTTCAGCGAAGCGGCAAAGTCGGGTCCCGGTTTCAGCGGCGTCAGTTCATAGAAGTGGGCCTGCACCGGCAGCTTGTCGTTGTCCTCCGGACTGCTTTGCGAGAACGCGGGCGCAGCGGCGAGGACGAGCGTCGAAGCGAGCAGTGCAATCTTCATGAAATGCTACCCCTTGTTCGGGGCTACAATGCTTTAACCGCCTTGTCGGGCGCACGGGGCCGGGACAGCGCATCGCGATGAAGGAATGGCTACTTTCGGACAAGTTCGTACCGCCGCCGAACGGCCGATTGTGGGTCTACAACGCCGATGCAGGATTCTGGCTACGGCCCTGATTTACGCGATTTTATCGAACGGCGAGCAGACCTTCTGCATGACAACGGACCGCTACCCGGGTGACCATGCGACCGAGCAGCGCGCCTCGAATACGCGACGGGAATGGGGTTGGTGCTCCGCGAGTGAACCTCGGCGCATATTCGCGTGATCCGGGGTATCTTTGGGTCATCACGAACCTTTACCAGACATGCTATCCGCCGCGGCCGGTTGCAGGAAGCGGTCGAACCAGGCCACCATGCGTTCAAAGACGTCGCGCAGGTTGGCGGGCGACTGGTGCAGGCTGTGTCCTTCGCCGCCATAGCGGACCAGTTCGGCCGTCCGCCCGCGTGCGTAAGGCCTTGGAAGAACAGCTCAGACTGTGTCGGCGCGCCGCGGATGTCGAATCCGCCGTGGAGCAGCAGCAGCGGCGTCTCTACCTTGTTCACGAAGCTGAGCGGCGAGTTGTGTTGGTAGCCGGCCGGGTCTGCCCAGGGTGGAGCGTGGAGGCCAAACTGCCCGACGATGCCCGTGTTTGCACTCTTCTCATGCTCGATGTCCGGGTAGCCACGCGCGGTGGGGTCAAACTGGCCATTCATCGACACCAACTCGCTGATCCCAGCGATCGCCACTCCCGCGCGGAAGCGCTTCGTCTGCGCCAGCAGGCCCATGACGCTGTATCCGCCATAGCTTTGGCCGAATACGCCCACGCGCTCCGGATCGGCGATGCCCAGCGCGACCACCTTGTCTCTCGGCTCAGCACGTCAGTGATCGACAGCAGTCGCCCGCCCGAGCTGTCGGGTACCGGTGCGGCACCTGCCAACGTCAGTAACGAGGTTAAGCCGAACGCCAGGACACGAGGAAATCCTCGGGTTGTCCAGGATTGGGAGTGATCGACCATAGCCCGATCTTCAAGGATCTCGGCCGTAGTTTCAAACAGTCCGCACGTTCTGCATCGGATAGGAACGTCGTTTCGCCCAATCTCCTCATCAGAGGCAGCGTAGTGGAGGCTGAGACTTTATTAAGTGCATGAATGAATGTCGGTTGTCGGGGAGGCGCCGACGCCCCTTGAGCGTCCGCGACTGGGCCCACCTGCCGCCGGCCGTGGTCAGCAACAGGTGGACGCCTTGCGTATCGTGTCAGCCGCCGGCGATCCGCGTCGCGGTCTCACGGTAGCTGTGTAGCGGACGGCCCAGCAGCGAGGTCAGGCGTTCGACATCGCCGGCCTGGGGGATCATGCCGTCGCTGACGTACCGCTGGGCCATCAGCCGCATCTCGTACGCGGTCCATTTGGGCATGAAGGTCGCCATGTTGGCCTCGAAGCCGCTCGGATCGTCGCCGCCATAGACGATCGACCGACCGAGCACCTCCGACCAAATGGCCGCCACCCCCTCGCCGGTCAGCGTGTCCGGCCCGACGATGTTGATCGTCTCGATCGGCAGTGCGGCTTCGGCGGTATCGCGGCGCATCAGCTCGATCGCGGCCACCTCGGCGATGTCGCGGGCGTCGACCATCGCGAGGCCCTTGTTACCGATCGGCATGGGGTACACGCCGTGGTTGAGGATCACGTCCTTCACCATGACCTCGTTGTCGATGAAGTAGGTCGGTCGCAGGATGGTGGCGCCAAAGCCCATCGCCTCCAGCATCCGCTCGGCCCCATGCTTCACGGCGAAGTGGGGCACATTGACCGCGCGATCGGCGTCGAAGACCGACAGGTAGACCACGCGGTCGATCCCCGCCTCGCGCGCCAGATTGAGTGTGACGATCGCCTGGGTGAACTCGTCGCCCGTGACGGCATTGAGGAGGAACAGCGTGCGCACGCCGGCGAGTGCGGACCGGACGGCATCGATGTCGAGCAACTCGCCCTGCGCAACCTCGACACTCGCAGGAAAGAACGCCTTGGCGGGACCGCGGGTGAGCACGCGCACGGCGGCGCCGCGCCGGACGAGTTGGTCGACGACGTGGCGCCCGACACGGCCGGTGGCGCCGATCACAAGAATGGTCATGGCATTTGCTCCTTCGTTAGGTCTTGCTGACGAAGCGAAGATGCGTGATCCATAGTCGTGCAAATAGACGCGCAATCTGGACGCGGTGTCTCACTGGTGGAACGCATGGACCTGCTAGCGCTCGCGGATTTCACGCTGGTCGCTCGCCACGGCGGCTTCGGCAAGGCGGGGCGCGCGGCCCGGCGGCCGAAGGCTACCTTGTCGCGCCGCGTGTCCGAGCTCGAAGCAGCGCTCGACCTGCGCCTCTTCGAGCGGGGGCGACGCGACCTTAAACTGACGGAGGAAGGCCGTGCGCTTTTCGAGCGCGCCGGCGCGCTACTGAGCGAGCTGGAAGAGACCGCCGCGGCAATCGCGTCTGGCGGAGGGCGGGTGCGGGGACGGCTGCGGATCAGCGTGCCGCTGCTGTTCGGACAAGTCGCGATGGGGCGGCTCGCGGCCGAGTTCGTGCGGCAGCATCCGGAGGTGCGGCTGGAGGTCACGACCGACGATCGGACGGTGGACATGATTGAGGAGGGCTATGATCTCGTGATCCGCGTCGATCCCGCAGCCGACGAAGCGCTGATCGGTCGCCCGTTCCTGCATGACCGGCTGGTGGTGGTGGCGGCGCCGGACCTGCCGCGGCGAACCGACGAGACCGTGCCGGTCGTAATCCGCGATGGCGATGCGGCGGAGGCCTGGACGCTGAGCACATCAAGCGGCCCGGCGGCGTTCAAGGTCAGCCCGATCATGCGCCTGTCGTCGATGGTGATGGTTCGCGACGCGGTTCGCGCCGGGGGCGGGGCAGCGCGCCTTCCGCTGTCGCTCGTCGGCCGTGACATCGCCGATGGTCGGCTCGCGCGCTGGGGTGACGTGGCGGGCTCCGACATCGCGCTATGGGCCCTTTATCCGAGCCGAAGGCTGCTCAACGCAAGGGTCGCGGCGTTCCTCGAGTTCCTGCGTCAGTCATTCCCAACGGGAGTACCGGAAGAGCTTGCAGCCTATGTCGAACCATGAAGGCTCCCTCGGTGAAACCAAGGCCTTGCTCGCGTAGATCAACGAGGGGCGAATGTCGGATTGTCGAACATAGACCGCTATGTCGTTTCATGGATCGACACCGAAATTCTTCTGTGCAGGCATCCTCCCGTCAAGCGACGATTACGCTTCGACCGAGGCCGGCCCCTTCAAGCCTGGCGGTGGTGCAACCTCGACGTCAGGGTCGCGTCCCTGCCGGCGATCGAGCGAACGCATGATCGGGGTGACTGTCAGACCGTGGAGCAGGATCGAAAAAAGCACCACTAGGCCAGCAAGTCCCCACAGGCGCTCGGCATCGGCAAACTCCATGTGATTGATGCCGTAAGCGAGATAATAGATGGTGCCCACGCCGCGAATGCCGAAAAAGGACAGCGTGAGCTTCTCGCCACGGTCTGCCCGATATCCAATCAACCCGATCCACCCGGCAATGGGGCGAACCACGAACAGGATCACAAGCGCCACAAGGGCTTCGATCCAGGTCACAGGCACGAGCAAGCCGCTGACCAGCGCCCCGCCGAAAAGGATCAGCAGCACCATCATCACGATCCGCTCCACCTGCTCGGTCAGGGCGTGCATTTCGAGTTGGAAGTCGTGGTCGCGGTGGCAGTGGCGGAAGGTGAGTGCCGTCACGAACACAGCCAGGAACCCGTAGACATGGACGATCTCGGTGACGCCATAGGACACGAGCGTGGCGGACAGGGCGATCAGTCCGTCGCCCGTCTTCGCGAGCTTGGTTTCTGCTGGGACATGGAAGGTCAGCCAGCCGAACAGTCGACCCACCAGCCAGCCTCCGAAGATGCCGCCTCCGATCTCCCATGCCACACGATAGCCCAGCCATTCTGCGAGCCAGGGTTCACCGGTCGCCGCACTGGCAGCAAGCATGATCGCCAGGTGCACGAATGGGAACGCTGCGCCGTCATTCAGCCCCGCTTCGGAGGTCAATCCAAAGCGGACTTCGTCCTCTTCGCCTGTCTTCGGCGGCCCCACCTGCACATCCGAAGCAAGCACCGGGTCAGTCGGCGCCAGACTCGCAGCCAGTAGCAGCGCAACAGCAAGCGGTAGGCCCAACGCCCAGCTCGCCAGCCCAGTGATCGCCAGGATTGACAGCGGCATGGTGATGGCGATGAGACGCCAAGTGACGCTCCAGCTTCGCCAGCCGACAACGCGGTCGATCTTCAGCCCAGCGCCCATCAGCGCGATGATCACCACGAATTCGCTGAAGCGCTCGGTGACCTCCGGATAGCGAACTGGCAGAGGCCTGAGCGACACCTGAGGCAGAAGAAAAATCAAGGCCCCGAGAACGATGCAGACGATCGGCAGGGACAGCGGCAGGCGCTTCAGCGCCAGCGGAAGCCAAGCGACCAGCGCAATCAGGAGTCCGGCTCCGGTCAGAAGCAGGATATACGGGTCGGGCGCCAGACTGTCATGCATGGTCCCTAAACCATTGAAACACCGGATCGCTCAAAGGCCCGTTACTCTGGCCCTCCCTGTGTCCGCAGCAATGGAAGAACATGGCTCACTTCGACTGTGATTGGGGCCAGCGAACCCCTTGAGCTGATGAGCAAGCGGCCGATGCGGAGAGAGGGAAGTTCAGCGTGAGTGTCCGGACCTGGATTATCGCTGACGCTCCGACCCCGCCTTGATGTGGGCCGTCATCCCGCTGACCAGTGCGTCGAAGACCAGCCGCATGCGCCTTGTCGAGCGCAGGTCCTCATGCATGGCGATCCAGACGGACATACGGGCCTGAAAGTCTTCCGGCAGGACCGAGACCAGGGCCGGGTCACGGTGAGCTATTGGATCCTGCATCACACCGATCCCGCAGCCAGCGCGAATGAGCGCGAGCTGGGCCAACTGGTTGTCGGTGCGCAGCGCAAAACAGGGCAGGTCGGGCCAAGCTGCCTCGATCGACCGGATCGATGCCGCATCCTGGTCGAAGCCGATAATCGCGTGCCGCTCCAAGTCAGCGGCGCTGCCGATCGATCCCGCGCGGGAGAGATAATCGCGGTGTGCGTAGAAGCCGAGGCGGATGCGGCCCACTGACTTGATCAGCAGCGCCTGCTGCCTCGGCTCGGTCATCCGAATCGCAAGATCGGCGTCGCGTCGCAGGAGGTCGGACGAGGCGTTGGTGAGTAGCAGCTCGATTATCAGGCCGGGATGCTGCGCGCGTAGGGCGGCGAGGATAGGCGGCAGCACCTCGGCGCCGATGACCTCGCTCACACTGATCCGGACAACGCCGGTCATCGCATCGGCGGGAGCGGATGCCGTTCGCACGAGCGCTGCGGCGGCGGCAGCCATTGCCTCGGATTCCGACGCGAGCGCCAGCGCGGTCTCGGTCGGCTGTAGCCCGCGCGCCGAGCGCGTGAATAGCGCGCCGGCGCCAAGCGCCGCCTCAAGTTCCGCGATATGTCGCCCGGCGGTCGGCTGGGTCAGACCGAGCATGCGCGCCGCACCCGAAAGGCTACCCGCGCGCATGACGGCGCCAAAGGTGCGCCACAACTCCCATCCGGGCCCGCTGTCCATACGATTCTGTATAGCTGCTCTGCGTATTGTCGCAATTTCAGTTGGTCTGGATGGGGTGCATCTCTGCCTCCGCAACGAGGAGGCGACGATGAACAAGGACACGAACACGGCGCTGGTAATCGGCGCGACCGGCGGCATCGGCGGGGAGTTGGCGCGGGCGTTGCTCGCCCGTGGCTGGGCCGTCAGAGCTCTCCATCGCGACCCGTCGCGGGCCCGGGTGAGCAACCCGGCGCTAGAATGGGTGAAGGGCGACGCCATGGACAAGGCGTCCGTCACCGCCGCTGCCGAACGCATGTCGGTGATCGTGCACGGCGCCAACCCACCCGGCTATCGCAACTGGGGAGGGCTGGTACTGCCAATGCTCGACAGCACGATCGCAGCGGCAACCGCGACCGGCGCGCGCGTGCTGCTGCCAGGCACGGTCTACAATTACGGGCCGGCTGCGGGTGAATTTGTAGACGAGGATGCCCCGCAGAACCCGGTAACTCGAAAGGGCGCGATCCGCGTGGAGATGGAGCGTCGCCTGCGCGAAGCGAGCCGCAAAGATGCCAAGGCGCTGGTTGTCCGCGCGGGCGACTTCTTCGGTCCGCGCAGCGGGAATAGCTGGCTGGCGCAGGGCATGGTGCCGACGCTTGGGCCCGTGAAGCGCGTGTTCAATCCCGCGCGCGCGGGTACCGGCCATGCGTGGGCCTATCTGCCCGACCTCGCCGAGACGATGGTGCGCCTACTCGAACGTCGCGACGCGCTGCCGGCTTTCGACAGCTTCCAGTTTGGCGGCACATGGGTGGACGACAATCGAGCGTTTGCCGAGTCGATCCGCCAGGCGGCAGGCAAGCCAAACGCGCCGATTTATCCGTTTCCCTGGCCGGTTGTGCAAGCGATGGCGCCGTTCCACGAAACTGCACGCGAGATGCGCGAGATGATCTATCTCTGGCGAACGCCGCTCCGGCTGAAAGACGACAAGCTGCGCCGCTTCCTTGGCGAGGTGCCGGCAACGCCGCTCGTCGAAGCGCTGCGGACAACGCTGCAGGGTTTGGAACGGCTGTAGAGGTCCAACTTTGCATCCTCGCCAGCTGGATGTGGCCCTCAAAGACAGAGCTGCATCACGGCGAGTCGCGTCCGCTTTAAACTGACAGCTCCGCCACTCCTCGAGGAATATGGGTCACTTATCTCGGCCTGTTATTGGCGTTGAACCGCAAGCCGGATGCGGATGCCAGGCGTTCAATTGAGCGTCGCGATCTGACAGCATCGATAGCTGCCCGCTCCTGATTCATCGCCTGTCGGCCGAACACAAGTCGTCAGCGTTGTTGAAGCTTGAACGCCTGGCTTTGGCCGACACGCCGCCCCGACGCAGTATATGGTCTTGAATTGTGTTTCATGCGCGCTCGAGGGTGGATGCTCGTTCACCCATGCCGTTCGATCCGACCGGATTGGCTCGTCTGCACCGCCGCCCATCGCGATCTTACTGGAAAGGCTTCATCTCCAAGCTTCCACGGCCCGCACACCGAAGATGCTTTCGTGCGGCAGATCGAAGATGAAATATGGATTGGGCCGGGGCGGATTTCCTGCCGCGTCGAGCCGCGCGCGCTGTTGCGATGTCAGCACGATGTCCAGTGATCCTGCGTTCTCCTGTACCTGCTCCGGGCGACTTGCGCCCATGAGAACCGAGGACACGCCCGGTCGGCCCGTTACCCAGGACAGTGCCACCTGTGCCATCGGCCGGCCCACCTCGCCGGCGACCTCGCGCAGTTCATCGACGATGCGGAAGTTCGCCTCAGTGAACAGCATGCCACCATAAGGATTGTCGCCGTTGAGGCGGCCGTCACTGCCGCCGATGTGCTCGCCCGCCTTGTTCGGGACGCTGCCCGCTGGCCCCGCCTCGGCAAGTTTTTCGCGCCCGTACTTGCCCGTCAGCATCCCGAAGCCGAGCGGGCTCCATGCGACCAGTCCAAGGCCGAGCGCTCGGCCCGCGGGCACCACGTCGAGCTCGACCCCGCGGTCGATGAGCGAGTAGCTGTATTGGAGGCCGATGGGTTCGGGCAAACCATGCGCGCGTGCCAGGGTCGCGATCTGTGCGGCATACCAGGCCGGCGCGTTGGAAAAGCCATAATAGAGGATATCGCCACGTCGCACGGCGTCGGTCAGCGCGCGCAGCACTTCCTCAGGCGGGGTCGTGCGATCCCAGACATGCGTCCAGTACAGGTCGATATGACTGCTGCCGAGCCGCCGGAGCGATCCTTCCAGTCCATCACGGATGTTGCGCGCCGAATTGCCGCCTGCCAGGGGATTGCCCGCACCGCGGGCAAAGCCGGATTTGGTGGCGATCACCATCCGATCGCGGCCGCCGCTCTCGCGCAGGAAGCGACCAATCATCGCCTCGCTCTCGCCACCCGAATAGACGTCGGCGGTATCGATGAAATTGCCGCCGGTATCCGCATAGGCATCGAAGATGGCGCGCGACCCCGCCTCGTCTGCGCCCCAGCGCCCCGCGCCGAACGTCATCGTGCCGAGCGCGAGCGGGCTCACCGTCAGGCCCGAGCGACCCAGCGTGCGATAGTCGGTCATATTCATGGCTCGTCACTCCTGTTTCGGGGACCGGGATAGCGCAGGGCCGATCGCCGGATTAGCCGTTGCGGGCCGCAAGGGCTTGTGAGCATGGTGCAACAATGCGGCGCGGCGACCTTGATGATCTTGCAGCGTTCGCCAGCGTCGCCCGGCATCGCAGCTTCACGCGCGCCGCCGCCGAGCTCGGCCTTTCGCCTTCGGCGCTCAGCCACGGGATGAAGGCGCTGGAGGCGCGGCTGGGCGTCCGGTTGCTTGCGCGTACCACCCGGTCCGTGGCGCCGACCGAAGCAGGAAAGCAACTTCTCCGATCGCTCGATCCCGCTCTGGCGCAGGTGATGGGGGGGCTTGCATCGCTCGCCGACTGGCGGGGTGCGCCGTCGGGCACGGTCCGGCTGGCGACGTTCGGCTATGCGGCGCGCACCATCCTGGCACCTCGGCTCCCGAAGTTCCTTCTCGACCATCCCGACGTGTCGGTCGAAGTGATCGTCGAAGACCGGCTGATCGACCTGGTGGCGGGCGGGTTCGATGCAGGCATTCGATTGGGCGAGGCGGTCGAGCGCGACATGGTGACCGTGCCGGTCGGTCCGGATCTGCGCACCGTCGTAGTCGGCACGCCCGGCTATTTCGCGCGCCACGCGGTGCCGGAGACGCCCGCGGCGCTCGACGCCCATGTCTGCGTCAACTACCGCCTGCTTGGCGGTGGTGGACTGTTGCCTTGGGAGTTTGAGGAAGGCGGACGGGAAATCCGGCTCAAGGTGCCGGGACAGCTCATCGTCAACGACGAAGTGCTGGCGGCAGCTGCAGTGCGCGCGGGGGCCGGCCTCGGCTATATGATGGAGCATGACGTTGCCGACGAAATCTCGGACGGGCGGCTTGTTCAGGTCCTTGCTGACTATTGCCCGGTCTATCCCGGGTGCCGCCTCTATTACCCCGACCGCCGCGTCACCCCAGCATTGCGGGCGTTGATCGATGCATTTCGCCGATGACACGATCTTCGCTGTTCGCGCTATCTTTACAGGCACCAAGCGCTGCGGCGATCCCGCCACGAGTTGATCAGATGCGACGAGCATCGCTGCCGTCCGCGCATCCGCATCGAGATTGTCTTCCTCAAGGATTGGCGCTGCGTCGCTAACCGATGCGGTCGCAATCCGATCGCCTTCCTTCCCAGCCGTCACGCTCGCCGCAACCGGCATCATCTGGCTCTGCACAACGAGTTTTGGCCCGAGTCGGCCGGGCTCGGGAGTTGCGGGGCATCAGCCACGGTCAGCTGCTGCCTCGTTCGTCTGACGGCGCCGGTGAGCCTCAAGCCTGATCGCAGCGTTTCGGTCGCTGCCGGCGGCTCGTTCGCCTGCAGCCGGCAACACGCCAAGGCCGGCCAGCAGCGCCGCATGGCCATCGGCTTCGAATCTGGCGGCGATCGAGCGAAAGGCGCCGATCGCAGCGGGTCCGGGCGGGACGGCACGCCCCTCGCGCTGAAGCGTCACATTATGCGCTTCGAAGGCGTCGGTTAGATACAGAGCCTGTTCGTCGGGGGTCTCCATGCCCGCCAGGATCGCCAGTATCACCAGCTGGTGCTCCTGCGGCGCCGCCTTGCCACCGCCCAGCACCGGTGAAGCCAGCACCTGAATGTCGGCCGAGGCCAATGCTTGCTGGCACAAGTGAAGGTTGAGCGCGTTGCAACGCTTGCGAAGCAAGGGCGTCGCCGCGCGGGCCGGCTGGGCGATGCCCAAACCCGTCAGCATCATCAGCGCGCTCAGCAGCTCGCGGATGTCGAAGCGCGAGAGCGATGGCGCTTTCCCGATCTCCGCCACCGTCTTGGCGCGATAGCTGTCCTCGGCCAGGAAGGCGACGACGGGGCGATAGATGCGCTCATCCAGGGTCAGCTCGCCCTGGGGCGTGGGATGCCGATAGCCGATCGTCGCTTCGGGCAGGACGAGGGCGAAGGCGGTTTCCTGCCAGCTGCGCTGCGCATCGACACTGCCAAGCGGGCGCGCGCCCCTGACGAAGATATCCATGCGGAACTTCTGGTTGACCAGAAAGTCGCGCACGCTTTCGCGCATCACCGGATGGGCAATGGAACCGAGCATCTGCGCCTCGCTAGGCCGGAGCGCATAATCGGGGAGATGGTCGAGCAGGCGGGCCGAGGCGGCGTAGGTCAGCTTCGCCGTACCGAGCGCATTACTGACGTCCGAGAAATAATCGACCTGCCAGTGAGCGTTGAAATATTCATGTGCCAGATAATGTCGGTTGCTGCCCGACAGCTGCGCCAGCCAGGGTTCGGCACCCGGATTCTCCACGAAATAGCGCCCTCCGGCGGCGGCCAACTCGCGTGCGAAGGTGATCGCCTTGTCGATCCGCGTCGGCATGTCGGTCGACCGGGTCGCAGCAAACTCGACATGCCGCGCCATCAGGTGGCGCAGCGGCATAGGCCCTGCCCAGCCGGGCTGGCAGTTGTAGCTGACAAAAACGATGCCGCCCGGCTTCAGCCGGCGGTCGATGATGTCGAGGATGGCAGCGCGGTTCGCGGCCGAGATCCAGCTCCAGACACCGTGCAGGACGATGATGTCGAACGCGGGCAGATCGCTACGCGCCGTAAAACTGGCGAAGCTGTCGTCGGATAGCGCCGCATCCGCTTCCGAGATCGCGGCAAGCGTTCGCGCGTGAAGCGCATGGGCGGGGTTGAAATCGATCCCCCAGAAGCGGCCCGGCGCGGCGGCCGCGTGCATGTTGATCGACACCCCCTGACCGAAACCCAGCTCCAGATAGGTGCAGTCGTCGATAGCCGGGGGCTGGACGTTCGCCGCCAGACAGGCGAGCCGAAGCATCGCCGGATTGAGCTCGCGATAATAGCCATAGGTATAGTCCAGATCGGTGACATAGCCGTCCGACCACCCGGCGTGCGTGGGTCCGCTAATCAAAATACGCTCCAGTCCTGATGGTGATCGCGCTGGGATCGTCGAGCGGGCGCCGTTCTCAGGCCATCGGGCCGAGGTTGCTGGCGCCCGGCCCCTTCAGGAAGGGCAGGCTGTTCGTCGGCCGGCCGGTCAACGCCAGCAGTGCGTTGGCGACCGCGGGCGCGATCGGCGGCACGCCGGGTTCGCCTACGCCCGTCGGCGGGGCGGTCGATGGCAGAATATAAGTCTCGACCGCGGGCATCTCGTTCAGCCGCAGCATCGGCTGGGTATCGAAATTGGTCTGCTGCACGATCCCTTTGTCCAGCGTCGTCGCGCCGTAGAGCGCGGCGGACAGGCCGAAGCCGATCCCGCCCTCGATTTGCGCCGCTATCTGGTCGGGCGAGACGGCGATGCCACAATCGACGATGGCGACCACGCGGCGCACGATCGGGCGGTTTCCGTCCAGTCGCACCTCTGCCATCTGGCCGACGACGCTGCCCATCGCCTCGTGCACGGCAAGACCGCGCGCAAAACCGACATCGACCGCACATCCCCAGTCGGCCCGGCGGCACAACTCGTCCAGCACCTTCAGGTGCCGCGCCGCGCGCGCTTTGCGATAGAGCGTCCGGCGATAGGCTGCCGGATCCTGCCCGGCGCGGCGTGCGAGCTGATCGATCAGATGCTCCATCATCATCGCGGTGTACGAGTGGCCGACCGATCGCCAGAACGACACCGGTACGGGAAAGCGCGGGCTGTAGAGCTTGCCGTCGACGCTCGTCGCGCTGGCCAGATAGGGCGAGTTGCCCATCCCCTCGACCGCCTGTTCGTTGGACCCGAACGGAAGGAGCGGCTGGCACACGCTGCGCAGGCGCCAGCGTGCCGGCAGGCCGTCGGCGCCGACCTGCACCGCGATCCGGTGATGCGACATCGGCCGATAATAGCCGCCGGTCATCTCGTCCTCGCGTGTCCACATCAGCTTGACCGGGCGTCTGGCGGTGTGCCGGGCGATGCGCACCGCCTCGATCACATAGTCCGATGCCGCGAGGCCGCGGCGCCCGAACGATCCGCCGGCGGGCACCACCTCGACATCCACCTTGCCGGGGATCGTCAGCGCGACGCGCGCGGCCTGGACCTGGTCTACGGTCGGCAGATGGGCGCCCGACGTGATCGCGACGTTCCAGCCATCGACCGACGCCACGCAATCGAGCGGCTCCATCGGCGCATGGACCAGATACGGAAAGTCGAAGGTGAATTCGGCGACGTCGCCGGTCAGCGGCGCGTCGGCATCCTGGCCCTTCGTCGCGAAGTCGCTGGGGGACAGGTCGGTGCGACCGGCGGCGATGTCGTGATAGTCGCGCACGATCTGCGCGGTCGAGCGCATCTCGGCCGCGCGATCGTCCCACTCGATGCGCAGCGCGTCGCGGCCCCGCCGCGCGGCCCAGCTCGTCTCCGCCACCACGGCCACGCCGGTGTCGATCGCGAAAGCGTCGACCACGCCCTTCACCTTGAGCGCATCGGTGGAGTCGAACCGGGCCAGCCGCCCGCCGAAGCGGGGGCTGTGCGCGACCATCGCGACCAGCATGCCCGGCTTGGCCACATCCTGCGTATAGATGGGGGCGCCGGTGATCTTGGGCGCCACATCCTTGCGCCGGACGCGATCGGTGCCGATCAGGCGATAGTCGTTCGCCTGCTTGAGCGCGGGCGATTGCGGCGGCGTGCGCCGGGCGGCGTCTGCCAGCAGCTCGGCGAACGGCGCGCTGCGGCGCGAGGCGGGGTGGGCGACGACGCCGTCGCGTACGGTGATCTGCGCGCGCGGGACCTGCCAGCGCAGCGCCGCCGCCTCCACGAACATCGCCCGTGCGGCAGCACCTGCGATCCGCATCGGTTCCCAGTTCGACGCTATCGAGCGCGAGCCGGCGGTGATCTGCGGCCCGTAAGCGCGAAAATTGCTGTGCGCATCGACCACGCGCACCCGATCCCAGTTGGCATCGAGTTCCTCTGCGATCAGCGCGGCCAACCCCGCATGGATGCCCTGGCCCAGTTCCTGCTGACGGTTGACCACCGTCACCCAGCCGTCGGGGGCGATGCGGATGAACGAGCCAAAGGCGCTGGGTTCGGGATCGGTGCCGCCCCCGCTCAGCAGCGCGCCGCCGACCGCCATCGGGTGGGTGACGCCGTAGCCGACGAGCAGCGCGCCGCCGGCCAACGCGCCGCCCAGGATCATGCGCCGGCGCGTCAGCGCAAGGCGCGCGGTGCGGGGAGCTTCGATCATGCGCATCTCCATTCGTCGGGGTGGATCAGGCGGGGCATTGCGCGCCGGTCGACAACCAGGCGTCGATGAGCGCGCCGAACTGTGCTTGGGTACCGGGCGCGGGCGTCCGCTCGCCGCCGGGATGCCAGGCCCAGCCGACCAGGTCGTCCGTGGCCATGTGATCGAGCAGTTCGGCGCGCGTCATGTGCGAGCGGGCCGGGTCGATAAGCTGGCGGCAAATGTCACCCAGCGACTGGCCCTGCCAGGCCATTTCGGACGGGGCGAGTTGCCACCCTGGGTTGCCGGGCACGCCGGCCGCCTCGACGTTGCGATCGTGGTGACACGTGGCGCAGGGCAGCACCGCCTCTCCCGCGCCGCGCGAGACCCATGGCATGTGCGGGCGCATCGCATCGGTCTGGGTCGGCCGATCGGTGCGCGGGTGACAGTTCAGGCAGCGCGGGTGCTGGATGACGCGCCCCGCCTCGCGAAACAAAGCGATTGAGCGGGCGCGCGGATCGGCGATCGCCATGAACGAGGCGGGGGAGCGCAACGCTGTGCGCGGAGCCGCAGCGGGCGCTCCGACGGCAAGCGCGGTCGGCTGGGGCAAGCTGCGCGGGCGCAGCAAGACCGCCAGTGCGAGCAGCAGCGCCGCGCCGACGATCGCTATCAGGGACAGGCAGCCGATCCGAGGCCGGCGCCGGCGACGCGTGCTCATGCCGGGGTCGATCCTGCGCGCGCGGCATCGTGAATCGCGGCGCGGATGCGGTTGTACGTGGCGCAACGACACAAATTGCCGCTCATCGCCAGGTCGATGTCGGCATCGCTGGGTATGGGGATCGTGCGCAACAGCGCGACCGCGCTCATCACCTGCCCCGACTGGCAGAAGCCGCATTGCGGCACATCGCGCGCGGTCCAAGCGGCGCGGACCGCTTCCACCTCGGGCCCGGCCACTCCCTCGATCGTGGTGATCGCCGCGCTCTCCACCACGCCGACGGGCAGCGTGCAGGACCGCACCGGCTGGCCATCGACATGAACGGTGCACGCGCCGCACTGCGCAATTCCGCAGCCATATCGCGTGCCCCTTAGCCCCAGCGTGTCGCGCAGGACCCACAGCAGCGGCGTCTCCGCATCGTCATCGACCCGCCGGGTCCGTCCGTTGACACTCAGGTCGATGGGCATGGCAATATCCCTGGTTGCTGCGGGCGACGGCGATGGTGTCAGTCGGTGGCCGGGCGGTGAACGCCCGATCCTTCGGAAGACTTGCCCAATGCTCGCAGTCCCGGGCGCTAGAGCGGCGCGGCAAGCCGCCCGATCAGATAAGGCACCGACCCCACCACCACAGACAGCGCGGCGCGAGCTGCCGCATGTGCGCGCACATCGCGCCGGTGAAGCAGTGCGCGGGCGTCGCCCGGTTCCTCGACCAGCATCATCGCGACCCCGGCCGCCCCCGCGCCGCCCAAATAGGCGGCAAAGCCGACGCTGCTGCTGCCCAGCAGTAACGCGGGCACCGCAGCGGCCAGCAGGTTGGCAGTCCACAGGTCGGGCAGCCCGGCATTCACGCCGCAACCCGCGATGCGGTGGGCTCGAGCCGTCGCCGCAAGCGGTAGACCGTCGCCGGCGGCAGATTCCGCCACGTCCGACCACGACGATCCGCGACGAGGCTGAGCCGGTCGAGGATCACGTCGGGAACCGAGCATCGCCGACCATAGGTAAACAGATACATTGCAGCCCCCGGCGCCATCCGGGCAAACACGGCGAGCAGGATCGCTTCGAGCGCCTCCGCGCGCAGGTTGAGCAGCCCGAGGCCGCAGACCGCCGCTGCAAATGGCGGGGCGAGGTCGCCGGCCGGGATCGCCGCCGCGTCGCAGGCCAGCACGGTGGCACCCGGATAGCGTATGGCAAGCCGCCGGGCGAGGCAGGCGTCGCGCTCGACCAGCACCAGGTCGGCCTCCCGCAAGCCGCGCGCCAGCAGCGCCGGAACGAAGGCGCCTGTCCCGCTGCCCAGTTCGAGCACCGGTGCAGAGCCCTCGCCGATGTCGCGCGTGATGAGCTCGGCGAGCGCCTGACCCGATGGCGCTATCGACGCCATCCCCGCCGGGTCCCGAAGCCACCGGCCGAAGAATATCAGACCGTCCGTCAGCTTCCGTCCGAAGGCGCCGAACTGGCAAACGCCTGGCGCGAGAGACTGGATCGCCATGTCAGCCCTTTCCACGCGATACAGGCACATCGGGAAAAGCGAGGCGCAGATCCTCGATGGTCCAGCCTGCGAGAAGCACGGCTGTGAGCAAGTCGTGTCGGATCGCCGACGCACCCCGAGCCAGCGAAGCGCTGATCGCGCGCACCACCTCGAGCTGCGGATCGGCGAGCGGCCGGCGTGACCGCGTCCCGGCGAGCCACGCAATGAGCGACACGCGCTGCATGGCGGGCAAGATTTTCGGCGGCTCGCCCGGCATCCGCCCGATGGCGATGGCGATGGCGATGGCGGCAGCGATCAGGGGGCGGGGCAGGACGATCATGATCGTTCCTTCAGAAGCGATGGGAGAGGGTGTGGCCGCCCAGCGGTTGCCCGCGTCCGTCACCGGGTTGTCCGCCGTGTCGCCGACCAGATCGTTGGCGCTCAGCCACCCGATCACCCCCGGTTGTGTGGGGGGCGACGCTGGAGCGGTGCGATACCGCTTGCGTTGGAAATCGAGCCTATTCGATGCAGGCCGACCTATTCGGCGGCGTCACTCGTAGAAAGCGGCGCCGCGCGGTCGCTCAAAAATATACTAGGTACGCTCTTGATCTCTTCCGCTTCCCACTCGCTTTGCGGCCGAAAAAATCGGTCTTGCGATGAAAGTGAGGTGTTATCAAATAATGGAGACAATAGAAAGAAGCTCGGATAAACGAATATCAGTCGCCACGGAGCAATTTTTCCGCCCATAGTGTTTCTTGGAATCTGCATTTCGCCGATTCTTTGTTCGCTTGACGGCGACAGATTGTCTGTCATATCTTCAACACCTGGCTTGTTCTGGCATGCTCAAGCTAGAAGGATCGGTTGATGATCAGAATGCCGAATACCGCGGAAATCTTGCCCTTTCCTCCAAGGCATTTGGAAGGCCGCGGGGCGACGCCGCTGGCGCTGATGGGCGCGGTCATGGAGTTGATCGAGGCGCGGGGCGGTGGGCAGGGGCGGTTCGAGACCGGGATGACGGGCGTGAACCTTGTCCGGTCGTTTCAGACGATCATGCCCATCCCCAACATGTACCGTCCGTCGCTGTGCGTGGTGCTGAAGGGCGCAAAGGAGATTCTGTTCGGCGAGACGTCGTTGCACTACACCGAGATGGAGTGCCTGGTGGTCAGCGTCGAAGTTCCCGCGATCGGCCGCATGGTCGGCGCGACGCCCGAGGACCCGTATTTGGGCATCACAATCGAATTCGACACCGCGATCCTGCGCGAGGTGCTTCAGCAGCTGCCGACCCCGCCCATGCCCGGGGTGCAGTCGAGCGCCTGCGTTTTCGTTGGCAAGGTCGACGAGCCGCTGGCCGAATGCCTGGTCCGCCTCGTCCGCCTGATGAGCAACGTCGCTGCAGTCCCGGTGCTGTACCCGACGATCATGCGCGAGCTCTACTATTGGCTCCTCACGGGTCCATATGGCGGTGAACTGGCCAAGCTGGCGGTGCCGGACACCCACGCCGAACGGGTTGCCCGCGCGATCACCTATGTCCGCGATAATTACAGCCAGCCGCTGCGCGTCGAGCAGCTGGCCGAGATCGCGCGGATGAGCCCGTCGTCGTTCCATGCACATTTCAAGACGATGACGTCGATGACGCCGGTCCAGTATCAGAAACAGCTGCGGCTGCTGGAAGCGCGGCGGCTGATGCTGTCCGATGCGGCCAACGTGTCAGAGGCGGCCTATCAGGTGGGTTATGAAAGCGCGTCCCAGTTCAGCCGCGAATATACGCGATCGTTCGGCGTAGCGCCAAAGCGCGACGTCATGAACTTCAAGGCGTTGCTGGCGCAGGCCGTGCCGCGCTGAGGCTCCGCTTTGATAGGATCGGGCAAGGAAGTTCCCGGTTCCGGCATGGTGCTCCGACGCCCGTCGCGTAGCTTTGTCGAACAGGCCGAACAGGCTTTTTCGACGAAGGAGACGCTATCATGGCACGCTGGACAACGGCCGACATGCCCGATCTTGCCGGCCGCGTCGCCGTGGTCACGGGCACCGGCGGGATCGGCTTGGAGGATGCGCTGGCGCTCGCCCGCGCAGGGGCCACCACGATCGTCGCCGGTCGCAACCCGGCCAAGGGCGCACAGGCCGTCGATCGCATCCTGCGCGCGGCCGGCGGCGCAAAGGTAGGTTTCGAACTGCTCGACCTTGCCGATCTCGGCTCGGTCGCTGCCGGGGCGGAGCGGCTGGCTCAGCGGCTCGGCAGGATCGACATCCTCATCAACAATGCCGCGGTGATGGTCCCGCCGGCGCGGCAGGTGACGGCGGACGGTTTCGAGCTTCAGTTCGCGACGAACTATCTTGGCCATTTCGCGCTGACGGGGCATTTGCTGCCGCTGTTGCGCGCCACCCCCGGAGCGCGCGTGGTGTCGCTGTCGAGCGTGGCGGCGCCGCGCGGCGCGATCCGGCTCGACGATCTCCAGTTCGAGCGCGGGTATCAACCGATGCCGGCCTATGCCCAATCGAAGCTCGCCTGCCTGATGTTCGCCCTCGAGTTTCAGCGCCGCAGTGACGCGATGGCGTGGGGCGTCACCAGCATCGCCGCGCATCCCGGCGTGTCGCGGACCGACCTGATCCACAACGGCGCCGGCCGGCGCAGCCTGCCCGGCATGGTGCGTTCGGTGCTGCCATTTCTGTTCCAGCCGGCCGCGCAGGGTGCTTTGCCGACCCTTTTTGCCGCGACCGCGCCTGGCGCACGGGGCGGCGCCTATTACGGACCGGACGGGATGGGCGGCCTGCGCGGCTATCCCACGCTGTCGGCGGTGCCGCCCCGAGCGCTCGACGAAGAGATCGCTGCGCGGCTTTGGGAGGCGTCCGAGCGGCTGTGCGGGGTTCGGTTCGGCGCCGCCGCGGCGCAGCCCGAAACCAGTGCCGCGGCCTGACCGGCGGCGCACGCCACCTTATCTTTCGAGGAAGGACGAACCATGCCCCTGATGACCACGGCCCTGATAATGCTCTCTGCCGCGCCTGCGCCGGCGGCTATCCTGCCCGCTGCCGCTCAGGCGGGGGCGCCCCCCTCGATTGCCGGGGTGTGGGAGGCGGAGGATGGGCGGATGAAGATCGAGATGTTCGAGGCCGGTGGCAGCTATTCCGGTCGCCTGCTCTGGGGCCGGCGCGCGGTCGAGGCAGACGGCCGGACGTTCAAGCGCGACGTGCACAACCCCGATCCCACACTGCGCGGCCGCTCGCTGGAGCGGATCACGATCCTTCAGAACCTGAAATGGGATGCGAAGGATGCGCGATGGGAGGGCGGCAGCCTGTATGACGGGACGTCGGGTCGGTCGCTTTCGGCGCATATGCGGCTGGTTCAGGGCAAGCTGGAGATGCGCGGCTATATGGGGTCGCCGATGCTGGGGCGGACGCTCGTCTTCCGGCGGGTGCCGGGCTGAGCGGAGCGGACCGGTCGTTGGGGGATGTGCGAATGCCGAGTGACGATCCGTCCACTGTGACTCCATCGACCGCCGCGCCGTTCCTTCGGGGGCGGCGGGCGGCGCTGCTGCTGGGGTCGCTGTTCCTGGTCAGCGTGTTCGCGCAGGTCGATCGCATTCTGCCCTTCATCCTGGCCGAGGCGATCAAGGCCGAACTGGCCCTGAGCGACACGCAGATCGGGCTGGTGACGGGGCTTGCGTTCGCCGCTTGCTATGCGCTGTTGTCCTTGCCGATGGCGCGACTGTGCGACCACGGGTCGCCGCGCCTTGTCCTCTTGGCGTGCACGCTGACGTGGAGCGTCATGACCGCGTTGGGCGGGTTGGCGACGGGATTCGCCAGTCTCGCCGCGTCCCGCTTCGGCGTCGCGCTTGGCGAGGCGGGGGCGGTGCCGTCGAGCCATTCGATCATCGCGCGCCGGATTGGCCCCACGCGCCGGGGAATCGCGCTCGGCATCTTCTCGACCGGCATTCCGATCGGCACGATGGTGGGCTTCGGCCTGGGTGGGGCGATCGGCGAGCAATATGGCTGGCGGGCGGCGCTTGTCGCAGCGGGTCTGTTCGGCGCGGTCGTCGGCATCCTGGCGGCGATCGCGGCAGGGCCGACGCCGCCGATCCGCCGCGCGGCAAGCGATGCCTCGTTCTGGCAGGAGAGCCGCGCACTGCTTGCCATCCCGGCCTTTCGTGCGCTGCTGGTCGTCGCGGTCTGCATCGGCTTCGCGGCGACCCCCTTCTATGCGTTCGCTGCGACCTTCCTGATCCGCGCGCATGGGTTCAGCACCACGCAGGCCGGGGTCGCCTTTGGGCTGTCACAGGGGCTGCTCGGCGCGATCGGCACGCTGGCCGGCGGGCGCCGGTTCGATGCTTCCGTGCGCGCGGGCCGCGCCGCGCTGCTGCGCGCGCCGATGATCGCCTTCGCCGTCGCCGGCCTGTGCACGGCGGCGGCGCTGTTTGTCGCTGACGCCCGGCTGTGCGTGGCATTGATGATGCCGGCGATGTTCGCCTTCGCATTCATGCTCCCCTTTGCCTTCGGTGCCGCGCATCGCGTCGCCGGCGTCGGGCGCGAGGGAATGGCGTCGAGCCTGGCCATGATTGCCTCGGGGCTGGTCGGACCGGCGCTCGGGCCGTTGATCGTCGGCGTCTTAAGCGACGGCGCGGCGGCGGCGGCGGCGGGGGCACGGAACGGCCTGGCCTTTGGCTTGCTTGTCGTGCCCGCCGCCTGTGCTGCGACGGTGATCGCGTGCCGGATCGCAAATCGGCGCATGGCCACCGCGCCGCCGCGATCGATCCTTGACGATGGGCCTCCGGACCTCGTCACAGCCTCTACGCTCCGTGCTGGATAGCGGCGACCCGGAAAGCACCGATCCCGCCCATCAGAGCGCTGCTGCGCAGTCTTTCGGATGATGCCAGCGACCTTGCGGCGCCAGCATCTCGACTGACAAAGCCATTAGGTGGCCTATCAGCGCCGCAAACGTCCGTCTGGCGCGACCTTCTCGGTTCGCCCCGCCTTTGCCGACGCATAAATCGCTTCGATCAGTCGCAGGTCGCGCAGGCCCATTTCGCCGGGTGTCCTTATCGGGGTGCCCTCGCGGATTGCGCTTGCAAGGTGATCGAGCTGGCGCGCGAACTGCACGGTCGGGTCGCCGGGGTTGAACTCGGCACCGTTCGGCCCCTCGATGCGCATTTTCTGGCCGGCATAGCTGGTCGCCGGATCCATGATCAGGCTGCCGCCGGTGCCGCGGACGAGGGCGATATTCCCCCCGGCCGAGTCATAAGAGGTCACCAGCTGCGCAACCGCGCCCGACGGAAACTGCAGCTGTGCGGAGACATGTGCGAAAATCTCAGCAAAGCGGGGATCGCCCGTCGGCCGGAAGGTGGTGGCGCTGATGCTCTCGGGCATTTCGCCGGTCAGATAGAGGGCCGATTGCAGGCCGTAGAGACCATAATCCTCCAGCGGGCCGCCGCCCGCCAGCGCGCGATTGACGCGCCAATTCTGGCTCGGGCTGGTCGGTCCCATGCGATAGGACTGTTCGGTCCTGACGAGCCGGATATCGCCGACCGCCTTTTGCCGCATGAGTTTCATGGCTTCGAGATTGTACGGCTCGAAATGCGATCGATAGGCGATCATCAGCTTGCGATCGGCACGGCGTGCGGCGGCGATCATCCGCTCACATTCCACGCTAGAGATCGCCATCGGTTTTTCGCAGAGGACATGCTTGCCAGCTGCGAACGCGCGGATCGTCCATTCGGCGTGCAGGCCGGTCGGCAAAACGATATAGACCGCATCGACGCGGTCGTCCGCGGCAATCCGCGCAAAATCCTCGTAAGAATAGCGAGCGTCTTCCGGGACGCCATAGGCGTCGCCGACCTGACGCAGCTTGTCGGGATTGCCCGAGACCAGCGCGGCGACATGGGCGCGCTCCGCCTGATCGATGCGTGGCATCATCTGATTGAGGGCGTAGCCGCCGAGACCGACGATCGCGAAGCCGATGCTGTCCGCACGCCGTCGCCGCGGTGGACTGCTTGGGAGCTTCACGCCCTCCGGCAACGGCCGGCCCTCTGTCCGGGCGTCGCCTGCCTGTGCAAAGGACGCCGCCAGTGTCGCCGGCGCTGCGAGCGATGCAGCCGCCAGTCCACCGACCTCGATAAACCCTCGGCGGGGCATCATGTGATCGATCATCAGTGCTCTCCGGTTTCGATCTTCGGCCCCGGGCGAACCATAGCGCAAATTTCAGTTGTTTACAGTCGGTCTAAGCTCGGTGGGGAGAGGGGCGTTACGCCAGATCGAAGGCCGGCTGCTCTCGCATTTCCGGCAGGGTCGCGGTCCTTCTCTCGGCACCGATCGATCGGCCGCGCTGCGGGCGATGATTGATATGGCGGCGTCGGTGGACGCCGTCCCTTCGATGCGAGGCGTTGCCGCGTGGCTGTTGACCACCAGCGATGTCCAAGCATCCGCGAGGACTTCCTTCGAAGAATGCCAACTCGCCCTTCGCCAAGATCACCTCTTGGGCTAGCCGTGTAGCACGTCCTGCCACTCGGGATGACGGTCGATCTGCGCCTTTGCAAAGGGACAAAGTGGAATGATCGCCACCCCCTCGCGCCTTGCGTCCTCGACGGCCCGGCGGACGAGCTGCTCGCCGACCTTGCGTCCGCGCAGCGCCGTGGGCACCTCGGTGTGATCGATGATGATGAGCGAAGGGCTGGCCCGGCTATAGGTCATCTCGGCTTCGACCGCGTCGACCGACATCCAGTAGCGACCCTTCGTCTCGCCGTCCTCGCGCTCCACCGTGCCTGTCGCCGGTTGGTCGGCCGGTGCCTCGACATGCGGGTCTGCCGGACGCACCTGGCGCGGCCGGCCCACCGCGCACTCCAGCAGGTCGCGGTCCCATCCGCCCAGATCGGCCGTTGCGTCATAGGTCGAAGTGAGGAACGCAAGCAGCGTCGCGTCGGGATCGCCGGCCGCTTGGACGGCCTCATAGGGCAGGACGAATTCTCCCAATTGCTCGTGCCAGAAGGCGGCATCGGGCTCGACCGGCGCGGCACGAAAGCCGGCGGGCGACGGATAGGCATAGGCATAAAAGGCGGGGTAATCGATGCCCCCGCCGCCCGGCCAGAAGCCCACCGATGCGACCTCTCGGTCATAGGCTTCCTGCGCCACGTCGTTCGGCAGCGCGGGAATGTTGCCGGGGTGGAGCGGCGCGCGTCGCCCCGAAAAGCGGGTCACCGCGAGGTCGAGCGCGCCCCAGAAAAGGTGGACGGGACTCGACTTGCCCAGAAATGCGGTGCGGAAGCGGTTGAACACCCGGTCGGTCGCGACCAGCGCCTGGTGGAAACGCTGCACGGCCTCGCGGTCGTAAGGACGATCGCGATGGTCCTCGGGGAAGGGCAGAGGGTGCGGGACCTCATTGGGCGTGTCGTGGAAGCTGGGCGTGCCGCCGAGATCCGAGATGAGCTTCACAAACGCGCCATGAAAGGCCGCGACGGTCGTCGGCCCGAGCGCGAACGAGGCCCGGCTGCCATCGCCGTTGGTGCCCACCACCTCATGCTTTCGCAGGTCGAACAGCAGTTCGATGCCGGGACCGTCGGGGATCGGCGAGGAGGCCAGTCCGATGGGCGTGACGTAGAAGGTCGCGTTCCAGGAATGGTTCAGCCAAGGGCTGTGCGCCAGGCGGTATTTGCCGGCGACCTGCAGATATAGGTGCAGCGCGGAGCAGGTGTCCCGCCAGCCGAGGTAATCGAGCTGCGGCCAGTTGATCGTCATGGCGAATTCTCCACTCTGCTTCTCTCGCGCGGTGCCGCGCCGACTCGCGCTGACAACGAGATATACCCGTCCCGGCCGTTCACCGTCAGGTCGAAGCGGCCCAAGCCCATAGGCTGCACGCGAATCACCGTTAGCCGCTTCCATGTGACGAAATTCCATCAGATGTGTGACGCTCGCTGCCGAGCACCGCGCCGCGGAGGATCATCAGCCGCGCCCCGGCATCGCCGGCTGCAACCATGGTCCTGACGCGCGGCCGGAAGACCATCGGCCGGTCGCCTTCATTGCGTCGACGACCTGGAGTCTTCCGAGGTGTTGATGGAGGTGCGGCCAATTGCCTCCAGTCGAAAACACCTCGGTGACATGACGGCGCGATGCGAAAGTCGCGGCACCGGCCCCGATCTTTCCGCGCATCCTGCCTTCAATCTGCCGACGCTTTCGCCTGTTCACGATGAAGCGAGTGGTTTGTTTACCTGGCGCAAGCGGGGCGATTCGTTCTCTCGTTCGGCGTCCGGCGGTGCCGGTTCGGCACATGATCGGCCACCGGCAACATACGCTCGGCACGGCCTATTTGCCGTGGCAAGGGTTCGTTGGCATGGTGCGCGCAATCGGGAGAGCGATGCGACCATCGGCGATCTTCAGGGCGTTTACGGGCACCTATCTGCTGCTGCGTTTTCGATCGGGCCGTGAGCACGTGGTCGAGATCGTCGAGCGCCCCGCCCGTACCCTGCCGTCGGCCGAGTTCAAAAAGCTTCAACAGGCCTGCCGTACGGTCGTCGCCGCGTGCCTGGACGGGCGCCAGCTCGACTACGGCCTTTTCGCACCCGACGGGTCGGCGTGGGAGCGCAGTGTCGTCACGCTCGTCCGCCGGGCCGCGGACGGTTGTCCGATCGCCTTCAACGCGATGCCGCTCCTTTCCGTCCGGCGCGGCGGATTGCCGGACGAGGTGCTGCACCTTGGCCTGGTGATGGTCGATCCGGCCGAGCGGAGCGGGGGACTGTCGTGGATCCTCTATGGGCTCACCTGCTTCGCGCTGTTTGTCCGCCGCGGTCTGCGACCGCTTTGGATCAGCAGCGTGACGCAGGTGCCCGCCGTGGTCGGCATGGTCGCCGAGATTTTCGACGACGTCTATCCCGCCCAGGCCGGCACGCGGGCAAGCTTCGCGCACCAGCACCTCGCGCACCAGATCATGCAGGGACAGCGGGCGGCGTTCGGCGTCGGAGCGGATGCCGGGTTCGACCCGGTCATGCAGGTGATCACCAACGCCTATACCGGCGGTTCGGACAATCTGAAGAAGAGCTTTGCGGTGGCCGCGAAACACCGCGACGATCGTTACAACCGCTTTTGCGCCGAAACGCTCGATTACGAGCGAGGCGACGATGTGCTTCAGATCGGTCGGCTGGATGTCGGCACCGCTCGCCGTTTTCTGGCGAGAAGTGTGCCGCGCAGCGCCGTGCCGCAGCTGGCCGTGCAGGGGATCGTCCTCGCCGTTCAGGCGGTCGTGGCGCCGCTGGTGCAATGGCTTTCCGCCGACAAGCCGCTGGGCAGATTGAGGGCCGCGCGATGACCGGGTTCGACTATGACGAGATGACGACGCGCAATCGCGGGTTTGTGACCGCCGAGGAGCAAGACCGCCTGCGCGCGGCGCATGTGCTGATACCCGGCGTCGGCGGCATGGGCGGCGCGGCGTTCATGGCGCTGGTGCGCGCCGGCGTCGGGCGGTTCACGATCGCCGACATCGACACCTTCGAAGTGTCGAACCTCAACCGGCAGCTGTTCGCGACGTTGGACACGGTGGGCGCGGACAAGGCGGCGGCGGCCCGCGCGGGTGCGCTTCGTATCAACCCGGAAGCCGAGATCGAACTGCTCGGCGCGGCGTGGACGGGGGAGCTCGAACGGCTGATCCCCGCGTGCGACGTGATAGTCAACGGCATGGACGACGCGGCCGCGGGCGTTCACCTATACCGCCGGGCGGAGGCGCATGGCCGCACCGTGATCGACGCCTATGCGTCACCGCTTCCCTCGGTCACGGTGGTGAAGCCGGACGCGCCGCGGCCGGAGGCTCGCCTCGGCTATCCGACGGTCGGCGTCGAGTGGACGGTGGTGACCGCGGCGATGCGGACCGAATGCCTCCAACGCGAGATCGAATATGTGCTGACCCACAGCAGCAGCCACGCGCATGTCGATCTGGACATCGCGGCCGAGGTCGCCGCGGGCAAGCGGTCGCGCTTCTCCTTCGCCACGATGGTGACGATGGCGGGGACGATGATGGCCGAGGAGGCGATCCGCGTGATCCTGGGCCGCGGGGGCGGGACCGATCACCGCGGCTATTTCTTCAACCCGCACAAGGTTCGCATCGAGCGCCCGCTCGCTGCCCCGATCGCGGCAGTGCGCTGCTTTGCGGTGCGGCGCTTCATGCAGAAGATGATGGCGTGATCGACAGCCTCATCACCGCGATCGCGCTCGCCGCGCTGGCGTTCGCCTGGCGCGCGGCGGGCGAGGCGGCGTCGCGTTCGCCGGTGGCAGCTCGCCTGCGCGCGCTCTATGCCCTCACCGGCCTGCTGCTGGCGTTGCGGCTCGCCGTGTTCGCCACCGGATCGCTCCCGTTGATCGTCGCGCTGATGATCGCCGCGGCGTGGTTGCCGCTCGCCGGGCTTCGCCTCGCCGAACAGCTCTGCCGGCGCCATGCGCCGCGCGCGGTCAAGCTGCTGGGGCTGGGGGGCGGGATCACCTTCACCGCCCTTGCGCTGACGCTCGGCGTGGCGTGGAGCGAGGGCGCGGCGGTGGCGCTCGCCGCTTATCAGTCGGTCATGCTCGCGCTGACGATCGGGATGCTGGCGCGTGAGCGGGGCGACCTGCGGTCAGCCGAGCGGCGGACGCTTGACACCTTCCTGCTTGCGCTGGTGCTGACGATCCCGCTCGCCCTCACCGACTTTCACGCGATCTTCCCCGACCTGCCGGTTCGGGGCGGCGCAGTGGCGGTATTGGTGATCGTGCTCGGTTCGTCGCGTCTGGTCGACGATCGCGGGACGCCGGGCGGGCTGCTCGCCGACCTTGCGGTGAATGCCGGGGCGGCCGCCCTGATGACGCTCGTCGGTTGGATCGGCGTCGCTGCGCTCGATGCCGCTGCCGCGGTCCGGCTGGCGGCGGGCGGCTTTGCGGTCGGCGCGCTCTTGCTCCTCATCGAGCGGACGCAGGGCCGCGGCCCGCAGGGCGCCGGGCTGGTCGCCGCCCTAGCCCGAACCCCCGGGGCCGGATTGACCGCGATCCTGTCGGCGCATCCGCTGCTCGAAGGGGGACAGTTGATCGACGGCGAGGCGCTTGCCGCCTATCCGCCTGCCAGCCTCGAGCCGCTGCTGGCCCACCGTGTCGTCGACGCAGATCTGGACGACGAGGCGGGCGACGCCGCGCGCGACCTGTTGCAGGCCGCGCAGGCGACCCATCTGATCCGCGTGTCGCGTAGCCCGCCGCAGTTCCTCGCGATCGCGGCCGGCGGGCTGGCGGGTGCCGAGCTCGACGACGAGATCGCAGTGGCGGCACGCTTGATCGAGGCGGCGGCATGACGGTCGAGCTTCGTTCCGGCGACGTCGATGCGTTCTTCGCTGCCCCTTTCAACGCCTATGCCCCCGATGTCGGCTATGTCTCGCCGCTCAAGGGCGACGTCCGGCGCATGCTCGACGCGCGCGCGAACCCGCTCTGGACGGCGGGGAACCCGTTCGCTTTCTGGACAGCACACCGGGCCGGCCGACCTGTCGGTCGGATCATCGCCCATGTGCATCGCCAATCGAACAGCGCCCATGGCACCGCCCGCGCGCAGTTCGGCTTCTTCGACTGCGCCGACGATGCGGATGCCGCCGCGGTGTTGCTCGGCGCTGCCGAGCGGTTCGCGCGGGAGCAAGGTCAGGCGGACCTCGTCGGCAACTTCAACCTGACCGCCATGCAGCAGTGCGGTGTCATGACCGGTGGATACGGTGCGCGCGCCTATACCGACATGGTCGTCAACGCCGCGCATGTCCCCCGGCTGCTTGAGGCGAACGGCTTCGCACGTTTCTTTCCCATGCGTACCTTCGAGCTCGACCTTGCTGCGGCGCGGACCGAGGGATTGCGCACGCTCGAGCCCGGCGAGGGATTCAGCTTCGCGCCGGTCGCAAAGGCGAGCTTCGCCGAGCGGATGGAGGAAGCGCGCATTGTCCTCAACGACGGCTTCGCCGACAATCCGATGTTCGTGCCGCTGACGGCGGCGGAGTTCCGCTTTCAGGCGGGCGAGATGATGTCGATCCTCGACCCGCGTCTCTCGTCCGTGCTGCTCAAGGACGGGCAGCCGGTCGGGACGGTGATCTGCATTCCCGATCTCAACGGCCTGCTCGCGGCGACCGGCTCCCGGATCGGCTTGACGACGCCATTCCATTATCTGCGATACCGGCTCGGACGGCAGCGGGCGGTCATCATCTTCTATTCGGTCGCTCGGGCGATGCACGGTCAGGGAGTGATGGGCGGCATGCTCGCCCGCACGGTCACCTCGCTCCGCGACGCCGGCTACCGCCAGCTCGGGATCACCTGGATCGCCGACGTCAACGCGGCGAGCCTGCGGCAGATGGAGAAGCTCGGCGCCCGGCCGCTTCACCATCTGCACCTGTTCAGAAAGGAGCTGGCGTGAGCGCGATCGACCGCATCGCCCTCGTCGCCGAGGCAGCGCTGGCGCCGAGCGTGCACAATGTGCAGCCGGCACGATGGCGGCTGGTCGGCGACGACGGGATCTCGCTATTCGAGGGCCTGCGATCTCGACTGGCGACGGGCGACCCGCGCGGCAACGATGCCGCAATCAGTCTGGGTGCCGCGGCAGAGGGGATGCGGCTGGCGGCCGGCCGGCGCGGTCTGGCGCTTGTGCCGACCGCGACGCCCGCCGACGAGCCGGACTTGCGCGGCGTCGCCGGATGGCGCTTGGTGGACGATGGCGAGCCCGATCCGCTTGTCGGCGTCGTCGAGGCGCGACAGTCGTGGCGCGCCGCGTTCGCGAAGCCGACGGCCGCAGATCGCCGGGCGGCCGAGGCGCTGGTTGCCGACGATGCCGCGGTGGTCACCGATCCCGCGATACTGAAGCAACTGGCCGGGCGATATGACGCGGCGAGCTACCGCTTCATGCGCGACGATGCATTCCGTGCCGAGCTGCGCGGCTGGATGCGCCTGGACCGCCGCCATCCTCGCTGGGCAGTTGACGGGCTCAATGCCGACGCGATGGCGATGAGCGGGATCGAGGCGCGCGGCGCAGCGCTGGTGCTGGGGCCCGCGTTCAGGCTGCTCGCGCGCATCGGGCTCGCGCGGCCGCTCCTGGCCGAGGGCGCCAAGGTGGCGCGCGGGGCGGGGCTCGTCGTGTTCCACCGGCCGCGCAACGAAGCGCCGTTCGACAGCGGCGCCCGCTTCTACCGCTTGTGGCTGCGGATCGAGGCAGCGGGTTTCGGCGCCGCAGTGCTCGCCGCGCTTGCCGACGATCCCGGCGCCGCGGCCGAGATCGCGCGCGCGGCGGGCATCGGTGCGGATCGCCGGGTGGTCAGCGCATTCCGGATCGGCCGCCGCCCGCCCGGCGAGCAGCCGCCCCGCGCGCGCCGGCCGATCGAGGAAGTGCTCGTCTAGAGCAGCTTCATGAACTCGATCAGGGCCCGCTTGTCGGGATCCGGCAGGTCCATGCCAAAAAGGTGCCCGCCATTGCCGCGTCCGGGCCGGCGCGCGTCCAGCAACACCGGTTGCGCAAAGGGGCGATAGCCCGGGGGATAGGCGCCGCGATCCGTCAGCCGCAGGCCGACTTTGTCGAAGTCGAGCGCGTGGCCCCCTGTTTGGAAGCGGGAGGGCCGCGTCTGCGGCCAAAGCAGCGCCGCCAGCGTCGGCACCGATCCGTTGTGCAGATAGGGTGCCGAGGCCCAAAGTCCCGCGAGCGGCGGCGCGGCGTAACCGGGGCCGAGTGTCACGCGAATCCGCGAGGCATAGGCACTTCGACCAACCGCCGCGACCAGTCCCGGGTCGAAGGCCGCGGCGCGTAGCGGATCGGTGCCGACCGGTCCGACCCAGTTGGGAAACCGGACCAGCCGCGCGCGCCGTCCGTCCAGGCGATAGTCGCCGTGACACGCGGCGCAACGGCCGGCGTAGATCGCGGCACCGGCTCGCGCGGACGCCGGATCGACGGCGCCGGGAAACGGCGCGGGGCGGTACGCCTTCAGGAAGTCGACGACTGCATCCGCGTCCCCAAGCGCATCAATGGCCGCATCGGGATGGACGCCCATGCTGGGCACCGTGAAGAAGGTGGTGATCGCGCCCAGCGCCGAGAGGTGCGCAGGCGTCAGGTCGGCTTCGGTCATGGCGTGCGCCCCACCGCCCGGAACACCGTATGCACCGTCGGCAAGCAGGCGCGTCCGCCAGACCCGCTCGCCCAGCTCCGGGATGGATACCGTTCCGACATCGCCGCTGCCGCCGCCAATCAGTGGCAGGCCGAGCGCCGCCTTGAGCGCAGCGACACCGTTGGTGCTGCCGGGCGTGCCGTTCGGGAAGGGCAGCGGGCGGTCGCGCCCTTGCAGGTCGGCCAGTCGTTGCCTGACGAGCGGCAGCACGAGGAGGCGCAGGCTCGCCCGCTCGCGCCAGCTCATCTCGGGGAACAGCGCGGCTGCGGCGGGGAGCAGGCGATCGCTGTCGGCGTGTCGGCGCAGCGCCGCGAACACCGCCATTGTATACGCTTCGAGGTCGAGCGACGTGTTCGGCATGCCGAGCACCGCCCGGCTCGGGTCCGGACTGCCATCGGCGTGATAGCCGATGCCGGCGTGGCACGCAGCGCAGCCGAGATTGGCGACGCGCACGACGCTCCCACCCACCGGCGCGACGTCGCCTGTCGTCAGGCCGAGCGCCATGCCGCCCGGCCGCGCGCCGACGCCCGCCGGTCGGTTGATGACGGTGGCTCGGGTAAGAAAGCCGAACCGTTCGAGTACCCGCGACAGCGTCGCCTTGTCGACCCGCGCCGCCGGGTCGCGCGCCTGCTCTTCGAGGACGAGGGCGGCGGCTACCACGCGCCAGGGCAGGGCGTTCCGCTCCAGCGCGGCCATGCTGATGCCGCCAAAGCCTGCGCCCTCAAAAGCGGCTGCGCCTGCCGCCACCGTGCCGGCGCCAGGTGCGACGGGCGGCCGGGTCATGGCTTCGCCGACCGGTCGCGCACCGGCCCAGAGTGCGGCGCCCGCCAGCAGCACCGCCGAACCGCCGAGCGCGAGCCGCTTGAGCGACCGGCCCGTCATGTCAGCCGACGAACGCGCTGTTGAACGACGCGGCAAGGCGGTCGCGGCCGGCGGGCCATGGCGTGAACCACGGGAGCAGGCTGTGATCGACTCTCATCCTTCGTCTCCCGCTCGCGCCGGCCGTTCGCTCAGTCGCGCACACAACCTTGTAGCATCGTCGTGCCCGCAAGTGCGGTCACGCGATCGCAGGTGAGGTTGATGCGGCTGCCTTTCGCCGCGTCCCCGATTTCCGAGGCGTCGGAGACATTGGCGATGACGTAGTTGAAGGGTTTACTTCCCTCGAGCGACAGCGACGGCGTGCCGCCGAGCGTAACGGCGGCGACGGTGCCGCTGACGGTGACGGATCCGTCATAGCGTGCGCGCGCGCCGCTTGGATCGGCCTTGAACGCAGCGTCGAGGCTGGGGACGGTAGTGCGGGTCGGGTCATCGGCGGCGTCCGCGGCTTCGGCGACTTCCGTCCGGGTGTCGTCGGATGGCGCCTCGGTGCGGCTGCGTCCGGTTTCGGCGATCGGTCGGGCACCGTCGCGCTGGACCAGCAGCATATAGCCGATGACGAACAGCGCGACGACGATCATCACCGGCAGGATCAGCCTCGCGCCGCCGCGGCCTCCGCGGCTGCGCGCCGCTGGCGGCGGTGGCGCCGGGTGGCTTACCGGCTGTGGCGCGGCGCCGACCGGTGCGGCGGCCGCGGCAGATACACCCGCAGGCTTGCCGCAGGACGGGCAGAAGCGGGCGCCGGCGGGCAGTTCGGTGCCGCAATCAGTGCAAAAGGCCATGACGTTGCTCCGCTGGAAGAGGGTCAGGGGATGAATGGCAGGCTTTCGAGCACGCTCTCGCCCGTCCGGCGAACGCACAGGCGGTCGATCGCCCAGGCGGCAGCGGCGAACCCGACGAGCGCACCGACGATCGCGGCATTCTCGTTTAAGGGCTCGAGCAGGCGATAGAGCAGCAGCGCGCCCGCGATCCCGGCGACCATCTCGGCGACGAAATAGCCAAAAAGGACGAGGCCGGATGCCTTGCGTGCCGGCGTGGCACGGGGTTCGGTGCGGAGCACCCGCTGCGGGGTCAGGGTAGAAACATCGACAGGTGCGGTGCCGAGCTCGCGCTCCGGCGCCCGCATCGACCAGGCGAGCGACTTGTACAGCGCGACGCCGATGCCGATGAGCAGCGCGCCCATCAGCACCATGCCGCCCGCCTCGCCGCCCGCCGGGAACCAGTGCGCGGTCACCATCGCTGCGGCGATGATCGACAGCATCAGCCCGGCGACATGGAACAGGAAGCTCCACCCGCCGCGACGGACGTATCGGGCATGGTCGCTTTCCGAGACGCGGATCGGTGGTCCCTTGGCATTGAAGCGATAGATGTAGCCGTCCGGCGTCTTCTGGAACTGCTTGTCCATAAAGGCGCCGAAGAGGTCGATCATACCCATGACGATCTCTCCCGATCGGCGGTCAGCGCGCCAGCGCTGCCGCAATGCTCTCGCGGACCCGAGCCAGCGCGGCCGCTTCCGCGTCGCGCTGGCCCATTGCCGCCCATGACCCATCGGCGTCGAAGGTGCAGTGCCCGTGGACGGTTGCCACCAACGATCGCGCGAGCGTGCCGACCGCCTCGTCCGGCACCCGGCCGAGCGCCGCCGCGACCTCGCCGACGACGATGCCGGTCAGCTCTCCGCGCACCGCGGCCTGATCGGCGGGGATCGCGTCGGCTGCGACGCGGTGCTCGTAGATTGCCGACCAGCGCAGCGGATTGGCGCGGGCGAAGGCGAAATAGGCGCGCACCAGCGCGGCGATCCGATCGCTTTCCGCATCGGCCAGTCGCGCCCGCAGCGCCTCCGCCCAGATTGCGAAGGTCTGCGTATTGATGGCCATCACCAGCCCGTCCACGTTGCCGAAGACATTGTGAACGGTGCCGATGGTGTAGCCGACGCGCTTGGCGACTTCGCGTGCGGAAAAGCCCGCGAGGCCGGTTTCCGCCATCAGCGCCTCGCCGGCCTGAAGGATCAGCGCGTGCAGCTCTTCGCGGCTGTGATCGGATCGCCGGCCCATCGCTTATCCCGCGCGCCGGAACAGCGTGCCGCTGCGCGGCGTGGCACGATTCGACGGCTTGAGCGCCTGCAGCGTGGTGGTGATGCCGCGCGGACCCCGCGTCAGGGTGAACAGCGTCTGGCCGCGGCGATAGCCGTCATCGAACATGTTGTCGGGACCATAGCCATAGAATTTGACGATCGCGGATCCGCGCTGCGGGGTAATGGTGCACAAGATCCGCTTGTTGGTCTGCAATCCCTGACCCTCCAGGCGGCACCCGGTCGATCCCGCATTGGGGCCGACCTGAAGCCGATAGGTGATGAAGGCAGCGATGCTGTCCCCAGGATCGGTTCCGCCGCGGCGGCCGACATCCTCCTCCCAGACATAGCGGCCGTGCCAGCCCGCGACCTGCGCGGCGGCGGCGGTGGGCAGGGACGCGGCAGCAGTCGCGGCCGCAATGGTGAGGGCAACCGATCTTGCGCCAAGGAAGGTCGTGTTCACGATGCTTCTCCTTGTGGGGTGCGGGGATAGTACGGCAGTGCAACGTTTGAAACGACGCTGCGCTTCACGAGGTCGCGAGCGACATTCGACCGGTCAGCGGCGTGACGGCGAAATTGGCACCGCCTCGGCGCGAGGGCCACATCGCGATCTGGAAGCGCTGCTTCGCTGCACAGGCGTTGACGGTCCACACCTCGAAGTGGCCACCGAGCGTCAGGGCGGGGCGAGTCGGCTGACGCGGCACATAGCTGCGCGGCATCACGTCCATATGCGCCGAATGCAGAAAGCGACAGCCGCCGGTCCGGCTCGAATATTCTGCGATCTGTCGGAGCACGTCGACCTTGAGCTGCGCGCTCGCGAGGCTCCGGCCGGTGATCTTTAGCGGGTAGGCGGCGGCCGGCTGGCTACCGGTGACGGTCGCGGCGGCAAGCGCGGCGGCGGCGATCAGGTGCTTGGCGTTCATCGTCCTTCTCCTTGCGACCCTAACAGCAGGGCGGCGAAACCATGTCGGCCTCAGGCAGAGGAAATAAACACTGCTCAATTAATAGAAAATGAACGGTGCTCATTTTCGTGGGGGGTCACTCAATTGGCGAAGGCGGATCGGTGGGGCGCGCAGGCGCCTCTCTTGCTAGCGCAGAGCGCGACAGCGTCGTTCATGCTGGTGGCTAGTCGATCAACGTGCTCGCGCCCGTCGCGGGCGGCGTCACGCGGTTCGCTACCGCGTGCGTTCAATCCGAGGCAGCAACAGGAAGAACCCAGCGGCCGAAATCGCCAGGGCGGCCGAAAGCAGTGCCATCGGCGTCAGATTGCTGCCCGTCGCGTCGCGCACCGCCGGCACCGCGTTCTGCGCGACGAAGCCGCCAAGATTGCCGATCGAGTTGATCGCGGCCAGCCCCGCGGCGGCATGTGCTCCGGTCAGCAGGCGCTGCGGCACGCTCCAGAACATGGGTTGCCCCGCGAACACCGCCGCGGCCGCCAGGCACAGGCATGCGAACTTTACCGCCGCGCCGGGCAACACGACGCTCCCGATCAGTGCCGCCGCCGCCACCAGCATCGGCGCGACGATATGCCACCGGTTTGCGCCGTGTCGGGCGGCATGCCGCGGCACCGCCCACAAGGCGAACGCGACGCACATCCACGGCACGATGTTGAGCAGGCCGTTCTGCAAATCCGATGCCCCGAAACCGCGCACGATCGTCGGCAGCCAGTAGCTGAGGCCGTACGCGCCGAGCGGCATGGCGAAATAGAGCGCCGCCAGCCGGAGCACGTCGGGATCGATCATCGCGCGCCACGCCGATCCGTCCGCCACCTGCTTGGGCTCGGCCGCGAGGGTGTCGGCCAGCCACGCCTTTTCCGTCGCACTCAGGAACCGAGCGTCGGCCGGCCGGCTGGGCAGGGCGAGCAGCACCACCGGCGTCATCAGCACCGCGGGGATGCCCGTCGCGACGAAGATCCACTGCCAGCCGGCGAGGCCCCAGAGCCCGCCCATCTCCAGCAGCGCGCCGCCGATCAGCGACCCGACTGCGTTGGCGACCGCACTCGCGATCATGAACCATCCGACCATCCGTGCACGCCGTGCCTGCGGATACCAGAGCGTCAGGACGTACAGGACGCCCGGAAAGAACCCCGCCTCGGCCGCACCCAGAAGGAAGCGCAGCACGTAGAACATGGTCGCATCGCGCGTGAAGCCGAGCGCGACGGTGATCAGGCCCCAGGTGCCCAGGATGCGCGCGAACCACACTCGCGCCCCGACCCGCGCGAGAATGACGTTCGACGGGGCCTCGAACAGGAAATAGCCGAGGAAGAACAGGCTGGCGCCCAGCCCATAGGCCGCCTCAGACAGACCGAGTGCATCGACCATCTCGAGCTTGGCATAGGAGACGTTCTGGCGGTCGATATAGGCCAAAAGGTACAGGACGAAGAGCAGCGGCATCAGCCGCCGGCTGATCCGCCGCAGCGTTTGCTCGCCCATGTCCGCGGCGGTCGAACCGTCGGTCGGGGATCGCCCATCGCGCATGTCCGCTCCTCCATTTTGAGGTGCCTATGCCCGCGAAGCAGCGATCCGGCCAGAAAAAGTGGTCGCGCCTCACAACTTGTCCGCCCGCAACGCCGGCGCGTCTGCCCTGCGCGGCCAACGACTGCACCCATCGATTAACGGCGGCTCTGGGCTTCCAAGGATGCGCAGCGGACGGGAAGGAGCGCGAAGGCCGGATCCGCGCCCGCATCAGCTGTTCATGGTCGAAGCGGGCATATCGCGCGCCGGCGCGCCGAACCTGGCCCGGTCGCCCTGCTCGCTCGGTCGCGACGGCGGGCGGCGATGCTGTCGGGCTCGGCGGCCGTCACGCCCGCGAGGACGGCATCGCACTCGTCAAGCCCGAAGGAGATGGACACCGCGCGACCCGAGCGTCCCCGAGGCGCCCGAACGCTGGTCGTCGCCGACCTCGCCGGCTGCGACGGACAGCGCGCTCAACGTCCGCATTCCTTGCGATCCGGATTGCGACGGCAGCGGTCACGCCTCGCGCGCTCGGCCATGATCTGTCCGTTGCGCGCGAGCTCGGATGCCGTGCGCGCCTCTTCGAGTGACCGGAGCCGCTTGTCGTCCCGCCGGCGCTGCTGCGCGAGCATGCAGTCGCTATAGGCGGGCGAGCCGCGACGTGCGCCGAACTGGTCGCAGGTTCCGCTGTCGTTCAGGAAATTGACCTGCCGTTGCTCGGCGCCCGACATGCATGCCGAGAGAGACACTCCCAGCAGCGCGGCGACGATGGGCGCCGATCGGATTTTCATTGAACGTTGACGCATGAACTCGGTCCTTCTGATCCGCTGAAAAACAGCACCGACATCCGTGGCGCCGACGGTGCCCCTCGCAAGAAGCAGCCGAAGATTGCGCGAACATGATCCTCGATAGAAACCGGCCCCGGCGATGCCGCACGAAGCTGCCTTAGGTGGTTTGGCGAGCGGTGCCCTCGCGTCGGGCGTGGGTTCCGCGGCGGGGCGATACGATCATCGGTAACCAGGTCGGCTACGGCATGGACGGGCGGCAGGATCCGGTCAGAGGCTCGCCAGCCGGATCAGCGCCCCGCCCGCCGCCCCGGTGGCGACTTCGACACGACCGTCATGCGCGATCGCGACTTGCCGTACGAGGTGAAGGCCGATTCCGGACCCGTCGGGCTTGGTCGTGAAGAAGGGTAGGAGGACATCCTGGCGCAGCGCTTCGGCGATGCCGGGACCATCGTCCTCGACCTCAATCAAGAGGCCCTCCGTGGTCGTTGTCATCCTCAGCCAGACGCGACGTCGGCCGGGCATGTCGCTTGCCTGGGCGGCGTTACGCAGCAGGTTGAGCAGCGCCTGCGCCAGCAGATCGGGGTCGGCGTCGATCGTCAGCGCCCCGTCGATCGCGCATTCTAGCCGGTGTTCGACCCATTCGACCGCGAACAGCCGGGCGAGCTCGTCGGCGAACGCGCGCGCCGCGAAGCGGCGGCGGCGCGCTACGAACGGGCGGGCGACTTCGCGATAGCTGTCGATGAAGCGCCGGGTCGATTCATCCTCCGGCTGCTCGTCTGGCGGTTCAGCCGGGGCGGTGCTGGTTGCCAACCTGATCGCCTGGTGGCTGATGCGCGACTGGCTCAACGGCTTCGACCAGCGCATCGCGCTGACGCCGGTGCCGTTCCTGCTGGCCGGCGGCCTCGCGCTCGGCATCGCGGTGGCGACCGTCGCCGGCCATGCCTGGCGCGTCGCGCGGACGAGCCCGGTCAAGGCGCTGCGGTACGAATGAGGGGCGGTCGGCAAGGCCCGCCGCGCCAACCGCCTTTGCGCTACCCCTCGGCGACGATCGCGCGGAGGTCGGCGGCGAGGCGCATCGGATCGAACGGCTTGACGATCACGCCCCGCGCGCCCGCCGCGAGATAGCCCTCGATATCCGATGCCTGCGCGCGCGCGGTCATCAGGATGACGGGGACGGTGGCGGCCCGATCGCCACGACCGGCCATCCGCTGCATCAGCTCGATGCCGCCCATGCCCGGCATCATCACGTCGAAGACGAAGGCATCGAACGCAGTCGGATCGGCATCGACCAGCGTCAGCGCCTGCTGCGCCGATGCAGCATCGACGACGTGCAGCGACGGATCGAGCCGCAGTGACAGCGTCGCGATCTGGCGCACGTCGTCGTCGTCGTCGACATAAAGGATGCGAAGCGGGTCGGACATTCAGCTCTCCGGCGTTCGGCCATCGGCGATCGCGCGCACGATCGAGCGCAGATCGGGCAGGGTGGTGCGGGACTTGGTGACGACGGCGGCGGCGCGATCGACCAGCGCCTGCGACACCGCCTGCGCCGAGTGGACGACGACGGGAATGGGACAGCCATCTGCGTCGATCAGGTGGGGCAGCAGCTCGATGCCGTTGCCGTCGGGTAGGGCGAGGTCGAGGATGACGATATCGGGGGTCCGCTCCTTGAGCAGGCGGCGTGCGGTGGCCAGGTCGGGCGCCGTCAGCAGCTCTCCCTCGCCCGCCATCGCTGCGGCCATGACAGTGCCCAGATCGCGGTCGTCCTCGACATTGAGGATGACGGGGCCGCCGGCCCGCTGTCGGCGCGTCCGGCTTTCATGCAGCGCCGACCGCACCGCCGCCTCGTCGATCGGCTTGGCGAACCAGCCGACAACGTCGAACGGCAGCGCCGCCTCGCACTGGGCCAGCGCTTGCGAGACGATCGCGCGCGGCACCTCGCCGAGGTCCGGATCGCGCTCGAGCCACGTCCGCAGGTCAGCGTGCCGCTCGGCCGCCAGATCGAGGTCGAACAGGAACAGCGCCGGTGGCGTCGCCGATCGTGCGGCCGCCTCGACCGCCGCGATCGTAGAGACGGGTTCGAGCACGGCGCCGTCCGCCTCGACCATCGCGGCGATGCGCGCGATCGTCTTGGCATCCTCAGACAGCAGCATGATGCGGTCCCGGGCCACGCGGCGCACCCGGTCAAGCGCGATGACGAAGCTTGCGCCGCCGCCGGGCGCTTCCTCGTACCAGACCGACCCATCGTGCCCGCCGACGATTTCGCGCACGATCGCGAGACCGAGGCCGGTGCCGCCCCCCTGGTCGGAGGGCGCCTGTGCGAAGCGGTCGAAGATGCGGTCGCGAAACTCCATCGGCACGCCCGCACCCTCGTCGGAGATGGCGAGCAACGCGCGGCCGTCCTGCGACCGGGTGGCGATAGTGATTCGCGAACCGTCGGGAGTATGGCGGATCGCGTTGGAGAGGAGGTTGCCCGCCGCCTGGATCAGCCGCTGCCGGTCGCCACTGACGGTGAGCGGTCCGTCGTCCGCCTCCACTGCGATGCGGATGCCGCGCGCCTCGGCGGCGGCGCGATAGCTTTCGGCGGTGTCGGCCGCGACCTCGGCAAGGTCGATCTCGGCCATCTCGAGCTGCATCGCACCCGAGCTCAGCTTGTCGAGATCGAGAATGTCGTTGGTCAGCCGGATGAGCCGCCGCGCATTGTTCTCCGCGATCGCGACCAGATTGTGGGCCGGGCCGGGCAGTTCGCCGGCAGAGCCCGCGCGCAACAGGCCGAGCGCGCCGATGACCGAGGTTAGCGGGGTGCGCAGCTCGTGGCTGACGGTCGCGATGAAGTCGCTCTTCATCCGCTCGACGGCTTGACGCTCGGACACGTCGCGCAGCGAGGCGACGACGTGGAGGCCGTCGGGCAGCGGCATCAGGCCGAGCGAGACGTCGACGGGCACCTCGCGGCCGTCGCTGGCGCGCGCGGTCCGGTCGACGCGCATCGGCGCGGCGATGCCATCCTCGCGAACGCCGACGCGTTCGTGGAACGTGCCCTCGCCGGGGGCGATGTCGAGGATGCAGGCGACGTCCCGCCGCTCGAGCTCGCCCGGCCGATAGCCGAGCAGGCGGAAGGCGGCGGCATTGGCCTGTTCGATCGAACCGCTGGGGTTGAAAATGACGATCGCGTCGCTGGTGCTGTCGAGGATCGCGCGGTGCCGCGTCGAGGCGTCCTGAGCGGCGACCGCCGCCGCCCAGCGCTGCGCACGCAGCCGCCATAGCACGGCGAGGCCGAGCACGAGCGCGACAGTAATGATCGCGACCAATGCCCAGGCACGGCGCTGGACCGATCGGCTGCGCGCCTCGAACCGATCGCCCGCTTCCTTCGTCTGTCGATCGCTGCGGTCGATCTGGGCCTGCATCAGCCGCTCGATCCGGCCCATCAGCGCCAGACCCTCGCCATCGGCGATGCGCGTCGCGGCGCGGTCCCATCGCCCGGCCGAACCCAGCGACAGCACCTGATCCATCTCCGCGAACTTGGCCGCGACCACCTCTTCGACCGCCGCGTCGCCGGTCAGCGTCCGATAGCGCGCAAGGCGCGCCTCGGCGATGCGCTGCGCCGGTCGATAGGGTGCGAGGAAGCGCGGATTCCGCGTCAGGACGTAGCCGCGCTGCGCGGTTTCGGCCTGGCGCAGCGCGGCGCGAAGTTCGAGCGCGGTCTTCGTCACCTCGGCGCTGGTTCTGGCAACGCGGCGCGCCTCCTGGACCCGCGAATATTCGCCGCCGAGGAACAATGCGAAGACGACGAGGATCGCCGGCACGAGGATCGCCAGCGCCACGAACTGCACCGGCGACGGGGGGCGAAGGGTTGCGCCCCCTGTCATCGGCTCGCCTGCCGGTGCGGATCGCACGGAGGCGTCCGGTGGACGGAGATTATCGACGGTGTTGCGGGCACGGCACCTCCCGCCTGGCCAAACGGCCATTGTCGACAGCGACCCGGCCGCTCACGCTCACTTGCCCCCTTCGCGCATTCATCGGTACTCCTCTGACAAATAACCTACCTGTCGTGCCTTGATGAAGATCATATGTTACGCCGAAAAGCGCGCGCGTTCCGGCGCCTCGCCGCTCGATCCGCGGCCGCTTGTCGTGGCGATCGCCGATCGTGATCGTGCCCGCCGGCGGATTGTCAGCGCGATCGTGCGCGGCCTCCATGCCCGTGTGACCCGGCACGCCGACGACGCGGGTGCCGTCGTCGTCCTGCGTGCGCCCGATGCCAAGACCCGTTCGAGCGGGGTGCCGATCCTGACCTATGGCGCGCCGGCCGCGCGAAGCTGGCGTCCCGAGCTTCCCATGCCCGACGACGTCACCGCGTTCGGTGCGGCGCTGGCGCCGTGGCTCGATCGCGGGGAAGCGCTCAACGGCACGGTCAAGCAGTTCGGCGACGCGGCGATCGGACCGATGGCCGCCCGGCTGGCCGAGGAGCTCGAACGCTTTCTCGTCGCCCCGGCACTTGATCCGTTCGAGGCGCACCGGCTGGGGGGCTTTGCCGGGACGCTCGGGTTTCGCCGGCTCGCGCATTGTGCCGAGCGCCTGTCGCAGGATCCTGCCGCGTTTACAGCCGCGGCACGGCGCGAGGCCGGCTGGGCGATTGCCGCCCTGAACGACTATCTGCGCCGCCGCGCGGATCGATCGGCGGCGGACTGAACGGCGGCGCTGTCCATGACGGGCGGCGTCGCCTTCGCCTGTGCCCTCAGCACGAGTTCGGCGGCAAGCAGCGCCTGGCGCTGGTCCTGCGCAACCGCGGTTCGCTCGACGACATCGCTGACGAACTGCGGGCCGAAGGGCAGGGGGACGCGGCTGCAATCCTCATGGCGTGACCCCTTGGCGTCGGTGATGAAGAGGTGGTCGCCGCCAGGCCGCCCGGCCACGTCGATATATTTGCGCAGTTCGATGAAGCCTTGCGTGCCGAGGATGAACAGCCGTCCATCGCCCCAGGTCGACAGCCCGTCGGGCGTGAACCAGTCGACACGGACATAGCCGGTGCCGCCGTCGCCCCTCAGCGTCATGTCGCCAAAATCCTGGAAGCGCGGATGCTGGGGCGTGCCGACATTGCCCGCCTGTGCCGAAACCACCTCGGCGCGGGTCGAGCCGGTATAGAACAGGAACTGGTCGGCCTGATGGCTGCCGATATCGGTCAGGATGCCGCCATATCGCGCGGTGTCCCAGAACCAGTCGGGGCGGCTCGCCGGGCTCATCCGGTGCGGCGCGAGGTTGACGGTCTGCACGACCTTCCCGATCGCGCCGGCCTTCACCAGTTCGCCCGCGCGCACCGCGGCGCGCACCTCGTAGCGTTCGGAATAGAGGATCGCGAACTTCCGCCGCGTCTCGGTGATGGTGCGGCGGACGGCGGCGAGCTGGGCGAGGCTGGTGATGCCGGGCTTGTCCGACAGGAAGTCCTTGCCGGCCCGCATCACCCGGATGCCGAGCGGCGCGCGCAGGTCGGGGATCGCGGCGCTTGCGACGAGCTGGATATCGCGCGCCTCGAGCACCTCGGCCTCGCTGCGCGCAAGGCGGACGTCGCCATAGCGGTCGAGGAATGCCGCGCGCTGCTTGGCATCCGGCGCATGCACCATCGCCAGCGTGCCGCCGCCGCGGATCAGCGCGTCGGTCATTGCATAGATGTGCGGATGGTCGAGGCCGATCACCGCGAAGCGGATGCGGTCGCGCGCCGACGGGTCGGGACCGCGCGGCGGGCCGCGCTCGGGCGCGGCATTGCCCTGCGCCGTGGACTGGGCATGTGCACCGCTCATCGCCATTGCAGCGCTGCTGATGCCCAATCCTGCCAGCAATGCGCGCCGATCGACCTGCTGCATGATACCCCTCCGAAAAGATGTCTTACCGATTTTAATATTGGCCTGTCATATCCGCTATGATAGCAGATCGTAAAGCGGCGAAGACGCTGTACGAGAGCGGGGGCAGTTGGCGTGTGGATGACGCAGGCGATGCGATGGTTCGGGGCATCCGACCCGGTATCGCTTCGGGATATTCGGCAATCGGGCGCGACCGATATCGTGAGCGCGCTCCACGATCTGCCCAATGGCGCAGTCTGGCCGGCCGAGACGATCGCAGCCTATCGCGACCGGATCGAGGCGGCTGGCCTTCGCTGGCGCGTCGTCGAAAGCGTGCCCGTCCATGATGATATCAAGACCGGCACGGGCGATCCCGCTCGCTTTCTCGACGCCTATTGCCGGACGCTGACGAACCTTGCCGCGGCGGGCATCGACGTCGTCACCTACAACTTCATGCCCGTGCTCGACTGGACGCGCACCGACCTTGGCTGGGAACTGCCCGACGGCGCGAGGGCGCTGCGGTTCGAGCATGAGATGGCGGCGCTCTACGACTGCTTCATCCTCCGCCGGCCGGGGGCGGAAGCGGACTATGCGCCCGACCTGCTCGAGCGCGCGGCGCGGCGGCATGCGGCGATGGACGAGGGCGCGTGCGCCGCGCTCGAGGCGACGATCATCGCCGGCCTGCCGGGCAGCGAGGAGGGCTTCACCCGCAACGGCTTCCGCGAGGCGCTGGCGCGCTATGCCGAGCTCGGCGCCGACGCGCTGCGTGCCAACCTGATCGCCTTCTTGGAGGCGGTCTGCCCGCATGCCGAATCGCTCGGCATCCGCCTGGTCGTCCATCCCGACGACCCGCCCTTTCCGCTGTTCGGCCTGCCGCGCGTCGTCAGTACCGAGGCCGATGTGACCCAACTGTTCGAGGCCGTGCCGAGCGCCGCCAACGGACTTTGCTTCTGCTCGGGCTCGTTCGGCGCACGCGCGGACAACGACCTGCCCGGCATGGTCGAGCGGCTTGGCAGCCGGATCGGCTTCCTTCACCTCCGCTCGGTCCGTCGAGAGGGCGGGGGCACGTTCCACGAGGCTGCGCATCTGGAGGGCGACGCCGAGATGCCGCGCATCGTCGCCGCGGTCCATGACCTGCAAATGCGCGAGGGTCGCTCGATCCCGATGCGGCCCGACCACGGCCACCAGATGCTCGACGACCTCAACAAGCGCACGCTGCCGGGCTATTCACTGCTCGGGCGGATGCGGGGCCTTGCCGAACTGCGCGGTCTCGAACGCGGCATCGCCCACGCCCGCGCCAACTGACAGAAGCGGGAACGCCCGCGACGAGGGAGAGAAGAGCGTGACACCCAACGGACCGACACGGCCCGCCAGCAATGTGCGCTGGATCATCTGCGCGCTGCTCTTCTTCGCGACGACGATCAACTATATCGACCGCCAGATCATCGGCATCCTGAAACCCACGCTTCAGGCCGAACTGGGCTGGAGCGAGGTCGACTACGGCAACATCGTCTTCTGGTTCCAGGCCGCCTACGGGATCGGCCTGCTTGCGTGCGGGCCGATCATCGACCGGATCGGCTCGAAGCTCGGCTATGCCGGCGCGATCGCGATCTGGAGCCTGGCGGCGATGGTCCATGCGCTCGCCCGCACGCCGGGCGGCTTTGCGGCGGCGCGGTTCGCGCTGGGGCTGGGCGAGGCGGCGAACTTTCCTGCGGCGATCAAGTCGGTCGCCGAGTGGTTTCCAAAGAAGGAGCGCGCGCTTGCTGCGGGCATCCTCAACGCCGGGGCCAATGTCGGCGCGATCGCGACGCCGATTATCGTTCCCGTCCTTGCGATCCAGCTGGGATGGGAGGCGGCCTTCATCATCACCGGTCTGCTCGGCTTCGTCTGGCTGGTCGCGTGGCTCGCCTTCTATCGCAAGCCCGCTGAGCATCCGCGCGTCTCGCCCTCCGAGCTCGCCTTTATCAATTCGGACGTCGCCCCGGCGGAGGACGCGCCGAAGATCCCCTGGTCCGCGCTGTTCCGCCGCCGCGGCACCTGGGCGTTCATCGCGGGCAAGTTCCTGACCGATCCGGTCTGGTATCTGTTCCTGTTCTGGTTGCCCGACTTCTTCGCCAAGCGCCACGGCCTCGACCTCAAGACGTTTGGCCCCCCGCTGATCGCCGTTTATCTGCTCGCCGACGTGGGGAGCATCGGCGGCGGCTGGCTGTCCTCGGCACTCATCAAGCGGGGGATGAGCGTCAATGCCGGGCGCAAGGCGGCGCTGCTTGTCTGCGCGCTCTGCGTCCTGCCGATCTTCTTTGCCAGCAGCGTGTCGGGGCTGTGGACCGCGGTTGCGATCATCGGCCTTGCCGCCGCGGCGCATCAGGGCTGGTCGTCGAACCTCTACACGATGGTCAGCGACACCTTCCCACGCTCTTCGGTCGCGTCGGTGATGGGGATCGGCGGCGCGGCGGGGGCGGTCGGCGGCATGCTCATGTCCACATATGTCGGGCAGGTGCTCGAGACGGTGGGCAGCTACGCGCCGGTGTTCGTCTGGGCGGGGAGCGCGTATCTCGTGGCGCTGGCGATCATCCACCTGCTGGTGCCGCGGCTGGAGGTGAAGGCAGGGGCGTGACCCTACTTCCCGCTCGTCCCGAGCGAAGTCGAGGGAGCTTGCCGAGCGAAGCCGAGGCACCCTGCCGCCTTCTCGCTGCGCTCGAATAAGTCCCTCGACTTCGCTCGGGACAAACGGGGGGAGGCTAGACGCTCACCAGATCCCGCGGCCACTCCAGCGCCCGCCCGCTGTCCATCGCCTGTTCCCCGAGCAACGACGCGACGCTGGCATAATACGCCTCTTTCAGCAGCCCCGGCAGCTCGCGCCCCTTGCGCACCGCCTCGCCGAACCCCTCGAACTGGAGCATCGTCTCGTCATACTCGCCCCAGCCGAGCGGACTGCCCGGCGTACGGACAGGGAGTTCGGGAAACCAGGTCGCGCCGCCGATCGGCACTGCGCGCTTCTTGCCCTCGGCGACGTCGCACTGCATCTGCGCGAGAGCGGGGACGGCGGCCGGGTCCTCCGAATAGATGCGGCCGAGCTCGGGCTCGATCGTCCCCTTGCTCCCCTGGATCTGCTCCTCGCAGCCATAGCGGGCGTTGTTGAGCAGCGACGTGTAGATCGTCTTCCGCCCGCCCGGATAGTCGAAGACCAGCGCGACATGGTCATAGACCTCTCGCCCGTCCTTCCAGAAGCAGATGCTGCCCGACCCCATTACCCGTGTCGGCAGCGCGTCCATGAACCAGTTGGCGACCTGAAGCTGGTGCGTCGCGAGCTCGGTCATCAGCCCGGCGGAGCGATCGCGATAGAGGCGCCAGTTGATTTGCCGGTCGGTGGCGTCCGCCGCCACCGGGCGGCGCCAGCTCTTGTTGCGGTGCCAGCTGGCGCGCACCTGCGTGATCGTGCCGATCTCCCCCGCTGCGGCGCGCTTGCGAGCATTGAGATAGGTCGGGTGGAACATGCGCTGGTGGCCGATCTGGAGCACCTTTCGGGCGGCGCGGGCGCGGGACACCATCCCGCCGCAATCGGCGATCGTGCGCGCCATCGCCTTCTCGCACCAGACGTGCAGCCCGGCATCGAGCGCCATGAAGGTCTGGCTGGCATGCAGATCGAGCGGCGTCGCGATCACCACCGCATCGATGCCCCTCGCATCAAGCATCGCGCGATAGTCGGCGAAGCTCGGCGTTCCTGCGGGCACCAGCGCCCGGCCGCGCGCCAGATGCGGGGCATAGCTGTCGCAGATCGCCGCAACGGTGCAATTCTTTGTCTTGAGGATGTTCTGGATCAGCGCCCGACCGCGATCGCCGGTACCGACGACGCCCAGTCTCACCCGGTCGCCGCGCTGAATGCCTGCCGCCGCCGCACTCGCCCAGGGAGCTGCCGCCGCCATGCCGACGCCGGTCGAGGCGGCGAGCACGCGGTCGAGAAAGCCGCGGCGGGTCAGGTCGAAGTCACGCTCGTTCATACAACATCCTCTCGCGCCGCGGTCGTTGCCGCGGCATGATGATAAAGGCCGCGACCGCCGGGGCTCGCCGCGATCAGCGCCGCCGCCTCGTCCGCATCGGCGACGATCAGCGCGGTGCTGATCGCCTCGGCCAGCGCGCCGTTCGTCTCGACCGCCACCGCGGTCCGGGCATCCGTCACGGCACACCCGTCGCGTGGGCGGACCGTGGCGGCGCGGTTCGGTGCGAGCATCCCCGCTCCGGCCGTGGCCGAGATCGACAGCGCGGCGTCCTCGACCTCGATCACCGTCAGCGTCGCCCCAACCTCGACCGGATCGGGTATCGCGAGCGGCCAGCCCCCGCCGAGCGGGTGCGACCCGATCACCGCGATCGAGCTTTCCCCCGCCGACAGGAGTGCGCTCGCCGCCCCGCCGGCGCGCAGGATATCGGCCGCGCGATCAAGCGCATAGCCCTTGCCGAACCCGCCAAAGTCTAACGCCGCCGGCACCCTGGCCTCGATCCGCGCAGCCACAAGGTCGATCGACAGCGCGGGCCAGCGTCCCGGCACGCCGACGGCGGCGGTCGGGTCGAACAGGCCGCCGGTTGCCGCGACCGCGTGGGCCGCGCGTCCCAGCGCATCGAGCAGGATCGGATCGTCGATGGCGGCGGTCCCGCCATCCGCCAGCACCTCGTTGAGCGCCGTCGTGGGCGAGGGGCGGTGGATCGTCAGCGCATCGTCCACCGCCTCGATCGCGCGCCGCGCGGCGGTAAGGCAGTCGGCATCCACCGCGCCGAAGACATGCAGCTCGACGCGCGTTCCCATCGCGGCGAACCGCTCGATGCGCGTCTCGGTCAGGCGTTCAGCCCCCAGCCGGGCGCATAGTCGACTGCCCAGAGCTTCATCGCCGCCGCGCTCGCCGGGCGGCCCGTGCGCGGATCGACCTTGAGGTCGGCATCGGTGCGATAGGCCATGTTGCCGAGGTGGCAAAGCGTCGTGCTGATATGCCCTTCCGCGATCGGCGAGTTGAGCGCCCGCGATTTGCCGCGGATCACGTCGATGAAGTTCTGCGCGTGATAGACGTCAAGCGCGCCCTCGCCGACGGTGCCCGTGGTCTCGGATTCGGTCGGCGCCTTGACCTCGCGGATCAGCTTGCCGTCGAGACCGTAATGCTCGAACCCGTTGCGGTCGACGATCGCCGATCCCTTGGTCCCGAGCAGCAGCACGCCGCGCCCGCGCCCGAAGGTCTGGATGCCGTTGCAGCTCTGCCCGTTCCAGCGGATCGTCCGCCCGCCCTCATAGTCGAGCGCAAGGGCGAGCGAATCGTACATCTCCCAGTCGTCGCCCTTCCAGAAGTTGCGCGCGCCCTTCGCCGACACGGCCGTCGGGTAGGTGACGCCCATCAGCCAGCGGGCGATGTCGAGCTCGTGCATCGCATTGTTGCAGATCTCGCCCGTCCCGTATTTCCAGAACCAGTGCCAGTTATAATGGACGAGGTTGTCGCGGTAGGCTCCGCGCGGGCGCGGCCCCTGCCACAGCTCCCAGTCGAGATTGGCGGGGGGTGCCGTGACCTTGCCCTTGCCGATCGACTTGCGGTTGTTGGCGTACCAGGTCTGCGCCTCGTAAACGTCGCCCAGCGTGCCGTCGCGGACGAGTTCGAGGAGCTGACGCGTCTCGATGCTCGACCGCTGCTGATTGCCGACCTGAAGAACGCGGCCGGTGCGCTGCTGCGCGGCGATCAGCGCCTCGCCCTCGGCGGGCGCGATGCCGATCGGCTTCTCGAGATAGACGTGCGCGCCGGCCCGCATCGCATCGACGCCGATCTTGGCATGCGAATGATCGGGCGTCGCGACGGTAACGATATCGACGTCCTTGCGGGCGAGCAGCCGGCGATAGTCGCGCTCGAGCGCCGGTCGCCGATTGCCCTTCCCGGCGAAGGCGTCGGCGCGCTTGGCGAGCACGTCCGAATCGACATCGACCAAATGGGTGATCTCGCACCCCGGCACCTTGGTGAAGGCGCTCATATGCGCCTGACCGCGGCCGTTGATGCCGACCACCGCGACGCGGAGGCGATCGTTCGCACCCTGGATGCGTGCATAGCTTCTGGCGGTCATCGCCAGCCCGGCGGTTGCGCCCGCGCCCTTCAGGATCGTTCGGCGGTCCATCCCTCGTCCCCTCAAAATTCGCGCAGCTTGATCGAACGGAAATCGACGCGGTCGCCATGATCCTGGAGGAGGATCGGACCCGTCGCCCATTCGCCGAAGCGCGGCCATTCGGCGTATTTGCTGATCGCGACGAGCCGCCGGAACTCGGGCGATCCGCGCTCGTACTCGACCACCTTGAAGCCGTTGAGCCAATGCTCGACATGATTGCCGCGCACGACCAGCAGCGCGCGATTCCATTCGCCGGGCGGATTGATGCGCTTGCCCGGGCTGTCGGGATCCGACAGGTTGCGCGCGGTGATGAGGTCGTAGAGCGAGCCGAGCGTGCGGTTGCCGTCGCGCCCCATCTTCGCATCGGGATGCCGCGCATCGTCGAGCAGCTGATATTCGAGCCCGATCGCCGATCCCTCGCCCTTGAGCAGATTGGGATCGACGAAATACTTGATCCCGCTGTTGGCGCCGGGAGTCAGGCGGAAGTCGACCGACAGCTCGAAATCGGAATAGTCGCGCGTGGTGATGATGTCGCCGCCATTGGTCGACTCGCCGCCGCCCGAGGGTTCGACCGACAGGATGCCGTCCTTGATCGCCCAGCCCTTGGTGGGGAAGGTAGCCCCCTTGGCGCTGCGCCAGCCATTGGTGGTGCGCCCGTCCCAGAGCAGCTTCCACCCTGCGCGCTGTTCGCCGGGGCTCAGGCGGTTGTTGAGCCAGCCCTGCTGCTCGAGCTTTGTTTCGGGCAGGACGTAGCGCCCCGGGCGATCGGTGATGACGCGAATCTTGCGGAACCGGACCTCGGGCTGCTTCGCGGCAACCTCGTCCGATACCGAATGGACCTGCAGCGCGATGAAGCCGCGCGCGTCGGTGTCGTCGACCAGGTCGGCAGCGGGCACGCCATTGATCCAGGTGCGGATACGGTTGCCGATCGCCTCCACCCGATAGCGATTCCAGTCGCCGGACCTGAATGCCGCGCGCGCCGCCGGATTGCGGCCGAGCGTGTAGAGCCATTGCCGCCGCTGCTCGTCATAGAGGCCGCCGCTCCACCCGCGCTTCGACGGGTCGATCTCCGCCTGATAGCCGTGGACAACGCCGTTCCGGTAATCGGCGCGGCGCTGGCCGCGGATCATCATGCCCGAATTTAGGATGGGATCGGTCTTCGCCTCGAACTCGACGATGAAGTCGCCATATTGCTGGTTCGAGACGAGCCAGCTGTTGGGCGTGTTCGCTGCCGCGCGCCCGACCAGCTCGCCATTCTCGACACGGTAGGGGGCGTTGCCGCCCGCGATCGTCCAGCCGGCGAGGCCCGCGCGAGGCGTGATGTCGCGCCACGGCGCCTGGGCGGCGGCGGGTGCGGCGATCGCGCACGCGGCGACGGCGGAAACAAGGGCCACTCGCATCGACAATCCCCTCGACAAGCCGGCCTTCAGGCGGGCCGGTTTGCCGCGTTCTAGAATGTGGCTAGACCACAAGCAAGTGTGCTGTCAGACATTTTGATGAAGGTCGGGCTGCTGCACTTGACGGTGCCGCTCCGGCAGCGGAGGACGATCGTCGATCCAATGACGAGGACATGATGCAGACTGGGGAACAGGGCGGCAAGCTCTATCGCGGGATCGTCGAGGCGATCCGCGCCGACATTGCCAGCGGCATCTACGTCCCGGGATCGCGCCTGCCTGCCGAGCGCGACCTGACCGAACGGTTCGGCGTCAGCCGACCGACGATCCGCGAGGCAATGATTGCGCTCGAGATGCTCGGCCTGGTCGAGGCGCGCAAGGGATCGGGGGTGTTCGTGCTCGATTCGAGCGTCGCCGCGGCGGCGGGCGAGGCGGAGCTGGACATCGGTGCGTTCGAGATCATCGAGGCGCGGCGCCTGCTCGAGGGCGAGGTGGCGGCGGTCGCCGCGACCGAGATCGACGAGGCGCATCTAGCGGAATTGCGCGTATTGATGGCCCAGATGGACGATGACGATGCTGCTGCCGCCGAGGCCGCCGACCGCCGCTTTCACATCTGCATCGCCGAGGCGACGGGCAATGCCGTCATCATCGCCGCAGTGACCGATTTCTGGGACATGCGCTTCCGTTCGCCGCTCGCGCGCGAGGTGCTGCGCAAGGCGGGAAGCCTCGGCACGCAAAGCCGACTTGACGAGCATGGCCGCATCCTGCGCGCGCTCGAGGCGCGCTCGCCCGTCGAGGCGCGCGCGGCGATGCGTGACCATCTCAACCGCGTCATCACCCATTTGCTCGACGTCACCGAAACCGAAGCGGTCGAGCGCGCGCGTGCCGAAACCGCGCAGCGCCGGCGAGCCCTGGCCCGCCGAGCCGTGTAGAAAGCGATCGCACCGATCTGACAAAGTTGTAAGATCATATTGTCAGGCAGCATTGCCGGGCGTATGAGGGTTCCTGTCGGGCACGGCGTCGTCAGCATGTCGGCCCGGATCAAGTCGGTTCGCCTTCGCGAACCGCGATCGGGAGGGGACATGAGCGTGTCACTGCATCTGAAGCGCAGCATCCGTGCATCCACCAGCCTCGCGGCGCTGCTGATCGCGCTGCCGGCGGCGGCGCAGACGGCGCCAGCCGCCCCGCAGGAGGGCGAGAGCGCCGAGGATATCGTCGTCACCGGCTTTCGCGCGTCGCTGAACGAAGCGCTGATCCAGAAGCGCGAGGAGACCGCGGCGATCGACAGCATCGTCGCCGAGGATATCGGCAAGTTCCCCGATTCGAACCTTGCCGAATCGATGCAGCGCATCCCGGGCGTCGCCTTGTCGCGCGGCGACGGCGGCGAGGGGCGCAACATCTCGGTCCGCGGCCTCGGCGCGCAGTTCACGCGTGTGCGCATCAACGGGATGGAGGGTGTCAGCCAAGTGAGCGGCACCGACATCCGCGGCGGCGTCGCCAGCGGCCGATCGTTCGATTTCGTGACGTTCCCGACCGAGATTTTCTCGTCGCTCGCCGTCCGCAAGACGACCTCGGCCGATGTCGAGGAAGGGTCGCTGGGCGCCACGGTCGACCTGCGTGCGCCCAAGCCGTTCGATTCGAAGAAGGACTTCAACTTCTCGGCGACCGCGCGCGGCATCTACAACGATATCGCGAAACAGGTCGATCCGCGGCTGTCGGCGCTCGTCTCGAAGCAGTTCGCCGACAGCTTTGGCATCCTCGGCAGCATTGCCTATTCGCGGCGGCACATCGACGAATACGCCTATTCGGCGGTCGATCTGGTGCCCACCTATGCCTTTGGTCAGGCGCAGCCCGCCGGCACGCCGAATGCCGGCGTCGTGTTCCCGTTCTGCACGCCGGTCGGCTATGTCTATAACGGCGCGCCGACGACCAGCCCGGTCCCGGGCTTTACCAACAGCGGTAACTCGGTCGGAGCCGACGCGAACAATTGCTCGACCAACAATCCGCGCACCGGGACGGCCGCGGCCTATGATTATATCATGAGCCGCACCGGGGTGTCGGGGCGGCCGGGCGGCGGCGTCTTTCTCCCGCGCCTCCCCCGGCCGGTCAAGTCGAGCCAGGAGCAGGAGCGCCTCGCCGGCACGCTGACGGTGCAGTGGAAGCCGAGCGACAACACCGACATCTCGATCGACGGCCTCTATTCTCGCTTCAAGGTTGATCGCATCGACACCTATTTCGACGCACGCTCGTTCGGCCGCGCCGCCTCGAACCAGGGCCAGCCGATGACCTCGGTGCGCGAGATCGAGGTCGATGAGAACGGCTCGCTCGTCTACGGCCTGTTCGACGGTGTGGACCTGCGTTCCGAGATGCAGGACGAGGCGTTCACGTCGGAGTTCAGGCAGGCCAACTTCAATCTCGACCACCGCTTTTCCGACAGCTTCCGCATGTTCGGCCTGGCGGGCATCAGCGAATCGCGGCTCGACGTCGACCGGCTGCAGGTGGCGATCGATTCGAACGACACGCGGAACTTCTCGATCGACTTCCGCGACAATCCCGACATCCCGGCGATCGGCTATGGCATCGATCCGACCAATCCTGCGAGCTTCCTCTACGGCCCGCCCGTCTCGAACGGCGCCCAGCGCGGGCAGCTGTCGAACTTCATCCGCCGCAATACGATCGTCAGCAAGACGTTCGAGCTCAATGGCGAGTGGGAAGCCGACCAAGGCTTCACCGTCCAGCTCGGAGGCCAGTACCGCACCAACGAATATACCGCGCGCGAGCGTCAGTTGCAGACCAACACGCCGCTGGCACTTCCCGCCGGCGTGACGATCGCCGACTTCGCCTTCGTGACCGAGGGCGTGGGCAACAACCTCAACGGCCAGCTTCAGGATTTCGTGTCGATCGATCCCGACAAGTTCCGCAATGCGGTCGGCCTCGACAGCTACGGCTATTGCAACCTCGAATGCGCCAAGGGTGCCTATGGCGGCGTCAAGGAGACGTACAAGTCGGGCTATCTGATGGTGAAGTTCAACACCGCCGACGTCCTGCCCTTCGCGCTGCGCGGCGATGCGGGCGTCCGCTATGTCCGCACCGAGCTCGAAACCTATGGCGCGATCCCGGCGGCGGCGCCCGCCGGTTCGCCCTTCCCGTCGCGCTATATCGTGTCGGAAGTCGATCGCAGCTATGAGGACTGGCTGCCGTCGCTCAACCTCGCGCTCGACGTCACCTCGGATCTCGTCGCGCGCTTCTCGGCCGCGCGGGTGATGTCGCGGCCGGCCTATGGCCAGCTCATCCCCAGCGGATCGGCGAACATCAACATCCAGACGGCGTCGATCACCAACCCGTTCCTCGACCCGATCCGCGCCAACACGCTCGACGCCTCGCTCGAATGGTATTTCGCGCCGGGATCGCTGATCTCGATCGCCTATTTCTACAAGGACATCGAGACGTTCATCCAGTCGACGCGCGACCTCGTGCCGTTCCGCGACCTCGGTCTGCCGCTGTCGCTGCTCGAGAACACCGGCACCGGCGTCACGCCCGACAATCTGTTCACCGTCACCCGCAACAACAACACACCGGGCGGGCCGCTGAGCGGGATCGAGGTCAACGCGCAGGTGCCGTTCCGCTTCCTGCCGGGCTTCCTCAGCAATTTCGGCGTGCTGGCGAACTTCACGCGTGTGCGTTCGACGATCAACTACATCATCTCGCCGACGCTTTCGACGACCGCCTCGCTGACCGGCCTGTCGCCCGAAACGGCGAGCGGGACGCTCTATTACGAGGATGCAAAGTTCAGCATCCGCTCGACGGTCAATTATCGCTCGTCCTTCCTGACGAGCGTGCCCGGCGGGGGCTCGGTCGATGCCGACTCGCTGTCGAACTCAAGCTCGATCTTCGTCGATGCCTCGGCCTCGTACAACCTCACCGACAATATCAAGCTGATCGCCGAGGCGTCGAACATCACCAACGAGACCAACCGGCTCACCGCCGATTCGGTGCGGCAGGATCCGCTCTATACCGCCTATTTCGGGCGCACCTTCGCGCTGGCGGTGAACTTCACCTTCTGAACCGCGCACGGGCGCCTGCCGATCGTCGGCAGGCGTCGCTGCGGCGCGCATTCATGCGCCGATCAGAAGCGGAAGGCGGTGCCCACATAGACCGCCTGGCTGTCGCGACGGGTATCGGTCAGCTGCGGCAGGCGTAGCCGTTCCTCGTCGGTGCGATAGCGAACGCCAGCGGTCACGTCGAAGTTGCGCGTGAGGGAGTAGGACGTACCGAGATCGACCGAATAGCTCGGCGTGTCGGCGACCATGCGCGGCTCGCTGCCCGCGGGCTTGTCGGCACGCGCCTGAACCCGGCCGCTCAGCCGCTTGCCGGTATAGCTGACGCCGAGATCGACCGATTCGCGGCTGCCGGGCAGCGCGCCAAGATCGACGCGCGATACGTCGCCCGACAGGGCGAAGCGCTTCCAGCCCACCGACATGCCGAGGTTATAAGCGATCGGCTGCATGCTGGCGGCCGCCGCGGTGGGGATCGTCACGCTGGCGGTGCGCAGCGCCTCGCCCCCACGGGCGGTCCGGGCGCGGACCGCGACGGTCACGTCCTGCCGCTTGCTCTGCTGCTCCGACGGCGTGAAGCGAAAGCCGGTGGCCGACAGCCCGCTGCGCGACAGCGCCGCGGCAAGGCGCGGGTCGGCGGCGGCTGGGGTGAAGGATCCGATGCCCGACCGGGCGGCGGCGGGCGCCTTTCGCGCAAGACGCAGCTCGTCGGGGCGCGGCGCGCCGGCGGCGGGCACGAGCGCCAGCGCAGTGGTGGCGACCACCCCTGCACCCAGCCCGATCATGGCCACCCGCAACCTCACGCGAATCCCCTCTGTTCCTGTCTTGCCAGTACCATGTTCCGGGCCCGCCGTTCCACCGGTTGCGGCGATTTAGACTGAGTGTTGCACGGCGTCCACAATCGGCCCTCGCGCCGCGCTGCTTGCGGCCTCCACGCGAGCGCCTATAGAGAGCCGGTACAAGCTTATCTCGAGGACTTCGCCGATGTCGCGCCGCCTGGCCCTAGCCCTTCCGCTCGTGTTCGCGCTCGCTGCCTGCGGCGGCAAGGGTGATCGCCCGCGCGACCTCGCCGCCAGCCAGATCACGACGATCGGCGTCAACAGCTACCTCTGGCGCGCCAGCCTCGAGACGCTGAGCTTCATGCCGCTCCTCCAGACCGATTCGAACGGCGGGGTGATTGTGACCGACTGGTATGTGAACCCCAACACGCCCGGCGAGCGGATGAAGGTCACCGTGACGATCCTCGACCAGGACCTGCGTGCCGATGCCCTGCGCGTCGCGGCGCTGCGCGAGGTCAATACCAACGGCCAGTGGGTCGCGGCGCCCGTGCAGGCCGCGACGGTCCAGAAGCTCGAGGACATCATCCTGACCCGCGCCCGCGACATGCGCCGCGGCGCGGTGGTCGGCTGATTTGAGAGTCCAGTCGGCGCCGGTCGCGCGCCGGCTTTCGACGGAGTTGAGAAGATGAGCCAGCGTTTCAACGCGCTGAAGGCCGATGCCCATTGGCAGGCCGTGTGGGACGAGCGCGCGACCTTCGCCGCCGACGATTCGAGCCCCAAGCCCAAGAGCTATGTGCTGGAGATGTTCCCCTATCCGTCGGGGAAGATCCACATGGGGCACGTCCGCAACTATACGATGGGCGACGTGCTCGCGCGGTTCAGGCGGATGCAGGGCATGGAAGTGCTCCACCCCATGGGCTGGGACGCGTTCGGCATGCCGGCCGAGAATGCGGCGATGGAGCGCAAGGTGCATCCCGGCGCCTGGACCTATGACAACATCGCCGCGATGAAGGCGCAGTTGAAGCGCCTGGGCTTCGCGCTCGACTGGACGCGCGAGTTCGCGACCTGCGACCCCGATTACTACGGGCACGAGCAGGCGCTGTTCCTCGACCTCTACGCCGCAGGCCTCGTCTATCGCCGCGAATCGTCGGTGAACTGGGATCCGGTCGACATGACGGTGCTCGCCAACGAGCAGGTCATCGACGGCCGCGGCTGGCGATCGGGCGCGCTGGTCGAGAAGCGCAAGCTCAACCAGTGGTTCCTCAAGATCACCCAGTTCGCCGACGAGCTGCTCGATGGCCTCGGCGCCCTCGAGCACTGGCCCGACAAGGTGCGGCTGATGCAGGAGAACTGGATCGGCAAGTCGGTCGGCCTGCAGTTTCGCTTCCGTCCGGTCGCTCCGTTCGACACCGAGATCGAGGTCTACTCGACGCGGCCCGACACGATCTTCGGCGCGAGCTTCGTCGCGGTCGCCGCCGATCATCCGGTTGCGCAGGCCTTGGGGGCGACGAGCGCCGAAGCCGCCGCCTTCATCGAAAAGTGCAAGCAGGGCGGGACGACCGCGGCCGAGCTGGAGACGGCGGAGAAGCTGGGCTTCGATACCGGCTGGCGCGTCGCGCATCCGTTCGATGCGGGGCGGGAGCTGCCCGTCTACATCGCCAATTTCGTGCTGATGGACTATGGCACCGGCGCGGTGATGGGCGTGCCGGCGCACGACCAGCGCGACCTCGATTTCGCGCGCAAGTACGGCCTGCCCGTGCCGCGCGTCGTTGCCGAGGGCGACAAGGTCGACCCGTTGTTCGAGGGCGACGAGGCCTATACCGGTCCCGGCGCGCTGGTGAACTCCGCCTTCCTCGACGGGATGGACGTGGAGGCCGCCAAGGCCGCAGTGATTGCTCGCGCCGAGGGCGAGGGCTGGGGCCGCGGGACCACCGTCTGGCGACTGCGCGACTGGGGCGTCAGCCGGCAGCGTTACTGGGGCACGCCGATCCCGATCATCCATTGCGAGGCGTGCGGCGCCGTCCCGGTCCCGCACGACCAGCTGCCGGTGAAGCTGCCCGAGGACGTCAGCTTCGACGTGCCCGGCAATCCGCTCGACCGGCATCCGACCTGGCGGCATGTCGATTGCCCGTCCTGCGGAGCGCCTGCTCGTCGAGAAACGGACACGCTCGACACCTTCGTCGATTCGAGCTGGTATTTCATCCGCTTCGCCAGCCAGCCCGGCGACAAGCCCTTCGACCGCGCGGTCGCCGAGCAGTGGCTGCCCGTCCAGCAGTATATCGGCGGGGTCGAGCATGCGATCCTCCACCTGCTCTACGCCCGCTTCTGGACCCGCGCTCTCTCTCATATCGGCCTGATCGACGTGAAGGAACCGTTCGCCGGTCTCTTCACGCAGGGCATGGTGACGCATGAAGTTTATCAAGCAGAGATGCCCACCAAAATCATCGACGGGGTCGAACATCAGGCTATCAATCGAACCCAATTCGTCTCACCGGAAGAGATCGAGCGACGCGACGGCCGGGTCTATCTGAAGGGATCCGAACTCGAAGTGACTGTCGGCCGCGTCGAGAAGATGTCGAAGTCGAAGAAGAACACCGTCGATCCCGGCCCGATCGTCGACCAGTATGGCGCAGACGCCGTGCGCTGGTTCATGCTGTCCGACAGCCCGCCCGAGCGCGACCTGCAATGGTCGGAAGCGGGGATCGAGGGCGCATGGCGCTTCGTCCAGCGGCTGTGGCGGCTGTTCACCGCCGAGGCGGCGGGTGAGGGCGAGGACGTGGTGCTGCGCCGCAAGCTGCACAAGACGATCGCCGGCGTCGCCGAGGATGTTGAGGCGCTGGCCTTCAACAAGTCGGTGGCCAAGCTCTACGAACTCGTCGGCGCGATCGAGAAGGCGGCCCCGTCCGCCGACCGCATCGCCGCGATCCGCGCGCTTGCCCGCATCGTCGCGCCGATGTGCCCGCACATCGCCGAAGAGGCATGGGCAGCATGGGGAGAAGAAGGCCTGATCGCCGATGCGCCCTGGCCCGAGGTCGACCCCGCCATGCTGGTCGAGGACAAGGTGACAATCGCGATCCAGGTCAACGGCAAGCTGCGCGACACGCTGACCATGCCCAAGGGCGCCCCGCGTGAGGATGTGGAGGCCGCGGCGCTTGCATCCGAGAATGTGGTGCGCATGCTGGAGGGCAGGACCCCCAGAAAGGTGATCGTCGTGCCCGACCGACTCGTGAACCTCGTCGCGTGATCCGCGCCGCCGCCTTTCTCGCCGCGTCGGCCTTGATGCTCGGCGGCTGTGGCCTGCGCCCGCTCTATGGCGGCGGCCCGCAGGGGGCGGTGCGTCAGACGCTCGCCGCGGTCGAGGTCGCGCCGATCGCCGGGCAGAATGGCTGGCTGGTCGCCAATGCGCTCCGCGACCGGCTAGCGGGAGCCGATGGGGTGGGAACGGCGCGCTACCGGCTTCAGGTCGCGCTCGACGACGACATCATCGGGCTTGGCGTGCGGCGCAACGACACGATCACGCGCGAGCGGCGGACGCTGCGCGCGCGCTATCAGCTGGTCGATGTGGCGACGGGCGGGGTGGTGCTCGACGCGACCGCGGGGTCGGACGCGGGGATCGACGTCGTCAGCAGCGAATATGCGACGATCGCCGCCGAGCAGTCGGCGCTCGAACGGCTGTCGGGGATCGTCGCGGACCGCATCGTCGCGCGCATCGCGCTCTACGCGCAGCGCACCCGGCCGACCGAATGAACCTCAAGCCCGCGCAGATGCGCGCGCGGCTCGAGAAGCCCGACGAGGGGACGCGCCTCTACCTCCTCTACGGTCCCGACGAATCGGGGACGGGCGAGCTGGCGGCGGTGCTCCAGCGCGCGCTGGGCGAGGGGGTCGAGCGCGTCGACATGGACGGGGCGATGCTCAAGGCGAACCCGGGCCGGCTGGCCGACGAAGCGGCGTCGATGTCGCTGTTCGGCGACAAGCGGTTCATCCGCGTGACCGGCATGGGCGAGGAGAGCCTGGAGGCGGTGACGCTGCTCCTCAATGCCGAGCGCGCGGGCAATCCGGTCGTCGCGATCGCGCCGTCGCTGCGCAAGACGGGCAAGCTGGTGAAGCTGGTCGAGAGCGCGAGCAATGCCGCCGCTGCCGCTTTCTATGTCCCCGAGGGTGCCGACGCCGTGCGCCTCGCCGCACAGATCGCGCGCGAGCACGGGCTGCGGCTCGGCGGGGGCTGTGCCGAGCGGCTGGTCGCGGCGACGGGCGGCGACCGCGCGGTGATCGTGCGCGAGGTCGAGAAGCTCGCCCTCTATCTCGACGCTGCGCCCGAGAGGCCCGCCGATTGCGGCGCCGAGGTATTCGACGCGGTCGGCGCAGTGCTCGACGAAAGCGCGATGGGGGCGGCGATCGAGGCGGTGGTGGGCGGCGACCCCGTGACCGCGGGTGTCGAACTGGCCGCGATCGCCGAGGACAATTTGGCCATCCCGACGCTGCGGCAACTCGCCAAGCGGCTCATCGCGCTCGCCGACATGCGCCGTGAGGTCGAGAGCGGCGACGCAGCGGCGGTCGTGGTCAAGCGCCACCGCGTCTTCTGGAAGGAGGAAGCCGCGACGATCCGCGCGCTCAACCGCTGGAATGCCGCGCAGCTCGCCCGCGCGGTCGAGCGAGTGCGGACCGCCGAACGCGCGATCGTCGCGCGGGGCAATGCGGGTGCGATCCTGGCCGAGGCCGAGGGGCTGGCGATCGCGCGGATGGGGCAGCGCTTGGGCTGAGGCTCAGACGTCCTCGATCAGGCGCCGGTACAGCTCCGGCCGCCGGTCGCGGAAGAATCCCATGCCCGCGCGGTTCTTCTTCACTCGGGCGAGGTCGAGCGTCGCGGTCAGCACGCCCGTCTCATCCGCCCCGAACTCGGCGAGCAGCTCGCCGAACTCGTCGCAGATGAAACTGTGGCCGTAGAAAAGCTGGCCATGCTCGCTGCCGATGCGGTTCGAGGCCACCACCGGTACCACGTTCGACACCGCATGGCCGAGCATGGCGCGCCGCCACATCCGCCGCGTGTCGAGCGTGGGATCGTGCGGCTCCGCCCCGATCGCGGTGGGGTAGAACAGGATCTCCGCCCCCATCAGCATCATCGCGCGCGCGGTTTCGGGATACCACTGGTCCCAGCAGATGCCGACGCCCAGCTTCGCGCCCGGTCCGCCCCAGACCTTGAACCCGGTATTGCCGGGGCGGAAATAGAATTTCTCCTCATAGCCCGGCCCGTCGGGAATATGGCTTTTGCGATAGACGCCCTCGATCCGCCCGCCGGGCGCGATCATCGCCAGCGAGTTATAATGATGCGGGCCGTCCGCCTCGAAGAAGCTGGTGGGGATGTAGAGGCCGAGCTCGTCGGCGAGCGCCTGCATGGCCAGCACGGCGGGATGCTCGTCCACTGGCCGGGCGGTGGCGAACCATTCCTCCTCCTCGGTGCGGCAGAAATACTCGCCCTCGAACAATTCGGGCGGCAGGACGACCTGCGCGCCCCTGCCCTTGGCCTCGCGCACCAGCTCGCTGACAGCGGCAATGTTGGCGCTGAGGTCGCGCGTGAAGGCGAGCTGCAGCGCCGCGACGGTGACTTCGGTCATGCGGCGATCCTCGGCAGTTGCTGGCTGATGCAGTGGAAGCTGCCGCCGCCGGTCAGAATATGGTCGGCGCGCAGGCCGACCGCGCGGCGGCCGGTGAAAAGCGCCTGCACCGCCTCGACCGCGGCCGCGTCGTTTGGCTGGCCATAGGTCGGCACCGCGACCACCGTGTTGCCGATGTAGAAGTTCATGTAGCTTGCCGGCACCACCTCTTCCTCCACCAGCACGCGGCCGGGTGAGGGCAGGCGGACGACCTCGACGCCGAACGCCTCGGCGCGGCGGGCGGCGTCCTGATAGATCAGCCAGTTGGGGTCGTTCTCCTCGGGCGCGGGTACCGCCAGGCGATTGGGGCCGACGAAGCGCGCGAGATTGTCGACATGGCCGTCGGTGTGATCGTTGACGAGGCCGTCGCCGAGCCACAGCACCCGGTCGAAGCCGAGGTCGCGGTAGAGCCAGTCCTCCGCCGTCCGCATCGACAGGCCGGGATTGCGGTTGCGGTTAAGGAGGCACTGCTCGGTCGTGACGACGAGCCCGGTGCCGTCGCCGTCGATCGACCCACCCTCGAGCACCCAGTCGCACGGTTCGAACGCGATGCGCCGCCGCTTCGCGAGGCGCGCGCCGACATCCTCGTCGCCGGGGAAGTCGTATTTGCCGCCCCAGCCGTTGAACCGGAAGGCGCGGGCGGTGCCGTCGCCCGTCACGATCGCGGCGGTATCGCGCAGCCAGACGTCGCCGAACGCCTCGGTCACGATCTCTACGCCTCTGTCGATGCGCGTCACCGCGGCGCGCGCCGCCTCGTCATCGGCGCAGACGAGGAGAACGCGCTCGCCGCGCCCCTCGTCGGCGATCGCATTGGCGAAGGCGATCGTTTCGGCGCGCGCGCCCTCGAGCGGTGGCCCCCAGACTTCCGGGTGGCTCGGAAAGCCGATCAGCACGGCCTCGTGATCGGCCCATTCGGGCGGCGGCGGCAGCGTCATGCCCGGCGCTCTAGGCCCCGGCGCGCCAGCCCGCAACCGTCCGGCTCAGGCCGCGAAGGCCGCCGCGGGGATCGAGTAAAGGAGTTCGGCGCGCGCCGTCGCCGCGGCCTTGAGCCCCAGCGCCTCGGGCACGATCTGCTCGACATAAAAGCGCGCTGCCGCCCGCTTCTGCGCGAGGAAGGCGGGATCGCCCTCGGCCCTCCCGGCGATCCGCCCCTGCCGCTCCATCAGCCAGCCGCAGGTCGCGACCGACAGCATCGTGAGGAACGGGTAGGAGGCGGCAAGGCGATCGTCGGCATCGGCGGTCATCAGCCCTCTGCCGACTTCCTCGCAGGCGTCGATCAGCGTACGGAGGGTCGCATCCTCTGCCTCGGTGCGCATCGCCGCGATGTGGGCGAGGAAGACGCCGCCATTGTCCATCGAGAGCTTGCGCCCGACCAGGTCGGCGGCCTGGATGCCGTTGGTCCCCTCATAGATGGGGGTGATGCGCGCGTCGCGGAAATGCTGTGCGGCGCCCGTTTCCTCGACATAGCCCATGCCGCCATGCACCTGGATGCCTAGGCTGGCGACCTCGTTGCCGATGTCGGTGCCGTGCGCCTTGGCGAGCGGGGTGAGGAGGTCGAGCTGCTTGCGCGCGGCCTCGTCACCCAAAGTCGCACGGTCGCCCGCCGCGGCGGCGAGGTAGACGAGCGCGCGTGCCGCCTGCGTCTGTGCCTTCATGCGGAGTAGCATCCGGCGCACGTCGGGATGCTCGACGATCGCGACGTTCGCGCCGCCGCGCGCGCCCTGCACGCGGTCGAGCGCATAGGCGACGGCGCGTTGCGTTGCCCGCTCGGCGACCTGGACGCCCTGAAGCCCGACATTGAGCCGGGCATTGTTCATCATCGTGAACATGCCCGCGATGCCGCCGCCCTCATGGCCGATCAGCTCGCCCACGCAGTCGCCGTTGTCGCCGAACGACAGGACGCACGTCGGCGAGGCGTGGAGGCCCATCTTGTGCTCGATCGACACCACGCGGATGTCGTTGAACTCACCCGGCCGACCCTCGGCATCGAGGCGGTATTTGGGGACGAGGAACAGGCTGAGGCCGCGCGTCCCTGCTGGCGCACCGGGCGTGCGCGCGAGGACGAGGTGGACGATCTGCTCCGCCATGTCGTGGTCGCCATAGCTGATATAGATCTTGGTGCCGGTGATCGACCAGCGCCCGCCCTCAAGCGGTTCGGCGCGGGTGCGCAGCGCGCCGACGTCGCTGCCCGCCTGCGGCTCGGTCAGGTTCATCGTCGCGGGCCACTCTCCGGTGGCGAGATGGGGGAGGTACGCCGCCTGCTGCTCGGCGCTGCCGTGATGCATCAGCGCCTCGATCGCGCCGCCGTTGAGCGTGGGGCAGAGCGCAAGGCCCATGTTCGCGGTGCCCAGCGTCTCGAGCACCGCGCTCGCCAGCACGAAGGGCATGCCCATGCCGCCATATCCCGCGGGCGAGCCGATCGTGCCCCAGCCGCCCTCGACATAGCCGCGATAGGCATCGCCAAACCCCTCGGGCATGACCACGCCCTTCTCGGTCCAGCGCGCGCCGACCGTATCGCCCACCCGGTCGAGCGGCGCCCATTCGCCCGCGGCGAAGGCGCCCGCGCCCTCCAGCACCGCCTCGACGGTGTCGGGCGTCGCCTCTGCAAAGCGGTCGGTGGCGGCGAGTTCGTCGATGCCGGCGATGTGCGTCAGCACGAAGCGCTGCTCGGCGATGGCGGGGGTGAAGCTCATCGGTCCTCTCTTGTCGCGGTTTTGCCCGCAATATAGCGGCTTTCGGATGCCGCCGACAAACCCGCCCCATGCAACGCGAACCTTACGCTACGGCGCGCCCGGCGCGATCGAGACTGCGGTGGCGGTGATCGCGGCGGGCGGCTGTGTCGCGGTGCCGACGGAGACGGTCTACGGCCTCGCCGCCGACGCGACCGATTCGCGGGCGGTCGCGAGGATCTATGCCGCCAAGGGCCGGCCGAGCTTCAATCCGCTGATCGTGCACGTCCCCGATCTGGAGGCCGCGCGAACGATCGCGCGCTTCGACGAGGGCGCGCTGGCGCTTGCCGAGCGGTGGTGGCCGGGGCCGCTGACGCTGGTGCTGCCGCTCGACGAGGGGAGCCCGGTGGCGTCGCTAGCGACGGCGGGGCTGGCGATGGTGGCGGTGCGGATCCCGGCGCATCGGGCGATGCAGGCGCTGCTGCGCGCCTGCGGCAAGCCGCTCGCTGCGCCTTCGGCCAATGCGAGCGGTGGCATCAGCCCGACGCGCGCCGGGCATGTCGCGGCGAGCCTCGGCGGCCGGATCGCGCTGATCCTCGACGACGGGCCGACGCCGGCGGGGATTGAATCGACGATCGTCGATCCGGCGCGCGGGCTGATCCTGCGGCCGGGGCCGATCACGGGCGAGGCGCTGGGGCTGGCGCGGGGGCGAGAGGGGGAGGCGATCACCGCGCCGGGGCAGCTATCGAGCCATTATGCCCCTAGCAAGCCGGTGCGCCTGAATGCCACCGATCGGCGGCCGGGTGAGTGGCTGATCGGCTTCGGCGCGGTCGCGGGCGATGACACGCTTTCGGCAAGCGGCGACCTGGTCGAAGCGGCGGCGCGGCTGTTCGATGCGCTCCATTGCGCCGATGCGAGCGACGCAGTGGCGATCGCGGTGGCACCGGTGCCGGACACGGGCTTGGGCGAGGCGATCAACGACCGGTTGAAGCGTGCGGCGTTCTAGGTCGACCCATGGTCCTCCCCGTCGGGGAGGGGCTCTAGCTAGCTCTCCAGCATCGCATCCGCCTCGCTACGATCCAGCCCCTCGCCCTGGCCGCGCGTCACCACGCTCGTCACCGCCACATCCATGGTCACATTGCCGAGCGTCCTCACGATATCCGGCAGCGTCTCGACCGCCACCAGCAGCGCCAGGGGCTCGATCGGCACGCCCATTGCCAGCGCGATGGGCGCGATCGAGGAGACGAAGCTGATCGTCCCCGGCAGGCTCACCGCCCCGAGCGTGGTGATCGCCGCGGCAGCGATGCCGATCGCCACCTGCTCCGGCCCCAGCCTGATGCCGAACACGTGCGCGACGTAGAGCGCGACCGACAGGTTCATCGCCGGCCCGGTGAAGCGGAAAATCGCGACCGCGAGCGGCAGCACAACGCCCGAGGCGGCGACGGGAAGCCCCAGCGCCTCGGTCCCGCGCAGCATCGCGGGCAGCGAGGCGAGGCTCGACTGGGTGCTGATCGCCACCGCCTGCGCCGGGGCGATGGCGCGCAGGAAGCGGCGGAGCGGCACCCGGCCCGCCAGCATCGCGGTCGGATAGGCGAGCAGCCATACGAGCACGCCCGTCCCAGCGACCACTGCGACATAGTGGACGAGCGCGCCGAACGCCGCCGTTCCCGCCTTGGCGCCGACGACATAGGCGAGCGCGAACACGCCAAGCGGGGCAAGCCAAAGCACCCAGGTAATCATCACCAGCATCGCGTCGGCGACCGCCTGGAAGAAGCGCGTCAGCAGCTCGCGCGGCTCCTCGGCCAGGCGGGTGAGCGCAAAGGCGAAGGTTACGGTGAAGACGATCAGCGGCAGGAAGGCGTCCTCCGCCGCGGCCGCGACCGGGTTGGTCGGGACCATCGCGATCAGGAAGTCCGAAAAGGGCGGCACCGGTCCCACCGGCGCGGCACTGGTGAAGCTGGCCTTCAGCGCCGCGCCCGCCGCCGCGCCGAGCGGGAAGAGGTCGAGCAGCGTCAGCGTGAACAGCGCGCCTAGCGCCGAGGAGGTCCAGAGGCAGACGAGGAACACGGCGATCGCCCGGCCCGCCAGCTTGCTCGCCCGCGCCGCGCGCGCGGTGGCAGCGACGCCCGTGACGAGCAGCGCGACCACCAGCGGCACGATCGTCATGCGCAGCGCGTTGAGCCACATCGTCCCGATCGGCTGCGCGACCGCGGTGCCCGCCAGCGCCGCATCGGGCCGCCAAGCCGCCAGCGCGACGCCCGCAGCGATCCCCCCGACCAGCGCCAACAGAATTCGCATCGGCTGCGACATACTCGCCCTTCCAAAAAGGCCGCGCTATCAAGCGGCCGGAACATTCGGCGCAACGTGTAGCGGGATCGCGTGATGGCAAGGAAATATTTCGGGACTGACGGCATTCGCGGCGCGACCAACCTGTCGCCGATGACCGCCGAGATGGCGATGCGCGTCGGCATGGCGGCGGGCGCGCACTTCCTGCGCGGCGATCACAAGCATCGAGTGGTGATCGGCAAGGACACGCGCCTGTCGGGCTATATGCTCGAGAACGCGCTCGTCGCGGGCTTCACTGCGGTCGGCATGGACGTGGTGCTGGTGGGGCCGATGCCGACGCCTGCGGTGGCGATGCTGACCCGCTCGATGCGCGCCGATATCGGCGTGATGATCTCGGCCAGCCACAATCCCTATGTTGACAACGGCATCAAGCTGTTCGGCCCCGACGGCTACAAGCTGTCCGACGCCGACGAGGAAGCGATCGAGGCGCTGATCGACGGCCAAGTGCCGCTGGTCCCCTCGAGCGAGATCGGCCGCGCCAAGCGGATCGAGGATGCGCGCGGCCGGTACATCCACTTCGCCAAGGCGACCTTCCCCGACGATCTCCGCCTCGACGGCCTCAAGGTCGTCGTCGATTGCGCCAACGGGGCGGCCTATCAGGTCGCGCCCTCGGCGCTGTGGGAACTGGGCGCCGAGGTGGTGGCGATCGGCGTCGGGCCCGATGGTAAGAACATCAATGACGGGGTGGGGTCGACGGCGCCCGGCATCCTTCAGGAAACGGTGCTGGCGGCGGGCGCGGATCTCGGCATCGCGCTCGACGGCGACGCTGACCGGCTGATCGTCGTCGACCAGGAAGGCGCGGTCGTCGATGGCGACCAGCTGATGGCGACGATCGCGCTTGGCTGGGCGCGGCGCGGTAAGCTCAACGGCGGCGGGCTGGTCGCGACGGTCATGTCGAACCTGGGGCTCGAGCGGCGGCTGGCAAGCGAAGGGCTCGAGCTCATCCGCACCAAGGTGGGCGACCGCTATGTACTCGAGACGATGCGCTCGCGCGGCTACAATGTCGGCGGCGAGCAGTCGGGGCACATCATCCTCGCCGACTATGGCACGACGGGCGACGGCCTCGTCGCCGCGCTTCAGATCCTCGCTGAAGTGGTACGCGCGGGCGCGCCGGCGAGCGAGGTGCTCCACCATTTCGACCGCGTGCCGCAGGTGCTGAAGAACGTTCGCTACGAACGCCCGGCAAAGCCGCTCGAGGCCGCGACCGTGATCGACGTCATCGCCGTGGCCGAGGCGGAGCTTGCCGGCAAGGGCCGCCTGCTCATCCGCCCGTCAGGGACCGAGCCGGTGATCCGTGTGATGGCCGAGGGCGACGATGCGCGCCAAGTCGAGGCGACGGTGGACCGCATCTGCGACGCGGTGCGCGCAGCGGCGTGATCTTACTGTCCGATCGAAGCCGATGGGTTTTGCCAGGCGGGGCCGAGGCCATCGCGTGCCATCAGCCTCGGCTTCGCTCGAGCAGCGGGGGTCATTTCGGCTCGGTCATCGCTGGCGGATCGCTCGCCGGGAAGGTTTCCTCGAGCGCCTCGTCGAGCGCATCCTCGCGCGCGTTCCTCGCGACGCTTTCGTTCATGCGCGCGATCTGCTCGGGCGTCGCCTCGGTCTGGTGGCGCGCCTTCCAGTCGGCATAGAACATACCGTAGACGATCTCGCGCCCCTGGTCCTTCGTCATCCCGCCCGCCTCGGCCACCCAGTCGCCCAGGCAGTTGCGGCAGAAGCCGGCCAGCCCCATCAGATCGACATTCTGCGCGTCGGTGCGGTGCCGCAAATGCGTCACCAGCCGCCGGAACGCCGCCGCCGCCACCCGGTCGTCGAGTTCGTCGATGCCTGCCATTCGTCGCAATCCTATGCATGGTTGATCGGGGGCCAATATCGGCTACCAACCGCGCCGGACAAGCCGAGGAGCCGATTTCACCATGACCAGGGTCATGCCGCCCCGTTCGCGAAAGGTCCGCGTGCTCGCCACGCTGGGGCCGGCGAGCAGCACGCCCGAGATGATCGCGACGCTGTTCGAGCGCGGCGCGGACGCCTTTCGCATCAACATGAGCCATGGCGACCAGGCCTCGAAGATCCCGGTGATCGAGGCGATTCGCGCGATGGAGACCGAGTATCGACGCCCGACGACGATCCTCGCGGACCTTCAGGGACCGAAGCTGCGCGTCGGCAAGTTCGCCGACGGGCGCGTGATCCTCGAACCCGGCCAGACCTTCGTCCTCGACCGCTCGCCCGAGCCCGGCGATGCGACGCGCGTCGAACTGCCCCACCGCGAGATCTTCGCCGCGATCGCACGCGATGCCCGCCTGCTCCTTGACGATGGCAAGCTGGTGCTGCGCGTCACCGACCATAGCGACGACCGGATCGAGACGGTGGTCGAGGTCGGCGGCGCGCTCTCCAACTCCAAGGGCCTGAACGTCCCCGACGTCGTGCTGCCCATGGCGGCCCTTACCGAAAAGGATATCAGCGACCTCGCCTTCGCGGTCGAGCAGGGCGTCGACTGGATCGCGCTGTCGTTCGTGCAGCGCCCGGAGGACCTCGCTGACGCGCGCAAGCTCATTCAGGGCAAGGCTGCGCTCCTTGCCAAGATCGAGAAGCCGAGCGCGGTGGCGCGCCTCGACGAGATCGTCGAGCAGTGCGACGGCGTCATGGTCGCGCGCGGTGACCTGGGCGTCGAACTGCCGCCGCAGTCGGTGCCGCCGCTGCAGAAGCGGATCGTGGAGACGGCTCGCCGCCTCGGTCGCCCGGTGATCGTCGCGACGCAGATGCTCGAATCGATGATTACCGCGCCGACGCCGACGCGCGCCGAGGTTTCCGACGTCGCCACCGCGGTCTATGACGGCGCCGACGCAATCATGCTGTCGGCCGAGAGTGCCGCGGGTGCCTGGCCGGCCGAATCGGTCGCGATGATGGACGCCATCGCCAATGCGGTCGAGCGCGACCCGGCACATGGCGACCGCGTCCACTTCACCGTGACGACGCCCGACCCGACCACGGCGGACGCGCTGGCGGCGGCGGCCAAGACGATCGCCAATACCGCGAGCGCCAGCGCGATCATCTGCTTCACCCTGTCGGGATCGACCGCCCGCCGTATTGCGCGCGAGCGTCCGTCGGTGCCGATCCTCGTCCTCACCCCGCGCGCGCAGACGGCGCGGCGACTGGGGCTGCTCTGGGGCGTCCATGCGGTGCAGACACGCGACGTCGCTTCGTTCGAGGAAATGGTCGCCAAGGCCAAGCGCATGGCGCTGCGCCATGGCCTCGCCAAGGGCGGCGAGCGCGTGGTGGTGTGTGCGGGCGTACCGTTCGGGGTGCCGGGCTCGACCAACGTGCTGCACGTGACGCAGATCATCGGCGACGAGCTCAAGAACTATAGCCACGAGGGTTGAGCGGCCGCTGGCGTCCCACCGCGTTTACCGAGCCAGTCGAAGCCTTTCCTGACCAACTGCCGCAGCCAGGCAGTCGAAGGAGGGTTGCCCTTTCTCCGCCGATCGGATGAACGGCAGCGCTTTCGACTGGCTCGGCAAGAACGCGGTTGGTGCACCTATCCCCCTCCTGGCCGGGAGGGGAGTTAGGTCATCTTGGGGCGCACGTGTCCTCGGCTCCGCCATCGATGTCGAGGCAACGGCCGTCCACCTCGCCCGGCTTGAGCGGCAGGCCCACCAGCGCCGCGAAGCTTGGCATGATGTCCACCGTCTCGACCGGCAGTGGCTGTTCGAAGCGGGTCAGGTCCTTGCGCCAGAACAGGATCGGCACGCGGCGGTCGTAATCCCAGGGGCTGCCGTGGGTCGCGCCGCCCTGTGTTGGCGTGATCGCGGGCTTGAGGAAGACGAACAGGTCGCCCGACCGCTCGGCATCATAAGCGGCGCGCTGGCGATCGGCGAGCGTCCAGGTATCGGGCGTGCCGCCGGGCGAGGGAAGGGCGCGCACTTCCTCGGCGGTCAGCACTGCGGCCACCTGCGGCGCCGCACGCCACGCCGCCATCGCCGCGTCGCGAACGCGCGTGCGCCACTCGCCGGTGAGGTCGGGCGAGAGCCAGACGTCGCCGTTGAGCGAGCCATAGAGGAGCTGCCCGCCGGTCCAGCCGAGTTCGCCCGCGATCCGCTTCCCCAGCGCCTCGGGCGCGAGTTCGGGATCGACGCGGGCGGCCGCGGGCACGCCCCGCTCGCGTTCACGCTCGGGCAGGTCGTTACCGCCGTGATCGGACGAGAAGGCGACGACATAATCGACCCCCGTCGCATCGAGCGCGTCGAGCAGCGTGCCTACCGCGGCGTCGAGCGCGGCGACCTGGATGCACATTTCCGATCCTTCGGTGCCGAAGCGATGGCCGATGTAATCGGTCGCCGACAGACCGACGGTCAGCACGTCGGTGCCGCGCCCGCGGCCTAGCTTCAGGTCGGCGATCATTCGCACGGCGAGGTCGGCGACCGCGGTGTCGAAGTCCGGCGAGGCCTTCCACAGTGCTTCCTTGTCCGCCGGCCGTTCGAACCGGCCGTCGCCCATTGACGTCTCACCGACCTTCACCGGACGGCTGATCGGCGCGCAGAAATCAGGCAGCGGCCGCGCGGCACCCGGCGCCGTAATGGCGGCGCGCGCGGCCTCGTTCGCGGCGACCACGGCCGCGGGGGCAGCAGCCTTCTGGGTCGAAACGAACCCCTTGCCGTCGCGCCAGAACCAGATCGCGTCCATCCGGTGACCGCCCATCATGATCGCCGCGCGGTCCTTGCCCGCGATTGCAACGGTGCGCGTATTGGGATCGCGCATCTTCAGCCGCTCGCCGAGCGTCGGCACGCGCAGGTGCACGTCGCTGGGCACATAGTCCTTGAAGGTGCCGCGCGCTTCATCCTCGGCGCAGTAGATCTCGCCCGGCCGCGGGCCTTTGAACGAAACCCAGTTGTTGGCGATGATGCCCGTGCGCGCCGGCCGGTCGCCGGTCATCAGCGTCGCGTGGCCGGGGCACGTCTCGGTCGCGGCATGGCTCTGATAGCCGTTGGGGTACACCGCGCCCTGCGACAGGCGCTTCAGGCCGGCGCGGTAATAGGGCCGATACTGTTCAAACAGGTCGGTCGAGAACTGGTCCGCGGCGATCATCACCACCAGTTTGGGCGCGGGCCGGGGGGCATTCTGCGCAATTGAGGGGGCGGACAGCGCGAGCGCGGCGGCGAGGAGCGTGCGGCGGATCATCCTTCGCCCATCGCGCCGAACCATGACGCTTTCGTGGCGGTCAGGCCGCGAGCAGTTCGTGTTCGGCTAGAAAGGCGCGGAAGCTCGGCGCATCCCGGAACAGATGCGCGTCGATGCCGATCGCGTTGGCGGCGTCGACATTGGCGGGGTTGTCGTCGACGAACACTGCCTCGCCCGGCTGAAGCCCGAAACGGGCGAGCGCAAGATGATAGATGGCGGGATCGGGCTTCACCATCCGCTCCTCGCCCGAGACGACGATGTTGCGGAAGCGATCGAAAAGTTCGGGCCATTCGGCGCGGAACGGGGGGAAGAATTCGTGGCTGAAGTTGGTGATCGCAAAGAGCGGCACGCCCGCCTCATCGAGCGCCTCGACCACCGCGTGCATGCCCGCCACGGGCGCACCGACGCTCTCGTTGAAGCGCGGCCCCCAGGCGGCGATCAGATCCGCATGATGCGGGTGTGCGGCGATCAACTCGGCCGAGGTGTCGGCGAAGTTGCGGCCGGCGTCATGCTGAAAGTGCCAGTCGTGCGTCACGACCTCGCGCACGAATGCATCGAGCGCCCGATCGTCGTCGATCAGGCGCTCATACAGGAACCGGGGGTCCCAGTGGAACAGGACGTTGCCGATGTCGAAGATGACGGCGTGCGGACGCACGACCGGCCGATCCCCGACCGCGGCAATCAGCCCTGGCGTGCCTTGAAACGGCGCTGCGTCTTGTTGATGACGTAGACGCGGCCACGGCGGCGGATCACGCGATTGTCGCGATGACGGCCCTTGAGCGACTTGAGGCTGTTGACGATCTTCATGACCGGCTCGATTCGTATCCAGATTTGCGCGGAAAAAAGCGAAGGCGCCGCCTAGCCTCGGGGGTCGGCCGCGTCAAGGCGAAACGCCGGGCGCCGGACATCCCGAATTTGGCGGAAGCCAAAGCGTTGTCGGCGCGTTACGATCCTGCCGCCGGACAGGGTCCGTCCGGCGTGTGATCAAGGAAGCTCGCCATGCGTCGTCGTTCGCTCGTCCTTTTGTTGCTTCCGGCGCTTTTCGCCAGTGCCTGTACGACGGGCGGTGTGCGGCGCGGGCCGGTCGAGGTGATTCGCTACAATCTGGGCACGCCGATCGCACCGGGCAGCTTCGCCTTCGACCGTCAGGCTACACGCGGCAACGCGACGATGGCCAGCGATTACGGCATGGTGACGGGGGCAGTCGGCGACGAGCTGGGCCGGCTGGGCTTCACCCGTGTGCCCGACGGCGCCGCCTCGCTCTATCTGGTCGAGGTGAGCGTCAATCGCTCGCAAGTCGGAACGACGCGCGTCGGCCCGCGCTTCGGCATCGGCTTGGGCGGCGTGTCGGGCGGCATGGGCGGCGGGGTCGGCGGCGGCGTTTCGACCGCGCTCGGCGGCTCGACCCGCGCGCTGATCGGTAACGAGGTGACGGTGAAGATCCGCCGCCGCACCGACCAGAGCGTCGTCTGGGAGGGTAACGCGCGCACCAGCGGCACCGCGCCCGCCAGCGCCGACGATGCCGCGGCCGAGGCGGGGCGCGTCGCCAGCGCGCTGTTCAGGGACTTTCCGGGCCAGTCGGGTTTCACTACCACGGTGCCATGACCATCGACGTGAATGCCGCCTTCGACAGCGGCAATATCGAACTGGTCGCCATCGACGGCGATCGCATCGACCTCAATATCCGCCGCGACGCGGGGTCGGACTTCTACCAGTGGTTCCACTTCCGCGTCGCCGGCGCGAAGGGGCGGACGCTGAGCCTTCGCCTGCTCAACGCAGGGGGGGCGGCCTATGCGTTCGGCTGGCCCGGCTATCGCCCGCGCGTGTCGAGCGACCGGGCGCACTGGCCGATGGTTGCCGGCTCGACTTATCAGGCTGGCGTGCTGAGCTTCAGCCACAGGGTGGAGCACGACGTCGTCTGGTTCGCCTATTTCGCGCCCTACTCCATGGAGCGCCACCACGACCTGATCGCGCGCATCGCCGCCGCGCCGGGCGTCACGCACCGCACGCTCGGCCACTCGCTCGACGGGCAGCCGATCGACTGTCTCGATGTCGGTTCGGGCGGGAAGCAGGTCTGGATCTACGCGCGCCAGCATCCGGGCGAATCGATGGCCGAATGGTTCATGGAGGGGGCGCTGGAGGCGCTGACCGATGCGAACGACCCGGTGGCAGGCGCGCTTCGCGAGAAGGCGACGCTGCACCTTGTTCCCAACATGAACCCTGATGGTTCGCGGCGCGGACATCTGCGAACCAATGCGGCGGGGGTGAATCTCAATCGGGAGTGGCATGCGCCGACGCTCGAGCGCTCGCCCGAGGTGCTGTGCGTGCGGGGCGCGATGGACGCGACGGGTGTCGATTGGGCGATCGACGTGCATGGGGACGAGGCGATCCCGGCGAACTTCCTGGCGGGGTACGAGGGCATTCCCTCGTGGACCGACGCGCATGGCGAGCGCTTCTACGACTATCAGCGACGGCTGGCCGCGGCGACGCCGCTGTTCCAGACGCGGCTCGGCTATGACAAGGCTCCGGCGGGGCGCGCCAACCTGTCGATGTCGACCAACCAGCTCGCCGAGCGGTTCGGCGCGGTGTCGATGACGCTCGAGATGCCGTTCAAGGACCATGACCCGTCGCCAGATCCGGTCGAAGGCTGGTCGCCCGCCCGGTCCAAGGCACTCGCGCACGCCTGTCTTCAGGTGCTCGCGGACGTTATCTGATGGACCTGCGCGACGGCCAGCTCGAACATCCGGCGGTGGTCGCGCTGCTCCGCGAGCATTTTGCCGGCATGCTCGCCGCCTCGCCGCCGGGCACGTGCCATTTCCTCGACCTGGCAGCCCTCGCTGCACCTGAGGTGACGTTCGTAACTGCGTGGGAGGGCGAGACGCTGCTCGGCTGCGGCGCATTGAAGGCGCTGGGCGACGGGCATGGCGAGCTCAAGTCGATGCGAACAGCCGCGGCGGCGCTGCGCCGGGGCGTGGCGGCGGCGATCCTGACCCACTTGATCGACCGCGCGCGGGCGGCGGGGATAACGCGGCTGAGCCTTGAAACGGGGACCGGGCCAGCCTTCGCCGCGGCCGAGGCGCTGTACCTGCGGCACGGCTTCACGCCATGCGGCCCGTTCGCCGACTATGAGGCCACCGAGTTCAACCGCTATATGACGCGGGCGCTCTGACCCCGGTCAGAAGCGCAGCTTGTAGCGCGCCATCACGCGGCTGATCGGTCCGCCCTGCGCATCGCTGCCCTGCTCGACCTCGACGCCCAGTTTCTCGCGATCCGACAGGCCGAGTTCGGCGCGTGGCGGGCCTTTGACGGCCTCGTAGCGTTCGGGCAGGGGTTTCAGCCGGTATGCATCGGGATCGGTCCTGCCGCACACGACGATGTCGTCGCCGACGCCCGGCGTGCAGCGCTTCAGGACCGGAACGCGGAGGTCGTCGCGGGGCAGGGCCGGGCCGCTGACGGTCTGTAGCGAGAGGATCAACCAGGCCGGCATCGCTGCTCCTCGACGGTAAACGTCGAAGCTGCGGATGATTTGCGGCGCTGATAAGGCGCCCCCGTCCGATCCGGCGATCGGGCGGGGGCGTGGCGGCATCAGAACTTCGCGCGGACGCCGAAGTTGTAGCGGGCACCGGTGTCCTGAAGCAGCAGAAAGCGATCCTCGATCGCCGAGAACTCCTGAATCTGCTCGTTGGTGATGTTGACGCCCTGCAGATAGAGCTGGAAATTGTCGGTGACGTCATAGGAAAGATTGAAGTCGAGCTGGCCATAGGCCTGCCGGTTACGCGGTCGCGACTGGCTGTCGCGGCAGTTGCGCAGATAGTCCGAGCGCCAATTGTATGAAACGCGCGCGGAGATGCCGTATTTTTCGTAGAAGACGCTGCCGTTCGCCGAATGCGGCGACAGACCGTTATAGCCGCAGGCGAAATCCGACAGCGTCTGATCGCGCTGCACCTCGCTGTCGACATAGGTATAGTTGCCCGTGACGCCGAAGCCCGAGACGAAGCCGCCGAGCGCGTCGAACGAATATTGGCCGCCGACCTCGATACCCTTGATCGTGCCGCTCTGCCCGTTGCGCGTGCGCGTGTCCTGGAAGGTGCGGCCGAAGCGCTGGACGGGCAGCGTCTGCAATTCGAGGAAGTCGGACAGGTCCTTGTAGAAGCCGCCGATGCTCAGATAGCTGACGCGGGTGATGTACCATTCGAGCGCCAGGTCATAGTTGGTCGAACGGAACGGCAGCAGGTTGGGGTTGCCGCCCGACGAGAGTGGGATCGAGATGCGCCCGCCATAGTCGTTGTTGACGCCGAGGTCGGTGAGCGTCGGCCGCGTGATCGTCTGTGAAAAGGCGGCGCGGGCGATCAAATTGTCGGTGACGTTGTACTTGATGTTCGCGGAGGGCAGCGCGTTGACATAGCTGTTGCGCACCGAGATCGCCGTCGCCGGGCCGTAGGTATATTGCAGCGTGTCGTCGCCCGGCGTGTTGTTGATGCTGGTGACCGGCGTGTCGAAGCCCGACGAGACGACGTCGGTCTGGATGACGCGGACGCCGGCATTGCCCGACCAGTTTTCACCGCCGAACGCCATGCTCATATAGCCGGCGACGAGCTTTTCCTGGACGTTGACGGTGCCGCGCAGCTGCTCGCGCACGCCGAACGGCCCGCCGTCGAGCGCCAGAACCTGTTGCGCGAACGCTGCCTGCTGCTCGGGCGTTCGGCCGTTGGTGGGGATCGAGAGCGTTGCCGGATCGCTCATATAGGCGATCAGTGCGGCCGGATCGAACTCGAACAGCGACGGCGGGATGTTGCGGCCGCCGCCGAGCAGATCCTCCCAGCCATAATCCTGAAGCAGGCCGGCGCGGATCGGCACCTGATAGCCGCAATAGGTGCAGTTCGAGTCGCTGTTATTGAACTGGCGGTTGATCTTCCGCCGCTCGGTATAGGAGCCGCCGATCATCACCGACTTGAGGATCGAATCATCGACCTCGTACTTCGTGTCCAGATGGAACTCCGACCCGCGATCGCGCGAGCGGTTGGCGTCGATGCCCATATAGTGCAGGCGCATCCGGTCGGGATCGTTGATGATCGCATTGTCGAACGACACGCTGGGCGTGCCCTGGCCGCCGGTTAGGTCGAACTGGTAGTTGTAGGGCAGCAGCGCCCCGATCACGAGATATTGGTTGGGCGATTCGCGATTGGCGCCCGTAACCGATGCGTCGAGCCGGACCTCCACCGCGTCAGTCGGGTTCCACTTGATATTCCCACCGATCTGGTAGCTGTCGGAGAGGCGGTTGGTGGTGTTGTAGACATGGTCGATCTTCGAGCTGACGCCGTTGTTGGTCAGCCGGCCGGCATTGGCCGCGACAAAGGCCGGGTTCGCCGCGATGAAGTCGCTGCCGATCATGCTCTGGCTGGTGACGGTGCCATTCGCGTCAATCGTCGGGTTCAGATAGGGCGCGGCCATGAAGTTATCCATGCGCCGCGTGACGCCCGACACGTCGAACTTCGAATAGATGCCGTCGACGGTGATCTCGAGATTGTCGGTCGGCCGCCACTGAACGGTGCCCGACACGTTGATTCGCTCGCGCTCTTCCTGCGCGCGCTGGTACAACAGGCTTTGCGGCACGTTGATGTTGCCAGTCGCCGGATAGCGCGGATCGGTGCCGGTCAACAGCGTCGGCACGCCGCCGATCGTCTGGACGATATCGGGCCGCCCGTTGAACCAGCCGTCGACGGCGATGGTGTCGGCCTGGTTCTGGCGCTTCGTATAGGAGCCGGCGAGAACGATGCCGAAAGTGCGATCGGGATTGGTCCAGGATGCGGTCGCGGCAAAATCGGGCGAGACCCGCTCGCGCAGCGTGTCGTAGATGCCGCCGAGCTGCGCAGTCGCATGCAGGCCGCCGCGTCCCTCCAGTGGACGCGCGGTGATGATGTTGACGGTGGCACCTATGCCGCCTTCCTGCAGCTCGGGCACGGGCGACTTATAGATGTCGGTGCGCTGGATCATGTTCGACGACAGCACGTCGAACGAGAACTCGCGGCCGGGATTGTCGGTCGCCATAACCCGGCCGTTGATGAGCACGGTGTTGAACTCCGGCCCGAGGCCGCGGACGGTGATGAACTGGCCTTCGCCGCCCGACCGGTCGATTGCGACGCCGGTGATCCGCTGGAGCGATTCGGCGATGTTCGCGTCGGGAAACTTGCCGACATCGACTGCGCTGATCGAATCGACGATCTGCTCGGCATCGCGCTTTGTCTGGGCCGAGGAGCTCAAGCTGGCGCGGATGCCCGTGACGACGATGTCCTCGGGTTGGTCGGGGGTGGCCGGGTCGGCCGGCGCTGGCGTTTGCGGATCGGCGGTCTGGGGCGGTGCTGCCTGAGCGGCAATCGCAATGGACGACAACGAACATCCGGCGCCAATGGCAGCCGCAAGCCACAACTTCCGCATCTTAGGCACTCCCCATAACAATCTTCTTATCGGCGAAGATGTTACGCGGGATTCACGCGACGGGAAGACCGGCTTGCGACGAACCGCAATCGATTTCGCTGTCATACGTATGCATTCGCGACGAACGGTTCGTCGGCTCAGCCGAGGAAGCGGCGGACCAGGTCTTTTGCCACGCGCACCGGGCGGCGGGTGTCGGTATCGAGCGCGCACCAGCTCGACTTCACCTCGACCAGCACGTCCTCGCCGCGCTGGATCAGCGTGGTGAACATCGCGCGCGCGCCCTCGACACGCTCGGCGATCACGGTCGCGACGACCGCGTCGTCGAGGAAGGCGGGGCGGCGATAGGTGATCTCGTGCTTGAGCGCGACCCACAGGTGCCGGGCGACCGCCTCGGCCGGAGCCACCTTTTCCCAATAGGCGATCACGGCGTCCTGCACCCAGTTGAGGTACACGGCGTTGTTGACGTGCCCCATATGGTCGATGTCGCCCGGCGCGATGGTGACTTCGTGATGGTGCATTGCAATAGGCTGCGCGCAACTGACACCCATGTCAATTGCTTTCAGCCCCGCTCCGCCGCGCTCACCGCGTCGGCTGCGCGGAGTGCCGCGAGCAGCTTGGTCAGGTGCGCGGCGTCCCGCACCTCAAGGTCGATCGTGTTGGTGTGGAAGGTCGTATCGCGATTGTCGAGGCGCAGGCCGAGGATGTTGGCCTTGTGCGCGCCGATGATCGTCGCGATCGCGCCGAGCGAGCCGGGCTCGTTCTTGAGCGTCACCGCAACGCGCGCGGTGCCCCCCTCGGCCTTGTCGCCCCAGGCGAGATCGACCCAGTCGGCATCCTCGGTCTCAGCGAGCATCGGACAGGCGATGGCGTGGACCTGGATCGGCTGGCCCGGCCGGCGCACGCCGACGATACGGTCGCCGGGGATCGGCCGGCAGCATTCGGCAAGGTCGAAAGCAACGCCGGGCGTCAGCCCCTTGATCGAGATCGCGTGGAGTTGCGGCGGCATCGCGGTATCGGCACCTTCGGCCGAGCCGGGCATCAGCGCTTCCATCACCTGCGCGTCGGTCAGCTGCTGATGCGCGATGGCGAGCATCAGCGCCGCCTCGTCGGCGAGGTGCAGGCGGCGCAGCGCGTCGACGAGCGCGTCGGGGCCGAGCGGAACGGGCAACCGCGCGACGATGTCGTCGTAGAGCTTGCGCCCTAGCGCCATCCCCTCCTCGCGCTCCTTGTGGCGAAGGTGGCGGCGGATCGCCGCGCGCGCCTTTCCGGTGATCGCGAAATTGAGCCAGTTGGGCTGCGGCGTCTGCGCCTTGGACCGCAGGATCTGGACCTGGTCGCCATTCTCGATCTCGGTCCGAAGCGGCACGACGCGGCCGTTGATCTTCGCCCCCACCGCCTGGTCGCCCAGGTCGGTATGGACGTCGTAGGCGAAGTCGATCGGCGTGGCGCCCTTGGGCAGCTGGACGAGTTCGCCGCGCGGCGTGAAGGCGAAGATGCGATCCTGGTACATCGCCATCCGCGTATGCTCGAGCAGCTCCTCGGGGCTTTCGGCATTGTCGAGGATCTCGACCAGATCCTGGATCCAGCGGACCTGTGTGTCGGGACGCACTTCCTTCTGCTTGTACGCCCAATGCGCGGCGAGGCCGTATTCGGCCTGCGCATGCATCGCTTCGGTCCGGATCTGGATCTCGATGCGGTTGTCGCCGGCGTGGATGACGCTCGTGTGCAGGCTGCGATAGCCGTTGCGCTTGGGCGTCGAGATGTAATCCTTGAACCGGCCGGGGACGAGCGGCCACTTGCGGTGGATCACGCCGAGTGCGCGGTAACACTCCTCCTCGCTCTTCACGATCGCGCGGAACGCCATGATGTCGGACAGCTGCTCAAGGCTGACGTGCCGCTCCGACATCTTCTTCCAGATCGAATAGGGATGTTTCTCGCGTCCCGTCACCTCGGCCTCGATGCCCGCGCGGCTCAACAGCTGGCGGATATTGTCGCCGATCTTGGCGATTCGGTCGCCGTCGCCCGCCTGCATCGCCTCGAGCCGGCGGGTGATCGATTCATAAGCCTCGGGCTCGAGCTCGCGGAAGGCGAGCGTCTGCATCTCCTTCATGAACTCGTACATGCCGATCCGCTCGGCGAGCGGGGCATAGATGTCCATCGTCTCGCGCGCGATCCGCCGCCGCTTCTCGGGCTTGGGGATGAACTTCAGCGTCCGCATGTTGTGCAGCCGGTCGGCGAGCTTGACCAGCAGCACGCGAATGTCGTCGGACATGGCGAGCAGGAACTTGCGCAGGTTTTCGGCCGCGCGCTCGCTTTCGCTCTGCGCCTCGATCTTCGACAGCTTGGTGACGCCATCGACGAGGCGCGCGACCGAAGGGCCGAACTTCGACTGGATCTCCTCGGGCGTGGCGACCGTGTCCTCGATCGTGTCATGGAGGATGGCGGTCGCGATCGTCTCGTCGTCGAGACGCAGGTCGGTGAGGATGCCCGCGACCTCGATCGGGTGGCTGAAATAGGGGTCGCCGTTAGCGCGCTTCTGACTGCCGTGCGCATGCATGGAAAAGACATAGGCGCGGTTGAGCAACGCCTCGTCGGCTTGCGGGTCGTAGCTGAGGACCCGGTCGATCAGTTCATATTGACGCAGCACAGGGGTAATGTGGGGGGGAAGGGTGCCCGATTGCAACGCATTTGGACGCCCCACGCCGCGCTGCGGCATTGGCGAGTGGCGCAAATGTCACGGGCCGGGTCAGTCTTTCGCCCGAGCGTTGCACTTGTCGAGTGCGGCAGTGTCGAAATCGGCGCCCGCGGCGGCGAAACGCTGGAGCGGGCCTACCTCGCGCACCAGCAGCTCGCACATGATCGCGTCGCGCGAGCCTGCGCGCGGGGCGGCGCAGGTGCCGCCTTCGCACTTCCAGACGGTCGTACGCGTCACAATCGATGCCTTGGCGGGTGCGGTCGCGGGGACGGCGGCGTAATAGGACTGGGCGATGGCCGGCGTGGCGGCGAGCGCCATGGCGGCGGCGGCAAGGGTGCGCAGCATGGGGAGGTCTCCTGTTTGCAAGCAAGTTGCGAATTGCAACCTATCTGGGCAGCGCTCAGGTTGCAAGTCGCAACCTATGCTGCTTTGCAAAAAAGTGCTCTGGTTGCCTGTCGAGGTATTTGCTTTAGGATCGCGCGATGGGATTGCGCGAACCGCTGCGCCAGCTGGCCGAGAATTGCAGCCTCCCCGCCGCGCTGGAGGCGATGGGCGAACGCTGGTCCTTCCTGATCCTGCGCGCGAGCTTCAACGGATATCGTCATTTCGAGGAGTTCCAGTCCGAGCTCGGCATCGCCCGCAACATCCTCGCCAACCGGCTGGGGCGGCTGGTCGGTCACGGCATCCTTGAGCGGCGACCCTGCGACGACGACCGGCGCAAGGTTGAATATCGCCTGACCGACAAGGGCAAGGACCTGCTGCCGACGCTGGTGGCGCTCCGGCAATGGGGCGAACGCTACGAGATGAGCGGCCGCATCTCCCCCGTGCTGGTCGACGCCCGCGACCACCGCCCGGTCGCCGCCGTCCGCGTGATGAGCCACGACGGCCGCCCGCTGACGACGCACGACCTGCTCTGGGCGCTGCCCGAGGAGGTCGAGGACGCGAAGGCGGCGGAGTAGGTGGATGGCGCCACACAAGTGGGCGCCGTCCCTATCGGTCTTGTCACGTTACTCGCCGGCCTATTCGCCAATGCCGAAACTCAGCGCCGGAGCGTTGCAGCCGGCGACGACTTACCCCGGATGTGGGCTAAGGGCTGCGCGACGGGTGGCGCGGCAATGATCTTCGTGATGGGCGCGTTGATCGTGATCGCCAACATCTTCAATTGGCTAACTGCGTAATGATGCACGCCACAAGCATCGTCGTCCTGACCGGCGCCGGTATCTCCGCTGAGAGCGGCATCGCCACCTTTCGCGGGCCGGGCGGCCTGTGGGAAGGGCACCGCGTCGAGGACGTGTGCATGCCAGAGGCGTTGGCGCGCGATCCGGCGTTGGTGCATCGCTTCTATGACCTGCGTCGCGCTGCGCTGGCGGACGTTGAGCCCAATGCCGCACACCGGGCGCTGGCGCGGCTCGATGCCGAGTGGCGGGGCGAGCTCCTGATCGTCACGCAGAATGTCGACGACCTGCACGAACGGGCGGGGGCGACGCGGCTGCTGCACATGCATGGCGAATTGAAGTCGGCGCTGTGCGCGGCGTGCGGGGGGCGGCGCGAATGGGCGGCGGCGCTGCCGCCGGGGACCGTCTGCGAGGCGTGCGGCGCGCCGGCGCTCCGGCCCGACATCGTGTTCTTCGGCGAGATGCCCTATGCGATGGAGCGGATCGAGGCGGCGCTCTCGACCTGCGATCTGTTCGTGTCGATCGGCACTTCGGGCGCGGTCTACCCCGCCGCGGGATTCGTCCAGACCGCCCGCCACTGGGGCGCGGCGACGCTTGAGATCAACCTGGAGCCGTCGCAGGGCAGCTTCCTGTTCGAGGAAAGCCGGATGGGGCCGGCGAGCGTGCTGGTGCCCGAGTGGGTGGAGGCGGTGCTGGCAGCGTAAAGCTCTACGTCCCCCGGGATCAAGTCCGGGATCAAGAAGGAGTTGGAGGACGGTTGAGCGTCACTCCACCCAGTCGAGCCCGATATCGCGGTAGAGGCCACGGTCCTCGTCCCATCCGGGCTTGACCTTGACGTGAAGGTAGAGGTGGACGGGCACGCCCATGATCCGCGACAGTTCCGCGCGCGCCTTGGCGCCGATCTCCTTGATCCGCGTGCCGCCCTTGCCCAGCACGATCGCGCGTTGGGTGTCGCGCTCGACCAGGATCTGCTGGTGGATCTCGACCGAGCCGTCGTCGCGCTCCGAATAGCGCTCAGTTTCGACCGCGCTCTCGTAGGGGAGTTCGGCGTGTAGCTGGAGGTAGAGCTGCTCGCGCGTCACCTCGGCCGCCATCATGCGGTCGGTTGCGTCGCTCACCTGATCCTCGGGGAAGTGCCATGGCCCCGCGGGCATGCGGTTCGCGAGCGCCGTCTTGAGTTCGGGAATGCCGTCGCCGGTCGTCGCCGAGACGAAGAAGATCTCGTCGAACGCCAGCCGCTCGTTCAGCCGCTGCGCGTGGTTGAGGAGGCGCGGCTTGTCGGCGAGGTCGACCTTGTTGAGGATCAGGATCCTGGGCTCCGACCGCGAGGCGAGGCGATCGACGATCGTCAGGACCTTCTCGGGCAGCCCGCCCTTCGCATCGACGACGAGCGCGATCGCGTCGGCGCCCTCGGCCCCCTCCCACGCCGCCGACACCATCGCGCGGTCGAGCCGGCGCTTGGGGTCGAACAGGCCGGGCGTGTCGACGAGGAGGAGCTGGGTCTGGCTCTCGAGCGCGATGCCCATCAGGCGCACGCGAGTCGTTTGCGCCTTGGGGCTTACGATCGCCACCTTCTGGCCGACGAGCGCGTTGACGAGCGTCGACTTGCCCGCATTGGGCGCCCCCACCACGGCGACAAGGCCGCAGCGGGTCGATTCTTGGGTTTCGGTCATGGGCGGCCGTTAGCGCATGGACGCGCAGACCGCCATGCCCGTGCCTATTTCAGCAGCACCAGTTCCTCGGCCATCGTCGGATGGAGCGCCACGGTCGCATCGAACGCCGCCTTCGTCAGGCCCGCCTTCACCGCCACCGCCGCCGCCTGGAGGATTTCGGGCGCGTCGGGGCCGATCATGTGGATGCCGAGGATCCTGTCCGAGTCCGCGTCGCACACCATCTTGTAGAGCGCGCGTTCGTTGCGACCCGCGAGCACGTTCTTCATCGGGCGAAAGTCGGAGTGATAGACCTTGACCGACCCATGCTTCTGGCGCGCCTGCGCCTCGGTCAGGCCGACGCCCGCGATCGGCGGGTGGCTGAAGACCGCGCTGGGGATACAGTCGTAATCGACGCGAGTCGGCTTGTTCCCGTAGAAGGTGTCGGCGAACGCCTGTCCCTCGCGGATCGCCACCGGAGTCAGCTGGACGCGGTTGGTAACGTCGCCCACCGCGAAGATGCTGGGGCAGGTCGTGCGGCTCTGGTCATCGACCTTGATGGCGCCCTTGTCGTCCCATTCGACGCCCGCGGTCTCGAGGCCGAGCCCGCCGGTGTTGGGCACGCGGCCCGTCGCGAACATCACGGCATCGACGACGACGTCGGGATGATTGGTCATCGAGACCTTCAGGCAACCATCGTCCTGCTTCTCGATCCCCTTGAACTCGGCGTTGAAGCGGAACTCGATGCCCTTCGCCATCGAGATCTGGAGCAGCCGGTCGCGCACCTGCTCGTCATATCCGCGCAGGATCACGTCGGTGCGGTTGATGAGCATCACATGGGCGCCAAGCTGATGGAACACGCCCGCGAACTCGTTGGCGATATAGCCCGCGCCTGCGATCAGCACGCGCTCCGGGATCGCGTCCAGGTGGAACGCCTCGTTCGAGGTGATGCCGTGCTCGTGGCCGGGGCAGGAGGGGACCTGCGGCGTCGCGCCGGTGGCGATCAGGATGCGCTCGGCGGTGACGGTGCGGCCGTCGGCGAGCTTGACCTCGTTGGGGCCGGCGATCACCGCGCGCTGGTGGATGATCTCCGCGCCGCTCGACTCGATCGTCCGCGTGTAGGCCTCGTTGATCCGGTCGACCTCTGCCAGCACGTTGTCGCGCAGCCGCGCCCAGGTGAAGGCGCAGTCGGCGGGCACGTCCCAGCCGAAATGCCGCGCGTCGCGCAGGTCCTCGGCGAAATGCGCGCCATAGACGAGCAGCTTCTTGGGCACGCAGCCGCGGATGACGCAGGTGCCGCCGACGCGATATTCCTCGGCGACGGCGACGCGCGCGCCGTAAGCGGCGGCGACACGCGCCGCGCGCGTGCCCCCCGATCCCGCGCCGATCACGAACAGGTCATAGTCGTACTGGGCCAAAGCGGCGTTCCTTTAACTGGGTTGGCCGCCAGATAGGGCGGCGGCGGGCTCGCGACAAAGGCTTTCGCGCCGGAACCCTCTGCGCCATGCGGACGTAGGACGGCGCGAACACGAGGAGGCATGATGCGGCGCGCGGCGAAACGGATGGCGGGCGTGCTGCTCTGGCTGCTGGCGGGCGCGTGCCTCGCGGCGGTGATCGTGCCCGCGTTCCTCGACCGAATCTACTATCGGGGGGCCGCGAGCGGGCATTTCGACGGCGAGCGCTTCTTCAATCCCGGTGGAGACGATGCCGGGCGCGTGCCGGGCGGCGGCAATCGCGCGAGCTTCTTCTGGCGGCGGCTGACGGGAGAGGGTGAGGCGGCGTGGCCGGCGCAGGTGGCGGTGCAGCCCGCCCGGCGCAGCGAACTTGCGCTGCCCGCCCCCTCGGGCGCAGTGCCGCCGATGCGCGCGACATGGGTCGGACATGCCAGCGTGCTCGTGCAGACGCCGGGACTTAACATCCTCACCGATCCCGTGTGGTCCGAGCGGGCAGGGCCGTTCGGCTTCGGGCCAGGTCGGACGACCGCGCCGGGGATCGCGATCGACGACCTGCCGGAGATCGACCTGATCGTCGTCAGCCACAATCATTACGATCATCTCGACCTCACGACGCTGAAGCGGCTGTGGGACCGCGACCGGCCGAGGATCGTCACCTCGCTCGGCAACGGGGCGATCCTGCGATCGGCGGGGATCGACGCGACCGAGCTCGACTGGGGGCGGGCAGCGACGGTCGGCGGTGCGAGCGTCCATGTCGTGCGCAACCATCACTGGTCGAGCCGCTGGTTCGCCGACCGTAACCGCGCGCTCTGGTCGGCGTTCGTCGTCGAGCTGCCGGGCGGCAACCTGTTCTTTGCCGGCGACACGGGCTTCGGCGACGGCGCCTGGCCGCGCGAGGCGGCGGCGATCGGGCCGATCCGGCTGGCGCTGATCCCGATCGGCGCCTTCCGCTTCCAGCCGGGGGAGATGGGAACGGGTAGCCATATCGGCCCGCGCGAGGCGGTGCGCGTCTGGGACCGGCTCGGGAGCCCCATCGCGCTCCCGATCCATTGGGGGACGTTCAAGCTGTCGGCCGAAGCGCGCGAGACGCCGCCGGCGATGCTCGAGCTGCTGATGCGGTGTGCGGGACTGCCGGTGGCCCGGTTCGGGCGGCGCGAGGTGGGGCGGCCGTTCGACGTGCCGGCGGTCGAGGCGGCGGGGGCGCGGCTCGAGGAGGCGCGGCTGGAGGCGTGCGCACGGACGCCTGAGGTCAGGGCGCTACGCTAGATTTGCACCGGAACGGGGAGGTGGCAGCCAAAGGATGACGCAGGGGAGGGCCACGGGCGATCCGCCCGCGGCGATCCTCCTCCACCGCCTTCGGCGGTCCCCCTCCCCCTTGCGGGGGAGGATACTATCCACCCGCCTTCAGCGGCGGGGTCTGCTGATGCTGGACCACCTTCCACAGCTCATGCTCCAGCCGGCGATAGGTCGAGGTGCAGTGCGCGACGTAGCTTTCGCCGCCCTCCTTCTCGGCTTCGGCCGTATAGCCGATGACGATCAGCCCTTCCTGCGGCCGCATGATCTGCTGGTCCGAGAAAGCGACGCGCGACCAGCGCGGCGTCGAGGACACTGCCTCGACCGCCTGCGCTCCGGTCATCACGAACGGCGGTGCGGGCACGACCATGACGCATTCGTCGTCGATCGAGTGGCGATAATGTTCGGCATCGGCGGTCCAGAGGCTTTCCTCGAACGCCCAGACGCGATCGTCGTCCATTTCGCTTCTCCTTGAAATCATGGGGAGAAGTGAAGCGGTCGGGCGACGCCGGAGTTCCGATGCCGGGACCAAAGCCCCATATGTCCGTCAGAAATCGAGGTCAGGCGGGCAGGAGCAGCCGTGCGGTGGTGCCGCGCCCGGCGACCAGCTCGAACTTGCCGCTCAACTGGGCGGCGAGCGTGCGCGCAATGCTGAGGCCGAGGCTGCCCGCGCCGTCGATGTCGAAGCCCTCGGGCAGGCCGCGCCCGTCGTCGCGCACCTCGATGCGCAGCCGCTCGCCGCCCTCGCGCGACAGTTCGACCTCGATCACGCCGGTCTCGCGATCGGCGAAGCCGTGCTCGATCGCGTTGGCCATCGATTCGGCGACGATCAGCGCCAGCGGGATCGCCGCGTCGGGGCTGAGTGTCGCATCGTCGCCAACCATCACCTCACAGCGGATGCCGGTGCGCCCGCTCGCCTCGATCACGTCGTGGCACAGCGGCTCGAGGAACTCGCGCATCCGCCGCGTCGCCCCGCCCGCGTCGTAGAGCTGGCGGCTAATGCGGCCGATGAGCGCCAGCCGGCGCGACGCCTCGTCGAGCGCGGCGCGCGCATCGGCATCGGTGATTCGCCGCTTCTGGAGGGTGATCAGGCCAGCGGCGACCTGAAGATTGTTCGAGACCCGGTGCTGGAGCTCGCGGAACAGGAGCTCGCGCGTGTCGGCGAGCACCCGGCTCAATTCGCGCTCGCGCGCCAGCTTGGCATTGGCGCGCTGCATCCAGTGGATGATGACGATGTCGGTGACGACCACCAGCGCATAGAAGGCGAGCGCAACCCAGGTGCCCGGCAGCAGCACGAAGGTCATCTTCGGTTCGACGAAATAGTACCAGGCCAGCAGCCCACCGGCGATGCCGGCATAGGCGCCCATGCGAACGCCGAACAGCGCCGAGGCGAGGATCACCGCGGGGAAGAAGGTGACGAAGGGGAAGCCGCCGGGCAGATAGGGATCGACGACCCAGCGCAGTGCGAAGGCGGCGAGGATCAGCAGCGTGGTGAGCGCGAAGCCGAGCACGGGCCGATCGGCCGCCAGCGGCAACCGCTCGATCCAGACACGCTCCGCCTTGGTCGTCACTTCGATCACCGCCCCTTCGCCGGCGTTTCGCTTCCGAAACCTAGTCCGAGAAGCGACTGAAATCATTAAAATAAGAAGGGGCGCGGTCCCGACGGCCCGCGCCCCTCCTTTTTTTCAGGAACTTAGCCCTCAGTCCTCGGTGATGAACGACGGCAGGCCGATATTCTCGCCGCCCTCGTCCTTGCCACCTTCCGACCGCTCGCGGCGCGGGCCGCGGTCGCGGCGGGGGCCGCGGTCACCGCGATCGCCGCCCTCCCGGCGCGGACCGCGATCGCCGCGGTCACCGCCGTCGCGGCGGGGGCCACGATCGCCGCGCGGCTCACGCGGCTCGCGCGCAGGACGCGTGTCCTCGAGCTCCTCGCCGGTTTCCTGATCGACGACACGCATCGACAGGCGAACCTTGCCGCGCGGGTCGATCTCGAGGACCTTGACCTTGACCTCCTGGCCTTCCTTCAGGACGTCGCCGACCTTCTCGACGCGCTCGTTGCGGATCTCCGAGACGTGGACGAGACCGTCCTTGCCGCCCATGAAGTTCACGAACGCGCCGAAGTCGACGAGGTTGACGACCTTGCCGTTGTAGATCTTGCCGACCTCGGCCTCTTCGACGATGCCCTTGATCCAATTGATCGCGGCCTCGATCTGCGAGTGGTCCGACGAGCTCACCTTGATGACGCCGTCGTCGTCGATGTCGACCTTGGCGCCGGTCGTCGCGACGATCTCGCGAATGACCTTGCCGCCGGTGCCGATGACGTCGCGGATCTTCGACTTGTCGATCGTCAGCGTCTCGATCCGCGGCGCGTGCGCCGACAGCTCGGTACGCGACGAATCGAGCGCCTTGGCCATCTCGCCCAGGATGTGCGCGCGGCCTTCCTTCGCCTGGTTGAGCGCGGCGGTGAAGATCTCCTCGGTGATGCCGGCGATCTTGATGTCCATCTGCATCGTGGTGATGCCCTCGGACGTGCCGGCGACCTTGAAGTCCATGTCGCCGAGGTGATCCTCGTCGCCCAGGATGTCCGAGAGGACGGCGAACTCGTCGCCCTCAAGGATCAGGCCCATCGCGATGCCTGAGACGGCGCGCTTCAGCGGCACGCCGGCGTCCATCATCGCAAGGCTGCCGCCGCACACCGTCGCCATCGACGACGAGCCGTTCGACTCGGTGATGTCGCTGGTGACGCGGATCGTGTACGGGAACTCGTCCTTCGTCGGCAGCACGGGATGCAGCGCACGCCATGCGAGCTTGCCATGCCCGACTTCGCGGCGACCCGGCGCGCCGAAGCGGCCCACTTCACCGACCGAATAGGGCGGGAAGTTATAGTGCAGCATGAAGTTCTGGTAGCTGAGGCCACCCAGACCGTCGATCATCTGCTCGGCGTCCTTGGTGCCGAGCGTGCAGGTCGCGATGGTCTGCGTCTCGCCGCGGGTGAACAGCGCCGAGCCGTGCGAACGCGGCAGGAAGTGCGCCTCCGCGACGATCGGACGGACGGTCTTGAGGTCGCGGCCGTCGATGCGGATGCCTTCCTTGAGGATGGCGGTGCGGACGATCTCGGCCTCGAGCTTCTTCACCAGCTTGAGCACGCCCAGATACTGGGCGGGATCGGTTTCCTTGAGGTCGGCGAACGCCTCGCGCGCCTTGGTGCGCGCCTCGTTGATCGCGTTCTGGCGCTCGGACTTGTTGGTGAGCTTGTAGGCGGCCTTGAGGTCCTCGCCGATGAGGTCCTTGAGCTTGGCCTTCTGGCCGGCCTGATCCTCGACGGGCTTGAGGTCCCAGGGCTCCTTGGCGGCCTGCTCGGCAAGCTTGATGATCGCGTCGATCACCGGCTGCATCGAGCGGTGCGCGAACATGACAGCGCCAAGCATGACGTCCTCGGACAGCTCCTTGGCTTCCGACTCCACCATCATCACCGCGTCGTGCGTGCCGGCGACGACGAGGTCGAGCTCGCCCGCCTCGACCTGCTTGTCGGTGGGATTGAGGATGTACTCGCCATCGGCATAGCCGACGCGCGCCGCGCCGATCGGGCCCATGAACGGCACGCCCGACAGCGTCAGCGCCGCCGACGCCGCGACCATCGCAAGGATGTCGGGCTCGTTCTCGCCATCATAGGAGAGGACCTGCGCGATCGCGTTGATCTCGTTGTAGAAACCCTCGGGGAAGAGGGGGCGGATCGGGCGGTCAATGAGACGGCTGACCAGCGTCTCCTTCTCGGTCGCGCCGCGCTCGCGCTTGAAGAAGCCGCCGGGGATACGACCCGCGGCCGAGAACTTCTCCTGATAATGGACGGTGAGCGGGAAGAAATCCTGCCCTTCCTTGACCGTCTTGGCGGCCGTCACGGCGCACAGGACGACGGTCTCGCCGAGCGTCGCGATGACCGCGCCGTCGGCCTGGCGGGCAACCTTGCCCGTTTCGAGCGTGAGGGTCTTTCCGCCCCACTCGACTTCCACTTTCTTGTGATCGAACATTTCGTTTCCTTCACACCGGCCGCCCGATGCGGGCCGGGGCCTACTTGGATGCGGACGCTGATCGCCCGCAGATGGCGGAATTTCCGCCGCCGCCATGGCGCCGAATTGCGCCCTGCCGGATATGGAAACGGCCCCGCATCGCGGAGCCGTCCCGGATTACTTGCGAAGACCCAGCTTCGCGATCAGTGCGGTGTAGCGGTCCGCATCCTTCTTCTTCAGATAATCGAGAAGGCTGCGGCGCTTGTTGACCAGCATCAGCAGGCCGCGACGCGAATGGTTGTCCTTGGCGTGCGTCTTGAAGTGCTCGGTCAGGTTGGCGATGCGCTCGGTCAGGATCGCGATCTGGACCTCGGGGCTGCCCGTGTCGCCGCTGTTGCGGGCATTGTCCTGGATCAGCGCTTCCTTGCGCTCGGCAGTGATCGTCATGTGTCAGTTCCTCGACATCGTGTCACAGGTTGAAGCCCCGTACGACGCGGACGTTTCCGCCCGTTACCTCGACCAGCGCGACCGGCGTTTCACCGTCCAGCGCGAAATATTGGCCATCGTCGGCAGCAGATCCGGTCAGCACCCGCCCCTGACGGAGCGCTCCTGCCTGACCGGGTTCGAGGAATAGAGCCGGGATGTCGTCCAGCCCCGCCCTCAGCGGCAGGATGTGGTTCTCAAGCGTGCGCGACCTAGCGGCTTCGCCCAGAATGTCCAGTGAAATCGCCCCGTCGAGCGCGAACGGCCCCGCCTTTACCCGGCGTAGCATGGTCACATGGCCGACGGTGCCGAGCGCATGCGCAATATCGCGCGCAAGGCTGCGGATATATGTGCCCTTGGAGACGTGCGCGGTGAAGGTGGCGGCCGCGATCGAACCGTCGCCGGGGGGCGCCAGCGCGAGCGAATGGATCGTCACCGCGCGCGTCGTCAGCTCGAACGTCTCACCCGCCCGCGCAAGATCGTAGGCACGCTCGCCGTCGACCTTGAGCGCCGAATAGGCTGGCGGCATCTGGTCGAGGGGGCCGGTGAAGCGGGGCAGTACCGCCTCGATCGCGGCGGCGTCGGGGCGCACGTCACTGGTCGCCACCACGCTGCCCTCGGCATCGAGCGTGTCGGTCTCGCTCCCGAAGGTCACTGTGAAAGCATAGATCTTGTCGCTGTCGAGCATGCGGCCCGCCAGCTTTGTCGCCTCGCCCACGGCGATCGGCAGGACCCCCGTCGCCAGCGGATCGAGCGTGCCGCCATGCCCGACCTTGGCCTTACCGTACCCACCCTCGCGCAGCGCGCGCTTGACCGCACTCACTCCCTGGGTCGAGCCGAGGCCAAGCGGTTTGTCGAGGATGATCCAGCCGTGCATGGCGAGCGCGGTTAGTCGCTGACGGCTGCGGGCGCCAGTCATCGGCGCTTCATGTTAGGTGAGCGACGCTGTTCTCCTCCCGATCGGAGCGAACGCCATGCCCGTGCTGACGCTGATTGCCCTGCTGCTAGGCCCCCAGATCTGGGACGGGGGCGGGAAGGAGCCGATCGTTCGTCCGCCAGCGAGCGGGATCGGCCCGATTCTCGGCGATACCGAACGGCGCGTGCGGGCTGGGCGTCGCAGCGGCCAGCTCAGCCGGGCGCAGGCGCGCGGATTCCGACGCGATGCCTCGGTGATCGAGGACCTGTCCGATCGCTACACCGTCGACGGCATGCTGTCCGATTCGGAGAATGCGGAATTGCGCGCGCGGGCAGAGGCACAGCGCGGCATCGTCGATGCGCAGCGGCTCAGTCCGCCGACTCCATCGCCTCGGTAAAGTGGCGGCGGCAGAGGGCGACGTAGCGGTCGTTGCCGCCGATCTCGGTCTGCGCGCCCTCGCGCACTGCGCGGCCCTCGGCATCGACGCGCAGGTTCATCGTCGCCTTTCGCCCGCAGGGACAGATCGACTTGAGCTCGGTCAGCGAGTCAGCGATCGCCAGCAGCCGTGCCGCGCCCTCGAACAAGGCACCGCGGAAATCGGTGCGCAGGCCGTAGGCGAGGACAGGAATGTTCGCCTTGTCGGCCAGCGCCGCGAGCTGATCGACCTGGGTGCTCGACAGGAACTGCGCCTCGTCAACCAGCACGCAGCCGACGGTGCGCTGGGCATGCTCGGCCATGACGACCGCGAACAGGTCGGTCGCTCCCTCGAACGCGATCGCATCGGCGCCGAGCCCGATGCGCGATCCGATCCGCCCCGCGCCTGCCCGATCGTCGAGCGCGGCGGTGAACAGCATCGTGTGCAGGCCCCGCTCGCGATAGTTGAAGTCAGCCTGCAACAGCGTGGTCGATTTCCCCGCGTTCATGGAGGCGTAGTAGAAATAGAGCTTGGCCATGGCGCTCGCCTGCCTAGCAGGCCGCGCGGCCCGCGCCAGCCCGTCGTTGCGCGTCGCGTGCCCGATCCCCATCAAGGCGGCGAGGAGACGCTTGATGATGATGCTCTCGGCCCTGCTGGCGATGCTCGGCGGCTTCCTGCAACCGGCCGAGCGGCGTTACGCGGTCGATCCCGCGCGCAGCACGGTCAACGCCACGGTCGGCTTCTTCGGCATCGGCAGCAAGACCGCGCGCTTTCCGCGCGTCGATGGCGCCGTGACAGTAGGGGAGGGCGGCGTGCGGCTCGACGTCCGGCTCGATGCCGCGGCGCTCAAGGCATCGGACGGCGTGACCGAACGGCGGCTGAAGGGCGAGAATTTCTTCGATGTCGGCCGCTATCCGGTGGTCAGCTTCGCCGGCGCGGGGCTGAAGCCGACGGGACCGGCAGCGGGTACGATCCAGGGCAATCTCACCGCGCGCGGCGTCACGCGGCCGGTGACTCTCGAGGTCCGCTTCTCACGGCCCGTCGCGGCGCTCGGCAGCGGCGAGCGATTTCACGTGTCGGCGAAAACCGAGATCGATCGCCGCGACTTCGGCATGACCGCCTACCCGGTGGTCGTCGGTCGCCGCGTCCGGATCGTGATCGAGGCCGATCTTCAGCCCTCGGGCTGATCCTCGTCCTCGGCAAGGTCACGCGCGACCTCCGGCGAGCGGAGGAGCGCATCGATGCGCCCGCCCTCGTCGAAGCTCTCGTCGGCCAGGAATTTGAGGCGGGCGGCGTATTTGAGGTTCACCCGCCCCGCCACCGCGCGCTGGAGATAGGCGGTGTTCGTGCGCAGCGCCTTGAGCACCGCCGCCTCGTCGGCGCCGAGCAGCGGCTTGATGAAGACGGTCGCGTGGCGAAGGTCGGGCGACATGCGCACCTCGGTCACGCTGACGCTGTGCGCGGCGAGCACCTCGTCATGCACGTCGCCGCGCATCAGCACGTCGGACAGCACATGCCGCACCTGCTCGCCGACACGCAGCACGCGGACCGAGCGGTTTTCTTGAGTGTCGTTGTTCTTCATGGCTGGGGCCGCAGGTCTTCGACCGCGACGCCGAGACAGTCGGCCAGCTTTATCCAGAGATCAACATCGCCGGTTCGTTCGCCCCGTTCAAGCTTGTAGATGAATTGGCGCTGGCAACCCAGCCGCTCCGCTAGCGCCATCACGCTAAGGCCGCGATACTCGCGCCAAACCCTTAGCGGGTTATCGCCGCCGACCAGCCGGTCAACCACCTCAAGCGGAACATATTCCTCGCCCGCGGCCCGTCGCACCTCGGCGGCTTCTGCAGCGGCGGTGTCGGCGCGATCCTCGACGGCATCCAGGAGTCGCTCATAGTCGGCTGCAGGCAGCATGGCGATCCGCTGACCGCCGATCTCGACGAACTGAACACTCATGACCTGTCCTCATATGCCGACCCACGGGGCGCGATATCGTCGATCCAGAGGATATTCTCCTCCCGTCGGAACAGCACTCGCCAGTTCTGTACCCGCAGCCGGTATTCGGGCCGGCCCGCCAGTCGCTTGACGTTCGCCGCCAGTGCCTCCGGGTTGGTGGCCAGTTCGCCGATCTTCTCCCGGATGAGCTTGGCCTTGTCGCACCGGACGAGCGCACGCGCAGCCGATCGTGAAAACCGAATATCCACCCGCCTCGGTTAGTCGATGCGGCGTGACGTGTCCATATAGGGCCATGTCACGCCGCACCCGGAGCGCTTGACTGGTTACAGCGTCCGCTCGCGCATCTCGACCTCGAAGGTTTCGAGGAAGTCGCCGGCCTTGATGTCGGTGAAGTTCTGGCTGAACGTCACGCCGCATTCGAGGCCCGCGCGAACCTCTGCCACATCGTCCTTGAAACGGCGCAGCGAGGCGATCTCGCCCTGGTAGATGATGACGTCGTCGCGGGTGATGCGTGCCTTGAGCGCCTTTCGGATGACACCCTCGACCACCAGCAGACCCGCCGCCTTGCCGTGCTTGCCCGCCGAGAAGACCTCGCGGATCTCGGCGCGGCCGACGACCGTCTCGAACGCTTCCGGCCCGAGCTCGCCGGCCATGCCCGCGCGGATTTCGTCGGTCAGGTCGTAGATCACGTCATAATATTTCAGCGCGACGTGATTACGCTCGGCGATCTCGCGCGCCTTGGCATTGGGACGCACGTTGAAGCCGATGATCGGCGCGCCCGAAGCGGCCGCCACGTTGACGTCGCTCTCGGTGATGCCGCCAACGCCCGAGTGCAGGATGCGCACGCGGATCTCGTCGGTCGAGATCTTGTGGAGCGAGCCGACGATCGCCTCGACCGACCCTTGGGTGTCGGCTTTGACGACGAGCGGATATTCGATCGCCTGCTTGGCCGACAGCGCCGAGAACATGCTCTCGAGGCTGGCCGGCGCACTGGTCGTGCGCTTCTGGGTGATGACCGACTGGCGATAGGCGGCGACTTCGCGCGCCCGCGCCTCGTTCTCGACGACCTGGAGGGGATCACCCGCCATCGGCACGCCCGACAGGCCCAGCACCTCGACAGGCGTCGAGGGACCGGCTTCCTTGACCTGGCGACCCTTGTCGTCGACCAGCGCGCGCACCTTGCCGCTCTCGGCGCCGACGACGAACACGTCGCCGACGCGCAGCGTACCGCGGCTGACCAGGATCGTCGCGACGGGGCCGCGACCCTTGTCGAGCTTGGCCTCGATCACCGTGCCCTCGGCCGGACGGTCGGGATTGGCGCGCAGCTCGAGCAGCTCGGCCTGGAGCTGGATCTTCTCGATCAGCTCGTCGAGGCCGGTCTTCTTGAGCGCCGACACCTCGACGTCCTGCGTCTCGCCGCCCATGCCCTCGACGACGACTTCCTCGCTCAGCAGGCGCTCGCGCACCTTCTGCGGATTGGCCTCGTGCTTGTCGATCTTGTTGATCGCGACGATCATCGGCACGCCGGCCGCCTTGGTGTGGTTGATGGCCTCAACCGTCTGCGGCATCAGGCCGTCATCGGCGGCCACCACCAGCACGACGATGTCGGTCACGTTGGCGCCGCGCGCGCGCATCTCGGTAAACGCCTCGTGGCCGGGCGTGTCGAGGAAGGTGATCCGCGACTTGTCCTTCTGCGTCACCTGATAGGCGCCGATATGCTGGGTGATGCCACCCGCCTCGCCACGCACCACGTCGGTGCCGCGAAGCGCGTCGAGCAGCGACGTCTTGCCGTGATCGACATGGCCCATGATCGTGACCACCGGCGGGCGCGGCTGGAGCGCGCCGTCATCGTCCTCGGTCGTGTCGAGCTGGATGTCGATGTCGCTGTCGGACACGCGCTTGATGTTGTGGCCGAACTCGGTGACGAGCAGCTCGGCGGTGTCCTGGTCGATCGTCTGCGTCAGCGTGACGGGCATGCCCATCTTGAACAGCGCCTTCACAAGGTCGGCGCCGCGCTCGGCCATGCGGTTGGCGAGCTCCTGGACGGTGATCGCCTCTGGCACCTTGACGTCGCGGACTTGCTTGGCCTGCGGCTCGCGCGGGCCGCCATGGCCGCGGCGCTCCTTTTCACGCGCGCGCTTGAGCGCGGCGAGGCTGCGGGCACGGGCGCCGCCATCCTCGTTGAGTGCACGGTTAACCGTGAGCTTGCCCGACTGGCGGCGGTCGTCGCCCTTGCGATCGCGCGACGGCGCGGGACGCGCGGGCGCATCGCGGCGGGGCGTCGCCGCGCCGGTGCCGGTGGGAAGCGGGCGCGCCTGCTGCTGCGAAGCCGCAGGCGCGGCGGCGGCGGGCGCCTCCGGCTTGGGCTCGGGCTTGGGCTGAGGCTTCGGAATTTCGGGGCGCGCGACCGGGCTGAACCGGCGCGGCGCGGGCAGGCCCGGATCGAGCTGTAGCGTCACCGGCTGCGCGGGGGCGGCGGGCTCGGCCTTGGGTTGGGCGGCGCGCGCGACTTCGGGCTCGGGTTGCGGCGCAGGGGCCGGCTCGGGCGCGGGCGGCGGTGCCGCGGCGGCGGCTTCGGCAGCGGCGCGCTCGGCGGCGTCCGCGGCAGCCTTTTCGGCCTGGCGGCGCGCTTCGGCCTCGGCAGCCTCGGCACGTTCGCGCTCCTCGCGGCGACGCGCATCCTCGAGCGCCGACATGCGCTGCTCCTCGGCCTCGCGCAGCAGACGGGCCTGGCGCTCATGCGCGGTCTCGTTCGCCGGCGGGCGTCGCACGGGCGGCGGCGGCGGTGGCGCGACGGCCGCAGGGGGCGGCGGCGCCGCATCCTGAACAGGCGCACCCGTATCCTCGCCCGGACGGCCGATCATGCGCCGACGCTTGACCTCCACCACGACGGTGTTCGAGCGGCCGTGGCTGAAGCTCTGCTTCACCTTGCCCGTCTCGACCGTGCGCTTGAGGCCCAGCGGCGCGCGTGCGCCCAGCTTCGGCTTGTCGTTGTCCGTATCGCTCATTCGGGTACTCGAAGTCCTTCGTTCGTCGTTCCGGCGGGCGCCGGGGCGTTCTGGCCGGCATCCGCCGGTGCGTTCGTTCCGGCAGTGCCGCGCTCGGCCGCGGTTGCGGTCGATGCGCCCTGCGAGCCGGTTTCGCAAGGCTGGGGGACGGGGTCGGGTCCGATAAAATGCAGCCAGCGGTCGAGCGTCTCGCTCACCCGCTTTGCCGCCCTGGCGTCGGTCAGGCCGATATGTACCACATTCTCGCGGCCTAACGCCAACGACAATATGGTGCGGGGGATCGGCAATACCACCCCCATCAGTCCCGATCCCTCGGCATCGCGGCCGACTCGCCAGGCCTGAGCAAGGCGGCGCACGCCGTCGCTGCCGGCGTCGGCGGCATGGTAGAGGCGATGCAGCCGGCCAAGCCGCGCCGCTTCCTCGATCCGCTCGCCGCCGGTCAGGAGCGTGCCCGCCTTCGCCTCAAGCCCCAGCCGGTCGAGCGCTGCGCGCTGGAGCGCGTGGGCGATCCGGTCGGCCAGGTCGGGGGGGACGGTGATGTCGCTCGTCCTGAACGCACGCGACAGGGCGCCACGCAGCCGCCCCTTGGCGATCGCGGCCTCGAGCACGGGCTTGTCGACGCCGATCCACGCGCCGCGGCCAGGGGCCTTGGCGCGCACATCGGGATGGATTTGGCCGTCGGGGCCGAGCGCGAGGCGAACCAGCCCCTCGCGCGGGGCCGTCTCGCGCGACAGGATGCAGCTGCGGTCGTTCATCGCCGCGCCTCCTCAAGGAAGCGCGGCGATGCCGCGATCAACGGTGCGAACGCGCGATCATTGTGAGGATTCCGCATGCGCGTCCTCCTCGGCCTCGGCAGCGGCGGGTTCGTCCTCGAACCAGTGCGCACGCGCGGCCATGATGATCTCGTTGCCCTGCTCGTCGGTGAGGCCGTACTCGCCGAGGATGCCGCCCTTGTTCTCGGGCTTGCGCGGCGCTTCCTCGCCGCGGCGGCGGGGTTCGGCACGGCGCTTCTCGACCAGCTCGTCGGTGGCGAGGTCGGCGAGGTCGTCGAGCGTCTTGATGCCCGCCTTGCCGAGCGTCACCAGCATCGCTTCGGTGAGGTAGGGCATCGTCGCCAGATCGTCCTCGACGCCGAGCGCGCGGCGCTCCTCGCGCGCGGCATCCTCACGCCGCTCGAGCGCTTCCTGTGCGCGGCTCTGCAGCTCCTGCGCCAGCTCGTCGTCGAAGCCCTCGATGCTCGCGAGCTCGTCGAGCTCCACGTAAGCCACTTCCTCGAGCTCCGAAAAGCCCTCGGCGACGAGCAGCTGCGCCAGCGTCTCGTCGACGTCGAGCTCGTTCTGGAACATCTCCGAATTGCGGACGAAGTCGGCCTGGCGCTTCTCGCTCGCATCGGTCTCGGTCAGGATGTCGATCGCCTTGCCCGTCAGCTGGCTGGCGAGGCGGACATTCTGGCCACGGCGGCCGATGGCGAGGGAAAGCTGGTCGTCGGGGACCACCACCTCGATCCGGTCGTCCTCCTCGTCGATCACCACGCGCGCGACATTCGCCGGCTGGAGCGCGTTGACCACGAAGGTGGCGGTGTCGGGCGACCAGGGGATGATGTCGATCTTCTCGCCCTGCATCTCCTGCACCACGGCCTGCACGCGGCTGCCCTTCATGCCGACGCACGCGCCGACCGGGTCGATCGACGAATCGCGGCTAATGACGCCGATCTTGGCGCGGCTGCCCGGGTCGCGGGCGGCGGCCTTGATCTCGATGATGCCGTCGTAGATCTCGGGAACTTCCTGCGCGAACAGCTTCTTCATGAAGTCGGGGTGCGCGCGGCTGAGGAAGATCTGCGGCCCGCGATTCTCGCGCCGCACCGACAGGATCAGGCTGCGCACGCGGTCGCCGACGCGGACAACCTCGCGCGGGATCTGCTGGTCGCGGCGGATGACGCCCTCGGCGCGGCCCAAGTCGACGACGACATGACCGAACTCGACGCGCTTGACGACGCCAGTGATGATCTCGCCGACGCGGTCCTTGAACTCCTCGTGCTGGCGCTCGCGCTCGGCGTCGCGGACCTTCTGGAAGATGATCTGCTTCGAGGCCTGCGCCTGGATGCGGCCGAACTCGATCGGGGGCAGCGGATCGACGAGGAAGTCGCCAATCTCGGCGTCCTTCTTGAGCTTCTGCGCGCCCTTCAGATCGACCTGCTTGTAGAGGTCGTCGACTTCCTCGACCACCTCGACCACGCGCCACAGGCGAAGGTCGCCGGTGCCCGCGTCGAGCTTGGCGCGGATGTCCATCTCGGCGCCGTAGCGGTTCTTGGCGGCGCGCTGGATCGCCTCTTCCATCGCCTCGATGACGATGGCGCGGTCGATCAGCTTTTCCTTGGCGACCGAATCGGCGATCGCGATCAGCTCGGCCCGATTGGCGGAAACGGCGTTGGCCATCTTCGTCTGTTACCCTTCCGTGAGAATCTTGTCGGCGCCCTCGACAGAGAGCGGCTGCGTCGCGGCAATCAGCCGATCGGTGAGCAGCAATTTGGCGTCGGCGATCTGCGCGAAGTCGACGGTCATCGGCTGATGCTTGCGTACGTCGATCGTCACCGCGGTCCCCTCGACGCCGACGAGGTCGCCGGTCAGCTGCTTGCGTCCCTCGACCGGCTCGGTCAGCGTCAGGCGGGCCTCATGCCCCGCCCAGTCGGCATAGTCGGTGAGGCGCGTGAGCGGGCGGTCGATGCCGGGCGAGGATACCTCGAGCCGATACGCGCCCTCGATCGGGTCGTTGCCTTCGGCCTCCAGCGCATCGAGCCGGTCGGAGATGCGGCGCGACAGTTCGGCGCAATCCTCGATCACCAGCTGGCGCGTGTCGGGCCGCTCGGCCATCACCTGAAGCGTCGGGTCCGACCGGCCGCCAAAGAACTTGACGCGCACCAGCGACAGCCCGAGCGCACGGGCTTCGGGTTCGATCAGGTCGGTCAGGCGGGCAATATCGGTCAAATTCCACTCCGGCAGGCAGACAAGCGGGTTTCGTGCCGGAGCCTTTCGGCCCCGACCCCGGCAATGTCACCAATGTCGAGAACAATGGGGCATATACGCGCCTTGGGGCAGGCGCACAAGACTTGGCGGAACCGGCCATCATGCTACGGGTTCGCCAAGCAACTTATTTGCCGGGAGAGACCCAGATGCGTGCCCCTCTTGCCCTTGCGGTCGCTGCGATCGCGCTGATCGCCTGCAACGACGGCGGCGCGCCGTCCGACCCTGCACCCGTGCCCACCCAGAGCACGACCCCGACCGCCAGCCCGACCAGCGGCGGGCTGCCGTTCCAGACCGCGGCAGTCGCGACCTTTGATTCGCCCTGGGCGATGACCTTTCTGCCTGACGCGCGCATGCTGGTGACGCAGAAGGCCGGGCAGATGCTACTCGTCAGCGCCGACGGCAAGACCAAGACGCCGGTCGCGGGGACCCCGGCGGTGGACAGCGAGGGGCAGGGCGCCCTTATGGACGTGGTGCTCGCGCCCGGCTTCGCACAGAACCGTCTCGTCTATTTCTCCGCCTCGATCGCAGGGCCGGGCGGCAAGGGCGTTGCGCTGTGGCGCGGGCGGCTGGCCGACACGGGCGGTACTGCGCGGCTGGAGAACGTGACCGAGCTCTTTCGCGCGACGCCCTTCGTCGACGGCGACGGCCATTATTCGGGCCGCATCGCCTTTGCGCCCGACGGTCAGCACCTGTTCTTCACCAATGGCGAGCGGCAGAAGTTAGACCCGGCACAGGATCCCAAGGCGACGCTGGGCAAGGTCCTTCGCCTGACGCTCGACGGCAGGCCGGCGGGTGATCCGGCGCTGACGCAGAAGGGCTTTCATCCCGCTGTCTGGTCCTATGGCCACCGCAACCTGCTCGGCCTCGCCTTCGATCCGGCGGGCAATTTGTGGGAGCAGGAGATGGGGCCGCAGGGCGGCGACGAGATCAACCTGATCGTGGCCGGCCGCAACTATGGCTATCCCAAGGTGTCGAACGGCGACCATTATGATGGCCGCCCGATCCCCGACCACGCGCCGGGCGACGGGTTCGAGGCGCCGAAGGTCTGGTGGAACCCCTCGATCTCGCCCGGCGGTCTGATCGTCTATACGGGCGACGCCTTCCCGCAGTGGAAGGGCGACGTCTTCGTCGGCGGATTGTCGAGCGAAGCGTTGATCCGCGTCGATGTGAACGGGACGAGCGCGACCAAGGGCGATCAGTTCCCGATGGGCAACCGCATCCGCGAGGTCGAGCAGGGGCCGGATGGCGCGATCTATGTCCTCGAGGACGGCGAGGGCGGGCGATTGCTCAAGCTGACGCCCAAGGCCTGATGCGGGCTCCCGCGCCGGGAGCTCAAGGGTCACGGGCGGTGCGCTTGCAGCTCTAGGCTCCCGCCTTCGCGAGAGCCCGGCACGTCATCTCACCAGCAGGAAGTTGATCCGCGCCGCCGCGATCGGGCGGTGGCAATCGTCCTGCCACGCGAACGCCTCGACATTGGCGATGCGGGTGCCGAGACGGACGACATGGCCCGCCGCCCGCGTGTCCGCATCGCGGCCGCCGCGCATAAAGTCGGTGGTGAGGTTGATCGGCTTGACCGAAACGCCCTCGTCGGCGAGCGCGTGACGCAGCGCCGCCACCGCTGCCATTTCCACGAGTCCACCGATCGCGCCGCCGTGGACAAAGCCCGGGCGCCCCATCACCGCGTCGCCGAACGGCATGACGAGGATCGGCGCGCCGTCGGCATCGGGCTCGACGCGAAGGCCGAGGAGCTGCGCATAGGGGGGCAGCTTCACGGCGTCGCGCCCGTCGACATGAAGGTGCCGGCGACATGCGCAACCGGATCGTCGGGGTCGCCGTCATGCGCGATGCCCCGCACGAACGCGATCGCGCGCGTCAGCCGATAACATTCGCCGCGCCCGATCACCGTCGCGCCCGATCGCGCCGGCCGCAGGTAATCGACGCGCAGGTCGAGCGTCGCATGCGGCACGAAGCCGCCGCGCTTCATCCACACCGCGACGCTTGTCGCCATGTCCATCAGCGCGACGATCGGGCCGGAGGCGAGCACGCCGCTCGCCGGGTCGCCGACCAGCTCGTGCTTCCACGGCAGGTCGAGCTCGGCCCAGTCGGCGCCGTGCGCGCGATAGCCGATGCCGAGGATGCCGCCATGATGCGCCTGCGTCCGCTGGAGGAACTGTTCGGGATGGAAGGGGATGGGGCGGGGTTCGGCCATTGCCGCCCTTGAAGCTCAAGGCGACGCCCACGGCAAGGTTACACCGAATTAACTGCGTTCGCACGTGCACTCGGGCGATGCTGACCCTTGCCGCCGATCCCGGGCGGCAAGGGGGAAACCGACATGCCTGACTGTCTCGCACTCGACCGCCTGCCCAGCCTTGCCACGCGGGTCAGTGATCCCGCCGCCATTCCCGCGGCCGAGCGGCAGGGCGACGACGTCTATGTCTACGTCGTCGCGATGACGGGAGGGACCCGCTGAGCGACCGCCTGAAAGCATGGCGAGCGAGCCAGGCGTTCGCATCGTTTGCCGCGCTCGATGAGGTCGAAGATCCCGTTGCCGCAGCGATGCGATTGATCGCCGATCCGGGCTGGGCGGCGGCGATGCTCGGCCCGTTGCTGGCGCATCCCGACGCCGGGTGGCCGCTGGCGTGCCGCGTGGCCGGCGATCGAGCGACGCTGGTGATCGAGCGCCGTGCCGGAGCCGCGCTGACGGTCACGATGATCGGGCCGGGCGCCGCCGCCGCGACCGGCGTCGTCGCGAGCGGGCGGCACATGTTCGTGCGCGTCCTCGGCGGCAGCGGGCGTCTTGATCGCTGGCCGGCGGGGGAGGTCGATGACCGGTTTACCGCCGCCTCGGCGCCGCCGCTCGGCCGGCGTTGCTCATCGGCACTTAGAGCGGGCGCCGTGATGGAGATCGACGGACGTCGGGACGCCCATCGCATCGTCGCGGTGGGCCGCGAGCTGGTCCTGTTGACGCTGACGCTCGCCCAAGGCGCGGCGCCGCTGCTGCGCGAATATGCGCTGCCCGGTGGCCGCCTGCGCCGCGTCGCCGCCGCCGAGGGCGAGCCGGCGCGCGCGGCGATGCTGGTCGAACTGCTCGGTGCGCTGGACGGCGGCAGCGAGGGGCTGGCGGCGGCGGCACGGCACCCGGCCTTCTTCGTCCGCTGGGCGGCGATGCGTCACTGGCTGGCGCGAGATGCGGCGGGTGCGCGACCGGTGCTCGCCGCCATGGCCGTGGGCGATCCGCACCCAGAGGTGCGGGATGCCGCTGTGGCAGCGCTGGCGATGCCGGCATGTCCCGCCTGATCGCGGTCGCGCCATCCGGCGGGCTCGACGCCGCCGAATGCCTGGCGCGCGCCAAAGCCTCGGGCGCGGACGTGCGCGACGAGGCGGGGCTGGCGACGCTCGCCGACGACCTCGCCGCGTTGTCGGCCGATCGCGGCCTTGTCGCCCGAGTAGCCGAGCGCGTGCTGGCGGCGGGCGGGGCCGATGCGACGAGCGGCGGCTACGGCGCACAGGCGCTGCTGCTGGCGCCGCCCGGCCAACGTTTCGTGCTCCGCGCCGCCTTCTGGCCGGGCATCGGCGACGCGATCCTGGCCGACAGCGGTCCGGCGGCGTTTTTCTATGGCGTGGCGCACGACCACGACTTCGCCTTCCTCACCTGCGGCCACAGCGGGCCGGGCTATTGGAGCGACGAGTGGGAGGTGCCCGAACCCGTTGCCGGGGTGCCCGGCGAAGCGGTGGCGCTCACGCCGCTGGGCCGCCACCGACTCGCGCCCGGCGACGTGCGGCTGTACCGCGCAGGACGCGACGTGCATGCGCAGGCGCCGCCCACGTCCTTTTCAGTGTCGGTCAATCTGCTCGCCCGCGACGCCGCGACGGCGTGGATCGGCCAGTATCGCTACGACACCGACCGGAACTGCATCGCGGGAGAGCTCGGCGGGCTGCCCGCCGCCCTGCTGCTCGATCTGGCGGTCGAGCTGGGAGACGGCCTCGACCTTGCTGAGCGGTTCGCTGCGCGGCACCGCCAGCCGAGGATGCGCGTCGCGGCGTGGCGGACGCTGGCGCGCGTCGCACCGGCCACGCTGCGACCGATCCTGGCGCGCGAAGAGGTCGCCGCCGACCGGATGCTGGCGGCGCACGCCCGCGCGATTCTGACCGATCTGGATCAACTTCAAGGCGAGAGGGTCGGGCAAATCCTGTAATTTGCGCAAGTGATCCTCGGCCGCATCGCCTGTGACCCGCCAAACCCGGCCCTCGCCGCCGCGCTGGCGGCACGCGGGTTGCTGGCAGCGGCGCCGCTGGCGGCCGGGGCCGACGCGCTGGTGCTGCGCAGTGGCGCGGCGCCGCATCCGCTGGTGGCGCAGGTCCGCCGGACCGGCTGGGCGGGGCCGCTGATGCTGCTGGTCGAGCGCGCCGACGACGTGATCGCCGCGCTGGATGCCGGCGCGGACGAGGCCGTCTGTGCCGATGCCGCCCCCGCCGAGATCGCCGCGCGTCTGGCCGCTCGCCTGCGCGCGCCCGCCGGGCGAATTCGCATCGGCGCGCTCGAGCTCGATCCGGTCGCGCGTGCGGCCCGCCGCGACGACCGGCCGCTGCGGTTGCGGGCACGCGAATATGCGCTGCTCGCCTATCTGGCGCGACAGGCCGGCCGCGCGGTGCCACGCGCCGAGCTGCTGCGCGAGGTGTGGCGGCTCGGCTTCGATCCCGGCACCAATGTCGTGCAGGTCCATGTCGCCCGCCTGCGGGCCGCGCTCGATCCGCCCGGCGCCACGCCGATGCTGCACACCGACCGCGGGCTTGGCTACCGCCTGTCGGCGGCCTAGCTTTGCCTCGGGAGGATGCCGATGAACGACCGGGTGACGATAACGATCGAGGGCGGCGTGGCCGAGGTGCGGCTGGCGCGGCCCGACAAGCTCAACGCGCTCGACCCGGCGATGTTCGCTTCGCTGGGCGCGGCGATCGACCGGCTTTCGGCGGCGACCGAGGTGCGCGCGGTGGTGCTGTCAGGCGAAGGGCGCGGCTTCTGCGCGGGGCTCGACATGGCGAGCATGGCGGCGGCGGGCGACCTGGGCGCGCTCGTGGGGCCGGTGCCCAATTCCTTCCAGAAGGTCGCTTGGGGCTGGCGCACGCTGCCGATGCCGGTGATCGCGGCGCTGCACGGGGTGGTGCTCGGCGGCGGGCTCCAGATCGCGAGCGGCGCCGACGTGCGGATCGCCGCGCCCGATGCGCGACTGTCGGTGATGGAACTCAAATGGGGCATCGTTCCCGATATGGGCGGGTACGCGCTGTGGCGCGGTCTCGTCCGCGACGACGTGCTGCGCGAGGCGATCTACACCGCGCGTGAGTTCGCGGCCCGGGAGGCGATGGTGCTCGGCTTCGTCACCCGCATCGCCGACGACCCGCTGGCGGAAGCACGCGCGCTCGCCCGCGCGATCGCGAGCCGCAATCCGCACGCGATCCGCGCCGCCAAGCGTCTGGTGGCAGTGGAGGGTGATGCCGCCACGATCCTCGCCGCCGAAGCGCGCGAGCAGGCGGCGCTGATCGGCAGCCCGAACCAGAGGGAGGCGGTGGCGGCAAACCTGGCGAAGCGGGAAGCGGTGTTCCGGGATTCCGATTAAGGCCGCTTCCACGGCCGCGGCGGGGCCGCCCGGCGCGCCACCATCGCTGCCACCCGGTCGCGCACCTCTCTCCCGCTCGTCCAGCCCGGCTTTAGTTCGTGCGTGACTTCGCCAGAAAGTGTGACGTCTCGTTGCGAGCGCGGCTCGCCAGACGATTCATCTCGCGCGAGGCCGTCGCAATCCGCGCGAGGAGCGGGCGCGCTTCGGTCAGGTCGCCCCGGTCGGTGAACAACACGGCGCCGCTTGCATCTTTCTGCCAACGCCGGCGCGCCAGCACCTCGCACAGCGCCGCGCCATCGGTCGCAAGCGCGCCGGTGAGCTGCCATTGCCGCTCCGCCCGCGGCTGTGTCTGCGCCGCGCCCCTCAGAAAGCTGCGGAACTGGGTCGCGGACAATTCGCCGCGCGCCACCATCGCTTCGCCCTCGCGCGTCACTCGGGCCTGAATGTCCGCAATCTCGCGCTCGGCGGCGGCGGCTTGGCCGGCCAGCGCCGCGACGCGATCGCAGCGATCGAGGACCGGTGACGCCGTCGTCAGTCCTTCGAAACTTGTCACCTGCGCCAGCCCCGCGGCGTCCGCTTCGGCCTTGAAGCGCCGCGTCGTTCCAAGGCTCTGGTTGACGCCGTTCGCCAGGAGCTGCGTCAGCGGCGCGGCGTCAGGCCTCGCTGTCATGCCGCTATTGCCATCGCTTTCCACGATCCGATCGACCTGTGCGGCAACCTCACGTGCTTGGGTCCGCTCCGCTTCGACGGCCCGGCCCGACTCGGCACGCCGGTTGAGCGCGACGAGCTGTGTCAGCACGCCAAGCGCCAGCAGGCTCGACAACGAAATCAGCCGTGCGCGACGCGACGCCCGGCGGATCGTCACGACGAAGGCGATCCCCCAAAGCAGCGCCGCGAACAGCGCCCCGCCCAGAAGCCGCCCGACCAGCTCGCCCTGACCTGCGATGTCCGGCCGCGGCAGGTTCTGCTGCCCGACGCACGATCCGATCAGGAGCAGCGCGCAGATGACGGTCGCTACGATCGGCCTTCCCGTCGACCGGCGACGTGGCGTGCCGATGGCATCTTCGGGCGGCGTGGGACGATCCAGTGTCATCTCGGCGCTCTCGCTCTAGCGGCAACCGCTGCGTTGAACGCTTCGAGTGGCTATCGGTGTCAGCCATCCACCGGATTTCGCCCACCGCCCTGCCCGGTGGATTGCCTCAGCCGATCTTCTGTCCCGTCTTCGCCCAGTCTGCGAGAAAGCCTTCGATGCCCTTGTCGGTCAACGGATGCTTGACCAGCTGCTTGATGACCGAGGGGGGCGCGGTCATCACGTCGGCGCCGATCTTTGCCGCTTCGAGGACATGGATGGGATGGCGCACGCTCGCCACCAGGATCTCGGTGTCGAAGGCGTAGTTGTCGTAGATCAGCCGGATGTCGCCGATCAGCTGCATCCCGTCGAAGCCGTTGTCGTCGTGCCGGCCGACGAAGGGCGAGATGAAGGTCGCGCCAGCCTTGGCCGCGAGCAGCGCCTGGTTGGCCGAGAAGCAGAGCGTCACATTGACCATCGTGCCGTCGTCGGTCAGCGCCTTGCACGTCTTGAGGCCGTCGATCGTCAGCGGCACCTTGACCGCGACATTGTCGCCGATCTTGCGAAGGATTTCCGCCTCGCGCATCATTTCGGCATGGTCGAGCGCCACGACCTCGGCCGAGACGGGGCCTTCGACGATGCCGCAGATCTCGCGCGTCACTTCGATGAAGTCGCGGCCCGCCTTGGCGATGAGCGACGGGTTGGTGGTGACGCCGTCGAGCAGCCCGGCTTCGGCCAGTTCCCGAATGTCATCGACGTTAGCGGTATCAGCGAAGAATTTCATTGGCCCGGCCTCGCAGTTTAAGAACGTTGCCGGGCCTCTACCGGCTGGGTGAGGGCGCGTACAGTCCGAACCGCCGGTCGCTGCCCTTACCCGCCATTAACCGGCCGCGGCCTAACGCTCGGCCATGAACGCGCACCCGCCCTTCGATGAAGCGCACCGCCTGAGGGTCCTAGACGCCCTCGGCCTGATCGGGGCGGCGCCGCAGGCCGAGTTCAAGGCGCTCGCAGCGCTGGCCGCACGCCTGATCGGCACCGACATGGCGGCCCTGACGCTGATCGACGCCACCCATCAGCACGTAATGGCGAGTCATAATATCGACGCGCCGCCGCTGCCGCGCGGCGAAAGCTTCTGCGACAAGACGCTCGGCGAGCCCGAAATGCTGGTTTCGACCGACGCCGCGATCGACGCGCGCTTCGCGGGTAGCGTCCTGGTGCGCGAGGCCCCGCACCTGCGCTTCTATGCCGGGGTGCCGATCCGGGTGCGGGCCGGCGGCGGCCCGCGCGCGCCGATCGGCGCGATCTGCGTGCTCGGCACCGCGCCGCGCGACATCAGCGCCGATCAGTGCGCGGCGCTGATCCGGCTCGGGCGCGTCGCCGAGGCGCTGATCGACGCGCGGGGTGCCGCTCGCGACGCGCTGACGCTCGCCCGGCGGACCCACGAACAGGCGACCGAGCTCGTACGCAAGGACCGCATCTTCCGCCAGGCCGAGCGGATGGCGATGATCGGCTCGTGGCGCTTCGATCCCGTCGCCGAAACGGTCGAATGGTCCGAGGGCGTGCGGCGCATCCACGAGGTGGGCGAGGATTATCGCCCCAATCTTGCCACCGCGCTCGATTTCTATCCCGCGAACGCGCGTGCGATCGTCAGCGGGGCGCTTGCCCATTCGATCGAGACGGGCGAACCGTTCGAGTACGAGGTCGACTTCGACACCGCCCAGGGGCAGCGGCTGCGCGTGCGCGGGATCGGCGAGGTCGAGCGTGCCGGCGGTCGCACCATTGCAGTGACGGGCGTGTTCCAGGACGTGACCGCGCGCTACCTGCTCGAACAGGACCTGCGCCGCAGCGCGCATGTCGATGCGCTGACGGGCATCGCCAACCGCGCCGCATTCGACCAGCGGCTCGAGGCGGCAATCGACCGGGCGCGCCGGGATGGCATGGCGCTGACGCTGATCCTTGTCGATCTCGACGGGTTCAAGCGCGTCAACGATACCCACGGCCATATGGCGGGCGACGATGTACTGCGCGCGCACGGCCGCCGATTGCGCGGAGAGTGGCAGAGCGACTGCTTTCCCGCACGTCTGGGCGGTGACGAATTCGCGCTGGTGCTCGAGGGGGCGGCGACGCGCGACATGGGCGGCCGCGTCGCTCGCCTCCTCGACCTGCTCGCGCGGCCGATCGCGTTGGGCGAGGCGCAGCTGCGTGTCGGCGGGACGATCGGCTGGGCAACCTTCGAGCCCGGCATGGCCAATCCGCGCGACCTGATCCACGCAGCCGACACCGCGCTCTACAACGCCAAGCGCGAGCGCCGAGGGACGGCCAGGGCGGCGAGCGCGTAACGCTTTCTTTCGTGCCGACAGCCGCTATCTCGGGGGCATGCCCGGTGAGCGTGCCCGCGTGATCGTCATGAACTCGGCGCTCGGCCCGCTCGATTACCGCGTGCCGGCAGGGATGCGCGTCGAGCCCGGGTCGGTGGTCGTCGCGCCGCTGGGGCCGCGGCAGTTGCTGGGCGTCGCGTGGGACGCCGATCGGTTGGCGACCGAGGAAGTCGGCGACAATCGGCTGCGCAACCTGATCGCCGTCGCCGACGTGCCGCCGCTGCCGACGCCGCTTCGCCGCCTGATCGAGTGGACTGCCGATTATTATCTCGCGCCGCTCGCCGGCGTCGTCCGGATGGCGCTGCCGTCGAGTTCGGCGCTAGAGGGCGCGAAGCTCGCAATCGAGTACCGAGCGACCGGCCATGTCCCTGACCGGCTGACGCCGCAGCGCGCACAGGCGCTCGAGCGGATTGGGGACCGACAGGGGCTGGTGCGCGAACTCGCGGCCATCGCCGACGTCAGCGACGCGGTGATCCGCGGGCTGGTGAAGGCCGGCGCGATCGAGGCGGTCGAGGTCGATGTCGACTTGCCTTATTCCGCGCCCGATCCCGACTACGCTCCGCCCAACCTGTCGCCCGAACAGGCCGGGGTATCGGCCACCCTGCGCGGGGCGGTGGCTGGCGCGGCGTTCCAGCCGTTCCTGCTCGACGGCGTCACCGGCTCAGGCAAGACCGAGACTTATTTCGAGGCGGTGGCCGAGGCGATCCGCATGGATCGCCAGACCCTCGTCCTCCTGCCCGAGATCGCGTTGACCGAGCCCTTTCTCAAGCGCTTTCACGCGCGATTCGGTTGCGAGCCCGTCGCCTGGCATTCGGGCCTGCGCCAGTCGCAGCGTCGCCGCGCATGGCGTGCGATCGCCAGCGGCGATGCAAAGGTGGTCGTCGGCGCGCGTTCCGCCCTGTTCCTGCCCTATCCCAAGCTCGGCCTGATCGTCGTCGACGAAGCGCACGAGACCAGCTTCAAGCAGGAGGACGGCGTCCACTACCACGCGCGCGACGTCGCGGTGATGCGCGGGATGTTCGAGGGGTGCCCGGTGGTGCTCGCCACCGCCACGCCTGCGATCGAGACAAGGCATCAGGTCGCGCTCGGCCGCTACGCCGAGCTGAAGCTGCCCGGTCGCTACGGCGCGGCGGAGATGCCCGCGATCGAGGCGATCGACCTCCTGCGCGACCCGCCACCGCGCGGGCGGTGGATTGCGCCCACCCTGACGCGTGCGATCGACGCGACGCTCGAGCGGGGCGAGCAGGCGCTCCTCTTCCTCAATCGCCGCGGCTATGCGCCGCTGACGCTCTGCCGACATTGCGGCCACCGCTTCCAATGCCCAAATTGCACCGCCTGGATGGTCGAGCACCGGCTGATCCGCCGCCTCGCCTGCCATCATTGCGGCCATGTCATGCCGACGCCGCGCGCCTGTCCCGAATGCGGCGAGGAGGAGAGCCTCGTCGCCTGCGGCCCCGGCGTCGAGCGCATCGCCGACGAAGCGGCGGCGCTCTGGCCCGACGCACGCATCGCCATCGTCACCAGCGACACCATCTGGTCTCCCGCCAAGGCGGCCGAGTTCGTGGCGCGGATGGAACATCGCGAGATCGACATCGTGGTCGGCACGCAGCTCGTCACCAAGGGCTATCACTTCCCCGACCTGACGCTCGTCGGCGTCATCGACGCCGATCTGGGTCTGGCGGGCGGCGACCTGCGCGCTGCCGAGCGCAGCTTCCAGCAGATCATGCAGGTGGCGGGAAGGGCGGGCCGCGGCACCAAGCCCGGCCACGTCTATATCCAGACGCACGATCCCAAGGCGCCCGTGATGCAGGCGCTGGTCAGCGGCGATGCCGAAAGCTTCTATGAGGCCGAGACTGAGGCGCGCCAGGAGGCCGACGCACCCCCCTTCGGCCGGTTCGCCGCGATCATCGTGTCGAGCGAGGACAAGGATGCCGCGCACGACACCGCGCGGGCGATCGGCCGCGCTGCACCGCGGGTCGAGGGCATGGACGTGTTCGGCCCGGCGCCCGCCCCGCTCGCGATGCTGCGCGGCCGCCACCGCTTCCGCCTCCTCGTCCACGCGCGCCGCGTGTTCCCGGTGCAGGAGGCGATCCGCGACTGGCTGGGCGGCGTCGACTGGCCCGCCAAGGTGCGCGTCGCGGTGGATGTCGATCCGTACAGCTTCGTTTGATCTTGCACCCGTCGGGCGTCTGGCGGATTGAAGCCCGCGCCATTCGACGGAGCTTCGCCTTGAGCCGCCTTGTCATCTTCCTCGCGATGCTCCTGCTCGGCGCCGCGCCCGCGCGCGCCGACGACATCTCGGCGGCAGCGCGGGGAGTGGTTCGGATCGTCACGGTCGCGATGGACGGCGACGAGGTGGTGGGCTTCGGCCACGGCTCGGGCTTTGCCATCGCCCCCAATCGCGTCGTCACCAACGCGCACGTCGTCGAGCTGGCGGCGCAATATCCCGACAATGTCGTCATCGGCGTGGTGCCGAGCGAGGGCGAGCGGTCGGTGCAGGGCCGGCTGATCGCGGTCGATCCCGCCCGCGACCTGGCGCTGATCGAGTTCGGCGAAGTGCGCCTGTCGCCGCTCACGCTCTATTCCGGCCCGGTCGAGGATGGCGAGGCGCTGGTGTCGCTCGGCTATCCGGGCAATGTCGATCTTGCAGTTGCGCGGTCGGCCGCCGACTTCATCCGGCCGCTGTCGCCGGTGCGCAGCCAGGGCAATTACTCGGGCGCGCGGACGCTCGGCGGCACGCAGGTGCTGCTGCACACGGCTGGGATCGCGCGCGGAAATTCGGGTGGTCCGCTGCTCGACCGATGTGGCCGCGTCATCGGCGTCAATTCGGCGATCACCCGTGCCGACGACGGCGATGCGGGCTTTGGCTTCGCCATCGCCGATGCCGAGCTGATGGCGTTCCTGCGCGAAGCCGGGCAGCAAGTGCAGAGCGTCGGTGTTCCCTGCACCAGTATAGAGGCGCAGCTGGCGAGCGAGCGGGACGCCGATGCGCGCACCGCCGCCGCCGAAGCCGCGGCCGTGCGCGAGGCGGCCGAGAAGGCCGCGACCGCGCGCCTCGCCGCGATCGAGGAAGCGCGCGACGCCAACGAACGGACGCGCGAGAACTTCCTCGGGATCGCTGCGCTGCTGCTCGTCGTCGGCGCGCTGGCGGTCGGCGGCGCAGGCCTCCTCTATCAGCGAGGCAAGCAGCGCGAGGCGATGTGGGCGGGCGGCGGCGGCGCGGCGCTGATGCTGGCCGCCATCCTCGTCTTTCTGCTACGTCCCGCCTTCGATCCCGAGCGGGCCGAGGCGCGCGCGCGGGCCGCTGCGCCGAGCCCGTCGCCGACCATTGCCGCCGCCGATCCGCGCGCGGCGATCGGCGCGCTCGCCTGCACCATCGATCCTTCACGCAGCCGCGTCACCGTGTCGGCGACCGATCCTGTCGCGCTTGACTGGGGCCGCGACGGCTGCGTCAACGGGCGGACGCAATATGCCGAGGCGGGAAAGCGCTGGGCACGCATCCTCGTCCCCGATGGCGAGCAGACCGTCTCGCTCCTTGAGTTCGACCCGGCGAGCCGAACCTATACCAACACCCGCTATCTGCTGTCGGCGAACCAGATGACGCAGGCGCGGGCGCTGCGAAAAGAGGTGCAGCTCAAGCAGTGCAGCGCCGACCAAACGGCGCGTGCGGCGCTGGCGAGCCAGCAATCCGCCATCCGCGCGGCGCTCCCGCAACTGCCCAACGAGCGCCTCGTCTATCGCTGTTCGCCGGCACGCTAGGGCTTTTCGGCGGTACCGCCGCGCGTTAGCCTCGGCTCGGGGAAGACGGGGGAGGCGGACATGCGGTGGTGGGCGGCGCTCTGGCTGTGCTGGGCCGCGATCGGGGTTGCGCATGCCGACTGGTACGAGGCCACCGGGCCGAACGTACGTGTCTTCGCCGAAGGCCAGGCCGAGAACGCTCGCCAGTTGGCCGAACGGCTCGAGCGGCTCGATGCGGCGATGCGTATCGTTCGCAGCGTGCCGCCCGGCGACCGGGGCGCGGCGGGGCGGCTCAACGTCTACATCTTGCGCGGCGGCATCGACGCGATCGAGCGGCTGGCGCGGCAGGACAGCGTTGCCGGCTTCTATCGCGCCAGCGCCCGCGGTTCGATGGCGTTCGTGCCGGGGCGCGCCGGGATCGGCCGCCGCGGCGACCTGTCGGCGGAAATCGTGCTGTTCCACGAATACACCCATCATTTCATGTTCCGGAACTTCGACGCCGCCTATCCCGCGTGGTTGGCTGAGGGCTATGCCGAGTTCCATTCGACCGCGCGGTTCGAGGAGGACGGATCGGTGACGTTCGGCCTGCCGGCGAACCACCGCGCATGGGAGGTGCTGTCGGGCGAGCGGGTGACGCTAGACCGCCTGCTCAACCCGGAGTCGACGAAGCTGCCGATGTCGGCGATCTATGGCCGCGGCTGGCTGCTGACGCATTATCTCCACTTCGCCGATGCGCGAAAGGGACAGCTTGGCGCCTATATCCGGTCGATCAACGCGGGGCGGAAGGGCGTCGAGGCGGCGGCCGCGGCGTTTGGCGACCTCAAGGCGCTGGACCGCGAGCTCGATCGCTATGCAGGCCAGAAGCTGACCGGGCTGCGCGTGCCCGCCTCGGTGATCCGGGCGGGCGCGGTGACGGTGCGCACGATGAGCGCGGCCGAATCGGCGGCGATGCCGATCCATATCGTCTCCACGCACGGCGTGACCGCCGAAGAGGCGCGCAAGCTCTTGCCCAAGGCGCGGCGTGCGATCGCACCCCATCCAACGGACGCCTTTGCGCAGGGCGTCCTTGCCGAGGCCGAGTTCGACGCGGGCAACGTGGCCGAGGCGGGAGCCGCCGCCGATCGCGCGCTCGCCGCGGACCCCACATCGCGCCAGGGGCTCATCTATCGCAGCATGGCGCTGGCGGCGCAGGCAGAGGCGCGCAAGGACAAATCGGCTGCGACGCTGAAGGCGATCCGTGCCCCGCTGTTCGCGGCGAACCGCCGCGATCCCGACGATCCGCTGCCGATGCTGATGCTCTATCAGAGCTATGCGGCGACGGTCGGCGCGATCCCGGAAACCGCGCGCAAGGCGATCGTCTATGCGCAGACGCTAGCGCCCGAGGCCGAGGAACTCCGCATGCTCGCCGCGGTCGAGCAGGTCGCCGCGGGCGATGCCGAGGCAGCGCGCGCGCTGGTCGCGCCGCTCGCCTTCAACGCGCATGGCGGGGCCGGAAAGCAGATCAAGGCGCTGATGGCCGCGATCGACGCCAAGGATGCTGCCGCCGCCCGCAAGGCGCTGGCGGGCGAGAGCGACGCTGAAGTGGAGTGATTGCTCGGCGCGGCCACGGTCCGAGCCGTAAGCGGCCTCAGTTTTCGCTGGGGCGACGCATCAATCCGGATCCACCACGCCTTCCCGCGCGCGGAGCGTCCGCTTGCGATCGACGCCATAGGCATAGCCGCCCATCGTGCCGTCGCTGCGCGTCACGCGGTGACAGGGGATGACCACCGCGACGTTGTTCGCCCCGCACGCCGACCCCGCCGCGCGCACCGCGCCGGGCCGGCCGACCGCGGCGGCGAGTTCGGCATAGCTCATCGTGCTGCCCGCCGGGATGCGGCGGAGCGCCTGCCACACCGCCTCCTGAAACGCCGTCCCCGCGACGTCGAGCGGCAGGTCGGGGTCAAGGCCCGGCGCCTCGACTTCCGCCACCACGCGCGCGGCGAGGTCGGCGAGCGCGGTGCCGCCCGGCTCGATCGCGGCGCGCGGGAAGCGGGCGGCGAGCGCTGCCTCGTCCTCGTCGAACGACACGCGGCACAGCCCCTTGTCGGTGGCGGCGACCAGCATCGGCCCGAGGCTGGTCGTCGCGATCGTCCAGCGGATCGTCACCCCTGCGCCGCCGCGTGCCCAGGCGCTCGGCGCCATGCCGAGGCGCGCGCCATTCTCCTCGTAGAAGCGGCTCGGCCCCGAATAGCCCGCCTTGTAGATCGCCTGTGTCACGTCGCCCTCCTCGCTCAACGCCTCGGCCGCCCGGCCTGCGCGACGACCGCGCGCATAGGCGGCGGGTGTGACCCCCAGCGCCCGCTTGAACAGCCGGTGGAAATGATGCGGCGCATAGCCCGCCGCCGCCGCCAGCTCGTCCAGCGACGGCGGCGTCTCCGCCGCCTCGATCAGCGCGAGCGCCTTCGCCACCCCTTCGCGGTCGCGCGCCGCCTCGTCGGGGCGGCAGCGCAGGCAGGCGCGATAGCCCTCGGCACGCGCCGCCGCGCCGTCGGCCATGAAGCGGACATGCTCGCGCCGCGGCCGGCGCGCGGGGCAGGAGGGGCGGCAGTAGATGCGCGTGGTCGTTACCGCGACGACGAAGCGGTCGTCGGCCGCCCGGTCGCGCCGCTCGAAGGCGTCCCACGCCCGTTGTTCGTCGATCTCCATGGCCATGACATAGCCCGGCGCGCACCGGCCCGCATCCCGCCGCTTGCGGTCAAAGCGTCCTCGCGCCTAGGCTCGCGGAAAATGGGGGAGTTCCTGTCGATGCGTCACCTGTTCCTTGCCACCGCCGCGCTCGCGATCGCTGCGCCCGCTGCGGCCGCCGAGCCCGACTATGCCGCCGCCGTCCGCGCCGACTACAAGGCGGAGCTGGCGGCGATGTTCGACTGGTTCCACCGCAATCCCGAGCTCAGCTTCAAGGAAACGAAGACCGCCGCGCGCATGGCCGCCGAGCTGCGCAAGGTGCCGGGGATGCAGGTGACCGAGAATGTCGGCGGCACCGGCGTCGTCGGCGTGCTCAGGAACGGCAGCGGCCCGGTGATCCTCGTGCGCGCCGACATGGACGGCCTGCCGGTCGAGGAGAAATCGGGCCTTCCCTATGCATCGAAGGCGCGGCAGGTCGGGGTGGACGGGGTCGAGGCGCCGGTGATGCACGCCTGCGGCCACGACACGCACATCACCGCGATGGTCGGCACGGCCAAGCGCATGGCGGCGCTCAAGGACCGGTGGCAGGGCACCGTCGTCTTCATCGTTCAGCCCGCCGAGGAACGGGTGGGCGGCGCCGCGGCGATGGTCAAGGACGGGCTCTACAAGCGGTTCCCCAAGCCCGAGGCGGCACTCGCCTTCCACGTGTCATCAGAACTGGCCGCGGGGAAAGTGTCGGCGTCGGAAGGCATCCAATATTCCTCGTCCGATTCGATCGACATCACCGTCCCCGGCATCGGCGCGCACGGTGCGAGCCCGCACATGGGCAAGGACCCCGTCTATATGGCCTCGCAGCTCGTCGTCGCGCTGCAGGGCCTCGTCAGCCGCGAGCAGCAACCCTTGAAGCCCGGCGTCATCACCGTGGGCTCGTTCCACTCCGGCCTCAAGCACAACATCATCTCCGACGAGGCCAAGCTTCAGGTGACCGTCCGCGCCAATGACGAGGCCGAGCGCGCGCGGCTGATCGCGGGCATCCGCCGCGTGGCCAAGGGGATCGGCGAGCTGAACGGCATGCCCGCCGACAGGATGCCCGTGGTGACGGTGACCGAAGGGACGCCGACGACGATCAACGACGGTGCGCTCGCGCGGCGGCTGAATGCGACGATGGTGCAGGCGCTTGGCGCCGAGAACGTCGTCCCCTTCGAGCAGAAGGGCATGGGGGCTGAGGATTTCGCCTATCTCGTCGAGCCCGATACCGGCGTGAAGGGCTATTATTTCGCGGTCGGCGGCACGCCGCAGGCGACGATCGACGCGGCGGCGAAGGGCGGCCCGCCGGTCCCCTCGCACCACTCGCCACTGTTCAAGATCGCGCCCGAGCCCGCGATCGTCACCGGCACGATCGCGATGACCGCAGCGCTCCTCGACCTGATGAAGCCGGGCGCGGGCGGAAGCGCGGGATCGTGAGGCGCCTCGCCCTCATCGCCCTCGTCTCGCTCGCCGGTTGCGGCGGCGAGAGCACGCGCGAAAGCGCCGCACGGACGGGCGAGATCGACGTCAGCAATGCGAGCGTCGAGGAGGTCGCGGCACAGACCAAGGCGGCGGGCGCGCAGATGCGCTTCGATCCCGGTCAGTGGCGCACGACGATCGAGGTCATCGAGGCAGAAGTGCCCGGCCTGCCCCCGCAGATGGCCGAGGTGATGAAGAAGCAGATGCTCCAGAAATCAACCGTCTCGAGCTGCATGACCCCTGAGCAGGCGGCGAACCCCAACGAGGACCTTTTCGCCGGCAAGTCGGGCAATTGCCGCTTCGACCGCTTCACGATGAAGGACGGCAAGGTGGATGCCGCGATGACCTGTGCGGGCGACGGGAGCGGTGCCGGCGCGGCGAAGATCCTGATGACCGGCACTTTCGACAAGACGCGCTTCGAAATGGAGAACCGCATCGAGGCCACGGGGGCGGGGGCGCGGCAGGCGATGAAGATGCGCTCGCGGGTGACGGGGGAGCGGACGGGGGATTGTGCGTAAAGGGTGAACGGATGGGGTGGCGACGACCGTATCCGAGCATCCCATACGTGAAGCCGAAACATAGAGCTGATCGAGCAAACGACCTGAAATGCTTTATTGACGATCAATCGGTATCCGAACAGCGTAACCGATTGGAGAGCGCATGTTTGGTCGCCGCAAAACCCCGCCGCCTCAGCAGGCCAAACCTTCGGATTACCCGGATGCGCCGCAAGGACATGCCCATGTTCTGGCACTTCTCGACCGGGAACAGGCAGCCAAGCCGCTTCAGCGTGTGCAATTGGTAGGAACCGTCCTCTGGGACTTGGCGTGCAAGACGCTCAATCAGGAGGGTACGGGCATTCGGATCGAGAACCTGCTCGCGCTGCTCGCGTCAGTGGGCGGTCAGCAGTGTCTCCTCCCGATACTCGCGATGTTGGGCGGCGAAGGGAGACCGTTGAAGGATGTCGGCATGGTCCAGGCCAAAACCGAAGACGGCAATGTTTATTTCTTCGGTGACGCGTCGAATCGGCTCTTGGTCGAAAGCGAACTGTCGCTGATCAGCCTGGCCTTTGGCGCCGCTCGGGATTGCGGTGCGCCGGTCTCGATGGAGATGATCCACGCCGAGATGCAGCACGTCGCCAGCTCGATCGGCGACGACGAGGCGCTGTTCCGGCTGGACCTGCCCGAATCTCACGCCGTTGACAGCCCTCTCAACTGGGCAGCGCACTTCAGCCCGATGTTCGTGGAAGCGTGCGACCTGTACCGGCTGCCGCCGATGGAGCGTGCGGCGGCTTTCGGCTTCGCGCTGCAAAGAGCAATCATCGAGGGCAAGGATGCCATCGACCCGATGATCGCCGCGCGCATCATACTGAGCTGCGCCATGCGCACGTCGAAGATCGACCCGCACCGCCTTGCGGCTGCCCGCCGCGACTGAAGTTCAGACAGGGTTTCGTCTCGGCGAGTTGGTCATCGAACCCACCCTCGACAACCGCCCCGTTTTCCGCTGATCTCCCGCCCCATGCACCGCCCGTTCCTCGCGCTCGCCCTGGCGCTCGCCGCCGCCGCTCCCGCTGCCTTCGCGCGTCAGGCGCAGCCGGTCGCGGCGCCTGCCCCCGCCTATAGCTACACCAAGACGATGATCCCGATGCGCGATGGCGCGCGGCTCGAAACCGTCGTCATCCGCCCGCTCGACAAGCAGGGTCCGCTGCCGATCCTGCTCGAGCGCAGCCCCTATGGCATCCCCGATGCCGCGCCTGCCGAGACGCCCGAGGACCAGAGCTTCCTCGCGCGGGACGGCTATATTCTCGTCTATCAGAACATGCGCGGGCGGTTCGGGTCCGACGGCAAGTTCACCATGTCGATGGCGATCGCGCCCAAGGGGTCGAAGGCGGTCGATGACGCCACCGACGCCTATGACACGATCGACTGGCTGGTGAAGAACGTGCCCGCCAACAACGGCAAGGTCGGCATGTGGGGCGTCTCCTATCCCGGTTATGCCGCCGCGGTCGCGCTCGCCAAGCCGCATCCGGCGCTCAAGGCCGTCAGTCCGCAGGCGGCGTGGAACGACTGGTGGATCAACGACGACCTCCACCGCTTCGGCGCGGCGCGGCTCACCTACGCCACCGACTGGCTCTGGCTGCTCCAGCATTCGAAGACCAACGACATGTTTCCGGGCTACGACCAGTTCGACACCTATGACTGGTTCCTGAAACAGGGAACGCTCGGCAATATCGAGAAGATGTGGTTCAAAGGCGTGTCGCCGCTGATGACCGCGATGGTCGAGCGGCCCGATTACGATGCGGGGTGGCAGGCGCAGCGCTGGACCGACGCGCTCGGCCGCGCGGGCGTGGCCACGCTGTCGGTCGCGGGCTTCTGGGACCAGGAGGACCCGTACGGGCCGTGGCGCATCTATGAGAAGCTGGAGCGCGACGACCCGAATCGGCTCAATACCATCGTCGCGGGCCCGTGGAACCACGGGAGCTGGCGCGGGCCGTCGGACAAGGTGGGGCCGATCCCGATCGGCACCGAAAGCGGCACCGCTTTTCGCCGCGAGATCGAGGCACCGTTCTTTGCCTATTGGCTCCACGGCAAGGGCGAGCGCCCGGCCTATGAGGCGCGGATGTTTCAGTCGGGCAGCTGGCAGTGGCGCGACTATCCGCAATGGCCGCCCGTCGCCGCCAAGCCGACGTCGCTCTACCTTCGCGGCGATGGGACCGTCAGCTTCACTGCGCCCGCCGCGGGCGAGGCGTGCCGAGATTACGTGTCGGACCCCGCCGCGCCCGTCCCCTATCGCCGCCGCCCGATCTCCTCCACCTGGGGTTCGCGCGACTGGCCATGGTGGGAGGCGGAGGACCAGCGGTTCCTTGGCGGACGGCCCGACGTGCTGAGCTATGTCAGCGCACCCTTGGAGGCCGACCTCACCGTTACCGGCTCGCTCAAGGCCGAGCTGATGGCCTCGACGAGTGGCACCGACAGCGACTTCGTCGTCAAGCTGATCGACGTCTGGCCCGACGACGCCGAGAAGCTGCCGCGGCCGATGAAGCCGGGCGATTACGCCAAATCGCTCAACGGCTATCAGCTGCCGATCGCGATGGAGGTACGGCGCGGGCGCTGGCTTGACGGCTATGAGAAGGCCAAGCCGCTGGTGCCCGGTCAGCTGCGCGCTTGGAACGTTGACCTTCGCGAGCACGACCATGTGTTCAAGAAGGGCCACCGGATCATGGTGCAGGTCCAGTCGAGCTGGTTCCCCGTTATCGACCGCAATCCCCAGACCTTCGTCCCCAACATCGCCAAGGCCGCGCCCGGTGACTTCCAAAAGGCGACGCAGCGCGTCTGCGCGGGCTCACGCATCGTGCTGCCGGTGATGCGCTGAGGGTCGCCGGGGGCGATGAAAGCGGTTAGGCTGATCGTCGTTCCGGCGTGGTGGGAGGTTGCGTGATGAGGTTCCGGTCGATCCTGGCGGCCTGCGGCGCGGCGCTGTCGCTCACTGCCGCCGCGCCCGAGGCGCCGCCCAACCGCCTGACCTCCAGCGAGCGCGCCGCCGGCTGGACGCTCCTGTTCAACGGCCGCGACCTGTCTGGCTGGGGATCGTTCGCCGGCGGCCCGCCGCCCGCGGGCTGGCGCGTGCGCGATGGCACGATCGAGCTGGTGCGCGACGACGGTCAGATGACCGGCACCGACCTCGTGACCGACAAGAGCTTCGGCGCGTTCGAGCTTACGCTTGACTGGAAGGTGGCGGCCGGTGGCAACAGCGGCATCCTCTATCTCGCGCGAAATCAGGCGCCGGCTCGCCAGGTCTATGAGACGGGGCTTGAGATGCAGGTGCTCGACAATACGGGCCATTCGGACGGGAGGATCCCGTCGCACCGCGCGGGCGCGCTCTACGACATGACCGTCCCCCCGCCAAGCGCGACGCGGCCGGCGGGGCAGTGGAACCATGCGCGCCTGCTGGTCGAGCGCGGGCGCATCCGCCAGTGGCTGAACGGCGTGCCGACCGCCGACGTCAGCTATGGCGACGCCGGCTGGCGCAAGCGGGTCGCGGCATCGAAGTTCGCGAAGATGCCGTTGTTCGGCACCTTCGACAGCGGCGTCGTCGCGCTGCAGGACCATGGCGAGCCCGTCGCCTTTCGCAACCTGAAGCTCCGCCCAATCGGGCCGAGCGCCGTGGCAGGAAGCCGATGACCCCTGACAATGCGACCGCGCCCGCCGACGTCATCATCGTCGGATCGGGCGCCGCGGGCGGCATGGCCGCGTGGAGCCTGACCAAGGCAGGCCTACGCTGCCTGATGCTGGAGGCCGGGCGCGATTACGATCCCCAGTCGGAGGTCAACATGTTCGCGGCCGACAGCGATGCGCCGCTGCGCGGCAGTTCGACGCCCGACAAGCCCTTCGGTTATTTCGACGCAACGGTCGACGGCGGATGGGAGATCGACGGCGAGCCCTTCACCAACACCGAGGGTACCGATTTCCGCTGGTGGCGGCCGCGGATGCTGGGCGGGCGGACCAATCACTGGGGTCGGCACGTGCCGCGCTGGGGCCCCTATGACTTCAAGCCCTTCTCGCGCGACGGGCTGGGAGTCGACTGGCCGATCGCCTATGACGACGTCGCGCCCTTTTACGACCGGGTCGAGAAGATCATCGGTGTCAATGGCGGGCCGATCGGGCTGGAGAACCATCCCGATTCGCCCCCCGACTGCCTGATGCCGCCACCCAAGCCGCGTGTGACCGAACTGCTCATCAAGGCGGCGGCCGAGAGCGTCGGCATCCCGGTGCGGCCAGCGCATACCGCAGTGCTGACGCGCGACATGCCCGATGCGGTCGCGCCGCGCCAGGCGTGCTTCAACGCCACGCCGTGCGGCCGCGGCTGCACGATCGGCGCGATGTTCCAGACGACGACATCGTTCCTGCCACAGGCGAAGGCGACGGGCCGACTGACGATCGTCACCGACGCAATGGTCGCGCGCGTGCTGGCGGGCATATCGGGCCGCGCGACCGGCGTCGAATATGTCGATCGCAGGACCGGGCAGCGCCACCAGGTCCGCGCCCGCGCCGTCGTGCTGGCGGCGGGCACGGGCGAGACGACGCGCCTGCTCCTGAATTCGGGCGAGCCGGGGCGGGGCCTTGCCAATTCGTCGGGCGAGCTCGGTAGGAACCTCACCGATTCTACCGGCGCGTCCTTCGCCGCCTTCGTCCCCGGCCTTGCCGATCGGCCGCGTTATAACGAGGACGGGATCAGCGGGCAGCACATCTACATTCCCTTCTGGGACTATGAGCGCCAGAAGCGCGGCGAGCTCGACTTCGCGCGCGGCTATCATTTCGAGATCGGCGGGCGCTTCGGCATCCCGCCGATGTCGGCGATGCCGCGCGTCTGGGGGCCGGCGCTGAAGCAGGCGGTGCGCCACGCGTCCGGCGCGACGGTCAGTCTGACCCTGCGCGGCGAGATGATCCCCAACAAGGACACCTATTGCGAGATCGACCCGATCGTGAAGGACCGCTTTGGCATCCCCGTTCTCCGCTTCGCCTTCCGCTGGTCGCGGCATGAGGTGAACCAGGTGGCGCACGGCCGCCGATCGGCGATGAAGGTGTTCGAGGCGATGAAGGGCAAGCTGCTGTTCGACCCGATGATCCCGCCGGAGAAAATCATGACCGCAGGCGGCGAGATCATCCACGAGCTCGGCACCGCGCGGATGGGTGGCGATCCGAAAAGTTCGGTCGTCGACAGCTATGGCCAGGCGTGGGACGCCGACAATCTGGTGCTGATGGACGGTGCGATCTTCGCGTCGGGCGCCCACAAGAATCCGACGCTCACGATCCTTGCGCTGGCGCTTCGCGCGTCCGAGCGGCTGGCCGAGCGGTTCAAGGCGGGAGCGATTGCATGACCCCTTCACGGCGCACCACGATCAAGTGGATGATGGCCGCCGCGGCTCTCCCGCTCGCGCGTGAGTTGCCGGTCGCGCGGGCGGCGGGGGCGCAAACGCCGCCGCCCTTTCGCGCGATTGCGCCCTGGCCGGCGGCGCTGCCGCCGATGCCGCCCGCCAAGGGCTATGGCCGCGACCCCACCCTCATGGAGCCGAAGGTCACATGGCCGCTGACGCTGACCAAGGCGCAGCGCGCGACCGTCGACCTGCTCGGCGACATGATCCTGCCCGCCGATGCGCAGTCGCCGGGGGCCGGCGCGCTCGGCGTCGGCGCGTTCATCGACGAATGGATCAGCGCGCCCTATCCCAACCAGCAAAAGGATCGCGCAACGATCCTGGGGGGACTGGCCTGGCTCGACGATCAGGCGAAGCTGCTGCATGCCAAGCCCTTCGCCGGCCTCACCCCGCCACAGCGCGCCGCGCTGCTCGATGCGCTCTCGGTCGAGGCGCCGGCCGCGGCGATGGCGCAGCCGGTCGCCTTCATGGACCGCCTGCGCGGGCTGTTCGTGCTTGGCTTCTACAGCCTGCCCGAGGGGAAGGCGGACATGGGCTATATCGGCGACCAGCCGACGCCCGGGCCCTATCCGGGACCGACGCCCGAGGCGCTGGCGCACCTCGACACGCTGCTCAAATCACTGAAGCTGCCGCCGGTTACGGCCTGATCGGCGGGAAGGGGGGCTGACCCGGATCAAGGCCGGCGTGCCGCTTGCCGATCCGGGAAATGGTGCGGTCGAGAAGACTCGAACTTCCACGGGCTTTCGCCCACAACGACCTCAACGTTGCGCGTCTACCAGTTCCGCCACGACCGCACGTGTCATACCGCCAAGAGGACCCGGCGGCCGGTAGGCGGGTGCCCCTAGCAGCGTCCCCGGACCCTTGCAACACGCTTTCTTCCATGATTGCCGGTGGGTGCCCGGCGGCCTAGAGGCCGAAGATGATGCAGCCTGCGCGATCTTCCCTGTCCGACGAGGCGCGGCGCATCCTTGCCCTCGCCTGGCCGGTGATGCTGACCAGCCTCAACTGGACGATCCTGCACCTGACCGACGTCATCGTTGTCGGCATGGCGGGCACGCACGAGGTGGCGGCACTGGGGGCAAGCCGGGCGCTCACCTATATCGGTATTGTCGTCGTGCTCGGCTGGCTGTCGGGGATCATCGTCATGGTCTCGCGCGCCGACGGGGCGGGGGACCTTCGCGAGACGGGGCGCGTGCTGCACGAGGGGCTGGTGCTGGGCCTCGCGCTCGGCATCGCGAGCGGGGGCATCCTGTTCGCCTTTGCCGAGCCGTTGCTCCGCTTCGTCGGCGTTGCGCCCGACCTTGCCCCCGCGGCGGCGGCGGTGGTGCGCGTGATGGCCTGCGCCTATCCGTTCCAGCTCCTGTCGATCGCCGCGAGCTTCTTCCTTGAGGGGGTCAGCCGGCCGCGGCGGGTGATGGTCGTCCAGCTGTCGGTGCTGCCCCTCAATGGCGTGCTCGCCTGGGTGCTGGCGACGGGGCAGTTCGGACTGCCCGCCTATGGCGCGGTGGGCGCGGCGGCGGCGACGGCAATCGCCTCGGCCTTCGGCGCGGCGGCGATGCTTTATGCCGCCTGGACGCTGCCGCGCGCGGTGGAGCGCGGCGTCCGCACGCTGAGTGATTTTCGCTGGCCCGGCGTGGCTGCGCTCCTGTCCTTCGGCGCGGTGCCGGCGCTCGCCTCGGGGCTCGAACTCGCGGGCTTCTCGATCCTGATCGCGCTGTCGACGCAATTGGGCGAGGCGACCGCGCATGCCTTCCAGATTGTCTTTTCGGTCCACAACGTCACCTTCGGTTTCGCGCTCGGCCTCGGCTCCGCGGCCGGGGTACGCGTCGGCAATGCGGTGGGAGAGAAGCGTCCCGAGGAGGCCTGGCGGCGTGCCGCAATCGCCGCCGTGCTGGCGGCGCTCGGCACCGGGCTGATGGCGATCGTCATCCTCATCGGCCTCGACCCGATCGTCACCGCCTTTCCCGCCGCGCCCGCGGTCTACACCATCGCCGCGGCGATGCTGCTCGTCTGGGCGCCGTTCATCCTGTTCGACGGGCTGCAGGTGGTGTTCGTCTATGCGCTCCGCTCGCTCGGCGATCAGGTGGCCGCAGGGGTCAACGGGATCGTTGCCTTCTTCATCGTGACCGGCGGGCTCGGCTGGTGGCTGGTGCAGGCGGGCGCGGGGCCGACCGGGCTCGCCTGGGCATCGGGGATCGGCATGGCGGCGGCGGCGGCGCTGGGCGGCGCGCGGCTTTGGTGGGTCAGCGGCCGGGCGAACGGGCGCTTCCGCCAGCCTGCCTGAACCCCTTGTGGCACCACTCCCCGCCACTTACCTCAAGCAGCAGAAGCATAGGGGGCTCTCCGACATGCAACCGATCCTGACGCTTTCGGGCGTCACCAAGACCTATGCCAGCGGGCATCAGGCGCTGAAGTCGGTCGATCTGTCGATCAACCAGGGCGAGATCTTCGCGCTGCTCGGGCCCAATGGCGCGGGCAAGACGACGATGATCGGCATCGTCTGCGGCCTTGTCGTGCCGACGACGGGAACGATCACGTTCGATGGGCACGATGTGGCGCGCGATTTCCGCGAGGCGCGGCGGCGCATCGGCCTCGTGCCGCAGGAACTGTCGACCGACATGTTCGAGCGAGTGATCTCGACCGTCCGCTTCTCACGCGGGCTGTTCGGTCGGCGGCGCGACGATGCGCTGGTCGAGCAGGTGCTGCGCGACCTGTCTCTTTGGGACAAGCGCGACGCCAAGATCATGGAGCTGTCGGGTGGCATGAAGCGCCGCGTGCTCATCGCCAAGGCGCTGGCGCACGAGCCTGACCTCCTGTTCCTCGACGAACCCACCGCGGGCGTCGACGTCGAACTGCGCCGCGACATGTGGAAGCTCGTCCATCGTCTGCGCGAGGGCGGCACGACGATCATCCTGACGACGCACTATATCGAGGAGGCCGAGGAAATGGCCGACCGGGTGGGCGTCATCAACCGCGGCGAGCTTCTCCTAGTCGAAGAAAAGACCGCGCTCATGAAGAAGCTCGGCAAGCGCGAGATGGACATCTCGCTGACCGAGCCGATGGACGAGGTGCCCGCCGACCTCGCCGAATGGCAGCTGACGCTGGCCGACGAGGGGCACAAGCTGCGCTACGTCTTCGATGCGCAGGCCGAGCGGACGGGAATCCCGTCGCTGCTGCGCAAGCTTGCCGAGCTCGGTATCCAGTTCAAGGACCTCGACACCTCGAAATCGAGCCTCGAGGACATTTTCGTCGACCTCGTCCACCAGCCGCGGAGCGCCGCATGAACCTGCCTGCGATCTGGGCGATCTATCGTTTCGAGATGGCGCGCTTCGGCCGCACCTTCTGGGGCAGCGTCGCGACGCCGGTGATCACGACGGCGCTCTACTTCATCGTTTTCGGCGGCGCGATTGGCAGTCGCATCCAGGAAGTCGACGGCGTACCCTACGGGACGTTTATCGTCCCCGGCCTCGTCATGCTGAGCCTGCTCACGCAGAGCCTGATGAACGCCTCGTTCGGGATTTACATGCCGCGTTTTGCGGGCACGATCTACGAAGTGCTGTCGGCGCCGGTGGCGACGGCGGAACTGATCCTCGGCTATGTGGGCGCGGCGGCGACCAAGTCGATGCTGATCGGCACGATCATCCTCGTCACCTCGGCCTTCTTCGTCGATCTCAGGATCGAGCATCCGGCGATGATGGTCGCCTTCCTCATTCTCACCTCGGTCGCGTTCAGCCTGTTCGGCTTCATTATCGGCTTGTGGGCCAAGGGGTTCGAGCAATTGAGCCTCGTCCCTTCGCTGATCGTCACGCCGCTCACCTTCCTCGGCGGCGCCTTCTACTCGATCGACATGCTGCCGGAGCCATGGCGGACGGTCAGCCTGTTCAATCCCGTCGTCTACCTCGTCAGCGGATTCCGCTGGAGCTTCTTCGGCCGCGGCGATGTCGATGTGATGGTCAGCCTGTCCGCGACGCTCGCCTTCCTCGTGATCTGCACGGGCGTCGTCGCGTGGATGCTGAAGACGGGGTATCGCCTGAAGGCGTAAGCGTCATCGGCATCGTCGCGCTGCCAGGAGCGACCCATATGCGGCGGCGACGATGCCGATTCCGTTCGCGGCGACCGGGAGTGCGTGGTGCCGCAAACGTGTCTCCCCCGAGCCATGTCTGACTAGCCCGGCCACCTCACCGCCGCCATCACTCCTTAGGGTGCGGGCCGCGTTGCAGAGGGCGGCCGGCGCGTTCAGCAGGAATCGCGCACACCCGGATCGTCGGGAATCGTCGTTCGGAATGCGCAGCGGCGCATCGCCCGTGCGCCGGTGCAGTCGCGTTCCTCAGGCAAGCGAAACGCGCCAGCCGCCTCGGCGTGCGCGGCGGGCGATGGGGGGCAGGATCTCGGTACCTGGCATGTTCCGGCCGCGGCCGATCCGATGATCGCAGCTGCAACACGATCAGCCCCTACGCCAGGTCGCGTTCGTGATGGACGGCGATCAGCTCCCCTTGTTGATACCGACGGTGCCGGCTTGGCCACTTGGGTGGCGAAGGCGACGAAATCTGCGCCTGTCGCAGCGATGTTGAAGGCAGGTGGTCGATCCCACGCCCGCTGCCGAGGATGCGCCAGACGCCGACAGGCGCATGCCACCAAGCCTCTATTGACTTTCATTATCAATTACGCGAGGGGCGTTAGCGGATAACGCACCGGGGCACAGATGCATCGCTTCCCTCCTGCCATCTCTCTTTTCGCGTTCGCGTTGGCAGGTCCCGCACTGTTGCCCGAGGCCGCGATTGCGCAGTCCGACGGCCGTCCCGTCTCGCCGCAAGAGGCGGGCGAGGGGGCGGAACGCACGCGCCGGCGCGGCGACGATATCCTCGTCGTCGGCAGGCGCGAGAGCGGCTACAGCTCGCAGAGCCAGTCGGGCGGAACGTTCGGCGAGCAGGACATCCTCGACACGCCGTTCTCGGTCACGGTGATCCCGCAGGAACTGCTGATCGACCAGCAGGTCCGCTCGCTGGGCGACGTGGTGCGCAACGATCCCTCGACGCTGGTCAGCTCCCCGCCGGGCTTCAACGACACGATCAACGTGCGCGGCTACAATCTCGACAATTCGTCGAGCTACCGGCGCGAGGGACTGATCTTCCAGAACCAGGTGCAGAGCCCGTTCGAGAACAAGGCGGCAGTCGAGATCGTCAAGGGCCCGACCTCGGTCCGCTACGGTTTCACGCCGCCGGGCGGGGTCATCAACTATGTCCTCAAGCGCCCGACCGCGACGCCCTACAGCTTCGTCCAGGCCTTTGGCGACAGCTATGGCAGCTATGGCGTGCATGCCGATGTCGGCGGCCCGGTGGGCGAGCGGCTCGGAGTCCGTCTGAACGCGGTGGCCGCGCGCGAGGCGACCTTCGTCGACGGCGCCGCAGGCCCGCGCTTCATGGCGAGTGCGTTGGTCGAGTGGAAGCCGACCGACGACCTGACGATCGAGTTCGACCTCGAATACCAGTTCCGCAAGCTCGAGCAGCAGGCGACGATCAGCATCGCCTCCTTCGCCTCCGGGGTGACGACCGAGCAGCGGCGCGCGCTGCTCGAGCGGTTCGACCAGACGACGTTCCTCGGCCAGTCCTGGGGCACGTACCCGACCTCGAACATCATCGGGTCGGTGGGCGTGAAATGGGCGTTCGCACCCGGCTGGACCGTGCAGGGCCGCGCGCAGCAGATGCGGCTCGAGCGCGATCAGCAGGGGATCAGCATCCGGGCGGGCACGCTTCAGGCCAATGGCGATTTCAGCGCCGGCATCTTCTACGATCCCAACCAGATCCGTGACCCCTTCTCGTCCGAGCTGTTCGTGACGGGGCGCTTCGACACCTTCGGCATCGCCCACGACATCGCGATCGGGGCGGCTTACAGCAACAACCCGCTGCGCGCCTCGAACCGGGCGGCGCAACCCGTGGTGGGGGCGTCGAACATCTTCTCGCCAGTCCCGCTGCCCCGGCCCTTGCCCGAAGCGCTGGTCACGGCGCCGACGCTCGACCTCCTCGTCTTCACGCAGAAGGCGGCGTTCGTGTCCGATCTCGTGACCGTGACCGACTGGCTGAAGCTGTTCGCCGCAGCACGCTACGCCGACCAGCGCAACTCGGCGCAGCAGGTGGCCGACGGGCCGCGTGTCACCAGCTACCAGGACCAGACCTTCGCGCCCAATGTCGGCGTGCTGATCCAGCCGGTCGAGAAGGTGACGCTTTACGGCAGCTATTCGGCGGGGATCACCACCGGGGTCCAGATTCCCAACACCGCCGCCAATTTCGGCCAGCCCTCGATCTTCCTCGATCCCGCGCGCACGTCGCAGTTCGAGGTCGGGGCCAAGGCGGAAATCCTGGCCGGCGCGCTGCTGACCGCAGCTTACTTCGACATCAGCCAGCCGCTGGCAGCGCTCGGGGCCGACAATGTCTTCGCCTATATCGGCGACCAGCAGCATCGCGGGGTCGAGGTCAGCCTGTCGGGCGAGGTGGCGCCGAACCTGCGCCTGATCGCGGGAGGACTTTATCTCGATCCGACGATCGACAACCCGGCCAACGCCGCGGTCGACGGCAACCGGCCGAGCGGCGTGCCGCGGTACCAGGCCAATCTCTATGTCGACTATGCGCTGCCCGCCGTGCCTGGCCTCGCGCTCAACGGCGGCGTGTTCTACACTGGCGACCGGTTCGCCAACGACGTCAACACCTTCACCGTCGACGGCTATGTCCGGTTCGATCTGGGCGTGCGCTACGGCTTCGACCTCGGCGATCAGCGCCTGACTGCGCGGCTCAACGTCCGCAATGTCGGCGATGCGGATTTCGTCGAGGGAACGCAGTTCGGATCGTTCAACTTCGGTTCGCCGCGCGCGGCCTTCTTCTCGATCGCGTCGGAGTTGTGACGGCGGTGACGGCCCGTCGCGGATCGATGGTCGCCGATGAGGGCGCGGCGCTGATCCTGTGGCGGATCGCGGCGGGGTTCGTCGGCGGCTATGCACTGACCTCGGGCTTTGTGGCGCTGCTCGGCTCCGTCCTGCCGCTGGCCGGGATGGCGCGCGGTGAGGCGGTCAGCCTGGCGGCGATGCTGGCGCTGTTCGTCTATGTGCCTGCCTGCCTGCTGATGTTCGCGACGCGCCGCCCCCTGCGTGACGGCGCACTGTTGTCGGCGGGTGCCGCGGCGACGATCGCGCTGGCACGGGCAATCTAGGGCCTAAGCGCGATGCCCGCGATCACCGAGGATTTCCGGCGGGCGATGGGCTGGCTGCACAGCTGGCTGGGCGTGACGATCGGCGTCGTCATGTTCGCGGTGTTCTGGATGGGCAGCCTCACCGTGTTCGCACCCGAGATCGATCGCTGGATGATCCCCGAAACGCGGATCGTCCACCGCGAGCGCGCCATCTCCTACGACCGGCTGCTGGCAAACCTGCCCCCGGAAGCGGCGCGCAGCGACTATATCAACTTCGTCGTGCCCGACGCGCGGCGCCCCGCGATCGGCATGTTCTATCGCGCGGCGGACGGCGAGTTCCGCAGCCTCGACCTCGATCCGGCCACGGGCGCCCCGATCGATGCGACCGACAGCCATGCGGGCACGGGGTTCGTCTATCCGTTCCACCTGTCGCTGACGATCGAATGGCGAAGCCTGGGCTACTGGATCGTCGGCCTGGCGGCACTGTCGATGCTGATCCTCCTGATCTCGGGCCTGTTCGTCCATCGCAAGATCATCGCCGAGTTCTTCGTCTTCCGGCCAAAGCGCCATGCGCGGCGCGCGACACTCGATCTGCACAACCTGTCGTCGCTGGCCGGCCTGCCCTTCTATTTCCTGATGCCGTTCTCGGGCCTGCTCATCTTCGCCTTCCTCTATCTGCCGTGGGGCATGGCCGAGCCGTTCGGCGGCAAGCTCAAGGACGCGACTGCCGCGATCAGCGGCGAATATGCCGTCGCAAAGCCTGCGGGACGGCCCGCGCCGCTCGCTTCGGTCGACGCGATGAAGGCGCGGGCCGAGGCGATGTGGGCGGCGGCCGAGGGGGTGCCCGTCCGCACCAATCTGGTCCGCGTGTTCAATTACGGCGACGTCCGTGCGGCGGTCTATTTCCGGAACACCTTTCCCAAGGACCGGGTCACGCTCAGCGAATATGTCGCGGTGTTCGATGGGGTGAGCGGGCGTGTCCTCCACGACTTCGCCAAGCCGCCGATCGGCCACGCCTCCGCCTGGGTGCAAGGTGCGCATTTCGTGCAGTTCGGGCACTGGCCGCTGCGCTGGCTCTATTTCGCCGGCGGGCTGGGCGGCTGCGTGATGATCGCGACGGGGATGCTGTTCTGGCTGCGCAAGCGCGAGGCGAAGCTGTCGGCGAACTCGCCCGGCTATCGCCTGGTCGAGGCGCTGACGATCGCCGGTACCAGCGGCCTGATCGCAGCGACGGGCGCCTTCCTCGTCGCGAACCGATTGATGCCAGCCGATGCCCGCTTCGTCATGGAAAGTCGCGCCGATGGAGAGGTGCTGGTCTTCTGGCTGGTCTGGCTCGGCACTGTCGTCCACGCGGCGATGCTGCGGGGCCGGGCCTGGGCTCAGCAATGCTGGCTGATCGCGGGACTGGCGATCGCAGCCTTTCTGCTCAACGCGGTGACGACCGGCGACCATTTCGTCGCTGCTGTAGGCGAAGGCCTGTGGGCGGTGGCGGGCATGGACCTGGTGCTCCTGATCGCGGCTGCGATCGCGGGCCGGTCGGCGGTTCGCCTTTCGCCAGTCCGCCCGGCGGTACCGATGCCCGTCGCGATGCCGGCCGAATGAGCGCGTTCCTGTTCCTTGGCGCGCTCCTGTCGGCATTGACGGGCTGTGCGCTGCTCGCGCTGTCGCAGGCACGCCATTGGCAGGCGGTGACGGGCAGCCTTTCGGTCGCGAGACCGGGACCGAGGCGGTCGGGGTACGTGCTGGTGGCGACCAGTCTCCTCCTCACCGTCCTGCTCGACGGCGCCGGCTTCGCGGCGCTGTTCTGGCCCCTGTTGTCAGGAGCGGCGGTGCTGGCGACGGCAGCCGTCCTCGCAATATCGCCCGGTCTGCTTCGGCCGCTGGCGCGGCTCTGGGAAGCAAGGCCGCCAGGCCGGCGATGATCGCATCTCGCAGCCGATGGCGATCAGATCGCGCCTCTCACATCAATGGCGGCTGAGCCATATGTTTCATCGCGCGTCAGGAGCGGGCGAATGCAGCGCCGATCAGCGCGCGAGCCATCCGCCGTCCACCGCAAGGATATGCCCTTGGACATAGTCGGCGGCGCGGCTGGCGAGGAACACTGCGGCGCCGCCGAGATCGTTCGGCTCGCCCCAGCGCGCGGCCGGAATTCGAGCGAGGATCGCCGCATTGCGCGACTCGTCCGCCTGCAGTGCGGCGGTGTTGTTGGTGGCGATGTAACCGGGCGCGATGGCGTTTACGTTCAATCCCTTTGTCGCCCATTCGTTCGCCAGCAGCTTCGTGACCCCGCCGATCCCGGATTTGGACGCGGCATAGCTTGGCACGCGGATGCCGCCCTGGAATGTCAGCATCGACGCGATGTTGATGATCTTGCCGCCGCCGCCTTCCCGGGCGTGACGGGCAATCATGTGCCGCCCGGCCGCCTGACACAGGAAGAACACCGACTTGAGATTGGTGTCGATGACCGCGTCCCAGTCGGCCTCCGTGAAGTCGGTGGCGTCGGCACGGCGGATGATTCCCGCATTGTTCACCAGGATGTGCAGGTCGCCGAACTTGTCCACGGTTTCGTCCACAATTCGCTGCACAGGCTCGATCGTCGACAGGTCGGCGGACACGAACTCCGCCCGGCGGCCGAGCGCACGTATCTGCTCGACGGTTTCGCTCGCGGGCGAGCGGCCCACGGCGGCAATGTCGGCGCCGGCCTGCGCGAGCGCGATCGCGATCGCCTGTCCGATGCCGGTGTTCGCGCCGGTGACGATGGCCGTGCGGCCGGTGAGGTCGAAAGGGCTGATCATGCTGAATTCCGTTCAAAAGGAAGCAGCCGCTCAGCCCAACGCCGGCGGCCATCCGGGACAGGCGCCGGGGTGGGGCGTGTCCCCTCCCGCCGCACTCAGGCCAGCTGACAGATGTCGAGGACGTTCATGTCCGTATAGTCCTGGTTCTCGCCGGCCATCGCCCAGATGAACGCATAGGATTTCGTGCCGGCGCCCATATGGATCGACCAGGGTGGGCTGATCACCGCCTCTTCATTCGCCATCACAATGTGCCGCGTCGCCTCGCCCTTGCCCATGAAGTGCATGACGCGGTCGGTATCCAGATTGTCGAGTTCGAAATAGAAATAGATCTCGCTGCGGCGATCATGGACGTGCGGCGGCATGGTGTTCCACACGCTGCCCTGCTTCAGGACGGTCAGACCCATGACCAGCTGGGCCGAGGCGCACACGCCGGGAATGACGAGCTGGAAGATTGTGCGCTCGTTGGATTCGGCAAGGCTGCCGCGCTCAAGCGCATTGGCGTCGGCGATGCTCAGCTTCTTCGTCTCGAAAGCTGCGTGCGCCGGGCAGGATGCAAGGTAGAAGCGCGCCCCCTCGCCGGCGAAGAGCACCTCGCGCGCGCCCATGGTGACGTAAAGACAATCCTTGTTGCCCAGCGCAAAGGTCTGGCCGTCCACGGTCACGGTGCCCTCGACCCGGCCGACGTTCACCATCGCCATTTCGCGCCGCTCAAGGAAGGGGTGTCCCTTCGCGGAGGCTGGCGCCTCCTGATCGGGCAGGCGCACGGGGCTGCCTGCAACCGCGACGCCGCCGATTACAAAGCGGTCGGCATGGGTATAGTTCAGCACGCACTCGCCCGCGCGGAAGAGGTTTCGGATCAGATAACGCTCGCGCAGTGCGTCGTTCGATACGTGCTCCATCATGTCAGGGTGGGTGGCGTAATAGGTTCGATCAAACATCGCTCTCTCCTAGCGGTCGAACCGTAGACTGGCATCGCCAGTGGGTCGCCGATCAAATCCCGACTTGTATATAAAAATCTAGTTCACTAGTGAAGTAAAAAGAAAAGATGATCGGAGAGCATCGTGGCGATCGAGCACGGGAGGCAAGAAGGTGAGGGAGTCGCGCATGCGTTTGTCGCGGCGCGCCGCAAAGGCTGGGCATTGCCGGTCTATCCGGGGTGTCCACCCCAAAGTCTGAAGGCGGCTTATCGAATTCAGGACGAGGCCATCGCGCTGACGGCGCAGCCCGTCGGTGGTTGGAAGGTCGGTCGGATCAATCCGCCGCTGGACGGCGTCGATCGCCTGAGTGGGCCGATCTTTGCCGATCAGATCGTGGTGGAGACTCCCGCGCCGTCGATGCCGGTTTTCGCCGCGGGGTTCGGGGCGGCGGAGGCCGAATTCCTGCTGCGCGTCGGTACCGCGCCTGATCCGGCCAAAACGCATTATACGGTATCCGACGCCGCCGCGCTGATCGATGCGGTCCATGTCGGGATCGAGATCGCCTCCTCGCCGTTCCCGGGGATCAACGATCAAGGCCCCTGCGTGACCGTTTCGGATTTCGGGAACAACAACGGCCTGGTCGTCGGCCCCTTGTTCCTGCACGACGTTCTCACCACCCCGGTGGAATTGCGGATCAATGGCGAGGTCGCCGGAGCGGCAAGCGCCGAGACGATGCTTGATGGTCCGTTCGGCGCCGCCCGCTTTCTGTTCGAGAATCTGGCAAGCCGCGGCATCGCGATCCGCCCCGGTCAGTGGATTTCGAGCGGCGCGGTGACGGGCGTGCATCGCGTTAGACCCGGTGACCATGTCGAGGCGCGGTTCGGCGACGATTTGGTCGTTACCTGCGACATTGTCGAGCGCTGACATGGCGGGCGAAACCGAGCCAGCGCCACCAGGCGGCGGGTCAGCTCCGGCAGCGCGCATAGGTCGCTATCGCTGGGTCGTGGTCGCAATGCTCTTCGCGGCAACCGCGATCAACTACATCGATCGCCAAATGATCGGCGTCCTCAAGCCGACGTTGGAAACAGAATTCGGCTGGTCGGAAAGTGACTTTGCCAACATCATCTTCTGGTTTCAGGTCGCCTATGCGATCGGGTATATCGGTTTCGGCCGCATCGTCGACGTGATCGGCGCGCGCCTTGGCTATACCGTCGCGATCATCATTTGGACGGCGAGCCACATGGCCCATGGCCTGGCGGTCGGGGTCACGAGCTTCGCGGCGGCGCGTTTCGGTCTCGGCGTCGGCGAGTCCGGCAATTTCCCGGCCGGCATCAAGGCCGTGACCGACTGGTTCCCGCAAAAGGAGCGAGCCTACGCGATCGGTCTCTTCAACGCGGGGGCGAATGTCGGCGCGATCATCACCCCCCTGCTTGTGCCCGCGCTGGTACTGGCATTCGACTGGCGCGTAGCCTTCTATGTCACGGGAATCTTCGGCATCCTCTGGCTGGCGATCTGGTGGGTGATCTACCGGCACCCCGACGATCATCCGCGAGTCACTGCCGCCGAGCTGGCGCATATCCGGCAGGACCCGCCCGACGCGACGACACCGCTGCCGTGGCGCAGCGTGCTTCGCCAGCGTGAAACCTGGGCCTATGCGCTCGGCAAGTTCTTCATCGACCCAATCTGGTGGTTCTTCCTGTTCTGGCTGCCCGGCTATCTGTTCCAGCGTTACGACATGGACCTCAAGACGTTCGGCCTGCCGCTCGCGGCGATCTATCTGATCTCGGACGGCGGCTCGATCGCGGGCGGGTGGCTGTCGTCGAGGCTCATAAGGGGGGGGAGGAGCGTCAACTTCGCGCGGAAGATGACGATGCTGATCTGCGCGTGCTGCGTCGTACCCATCTTCTTCGCGCAGAACCTGTCGAGCGTCTGGATGGCGGTCCTGGTCATCGGCCTGGCGACGGCGGCGCACCAAGCGTTCTCGGCGAACCTTTATACGATCCCATCGGACGTCTTCCCGCGCAACGCGGTCGGCTCGGTCGTCGGCATCGGCGGCACGGTCGGCGCGGTCGGCGGCATGGGAATGGCGCTGTTCACCGGCTACATCCTCGACGCCACGAACAACAATTACTCGATCCTGTTCGCGGTCGCGGGCAGCGCCTATTTCGTGGCGCTGCTGGCGGTGCACGTCCTCAGTCCGCGGCTGGCGCCGATCGGCCTGCGGGGCTGAGCGGCGGGACCGGGTCAGCGGCGATCGAGAAGGTCCGCGTCGATCCGCGTCACGTCGGTCGCGCCCGACAGGGCCATCCCGGTGCGCAGCTCGGCGTTCAGCAGGTCGAGCAACTGCTCGACCCCGCGCTGGCCGCCGGCCGCAAGCGCATAGACCCAGGCGCGCCCGAGCAGCACGCCCTTCGCGCCCGATGCCAGCATCCGCAGCACGTCGAAGCCTGATCGGACTCCTGAATCCGCCAGCACCGTCAGCCGGTCGCCGACCGCATCGGCGACGGCGGGCAGCGCGCGGATCGTTGACAGGGCGCCGTCAAGCTGGCGACCGCCATGGTTCGAGACGACCACTCCATCGGCGCCCAGCCGCACCGCGTCGCGCGCATCCTCCGGATCCAGAATACCCTTGATGATAAGTGGGCCGTCCCATGCCTCGCGGATCCATTCGAGATCGCGCCATTGGATCGCGGGATCGAAATTCTTGCCGAGCCAGCCCATGAAGTCCTCAAGCCCGCTGGCCCGCTCGAGCACCGGGGCCACATTACCAAGCGTATGCGGGCGTCCGTGCAGGCCGACGTGCCATGCCCAATGAGGGTGTAGCGCTGCCTGAACATATCGGCGCAAGACGGCGTTCGGCCCCGACATGCCACTGTGCGCGTCCCGGCGGCGGCTGCCGGGAACGGGCATGTCGACCGTGAACACCATCGCCGAGGCGCCCTGCGCTTTCGCACGGGCGATCAGGTCGCGCATGAAACCGCGATCGCGGATGACGTAGAGCTGGAACCAGATCGGGGCGCGGCTGGCGGGTGCAACCTCCTCGAGCGGGCAGACCGCCACGGTCGACAGGCAGAAGGGAACATCGCGTGCCGCCGCGGCCCGCGCCGCCTGCACTTCGCCGCGCCGCGCGTACATGCCGGCCAGCCCGACCGGCGCAAGGACGACAGGTGATCCTTGGCGCCGGCCGAACAGGGTGGTTGCGGTATCGACACGCGACACGTCCTTCAGCACCCGCTGCCGGATGGCGACGTCCTGAAGGTCCGCAACATTGCGACGCAGCGTCGTCTCATCTCCGGCTGCCCCGTCGATATAGTCGAAGAGGAAGCGGGGCAGGCGCGCGCGGGCGCGGCGGCGAAAGTCCTCGGTCGACGTGGCGATCATGGCGGCATCCTCGTGCAATCTGCACATCGCCTACAATCGAAGTTGATATATGAACAACAACTTTATATGTGGGCATAGCGCCGAGCGCTGAAACAAGCGGCCATGACGCCTGTGGGGAGAGGATCGCACCATGGACACCGATATCGGAACCCGCGCGCCGCCCATCGTCGAACGCCGTTACCGGCTGGCGTTCGCGCTGGTCACAAGCCTGTTCTTCTCCTGGGCATTGGCGGCGGCGCTGAACGACGTGCTGATCCGTCAGTTTCAGAAGGCGCTCGACATTTCACGCACGCAGTCGAGCCTGGTCCAGACGGCGTTCTATATCGGTTATTTCTGTGCCGCGATCCCGGCCGGGCTGCTGATCCGCCATTACGGCTACAAGGCAGCGATCCTGCTCGGCCTGACGCTTTATGCGGGGGGAGCGTTCCTGTTCCTGCCCGCAGCCGACATGCGTGAGTTCGCCTTGTTTCTCGTGGCGCTCTACGTCATCGCCATCGGCCTTGGCTTCCTCGAGACCGCGGCCAACCCCTATGTGTCGATCCTGGGCGCGGAGCGCACCGGGCCGGCCCGGCTGAACCTCGCACAATCGTTTCACGGTCTGGGGCTGATCCTCGCGCCGACGATTGGTGGTCTCTTCATCTTTGCCGGAACCGAGCACACCGCCGCGGAACTGGCGAGCATGACGCCGGGCGCGGTAGCCGAATGGCGAGCTGCCGAGGCGCAGCTCGTAAAGCCGCCCTACACCGTACTTGGCCTCGCCATGTGCCTGCTGGCGGTGCTGGTCGCCGGGTCGAAGTTCCCGCCGATCGAGCGACTAGGGTCTGAGCGCGGCCCCCAGCGGGGCTTCGCCGCCGTGCTGCGCCACGTACAGGTGCGCCGAGCCGTCGTCGCGCAGTTCTTCTACGTGGCCGCGCAGGTTGGCGTCTGGAGTTTCTTCATCGATTTCACCAAGTCGCAGTTGCCCGACACGACTGAACGCACGGCAGCCTACTGGCTGGCGGCGAGCCTTGGCATGGTGATGGTTGGGCGCTTCTCGGGCGCGTTCATCCAGCGTCGGATGGCTCCGACGAAACTGCTCATGGCCTATGCCGCGGCGAACATCGCCCTGTGCGCGGCGGCGGTGCTGCTGTCGGGGGCGCCCGCGGTGGCGGCGCTGTGGCTGACCAGCTTCTTCATGTCGATCATGTTCCCGACGATCTTCGCGCTCGGCGTCTCGGGCCTGGGCGAGGAAACCGAGAGCGCGTCGTCGTTCCTCATCATGTCGATCATCGGCGGTGCGTTGATTCCGCCGCTGATGGGCGTCGTGTCCGAGCAGCTGGGCGGGGTGCACCACATGATGTTGGTGCCGATGCTGTGCTTCTGCGTCGTCCTGTGGTTCGGCCGCTGGGCGCATCGCGCGGGGCTGACCCGGGGCGACGCGGTGCCGACCCATGGATAGGATCGCGCAGCGAACGCTTGTCCGGTCCGACCTGTCGCTGAGCGAGATCGGCTGCGGCGCCGCATCGCTGGGCAATCTGTATCGTCCCGTTGCCGATGCAGAGGCACGCGCAACGCTCGATGCTGCGCTGGCGGCGGGCATGACTTATGTCGACACTGCCCCGCGCTATGGTCACGGCCTGAGCGAGCGCCGCGTCGGTGACGTGTTGCGCGGACGGGATGGCATTGTCCTGTCGTCCAAGGTTGGCCGCCTGTTCTGCGCCGACCCCGCACTGGCGGGTGATGCCGCACGCCACGGCTTTCGGTCGCCGATGCCGTTCGAGGCCCGTTACGACTACAGCTACGACGGCGTGATGCGGAGCTGGGAGGACAGCCTGCAGCGGTTGGGCCTGGGCCGTATCGACATCCTCTATGTCCACGATATCGGCGGGATGACGCATGCCGACGAGCATGACCGTACCTTTGCCGAACTGACCAAGGGCGGTGGTTTGCGCGCGCTCGAGGTGCTGCGCGCCGATGGCGCAATCGGCGCATTCGGCCTTGGCGTCAACGAATGCGATGTTGTCCTGCAAGCGATGAACTACGCCGACCTCGACGTGGTTCTGCTCGCGGGACGGTACACGCTTCTCGAACAGGGCGCATTGGATGCGCTGCTGCCGGCATGCGAACGTCGAGGCGTGTCGATCGTGGTCGGCGGTGCTTATAACTCGGGTATTCTCGCCACCGGCACGCGCCGCGATGGACCCATCTATTACGATTATGGCGCGGCGCCGCCGGATATCGTCGATCATGTGCGCTGGTTGGAGGCGCTGTGCGATCGTCACGCGGTGCCGCTGGCCGCGGCGGCGCTGCAGTTTCCGCTTGCCCACCCGCAGGTGGTGAGCGTGATCCCGGGCCTCGGCTCGGTCGGCCGGGTTCAGCAGACGATGGACCTTTACCATCAGGCGATCCCGGCCGATTTCTGGCGCGACCTTCGTGCGGTCGGCTTGGTGGACGTCGCCGCGCCGCTGCCGGGCGGGGCATGATGCGGATCGACGCGCATCATCAACTCGGGCGGTTGGCGCGTGGCGACCATGGCTGGCTGATGCCCCATGCCAAGGTGTTGCATCGCGACATCCCGACCGCAGACCTTGAGCCGCATCTTGCCGTGCGGGCATCGACGTCGCGATGGTGGCTTAGGTCGTTGAGCGAGGGTTCCGGCAAGGTCGGGCTCGAACAACTCAGCTCCAGTCTCCCGGTCGTTGTCGACACCTTTGCATGCCGACGCACCCTCTGGGGAAGCGAGTGGCCCTTGCCTCTTGGGTCGGCAAGCCATGCCGATTGGCCGGCGGTGACCGACCGGCTGCTGTCGGACCTGCCTGAGGACCACATCGCCGCGATCAGGGGACTGAATGCAGCGCGCATCCATCGCATCCAGAGGGACCTTCCATGACAACCGGACGACTAGCGGGAAAGACCGCGCTTATTACCGCGGCGGGGCAGGGCATCGGCCGCGCGACCGCCGAACTCTGGGCGCGTGAAGGAGCGACCGTCTGGGCGACCGATCTGAATGCGGAAGCCCTGGCACAGATCGACGGTTGCCGGACCGAGCGGCTGGACGTGCGGGACGACGCGGCGGTGGCTGACATTATTGGCCGGGCGGGCCCGCTCGACGTGCTGTTCAATTGCGCTGGCGTGGTGCCAGGCGGTTCGGTTCTCGACTGCTCACCCGATCAATGGGCGTTTGCCTATGACCTGAATGTGACCGCGATGTATCGGACGATCCGCGCGGCGCTGCCCGCGATGCTGTCGAATGGCGGTGGATCGATCATCAACATGTCCTCCGTCGCTTCGTCGATCAAGGGCGTGGCCAATCGCTTCGCCTATTGCACGACGAAGGCGGCCGTAATCGGCATGACAAAGGCGGTTGCCGTGGATTTCGTGACGCAGGGTATCCGCTGCAACGCGATCTGCCCCGGCACGGTCGAGACGCCTTCGCTGCACGAGCGGCTGCGCGCGACGGGCGACTACAATGCGGCGCTCGGCGCGTTCATCGCGCGGCAGCCGATGGGCCGCGTCGGGACGGCGGACGAGATCGCCGCACTGGCGCTGTATCTGGCATCCGACGAGGCCGGTTTCACCACGGGGCAGACGCATGTCATCGACGGCGGCTGGACGGCCTGACCGTCGACACGGCTCAATCAAGGGGATCGTATAATGAAGTTGCTCCGTCACGGCCCGGTCGGCCAGGAACGTCCCGGGCTGGTCGATGCCGAGGGGATCATCAGGGACCTCAGCAGCATCGTCGCCGACATCGATCCCACCGCGGTGACGCCGGAGGGGCTGGCGAGCATCGCCGCGGTCGATCCGGCGACGCTGCCAGCGATGGCCGCGGACACCCGCCTCGGCCCGTGCGTCGGCCGTCCGGGCAAGTTCATCTGCATCGGCCTGAATTTTGCCGATCACGCGGCTGAATCGAACATGCCGATCCCCGAGGAGCCGGTCGTGTTCATGAAGGCGACAAGCGCACTGTCGGGACCGAACGACCCGATCATCAAGCCGCGCGGATCGACCAAGCTCGATTGGGAAGTCGAGCTTGCGTTCGTCGTCGGCAAGGAGTGCCGCTATGTGGACGAGGCGGAGGCCGCCGCCGCCATCGCCGGCTATTGCGTGTGCAACGACGTGTCGGAGCGGGCGTTTCAGATGCAGTCGTCCCAATGGGACAAGGGCAAGGGATGCGACAGTTTCGGACCGCTCGGTCCATGGCTCGTTACCGCGGATGAAGTCGGCGACACGTCCGACCTCCACATGTGGCTTGAGGTCAATGGACACCGCTATCAGGACGGGTCGACGCAGACCATGATCTTCAAGCCGGCGTTCATCCTCGCGTATCTGAGCAGATTCTTCAGCCTTCAGCCCGGCGATGTCGTGACCACCGGCACGCCCCCCGGCGTCGGCCTGGGGCAAAACCCGCAAGTCTGGCTGAACGAGGGCGACCGCGTATCGCTCGGCATTGCCGGGCTGGGCGAGCAGCATCAGATCGTCGTGTCCGCCTGACAGACGCCGGGTCTTCCCGGCCGGAGCGGGGCGGCCCGGTACCCGGCCACCCCGCCGCACCCATCATACCCGGACGTCGGTCGATGCCAGGTCGCTGGAGATCGTCGCAGCAGCAGCGATTACCATCTCGAGGGCGACGTCGATGTCGACATGCTGGGTCGTCTTGTTCACGAACGGCATCGTCAGCGCCGCCGCCGCCGCGTCACCCCGCATGACGGGCGCCGACAGATCGATGATCCCGGGCACGACCCGGCTGGGGTGCTTGTCATATCCTTGGGTCCGCACGACCTCGGCAAGGGCGCGAAACGCCTTCAGTTCGCCGGCGGGCCGCGATCCGAAATCCTTTTCCCAGCGTTTGCGGACCTCATCGCTCTGGAACGCGTACAGGACAGTGCCCGAGCCGGTCAGGATCATCGGCTGGCGGTACCCGATCCGGACCGAAAAGCCGATCAGGCCCGCTGATTCCATCCGTGCCGCGATCACGATGTCGCCCCCCGCCCGCAGCGCTAGGTGGCAGCTTTGTTCAGTATCGTCGGCAAGCCGCCGCATGACCGGCAAAGCGACCTCGAGGATCGACTTGACTGGTGCCTGTGCCATGCCCAGCGCGAAGAGCTTTGTCGTGGGAATGAACCCACCGCCGTCGGCCTGCGCGATGAAGCCGCGGAATTCGAGGACCTGCAGCATCCTGAACAGTTCGCTGTTCGAACGGCCGAGGTGCTGGGAGATCATCGCGTGGGTCATCGGCTTCGATGCGCTCGACAGCAGCTCCAGGATGTCCAGGCCCTTCTCCAGCGCCGGCGCGCGATAACGCCGCTCGTCCGTTGCCTTGCCGCTGCTCGTCATATGCACCTTCGCTGCCTCGTACGGCCCCGAGCGGTAGCCGAAGGCTGCACGATCGCAAAGGGTCGGCTCAAGCCGTCGGCGGCAAGGACGGGTCCTTCTGCACCGGCTGGACGTTACGGACATTGACGCCGAAGCTGTTCTGCGGTCCGGCCATCGCGACCGGAGCGACCGGCGGCATTTCGCGGCCTGAGCGTGGACGGAGCAGGAGGGTCTGCCCCTTTGCCAGATCGGCCTTGAGATGGCCGTTGCGCCCCGGCACCAGCCGGACCGGCCGACCCTCGACCGTTGCTACCGGATCGGCGATGTCGGTCACGATCGCGAGCGGCTCGCCCGCCTTGCTCACGACCTTGATCCACCGGGTCGCGCCGCCGGCGCGAACGCCGCTGACCAGAAACCCGCCCTCGGCGCTCAGGTCGGAGAAGGCGCAGTCGCGCCAGGCCGTCGGAACCGCCGGGAACGGTCGCACCGCGCCGCCCCAGCTTTGCAACAGCATGTCCATGACCGCCTGCGCGCCCGACAGCGGCGTTTCGATGACCGGCCCGGATTCCTTGTAGAGCGTGTTGGGGCGCAGATAATCGTCGAACAGCCCCTTGAGATAGCGCAGCGCCGCATCCCCGTTGCCGATCGCGGCCGAAACCTGCGAGGCGCCTGTTGAGGAATAGCCGCGCAGCGCCTCCGGCATCGACTGCCAGTGGTCGAGTGTCCGCTGGATGACCTCGACGGCGCCCGGCTGTTCGCGGTTCACGAGGTACAACGGGTAGACCATCAGCAGGTGCGAGAAATGGCGATGCGAGCTTTTGAGCGGAAGGCCCGCCCCGATCATGTAGCCGGTGCGGTCGCGTGGATAATCGACGAGCTCGGCAAGAATCCGTTTCCATTCCGGCAGCAGCGGATCGTCGATGCCGAGCCGGCCCGCCGCCTCGATCAACGCAGTGCAGCTCCAGCGGAGCAGCGCCAGGTCGTAATTGGCATCGGGCGCCGCGGCGTATTCGGGCGAATAGGTGACGGGCAGGTGCAATTTTCCGTCCGCCCCGCGGCTCAGGAAATGGCGATAATAGTTCGTCGTCCGACGCAGCAGCGGAAACAGCGTTTCTCGCAGCATCGTCAGGTCCTGGGTATGACGCCAGACCATCCAGACATTGTGCAGCGCCCATGGCAGATCGCCGACTTCGGGCGCGCGGCCAACGGATGCCATGCCCGTCATCTCGGTCGCGCCCGTCCTCTGGCTGGGCGGGTTCTCCGGTGAATCGAGGTCGTCGGCGGACGTCCGGTTGATGGTGGCGGAGTCGCTTCGGAACGGCGGTGCGACGTTGGCGATCAACGCGTCGCGATGATCGTGAAGCGTGCGGATGAGCGATTGCGAGAGCTCGGCGCGGTTCGAGGCGACGGTCGGCCAGTAGGTCAGCTGGACGTTGAGATTCCACCAGGTACTCGGCCACGGCGTCAGCTGGAGCCAGGGGCCCTGGTTATCGATGAGCGCGCGGTCGGCACGGGTTGCCGAGGCGAGCTTGTACATCTGGATCCAGTAGAAGCTCTCGACCCGCGTATCGGGGATCGAGATGAAGCTGGCCGGATAATAGGCATGCCACCACGCCTGATGGCGGACGAACGGTCTGGGCGACGCCGTGAACCGCCGCACCGCCTGGAGCGCTTCGGCCCGCCCGGCGTCACCGTCGCGCCGGAACGCGACGCTGGCCACCAGACGGCCGGGTTCGGTCCGCCATGCGGTGGTCGCACCGCCACCGGCGAGTAGCGGCTGGATCCACAATTCCTCGCGCCCGTCGCGAGACCGCTGGCCCTCGGGGTTCGGGCGATAACCGGGAAGCCCGCGCGTCGGTTCGTTGCGGACGATCGAATATGTCTGGCGCGGGCTGATCGCCGGCTCGCCCACCCATTGCCAGGACGCGCCCGCTTCGCCGCCGGTCGCACGCGTCTCGACCACGATCGCCATGTCCTCGGCATGGACATAGGCGCGGATGCCGATCCGACCGCGATCGGTCGTGACTTCGCCCGTCAGAACCGCGTCGTGAAGGTTGAGCCGCAGCGTGCAGTCATTGGTGACCCGCCCCCTTGTCCGCAGTAGGAAATGCCCAATCGGAAGCCGCGCATTGTCGAAATTGGCATGCTTCATGGGCTTTCGGTGGTCCTGAAAGTCCGACCGTCCGATATCCACCCTGATCGCGCCGCTGTCGGCATCGCGATACAGCATGGCGCCGAGCATGCCGTTGCCGAGGAACGGCGCCTCATCCCAGGCTTGGGGGATGCGGTCCCAGATCATGTCATGTCGGGCGAGGAATCCGGCCCAATCGATGCCGTCGGCACGCCGTGTGAACGTGCGAGCGGCGAGCGGCGCAATCGGCGTCGCAGCGGCGGTCGCCAGCAATTGCAGGACCGTGCGCCTGCCAAATCGTGACGTCATCATCCTCTCCTGCTGCGCTTTTCCAACGTCTTATGCCGTTGTCCCTGATAGTGGCCGTATCACATATGAATTCAAAATTGACAAGTGAAACATGGGGGCGTAATGGGCGGCCAACGAGATAATGCTGCGAGAGGGGATTTGTGATGAGGTTCCGGTTTCTTGCGTCCGCTTCGATCGCGACGCTGTTCTTGGCTTCCGCCGCCGCAGCGCAGACGCAGCCGACGCCCCCGGATCAGCCCCAGCCCGCCGGACAGGATGCCGCGCCCGCAGAGGACGATGCGGCCGAGATCGTGGTCACTGGCATCCGCGCCAGCCTTCAGTCGGCCGCGAACATCAAGCGTGGTGCCGGATCGATCGTCGATGCCATTTCGGCCGAGGACATGGGCGCTTTTCCGGACCAGAACATCGCCGAGTCGCTTCAGCGCGTGACCGGCGTCCAGATCCAGCGCGATCGCGGCGAGGGGCGCGACATCAGCATCCGCGGTCTCGATCCCAAATTTTCTCGCATCCTGCTGAATGGCGATGGTCTGCTAAGCCTGTCGCCGATCACCAACATCAATCCGAACGGGCCGCCGCAGCCTGGCCGCAGCTTCGACTTCACCACGCTGGGTTCGGATTTCGTCCAGACGCTGGTCGTTAGCAAAACTTCGACGGCCGACCTCGAAGACGGCGGCCTTGCCGGTACGGTCGACGTCCGCACGGTCAAGCCGCTCAGCCTGAACCGCAACCGGTTCTCACTGACGGTCGAGGGCCTGCGCAACGCCTATGCCAAGACCGTCGGACCGCACGTCTCGGGCGCTTTCGTCGGCAAGTTCTTCGACGATACGCTGGGCGTGTCGATCGGCGGCGATTATTCCAAGCGGTATCTCCAGACGCAGAGCTATCAGAGCTCCGGGCAGGACAGCCGTCAGGAAAACCAGCTCAAGGCGGCCGGTGCCCCCGACCTCTTCACCAATACCGGTTCGGTCGGCACCGGCCTCCAGCGCAGTTTCGTCGATTGGAACGGTGACGGCGACAACCTTGATGCCTATCGCTTCAATCACCTCGTCCAATTCCAGCAGGACGAGGGCACGCGCGAACGCCAGACCTACAATCTGGGTCTGCAATGGCGGGCGAGTGACAAGCTTGAGCTCAATTTCAACGGCATCTACGCCAAGTACAAGACCGACTTCTACAGTGCCGGCTATTCGTTCCAGACGCATCTGGGTGCCGATCCGACCGTCACCGGCAACCGCGTCGTCAGCAGCCATATCAGCGACATCCCGCCCTTTGCAGGAGACGTGGTCGCGAACGGCCCCTCGATCGCGGCCGTCTGCACCGGCCCGAATGTCTGCTCGCGGCCGTCGACAGGCCAGCCACAGGCGATCGCGGGGCTCGTCGATGCGTACCAGCTTCGCGGCGCGCTGGTCGATAACATCACCAAGTTCAACCAGTCCAAGGCCGACACCCTCCAGGTTCAGGGCGGAGCGATCTACAAGTTCAGCGACGCGGTGCGGCTGAACGTCCAGGGCAGCTACACCCGCGCCAAGCGCGACAGCATCCTGAACACCGGCATGGATGCGTTCAGCTACAAGGAAGTGCTCTACGACCAGCGGACCGACCTCGCCGGTATTCCGAGCGTGGGCTACGGGGCTGGCGCGGATGCGCTGAACCCGGCGACCTACAACTCGGGCGCGGCCTTCCTGACCGGCTTCGTCGTACCGCAGAAGGTCACGCAGAAGATCGCATCGGCCGATCTGACCTGGGAAGACCCGCTGCCCTGGATGCCGGCGCTGAAGATCGGGTACAAACATGTCGATGCCGAGCTGAACCAGACCAACTACAATCTGTCGGTCGGTGCATTCAGCTTTGCACGTCTCAGCGGCGATACGCTGGTGCCGGGCGCCGCGGCCAACGGCATCAAGTCGAACGGCATCAACCTGACCAATTACATGACCACCTATGGCGGGGCAGACTTCCTGTCGCGTTACAACGGGGGGTCGCAGTTTCCGACGACCTGGGTCGGGCCGGACCTGAGGGCCCTGCTAGCGAAATATCCGCTCAGCCAGTTGCAGGCGCTGCAGGGTGGTTCCGCCGCCGCGCCCGTGCCGGCGCTGATCCAGACGCTGCCCACGAACACCTTCCGTATCCGCGAGATCGTCAATGCCTTCTACTTCCGCGCCGACCTGTCCGGTTTCGACGGTGCGCTGACTGGCAACATCGGCCTGAGGCTTGCCCATACCAAATCGGTCGCGGACGGCTTTACCGGCGATCCCGCGACCTTGGCGCAGGCGACCGTGTCGACGCTGCGATACGAAAGCGGCACTGCGGCCCCGCTTCAGGTCGGGCGCGATTACTGGAGCCCGTTGCCCAGCCTGAACCTGCGCTACGATCTCAACGATCGCGCCTCGTTGCGCTTCGCCGCGTCGCAGACAGTCACCCGGCCAGATTTTGGCAACATGGTGCCCAGCAACGGCCTGCCGTCGCTGGTGACGCAGACCTGGACGATCGCCAACCCGAACCTCGAGCCCTATTATTCGATCAATCTCGACTTCGGCGGCGAGATTTCCTTCGGGCGGGAATCGCTCTTGTCGGCCTATGCCTTCAAGAAGTGGATTCGCGGCTATTACGTCAATGCGATCAACCAGCAGTCGCTGACCTATCGCGATCTCGACGGCGCGACGCAGACCCGCATCTTCGCCACGACCCAGCCCGTCAACGGATCTGACACGACGACCCAGGGTATCGAGGTGGCGTTCCAGCAGCCGTTCAGCTTCCTTCCCGGCGCGCTCGGCGGTTTTGGCACGCTGCTGAACTACACCTTCACCGATGCGGGCACGATCCAGACGATCGCCGGCGGCACCGACTTCCCCCTGCCGTTCGTGTCGAAGCATGCGGCCAATGCGGTGCTCTATTACGAGAAGTACGGCCTCAGCGCGCGAGCCGCCTATGTCTGGCGGAGCAAGTACACCGAGGTGGCAGGCGGCGTCGGCGGGGACTCGCGCGGTGGGTCCTACGTCAAGTCCGCGGGCTATCTCGACCTTTCGACAAAGTACCAGATCACGCCTGAGGTCGCGATCACCCTGGATGCCGTCAACGTGCTCGATACCGCGGTCGAGCGGGTGAACATCTACGGCTTTGGGCGCGGGTACGAGGTCAATGGTCGCACCATTACCGGCGGTGTCCGCCTGACATTCTGACGAATCTCGGGCGGAAGGTTGGGCTTGCGGCGCGGTGCCCCCGGGGACCGTGGCAGCAGCCGCGGCCCAACCGATCGCGACGATGGCAACCAAATGGCCAGCAGTGCGAGGCTTTGCATGACCAAGATTATCGGCCTGAAGACGATCGATCTGCGCTTTCCGACGAGTCAGTCGCTGGACGGGTCAGACGCGATGAACCCGGATCCTGATTATTCGGCTGCCTATGTCGTGCTGGAGACCGACACGCCCGGGCTGGAGGGCCATGGCCTCACCTTCACGATCGGTCGGGGGAACGAGATCTGCGTGGCCGCGATCGAAGCGATGCGGCATCTGGTCGTCGGGATCGATCTGGCGACGGTGATCGCCAATCCGGGCACGTTCTGGCGGCATGTGACGGGTGACAGCCAGCTTCGCTGGATCGGTCCGGACAAGGGGGCAATTCATCTGGCGACCGGCGCGGTCGTCAACGCGGTCTGGGACCTTTGGGCCAAGTCGGTCGGGAAGCCGGTCTGGCGGCTGGTCGCCGACATGACGCCCAAGCAGATCGTGGAGGCGATCGACTTCCGCTACATCACCGACTGCATCACCCCCGTTGAGGCGCTGGCGCTGCTCACGCGGGCGCAGGTCGGCAAGGCCGAGCGGATCGAGACGCTCGAGGCCAAGGGTTACCCCTGCTATACCACATCGGCAGGCTGGCTCGGTTATTCCGACGACAAGCTGCGCCGGCTGGCCACCGAGGCGGTGGAAGAGGGCTTCACCCATCTCAAGCTGAAGGTGGGTGCCAATCTTGAGGACGATATCCGCCGCGTGACTATCGCGCGCGAGGTGCTCGGCCCTGACCGCACGCTGATGATCGATGCCAATCAGGTATGGGAGGTCGAGCAGGCCATCGACTGGGTGCGTGAAATCGCCTTCGCCAGGCCGTGGTTCATCGAGGAACCGACCAGCCCTGACGACGTGCTCGGCCACGCCAGGATCCGCGCCAGTCTGGGCTCGGCCTCCGGGGGTATCAAGGTGGCGACAGGCGAAATGTGCCAGAACCGCATCCTCTTCAAGCAGTTCATCATGGGCGGCGCGATCGACGTCGTGCAGATCGATTCCTGCCGCCTGGGCGGTGTGAATGAGATCCTGGCGGTGCTGCTGATGGCGGCGAAGTACAAGCTTCCGGTGTGCCCGCATGCCGGCGGCGTCGGCTTGTGCGAATATGTTCAGCACTTGTCGATGATCGACTATATCTGCTTTTCCGGCACCACCAGCGGGCGAGTGGTCGAGTATGTCGACCATTTGCACGAACATTTCATCGAGCCGTGCGTCATCAAGGGCGGGGCCTATATGCCGCCGCGCCTGCCCGGCTTCTCGATCGAGATGAAGCCGGAGTCGCTGCGCGACTATGCCTTCAATCCGGGAAGGGAGGATCAAAGCGGCGCCAAGGGACATACCGCGCTGCCGGTATTCCAATGACGGGGTGCTTCTCACGCGCGACGACGTGCCGCGTTGCGGCTGCCTTGGCGCCGATTATCGTCTCGATCGCAAGCCTTCCCGCGAGTGCGCAGGGAAGTAGCGCCAGCAATGTCGGTCGGGTCTATGACCGGGTCGCGCCCATGAACGAGACGGTGGAGCGCCGCGTGATCCCCGCGCTCGCATCGCTGGCCGACCGGATCGGACGCGAGGGCCGCGCGATGCAGGTCGCCGGCAAGCCGGGGTTCAATCCCGACGACAAGTTCCTGCCGGGCAAGATCGCGATCGGCATGGCCTATCCGTTGCTGGACGCACCGCGCGGCAGCCGCGAATTCTCGCGCCGCCTTGCCGACTACCGTCGTATCGCTGCACTGACGGCTGGCGACGTCAACGAAACCTGGGGAATCTATTACTACCTGCTGGCGCTCTACAAGCTGAAGCAGGCGGGCCTGCTCGATCGGGCCGTGTCGTCGGAGACGCTGGCCATATTGCGACAGAAGCTTGATTGGCGCAGCTTCGTGCGGCAGCCCGACCTCACCCTCATCGATTTGCCGAACAATTTCTACGGCGTCGCCTTCAGCGCGGCGCGCCTCCGGTTTCTGTTGGGATGGGAGGACGAAGCCGGGGCTAAGGCACTGCTGGCCAAGACCCTCGACCATTATCGCACCTATTCGGGTGAGTACGGGTTCGCAGACGAAACCAACGGCGATGGCCGCTTCGATCGCTACAGCGTTCTGCTGATCGGCGAGATCGCGCAGCGATTTATCGAAACCGGCCTGACCCCTCCGGCAGAGGTCAAGCGATGGCTGCGCCGGTCGGTCGATCTCCTGATTCCCCGAATGAACCTGTCGGGCGCGGGTTTCGAATATGGGCGCAGCATCGGCGCGTATGGCGATACAGCGCCGCTCGAGGTGCTCAGCGTTGCAGCTTATCTGACGCTGCTGACGCCGCTCGAGGAGCAGATGGCTTATGCATACGGCGCGCGCATCAGCGCGCGGCTGATGGACTTCTGGTACGATCCCGGCATGCGCTCGGCGAACCTGTGGCGCGGCGGACGTGCGACCGACACCTATCGCGGCGAGCACCGCGTTCTGGGCGAGAATCTGAGCTTGTTCCGCCAGTTGATCTACACCAACGCCCTCTGGAACCAACTGGGATATCGTGGGCGCCAGGCGGCCCCCGGTTTCGCGCGGTGGCTCGCAACCTTGCCACGTGCGACAACGACGTGGTTCGCACGCGGAGCTTATGACCGCGCGCTGGTGACGATCCGCGACGGTGATCACGTGATCGGCCTGCCGCTCATCAGCGGGGCCGAGGGGTATCACCGCAAGAACGCTTATTTCCCGGCGCCGTTTTCGATCGGCATGCTCGACGCGACGCCCGATCAGACATGGCCGTCGCTGGTGCCGCGGATCATATTTGCCGACGGCACGCCGTTGATGCCGCTGACCTTCTTCAAGGACATTGCGGTCAAGACTGTCGGTGCGACGACGATCGTGACACTGCGGCAGGACGCTCTGGACGATGTGTCAGGGGAAGCGCCGCGAGCCGACAAGCGAGCGAGGGTGACGACACGCTTCGTCTTCACGCCCGGCCGGCTTGTGCGAGAGGATTATATTCAACAGGACCGACCCGGCACCGTCGAGGTGGAGTTTGGAACGCGGTCGGTGCGCCCGGTCATCTCGGACGGGACCGTGCGCTTCGGCCAGGGGACGGTGCGGTCGTTCAAGGCGGACGGATACGGCAGTTGCACGGTCCGCCCGGTCGCAGATGATGCCGCCTATCACAGCGTCACCGGCGCGATGCAAACCGCAGTTCGCTGCTCGAGGAAGGGGGCCGCGGGCCGCTACACGCTTCGTTGGCAGGTCGATTACCGATAAGCGTTATGGGCCGGCATCCGGCGGACCCGCCATCAAGCGTGGGTGACGCCGGGACGCTGCGGGACCTCCGCCATCGGATATCCCGCCCGACAAGTCGCGCCACCGCGTCATGCGCGACGCGCTGAGGCGCCAGTCCGCGCGGCGTCGGCGCTGGCCCTAAAGATGGACCCCGACCAGCGGCAGCTCGAATTCCACGTGAGGCAAATCGGGACGAACGACTTGACGGCAGGATTCGCATGTGAAACACAGATTCATATGCGAATTTAATGATCGCAGCTTGAAAAAAAGACAAGTGTTTAGGGGAGATGACTGATGCGATTGCGCCCATTGGTCCGGCTTGGTGCGTCTGCGTCTGCACTCGCTTGCGGTTCGGCAGCCATTGCCAATCCCGCCCCTTTCCAAGTCGTCGGCAGCGAAAAGGCCGGCGCCTCACAATCGCGGCTCGAAGCACAAGCTCCGGAAGCCGATCCGAGTGCCGAAGAGGACCTGACGGCGGCTGACGAGCAATCGTCGGAAATCGTTGTCCGAGGTTATCGACAATCTCTTCAGAATGCTTTGAATCTGAAGCGAGGCGCCGGCGTGATGCTGGATGCGATCACGGCCGACGACATCGCCTCGTTTCCAGAGGCCAATGTTGCCGAGAGTCTTCAGCGTATCCCCGGGATCTCTCTCGACCGAGAGAATGGCGAGGGGCGTCAGATCAGCGTTCGCGGGCTGGGCGGGGACTTCACCCGCGTGCGGATCAACAATCTCGAAGCGCTGTCCACGAATGGATCGACAAGCGGCAGCATCAATACGTCGCGTGGGTTCGACTTCAACACTTTCGCATCGCAGCTTTTCAACAATGCCAAGGTCCAGAAGACCACATCGGCCGAGGTGGATGAGGGATCGCTCGGCGCCACGGTCGACCTCAACGCCGCTCGCCCGTTCGATTATAAGGGGTTGAAAGTCGCCGCCGCGGTCGAGGGCGCCTATTACGAGAACGGCGGAAAGATCAGTCCACGTCTGACTGGGTTGTTCTCCAACCGGTGGCTGGACGGTCGGCTCGGCCTGCTGGTCTCGGGTGCCTATCAATCGCGCGACACGACGACGAGCCAGTATTTCCGCTCCGCCGGCGTCGGCGACCTTTACTACCGCAATCAGGCTTGGGCAGGAAACGAGAACCCACCGCGCGCGCGCTTCGCCGCGCCGACAGGCACCAATTTCGGCTCGGCGATTACGAATCCGCTGATCGCGCGCGCCTATACGGGGTCAGATCCCGCTGCCTATGCCGCCCTGTACCCGGCCGGCTATGCGACCGCGGGGCGCTTCGACGACAGCACGGTCTTTATCCCCACCCTCGCGGGGGTCAGCGTGGGCGACCTGCATACCGAACGGCTCGGCGGTACCGCCTCGCTCCAGTTCGAGGTGTCCGATCGCACTCGGCTGTCGGTCGATTTTCTGGGGTCGAAGTTCACGCAGGAACAGAGGACATACGGAGTTGAAACCTTTTCAGGCCGCAACGGCTCGAACGCGACGCTGAACAATCTTGCGCCGGGCGCCTCGGCGCAGACGCGCCGGGCCTTTTATCCCGGCCAGTGCAATCGGGTGATCGAAACCCCGCTGCTTGCGCCGCAAGATTGCGGGCAGAGCCTGAACGGAGAGGCGCTCGTTCCCGGGACGTCTTTCAGCTTCAATCCCAACAATCTCGATCCGTTCGACTATTACAACTCACCGGTGTCCCCGGGTTATGTCTCCAGCGATCCCGGCGGCGCGTTCGGCATCCGCGGCCTGATCCCCATCCAGGGCCCGCAAACGATGCGCGTCGTCGGCGCGAACGTCACCAACGGGATCGCCGACTATCTGGCGATCCAGAACATGGACTGGCGCGCGGCAGGAACGCGTGCGCTGGTGACGACGACGTTCAAGCAGCTTTCGTTTTCGCTCGACCACGAATTCAGCGACCGGTTGAAAATCAACGCCAATGTCGGCGGATCCGATTCCAGCACGGACAGCCAGGTCCTGTTCGCCGAATTCAACGCGCTCGATAGGCCGGAAACCTTCGTCTACGACGCGCGCGGCGGCGGCGACATGCCGGTTTATCAGCCCGGCTTCGACAGCGCCAATCCAGCCAACTGGTCGGTGGTGAAGGGGCTCAGCGCCCTGCGTCACAACGCCAACACCGTGGACAACAAGTATCGCCAGGGACGGATCGACGGCCAGTGGGAAGTCGCCGACCAGCTGCTGTTCAAGTTCGGCGTCGCGCTCAAGAACTATGATTTCGCGACGACGAACGCCGTCCGTCTGACGGACACGTTAAATCCGACCGAAAAGGAGCTGGGGGTGTCGATTGCGTCACTGGGGCAGACCAAAGCGTTCGGTCAGGGCCTGAACCTGCCCGATGGAACGCCGACCACGATCTTCGCGCCGGATGTCGACGCGATGACGTCGCTCATCGGCTTCGATTGCAACTGCATCAACAAATGGGGTGACTTTCGGATCACCACGCGGCGCAACCGCGGTGCGAGCTACACCATCGCGGAACGCGACCGCAGCCTCTACGGTCAGTTCGATTTCCGCACCGAAGTGCTGGGCCGCGACCTAAGCGGCAATGCGGGCGTTCGCTATGTCCGCACCTCGATCGACGCACAGGGTTTCGACACCACCGGCCGCACAATCACCGACGACAATGTCTATGAGGATTATCTGCCCTCGCTGAATCTCGCTTACGACCTTACGCCCGATCTGAAGCTGCGCTTCGGGGTCAGCCGTGCGATGGCGCGGCCGCAACTGGCGCTGCTGTCGCCCAGCATCACCCAGATCGGCATTCCGAACACGGGCGAGCGCAGCGGCGCGACGCTGACCGTCGGCAACACGCGGCTACGGCCGTTCCGCTCGACCAACATCGACGCCAGCCTTGAGTGGTATTTCCGGCGGGACTCCCTTGTATCGATCGCGTATTTCGACAAGGCCATCAACAGCTTCCCACAGGTTTCGCTGTACGACGCGCAACTGTCCGCATTTCTGAGCCCGGCCGCGATCGAGGCGCTGAAGGCGCAATATGCGTCCAGTCCCAATCAGCTCGCCTACATCAACCAGGACAATCCGTTCACCGTTCGCCAGGCGCAGGATTCCCCGGGCGGATATATTCGCGGGTGGGAAGCCAATTTTCAGACCAACTTCTTCTTCCTGCCGGGTTTCCTGCAGAACTTTGGTATCCAGCTGAACGCGACGCGGATCTTTTCGAAGATCAACTATATCCTCGACCCCGGGGTCCGCGTCGGCGGGGTGCAGACGATTGCCCCGACATACGGCTTCGGACCATATCTGAACGCCTCTCCGAAGGCGTTCAACGCAACATTCTATTACGAGGATAAAGTTCTGAACGCGCGCATTTCCGCCGCACAGCGCGATGGATACTTCACGACGTTCCCGCTTGCGGCAGGATCATGCAGTCCGTCGCGTACCTGTGCCAATCCTCTGGTCAACGATTTTGCGAGTTCGGCCTCTACGACCAACATCGACGTGGCAGTCGGCGTGAACTTCACGGATCGGATCAGCCTGCGCTTCGAAGGCCTGAACCTGACGAACCAGACCGGTAATCGCGCGGCGTATCAGCAGAATCCGCAGGTGACCCAGTATCAGAGCACGGGTCCGCAATACACCGTCGGCCTGCGCTATCGGTACTGACGAGACAGACATCCTGAACCCCCCATCACCTTCCGGTTGAGAGGTAGTCCATGAAACGCGGGCATCAGAACCTATTCATCGCCTCGATCTCGGCGGTTGCCGGGCTGGCGATGGCGAATGAGCTTGGATTGGTGGGGGCATACGAGGTTGCGCGCTCCCAGCCCGCGGTGAGAATTGCGCCGCAAGCGGAAACGACCGTATTCCCTCAGGGTCAGCCGACGGCTGTTTCCAGCGATGCGTTGGAAGCGGTGACCCCGACGAGTAACTGGGCCAAGATCGTCAACGGCTCGCTCGCCTATCAGACGACGGCCAAGGGTGACCGCATCATGGACTTCTCGTCGGCGGGATATGCCGGTGGCGGCGTCGCATTGCCGACGGACGTGCCCGTGCGCGTCACGCTGTCACCATCGGGCGGCGACGATACCGCAGCGATCCAGGCCGCGATCGACACAGTGTCCGCGCGCGACCGGGGAAGCGACCGGTACCGCGGCGCTGTAAAGCTCGGCGTCGGGACGTTCAGGATCAGCCGGCCGCTCGCGATCAATGCGGCCGGCGTCGTCGTTGCCGGCAGCGGGACGGGTACCAACGGCACGATCATTCAGATGACCGGCACGACCGGCTTTCGCGCTTTCAATATCGGCACGGCACAGGCGCCGGTGCTGTCCAACACTGTCAGCCTGACGTCGTCCTATATCAAGTCGGGCAGCGATTCAGTTCGCGTGGAAAGCGTTGCGGGCTTTGCCGTTGGCCAGCGGGTCCAGCTGTCCCGCACGGTGACGGCGGCCTGGCTCCGCTTCATGGGTATGGACACATTGACCCGCGACGGCGCGCCGCAGACGTGGATCGCGCCCGGCACGGTGATTGCGACGCCCCGTGCGATCAGTTCGATCGACGCCGGCACGAAGACCATCCGGTTCGATGCGCCGATCACCGATTCGTTCGATGCGACCTATCTCGGCTCGCCGGTCGGGACGCTCAGCCGGGTCGACTATCCGGCCCGCGTCTCATGGGTGGGGGTTGAGCACCTCAAGATCGTCGCCCCGGCAGGCAGCACCGTCTATTCGGGCGCAACGTTCAGCAACGTCATCAACGGATATCTGAACGACGTGGTCGGGCAGGACCTGCAGAACAGCTTCAATGTCGCTCGCGACGCGCAACAGATCACCTTCGAGCGCGTCGTCACGACCGGCACGGTGACGCAGAGCAATGCCGCGCCGACAGCGGATTTCAGCGTGACCGGATCGCAGGTGCTGCTCAATCGCTGTCAGGCTCTGACCGCTGGCAATTGGGGCTTCGTAACCGGCGGGCCCGGCGTCGGGCCGACGGTCCTTCTCAACTTCATCGGCGGACCGGGTAGTCGAGGCGTGGCGCCGCATCAGCGTTGGTACACGGGCGTGCTTGTCGACAGTTCCTCGCTTCAGGGCGGATCGTCGACGACGCCGGGAATCGCGTTCACCAATAGGCGCAACCTTGGCACGGGCCACGGATGGACGACCGGATGGTCGGTCGCGTGGAACGTCACCTCTCCCTATTTTGCCGTCCAGAGCGCACCCGGTACGATCAACTGGTGCATCGGTTGTGTCGGCAGCGCCGTTAGCGTCACGGAGCCGGGGACCTTTGACGCGTCCGGGAGCAAGGTCGCTCCGGCCAGTCTTTATCTGCAACAACTGTTGGAGCGGCGAGGTGCCGCTGCGCTCTCCGCGATCGGATACGCGTCCACCGATCCGACCTCGTGACTAATGAAGAGATGGCACGACCGAGGTTGCCGGTCTGCTTGGTGTCGATTTGCACTCTCACACCAGGCCGGCACCGCGCTTTTAGAAAGAGCCCGACACGTTGCCTGCGACCGGCCGATCAGCTTGAGGCGCTGTCCCCAGCGCAGTCAGCCGTCGGTTCGTGGCGTCAGCGGAAACGTGCGCCAGTCGCCTCGGCGTGCGTCCGCCTGCTTATCGACCATGCCGAGGTCGGGAACGAGCAGATCCGCATCACCGGGCGGAAGCACTCCTTGGCGAAACTCGCCACGGACACCCCGCCAGCGCTGAACAGGTTGGCGCACCAGCGCATACGATGATGAGAACTACATGTTCGCTGTAGCACTATGATACTTAAAGCGTGCGCTCCTCTCCCGGGCACGGCTGTTCCTACCGCCAGCCTACCGACGAAACGGAACCACCTCGCCCGGCTCCGTCCCTGGGGACGTTTGGCCAACCCCCGGCTTAAGCCGGACTACTGTCGCTGCCTCATGGGTAAACCAGCCTGGCGGTAGGCCCGTGAGATTCTCAACATCGCCCGCCGGGATCGTAAATTCGAGCGCGAGCAGGTCTGCTTTTGACCGAACACCCCCATCAACGATCAGGTGGAGAGCGTCACGAAGCACGCGGGGTTCGGTTGGTGTCCACTGACGATCGAACGGCTCCTCCTTGGTCCAACCCTTGGCGGAGTAGAGCTTATACAGGTGGGTGGCAAAGTCGGCCGGGATAACGTCAAGATCGGCTAGGCGCTTAATCTGCGCTTTGATTGAGACACGCCAGCGTTCTTTGGCCGTCACCAAGGTCGCGAGCGATGGAAAACGCATCTCGACCGGGTAACTGGTCGACGGAAGCAAGAACGCACTAGCCAACCGGAACGCCTGTGTCTCAATGAGCTTGAGGTCACGCTTCAATTGCTCATTTGTGACATCACGGTGAAGAATAGCGTGCGCCATCTCGTGTGCGGCGTCCATTTGCCGACGCGCAAAGGACATCTTATCACTAGCAAGCAGGATATGAGGTCGGTCATCGTTTGGCGACCAACTGCAAAGCCCATCCAGCTTCACCGTCCCCATTTCAATAACGCTGACAATGAAGCCGAAGCGTTCGAGGACCTGGATCATATCACCACACGGACCGTCGCCGAGCCGCCAGTGTCGGCGTAGGTCGAGCGCAATGCGTTCGAGGTCTTCACCGCGAAGCTGATTATAGCTTGCCCCCGCCATGACATCAGGAATGCCAACTTCCGGTAGGTCTACGTAATGCTCCACCGTGTGACTGATCTCTTGCAGCCAGCGCATTTGAGCTCGCTGATACTGCAGATCACGAACCAGCGTGGAAGAAAGCGACCTTAGAAACATCGGTCGTGCTGAGATGCGTTCGGGTCGAAAGAAGAACTCCGGTCGCACCCCCAGGAAAGCCGCTAGCCGGGTCAACGTATCTGGATCAGGAGCTGAGCTTCCCTCCTCCCATCGGGAAACGGTACTTGGATTCAAGCTCATTGCCCGCGCCAACGCGGACATGCTCGGAATCCGTCGCGCTGCCCTGACCTCCGTAAGGCGGCCGGGCTCGAAGCCTGGTGTGCCGATGGGCATAGCCGTAGTCGTCTATTCCGCCGAACCGTCGACCGCCTCATCCGAGTCCGGCTGCTCCGGCGGCCTGAAGGCTTTCGGCTTCCGCTTCAACCTGACGAGCGGCTCCCCGTCCGGCACAGTATCGGCTCCCGATGTCGACGGAGCATACGCCTTCATCAACGACTCTACGGTCTCGTATGCCAGATAGCCCTGATACTCCGTATCGATCACGCCAATGGCGACTTCTTGCAAACGGCCGCCCTGCGAAGGGTCTCGGGCGAACAGTAGCAGTACGAAGATGTCGCCCGGCTGCGCCGTACTGCCGTCATCCTCAAGGTCCAGACGCGGGGTCAGTCGGTAATTGAGTGTGACGCCCGCCAGTCTCGATTGATTCCTAGTCGGCAGCTCTCTGGGCTCCGGCATTGATGCCAGGCCAAGCAGCACTCCAGGTCCGTCACCCCCGAATCGCATGAATGGTTGGAAGTAACGAAGGTCGGTGCCAGGGATTATGTCCCCTTCCAGTCGCAAGCCGCCATGAGCTTCGCACGCGTCTTGAAAGCCCTTTTCCATGAGGCGAAAGCGCGCCTGTCCTTCCAGTCCGCGAGCGCTACGCCCAGACAGGTCCGTATTATCGCGGATGAGTTCGTGCGCTTGACGCGCGCGTGACACCGCCGTGTCGAGAAGATCAATGATTAGGTCGCGCGGCAGCGTGCCGACCACACGGGCTTTGATCTCGTCCACAGTCACACTCGCCTCCGCCCTCGCCATCGTCGGGCTGATTTATGCTCCGGATTTTTGCACAAGGCAAGAGGATGGCGAAGATATTTTGCAGGCCGCCGGGTTAGGAGGTGAGAGCAGCCCGCGACGAAAACGTTTGCAACTGCGCCACTGCCGCCTCGACATGATGCCGATTGAAGATCCGGCTCTTCCGTTCGGCGGCACCGTCTGGCCCAGGCCAGGTAGCGATCGCCTGCATCATGTGGTCGACCGAGAGTTCGACGCCTGATGCCTCGTGAAGCCAGTCCACCGTGGCAAGCAACTCCAGGCCATGGGGAGACTGGAACCCATCGATCAGGTCCGCCGCTGCATCGAGCGCCGGACGGTATGCGGACGCCTCTGGAGAGGTGAGGTACGCGCTGACCCTGTCTTGACGATCATGGCGGAAACGGATCGGGTCGAAGGGCCGCGCGTCCGCAACCCGGCGTTCGCATTCGAGATAGCTACCGTCCAAGCTGTCCAGCAGGTGGCGAATCTTGTCGGAGTATGGGCCGTACCGATTGGCAGCGAAATCGTCGGCGATCGGGTTCGAGAGGCCTAGCCGCACAATCGTCCGCTTCAGGAACCACCCCAGCTTCTGAGCCTCCAAAATGGAACAGTCGAAGCCCAGCACTTCATAACGCCGGATCATCTCGGCCATCAGGGCACGGGCGGGCGTCAGCTTCTCGACGCCATGTCGCTTCACCACATTCTGATAGGTCTGGGTCGGCTCATAGACGACGATCTCACAATCAGCGTCCCGTAGTGCTTCGACGATCAAAGGCTTCACTTCTCCCCAGCGGAGTCCGCCGTTACCGGCACCCAGCGGAGGAATGGCGACGGATCGAATACCCCGAGCCCCAATCTCCCGCTTGAGAGCTTCGAGACCATCCCGAATCCATTCCAGTTTGGATGGGTGCCGCCAGTGCTTCTTGGTCGCGAAGTTGACGATATAGCGAGGCCCGAGCATGTCATGCCGCTCGGTGATGAAGAGCCCGCCGGGCGCGATCTCACCGGCCTTGCTCGCCGCCTCATACGACCTGAAGTTCTCCGGAAACGCTTCCTTGAACATCAGCGCAATGCCCTTGCCGCTGACCCCCACCGTGTTGACGGTGTTGACCAACGCCTCGACATCGGCGTCCAACAGATTGCCTTGGGTGAATCGAATCATCAGAAGTACCACCCTGGACGTACGAAGACTTTGACACTGGTTCCAGCCTTGGCGACTGCCGCCTCAAGCGGAGGCCGAACGCCTTCGGATGCGCAGCCGATCCCGAGCAGCGCTGACGGGGGCACGTGCTGGTGCGCCAGCGCCTCGGCTTGGTAGCGTTCCATCTTGTCGGGATAGGCGTCGCTCCGGGCAAAGTCATGCCGGCGCAGTATGTCCCAATCGAGCATGTCGGCGAGGTCGGTAGCAGCGCCGGACCAAGCCGCCGTCGCCGTGTAAGCGTGCCGGTCGGTGAAGAGCATCGTCACGCCTCGCGCCGTCATCGTCTGACATGACGAGACCAAGATCGCGATTTCGTCGTTCGAGCGACGCGTGACGCCGTTGTATCCGGTCTTGATGTTGAGCAGCATGGGTGACTTGGGCGTGAAGTAGAACGGGACGTAGTCGGAGAGCATGCCGCCCGGCGGGATGGGAACAGCCCGACGGGTTCGCTTGTCGATCAGGTCCGGGTTGCCGATCGGCACGAAGTTGGGATCGGCCGCGGCACCCCTGGCAGCGTGCAGGCCGTGCGATAGGAGCCACGGCACGTTCGCGACGTGCGTGATCCGGAACAGCAGGCCGCGCTCGGGGGTGAGGTCAAGCGGCATCGCGTAATGTCGTTGCCGCCTCGGGAGCGAACACCTCGGCCGAGAGGGCGGCGGCCATGGCTTCCGCCTTGGCGGCGGCGGCGTCGAGGGCGCGAGCGGTAGCTTCGAGGCGTTGGGCCTGTTCGGCGAAGGCCCTTTGGAGTGAGGACGGAGGTACAGGCACGTTCACCACAGTCAGCGCTTGCCTCGTGATCTGAGGCTGTGCTGCGCCAGTAATTGCATCCCTGAATCCTCGAAGTCGCAGAGCAGTCGCGAGGTACTCCAGCTCCAGCTTCGGCGAGGGGTCGTCCAGGCACATAGCGTTGCCGGTCACGTACGAGCGTGGCACGGTGACGTTGACCGTCCCGCAAGTCGCACCGCGGCATGTGACAGCGATCACCGGCTCCTCGTGATTGTAATCCGAATAGAAACCGATCACCCCGTTCGCGCCATAGACCGGGAAGCCGGAAGGCAGCAGCTCTGCACCTGTTATAGTTTTCCACTGTCGGGGCCGGCACAGCTCCGTCAGCGCGTGCTCAGGCCATCCGTTCGGATTGGTCGCCGGATCGCCGAACATGTCGAGGAAGACAGCGGGGATGATGGCGCGGGCCTTCGCGCGGGCGGCGTCGGCACGGCGCCTGATCTCCGCGGCCCGGTCCAGCAGCCGAACGATCCGCCGCTGCTCGTCGCGCGGCGGAAGCCGAAACACATAGCCTTCCAAAGCGGACTTGTTGAGGTTCTTGATGTTGTTACCCTGAGCCGCACTTGCCCAGCAGCGGAACGCAGCACCCTGAAAAAGATGTGCGAGAAACTTGGCTTCCACTTTCGCCGGCTTCGCCCTGATAGCGGCGCAAAATGCGCCGAACGAGCCAGTCCACTCTTTTTCCAGAAGCGCGCTTTTCCCAACGATTGCAGCGCTACCCGACGACATGCACATCACGATGTCATGGCATCGAAGCAACTGACTCTCACGAACGACCCGCTTCGGCAGCCAGACAAGATCATCATCAAGAATCAATTGCCTATCGATGTTTCCGGCACGGAGGACCGGAATGTCGCCTTCGACGGGAGCTAGGATCACGTCGCCCTTTCCAAACGTGACCCCGCGAATCACACTAGCGACTGTATCCAACCGAACTGAGGGCCATCCGCTCACGCCGCCTCTCCCCGCAGTTCGGCCGCCAGCGTCTGGATGTCGCCAAGCACCGCCTGCACGTCTTCCTCCAACTCCTGGAGCAGCTCGCGCGGGTTCCGATGCTCTGCCGCCTCGCGGCTCTCGGGGCGGTAGCGGGAGGCCGAGAGGTTCCAGTCCTCGCGCTCGATCGCGGCTGTGTCAGCGAACCACCAATTCTCGGTCCAGGGTGCGGCGGGGTCGCGCGCCTGCCAATCCGCCCACATCTCTTCTCGGCTGTTGAAGGCGGCGAGCAGGCCGGGGAGGTCGTCCGCTTCGATCGGCTGATCGTGATTGGCGTCGAGCTTGAAACCATCGTTGCTGGCGTGGAGGAACATGACGCGCTCGGTCCGACCGCCCTGGCGGAAGACCAGCACGCTCGTCTTCACCCCCGAATAGGGCTGGAACACGCCGCCGGGCAGCGACAGCACCGCCTCGACTTGGTTGTTCTGCATCAGCATCCGGCGCAGCTCCCGGTGTGCGCCCGTGGAGCCGAACAGCACGCCTTCGGGAACGACCACGCCGCACCGGCCGCCCGGCTTCAAGTTGTCGATCATGTACTTGACGAACAGCAGCTCGGTCGCCGTGCTCGTCCCGATCTTCACGTCGTCGACGATCCGGTCGCGGTCGATCCTGCCTGAGAAGGGCGGGTTCGCCAGGATCACGTCATAACCGTCGAGCGGCAGCGCCTTCTCCGCCTTCGCCTGACGGTCGAAGCTGGTGGTCAGCACGTTGCGCTTCAGGATGCGAACGTCGGGCAGCCCACGTAGCGCCAGGTTCATGCTGGCGAGGCTGACCATCTTGGGGTCGACGTCGTTCCCGTAGAAGGTCTCGGTCTGGAGCTTGCGCCATTGCCCCTGGTTCAGCCGATCGCCGAACCCGCGCTCGAACGTCTTGCCCTCCAGCTCCGCGACATCGCGACCGTTCGCCGACGAGTTGGCGAGGCGGATGTGCTCATAGGCCGCCACGAGGAAGCCGGCCGTCCCGGCCGCGGGGTCATAGACCGTCTCGCCGATCTGCGGATGGACCAGATCGACAATGGCGCGGATGATATGCCGCGGTGTACGGAACTGCCCCAGCTCGCCTGCCTGCTTGATCTGCCGAAGCACGTGTTCGAAGAGGTCGCCCTTGGTATCCGGGTCTGCCTGTTCGAGCCGGAGCTCGTTAACCAGCGTGACAACCTGAGTCAGCACGGTCGGCTCGTCGATCGCGAGCCGCGCCTGTGCCATGAAGCTCATGCCGTACTGGTCACCGATCCCCGCGAAGAAGGGGAACACCTCATCACGAACGAAGGTGACCAGTTGCTCGCCGGACATCGCATTCGCCCATGACGACCAGCGCATCCGGTCGCGCGGCATCGTCTCGACGCCCTTTGCGGGGGCGTTCAGCGGGTTGCGGATTATCCATTCGCCCGCGAACAGAGAGGCGTAGTCTCGGCTTGTCGCCTTGGCCTGACGCACGTTCGCGGCGTCGATCCCCTCTATCATGTAGAAAAAGAACAGGAAGCTGAGCTGCTCCGCATTGGACAGCGGGTCGGGATAGCCGCCGCCGTACAGGTAATCACGGATCTGATCGACCTTGCGGCGCATGTCGGGGGTGAAAGGCATTGTCGCTCGTACTCAAAAGGGCTTGCGCGGCCGAGTGGGATCATCTTCGGCAACATCGGCGGCGCCGTCGCCGAACACTGCTGCGCTGAGGCTCGCCAGTACGCTTTCGAGTTCGGCGTCGCCGCCGAACACGGCGCGGGCGCGCTCATAGCCGCCGTTCATCGACAGCGGAGGCGCGTCGAATCGCCAACTGTCGAACCCATCCAGCTCGCTTGCATTCGCTTTGATCTGCTCTTTTACGAGGTGAAGAAGCCGAAGCTGATCGGCATTGAACGGCTGGTCATCGAGCCAGGTCTCGAAGCGCCCGCCAAGTGCTTCGGATCGCGCTTCATCGACATCCAGGTAGGCGTGGCCGGTCTCGTCGACCGTCACCCACTCGCGGGTCGTGGGATCGACCTCATCATGCACGTCGAGCGTAAGGAGCCGTCGCGCAGTTGGCGGAGGCGCCTTGCTCTCCCGAACGACGATGACTCCGCCGTCGCCCGGCTCTTCGTCGTCACCATGGCGCAGGGTCACACCCGTGAAGTCCCACATGGTGAAGCGGGTTTTGCCCGGCGCGAGACGCGTCCCGCGCCCGCGCATCTGCTGGTAGAGGATGGAGCTGTGGGTGAAGCGCGCCATGACCAGATTCCGCACATCGGGGCAGTCGAAGCCCGTATCGAGCATGTTCACGCTGACGAGGATTTGCGGGAAAGGCTCTTTCTTGAAGCGTTTGATCTTCGCCGCACCGTCTACCGTATCGTCTGGCCCAAGCCCTGAGACCACGAAGTCAGCATACCGCGTCGATGGCGTAGGCTTCTTGTCCGCGAAGGCGTCGTCGAATATCCGGGCGAGCGTCTCAGCATGTCGCTTCGTGACCGCGAAAACGATCGTCTTGCCCCACTCGGGTGCGCGCCGAACGCCGTTCGGGCCGACATAACCCTGCTCAAGAATTTGCCGAAACTCGCGCACCATCGCCCGATTCCGCTCGGGGATCGTGAACTTGCGCTCCAGGGCGGTGGGATCGACCACCAACTCGTCCCGGTCATCGAAGAGCCGCTCCAACTCTGACCGGCTTGAGTCGTCGAGCGCATCCCAGTCGATTTCAGATCGCTTGACGGCGAACCCATCGGAGGCTGCGGTCCGGCCGGTCATGGCGCGGTAGATTTCGTGCGGGACGAGATGCCCGTCGGCGATAGCCTCGGACATCGAGTAGCTGTAGGTCGGCTTATCGACTTCAAAAAAGCGCAGCGTGTCTCGGATCGCCGCGCGATCTTCCTCGTCCACGTCGGGCGCGTCCCGCATCACGCACGGTGTCGCCGTCAGCCCGATCTTCACGCCGTCAAAGTGATCGAGCGCTCTCTTCCACTGGCCGTAGATGCTGCGGTGACACTCGTCGATCACGACCAGATCGAAGTAGCCGGACGAGTATTTCTCATACTCATTCACCAGGGTCTGAAGCGTCACGATTGTGATACGCTTCTCGTCCTGGAAACGTCGGCCAGTCCGCGGCACACGGTAGCACGGGAGGGTTGGAAGATGCTCCGCGAAGGCATCCTCCGCCTGAATCGCCAGCGTGTTCCGATCGACCACGAAAAGGGCGCGCGTAGCCCAGTTCGCCTCGAATAATCGTTTTAGTAATGCTGCCGCCGTGCGCGTCTTGCCTGTGCCGGTCGCCATTTCGACGAGCATTTTGCGCCGACCCGCCACCATCTCACGGCACAGCACATCAATGCAGACGGATTGGTGCAGGCGACCGCCACCACCCGCAATGCGTTGGTCTATGGCGATGTCGAGCGGGTTGCGGCGGATGTCGCGGGCGGCTTTCCGCCGCACGAGATCATCCTGGCTGAAGACGGTTTCGACCGTTCGAAAATGGGCGTCCTGGAACTTGTCGCGAAACCAGACCTCCTCACCGTTTGACAGGAAGATGAAGGGGACGTCGAGCTGGTCCGCATAGCGTAGACCTTGCGCCTCACCGGCCGACAGGTTGACGCTGGTGCTTTTCGCTTCGAGCACCGCCAATGCGCGCCCTTGACGGTCGAAGAGCGCATAATCCGCCTTTCCACCGTCATCCAGCGGATACTCGAACCGCACACTTCGGCCATCCGTAAGGCGCCAATCGGCATCCCGCAGAAGCTGATCGATCTTGACCCGTGCGAACGCTTCATTGGCCATCAGCGGCGCTCTCCACTGATGGGGCCCGTGCAGCCGTTCTGCGCTCAGCACGACGGTTCAGCCGCTCATACTCTTCGACGGAGATGACGATCACGACTCCACGCCCATGCTTCTCCACCAACACAGGCTCCGCACGTGCCGTGTCGATTAGCATGCCGAAGCCATTCTTGGCCTCGCGCGCCGACATGGTTTTCATAGGCCGCCCCGTCGCTTCAGGCCCGCACTGTAGCGGCTAAAATAGCTCTTCTGCAAGCTGGCGATCATGGGCGGCCCTGAGGACAGGTCGCTCGCCTGTGGACCCCGATCGAAGCGGCGGAGGAGATGGAGGGGTTGATGGCAAGATAAAGCGAGTTGCCTCGCCACCGGGACTACGTCCCTAAGTGTTTGTCTGCACATTATTTTTCCGCACCTACGGAGCCTGCCCGTAAGGTGCATGGGTGGCGCGCCAGGCGTTTTCCTCCGTCTTATCAATGGTTAAGTAGGTGCCACCCCCACAGTGCAGCCAGCGGCGAACCGCAGTTCGCCGCCGCCCGCCTGCATTTGCGCGCTACGTCACTACGCCGGCAACGGCGCTCTTGCCCGACTGATTCTCCCCTTCCAATCGTCGGTCCATGGCCGCCGATGAAGACAGTTTTCGTATCCGTTCGGGTCGGGTCAGAGAGCGCGGCCGGGACGGTGGCCGCGCGAAGCTTCCGCGCCCCGTGCGAGCGCGGGCCAAGACCTTCGCCGGCCAGGTGCAGCAAGCGATCCGGCGGGCAGGCGGCGACCCGTCCCGGGCGGGCAGAGCCGGGAAGCAAAGCGGGCGGTGCAATGCGCGCGGCCGGGGTGCTGCGGTTGCGGCCGGGCTGAAGGGCCGGAGCGCCTGGAGCCGGGACGGAGGCGGCGTTCGAACCCGGATGCGCCGCGTCGCGGTCAAGGCTCGGATCGTCAAGCTCAACCCGCAGCGCGGCGGCGCCCGCACCCGCGCGCATGTCAGCGCCTCGGCGGTCGACGCCCACCTGCGCTACCTTGAGCGCGACGGCGTGACTCACGAAGGCGAGAAGGGCCAAGTCTACTCGGCCGACAAGGACGTGGCCGATGGCCGCGCTCTCCTGGAGCGCGGGCGCGAGGATCGGCACCAGTTCCGCTTCATCGTCTCCGCCGAGGAGGGTGTCGAGCTGACCGACCTCCGCCAGACCACTCGCGAGGTGATGGCCCAAATGGAGGCCGACCTCGGGACGCGGCTCGACTGGATTGCCGTCGACCACCACAACACCGGCCACCCGCACACCCACATCCTCGTTCGCGGCGTGACCGACGACGGCAAGCGGCTCGACATCGCCGGCGACTATATCGCTCACGGCATCCGCGAGCGGGCGAGCGAGGTGGTCACGCTTGAGCTGGGCCGCCAGTCTGAGCAGGAGGTGACGCGCCAGCTTGAGCGCGAGGTGGATGCCGAACGCTTCACCCGGCTCGACCGGATGCTCATCGCCCGGCAGGAACAGGCGGCTGAGTTCGCCGATCTCCGGCCCGACGAGGACATGGCGATCGAGCTGCGCCGCAACCGAGCCCTCCTGATTGAGCGGGCTCGCGCGCTGGAGCGTCTGGGACTCGCGACCGAGTACCGGCCGGGCGAATGGGCGGTCGCGCCGCAAGCCGAGCAGCGCCTCCGCGCCCTTGGAGAGCGCGGCGACATCATCAAGACCATCCACCGCGCATTGGAGCGCGACGGCCTCGCTGAGGTGCGATCGGTCGCCGACTACCAGCTCCATGGCGATGGCCCGAAGTATCGCATCGTCGGCCAGGTTCGCGACAAGCAACTTGCCGGCGACGGGCTGGGGGATCGCATCGGCCTCACCATCGACGGCGTGGACGGCCGTGCCCATTACGTCGAGGCAAGCGCCGCCCAGGCCGAGGATATCCGGCGCGGCAGTGTCATCGCGGTCGAGCCGCCGCCGACCGCGCCGCGCGCTTCAGATCGCAACATTCTCGCAGCGACTGACCCTGGCGGTGTCTACAGTCCAGCGTCTCACCTCGAACAGATGCGCGAGCGGCTCGGAGCCGCAGATGCCGAGGCCTATGTCCGCAGTCATGTCCGCCGCTTGGAGGCCCTACGCCGCGCCGGGATCGTCGAACGCGTTGACGCGGAGCATTGGACGATCCCCGCCGATCTGCCCGAACGTGCATTAGCCTTCGACCGTCAGCGGTTCAGGAGCGGCCCGCGCATCGAGGAGCGCTCCCACCTGCCGCTCGATCACCAGGTCCGTCACGAGGGCGCGACGTGGCTCGACCGGACGATGCTCGGCCAAGATCGGGAGGCGTTGGCTTCTGGTGGCTTCGGCGGCGACGTGCAGACCGCCTGGAACGCCCGCAAGCAGGCGCTCACCGAGATGGGATATGTTCGTGACCTCGGTGGCGGCAAGTTTCGCGCGCCCAGCGACTTGCTGGCGCAGCTTGAGCGCGCCGAAGTCGCGCGGGTCGGCAAGGCGTTCGCGGCCGAGCGCGGCCTTTCCTTTCAGGAGACCGCAACCGGCGATCGGATCAGCGGCAAGCTGGTTGGGCAGGCGCAGCTTGCGAGCGGCCGGTTCGCTATGATCGACAATGGCTTGGGGTTTCAGCTCGTCCCCTGGAACGACGCGCTCACCAAGCGCATCGACCAGCAGATCAGCGGAATCGCCATGCCGGGCGGCGGCATCGACTGGACGTTCGGGCGGTCGCGCGGCCTCGGGCTATAAGGCTGATCAGAACTTGCGCCCAATATGGGCGCATGATAAACGGGAAGGAACATGCGGATCATCGCGCGGCGCACCTTGCGCGACTTCGTCGAGAGCCGGGTCGGCCACAAGGATCAACCGGCCTTGAAGGCTGCGCTCGATGCGTGGTTCGCGGAAGTGAGCAAGGCGAGCTGGACCAGCACCGCCGATGTGAAGCGGCTTTATGCGACCGCCAGCATCGTCAGCGCCGACCGGATCGTCTTCAACATCAAGGGCAACGACTACCGGCTGGTGGTCGCGGTCGATTTCGAGAAGGCGATCGTCTGGATCAAGTGGGTCGGCACGCACCGTGACTATGACCGGATCGACGTGAAGGAGGTGGAGCATGGCGACTGAGCTGAAGCCCATCCGCAACGACGCGGATCATGAAGCGGCGATGGAGGAGGTCGCCCGGCTCTGGGGAGCGAAGAGCGGCACGCCGGATGGCGACCGGCTCGACGTGCTCGTGACGCTGATCGACGCCTACGAGGCCAAGCACCATGCGCTGGACGCGCCCGATCCGGTCGAGGCGATCAAATTCCGGATGGAGCAGCAGGGCCTGACGCGCCGCGACCTGGAGGGCGTGATCGGCACGCGAACGCGGATCGCGGAGGTCTTGAACCGCCGGCGTGGGCTGTCGATCGACATGATCCGGCGCCTGCACGACCGGCTCGGCATCCCGGCCGAGGTACTGATCCGGCCGTCGCGGAAAGCAGCGTGACCGACGCGGCGCACACTGTCGCGCGGCGTAGCGCACATGGGCTGTTCTTATTTCTGGCCCGTGCGGCGATGCTGGCGCGATGCGCCGCGCACCATCTCACGACAGCGACTCGGCCGAGTGTCGCCGGCCTATGGGGGCCGCGCCACTCGACCTGTACGATTATGCTACCCAGGCCGCGAAACGCGGCGCGCGACTGGCCCGTGCCGATCCAGAGCCGATCGCCGTTATCGATGACTGGCCCTACGTCCTACCCATCACCGATGCCGAGGTTCGCATTATCGAGGCCCACTTCGGCGACGTGCTCGACGATTTGTTCGGACCGCTTCCCTAGCCAAGGACACAAGCCATGACCGATGCGGCCTCTCACTTGGCGGAGGCCGCGTCGCCCGGCTCTGCTACCCGCGCGGCGCTCTATCTGCGGGTCTCGACAGGCCGCCAGGCCGAGAGCGACCTTTCCATTCCCGACCAGCGGCGGCAGGCTGAGAACTACGTCGCCTCACGGGGGTGGAACGTGGTGGCCGAGTATGTCGAACCGGGCCAGTCCGCGACCGATGACCGCCGCCCCGAGTTCCAGCGCCTGATGGACGCCGCCTTGCACGGCGGCACGCCATTCGAGGTGGTGCTCGTCCACTCGTTCAGCCGCTTCTTTCGCGATCAGTTCCAGCTTGAGTTCTACGTGCGCAAGCTTGCCAAGGCGGGCGTGCGGCTGGTGTCGATCACCCAGGAGCTGGGCGACGATCCCATGAGCAACATGATCCGGCAGATCATGGCGCTGTTCGACGAGTACCAGTCGAAGGAGAACGCCAAGCACACGCTCCGGGCCATGAACGAGAACGCGCGTCAGGGCTTCTGGAACGGTGCTTTACCGCCGATCGGCTACCGCATTGTCGCCGCTGAGCAGCGTGGGGCGAAGGTCAAGAAGAAGCTGGAGGTTGATCCGATCCACGCCGAGACGGTGCGGCTAATCTATAGGCTCGCCTTGCACGGTTCAGGCGACAGCGGGCCCTTGGGCTTGAAGGCGATCACCAAGCACCTGAACGAGGCGAACATCCGCACCCGCGACGGCGGGCGCTGGGGCATCGCCGCCGTGCATCAGGTTCTGACGCGCACGACCTACTGGGGCGAGCACCGCTTCAACACCCGCGACCACAAGACCCGCCGCCCCAAACCGGAGGCCGAGCACGCGGTCATGGCCGTGCCGCCGATCGTCGCCAAGGCCGAGTGGGAAGCGGTGCAGGCGCACCTCAAGTCCCGCAACCCCCGATGGACCGCACCGCGCGTCGTGAGCGGCCCGACGCTGCTCACCGGCATCGCCTTCTGCGCCGACTGCGGCGGAGCCATGACGCTCCGTACCGGCAAGTATGGCCGCTACCGCTACTATACGTGCTCGACGAAGGCGCGGCAGGGCGAAAGCGGGTGCGGCGGAACGACGGTGCCGATGGACAAGCTCGACACGGCGGTTGCCGAGCATATTGAGCGACGGCTGCTCGACCCTAAGCGGCTAACCGCGCTCCTGTCAGAGGTGCTGGACCGGCGCGAGGAATACACCAGCCGCCGTCGCGAGCACCTCGCCGAGCTGCGCAAGCGCGCAACCGAGGCCGAGGCCAAGCTGAACCGGCTTTACGAGGCTATCGAGAATGGCGTCGCCGACACCGCTGATCCGGCACTGAAAGCGCGGCTCGCCGAGCTGAACGCCATACGCGACCAGGCGCAGGCCGACGCTGCCCGCGCGGCGAGCGCCATAGACCGCGCCGGACCGGAGCTTACGCACGAGAAAGTGCTGGCGTTCGCAGATGCGGCTCGCAAGCGCCTTCGCACCGGCGAAGGCCGCTACCGCCGCGATCACCTTCGGGCGGTGGCGCAGAGGATCGAAGTCACGAGAACAGAAGCGCGCATCGTCGGGTCGAAGACGGAGCTGCTTCGCACCCTGACCGCCGCCGCAAGCGCGGAAACGGCGGCAACCGGCGTTCCCAGCTTGGGACTGAAATGGCGCACCCGACAGGATTCGAACCTGTGGCCTCTGCCTTCGGAGGGCAGCGCTCTATCCAGCTGAGCTACGGGTGCCTGGAGCGGGGCCTAGCAAAGCGGGGCGGGGGGCGCCAGTGATTTTGGCCAGGCCCGGTCGAACGCCTCGATCACGCGATCGCCCGTCTCGCGGCGGAGCGCGGCGATGCCGGTTTCGCGGTGGCGGGTCGGGTGGACGCGATTGGTGAGGAGCGTCCAGGCAAGGCCGCGGTCGAAGTCCAGCCACAGGCCGGTTCCGGTGAAGCCGGTGTGGCCGATCGTCGCGTCGCTGCACGCATCGCCGCCGGGCCAGCCGGGCACGCGTCGCTCCCAGCCGCAGGTGCGCGTCGGCGACGCACGCTCGCGCATCGCCGCGAGCGCTGCGGGCGAGGCGCCGGTGCCGTCGAGCAGCCCGCGCGCAAAGTCGAGCACGCCGTCGACGGTGCCGAACAACCCGGCGTGGCCAGCCGCGCCGCCAAGAGCCGAGGCGTTTTCGTCATGCACCTCACCTTTCAGCACGCGCTCGCGCCACATGCATCGTTCGGTCGCGACGCTGAGCGCGGCATCGGGACGCCAGGCGAGCCCCGGGGGCATCGGCAGGTGGTCGAGCGGTTGGCCGGTCAGCCGCTCGATCGCGATGCCGAGCAGGATGAAGTTGATGTCCGAATAGACGGGCGGCCCCGCCCGCCACTCCCGCTGGAGGACGAAGGCGCGCAGTCGGCGCGGGTCGTCGCCATAGGTGTAGAGCGGCTCGACCGCGGGCAGGTGGGTTTGGTGCGCCAGCGCCGCTCGGAAGGTGATGCGCCGCTCTGCCGCACCCGCGACATCATATTGGCGCAGATCCGGGATCGCGTCGGCGATCGGGCGGTCGAGGTCGAGCCGGCCTTCGTCGGCCAGCCGCAGGATCGCCGGCGTCGTCGCTATCACCTTGGTCAGCGAGGCGAGGTCGAACCAGTGGCCGAGCGTGAGCGGCTCGCGCATCGGCGCGATCTGCGCCGCGCCGGTCGAGACGAGCGCGCGTTCGCCGTCGGCGGTGACGAGGCCGAGCGTTGCGCCGGGGATTGCACCCTCTCGAACCGAACGCGCAGCGGGGGCGAAGGCCAGATCGGCGATGGCGGCGAGGGTCATGCCACTCCTTCGCGCGGGCGGGCGCGAAGCACCGGCGGCAGAAACAGGAGGGCGGCGAGGCTGAGCGTACCCGCCATCAGGAAGAAGGCCGAATAGCCGTGAGCCGCTGCAAAGCTCCCCGCCCCTCCCGCCAGCAGCCGCGGGAGGAGGAAGGCGAAGCCCGAGAGGAAGGCGTATTGCGCGGCGGCATGGACGGGGTTCACCAGCAGCGAAAGATAAACGACGAACGCCGCGCCGGCGAAGCCGTTGCCGAACTGGTCGGCGCCGGTGGCGAGCCAGAGGGCCGGCGCCGACAGCGGCCGGGCACCGAGCCAGACGAACGCGAAATTGCCGATCGCGGCGAGCAGCGCGCCGAGCGCGAGCGTGCTGCCCGCCGGCCAGCGCGCGGCGAGCAGTCCTCCTGCAGCGACCCCCGCCATGCTCGCGGCGAGCGCGACGATCCCGTCGGCCAGCCCGATCGCGCCGAGCGAATAGCCGAGCGCCGCAACAAAGGGCTTTGCGAGGGTGAGGGCGAGCACGTCGCCCATGCGATAGAGCGAGACAAAGGCGAGCAGCGTGATCGCCGCGAAGCCATAGCGCCAGAACAAGTCGAGATAGGGCCGCATTGGCGCGCCGCTGGCGGCGATCGCTTCGGGCGAGCGGCGGCGGATGGCGGGAATGGCGAGAGCCATGGCAAGGAACGGCACGAGCGCGAGGCCGAGTAGCCAAGGCGTCACGTTGCTGTTCGCACCGATGCCTATCGCCGCGGCGAGCGCCAGCAGCGCCGAGCCCGCGATCGCGATGACGAGTGCGAGCCCCGCGAACAGTGCGGCCGATGCCGCCAGTCCCTTCGCAAGCGCCGGCACTCGCCCGCCTTCACCCGCGGCGTCACGGCGGGTCGCGGCGATGGGAACGAAGGCGGCGAGCGCAACGGCGGCGGGGATCAGATAGCCGGCCGCCCAGCCGGCCCGCTCGGCCACCAGCAGCACGCCCGAGCCGACTGCGACCATGGCGCCGCGATAGCCCCAGATGTTCGCCGCGACGATCGGCCCCTGTGTGGCGGCGTCCGGCGCCAGCTCAATCCGCCAGCCATCGACCGCGATTTCGAGCATCGTCGTCCAGAAGGCGAGGGCGAGTGCCCAGAACGCGGTTGCGGTCAGCGAGCGGTCGGGGTGCGTGAGCGCAAGGCCCGTGATCGAGGCGGCGATGCCGAGCTGGCCGGCGAGGATCCAGCTTCGCCGCCGGCCATAGAAGCGCGCAAAGCCCGGCACGCCGAAGCGATCCACAATGGGCGCCCATAGGAACTTGAAGGTGGGGAGCAGCGACACCCAAGCGAAGAAGCCGATGACCGCGATCGGCACGCCGTTCTGCGCCAGCCGCAACGACAGGACCGTCGAGAAGAGATAGAAAGGGAGGCCCGCGCAGACGCCCAGCAGCGCGAACAGCGCGAGACGGCCGGGGGGCGCGGCGATCGCCTGTGGTCTGTCAGCGCCCGTCATGTCCCATGCCCTCTGCCGCGACCTAGCCGCGGCGACACAGGATACGTCCATGATCCAGGTTAATGCCAGCGCCGATTGCCCGGCATTACCGTCAGCCGAGGATGTGCATCCACATCGGACGGCCGGCAAGGCTGGGAGAGCCGGTGAGCTTGTCGAGCGCCTGTGCGACGCATCGCTCCGGCCCTTCATGCGTCACAATCGTGACGATGACCTCGCCCTCGCCGGTCGCGCCGCGCTGGATCAGGCTCTCGATCGACACGCCCGCGTCGCGCATCGCCGCTGCGATCTCGGCGAGGACGCCCACCTTGTCGACGACGGCGAAACGCAGATAGGCGCGGCCGCGTCGCTCGCCGGGGTCGGCAGGCGGCTGGGCGGCGAGGCTGGCCGAGGGCATGGCGTAGGCGGGGCCGAACTCGCCGCGGGCGATGTCGATCAGGTCGGCAACGACGGCGCTTGCGGTCGGGCCGTCGCCTGCGCCCGCACCCTGGAAGAGCAGGCGGCCGACGAAATTCCCCTCGGCAACGACGGCGTTGGTCGCGCCGGTGACGTGCGCGAGCGGGTGGTCGATCGGTACGAGGTGGGGGTGGACGCGCTGGAACAGCCCGCCGGCACCCGCCTCGGCCAGGCCGAGCAGGCGCACGCGATAGCCGAGCGCCGCGGCCTCCGCGATGTCGGCGGCGATGACGTGGCGGATGCCGGTGATAGCCACGTCGCCGAACGCCGGACTGGTGCCGAAGGCGAGGCTGGCGAGGATCGACAGCTTGTGCGCGGCATCGACGCCGTCGATGTCGAAGCTGGGATCAGCCTCGGCGAAGCCCTTGGCCTGCGCCTCGGCCAGCACGTCGGCGAAGTCGCGGCCTTCGGCTTCCATTCGGCTGAGGATGAAATTGCAGGTGCCGTTGAGGATGCCATAGACGCGCGCGATCTCGTTCGCGGCAGCGCCTTCGCGCAGGCCCTTGATGACGGGCACGCCGCCCGCCACCGCCGCCTCGAACTTGAGCGCGACGTCGGCGTCCTCGGCCGCGCGCGCGAGCTCGAGGCCGTGATGCGCGATCATCGCCTTGTTGGCGGTGACGAAGCTCTTGCCCGCAGCAAAGCTGCTGCGCGCGAGCGCGAGGGCCGGACCGTCGGAGCCGCCGATCAGCTCGACCACCACATCTGCGCCCTCGTGCCGGCCGAGCGCGACGGGATCGTCGACCCAGGCGAAGCGCGCGATGTCGACACCGCGATCCTTGGCGCGGTCGCGCGCGGAGACAGCGACGACCTCGATCGGGCGGCCGGCTCGGCGGGCGATCAGCTCGCCATTGGCGTCGATCAGCCGGATGACGCCCGCCCCCACGGTGCCGAGGCCGGCGATCGCGACGCGAAGGGGTTGGGTCATCACTTCAGCCTCATTTCGTCATACCGGACCCGTTCCGGCATCCACGTGGCCGCACGTGCGGCGCAACCGGCTCATGCGGCACGGTGGACCCCGGAACAAGTCCGGGGTGACGAAGAAGAAGTGGGCTCGGGCTTAGTCGGGCTACTCGTTCCCCTAGGTGCATTCGTACCCCGGCCTTCGCCAGGGTACGCAGCGGGGATGTCACGCCCCTACTTCTTGATCAGCCCGATCTCGACCAGCCGCTCATGCAGGTAATCGTGCGCGGTGATCGGCTCGGGATAGCGGTTGGGGCGATCGGCCGAGACACAACCGGGCAGCGTCTTGATGACGAAATCGGGCGCGGGGTGGAGGAAGAAGGGCATCGAATAGCGCGAATGGCCGCGGCGCTCGGGCGGCGGGTTGACGACGCGGTGCGTGGTCGAGGGAAGGACGTGGTTGGTCAACCGCTGCAGCATGTCGCCGACATTGACCACCATCGCCCCCTCGGGCGGCTTGACCGGCAGCCAGCGGTCATCGCGGTCTAGCAGTTCGAGCCCCGCTTCCTCGGCGCCGAGCAGCAGCGTGATGAGGTTGATGTCCTCATGGGCACCGGCGCGAACGTTGGGCGCATCCTCGGTCACGGGCGGATAGTGGAGCAGGCGGAGGACCGAGTTGCCGTCCTCGACCGCGCGCTCGAACCAGTCGGGCGCGAGATCGAGATAGCGGGCGATCGCCGACAGGAGCCGCGACCCGGCTGCGTCGAACGCGGCGAACAGTTCGAGGAAGGTGTCGCGGAATCCCTCGGGCACGTCAGGCCAGATGTTGGGCGACATAACCGCCGCGAAGCGGTGCCCGGCGGGCAGCTCGCGGCCGATATGCCAGAACTCCTTGAGGTCCACATGGGTGGCGCCCTTGGCGATCTCGGTCTTGAAGGGCGTGTATCCGCGCGCGCCGCCGCCACCGGGGACGTACCAGCCGCGCTTCTGCTCCTCCGGCAGGGCGAACAGCGCCTCGGTCATGGCCCAGGCGCGGGCGATCAGCCCCTCGTCGATGCCGTGGTCGCGCACGATCGCAAAACCATAGCGCTGGAACGCCTCACCGAAATCGCGGGCGAAGCCGTCGGGATCGGCGGCCTGGTCGGCGAGGGAGACGGGCCGGATATCGGCCAGCGGGGTATCGAGCATGGAAAATGCCTGTCTTGAATGAACGACCTGCGCGCCAAGATAAGGCGGGCGCCCGGCCCCCCGCAAGCGGCCCGAGATTTTCGTTTGCGGCACCAACATTGGGCGTGACGCGGGCGCCGTCCGCGCTAAGGAGCCCCGATGCATCAACCGCTTGCCGCCCCTGCGTCGCTCGACCGCGCGCCGATTCCGTTTGGCGAGTTCGTGGCGCTGGCGGCTGCGTTGATGGCGCTGACGGCGCTCGGCATCGATTCGATGCTGCCGGCGCTGCCCGCGATTGGCGACAGCCTCGGCGTTTCGAACCCCAACGACCGTCAGTTCGTCATCACCAGCTTCCTGATCGGGTTCGCGGTCGCGCAGCTCGCGCACGGGCCGCTCAGCGACCGGTTCGGGCGGCGGCCGATCCTAGGCGTGTCGCTCTTGATCGCGGTTGCCATGAACCTCGCCGCGGCGGCGGCGGGCAGCTTCACGCTGCTGCTCGCGGCGCGCTTCGTAGCGGGGATGGCGGTGGCGGGCGCGCGCGTCGTCACCGTGGCGATGGTGCGCGACTGTTTCGCCGGACGGCCGATGGCGCGGGTGATGAGCTTGGTTTTCGTCGTGTTCATGGCGGCGCCGGTGCTCGCGCCGGCGTTCGGCCAGATCGTCCTCCTGTTCGCGCCGTGGCGCTGGATCTTCGTCGGCATCGCGACCGTCGCGGGCCTCGTCCTCGCCTGGTTCTGGGTACGGATGCCCGAGACGCTCGATCCCGATCAGCGCAGTCCCCTGCGGCCCGGCCCGATCCTTGCGGGGTTCGCACGCGTATGCCGCGACCGCATGGCGGTGGGCTATACGCTCGGTGCGACGTTGCTGTCGGGTGGACTGTTCGGCTTCATCAATTCGATCCAGCAGATCATGGCCGACCTGTTCGGCGCGGCCGAGTGGCTGACCGTGGTGTTCGCATGCGTCGCGGGGACGATGGCGCTCGCAAACTTCATGAACTCGCGCATCGTCATGCGCTTCGGCACGCGGCTGATCTCGCACAGCGCGCTCACCGGGCTGATCCTGATCGCCGCGGTGCATCTGGGCGTCGGGCTGATGGGCCTAGAATCGCTGCCGGTGTTCATCGTCCTCCAGGCGTTGTTGATGGCGTGTTTCGGCCTTGCCGCGTCGAACTTCTCGGCGATGGCGATGGAGAATATGGGCGGCATTGCGGGCCTTGCCTCGAGCTTCCAGGGCTTCGTCTCGACCCTGGGTGGCGCGCTGATCGGCGCGGCGATCGGACAAGCGTTCGACGGGACGACGGTGCCGCTCTACGGCGGCTTCCTGCTGATGGGCGTGATCGCTTTTGCGGTCGTCGCGGTGGCCGAACGCGGCCGGATGTTTCGCCCGCATTAGGTCTGAGGGCCGGCGCCGCAATCCGACGTGAGCCGGCAACAGCGAAGGAACGGGCATCGACCCGGCCCGTTACCACTCTGCTTCAATCAAGGAGGGTGCGATGGGCGGACACCGTGTGGGCGAACAAGGCCCCAATGACGACGGTTACGAGGAAGACGGCTATGACGAGAGCCAGCGCGCCGAGATCCTCGAGGTGACGCGCGACGGGCCGAGCGACGGCACCATCCTGACCGACGTTGCGCCCGACCTCGGCGACGATGACGAGGAAGAGGAAGACGGTCTCGACGATCTGTCCGACGAGGATATCGGCGAGGAGGACGACGACGCCGAGCTCGACGAGGACGATCGCGACGAGGACGAAGCGCAGGCCGATTTCGACGACGATTCGATCGAGAGCGAGGACGGCGACGACGATCTCGACGACGGCGATCGTGCGGCGCTAGAGCCCTGAGGCACGGGGTTGACGGCGGCATGCGCCGTTCGGCAGGCTGACCGGCATGAGATACGGATCGCCCCTGATCGCGCTGGCACTGCTGACGGGTTGCGGTGGCGGCGAGGAGGCAGGCAACAACTCGGCCACCGCCGATGCGCCCGCAGTCACGCTGATGAACGAGGAAGCGGCCGAGGCGGACAATGCCGCGCTCGCGCCGCTGCCCGAGCCCGCGGCCGACATGACCGCTCCCGACGCCGCGCTGCCCGGCATCGACGCGCCGCCGCTTGCCCCGCGCGCGCAGCCGACCGCAACCCCAACGCCTGAGGCGGGGCGCGCCGATGCGGCGCGGGTCGTTCGCGCCTATTACGCGCGGATCACGCGGGGCGACTATGCCGCCGCGCGGGCGATGTGGGACGATGATGGCGAGGCGTCAGGGCTGACCCCCGCCGATTACGCCAAGCGCTTCGACCGGTTCGCCGAGTTTAGGGCCGAGATCGGCACCCCCGGTCGCATCGACGCGGGTGCGGGCCAGCGCTATGTCGAGGTGCCTGTCACCGTCACTGCGCGCATGAAGGAGAGCGGCGAGGTCGTCGAGCGGCGCGGTATCGTCACGCTCCACCGGACGGGCGATATAGAGGGCGCGACACCCGCGCAGCGGCGCTGGCGGATCGCCAGTGCCGAGATCCTGCCCAAGCCGCCGGCCGCGCCCGCTGCCGAGGTACCGCCCACAGCCGCGCCCGCCGCCGACGCGATCGTCACCGCCCGCTATGCGTGTGAAGGCGGCGTGCGCCTGATCGCGCGCTTCGACAATGCCAAGGGCGAGGTGACGCTCCGCCGCGGCTATCGCGTGGTCGGCACGCTGAGGCAGCAGCCCGTCGGCTCTGGTATCGCATATAAGGGCGAGGACGGGCTCGAGCTGCGCGGCAAGGGTGATGCGGCAACGGTCACGCTGCCGGGCGGTGCGCCGTTCGCCTGCGAGGCGCGTTGATGGCGACCCGGTACCGGGCGGAGATCATCGCGACCGAAGCCGATATCGACGAGCTGGGCCACGTCAACAATGCCGTCTGGGTCAGGTGGATCCAGGATGTTGCCGTCGCGCACTGGCATGCGGTGGCGCGGCCCGAGGATCGCGACGCTTGCTTCTGGGTCGTGACGCGGCACGAAATCGACTATCGCGGCAATGTCCGCGCCGGCGAGCGCGTGATCGCTGAGACCTGGGTGCCGGAGCCGCCGCGCGGCGCCCGCTTCAACCGCCACATGCGCTTCGTTGGCGACGACGGCCGCGTCCGGGTGGAAGCGGTAACGACCTGGGCGCTGATCGAGCGCGCCAGCGGTCGCCTGATGCGCGTGCCGGCGGAGATGGCGGCGCCGTTTCTAGGGTGAAGCGGCGGCCGTCGTCCTGCGTTAAGAGAGCGAAGGAACAGGACCCCGATCGAGTCCGGCGTGACGGGTAGAGGACGGAAAATGATTGCAGCGCCGCCGCTGGGCAGGCGACACGCACCGGTCAGGCGGCGCTTGATTACGACCAACGACTTTGAAGGTTTGTCACTTCGGCCCTGAGCCGGCGCTTCGTTTCTCCTTCAGCCGGCGCGGAAAAAAAGAGGCCGGGGTTTCGCCCGGCCTCTTCATTCGATCAGTTGCCGAAGGTGCGCTGCCACCAGCCGCGGCGGGGTGGACCTTCAGGTTCGGTACCCTCGGCCGCGGCCGTTTCGTCGGCAGTCGCGGGGGCGAGGTCTTGTTCGGCAGGTTCGACCGCAAGAGCCGCCTCGACAGGTGCGGTGTCGGCCTCGGGTGCTGCTGCCCCGGTCTCGCCCGGTGCGGCATCGGCCTTTTTACGGCGCGAGCGCTTGGGTTTGGGCGTGTCTTCGACCTCGACGGCGGGTGTCGCTTCGGATTCGACCGGCGCGGCCTCGGCATCAGCCTTTTTGCGGCGCGTGCGCTTGGGCTTGGCAGGGGCCTCGGCCTCGACTGCCGACGCCGCTTCGACTTCGACCGGCGGGGCCTCGACCTCGGCCTTCTTGCGGCGCGAGCGCTTCGGCTTGGGCGCTTCCTCGACCGGCTCGGCGGGTGTCGCATCGGCGATCGTCACCGCGGTTTCGGCCTCGACGGGCGATTCTGCCTCGGCTGCGGGCGCATCGTCCTCGCCTTCTGCAGCTTCGGCACCAGCCGGCGTCTCGCCCCCCTCGCGGCGGCCACCGCGGCGGCGGCGGCGGCGGCGGCGACGCTCGCCGCCTTCGCTCGCGGGCTGGGCCTCGGTCGTGACCGGCTCGGCCTCGCCGTCGATCGCCTCGTCGGTGCTCTCGGCCTCCTCGCCGCCGGCGGCGGCGTGGCCATTCTCCTCGCCGTCGCGCGGACGGCCACGGCGACCGCGGCGGCGGCGGCGCTTGCGGCCGCGGCCCTCGTCACCCTCTCCGGAACGCTCGCGATCGCGGCGCGGTTCGGCGCGCTCGGTGTCGGTCGCCTCGACCGCTTCCTCTTCTTCCTCCTCGTCGAACTCCTCGATCTCAGGCTCGTCGAACTCTTCGACGATCGGATCGAGCTTGGGTGCGTGCGCGGGTGGTGGGCCGGCCGCCTCGACCGACATGCGCGCGCCCTCGAGCTCGCCGTCCGACGCCACCTCGACCGTCACGCCGTAGCGATCCTCGATCTCGGCAATGTCGGCGCGTTTCTTGTTGAGGACGTAGAATGCGGCTTCCTGGCTGGCGCGCAGGAGGAGCTGCGATCCGCGACCACGCGCGGCTTCCTCCTCGATCAGGCGGAGCGCCGACAGCCCGGCGGACGAGGCCGTGCGGACGAGGCCGGTGCCCTCGCAATGCGGACAGGTGCGCGTCGAGGCTTCGAGCACGCCGGTGCGCAGCCGCTGGCGGCTCATTTCCATGAGGCCGAAGGCGCTGATGCGGCCGACCTGGATGCGGGCGCGATCGTTCTTCAGCGCCTCCTTCATCGCCTTCTCGACCTTTCGGACGTTGGACGAATGATCCATGTCGATGAAGTCGATGACGACGAGCCCGGCCATGTCGCGCAGGCGAAGCTGCCGGGCGATCTCGTGCGCGGCTTCAAGGTTCGTCGCAGTCGCGGTCTGTTCGATATTGTGCTCGCGCGTCGAGCGGCCTGAGTTGATGTCGATTGAGACGAGCGCCTCGGTCGGGTTGATGACGAGGTAGCCGCCCGACTTCAGCTGGACGACGGGGTGGTACATCGCCGCTAGCTGATCCTCGACGCCGAAGCGCTGGAAGAGGGGCACCGCGTCCGAATACTGCTTCACCCGCCGCGCATGGCTGGGCATCAAGAGCTTCATGAAGTCCTTGGCCTGGCGGTATCCTTCCTCGCCTTCGACGATCACTTCGTCGATCTCGCGATTATAGATGTCGCGGATCGCGCGCTTGATGAGGTCGCTGTCGCCATAGACGAGCGCCGGGGCCGAGGACTTGAGCGTGTTCTCGCGAATGCCGTCCCACAGCCGCGCGAGATAGTCGAAGTCGCGCTTGATCTCGGTCTTGGTGCGCTGGAGCCCCGCGGTGCGGACGATGCAGCCCATCGTCGGCGGCAGCTTCAGGTCGGACATGATGCCCTTCAGCCGCTTGCGATCGGCGGCCGACGAAATCTTGCGGCTGATCCCGCCGCCATGCGCGGTGTTGGGCATGAGCACGCAATAGCGGCCGGCGAGCGACAGATAGGTCGTCAGCGCCGCGCCCTTGTTGCCGCGCTCCTCCTTGACGACTTGCACCAGCAGCACCTGGCGCCGCCGGATCACGTCCTGGATCTTGTAGCGGCGGCGCAGATTCATGCGGCGCTGGCGCAGCGCCTCGGCCGGGTCGTCGCCATTGCCCTTCTTGCGGCGCGGAGCGGACGCGCCCTCCTCACCGCCCTCATGCTCGGCCTCTTCCTCGTCGCTAGGTCGCTCGACGACCTCGACGTCGCCGTCCTCGTCGTCGTCATGATCCTCGGCGGCGCGCAGCGCGGCCTCTTCGGCGGCATGCTCGGCCTCTTCGGCGAGCAGGGCGTCGCGATCCTCCTTGGGGATCTGATAATAATCGGGGTGGATCTCGGAAAAGGCGAGGAAGCCGTGGCGGTTGCCGCCGTAATCGACGAACGCGGCCTGGAGCGACGGCTCGACGCGCGTCACCTTGGCGAGATAGATATTTCCCTTGAGTTGCTTGCGCTCCGCCGACTCGAAGTCGAATTCTTCGATACGGTTACCCTGGACGACGGCGACGCGGGTTTCTTCCCGGTGCCGTGCATCGATCAACATGCGTGTTGCCATTAAAAACTCTCCGCGGCGTCGGCGGCGCGTGGCCGGCCGGGCGCCGATGCGATGGATTGGCCCCTGCGCGCATCGCGTCGGGGGCCGTTCGATGTGGATGAAGTGCCTCTGCTGCCGCGAGCCGGCCGGGGCGTTCGCCCGGCAGCGTCCGCGCCACGCGCCGGCCCATTGGGGCGGCGGGTTGGCGAAGGACGGAAACAAGCCTCATTGCAGCGTCAACCTGTGAGCGTCCGACCCCGTGAAGCACGCCGGGCCGGACGAATGTCCCGGTGCGGCAGAGCATCAAACCTCGACGCGCCGGGACCGGTATCCAGCGACGTAGCACCGGGCCGCCTGCGCATCAACCGGCGCGTTTCGGCCGCCCGGTCGGCAAAATCATGCCTGATGCGGCGTTAACCGCGCCGTTTCACCTTACCCCAAAGGGTCAGCATTAAGCCGGTCCCGTTCAAAAGGGGCAGACAGGGTATGCGTTTTGACTGGACCGCCGCGCGGGCGGCGCGCCATAGCGGCCGGGTGACGTGGATCATCGCGCTTCTCGCCGTCTGGATGGGCGGCGTCCCCGCGCTGGCGGGCGACCTGGCCGAGGTGCGGGTAAATGACGAGGCGATCACCGTCACACTGGACGGCGATGTCGCCGGCGCCTCGACCTTCATCCTCGATGCGCCGCGCCGTATTGCGCTCGACATCGTGGGTGTAAAGCCGGGCGCACGGGTCGCACCGGGCGGACCGGTGGCCCGCGTTCGCCAGGGCATGATCGAGCGCGGCGCACGGCTCGTCTTCGACCTCGACCGGCCGGCGATCGTGCGCGAGGGCCGGTTCGATGCGGCCAGCGGCACGCTGACGCTCGTCCTAAAGCGCGTCGACGACGAGCGGTTCGCGCGCGCCGCGGGCGCCGGTCGCCTGCCGCTGTCGGGCTTCGACGGCAGCCTCGCGATGGCGCGCCGACCGATCGCGCCCGATCGCGGTGCGCGCGTCAGCCTGCCCGTGCCCGCGCCGAAGCGCGCGCCCGCGCTGCCGCGCATCTATGGCGAGGACGACAGCCGGCCGCTGGTGGTGATCGATGCGGGGCATGGCGGCAAGGATCCCGGTGCGCTCAATCAGGAAGCGGGCCTTTACGAGAAGGACGTGACGCTCAAAACCGCGCTCGCAATCCGCGACCGGCTGGTCGAGAGCGGCCGGGTGCGTGTCGCGCTGACGCGCGAGGACGACCGGTTCCTGATCCTGCAGGAGCGCTACGGCATCGCTCGGCGGCTCAAGGCCGACCTGTTCATCTCGATCCATTGCGACAGCGCGGGCAATCCGGAAGCGACGGGCGCCACCGCCTATACGCTGTCCGAGGTGGCGTCGGACAAGGAAGCCGCGCGGCTGGCGGCGCGCGAGAACAAGGCCGACATCATCGCCGGACTCGACCTCGGTGATCAGGCGAGCGACATTTCCTCACTGCTGATCGACCTTGCCCAGCGCGAGACGATGAACCGATCGGCCAGCTTCGCGCGGCTGCTGGGGCGCGAGGCGCGGCCCCTGATTCCCACCAAGGACAACTTCCATCGCATGGCGAGCCTCGTCGTGCTGAAGGCGCCCGACATGCCGTCGATCCTGTTTGAGACGGGCTATATCTCGAACAAGGGCGATGCCGAGTTCCTCGGCTCGCGTGACGGGCGGTCGCGGGTGGCGGAGAGCGTGGCGCGCGCGACCGAGGTTTATTTCGCGCGGCGGCTCGCGTCACGCTGAGCCCTCTGGCGACGTTGCCCCGCATCGAGTCCGTGGCTACGGACGAGGATGCGGCCAGCCTGTCCTCCTCCACTCGCCGCGGCGGCATTTCCATCCGGCCTACCTTGGTCTAAACCGCGCGCCTGATGGCGGATGCGGATGCGAATACGGTCAATTTCACGCTGAAGCGCGAGGCAGGCGCCGGCGCGGCGTCGTGGTTCGCGCGGCTGCGGCGGCGCTGGTGGTTCCGGGTACTGGCGGTGCTGGCGCTGCTCGGCGGGCTCGGCATCGTGGTCGGCTGGCTCGTCTTCGCGCGCGACCTGCCCAGCGTCGATGCGCTGAAGGCCTATGAGCCGCCGCTTCCCACGACGATCCGCTCCGCCGACGGCACGCCGATCCACACCTACGCTCGAGAGCGGCGGGTCGAGCTCGACTATGCCGAGTTCCCGCCGCTGCTCGTCCGCGCCTTCCTCGCGGCCGAGGACAAGACGTTCTTCCAGCATCATGGTGTCGACTTCCCCGGCTTCGCCGGCGCGGTGGTCGATTATGTCGGCAAGATGGGGACGGGAGAGCGGGCGCGCGGCGGCTCGACCATCACTCAGCAGGTCGCCAAGAACCTGTTGATCGGCAACGAATATTCGCCGACGCGCAAGGTGCGCGAGATGATCCTCGCCTGGCGGATCGAGGATGCGCTCGAGAAGCCGCAGATTCTCGAGCTCTATCTCAATGGTATTCCCATGGGACGGCGCAGCTTCGGCGTGCAGGCTGCCGCCCGGGCCTATTTCAACAAGGACGTCGATCAGCTCGCGCTCGCCGAGATGGCGTTTCTCGCGACGTTGCCGAAGGCCCCCGAAAGCTATGGTCGCGCGGCGAATGCCGACCGTGCGCTCAAGCGGCGGAACTGGGTGTTGTCGGAGATGCTGCGCAACGGCTTCGTCACCGACGCCCAGTACCGCACCGCCCGCGCCGCGCCGCTGGGCCTCAGCGACCGGCAGTTGCCGACGCTGCAGTCGAATGCCGGCTATTTCGTCGAGGAAGTGCGCCGCCAGCTGATCGACCGCTATGGCGAGAAGGCGGCCGACGGGCCGTACAGCGTCTATGACGGTGGGCTATGGGTTCGCACCTCGCTGGACCCCAGGGTCCAGCAACATGCGACCGATGCGCTGCGCCGCGGGCTGCTCCGCTTCGATTCGGGCCGCGGCTGGTCGGGGCCGATCAAGACGATCGAGGTGGGCGACGGCTGGCGCGGGCCGCTCGCCGCGAGCAACATGACGCTCGACTTCGACAATTGGCGCGTCGGCGTCGTCGTGTCGCGCGGCAGCGACAGCGCCGAGATTGGCTTTGCGGACGGGACGACCGGGACGATGCCGCGCCGGGGGGCGCAGATGCCGGTGCGCGGCAAGGGCGGCACCGCCTTTGCGGCATTGAAGCCCGGCGACGTGATCGCCGTCGCGCCCGAGGGCAGCCAGTGGGTGCTGCGCAGCATCCCCCGCGTGTCGGGCGGCATGGTGGTCGAGGACCCGCGGACGGGCCGCATCCTGGCTCTTCAGGGCGGGTTCGACGCGAGCCTCGACAGCTTCAACCGTGCGACGCAGGCGATGCGCCAGCCGGGCTCCACCATCAAGCCGATCGTCTATGCCGCCGCGTTCGAGGCGGGGATGACACCCGCGACGATCATCGTCGACGGCCCCTTTTGTGTCTATCAAGGTGCGCGGCTGGGGCAGAAATGCTTCAGGAACTTCGGCAACTCGCGCGGGGCCGGGCCGCACACGATCCGCTGGGGTCTTGAGCAGTCGCGAAACCTGATGACGGTGCAGGCGGCGAACCGCACGGGCATGGAGAAGGTGGTGAACCTGATGCAGCGCATCGGCATCACCGACCAGAAATATGCGCCCTATCTTTCCTACGCGCTGGGCGCGGGCGAGACGACCGTCATGCGGATGGTCAACGCCTATTCGATCCTCGCCAACAACGGCCGCGCGCTGACGCCGAGCGTCATTGACTTCGTCCAGAACCGACGCGGCGAGGTGATCTGGCCCGAGCGCTGGCGCGCATGCGAGCGGTGCAACATGCCCGACTGGGACGGCAAGCCGATGCCGCGCCCGCGCATCCGCGCGCGGCAGGTGATGGATCCGATCAGCGCCTATCAGATGACGCACGTGGCCGAGGGGGTGATCCAGCGTGGCACCGCGACTATCCTGCGCGATCTCGGCCGGCCGATCATGGGCAAGACCGGCACCTCGACCGGACCCACCGACGTCTGGTTCGTGGGCGGCACGCCGCAAATGATCGCGGGCCTTTATCTCGGCTATGACCAGCCGCGCAGTCTCGGCGGTTATGCGCAGGGCGGCACCGTCGCGGCGCCGATCTTCAAGGCGTTCGCGACCAAGGCGTGGGAGGGGATGGAAGTGCTGCCCTTCCGCGCGCCGCCGGGTACGCGGATGGTGCGCATCGATCGCGGCTCGGGCCGACCGGTCTATGGCGCCTGGCCCACCGACGATCCCAAAGCGTCGGTGATCTGGGAAGCGTTCAAGCCCGAGAGCGAGCCCACCCGCCAGCGTCGCAACCGCGAGGCCGAGGCGCAGGCCAAGGCCGAGGCGGCGGCGAAGGCGAAGGCCGCCGCCGCTGCTGCCCGCCGCCAGACCCAGCAGCGCCCCTCAGACAGCGATTTCTTGCAAAGGGAGGGCGGGATTTACTAACGCGATCCCAACCCCCTCGTCATCCCGGCGAAAGCCGGGATCGCCCGGTTGGCGGGCGCAGGATCGCCAGCGATTCCAGCCCTCGCTGGAATGACGTTCAGCAAATTGGAGTTTCCCATGCGCGCCGAAGCGCAGGCCTATGCCGACCAGATCAACGACGCGCTCGCGCTCCTTCGCCGCTTTCTCGACTGGGACCGCGCGCTGCGTCGGCTCGACGAACTCAATGCGCGTGTCGAGGACCCGACGCTGTGGGATAATCCGCGCACCGCTCAGGAGGTGATGCGCGAGCGTCAGCGCCTCGACACCGCGATCGGCGCGACGCGCGCGATCGAGCGCGAGCTGGCCGACACTGCCGAGCTCATCGAAATGGCCGATGCCGAAGGCGATGCCGAGATGGCCGAGGAGGGCGTCGCGGGCCTGAAGGCGCTCGCTGCGCGCGCCGAGGAGGATAAGATCAAGGCGCTGCTGGCGGGCGAAGCCGATGCCAACGACGCCTATCTCGAGGTTCATGCCGGCGCCGGCGGGACCGAGAGCCAGGACTGGGCCGAGATGCTCCAGCGCATGTACGCGCGCTGGGCCGAGCGGAAGGGCATGAAGGTCGAGATCGTCGATTACCATGCCGGCGATCAGGCGGGCATCAAGTCGGCGACCTTGCTCCTCAAGGGCGAGAATGCATACGGCTATGCCAAGACCGAGAGCGGCGTCCACCGCCTCGTCCGCATAAGTCCCTATGACAGCTCGGCGCGGCGGCACACCAGCTTCTCGTCGGTCTGGGTCTATCCGGTGATCGACGATTCGATCGACATCGAGATCAATGAGAGCGACCTCAAGATCGACACCTATCGGGCGTCGGGCGCGGGCGGGCAGCACGTCAACACGACCGATTCGGCGGTACGCATCACCCACGTCCCCTCCGGCATCATCGTCGCGAGCCAGAACGACCGCTCGCAGCATAAGAACCGCGCAACCGCGATGGGAATGCTGCGCGCGCGCCTCTACGAAGCCGAGTTGCAGAAGCGCGAGGCCGCCGCGATGAGCGATTATTCGGCCAAGACCGAGATCGGCTGGGGCCACCAGATCCGCTCCTACGTCCTCCAGCCCTATCAGCTGGTCAAGGATCTTCGAACCGGCGTGACTTCGACCGCGCCGTCGGACGTGCTAGACGGGGCACTCGACCCGTTCATGGCCGCCGCGCTGTCGCAGCGCGTAACCGGCGAAAAGGTCGAGGTGGAGGACGTCGATTGACGAAGCGGGGGGCGCCGATGCTGACGATGCTGGTCCCGGCGCTCGCGCTGTTGGCAGCGGGGTGCGAGGCGCCGGTCAAGCCGCCGCAGGCCAACAAGACCGAGGAGAAGGTCGAGGCCCGCTTCCCCGCGGCCGACCGTCCCGTCGCGACGATCGTCTCCAGCCGCTGGTCCACCGAGGAAGCGCGCGACCGGCTTAACGAGGCCGAGACGGTGATGGACAGGGCCGGCATCAAGCCGGGCATGACCGTCGCCGACATCGGCGCGGGTGAGGGCTATTACACCATCCGCCTGGCGTCGCGCGTGGGCGAGGACGGGCGCGTGCTGGCCGAGGATATCGTTCCCGAGGTGCATCAGGCGCTCGGGCGCCGCGTCGCGCGCGAGCGGCTGGACAATGTGAGTGTCCGGCTGGGCCTGCCCGAGGATCCGCGGCTTCCTGAAAACAGCTTCGACCGCATCCTGATGGTGCATATGTATCATGAGATCGCCGAGCCCTATGAGTTCCTGTGGCGGATGCGGCCCTCGCTGCGTGCGGGGGGCGAGGTGATCGTCGTCGATGCCGACCGCGCGACCGAGAATCACGGGACGCCGCCCGCGCTCCTCGAATGCGAGTTCGCCGCGGTCGGCTACAAGCTCGTCCGGCGCGAGGAGATGCGGCGCGCGGGCGGCTATATCGCCGCCTTCCGCGCCGAGGGCGACCGGCCGGCACCCGAGACGATCCGCGCCTGCCGCATCGACCGCCCGAGCGATCCCGCGGTACCGCAGCCGCGGGCGACGGGCGACATGCCGGGGTGAGGACGCTCGTGCCGAGGGCGTCGGCGCGGGTTGGTAAGGCGGTCATCACCGGGCACGACCTGCTCCCCGCGCTTTTCAGGGAGGGGGCCAGGCTAGCGTTCGGCCATTCCCGTCGGCACAGCGAGTGCTGGGGTCGAGCAGGGAAGTTCGCTCATGTCCGGACGATCCCGGCTTCCGCTGAGATGACGATGGTCCTGCGATAGTCGTTGCCACGTCAAATGCCGCCCGCCATTGTCCCGCGCCATAAAAGGGGACGGGCGAATGCGGCACGGGTGGTTGGCAGCGGCGGCGGTTGTGGCACTGGGCGGCGCAGCGCACGCGCAGAACCGAACCGAGGCGCCGCTCCTTGCGATCAAGGCCGATCCCGCCGATGGCCGTGTCCTCGTCACCCTGCCGCCGCCCGACGCGCACGGGATCGCGGGCCGTTTCATCCATGTCGCGGCGCTGCGCAGCGGGCTGGGCTCCGCCGAGATCGCGCTCGACCGGGGGCAGGTGGGGCCGGAGCAGCTCCTCGCCTTCCGTCGCTATGGCAAGAAGGTCGCCGTCACCTTTGAAAACACTCGGTTCCGCGCCAGCGGCGACGCCGGCACCGAGCGCGGCGCGCGCGAGAGCTTCGCCTTCAGCATCGCCGCGATGCTCGACATCGTTTCGACCGGCGCGGACGGGTCGCTCACCGTCGACCTCGCCCCGTTCCTGACGCGCGACATTCTCAACGTCGCGGATGCGCTCAACGGCAGCGGATCGGGCGCCGACCTTGCGCAGGGTGGCCGTGCGGGCAAGGGGTTCAAGCTGGCGGGCGACCTGAGCGCCGTCGATCTCGCCTCGATCAAGGCATTTCCTGACAATATCGAGATCGACGCGGTCCAGACCTATGTCAGCGACACGCCGGGGCGCGAGGTGTCCTCGATCGCGCCCGAACCGCGCCAGGCAAGCTTCACCGTCCATCACAGCCTGATCCGCCTGCCCCCGCCGGGCTTTGCGCCCCGCAGGCTCGACATCCGTTCGGGCAGCTTCGGCAACAGCTATTACGACTATGGCAGCCCCTTGGGCGCGCCGGTGCTGCGACAGGTCGCCAACCGGTTTCGGCTGGAGAAGGTCGATCCCGGTGCCGCGCGGTCGCGGGTCAGGAAGCCGATCGTCTTCTACATCGACCCCGCCGCGCCCGAGCCGATCCGCACCGCGCTGATGGAGGGCGTCAATTATTGGAAGGAAGCGTTCGAGGCAGCGGGACTGATCGACGCCTTTCGCGCCGAGATCCTGCCGCCGGGCGCCGACCCGATGGACGTCCGCTACAACATGGTCAACTGGTCGAACCGGCTGACGCGCGGCTGGTCCTATGGCGGCGGCATCACCGATCCGCGGACGGGCGAGATCATCAAGGGCAATGTCGTCATCGGCGCGCTGCGCGTCCGCCAGGACATGATCATCTTCGAGGGGCTGGTCGGCACCGCCGGCAACGGCAGCGGCGGCGCGCAGGACCCGGTCAAGGCCTCGCTCGACCGCATCCGCCAGCTGGGCGCGCACGAGGTTGGCCACGCGCTTGGCCTCATGCACAATTTCGCCGCGAGCACGCAGGATCGCGCGTCGGTGATGGACTATCCGGGCCCGCGGGTGAAGGTGGCGGGCGGCGCGCTCGACCTATCGGACGCCTATGCGCCCGGCATTGGGGCGTGGGACCGGTTCGCGGTCGACTGGCTGTACGGGGCCGCAGACGATACGGGCGGGTTGGCGAAAGCGGCGGCGGCCAAGGGGCTGCGCTATGCGACCGACACCGACGGGCGATCGGCCGATGCACCCAACCCCTATGGCAGCATGTGGGACGACGGGGCCGATCCGCTCGCGCATCTGGCGCATCAGCTGGAGGTGCGGCGCGTCGCGCTGTCGCGCTTCGGGCCACAGGTGCTGCGCGCCGGCGAGCCGCTGTCGGACCTGCGCCGCAAGTTCGTGCCGATCTGGCTGTTCCACCGCTATGCCGTCGATGCCGCGGGCAAGCTGATCGGCGGGATCGACACGCGCTATGCGCTGGCGGGCGATGGCGGCCCGCCGCCTGCGCCGGTACCCGCGGCGATGCAGCTGGCGGCGATCGACGCGCTGGTCGGCACGCTCTCGGCCGAGGCGCTGACGGTGCCGGCTTCGCTCGTGATGCCGCTGTCGTCGGCGACCAACGTGACGGGCGACCCGCAGTATAATCAGGAAGTGCTGCGCACCGCCGCCGGCCCCGCCTTCGACCCGCTGGTCGCCGCCGATGTGGCGGCGCAGGTGCCGCTCGACAGCCTGCTCGCCCCCGCGCGCCTCGCCCGGCTGGTCGAGCAGCATCGCCGCGACCCGTCGCTGCCGGGGATCGAGGCGGTGCTCGACCGGCTCGACCGCCAAGTGCTGACGCCGGGCACCGACCCGGTCGCGCGCCGCATCGCGTGGCGCGCGGCGATGACGATGGCCTTGACCGCGCGCGATGCCGCGACATCGCCGGAAGTAACGGCGGCGCTCGGCGATCGCCTGAAGCGGCTGGCGGTGCGGGCGGGCAAGGGCGATGCCTGGTCGCGGTACCTCGCGGACGTGCTCGGCGACGAGGAGCGGCTGAAGGCCGAACTGGCGAAGCGGCAGGCAAAGCCGGCAATCCCGCCGGGGATGCCGATCGAGAGCGATTGGTTCGGGAGCGAGTGAGGGGACTCACTCCTGTTTTGACAGATCAGGATAGACGAAATGCACGTGCCGCTGATGGACATCACCGATCGGATCGCAGAGCCACCCAAATGGTGGCTCAGCGGAGTTCCTCGATATTGCGACTATCACCCGGACCATACGCGGGGGCAACATACGCAGCTGCTTGTCCGCGTCTGTTGTCAGAACTGCCAACGAGTGTTCGAAACTGCAATCGGGACCACTGCGAGGCTAGAAGTCGGAGGAATTGAGCCCGTTTTGGGCTATCCGTTTGATAGCGCCACCGGCACTTGCATCGAGGTCGGCGATGACCCTCCGTTTCATCTTGGCGAAGATGGCTATAACTGCATGGGAAACTCAATGGGCGCCGAGTGGGTCGCCATCTTGCAGGTCTGGGAGGGAAGATACTTGGATTGGCGAAGACGCTACGATCTGGATGGCCCATCACCAGAAAGTCCGATCTGAAGGAAACGCCGACCCGATCGTCAGCTATCGCAGGATGACATCGCATCCAACGTCATTGCGAGCGCAGCGAAGCAATCCAGTTCCGGCGCTGGATTGCTTCGCTACGCTCGCAATGACGGAGTAGAGTGATCCGAAGTCGTCCGCTCCGCTGTTCCGACTGACACTACCGTGGTTGCGGATAGCCTACCCCCGCAACGCCTCCAGCATCGCCGCATAGCTCCCCGACGCCGCCGCGCGTCCGCCCGCCGCATCCACCATCATCGCCACGCGCCGCCGCCGGTCGAACCCGGTGAGGTCCGCCATTGCCACCCCCGACCCCGCGAAACACCGCGGCATCACCGTGATCCCCAGACCCGCGCGGACGTGCGCCAGTGCCCATTCGTCGTTGGTGGTGCGCGCGGCCATGAACGGGCGCACGCCGCGGTCGGTGAAGTGGCGGCTGACCGCGGCGAGCGCCTCGCAGTGGCGGCGGACCAGCATCGTTTCCCCGGCGATTTCCTCTGCCGTCACGCGTTCGCGGCCGGCGAGGCGGTGGGTCGAGGCCATGGCGACGGCATAGCCTTCCTCGAACAACAGCTCGCCGGTGAAGTTGCCCTCGGCCGGCGCGGCCACGGCGTCGAGGCGGCGGCGGTCGAGGCGAGCGATCAGGTCGCGGCGCGTGCCCTCGACCAGTTCGAGGCGTTCGTCAGGCGCGGCCGCGCGCGCGGCGGCGACGGCGCGCTCGACCATTGCCGCGGGGATCGAGGGGGCGATGCCGATGCGGATCAGGCGCGCGGGGGCGGTGTCGGCGCCCGCACGCTCGACCTCGGCGAACTCCGCCTCGATCCGGCGCGCATGGGCGAGCAGGCGGGTGCCCGCGGGCGTCAGTTCGACGCGGCGGCTGTCGCGCTCGAACACCGGCGCGCCGACCAGCCGCTCCAGCTTGGCGATGCCCGACGACAGCGTCGGCTGCGACACCCCGGCCGCGCGGGCGGCGCGCGAGAAGTTGCCGTGGTCGACCACCCCCAGGAAATAGCGCAGCAGATAGCGGTCGATCATAGACCGTATCTATCGCCCGATTCCAGCTGTATCAATTTCCCTCTCGCCGCCCGGCGGGGTAGAAGGTCGCGAAAAGCCAGGACTGGAGAGGGCATGACCCCTGATTTCGACTTCGCGCTGGGCGAGAGCGCCGACATGATCCGCGAGGTGACGCAGCGTTTCGCGAGCGAGCGGATCGCGCCGCTCGCCGCGCGGATCGACGCCGAGGACTGGTTCCCGCGCGAGCAATTGTGGGCGGCGATGGGCGAACTCGGCCTGCACGGCATCACCGTCGCTGAGGCGGACGGGGGGCTGGGTCTCGGCTATCTCGAACATGTGATCGCGTGCGAGGAAGTGGCGCGTGCCTCTGCCTCGATCGGGCTCAGCTACGGCGCGCACTCGAACCTGTGCGTCAACCAGATCGCGCGCTGGGCATCGCCTGAGCAGAAGGCGAAGTATCTGCCCAAGCTGATCTCCGGCGAGCATGTCGGCAGCCTCGCCATGTCGGAGGCTGGCGCGGGTTCCGACGTCGTCTCGATGAAGCTGGGCGCGACGCCGGCTGAGGGCGGCTGGGTGCTCAACGGCACCAAGTTCTGGATCACAAACGCAGCGTATGCCGACGTGCTCGTTGTCTACGCCAAGACCGGCGAGGGGTCGCGCGGGATCACCACCTTCCTGATCGAGAAGGACATGCCCGGCTTCTCGATCGGGCAGAAGATCGACAAGATGGGCATGCGCGGCTCGCCGACCGCGGAGCTGGTGTTCGACGACTGTTTCGTGCCCGCCGAGAACGTGATGGGGCCGGAGAATGGCGGCGTCGGCGTGCTGATGAGCGGCCTCGATTACGAGCGCACCGTCCTCGCCGGCATCCAGCTCGGCATCATGCAGGCGTCCCTCGACGTGGTGGTGCCATACCTGCGCGAGCGCCGGCAGTTCGGTGTGCCGATCGGCAGCTTCCAGCTGATGCAGGCCAAGGTCGCTGACATGTACGTCGCGCTCAATTCAGCGCGAGCCTATGTCTATGCGGTGGCTCGAAGCTGCGATGCGGGGCGGACCACGCGGTTCGATGCGGCGGGCGCGATCCTGCTGGCGAGCGAGAACGCCTTCAAGGTCGCGGGCGAGGCGGTGCAGGCGCTGGGGGGCGCGGGCTATACCAAGGACTGGCCGGTCGAGCGGTTCCTGCGTGATGCCAAGCTGCTCGACATCGGCGCGGGGACCAACGAGATTCGCCGGATGCTGATCGGCCGCGAACTGATCGGCGCGGCCGAGCGGGTGGCGCAATGAGCGCACCGGTCCTGCCGACGCAGGTCCAGCCCGATAGCGACACCTTCCGCGCCAACGCCGCACACAATCGCGCACTCGCCGAGAAGCTGCGCGCCGACGTCGCGAACGCCGCGCTCGGCGGCAGCGAAAAGGCGCGCGAGAAGCACATTGCGCGCGGCAAGCTGCTGCCCCGCGAGCGGGTCGAGCGGCTGCTCGATCCGGGATCGCCGTTCCTCGAGGTGGGGCAGCTTGCGGCGGTCGACCTCTATGACGGCGAGGTGCCCGGCGCAGGCGTGATCGCGGGCATCGGCCGCGTCTCCGGCCGAACCGTCATGATCGTCGCCAACGATGCGACGGTGAAGGGCGGCACCTATTTTCCGATGACGGTGAAGAAGCATCTGCGCGCTCAGGAGATCGCAGAGGCCAACCGGCTGCCGTGCATCTACCTCGTCGATAGCGGCGGTGCCAACCTGCCGCATCAGGCCGAGGTGTTTCCCGACCGCGACCATTTCGGTCGCATTTTCTTCAATCAGGCGAACATGAGCGCCAAGGGCATCGCCCAGATCGCCTGCGTGATGGGGAGTTGCACCGCCGGCGGCGCTTATGTCCCCGCCATGAGCGACGAGAGCGTGATCGTCCGCAATCAGGGCACCATCTTCCTTGCCGGCCCGCCGCTGGTAAAGGCGGCGACGGGCGAGGAGATCAGTGCCGAGGATCTGGGCGGCGGCGATCTGCATGGACGCCGGTCGGGCGTAGTCGATCACGTCGCCGAGAATGACGAGCATGCGCTGACGATCGTCCGCGATATCGTCTCGACGCTGCCCGCCAATTTCGCCAACGGCCTGACTCTCAGGGAGCCACGCGCGCCGGAATATGCGGCGGAGGAGCTATACGGCATCATCCCGCAGGACGTGCGCGCGCCGTACGACGTGCATGAGGTGATCGCGCGGCTGATCGACGGTAGCGAGTTTCACGAGTTCAAGGCGCTTTATGGATCGAGCCTCGTCTGCGGCTTCGCGCATATCTGGGGGATGCCGGTCGCGATCCTCGCCAACAACGGCGTGCTCTTCAGCGAGAGCGCGGTGAAAGGCGCGCATTTTATCGAGCTGGCGTGCCAGCGACGCGTGCCGCTCCTGTTCCTCCAGAACATCTCGGGCTTCATGGTCGGGGGCAAGTACGAGGCGGAGGGGATCGCCAAGCATGGCGCCAAGCTCGTCACCGCGGTCGCGACAGCGACGGTGCCAAAGCTGACGGTGCTGATCGGCGGCAGTTTCGGTGCGGGCAATTACGGGATGTGCGGGCGCGCCTACAGCCCGCGGTTCCTGTTCTCGTGGCCCAACAGCCGCATCAGCGTGATGGGCGGCGAGCAGGCAGCCAGCGTACTCGCCACCGTCCACCGCGATTCCGCCAGCTGGACGCCGGAGGAGGCGGAGGGCTTCAAGTCGCCGATCCGCCAGCGTTACGAGGACGAGGGCAACCCTTGGCACGCGACCGCTCGCCTTTGGGACGACGGGATCGTCGATCCGGTGCAGACGCGCGACGTCCTCGGCCTCGCGCTCGCCGCCAGCCTCAACGCCCCCATTCCCGAGCGCCCGTCGTTCGGCGTGTTCCGGATGTGACCATGCGTTACATTGCTCAGGAGACCAGCACTGACTGCGGCGTAGCAGCTTTGGCAATGCTGGCGGGCGTGACACTAAATGAGGCGCGCGACTATCTGGTCGATGCTGGCTTTAAGGTAAGTGGAGTTAAGGCTAAAGCCATTGTTGCGGGTCTAAAGCACTTTGGGCGTGAGCCCTTGCGAGCATCTTCGATCCGGCTCGCCTCAATAAATCTCAACCGTTTGGCTGATGATGCACTACTTAGCTGCTGGCTGAAAGTGGATGAAGAGTGGTGCGGTCACTGGGCCGTCTGGGATGCGCGTGGTCGGCGAGTCCTTGATCCTTACGTTCAGCACGGCGCCGCGGAGGCTCCTCTCCGTATTCGCACCTACTTGCCAGTGAAAGCACGATGATCCGCTCCCTCCTCATTGCCAATCGCGGCGAAATCGCTTGCCGTATCATCCGGACCGCGCGTCGCATTGGCATCCGCACGGTCGCGGTCTATTCGGACGCCGACGCCGGCGCTTTGCATGTCCGCCAAGCCGACAAGGCGGTGCATATCGGCCCGTCGCCAGCGCGCGAGAGCTATCTGGTCGGCGACAAGATCATCGCCGCGGCAAAGGCGGCGGGGGCGGAGGCAATCCATCCCGGCTACGGTTTCCTCTCCGAAAATGCGAAGTTCGCGGAGGGGGTGGCGGCCGCGGGTCTGATCTGGGTCGGCGCGACGCCGCATTCGATTCGCGCGATGGGGCTGAAGGACGCGGCCAAGAAGCTGATGGCCGAGGCGGGCGTGCCCGTCACGCCCGGCTATCTGGGCGAGGACCAGTCGCTCGAGCGCTTGCAGGCAGAGGCCGACGCGATCGGCTATCCCGTGCTCATCAAGGCGGTGGCGGGCGGCGGCGGCAAGGGGATGCGCCGGGTCGAGGCGGCCGCCGACTTCGCCGACGCGCTGGCGTCGTGCAAGCGCGAGGCGGCGGCGTCGTTCGGCGACGATCGCGTGCTGATCGAGAAATACATCCTGTCGCCCCGGCACATCGAGGTGCAGGTGTTCGGTGACACGCACGGAAACGTCGTCCACCTGTTCGAGCGCGACTGCTCGCTCCAGCGCCGCCACCAGAAGGTGATCGAGGAAGCGCCCGCGCCCGGCATGGACGAGGCGACGCGCGAGGCGATCTGCGCCGCAGCCGTGCGCGCGGCGCAGGCGGTCGATTATGTCGGCGCGGGCACGATCGAGTTTATCGCCGACGCTAGCGAGGGCCTGCGCGCCGACCGCACCTGGTTCATGGAAATGAACACCCGGCTCCAGGTCGAGCATCCGGTGACCGAGGAGATCACCGGCGTCGATCTGGTCGAATGGCAACTGCGCGTGGCGGGTGGCGAACCGCTGCCGAAGCGGCAGGACGAGCTGTCGATCGAGGGGCACGCGGTTGAGGCGCGGCTGTATGCGGAAGACCCGGCGCGCGGGTTCCTGCCGTCGACGGGGCGGCTGGATCATCTGGTGCTAGACCGCTCGATGCCGCCACTGCTCTCGATCTTGGCGTCGGCCGAAGCGGGCAGATTTGAAGGCAACGCACCAGACTGGATGCCGCCCTCGCCCTTGCGCGTAGAAACTGGGGTCGAAGCCGGCTCTTCGGTATCGACCTTCTACGACCCGATGATCGCCAAGCTGATTGTCCATGCCGAAAACCGCGATACGGCGATCGAACGACTAGCTGCGGCTTGCGATGGGGTCGAGGTCTGGCCGCTGCGCACGAACGCCGCCTTTCTGGCGCGCCTGTTGCGAGAGACGCGCTTCGGAGACGGAGAGGTGACGACCGGCTTCATCGCGGAGGCCGGCGATTCCCTGACCCAGCCGGCCGCGCTTTCTGATGATGCGGCAAGGCACGCGCTGACGCTGCTTGCCGCGTCTACTTCGAGCGACGGGCCGACCGTCGGGCCGCGCGGCTTTCGCCTGAATGCGCCGGCGCGCGAGGACGCCGTGATCTGGATCGACGGGGCGCCACGTACGGCGACCTGCGCGCCGGTTTCGCTGGCACATGGATGGGCCGACGGCAGCTTCGAACCGGCGTTTGTCGGCGATGGGGATGGCGTGGTGCTGTTCGAGCGAGGCGACGGGCATCGCGCTTCGCTACGACCGCCGCTCGGTGCGGCCGGCGCCGCCGCCGACGGTGCGATCCTGTCGCCGATGCCGGGGCGGGTGCTGTCGGTCGAGGTTGCTGCGGGCGATGCCGTCGTTAAGGGCCAGAAGCTGCTGACGCTGGAAGCGATGAAGATGGAGCATACGCTTACCGCGCCGTTCGATGGCATCGTCGCCGAACTCGACGCGCGGGCCGGCGCGCAGGTGCAGGTCGAGGCGCTGCTCGCACGGATCGAGCGGGGAGAGGTCTGATGGCGGGCCGTTTTTTCGACGAATGGCAGGTCGGCGACCGGATCGAGCATCCGATCCGGCGCACGGTGACCGAGACAGACAACCTTCTCTTTTCCACCATGACGCACAATCCGCAGCCGCTGCATCTGGATGCCGAAGCAGCGGCGGCGTCGGAGTTCGGGCGCATTCTAGTCAACAGCACCTTCACATTCGCGCTGATGGTGGGGCTGAGCGTGGGGGAGACGACGCTCGGCAGCCTCGTCGCCAATCTCGGCTATGACCAGCTCGTCATGCCCGCGCCGGTGTTCATCGGCGACACGCTGCGCGCGACGAGCGAAGTCACCGAGCTTCGTCCCTCCAGGTCGCGGCCGGGGCAGGGGATCGTCACCTGGCAGCACGAGATGCTCAACCAGCGCGACGAAGTCGTCTGCCGCTGCTTTCGCTCGGCGCTTCTGAAGTCGCGGCCGGCATGAGGTCGCTGCTTTTCGTCCCCGGCGACCGGCCAGAGCGCTTCGCCAAGGCGCTGGCCTCGGGCGCCGACGCGCTGATCCTCGACCTGGAGGACTCGGTCGTGCCCGAGGCGAAGGCGCGTGCGCGCGACGCAGTGGCGGCGTTTCTCGGCGAGCGACACGCCGCACGCATCTTCGTCCGCGTCAACCCGCTCGGCAGCGAATGGATCGACGCAGATGCGGAGATCGCCGCGCGGGCCGACGGCATTGTGCTGCCCAAGGCCGAAGGTGCGGCGAGCGTCGAGGCGCTGGCGGCGCTGCTGGGGGACGGAGCGCCGCCAATCCTGCCGATCGCGACCGAGACGCCGCGCGCCGTGTTCGCGCTCGGCGACTATGGCGCGGTCGCGGGCCGGCTGGCCGGGCTGACCTGGGGGGCGGAGGACCTGCCCGCGGCGATCGGCGCGGCGACCAGTCGCGAGGAGAGCGGCGGCTACACCGACCCTTACCGCGTCGTCCGCGCGCTGATCCTGTTCGGCGCGCACGCCGCGGGGGTGCCCGCGATCGAGACGGTGTTCCCGGCGATCAAGGATGAGGCAGGGATCGCGCGCTATGCCGAGACGGGCGCGCGCGACGGGTTCACGGGCATGATGGCGATCCACCCGGCGCAGGTCGCGCCGATCAACGCCGCCTTCACGCCCTCGGCAGAGGCGGTCGAACAGGCGCGGCGGATCGTCACCGCGTTCGCGCAGAACCCCGGCGCGGGGGCGCTCCAGCTGGGTGGCCGGATGATCGACGCGCCCCACCTCAAACAGGCGCGGGCGCTGCTGGCGCGGGCGGGCTGAGCGTCACCAGCCACAGGTCGGGCACCGCCACCAGCCGGAGCGGCAACAGGCTGGTGCCAAGACCCGCGCCGACGATCAGCGTCCGGCCGCCCTCACGCACGATCCCGCACGCATAGCGCTCACCATGCGCGGACATGGTGGCGATCGCGCCGAGGAGGGGCACGCGGATCTGCCCGCAATGCGTATGCCCGGCCAGCATCAGCGGCACCTCGCCGGGCACGCGCGGAAACGGGTCGGGGCTGTGGCTGAGGAGGACCGGCACCCCGCCGACGCGCCGCATCGCCACCAGCGTGGCGTTCAGGTCGTCGCGGCGCGTGAAAGCGTCGGCGAGCCCGCCGACCGCGAGCGGCCCCACCCGCGCCGCCTGATTGTCCAGCACGCGATGCCGGCCTTGGCCAGCGCGGCATGGGCCTGTGCCGTATTCCGCCAGCGATCGTGATTGCCGAGTACCGCGTAGGTGCCGAGCCGTGCGCGAAGGCCGGCGAGCGGGCGGGTCGCCATCTCGAAGTCATAGGTGCGGGTCGCGACGCGCTTGTCGCTGACGAAGTCGCCGGCGATCAGCACCAGGTCGGGCCGCTGCGCATTGACGAGCGCGACGAGGCGAGCGAGCCGCCCGGGCGGCATGTCGGGACCGGCGACATGAATGTCGGACAGGAGGACGAGGCGCAGCGGTCGCTCGCCCGGAGGCAGCAGCGCCAGCCGCGCCTCACGAACGATCGGGTCAGCAAGCGCGGTGCGATAGGCGATCGCGAGCATGATCAGTGCCAGCACCGCGCAGGCCAGCGCCGCGGAAAGGAGGCGCTTCCTCATGCGCCCGGCAGCCAGCCGGGCGGCGCGAGCTCGAAACCGGCGAAGTCGAAGCCCGGCGATACCACGCAGCTGACCAGCGCCCAGCCGGTATCGGCGTGCGCGGCCTGCCACTGACCTGCCTCGATCAGCAGCTGGGGTGCCTCACCGGCGAGCACGTCGGGGCCGAGGCGCATGCGCTCGACCGGCCCTGCGCTGCTCGCTGCGCGCGACAGGGTTAGCGGTACGCCGGCGTGCCACAGCCACAGCTCGGCGGCATCGACGCGATGCCAGTGCGACCGCTCGCCGGCCTTGAGGAGGAACAGGATCGCCGTCGCCGAGGCGCGCTTGCCGGGCGCCGCGGGCGCGCGCCACGTCTCACGGTACCAACCGCCCTCGGGATGCGGAGCGAGGTCGAGCGCGGCGATGAGAGCGTCGGGGTCGGGCATTGCCGGGTCCTTGAGCAAGCGCGGGCGGGGTCGCGTCGCCTGGATCCTAATCTGCGCCGGGCTTCGGTCCAGGACGTTGCGTGCGGGACTTTGCGCCCCGGTACTTGCAGGGATGCGATTACGGGAGATGGGTCTGGAGGACTTTGCCGGTCGTCGATGAGCGCTTCGAGCTGAACGAGCCTGATCCGCGCCTCAAAGCCGCGCCCGCCGACACGCCCCACTCGCGCGCCGGACCGATCAAGATTGTTAGCCAACCGTTCAGCGCCGCTGCCTATGGTCATCGCGTGCATATCGGTCGGATCGGTGTCGCGGGGCTGCTTCCGCTCGTGCTTCTCGCGTGCGTGTCGAGTGACCGGCCCGAGCCGCGCCGGCCCGCAGCGGCGCGGCCGAACCGCCGCCCACCTCCGCGCGTACCCGAACCGCCGCCGGCCGAGACGCGCCAGTGTCTCGCCGATCTCGATACCGACCGGGTCGAGTATCGTGTGCTGCCGCGGCAGGATCTCGGCGGCGGCTGCGTCGTCGTCGGCGCGGTACAGCTGCTCGATATCGGCGTGCCGGTGTCGGGGCTGACCTCGATGCGATGCCCATTGGCGCGCAACTTCTCCAACTGGGTGCGCTACGGCGTCGCGCCGGCAGCCAAGCAGATGCTGGGGAGCGAGCTGACGCGAATCGAGAGCTACGGCACCTTCAATTGCCGCCCGATCGCGGGGAGCGGGCGACTGTCCGAGCATGGCCGAGCGAACGCCGTCGATATCGCCGTCTTCGTTCTTGCCGACGGGCGGCGGGTGAGCGTGCTCGGCGGCTGGAACGACGGTTCGAACGAGGAGCGCCGGTTCCTGCGCACCGTGTTCAAATCCGCCTGCCGCCGCTTCACCACCGCGCTTGGCCCCGAATATAACGCCGCGCACGCCAACCACTTTCATCTCGACATGGGTGGGCGGCCGCTCTGCCGCTGACGCTTCCGCTCGAGCGCCGCCTCGGCTAAGGGCGCGCGGATGAGTGATCCCCGAGTACCGTCGCGCGTCTTCCGCCGCGCCGAGCAGGATGCCGAAACCGCACGGACCGGCACCACCACGCCGCAGACCGAGCATCCGGCCTACAAGCTAGCCTTCCAGGACCTCGACTTCCTGCTGCGCGAGGATCTGCGGCCCGTTCGTTTTCAGCTGGAGCTATTGAAGCCGCAGCTGTTGCTCGACGAGGCACAGATCGCGTCGACCTTCGTCATGTACGGCTCGGCGCGCATCCCCGAGCCCGACCGCGCGAGCGAGTTGCTCGAGCTGGCGGGCGACGGGCCGGGCCGCAAGGTGGCCGAGCGGCTGGCCGATAAGGCGAAATATTACGAGGTTGCGCGCGAATTGGCCCGGCTGGCGAGTGCGTTTCCTCGCGACAAGGCCGGGGCGCGGCATTTCGTCGTCTGCTCGGGCGGTGGCCCCTCGATCATGGAGGCGGCCAACCGCGGCGCGACCGATGTCGGCGCCGAATCGGTCGGGCTCAACATCGTTCTGCCGCACGAACAGGCGCCCAACGCCTATGTCACCCCGTCGCTGTCGATGCAGTTTCACTATTTCGCGCTTCGCAAGATGCATTTCCTTCTGCGCGCGCGGGCGGTGGCGGTGTTCCCGGGCGGCTTCGGCACCTTTGACGAGGCTTTCGAGCTCCTGACGCTGATGCAGACCGGCAAGATCGAGCGCATCCCCGTCCTGTTCTACGGCCGCGATTTCTGGGAGCGGGTCGTGAGCTTCGAGGCGCTGTGCGAGGAGGGGGTGATCAGCCCCAAGGACCTCGATCTCATCACCTGGGTCGAGAGCGCCGAGGAGGGGTGGGACATCGTCCAGCGTTTCTGGCGCGAGAAGGAAGCGGCGGCCTAACGGATCGCCAGCCACCCGGCGACCGCGCCCGTCGCGACGATCGCGGGCGTCACCCATCTGCCTTTCAGCCGCCATGCCGCCGCGCAGGCGATGGCGAGAATCGCCGCGGTGGCGACCGGCGCCGGCGTCCGACTGGCGGTGCCGATCCCCAGATCGATCACCGTCGCGGCGATGATCCCCACCACCGCCGCCGCCACGCCGTCGAGCGCTCGGTGGAGGCGCGGGTCGGCGACGATCGCCTCAAGCCGCTCGAAGAAGATCATCGAGACGGCGAAGGCGGGGAGGAACATGCCCGCGGTGATCGCGAGCGCCCCCGTGGGACCGCCCGCGACATAGCCCGCAAAGGTCGCGAAGATGACGAGCGGCGCCGGCAGCAGCCCCGCCACCGCCACCCCGTCGAGAAACGCGCCGTCGCTCAACCAGCCGCGCCCCACCGTGTCGGCGCGGACATAGGGGATGGCGGTATAGGCGCCGCCGAAGGTGAGGAGCCCGCCCTTCAGTCCCGCGACGAACAGTGTGCCGAGCGTGGCTGTCGTGGTGACGACTGGCGCGGTCCCGATCGGGTCGTTGCCCGGCACGAACAGCCCCGCGACGGCCACCAGCGCGACAGGCACCACCACCCAACACCCCGTCAGAAGTGCGCTTGCCAGTCCGGCGGTGATCAGCAGCGCCCAGAAAGGCACCCCCGCCAGCGTCGCCGCCAGCGCCATCGCGGCGATCCCGACCGCGATCCGGTCGGTGAGGATATGGCTGCCGATCCGCCACACCGCGCGGACGATGACGCCGAGCACCGCCGCCTGCACGCCGAGCAGCACGCCCTCGAATCCCGCGCGCCCCTCGACCAGCCTGACATAGAGTGCACCCGCCATCATCATCAGGGCGAGGCCGGGCAGCATGAAGCCGAGCCCCGCGAGCAGCCCGCCGATCCGCCCGCGCGCCATCATGCCCATGTGGACGCACAGTTCATGCGCCTCCGGCCCCGGCAGTATTTGCATGACGCCGAGCAGGCGGTTGAAGCGCGCGCCGTCGATCCAGCGCTCGCGCTCGACCAACGCTTCGCGGATCATCGCGATCTGCGCCACCGGTCCGCCGAATGCACCAAGGCCGAAGCGGAGAAAGCGCCAGAAAAGCTGTGGAAGGGGTAGGGCAGGTGGACGAGGATCGATCGTCATTCGGTTCGCTCCGAACCGTGCAGGCACGGCGTTGGGAGCGGACTTGGACGAGCGGCCCCGTCTGAACGGGCGTCCGCAGAAATAGCCCGTGCGCGCGTCACGCTGCCAAGCGCGCGGGAGCGTGGCAAGCCCCTATTCGGCAGCGATCAGCGTTTCGGCGGCGCTCAGGTCCACGCTGACCAGACGGCTGACCCCGCGCTCGACCATGGTAACGCCGAACAGCCTGTGCATGCGGCTCATCGTCGCGGCATTGTGGGTGACGATCAGATAGCGGGTCGCAGTCTCCTGCGTCATGCGATCGAGCAGGTCGCAGAAGCGGTCGATATTGGCATCGTCGAGCGGCGCGTCGACCTCATCGAGCACGCAGATCGGTGCGGGGTTGGTGAGGAACAGTCCGAAGATCAGCGCCACCGCGGTCAGCGCCTGCTCGCCGCCCGACAGGAGGGTCAGCGACTGGAGCTTCTTGCCCGGCGGCTGCGCCATGATCTCGAGCCCCGCCTCCAACGGGTCGTCCGAATCGATCAGCGTGAGATGCGCCTGGCCGCCGTCGAACAGCGTCGTGAACAGCCGTCGGAAATGGCCATCCACCGCTTCGAACGCCGCCAGCAGCCGCTGGCGCCCCTCGCGGTTCAACGTGCCGATCGAGCCGCGCAGCCGATGGACCGCCGCTTCCAGCTCGGCGATCTCGGCCGCGCCCTTCTCGCGCTCGGCCGCAAGCTCGGCAAGTTCGCGTTCGGCGATCAGGTTGACCGGCCCGATCCGCTCGCGTTCGGCAACGAGGCGGTCGTGACGGGCGCTTTCGTCCTGCGGATTGCCGACGTCGGCGGCGTCGAAGCCCGCGCGCTCGGGGAGCAGCGGCGGCGGACATTCGAAGCGCTCGCCCGACACGCGGCCCATCTCGACCCGGCGCAGGTCCTGGTTCTCGGCACGCGCCGCGGCCCCCGCGCGGCTCTCGCGCGCGGCGGCGAGCGCTTCGGCGGCGCCGCGCGCGGTCGCCTCGGCCTCGCGCAGCGCCGCCTCCGCGGTGCGCTCGGCAGCGGCGCTGGTTGTCGCCGCGGCTGTTGCTTCGCGTGCGCGTGCGTCAGCGTCGGCCTGTTGAGCCAGCAACAGGGCGGGCCGGCCGGCGAGGCGCAGGCGCTCGGCCTCGCCTTCGGCCGCGCGCTTGTCGAGATCGGCGATGCGCTTCGCCGCCTCGCCCGCCCGCGCGCGCCAGCCCTTCGCCTCGGCCTGCGCGGCGGCGCGGCGTTCGCGATCGAAGGCGAGACTGCGGTCGAGCGCGGCGCGTTGGGTCCGCGCCTCGGACACGGCGGTGCGGGCGGTCTCGGCTGCCGCGGACAGCGCCCGCACGCGCTCGCGCGTTGCCGATCCATCGGGAAGGGCGGCGATTGCCGCCTCGGCGCGCGCGACCTCACCTTCGGTCTCGTTCGCGTCGGCGGCGGTGCGCGCCTTGCGCTGGGCAAGGTCGGCGGCCTGCGCCGACAGGCGTTCGAGCGCGGCGGCGGCGCGATCCTCGTCGCGCGCTGCCTCGCGCTCGGCGCGCTCGCTTGCCTCGATCACGCGGCGGGCCTCGGAGGCGGTGGCGCGTGCCTCGGCGATGGTGGCTGCGATCCGGGTAGTTTCCGCCTCGGCGCTTTCGACCGCTCGGACGGCGGCGGGACGCGCCGCCTCGAGCGCGCGGAGGCGGTTGAGCCGTTCGAGCCGCTCGGCCGCCGCCGCGCCGCTCCCGCGCGCGACGAAGCCGTCCCAGCGGCGGAGGACGCCGGCGAGCGTGACGAGTCGCTGGCCGACGGCGAGCGGGCGGGCGTCGTCGGCCTCCACGACGAAGATCTGCGAGAGGCGACGGGCGAGCGCGGGCGGTGCCTCGACATGCGCGGCGAGCGTGGCGGTGCCGGCGGGCGCGGCGGGGTCGCCCGGCTGCGGCTCGGCGCCCGCCCAGTGGCGATCCTCGGCGGCATCGACCCCAGCCTCCAGATCGTCGCCGAGCGCTGCGGCGAGCGCGCGTTCATAGCCGGGCGCGGCGCGTACCCGGTCGAGCAGTCGCGCACGCGGGCCGGGGCGCGTCGCTCGAGCGAGCACCGCCGCTTCGCTGTCGAGCGCGGCAAGTTCGGCCTGCGCGGTGGCGCGCTGCGCGTCGGCACGCTGACGACCCTCGATCGCGGCGCGCTCGTTCGCTTCGGCTTCGGCGAGCGTCCGGCGCGCGGCGGCGGCGCGTTCCTGCGACTGGCGACGGGCGAGCGCGGCGGCCCGACCTTGTGCCTCAAGCGGCGCGGCGTCGCCCAGCCCCGCCGCCTCAGCCGCCACCCGCGCGGCGTCGCGCTGCGCCCGGTCCAGCCGCTGGCGCGCGGCAGCGAGCGCGGCATCGGCGACGCGCACCTCGGCCGTCTCCTGTGCCTGCGCGGCGAGCGCCTGCGCCAGCGCGACCTCAGCGTCGCGCGCAGCGCGTTCGGCACCAGCAAGCGCGGCGTCGAGCGTTGGCAGCCGCGCGGCGTCCGCCGCGATTCGCGTTTCCAGCGCCGCGGCCTCGGCGCCGAGCCGAGCGATGGCGTCGGCGGCGTCCTGGGCGAGGTCGCCCTCGCGCGCCCGGTCCTCGGTCAGGCGCGCGGCGGCGGCGGTGAGGTCGTCGAGGCGGCGCTCAACCCCGCGCCGTTCGCGTGCCAGGTTCTCGAGTGCGTGTTGCGCCTCTCCGGCGGCATCGCGCGCCGCCTGTGCCGCCGCGCGCGCCTCGGCGAGTGTGGTCTGTGCCGCCACCTGTGCGGCGTTTGCGGCCTCATGCGCGGCCGACGCCTCGGCAACCCGAGCGTCTGCGGCCTTCGCCTCGGCCCGCGCGGCATCGGCGGCGGCGGCGGCGTCGCGCCAGCGAGCAAAGATCAGGCGGCCCTCGGCGGTGCGCACCTGATCGCTGAGCGCGCGATAGCGTTCGGCCTGCCGTGCCTGCCGCCGGAGCGCAGCGATGCGCGTGTCCTGGTCGGTGATCAACTCGCCCAGCCGCTGTAGATTGCTCTCGGTCGCGCGCAGCCGCGTCTCTGCCTCCTTACGGCGGACATGAAGGCCGGCGATGCCCGCGGCTTCCTCCAGCATCGCCCGCCGTTCGACCGGCTTGGCGGCGATCACTGCGCCGATCCGGTTCTGGCTGACCAGTGCGGGCGAATGCGCGCCGGTCGCGGCGTCGGCGAAGAGGAGCGCGACATCGCGCGCGCGTACGTCGCGACCGTTGAGGCGATAGGCGCTGCCCGCACCGCGCTCGATCCGGCGGACGACCTCGACCTCCTCATCGTCGCCGGCGACTGCGTGGATCGCCACTTCGGCAAAGTCGCGCTGGGGGCGGGTGGCGGTGCCCGCGAAGATCACGTCCTCCATCCCCGCGCCGCGGAGCGACCGGGCGGAGCTTTCGCCCATCGCCCAGCGCAGCGCCTCGAGGAGGTTGGACTTGCCGCAGCCGTTCGGGCCGACGACGCCGGTCAGCCCCGGTTCGATCCGGAGGTCAGCAGGATCGACGAAGCTTTTGAAGCCGGTGAGGCGCAGCCGCGTGATCTGCATCGATGCGACCGCGCCTGCCCCAGCGCCGGCTAGGTCAGGCGCCCGCCTTCTTGAGCGCGGCCTCGACCTGCGCCCAGCTCACGGCGCCCTCGGCCTTTTCGCCGTTGATGAGGAAGGTGGGCGTGCCCTGCACCTCGGTCGCCTTCTCGGTCACGCCGACCAGCTTCTGGATGGTGTTCATGTCCGCAAGGCACTGGCGCGCCTGCGCCTCGGGAATGCCGCGCTGCTTGACGAAGTCGATATAGCCCGCTTGTTCGGCGAAGGCCGCGACCTGCTGCGCGGGGGCGAGGTTCTGGATGCGCGTCTGGAACTCGGGCGGGGTCGCCTGCAGCTTGTCGAGCGTCGCCGCCTGGTTGGCGTACATCTGCTCGAGGAGGGGGAAGAAGGTGCCGGGGCCGCCGCAGCGGCCGAGCACGCCGCTCGCCACGTCGGGCGCGCCGTGGATCAGGAAGTCGCGGAACTCGAAGCTGACCTTCCCCGTCTCGACCAGCTTGGTGAGCGGCTCGAATCCCTCGCGCGCGAAGGCGCCGCAAGCGGGGCAGGTGCGCGAGCCATATTCGACGAGCTTCACCGGCGCATTGGGGTTGCCCATTCGATAGCCGCCCTCAGGCGTCTCGCTGACGACCTGGCTCCATTGCTGCCCAGCGGGCGGCGCGGCGCCCTCGACCGGCGCGGCGGGGGCCGCGCTGTTGCCTTCCGAGCCGCCGCCGCAAGCGGCGAGCAGGGCGAGCGGGGCGAGAATCAGGAACGAACGCATGTCGGGGTTTCTCCGGTGAATAGGGGTCAGCGCGCCCCCGCGGCACGCAGCCGCGGTTCGAGGCGAGCCCAGTCGGTGCCCTGGATGAGCTCGCCATCGAGCTCGAACGAGGGGGTGCCGGCGATCTTGTCGAAGGCGGCGCGGGTGCCGGCGATCAGCTGATCGCGTGTGGCCGCGTCGGTAAGGCAGGCGGCGGGCGCCTTGGGCAGGCGCGCGCGGACCAGCGTGGTGAGGCCCGACCCGTCGGCGATCGTCCTGAGCGCCGCATCGCGGTCGCCGCCGGGGGGCGGGGCGATGCTGACTGCCTTGTCGAGCAGAGCCTTCTGGTTGGCGAAGACGAGGCCGTGGACAGCGGCGAAATTGCGCGGGCCGGCGCAGCGCGCATACATCGCTGCGGCAAGGTCGAGGCCGTCGCGCACCGCGTGGCGCACCTCAAGGCTGACGGTGCCCGAACGGACGAACTCGTCCATCAGCACCGGCTTCGATTCGGCGACGAAGTCGGCGCAATGCGGGCAGGTGTAGCTCAGATACTCGACCAGCTTCACCTTGGCTGCGGGATTGCCGATCACCCAGGTACCGGTCGACGTGGGGGTGACGACGGCGCGCCAGTCGCGCTTCGCCTGTGCCATCGCCGTGCCGGCGGTCAGCCCGAGCAGCAGCGCGAGCAGCAATTTCAGAAAACGCATCAACGAACCTTGCCGAGGACGGGAATGGGGATGGGATCGCCGAGGCCCGAGGCGAGCGCTTCGAGCACAGCCTTCAGCTCGGGGTCGGCGATCGCGCGCAGGCTGTCGGACAGGTCGGCGGGGACCGGGCGCGGCGCAGGCCGGGCGGCCGGGCGGGTCGGGCGGCGCACCTCGCCCTGGCGGAACACGACGCGCGCGACTGCGGCATAGCCGAAGAAGCGGTTGACCCGCTCGACGATCTCGGGGGCGATATGCTGCATCATCGGCCCGTGCGCGCCGACCACGGTGAGTGTCAGCACGCCCTCGGCACGCTGCCCCTGCGGGAAGCGGATCGATTCGGGGCTGGACACGCGGGCATAGCGGTCGCCGACGATCTCGACCCAGCGGCTGACGATCGAGGACTGGACGAAGCCGAACTTCTTGAAAGCAGCACCGCCGATGTCGGGCAACAGCTCGCTCACCGCGCGCGCGCGATTCGAGCGCGGCGGCGGGGCGGGCATCGGCCGGGGCTGGCGCGGCTTCGTCATCACCGCCGTCCATGCCATAGGCGGGGCGTGTCCAACAAGGTGCTGCCCCAAATCGCCGCCCCTCTGCTCGCCTGGTACGACGGTGCCGCGCGCGTCCTGCCCTGGCGCGCGCCGCCGGGCAGCGCGCCGCCGGACCCGTATCGCGTCTGGCTGTCGGAGATCATGCTCCAGCAGACGCAGGTCGCGACCGTCATCCCCTATTTTGAGCGCTGGACCGCCCGCTGGCCCGACTTCGCGAGCCTCGCCGCGGCCGACGATGCCGAGGTCATGTCGATGTGGGCGGGGCTCGGTTACTACGCCCGCGCCCGCAACCTCCTGAAGGGTGCGCGGGCGGTCGTCGCCGAGCATGGCGGGCGCCTTCCCGATACCGAGGCGGCGCTGCTGACTATCCCCGGTATCGGCCCCTACACCGCCGCCGCCATCGCCGCGATCGCGTTCGGGCGGCGCGCGGTCGTCGTCGACGGCAATGTCGAGCGGGTGGTGGCCCGACTGTTCGCGATTCCCACGCCGATGCCCGCCGCCAAGCCTGCGATCCGTGCCGCGACCGATACGATCACGCCCGACACGCGCGCCGGTGACTTCGCGCAGGCGATGATGGACCTTGGCGCGCGCATCTGCACGCCGCGCAGCCCGAAGTGCCTGTTCTGCCCGATCGCCGCAGGCTGCACGGCGCGGATCGAGGGAGAGCCCGAGCGCTATCCGGTCAAGGCCGCGAAGAAGGCGCGGCCCCTCCGGCAGGGCACGATGTTCTGGCTGACCAACGCGAATCGCGTCTGGTTGGTGCGCCGGCCCGATAAGGGGCTGCTCGGCGGGATGCGTGCGCTGCCGACCGGGCCTTGGGAAGCAGAGCCGCCCGTGCTGGCGGATGCACCGACCGCGGCGAACTGGCGGATGCTCGACACTGTCGCCACGCACGGCTTCACCCATTTCGAGCTTGTGTGCGCGCTTGCGGCGGCCCGGTGGGACGGGCAAACCGCGCTCGCCCCGGGCGAATGGTGGCCGATCGCCGATCTCGAGTCGGCGGGCCTCCCCACCGTCTTTGCCAAGGCGGCACGATTGTTTCGGGAGGATGGCGCATGCGGTGGATGATCGGCACGGCGATGATGATGGCGCTCGCGGCGCCGATGCCGCTGGCGGCACAGGCGATGCGCCAGCCCGCCCCGCAGCTCGCGCCCCCGCGGGCCGACCTGCCCGCGGTCGGCGCGCTGGTCGACAGCTATGTCGCCGAGAAGCGCACCCCCGGCATCGCCGTCGCGGTGGGTCATGACAACGCGCCGCCGCTGCTGCTCGCCAAGGGGCGGATCGGCCTCGCTCCCGACAGCGCGGCGGCGACGCCCGACACGCTGTGGCGCGTCTATTCGATGACCAAGCCGATCACCGGCATCGCCGCGATGATCCTGGTCGAGGAAGGCAAGCTCCGCCTCGACCAGCCGATCAGCGACTTCTTCCCGGCGTACAAGTCGATGAAGGTCCTGACCGATCCCGACAACAGCCTCGCCAGCCGGCCGGCGGCGCGCGAGATCACCGTGCGGCACCTCCTTACCCACACCGCGGGCCTCGGCTACAACATCATCACCAAGGGGCCGCTTCTCAAGGAGTATGAGCGGCTCGGCATCATCCCCGCCTCGCTCAACCGCCAGACCGAGGCGCAGGGCAAGGCGGTGCGGCCCAAGTCGCTGCGCGAGTTTGCCGAGCGTACCGCCACGCTCCCGCTGATCGCCGATCCGGGGACCAAGTGGAGCTATTCGATCGGCCTCGACGTGCTGGGCGCAGTGATCGAGGCGGCAGCGGGGATGCCGTTCGAGCGATTTGTCCAGACCCGCATCTTCGATCCGCTCGGGATGAAGTCGAGTTTCTTCCAGGTCCCGGCGAGCGAGGCCACACGACTCGCCGACAATGGCGCATGGGTGGGCGAGAACCTCGTGCCCCTCGATCCCGGCGCGACGTCGGTGTTCCTCGACCCGCCGAGCTTTCCCTATGGCGGCGCGGGCCTCGTCATGTCGGCGCGCGACTATGACCGGTTCCTGGCGATGCTGCAGAACTATGGCACGCTGGACGGCAAGCGCGTCCTGAAGCCCGAGACGGCGCGGCTGGCGATGTCGAACCTGCTGCCCGCGGGCGTCACCTACACGCGCATCGACGCGGCGACGGGGGGTAGTGCGGGTCCGAACACGGGTTTCGGCGCGGGCGGCTCGGTGCTGCTGCAGGACGTGCCGGGCGGGCCGGGGGCGGGCACCTATGGCTGGGGTGGTGCGGCAGGGACGATTGCCTTCGTCGATGCGAAGAAGCGCGTGCGCGCCGCCGGCATGGTCAATTACTTCCCCGCCGAGAAATGGCCGCTGCGAAACGACATCATCAAGGCGCTGTACGGCGACCTGAAGCGGTGAAGCCCGGCTTCACCGGCGCGGCCATCGATCGCGCCGATCGGCTGCGCGCCGACCCCGTCGGGCTGGCGGCGGCGGCGGCCGACCCGGCGGCGCGGGTGCTGATGCTGGACGGTCTCGACCCGCTGGTGGCGGGCGGGCGCCTGATGTGGCGGCCAGTCGCGGCTGGCGAGGCCGGCCTCGTGCTGCTCGGTCTCGAGGCCGGCGAACCCCGGTTCGCAGCGCTGCCTGCCGCGCCGACCGAGGGCGCGCGGCGCAGTCCCGAGCTCATGAACCTGCTCGCCGCGCTGCCGGCTGAGGAGATGGCGCTCTATGCCGGCGCGCGCAGCCTTGTCGACTGGCACGCGCGCCACCCCTTCTGCGCACGCTGCGGATCGTCGACTCAACTCGCCAAGGGCGGCTGGGCGCGCGAGTGTCCGAGTTGCGCCGCGCAACATTTCCCGCGCACCGATCCGGTCGTCATCATGCTCGCCGAGCATGACGGGCGCGTGCTGGTGGGCCGCGGGCTTGGCTGGCCGCCTGGTCGCTATTCGGCGCTGGCAGGCTTTGTCGAGCCGGGCGAGTCGATCGAGGAAGCGGTCGCGCGCGAGCTGTTCGAGGAAGCGGGCGTGCGCGTGGGCGACGTGCGCTATGTCGCGAGCCAGCCCTGGCCGTTTCCCTCGCAGCTGATGATCGCTTGTGTGTCGAGCGCGGAGGATGATGCGCTGGACGTCGATACGAGCGAACTAGAGGACTGCTTCTGGGCGAGCCGGGCCGACGTCGCGGCGGCACTGGCCGGGGCGTCCGACGCCCGCTTTCTCGCCCCGCCACCTTACGCCATCGCGCATACGCTGCTGAACTGGTGGCTCGGCGAGCCCTCGCCTCGTCAGCGCGGATCAAGTCCGGGGTGACGAGGGCGTCCTAGTCCCGCTCGCGCGCCTGCGGATAACTCCCCAGCACGCGCACCCAGGCCGAGTGGAAACCGAGCTCCCTAAGCGCGCGATCGACATTCGGCTCGCCCGGCCGGCCAGTGATGTCGGCGTAGAACTCGGTCGCGGCGAAGCTGGCGCCGCGCTGATAGCTCTCCAGCTTGGTCATGTTGACGCCGTTGGTCGCGAAGCCACCCAGCGCCTTGTAGAGCGCGGCAGGCACGTTGTTCACGGCGAAGATCAGCGTCGTCATGAACGGCCCATCGCCGACCAGAGGTTTCGATCCGCGCGCAAGGACGACGAAGCGCGTCACATTGTGCTCGCCGTCGGCAATGTCGTCGGCGAGCACGTCGAGGCCGTAAAGCGGCGCGGCCCTCGCCGGCGCGAGCGCCGCGACGCCCGGCTCGCGCCGTTCCGCCACCAAAGCGGCGGCACCAGCAGTGTCGGGATAGCTCACCGGGCGGATGCCGTGCGCGCGCAGCCAGTGGCGGCACTGGCCGAGCGCCTGCGGATGGCTCACCGCCTCGACCACCTCGTCGCGCGTGCCGACGCCCAGGAGCGCGTGGCGGATGGGCAGGAAATGCTCGCCGGTGATGACCAGCCCCGATTCGGGCAGCAGGAAGTGGATGTCGGCGACGCGGCCGTGCAGCGAGTTCTCGATCGGGATGATCGCGCAGTCGGCACGGCCATCGCGCACCGTGTCGATCGCGTCGGCGAAGTCGAAGCAGGGAAGCGGCAGCGCATCGGGAAACGCCTGCGTCAGCGCGACATGGCTGTTGGCACCGGGCGCGCCCTGAAAGGCGACGGCAAGGTCGGGGCGGGCGGCGGCGGCGGCGGTCATGGCCTCGACCAGCGGGCGCGCGGGCGCGGCGAACTGTTCCATGGCTGGCGCGCCTAGACCGGGGTTCACCGCAGTGCAACCGCGGCTTGCCGCGCCCGGAAAGCGTCTCTAAGGGAAGGCCGATTTTCACTTCATCGGGCAATCGGCAGCGCAATGGACAATCGCACGAACACGATCGCGGGCTGGGTTCTGGCAGGATGCGCCGCGGCGCTCGGGCTGACGATCGCGAGCGGCATGGTGTTCCACGGCGAGCGGCCCGAGAAGATGGGCTATCCGATCGAGGGCGTCGTCGAAGAGGGCGCCGGCGGCGGCGAGGCCGAAGTGCCGATCGCCACGCTGCTCGCCAGCGCCGATGCGGCGGCGGGTGCCGAGGTGTTCAAGAAGTGCGCCTCGTGCCACACGATCAATTCGGGCGGCGCGGCGGGCATCGGCCCCAATCTTTATGGCGTGCTCGGCAAGCCGCATGGCCATCAGGCGGGGTTCGCCTATTCGGATGCGCTGAAGGGGATCGCCGGGAACTGGGACTTTGAGTCGATGAACAAGTGGCTCACCAGTCCGCGCAAGTACGCGCCCGGCACCAAGATGAGCTTTGCGGGTCTGTCGAATCCGCAGGAGCGGGCGAACGTCATCGCCTATCTGAACCAGCAGGGTTCGAACCTGCCGCTGCCCGCGGCGCCCGCCGCCGACGCCGCGCCTGCCGAGGCCGCGGCAGAGGGTGCGGCAGCAGCCAACGTGACCGAGGGTACGCCGACCGCCGACATGGAAGACCGCGCCGTCCCCGCCTCGGGCGCGCCATCGGTCGATCCCGAAGCGGCCGAGGAAGCCGCCGAACTCAAGAAGTAATCGGCGCAAACTGCGCACAAAAAAGCGCGTCGCGGGTCAGCCGCGGCGCGCTTTTTCGTCGAGCACCGCCTGTTGCCAGCGGCCGGGCGGTTTGTCGTCGCGGTGGATGCAGCCGGGCCAGCAGCAGGGGCGCTTCTTGCCCCCGGCGATCTCGGCCACGGTGCGCGCGGGTCGGGGGCGCTTGGCATCCTCGATCCAGCAGATGAACTCGTTGCGGCCGAGCGGCGTCAGCGCACATCAGGCTGCCGCTTCCTTGCCCGACAGCGCCTTTTCGAGATCGGCGGGGAGTGCATGCGCAGTACCGGCAGGAAGCGGCTCGATTTCCGCCTCAGTCATCGGGACCCAGGCCTTCGGCAAGGTCGCGTGGCCGGACAAAGCGGTCGAGCACCGCGCCGCCCTCGCACGCATCGGCCCAGCCACCCTCCCAGTGCAGCACGGCGATTGCCGCGGTCGGATATTTGATCTCGACCTCGCCGCGCAGCGGAGAGTCTGGGCTGTCGGCTGCGAGGGCAAGGACGAGATCCTCCAGCCCCGGATTGTGACCGACCATCAACGCATGCGCGGCACCGGCGGGAAACTCGCGCACCAGATCGAGCAACGTCGCCGCCGAGGCGAGGTAGATGCGCTTGTCCCATGCAGGCTCGATCGGCCGGCCATAACCCTCGCTCACCCCGTCCAGCGTCTCGATCACGCGGGTCGCAGGGGAGGCGGCGACATGGTCGAAGCTGAGCCCCTCGCCCTTCATCCAGCTGCCCACCACGACCGCTGCGCGGCGGCCCCGCGCATTGAGCGGCCGGTCGAAATCGCGGGTGACGGCATCGTCCCAGCTCGACTTGGCGTGGCGCAGCAGCGTCAGGCTCGGCATGGGCTCTCCACTCAGGCTTCGATCGCGCCCTCTTGCCCGATGGGCACCGGATTGGCCAGCGCCCGTGCGATGTCGCATGCCTCGTCGAGGCTCACCCGATCGACGCGCGTGCCCAGCGGGAAGGCATCGAGCAGCCGTGTCGGGCAGGCGGTGGAAAGGAGCACGAATGCCCCGCGATCGTCGGCACGGCGGATCAGCCGCCCGAACGCCTGCGCCAAGCGTGCGCGGACGATGCGGTCGTCATAGGCCTTGCCCCCCATCGCCAGTTTCCGCGCGGCGTGGAGGACGGAGGGCTTGGGCCAGGGCACGCCCTCCATGACGACGAGGCGCAGCGATCGGCCGGGTACATCGACCCCGTCGCGCAGCGCGTCGGTCCCGATCAGCGACGCGCGCGGGTCGTCGCGAAAGATGTCGACCAATGTCCCCGTGTCGATCGGATCAACATGCTGGGCGAGGAGCGGCAGCCCCTCGCGTGCCAGCCGGTCGGCAATGCGCGCATGGACGCCGCGCAGCCGCCGGATCGCGGTGAACAGGCCCAGCACGCCGCCCCCGCTTGCCACGATCAGCCGCGAATAGGCATTGGCGAGGGCCGGCACGTCGCCGCGCTTCACGTCGCTGACGAGGAGGACGCGGGCGTTGCCCGCATAATCAAACGGGCTTACCGCCTCGAACCGCTGCGGTCCCAGGCTGAGGTGCTGCGCGCCCGACCGCGCCTCTGCCACGTCCCAGTCGCCCCCCGCGCGCAAGGTCGCCGACGCAACGACGACGCCGTGAGCGGGCTTGAGGACGGTCTCGGCAAAGGGTCGCGTCGGGTCGAGCCAGCGCCGGTGCAGGCCCATGTCGTATTCGCGCCCCTCGACCCGGTCGACCGCCAGCCAGTCGACGAAATCGGGATCGGCAGGGCCGCCGATCCGCTGGACCAGTGCGCTCCAGGCCCCCACCAGATCGCGCCGCCAGCCCAAAGAGGCGATCGCGCCCTCGATCCGCGCACGCGCCGGGCCGTCGAGCCAGTCGGGGCCGTCGGCCAGCACCGCTTCCAGCCGGTGTCCAAGCGCCACCATCGGCCGCACCAGCGCGTCGAGCGCCGCCGCCGCTGCACCCGCCGCCTCGACCAGCTCGGGCGAGGGTTCGGCGAGCTCGGTCTCCAAACCGTAGCCGCCTTCCGCTGCGCCTTCGTCGCGGGCGTAGACGAGGCCGCGGACGGCACCCAGCAGTGCCTCGATTGCGCCGAAGGGCTCGCCCTGCGCCACGCGGGCGATCCAGCCCTCGGCCGGGAGCGCGCGCGCGCCCTCGATCATCTCGGCGATCGCGCGGCCGCCCGCCTCGTCATAGCTGGCGACGTCGGAAAGGCGCGCGGCGAGGCCCCGCCGCCGCCCGCGCCCGCCACCCTCGGGCCCGGTGATCCAGCGACGAAGCTCGATCGTCTCGGCACCGGTCAGCGCGACGCCGAACATCGAATCGGCCGCCTCGAACAGGTGATGCCCTTCGTCGAACACGATCCGGGTCGGGCGCGTCGCGCTCTCGCGCCCGCGCGCGGCGTTGACCATGACGAGCGCGTGGTTGGCGATGACGAGGTCGGCCTCGGCGCTCGCACGCGCTGCCCGCTCGATGAAGCATTTCCGGTAATGCGGGCAGCCGGCATAGACGCACTCGCCGCGCCGGTCGGTCAGCGCGGTCGAGCCGTTGCGGCGAAAGAGGGTCGGCAACCAGCCGGGCAGATCGCCGCCGACCATGTCGCCATCGGCGGTATAGGCGGCCCAGCGCGCGACCAGCTGCGCCAGGATCGCCGCACGCCCGCCGAAGCCGCCCTGAAGCGCGTCCTCGAGGTTGAGGAGGCAGACATAATTCTCGCGCCCCTTGCGCGTGACGATGCGGCGGCGGCGCTCGGCCGGATCGGGGATCAGCCGGGCACCCTCGGCCGACAATTGGCGTTGCAGCGCCTTGGTAAAGGTCGACACCCACACTGCGCCGCCCGCCCGCTCGGCCCAGAGCGAGGCGGGGGCGAGATAGCCGAGTGTCTTGCCGATGCCGGTCCCCGCCTCCGCGAGGACCATGTTCGGGGCCTCGCGCGCGGTACGAGGGCCAAAGGCGTGCGCGGCAGCGATGGCGAAGCGGCGCTGGCCGGTGCGCTGCTCCGCCCCCGCGCCGGTCAGCTTGTGGAGGCGGCCGAGCACAACGTCCTCGTCCAATGTGACGGTGCGCGGCGCGGGGCGGGGGGCGACCTCCTCCCATTCGGGCAGCTTCGAAAACAGCCAGCGCTCGGGTACCGCGGGCTTGGCGATGCAGCCGGCGAGCAGCGGTGCCCAAGGCCAGCGTGCGCGCGCGAGCGATTGGAGCGCATGCCATGCCCCCTCCCGCTCGGGCCAGTCATAGTCGGGCGTTTTCAGAAGCCGCTGCGTCGCCTCGATCAGGAACGGCGCGACGGCGGCGTCGTCGACCGGCGGCTCGATCCCGATTGCGCGAGCGAGGCCGGCGGGGGTGGGCACGACGAACCGAGCGGGGAAGAGGAAGGCATAGAGTTCGAGCAGGTCGAGCCCCGACAGCTCGGCATGGCCCAGACGCTGGCCGATCAGCGGCGCGTTGAGGACGAGCGCCGGGGTGTCGGCGGCGAACCCGATCGCCTCGCCGCGCCCCACCGCGCGGGCGCCCGCCATATCGGCGATCCAGATGCCGGCATGGCTGGCGTGGAGGGCGGGGTAGGCGCGCACTCGCCTGCTATCGTCACTGTAGAACGAATTGGCAACCAGCCGATGGTCACCTCGGACTTGATCCGGAGACCGGCCGCCTTCTCCGATCGTTGAAGACGGTAGTTGCGTGATCCCGGATCAGGTCCGGGATTCCGGAATCACGAGGCCGGCCGCACCCGCCAGATGACGTTACCCACATCGTCCGCCACCAGCAGCGCACCCGTGCGATCGCCGATCACGCCCACCGGCCGGCCCTGTGCGCGCCCCTCGCCGTCGAGGAAGCCGCCCAGCACCTCGGTCGGCAGCGCCCCTGTCGGGAAGCCGTTGGCGCCGAACGGTACGAACAGCACCTTGTAACCCGCCGGCGGCGACCGGTTCCAAGAGCCGTGCTGGCCGATGAACGCGCCCGAGGCATAGCGGCCACCAAGCTTCACCGCGTCGCTGAAGGCGAGGCCGAGCGAGGCGGTATGCGGCCCCAGGGCATAGTCGGGCCGCCGGGTATATTCGCGAAGGTCCAGCCGCTGCGGCTGTACCCGCTCGTCGGTATAGCCGCCCCAGTAATTCCACGGCCAGCCATAGAAGCCGCCGAATTCGACCCGCGTCAGATAATCGGGCGGCACGTCGGACCCGATCATGTCGCGCTCGTTGACGACGGTCCATAGCGTCCGGTCGGCCGGATTGATCGCCATGCCGACCGGGTTGCGGAGCCCCGCGGCATAGACGCGCATCCGCTTCTGCTCGGGAAACACCTCGAGGATGTTGGCGCGGTACTTCTCGCGGTCGAGGCCATTCTCGGCGATGTTCGAATCGGAACCCACCGCAACGAACAGGCTCGAACCGTCGGGGTTGGCGATGACGTTGCGCGTCCAGTGATTGCCCGCGGGCGGGAGGTCGACGACCTTTTCGGGCCGCGCGTCGATCCGCGTCTGGCCGACCCTGAACGGGAAACGCACCAGCGCATCGGTGTTGGCGACATAGAGCCATTCGCCGACCAGCGCCATGCCGAGGGGCGAGTTGAGATTCTGAAGGAGCGGCGTCCTCACTTCCGCCCGCCCGTCGCCATCCGCGTCGCGCAGCAGGGTGATGCGGTTGGCCGAGGGGACTGCACCGCCCGCCCGACCGATCAGCCAGGCCTGCACGCGCTTGACGATACCGCCGCCCTCGCGTTTCGGCCCGTTCGTTTCGGCCACCAGCACATCGCCGTTCGGCAGCAAGTACATCCAGCGCGGGTGGTCGAGGCCACTGGCGAACGCATCGACCGCGAGGCCCGCGGCCGGCACGGGCTTGGCGCCGTTCGCCCAGCCCACCGGCTCGGCGATGCCGATCGTCGGCAGCCATTGCGCGCGCGGCGGGGTGATGCGCGGCGTCTTGCCCATGACCTGCTCAATGGGCAGCCGCGCCTGGTCGGGTCGAGAGAGATACCAGAACACGCCCGCGCCGAGCGCGATCAGCAGGCCGAGGATGATCAGGATGTGTTTGCGCATGGGCCTGAGATAGCGGCTTGGCCCGAAAGCGAAAGGGTGGTTGGGCGGAAAGCGAGGTCGCCAAAACCGGCGTGCCGCCCCCGCTATGTGCCTCGATGAGGACGCACGCCGCCCCGATTGCGCCTGCGCGGCTCGTGCCGGCGAAATCAACGGGCGCTTGACCCGTTCGTCTCCGAACCCGTGAGGATCAAGCGCTATTCCTCCGGCGCTTCCTCGCGCGGGGGGTGCAGCCTGAGTTTTGCGACGCGGCGCGTATCGGCCTCGACGATCTCGAGTTGCCAGCCGCTGGGGTGTGGAAGGCAGGCGCCCGCCTGCGGCACCTGTCCCGCAAGGACGAAGGCGAGGCCGCCCAGCGTCTCGATATCCTCCTCGACCTCTGCAAGCCGCGGATCGACGAGCTGTGCGACCTGTTCGAGTTCGGCGCGGGCGTCCGCTTCCCACGCGCCGCCGTCGAGCGGCACGAGCAGCGCGTGCGGCGCCTCGTCATGCTCGTCCTCGATCGCGCCGACGATCTCCTCGACCAGATCCTCGATCGTAATGAGCCCCTCAGTCCCCGAATATTCGTCGAGCACGACGGCGAGGTGCGTGCGGCTGGTCTGCATCTGGAGGAGCAGGTCGATCGCGCCCATGGATTGCGGCACGTAGAGCGGCTGCCGGATCAGCCCGTCGAGCGTCGCGGGCGGTGCCTCGCCCGCGGCAAGGATCGCGAACACGTCCTTGATATGGACCATGCCGATGACGTCGTCGAGATTCTCCCGATAGACGAGAAGGCGGCTGTGCCCCTCCTTGGCGAAACACTGGACGAGGTCGGCGAAGGACGTCTTCTCCTCGATCGCGGTGATATCGGCGCGCGGCACGCCGACGTCGCCCGCGTCGCGCTCGCCGAAATGGAGGAGGTTGCGGATCATCTGCCGCTCGACAGGGGCGAGGTCGCCGGCGACGGGTGCCTCGGCCTCCTGCTCATGCTCGGCGATGACGTCCTCGATGCGGGTGCGCAGGCTCTCGTGGCTTTCGTCGCCGAAGAGAAAGGCGCGAAGGCCGCGCCATATGCCGCCGTCGGCGGGGGGATGAAGGTCGCCGGTCGCGGCGCCGGTACTTTGGCCCTCGGGCATTGGGGGTCGTCAGTCCTCTTCGATGGGATAGGGGTCGTGCAGGTTCAACTCGGCCATGACGGCGCGCTCGATCGCTTCCATCGTCTCGGCCTCGCCATCGCCTTGATGGTCATAGCCTAGCAAATGAAGGCAGCCGTGAACAATCAGGTGCGTGGCATGTTCCGCGGGCGCGATGCCGCGCTCGGCCGCCTCGGCCACGCATACGCCGCGGGCGAGGACGATGTCGCCGAGCAACACCTCGCCATCGTCGCTGTTCTGCGTGACGGTATCGAGCAGGTCGGGCTGGATCATCGGGAAGGAGAGGACGTTGGTGGGCTTGTCCTTGCCCCGATAGTCACGGTTGAGCGTCCGCACCTCTTCATCGTCGGTCAGGCGGACGGCGATCTCGATCGTCGCGGGGCTTTGAAGCCACTCGGCCTGCGGCGTGCGGCCAATCGCCGCGCGCGCGGCGCGGTCGGCGATCCCCTGCCACTCGCCCCTGTCGCCCCAATCCGGCTCGGCCTGGACGGCCACTTCGATCATGAAAGGTCGGTCCTTGCGAAATTGCCACCCTTGGAGAGCAACCGCGCGCCATGCGCCTTCGCGCACTCATAGGCGAAGCGGTCGCCCATGTTGAGGGCTGCCAGCATGCGGGGGCCATACCGCGCATGAGCGTCGAGCGCGAGTCGGCGTTCGGCGTCATCAATCGGCACGAGGCGAAGTTGTGAGGCCGCGTCGAAGTCTTCCACCTGCTCACCTGCTCGGTTTCAATCGCCGCCCTCGTAAGCGTTGACGATACGCCCGACGATCGGGTGGCGAACGACGTCGGCGGCGGTGAAACGGACGATCGACAGGCCCTCGATCCCCTCGAGCCGTTGGACCGCGTCGTTGAGGCCGGAGGCACCGACGCCGCCGGGCAGGTCGGTCTGGTTGGGATCGCCGCACACCACCATCCGGCTGTTCTGGCCGAAGCGCGTGAGGAACATCTTCATCTGCATCGGCGTCGTGTTCTGCGCCTCGTCGAGGATGACGAAGGCGTCGGCAAGCGTGCGGCCGCGCATGAAGGCGATCGGCGCGATCTCGATCTCGCCGCTCGCGATGCGCCGCTCGACCTGCTCGGCGGGCAGGCAGTCGTAGAGGGCGTCGTAGAGCGGGCGCAGATAGGGATCGACCTTGTCCTTCATGTCGCCGGGCAGGAAGCCGAGTTTCTCCCCTGCCTCGACCGCGGGGCGCGACAGGATCAGCCGCTGGACGCTGCCCGAGATGAGCTGCGCCACCGCCTGTGCCACGGCGATATAGGTCTTGCCGGTGCCGGCCGGGCCGAGCGCGAAGATGATGTCGTGGCCGACCAGCTGCTGCATGTAATAGGTCTGCGCGGCCGATCGCGGCACGATCGTCTTCTTGCGCGTCCGGATCATGATCGGCGGCGGCGCGGCGGGGTCGCGGCGGATGATGCCGTCGAGCGTCGGTTCGGACGCCATCGCGATCACCGCATCGACCAGGCCGGGATCGATCTCCTGCCCCTGGATCAGCCGCGAATGGAGGCCCTGAAGCACGTCGCGGGCAAGCGCCACGCTCTCCGCCGTCCCCTCGATCCCCACCTTGTCGCCGCGCGCGGTGATATAGACACCGAGGCGGTTCTCGAGCGCGACGAGGTTGGTGTCATATTCGCCGAACAGCTGGGGCAGCATCTCCGGCCGGTCGAAGGCGAGTTCGATCCGCGACTTTTCCCCCGCGCGGGCGGGGACGGGCTTGCGGCTCATGCGATCCTTTCACGCTTCACGGGGCGCAGTCTGTCAGAGTGCGGGAACGCCGTACAACGCGAAAATGACGCATCATCGCGCGAGGCCCGTGCGGCGTGGCGCGAAAGTCACGCGGCAGCGCGGACCCGCTCCACACCGGCCAGCGAGTTGGGATCGGCGCGGACCACCTCGACCTCGACGATGTCGCCGATCGCGGCGTCGGTCATGAGGTGGACCGACTGGAGCCAGGGCGACTTGCCGAGCATCTGGCCGGGAAGCTTGCCCTTCCGCTCGATCAGCACCTCGCAGGTACGACCCAGCGTCGCCGCGTTGAACGCCGCCTGATCGCGGTTGAGTGCCGCCTGGAGGCGCTGGAGCCGCTCGTCCATCACCGCGGCGGGCACCGTGTCCTGCATCGTCGCGGCGGGAGTGCCGGGGCGCGGGCTGTATTTGAAGCTGAACGCCTGCGCATAGCCGACCTCGTCGATCAGGCTCAGCGTCTCCTCGAACTCGGCATCGGTTTCGCCGGGGAAGCCGACGATGAAGTCGCCCGACAGGGCGATGTCGGGGCGAACCGCGCGGATGCGGTCGAGCAGGCGAAGATAGGTATCGCGCGTATGACTGCGGTTCATCGCCTTCAGCACGCGGTCGCTGCCCGCCTGCACCGGCAGGTGGAGGAAGGGCATCAGCTTCTCGACCTCGGCATGCGCGCGGATGAGGCCGTCGGTCATGTCGTTGGGGTGGCTTGTCGTATAGCGGATGCGCGCCAGCCCCTCGATCCGATCAAGCGCGTGGATCAGCGCCTCAAGACCGTTCTGGTCGGCATCCCGCCAGCCGTTGACGTTCTGCCCGAGGAGGGTGATCTCGCGCGCGCCAGCATCGACCAGCGCCCTGGCCTCGTCGACGATCGCCCCCATCGGCCGGCTGACCTCCGCCCCGCGGGTATAGGGGACGACGCAATAGGTGCAGAACTTGTCGCACCCTTCCTGCACCGTCAGGAAGGCCGAGGGGCCGACGCGCCGGCGCCGGGGGAGCGCGCCGAACTTCGATTCGGGCGGCATGTCGGTGTCGAGCGCGGGGGCGCCGGCGGCGGCCCTCGCCACCAGATCGGGCAGGTTGTGATAGGCTTGCGGCCCCACCACCACATCGACCCTGGCGCGGGCGACGATTTCCGCCCCCTCGGCCTGTGCCACGCAGCCGGCGACGGCGATCATCGGCTTGCGGCCGCCGGCAGCGGCGTGCTTGCGGATGCGGCCGATGTCCGAATAGACCTTCTCGGTCGCCTTCTCGCGGATGTGGCAGGTGTTGAGCACGACGAGGTCGGCGGCATCGGCATCGGCAACCGGCGTCAGCCCCTCCGCCGCCATCAGCTCGCCCATGCGCTCGCCGTCATAGACGTTCATCTGGCAGCCGAACGACTTGACGTGGAAGGTCTTGGGAGCGGTGGTCATGACGGGCGCGCCCTTAGCGAAGATCGTCCGCCTCCGCCACCCGCGGGGTCTCGTCGGGTAGCGGCGGTGCGCCGCGTTCTACGGCATAGCGCACCGGCGCAACGTCGTGGGCGAAGGGGCGGAGCGGCTGGCCGAGCGCGGCGACCAGCGCCGTTTCGATCCGGCGGCGGCTCTCGGCGGCGATCGCCTTGCGCCCCGGAAAGTCGGCTGGGAAGAAGGGTTCGAGGAAATGGACCTTCAGGCGGAAACTGCCCGGCCGCGCGAGGATTCGCCTGGCGTTGTTGACGCCGCCCTCCGCGCCGATCCAGCCGATCTCCTCGCCCACCGCGCCATAGTCGAGCAGCACGGGCTGGACCATGACACCCGGCGGCGGCGGTTCGAGAACACGCAGCATCGGCGTCTTGAACGGAAGGAGCGAGCGGCCGTCGGTCGTCGTCCCCTCGGGAAAGATGGTGATTGCCCAATTGTCGGCGAGCGCGTCGCGCAGCTGATTGATCTGCTCGGCGACGCCCAGCCGGTTCTCGCGCTTGACATAGACGGTGCGGTTGAGCCCTGCGAGCCAGCCGACCAGCGGCGAGCTGGCCAGCTCGGCCTTGGCGACGAAGGCGGTACCGCTCGCGCCGCCGAGCGCGAGGATGTCGATCCAGCTCAGATGGTTCGACACGTAGAAGACGTCGCGGCGGAGCGGCGTGCCGATCTTCTCGACCCGCGCCCCCGCCACCCACGCGACCCGCCCAAGGAACCAGCGCGGCCAGGGCGAGGGGAGGCGGAGGAGCCGCCAGAGATAGTGCATCGGCACATGGCTCAGGACGAGCAGCGCCATGAGCGCGATCCGTGCCCAGAGCCGGACCAGCTCGGGCATTGTCAGCCGGGTCGCCAGCCCCGCGGCGGCCTCGGCCCGCCGCGCCGCGTCACGACTTGCGGTCGAGTGCGACGCCATAGAGCTCCATGCGGTGATCGACGAGGCGGAAGCCCAGCCGCTCGGCGATCTGCTTCTGCAAGAGCTCGAGCTCGGGATCGACGAACTCGATGACCTTGCCCGTCTCGACGTCGATCAGGTGGTCGTGATGCGCCTCGGGCGCAGGTTCGTAGCGCGCGCGTCCGTCGCCGAAATCGTGGCGGTCGAGGATGCCCGCCTCCTCGAACAGGCGCACGGTACGATAGACGGTCGCGATCGAGATGCCGCTGTCGATCGCCGAGGCGCGGGCATAGACCATCTCGACGTCGGGATGGTCCTCCGCTTCGGAAAGCACGCGGGCGATCACGCGGCGCTGTTCGGTGATGCGCAGGCCCTTTTCGTGGCACAGGGCTTCGAGGTCGATCTTGCGAGGCATGGGGCCGATGTAATCGGCTCGGCGCGTCGAGGGAAGAGCGCGGCGCCAGCGAACGACTCGCAACTATGAGAAGCGGCACCGGTCCGCTCCCCCACCCCGCCACCCGCTCAGTATCCTGATGGATCGCCGGGTGAAGGAGCGGGCCGGCGCCGCTGGAACGGGCGTCAACCAGTTCTCAAACGACTCTTACCGCTTGCGGCGCTGGGTACCGAGGCCGATCTTCTTGGCCAGGCTTCGGCGCTGCTCGGCGTAGTTGGGTGCGACCATCGGATAGTCGGCGGGCAGGTTCCACTTGGCGCGGTACTGCTCGGGCGTCATCTGATAGTGCGTCATCAAGTGACGCTTGAGCATCTTCAGCTTCTTGCCGTCCTCAAGGCAGACGATGTAGTCGGGCTTCACCGACGCGCGGACCGAGACTGCCGGCTCCTGCTTGATTTCGGGCTCGGCGACGACGCCGCCAAGACCCGAGAGCGCGCCATGCACGTTCTGGATGAGCAGCGGCAGGTCCGACACCGCGACACTGTTGTTGCTGACATGTGCGGCGACGATGTCCGCGGTCAAGGTGACCAGCGTTTCGTTCAGCTCGTTCTGATCGTTCATTCCATGTCCTTTTCGACCCGTCAGGATTGCGTCTGTCGCGCAAGTCCGCGCGGCTCCTATCGGGGTATCGCATGGCGACTTCAAGGCGGGCAGTTGAGCTTTTGGCGGTCAGCCGAGCGTTAGACTGAAGCTGTGGGCGTCGAACACATCGCCCGTCGTCCCGCGGTAATATTCGCGGCGGACGCCGACTTTCCGGAAACCCTCGCGCTCGTAAAGCGCTATCGCGCCGTTGCCGGCGCGAACCTCGAGATGGAGGACGGCGGCGCCGCGGTCGCGGCAGTCGGCGACGATGCCGCGCAGCAGCGCCGCGCCGACGCCTCGCCGACGCATCGCGGGACGGACGGCGAGGAGCAGGAGTTCGGCCTCGTCGGCGGCGAGTCGCGCGAGTGCGAAGCCCGCCGGCTCGCCCGCCAGCTCGGCGACCGTCAGCCAGACGCCCGGCAGCGACAGGATGCCGAGGCACTGGCCCTGCGTCCACGCCTCTCCATAGCGCGGGTCGAAGCTCTCGCGCATCAGCGCGTCGATCAGCCGCACCTCGGCCGGGCCGGCGCCGCGCAGCAACGTGCCGCCGACCGCGGTGCTCAAGCGTGCCCCGGCAGCTTGGCGTCGGGCGCACGGCCGTAGATCGGCGTCGGCGCAAGCGCACGCTCGGCGGGCGGCAGCAGCAGCGCGTCGGCGGCCGCGGGATGGCGCGCCGTCAGGTCGCGATGCCCGTCGGCCAGATGACGGATGCCGTCGCCCACGATCGGCAGATCGGCCGGCAACTGGTCGAGCGCCGCCGCCGGCGTCAGCGACGCAAAGGAGCCGCGCGGGGCAAGGGGGGCGTCAAAGGCCTGCACGAACACCTCACCGTGCCCCCCTTCCATCACGACCGCAAGCGCCGCGAGTTGGGGGCGGTCGGCAAGGGCGCGGGCGGCGACCAGCGGCAGCGCGCTGTACCCCGTCACCGACACGTCCCAACCGAGCGCGAGGCCGCGTGCGGCGGCAAGGCCCACGCGGATGCCGGTGAAGCTGCCCGGCCCGCAATCGACGAGGATGGCGTCGGCGCGGCCGCCTCCGGCCAGTTCGGCGATCATCGGCAGCAGTCGCTCGGCATGGCCACGCCCGACTACCTCGTGCCGCGCGTCGACCACATCGCCGCCTTCGATCAGCGCGACCGAGCAGGCGGCGGTGGCAGTTTCGATGACGAGCGTGCGCAATGCGGTTATTCGATGCGCCCGAAGGTCTCGAACTCGGGGCGCGGGCTGCGGTCGAAAATCGTCGAGGGATCGCCCTTGCCGAAGGTCGAGATGAAGTTGACGCGCACCCGCGGCTGGTCGGCAAAGAAGGCGGCGTTGACCTTGTCGGGATCGAAGCCCGACATCGGCCCCGTGTCCCAGCCGAGCGCGCGCGCGGCGATGATGAAATACGCGCCCTGAAGCGAGCTGTTGCGGAACGCGCTCTCGCGCAGCGCCTCCTCGGTCTTGAACCAGCTCTTGGCGTCGGTGTGCGGGAACAGCCAGGGCAGCTGCTCGTGGAAGTCCAGGTCCATGCCGATCACGACGCTGGCGGGTGCCTTGCGGATCTTGTCGGCATTGCTGTCGCTCGCGGCGGCGGCGAGCTTTGCCTTCGCCTCGTCGCCGAGCACCCAGACGAAACGCGCGGGCTGCTGGTTGGCGGAGGTCGGCCCCATCTTGATGAGGTCGTAGATCGCCCGCACGTCCGCCTCGGTCACGGGCGTATCGTCATAGCCGTTATAGGTGCGCGCGGTGCGGAAGATCGTGTCGAGCGCGGCGTCGTCGAGCGGCTGGCCCATCGAAAGCGGTCCCTTGTCGTTGTCGGATGGTGCGAGGCGCGCCGGGTCAGACCGCGCGCACCTCGGTCACTTCGGGCACATAGTAGCGCAGCAGCTGCTCAATGCCCTGCTTGAGGGTCGCCGAGGACGACGGGCAGCCCGAGCAGGCGCCCTGCATCTGGAGATAGACCTTCCCCTTCTCGAACCCGCGATAGACGATGTCGCCGCCGTCATTGGCGACTGCGGGACGGACGCGCGTGTCGATCAGCTCGCGGATCTGCGCGACGATGTCGGCGTCCTCGGGATCCTCGACGAAGGTCGCGTCGTCGGCGGGCACGGCTATGCCCGCGGCGTTGCCGGGGCGGAACAGCGGCATGTCGCCGGCGAAGTGGTCGAGCAGGATGCCGAGCACATCGGGCTTGAGGCTCGCCCAATCGACGCCGGGCGCCGCGGTGACGCTCACGAAATCGCGGCCGAAGAACACGCCGGTCACGTCGCCCAGGCCGAACAGCGCGTCGGCGAGCGGCGAGGCCTCGGCCTCTTCGGGACTCGCGAAGTCGCGCGTGCCGCCGGCCATCACCTCGCGGCCGGGCAGGAACTTCATCGTCGCGGGATTGGGCGTGGCTTCGGTCTCGATCAGCATGCCCGCCATGTGGCCGCGCGGCTGCTATCTATCAAGTGTCGAGGGCGCTGATCGCCCGGTTCCAGGCGTGGATGTTGGCGCGCGCCTCCTGCACGAAGGCCGAGCGGCGGACGGCGCCCAGAACCAAGTCTGCGATCCACTTGCCCGGCTGGGCGAGCGGGCGCTCGAACTGGATGAGGAGGACGACGCGGGTGCTCGTGCTGTCGTTCCAGACCTCGTGGTCATAGGTGTCGTCGAAGACGAGCGTCTCGCCCTCTGCCCAGCGGACCACCCGGTCGCCGACGCGCATCCGGGCGTCGCCGTCCTGCGGCACGATCAGCCCCAGGTGGCAGGTGATGAGCCCCTTGGTCACGCCGCGATGCGCCGGGATGTGCGTGCCGGGGGCGAGGATCGAGAAGAAGGCGCTGACGAGGCCGGGGATCTCCGTCACCGCCCGCGCAGTCGCGGGGCAGCGGGCGAGGTTCTCGGCAATCGGATAACCATAGCCATGAAGGAAGAAGGAACGCCACGCCTCGGGCGCGGCGATCGCGCGGTGATCGGGCGAGACTTCCGACAGGCTCGGCGCAGCGCGGCGGTCGAGCGCCACCGTTAGCGCCTCGTCGCGGATCGCGCGCCATTGCCGCCGCAGCGCGCATGTCCAGGCGAAGTCGCGCATATCGAGCACGGGTTCGTTCGAGACGAGCGAGGAGCCGCCGATCAGGCGGTCGAAGGCGCCGCGCAGATGCTTGCCATAGCGGATGATGATGGGGCGGTCCCGGGCCGGCGCGAGCGTTGGCGGCTGCGCCGACGCTTCGATATGCTGGGGGACCGGCGCATCGGGCGGCGAGGGGCGGCTTTGGGCAAGCACGGTCACCGGGGGTAAGCTCTTGGACGCCATAGGGATTGTCGCCGCTAGGCGAGCTTCGCGTCCGAAACATGGCGATCCCCGACCCGATTGCGGCAGCGCCCGGGGCAGGTGTCCCCCCGGCTGCCGCCCTCGCATGCAGCACGGGCTGCACCGGCCGTTCGAGCAGTGGGGTGGCGGGCCGCGCCAAAGCCCGCTAGCGTTAACGAATGATCCCCCCGATCCGTTCGCGCCTGGCGCTCGGCGCGCTGTCGCTCGCCGCCGCTTTTCCGCTCGCCGCCCAGACCGCCGCGCCCGCCCCCGCGCCGCAGACCGCCGCGCCCGCCGCCATCCCGCTGATGCAGCCGGGGTCCGTTCAGACCGCCGACGAGCCCTGGCTCTACAAGGGCAGCGACATTACGCCCGACCCGGCATGGACGTTCGGGACGCTGCCCAACGGCCTGCGCTATGCCGTGCGCCGCAACGGCGTGCCGCCCGGGCAGGTGGCGATCCGCGTGCGCATCGACGCCGGCTCGCTGATGGAGGCCGACCGCGAGCGCGGTTTCGCGCACCTGATCGAGCATCTGTCCTTCCGCGGCTCGCAGTACGTGCCCGACGGCGAATCGAAGCGGCTGTGGCAGCGGCTGGGCGTCACCTTCGGCTCGGACACCAATGCCAGCACGACCTTTACCCAGACGGTCTACAAGCTCGACCTCCCTTCCGCGACGCCCGCGGGGCTCGATGAGAGCATGAAGGTGCTGGCGGGGATGATGGCCGCGCCGACGCTGACGCAGGCCGCGCTCGACGCCGAGCGGCCGGTGGTGCTCGCCGAGCAGCGCGAGCGGCTCAATCCCTCGATGCGGTTCTCCGACGCGACGCGCAGCCTGTTCTTCGCGGGCCAGCCGCTCGCCGACCGCTCGCCGATCGGCACGGTCGAGACGCTCAACGGCGCGACGGCGGCGAGCGTGCAGGCGTTCCACGAGCGCTGGTACCGCCCCGACCGCACGACGATCGTCATCGCCGGCGACGTCGATCCCGCACAGCTCCAGGCGCTCGTGCAAAAGCATTTCAGCGGCTGGACGCCCAAGGGGCCGGCGACGCCCGCGCCCGATTTCGGCAAGCCGCAGGAGGGCAAGCCCGCCAGCGCGGTGTCGGTCGAACCCTCGATCCCGCCGGTCGTCACCATGGCGATCCTGCGCCCATGGACGATCGAGGCCGACACCGTGCTGTTCAATCAGGAGCGGATGATCGACCAGATCGCGATCCGCATCCTCAACCGCCGGCTCGAATCGCGCGCGCGCGGCGGCGGCAGCTTCATCACCGCCAATGCCGATCTTCAGGACGTCGCCCGCTCGGCCAACCTGACCGCGGTCAGCATCGTGCCCGTGGGCGAGGATTGGGAGACAGCGGTGCGTGACGTGCGCCGCGTCATCGCCGACGCAATGGTCAACGCGCCAACGCAAGCCGAGATCGACCGCGAAGTGGCCGAGATCGACGCCGCGATGAAGAACGCCGTCGATACTTCTCGGGTCGAGGCCGGCGCGATCCAGGCCGACGAGATCGTCCAGGCGGTAGACATCCGCGAAACCGCGGCTTCGTCGGAGGGCTCGCTCGGCATCTTCCGCGGGGCGGTGGCGAAGAAGTTCTTCACGCCCGCGCGCGTGCTCGCCGCGACGAAAAAGGTGTTCGAGGGCGATCGCCGCGCGATCGTCAACACGCGCACGCCTGACACCAATGTCCAGGCACGCCTCGCCGCCGTGCTCGACGAGGACGTATCGAAGCTTGCCTATATGCGTGCCCGCGGCGGGGCGATCGGCTTTGACAAGCTGCCGCGTCTCGGCCGGCCGGGCAAGGTCGCGACCCGCAAGATCGTCGTCACCGAACCGTCGATCGAACAGATTGATTACGCGAACGGCGTCAAGCTGCTGGTCTTCCCCAACGAGTCGGAGACCAACAAGGTCTATGTCCGCGTCCGCTTCGGCAATGGCCTGCGCGGGCTGCCGTCTGATCGCGTGACGCCGGTTTGGGCGGGCGACCTGGCGCTCATCCCCTCGGGCATCGGCAAGTTCGGGCAGGAGGAGATCGACCGCCTGACCAGCGGGCGGCAGATCGGGCTCGACTTCGCGATCGACGACGACGCCTTCATGTTCGGCGCGCTGACGACGCCCGCCGATCTGGCCGACCAGCTCAAGCTGATCGCCGCCAAGCTCAATTCGCCCGGCTGGGACCCAAATCCAGTGGCACGGGCGCGGGCGGTGATGCTGGCGGGCTATGCCGGGCTCGAGGCATCGCCCGACGCGGTGCTGAGCCGCGACCTCGAGAAGCTGCTCCACAATGGCGACGCGCGCTGGGGCGTGCCGCCGCGCGAGGCAGTCGAGAAGCTCGATGCGAAGGCGTTCCGCGCGTTCTGGCAGCCGATCCTCGCCTCGGGCCCGATAGAGGTGCAGGTGTATGGGGACGTCAAGGCAGATGCCGTGGTCGATGCGGTCGCCGCCTCGTTCGGGGCGATGAAGCCGCGGCCGGAGGCGCCCATCACCGGCCCGTCGCCCGACTTCCCCGGGCATGCGGCCCAGCCCGTGGAGCGCACGCACGAGGGGCAGCCGAATCAGGCCGCGGCGGTCATCGCCTGGCCGACCGGCGGCGGCAGCGACGCGATCAGCGAGAGCCGCCGGCTCGAAGTGCTGGCCGCCATCTTCCGCGACCGGCTGTTCGACCGGCTGCGCAGCCAGGCGGGGGTTAGCTATACGCCCAACGTCGTCAACGACTGGCCCGTGGGGATGCCAGGCGGCGGCCGCCTGATCGCGATCGGCCAGGTGCCGCCCGACAAGACCGGCTTCTTCTTCGAGGCGGCACGCGCGATCGCCGCCGACCTCGTCGCGACGCCCGTCGGCGAGGACGAACTGCGCCGCGCACAGGTGCCGGTGGCGCAGAGCTGGATCCGCATGTCGAGCGGGAACACCTTCTGGATGATGCAGACCGCAGGCGGGACGCGCGATCCCAAGCGCCTCGCGTCGATCGCGACGCTGCCGCAGGATCTCGGCCGGATGGCACCGGCCGAGTTGCAGGCGCTGGCGGCGAAATATCTGCGGCCCGAGCGCGACTGGACGATGACGGTCGTGCCCTCGGCGAAGGTTCTGGCAGGAGCGACCCCGGCAACATCGGCCGTGGCAGCCCCGACTGGGGCACCGGCGGCGCGCTAACCCGGATCGTCACCCCGGACTGGTTCCGGGGTGACGGAAGGGGGCGGGATCAGGCCGTTGCCGCGACCTGATACAGAAAATCGACGAACCCCATCGTCGCGTCCTTCATCCCCATCACCTTGGGGTTGGTGCTCTCGATCAGGAAATATTCGTCGGGAGCGTGCGCGCCGCTGCCGTGGCCGAAGCCGAACTGGCCGGCGGGCAGGCCCAACGGCGGCCCGGTGAAGATCACCCCCGGCCAGCTGCCCGCCAGCCGCGGCGCGAGTGTCGCGGGCACGCCCAGCCGCTCGCAGGTGGCGAGCTCGGCGCGGATCAGCGCGCTCGCCTCGTCGGTCTGGGTCGGGCCATAACCGCCCGAGACGTTGATCTCGACGTCCCCGAACCCCCGCTTGTCGAGATGCGCACGCAGCTTCTGGAGCGTGTCGTCGATCGTCATGTCGGGGACCAGCCGGATCTCGATCTTGGCGGTCGCGCGCCCGGGCAGCACGGTCTTGCCGCCGGGGCCGGTATAGCCCGAGACCAGCCCCTGAATGTTGACCGTGGGCACCTGTGCCAGCCGGACGAGCGAGGCCTCCCAGTCCATGTCGTCGATCCAGCGGGCGACGCCGAGCTGCCGCTTCACCACCGCCTCGTCGGTCGCGCGCGCGGTCATCGCGATCAGCTCGCGCTGGCGGGGGGTCAGCGGCACGACCTTGTCCTGGATGCCGTCGATCATGACCGTATTGCCGTCGGGGCTGACGAGGGTCGAGAGCGCCGCGACGAGGCGCCAGGGCGGGCTGTCGACGCGCGCCTTCTCGCTCGAATGGATGTCGCCCTTGGGCCCGCGGCCCCATTTCTCGCCCGAGACGGTGAGCTCGAACTCCATCGCCCCCTTGGCGCCGAGGGCAAGCGTCACCGCGCCGGTCGCCGGGTTCTGCCAGCCGGTCGGGATGATGACGCCAACCGACTTCTTCAGCGCCGCGGCCACGCGCGGGGTCTGGACGATCTCGTGAAAGTTCGGGGAAGCGATCTCCTCTTCCCCCTCCGCCACGAGGACGAGGTTGACGGGGAGCTTGACGCCGGCGCGCCTGAAGGCGTGGAGCGCGGCGAGGAACACCGTCTCCGGCCCCTTCTGGTTGACCGCGCCGCGGCCGACCATGACACGGCCGAGACCGGGCTTGTCGACGATCCGCCCTTCGAGCGGCGGGCTCGACCATTCCTTGGGGTCGTACTGCTTGACGTCGTACATGAAGTAGATGCCGAGCGTCTTCTTCGCGCCCGCGTCGAGCGTCGCGAACACGCCGGGCTTGCCGCTCGACGGGACGATTTCTGCCGTCTGGAACCCGGCGTCGAGCGCGAGGCGGCGCATATAGTCGGGACCCTCGGGATAGCCGCGATTCTCCGCGGCGATCGAGGGGAGGGCAATCCACTCGCGCAGCCGCTCGACGGCGGCAGCGTGCCCGGCCTCGACCGCGGGGCGCAGCTTCGCCGCGGGATCGGCCGCCAGCGCCGGGCCCGCCGCCGCGCCCGCGAGACCCGCCGCACCCGCCTTCAACATCGCCCGCCGATCGATTGTCATGCCTGTCGCTCCCCCACAAGATGTTGGGGTCAGCATCGCCGTCGCGTCGTGGCACGGCAAGCCGCTGCGGCCGAAATGATTCTTCCACGGGTTTCTTTTTGCTGACCCTTTGGATGCCCTTGCCAATCGCAAAGGTGAGGAACATCCATGCGTCGCAGCCGATGAGCGGTTCTACTGCATCGACGAACCGATTCAGTTTAGCGACGAACCGAGTCCCTAAAACGTCATTTACCCGCTTGTGCGTAAACGCGATTGGCCACAATCTATTGCGGTCACGTCAGGGGGCTGACACAAGAGGTGGTATCAGGACGCCGCGACACCATATCGCGGTGATGGCCCTGCCGCCGCCGCGAGGCCCCGGCGCGATCACTTTTTGTTCTCGCGCGTGGGCGGGGCGGTGGTAGCATCGCACGACGACGCCCGAGTCGAACGTATGAGGAACGGGGCCGTCATGGATTTCAGGGACGATCAGCGCGTGAACGACAGCACCGACATTGCCGAAGCCCCCGCCCTCGAAGCCGCCGCGGCACCCAAGCCCAAGCGCGATTCGAAGTCGATCGACGCACAGCTCTATGCGGTCGAGGTTGATCACGGCCGCGACGCGCTGCTGACCGAGTTCGGCAAGGAGACGCTGAAGGACCGTTATCTCCTGCCCGGCGAAAGCTATCAGGACCTGTTCGTGCGCGTGGCTTCGGCCTATGCCGACGATGCGCCGCACGCCCAGCGGCTCTACGACTATATCTCAAAGCTGTGGTTCATGCCGGCGACGCCCGTGCTGTCGAACGGCGGCACCGGGCGCGGCTTGCCCATCTCCTGCTATCTCAACTCGGTCCCCGACAGCCTGGAGGGCATTGTCGAGACGTGGAACGAGAATGTGTGGCTTGCTTCGCGCGGCGGCGGCATCGGCACCTATTGGGGCAATGTCCGCGGCATCGGCGAGCCCGTCGGCCTCAATGGCAAGACCAGCGGCATCATTCCGTTCGTGCGCGTGATGGACTCGCTGACGCTGGCGATCAGCCAAGGGTCGCTCCGCCGCGGCTCGGCCGCCTGCTATCTCGACATCAGCCACCCGGAGATCGAGGAGTTCCTCGAGATCCGCAAGCCCTCGGGCGACTTCAACCGCAAGGCATTGAACCTCCATCACGGCGTACTGATCCCCGACGCCTTCATGGAAGCGGTCCGCGACGGCGCCGAGTGGGAGCTCAAGTCGCCCAAGGACGGCAGCGTCCGCGGCAAGGTCGATGCGCGCGCGCTGTTCCAGAAGCTGGTCGAGACGCGGCTGGCGACGGGCGAGCCCTACATCGTGTTCAGCGACCATGTGAACAACACGATGCCCAAGCATCACCGTGACCTGGGCCTCAAGGTATCGACCTCGAACCTGTGCAGCGAGATCACGCTGCCGACCGGCCGCGATCACCTCGGAAACGACCGCACCGCAGTTTGCTGTCTGTCGTCGCTCAACCTCGAAACCTGGGACGAGTGGAAGGACGACAAGCGTTTCGTCGAGGACGTGATGCGCTTCCTCGACAACGTCCTCACCGACTATATCGAGCGTGCGCCCGACGAGATGGCCCGCGCCCGCTATTCGGCGGCGCGCGAGCGGTCGGTGGGCCTTGGCGTCATGGGTTTCCACAGCTTCCTCCAGGCACGCGGGCTGCCGTTCGAGGGGGCGATGGCCAAGTCGTGGAACCTCAAGATCTTCAAGCACATCGCCGCGCAGGTGAACGAAGCCTCGATGCAGCTCGCGGTCGAGCGTGGCCCGTGCCCGGATGCGGCCGACATGGGCGTGATGGAGCGGTTCAGCTGCAAGATGGCGATCGCGCCGACCGCGTCGATCAGCATCATCTGCGGCGGCACGTCGGCCTGCATCGAGCCGATCCCGGCCAATATCTACACGCACAAGACGCTGTCGGGCAGCTTCGCGGTCAAGAACCCGTATCTGGAAAAGCTGCTGATCTCCAAGTCGAAGAACTCGGACGCGGTGTGGAACACGATCCTCGAGCGCGGCGGCTCGGTCCAGCATCTCGACTTCCTCAGCCAGGAGGAGAAGGACTGCTACAAGACGAGCTTCGAGATCGACCAGCGCTGGGTGCTCGAGCTTGCCGGCGACCGCGCGCCCTATATCGATCAGGCGCAGTCGCTCAACCTGTTCATCCCTGCCGACGTCGAGAAGTGGGACCTTCTGATGCTCCACTTCCGCGCGTGGGAGCTCGGCATCAAGTCGCTCTACTATCTCCGCTCGAAGTCGGTGCAGCGCGCCGGGTTCGCCGGCGGGGTCGAGGCCGACAACACGATCGAGAAGCCGAAGTTCGAGCTGGGCGAGTCGACTGACTACGACGAGTGTTTAGCCTGCCAGTAATCGGAAGGAGGTGATTTGTTTGGCTTCCAACGAGAAAACTAGTTCGCGTGTTGCGTCTATCGCTAGCCGGGGGATGAAGAACCCCGCCAGTCTGACGCCCCGCGAAATCAAGTCGGTCTCCGCAGCGGCTCTAACGCAACGGCCAGATCGGAAGCGTTGATGATAACCTCCAACTGACGGGGGAGGATCGAAGCCTCCCCCGTCACCAGGCAAAGAAGATGTCAGACCGGCTCGCCGCCTTCTTCCTCCTCGAACGTCACCGCGACGTCGGCATTGGCGGAGAGGCGGACCTGGTCGCCCTCGACCTCGGCGACGAGGCCGGCGGGGATGAAGTGATGGTGGCCCGCATGATGCCCTTCGCCGGCGCCCTCGATATCGGCGCCCGAGTCCTTCTTGGTGAGCTTGATGCGGTCGCCCTCGACGCGGTCGACGGTGCCGACATGCACGCCGTCGGCACCGATGACTTCCATATGCTCGCGGATGTTGTTGAGGTCGGCCATTTGGGGTCTCCTACTGGGGGTTCCGCGCTCGAACGAGCGGGCGGGGGATTGGATGCGCGGTCCTTCGTCACGCGGAACAAGTCCGGAGCGACGATAAGGCGTGTCGCGGCATGAAGCGCCTCGTTCCCCTTCTGCTGCTCGCGCTCGCCGCCTGTGCGCGTCAGGTGGGGGATGCCGTGGCGCCCGGTGCCCCTGGGTTCCTCCACGGGCTTTGGCACGGGTTCATCTTCCCCGTTTCCTGGGCTCTAAGTCTCTTCATGCCCGACGTCGCCGTCTATGCCGTGCCCAACAATGGCGGCTGGTATGACTTCGGCTATTTCCTCGGCATCGTCGTGTTCGGCGTCGGCGCGCGCAAGACCCGGACGGTAACGGTCGTGAAGTGGCGCGAGCGGCGATGAGCCTGTCGATCGCCATCATGTACGCCGTCGCGGCGGTGCTGGTGCTCGCGGGCACCGGCCTTCTCGCCGCGCTCGCCCGGCCGGCCTCGCCGGGGCGGGTCTATGCCTTCCGCATGGTCGGCATCATGGCGCTGGCCGGCGGCGCGGTGCTGGCGATGAGCGCGACGGCGCTGTGGCGGGGAGGCGAGGGGTGAGCATCGCGGCCTTCGCCTCCCTGAGTGTCGTTGGTCCTGGTCTCCTGACGCTCGGCATTTGGACTCTGGTGCGCCGTCAATGGTATGACGGTGTACCCTTGGCCGAAGTGCTGATCGATCGCGCTGCCGGGATCGAGCCGCCCCAGCGTACCGCGTCCGATCGAGCGTTCGCCCGCTTCCATGCATGGGCGAGCGTCGTGTTCGGATCATTTTTCACACTGTGTCTCTGCGCAGTCCTCTTCTCGTCTTTCTCGGAGTAACGCCCATGCCCCTTCTTCAGGCCTCCAAGCAGTACAAGCCGTTCGAATACCCCTGGGCGTTCGATTTCTGGAAGCGCCAGCAGCAGCTCCACTGGCTGCCCGAGGAGGTGCCGCTGGGCGAGGATTGCCGCGACTGGGCACAGAAGCTCTCCGACCACGAGCGCAACCTGCTGACGCAGATCTTCCGCTTCTTCACCCAGGCCGATGTCGAGGTGCAGGACTGCTATCACGAGAAATACGGCCGCGTGTTCAAGCCGACCGAGATCAAGATGATGCTGACCGCGTTCAGCAACATGGAGACGGTCCACATCGCCGCCTATAGCCACCTGCTCGACACGATCGGCATGCCCGAGAGCGAGTATGGCGCCTTCCTCGAATATGCCGAGCTGAAGGACAAGCATGATTACATGCAGAATTTCGGCGTCGATTCGGACGAGGACATCGCCCGCACGCTCGCCATGTTCGGCGGCTTTACCGAAGGCGTGCAGCTGTTCGCCAGCTTCGCGATGCTGATGAACTTCCCGCGCTTCAACAAGATGAAGGGCATGGGCCAGATCGTCAGCTGGTCGGTGCGCGACGAGAGCCTGCACTGCGAGGGCATCATCCGCATGTTCCACGCCTTCTGCGCCGAGCGTCAGTGCCTGACCAAGGCGGTGAAGGACGACATCGCCGATGTGTGCCAGACGACGATCCGGCTCGAGGACGCCTTCATCGACCTCGCGTTTGAGATGGGGCCGGTCAACGGCATGACCGCCAAGGACATCAAGAAGTATATCCGCTACATCGCCGACTGGCGCCTCAGCCAGCTGGGTCTGAAGCCCATCTACATGATCGACGAGCACCCGATCCCGTGGCTGACGCCGCTGCTCAACGGCGTCGAGCACGCCAATTTCTTCGAGACGCGCGCGACCGAATATTCGAAGGGTGCGACGCGCGGCAACTGGAACGACGTCTGGTCGAGCTTCGACAAGCGCAAGAAGGTCGTTGCCGCCCCGGCGAACGAGGACCCGCGCGACGAAGGCGACATGTTCGCGCGCGCCGGAGTCGCGGCGGAGTGAGTGCGGGGCGGGTTGCGGTCTTCCTGCTTCTCGCCGCCGCCGCCCTTCCGGCGGCGGCGCAGGAGGCGTCGAGCCTTGATGCCACCCGCACCTATCTCAAGCGGATCGAGGCGATCGACCGGGCGGGGCCGCGGCTCAACTCGGTGATCGCGGTTGCGCCCGATGCCGAGGCACAGGCGCGGCGGCTGGACGACGAGCAGGCCAAGGGACGCGTGCGCTCGCCCGTCCATGGCTGGCCGGTGCTCATCAAGGACAATATCGAGACGGTCGAACTGCCGACGACTGCGGGCAGCCTGGCGCTCAAGGACAACAGGACCCGGCGCGACGCGCCCGTTGCCGCGCGGCTGCGCGCGGGCGGGATCGTCATGCTGGGCAAGACCAACCTGTCCGAATGGGCGAACATCCGCTCGTCGAACTCGATGAGCGGGTGGAGCGCGGTCGGCGGGCTGGTGCGCAACCCCTATGCGCTCGACCGGACGGCGTGCGGGTCGTCGAGCGGGACGGGCGTGGCGATCGCCGCCGGCCTCGCGCGCGCGGGCGTCGGGACCGAGACTGACGGCTCGGTCATCTGTCCCTCCGCGATCAACGGCCTCGTTGGCATGAAGCCGACGCTCGGCCTCGTCAGCCGCACCCATGTCGTCCCGATCAGCCACAGCCAGGACACGCCCGGCCCGATGGCGACCAGCGTGCGCGACGCCGCCGCGCTGATGGCGGTGATGGCGGGGAGCGATGCCGCCGACGCGGCGACGCGCGAAGCGGATGCGAGGAAGGGCGACTACGCCGCGCGGCTGAACCCTGCGGCGCTCAGCGGCATGCGCGTCGGCGTATTGCGGCCCGAGGGGCTTTCGGAGGCGCTCGCGCGCCAGTTCGACGCGGCGCTCGCGCGGCTGCGCGCCGCGGGAGCCGTGCTGGTCGAGGTCAAGCAGCCCGAGACCAAGGGGCTGGGCGAGGCCGAGTTCGACGTGCTCAAGATGGAGCTGAAGTCCGACCTTGCCGCATATCTCGCCACCACGCCGCCATCGGTGAAGGTACGCACCCTCGCCGACGTCATCGCCTTCAATCGGGCGAATGCTGCGACCGAGATGCCGTTCTTTGGACAGGACATCTTCGAGGCGGCGGAGAAGACCGGCGGCACCGCCGACCCGCGCTACAAGCCGGCGCGGGCCAAGTCGCTGGCGCTGGCGACCCAGGCGCTCGACACGATGCTGGCCAAGGTCGCGGTGATCGTGACGCCAAGCTATGGCGCAGCGTGGCTGTCGGACCCGGTGCATGGCGACCAGGTGAGCGGCCCCTCGGCGAGCGGACTGCCCGCGGTGGCCGGCTATCCGCATCTTACCGTGCCGATGGGGCAGGTGATGGGACTGCCCGTCGGCCTCTCCTTCATCGGGCCGAAATGGAGCGAGCAGCGCCTGTTCGATGCGGGTGCGGGGTATGAGGCGGCACGCGGGCCGCTGCCGGGGCCGCGCTACCTGCCGAGCGTGGCGGCGGGGCCGCGGCTCGAAGGGGCGGAATAATCCTCACTCGTCACCCCGGCCGTGAGCCGGGGGGCGCTGCCATTCTACCGCCGCGACGAGGAAGCGGGATCCCGGATCAAGCCTGTCCCGAGCGAGGTCGAGGGGGCAGGGACGACGTTCGTCTGGCGAGAACCGCCTGCCAAGCGAGGACAATGGGGACCAGCCCCAGTTCGATGCCCAGGCCACCCAGATGCCCCGCTGACGGCGCGCCGACCTGGATGAAGCTCCACGCCCGGCCCAGCCCGCCGGCGATCACCAGCGCGCCGAGCAGGCGGAGGCGCGGTCCCTTGCGCTCGATGCCGGGGATGCAGCTTGCGAAGCCGAGGCCGAGGGCAAGGAAGATGCCCGAGAGATAGCGGAAATGGCTGTCGAGATCGGTGGCGACCGGCGCGGCCTGTCCCATCCACACCGGCCCGCGCGCGAGGCTGATCGCGGCGACCGACAGCGGCACGATGCTGGCGAGCGCGACCACCGCCTGAAGCGCGCCGCGCCCGGCAGTCACGGGTGCCAGCGCCTTTTGCTCGTTGGGTCGAGTTCGAGCAGTTCGGCACGGATGTGCGATGCCTTGAGCGACATGCGCACCTCGATGAGGAAGAAGACGAGGCCGGCGATCAGCATCAGCATCGATCCGATGAAGGCGCTGGCGACGACGGTGCCGATCTTGAGATTCGACAGCTCGGCGATGAACAACAGCGCGACCACCGCGCAGATCGCGATCGCCGAGGCAGTGACGAGCGAGATCGAGGCGTTGATGACGGTGATCCGGCGATCGATGCGCCTGAGTTCCCAGACATGGCGGTCATGCTCCGGCCCCGTCGTGCGTGGGTGCAGCTGTTCGAGCGCGCGGGCACGATCGATGACGCGCGCCAGCCGACCGGTCAGCACGTTGAGCAACCCTGCGATTCCGGCGAGCAGGAACACCGGCGCGATTGCGATCTGGATCGTCTCGGCGACGGTCGAAAGGACGAACCCGAATTCCATGGCCGCGCCTTCATGGGATGGCGCCCGCCACCGGGCAAGTGGCAAAGTCGTGCGATGCGACTCGGGCGGGAAAAGATGCCGTGACCCTCAAGACGCAGGCGACCGAGGCGGATGTCGATGCCTTCATCGCCTCGGTGCCCGATCCGGCGCGGCGCGCGGATGCCGCGGCACTCCGCGCGCTCTACGAGCATGTCTCCGGGGGAGCGGGCGCGAATGTGGGGCGCGAGCATCGTCGGCTGCAGCGAATACAGCTATCGCGCCAGCGGCAAGGACCAGCGGATATGCGCGATCGGCTTTTCCCCGCGCAGGGCCGAGACGGTGCTCTATCTGGCGCAGGACTTTCCCGAGAAGGCCGACCTGCTGGCGCGGCTCGGCCCGCATCGGACGGGGGTGGGCTGCGTCTACCTCAAACGGCTGGACCGGGTGGATGCGGGGGTGCTTGAACAGCTGGTCGCCGCGTCATGGGCGAGCACGCTTGGAAAGCCATGAGCCTCCCGGCGCCGGGGAGGATCAGGCCATCACCACCGGCTCTGCGATCTCGCCCAGCGCGCGTTCCTGCTCCAGCATGTAATCGCGCGTGATCGGCAGCGCGTGGCGGTCGCGTGCATATTGGAGCTGGTAGTTGACGAGCCCGCCATGGCGGAAGCTCACCTCGCTGCCGGCGAGGTAATAGGTCCACATCCGGTAGAAGCGCTCGTCATAGAGCGCGACGATCGCCTCCTTCGCGGCGATGACGCGGTGATACCAGGCCGCGAGCGTGTAGGCATAATGGAGTCGCAGTACCTCGACATCGGTGAGGAACATGCGGAGGCCCTCATGCCCCTTCGCGATCTCCGACAGCGCAGGAATATAGCCGCCGGGGAAGATGTACTTGGCGGTGAAGGCGTCGGTCGTCCCCGGCCCGCCCGCGCGGCCTATCGTGTGGAGCAGCATCACTCCCTCGGGCGTCAGCAGGTTGCGGCACTGCCTGAAGAAGGTGCGGTAATGCGCGGGTCCCACATGCTCGAACATGCCGACCGACACGATCCGGTCGAACTGACCGGTCATGTGGCGATAGTCGATCAGCTCGAAGCGGACCTTGCCGTCCACCCCCGCCATCTCGGCCCGGCGGCGAGCGACCTTGAGCTGTTCTTCCGACAGGGTGATGCCACACACCTCCGCCCCCGTCGTGCGGTGGAGGTAGAGTGCCATCCCGCCCCAGCCGCAGCCAATGTCTAGCACCTTCATTCCCGGCTCGATCGCCAGCTTGGCGGCGATATGAACCTTCTTGTCGAGCTGCGCCTGTTCGAGGGGGGTGGCCGGATCGGTGAAATAGGCGCAGCTGTACTGTCGGTCGACGTCGAGGAACAGGTCGTAGAGCCGGTCCGACAGGTCGTAATGGTGCGCGACGTTGCGCTTCGCCCGGCGCGCCATGTTGATCCGGTCGATGCGGAAGCGGACTGCATCGATCGTGCGCTTCGCCGGGCTCGCGTTGAGCGTGCCGAGGCCCGCTTCCCAGCGGTTGTTGGCGGTGGCGAGATTGAGGAAGTCGCGGATGTCGCCGCGCTCGATGATCAAGCGCCCGTCCATGAACCCCTCTGCCGCGCCGAGGCTGGGGTCGGCGAGCAGCTGCCTTAACGCCCGCCCATCGGCGAAGCGGATGGCGACGGCTCCGAGCTCGGCATCGGGCGCACCATAGGTTGCGGTCCGCCCGCCCGGAAAGGTGACGGTCAACTCGCCGCGACGGATCGCGCGGGTGAGGAAGCGATCGATGAGCGACATGCTGCGTCCGCTAGCGGACAAAGCGGGGCAGGAATAGGGCAAGCGGCGCGATCGGCTTTAGCGGGCGGCGCGACGCCATCCGGCCCCGCACCGGGCAGAGTCACCCCGCCCGGCTGGTCGATTCCAGCTCGGCATCCGTTTGCCGGGCGGCCCGCATGAAGGCGGCAAGCTTCCCCGGATCGAGACGCCCGTCGTTGCGCACGCCCGAGCACAGGTCGAGGCCGAAGGGACGAACCCGCCGGATCGCGTCGGCCACATTCGCGGCCGACAGCCCGCCCGCCAAAAAGACCGGCCGATCGGTGGCTCGGACGATAGCCGCGCTGACGGACCAGTCGTGCGCACGGCCGGTTCCGCCCAGTTCCGCGATGGCTGCATTCGGTCGGCCGGAATCGAGCAGGAATGCATGGACGTGCGGCGCATAAGCGGGGATCAGGTCGAGCGCGTCCGGGCCTTCGACATGGATCACCTGAACGCGGCGCAGATGCGGTTCCAGCCGCGCCAGCTTCTCCGACTGCGCGGGATCGATGTGCGACACGATCTGGACCGCAGTCGGGCGGGTCGCCCGGACATGCGCGGAGATCGCATCGGCCAGGGTTTCGGACGTCAGAAGAAACGTCGCGACCGGCGGCGGTACGACGGCGGTCACCGACGCGATGATCGAATCGGGAATGGGGCCGGGCCCCGATGGCATTCGCGCGACGAGCCCCAGCGCATCCGCACCGGCACCGACCGCGATCCTTGCTTCGTCCAGCGAGGCGATGCAGCAAATCTTAATTCGCGTTCTCATCGTCATGCCCTTCGCATTCGCAGATGCGCGTTCAGTCGTCGTCTAGCGCTCGCCGCCCGCCCTAGCGCCAGCGCCACTTTTCGACTATATCCCGCCCCATGCAGACAGCCTCGGCCGCCCCCATGCCCATCCCCGGGCACATCGATCCTGTGCCGGTCGCGCGGGCGCCGTTCGCGCGGCCCGACGGCCGCGTCGATCTGGTCGGGCTCGACAAGGGTGCGATCCGCGTCGCGCTTGAGGCGGCGGGCATGGAGCCGAAACAGGCCAAGCTGCGCGCCAAGCAGTTATGGCACTGGATCTACAATCGCGGCGTCACCGATTTCACGCTGATGACCGACATCGCCAAGGCGCAGCACCCGTGGCTGGCCGAGCGGTTTGTCGTCGGCCGCCCCGACGTCAAAGAGGCGCAGGTGTCGGAGGATGGCACGCGCAAGTGGCTGCTCACCTCGCCCGACGGGCAGGATTACGAGATGGTGTTCATCCCCGACGCCGATCGGGGGACCTTGTGCGTGTCGAGCCAGGTCGGCTGTACGCTCAACTGCCGCTTCTGCCACACCGGCACGATGCGGCTGGTGCGCAACCTGACCGCGGGCGAGATCGTCGGACAGGTGATGCTGGCGCGCGACGCGCTCGGCGAATGGCCTTCCAGCCCCGACGGGCGCCTTCTCACCAACATCGTGATGATGGGGATGGGCGAGCCGCTCTATAATTTCGATGCAGTGCGCGACGGGCTCAAGATCGTCATGGACGGCGACGGCCTTGCGCTCTCGAAGCGGCGGATCACGCTGTCGACCAGCGGCGTCGTGCCGATGATGGCGCGCGCGGGTGAGGAGATCGGCGTCAACCTCGCCGTCTCGCTCCATGCAGTGACCAAGGATGTGCGCGACGAGATCGTGCCGCTGAACAGGAAATACGGGATCGAGGAACTGCTGCAGGCGTGCGCCGACTATCCCGGCGCGAACAATGCCCGGCGCATCACCTTCGAATATGTGATGCTCAAGGACAAGAACGACAGCGACGCGGACGCGCGCGAACTCGTTCGACTGCTGCGCCAGTTCAAGCTGCCGGCCAAGGTCAACCTGATCCCCTTCAACCCGTGGCCAGGCGCCGAATATGAATGCTCGACGCCCGAGCGCATCCGGTCCTTCTCGAACATCGTGTTCGAGGGCGGTATCTCGGCCCCCGTCCGCACCCCGCGCGGCCGAGACATCGATGCGGCGTGCGGACAGCTGAAGACCGCGGCGGAGAAGAAGAGCCGGGCCGAACTCGACCGGCTGGCGGCGGAGAAGCAGGCGGCGCTGGGGTAGGGGTCCGGTATCTGCGATCGGCTTCCGGCCTTCGTTCAAGCATTCCCGCTCAGGTCGTCCAGGCTGAGGCTGCCGCCCGGCTCCAGATCGGTCGGTGACCGGCACGCGGCGAGCAGCACGTCGACGTCGCCAGCGGTGAGTCCGCTCGCGGCATCGAGCACCCGGTCCGCCGGCGCGTCGCCGCGGAAAGCCTCGAGCCGGAGCCGCGCTTCGTCGAGTGCTTGGTTCATCGCCGGTTCTCCCATCATCGCCGCCATAAGCGCGCGGCCGCGGGCCGCGTTCCGCCGCTACCGCATTTGGTCGGTCGGGCTACCCAAGCACCTGTTTTCCTGAACCAAATCCCGACCTGCCGGTTCTCTTCCCACGCGCCGCCCCGGCGCGATTTCGGGAGATGGCGGATGACGGACAGCGGACCATCGCGGCGCGCGGTGCTGGGCGGTGTGGGCCTGGGACTGGCGGGAGCAGGAATGCCGCTCGCCGCGCAGACACCGGCACCGGCCCCCGCGCGCCCGCTGACCGATCCGCGCAGTCGATACACCAGCGATCCCTTCCCCGAGCAGAAGCAGCCCTGGCCCGGCCTCCAGTCGAAGATGACGCCGAGGCCCGATTGCGGCGAAGCGAGCTATCGCGGCTCGGGCCGCCTCGCGGGGCGCAAGGCGCTCATCACTGGCGGCGATTCGGGCATCGGACGGGCAGCCGCCATCGCCTTTGCGCGTGAGGGTGCCGACGTCGCCATCAACTACCACCCGGACGAGGAGCCCGATGCGCGCGAGGTCGTCGATCTGATCCGCCAGGCGGGCCGCCGCGCGGTTGCCATTCCGCGCGACCTGCGCACCCTTCAAGGCTGCGAGGCGATCGTCGCGAGTGCGCGGCGGGGGCTGGGCGGGCTCGACATCGTCGTCAACAACGCCGCCTATCAGCAGTCGAAGCCGGATATCTTCGCGATCACCGACGAGCAGATGGTGCGGACGTTCGAGACCAACATCTACAGCTATTTCCGTATCGCCCGTGCAGCCGCGCAGGGCATGGCGCCGGGATCGGTCATCCTCAACGTCGGATCGGTCAACAGCTATGATCCAGGTGAGGAGCTGCTCGACTACGCTTCCACCAAGGGCGCGATCCTGATCTTCACCAAGGGGCTGGCCAAGCAGCTCGCCAAGCGCGGCATCCGCGTCAACATGATCGCGCCCGGACCGATCTGGACACCGCTTCAGGTCGCGGGCGGGCAGCTTCCCGGCAAGATGGGCGAGTTCGGCCAGGACACACCGCTCGGCCGCGCCGGCCAGCCCGCCGAGCTTGCTGCGCTGTTCGTGACCATGGCGTCGGACGAGACAAGCTTCTCGACCGGCACCGCGGTCGGTGCACATGGGGGCAAGGGAAGTCCGTAAGGTTCTGCGCGCGGTTTTCTGGGGACCATCTGGACACCCGCCTCGCGCCCCGCGAAAGGGGCGGCATGCTCGACCCCGCCCTGATCGCCCTTGCCGCCGCCGCCGGAACGCTGGGCGGCGCCATGAATGCGCTGGCGGGGGGCGGAACCTTTGCCACCATGCCGGCGCTGATCGCGATCGGCCTGCCCGGCCCGATCGCCAACGCGACCTCGAACGTCGCGCTGCAGCCGGGGGCGATCGCGAGTGCCTGGACCTATCGCCGCGGGCTTCAGCCGATCGGCGGGGTGGGGGTGCGCACGCTCGCCGCCATCACCTTTGTGGCGGGGATCGTCGGCAGCCTGCTGCTCGTCGTCACGCCGACCCGGGTGTTCGACATCGTCATTCCCTGGCTGCTCCTGGTCGCGACGATCGCCATCGCCTTCGGCAAGCGCGCGGCGGAGATGCTCCAGCGTCACGCCGCGCCCGGCCCGCGCGCACTGGTCACGGCGCAGGCGCTGCTCGGCGTCTATGGCGGTTATTTCGGCGGGGGCGTCGGGCTGATGCTAACCGCGACCTGGGGGCTACTCGCGGGCGAGCCGCCGCACAAGCTGATGGCACCCCGCACGCTGATGCTGGCGATGGCCAATGCGGCCGCGACAGTGGTCTTCGTGGCCTTCGGCATGGTTCGGTGGGAGGCGTGCCTGCCGATGCTGGCGGGCGCAGCGTTCGGCGGCTGGGCGGGGGCGCATCTCGGCAAGCGGCTCTCCCCGCGCCTTGTCCGGGGCTGGACGCTGACCGTCACCACGGTCACGACGATCGTGTTCTTCGTGCGCGCTTACGGATGACGTGCTAACATGGCGCAATCGGACGGGCGGGGAGCGAAGCCGATGTGGGTCGCCAAGCACAAATTGGCCACGCGATTGTGGCACTGGGTCAATGCGCTGACGATCTTCGTCCTGCTCGGCTCGGGGCTGATGATCCTCAACGCACACCCCAATCTCTACTGGGGCCAGTTCGGGGCCAATTTCGACCAGCCCTGGTTCCGCGTCGCGTGGGTGTTCGAGGGCGGAAGGGTGCCCGGCTGGCTGACCATCCCCTCGACCTACAATCTTGCGCTCGCACGGCGATGGCATCTGACCTTTGCGCTGGTGCTCGGCTTCGGCCTGCTCCTCTTCATGGTCGCGAGCCTCATCAACCGGCATTTCCAGCGCGACCTCCGGCTCCGCGCCAGCGAACTCGCGCCCGCGCACCTGGCGCGTGACGTGCGTGAGCATCTGGCGCTGCGCTTCCACGATCCAAAGCAACCCGGCGCGTTCAACACCCTCCAGAAGCTCAGCTATGTCGGCGTCATCTTCGTCCTGCTGCCGCTGGCCATCGCCACCGGCTTGACCATGTCGCCGGGGATCAATGCCGCCGCGCCGTGGCTGCTCGACCTGTTCGGCGGGCGGCAGTCGGCACGGTCGATCCACTTCATCGCGTCGATGGCGATTGCGGGCTTCATCATCGTCCACCTTGCGCTCGTCATCTTGGCGGGGCCGGTCAACGAGGTGCGATCGATGATTACCGGGCGCTGGCGCGTGCCGGGGGAGGATTACCGATGAGCCTCATCACACGCCGCATGCTGATCGGGGGACTGGCCGCGGGCGCGGGGGGCCTCCTCGCTGGCTGCGACGCCGCCGGGCAGAACGAGCAGATTCGCGGGCTGATCTTCAAGGGCGCCGACTGGAACCAGTGGACGCAGCGCGCCCTGATGGACCGCAACGCGCTCGCCCGCGAGTTCCGGGTGGACCAGATGTCGCCGGTGTTCCGCACCAACGGCACCCGCAATCCCGGCACCCCCGATTATGCCGCGCACGCCGCCGCCGGCTTCGCCGACTGGCGCGTGCGGGTCGACGGTCTGGTCGCCCGGCCACAATCGTTCAGCGTCGCCGATCTCCTGTCGATGCCGCAGCGCGCGCAGATCACCCGTCACGACTGCGTCGAGGGATGGAGCGCGATCGGCAAGTGGCAGGGGCCGCGCCTCGCGACGCTGCTCGACGCGGCGGAGCTCAGTACCCGCGCGCGCTACCTCGTCTTCCACTGTGCCGACCGATATGCGGGCGGGCGGCCCTATTACGAATCGATTGACCTGATCGACGCCTTTCACCTGCAGACCATCCTCGCGCTCGGGCTCAACGACCGGCGGCTGGACATTGGGCACGGCGCGCCCGCGCGGCTGCGCGTCGAGCGCCAGCTGGGCTACAAGCAGGCCAAATATGTCGAGCGGATCGAGGCAGTCGCCGACCTCACGCCTCTCTACGGCGGCAAGGGCGGCCTGTGGGAGGATATCGCCGGCTACGAATGGTACGCCGGCATCTGAGCCCCGCGCCCTTGCCGCCGGGGCGCGAGTTCCGATATGCGCACCGCACGCTTCGCTGGAGGACCGTTTGCTCACCCTGATCGACATCGCCCGTATCCTGCTGAGCGTCCTGTGGTGGATCCTGATCGTGCAGGCGATTCTGTCGTGGCTGATCGCGTTCAACGTCATCAACACGCAGAATGATTTCGTGCGCTCGCTGTGGAACGGCCTCGGCACGCTGACAGAGCCGATCTACCGCCCGATCCGCCGCATCCTGCCCGACTTCGGGGCGCTCGACGTGTCGCCGATCGTCGTCCTGATCGCCATCGCGATCCTCGACCGGGTGCTCGCGGGGCTGGCCGCCAATATCGCCTCGGGCGGCGCCGTCCCGCTCTGACGCCGGGGTGGCGGCGCCGCGCCTGACACGATAGGGAGCGCGCCATGACAGCCGAACTGATCGACGGGAAGAAAGCAGCCGAACGACTGCGTGCGCGCGTCGCCGAGCTGGCGGCGCTTTTCGCCGAGGATGCGGGGCGCAAGCCCGGCCTCGCCGTGGTGCTGGTGGGCGAGGACGCGGCTTCCTCGGTCTATGTCCGGTCCAAGGGCAAGGCGACGGTCGCCGCGGGCATGGAAAGCTTCGAACATCGCCTGCCCGCCGACACCGCCCAGGCCGACCTGATCGCGCTGGTCGATCGCCTCAATGCCGATCCGGCGGTGGACGGCATCCTCGTCCAGCTGCCGCTGCCCGGGGGGCTCGACGCGCAGGCAGTGCTCACGCGGATCGATCCCGACAAGGACGTGGACGGCTTTCACCCCGTCAATGCCGGGCGGCTGGCAACGGGCCTCAACGGCTTTGTCCCTTGCACGCCTTATGGCTGCCTGATGCTGCTTAAGGCGCAGCTCGGCGAGCTGTCGGGGCTGAACGCGGTGGTGATCGGCCGGTCGAACATCGTCGGCAAGCCGATGGCGGCGCTGCTGACCGCGGCCGACTGCACCGTGACGATCGCGCATTCGCGGACCCGGAACCTGCCACACCACCTTGCCCATGCCGATATCGTTGTCGCGGCGGTCGGGCGTGCGGGTTTCGTGCGCGGGGAGTGGCTGAAACCCGGCGCAGTCGTCATCGACGTCGGCATCAACCGCACGCCCGCGGGCCTCGTTGGCGATGTCGAGTTCGAGAGCGCGGCGTCGGTCGCCGGGGCGATTACGCCGGTGCCGGGCGGGGTGGGGCCGATGACCATCGCCTGCCTGCTTCGCAACACGCTCGTCGCCGCGCACCGGCGCGAGGGCATCGCGCTCGACCCGCAGGCGATCTGATGAGCCTGTGGCTGGCTGCGCTGGCGTTGCAGGCGGGCTCGGTCGTTGATGCCGAGCGTGCTTTTGCTGCCGCCGCGCAGCGGGAGGGGCAGTGGACCGCGTTCCGCCGCTATGCCGCGCCCGACGCCATCCTGTTCGCGCCCGGGCCGGTCAATGCGCAGGCGCTGCTCAAGTCGCTCAGCGATCCGCCGGCTGCCGTGCGCTGGCAACCGACCGAGAGTCACGTATCCTGCGACGGCCGCTTCGCGGTCAATACCGGCGTGACGCAGTGGCCCGACGGGCGCGTCGGCTATTTCACCACGGTGTGGCGGCGCGAGGGTGACGGGACGTGGCGCTGGATCGTCGATCATGGCGACTTTCTGCCCAGTCCTCGCCCCGGCGACCGGCTGATCACCTTCAAGGCGAGCTGCGACGGCAAGCCGGCGCCGCTGCCGGGCGCCGCGAACGCGGTGGGTGCGGATGACGGCGGCGCCTCCACCGATGGCACGATCGCGTGGCGCTGGTCGGTTCGTGCCGATGGCGGCCGCACGCTGAGCGTTTCGGCATGGGACGGCCGGACGATGCGGCCGGTGATCGAGGACCGGGTCGAGGCGCCGGCGCGATGATCGAGCTCTACGTCTCGGCGCTCGCCACCTTCTTCGTCATCATCGACCCGCCGGGCTGCGCGCCCATCTATGCCGGGCTGACGACGGGCGCGACGCCGGTGCAGCGCCGGTCGATGGCGGTGCGCGCGGTGCTGATCGCCGGCGCGATCCTGATCGGGTTTGCGCTGTTCGGCGAGGATCTGCTGCGCGCGCTCCATGTCAGCCTCGATGCGTTCAAGATCGCCGGCGGCATCATGCTGTTCCTCATCGCGCTCGAGATGGTGTTCGAGAAGCGCACCCAGCGGCGTGAGGACCGCGCGCAGAAGATCATCGAGACGCCCGAGGTCGAGGATGTCGCTGCCTTTCCGATGGCGATGCCGATGATCGCCGGGCCAGGGTCGATCGCATCGGTGATGCTGATGATGAGCCGGACGGAAGGGATCGCCGCATCGCTCGTCGTGCTCGGGGCGCTGGCGACGATCCTCCTCGTCACGCTTGCCGCGCTGATCGCCGCCGGGCCAATGATGCGACTGCTCGGCACCCGGATCGAGGCGGTCATCACCCGGCTGCTCGGTGTCCTGCTCGCGGCGCTGGCGACGCAGTTCATCCTCGACGGGCTCGACGCGACGGTGTTGTAACACCCACTACCCGGAAGGGCGGTGCCAGCCGACGCAGCAGCGCTTTCAGCGAGGCCCGGCTTTCGCTACACGCGCCGGTCATGCACCGACCTGCGCTCTCCGTCGTCATCCCCTGCTACAACGAAGCCGAATGCCTCGAGGTGCTGCACGCCCGCGTCTCGGCGGCGGCGCGGGCGGCGGTGGGGGAGGATCACGAGATCGTCCTCGTCAACGACGGTTCGCGCGATGCCTCCTGGGCGGTGATGCAGCGGCTGGCGGCGGCCGATCCTCGGCTGGTTGCGGTCAATCTGTCGCGCAATCACGGGCATCAGCTGGCGCTGACCGCGGGCCTCGACCTCTGCAGCGGCGCGCAGATCCTTATCATCGACGCCGATCTTCAGGACCCGCCCGAGCTCCTCGCCGACATGCGCGCGGTCATGACGGCGGAGGGCGCCGACGTCGTTTACGCCGTCCGCCGTCGCCGCGAGGGCGAGACCTTCTTCAAGAAGCTTACCGCCGCCGCTTTCTATCGCTTTCTCGATCGGGTGACCGACACGCCGATCCCGCTCGACACCGGCGACTTCCGCCTGATGAGCCGCCGCGCGCTCGACGCGCTGCTCTCGCTGCCCGAACAGGCGCGCTTCATCCGCGGGATGGTCGCCTGGGTCGGGTTCAGGCAGGTGCCCTTCCTCTATGACCGGCACGAGCGGCATGCGGGCGAGACGAAGTATCCGCTGTCGAAGATGCTGCGCTTCGCCTTCGACGCAGTGACGGGCTTCTCGACCGCGCCGCTTCGCTGGGCGAGCCATATCGGCATCGCCCTGTTCTTCCTCTCCTTCCTGCTCCTCATCTACATCGCGATCGGCTTCTTCACCGGGTCGGCGGTGCAGGGTTGGACGTCGCTGATGCTGATCACCGTGTTCCTGGGCGCGGTGCAGATGCTCGTGCTCGGGATGATCGGCGAATATCTCGGCCGGCTCTATGTCGAATCGAAGCGGCGGCCGCTCTACCTCGTTGCCGACGTGGCGGGGCCGGTGCAGGGGCGCGCGACGCTCGGCTATCGCGCGGGGCAGGGGGCGATGGGCGAGCCGCCCGCCGCCTGACTGCTACTCGGCGACCGCGCTGCCGCCGCGCACCGGCACCGCCATCAGCCATGCGGTGAGCGCGCGAAATTCGGCCAGATCGCGGCCCGACAGCTGCGAGGTGGTGGTGAAGCTGACCGAGGCGGGGTTGATCGGCGCGCCATTGCGCCACAGCTCGTAATGGAGGTGTGGACCGGTCGACAGGCCGGTCGAGCCGACATAGCCGATCACCTCGCCGCGCGTGACGCGCTCGCCGCCACGCACCGCGATCCTGCTCATATGGCCATAGCCGGTGGCAAGCCCGCCGCCATGGACGAGCTTGACGAAATTGCCATAGCCGCCGTTTCGCCCGGCAAAGGCGACGACGCCATCGGTCGCTGCGCGGATCGGGCTGCCATAAGGGGCGGCGAAGTCAATGCCCTTATGCAGGCGGCGGAACCGCAGCACCGGGTGCGTCCGCCAGCCAAAGCCCGAGGAGATGCGCGCGGCGACGGGCATCGCCATCACGCCCTTCTTCTCGCCCACGCCCCTAGGGTCGAACCAGTCGGTCCGGCCGCCATCCTCCCAGCGGACGAGTTGGGTCCGGCGATCGCCCTGGCCGACCGCGGCATAGAGCAGCTTGCCCTGTCGCACCTCGCCCGTGGCAGCGCGCTCCTGCTCGACGATCAGTTCGTACTGGTCGTCGGCGCCGAGGCGCGACATCGGGACGCGCGTCGCGATCTGGCGAATGAACGCCTCGACCGCCTTCGCAGGCGCGCCCGCCGCACGGGCCGAGCGATAGAGGCTGGCGCCCACCCGCCCGCGGATGCGCAGCGGCGTCGCGTCGATCGCGATCGGTATCGGCCGAACCGCGAAGGTGCCGCCGTCGCGTATTACCTCGAGTGCGAGGTCGAAGCGCGCGCGGAAGGCGAGCCGGTCGAGCGGACGCGGCACGTCGCGGCTGGGCCGGCGCCCGAGCGTCAGGTCGATGCGCGTGCCGGGCCGGATGTCGGCGAGCGCGACCTGCTCGGCGACAAGCGCAGCGGCGCGGTCCGCCTCGTCCGCGCCGACCCCGCTGCGGCGCAGCGTGCGCGCGAGCGCGTCGCCGCCGGGGAGAGTGGCGGACAGGTCGAGCGTCGGCCGCTCGGGCGTGTCCGCAAGCGGGCGAACGGCATTGGTCGCGCCGATGCGCCGGCCGCTGGTCGCGCCGAAGGCGAGCGGGGCGATGGACTGAGAGGCGACCTCGTCGCGGTCGGTAGTCGTAAGGGGTGCGCTGCCCGCCTCGTGAATAGGACGGTCGAAACCGGGGGCCAGCGCCAGCGTCAGGGCGCAGAGCGAGAGGCAGGTGGCGGTACCGCGCCACCAGGCGGGTGAGCCGATATCGGCGCCCAGATCGACAACGAGGTCGAGGGCGCGCAGCCGCTCGATCAATTGCTCGGTGCGCGTCTGCGGCGGCAGGACCAGTGCGGCCGCACGCCCGAAGCTTCGCGTGCCCGTGCCCGATCCGTCTAGCCAATGCTGGTCGTCGTTGAGGAACAAGTCCGTTCGGCCCCCGCCGCTGGCCGCCCGCACCGGCCATGTGCATCCGCGGTGTAGCCACGCTTTGCTAAAGTCAAATTAACCCGCGATGCCGGAGGCTTCGCTGCGGCGAACCGCTCTGCCGCGACGACGAATGTCGGGCAAGGAAAAGGCGGCGAAGCCGATGCCCCGCCGCCTGCCTGAGAAGTCAGTCCGATCAGGAATCGATCAGGTTGTCTTCATGTTCGATGCGACGTTGTTGAACGTCTTGGTCAGGTTGTTGCCCAGGCCCTGCATCGCGGCGATCGCCGCAACGGCGATCAGCGCGGCAATCAGGCCGTACTCGATCGCGGTCGCACCCTTCTTGTCGGCAAACATCTTGCGAATCTTCTGCATTCCGGTCTCCATCGGTCCAAAGCTTCAAACACCCGGCTGTCCGAGAGCCCCCGGAACCAGCACGACCCGAATACGGGGCGGGCAGTTGAGAAAAGGTTTAAGGCCGAGGGCCGGGCAGTTTTATTTTCGGATGAACGGAACCGTGCGCTCGTCTGTTCGTGCGGTCATGTCACGTCATCGACGCGCGTGTTGACGTTGTTCCACATGGTCGTGGTGACACTCGCGACGGACATGACCGCGGCGATGATCGCGATCACCACCAGCGCGACGATCAGGCCGTACTCCACCGCAGTCGCACCGCGCCGATCGGCGAGAAGGCGTTGCGCCAATCGTGTCAGTCGCGGCATCATGTCCCCCAAGGCAGTCGCGCCGAAACCGTAATCACAAGGGGTTAAGGAAATGAGATCGGTCGATCCGATCCCGATGCTGTTCGTCGCAGCGGCCGCGTTGATCGATGCCGACGGCCGCGTGCTTGTCCAGCGAAGGCCGCCCGGCAAGCCAATGGCGGGTTTGTGGGAGTTTCCGGGCGGCAAGGTCGAGCCGGGCGAAACGCCCGAGGCGGCGCTGATCCGCGAGTTGCACGAGGAACTGGGGATCGACGTCGAGGCGGCGTGCCTCGCCCCGTCGGTATTTGCCAGCGAGACGCTTGGCGAACGGCACCTGCTCCTGCTCCTCTATGCCTGCCGCAAGTGGAAGGGCGTGGTCGAGGCGCGCCATGCCGAGGCGCTGCGCTGGGTCCGGCCGGTCGAGCTCCATCGCCTCGAGATGCCGCCCGCCGACCGGCCGCTGATCGGTCTGCTGGAGGCGTTGATCTGAAGAGTCGAAAGGGGCTGCTGGCGCAGCTGCTTCCCTCCCTTGCAGGGAGGCGCTCTAAGATGAGTCAGGTGCGGTGCGCGGCCGCGAGATGCTCAAGGATCGCGACGTGCAGTGGCCGCTCGAATGCAACGCCGACCTCGCCCGGTCGCGACCAGCGTACCTCGCACTTGATCGAGCGAAGCTGATCGACGGTCAGATAGAGCGTCTGGCCGGTGTGGAAGCGGCGATAGGTGGAGATGCGCGCGCCGGTCGACGAGATGTCGAGCAACTCGATCCCGTGCTGCCCGGCATAGGGCTCGGACAGCCGCCCCTCCGCATGCAGCGTCAGGCGCAGATTGGCACGCTGTTCGTGCGCGTCGATCGGCTGGACGGACATAGGCGGCGTTCGGTCCCTTTCGGCGCCAGCCTACATCCGAAAGGGTAAGCGAATGCTTACCGGCGCGCCGCCGCGACCACCGTTTCGACGGCGGTCGCCCAGCCCCGCAGCCGGTCGTCGCGCGCTCGGGCTGTGATCGCGGGGGCGAATCGCTCGGTGGCGCCGCGCATCGTCGCCGCTTCGGCCAGGTCCGCGAACCAGCCACAGCCGACCCCCGCCAGCATCGCTGCGCCGAGCGCCGTCGTCTCTGCAAAGGCGGGCCGCTCGACCTCAAGATCGAGCATGTCGGCCAAGTCCTGCGCCATCCAGTCGTTGGCGACCATGCCGCCATCGATTCGCAGGCACGCCCACTTGGCGCCATCGGCGGCGAAGGCGGTCTGGAGGTCGTGGGTTTGGTGCGCCATCGCCTCAAGCGCGGCGCGAACCAGGTGCGCGCGCGTCGTCGAAAAGCTCATGCCGGTCAGCGACGCGCGCGCCTCCGCCTCCCACCAGGGCGCGCCGATGCCAGCGAGCGCCGGCACGCAATAGACGCCACCATTGTCGGCGACCGACCGCGCCAGCGCCTCGCTTTCGCCAGCCTGTCCGATCAGCCCGATCGAATCGCGCAGCCACTGCATCAGGCTGCCGGCGACGAACACCGACCCTTCAAGCGCGTAAGCGCGACGGCCGCCGAGCTGCCAGAGGACTGTCGAGAGCAGCCGGTGGCGCGAGGCGGGCGGGGACGCGCCGCAATTGGCGAGCACAAACGCGCCAGTGCCATAGGTCGCCTTGACCTCGCCGCGATCGAGACAGGCCTGGCCGATCGTCGCCGCCTGCTGGTCACCGGCCAGGCCGCAGATCGGGATGCGGCCGCCAAATGCGTCGGTCGTGCCGAAGTCGCCGGCATTGTCGACGATCTCGGCGAGGCCGCCACGCGGCACGCCGAACAGGTCGAGGAGGCCATCGTCCCAGCGCCCGGTGCCGAGACCCATCAGCAGCGTGCGCGAGGCGTTGCTCGCATCGGTCAGGTGTGCGCCCGTCAGCTTCCGGACGAGCCAGCTCTCGACCGTCCCGATCGCGAGGTCGTCACCGGACTCCCGCAACTGCGGCCAGTGCTCGAGCGCCCAGGCTATCTTCGTGCCCGAGAAATAGGGATCGAGGAGCAGTCCGGTGCGCGCCTGCACTCCCGCTTCCTCGCCGCGCTCGCGAAGGTCGCGGCAGAGCGCGGCGGTGCGCCGATCCTGCCAGACGATGGCGGGGGCAAGCGGTTCGCCGGTCGCTTTCGACCAGAAAACGACGGTCTCGCGCTGGTTGGCGATGCCGATCGCGGCGACCCGGTTCGCCCCGCCCGCGCGATCGACCACCGCCCGGCCGCAGGCGAGCGTCCGCGCCCAGATCTGCGCCGCGTCATGCTCGACCCAGCCGGCGCGCGGATAATGCTGCTCGAGCGCCGCGCCCTCGCTGTCGCGGCAGGTGCCCGACCGGTCGAACAGCATCGCGCGCGTGGAGGTGGTGCCCTCGTCGAGGACGAGGATGAAGTCGCTCATGGCGGCGAGGCTAGCATCTTTATCCTCCCCCGCCAGGGGGGGCAGCCGCAGGTTAACGGAGGGGCGGTGGTCGCTGCGATTGTGGTTCGCCATCGCCATCGCGCCACACGCCCGTCACTCCCCTGGCGGGGGAGGATCGCCAGCACGCGCGCGATTCGCTAAGGCGAGCATGTGAGCGACAACCCCCATCTTGAAGAGCGGCATCCGCCGCTGCCGCCGATGCCCGAGCCCGCGCCCGATCAGGTCGAGGAGCTGCGCCGCGACCGCCTGCTCGCGGCACTGACGCTGATGGGGGGCGCGGGGCTTTTCCTCGCGCTGCCCTTCGCGCTCAAGGCGGGGTCGGAGTTCTTCCTGCCGCTGACCGCCGCGATCGTCATCGCCATCGCGCTGGTCCCCGCGCTCGAATGGCTCGAGCGGCGCGGGCTGCCCGCGGCGCTGTCGGCGTTCATCTGCGTGATCGTCTTCCTGACCGTCGCCAACGCCGCGCTCGCCTCGATCGTCGTGCCGGCGTGGCAATGGGTGCGGCTGCTGCCCGAGCGGATCGAGCAGATCCAGTCGAACGTGAAGCCGCTCATCGACTTTTATTCGAACGCCGAACGTTTCGTGAATCGCACGATCGAGAACTTCGCCAGTGCCCCGGCGCGCGAGGCATCGACGGCGGTGGCGGCACCGCCGCCCACGGGGCTGCTCGATCTCGTTGGCACCTCGGCGCCGTCGGCGCTGATCGAGATGTTCTTTGCGATCCTCGTCATCTATTTCTTCCTCTCGGGCTGGACCCGCCTGCGCCGCGCGGCGATCACCAGCCGGACGAGCTTTGGCGGCGCGCTCGCGACCGCGCGCGTCATTCAGGACGTGGTCGACGACACCTCGGCCTATCTGGGCACGATCACCGTCATCAACATCGCACTGGGGCTGATCGTCGCGGGGGCGCTCTATCTCGTCGGGATGCCGACGCCGCTGATGTGGGGCGGGATCGTCGCGCTGCTCAATTACATCCCCTATTTCGGCCCGGTCATCGCCGCGGCGCTCCTGGCGCTGGGCGGGCTGATGACCTTCGACCAACTCTGGTGGGCGATGCTGCCCGCGGTCATCATGGTGGGCGCGCACCTGATCGAGGCGAATGCGATCACGCCGTTAATCGTCGGCCACCGTCTGACGATCAGCCCGATCCTGATCCTCGTCTCGCTAAGCTTCTGGGGATGGGTCTGGGGGACGCCGGGTGCACTGCTCGCGGTGCCGCTCCTCATCATCATCCAGACCATCCTGAACGCCGCCGGCAAGCCCGATATCGCCGGGTTCCTGTTCGAACACGGTACCCTCGTCAGCCGGCCCGCGCCCCGCCATCCGGCCTTTCGCAAAAACGATGACGAGGCGAGTTGACAGGGGTGGGGGCGGCGTCTAGAGGCCGCGTCCTCGCAGGGACAATGCGGGTGTAGCTCAGTTGGTTAGAGCGCCGGCCTGTCACGCCGGAGGTCGCGGGTTCGAGCCCCGTCACTCGCGCCATTCCCTGGCGAGAATAACGAAGCCCGGTCATGCAAGTGGCCGGGCTTCGCTGCGTTTCACGCCCGCCAGCGTCCCGTTTCCATCCAGCGCAGCAGCGGCTTGAGCGGCGCGATCCAGACGATGCCGGTGACGATGTAGACCAGCGCCTGGGCCAGCGGGTGCAGCGAGCCGATCGCGCCCGAAAAGCTCGCGACGAGTACCGCCCACAGGACGATCAGCACGACGATCAGGAGCGCGCCGGCGGGTTTCCGCCACGAGGGGTTCACTGGGGATCGGTCCTTTCGATGAAATCCAATTCGGTGACGATACCGGCAAGCGGCCGGTCCCACGGATCGACGGGCAGCAACGGCACCTGTTGCACCGACCAGGCGACGCCCAGTGGCCATGCACCCGGCAGCGCGGCGAGCGCACGGTCGTAATGCCCCGCGCCCTGGCCCAGCCGGTTGCAGGCGCCGTCGAAGGCGACCAGCGGCACCAGCACGATGTCCGGCTTCACGATGGGCGCGTCGGGGGCTGGCTGGCGCAGGCCGAACGGGCCGGTTTCGATCGGATCGCCCGCGGCGAAGCGGTGAAAGGCGATCTGCGCCGCACGCGTCGTCGTGCGTGGAAGGGCTAGAGTGCAGCCGGCCGCCAGTGCCGCCTGTGCCAGCATCTCTGGATCGGCCTCCGACCCCAGCGGCAGGTAGCTCGCGACGATCAAGTCCGGCCGCAGCCGGTCTAGCAACGCCGCGGGCGGCCGGATCGGCGACGGGCCGCCTGCCACGAACGCATCGCGCAGGGCGCGGAGGCGGGCGCGCAACGCCCGCTTGTCCGGGCTGGGGGGCGGGGCGGTGTTCAAGGTGGCGGGACCGCCATGGCCGTTTGCTGGAAGATCCTCTGACGCCCAAACGTCAGGTGGGAACCATGTGCTTCGGACCAGGGTCCGGGCAGGGACAGTCCCCTTGGATGATATTATCGCCTCAGGGATTTTCGCTAAAGCTCGTACCGGGCAGTACCCGCCGCCTATCAATCTAGGCGCTCGCGGGCTCTTCCTCAAGGGCTGCGGCGACGGCTTCGAGCCGTTCGGCGAGCTTGTCGAGAAGGTGCGGCGGCACGCCGCTTGCCGGCGTGCGTTCGAGATCAGCGACCTGATCGGCGAGCATCAGCGCGATATAGAGCAGCGTCCGCTCGTGGCTGAGCCCGCCCGACGCCCGCGTCGCGACCGGCGCCAGCGCATCGAGCCGCTGGGCGAGCGCGCGCAGCCCCGGCTCCTCTCCCTCGCGGCAGCCGACGGTATAGGGGCGGCCGGCGACCTCGAAACTGACCTGCGCCATCAGTCCTGCCCCTCGCGCGCGATCAATTCGTCGAGCACCGCGACGGCCTCCTCCATCCGCGAGCGCAGCGCCGCGTGGCGGCGGGCGAGCGAATCGGCGACGAAGGCGCGGTTGGCGGCGGCTTTCTCGATCCGCGCGACCGCGGCCTCGATCCGCGCGACGGCGGGATGATGTTCGGGGGCCTGCATGGCGAATCAATAGCATCGGGGGGACGCCCTGCAAGCGGCGATGCAGCCGCCGTGCGCCGGGCCGGTTGACGCGGGCGGGCGAGCGCCGCAAAGGCACGCGCGAGCCGCGCGCCGCCAGCCCGACCATCTTCCGCGCGCGATGGGGAGAGCCGAATGAGTGTTTCGGATCAGGACTGCGCGAACGCGATCCGCGCGCTGTCGATGGACGCGGTCGAGGCCGCCAATTCGGGCCATCCCGGCATGCCGATGGGCATGGCCGACGTCGCGACGGTGCTGTGGCAGCGCTATCTGAAGTTCGACGCCGCCGACCCGCACTGGCCGGACCGCGACCGCTTCATCCTGTCGGCCGGCCACGGTTCGATGCTGATCTACTCGCTTCTCCACCTCACCGGCTTCGCGCGTCCGACGCTCGATGACCTCAAGGCCTTCCGACAGCTCGGCAGCCCCTGTGCCGGCCACCCGGAAAACTTCGAGCTTGCCGGGATCGAGGCGACGACCGGCCCGCTCGGACAGGGCCTCGCGATGGCAGTGGGCTTCGCGATCGCCGAACGACACCTCAATGCCGAGTTCGGCGACGATCTGGTCGACCATCACACCTGGGTGATCGCCGGCGACGGTTGCCTGATGGAGGGCATCAACCATGAGGCGATCGGGCTGGCCGGGCACCTGAAGCTCGGGCGGCTGAAGGTGCTCTGGGACGACAACCGCATCACCATCGACGGCGCTGTGTCCAAGTCGTCGATCGAGGACATTCCGGCCCGCTACCGCGCGACCGGCTGGCACGTCGTCGAGTGCGACGGCCACGACTTCGCCGACATCGCCCGCGCGCTCGACGAGGCGGTGGCGAGCGAGCTGCCGACGCTGGTCCGCTGCCGCACCGTCATCGGCAAGGGCGCGCCGACCAAGGCGGGCACCTCGGGCAGCCACGGCTCTCCGCTGGGCGCGAAGGAGATCGAGGGCGCGCGCGAGGCTCTGGGCTGGACGCACGAGGCGTTCGTGGTGCCCGACGACATCCGCGAGGCGTGGCTCGCCGCGGGCAAGCGCGGGCAGGGCGAGCACGAGGCATGGAACGCGCGCCTCGCCGCCCATGCCGACGCCGCCGAGTTCACGCGCCGGATGAAGGGCGAGCTGCCCGCGGGCGATCCCGCGGGCGACTATATCCAAACCCTGCTCGCCGACCCGAAGAAGGTCGCGACGCGCAAGGCGTCCGAGATGGCGCTCGACGTGCTGACCGCGGCGATCCCCGAGATGGTCGGCGGATCGGCGGACCTTACCGGATCGAACAACACCCGCACCAAGGCGACCGGGCCGCTGACGTCCGAGGATTATGCCGGCCGCTACATTTCCTACGGCATCCGCGAGTTCGGCATGGCCGCGGCGATGAACGGGCTGGCATTGCACGGGGGTGTCATCCCCTATGGCGGCACCTTTCTCGTCTTCTCCGACTATGCGCGCGGCGCCATCCGCCTGTCGGCGCTCCAGAACGCACGCGTCATCTACGTTCTCACCCACGATTCGATCGGGCTTGGCGAAGACGGGCCGACGCACCAGCCGATCGAGCATCTGACCAGCCTGCGCCTCATCCCCAATCTCGACGTCTATCGCCCGTGCGACACGGTCGAGACGGCGGAATGCTGGGCGCTGGCGCTGGCGAAGCAGGATGGGCCGTCGGTGCTGGCCTTGAGCCGCCAGAACCTGCCGCAGCTGCGCGCCGAGGCGGGGATGCTGTCGGGCCGTGGCGCCTATCGCCTGCGCGCGGCCGAGGCCGAGAGGCGGGTCATCCTGATCGCAACGGGCTCGGAGGTCGAGATCGCGGTCGGCGTGCGCGAGGCGCTTGAAGCCGAGGGGATCGGCGCCGATGTGGTGTCGATGCCGTCATGGGAGCGTTTCGAGGACCAGTCCGCCGATTACAAGGCGGAGCTGTTCCCCGACGTCGATCCGTCGCAGATCCTCCGCGTCTCGATCGAGGCGGGGACGACGCTCGGCTGGGAGCGCTACACGATGGTCCATGGCCTCCGCTTTGGCATCGACGGCTGGGGCGCGTCGGGGCCGATCGACGCCGTCTATGACAAGTTCGGGCTCACCGTGCCCAAGATCACCGCGGCCGTTCGCGAACGGCTGAACGCTCAGGAGAAGTAAGCGCATGACCAAGGTTGCGATCAACGGTTTCGGGCGCATCGGCCGCCTCGTCGCGCGCGCCATCCTCGAACGGCCCGACAGCGGGCTCGAGCTCGTCACCATCAACGACCTCGCCGACGCCAAGTCGAACGCCTGGCTGTTCAGCCGCGACTCGGTCCATGGCCGCTATCCGGGCGAGGTGTCGGCCGAGGGCAACGACCTGATCGTCGACGGCAAGCGGATCAAGGTGACCGCCGAGCGCGATCCCGCCAACCTGCCGCATGCCGAGAACGGCGTCGATCTCGTCCTCGAATGCACCGGCTTCTTCACCGACCGCGCCTCGTGCGAGAAGCATCTCGCGGCGGGTGCCAAGAAGGTGCTGATCTCCGCGCCTGGCAAGAACGTCGACCTGACCGTCGTCTACGGCGTCAACCACGACAAGCTCGAGACCGGGCACACGATCGTCTCGAACGCATCGTGCACCACCAACTGCCTCGCGCCCGTCGCCAAGGTGCTGAACGACACGATCGGCATCGAGCGGGGGCTGATGACGACGATCCACGCCTATACCAACGACCAGAAGATCCTCGACCAGATCCACGGCGACCTGCGCCGTGCCCGCGCGGCCGCCATGTCGATGATCCCGACCACCACCGGCGCGGCGCGCGCGGTGGGCGAGGTGCTGCCGGAACTGAAGGGCAAGCTCGATGGATCGTCGGTGCGCGTGCCCGTGCCCGACGGCTCGCTGATCGACCTCACCTTCACGCCCAAGCGCGACACGACCAAGGAAGAGGTCAACGCGATCCTCAAGGCCGCGTCGGAGGAAGGGCCGCTCAAGGGTGTGCTCGCCTTCACCGACGAGCCGTTGGTGTCGATCGACATCGTCCACACGCCCTTCAGCTCGACCGTGGACAGCCTCGAGACCGCGGTGATCGACGGCAAGCTCGTCCGCGTCGTCAGCTGGTATGACAATGAATGGGGCTTCTCGAACCGCATGGTCGATACCGCGACCGCGATGGCAAAGCTGATCTGAGCATGACGGGCGTGGTGACGGGACGGCTTGCCGGCATCGCCCGCCACGCCCGTTCGCGCGGTCCGATCGAGGTGGTCGACCAGGTGTCGGTCAGCATCGAGGGCGGCCTTGCCGGCGATTTCCGCGGGGCGTTGAAGCCCGGCGGGCGCGGGCGGCGGCAGGTGTCGCTGATCGAGGCGGGCGATTGGGACTGGGCGATGCAGGCGACCGGTCACAGCCTCCCTTGGTGGCACCGCCGTGCCAACCTGCTCGTCGAGGGGATGGACCTGCCGCAGGTGCCCGGCACGCGGCTGCGCATCGGCAGTGTGGTGCTCGAGATTACGCAGGAATGCGATCCGTGCAGCCGCATGGAGGAAGTCGCCGAGGGCCTGAGGGCGGCGCTGACCCCCGACTGGCGCGGCGGCGCACTGGCGCGCGTGATCGCCGGCGGCGACATCGCGGTCAGCGACGCAATCGAGATCATCGAAGCATAGAGGAAACGGACATGCCACGCAGCTTCAAGACGCTCGACGACATGGGCGACCTCACCGGCAAGCGCGTGCTGGTTCGCGAGGACCTCAACGTGCCGATGGCCGAGGGCAAGGTCAGCGACGACACCCGCCTGCGCGCCGCCGTGCCGACGGTGAGCGAGCTCTCGGACCGCGGCGCGATCGTCCTCGTCCTTGCGCATTTCGGCCGGCCGAAGGGACAGCCCGACCCGACCCTTTCGCTGTCGCTGGTGACGCAGCCGCTCGCCGAGGTTCTGGGCCGCGAGGTTCGTTTCGTCGACTGGGACTCGGCGCCCGACGCGGTGGCGATGCTCCAGCCCGGCGATATCGCGCTACTCGAGAATACGCGTTTTCATGCCGGCGAGGAGAAGAACGAGGCGGGAGTGGTCGACATGATCGCCGCGCTCGGCGACCTCTACGTCAACGACGCCTTCTCCGCCGCGCACCGTGCGCATGCCTCGACCGAGGGGCTGGCGCACCGGCTCCCCGCCTTCGCGGGGCGGCAGATGGAGGCCGAACTCGATGCGCTCGAAAAGGCGCTCGGCAATCCCGAGCACCCGGTCGCCGCGGTGGTCGGCGGCGCCAAGGTCTCGACCAAGCTCGACGTGCTCAAGCACCTCGTCGGCCGGGTCGATCACCTCATCATCGGCGGTGGCATGGCCAACACCTTCCTCGCCGCGCGCGGGGTGGATGTGGGCAAGAGCCTCGCCGAGCATGATCTGGTGCCCACGGCCGAGGCGATCTTCGACGCCGCGGACAAGGCGGGCTGCACGATCCACCTCCCCTATGACGTGGTCGTCTCGAAGGAGTTCGCCGCCAACCCGCCGTCCCTGCGCACCTGCAACGTCCACGAGGTCGCCGCCGACGAGATGATCCTCGACGTCGGCCCCGCCGCGACCGAGGCGCTGGGCGACGTGCTCAAGACGTGCCGCACGCTCGTCTGGAACGGGCCGCTGGGCGCGTTCGAGACGCCGCCCTTCGACACCGCGACGATGGCGCTCGCCCGCACCGCGGCGGCGCTCACGCGCGAGGGGTCGCTGGTGTCGGTCGCCGGCGGTGGCGATACCGTGGCGGCGCTCAACCAGGCGGGCGTAGCCGACGACATGACTTTCGTCTCGACCGCCGGCGGCGCGTTCCTCGAGTGGATGGAGGGCAAGGAACTGCCCGGCGTGGCGGCGCTGTCGGCGTAAGAACCGACCGTTCACACCCGCTCGCCCTGAGCCTGTCGAAGCCTTTTCTGAGCGACTGCCGCAGGCGGGCGGTCGAAGGAGGCCGTCCTTCTTCGGAAGAAGGGCAGGGCTTCAGCAGGCTCAGCCCGAACGGGTAGGGGCTATCGCCCCTCTAGCTCGGCCAGCAGCGCCGCCGCCGCCGCGGTCTCCGCCTCCTGCTTCGACGCGCCCTCGCCCTCGGCACTGGCGAAGCTGCCGAGCTTCACCGACACCTTGAACCGCGGCGCGTGGTGCGGGCCCGAGCGGTCGACGATCGCATATTCGGGCGCGCGGCGCTGGTTGGCGGCCGCCCATTCCTGCAGCGCCGACTTCGGATGCCGCGGTGCCGCCCCCTGGGCGTCGATGCGCGACCCCCAGGCCTCGCGCACGAACGCCGCCGTCCGGTCGAACCCGCGCTCGAGGAACAGCGCGCCGATCAGCGCCTCCATCACGTCGCCCAGCACATTGTCGCTCTGCGCCGCGCCGTCTTCGCGCGCCTGCTTGCCGAGCCGCAGGTGCTGCGCGACGCCGATCGACCGCGCGACATCGGCGCAGACCGGCCCGGTGACGAGTGCATTGAGGCGGCGCGACAGCTTGCCCTCGGGCTCGCCCGGATAGCGTGAATAGAGCCACTCGGCGACAGCGAGGCCCAGCACCCGGTCGCCCAGATATTCGAGCCGCTCGTAATTCTCCGCCGCCTGGCTGCCATGCGTCAGCGCGCGGGCGAAGCGCTCGGGCGTCTCGACCCTGCCGAACGTCGCCGTCAGCCAATCCTCGAGCTGCGACATGGCGTCAGTAAAGCTCGCCGATCCGGCCCCAGCGCGTGGCGCCGGGCCAGGTCCATGGCTTGAGCCACGCGGCATTGCCGTCCGTCGACCAGAAGTTGACGACCGCTTTGCCCTCCAGATTGGTCATCGGGACATAGCCGATCGAATCGGGGAAGCGGCTGTCCTTCGAATCGTCGCGATTGTCGCCCATCATGAAGACGTGGCCCGCGGGCACGCGGTAGATGCCGGTATCGTCGCCGACGCTGAAGCCTTGGTCGAGGATTCTATAGCGGACGCCGCCGGGCAGCGTTTCCTCAAACTGCGGATAGCGGCAGATCGGCGTGCCGTCGGCCGCGCGGTCGCGAAAATAGGGATCGCACGGGCTGTTGGGACTGACCGGCAGCACGAAGTCGGCAACACGCTGCTTCGGCACCGCGCGGCCGTTGAGGAACAGCGTGCCGCCGCGCATCTGAATGGTGTCGCCGGGCAGACCGATGACGCGCTTGATCCAGTCCTCGTCGCTGGTCGGCGGTGCCTTGAATACGACGACGTCGCCGCGCGCGGGTGTCGAGGCGAAGATGCGGCCGGGGATCAGCGGCAGGCTGAACGGCAGCGAGTGGCGCGAATAGCCGTAGTTCCACTTGGTCACGAACAGATAGTCGCCGATCAGCGTCCGCGGCAGCATCGACCCCGACGGGATGACGAAGGGCGAGACGAGGAAGCTACGCACGACGAACACGATCGCCACCAGCTTGACGAGGAAGATCAGCGTTTCCTGCCATTCGGAGCGGCGGGGGCGCCTCGGCGCGCGGGCGGGTCTCAATGCCATGCGCCGGACGTGCCGGGGTGTGTTGCGCGCGTCAAGCGGTGAAGCCATAGTGGCGGTGACAAGGCAGTCGACAGGCGCCCGGCGATCCTATACGATTCCGATAGAGGAGAGGGCCATGGGGCACAGCGATCGGCCGGGCGTGCCGGCATGACGGGGATCGAGGCATCGAGCGGCTGGTCGATCGACCGGCGTACCGCACTTGCCGGCATCGCCGGCGTCTTCGGCGCAAGCCTGTTCGCGCCGCTCGCGCGTGCTGCCGGGTACGAGCCGGTCCCGAAGATCAACACCGGCAAGCCCGCGGTCGTCTTCACCCCTGCGCAGCGCGCGCTCGTTGCCGCACTCAGCGAGCGGGTGATGCCGACCACCGACACGCCGGGCGCGATCGCCGCGGGCGTGCCCGACTATATCGAGCACATGATGGGCGACTGGGCGATCAACGACGATCGCGACCTCATCCTTGGCGGGCTTGCCGCGCTCGACGCGCGCAGCATGGCCGACTTCAGGAAGCCCGCGCTAAAGGCCTCGTCGGCGCAGCAGGATGCGCTCCTGACGCTGGCGATGAACGACCAGCTGCCGGGCGGCGCCAGGTTCTTCGAGGCGTTCCGCCAGCTCGTCGTCACCGGCTACTTCACCTCCGAAGTCGGGATCATGCAGGAACGGACCTACCTGCCCGTCCCCGGTGACTATGACGGCGCCTATCCGGCCTCGAAAGTCCCGCGGATCTTCTCCGCCTGACCGCTCTTCACTTCCGATTTCGACAGGCAGACATCATGGCAGCAACGGATCGCTTCGACGCAATCGTCATCGGCTCGGGCGTGAGCGGCGGCTGGGCCGCCAAGGAGCTCACCGAAAAGGGATTGCGCGTCCTGATGGTCGACCGCGGCCGGATGGTCGAGCATGGGGAGGACTATCCCTATGACGGCAAGCCCGCCTTCGAGATCCCCGCGCGCAACCGGATGCCGGCGGCGTTCACCAAGAGCGATTACAAGGGCCTGAATTTTTGGGTGCAGCCCGCCAACCAGCCCTTCTTCACCAACGACCGCCTCAACCCCTACGACTTCGACGCGCCCAACCCGTTCCACTGGGTGCGCGGCGGGGTGGTCGGCGGGAAGTCGCTCACCTGGGGCCGCTGGAGCTTCCGCTGGGCGCCGACCGATTTCGAGGCGAACAAGCGCGAGGGGATCGGCACCGACTGGCCGATCCGCTATGACGACGTCGCGCCCTGGTACAGCTATGTCGAGAAATATATCGGCGTGTCGGGCGGGCGCGAGAATCTCGACTATCTGCCCGACAGCGAGTTCATGCCGCCCTTCCCGATGAACGTCGCGGAGAAGTGGCTGAAGGAGCGGCTGGAGGCCGAGTTCCCGGGCCGCAAGCTCATCAACGCGCGCCTCTCCAACATCACCGAGGACAAGCCCGAGCAGAACCGCTCGCGCTGCCAGAAGCGCGCGCAGTGCGACCGCGGGTGCAGCTTCGGCGCCTATTTCTCGACCCAGGCGGTGACGCTGCCCGCCGCACGCGCGACCGGGCGGCTGACGCTGCGCGCAGATACCTGGGCGACCAACGTCGTCTATGACCCCGCGAAAAAGCGCGTCACCGGCGTCCGCCTCGTCAACGCAAACAGCGGCGCGGCCGAGGTGGTCGAGGCGCGGATGGTGTTCCTCTGCGCCTCCGCGATGGGATCGCTCCACGTGCTCCTCAATTCGCGGCCCGAGGGGAGCGAACGGAGCTGGTTCCATTCGAACGGCGCGCTCGGCAGCGCGGTAATGGATCATATCTTCAAGGTGAATGTTGGCGGCGACGTCCCCGGCATGACCGAGTTCGTCGAATATGGCCGGCGGCCGGGCGGCGTTTACGTTCCCCGTTTCCGCAATCTCCAGCCCGAGGAGCTGCCGTTCAAGCGCGGCTATGGTTATCAGGGCGGGGCGAGCCGGCGGCAGCCGGTGCCGCAGGGCTTTGGCGCGTCGATGAAGCACGGGATGCGCCAGTACGGCGGCTGGCGCTTCAACATGAGCGCGTTCGGCGAGTGCCTTCCCTACGAAGACAATCGCGTGATGCTGAATTTCGACAAGACCGACAGCCGTGGCATGCCGCTCCTGCGCTTCGACGTCACCTTTCGCGAGAACGAGATCAGAATGATGGACGATGCCCAGGCACAGGGCGAACTGATGCTCAGGCAAGCGGGCCTCACCAACGTCACCAGCAACCGCGGCACGCATATTCCCGGCGAAGCGATCCACGAGATGGGCGGCGCGCGCATGGGCCGCGATCCGAACAGCTCGGTGCTCAACGGCTGGAACCAGGCGCACGACGCGCCCAACCTCTACGTCACCGACGGCGCGATGATGGCGTCGGTGTCGTGCGTCAATCCGTCGCTCACCTTCATGGCGATGACCGCGCGCGCGGCGGACCATGCGGTTCGCCAGATGAAGGCCGGCGCGATCTGAGATCGAGGCGCGCCGACGGTGCGGGCAGGCATGCCGGTCGCGAATCCGGGACTGGATGCCGCCTCGCGCAGCCTGTAGCCCGTGGCGCGTGAGAATCGCGATCATCGATACCAGCACGACGCGCGCGGCGATCATTGCCGAGGGGCTGCGCGACGCCGGGCTCGACGATCAGGTGGTGCTCGATCCCGCCGGCCCGCTGGTCCGCCAGATCGAGGCGTGCGCGCCCGAGGTCGTGCTCATCAACCTCGAAAATCCCAGCCGTGACCAGCTCGAGGACTTTTTCGCCATGTCGCGCGCGCTGGGCCGTCCAATCGCGATGTTCGTCGATCAGTCGGATGCCGAGAGCGCGCTGGCCGCGGTCGATGCGGGCGTCTCCGCCTATGTCGTCGACGGGTTGGCGCGACAACGGATCAAGCCCGTGCTCGACGTCGCGATACGGCGTTTCCAAGCCTTTTCGCGCCTTCAGGCCGAGCTTGCCGAGGCGAGGACGGCGCTGGCCGACCGGCAGACGATCGACCGTGCCAAGGCGATCCTGATGCGCCGCCGCGGTATCGACGAGCCCGCGGCCTATGCGCTGCTGCGCCGTCACGCGATGCAATCCAACCGCCGCATCGCCGAGGTGGCGGAGGCGATCGTCACCAGCGACGCGCTGATGGGAGACCTGCCATGAGCACCGAGCGTCTGCGCGTCGGCTTCCTGCCGTTGGTCGATGCGGCGCTGCCGATCCTGGCGCACGAGCTGGGCTTTGCCGAGGCCGAGGGGCTGGCGATCGAGCTGGTGCGCGACGTCACCTGGGCGACGGTGCGCGACCGGCTGATCTATGGCCATACCGACGCCGCGCACATGGTCGCGCCGCTCGCCATCGCGACCGCGCTGGGAAGGACGGGACCGGCGATGGCGATGGCGGTACCGTTCGTGCTGGGGCTCAACGGCAACGCGATCACCTTCTCGGCCGCGCTGGGCAAGGCGTGCGGGCTGGGCGAGATGCTGGGCGAGCCGCATGCGGTCGGCGCGGCGCTGAGGGCGACCGCGATGGCCCGCAAGCTGCGCTTCGGCGTCGTTCACCGCTATTCCAGCCACAACTACATGCTCCGCTACTGGCTGGCGGGAGTCGGCATCCGCCCCGACACCGATGTAGAGATTGTCGTCACTAGTCCGCCCTTCGCCGCCGATGCGCTGGCGAGCGGCGAGGTCGACGGTATCTGCGTCGGCGAGCCGTGGAACTCGATCGCGGTCGATCGCGGCGTCGGCCGCATCGCGCTGGCGACAGCGCAGATCTGGCGCCGCGGCGTCGAGAAGGTGCTGGCGATGCGCGCCGATGTCGCCGCCGATCGCGGGGACGCGACGCAGCGCCTGATTCGGGCGCTCCACGCCGCCGCGGCGCACTTCGTGCGGCCCGACACGGCCGAAGGAAGCGCGGCGATCCTCGCGCGTCCCGCCTATCTTGATGCACCCGCCGACGCGATCCTGCGCGCGATTACCGACCGCATCCGCCTCGTCCGGGGCGGGGAGCCCGTCCACTATCCCGACTTCATGTTCCAATATCGGGAGGCGGCGAACTTCCCATGGCGTAGCCAGGCAGCATGGCTTTACGCGCAGATGACGCGCTGGGACGGGCGCGGCTATGATGCGGGCGATGCGGCGATCGCGGCGGCGACGTTCCGGCCCGATCTCTACCGCGCGGCGCTCGCCGGATCGGGCGCGGTGCTGCCGGGTGCATCGTCGAAGCTTGAAGGGGCACTCGGCGAACCGATCGGCGCGGGTTCGACGCAGGGGCGGCTGGTGCTCGGCAACGACCGCTTCTTCGACGGGCGCGCCTTCGATCCCGACGACATCCCTGCCTATCTCGCCGGGTTGCCGTGACTCTGCGGTTGCACATGCTGCAACTGCGAAAAGCGCTTGCACCGCGCCCGCGAATCATGCAGCTTATTGTTCGCTCGGCAAGGATGCCGGGCGCGAGATAGCAGCGACACGCCTCTCCAGCGCGGGGGAGGCCAAGCTGACGGAAGCCGGCGCCGCCGGCATCCGATAGGGCAACGAAGCCGCCAGGACGCACCCGAACAGGGTCGCCGTCCCGGCGGCTTTTTTCGTTTTTGGAGCTGAGCCGAGGGGACGGGCGATGGCGACGGCATATTGGGAAGACACAGGGACTACGAAGAGCGGCTTCTGGCGGAGCGGGCATGTGCCCACGCTGGTCGCGGCATTCCTTTATTTCGACCTCGCCTTCATGGTCTGGGTGCTGCTGGGGCCGCTCGCGCCCGAAATCGCGAAGACGCTCGCGCTGACCCCGGCCGAGAAGGGGCTGATGGTGGCGGTGCCGACGCTGGCGGGCGCGGTGCTGCGCGTCGTCAACGGGCTGCTGGTCGATCGGATCGGCCCGAAGCGCTCGGGCGCGATCAGCCAGGTGATCGTCATCGCCGGGCTGTTTTCGGCCTGGGTCCTGGGGGTCAACAGCTTCGCGGGTACGCTGGCGTTGGGCGTGGTCCTGGGCTTTTCCGGCGCGTCGTTCGCGATCGCGCTGCCGCTTGCCAGCCGCTGGTACCCGCCCGAGCACCAGGGCAAGGCGATGGGGCTGGCCGGCATGGGCAATTCGGGCACCGTCTTCGCCGCGCTGTTCGCGCCGGGCGTTGCCAAGCTGTTCGGCTGGAACGCGGTGCTGGGCCTTGCCTGCATTCCGCTGACGATCGTCTTCGTGGCATATATGGTCATGGCCAAGGATGCGCCCGGCGCGCCGGCGCCCAAGCGGCTCGCAGAATATCTGGCCCCGCTGCGGCAAGCGGATGCGTGGTGGCTGATGGGCTTCTATTCGGTGACGTTCGGCGGGTTCGTCGGGTTGGCGGCGAGCCTGCCGATCTACTTCACCGACCGCTTCGCCCTGACGACGATCGAGGCGGGCTATGCGACCGCAGCATGCGTGTTCGCCGGGTCGCTGGTGCGGCCGATGGGCGGCGCGCTGGCCGACCGCGTGGGCGGAGTGAAGGCGCTGACTGGGGTGTTCCTGCTCGCGGCGGCCGCGCTGGCGGGCGTGGCCCTCGCTGGCAGCTTCGCCGCGGCGCTGACGCTGTTCGTGGTCGCGATGCTGGCCCTCGGGGCCGGCAATGGCGCAGTGTTCCAGCTCGTGCCGCAGCGTTTCAGCGCCGAGATCGGCGTGATGGCCGGCCTCGTCGGCATGGCGGGCGGGGTGGGCGGCTTCTATCTCGCCTCCTCCCTCGGCCTCGCCAAGCAGTGGACGGGCAGCTTCGCGTCGGGCTTCCTCATCTTTGCCGGGCTTGCGGTGGTCGCACTGGCCGGGCTGACGCTGGTCAAGGCCGGCTGGCGGCGCAGCTGGGGCGCGGCGGAGGGGGTGCGGATCTGATGCGTGCAGTCGCGCTCCTTGCCCTCGCCGCCGCGACCCCGGCGACGGCGCAGACGATCAAGCCGCTCGCCGAGGCGCGCCTGCGCTACGAGCATGCGGAGCAGGACGGCCTTCCGCTCGATGCCGACGCGGTGACGATGCGCGTCCGTGCCGGCGTGGAGGCGAGCACCGGCGGGTTGTCGGCGCTGGTCGAAGCGCAGGGGAACCTTGCGATAGTTGGCGACTATCTCGACGGACTGCACGGGGTCCAGACCCGCCCGCTCGTCGCCGATCCGCAGAATGTGGCGATCTACCGCGCGCAGCTTCGCTACGCCCGGGCGGGTCATTCGGTGACCCTCGGGCGCCAGCGGATCGCGCTCGACGACGAACGGTTCGTCGGCAACATCCCCTTTCGCCAGAACGCGCAGACCTTCGATGCGGTGCGCGGCGAGTTCTCGCCAATGAAGGGCGTCAGGGCAGACTTCAGCTATGTCTGGTCGGTGCGCACTCTCTGGGGGATCGACGGCAACGGCGCGCGCCAGCGGGCAATTTCGGGCGACACGGTGCTCGCCAACCTTGCCTGGGCATCGCCGATCGGCACGCTGACGGGCTTCGGCTACTGGATCGACCAGGACGAGGCGGCGGTGCAGGGCTTTCGCCTGTCGAGCCGGACGCTGGGTGTGCGTCTCGCCGGTACGCGGTCGATCAGCGGGGTGAAGCTCGCTTATGCCGCCAGCTATGCGCGGCAGGTCGATCACCACCGCAACCCCAACGATTATCAGGCCGATTACTGGACGGTGGATGCCGCGCTCGACCTGAACGGCCCGCGCATCGGCGGCGGGTACGAGGTTTTCGGCGCTGGTGACGGCCGCGCGCTGACCAGCTTCCAGACCCCGCTCGCCGCCAATTTCAAGTTCAACGGCTGGGCAGAGAAGTTCACGATCAAGCCCGCCGATGGCCTGCGCGACCTTTATGCCGGCGCTGGCTGGGGGTGGAAGGCGGTCGGTCCGCTCAGGGCGGTGACGGTGTCGGCGACGTGGCACCGGTTCGAGAGCGACCGGCTGATCCGCCATTACGGCGACGAGATCGATCTGCTCGCCCAGGCGCGCATCGGCCGGACGACGGCCGCCATCCGCTACGCGGACTACCGGGCCGACCGCTTCGCGACCGACACGCGCAAGCTGTGGCTCCAACTCGACTGGACGATCTGATGAAATACGAGCCCCTTAAAGCGCCCGAGGGCGACCTACGCGACCACCTGATCGTCATCGGCAACGGCATGGCCGGTTGCCGCGCGGTCGAGGAACTGCTGGCCCGCGACCCGGCACGCTACCGCGTGACGATTTTCGGCGCGGAGCCGCGGGTCAACTACAACCGGATCATGCTGTCGCCGGTGCTGGCGGGCGAGAAGACGTTCGAGGAGATCGTCCTCAACGGCCACGACTGGTACGCCGACCACGGCATCACGCTGCTGAGCGGCGACCCGGTGGTCGCGATCGACCGCGAGGCGCGCACGGTGACGAGCCGCAGTGGCCTGACGCTCCACTACGACCGGCTGCTGATCGCGACGGGCAGCGATCCCTTCATCATCCCGGTGCCCGGCCACGACCTGCCCGGCGTCGTCAGCTTCCGCGACATGCACGACGTCGAGGCGATGCTGGCGGCAGCCGACCGGGGCGGCAGCGCGGTCGTGATCGGCGGCGGCCTGCTGGGGCTCGAGGCGGCGCACGGTCTCAGTCTGCGCGGGATGAAGGTGACGGTGCTGCACCTGATGCCGACGCTGATGGAGCGTCAGCTGGACGAGGCGGCGGGCTGGCTGCTCAAGACTGCCCTCGAGGCGCGCGGGCAGACGATCCTGACCGGGGCCGACACCGCCGCGCTCGTCGGCGACGGCCGGGTCGAGGGCGTCCGGCTGAAGGACGGAACGGAAATCGCTGCCGATCTCGTCGTCATGGCGGTCGGTATCCGACCCTCGGTCGCACTCGCGCGCCAGGCCGGGCTCGAGGTCGGGCGCGGGATCCGGGTCGACGACCATATGGTCACGTCCGATCCCGCGATCCTGGCGGTCGGCGAATGCGTCGAGCATGACGGACAGGTCTATGGCCTCGTCGCGCCGCTGTGGGACATGTGCCGTGCGCTCGCGGACGGGCTGGTCGAGGCCCCGAGCGGCTATCGGCCTGCGCCCACGTCGACCAAGCTCAAGGTCGCCGGGCTGGACGTGTTTTCCGCGGGCGACTTCTCCGGCGGGGGCGGGGCGGAGGACATCGTCCTGCGCGACGCGGCGCGCGGCATCTACAAGCGCGTGGTGGTGCGCGACGATCGCATCGTCGGCGCGGTGCTCTATGGCGATACGGCCGACGGCAACTGGTATTTCGACCTGCTGAAGCGTGGGACAAGCGTTGCCGACATCCGCGACGCACTCATCTTCGGCCAGGCCTTCGCCTCGGGAGGGGGGCAGACGGACCCTAAGGCGGCCGTTGCGGCGCTTTCCGACGATGCGGAAATCTGCGGCTGCAACGGCGTCTCCAAGGGCCGGGTCCTCGCCTGCATCGACGGCGGGGCGCATGGCCTCGACTCGGTGCGTGCCGGCTGCAAGGCTTCGGCGAGCTGCGGCTCGTGTACCGGAATCGTCGAAAGCCTGCTCGCCCTGCGCCTCGGCAGCGAGGTCGAGGCCGGGCCCAAGACGATGTGCAAATGCACCAGCTTCGGCCATGACGACGTGCGGCGCGAGATCGTCGCACAGGCTATGCGCTCGATCCCGGAGGTCATGCAGAAGCTGCACTGGTCGACGCCCGACGGTTGTTCGTCGTGTCGGCCGGCGCTCAACTACTATCTGCTCTGCGCGCTTCCCGGTGAATATGTTGACGACCAGCAGAGCCGCTTCGTCAATGAGCGGATGCACGCCAACATCCAGAAGGACGGCACCTATTCGGTCGTCCCGCGCATGTGGGGCGGCCTCACCAACCCCCGCGAGCTGCGCGCGATCGCCGACGTGGTCGAGAAGTTCAACGCCCCGATGGTCAAGGTGACAGGCGGCCAGCGGCTCGACATCTTCGGAATCAAGAAGGAGGACCTGCCCGCGGTCTGGGCCGACCTCAACGCTGCGGGAATGGTCTCGGGCCATGCCTATGGCAAGTCGCTGCGCACCGTGAAGACGTGTGTCGGCAGCGAATGGTGCCGCTTCGGCACGCAGGATTCGACCGGCTTGGGCGTGAAGATCGAGCGCGCCACCTGGGGCAGCTGGATGCCGCACAAGTTCAAGATTGCCGTCAGCGGCTGTCCACGCAATTGCGCCGAGGCGACCATCAAGGACTTCGGCGTCGTCTGTGTGGACTCGGGCTACGAGCTGCATGTCGGCGGCAATGGCGGGATCAAGGTCCGCGCCACCGACCTGCTCTGCAAGGTCGCGACCGAGGCTGAGGCGATGGAGATGTGCGCCGCCTTCATCCAGCTTTATCGCGAGGAGGCGCGCTATCTGGAGCGCACCGCGCCGTGGATCGAGCGTGTCGGGCTCGACTATGTCCAGTCGCGGCTGCTGCCCGATGCCGAGGCGCGCGGCGACCTCGCGCGGCGGTTCTGGTTCTCGCAGCAGTTCATGCAGGATGACCCCTGGGCGGCGCGCGCTGCCGGGGCGGATCGTGAGCAGCACGCGCCGATGGCGCGCTTCACCCCGGCGGAGGCGATGGCATGACTGGCGAGTGGCTCGATATCGGCTGGGCCGAGGAAATCCCGCTGCGCGGCGCGCGTACCATCAGTGTCGAGGGCGGCGACGACATCGCCGTGTTCCGCACCGGCGAAGATCGCGTGTTCGCGCTGCTCGACCGCTGCCCGCACAAGCATGGCCGGCTGAGCCAGGGCATCGTCCATGGCGGCGCGGTGGCGTGTCCGCTGCACAACTGGCGCATCAGCCTTGCGACCGGCGAGGCGCTCGGGGAGGACAAGGGCTGCACGCCGACCGTCCCGGTGAAGATCAGCGGCGGGCGTGTCTTGGTCTGCCGTGCCGGCCTGATGAGGGCCGCGGCGTGATCCTCCCCGGCACGAGGAGGGGGACCATGCGCAGCATGGCGGAGGGGACTATCCTCGCGCGCTGCCTCTCATTGCCGTTTCGCTTCACCAGCCTGCGGCTGGTCCCCCTCCTCGCGAGCGGGAAGGATCGATGAGCGTCAAGACCACCTGCGCCTATTGCGGGGTCGGGTGCGGGATCGTCGCCACGCGCACTGGCGAGCGGTCGGTGCGGATCGAGGGCGACCCCGAGCATCCCGCCAATCGCGGCCGGCTATGCTCCAAGGGCACGCATCTCGGCGAGACGGTGGGGCTGGAGGGGCGGCTCCTCCACCCCATGATCGGCAATCGCCGCGCGTCGTGGGACAAGGCGCTCGACCTCGTCGCCAGGCGCTTTCGCGACACCATCGCGCGGCACGGGCCGGGCAGCGTCGCCTTTTACGTCTCGGGCCAGTTGCTGACCGAGGATTACTATGTCGCCAACAAGCTGATGAAGGGCTTCATCGGCACCGCCAATATCGACACCAATTCGCGGCTGTGCATGTCGAGCGCGGTCGCCGGCCACAATCGCGCGTTCGGCGAGGACGTGGTGCCGGCAAGCTATGACGACCTCGACGCCGCCGACCTGATCATCCTCGTTGGCTCGAACACCGCCTGGTGCCATCCGATCGTCTATCAGCGCATCCGCGCGCGGTGCGACGCCGGGGCGAAACTCGTCGTCATCGATCCGCGCCGCACCGAGACGGCGGAGGAGGCCGATCTCCACCTCGCCATCCGGCCGGGCAGCGACGTTGCGTTGATGAACGGCCTGCTCGCCTGGTGTCGGGACGCGGGTGCGCTCGATCGTGCGTTTCTCGACGCGCATGTTACGGTGCCCGAGGGGTTCTGGACGCTGGCGGACGGCGATTTGTGGTCCACCGCGCGCACCTGCGACGTGCCCGCCGCCGACCTTCGCCGCTTCTACGAGCTGTTCGCCGCGACCCCGCGCACGGTGACGCTGTTCAGCCAGGGCGTGAACCAGTCGCTCGCCGGCACCGATCAGGTCAACGCGATCCTCAACGTTCACCTCGCCACCGGCCGCATCGGCAAGCCGGGCGCGCAGCCCTTCTCGATCACCGGCCAGCCCAATGCGATGGGCGGACGTGAGGTCGGCGGACTTGCCTCCACCCTCGCCGCGCACATGGACTTCGCCGAGGGAAACCGCGCGATCGTGCAGCGCTTCTGGGCCTCGCCGACCATCGCCGCCAAGCCGGGCCTGAAGGCCGTCGACCTGTTCCGCGCGGTGGGGGAGGGGCGTATCAAGGCGCTGTGGGTGATGGCGACCAACCCCGCCGTGTCGATGCCCGATGCCGGCCGCGTGCGAGAGGCGCTGGCGGGCTGCCCCTTCGTCGTCGTCAGCGATGTGATGGCCGACACCGATACCGGCGCCTTCGCCCATGTGCGCCTCCCTGCCGCCGCGTGGGGCGAGAAGGACGGTACCGTCACCAACTCGGATCGTACGATCAGCCGCCAGCGCGCGATCTTCCCGCTGCCGGGCGAGGCGAAGGCCGACTGGTGGATCGTCACGCAGGTCGCGCGGCGCATGGGGTGGAAGACCGCCTTCGCCTATGACCGCCCCGCCGATATCTGGCGCGAGCATGTGCGGCTCTCGACCTATCGCAATGACGGCACGCGTCTGTTCTCGCTCACGGGACGGGCGAGCGGCGGCAATGCCGACTATGACGCGATGGAGCCCTTTCGCTGGGGCGGCACACCCTTCGCCGACGGTCGGTTCCCGACGCCGGACGGCCGCGCGCGGCTGGTGCCGGTCACGCAGAAGCCGCTGGCTGCGCCGCTGCGCGACTGGCCGCTGACGCTCAACACCGGCCGCTATCGCGATCACTGGCACACGATGACGCGCACCGGCCTGTCGCCGAAGCTGGCGCGGCATCGAGAGGAACCGCTGGTCGAGGTTCATCCGGACGACGCAGCGCGGCTGGGGATCGCCAATGGCGCACTGGCGCGTGTCGCCACGCCGCAGGGCGAAAGCCTCTATCGCGCGCGTGTCACCGACGCGCAGCGGCCGGGCGAGCTGTTCGTGCCGATCCACTGGACCCACCGCACCTCGACCGGCGGGCGCACCGGGCTGCTGCCGCGCCCGCTCGCCGACCCGATCTCGGGCCAGCCGGGGTTCAAGGCGACACCCGCCGCCATCGCCGCGGTCGCGACGACGTGGCGCGGCTTCCTGATCCTCGCGGGAGAGCCGGCGAAGCGCCCGGATTGCCTTTGGGCGACCCGCGTGGCGGTCCCGTCGGGCAGCCTTTGGGAACTGGCGGGCGACGGCGGCACGGGCCTGCTCGACACCGCATTGCCGGCGGGGGAGCGGATCGAGGCGGTCGATACCGCGCGCGGGACGCGCCGGGTTGCCGTGCTCGCCGGCGGGCGGCTGGCCGCCGCCCTGTTCCTGACCGAGCGCGGCGAACTGCCGCCGCGCGACTGGCTGATTGACCAACTGCGCGAGGCCGAGGCGGCGCCGACGCTGCTTGCCGGCCGTGCGCCGGGGCCGGCGATCGACCGCGGCCCCATTGTCTGCACCTGCTTCGACATCGGCCTCAGGACCATCGTCGCGGCGATCCGCGAACAGCAACTGGCTGACGTCGCCGCCATCGGCGCGGCGATCGGCGCTGGCACCAATTGCGGTTCGTGCCGTCCCGCGCTGGCGCGGCTCATCACCGGGGAGACGACGCATGCGGCATGACGATTTCCCCGCCGGCAGCGTGTGGCTGGTCGGCGCCGGGCCGGGAGATCCCGAACTGCTGACCGGAAAGGCGCTGCGCCTCATCGCGGCGGCGGACATGATCTTCTACGATGCGCTGGTCGGTCCCGCCGTGCTCGACCTGATCGGGCCGGGCACCGAGCGCATCTGCGTCGGCAAAAGATCGGGTCGCCATTCGAAGGATCAGGCAACGATCGATTCGCTGATCGTCGCGGCGGCACGCTCCGGCGCCCGTGTCGTCCGGTTGAAGGGCGGCGATCCGGCGATCTTCGGACGGACGGCGGAGGAGCTTGCCGCCTGCCGCGCCGCGGGTGTGCCCGTCCGCATCTGCCCCGGCATCACTGCCGCCAGCGCGGCGGTCGCGTCGGCGGGGGCAAGCCTCACGCTGCGCGGGGTCGCGCGCCGGCTGACCTTCGTCACCGCGCATGTCCGGGCGGACTCGCCGCTCGATCTCGACTGGCGGACGCTCGCCGCGCCCGATTCGACGCTTGCGGTCTATATGGGCCGCGCGGCGGCGGCGACTGTCGCGCGGCAACTGATTGCCGCAGGGCGCGCGCCGGACACGCCGGTGTTGGTCGTCGTCAACGCCGCGCTGCCCGACGAGCGCATCCTGCGCGGACGGCTGTCCGCGCTCGCTTTCCTCGTTGAGACGGTGAGCGACGATGATCCCGCCATGCTCGTCATCGGCGAGGCCGTCGCGGCGACCGCGCCGCAAGCGACGGATCGCGTGAGCCGGAGCTGTGCGTCGGCATGAAGTTGTTCAGGCCGCTTTCCTTTCCCGAATGCGGGTGGCGCGCGTTTGCAGGGCATACGGCCCTTTGCTGTGGCGCCGCGTGGGCGGCGACGCTGCTGCTCGGCTAGGATAGGATCAGCGAACGGCCGACTGGGGCGGGCGAGTCGCGGGCGATGCAAGGGACGCGGTTCGGCCATCTGCCGCTGGAGCCGGATCGGTGGTGCGCTTGGTTGCGCCGAACCGATCGAGCCACGCCGCTGCCGCGGCGATGCGGGCGTCGCCCTGTGTGGTTTCGAGCGTCAGTTCCAGCTCGGCAGCCGCCTCGCCCAGTTCGGGTTCGCCGAACATCCCGGCCACCCCGGCGAATTGATGGAGCGCCCCGGCGAGGGTGGCGATGGCCTCATCCGTAACCTCGGCCGAACGGGCGACCGCCTCGACCTCGGCGAACAGTCTGGCCTTGCGTTCACGAAAGCGCTGTTCGAGGCCCGCAACGGGCGCTGGCGGGGGCGGATCCTGGGCCAGCGACGATGCGGGGATCAGACGTCCGAGCACCGCCAGCAGATCCTCGGCCGAAACGGGCTTGGCAAGGTGATGCTGCATTCCCGCCGCGAGGCATATGGCGACATCGTCGGCATAGGCATTGGCGGTGAGCGCGACGATCGGCAGGCGGTCGGGTCCATAGCCCGCCGCACGCAGTCGCCGGGTTGCCTCGAGCCCGTCCAGACGCGGCATCTGGACGTCCATCAGCACGAGGTCGAAGGGCGTTCCAGCCTGGTTCGCCGCCTCCACCTTGGCGATCGCGTCCTCGCCATCGGACGCGATGGTGGCATCGATGCCGATCCGCGCGGCGATGGCCAGCATGAGTTCCTGATTGATGTCGTGGTCTTCCGCCACAAGCACACGGGGCTGACGGCCCGTCGGCGCACGCGCGGGCACGGCGCTCTTCGGCGCGATGGTCGGGGCATGACCCGGCGCCCGGCGGCGCAGCGGGAGCGTGACCGCGAACAGCGTACCCTTCGCCGGCTTGCTGGTCACCTCGATCGTGCCGCCCATCAGCTTAACGAGGTGGCTGCTGATCGACAGGCCGAGCCCGGTGCCGCCGAAGCGGCGGGCGATCGACAAATCGGCCTGGGCGAACTTGTCGAAGATGAGCGACAGTCGCGATGGGTCGATGCCGATGCCGCTGTCCTCGACCTCCAGCCGCAGCGTCTCGCCAAGCGCGCGAGCGCGCACCACGACGCCGCCGCTTTCGGTGAACTTCACCGCATTGCCGATCAGGTTGAGCAGGATCTGCCGCAGCCGCAGCGGATCGCCGCCGATCGTCGCCGGGATCGCGGGGTCGATGTCGAGGTCGAGCGTCAACCCCTTGGCGCGGCTGACCGGCTCCATCAGCCGGATCGCGCCGCGCATCAGGTGGGGCAGATCGACGGGTTCCTCGGCCACGTGCATCTGGCCCGCCTCGATCTTCGAGATGTCGAGGATGTCGTTGAGCAGCCGCATCATTGCGCGTCCCGAATCGGCAATCAGCTCGACCGGACGGCGCTGGTCGGGCCGCAGGTCGCCGGCCAGCAACAGGTCGGTAAAGCCGATTACCGCGTTCATCGGCGTGCGGATCTCATGGCTCATATTGGCCAGGAATGCGGCCTTTGCCTGGGTGGCGTTCTCGGCGCGAATGCGGGCGAGCCGCAGCTCGTCTTCCAGCGCCTTCGCCTCCGAGATGTCGCGGAGCGAAGCGATCACCTCGAGGGGGGCGCGGGTCACCGGATCGCGGACAAGGCCCAGATGCGCATCGAGCCAGCGATACTGACCGGGCTCGCGTACCTGTTCGATACGATAGGCGACGATCCGCCGTTCCTGCTCGCCGCTCGCCACCGCCTCGAACGCGGCGATGGCCGCCTCCCGGTCGTCGGGGTGGAAGCGCACGAGCATGTGCTCTCCGACCAAGACGTGCGGCGGGATGCCCAGCAGTCGCTCGGCTGAGGGCGAGGCATAGATGCAATCGCCGGTCAGCGTCAGGCGGAACACCGCATCGGTGGCGTTGTCGGCCAGGAGGGAGAGCTGCTGGTCGCGCTCGACAAGCGCCAGTTCCGCGAGCTTCTTTTCGGTGACGTCGCGGATGTTGCCGGTCGTTCCGATGAACGCACCATCCGGGCCGCGCAGCGCACGCACGCTTACCTCGATAAAGGCGCTTTCGCCCGACTTGCGGAAGAAGCGTTGCCCGAGCGTGCACTCGCCGATCCTGCCCGAGACAAGATCGGGATAGACGGTGCGCGCCGTCGCCAGATCGTCGGGATGGAGCAGCCGGGTGGTGAACCAGCCGATGCTTTCCTCGACAGTATAGCCGGTCAGCGCTTCCCATGCGGGGTTGAGGAAGACCCAGCGGCCCTTCTCGTCGGTGCGGAAGATGACCTCGCGCATATTGTCGAGCATCAGCCGGTTTTCCGCCTCGCTCGCGCGCAGCCGCGCGGCGATCGCCTCGCGCCGGGCCAGCGCCGCCGCGACGGGCAGGCTCATGAAGAAGCTGACGGCGAGAAAGCCCTGCAGCACATGCAGACGGTCGCTCATCTCGCCGCGCACCAGCGTCATCGGCCCAAGTCCGCGCTGCGTCGCGATCCAGGCGATGACGGCGATCAGGGTCGTCGCCGCCGCCGACCCCAGCGCGCCCAGCCGGAATGCGGCGAGGAGGACGAAGGGTGCGGCGATATAGAGAAGCGGGAACCGCGTCTGCCCGAAGATCAGCAGCGTGGCGACGATCGTGACGCCGAGCACCAATGTCCACTCTGCCGGCGAGGCGGGTGACGGCGCGATCCGGCCGCGCCAAGTGTCGATACCGATCCACAGCGCGGGCGCCACGATCAGCAGGCCGAGCGCATCGGTCAGCCACCAGGTCAGCCATAAATCAACCCTGAACGAGCCGACCGGCGGGAGGACCAGTGACGCCAGCACGCCAGCGACCGCGGGAGCGATCCCGCCGGCAATCAGGCAGAAGGCGATCAGGTCGCCGCGATCCTCCATGTTCGGCCGGCTACGCCCGAGGCGGCGCATGCCGAAGCAGATCAGCAAGATCTCGACGCTGTTGACGCCGCTAAGGGCAAGGGCGCGAAGCACCGGGTCGCCGGCCAGCAGGTTGGATACCACGTTCGCGACGAACGCCGCCGCCACCAGCAGCAAATCGGGCTGCGGGCGGCGCAGCAGGATCGCCACGAGTACCGCATTGGGCAGCCACACCGCGGCGATCCGGCTCTGGTCGCGGGTCATCGCGACCCCGAAATAGGCAAGCGCACCGAAAACCAGCGCTACGCCGAGCATCGCCGCCACCGGGCCGGCCGTCGGGGCGCGCAGGTTACGGATCATGCGCTCATCTTCGGATCATCCGCCTCGCCAACGGGACCGCTCTCCTGATCGCGTTCATAAACCGTCGGCTCGGCTTCCGCCACCCGGCGTTCGACGGTGAGCGGCCAGGCGGTCTTGCTCTCGTCGGCGCGGGTATAGCCGGTGCGCGGCACTGCGGCCCAGGCAGTATCCTTCTTCAGGAAGCGCCAGAAGCCACGCAGGCGGTAGACGAGGTTGATCTGGCGGTAGCCGAAATTCTCGACCACCGCCGCCAGCGCGATCCGCCCCAGATCGGCGGCGCGGGGGGTGCGGCGCAGCTGCCGTTCCTCGAGCGCGAGCGTGGCGATGCTGACCCCGGTGCCGAAGACGAAGGTAAGGCTGAAGAAGGCGAGGGCTGTCGCCGGCTCAAGGATGCCGAGCAGATAGCAGACCGGCACCACGAGGTAGCCGATTAGCTCGGCCGGCGGGCCGATCACGTCCTCCAGCACCATCAGCGGCATCGCGATCAGCCCCACCCGGCCATAGCGCGGATTGCCGATCATCGCGCGGTGCGCGACCAGCGTTTCCAGCGCTCCCTGCTGCCAGCGCGACCGCTGGTTGCGCAGGCCCCCCAGCGTCTCGGGCGCCTCGGTCCAGCAGACGATCTCGGGTACGAACTCGATGCGATAGCGTTGGCGCCTTTCGCGCATGTGGCGGTGAAGGCGGGTGACGATCTCCAGATCCTCGCCCACGGTATCGTGGCGATAGCCGCCGATCTCGACCAGCACCGACCGCTTGAAGATGCCGAACGCGCCCGAGATGAGCAGCAGCGTGCCGGTATGCGCATTGGCGACACGCGCGGTCAGGAACGCGCGCAGATACTCGACGATCTGGAACCGCGGCAGCCATTTGGGCGAGACGCGCAGCGTGGTGATATGGCCGCCATCGACGGCGCTGCCATTCACGACACGGATCGCGCCGCCAACCGCGACGAGCTCACCGTGATCGGTCATGAAGGGCTCGGTCGCGCGTAGCAGGCCGTCCGATTCGATGATCGAATCGGCATCGATCACGCAGACCAGCGGCGTGACCGCAAAGCCGATCCCGGCATTGGCGGCATCGGCCTTCCGCCCGTTCTCCTTGTCGACGACGAGCAGGTTGGGATAGCCGGGTGAGGCATAGACACCGAGGATGCGCGTGGTCTGCAGCGCCACGAGCTGCTGGCGGTCGACGGAATGCATCCCGAACGCCTCGATCAGCCGCGCGAGCGTCGCGTCCTTCGACCCGTCGTTGACGACGATCACCTGATGATCGGGATATTGCAGCGCCAGCAGCGCCTTGACGCTGTCGACGACCGACAGCTCCTCGTTGAATGCGGGCGCGACGACGGTGACGGGGGGTGCGAGATCCTCGTAGCGCGACCATAGGTCGATCGAGCGCGGTGCGGGCTTGATCCGGCGCGCGAACACCCAGGCGGCGATCGCGAGCTGGAGGACCGATACCGCGTTGCGCGCGATGACGATCAGCATCGACGTCCAGGCGAGGCCGAGGATCAGCACCTGGCCCCAATAGGTCCACCCCGAAGCGGTACTCATCGCCGCAGTCCGATCGGCGCCTCGGGCGAGGGCTGGCCGCCACGCAGCAGCGCCAGCGCCTCGACCGCGCGCATCCGCACCCACCAGGACGGGTTCTCGACCAGTGCGGCGAGCATCGGTATCGCCTGGGTCAGCCCAAGTTGCCCGGCCGCACGGACCGCCTGGATCCGGACCTGATCGAACGGGTCGAGGAGCAGCGGGATCAGCCATGATCCGGCGCCGGGGTGGCCGAGCTTGCGGGCGGCGCGCGCGGCGGCGGCGCGAACCGCCGGATCGGGATCGCCTGCATGGTCGTGAAGCACCGCAAGGACCGAGAAGTCGCCGATCCAGCCCAGCGCCTCGACCAGCAATGGCCGAACCCGGCCCGTCGCCGGATCGCGCGACAGGGCGATGAGTTCAGCCGAGTGGCGTGGCGCCCCGGCGCGCAGGATCGCCTCGTGCAGCCGGTTGATCGGCCGGCGACGAAGGTCGAGCGTGTCGATCAGCACCCCGGGCGCGGGCACCGATCCGATCCGCGCCAGCGCCGCCGCTGCTTCCAGCCGCACGTCGTGCCGCCGGTCCTGCGCCAGGCAGCGCTCCAGCGCCTCGACCGCACGGGGCAGCGGATAGCGCTCCAGCTCGCGCATAGCGTCGACCCGCTGCGCGGCGTTGCCTTTGCGCAGCCGCCGGATCGCGCCGTCGGGCATCCCCAGTGCGTCGGCCAGCCGCATCAGCCGGTCGTGATCGTCGCCGCGCACCAACTGCAGCAGGTGGGAGAACACGCGGGTGCGGCGTTCATGGTCGATGCTGCGAAAGCGTTCGCGAAGGGTATCGACCTGCTCGGGGGTGCGCGCGGCCATCAGCTCGCGCGACAGGGCGATGTCGTCCGCGCGCTCGTGCCGCTGCTGCCGCTCGTCGATCAGCCGGCGCACATAGAGCGCGGCCATCGCCGTACAGCTGGTGACGGCAAACACGATCGACACGACCATCGCCGCGCCCGCCGCCGTCGATGTCAGGGCGATCAGCGCGTTCAGAAGCGCACGCTGACCCCGATCACGCCGGTGTCGCGGACATAGCTGTCGCGCCGGTCCTCATGCTCATAGGTCGCCCGGACGACGACGTCGTCGCTGACCGACAGGATGGCGCCGACAAAGCCCGACCGAAGCCGGCGGGTAATCCCGGCTTCGGTATCGGGATAGGTCGCACCGCCCGCGATCAGGCGCAGGCGCTGGCGTGGCTGGACTTCGCCGCGCAGCGCCCAACCGGCGCGGTGATCGCCCCGCTCGTCCCACAGGTTGATCGACCGTAGCGCGACCGACCAGCGGTCCGATGGGCTGTTGAGCCGCACGCCTGGCTCGGCCGAAACCGTCTTGCCGCGGCCGAAATCGGTGTAGCGCAGGTCGCCGGTCAGCATCAGGATGGGCGCGACGGCGAATTCACCGCCGGCACGGACACCCCAGCGCTCGCGGAAATCGGCGTCGGGGGTGGTACTGACCGAAACATAGGCGAAGCCGTTTGCAAACCGTCGGTCGAGCCTCACCGACCCGCGCACGTCGACAATGCCGGCACGATTCTCTCGCTCGAGATCGGTGCTCAGCGTCATACGGGGTGACAGCGGCACCGCCAGCGTGACGATGGTGTCGGCCCATTCGCGCCGCGTGCCGCCCACCCGCACGCGGGCAAGGCTCTGGCTGAGCGCAATCAGCGGACGCGGCGAGAAGCCGGGATCGGCATTGCGCGCCCGGTTGATCGCCTGGGCGAGCACCGGCAGCTCGGCATTGCCGGGATCGTCGCGAGCGATCGTGGCGGCGAGACCGGCTGCGGGCGCGATCCGGCCCGACCAAAGATAGGCGCGGGCCAGCGCCAACGCGATATCCTGGTCGCGCGGCGCCAGCGCGCGGGCGCGGGTCAGCGTCGCGATGGCCGGATCGTAGCGCCGGGCAAAGGCATAGCTGGTCCCGAGCAGCCGCAGGATCTCGGGATCGTCTGGTCGGGCGCGGTCGGCGGCCTCGAGCAGTTCGATGGCGCGATCGAAATCGCCGGCCTCGCGCGCGGCGATGGCGGGCGCGAGATCGATGTCCTGCGCCGACGCGATCGGGACGGGAGTCAGGGCGATGCCCGCCAGCAGCAGCAGGCTCATCTCAGCCCCGCCGCGCGAGCAGCCGCTCGATCCGCAGCACCAGTTCGTCGGGCAGGAAGGGCTTGGTGATATAGTCGTCCGCGCCCGACTGCAGTGCGTTCATGATGTCGTCCTGTCCCTTGCGCGCGGTCAGCATGATGACCGGGATGGCCGACAGGTCCGGATCGCCCTTCAGCGTCTGGAGCAATTGCTGCCCCGACAGGATCGGCATCATCGCGTCGAGGATCAGGATATCGGGCCGATCGGCACGGATGGTCGCCAGCGCCGCCTGACCGTCCTCGACCAGCGTCAGACGATGGCCGACCGCCTCCAGCCGGAAGCGGACCAGGTCGGAGAGGAGCGGATCGTCATCGGCGACGAGGATATGGGCCATGAAATCTCCTCTACGCAGGCCAGCTAATGCTTAATAGCCGGTATCTTTTCCGTTAATGCCTCGAGTCTAAGCGGCTGATGCGGTGGGATACCGCCAGCCTGTATTGCCGTACCGAACCCATGCCCGCACGCGCCGCTATCGTCGCTTCATGACCTATTCCGAGCATGGTTGCGCGAAGCGGGCGACCGGGCAAACGATCACGCGACGCCGGGCCAGCGGACGCCTTCTGCTACAAGGGTCAGAAATCGTGGATGACAGACGGATCTACGGTGCGAATCGACCGCTTTGTTCAGGAGGCATCACAGCGCTGCTCGTCGATGTGCCATGGCGCTGGAGATAGCTTCCGAGAAAGACCTGGTGGGTCGGCAGGCCCGCCACCGTCTGGCCAACGCGCGAGCGGATATCGTTGAGGGCGCCCGCGAGCCGATCTGGCGGCATGATCCGCCCCAGCGGATGATGCCGTTTGGGCTGGAGCCGCTGCCCCAGCATCACCTGCACCCATGACGCGACGCGGAACAGGTCGTGCGTGTCCTGATAGGCATGTGCGCCCTCGGCGAACAGCGCGATCCGTTCGGTCAGGCTGTCGGGCGGGGGCGTCGTGCGACAGCGGACCCAGAAGGGCTCGGGCCGCCCGTTGAGGTAATAATGGAGGGTGATGAAGTCGCGGATCGCCTCAAGCTCGCGGCGCGCCTGCTCGTTGTAGCGCGCGACCGCCGCGGGGCTGATCCCGCCCAACGGCATGACCTGCAACAATCGCGTGAGCGCGATCATGACGAGGTGGATCGAGGTCGATTCGAGCGGCTCGACGAAGCCTGAAGCCAGGCTCAATGCGACGCAATTGCCCGACCATGCCTGTAGCCGGCGGCCGGTCCTGAACCGGATGGGATTGGGCTCGACCAGCCGCTCGCCCTCGACCTGCGCGTAGAGGCGCGCCTGCGCCTCGTCGTCCGACAGATAGTCGCTGCAATAGACGAGGCCATTGCCCACCCGGTGCTGGAGCGGGATGCGCCATTGCCACCCGGCGCTGTGCGCGATCGCTCGGGTATAGGGGCGGGCAGGCTCGACCGAGGAGGTCTGGACGGGAAGGGCGCGGTTCGCGGGCAGCCAGTGGCTCCAGTCCTCGAACCCCACGCCCATCGCCTCGCCGATCAGGAGCGCGCGAAAGCCCGTGCAGTCGAGGAAAAGGTCGCCGGCGACGATGCGCCCGTCGGCCAGGTGCAGCCGCGTGATATGGCCGCTCTCGCCGTCGCGCTCGACGCGCGCGATCCGGCCTTCAACCCGCTCGAGCCCCGCGGTCTCGCACGCTTCGCGCAGATAGCGGGCATAGGATCCGGCGTCGAAATGATAGGCATAGTTGAGCGGCGTCTCGCCGCCGGTCGCGAACCGGCCGAGTTCGGCCGCACGGTGTTCGAGGCAATAGTCGCCGAGCTCGGCGGCGATGCCCTGCGCCCGCGCCTCGAGCCAGAAATGGTGGAAGTCGCCCATCCAGGTCGAGCGGCCGAGATCGCCGAACGAGTGGATATAGCGATCACCGACCCGCGACCAATGCTCGAACGAGATGCCGAGCTTGAAGGTCGCGCCGGTCGCGGCCATGAATTCGGCCTCGTCCAGGCCGATCAGCGCATGGAAGGCTCGTACCGTCGGGATCGTCGATTCGCCGACCCCGACCGTGCCGATTTCCTCCGATTCGACCAGCGTCACATTGACCAGTGCCGAAAGCTGGCGCGTGAGGAGCGCGGCGGCGAGCCAGCCGGCGGTGCCGCCGCCGGCGATGACGACGCGCATCCGGGAAGGGGTGGTCATCGATTGAGCCGGTCCGCGATCTTGGCGCGCAGCCGCCGCGCGGCCCGCTGATCAAGCGGGCCGAGCTCGCCCCGCACCGCCTCGGGCAGATGCGCTCCCGCGGCCGCCGGATCGCCGAAGACATAATGATCGAACATTGCCCGCCATGCCGCCTTTTCGGCGGGCGACCGGTCGCGCAGCGACAGGATCGCGTGGAGGAGCGTCGTCATCGGCGTGTCGGTGTGCGCCGGCGTCTCGTTCCACCAATAGTTGACGAGGATGTTGAAGGGGTCGAGCGCCTCGACATGATGCCACCACAAAGCGGGGTAGAAGAGCACGTCGCCCGGTTCCAGATCGGCGACCCTCGCCGCCGCCAGCGCGTCGGCAAACCGCGGATAGCGGTCGAGATCGGGGGCGGCGAGATCGACCATGCTGACGACCTGACCGCCGGGCGTGGGTTCGAGCGGGCCGGGATAGAGGTTGGCGACCTCGGCCGGCGGAAAAAGGGTGAAACGCCGGCGCCCAGCCACGCAGACCGCCAGGTTGTTCGACATGTCGTAGTGCGTCTGCGCGATCGTGTGATTGCCGATCCAGATGCTGACGAGCGGCGGGTCATGGTCCGGGGGCGGCGGGGGAAGGGCAAGGTCGTTCTCCCCCCGCAGTCCCGGCAGATAGAGGTCGAGGTCGGTCGAGCCCAGGTAGAGCGCTGGCGGCGCCGGATCCTGTGCGGCCGCGGCGACGCGATCGAGATAGTCGCCAAGCGCGACGCGCCCTGCCTCGAAATTGAAGCCCGACCAGTCGTCGCGATAGAAGAAGCGGCCGCCGATCGACGCATCGCCGGTATAGGCGACGACCGGACGGCCTGCATCGAACCGTTTGAGATAGGCAATCGCGGCGTCGATGCCCCGACGTCCCGCGGCGACCAGCGGCCAGTCCGCCGCCACCCCGCGAAGGATCACCGGTTCCTGCGCCTCAAGCAGGGAATCGAGCGACAGGTCCGTCGCCGCGGCGTCCGGGATGACACGCACCGGCCGGGGGCAGGTCGTCGCGATCATCCGACGCGAGCGTTCTTCAATTCGATGAGGCGCGCGACATTGGCGAGCGAAGCCGCAGCCATCGTCGCCGCGCGCAGCAGGCCGCTGCGGTGCAGCCGTACCAGCGCCGCATCCGGCAAGTCGGCCAGCCTTTCCTCATCCAGCGTGAAGACTTCCGGGACGGTATAGCTGGTGCCATCGCCCAGCTGGATGTCGAGGGTACGGGCGCGCAGCAGGCCAAGCTCGTCGAGCGCGGCGAAGAACGGCGCGATGCTGGCGCTGCCGTGCCTGATCGCCTCGGTCACCGCGGTCACGTGCTGGAGATAAGGCGCGCTGCCCCCGTGCGGGAGGAACAGCGGCTCGCCATCTTCGACCCCGACACGCGGATCGTCGAAGTCGATGAGCGGCGCGCCGCCGGCGGGATCGGCCGAAAAGGGGCCGCGCTGTTGGACGGCGGGGACGTATCGGCTGGTCCACCCGCTTTCGGCGAGAAACAGGTTTTCGTCGAGATCGAGGCCGAGCAGCGCCACGGCATAGAAGCGCGCCTGATCGTCACGCCGAAACAGGATGGGATATTCGCGCTGGATCTGCTCGAACTCGGTCGGGAAGACGAGCACCTGGTTGACCGCGTCGCCGAACGCCGCGCCGTGACGCCGCGCAACGGTGAGTTCCGCGTGATCGACATTGTCCAGCTTGACCCAGTTCGCCATCGGCGACGTGCCTCTCCCTTGGTACGGCGATGATAGGAACCGTCCGCCGCTGCACAAAGCAAAAAAGGGGCGGCCGAACATACGGCCGCCCGCAGGGAGGACGGGGTCAGAAGCGGTAGCGTGCGCCCAGCAGCAAGCGTGGCTTGAGCTCCTGTGCGAAGACCAGCGCGGTGCGGTCGCGACCATATTGGACGACGGGCTCGCTGGTCAGGTTCACGCCCTCGAACGACAGCGCGATGCGCTCGTTGAGTTCGTAGCTGATGTTGAAGTCGAGCGTCCCGAATGCGTCGGTGAAGATCGGATTGCGATCGTCGCCCTGGTTGGTCGCAGACAGGAATTTGTCACGCCAATTGTACGAGACGCGCGCCGACAGGCCATTCTTGTCGTAGATGAGCGACGCGTTCGCGCTGTCGCCCAGGCCGGTGAGCGCGAAGACGTTGACGTCGGGGCTTGCCGTCACATCGACGTTCACGTCGCCGTTGACCTTGGTGTACGACGCCGCGACCCCGAAGCCGGTGTCGCCGAAGAAGTGCTGGCCGGCGATTTCGAAGCCGTAGATGCGGCCGTCCTGGTTGTTGATCGGCTGCGAGATCGCGAAGTTGAACAGCGGATCCGCCGAGTTGGCGACCACATCGACGGCGCCGAGCAGCGCATTGGCATAGACCGCGTTGAACTCGCCATTCGACGAGTTCGCGCGATATTCGGCATCGGCGGCAGCCACGTCGCCGCCATTCTGCTGAAGCAGCGCGGTATAGCTGAACAGGTTGAGGTCGTTGATCGTGGCGCCGAGTGCGGTCAGGCGATCGCGCGCGGTGCCCGAACGCGATCCCGCTGCGCCCGAGGAAGGATCGCGCAGACCGAAGGCGTCCCGATTGAACACGCCCGACCCGAGGAAGTTGCGGACCCGCTTTTCAAAGAAGCCGACCGAGACGAAGCTCGACGGCTTGTAATACCATTCGACCGAAACGTCGAAATTGTCGGAGACCAGCGGCCGCAGATTGGCATTGCCGCTGCTGCCCGTGCCGACGCCGTCGAGCGCGGTCGGACGGCTCGGCCCGCCCACGGTGGTGGAGGCAAAGAGGTTGCCATAGTCGGGCCGGGCCAGCGTCCGGCTGGCCGACGCGCGCACGATCAGGTCACGCGCGACTTCGATGTTGAAGTCGATCGCGGGCAGCAGGTTGGAATAGCGTCCGGTCTGGGTGACCGTTACCGGCGTCGCGGTCGCCGCATTCGGCAGCACGACCGAGAAATCATTGTCGGATTGCCAGATGATCCCCGAGGGGGCGACCTGGCGGGCCAGCGAGCGGGTTCGGGTCTCTTCGTAGCGGGTGCCGAATACCAGGTTCGCTGGGCGCCCGGCGATCTCGCCCTTCCACGTGATCTGTCCGTAGACCGACCACACCTTTTCGCCGACCTGGTCGAAGTCGATGGCATTGGTGTTGACCGGGTTGTTTGCGTAGTTCGACGACAGCACGTCGAGCAGGCTGATCGCGTTGCCGCGGAACGCCACCTGGGCCGGACCCTGCGCGCGCGGGTTGAACCGGTCGAACTTGCAGGTCAGGCAGAAGGTGTCGACCAGCTCGGGCGCCAGGCGCTGGATGATGCCGGGATCGCCGATGCCCCAGTCGCCCAGCTGCTGCTGCGTCTGGGTGCGGGCGCTGGTCATCACCGTGTCGGTATAGCTGCCGCCGAAGTCGAACCGGCTGCCGCCGCCCAGATCCCAGCCCAGATCGGCGCGGCCGCCATTGATCCGCTGACGCTGGCTGGACGTGACGGTGCGCGCAACCTGCGAACCGAGGTCGCCAAGATCGAGAACGCCGTTGCCATTGCCGCGGACCGCGTCGTTGATGATCTGCGTCTGGACGGGGAAACCGCTCGAGAAATCGACCGACTGGGACTGGCCCACCGGCGCACCTAGGCTGACGAGGGTCGCCGAGGTGCCGTTGGGATTATCCGGGGTCGAGTTCGACACGGCGTGATAGCCGTCGAGGTTCAGCGTGACCGCGTCGGTGATCTCCCACTTGCCGTTCAGGCCGTAGGACTGGAGCTGCGTCTGGGTGGCGCGCAGCTGCTGTTCGTAGCCATAGTCCTTGGTGCCGTCATCGTCGCGGCGCAGGAACACCGCGGTCGGGATCGCCGAGTTGCCGCCGAAGCGGACCTCGTTGAACGGGCGGTTGAACCAGTTGGTCTGCTCCGAACGGATCTCACGCAGGTTGTTCTGCGCGAACAGCGCGTCGGCGGTGAAGGTGAGCGTGTCGACAGGCCGCCATTGGGCGACTGCCTGGGCGTTGATGCGCTCGCGCCGGTTGTCGGAGAACTGATAGCGGCTGTCGTTCGGAATCAGCACATATTCCGACGTCGGTGCATTGGTGATCTGCGTGGTCGCGCTGATGTAATCGCCGGGATTGAGGAAGTCGCTGGTCCGGACGACGTTGAAATAGTTGGGCGCGCTCTGTGCCGAGGTGCTGTCGCGGCGCTGGTAGCTGCCGAAGACCGAGATGCCGAACTGCTGCGCCGGATCGCTCCAGCTGACGAGGCCCGACAGCTCGGGCAGGATGCGGTTCTTGCCCTGGCTTTCCGCCTGCTCCACCGAGGTATCGTAGAGCGCCTTGGCGCCGATCGAGCCCGACAGGCCCGACTCGCGCGCGTCGAGCGGCCGCCGCGTGACGATGTTGATCGAGGCGCCGATGCCCCCCGACGGGATCGCGGCGCGGCCTGTCTTGTAGACCTCCAGCGCGCTTACGCCTTCGGAGGCAAGATTCTGGAAGTCGAACGATCGGCTGGTGCCGCGGGCGAAATCGCCGGCACCGCTGGTATCGACGTTCGATGCCGGCAGCTGGCGCCCGTTCAGCGTGACGAGATTGAAGCCGCCGGAGAAACCGCGAACCGACACCTGCGAGCCTTCGCCGTTGACGCGGTTGATCGACACGCCGGTGATCCGCTGCAGCGATTCGGCGAGGTTGGTGTCGGGGAACTTGCCGATGTCCTCGGCCGAGATCGCATCGACGACACCCGCCGAATTGCGCTTGATTTCGATCGCACGATCGAGGCTGGCACGGATGCCGGTGACGACGATGTCGGTGCCCTCGTCCTCCGCCTGCGGATCCTGACCGGTCGGCTGCACGCTTGACCCCTCGCTTGCCGGCGCGGTCTGCGCGGCCGCTGCGTACGGGAGAGCCAGACACGTCGTCAGCGCCACGACCGAGGTCGAACGTACAAGTGCCGTCAATGCTGCTGAGCCCTTCATCAACCCCTCCCCTTTGCCGCGGATGCGCCGCATGTCGCCCGACTCGTTGGCCCGGCACCAAGGGGCTACCACATTGTCCGACGTTGTCAACGCGACATGAGGCTCACGGTCCCGCAATCGCCGGGAACGGGTGGTGAGTGGTCGCGGCTTCGCGAATGGACCTGACAACGCAAACATGGCAACTCTCCGACGAAGGAGCGCGCATGCACGACCAACGGCGAATGACGATCATCGACGTGGCTCGACACGCCGGCGTTTCAGCCAAGACGGTATCGCGGGTGTTCAACGACGAGCCGCACGTGAGCGCCGGGGTGAAGCAGCGCGTGCGCGAGGCGGCGGCGGCGCTCGACTATCATCCGAACGTCATGGCTCAGGCGCTGGTCCGACGCCGGTCGCACCTGATCGGTCTCGTATATGAGAATCCATCCTCGAGCTATGGGACCGAGCTGCAGATGGGGGTGCTCGATCGGCTGCGCGACGAACCCTATCGGCTGGTAGTGATCCCGATCGCGTCCGTCGCGGAACACGCGGCCGAGGTCGTTGGCCTGCTGCGCTCGGCCGCGCTAGATGGCGTGGTGCTGGCGCCGCCGGCGTCGGACAACCCGCGCATCCTGTCCGATCTGCAGCGCGCCGGTATCCGGTGCGCGCGCATCGCCTCTACCCGGCTGCTGGACGCGGCGCCGAGCACGACGATCGACGATCTGGCTGCCGCGCGCGAGATCGCCGCGCATGTCATCGAGCTCGGTCACCGCGACATCGCGATCATTAAGGGCGACCCGACCCACGCCTCAACCGAAGCGCGGCTGCTCGGATACGGTCAGGCCTTTCATGCCGCGGGGCTGACGATGCGCCTCGACCGGATCGAGCAGGGGCTGTTCACGCGCGAAAGCGGGCGGGTGGCGGCGGCGCGGCTGCTCGAGTCCGCCGACCGGCCGAGCGCGATCATCGCGCAGAACGACGAGATGGCGCTCGGCGCGCTGATCGCCGCGCGTGAGCTGGGGCTGTCGGTGCCGGAAGACCTGTCGATCGTGGGGTTCGACGATACCGAGCTTGCCCAGCTCGCGTGGCCGCCGCTGACCACAGTGCGCCAGCCCGTGTTCGACATGGCCGTGGCGGCGACCGACATGGTCATAGCGCAGCTGCACCGCGAGCAAGTCACGATGCAGCGCGCCTACAAGCACGTGCTCATCATCCGGGGCTCCACCGCCGCGCCGCCGCGTCTTGATTGTTGACAACCTTGACAGCGTGCGTCCGATGATAGGGTCCGTCGCGACGGAGCCGCAAAGATCCAGTTGTGGAAGCTCACAGCCGTTTGCCCGATTCTCGAAATCGGACGTTCGTTTTGGATAGGCGCCAGCGCAGGGCTGGACGCGAGCAGTGCAGCGGCCGGAAGCGGGACTTTTTTCATCGGGTCGTATCGCAAACAAGGGAGCGGCTGCGCGAGGGGCAGGGCGCGGCCGCGGGAGATCTTAAGGGCGCCGGGGCTGGATGGTGCCGCTGAGAATGCGCGACGCTCCCTGCGGTCCGGTGAAGGTAGTCGAATAGTTCGCAGTGCCGTCGCTATTGCCGGTCGCGATTGTCGTGGAGTCGAAGCTGTTGTCGTTGGTGAACGTAGTGGTGCGGCCGCCGCTGAAATTGCCGTCGCCTCAGCTCGCGTCGCGCGAGCTGATGGCACCGCGCCCGTTGTTGAACTGGGTGCTGCGGTTGGCCGGTAGTGGCCGGGGCCATATTCGCGACCGCAACTGTGGCGATCGCCGCGGCCAGACCGAGAGTTTTGGGTGGGAGAAGTCACCCGCTACCGCATCGCCGCGGTGACCGCATGAGCGACATTAGGATGAGATCGCTGCGCTGGAGGTCCTCTCGTCCAACGACCTGCGCGTTCGCTGGCGCGAGCTTACGCAAGGCCCGGTGCTGCGGGTCAGCCCAGGCTGCTGCGGCAGGCGCCTGCCTGGGAGATGCCTGCGCAGCGGCTTGGCGGCCATAGCCGCGAGATCACCCGCCGTCTCGATCAGCTCGCCCGCGGTGAAACCCGCACCGATGCGGCTCGACCCGGCATGCGGCTGGTTCGTGAGTCGCAGGGAAGGATGCACGTCGTCATGATCGATGAGGATCGGTCCATCCACTATGAGGGTCGCAGCTACCACTCGCTGAGCGGGGTGGCGCGCACGATCACCGGCATGTGCTGGTCAGGGCCCGCCTTCTTTGGCCTCACGAGGAAGGTCGCGGCATGAAGCCGGTTCGCTGCGCCATCTACACGCGCAAGTCGAACGAGGAGGGGCTGGAGCAGAGCTTCAACTCGCTCGACCAGTGGTGATCGCGCGCAGAAACCCGGCCGCCGCTTCGCCTCGCGGACGGCTCGAGGCCTCGACGGTGCGTCTAAGGATGCCGCCCATGTCCGAACTGATGGCGGCATAGTCCCGGTAGTCGAGCTCTGCGGCGATGGGCGTGCAGGAACTGCCGCTGCCGGCGACAGACGGGTCGGTGGCCGCCGAGCCGGCGAACGAATAGGTCCACGCGACGAAATGTACGTATCGGACCGCAATGGAATGCCACGGGGCAGCATTGGAATGACGCGCGGCGCAGTCATAATGCGCGCTTTCACGGCTCATGCCGCAAACGATAATGGGATCGCGGCGCGCCCGAAGAAATGCGCTCCAATTTGATCGGTTGCGAGACCTCAGTCGCCGTGGGCGATTGAAGGGCATGCCAGTCATGCCTTCGCCAGTTCTCCGTCGCGGCGAAGACTATCTTCGCCAGTTGCAAGCTGCAGCTCCGAAATGGCACGCGATGTGTTAGAACGCACCGTTTCAGCGGGTGATTGTTGCGTTCACCGTCGCGCCTGCGGCAGGACAGGCGCATGAGCAAATCCCACGAGCCCACCGGGGTCACGCCACGCGTCCGCACCATCGCCGATCTCGCGCGGCTGGCGGGCGTCACGGCGGGCACCGTCTCGCGCGCGCTGGCGGGAAAGGAGCTGATCAGCCTCGAGACGCGCGAGCGGATTCAGAAGCTTGCCGACGAGCATGGCTTTCGTCCCAACCAGATGGCGCGGCGGCTGCGGACGCAGCGGACGGGGGTGATCGGCGTCGTCGTGCCGCTGGGGCATGAGCGGCGCCAGCATCTGTCTGACCCCTTCTTTATGACGCTGCTCGGTCACCTCGCTGATGCGCTGACCGAGAACGGCTATGACCTGATGCTGTCACGCATCATTCCCGATGCCGATGACTGGCTTGAGCGGATCGTCACCTCGGGCATGCTCGACGGGGTGCTGCTGATCGGCCAGTCGGACCAGTTCGAGGCGATCGAGCGTGTCGCCGCCGGCTATCGCCCGCTGGTCGTCTGGGGCAGCACGCTGCCGGGGCAGGTCCATTGCGCCGTGGGCGTCGACAACCGGCTCGGCGGGCGGCTGGCGGCCGAGCGGCTGGTCGCGCGGGGGCGTCGCCGATTGGCCTTTCTGGGCGAGATCCGGACGCTGGAGCTGATCGAGCGGCATCGCGGGGTGTGCGACGCGCTTGCCGATGCCGGGCTCGAACCGCCGCTCCAGCTCGACACGCATCTCGCCTCCGACATCATGGCCGACGAGATCGCCGCGCATGTCGGGCGGTTGCTGCCGGGCTATGACGGCATCGTCGCCGCGTCAGACGTGATCGCGATGCGCACGATCCGCGCGCTGGTCGATCAAGGGGTGGCGGTGCCCGAGCGGATCGCCGTTACCGGCTTCGACGATCTGCCGCTGGCCGAAAGTATGGTGCCGCGGCTGACGACGGTGCGCCAGGACCTGGTGCGGGGCGGCCGGGCGATGGTCGATGCGTTGTTCGCGCGCATCGCCGGCAGGGACGCGCCGTCGCTCGAAATGGCGCCCGAGCTGATCGTTCGCGACAGCGCATGATCGCCATCAGGCGATGGCGATGCGGTCGCCCTCGATCCGAAGCTCGAAGAAGGGCGCGGGCACGCCGCCGAACGCCGCGCGCCGTGCCGCCGGATTGTCGGGCTCTGCCGTGGGACCGCCGCGCCAGTAATTGACGAAGCTCGCCACGCGCAGCTCCTGCGTCACCCACCAGCAATAGGCCTGAAGCGGCGCCGCGGGCGGGTTGGCGGCGACGAGGCCAGAGCCGTTGACCGGCAGCCACGCGCCGTCGAACCGATCGGCCACCATCGCGTAGAGGCCCGAGGGCGCATCGATACCGGGCGCGAAGCGATGCCGGTGCGTCGACCAGAATAGATAATAGCGGCCGTCATGAACGACGACATGCGGCCGCTCGAGCTCGCTGTTGACGCCGATCGCCGACAGAATCGGCGGTCTCAGGTGCCAGCCTTCGCCCTGAAAGGTGGCGAGCCCGATCACGCCATCGGGCCACTGGCTCGCGCCGGCGGCGTTGGCGGTGAACAGCAGGTGCTCGCGACCGTCGGCGGGATCGCGGAAATAGCCGGGATCGCGAAAGCCCTTGATCCCACGCGCCGACGCCACCCGGTCGCGCGCGAAGGCATAGTGGCGGCCGTCGGCGGCGACCAGCTCGGTCGGCGCTTCCCACGCGTCGAAGCGCGGCGCGTCGCCCGACGTATCGATGGCCGCGCGGCTTTCGAATAGCCGCTGTTCGAAGCTCGGCGGTTCGCCGCGGCGGCCGGCGGCGGTGAAGAAGTGGCGCACCGTGCCGTCGGCCATCCGCACCGCCGAGCCCGACCATTCGCGGGAGCCGGGGGTGAACCCCTCGGCAAAGGTCCAGCCGTGATCGCGCCAGCCCTCCTCGCCATGGCTCAACAGCCGGATGCGGGCATGGTCGTGCCGCGCCTCGGGATCGGCGAAGCGCTCCGACGCGAGGAAGAACCACCAGCTGCGGCCGCCGATGCGGATTGTGCCGCCCCCCGCTTCTGCAAGCGGCCACATGTCCCAGAGGTCGAGCGCCGGCAGCCCCGGTATCGGCTCGACCGCGCGGATCGGCGGGATCGTCGCGGCCGGTTGATGCGCGGCAGCGCGCGCGGCGTCGGTGGTCCAGGCGCTGACACACGGGCGATCGGGGGCAGCGGGCGGCAAAGTCAAACGGTTCAACTCCGACACGCCCCTCGATCCCACTCAACCGTCACCCACGGCACCCTGCAACAACCCGGACGAGCGATCAACAATCGATTGCACCGATTGGCCCGAGAGCCTATCAGCCGAGCACCACCACGTGGAGAGGACATGGGCGGGGATCGGATCGACGCAGCGGGTCGCCAGGCGGAGCGGGGCGCGCCCGTGCTGCTCAAGGCGCTCGTGTTCCTGATGTTCGCGATGTTCGCGATGACGACCGACTCGGTCGGCACCGTCATCCCGCAGGTGATCCGCGAGTTCGGGCTTGGGCTGACCGCGGGCGGCGCGTTCCATTATGCGACCATGTCGGGCATCGGCATCTCGGCGATCGCGCTCGGCTTTCTGGCCGACCGGATCGGCCGCAAGTCGACGATCCTGATCGGCTTGACGATGTTCGGTGCGGGATCGGCGCTGTTCGCGGTTGGCGACCAGTTCCTGTTCTTCACCTTCCTCCTGTTCGTGTCGGGCCTCGGCATCGGCATCTTCAAGGCGGGGGCGCTGGCGCTGATCGGCGACCTCACCCGATCGACGCGCGAACATGCCGCGACGATGAACCTGGTCGAGGGGTTCTTCGGGGTCGGCGCGATCGTAGGGCCGGCGCTGGTGGCATGGCTGCTGCAGGCAGGGGCGAGCTGGAAATGGGTCTATCTGATCGCCGCGGCGCTCTGTGCGCTGCTGGTGCTCGGCACCTTTGCTGCGCGCTTCCCCCGGCCGATCGCCGCCCCGGCCGAACGCGCCGATGCGGGCGAGGCGCTGCGGCTGATTGGCGATCCGGCGGCGATGTTCTTCGCCTTGACGCTGATGCTCTATGTCGCGGCGGAGGCGGCGATCTATGTCTGGGCGCCCACTTATCTTGCCGGTTACCGCGGTGAGTGGGCGTGGCTGGCGCTCTATGCCGTGTCAATTTTCTTCGTCCTGCGCGCCGCGGGTCGCTTTGTCGGGGTGTGGCTGCTCGCGCGCTTCGACTGGAGCACCGTGCTGGCGATCTGCAGCGGCGCAATGGCGCTCCTCTTCTGGGTGGCGGTGGCGGGGGGGCGCGGTGCCGCGATCTTCGCGCTGCCGGCGACGGGACTGTTCATGTCGGTGCTCTATCCGACGATCAATTCGACCGGGATCAGCTGCTTCGACAAGCGCCGGCACGGGGCAGTGGCGGGGCTGCTCCTGTTCTTCACCTGCCTGTCGGCCGTGCTCGCGCCGCTCGCCATGGCGGCGCTGGCGGAGGCGCTTGGGGACACAAGGTGGAGTATCGTCGTCGGGGCGCTGTTCGCGACGGGGCTGGCGGGTCTTACGGTCTGGAACCTGATCGCCGCGCCATTTACCGCGCGGCTCGCGGCGCGCAACGCCGCCGATTATGCGCCCGGCAGCTGATCGGCCGGTGCGCTTCTCTCAGCCGCAAAGCTTTGCGATAACCGTGTCATGAGCGCCGATCCTGCCCCCATTCGCCGGGTCGTCATCCTGGGCGGCGGCACCGCGGGGTGGATGACAGCCAAGGCGCTGTCGCGCAGCTTCGGCCCGACCCTGTCGATCACGCTCCTCGAATCCGACGCGATCGGCACCGTCGGCGTCGGCGAGGCGACGATCCCGACGATCCACTGGTTCAACCAGCTCGCCGGCATCGACGAGGCCGCGTTCCTGCGCGAGACGCAGGCGAGCTTCAAGCTGGGCATCGAGTTCGTCGACTGGACGCGGCCGGGGCATCGCTATTTCCATCCGTTCGGCCAATATGGCGTCGAGCTGCCCGGCCCGCCCTTCCAGCATCGCTGGCTCAAGGCGAAGGCCGCGGGTCTCGACCTGCCGCTCGGCGCCTATTCGCTGGCGACCGCGCTGGCAGAGGCGGGGCGGTTCGCGCGGCCGTCGGGGGGCGGGCGATCGATCCTCTCGACGCTCGGCTATGCCTATCATTTCGACGCCGGCCGCTATGCCGCGTTCCTGCGCCGCCTGTCGGAGGGCGAGGGCGTGGTGCGTGTCGAGGGGGAGCTGGCGGTCGTCGATCGCGATGCCGAAAGCGGCTTCGTCACGGCGCTCCGCACCCGGCGAGGCGAGGTGCTGGAGGGCGACCTCTTCATCGACTGTTCGGGCTTTCGCGCGCTGCTGATCGAGGGGGAGATGCAGGCGGGGTTCGAGGATTGGTCGAACTGGCTGCCCTGTGACCGGGCGGTCGCGGTGCCGTGCGCGCGGGTGGCGGCGACGACGCCCTGTACGCGATCGACCGCGAGGCCCGCGGGCTGGCAATGGCGCATCCCGCTCCAGCATCGCACCGGCAACGGCTATGTCTATGCGAGCGCGCAGATCTCCGACGACGAGGCGGCGGGGTCGCTGCTCGCCGCGCTCGACGGCGAGCCGCTGGCCGAGCCGCGCTTTCTCAAGTTCACCGCCGGGCGGCGGCGGCGTGCGTGGGTTGGCAATGTCGTTTCGATCGGGCTCGCCTCGGGCTTTCTCGAGCCGCTTGAGTCGACGAGCATCCACCTCATTCAGAGCGGCATCGCCAAGCTCGTCACGCTGTTTCCCGAGCGCGATTGCGACCCCGCGCTCGCCGCGCGGTTCAATGCGGTGTTCGATCGCGACATGCTCAACATCCGCGACTTCCTGATCCTCCACTATCACGCGACCGAGGGGCATGAGGGCGCGCTTTGGCGGCATTGCCGGGCGATGGCGGTGCCCGACACGCTCGTCGAGCGCGTCCACCATTATCGCCGCACCGGCCGCGTCATCGTCGAAAGCGACGAGCTGTTCCGTGAGACGAGCTGGCTCGCCGTGCTCGACGGGCAGGGGATCGTGGCGGAAGGGTGGAGCCCGCTCGCCGACGCGCTCGATCCGGCGACCAATCGCGCGCAGCTCGAGCAGATCGCCGAAGTGATCGCGCGCGCGGTGCCGACGCTGCCGAGCCATGACGACGCGATCGCCGAGACGATCGCCCGCGCGGCAGCATGAGCGCGCGCGTCGTTGCGCGGCGGATCGGGCGGGAGCGGGAGCCGATCGCGATCGCCGACGACTTCCATCCCGAGCCGGCGGCGCTGCGAACCAGCGCTCATGCCGCCCGCTTCGCGCCCGCCGACCGGCATTATCCGGGGGTGCGGGCGCCGCTCGGGCCGGAGACGCTGCTGCCAGTGCGCGAACTGATCGCGGCGATCTTTGCCGAGTTGTTCGGGCGGCGACAGACGGCAGACGTGCTCGACATCGGCTTCTCGATCGTCGCGACGCCGCCGGCGCGATTGAGTCTGGTGCAGCGGTTACCGCATGTTGATGCGGTCGAGCCGGGGCGGATCGCGATGGTCCTCTACCTGTTCGACGAAGCGGAGGGCGGCACCGCCTTCTACCGCCACCGCGCGACGGGGTTCGAGACGCTCGATCCCGAGCGCTCGCCCGCCTATTTCGAGGCGCTGAAGGTCGAGGTCGCGCGCGATGCGCCGCCGGCCGCTTATCCGGGCTCCTTGCCGCAGTACGAGGTCGTCGATCGCGTGCCCGCACGCTTCAACCGCGCTGTCTTCTATCGCAGCCGGCTGCTCCACAGCGGCATCGTTACGCCCGCGACGCCGCTCGTCGCCGACCCGCGCGCCGGGCGGCTGACGATCACGGGGTTCTTCGACGCGAGTTGAGGGTTGGACGGAGCAACGAGCCGCTTTCTTTCACCGTTCGTCCCGAGCGAAGTCGAGGAAGCCGCGGAAGCGCCTCGACTTCGCTCGGCAGGCTCCCTCGACTTCGCTCGGGACGAACGGTTAGGGATCGGGCGCTACCGCGGCGGCTGGACCGCGAGATAGACGGTGCTCCAGAGCTGCGCTGCGTTCGATTCATCGACATCGGCGCGCCCGGCCCCGAACGCGACCACGCGATAGGCGCCGTCGCGATAGGCCCAGGACCAGAGCTCCGAGTTCTGAACCGCCTTGCCCGCGCGGATGACGCGCCAGAGGTCGGCCTGCGCGCGGGTCAGCAGCGCGCGGGTCGAGGCGGGCAGGTCGCGCCGGCCGAGCTGCCGCTCCAGCCCCGCGGCGAGCAGCGCCTGCTGCCACGACCAGACCACCGCGCCGTGATAGCGCTCCGGCCCGAACTCGCCCCGGCGGCGGGCATCGGCTTGTGCGGCATTTGCGACGAGCAGGCCGATATCGGTCATCAGCCCGGCGGGGAAAGGCCGCATCATCGCCGCCACATCGCGCTCCAGCAGTGCAGGCGCGGGGTCGGTGAAGAGGAGCGCGAAACCTTCGTCGGAATGGACGATCGGGACGGGTGTGCCGTCAGCCTCGAGGCTGATCGCATGGAAGGCGAGGTTAGATTGCCCCAGCGAGGCGAGCGCCGGCGCGGCGGGGACGCCGAGCGACTTGGCATAGGCATCGATGGCGGAGCGCGCCCGCGTATTGGGGATGGCGACATTGAACAGCCGGGGAGCATGCTCGCGCCAGACGGATGCGAGGCGCCCCGCCTCGGCAAGAGTCTTTCGGTCGTCGGCACTCAGCGCCGGGTCGAGCCGTCCTGATCTTAACAAACGCTGGGCGGCGTCGAGCGCGGCGGGGACGAACACCGCGTTGACATCATAGGCATAGCGCCCGCGCCCGAGACCCTGGTCGCTGTCGCGCCACTGGCCGTTATCGCGCCCGTCCTTGATCGCGACCAGATTGGCGACGCGCGGATCGGCGGCGAAGGCGCGCGCGCGCTCGACGACGAAGCGCAGGTTGCGGACCAGCGCCTTGCCTGCGCTTTCCTCAAGACCGGGCTGCGCCTCGCTCTTGAGCGGGCGATCGATGAAGGTGCGGGCTTCCCCGGCACTCGCGCGGTCGAGCAGATAGGTGGCCGCGACGGGCGCGAGCAGGAAGTCGTCGTCGACCATCGCATAGTCGAGCGTCGCGGCATCGCCGCCCGCCAATCCCTTTTCGCGGCGCTCGAGGATCGCGAACTCGCCCAGCGCTTCCTCATGCGCCACTTCGCCACCGGGGTTGAGCCGCGCGAGCACTGAATGGAGGCCGGCCTCGATCGCGGGGGGACGAAGCGCGGGCATGAGGAGCCGCAGGGACATCAGCGTGTCGCGGCCGAAATAGGTGTCGAACCGCCACGAGCCTGCGAGGAACTTCTCGCGATAGCTGAGGAAGCGCAGGGCGTTGCGGGCGGCCGGGTCGGCGGCGGCGCGATCGTTGAGAAGCTCGGCCGTCGTAAGCCCGGTGAGCGGCGTCTCGCCGGTGACGGCGGTGATCTCCAGCCGGATGCGGCCGCCCGCGCCCGCGCGGATCGAGCCGTCAGCGGAAAGCTGCCCCTCGAGCACGCGCAGGCTCAGCGCATAGCCGGGCGCGCCGTCGATGCGGTCGCGCTGCCAGACGATCCGGTCGCCGTCGATACGGGGCGCGGCCTTCAGCTCGGCGGGGTAGCGGCCGATCGCCTGATAGTCGCGCAGGAAGCGTACGTTCGACAGCACCGCCTCGCGCGGGCGGAGCGAAGCAGCGGTGATGCTGGCCGTCGCGACGATGCCGTTGAGTGTCCGGTCCTTCGCGTCGCGCTGCGTCGTCGGCCGGAGCCGGGCATCAAGCGTCCAATTTGCGGGGGCGGCGGTCGGTTCGAACCACAGGCCGACGCCGCTGTTGCCCGCGGGGAAAGCGACGAGGATGCGCGGGTCGGTGCCCGAGCGGAGGAGGAGATGCGCCGCCACCGCGCCGTCGCGGACAAAGGCGTTGAGATTGCGCCCCTCCTCGATCCCATAGGCGAGCTCCGGCGCGCGCTGCTGCGCGTGGCCGGCGGTCGCCGCCAGCATGAGCCCTGCGCTGCCGAGCAGCCGCCACATCCGCCGCACCACCCTCAGAACCGCATTGTCAGGGTGCCGCCCACCGTCGGCCCAACGATGCCACGCGCGTAGAAGAAGCCCGAGTCGGCATTCTGGCGCTGGCCCTGACGCGGATTGCCCTCGGTCAGGCCGACCACGTCGAAGATGTTGTCGGCATTGATCCCCACCTGGATGCGCTCGGTCACGTTGATCGTCACGCCCGCGCCGGTCACGCCATATGCCGGCAGGGCGACGCCGTTGCCCGAATCGGCGAAGATCTTGCCGATATATTTGTAGCGCACGAACGCCTCGCCCAGCCCGTTGGGCAGGGTGAAGGTGGGGATGATCGTGAACAGGGTCGCCGGTGTGCGCTCCGGCCGGTTGCCGTCGAAGGTCGAATCGGCAACGCCGTTGAGGCGAAGGTTGTTGAGCGTCGGATCCTGGAACACGCCCGATGCCTGGATCGCGAACCAGCTGGTCGGGCGGATGAGCGCGTCGATCTCGACGCCGCGGGTCTTGAGGTCGGCCTGAAACGCGGTCTGCTGCGTCGGGTCGCTGGGATCGATGAAATTGTAGAACTGGTCGCGGAAATTGGTCTGGAAGACGGTGGCCGAGGCGCTGATCAGACGCTCATATTCGAAGCGCACGCCCGCTTCGTAGAGCTCGATCCGGCTGATCGGGTCGACATTGTTGGTCTGGAACCCGTCGGCATAGCGCGCATAAACCGACAGATTGTCGGTCAGCAGATAATTGGCGCCGACCGTCCACGAGATCATGTCCTTCTTGTCCTCGCGGACGGTGAAGGTGCCGTCGAAGGTCGAGCCGACGGTCGGGATGACGGTGTCGAGGCCGGCGGGTACCGGCTGGTTGACCGCCGCCGCGTTGCCGTCGGCGAAGCGCGAGTCGAGGCTCTCCCAGCGGATGCCCGCGTCGATGCGCAGCTTGTCGCCGATCGCGATCTCGTCATTGGCATAGAGCGAGAAGGACTTGTCGTCGCGATCGCGGATACCCGCGCCCCAGTCGCCATAGCTGACAAGGCCGTTGTCAGTCAGCTGGCCGATGACGCCGTTGTTCGCATCGAGCGCGACCACGTCATAGATGTCGCTGTTGTTGCGAACGTCGTTGAGCGCGGTGGCGGTCGCCGACTGGTCCTGGAACCGGCTGACATCGTAATAAAGAAGGCCAAAGGTCAGCGAGTTCTTGACCGTGTCGCCCTCATATTCCCAGCGGCCGCCCAGGTTCATGCCGAAATCATGACCCTTCTGGTAATCGTGGTTGAGCGTCGTCAGCTGGAGAAAGCCGTTGCCGTTGAGCGCGTTGAGCCCGCTCGCCTGGTTCGAGCCGAGGACGACGCCGGTTCGCGTGTTGCGGATGCCGAAGCGCGCCGCGGTCGGGAACGCCGCCTGGCCAACTGTCAGCAGGCTGTTGATCGGCGAACCCGTGCCCGGCGTCAGGTAATCGACCGCGCTCGCCAGCCCCGCATTGCCGGTGCCCGACCCCGGGAACAGGCCGTTGAAGTCGTAGGACAGGTCGAGATACCGCGCACGGCCGAAGACCGAGAAGCTGTCACCGAGCGGTTTGTCGAAGTCGAAGCGGATCTGCTTGGTCTTGACCCGGACGCCCTCCTCATAGCGAAAGTCGCGAAAGCCGTCGGGATCGACGAAGGTCGAGACGGGCACGGCGATGTTGGTGAACGCGGTGCCGCCGATATTGTCGCGCTGGACGTCGAGCCCGGGCAGCCCCTCCGGATCGCCATTGTTGTTGGCGTAGGGCATGCCGGCATAATAGGCGGACTTGAGGTCGCCGATCCGCGCCGACAGCCGCGCGAAGCCGCCATCGTCGAACCGGTATTCGAGCGCGGCCTTCAGCCGATAGCCGTCATAGTCGAACGGGTTGCGACGCACGCCCGGATCGCTGGTGTAGAAGCCGCTCACCGCGAAGGCGAGGTTGTCCGCGATCGGCGCCGACAGATAAACGTCGGCGCGCTTCTGGCCATAGTCCCAAGCGGTGATCCGCGCGATCCCCTCGAGCTCCTCGAAGTTGGGCCGCTTGGAGACGAAGTTGATCGTCGCGCCCGCGCCGTTGACGGTCAGCACGCCCGACGAACCGCCTTTCACCGCCTCCAGCCGATCGGTCGAGAGGTCGGGGGTGAAGAAGAAGTCGCCGCCGCCGCCGCCATAGACGATCGGCATGCCGTCCTCTTCGAGCTGAACGAAGCGCTGGCCGCCACCCTGAAGCCCGCGGACCGAGTAGTTGTTGGACAGGTTGCCCGCGGTCCCCTCCACGAAGACGCCGGGGACGAGTTCGAGCAGGTCGGCGGTCGACTTGGCCGCGCGCCGGTCGATCGCCTCGCGATCGGCGAGGGTGATGTCGGCCGAAGCGGTGATGAGCGGACGATCGCGCGTCGTCTGGCCGGTGACGACGATTTCCTCGTCCTGGCCGGGATCGGCCGGTGCCGCGGCCTCCTGCACCTGCGCCCCGGCGGCGGTCTGCGCCCAGCAGGCAGACGGCGTGAGCGCGGTGCCCAGCAGCACAAACGCGCGCACCATGCTTGACTGACCCCTGCGCATGATCCTCTCCCTCATTGTATCGCAATCGATTGTTGCAATCGATTGCCGAGTCCTTGGTACGTCCACTCCCGTCGAATTGTAAAGGGGCACGCCGGGGACGGATCGCGATTTCGAGCAGCGCGTGACCGGGCTGCAATGTTCGCGGTCGCGACTGCGACACCGAGCACTCCCGCGAGTGGCGCGATCGATCGGCGAGCGCCTTGCGATTTGCGACCCGGCTGCCTCCGAGTGGATCCATTTGGTGAGCGCGTCGCTTCCGCGATCACAATGTCGTGGCGACGGACGTCGAGAGGAACGATTTGCGTCCGGATCGCCGTGAGGTGCTGCTCAACCTGGTCGCTGCCTATAGTCAGCCGCTCACCCGCTACTTTCATCGAAAGACGGCGGCACCCGACGAGGTCCCCGACCTGTTGCAGGAGGCGATCCTCCGGCTGAGCCGGATGAACGACCCCGAGGCGATTCGCGAGCGCGCCAGCCCGCCATGACCTTGTCCTGCTCAGCGACGATGACTGGGACCGAGAAGCCACAGGCCTTGATGCTTTCGGCGATCGTTTTTGATCTGCTGCCGCAAATGAGTACGCGCCTGCCGGTCGACGGCGTGTAGCGTGCCGGGTTGACGATGGCAGGTGTCCAGTGGACCGGCGGCAAACGTGAGGTTCCGTTCCGCCGTCGCCTTAGGCAAGGCGGTTGTCATGATGCTGTGTCATCGAACAGGAATAAAGGACGCAGTCGTTTAGAGCGGATTTGGTTCGATCAAGCGAACAAGAGGAGTCTCGGTGAATACGCGAGGTACGTTCGAGAGCTCGCTGGCGGCGAAAGGTATCTAGTTAGACGGGCTTCTGATTGTTCGTCTCGCTGTCACCTATAGGCACATTTATCATTGTTAGGACGCCAAAAGGGACGGCAAAACTTCAGCCGCAAGCGTGGTCAGGAATAAAGCTTCCCCTGATGGGGTTCGTTTGCGCCGCTCAGCCGCTTGACCCGCTACCCTGAAGCAATCGGGTTTGATAGCCCATAATAGCGCGCGCGATCTCGACGAGAAGCGATCTACCCTATAACCACTGTATTTGGCTTACGGAGCGGCTCGGGCGGAAGGCGCGACCAAGCATTCCGTACCATACGCCGCCGTAGCAGAGGAACGACGTGATTTGTCGCACTGACCCTCTCCTTGGATGCCTTTCCAAGACAAGGGTCAAACAACGGAATCGTGCTGAACTGCGCCGTTTGGGTGCAGGAGCCCTTTGGAGGGCGAAAAGCCTTGACCGGTTGGCGGAGCGGGAGGGATTCGAACCCTCGATACGGTTTTGCCGTATACTCACTTTCCAGGCGAGCGCCTTCGACCACTCGGCCACCGCTCCGCATCGCTGGGAAGGCGCCGCTTAGGCGAGGTGGGGGCGCACCGCAAGGGCGGGGATTGCGTGTGCCCGCCGCGGCGTGCGAGGCTTGGTCGATGACGATCGCTGCCGCACTGATGCTTGGCCTTGCCCAGGCCGCCCCTGCACCCGCCCCCGCCGAAAAGCCCGAGCCGCCGACCCCCGCCTCGATCGTCGCGGGGGCGCCGGGGTCGGACTGGCGCTCGATCCCGGCCGGCGACCTGCTCGTGATGGACCTGGCCGGTTCGCGCCGGGTGGTCATCCAACTCGCCCCGGCGCCCTTCGCTGCGGGCTGGACCGCGAATATCCGCCGGCTGGCGGCGTCGCACTGGTGGGACGGGACGGCGGTGGTGCGCGTACAGGACAATTATGTCGTGCAATGGGGTGACCCGACCGAGAAGAAGCCGCTGCCGCCCGGCATAGAGCCGGTGGCCGAAAGCGCCTATGTCACGCCGCTCGACATGATCGCCGACGCGCGGCCCTCGATTGGGGCGCAGGACCTGCCAGAGGCGAGTGCGCGGGCGAAGCGGCTGTCGGACATCGCCATTCGCGGCACCGTGACCCAGGCGGCCCCTGAGGGCTGGCACGAGCGCGACAGCTATGCCGAATGGGTCGAGGTGCTCGACAGCTGGCCGCTCGCCGCGGACAGGACGAATGCGTGGATGCCGCATTGCTATGGGATGGTCGGTGTCGGCCGGAACCTGTCGCCCGACACGGGGACGGGCGCCGAGCTCTATACGGTAATCGGACAGGCGCCCCGCCACCTCGACCGCAATATCGCGATCGTCGGGCGCGTCATCGCCGGGATGGAGCATCTGTCGAGCCTTCGCCGGGGGACCGGCGACCTCGGCTTCTACAAGACGCCGGCCGAGCGGACGCCGATCGTGCGCGTGCGGCTGGCAAGCGATCTGCCTGCGTCGCAGCGCCCCGCGTTCGAGTATCTGGCGACCGACAGCGACAGCTTCGCTGCCTATGTCGCGGCGCGCGCCAACCGGCGCGACGCCTTCTTCAACCTGCCCGCGGGCGGGGTCGATATCTGCAACCTGCCGGTTCCGGTGCGCGCGGTGAAGTAGGAGGCGGTTGCCGCTTCAACTCACAATGCGCCGGCGACGATGTTGACGGTGATCGCCAGCACGCCGAGGTTGAAGAAGAAGGCGATAAGGGCGTGGAGCGTGCTCGCGCGGCGGATGCGGGGGCCGGTGATTTCGATATCGGCGGTCTGGCAGGTCATGCCGATGACGAGCGCGAAGCTCGCGAAATCGGCAAAGCCGGGCTCGGCCCCGCCGGGCAGCGCGATCCCGCCATGGTCGCCGCCACCCTCGGCGCGGTCATAATAGAGCCGCGCATAGTGGAAGGCGTAAACGAGGTTGGCGAAGCCCCAGGCGATGGCCTCGGTCGCGATCGCCAGGGGTTTGGCACCGGGAATGATGCGGCGATGCGTGCCGAGGAGGTCGACCACGCAGACCAGCACCGCCATCGCGATGACGCCCGCCAGCAGGAGGAGGAACACGCGCCCGCCATCGTCGCGCTCGGACCGGGCGCGCAGCTCCCTGAGGTCGGCCTCGATCCGCCAGAGCGGCAGCGTCCCGGCGATGAAGCTGAGCGCCGCCACGTCGAACGCTGCGACGAAGGCGATGCGGAGCGGCAGGTGCGCGAGCGTGCCGGCCACGAAGCCCGCGATCAGGATTGCGAGGAAGGCGAGGAAGCGCGGGTGCGGGATGCGCGTATGCATCAACGCGGCGGATCGGGCGGGCAGGGGCCTTAGAGTTCGTCCATTCGCGCCGCGTTCTGGGCGATGCTGTCCATGCCCGCCGCCTTGCGCAAGCGATCGGTTGCGGCCTCATCCTGCGTCAGTGGCTGCGGCATCCGCTTGCCGGCCTTGCAGGTCCACTGCGTCCCGTATCGCTGCTTGCCCGAGAGCTTGAGTTCGACGCGATCGGTGAGCATCGCGACTTGCTGCGGATCGACTTCTTTTTGCGCGACCAGCGGGGTCATCAGCCGCAGCGCCTTCAGCTGGAAGGCCGGGTCGTTGTCGGCGTGCTGCGCCAGCAGCCAGGCGGCGTTGGCGGCGTCCTGACCGACCTTCGACCGCTTCGGCCAGCCTTGGGCCGTAACGATCTTCGCCAGCCACGCGGTGTTGGCCTGGTCGCGTGCGGTCACCGCCCGCGTGATGATGCCGTCGTAGATCGCCCGCTCCAGCGGTGAATAGTCGGCGGTGGCACCCTCTCGCTTGCCGCTTTCGACCCATCCGAAACGAAGCGCTTGGTCGCCAACAGTTCTGGTCGAGAGCTGATCGGCGAGCGAGCCCTTCTCAAGCACCTGATCCTCGGCCAGCGTCACGCCGCGCAGCACACCGAGCGCATAGGGACGATCCTTGTCGAGCGCAGTTGTAAACGCGGGCCAGCTAACGTCGGGGCCGATGCCGGGCTGCACGAACTGCTGGCAGCGTTTTGGTACCGCATAGAAACCGTCGAGTACGACCACCTTCGCGCCGAGCGCGGCGAGGTTGGTCTTCACCACAGCCTTTGACCACAGCTCGCACGCGCCGCGGAAGTGATCGGCAGCCCTGAACGCCTCGACTTCCGCCAGGGTTGCGCCGGGAAAGCGGCCGCGCAGCCAGCGATAGTCGCCCGCGGGGACTTCGCCATCGACCAGATAGGGCGTCAGCGCCGACGGCACGGGCGGCGCGTCCGTTGGTTGCGCGGCGAGAAGCAGGGCGGCGAGCAGCTTCAACGCCCCGCCGCCAGTCGCTTACCGCCCCACCCAGTCGGCGACTTCGACCGCCACCTGATTCGCCGCCTGATTGAGCCCGGCCGCCGCGTTCGCTGCGTCGATCGCGTTCACCGGTACCCGCGCCTCGAAGCGGCGCTTGTCGAAGGTCGTGGCGTCCTTGCGCAGGATCGCCGCGTCATAGGTGACGACCGCGCTGTTCGACGCGGCGTCGAGGCCGAAGCTGCGCAGCTCGCCGGTCAGCTGCGCGCCGGGATCGACGTTCGACTGGCGACCCGACAGGACGACATAGTTGGTGCGCGCCGTCACCGTGTCGGCGAGCAGGCGCGCGAACAGCCGCGCGGGCGGCTCGACCCATTGCGCGTCCTTGACATAGGCGATGCTGGTATCGCTGGCGCGTACCGGCACGCGCGTCACCGCGATCTCCTGCGGCGTCGCGGGCACGCGGATGGTGATGTTGCGCGCCTGGCCGCTGTTTGCCGCCGCGCCCACGGGCACCGGCGTCGTGGGCGACAGGGTGAGCAGCGACGGCGGCGGCTCGGCGCCGAAGCGGATGCACGCCGCGAGCGGGAGCGTCAGCAGGATGGCAAGCTTCTTCATCACGACGCTCCCTTATTTCGCTTCATAGTCGGGCAGCTTCGACGAGCCGACGAGCGAGCCCGCGCCGCCACGATTGACCCGCTCGGCGACATCGGCCAGCGCCTCGGTCAGGGTGCGCAGGTCGGAGACGAGCTGGCCCACCTCAGGCACCGTCTGCTTGGAAAAGGCCTGAAGGCCCGGTCGTGCGTCGCCGATCGCCGCATCGAGCGTCTCGGCGCTCTTCTGCGCCGCGCCGATCGCCTTGTTGAGGTTCTGCATCGCCGGCTTGACGTCGTCGGCGAGAACGCCGTTGGTGGTGGCCGCGAGCTCGCCGATCTGCTGCGCGGCGACGCCCGCCTTCTGGATGGCGATGCGCGTCTCGGCCATCGTCGCGGCGATTTCCGGCCCGCGATCGGCAAGCGCGTCGGTCAGCCGCTGCGTGTTGGCGAGAATGCCGGCGATCGAGTTCTGGTTGCGGTCGGAAAGAAGCTCGGTCAGCCGCTCGGTCAGAGTCGAGATGCGCTCGAGCAGTTGCGGCGCCGAATTGAGGATCGCGCCGAGGCCGCCCTGGCGGGTCGGGATGACGGGCACGCCGAACGGGCATTCCTGCGTCGACTCGCCCTCCGGACAGGCGATCGGCGGCGCGCCCTTGACCGCGCCGTCGAGCGACACCTGGCTGACGCCGGTGAAGCCGATGCCCTGAATCGTCGCGGTCGTCCCCTCAAGGATCGGCACGTCGTCGTTGACGCGGATGCGCACGCGCACAAATTGCGGATCGGGCTTGAACAACGCGATGTCGGTGACCTGGCCCGAAGGCACGCCCGAGAAGCTGACGGGCGACCCCTTGTTCACGCCGTCGACCGCCTGCTTGAAGAAGATGTCGTACTCCTTGTCGTTGCCACCGGACAGCCGGGCGAGCCAGACCGTGAACAGCGCCAGCATCAGCAGCAGGATCAGGACGACCGCGCCGACAAGGACATGGTTGGAACGGGTTTCCATGACTTACCTCGAATCCGCGCGGGCGGGGGAAGGGTGGGGGGCGGCGGCCTCGGCACGGGCGGCGCTGTCGACCGCGGCCCGACCGCGGGGGCCGTTGAAATATTCCTGGATCCACGGATGGTCGAGCGCCAGCAGTTCGGGGATCGTGCCGACCGCGATCACCTTCTTGTCCGCCAGCACCGCCACCCGGTCGCAGATCGCGTGCAGCGTGTCGAGGTCGTGGGTGATGAGGAAGACGGTGAGGCCAAGCGAGCGCTGGAGCGAGTGCGTCAGCTCGTCGAACGCCGCCGCGCCGATCGGGTCGAGGCCGGCGGTCGGCTCGTCGAGGAACAGGAGCTCGGGATCGAGCGCGAGTGCGCGGGCGAGGCCGGCACGCTTCTTCATGCCGCCCGACAGCTCGGCTGGGTATTTCGGCCCGGCCTCGGCGGGCAGGCCGGTCATCACCACCTTGTAATTGGCGATCTCGGCTAGGAGCGCGGGGCTGAGGCCCGGGTAGAATTCGCGCAAGGGAACCTGCACATTCTCCGCGACGGTGAGCGTCGAGAAGAGCGCGCCGCCCTGAAACAGCACGCCCCAGCGCTTCCGGATCTCGACCGCCTCGGTCTCCTCGCGGCCGATCGTCGGCTCGCCGAAGACGTGGATGTCGCCCGCGGCCGGCGTTTGGAGCCCGACGATCGAGCGCATCAGCACCGACTTGCCGGTGCCCGATCCGCCGACGACGCCCAGGATCTCGCCGCGCCGCACCTCGAGGTCGAGGCCCTCGTGCACGACCTGCTCGCCGAAGACGTTCTTCAGCCCCTCGACGCGGATGATCGGCTCGTCCCGCCTCATATCCAGCCGATCCAGGTGAAGAAGACCGCGAAGAAGGCGTCGAGGACGATCACGAGGAAGATTGCCTGCACCACCGCACTCGTCGTGCGCAGGCCCACCTGCTCGGCATCGCTTTCTACGAGCATCCCCTGGAAGCAGCCCGACATGGCGATGATCGCGCCGAACACCGGCGCCTTGACGAGGCCGACATAAAGGTCGGTGATCGGAACCACCTCGCGAATGCGCTGGATAAAGGTGATCGGCGGGATGTCGAGGCTGGCCCAGCAGAGCAGCCCGCCGCCGATGATCGCGACCAGCGAGGCATAGAAGCCGAGCAGCGGCATCAGCAGTACCGCCGACAGGACGCGCGGCAGCACCAGTGCCTCCATCGGGCTGACGCCGATCGTGCGCATCGCGTCGATCTCCTCGGTCAGCTTCATCGTGCCGAGCTGCGCCGCGAAGGCCGATCCCGAGCGCCCGGCGACCATGATCGCGGTCATGAGCACGCCGAGCTCGCGTAAGGTAATGCGGCCAATGAGGTTGATCGTGAACACCTCGGCCCCGAACTGACGCAGCTGCACCGCGCCCTGCTGGGCGATGACGATGCCGATCAGAAAGCTCATCAGCCCGACGATGCCGAGCGCGGAGACGCCGACCACCTCGAACCGGTGCACCGTGGCGTTGAAGCGGAACCGGCGGGGGTGGCGCACGACCGTTGCAAAGGCGATGGCAGTCGCCCCCATGAAGCCGAGCAGGCCATAGAGCGTGCGGCCCGCAATCGCCACCGCTTCGCCCACCTCGTCGAGGATGCGCAGTCCCGCGGGCAGGGTGCGCGGCGGCACGGCGACGGGGGCATCGGCGTGGACGACCTGCGCCAGAAGCCGCTCGCCATCCTCGCTGAGGCCGGTGATCTCGGCATCATGCTCGCGCGCGAAGCGGTGAACCACCCAGGCGCCCACGGTGTCGATTCGCTCGACTCCCGACAGGTCGAGCGTGCGCGCACCCGCACGCTCGGCATCAAGCCGGTCGGGCAGATCGCCAAGCCGTGCGAGCGACAGGTCGCCCGAAAAGCGAATGGTTTCGCCGTCCGCGCCGTCGCGGACGAATTCGGCTTGCCGCGTCATCGTCCGCTTCCATCGTTGATTTGCACTGGATCGGCAAGCGCGCAGCCGACATGAGGGCTGCCATGGTCCGCATCGCCATCTACGACATGGACAAGACAATCACCCGCGCGCCGACCTGGACGCGGTTCCTGGTCGCGGGCGCGCGGGCGCGCGCGCCGTGGCGGCTCGCCCTGCTGCCGTTGGCGGGGTTGATCGCACTGGGGCATCCGCTGCGCCTTCTCGACCGGGCGCGGCTGAAGCGGGTGACGCAGCGACTGATGCTGGGCAGCCGGCTGAGTGCGGGCGAGGTCGCCGCGCTCGTCGAGGCGTTTGCCGAGACGATCGATGCCGACGCTGTGATGGCTGAGGCGCGGGCGCGGATCGCCGCCGATCGCGCCGCGGGGTACCGGCTGGTGCTCGCGACCGCTTCCTATCGCTATTATGCCGAGGCGATCGCACGGCGGCTGGGGTTCGAGGCGGTGGTCGCGACCGATGTCCGGCGCGACGAGGGCGGCGACGTGCTGAGCGGCGTCGCCGGCGAGAATTGCTACGGCCCCGCCAAGCGCCGGATGGTCGAGGCATGGTTGGCCGGCGAGGGGATCTACCGGGCGGGCGCCCATATCCGCTTCTATAGTGACCATGTCAGCGACGCGCCCATGCTCGAGGCGGCCGACGAGCCCTTCGTGGTCAACCCGCATCCGCCGCTCCGCCGCCTTGCGGCCGAGCGCGGCTGGCCGGTGCTCGACTGGACCTGACCCCCCTTGCGGCGGCTTTCCGGGTGGTGGCAATCCCGGGTTCGCGCAGAAGCGCAGAGGCCGTGGGCGATCGATGCACGCGGGCGCTCGTCACCGGATGCCATGGGCGCTTTGCGGGCAAGTCCGCGCGCGCTCTGCGTCTCCGCGGGACAGAAACCGGATCATAGCGCTGCCTCGATCGCATGGAGGAGGACGCCGACGGAACCGCCAACCAGCGTGCCGTTGATGCGGATGTACTGAAGGTCGCGGCCGACGGCGTTCTCGAGCCGCAGCGTGATCGTCGCCGCGTCCCATCCGCGGATCGTGTCGCTGACCAGCCGGACGATCGCGTCGCCATAGTCCGATGCCGCTCCCACGGCGGCGCGGCGGGCGAAGCGGTTGATCGTGCGGCCGAGCAGCGGATCCTCCTGCAGCGTCGTACCCAGCTGCGCCATCGCCTCGCCAAGCCGGCCGCCCAGCAGCGCGTCGGGATCGCGCACCGCGCGCAGCATCGCGCCGCGCATCCGCTCCCACATTCCCTGCCACCAATCGGCGAGCGCCGGATTGTCGAGCAACTCGTCCTTGAACGCGGCAACCTTCGCCTGCGTGTCGGGATCGTGCTGGAGATCATGCGCGAGGCGCGCGAGCCCCTCCTCGGCCTTGGCGCGAAGGGGATGGGCGGGGTCATCGGCCATGTCGCGAATAAGCTTGTCGAGGCCGTCGATGATCTTGCTCGACAGCGTCTCGTCGAGGCCCGTCCAGCGCATGATCGCGCCCGAGCGTTCGTGCACCATCGCGCGGACCAGATGTTCGTTGGCCTCGAGCACCTTGGCCGCCCAGCGGATGATGCCGTCGAGCAGCGGCACGTGGCGACCGTCGGCGATGGCTGCCTCCAGCGCCTGGCCGACCAGCGGCGCGACGTCGAGGCGGCGAAGCTGCCCCGACAAGGCTCCCCGCACCATCCCGCCCAGCCGCTCGGGATCGAGCGATTCGAGTATGTCGGCGGCCAGCCGCGACGCGCCGTAACGCAGCCGCGTCGCCGAGGCGGCGCCTGACGGTTCGGCCAGCCAGCGGCCGAGCGCGCCGGCGATGTCGATCGCATGCATCCGCCGCGCGACCACCGAGGGGGTAAGGAAATGGGTGCGCAGGAAGACCGCGAGCGTGTCGCCGATCCGGTCCTTGTTGCGCGGGATGATCGCGGTATGCGGGATGGGCAGGCCGAGCGGGTGGCGGAACAGCGCGGTGACCGCGAACCAGTCGGCCAGGCCGCCGACCATCGCCGCCTCGGCAAAGGCCTGGACATAGCCCCAGGCCGGGTGGACCCCGGTCTGAGTGCGCGCGAACAAGAATAGCGCCGCCATCGCCAGCAACAGGCCGGTGGCGACACGCCGCATGCGTTTGAGCGCAATCGGGGCGGCGTCGCCTGCCCCGGAGACGCGCTGCGGACGATTCATATCGTCAACAATTCGCGAGGCGGGGGAAGGTTCAAGTGGAGCAGCGTTCGAGCGCCCCTCGCACCATCTGCGCCCCTCGGTGCGATCGCGAAAGCGGGAGCGCAGAGCCAAGCAGCGCAGCGCCTCCGCTCCTCGCCTCCCGCTCTCGCGGGCGCACAAGCATTGCTCTACTCCGCCGGCTGCGACCCTGCATCGGGGCCATAGCCGATCCGACCACCCGGCTGATGGTCGATGACGTGCGGGCCGTCGCCATGGTCGTCCCCGGGGCGATAGGTGAGCAGTCGACGCGACAGGCGCGGACCGATCCATCGCTCGACTGCGATCGACAAGCTGAAGGTGGCGGGCACGATCAGCAGCGTCAGGATCGTCGAGAGCGTGAGCCCGCCGATGACGGTGATGCCCATCGGCGCGCGCCACGATCCGTCGCCCGAGATCGACAGCGCGGTCGGGACCATGCCCGCGACCATCGCCACCGTCGTCATCACGATCGGCTGCGCACGCTTGTGCCCGGCGTCGATGATCGCGGTCATTTTGTCGACGCCCTTGCCCATCTCCTCGAGCGCGAAGTCGATCAGCAGGATCGAGTTCTTGGCGACGATGCCGAGCAGCATGAGGAGACCGATATAGACCGGCATCGAGATCGGCTGACCCGTGACCCAGAGCGCAAGCAGCCCACCCAACGGCGCGAGCAGCAGCGAGCCCATGTTCACGAAGGGCGGCATCACCCGCTTGTAGAGCAGCACCAGCACCGCGAGGACAAGCAGGATGCCAGAGACGACCGCGATAATGAAGTTGGCGATCATCTCGTTCTGGAACTTGCTCTGACCCAGTGTCAGCCGGTTCACGCCGATCGGCAGGTTCTTCATCGTCGGCAGTGCATCGATCTGCTTCATCGCGGTGCCGCTGACAACGCCGGGGGCCAAGTCGGCGCCGATGTTGAGGCGGCGCTGCTGATTGACGCGGTCAATGCGCGTGGGGCCGGCGCCAAAGCCAATATCGGCGACCACCGACAGCGGCACCGATCCGCCGGTCTGCGTCGTGACGGGCAGATTCTGGATCGTCGACAGCCGCTCGCGCGCATTCTCGTCGAGCGCGACGCGGATCGGGATCTGGCGGTCGTTGAGGCTGAAACGCGCGCTGTTCTGATCGATGTCACCGAGCGTCGCGATGCGGATCGCGCTCGACAGCGCCGCGGTGGTCACCCCCATGCTGGCGGCCAGGTCCATGCGCGGGCGGATGACGATCTCCGGCCGCTGCAGGTCGCCCTGCACGCGCGGCGCGACGACGCTGGGGAGGCGGCTCATCTCCTCCATGATCTTGTTGGCGGTCTGTTGCAGGAGGACGGGGTCCTCGCCGCCAAGCGTGATCGTCAGGTCGCGGCCCGAGCCGCCCCATCCGCCCTGCGCGCGGAAGTTGACGCGCGCGTCGGGGATCGCCGCGAGCACCGGGGCGAGCCGCCGCTCGAACTCGTTGCTCTTCTCCTTGCGGCCGTCGGCGAGCATCGCGGTGACGCGGCCGTTGCCGACGAAGCTGCGCGCATAGGTGTCGGTGACGATGTCCTCACGCGCCAGGATCTGCTGGACCTGCTGAACGACGGCGTCGGTCTGGGCGAGCGTGGTGCCGGGCACCATCTCGACCAGCGCTGTCACATCGTCGGCGTCCTGTGTCGGCTGGAAGGTCTGCGGCAGGACGGCGAACATGACCAGCGTCAGCGCCAGCGCCCCCGCGCCCGCGCCGACCACCCAGACGCGATGATCGAAGATCGGTGCGACGAGCTTGCGCCACCAGCCGCCCTTCGCCGCGAACGCCTTGGCCCGCTCGTGGCGCAGCGACCAGCGGAGCACGCCGACATAGGCGTCCATGACCGGCCCCTCGCCATGCTCGGCATGGCCCTTGGCCTTGAGGAAATAGGCGGCGATCATCGGCGTGATGAGACGCGCGACGGCAAGGCTGACGAGCACCGCGGCGACGACGGTCAGGCCGAAATTCTTGAAATACTGGCCTGAAATGCCGGGCATCAGGCCCACGGGCAGGAACACCGCGACGATCGCCATCGTCGTCGCCAGCACCGCCAGGCCGATCTCGTCGGCGGCGTCGATCGAGGCCTGATAGGCCGACTTGCCCATCCGCATGTGGCGGACGATGTTCTCGATCTCGACGATCGCGTCATCGACCAGCACGCCCGCGACGAGGCTCAAGGCCAGCAGCGTCATCTGGTTGAGCGTGAAGCCGAGCATGTCCATGAACCAGAAGGCCGGGATCGCCGACAGCGGAATGGCGAGCGCCGAGATCGCGGTCGCGCGCCAGTCGCGCAGGAAGAAGAACACGACGATGACGGCGAGCACGGCGCCCTCGACCATCGCCATCAGCGCGCTGTGATACTGGTCCTCGACATATTTGACGTTGTTGAACAACTTCTCGAAACGGACCTTGGGATTGCGCTCCTGCAGCTTCTTCAGCTTCTCGACCGCGCCATAATAGACGTTAACGTCGGAGGCGCCCTTGGCGCGCTTGATGTCGAAGGCGACGATCTGGCGCTTGTTGTATTCGGCCTTCGAGCGGACCTCTGCATTGCCGTCGATCACGCGGGCGATGTCGGCGAGGCGCACGGTGCGGCCGTCGCCGACGGCAATTTGCTGTTGACCGAGGCTGAAGGCGGTTTCGGCATTGCCGAGCACGCGCACCGCCTGCTCCGACCCGGCGATCTCGGCGCGGCCGCCCGCAGCGTTGAGGTTGACCTGGCGCAACTGGTTGTTGACCTGCGTCGCGGTCATGCCCATCGCCTGGAGCTTGACGGGGTCGAGGATGACGCGGATCTCGCGATCGACGCCGCCGATGCGCTCGACGGTCGACAGGCCGGGGACCGACAGCAATTCCTTCGCGACGGTGTTGTCGACGTACCAGGAAAGCTGCTCGATCGTCATGTCAGGCGCGATCGCGGTGAAGCTGGCGAGGTCGTTGTCGGTCGTGTTGGCGCGGTAGATTTGCGGCTCGAGGATGCCGTCGGGCAGCTCGCTCCTGATCTGGGTGATCGCCTCGCGCACGTCCTGCACCGCGCGGTCGATCGGCGTGCCGATGGCGAGCTGGACGACAGTGGTCGAGGAGCCTTCCTGCACGTTCGACGAAATCTCGTCGATGCCCTGGAGCGAACGGACAGCAGATTCGACGCGCTGCGTCACCTGAGTCTCGAGCTCGGTGGGGGCGGCGCCCGGCTGGCTGACGACGACGATCGCGACGGGAAACTCGACGTCGGGCTCGTTGTTGACGTCCATGCGCATGAAGCTGACGAGGCCGGCAAGCGTGAGCGCGACGAACAGCACCAGCGACGGCACCGGATTGCGGATCGACCAGGCCGAGATGTTGCGGAAGTTCATCGCCCGTTTGTCCTTCCCTGCCTCAGCGCTCGATCTTGACGAGCGTTGGCTTCACCTTCTGCCCCGGCGCGAGGAACCCGCCCGCCGAGAGGACGACGCGCTCGGTCCCGTCGAGGCCGCTCGCGATCGATACGCCGCCGTCGGACACCTCGCCGATGCGCACCGCGCGCCGCTGCACCTGGTCCTTGGCATCGACGACATACACGAAATTGCCCTGGCCGTCGCTGAGCACCGCCGATTCGGGAAGCTGCGGCGCGACTGCGGCGCCCGCGACGATCTGTGCGCTGGCGAAGCCGCCGGGGCGCAGGCTTTCCGAATAGGGAAGGGCGATGCGGGCGATGCCCTGGCGCGACTGCGGGTCGATGACGGGCGACACCTGCCACACCTCGCCCTTGACCGCGGTGGTCGAGCCGACGGGCGTCACCTCCGCGGGCGCGCCGGTGCGGACGCGGGCAAGGTCGCTTTCGGCGAGCTGCGCGCGCATTTCCATCTGGCCATTCATGGCGATGCGGAAGAGGACGGCCTGGCCGGCGCCGACGATCTGCCCCGGCTCGACCGCGCGGGTGAGGACGAGGCCGTCGGCGGGCGCGCGAATGTCGAGGCGCCGGTTGCGCGCGCGCGTCTCGCCCAGCGTCGCCTCTGCAACTGCGACGCGGGCGCGGGCGGCGTCGCGCGTCGCGGTGCGACGCTCCACATCGGCCTTCGAGATGAAGCCGCGATCGACGAGCTGCTGCGCGCGGCGAAGCTCCGACTCGGCGATCTCGGCATCGGCGCGCGCGACGCGGACCTGCGCAGCGAGCGACTCGGCGGTCTGCGCCTGGACCGAGCGATCGACGGTCGCCAGCACCTGGCCCGCGCGCACCCAGCTGCCCGGCTCGACGAGGACGCGGGTGACGAGGCCGCCTTCGCCGACGACGCCGATCGGCATCTCGCGACGCGCGGCGAGGCTGCCGGTGCCGGAGATGATCGTACGCACGGTGTCACGGCCGGGCACAGCGACGCTGATCGACGGCACCTGCGTCGCGCGGGCACCCTCGCCCTTCAGCGGATCGACCTCGGCCGGCTTGGGGCGCAGCAGATACCAGGCGAGAAGCGCGCCGAGCAGCACGACGACACCCGCGATCACCCAGCGCCGCCGGCGCGAAGGCGGGGGCGGCGTCCCATCGGTCAGAAGGCGGCCATCGGCGTCGATCGTCGTCGTCTCGTAGTTCATCCTGCACCCTTTACCGCCCGTCACCCCCCAGTTGGCGCAGGCCCATCGCTCGTTCGCTCAAGCTGTATTATCGGAATAAATCACCGACCTCAAGCCGGGTTCAGCAGCGGCATGCGCGATTCGGGCGCTTCACGCAAGGATTCGCGGTCGAAACCAGCCATTTCCGGGCAGTTTCGTTCAGCCGGGGTTGGGGTAACAGGTGCGAAACGGACGGAGCCCAACCGGGTCGAAAGGACGACGAAGCGATGATGAGGATGATGACGGCGACGCTGGTCGCGACCGCCGCCCTGCCTTCGATGGCTGTCGCACAGCAACCACAGCCGCCGGTGCTGACCGACGGCACCCTGCTCGACGTGGTGGCGGAGGGGCGCAGCGTGCGCACGCCCGACCTCGCGACGATCGACGCGGGCGTGGTGACGCAGGGGGCGGGCGCGGCAGAGGCGCTGTCGGCGAACGCGGCGCGAATGGATCGCGTGCTCGCGGCGCTCAAGCGCGCCGGTGTTGCCGACCGCGACGTCCGCACCGCGACGATCAGCCTCCAGCCGCAATATCGTTATGGCGAGAACGTGCCGCCGGTCATCACCGGCTATCAGGCGTCGAACCGCGTTACCGTCCGCTTCCGCGAGGTCGCGCAGAGCGGCGCGATCCTCGATGCGCTGGTCAAGGAAGGCGCCAACCAGATCGACGGGCCGACGCTCGGCCTCGCCAATGCCGACGCGGCGCTTGACGAGGCGCGGATGGACGCGATCGCACGGGCACGGGCGCGGGCCGAACTCTATGCGAAGGCGGCGGGGCTGCGGGTCGAGCGGATCGTCTCGATCGGGGAAGGGGGTGCTGCGGATGTCAAGCCGATGCCGGTTGCCATGATGGCCCGGATGGACGCGGCCCCGGCGACGAAGATCGCCGCGGGCGAGCAGGACGTGACCGCCACCGTAAATGTGCGCTTCCTGCTGAAGTAGGACGGGCGAGGCGTCGCCATCCGCACCGTTACCGCCGGTCAGCGCCGGTGAACGGGACACGAAAAAGGCCGCCGGATCGAACCGGCGGCCTCTTTTCTGCCGTGAGGCGCTGTCCTTAGCGGACGCGACCGCGGCGAACGAGGTTGACGATCGCCAGCAGGATGATCGCACCGACCAGCGAGCTGATGAAGGTGTAGAGCGTCACGCCGGCGTTGATCGAGCCGCCGAACAGCAGGCCGCCGATGAACGCGCCGACAATGCCGACTATGATGTTGAGCAGGATACCCTGCTGCGCGTCGGTGCGCATGACCATGCTGGCGAGCCAGCCCACGACGCCGCCGACGACCAGCCAAATGATGAGACCCACAAGATCCATGTTCCGTCCCTCCGTTACAGCCCGCTCACGCCCGGGCTTCTGAAGAGACACGACTCGTTACGGAGGCAAATGTTCCGAAACACATTTGTTTGCTGTCAAGGGAACTTTTCGGACCCTCTGCGACGAACGGCCAAGAAAAAGGGCGACCCGCCGTGACGGGCCGCCCCAGGTGCGTCGGCTGTTCCGGGCCGAGTTCAGTATCGCTGCTGGCGCTCGTAGAGCGACCGGTAATGCTGGATGCGGGTGACGCGCAGGCCTGGCATGCCCGATCGGTCGATCGCGCGCTGCCAGCCGGCGAACTCCTCGACCGTCAACCCATAGCGCTCGCACACCTCGTCGACCGACAACAGGCCACCGTTGACCGCGGCCACGACTTCGGCCTTGCGACGCACGACCCAGCGCGTTGTGTTGGGCGGGGGCAGCGAGTCGAGCGTCAGCGGCTCGCCCAGTGGCCCGATCACCTTTGCCGGCCTGATTTTCTGGTTCTCGATCATCACTCTACCTCGATCGGGGCGGGGGCCCCCTCTCTTACGCAACCGAAACTACATCCGTCCGTTTGAAGAACGGCTAAAATCCCAAGGTAAACATCGCCTTCATCCATGCCCCATCGACCGCAGCATCAGGGCGGTCTGGCGCTCGAACGCCCCGAAACCGCGACCGGTGGTGCCGACCGACGAAAGGCGTGCAGCCAGTCGGGCCGTCGGCGTCGCCGCCTGCCGTCCCGCCGCCCCGGCTAGCAGCATCGCCAGCGACGCCAGCCCCGCGGGCGCGCCATTGCCAGGGGCAAAGCGTCCGCTCAGGTCCATCGTCAGGCGCCGTTACCAAGCTCACTCATTCCGACAGGCATAAGCGCGATTGCTGAAGGTCCCGTAAAAGCCAGCGCCTTTTTGCAACGCGCGCCGGCGGCGCCTATGTGATGCGCATCATGATCGTCCCCGATTTCCAGTTGCCCGCGCCGCTCGGCCGCAGGCGGATCGTCGTCGCCATGTCGGGCGGGGTCGACAGCTCGGTCGTGGCCGCGCTGGCTGCGCGGTCGGGAGCGGAGACGGTGGGCGTGACGCTCCAGCTCTACGATCATGGGGAGGCGGTGGGCCGCGCGGGCGCCTGCTGCGCCGGTCGCGACATCCGCGATGCGCGCGCGGTCTGCGACAGGCTGGGCATCGCGCATTACGTCTTCGACCATGAGACGAACTTTCGCACCCAGGTGATCGACGACTTCGCCGACGGATATCTCGCCGGGCGCACGCCGATCCCTTGCGTGAAGTGCAATATGGGGCCGAAGTTCACCGACCTGTTCGCGCTTGCACGCCAGCTCGGCGCGGACTGCCTCGCGACGGGCCATTATGTTCGTCGGGTCGAGGGGGCGAACGGCGCCGAGCTCCACCGCGCGGTCGATCCGGCGCGCGACCAAAGCTATTTTCTGTTCGCGACCACGCGCGATCAGCTCGACTTCCTGCGCTTCCCCTTGGGCGGGCTGCCCAAGGCCGAGGTACGCGCGCTCGCGGCCGAGCTCGGTCTTGGCGTCGCGGGCAAGCCCGACAGCCAGGACATCTGCTTCGTGCCCGACGGCGACTATGCCGGCCTGGTGCGCAAGCTGCGGCCGGAGGCGGGCGAGGGGGGCGAGATCGTCCATATCGACGGGCGCGTGCTGGGCACGCACCGGGGGCTGGTCGGCTATACCGTCGGCCAGCGCCGGGGGCTCGAGATCGGCGGGCTGGCCGAGCCGCTCTATGTCGTTCGCCTCGACGCGGCGACGAAGCGCGTGATCGTCGGCCCGCGCGCGGCGCTGGCGGTTGCGGCGGCGCGGATCGAGGGGCTGAACTGGCTGGGCGAGGGGGCGAGCGGTGAGGGCGTGACGGTCAAGGTCCGCTCGCTCGCCCGGCCGGTGCCCGCGCGGCTCGAGGGCGACCGGGTGGTGTTCGCATCGCCCGAGTACGGGGTCGCACCGGGCCAAGCGGCAGTGCTCTATTCGGGCGACCGCGTGCTCGGCGGCGGCTGGATCGCGGCGACCGAGGCGGTAGAGACGGTGGCGGCGGCCTGAGCTTAATTCGTCACCCCGCACTTGTTCCGGCGCGGCACTCGCGCGCGAAAAGCAGCTCAAACGGTGGCGGCGGGATTGGAAGCGCAACCTGATCGAGCGCGACAATCCGGCGTGGAACGATCTTGCGATCGGGCTCGGCTTGCCGCCACTAACGTCGGTGCCACTTGAGTCGGTGGGCCCCGGAACAAGTCGGCGTGACGAAAGGGGGCGTTATGCCCCCCGTCGTCCCTTGAACCCCGCGGCCACCACGAACCATTCCACCGATCCCTTGCGGCTCGACGGCGGCTTGGCGTGCTTCACGCTGGTGAAGTTGCGCTTCATCTCTGCGACCATCGAGCTGTCGCCACCGCCGGCGAACACCTTGGCGACCAAGGTGCCGCCCTCGCGCAGCACCTCGCAGGCGAAGAGATGCGCCGCCTCGACCAAGGCGGCGGTGCGCAGCGCATCGGTCTGAGGATGGCCGACGGTGTTGGCGGCCATGTCGGAAAGGACGAGATCGGCCTCGCCGCCCAGCTCCTCCTTCAGCCGGTCGGGCGCGGCGTCGGACAGGAAGTCCATCTGGAGGATCGTCACCCCCTCGATCGGGTCGACGGGGAGGAGGTCGATGCCGACCACGCTCGCCTGCGGCAGGCGGCGCTTGACCACCTGGCTCCACCCGCCGGGGGCAAGGCCGAGATCCACGACGCGCTTCGCGCCCTTCAGGAACGCGAACTTCTCGTCGAGTTCGATCAGCTTGTAGGCGGCGCGGCTGCGATATCCCTCGGCCTTGGCGCGCTTGACATAGGGGTCGTTGAGCTGGCGTTCGAGCCAGCGCGTCGACTGCGCCGTCCGGTTGCGTGCGGTCTTGACGCGGACGCGGCCGCCGGGACCGCGGCTCACGACGCGCTCGCCATCAGGCGACGCAGGATGCCCTCGCGGATGCCGCGGTCGGCGATGCCGAGGCGCTCGGCCGGCCAGAGGTCGAGGATCGCCTCGAGGATCGCACAGCCCGCGACCACCAGGTCGGCGCGCTCGCTGCCGATGCAAGGCACGCGCGAGCGTTCGGCAAGGTCGAGGCCCGCGAGGCGCAGGCTGACCGCGCGCATGGCCGCTGACGGCACGATCAGCCCGTCGATCGCCGATCGGTCATAGGCCGACAGTCCCAGATGCACGCTGGCGAGCGTCGTCACCGTGCCGCTGGTGCCGAGGAGGCGCGGCACCCCCCGCGGGTGCCCTACGCGCTCGGCGAAGGGCGCGAACGCGGCGGCGACTGCGGCCTTCATCCGTGCATAATGGTCGAGCAGCGGCTCGCCGGGGCGGGCGGCAACGCCCTCGGTCAACGACACGACACCCCAGGGCGCGCTGTGCCAGTCGAGCACGCGGGGCGCCGGCTCCGTATTGTCGACGAGGACGAGCTCGGTCGAGCCGCCGCCGATATCGAACACCATCGCCGGACCGTCGCCGGGCTCGAGCAGCGCGTGGCAGCCGAGCACCGCGAGGCGCGCTTCCTCCTCGGCCGAGATGATGTCGAGCATGATTCCCGTTTCTGAGCGGACGCGCGCGATGAACTCGGCCCCGTTGCTCGCGCGGCGGCACGCCTCGGTCGCGACCGAGCGGGCGAGGGTGACGTTGCGGCGCTTGAGCTTGTCGGCGCAGATCCGGAGCGCCGCGATCGTGCGCTCGATCGCGGCATCGGAAAGGCGCCCGCTGGCGGCGAGACCCTCGCCCAGCCGGACGATCCGCGAAAAGGCATCGATGACCGCAAAGCCGCCACCCTGCGGCCGCGCGATCAGCAGCCGGCAATTGTTGGTGCCAAGGTCGAGCGCGGCATAATGCCGCGCCTCGCCGCCATGATGACGACGCTTGCCGGGCGGGTCGGCCGATCGGGCAGGCGCCGGTCCGGGTCGGCGCCGCTTCGGCGACTGGGCGGAGTAATCCCCCATGCCGTATCTCGCTTTATGTTCTATCCGTCACGGCAAAGATCGCCGCCGGTGCTTGGGCATCAAGCTAACGCAGGGGCGACGTGGCTTCAAGGGCCGCGCGTTGGCGGCTTGACCGCCCCCGAACCGCGCCCTATGTGGCGCGCCTTGCCGACATTGCCCTGTCGTCTAATGGTAAGACTACGGACTCTGACTCCGTCAATCGTGGTTCGAATCCACGCGGGGCATCCATTTCGCGCATTGGTCGCTGGCCTCTCCAATAATGGTGTGGCCGAGGACCCGGGCCGCGCCGGTTGCGCCGGCAGCGGCTCGGCTGGGGACCAGCGTTTCGTCAGCAACTCACGGCGCACGCGCCAGTCCAAGCTCTCGACGTGGCCGTGTTCATCGGCCTGCCTGGCACGATGTAGTGCCACTCGACCTTCGCCTCGCCCGACCAGCTCAGCACGGCGTACGGGGTTAGCTCGCCGGCGTTATCGCTGACGAACATGCCCGGCCGACCGCGCTCGACGACCGGGCCGGTCCGTTCGGGCACGACCCGCCTGCCGTCGATCGAGGTGGTCACCACCGCCCCCCGCCTCGGCCTCCATCAGGAAGCCGACGGTCGGCGCTTTGCGAAAACTGGTTCCGCTTCGTTCGGGCCGTCGCTCTGAAGGGTCGGTCTCCAAGTCCGACTGGATGAAGAAACGGGGGGCACGTCGCTTCCCGGAACCCCGTTCTTGATCTCAATCCGCCGGGAACACCGCGTGCTGCCCGCCGAGCTTGTGCACCACCCCGCGCCGCATCACGAAAGGCACCTTCTGCAGCACCGTCACGTCGGCGACCGGGTCTCCCGCCACCGCGATGATGTCGGCGTCCTTGCCGACCTCGATCGAGCCGATGCGGTCGGCGCGGCCCAGGAGGGTCGCCGCCTCGATCGTCGCCACCCGGATCGCGCGCGCCGGGTCCATGCCGACCTGCGTCATATAGACGAACTCGAGCGCGTTGGTGCCGTGCGGGCCAACGCCCGAATCGGTGCCAAAGGCGATCTTCATGCCGCTGGCGAAGGCGCGGCGGTGGCTTTCCTTGACGACCTTCGCCACCTGTTCGGCCTTGGCGGCGCTGGCGGCGGGGCGCTCGCCCGCGCGGCCCTGGCGGATGACGCTCTCGAAGGCATGCATCGTGGGGACCAGATACACGCCCTTCTGCTTGAACAGCGCGATCGTCTCGTCGTCGATATAGCTGCCATGCTCGATCGAATCGACGCCGGCGCGAATGGCGGTGTCGATGCCCGACTTGCCGTGCGCGTGCGCGGTCGCCTTGCGGCCAAAGGCGTGGGCGGTGTCGACGATCGCCTTCATCTCGTCGAGCGTCATCTGCGCCTCGAGTCCGCCGGCGATGTTCGAGCCGACGCCGCCCGAGGCCGCGAACTTGATAACCTCAGCCCCGGTGAAGATCTGCTCGCGCGTCGCGCGGCGGCAGTCGTCGGGGCCGTTGCAGAGCTCGGGCGACTGCTCGCGTTCGACATGGGCGAGCTCGCGGCGGAGGCCATTGGCGTCGCCGTGCCCCGCCGTCACCGAGATCATCCGCCCGGCATTGACGATCGTCGGCCCGGCGATCTCGCCGCGCTCGATCCCGTCGCGCAGCGCCCGGATGCCGCGGGGCTCGCCGCCCAGATCGCGAACGGTGGTGAAGCCCGCGTCGAGCGTCCGCTTCGCCTGTCCCATCGCCACGACGAACTGGTCCTCAAGATCCCTGGTCGATCCCTCCAGCCGCTCCTGCAGCGGATAGCCCGACGAATAGAAATGGACGTGCATGTCGATGAGGCCGGGCAGGACGGTCTGGTCCTTGAGGTCGATCAGCGTCGCGCCGCCCTCGGGCGCGGCGAAGCCGTCGCGCACCTCGGCGATCTTGCCGTCGCGGACGACGATCGTCGAATTGCCCCGCGCGCGTTCCCCCGGCCGGGCGAGCAGCGCGCCGGCGTGGATGTAGCTCACCTTCGGCGCCGGCTTCGCCGCGGGGGCGGGCGCCTGCTGCGCAGCGACGGGCGCGGCACAGGCGAGCGCGGTGGCGGCAAGAAACGCAAAACGCATGGCAATTCCCCTTTGTCGTTCTTTGGCCGCACCAGACACCAACTCGACCCGCTTGCCAAGCACGCCGAGGAGCGCGATGGAGGCGCGATGCTGGAGATGCGGCCCGATTGCGAGCGCTGCGGCACCGACCTGCCGCCCCAGGCGCATGGCGCCTTCATCTGCTCATTCGAGTGTACCTTCTGCGCCGAATGCGCCGAGGCGCTCGACGAGAAATGCCCCAATTGCGGCGGCGAGCTCAGCGATCGCCCGACGCGCACCGGCGAGCGGCTGAAGCGCCATCCCGGCGCGACCGAGCGGCGACACCGCGGATGATTCCGCGCATCCTGATCGTCGCGGGCTCCGACAGCGGGGGCGGCGCGGGTATCCAGGCGGATATCAAGACCGCCTCGATGCTCGGCGCTCACGCGATGACGGCGATCACCGCGATCACCGCGCAGAACACGCTGGGCGTCGATGCCGTCCACCCGATCCCGACCGAGATGGTGCTGGCGCAGGTGGATTGCGTGCTGCGCGACATCGGCGTCGATGCGGTCAAGATCGGGATGATCGGTTCGGCGCGCACCGCCGCGGCGCTGGCCGAGCGGTTGGCTGAGCTGCCCGGCCTGCCGATCGTGTTCGATCCGGTGATGGTCGCGACGTCGGGCGCGAGCCTAGCCGACGAGGCGACGATCGCCGCGTTCGAACGACTGATGCGCGTCGCCACGGTGACGACCCCCAACCTGCCCGAGCTCAAGGCGCTGTCGGGGATGAGCATCCTCGACAAGGGGGCGCAGCGCGCGGCGGCGCAGAGCCTTGTCGCGCGGCGCGGCTGTGCGGTGCTGGTCAAGGGCGGGCATGCCAAGGGGCGCCAGGTCACCGATCGCCTGTTCCAGCCCGCGCGTGAGGGGGCAGCGCCCGAGGTCGAGTGGACCGACCCGCGCATCGACAGCGAGGCGACGCACGGCACCGGCTGCACGCTCTCGAGCGCAATCGCCTGCGAACTCGCCAAGGACTGGTCGCTGCCCGAGGCAGTCGCGCGCGCGCGCCGCTTCGTGCGAATCGCGATGCAGGATGCCGGCGGGCTGGGGCAGGGTCACGGGCCGATGGCGCAGCAGTCGGTGCGCCTCGACCTCAACCAGTCCCGCTGGTCGCCGATGCTCAACCATGTGACGCTGCCGACGCGAGATCTGTCCGCCAGCGAGCATTTCTGGCGGCTGCTCGGCCTTCGCCAGATCGTCCGTGCCGATGAACGCTATGCCCGGTTCGAGACCGAGGGCGGTGCGACGCTGAGCCTAGAGGCCGAGGAGGAACTGCCCGCGCCGGTGGTGTTCCTAGAATGCGGCGACCTCGACCTGACGGTCGCCTATCTCAAGGCGCAGGGCCTCGCCTTCACCCAGGAGCCGCGCGACGAGAATGGGGGCTGGCGCGAGGCGCGGCTGAGCGACCCGTCGGGCAACATCGTCTGCCTCTATCAGGCCGGCGAGATGCGGCGTTTCCCGCCGTGGCGGCTCGCCGATGCCTGACTTCGCGTTCGAGGCGCGCCATGCCGGCCCCGTCGCGGGCGTGGACGAGGCGGGGCGCGGGCCGCTGGCCGGGCCCGTCGTGGCGGCGGCAGTGATCCTCGATCCCGACTGCATCCCGCAGGGCCTCGACGACTCCAAGGTACTGACCGCGGCGCGCCGGGCAGACCTCCGCACCGCGATCCTCGGCTGCGCGCGGGTGGGTGTGGGCATCGCCAGTGTCGAGGAGATCGACGAGCTCAACATCCTCTGGGCGACGATGCTGGCGATGACCCGCGCGGTCGAGGCCTTGGGAATCGCACCGGTCATGGTGCTGGTCGATGGCAATCGCTGCCCCCGTTGGCACTGGCCTAGCGAGGCGGTGGTCGGCGGCGACGCGCGCTGCCTGTCCATCGCCGCCGCGTCGATTGTCGCCAAGGAGCATCGTGACGCGCTGATGCGCGAATATGACGCGGCCTGGCCGGGCTATGGCTGGTCGTCGAACAAGGGCTATGCCGCGCCCGAGCATCGCGATGCGCTCAGGCGGCTGGGACCGAGCCCGATCCACCGGCGAAGCTTCGCGCCGGTGCGCGAGGCGCAGATGGTGTTGGAGCTGGGAACGGCGGGGTGACTGATCGAGCCTTTCCCCCCGGAACGGGGAGAGGCCGGTCGCTCAGTGCCGGACCGCGGCCCAGGCGTCGGCGATTTCCTTGAGGTCGCGGGCCGTCGCCCGGAAGGGCGTCGGATCGCTGCCGATGCTCGCCTCAACCACCTGCGCGCGCAGACCGCGATAGAGCGTCGCCAGCGTGCGCGACACCTCGCCGCCCTTTTCGTGATCCAGCCCGTTCTCGAGCGCGAACAGGATCGCCGTCGCGCGCGTCACCCGCTCGCTCTTTAGCCGATAGTCGCCCTGTTCGGTCGCCCACGCCGCGCCCGCCAGCGCGCGGATCGCCTCGACGTAAAGGAGATCGACCAGTGCGTGCGCGTCGGCGCCCCCCGTCCGGCTGGCGAGGTCGATCTGGCGATAGGTGGCAGCCGGGTCGCCGGCCAGAGCGGTGGCGTAGCGGGGCATCGTCAGTTGTTCTGGCTGTTCCAGGCATCGACCTGCTGCTGCAGGAAGGTCTGAGTCGATTTGTATGCCGCCACCTTGGCGTCCATGCTCGCGAATTGCTGGGTCATGCGCGTGCGCGTCGCTTCGGCGGCTTCGAGCGCCTTTTCGCGCTGCTCGGCGATTGCCTCAACCTGCTTGGTATAGCTCGCCTCGCTCGCGCCAAGGCCCGTCCGCGTATCGCTCGCCGATTGCGAGATCTTCTGCAGCGCCGCCGGAAGCGCGGCGCCCGCGGCGAACATCGATTCCACCGCCTGCGGATAGCGCGACAGCGCGGTCGCGAGCTTGGCGGCATCGACGCTGAGGGTGCCGTCGCGCAGCGTCGCCACGCCGATCTCGGCCAGCGTGCGGGGACCGCTCGGATCGTCAATCAGCTGCGCGCCGACAAGGCGTGATAGCTCGATCTTCATCGTCCGCGCCGCCGGATCGGCGCGCAAGGCCCCACCGACGGGATCGGTCGCGGTTTTCAAGAGCGCCTGGAGCTGATTGTAGGTCTCGGCGAAGTCCTGCACCGCTTGGCTCAGGCCCTCGCTCGACGGCGTCGAGCCGAGCTGCACCGTCGTGCCCGGCCGCGCCGAGACGAGGTCGAGGCGGACGCCCGGCAACAGGTTGCCGATGCTGTTCGACGCGCGCTGGATCTGCACCCCGTCAACGACGACGATCGCGTCCTGCGCCGCGGTGCCGATATTGCCCTTGCCCACGCCCACTTCGACGGCGGCAAGGCCGGCGGTGTCGGCGCTGAGCGTGAAGCCCTGGCTCTCGCCCGTCGCGCCCTTGAGCACCAGCCGCGAGCCGTTCGCGTCGCCGATGATGCTGGCGGTGACGCCCGCCTTCTTCGCGTTGATCGCGGCGGCGATGTCGGACAGTTTCGAGGCGGCAGGGTCGATGGTAATCTCGACCGGTGTGCCGGCGCCTGCGGTGAAACCGGTCATCTGCCCGCCCGACACCTGGGCCGAGCCGAAGGTCAGGGTCAGCTTGCCGCCGCCGAGATCGGCGCTGGTATCGGTGACGAGGTTCGAGTTGCTCGCCTGGGCGCTGGCGATCTGGCGCACCTCGACGGTGGCGGAAAGGCCCGCGGCGCTCGATCCGGTAAGCTGGCTCGCCCGGACGACGCCGGTGTCGCTGCTGGTCGGCTGGGTCGAGAGCGAGCCGCTGCGCGCCAGCGTCGCAAGCGCGCTGGAGAAGCCGCTAATCGCGCTCTTCAATTCGCCGGCGGCGGAGATCTGCGCCTTGATCGCGGTCTCGCGCGTGTCGAGCATCGCGTTCTTGGACGAGAATTGCGCATCGACCAGGCTGTCGACCAGCGCCTTGATGTCGATGCCTGAGCCCGCGCCCAGTGCCGAGGTAATTGAATCGACCATTCAAGCGCTCCCGTTCTCCAGAGGAAACGACCGGAGCCGGCCGGACTTAAGCGATCGCATGGCCGTTTTCGTCGAAGCGAGCCCCCGCGGGCACCGTGATCGGCGGGGGCGAGCCGCCCGCGGCGACATTGACCCCGAACACGAAGGCGAGGACCGTCGCGATCGCGAGATAAAGGTCGTCGCGCACCTCCTGCCCCTCGCGGCTGGTGTAATACACCGCGCGGGCGAGCGTCGGATATTCGAGGACCGGTACCGCCATTTCGCCCGCGAGCTCACGGATCGCGAGCGCGGTCGCGCCGCGACCCTTGGCGACGACAACGGGCACATTGTCGCGGCCCCGCTCGTAGCGGAGCGCCACGGCGAAATGGGTGGGGTTCGTGAGAACGACATGCGCCTCGGCCACCGCCTTGCGGAAGTTGCGCTTCGTCATTTCGTGCCGGCGGCGATGCTGGGCGGCCTTGGCCTCGGGCGAGCCTTCGGTCTCCTTATGCTCGTCCTTCACCTCCTGCTTCGACATGCGCAGCTTCTTAAGGCGCTGAACGATCTGGATCGGCACGTCGATGCCGGCGATCAGCGCAAGCCCGCCCGCCATCGCGAGCAGGAGCGTCGTCAGCTGCGCGCCGAGCCCCCCGAGCGCATGTTGCAGGTCGGTCGAGACGACGCCCAGCCCCTGGTGCGCGGTCGCCGACAGCAGCCACCAGCCGATCGAGCCCAGGAGCGCCACCTTGAGCAGCGACTTGCCGAGCTCGACCCAGCCATTGGGGCCGAAGATGCGGGCGAGCCCCGCGCCGGGATTGATGCGCGATCCCTTGGGCGCGAGGACCTTGCCGTTGAAGGCGAGGCCGCCTAGCAGCGCCTGGCCGGCGATCGCGCCGATGACGGTGACGGCGAGCAGTCCGCCGAGTGCAGGCGCAAGCTTCCACCCCGCTTCGATCAGCGGGCGCGCGGGCTCGAAATGCTCGACATCGGCGCGCCCGAAGCTGAGGCTGGCGATCACCACCTCGCGGATCGCGCCGAGCAGCATCGGGCCGAACGCGACCAGCCAGCCGCAGCCGAGCAGCACGACAAGCGCAGTGCCCAGCTCCTTCGACTTGAGGACGTTGCCCTCTTCCGCCGCTTTTTGGCGGCGGCGCGGGGTTGGGGCTTCGGTCTTTTCGCCTGCGGTCTCCGCCATCAGCCGAGCACCAGCGTCTTGGCCGCGTCGAGCGCCTCGCGCACGATCACCAGCATATAGTCGCCCATCGCCGGCATCGCGACGAACAGCGCGATCACGCCGACCGCAAGGCTGGCGGGCAGGCCGACCGCGAACAGGTTGAGCGCGGGGGCTGAGCGCGACAGCATGCCCACGACGAGGTTGAGGCAGAGGAGCAGGAACCCGACCGGCAACGCGAGGAGGAAGCCGGCGAGGAACGCATAGCCGCCGAACATCGCGATGTTACGGATGGCATTGGCGCCCAGCCACGCGGCGCCTGGCGGCAAGAGCTCATAGGAGCGGGCGATCAGGTCGACGAGGATCAGGTGCCCGTCGACCGACAGGAACAGGAGCGTGAGCAGCACCGACAGGAAGGTGCCGAGCGCCGGGCTCGCGGCGCCACGCTGCGGGTCGATCATCGTCGCGAAACTGAGGCCCATCGACCCGCCGATGATCTCGCTGGCGACCAGCGGCGCGGCAAAGGCGATCTGGAGGATGAAGCCGAGCGCCAGGCCCACCAGCGCCTCTGCGGCGATGGCGAGGAATGTGGTGAAGGCGAAGACTTGCGTGGGCGCGGCGATCGGCATCGACCCCATCACCAGCACGCCGATGGCTGCCGACAGGGTGACGCGCACCGTTGCGGGCACGCTCACCGCGCCGAACACGGGCGCCGCGACGAACGCGGCGCCGACGCGCACCATCACGAATAGCAGCGTCCAAAGCTGCGGCTCGACGGCAAGGCCGAAGCCGAGCATCGCTTAGCGCACCAGATCCGGAATGCGCTCGAAGATGCTGACGGTGAAGTCGCTGAGCAGCCCCAGGATCATGCCACCGAAGATGACGAGGCTGACGCCGACGACGATCAGTTTGGGCACGAAGGACAGCGTCTGTTCCTGGATCGAGGTCGCCGCCTGGATCATGCCGAGAATGAGGCCCGAGATCAGCGCGGGCAGCAGGATCGGTGCCGAGGCGAGCGCGAGGATCCACATCGCCTGACGCGCGACTGACAGGAAATATTCGGCGTCCATCCGCCCTAACTCACGAACGAATTGGCGAGGCTGCCCATGGTCAGCGCCCAGCCGTCGACGAGGACGAAGAGGAGGAGCTTGAACGGCAGCGAGATGATCGTCGGCGACATCATCATCATGCCCAGGCTCATCAGCACCGTCGCGACGACGAGGTCGATGACGATGAAGGGCAGGAAGACGAGGAAGCCGATCTGGAACGCGGTCTTGAGCTCCGAGGTGACGAAGGCGGGGAGGAGGACCGAGAAGGGCACGTCCCGAGGGTTCGCATAAGGCCCGGTCTTGGCGATGCCCGAGAACATCGTGATGTCCTTCACCCGCGTCTGTTTGAGCATGAAGGCGTGGAGCGAGGCGCCGCCGGTCTCGATCATCTGCTCCGCGCCGATCCGGCCGGCGGCATAGGGCTTGATCGCGGCCTCGTTCACGTTGGCAATCGTCGGCGCCATCACGAACAGCGACAGGAACAGGCTGAGCCCGATCAGCACCTGGTTGGGCGGCGTCTGCTGGAGGCCCAGCGCCTGCCTGAGGATCGCCAGCACGATGATGATCCGCGTGAAGCTGGTCATCATCAGGATGATGCCCGGCAGCACCGTGAGCAGGCCCATGATGATGAGCACTTGCAGCGACAGGGCCAGCGGCGCGTCGTTGCCGCCGCCAAGCTGCCCGAGCGCGCGGTCGAGGGCGTCGGCGGCGCCGGGGGCGGCGGGCGGGGTGGGCGCGGGCACCGCTTGTGCGAGCGCGGGCTGGGTCATCACCAGCGCGAGCAGGAACGCGCCGAGGATGAAGAGAGCGCCCCTCAACAATCCCGCTTGACCCGGGCGAGGTCGAGGGCGTTGGCCGAGCGAAGCCGAGGCGGTCTCGCTCCGCTCGAAAGCGGTTCTCGACTTCGCTCGAACGAAACGGATTTGGGGCGCGACCAACATCACTCGACCTTGTCGATCAGGGTCACACCCGCGCGGCTGACCGAGACGAGAAGACGCCGCCCCTCGAACTCAAGTACGGCGAGCTTGGTGCCGGTCGAAACCATCATCGTCTCGCGCACCTTGAGCATCCGCTCGCCCTGATTGCCGGGCATTCGCGCCTCGAGCCGGCGCCAGAGATAGAGGCAGCCGATCAAAAGGCCGCAGACGAGCGGCAGCAGCACGACCAGCTTGAGGATGTAGGACCACATCATGGGCGGTCAGCGGACCCGGCGCTCGGGGCTGACCAGTTCGGTCATGCGCACGCCGAAGCGCTCGCCCACGGTCACCACCTCGCCCCGGCCGATCAGCGTGCCGTTGACGAAGACGTCGAGCAGCTCGTTCGCCTGGCGGTCGAGCTCGATCACGCTCGATTCGCCCAAGGCGAGCAGTTCGCGGAGCGTCAGGCTGGTCGAGCCGATCTCGACCGTCAGCTTGACGTCGACGTCCTGGAGCAGGCGGAAATTGGCCGCTACGCCGGGACTGATCGGCGCATCCGCGGGAAAGCCGCCGGTCATGTCGTTCATGGCTGTTCGTCCTCTAGATCGAGCTGTTCGAGATGATGGATGCAGATGGCGGCGCGGCCGTTCTGGGTGCCGACGACGCCGGTGCCGAGCCGGTGGGTGCCGACCATGATCGGCACGAACTGGCCGAAGCTGACCGGGATGACGTCGCCTTCCTTGAGCTCCATCAGCGCCCCCAAAGACATGGTGGGTTCGGCCAGCACCGAGCGGACCGGGAAGCGTACCCCCATCGCCGCGCGGGTCAGGCCGTTGCGCCATTTGGGTTCGGGGTCGGCGGTGCGGCCGATGACGCGGGTGTTGAGCGACGGGCCGATCGGCTTCAGCGCCGCGACCGGATAGACGAGATCGACGAAGACCGGCTTGTCGCTGGCCGCAGCGATGCCGAAGCGGGTAACGATCACCGCATCCTCGCCGTCGAAATCGTGCAGCATCGCCGCATTGATCTCGGTCCGGCCGGCGGTGAGCTCGAGGCGTGCGACCGGCTCCCATGCGGCGGCGAGCGGCTCGGCGATGGTGCGGCCCAGCCGCTCGACCAGCGCTTCGGCCGCGGGCGAGAACTCGCTCGGCAGCGGCGCGGGCGCCTCGCCCAGCCCGCCGAAATACAGGTCGAGCAGCTCGAGCGTGAAGCGGCCGTCGAGGACGAGCAGCGCATGACCCGTCACTGCCCCCCCCGCCGGGCGAATCGCCATCGGCAGCCAGGCGGTCAGTGCCTTGGGTCGCTCCGCCACATAATCGGCGAAGCGCATGACGCTCAAGGGTTCGGCCCAGCTGCGCGTCGCGCGCCGCAGGATCGGCTCGAACACGTGGCGAAGGCCGCGCGCGAACCGCGCCGACAGGTGCTGGAGCGTGTGCAGGTCGCCGAACGGGTTCAGGTTGGCGACGCCCAACGCCGCGGCATGCGCCGCGTCCCCGCGGGGTCGCTGTCGCCGCTCGGCGGCGGAACCTGAAGCCTCGTTAACCATCGCCGTTCACTGAACAACAAAATTGGTAAAGTAGACGTTACCGATCCCGCCAAAGCCTTCCTTTTCCTTGAGCGTGTCGTTGATCGCCTTGGCGAGGCGCTTTTGCAGCTGCTGCTTGCCGGCGGTGCTGAACACCTGCTCTTCGTCGGTTTCGGACAGCGCCATCAGCACCGCCGATCGGACGGCGATCTCGTGCGTTCTCAGGTTGCCGATGACCTTGTCGTCATAGGGGGTGGAGACGGCGAGCCCGACCTGAATGAAATGGACGCTGTCGAGAAGGTTCGAGGTGAACTCCTTCTCGAACGTATAGTAGTTGGAGGCGTTGGCCTCCCCCTCGCCAGCGGTTTCGCCGCCGCCGCTATCGCTGCCCTCGTCGCCCTCGCCGGCGCGCTTCTGCTCGCTCTTTGGCACCAGGCGCGGCTTGTCGCTCTCAGCGCCGGCTTGCCCGCCGCCGATCATGCCGGTGGCATACAGGCCGCCGCCGACCCCGCCCCCGGCAAGGATCAGTCCGGCCAGCGCGATCATGATCAGCTTCTTCTTGCCGCCTTTCTTCTTGGGCTCGGCGGTCTTGTCGTGCTTGGCATCGCTCATCGGTCAGTCCCCCCGTTCAGGCGATTCGTTCGTCGGTTGGCGTGTCGGCGTCGGCACGTGCCGCCCGCCGGTTGGAAGTGGGTGTGTCGGGCGCGTGACGCTGCTGCGGCTGCGGGCGGTCGCCCGTGCCACCGTCGCCCGCGCCCGGCTGTTGCAGGCTCAGGCGAAGGCCGCGCGATTCGGCCAGTTCGGTCAGTCGCGGCGCTGCCTCGGCGAGCAGCGCGCGCGCCTCGGGCGCGGCGTCGAGCACGACCTCGATCCCGCGATCGGTCTCGCGCAGGCGCACTGCGACCTCGCCTAGCGCGTCGGGCGAGAGCGTGATGCGCGTCTCGCGGCCGGGGGCTGGGTCGGCGGCGGTGAAGCTGTCGATGCGCGCCAGCATCTGCGTTCGCCAGTCGCGGTGCTGGGTGTCGATGGCCGGCGCGGCGGCGGTCTCGATCGATGGCTGCGTCGGCGCGGCGGAAATGGCGGGGTCGATCGGTGCCGGCTCGGCCGAAAAGGCGGTGTTTGGCCGCGCGCGGAGCAGGCGGTCGGTGGCGTCTACCCGTACGGGCGTGGGGGCGTCGGCCGGGGCGGGCGGCACGGCGGCACGCGGCGCACCGGCACGGTGGATCGACCGCGTTGCCGCGCGCGGCGACGCCTCCCCCGTGGTGCCGACGGTGGCCGGAGCGACCGGCGATCCGGCTACGCCGCGCCCGGCGGGCAGGGAGACGAGCGTCGCGAGCGACGTAGGCGCCTGCGCCTGATCCGGCGCGCGTGCGACCGGCATCGCCTCGGCACCCGGACGTGCCGACGGAGCTATCGCTGGATCGGATCCGGTCACGATCGTTGTCCCGGTGACGGATTGGTTCGATGCGTTCCCTTGGGCAGTCGCGTGGGCGTCCGACGCCCCCCCGCCGGGTCCGACCGGCATCGCCGCCGCGGTCGCAGGCGGGGCGGGCGTGTCGCGCGCCGGTGCCTGATCGGCCGCAAAGGCGCCGGCGGGCGGCGCGACAACCGGGCTCGGCATCGCAATCGGGACCGGTAGCGGGGCCGCCGGCGGTTCGATCGACCCAGCAATGGGTGCGGGCGTCGGCGAACTGGCCGGCGTGACCGTCACCTCCTCGGGAAGCGATTGATCGCCCTCAATCGAGCTCCGGACCCGCGGCGCGGTCGGGGCGCCGAGCTTCGACCTGGCGGGGGCCGGCGTCGGTTGCAGCCGGCCATGGTCGCCGGGCCGCGTCACGCTTTCGCCGTCCGACGGTGCCGATCCAACGGCTCCGGGCGAAGGCAGCGCCTCGTCCAGCGCCGGCGATCGCGTCGATCGGTCTGTCGCCTCGACCTCTGTGCTGCCAGCTAGCATCGCGGCAGGTTCCGCGGCGATCGCCGGCCCCGGTTCGGCCACGGCGGCCGGGGTTAGCGGGGTCGTCACGGCCAGCGGCAGCGAGGCCCGCGGGCTCGAAGCTAAGTCTCCGAAAGGCGCGGCGTCGTCGGCCGTGTCGATGCGCGCAATCGGGGCAAGAGCAGGAGCGGGGGCGGGCGGCAGCGACACCAGCGGATCGGCGCCGGCCGACCCCGGCGAGGCCACCTGCATCTCGCTGCGGTTCGGTTCGTCGGGCGCGATTGCGGGCGCCGGCCCGGCCAATGAACCTTCAGGCGAGGGAGTGGCTGCGGCCGGCGCGCGCGGGCGCTCGGTCGGGCGGGTGACGATCGGACGGCCGACAGTCGCAGCCCGCGGCGTATCGTGCGCGGGCGCCGCCGGCACGTCGGACGCCTCGGCAAGCTCCGGCGCCGCACCGGGCGGCATTGGCCGCTCGACCGGCAAGTTCCTGCCGGTCGCGGCACGTTCCTGCCGGCGCTCGCTCTTTGCGGCGACGGCCGCGGGCGGCGGATCGACCGTAAAGGGTGCGGGGTCGGGCGGCGGCGCCTCGCCCGGTGCGATGGATGAGCGGCGATCGGTATCATGCAGGCGCGGCTCGGGCGCCGCGGTTACCGCTTCGCCCGCGCCGGCGAGCAGCGCGGCGAAGGCGGCGCTGTCAGGGCTGGCCTGAAGCGGGGCGGTGGACGTCGGCGCAAGAAGCGCGGTCAGGGATGGAGGTGTGATCGCGTCGGGCATGGTTCGCCCGAGCGATCAGCAAGGATCGTGCCGTTTCGGCGCGCGGCCCGGCGGCAAGGCCTCCAGCGCGCGGATCGCCTTGAGCGCCGCGGCATGGTCGGCGCGCACGATCAGCTTCTCGACCGCGCTCTGATCGCGCCGCGCCTCGTGCGTCGCCGCGCGGGCGCTGGCGAGGCCGTCATGCGCCGCACTGACTCGCGCCTCGGCCGCATGCGCCGACTGGTGCAGCCGCTCGCGATAATGCGCGGCGGCGGCGAAGCTCAGCGAGTCGGCGGGCAGGGGGGAGGGGGCGGGCGCGACGTCCTGCGCCAGCCGGGCGATACGGTCGCGCAGGGCCGTCTCGCTGGCGACGCGATCGACGGCGCGTGCCTCTTCGGCGCGGGTGAGGCCCAGTTGGAGCGTGCGGACGCGCAGGATGCGCGACAGCTTCCGCGCGTCAGCCGGCATCGCCGAACACGCCGACGAGCTCGGCCACCGCATCCTCGAGGCTCACCACTTCGTTCGCGTCCTGTCGAATATACTCAAGGACTGCCTCATGCGCCGCGATGGCGGCATCGATCGCGGGATCGGCGCCGCTGCGATAGGCGCCCATCAGCACGAGGTCGCGATTTTCCTCGTAGGTGGCGAGGTGACGGCGCAGCGTCCGCGCGGCGAGCACATGCTCGCGAGGCACGATGTCGGTCATCACGCGGCTGACCGAGGGGCCGACGTCGATCGCCGGATAGACGCCGCGCTCGGCGAGCGCGCGGCCGAGGACGATATGCCCGTCGAGGATCGAGCGCGCCGAATCGACGACGGGGTCGTTGCCGTCGTCACCGTCGGCGAGCACGGTATAGATGGCGGTGATCGACCCGCCCGACGAGACACAGGTGCCCGCGCGCTCGATCAGGCTTGGCAGCATCGCGATGGCGCTCGGCGGATAGCCGCGGGCCGAGGCCGGCTCGCCGAGCGCGAGGCCGATCTCGCGCCCCGCATGGGCAACGCGGGTCAGCGAATCCATGATGAGGAGGACCTTCTTGCCCTCCGCCCGGAACGCCTCGGCGATCGCGGTGGCGCGGAGGGCACCGCGGATGCGAAGGACCGGCGAATGGTTGGCGGGGACGGCCACGATGACGCTGCGCGCCCGCGCCGCGCCGGCCACCTTGGTCTCGAGGAAGTCGGCGACCTCGCGGCTGCGCTCGCCGATCAGGCCGATGACGATCACGTCGGCTTGCGCGGCGCGCACCATCATGCCGAGCAGCACCGACTTGCCGACGCCCGAGCCCGCCATGATGCCGACGCGCTGACCCTGGCCGATGGTGAGCAGGCCGTTGATCGCGCGCACGCCGACATCGAGCGGTTCGAGCACGCGCCCACGGTCGAGCGGTGACTGGAGCTTGCCGGCGAGCGGCCAGCGGCCCGCGCCGCGGATCGGGCCGAGCCCGTCGATCGGCTTGCCCGCGCCATCGACGACGCGCCCGAGCAACGCCGCGCCCACCTCGGCCTCGCCGGGCGGGCCGATGGGGCGGACGGGGGCTTGCGGCAGGAGGGCGGCGGGGCCACCGAGGTTCATGAGGAGCGTGCGCGGGCCGCGAAAGCCGATCACCTCGGCCTCGACGCGGGCCGAACCCTCGCCGATCTCGCAAACGGTGCCGACGGGGAGCGAGAGGCCGACCGCCTCCATGAGCAGGCCGTCATAGGAGGCGAGCCGACCCGAAACGCGCGGGCGCGGCGCGAAGCCGGCGGCGCCGATCGCCCCCAGATAATCATCGGCGAAGCGCGTCAGCATTTGGGCAGCGGCACCTGATCGATCGCGGTGGCGAGCTGTTCGAGCCAGCGGGCCGGACCATCCTCGACAATGGTTGAGGCCGCCTCGAGGCTGAAGGCACCGCGCGCGATCGCGGCATCGCCTACCGCGAAGATCGTCTTGGGAAGTCGACCCTCGACCAGCACCATGTCGGCCGGATTGAGGCGCAGCATTGCCGCTTCGGCCGCGTCGGCGAGCAGGTCGGTCGCAGCGGCGATGCGCGCGGCCAGCCGCTCGCCGTCGATGCCGCTCTCTTCGACCAAGTTACCGATCAGCGCGAGCACGGTCTGGCGCAGGCGCCTCGCGAAGCCGTCGCGGTCAAGCCAGGCGGCGCTGGTGACGGCGCGGGCGAGCTGGTCCATCAGCGCCATGTCGCGCGCACGCTCGACCGCGGCCTCGTCGGCGGCGGCGCGAAGGCCCTCGGCATAGCCTTCCGCCCGCGCCGCGGCGATCGGATCGACCGTCGCGGCGAAGGGGTCCCAGTTGCTGGCCGGAGCACTCTCGCGTTCGGCGGGGTGGAAGTGGCGCGGTCCCTCGGTGGCAGGTGCCGGTTCGGGCTCGGCAGGGCGGCCCGGCGGCGTTGGCGCGAAACCCGGCGGGGGCGAGAAGGCACGGCGCAGCGCCTCGCCGATATCGGCATGGCGGCCCGCGAAGCCCGCGGCAAAGGGAAAGTCCGCCGCAGCGAAGCGGCCGGTGTCGGCAAAGGCCTCAGACATAATCGTCCTCGCCGCCGCCCATCATGATCGTGCCGTCCTTGGCGAGCTGTCGCGCGGTGGCGATGATCGCCTTCTGCGCCTCCAGCACTTCGGTGAGGCGCATCGGCCCGCGCGCTTCCATCTCGTCGCGGATGCCGTCGGCGGCACGCGCGGACATGCAGCCGAGGAAGCGGTTGCGCCCGGCCTCGTCGATGCCCTTCAATGCGCGGACGAGCAGGTCGGTCTCGACGTTGCGGATGAGGACGCCGATATTCTTGTCGTCCATGTCGAGCAGGTTCTCGAAGACGAACATCGCCTCCTCGATTGCCTTGGCGACGTCGCGGTCGATCTTGGCGAGCTTGGGCATGACGCGTGCCTCGGTCGCCTTTCGCGCGCTCGACAGGATCCGGGCGGCATCCTTGGTGCCGCCGAGCTGGAGGCCCGCCGCCGACTGCGACTGGCCGACGCGGCTGGCGAGCGCGGCCTTGAGCGTCTCGATCGCCTCGGGCGCGATCGGCCCCAGCCGCGCGACGCGGTGAAGGATCTGCGGCTGGAGCTGCTCGGGCAGGATTTCCAGCACCTGGCCCGCGATCGCGGGGTCGAGATTGGCGATCAGGACCGCGGCAATCTGCGGATGCTCGCTTTCGATCAGCGACGCGATCTCGCCCGCGTCGAGCCAGTCGAGCAGGTCGATCGCGCACGCGGCCTCGGCCGGCGTGATGCGCGCGAGCACGCTGTCGGCCTTTTCGGGGCCAAGCGCCTTGTTCATCATCCCCTCGATCTTGGGGCGGGGGTCGAAGCCGATCGCCGTCCGTTCGCGGGCATGCGCCACGAAGTCGTCCAGCACGCCCTCGACCTCCTCCTCGCTCACGTCGGCGACCGCGAACATCGCCTTGCCGAGCTGGCGGACTTCCTCGGGCTCAAGCTTCTGAAGGATGGCCGCGGCCTCCTCCTCGCCGACGAGCATCATCAGCACCGCGGCACGCTCGGTGCCGGAGAACTGGCGCGGGGGTTCGATCACTGGGCGCCGTCCTTGATCATGTCGCGCACGGCCAGCGCCGCGCGGGTTGGATTGTCGCGGGTGAAGCCGCGGACGAGATCGACGCGCTCGTCATAGCTGCGCGCCGATTGCAGCATCTCGATGCTGACGGGCACGTGCGGCGGGGCATCGGATGCAGCGGGCGGACTGTCCTCGCCCGTTGCGGCGGTCGCCGCACCGGAGAGCGGCAGCGCGCCTTCGGGCGCCGGGTCGGTCTTTTTCTTCGCCAGCGAGCGGACAATCGGGCGGATGCCGACGAACAGGACGAGCAGCGCGATGATCAGGGCAGTGGCGTTGCGCGCCGCCATCGGCACCCAGGCGGCGTCGTACCAGGCGACCTTGTCGGCTTCGGTCACTTCGGCCGAGAAGGGGCGGCTGACGACCGTCACCTGATCCTGGCGCGCCTGGGAATAGCCGACGGCGGCGCGGACGAGATCGTTGATCTGGCGAATCTCGGCCGGGGTGCGCGGCTTGGCACCGGCGGGCTCGCGAAGCAGGACCGCCACCGAGAGCCGCTTGATCGCGCCGGGGGCCTGGCGGCTGACCGACACTTCCTTGCCGAGGTCGTAGGTGCGCGCATACTCCTCGCTCGCCTTGCCGCCGCCTTGGGTGTTGTTGGCGCCCGGCTGCGTCGCGGGATCGTTGGGGTTGGTCAGGCTGGCGGCGGCCGGGGGGGTGTTCGAGAGCGCGCCGGGAATGCCGCCGGGCTGCTGCCCGGCTGCCTGGGGCGACTGCCACTGGCCCTGCTCGGCGCGGATCACGCCGGTCTTGTCATAGCTCTCGCGCGTCGCCTGCGTCTCGTCGAGGTCGACATCGGCCTGCACCTCGGCCGAGAAATTGCCCGCGCCGACCAGCGGCGTCAGCAGCTTCGACAGCTGGAGGCGGTACTTGTCCTCGACGCGGCGCTGATAGTCGATCCGCGCGTCGCCCGCGCCGGTGCCGGCCTGCGAGTCCTTGGAGGACAGGAGCGCCCCCATCTGGTCGACGATCGTCACGTCGTCGGTCTTCATCCCCGGCACGGAGCCGGCGACGAGGTTGGTGATCGAGCGGACCTGACTGTCCGAGAGGGTGCGGCCTGGCTCCAGCCGGACGATGACGCTGGCGGAGGGGCGGGCATTGTCGCGCACGAAGACGGAGGCTTCGGGCGTGGCGAGGTGGACGCGCGCGTCGATAACGCTGTCGATCTCGGCGATCGAGCGGGCAAGTTCGGTTTCGCGCGCCTGGCGAAGCCGCTCGCCCTCGACGGCGCGGCTGACGCCCATCGGCAGTTCGTCAAGGATGGCGTAGCCGCCGGGTGCGGCCTTGGGCAGGTCCTGGCTGGCGAGCAGCATCCGCGCGCGATGGAAATCATCCTCGCCGACGGTGAGCGCACCGTTCGCATCGATGTCCGACGCGATATTGGCCGCGCCCAGCGCTTCGCTGACCGCGGCCTTGTCGGCATCGCCCAGATTGGGGAACAGCACGCGCTGCGGCGGCTGCGCGATCATCACCCAGGCGAGCGCCGCGGCGGCGATCAGGCCGACGATGGCGATCAGCGGGATCGCGCGGCGAACCGCCGGCTGCTGGAAGAAGCCCTGCGCCTGCCGGAGCGGCTGGGCGAGGGCGGGCGGAAGCGTGGCGAGAGCGTTCGACATGGCGCGTTACACCGGCATGCTCATGATGTCCTTGTAGGCGGACAACAGCTTGTTGCGGACTTGCAGCGTGGCCTCGAACCCGACCGAGGCCTGCTGCCGGGCGAGCATCACCTTGGCGATGTCGATCGTCTCGCCGCGTTCATAGGCGGCGGAAAGCTCGCTTGCCTGGTGCTGCTGACGATTGACCTGGCCGAGCGCCGTTTCCAGGGTCGAGGCGAAGTCGGTGACGGCCGGCCGCGCGGGCGCGGCGGCCGGGGCGGGGACCGCCACCTCGCTGCCGGCACGCGACAGCGCCTGGTTCTTCTCGAGGATCTGCTGGCGCATCGCCATGATCCGGTCGACGCTCATCGCGCCGCCGACGCCCGACACGCTCATGCCGTGGCCCTCCGCTCGGCGGGTTCACCCTGTTCGCGCAGGCGGGCTAGGCGGTAGCGCAGCGTTCGCTCCGAGATGCCGAGGCGGCGTGCGGTTTCGATCCGGCTGCCGTTGCACGCGGCCAGCGTGTCGCGGATCGCCTGGAACTCGTGCATCTGGACGATATTCGACAGACGGCCATTGCGCCCACCTGCGCACTCGTCATTGGCGACGAGGCGCGGCGCGGCGGGACGGTCGAAGACGATGTCGCCCGCCTCGATCCGCTCGCCCGCCGACAGCAGCAGTGCGCGCTGGATGACGTTCTCGAGCTCGCGGACATTGCCCGGCCAGTCGTGCGCCTCAAGCCGGGCGAGCGCTTCACCCGACAGCCAGGGCAGCGCCGCGCGGTCGCCGCCGTGGCGGACGATCATTGCGGTTGCCAGCGCGGCGACATCGGCGGGCCGCTCGGCCAGCGCGCGCGTCGTCAGCGGGAAGACCGAGAGACGGTAGTAGAGGTCGGCGCGGAAGCGGCCCTCGGCCACCTCGGCCTGAAGGTCGCGATTGGCGCAGGCGATGACGCGCACGTCGATCTTCTCGGGCTCGGTCGCGCCGATCGGCACGACTTCGCGCTCCTGCAGCGCGCGGAGCAGCTTGGCCTGGAGGGCGAGCGGCATCTCGGCGATCTCGTCGAGGAGCAGCGTGCCGCCGTTCGCCGCGCGGAAGAAGCCCTGGCCGCCCGACGAGGCGCCGGTGAACGATCCCTTGGTATGGCCGAACAGCATCGCCTCGAGCATCGTCTCGGGCAGTGCGGCGCAGTTGATTGCGACGAAGGGGCCTTCGCGCCGGTCGGAGGCGCGGTGGATCGCGCGGGCAAGCACTTCCTTGCCGGTGCCGGTGGGGCCGCCGATCAGGACGGTGATGTCGCTGCGGCCGACCCGCTCGGCCAGCGCGAACAGCGCCATGCTCTCGGGATCGGCGGAGACGGGCGCCTCGGCACCACGCAGCATGGCCGCAGCATAGCCGGCACCCGTTGCGGCGTCAGCGGTGGCGAAGCCGACCATCGCGGCGGTGCCGTCGCCGAACGGACGCGCCGTCTGGCGCCCCGCCGCGACGACCATCGTGCGCGCGGGCACCGCCATCGCCTCGCCCCCGGCGACCAGGAAGCGGTCGCCCGGTCGGGGCGCCGAATCGGGCTCGGCGATATCGAGCCCGGCGGTGCGCAGCATCGAAAGCAGCAGGAAATGGTCGCGCTGCACGGCGCGCGACGGAATGATCGACGACATTGAACTTGGCCCCCTTGAGGACTCGGCTTTGCACGTTCGATAGTTAACGGCCGGTAAAATCTGCCGGGTGCGGCAAGAATTTTCCGCTCCTGTATCCCCCGCGTACGCACGGGGCCGGAGTCCGCGTGCCGGCGCGAGGGGCCAGCGATTTTTTGCTTAAGCCCGGCGCCCGGCGGTCGTTCCCCGGATTGACTGCCCAGCCCCGAGGTTTTCGTTCGGGGGGGCCAAGGGGCGGTCCGGGAACTATGGAGATCGGACAATGACCGTTATCGGAACCAACATCGGCTCGCTCCGCGCGGCGAACGCCGCCACCTCGGCGAGCCAGGCGCTGACTTCGTCGATGGAGCGCCTGTCGACCGGCAAGCGCATCAATTCGGCCAAGGACGACGCCGCCGGCCTTGCGATCGCATCGAGCATGACCTCGCAGATCAAGGGCATGAACCAGGCGGTTCGCAATGCCAATGACGGCATCTCGCTGGCGCAGACTGCCGACGGCGCGCTGAACGAAGTCACCAACATGCTGCAGCGCGTCCGTGAGCTGGCCGTCCAGGCCTCGTCGGGCACCTACAGCGCCGACGATCGCACGAACCTGCAGACCGAAGTCACCCAGCTGACGGCGCAGATCGGCGACATCATCGACAATTCGAAGTTCAACGACGTGGCGCTCTTCGGCGCTGCAGACGTGACGATCTCGATCCAGGTGGGCGCAGGTTCGACGGATCAGATCGACCTGACCATCTCGGCGCTCGACCTGACTGCCGCGCGCGCTGCCAGCATCGCGGGTGCCGACGGCACCGCCGCCCAGGCCGTGCTCGACACGGTCGACGATGCGCTCGACGCTGTTGCCACGACCCGCGCCAGCCTGGGTGCCGGCCAGAACCGCCTCCAGTCGGTCGTCAACAACCTGACCACGAACGCGACCAACCTGACCGACGCGCGCAGCCGCATCGAGGACGCCGACTTCTCGGCCGAGACGACGCAGCTCGCCAAGGCGCAGATCCTCTCGCAGGCCTCGACCGCGATGCTGGCGCAGGCCAACCAGTCGCAGCAGGGCGTGCTGTCGCTGCTCCGCTAAGCTGACCGGCACTGAAGTAAAGCGTAACCGGCGCCGCCCGCCTCCCCCCTTGAACGAGGGCGGAAGGCGCCGGCCCGGCCGCTCCGCCGGGACAGCGGAGCCGGCATGGCGAGAACCCCGATCGGCAAGTCCGGTCGGGGTTTTCCCGTTTTCCGAGGTGCCTATCCGCCGGGTAGCAGTTCCTTCAGCGCTACGGCGGCATCGGCAAGCGCGGCGGGATCGGGGGACACGCCCGCCTCGATCAGCTTGCGGCCCTGCACATAATCCTTCGTCCGGTTGACGCAGTCGATCGCGATCAGGCGCCCTTTGCGCAGATAAGCGACCGAGAAGCTGCGATCGGCGGGATCGCCGCGCAGCACCGCCTGGTCGTGGCCGATCGACAGCCCGGCAGTCTGGAGGCGCAGGTCGTACTGGTTCGACCAGAACCAGGGGAAAGCGGCATAGGCTTCTGGCTCGCCCGTGATCGCCCGTGCGACGCAAGTCGCCTGGTCGTTGGCGTTCTGGACCGATTCGACGCGGATCCGCGTGCCTTCGGCATGGGCGCTGACAAAGGCGGCGCAGTCGCCGATGGCATAGATGTCGGCCAGCGAGGTGCGGCAGTACTCGTCCACGTCGACGCCGTTCGACCCGGCTGCGCCCGCGGCGATCAGCGGATCGACTGCCGGGACGATGCCGATGCCCACCACGACCGCATCGGCGGTCAGGATGTCGCCGCTCGCCAGCCGCACGCCCTCGACGCGCTCGTTGCCGAGCAGGCACTCGACCGTGGCACCGATGCGAAGGTCGACGCCCTGTCGCCGATGCTCGGCTTCGTAGAAGGTGGAAAGGTCGGGACCGGCGACGCGTGCCAGGACGCGCGGCAGCGCCTCGAGCAGCGTAACCGCGCAGCCAAGCTTGCGCAGCACCGCCGCCGCCTCGAGCCCGATATAGCCGCCGCCGACGACGATGATCCGCCGTGCGCCGCTGGCGATCTCGTCGGCGAGCGTATCGCAGTCGGCGCGGGTGCGGACGGTGTGGACGCCGGCCAGGTCGGTGCCCGGGCAGTCAAGGCGGCGGGCATCGCCCCCCGCCGCCCAGACGAGCTGGCCATAGCCGATCGACTGCCCGCTCGACAGCGACAGCCGCTTCGCCGTCGGATCGACTGCCGTCGCCTCGACCCCCAGCCGCATCTGGACCGCTCGCTCCTGCCAGAAGGCGGCGGGTCGGATATGGAGGCGCTCGAACGGCTTCTCACCCGCCAGATACTCTTTGGACAAGGGTGGCCGCTCGTAGGGAAGCTCGGCTTCCCGGCCGATCAGCGCGATGGATCCCTCAAACCCCAGTTGCCGGAGGGCGATGGCACATTGCGCGCCGCCGTGGCCACCACCGACGATAACCACATCATAGCGCGCTTCGATTTCGATCGGCGACGTCATCCTTCTTCCCTCTTGGACCGGCATCGCGAACGTTTATGGCGATCGTGCGCGTTTGTCTCGCGGTCGCAGCGACCCTGCTTGCCGCCGCGCGGTGCTCCGGCTTTCGATCTGTCGCACAAGATTGACGCAATCTGCCGTGCGCAAGCTTCTGGCCTCATCATCACTATATCGACGTCGGCCGGACCGAGACGGTCCGACGCATGATCCAAGGTTCCTGCATGCGGATACTGCTCGTCGAGGACGAGGCCGAACTGGCGGCGACCTTGCGAACCGCGCTCGAGCGGGAGCGCTTCGTCGTCGATCATGCGGATCGCATCGGCATAGCCGAGGAAGCCGTGCGCTCGGCACCTTATGATCTGGTACTGCTCGATCGGACGCTACCCGACGGCGACGGATTGTCGCTCATTCCGGCGTTACGGATCAGTTGTCCCGGGATGCCTGTGATCGTGCTCACGGCGCGCGGCGCCATCGCCGATCGCGTCGACGGGCTCGACGGCGGCGCCGACGACTATCTGGTCAAGCCGTTCGCGCTCGAGGAGATGCTGGCGCGCATCCGTGCGCTTCGCCGCCGCCCGGCGGAGCTTGAGGTGGAACAGATCCATGTCGGCGCGCTGGTTTACGACCCGGCGAACGACGAGGCGACCGTCGAGGGTGTCCGCCTGCCGCTGATCCGGCGCGAAATGCTCGTTCTGGCCGCGCTGGTGCGGCGGCGCGGGCGAACCGTGCTGCGCGAGGCGCTGGAACAGGCGGTCTACGGTTTCGACGACGAAGTGCAGTCGAACACGCTGGACTCCCATGTCTCGCGCCTGCGCCGCAAGCTGGGCGAGGCGGGCGCCAAGGTCGAGATCCACGCCATTCGCGGGGTCGGCTACCTCCTGCGCGCAGCGACATGAAGGCGAGGCAGCCTTCGCTTAAGCGGCCGCTCATCATCCAGCCGTTGATCCTCCAGTTCGTCACCGTGTTCCTGTGCTGCGCGATCATCATTGGCCTGGCGATCCGCATGGACAGCGGCGGCCCCTATGCCGACGAGCGGATCACCAAAGTAATCGCCGGCGCGATCGCGCGCGGGCCGGGGGGCGGACTGACCGTAACGGCGACGCCCGAGCTTGCCACGCTGAGGGCCGAGGCGCCCGACCTGTGGTTCGTCGCCCAGGACGATGCTGGTCGGTCGGTCGCCTTCGGCGACGTGCCGGCGCAGTATCGCTCGGTCGCTGCGCGACTGACGGACTTCGCCCATGCGGCGATCCGCGACCCCACCCCACCCTATCGGCTTGCCGCGGTGATCCGGCGCGAGACGTCGCCGGCTGGCCCGTTGACGATCCTCGGCCATGGCCGGGTGAGCAAGCTCACGTTCGTCGTCTTCATGGCGTCGAACGTCGTCGTGATCCCGATCTTCCTCCTGATGGCGTCGATCTCGCTGATCGTGACGCCGTGGATCGTCCGGCGATCGCTGGCGGGGGTCGCCCGTGTCGCCGCGGAGGCCGAACGGATCGACACCAACCAGCGCAGCCTTCGGCTCAACGAGCAGCACGTCCCGCGCGAGATCGGTCCGCTGGTCCGCGCGGTGAACGACGCACTCGCCCGGCTGGACGAGGGCTATGCCCGCCAGCAGCGCTTCATCGCGTCGGCCGCGCATGAATTGCGGACGCCAATCGCCATTCTTCGCGCCAAGGTCGAGGCAGCCGACGATCCGGCGACGCGGCGCCTGGCGAGCGATGTCGCCCGGCTGGGCAACGTTGCCGAGCAGTTGCTCGATCTCCAGCGCCTCGATGGCGGGAGCCTGGACGAGCGGTTCGACCTTGCCGGCCTGGCACGGCACGCGGTGGCCGACCTTGCCCCGCTCCTGATCGCTTCGTCCCGCACGATCCAGTTGATCGTCGAGGGGGAGCCGACCGTCCGCGGCGATGCGGGCGCGATCGAGCGGGTCATCGTCAATCTTGTCCAGAACGCCATCGATCACGGCGGCCGAAACGCGATCGTGCGCGTGACGCCGGACGGGTTCGAAGTCGAGGATGACGGGCCGGGCATCCCGCCCGACGAGCGCGAGCGCGTCTTCGAGCCCTTCCATCGGCTGCGCCCCCGCTCGACCGGCACCGGGCTGGGGCTGCATCTGGTCCAGCAGGTTGTCGAGCGCCATCGCGGCAAGGTTGCGATCCTCGGCGCGCCGGACGGCGGCACCCTGGTGCGCGTCGAACTCCCGCCCGCCTGATCGCGCCCAAGGTTCAGCCAATCTTCGCGTAATTCAACGCGAGCAGATTGAAGTTTCGAGAGAGCGAAACTGGCGCCGCCGAGCGTCTTTTCGCCCGAGACTTGGAAGGGACATATCGATGGAGACCCGCCATCCAGGCAGGTCCCATAGGCGTCTAAGGCCTTGCTGCGTGAGAAGTTTTGGCGCGCCCGGAACGATTCGAACGTCCGACCCTCAGATTCGTAGTCTGATGCTCTATCCAGCTGAGCTACGGGCGCGCGGTAGGAGGGGGCCTCTAACGGGGGTTGGCGAACCGCGCAACCCTGTTGCGTGCAAAAAATCGGCGGCCTAGGCGTTGGGCGATGATGCGCTTCCCTCCAGTTCTTGCAGCTGCCTGTCTGCTCACCGCCTGTGCCGCGCCGCAGGAGGGGGGCTATCCCTCGTTGCTGCCACGACCGATCGAGAAGCGGGGCTTTGCCGATCCGGCCCCCCGGCCCGCGCCGGTGGCCACCCCCGACGCGGCGCTCGATGGCGAGGTCGCCCGAGCCAAGGCGGCGCTTGCCACTGCCGCGTCTACCTTCGCCGACAAGGCGGGTGAGGCCGAGCGGCTGGCGGCGCGCGCCGAGGGGGCGGCAGCGGGGAGTGAGCCGTGGATCGCCGCGCAAGTGGCGCTCGCCGATCTCGACGCGCTGCGCAGCGGCACCGCGGGCGCACTCGCCGATGTCGAGAAGCTGGCGATCGACCGGGCCGCCGAGGGCAAGCCGCCCTATCCGGCGCTCGAGGCGCTGCTCGCCGACGCGCGTGCGCAGAATGCGGGCGAGGTCGAACGGATCGCGCGGATCGAAGGGTCGATGCCGCGGGGGTGAGGTGAGGCGAGGTCAGTCCTCGCGGCGGCGATAATTGTCCTGATGCAGCCGTCGCAGGCGCTCGGCCGCGTCCGCCCAGGGCCCTGCGACCGACGTGCCGTGCAGGACCTCGCCGATCGGTAGCGCTCGCACCGGTGCGGGATCGGCGCCCGCCTCGGCCAGCCATGTCGCCAGCTGTTCGGCGGAACTTGCATAGACGATGCGGCCAAGGCCGACCCAACCATGCGCGGCGGCGCACATCGGGCAATGCTCGGTCGAGGTATAGAGTGTCGCCGACCGGCGCGCTGCCTCGTCAAGGTGGTGCGCGGCCCAGCGCGCGAGCGCAATCTCCGGGTGCCGCGTCGGATCGACGCTGACCGCGCGGTTGCGATCCTCGGCGAGGATGTTGCCATCGGCATCGACGAGCAGCGAGCCGAACGGATGGTCGCCGGCCGCATCCGCTTCGGCGGCGAGCTCGATCGCGCGTTCGAGGAAGGAACAGTCGGCGGGGGTGACGTCGGTCATCCGGCGCCAACCGCTGGAGGCGCCGGACGATCCATGCGGCTTATCCCTCGCGGGCGAGCCATTCCTCCAGCCACTTGATCGTATAGTCGCCCGCCTGGAACTCGGGATCGTCGAGCAGTGCCTGGTGCAGCGGGATCGTCGTCTTGACGCCCTCCACCACGAACTCCTCGAGCGCGCGGCGCAGGCGCATCAGGCAGCCCTCGCGGGTGCGGCCATAGACGATCAGCTTGGCGATCATCGAGTCGTAATAGGGCGGGATGCGATAGCCGGCGTAGAGCCCGCTATCGACGCGCACATGCATGCCGCCCGGCGCGTGAAAGTAGCTGACGAGGCCCGGCGAGGGGGCGAAGGTGCGGGCATCCTCGGCATTGATGCGACATTCGATCGCATGGCCGGTGAAGCGAATGTCCTCCTGGCGGACCGACAGGCCATGCCCCTCGGCGACGCGGATCTGTTCGCGGACCAGGTCGACGCCGGTGATCATCTCGGTCACCGGGTGCTCGACCTGAAGGCGAGTGTTCATCTCGATGAAGTAGAACTCGCCGTTTTCCCACAGGAACTCGATCGTCCCCGCGCCGCGATAGCCCATGTCGGCCATCGCCTTGGCGACGATGCCGCCCATCCGCGCGCGATCCTCGGCCGACAGGACGGGCGAGGGCGCTTCCTCGAGCACCTTCTGGTGACGGCGCTGGAGCGAGCAGTCGCGCTCGCCCAGATGAATGGCGTTGCCTTCGCCGTCGCCGAACACCTGGAACTCGATATGGCGCGGATTGCCGAGATATTTCTCGATATAGACGGTGGCGTCGCCGAACGCGGCCTTCGCCTCGCTGCCGGCCTGCTGCATCAGCGTTTCGAGCTGGTCGGGAGCGTTGCAGACCTTCATGCCGCGCCCGCCGCCGCCGCTCGCGGCCTTGATGATGACCGGATAGCCGATCCGCTCGGCGATCGCCTTCGCCTCAGCGATGTCGCTGACCGCGCCGTCGGAGCCGGGGACGAGCGGCAGGCCGAGTGCGCCGGCGGTGCGCTTGGCCTCCACCTTGTCGCCCATCACGCGGATATGCTCGGGCTTCGGGCCCACGAACAGGATGTTGTGGAGCTCGACGATCTCGGCGAACTTGGCGTTCTCCGATAGGAAGCCATAGCCCGGATGGATCGCGTCCGCGCCCGAGATCTCGGCGGCCGAGATGATATTGGGGATGTTGAGGTAGCTCTCGCCCGCGGGCGGCGGGCCGATGCAGATCGCCTCGTCGGCGAGGCGCACATGCATCGCGTCGGCATCGGCGGTCGAGTGCACCGCGACAGTCTTGATCCCCATCTCGTGGCACGCGCGGTGGATGCGCAGCGCAATCTCGCCGCGATTGGCGATCAGGAGCTTCTTGATCTCGGGCATCTTAGCTGACGACGATCAGCGGCTGGTCGAACTCGACGGGCTGGCCGTTCTCGACCAGCACCTGGGTGACGGTGCCCGCGGCGGGCGCGATGATCGGATTCATCACCTTCATCGCCTCGATGATGAGCAGCGTATCACCCGCCGCGACCTGTTGTCCCAACGCCGCGAACGGCTTGGCGCCCGGCTCCGCGGCGAGATAGGCGGTCCCGACCATCGGCGACTTGACGGCATTGGCGGTGCTGGCGGGTGCCGAGGCGCCGGTTTCCGCGGGCGCTGGCGCGGCTGCGACCGGCTGGGGCGCGTGCGGCAGCGCGGGGGCATAGGCAGGCGCAGCCTGCATCATCGGCGCGACGGTGACTTCGCGCGCGACGCGGACGCGGCGTTCGCCGTCCTCGACCTCGATCTCGGTCAGTTGCGTCTCGTCGAGCACGCCGGCCAGCTGCCGGACCAGTTCGATATCGACACGCATGTGGCGCTTGTCTTCGCTCTCTTCGGCCATGCGACTGTTGCTTCCCAGTAAAAGTGCGGCCCTTTAGGCCAGCCGTGCTGCCGCTTCAAGCGCGAGGAGGTAGCTCTGCGCGCCGAAGCCGGCGATGGTGCCGTGCGCGCCCATGCCGACATAGCTTTTGTGGCGAAACGGCTCGCGCTTGTGCGGACTGGACAAGTGGACCTCGATCACCGGCACCCGGATCGCCTTGATCGCGTCGAGCAGCGCCACCGAGGTGTGGGTGAAAGCGGCGGCGTTGAGGAGCACCGCCTTCGCCCCCTCCGCCTGCGCCTCGTGCAGCCAGTCGACCAAGTGTCCTTCGTGGTTCGACTGGCGTACCTCGACTTCCAGCCCCAGTTCGCGGGCGCGATCCTCGAGCATCCCGGCAATGTCGTCGAGCGTGTCGGATCCGTAAATCTCCGGCTCGCGCGTGCCGAGCAGGTTGAGGTTCGGCCCATTGAGGACATAGACGAGTTCGGCCATCGGCGCTTCCGGTTGCGGGCGCGGCGGACGGCGCCTAGATCGAGCGCCTTCATACCCGCACCCACCGTCTCAAGTCGAGACTTGGTTCGCGAGGCTAACGAAATCGAAGGACGGCGATGCACAGCGACGGCACCATCTCGATCCGCGTCAACGGCGAGCACAAGCGCGTGAAGGACGGACTGACGCTGGCCGAACTGGCAAGCGAACTCGGCCTCGTGCCCGACAAGGTCGCGGTCGAGCGCAATCTGGAGGTCGTGCCGCGCTCGACGCTCGCGCAAGTGCGGGTCGAGGACGGCGACGAGCTGGAGATCGTCCACTTCGTCGGTGGCGGCGATCATGGCGCGCCGGTGCAGGACGACAGCTGGACCGTGGCGGGCCGCACCTTCCGCTCACGGCTGATCGTCGGGACGGGCAAGTACAAGGATTTCGCCCAGAACGCCGCCGCGGTCGAGGCGTCGGGCGCGGAGATCGTCACCGTCGCCGTCCGCCGGGTGAACGTCAGCGATCCGAACGCGCCGATGCTGACCGACTATATCGACCCCAAGCGCGTCACCTACTTGCCGAACACCGCCGGCTGCTTCGATGCCGACAGCGCGATCCGCACGCTGCGGCTGGCGCGCGAGGCGGGGGGCTGGGACCTCGTCAAGCTGGAGGTGCTGGGCGAGGCGCGCACGCTCTATCCGAACATGCGCGAGACGCTGACCGCGACCGAGGTGCTGGTGCGCGAGGGCTTCAAGCCGATGGTCTATTGCACCGACGATCCGATCGCGGCGAAGCAGCTCGAAGAGGCGGGCGCGGTCGCGATCATGCCGCTGGGCGCGCCGATCGGCTCTGGCCTCGGCATCCAGAACGAAGTGACGATCCGCCTGATTGTCGAGGGCGCCAAGGTGCCGGTGCTCGTCGACGCGGGCGTCGGTCAGGCGTCGGACGCGGCGCGCGCGATGGAGCTTGGCTGCGACGGTGTGCTCATGAACACCGCGATCGCCGAGGCGAAGGACCCGATCCTGATGGCCGCGGCGATGAAGGCCGCGGTCGAGGCCGGCCGGATGAGCTATCGTGCAGGGCGCATGGCCAAACGCCGCTATGCCGATCCGTCGAGCCCGCTCGCCGGATTGATCTAGATTGGAACTGCCGACCTGTCGAACCGTTCTTTATGATGAACGGCGCAAATGTTGTTGCCGTATCGCGTAAGGAGATTTTCGATGGGCGAGATGATCGACAAGATCAAGGGCAACGTCAACGAAGCCATTGGCAAGGCCAAGCAGAATTCGACCAATCCTGAGACGCAGGCCGATGGCGCCGCACAGGAGGCAAAGGGCAAGGCGCAGCAGCTCGGCGGATCGGTCAAGGGCGCGCTCGGCGACAAGGTCTGACAAGCCCGTTACTTTGACTTGAAGAAGCGGCCGCTCGTCTTGTGACGCGCGGCCGTTTTGTGTTTGGGCACCCCGGCACGGGAAGGGGTCAGCCGAAGGCTGGTGGAGGGATTTGCCCGTTGCCGACCGCGGAGACCCCGCCGCCCCCGCGCGCGGTTTCCCTCTGGATGCCGGAAGAGGTCTTGATGATTACCGCGCCCGCAGCGCCGCAATTGTGGTCGAGAAGTTGATGACCTCGATATCGGTGCGGATGTGGATCAGGCGAACGCCGCTCGCCGCCTTTGCCCGGTCGAGCGCAGGGGCGAAATCCTCGGTCCGGTCGATCGTCTCGGCGGTGGCGCCGTAGGCGCGCGCGAGCGCGGCGAAGTCGGGGTTGGAGAGGCGAGTGGCCGAGACGCGGCCGGGAAACTCGCGCTCCTGATGCATGCGGATCGTGCCGTAGCCGCCATTGTCGACGACGAGGACGATCAGGTTCGCGCCATGCTGTACCGCAGTCGCCAGTTCCTGCCCGTTCATCAGGAAATCGCCGTCGCCCGCGATCGCCGCCACGGTGCGACCGGGGTAGCGTAGCGCCGCCGCGATCGCGGCCGGTGTGCCGTAACCCATCGCGCCGGCAGTGGGCGCGAGCTGGCTGCACGGCCCCGAATAGCGCCAGTAGCGGTGCCACCAGCCCGAGAAATTGCCCGCGCCGTTGCAGATCATCGTGTCGGCGGGCAGCGCCTCGCGCATCGTCTTCACGCAGGGGCCGAGGTCCATCGCCACGCCGTCGCGGGGTTGCGGGTCGGACCAGCCCAGCCATTCGGCGTGGGCGGCCGCGCCGCTGTCGAACTGCGGCAGGCCCTCCAGCGCATCGAGCGCGCGCGCGAAGCTGCGCATGTCCGCACAAATGGGAAGGTCGGTGCGATAGACGCGATTGAGCTCGGTCGGGTCGGGGTGAACATGGACCAGCGTTTGGCCCGGATGGTCGGGCGTCACCAGCGTATAGCCGTCGGTCGTCGCCTCTCCCATCCGTGCGCCGACGACGATCAGCAGATCGGCTTCCTTGATCCGCTTGGGGAGGAGCGGGCAGGGGCCATAGCCGAGATTGCCCGCATAGACCGGCATGTCGTTCGGGACCGAATCCTGCTGGCGGAACGCCGCCGCGACGGGGAGGCCGATCCGCGCGGCCGCGCTGGCAAAGGCGCTTGCGGTGCCGTCGCACCAGCCCGCGCCGCCGACGATCGCGACCGGCCGCTCGGCTCCGCGAATGAGGTCGGCAAGGCGGTCCATCGCCTGCGGATCGGGCGCCTGGCGCAGCTTCTCGACGCGCGGGCGATCCTCGGCCTCCACCTCATCCAGCAGCATGTCCTCCGGGAGCGCGAGCACCACCGGGCCGGGCCGCCCGTTCATCGCGGTGGCATAGGCGCGCGCGACATATTCGGGGATACGCGCAGCGTCATCGATCCGCGCCGCCCATTTGGCGACCGGCGCGAACATCGCCTCGAAATCGATCTCCTGAAACGCCTCGCGGTGACGGGTACCGCGGTCGATATCGCCGATGAACAGGATCATCGGCAGCGAGTCCTGCATCGCCACATGGACGCCGATCGAGGCGTTGGTCGCCCCCGGTCCGCGCGTGACGAAGGCGATGCCCGGCCGCCCCGTCATCTTGCCGTCGGCAGACGCCATGAACGTGACGCCGCCCTCCTGCCGGCACGTCACCACGTCGATCGCGGGCTCATCGACCAGCGCGTCGAGCACCGCGAGAAAGCTCTCGCCAGGCACCTGGAACAGCCGGTCGCAGCCTTGGCGCACCAGATTGTCGACGAGGATGCGGCCGCCGTTGCGAAGGGGCATGGAATGTCTCTCCCGTAACTTTGAAAGAGGCTTAGGCTGGATTGCGGTTTCCGTCATCCCGGCTGCGGGTAGAACGCGGAAGAAGTGGGACCCGCGATCAAGTCCGGGTTTAAGTCATGGGAGAGTTTCTCATGCTCCCGACATCCCGAGCTTGGCTCCGCAATTCCGCTTCTCCTTCAAGCCTCCGCCGCGATCCCGTGCGACTCGACCGCGCCGAGCAGCGCCGTCAGCGCCGCGCGTTCCTCGGCGCCGATGTCGGGCCGCCAGACCTCGAACAACAGCACCACCCTGTCGCTGCTCCCACGATTCCACGCCTCGTGCTCGAAGCTGTCGTCGAAGATCAGGAGCTCGCCCTCGCGCCATTCGCGCGTGTCGGTGCCGACCCGGATACCGCAACCCTCAGGCACGACGAGCGGCAGGTGGCAGATCAGCCGCGTGTTGAAGACGCCGTGGTGCGGCCGGATGTGCGTGCCAGGCTTCAGCCGCGAGAAAAGCGCCATCGGCGAGCGGGTGCCGATCGCCGGCTGCGGCGCTTGGCGAAGCGCCGCCATCGTTGCCGGACAGCGCGCGGCATGGACGGGGTGCGGGCGGCCCCCCTCGAACAGGTGCACCGCGCCCCAGGCGGGATCGTCGAGCAGGTGGTTGGCGAGCGCAGGCTGGTCGGGATCAGATTTGACATAAGGCGCGAAGGCCTCATCCCCCGCCAGTAGCGCCGCCAGCTCGTCGCGGATCGCCGCGATCGCCGCCTCGACCGCGGGCACCCAGTCGAACTCGGCGCGCTCGAAAAAGGCGCGCTGGGCAAGGCCCGGATAATAGAACATCGAGGGCTGTTGCAGGTGCAGCTCGCGCCGGCCGAGCAGCAGCTCGATCGCCTCGCCGACGCGCGGCGGCACCTGGCGCCCCGACCCGACAAGTGCAAGCGCGGCGGGCAGCGAATCGGTAGTCATCACACAGGTTAGGCATGGCCCGAGCGTTGCGGCAACGATTGCGCCGTCCCCGCCGCCTTTGTAGGCAGCACGCACCATCGCCGAGAGAGGGACCGTCCATGCAGAAGCTCTACCCCGACGCCGCCGCCGCGCTCGCTGGCCTGCTGCACGACGGGATGACGATCTGCGCGGGCGGCTTCGGCCTGTGCGGCATTCCCGAGCGGTTGATCGACGCGATCCGCGACTCGGGGGTGAAGGACCTGACGATCGCCAGCAACAATGCCGGCATCGATAATGAAGGCCTCGGCAAGCTGCTGCGCACGCGCCAGGTGAAGAAGATGATCTCGTCCTATGTCGGCGAGAACAAGGAGTTCGAGCGCCAGTATCTGGCCGGCGAGCTGGAGGTCGAGTTCTGTCCGCAGGGGACGCTGGCCGAACGCTGCCGCGCGGGCGGGGCGGGGATCCCCGGCTTCTACACCAAGACCGGCGTCGGCACGAAAGTGGCAGAGGGCAAGGAAGTGAAGGTCTTCGACGGCGAGGAATATATCCTCGAGCGCGGCATCCGCGCCGACCTCGCCATCATCAAGGGATGGAAGGCGGACGAGATGGGCAACCTCATCTTCCGCAAGACTGCGCGCAACTTCAACCAGCCGATGGCGACCGCCGCGAACATCTGCGTCGCCGAGGTCGAGGAAGTGGTGCCGGTCGGCAGCCTCGACCCCGACGCGATCCACCTGCCCGGCATCTATGTGAAGCGGATGATCGTCGGCGCGCCTTACGACAAGAAGATCGAGTTCCGTACCGTGCGCGAGCGGGCGGCGGCGTGATTCGCCCCGCGGCCCTGACCGCGGCGCTCGCGCTGTCGGCGTGCGCGGCGACGCCGCCGCCGGCTGCGACGAGCGCGCCCACGCAGCCGGGGCGGCAGTATCGCTGGCAGCTGGGTTCGGGCGAGGCGGCGGTGCTCTCGGCGGCGACGCACCGGGCGATGGCGGAGTTCGCCGTGGCACATGCAAGGGGGCCGGCGTCGAGCGTCGTGCTCGCGCCCGGTTCGACGCCTGCCGCGCCGCGCTTCGCCGAATGCGGCAATCGCCCGCGCGCGGTGGTCTATGACATCGACGAGACGGTGCTGCTCAACACCGGCGCCAACTATGACAGCGCAGTACGTGGCGATCCGCCCTTCGACTCCGCGCGCTGGGCCAGGTGGGAACAGGGCGGTGCCGCGAAGGTCGAGGCGGTGCCCGGCGTGGTCGCGGCGATCGCCGCGATCCGCGCGGCGGGCCTGACGGTCGTCTTCAACTCGAACCGCGATCGCTCGGCCGCCGTGCCGACGGCCGCGGCGCTCGCCTCGGTCGGGATCGCGGGGGCGGTGCCGGGCGAGACCTTGTACCTGAAGGGCGACGTCGCGCCGGGTTCGGCCAAGGACCCGCGACGCGCGGCGATCGACGCGCGCTACTGCGTCATCGCGATGGCGGGCGACAATCTGGGCGACTTCGCCGACGCCTTCAACGACAGGGCATTGACCCCGTCGGCCCGCCGCACGCTGGCGCAGAGCCCAACGCTTGATGCACTATGGGGCAATGGCTGGTTCCTGATCCCCAATGCACTCTATGGTGCCTGGGAAGGTGCCGGCGTCGACGACCTGTTCCCCGTCGACAAGCGCTGGAGTCCCGAGCCGTGAGCGAGCCCAGGAACGCGATCAAGCTGGAAAACGGCGACACGCTGACCGACGAATCGGCGGAGGTCGCGCGCATCTGGGTCACCGACGGCGCGGGCAGCAGCGTCTGGATTGACGCGGCGGTGCTCGAGGACCCGACCGTCTTCGGCTATCTGATGGGCGACACCATCCGCCACGCCGCGCGCGCCTATGCTCAGGCCTGGGACCTCGACGAGGACGAAGCATTGCAGCGGATCGTCGACGGCACCTTTTCGGAGCTGCGCGACCAGATCGGCGATCTCGACACGATTGAAGAAGGGAAGCTCAACTGATGCCCTGGACACGCGACGACATGGCGGCGCGCGCCGCGCGCGAGCTGCGCGACGGCTTCTACGTCAATCTCGGCATCGGCATCCCGACGCTGGTCGCGAACCACATTCCCGATGGCGTGACGGTGACGCTCCAATCGGAGAACGGGATGCTCGGCATCGGCCCGTTCCCGTTCGCGGGCGAGGAGGACCCCGACCTCATCAACGCGGGGAAGCAGACGATCAGCGAGCTGCCGCACTCGGTCTATTTCAGCTCGGCCGACAGCTTCGCGATGATTCGCGGCGGGCATATCGACCTGACCGTGCTCGGCGCGATGGAAGTGTCGGAGGGCGGCGACATCGCCAACTGGATGATCCCCGGCAAGATGATCAAGGGCATGGGCGGCGCGATGGACCTCGTCGCCGGGGTCAAGAAGATCATCGTCGTGATGGAGCATAATGCCAAGGACGGCAGCCCCAAGTTCATCCCCGCCTGCACCCTGCCGCTGACGGGCCGCAACGTGGTCGACATGATCGTCACCGACCTCGCCGTTTTTCAGCGCGCCGATCATGACAGCCCCTTCCGCCTGATCGAACTGGCGCCCGGCGTGACGGCGGAGGAAGTCGCGGCCAAGACGACCGCGAACTACGAGGTGGCGGTCCCGGCCTAAAAGTCCCCGCCCGTTACCGGGTCACGCGCGGGCAGGGGCACCGCGGCGATGCGGGCGCGGATCGCGTCGTCGGCGGGCTTCGTCACCACATCCCAGTCCTGCCCGGCGGGGTAGGCACCCACGATCGCGAAGTCGTCGCTCGCCCTCTCGCATCGGTGGCCGGTGCCCGCAGGGAGCATCAGCGCGTCGCCCGCGGTGACGTCGATCGTCTCGCCACCGGGCCCTCCGATCGTCAGCGTCGCCTGCCCGGCGAAGCAGCCCAGCACCTCGTGCGCGGTCGAGTGATAGTGGTGATAGTCGAACACGCCGTCGCGCCACTCGGGCGACCAGCCATGCGCGGCGAACATGGCCTCGAACGCCGAGGCGCGGTCGGGATCGTCCGTCACCGCGCGATACAGGCGCACCGGCAGCACCGGGTTATTGGGCACGCCGTCGCTCGGGCCAAGCATCAGACGCTGCACGGGCACGATCCCTTTCGCAAATGCGGGAGCCGATGGGTTTTCAACGCGCGCGGATGAAGGCGCGGATATCGCTCGACAGTTTCCTGAGGTCGTCCTCGCGCACATACATCATGTGGCCGGCGTGGTAATATTTCCAGACGATCCGCCCATCATTGGGGATGCCCGTGCGATTCAGTGAATATTCGGCGCCGAAGAAGGGCGTTGCGAAGTCATAATAGCCCTGGCCCACGAACACGCGCAGGCCGCTGTTTTCGCGCAGCGCGGTGCCGATCCACGGCGCGACGTTGAGATAGCCCGAGCCCCCGCGTGGCCCCTCGCCGATGTTCCAGTCCCAGTCGCGCACCCCGCCGATCGAAGAGTAGGTGAGGTCGGGCGAGTATTTCAGCCCCTCGCGCGACCACTGGTTCATGGCGGCGGTGTACGCCCCGTCGATCGCGTAGAAGCTGGGATCGTTGTCGGGCGTCTCGCCGGCATTGTCGTAATCACGGCCGGTATAGCGCGTGTCGAGCCGGCCGATCACCTGGCCCCGGTCGCGTAGCAGCTCCTTGTAGAAGCGGCTGGGTGAGAGCCGCAGGTCGGCCTGTGCCAGATAAGTCTGGCTGACGCCGGTAAAGCGCGACAGCTGCGGCAGGATCGCCTGCCGCTCCTGCGCCGACAGCGAATTGCCCTTGAGCAAGGCGGAGGCATAGGGGCCGATCGCGAACTGGCGCGCTTCCTCGACGAACGCCTCGACGCTCGCGGGCTTGTTCGCCACCTTGTCGTGATACCAGGCGGTCGCCGCCATCGAGGGGAGGTTGGTGACATAGCCGAGCTCGTTCCCCGGCGTGTCGGCGGCCTGGCTGAAGTCGAGGATCGAGGAGATCAGGATGATGCCGTTGATCGCGACATCGGTGTACGAGCCCTCCAGCTCCTTGATCACCGCCGCCGATCGGGTGGTGCCATAGCTTTCGCCGCCGATGAATTTGGGCGCGTTCCAGCGGCCGTTTTCGTTCAGCCACAGGCGGATGAACGCCGCCATCGACTTGGCATCCTTGGTGATGCCCCAATAATCCTTGGGATCGGTCTTGCCGAGCGCGCGGCTGAAGCCGGTGCCGACAGGGTCGATGAAGACCAGGTCGGTGACGTCGAGCAGCGATTCGGCGTTGTCGACAATCGGATAGGGGGGCGCCCCGTCGTCGCGCGCATCCGACGGAATGACGACGCGCTTCGGACCGAACGCGCCCATCTGGAGCCAGAGCGAGCCCGAGCCCGGACCGCCGTTCCACAGGAAGGTGACCGGCCGGTTGGGGTCGAACGGCCCGTCCTTGATATAGCTGTACGACGTGATCGAGGCGAGCGGCTTGCCGTCCTTGTCCTTCAGATAGGTGTCGCCGGCGATCGCGCGATAGGCGATGCGCGTGCCGCCAAAGGTGCCGCTGTGCCGCGTGACCGATCGGACCGGCGCAGGAATGGCGGCGTCGCTTGCGTCCGCCTTGTCGGGCTTCGCATCGGGCTTGTCCTGCGCGGCGAGCGGCGCGGCGATGGCGAGGGCGGCAAGACAGGCGAACAGACGAAGCGACATGCGGCATTTTCCCCTTTTGCCGCCGGGTTGTAGCGTCCGCCGGCCGCCCCGCAAGCTACTCTCGCCAGCTCCGGTCGGTGCGATCGACCAGCCGCACCATCGCCGCGAAGTCGGCGGCACCCGGCCCGCCCGGCGCCTGTGCCTGGCCGATGTCGCGCTGGTGGACGGCGACGACCTCGGCCGGAACCTCGATGGGGGTCCCCATGCTCATCGTCGCGAGCTGGATCTCGCACGCGCGCTGGAGCGACCAGTGCTTGATGAACGCCTCCGGCAGGGTACGGCCCATCGCGACGATGCCGTGGTTCTTGAGGAGCATCATGCGCTTGTCGCCCAGATGCTCGACCAGCCGCGCGCCCTCCTCGTCGCGGACGGTGACGCCCTCGAAGTCGTGATAGGCGATCTGGCCGACGAAACTGGCGGCGTAGAAGTTGATGGGCCTCAGCCCGCCCTCCAGCGAGCTCACGGCCATCCCCGCGGTCGTATGCGTGTGCATGATGCAATGCGCGTCGGGCAGGTGGCGGTGGAACACCGCGTGCTGGACGAAGCCGGCGCGATTGACCGGATAGGGTGACCCGTCGAGCTTGTTGCCGTCGAGGTCAATCTTGACGAGGTTCGACGCCTTCACCTCGCTGAAATGCAGCCCGAACGGGTTGATGAGGAACGCGCCCTCTTCGCCAGGCACCTTCAGCGTGATGTGGTTGTAGATCATCTCCGACCAGCCGAGCATGTCGAACACGCGGTAGCAGGCGGCGAGCTGCTGGCGCGCCTCCCACTCGGCATCGGATATGGTGGGGGTCTCATGGATCGCGGTCGCCATGGCTCTCTCCTTGCGTTCTTTTTGCACGCATCCTGTCACGCCGATGGGCGCCCGGCAAGCCGGTCAGCTGAACCCGTACGGCACCACCCCCCGCGCGTCGGGATCGATCGCGATCGTCGAGGCGGCCGGCGGAAATGCCCGCTGGTCGCAGTCGAGGCGGGGGCAGATGCGGCACGAGCTGCCGATCGGCGTCGCGCCGCCGCCCGTCGCCAGCGCATCGGCATAGACGAAGGCGTCTGCATGCGCCGCCTCACATCCCAATGTCACCGCGTAGCGCCGCGGGGCGCGGGTGAAGCTGCCGCTCGGCTTCACCAGTCCCTTGGCCATGATGACGTAGCGCACGCCGTCGGGCGTCTCGGCGCGCTGGACGAGGATGCGGTCGGGGATCGCCGCCGCCTCGTGCACGATCCAGAGCGGGCAGGCGCCGCCGAAGCGCGCGAACTGCAGCGGCGTCGCCGAATGTCGCTTGGTAATGTTGCCCGCCATGTCGACGCGGCAGAAGAAGACGGGCACGCCTTGGGCGCCCGGCCGCTGGAGCGTCGAGAGGCGGTGGCATGCCTGCTCGAAGCTGACGCCGAAATCCTCGCGCAGGCGGTCGATGTCGTGGCGCTCGGCGCGCGCCGCCTCGCGGAAGGCTTCGTAGGGCATAGTGAGCGCGCCCGCGGCATAGTTGGCGAGACCGACCGATAACAGCGCGCGCGCCGCGGGATCGTCGAGCCCCGAGCCCGCCACGGTTGCATCGATCACTTCCGCCAGCTCGAGCCGTGCGAGCTGGTGGGCGAGCTGGAACGTCGCGCTCTCGGGCGGCAGCGCGCGGTCAAGGCGGAGCGTGCGGCGCGCAGGATCATAGGCGCGCAGCGACCCGCCGGCGTCGCCGCGCTCGATCGTGACGCGGTGCCGCGTGCGCAGCCGCTCGGCGATCGCGCGGTTGGTGCCGCGGGGGAAGCGCGCCGCGAGCGCCTCTGCCCCGCGGTCAAGCGCGTCGACATAGTTGCCCGCGTCGTGAAACCAGTCGCGTACCGCCTCCCATGGCTGGCGGGCCGCGCTCTCGCCCGACTGGACGCGATCATCGAGGACGCGGACCTGCGCCTCGACGCGCCGATACGCGGCGTGAAGCGCAACGAGGCGGCGGGCGAGCTGCGGCTGCTGGCGGAGCGCGCGGGCGAGGCCGGGGTCGGGCTCCACCGCGCCGTCGATGCCCGCGTCGGTTGCGGCAGCGAGCGCGGCGGCGGCGAGTGCGGCATCCTCGCCGATCGAGCGCCAGTCCTGCGGGAAGGCGCGGGCCAGCGCGGCGAGCACGAGTTCGGTGAGCGGCCGGTCGCCATTTTCGATCTGCGACAGATAGCTGGTCGAGATTCCGAGGCGGGCTGCAGCCTGCGCCTGTGACAGGCCGTGGGTACGGCGGAGCGAGCGGAGCTGATGGCCGGCGAACAGGCGGCGAGGCGGGGTGGGGGGCATCCCACTTTGCAAACATGGGGAAAGCCAGTTTGCAACATCGCATTTGCCTTTTCTGCCTCCGCCCGCGAAGGAGGCGCATCGAAAGCGGGAGCGCGCATGTCCTCGACGATCGCCGAACTCGAACGCCGCCGCGAGGCCGCCCGCCTCGGCGGCGGGCAACGCCGCATCGACGCGCAGCATGCCAAGGGCAAGCTGACCGCGCGAGAACGACTCGACGTGCTGCTCGACGAGGGGTCGTTCGAGGAGCTCGACATGTATGTCGAGCACAACTGCACCGACTTCGGCATGCCCGACCAGATCGTGCCCGGCGATGGCGTGGTGACGGGATCGGGGACGATCAACGGCCGGCTGGTGTTCGTCTTCAGCCAGGACTTCACCGTCTTCGGCGGCTCGCTGTCCGAACGGCATGCGCAGAAGATCTGCAAGATCATGGACATGGCCATGAAGGTCGGCGCGCCCGTGATCGGCCTCAACGACAGTGGCGGCGCGCGCATTCAGGAGGGCGTCGCATCGCTCGGCGGTTATGCCGAGGTGTTCCAGCGCAACGTGCTGGCGTCGGGCGTTGTCCCGCAACTTTCGCTTATCATGGGTCCATGCGCGGGCGGTGCCGTGTATAGTCCCTCGATGACGGACTTCATCTTCATGGTGAAGGATTCGTCATACATGTTCGTCACCGGCCCGGATGTAGTGAAGACCGTCACGAACGAGATCGTCACGCAGGAGGAACTGGGCGGCGCGGTGACGCATACCACGAAGTCGGGGGTCGCGGATGTCGCCTTCGAGAACGATATCGAGGCGCTGCTTGCGGCCCGCGACTTCGTGGACTTCCTTCCAGCCTCGAATCGCGAGGCGCCGCCGGTACGCCCGACCGAGGACCCGTTCGACCGGATCGAGGACAGCCTCGACACGCTGATCCCGCCCTCGGCAAACATGCCCTATGACATGCACGAGCTGATCCGGAAGGTCGTCGACGAGGGCGATTTCTTCGAGGTGCAGCCCGCGCATGCCGCCAATATCCTGACGGGGTTTGGCCGGATCGAGGGGCGGACGGTCGGCATCGTCGCCAACCAGCCGATGGTGCTGGCGGGCGTGCTCGACATCAACTCGTCGAAGAAGGCCGCCCGGTTCGTCCGCTTCTGTGACGCGTTCGAGATCCCGATCGTCACCTTCGTCGACGTGCCCGGTTTCCTGCCCGGCGTCGGGCAGGAGCATTCGGGCATCATCAAGCACGGGGCGAAGCTGCTCTTCGCCTATGCCGAGGCGACGGTGCCCAAGATAACCGTCATCACGCGCAAGGCTTACGGCGGCGCGTACGACGTGATGGCGTCGAAGCATCTGCGCGGCGATTTGAACTATGCCTGGCCGACCGCCGAGATCGCGGTGATGGGCGCCAAGGGAGCGGTCGAGATCATCTTCCGTGGCCGCACGCCCGAGGAAATCGCCGAGCGCACCGCGGAGTACGAGGCGCGCTTCGCCAATCCGTTCGTGGCGGCGAGCAAGGGCTTCATCGACGAGGTCATCATGCCCCACTCCACCCGCCGGCGGATTGCGCTGGGCTTGCGCAAGCTGCGGGGAAAGCAGCTGGCGAATCCGTGGAAGAAGCACGACAACATTCCGTTGTGAGTGGCCTTGCCCGACCTTATAATGTCCTTGCAATGACAAGGAGGTGATGATGCACACGGAACGGGTGACCTTTCTGGCGACGCCGGCGCTCAAGGCGACGCTCGCGGCGCGCGCTGCCGCGGGCGGTGTGTCCATCGGCGAGTATATCCGGAGCAAGGTCGAGGCGGACGATCCCGCAGAGGCCGAAGCAGCCACCGAACTTTCCGCGATCGTCGACGAGCTGGTCGAGGCGATCCCCGACATGAAGGCACGCCTCGAACGGACGGCGGCAATGATCGAGGCGGCGATCGAGGACTCGGATCGCCGGCTTCGCGAAGCGGGGCTGCGTCGATGAGCACGCTCAGCGACGCGGTAAAGGGCATCAAGCAATTGCTGCTGCTCCAGGAACAGGTTCGCCAGCTTGAGAAAGTGGGCGAGAAGCAGAGCGACGCGCTCGGCCGTCTGACGGGCGATGTGCTCGCGCTCGACAAGCGCGTGATCCGGATCGAGACGATGATCGAAATGACCCAGCGCGCGGCGACATCGCCCCGGATCGTGGGATGATCCTCGGCCGCCTCAACCACGTCGGCGTCGCCACGCCGTCGATCGAAGCGTCGGTCGCCTTCTACCGCGACGTGATGGGCGCGACGGCGATCGGCGAGCCGTTCGACCTGCCGGCGCAGGGGGTGCGCGTCTGTTTCGTCGACGCGCCCAACACGCAGGTCGAGCTGATCGAGCCCTTGGGCGACGCCTCGCCGATCCGCGCGTTCCTCGACAAGAACCCGGCGGGCGGCCAGCATCACCTCTGCTACGAGGTGCCCGACATCCATGCCGCGAAGGCGTGGTTTGAGGCGAAGGGCGCGCGCGTGCTCGGTGAGCCCCGCATCGGCGCGCACGGGACGCCGATCTTCTTCGTCCACCCGCGCGACATGGGCGGCGTGCTGACCGAGATCATGGAAACGCCGAGGGAGGCGCATTGATGGCCTATGAGCACATCCTCGCCGAGCGACGCGGCGACGTTCTCGTCGTGACGCTCAACCGGCCCGATCGCCTGAATGCCGCGCCGCCGGCGATGTTCGACGAGCTTCGCGCCGCGATCGGCGACCTCGATGGCGCGCGCGCGGTGCTGATCGCGGGGGCGGGGCGGGGCTTCTGCTCAGGCGCCGATGTGGCGGGCGGCGCGCTCGGCAGCGACGATCCCGGCGCTGCCACCTTCGCGGCGCTCGACGAGCATTACAATCCGGCGCTGCTCGCCATCGCCGAACTCACGGTTCCCGTCGTCAGCGCGGTGCGCGGGCCAGCGGCGGGGATCGGGTGCAGCCTCGCGCTCGCGGCCGATTTCTGTGTCGCGAGCGACACCGCCTATTTCCTCCAGGCGTTCGTCAATATCGGCCTCGTCCCCGATGGTGGCGCGTCGTGGATGCTCCAGCGGCTGATCGGGCGCGCACGGGCCGCGGAGATGATGATGCTCGGCGAGCGGGTGCTGGCCGAAAAGGCGTTCGACTGGGGCATGATCCACAAGGTCGTCGCGGACGAGGCACTGGAGGAGGCAGCCTTTGCGCTAGCCGAGCGGCTGGCCGCGGGCCCGACCGTGGCGCTCGGCCTGATGCGCCGGGCGCTGCACGATGCGGCGACCAGCGACTATGCCGCCGCGATGCTGGCAGAGGCGAGGGCGCAGCAGCAGGCGCGCGGTAGCCGCGATTCGATGGAGGGCGGCATGGCCTTTCTCAGCAAGCGCAAGCCGGTGTTTTCCGGGCAATGATCCCGACCGTTTGTCCCGAGCGAAGTCGAGGCGCCTTCTTGAGCGCCAGCGGGAAGCCTCGCCTGCGCTCGGCAATGGTTCTCGACTTCGCTCGAGCCGAATGAAGTAGTTCAAGGCAATTGTAATGACCGACAAACCCACCCCCGCCGACTGGCAGGCGCTTGCCGACAAGGAGGTGAAGGGCCGCGACCTTACCTGGCAAACGCCCGAAGGGATCGCGGTCAAGCCGCTCTATACGGCCGAGGACAATCAAGGCTGGGATCCCGGCCTGCCCGGCTTCGCGCCGTTCACGCGCGGCGTGCGCGCGTCGATGTATGCCGGCCGCCCCTGGACGATCCGGCAATATGCGGGCTTTTCGACCGCCGAGGAATCGAACGCCTTCTATCGCCGCAACCTGGCGGCCGGGCAGAAGGGGCTGAGCGTCGCCTTCGACCTTGCCACGCATCGCGGCTATGACAGCGACCATCCGCGCGTCGTCGGTGATGTCGGCAAGGCAGGCGTCGCGATCGACAGCGTCGAGGACATGAAGATCCTGTTCGACGGCATTCCGCTCGACCAGATGTCGGTATCGATGACGATGAACGGCGCGGTGATTCCGATCCTCGCCTTCTTCATCGTCGCGGGCGAGGAACAGGGCGTGTCGCAGGCCCAGCTCGACGGGACCATCCAGAACGACATTCTGAAGGAGTTCATGGTCCGCAACACGTACATCTACCCGCCCGCGCCCAGCATGCGGATCATCTCGGACATCTTCGCCTACACGTCCGAGCATATGCCCAAGTTCAACAGCATCAGCATCTCCGGCTATCACATGCAGGAAGCCGGCGCGACGCAGGTGCAGGAACTTGCCTTCACCATCGCCGACGGGCGCGAATATGTGAAGGCGGGCATCGCCGCCGGCCTCGACATCGACCGGTTCGCCGGGCGGCTGTCCTTCTTCTTCGCGATCGGCATGAACTTCTTCATGGAGGTCGCGAAGCTCCGCGCCGCGCGCACGCTCTGGCATCGGGTGATGACCGAATTGGGCGCGAAGGACGAGCGGTCGAAGATGCTGCGCACCCATTGCCAGACCAGCGGCGTGAGCCTGCAGGAGCAGGACCCCTACAACAACGTCATCCGCACCACGGTCGAGGCGATGGCGGCGGTGCTGGGCGGCACGCAGAGCCTCCACACCAACGCCCTCGACGAGGCGATCGCGCTCCCCACCGACTTCTCCGCCCGGATCGCGCGCAACACGCAGATCGTGCTGGCCGAGGAAACGGGTATCACCAGGGTGGTCGATCCGCTCGGCGGCAGCTATTATATCGAGGCGCTGACCAAGGACCTCGTCGATCGCGCGTGGGAGATTATCGAGCGCGTCGAGGGCGAGGGCGGGATGGCACAGGCGGTCGCCGCCGGCTGGCCCAAGGCGATGATCGAGGAAGCCTCCGCCGCCCGCGCCGCGCGCGTCGACCGCGGCGAGGACGTGATCGTCGGCGTCAACAAGTACCGGCTGAAGGACGAGGATCCGGTCGAGATCCTCGACATCGACAACCAGGCGGTCCGACAGAGCCAGATCGCGCGCATCACTCGCGTCCGCCAAACCCGCGACGAAGCGGCGTGTCAGGCGGCGCTCACTGCGCTGCGCGAGGGGGCGGCGGGCAGCGCCAACCTGCTCGCGCTCGCGGTCGAATGCGCCCGTGCCCGCGCGACGCTGGGCGAGATTTCGGCGTCGATGGAGGCGGTGTTCGGCCGCTACGGCACGCAGCCGACGCCGGTCGCCGGCATCTATGGCGGCGCTTATGAGGGCGATGCGCGCTGGACGCGCCTGACCGACGGGGTCGCCGCGACCGAGCGGCGGATGGGCCGCCGCCCGCGCATGTTCGTCGCCAAGATGGGGCAGGACGGCCACGACCGCGGCGCCAATCTCGTCTCGAGCATGTTCGGGGACCTCGGCTTCGACGTGGTGCCCGGTCCGTTGTTCCAGACGCCCGAAGAAGCCGCACGTCTCGCGATCGAGAAGGACGTCGACGTGGTCGGCGCCTCCAGCCTGGCTGCCGGACACAAGACGCTGATCCCCGAGCTGATCGGCCATCTGCGCGACGCCGGCCGCTCGGATATCAAGGTGATCGCGGGCGGCGTGATCCCCGCGCAGGACTATCAGTTCCTGCGCGATGCCGGGGTGCAGGCGATCTTCGGCCCCGGCACCAACCTCATCACCGCGGCGGAGGAGGTGCTGCGCCTCCTCGGCCACAACATGGCGCCCGAGACGGAGACGGCCGAGTGAACGACATGACCCCGATCGAAACGACGACCGCCGAGCGCTGGTCGCGCGAGGCGATCGCCGAGCTTTACGACCTGCCCTTCACCGAACTCGTGTTCCGCGCCGCCGAGGTGCACCGCGCGAACCACCCGGCCAATCAGGTCCAGCGCTCGACGCTTCTGTCGATCAAGACCGGCGGCTGTCCCGAGGATTGCGGCTATTGCAACCAGGCCGCGGGGGCGGAGACGGGGCTGAAGGCCACCAAGCTGATGGACGTGCGCGCGGTGATGCAGGCGGCGGCCGAGGCCAAGGACAACGGCTCCACCCGCTTCTGCATGGGGGCTGCCTGGCGCAACCCCAAGGACCGCGACATGCCCGCCATCGTCGAGATGGTGAAGGGCGTGCGCCAGATGGGCATGGAAACCTGCATGACGCTCGGCATGCTGACGCCCGCGCAGGCGGGTCAGCTCGCCGAGGCGGGGCTCGATTACTACAACCACAATATCGACACCTCGCCCGAGCATTATGCGAAGGTCATCACGACCCGGACGTTCGAGGATCGGCTCGACACGCTGGAGTCGGTGCGCGCGGCGGGGATCAACGTCTGTTCGGGCGGGATCGTCGGGCTGGGCGAGGCGCGGAGCGACCGGGTGGGCTTCATCCACGCGCTCGCCAATCTGCCCACGCCGCCGGAGAGCGTGCCGGTCAACGCGCTGGTGCCGGTCAAGGGCACGCCGCTCGGCGACATGCTCGCCGACACGCCGATGGCGAAGATCGACGATATCGAGTTCGTCCGCACCGTCGCGGTCGCGCGCATCACCATGCCGACGAGCATGGTACGCCTGTCCGCCGGCCGCGAGAGCATGAGCGAGGCGACGCAGGCGCTGTGTTTCCTCGCCGGGGCGAACTCGATCTTCACCGGCGACAAGCTGCTGACGACGGGCAATGCGGGCGACGATGCGGACGGCGCACTGTTCGCGAAGCTGGGGTTGACGGCGATGGCCGCCGAACAACCCCGTCACCCCGGGCTTGACCCGGGGTCCCGCTGCCTTGCCCGCGAAGAAGAAAGCGGGACCCCGGATCAAGTCCGGGGTGACGAGGTGGTGGGGACCGCCACGTGAAGAAGGCGGCTATCGTCGGCACCATGGTCGCATATTGGGTCGCGACTGCGATCATCGCCATAATCGCGATCGGCGCACCTTGCGGTCTCGCGCCGGACGAGCGCTGCGATCTCGAAGGGCCATCGATGTTCGGCCGCCTGCTTTTGATCGGACCGATCGGCGTTCTTGCTGCGAGCGCAGTCGCGTTCACGCTGCTGACCTTCCTATTTCGCCGCATGACCAAGGGGCGCTGATGTTCAACAAGATCCTCGTCGCCAATCGCGGCGAAATCGCGTGCCGGGTGTTCCGCACGGCGAAACGCATGGGGCTGAAGACCGTCGCGGTCTATTCGGATGCCGATGCGCGCAGCCCGCACGTGCTGATGGCAGACGAGGCGGTACGCCTCGGCCCGGCGCCGGCGGCGGAGAGCTATCTCAAGGCCGAGCTGATCCTGCTCGCCGCCAAGGAAACCGGCGCCGACTGCATCCACCCGGGATACGGCTTCCTGTCCGAGCGGGAGAGCTTCGCCAAGGCGTGTGCCGAGGCGGGCATCGCCTTTGTCGGCCCGCCGCCGGGTGCCATCGCGGCGATGGGGGACAAGATCGAATCGAAGAAGCTCGCCAAGGCGGCGGGCGTCAACGTCGTTCCTGGCTTCCTCGGCGAGATCGCCGACACCGACGAGGCGGTGCGGATCGCGTCCGACATCGGCTATCCGGTGATGATGAAGGCCTCGGCCGGCGGCGGCGGCAAGGGGATGCGGCTCGCTTACTCCGAACAGGACGTGCGCGAGGGGTTCGAGGCGACCAAGCGCGAGGGGCTGGCGAGCTTCGGCGACGACCGCGTGTTCATCGAGAAGTTCATCGAGCAGCCGCGCCATATCGAGATCCAGGTGCTGGGCGACCAGCACGGCAACATCGTCTATCTGGGCGAGCGCGAATGCTCGATCCAGCGCCGCCACCAGAAGGTGGTCGAGGAAGCGCCGTCGCCCTTCGTCACCCCCGCGATGCGCCGGAAGATGGGCGAGCAGGCGGTCGCGCTGGCCCGCGCGGTGGGGTACTACAGCGCCGGTACTGTCGAGCTGATCGTGTCGGGCGCCGACACGACCGGCGACGGCTTCTACTTCCTTGAAATGAACACCCGGCTCCAGGTCGAACATCCGGTGACGGAGGCGATCACCGGCCTCGATCTGGTCGAGCAGATGATCCGCGTCGCCGCCGGCGAGCGCCTCGCGTTCGATCAGGAAGGCGTGAAGCTCAATGGCTGGGCGATCGAGAACCGCGTCTATGCCGAGGACCCGTATCGCGGCTTCCTGCCGTCGACCGGCCGGCTCGTCCGCTATGCCCCGCCCACGGCGGAGGAGACGCCCTATGGCGAGACGCCCGTGGCCGGCTACACCCGTGTCGACGATGGCGTCGCCGAGGGGGGCGAGGTCAGCATGTTCTACGACCCCATGATCGCCAAGCTCGTCACTTGGGCGCCGACCCGCGACGAAGCGGCGGACCTTCAGGTCGCGGCACTCGACCGCTTCGTGGTCGAGGGGGTGGGCAACAATGTCGATTTCCTCTCCGCGCTGATGCAGCACACGCGCTTCCGCTCGGGCGCGCTGACGACGGGCTTCATCGCGGAGGAATATCCCGAGGGGTTCGGCGGCGCGCCGGCCGATGCGGGGTTGCAGCGCAAGCTGGCGGGCCTCGCCGCCCTGATCGCCGAGCGGACCGCCGCGCGCGCGCGGGCGATCGGCGGCCAGCTGGGCGAAGCGCTGACCACGCCCCGGCGGTGGACCGTGCGGATTGGCAGCGACGATTTCGCTGTCGATCTGGCCGCGGGCTTGACCGTCGATGGCGCGCCGATGGTGATCGAGCACGACTTTCGCCCCGGCGCGCGGCTCGTCACCGCGACTATCGATGGCGAGCCCTTGTCGGTACAGGTCGTCCCCACGCGCGGGGGGTGGCGGCTCACGACGCGCGGCGCGGCGCACAATGTCCGCGTGCTGCCCGCGCACATCGCCCCGCTGGCAGCGCACATGATCGAGAAGCTGCCGCCCGACACTTCCAAATTCCTGCTCTGCCCGATGCCCGGCCTGCTCACGCGGCTCGAGGTCGACGCGGGCGACCGGGTCGAGGCGGGGCAGCCGCTCGCCGTGGTGGAGGCGATGAAAATGGAAAACATTCTCCGCGCCGAGCGCGCTGGCACGGTGGCCAGAGTCAATCACCAGCCAGGCGACAGCCTGGCGGTCGACGCCGCGATCCTAGAATTCGAGTAAGTCACATCGCGACATCCGTCGTTCGAGTAGCCGTGCATCGGTTGCGGCGGGTCGAACGAAGATGCTGCGGCGGGCGTCGCGGCACCCCGCCGCTCGCGCTTTACACTCCATTTTCCGGCCGTTAATCCACCGAGGGGCGCCGGGCCACGGGGCGAGGTCCGGCCAATCGACAAGGGCGCCGCAGCGATGCGGCGGGGGACTTCGCCCGAGGGTCGCCGCCGACGCGGCGGTGCGGCCGGACATGCGGGTTCCCGTGAGGGAGCGTTGATCTTGCGTCTTGTGCCGCCACGGCTGACCCTGTTCCTGATTGTCGGAGCCGAGCTTGCGACTGGCAGTGCCGCTGCCGGCCAGGTCGCGCTGCCCCCGGCAGGCGGGTCGCCGCTGGTCGTCAATCCGCAGGGTGGCGCGACGCCGACGGCGCCCGCGCCGCGAACATTGCCCCCGCCACCGACGATCGCCCAGCCGGTTGTTGTGCCGAGCGCCCCCGCCACGTCGCGCACGCCGCCGATCACGCTGCAACCCGTCCGCGGCGACGTGGCCGAGCCCCAGCCGCGCTTTCAGGAGGGCGCGCGCGCCCGCGGCGACGTGCTGCCCGCACCGAGCGCCGATCCGCTCCGCCTCGATCCGCGCGCCGACCCCATCCTCGCGATCGCGCGCGATGCCGGCGACCGCGTCGCCTTCGACCGCGCGATCCAGGCCGCGGTCGATCGCCATCCCGCGGTCGAGGAGGCGGAGGCCCGCCGCGACGAGGCGCGCGCCTCCCGCAACGAGGCGCGCACGCTCGAGCTGCCCGTCGTCGACATGTCGATGAGCTATTTCAACGTGCTCACCCGGCAATTCTCCAACGATCCGCAGAATGTCCTCGAACGCTCGCGCCCGCGCGAGCGCACCGACCAGATCCTGCGCGTCCAGTGGCCCGTCTTCGACTTCGGCACCGCCAAGGCGCGCATCGGCGCTGGCAACCAGCGGCTGCGCGCCGCAACTGCGGGCATCGACGACGTGTCGACCCGGCTGGCGCTGCAAGGGGTCCAGGCCTGGTACCAGGTCTATGGCTATCGCGCGCTCGTCCGTCTGTCGGAGGCGTTCCTCGCCAACCAGACCGACCTGCGCGCCGCGATCGACGACCGCATCCGCCAGGGCGTGTCGGCCCCCGGCGACAAGGCGCAGGTCGAAAGCTACATCGCCGCCGCGCAGACGCAGCTCGCCGGCTTCCGCCGCAACCTTGCCCAAGCCGAAGCACAGTTCCAGCAGGTGACGGGATCGCCCGCGCCCGCCGCGCTCGGCCGCGCGCCGACGGCGGAGAACACCAACATCTCGCGTGAGCGCGCCGAGGCCGATTCGGCCAACACGCCGCCGGTCGTCGCCGCGCGGCGTCAGGCAGAGGCGGCGCGCTACGACCTGAAGGCCGCGAAGGCCGATGCGCTACCCGGTGTCGCGCTTGGCGTCGATACAGGCCGCTACGGCGTGTTCGAGAATGCCGGCGACTATGACGTGCGCGGCAGCGTCACCGTCACCCACCGCATCCTCGGCGGCGCCGACCAGCGCATCGACCAGTACGCCGCGCGCGCCCGCGGGGCGGAAGCGGCGCTCGAGCGCACCAAGCTGGAGGCAGCGCGCGATGCCGCGGTCGCCTGGTCGGACCTCGGCGCGCTTCGGGATTCGGCGAGCGCGATCGAGGCGAACTACCTCGCCACGCGCCAGTCGCGCGACGTGCTGGTCGAACGCTTCCGCGTCGCGCGCGGGACCTTGTTCGACGTGCTGTCGGCCGAGACCAACTATTTCAACGTTGCCACCCGCTATATCGAGACCGTGACCGAGCTCGACATCGCGCGCTACACGCTGCTCGCCCGCACCGGGCGACTGCTCGAAACCTTCGGCATCGCGCCGGCCACGACGGACACGAAATGAGCGATCCCGACCTCATCGCGCCGCGCCCACCCCGCTTCGCCGAATGGCTGTCGCAGCCGATGCTGCGCAATCGCGGCCTGTTCCTGAAGGTCGCGCTGGCGGCCGTGCTGATCAACCTTTTCGGGCTGATCGTCTCGCTGTTTACGATGACGGTCTACGACCGGGTCGTCCCCAATCTCGCCTTCGATTCGCTGACCGCACTGTCGATCGGTGTCGGCATCGTCCTCGTCTTCGACTTTGCCCTCCGTATCCTGCGCGCCTATTTCGTCGATGTGGCGGGCGCGGATATCGACCGCGAGATCGGCGGCAACGTGTTCGACCGGCTGATGCGCATCCGCCTCGACCTCAAGCGCGGATCGGTGGGCCAGCTGTCGGGCCTGATGCGCGAGCTCGAGACGCTGCGCGACTTCTTCGCCTCCGCGACGCTGACCGCGATCGTCGACGTGCCTTTCATCGTCCTGACGCTGATCTTCATCGGCTTCATCGGCGGGCCGATCGTGTTCGTGCCCTTGATCCTGGTACCGATCGTCATCGCCGCGGGTTATCTGACCCATCCCGCGCTCGACCGGCTGTCGGCCCGGTCGATGGCAGGGGGCCTGTCGAAGCAGTCGGTGCTGGTCGAATCGATCGGCTCGATCGAGATGGTCAAGACCTCTGGCGCGCAGAAGCTTTTGGAGAAGCGCTGGCTGAAGGCGATCGACGATCATGCCGACAGCTCGATGCGCCAGCGGCTCATCTCGACCATCGCGGTGACGATTGCGACCAGCGCCAACAGTGCCGCCTATATGGGCGTCGTCGTGTTCGGCGTGTTCCTGATCGCCGAGCGCGAGCTGACGACCGGCGGTCTCGTCGCCTGCTCGATCCTGGCGGGGCGCGCGGTCCAGCCGCTGGCGCAGATCGCGCAGCTGATGAGCCGTATCTCGGCGACGCGCACCGCCTATCGCCAGCTCAACGGCCTCATGTCCGTGCCCTCGGAGGGGCCGGTCGGCCAGCCGCTCTATCCCGGCCGGCTGTCGGGGCGGATCGAGCTCAAGAATGTCAGCTTCAGATATCCCGGCGCTTCGGAAAAGACGCTCGACCAGTTCAACTTCACCGTCGAGCCGGGGCAGCGCGTGGCGCTGATCGGCCGGGTGGGCTCGGGCAAATCGACCGTCGCGCGGCTGATGCTCGGCCTCTACCCGCCACAGGAAGGGCTGGTGCTGATCGACGGCACCGACATTCGCCAGTTCGACCCCGATGGCCTGCGCGCCAATATCGGCACCGCGCTTCAGGAAACGGTGCTGCTGTCGGGCAGCGTGCGCGAAAACATCGCGCTCGACCGCCCGCACATCGACGATGCGGAGATGCTGCGCGCCGCCCAGCTGTCGGGCGCGCACGGCTTCATGGGACAGATCACCAACGGCTACGACCTGATCCTCGCCGACCGCGGGGAGGGGCTTTCGGGTGGCCAGCGCCAGTCGATCACGCTCGCGCGTGCGCTTGCCGGGCGGCCGCCGATCCTGATCTTCGACGAGCCGACCAGCGCGATGGATTCGCAGACCGAGGCGGCGCTGATCGATCGGTTGGCCGAGGAGATGAAGGGCCGCACGCTGGTGATGATCACCCACCGTTCAGCGTTGCTGCGGCTCGCCGACCGCATCGTCATCGTCGAAGCGGGCAAGGTCGTCGCCGACGGCCCACGCGACACGATCCTGCAACAGCTCAGCCGCCCGCGCGCGGCGGCGTGATCCCGGAAGCCGGCCGATGAACATGGAACCCTCGCTGCCCGTGCCGATCGAGCCTCGCGGGGTGGTGCGCCTGGAGGACCGGGTCGGCGCGATCCGGCCAAAGGCGGCGTCGAACATCCTCCTGTGGACGATCGCAGCCTTTTTCGCACTGTTCGTCGCCTGGGCGGGGCTGACGCAGATCGACCGCACGGTCCGCGCCTCGGGCCGGATCGTGCCGGGATCGCGGCTTCAGGTCGTCTCGAACCTCGAAGGGGGGATCGTCGAGGCGATCCTTGTCAAGGCGGGCGACGTCGTGAGGAAGGGGCAGGCGCTGATCCGCCTCGACCCGACGCGCAGCGGTGCCGAGCTCGGCACCAACGAGGTGACGGTCGGCGCGCTTCAGGCCAAGATCGCGCGCCTGTCGGCCGAGGTGATGGGGCGCGAGCCGCGCTATCCCGCCGCCGCCGATCCTACCGTTGCCGAGCAGGTGGCGATCGAGCGCTCGCTCCACGCCAGCCGCATGGCCGATCTCGCCAGCGCGACCGCCGCGGGGCAGGCACGCGTTAATCAGTGGCAGCGCGCGGTGGCCGAGGCGCAGGCGACTTACGAATCGCGCGCGGCGGCGCTGCGCAGTCTCGATCAGCAGGTTGGCCTGATCCGTCCGCTGGTCGAGCGCGGAATCGAGCCGCGGCTCCAGCTCGTCACCCTTGAGAACAACGCGGCGGTCGCGCGCAGCGACATGGCCGCGGCGCAAGCAGCGATCGCCCGCGCGCAGGCGAGCGTCGCCGAGGCGCGCTCGGCGCTCAACCAGGTGCGGCAGGACTGGCGCGCCACCGCCGCCAGCGAGCTCGCGGCCGCGCAGGCCGACATGGCGGCGAAGCGCAGCGTCACCCCGGCGCTCGCCGACGCGGTGCGCCGCTCGACGGTGACGGCGCCGCTCGGCGGGCGCATCAACCGCGTGCTCGTGTCGACCGTCGGCGGCAGCGTTGGCGCGGGCGCGCCGCTGGTCGAACTGGTGCCGAGCGAGGATCTGCTGATGGTCGAGGTGATGGTCAGTCCCAAGGATATCGGGTTCGTCCGGCTGAACCAGCCCGCGCGGATCAACGTCTCGGCCTATGATTCGGCGATCTACGGTTCGATGGACGGCCGCGTGGCGACGATCTCGCCCGACGCGGTGGTCGAGGAGCGGACCGGCGAGAGCCACTATATCGTCAAGGTGCAGGCCGACGGCGCGACGATGAAGGGGCCGCGCGGCGAGACCCTGCCGCTCGGGCCGGGGATGACCGTCGAAGCGAGCCTGCTCGGCGACAAGCGTTCGGTGCTCAGCTACATCTTCACGCCGATCACCCGCCTGAGCGAGCGGGCGTTCCGCGAATAGGCTATTTGCCGAGCTTTTCCTTGAGCGCGGCGGCGAGACCCGACAGCGGCTGCGCCTCCTCCTCGCCGACGACGCCCGCGTCGCGCAGCGCTGCATCGGCGCCGCGCGCGCGCGGGAAGGGGTCGAGCGCCAGCGCCAGCGTCTCCGCCGCCGCCTCGCCCAGATCGATCGCGCTGCCGGTGTAGAACATCGTGTCGCAATCGGCCTCGCCCAGCTCGACCTCCTCGGGGGCGTCGTCGCCGGGCTCGGGCAGGAAGCGGAGGGTGAAGGGCTCGTCGATCGTCGCGGGGACCGGCGCGCCGGTGGCGACGCACGCCTGTACGACGGCGCCCGTCAGCCGGCCGGTCGCGAGCACGCCCGCGGCGTCGCGGCGCACGGCATAATCGGCGTGGATGCGATCGACCGAGATCAGCTCGAAGCGCCGCGCAAGCGCCGCCCGCTCGGCCTTGTCGGCCTCGATCGACTGCTTGTGGTCGCCCGCGCCGATCTGGTCGAGGCGAAGCGGGCGCGAGAATTCGGGCGTCACGGCAGTACGCCCTCGCGCAGCCGATCGACGCCCATGCCGTCCAGATCGCCGCGGAAGCCGACCAGATGATCCCGCACATGCGCCAGCGCCTGCGGCTCGGGCGGCTCGCCGCGCCAGACGTTGCGCACCAAAGCGGGGCCAAGGTCGCCCGCCGCCAGCCCGTCGCGGTATGCGCCCAGCCGGCCGCCGAGCATCCCCATCATCTTGCCGATATGCTTGCCGACCATGATGTCGCCGACGCCCTGCTGGCGAAGCTGCACGTCCATGTCCTCGATGAAGCATTCGGCGAGCGAGGCCGACAGCGACGCTGCGCGCTCCCCCTCGGTCTCCAGCCGCAGCAGCACCATCGCCAGCACTGCGGCGACCATGTCGAAGCGACCGTCGATCGTGTCGGGCACGCCGCCCTCGACATACCAGTGCGCCGCGCGGGCGCGCGCCACGATCGCTGCATAGAGTGGCTCACCCTCGCGTGGAGGCGCCGAGCCGAAAAGGCGTTGCAGAAGTCCCATCACCGTCCCTGATCCGCACGCCCTTGTTCGGCGCGCCCGCCCCGCATATTGAGGCGCATCGCGCCCGATGCAATCGCAACCGGGCGCGGCGTTGCTTGTGCTTGCTGTTCAGGAGATTTCGATGGCGCCCACCGGTCCCCGTGCGATCGCGACGCTGCTGGCCCTTTCGGTCGCGGCGAGCGCCTGCGCGCCGCTTCGGAGCCATCAGGGCTATGTGATCGACGCCGATCTGGTGAACTCGGTCCAGCCGGGCGTCGACAATCGCGAATCGGTGCTGCGCACGCTCGGCAAGCCAACGCTGACCGGCCAGTTCGACGAGGGCGAGTGGTATTACGTCGCGCGCGACAGCCGCAACCTCGCCTTCAACAATCCCCAGCCCAAGGCACAGACGACGCTGCGCATCCGCTTCGACCCGAACGGCACCGTCAGCAGCATCGACCGGATGGGAATGGAGCAGGTCGCCTCGGTCAACCCCACCTCGAAGAAGACGCCGACGCTCGGCCGCGAGAAGAGCTTCTTCCAGGAGCTGTTCGGCAATATCGGCACCGTCGGCGCCGCGGGCGCGCCGGGCGGCGGGGGCGGCAACGGCCCCTGATCCTTTCGCGAAGCTGACAGCGACGTTCCCGGCCGGTTCAGTGGCCGGGCTCCATGACGGCCCCAGCACCGATGCACTGCCGACTCGTCGGCAGCGCATCCGGGGGCAGAACATGGAGGAACACAAGATGCGCAAGCTCATCACCACTGCCCTGATGGCCGCCGTGGCGATCCCGTCCCTGGCGGTACCGGGCGTTGCCAGCGCCCAGTCATGGCGCGAGGTCCAGGATAGCCGCCGCGACGTCCGCGAGGAGCGCCGCGAGCTTCGCCAGGCACAGCGTTACGGCGACCGCCGCGACATCCGGCGCGAGCGCCGCGACGTCCGTCAGGCGCAGCGCGAACTTCGCGAGGATCGCCGCGACTTCCGTCAGGCGCGCGCCTGGGGCCGCAACGACTGGCGTGACTGGCGCGGTCGCAATCGCGCGCTCTATGCCCGCGGTAACTGGCGTGCGCCGTTTCGCTACAATCAGTGGCGGCCGGGCGTGCGGATCGCGCCGGTCTATTATGGCCAGCGCTACTGGATCAACGATCCCTATCGCTATCGTCTGCCCGCGGTGCGCGCGAACCAGCGCTGGATCCGGCATTATGACGACGTGGTGCTGATCGACTATCGCCGCGGTGTGGTGGTCGATGTGATCCGCGGTTTCTACTTCTAAGGAAGCCGAACGGCCGCGTCGGAGATACGCACCGACGCGGCCGGTGCGCGACAGGCACCGGTCCCGAAAGGGGTTGGGACCGGCGGCGTAACGCGCCGTCGCCCGGATGGTTCAGAAGTCGCTGCCGAGCGTCAGCGCCAGGCCCGAGCCCGGCCGGGCGCGCCCGGCGACGCGCTGGCGCCAGTCGAGCGTCAGGCGCAGCCGACGGTCGCCGATCGGCAGCGCGATCGCGGCCGAAGGGCCGGTGTCGAGCCGCTGCGCATCGCGCTGCGCCCCGCCCCAAGCGCCGAGCCCCAGCGTCACCTCGCCCGCGCGGCCGGCATTGGCGACCGGCGCCGCGAGCCGCAGCGCACCGTCAGCGAACGGCTGGGCACTGCCGCCGCGCAGGACGCCGCCCGCCTGCGCATAGCCCTCGAGATTGAAGCCGGCGACGATCGGCCGAGGCGCAAGGCCGCCGACCGCGAGCAGCGCGGGACCGCCGGGCGTGCCGTCAATCCCGATCCGCTGCTCGGCGATCAGCGCGACTGGTACACCGTGGGGGCGCCATTCGAGGCCGAGGGCCGCCTCGTGCCCGGGCCCTTCCAGGGGTGCCGAGAAGCGGGCCGAGAGCGCCAACGTCCGCGCCGCGCCAAGCGCGTACCGCAGCCGTACGCCGCCCTGCGACCCGCCAAGCTGTCCACCGGGGCCGAGGCTCTGGCCGCCGCCGCCGTCGCCGTCGCGCAGCGCCAGCCAGCCCGATCCCGACAGCCGCGGGGCTGCCGCGAACGGTCGCGGCGGCGCGCGGCCCGCCGATCGCGCGGCGGGAAGATACGGTGCCCCGAGTGTCGGCTGCGCCCGCCGTTGCGGCTCACCGAACCCGACGCGCGCGATCAGCGCCAGTGCGACCGAGCGGCCGATCGGCGGGGCCGCGTTGGCGGCGACCTCCGACTGGGCGGGGATGCGCGGCGCGGCGCGCGACTTCGACGATGGCGGCAGGCCTGCCCAGTCACCCAGCATCCGCGGTGGTAGCGAGGCGATCGACGGACTCGCGGGCGCGGCCTCGGCGACCACCAGCCCGCTGAGCTCCGCCGCCTCGGGCAGGAGGATCGCCACGCGCAGCGCCGCCCAGCCGCTGAGAACGGCGACGAGGAAGCGCAAGGGTCGGCCAGCGCGTGCGCTCACGCCCGCTCGCGCGCGAGGTCGGGAAAATGATGCACGGTCTTGTCCCAGGTCAGCGCCCGGCCGCGCAGCAGTCCGACATAGCGCCAGATCGCGCGCCGCGCAGCGAGCAGCGCGACGAGGTTCGCCACCGCCATGCGCGGCACCGACAGCGCCGCCTCGACGCGGCCATAGGCCGTGCCGACGAACGCCGCGCGCACGATCAGCCGCCAGCCGAGCAGTACGGCATTGGCCCCCAGCAGCCATTCAAGCACTGGGTCGAGCGGCGCCGCGCCCGTGCCGCGCCAAGCGTGGACCGCCGCGAGAAGCCCCCATCCGGCGAGCGAGACATAGGCGGCGGCGAGCACCAGCACCGCCAGGATCGCGCGCCGGTCGCGCATCCGCATCCAGTGGTCGCCGAGCGCGAGCGGACGGCCCCAGCCCGTTCGGTCCCAACCGGCGAGCGCGATGCCGGTCATCCAGCGCGCCTTCTGGCGAACCGATGCCGTCAGCGTGGCGGGAAAGAAGGCGCGCACCGCTACCGGCGCCGGGCCGTCGAGCACGCGCACGAATGCCGCCCGCCCGCCCAGCCGGCCGATCGTCAGGCCCAGTTCGTAATCCTCGGTCAGCGATCCCGGATCGAAGGGCAGGCCGCCGCGCGCCGCCGCCACGCGCGCAAGCATGTCGCGGTCGATCGCGCAGCCGGTGCCCGCCAGCGGCATCGCCGCACCGAGCGTCTGGCGCACCAGCATCTGTTTCGCGTGCGCCTCCGCAAACTCGTCGGCATAATGGCCGGCGACCAGGCGCGACTGCTGGTCGATGAGCGGCAGGACCGGCAGCTGCACCACATCGGCGCCGGCATCCAGATAATGCGCATAGACCGCAAGCTCGCCGCGATGGACCACGTCCTCGGCATCGTGCAGCACGACGGCGCGGACGCGCGTGCCGTCGGTCGCCTCGTCGGCGCACATCGCCTGCCAGATCGTATTGAGACAGTCGGCCTTGGTCGTCGGTCCCGGCTGCTCGCCGATGACGAGGCGGACACGGTCGTCGGTCGCCGCGATATCCGCGACGACGTCGATCGTCGCCCGATCGTTGGGGTAGGCGCCGACGTAAAGTCGCCAGTCCGGCCCGGCGAAACGCGAGCATGCCGTTCGCAGCATCGCCCCGATCACCGTGCTCTCGTCCCAGGCGGCGACGAACACGGCGAGCGGGCGCATCGGATCGCGCGGCGGGTCGAGTTCGGCGAGCGTCGGCGGCTCCACCCCGCGCAACTTGCGGCCGACAAGGCGGATCAGGAACAGGGCATCGACGAGTAGATCGTCGAACCCGCCGAGCGCGAAGCCGATCGCGGCGAACAACATCGCCTCATGCACCGCCGCGCCCAGCAGCGGCACCAGCCATTCGCCGTCACCCACGCGGCCTGCCCCCAAGCCGATTCGGATTTGGCGGAGCATTTGACTAATTCGGATTAAAGACAAGTTCCCTGCGCACGCACCGCCGCGGGTTTTCTTTGCCGTCCCGCTGGCCTAGCAGGAAGGCTCCAGCGTTCGACGGGTGCCGATGGACCTTTATCTTCCGATCGCGAATCTGTCGGTGAACGCGCTGGTGATCGTCGCGCTGGGCTTCGGCGTCGGCTGGCTCTCGGGCATGTTCGGGGTCGGCGGCGGCTTTCTGACGACGCCGCTCCTCATCTTCTACGGCATCCCGCCGACTGTGGCGGCGGCGTCCGCGGCGAGCCAGGTGACGGGCGCCAGCGTCTCGGGGGTGTTCGCCCATGCACGGCGCAAGGGCGTCGACTACCAGATGGGCGGGGTGATGGTGGCGGGCGGCGTCGTCGGATCGCTGGTCGGTGCCTGGCTGTTCGAGGTGCTGCGCGCGCGCGGCCTGATCGATACGGTCATCTCGATCCTCTATGTCGTCATGCTGGGATCGGTCGGCGGGCTGATGCTCCGCGAATCGCTGGGCGCGGTGCGGGCCGGGCGGCGCGGCGAGCCGGTGCGAGCGGCACGGCGGCGGCACCATCCGCTCGTCGCCGCGCTTCCCCTGCGCTGGCGCTTCTATCGCTCGGGGCTCTACATCTCCCCGTTGGCGCCGCTCGCCCTGGGTCTGGTGACCGGCGTGCTGACGATGCTGCTGGGGGTTGGCGGCGGCTTCTTCATGGTGCCGGCGATGATCTATCTGCTCGGCATGGGGACGGCGGTGGTCGTCGGGACCAGCCTGTTCCAGATCCTGTTCACCACCGCCGCGGCGACGATGGTGCATGCGACGACGACGCGCGCGGTCGATATCGTGCTCGCCGTTCTGCTGCTGATCGGCTCGGTCGCGGGGGCTCAGCTCGGCACGCGCTTCGCCGCGCGGCTGAAGCCCGAGCAGCTGCGCCTCGCGCTGGCGCTTATCGTGCTCGCCGTCGCGGTCCGCATGGCGCTGGGGCTGGGGTGGCGGCCGGGCGAACTCTATTCGATCGAGATCGGGTGAGGCGCCTCGCCCGCCTTGCCGCGCTCGCGCTCGCGCCGCTCCTCGTGGCGCAGGCCGACGCACCGCTGCTCGTCCCCGACGCCTCGCAGCGCGAGATCGAGATCGCCTACAGCTTCACCGGCGCCGATCTCCTGCTCTTCGGCGCGATTCTCTATCCCGACCGCCGCGCGGCCGAACGGCCCGCCGATATCGTCGTCGTGGTCAAGGGGCCGAGCCAGTCGGTGCTCATGCGCGAGAAGCAGAAGGTCGCCGGCATCTGGGTCAACGCGGAGGCGATGCGCTATCGCTCGGCGCCGTCGTTCTACGCGATCGCCTCCTCGCGGCCGGTCGAACGGATCGTCGATGCGCGCACCCGCGCCATCTACGAGCTGGGGCTCGACAGCCTCCAGCTGTCGCCGATCGGCAGCGAGCCGCAGGCGGTGCAGGACCGCTTCGTGCGCGGGCTGGTCGAGCAGCGCCGCCGCACCGGCCTGTTCGTCGAGGCGCCGGGCGCGGTCGAGATCACCGACGGCGTCCTCTATCGCGCACGCATCGCCATCCCGGCGCGCGTGCCGGTGGGGCGCTTCACTGCCGAAACCTTCCTGATCCGCGACGGCCGCGTGCTGGCGGCGGCGGTGCGCGAGATCGAAATCCGCAAGTCGGGCTTCGAACGCTTCGTCGCGGCGGCCGCACAGAATCACGCCGTCGCCTACGGCGTGGTCGCCGTTCTCCTGTCGGTGGCGTTCGGATGGGGGGCAGGGGCGCTCTGGCGCCGCTTCTGACGTCACCAACGCAAAATTTACCTCCGCTTTGGTATCGCTGTCACGTGATATGAACGGCGAAGGCTCCTTGCCCATGGCGGACATCATGAACGCGCACGCTTTCGAGCAGGCCCCGCCTGCCGGTGGCGGCGCGTCGGCGCTCGCTGCGGACCCGATCGGGATCGTCACCGAAATCTCGGGCGCGGGCAGCCGCGTCACCTTCGACCGCATTGCGCTCGATGCGATGCGCGGCGATGCCGACGAGATGCTGGCGGCGGCGGGCCAGGTCGGCAGCCTCGTCAAGATCCGGGTCGGCGGCAGCTGGCTCGTCGCCAGTGTGCGCGCGCTCAAGCTGACCGAGGACGGCCATGCCGACATCGCCGCGCAGATCGACTTCCTCGGCGAGGGCGAGGAAGAACGGCTGACGGGCAAGCTCTTTCACTTCCGCCGCGGTGTTACCCGCTATCCGACCCCCGGCTCCCAGGTGCTGCCCGTCTCGACCGAGGACATGCGCCAGGTCTATCAGACCGACGACCGCGCCAATGTGAAGATCGGCAACGTCTATCCGACCAAGGACATCCGCGCCGCGCTCTATGTCGATGCGATGCTGGGCAAGCATTTCGCGCTGCTGGGCTCGACCGGCACCGGCAAATCGACGGCCGCCTCGCTGATCCTCCACCGCATCTGCGAGGCCGCGCCGCAGGGTCATATCGTGATGATCGACCCCCATGGCGAATATGCCGCGGCGTTCGCGACGCGCGGCGCGATCTACGACGTCGGCAACCTCGCCATGCCCTATTGGCTGATGAACTTCGAGGAGCATTGCGAGGTGTTCCTGACCGGCAGCACCGGTTCGCAGCGCCAGATCGACGCCGACATCCTTGCCAAATGCCTGCTCGCCGCGCGCGGCAAGAACCGCCTCGCCACCGACGTCAAGCTGACGGTCGATTCGCCGATCCCCTATCTGCTCAGCGACCTTACCACCACGATCCAGCTCGAGATGGGCAAGATGGACCGCGCCGGCGACACCGCGCCCTATCTGCGCCTCAAGGCCAAGATCGAGGAGGTGAAGAACGATCCGCGCTATACCTTCATGTTCTCCGGCATGCTTGTCGCCGACACGATGGCGACCTTCCTCGCGCGGATGTTCCGCCTGCCGGCCGAGGGCAAGCCGATCTCGATCATCGACGTGTCGGGGGTGCCGAGCGAGATCACGTCGGTCGTGGTGGCCGTGCTGAGCCGGATGGTGTTCGATTATGCGATCTGGTCGCGCGGCGAACCGGTGCGCCCGATCCTGCTCGTCTGCGAGGAGGCGCACCGCTACGTCCCCAATGAGCGTAACGCCGATCAGTCCTCGGTCGGCCGCATCCTCAGCCGCATCGCCAAGGAAGGGCGCAAATACGGCGTGTCGCTCGGCCTCATCACCCAGCGCCCCTCCGACCTTGCCGAAGGCGTGCTGTCGCAATGCGGCACGATCATTGCGATGCGCCTCAACAACGACCGCGACCAGGCCTATGTCCGCGCAGCGATGCCCGAGGGCTCACGCGGCTTCCTCGACGCGATCCCCGCGCTTCGAAACCGCGAGTGCATCATCTGCGGCGAGGGCGTGGCGACACCGGTCCGGGTGCTGTTCGACGATGTCGAGGAAGCGCTGCGGCCAGCCTCGGCCGACCCTTCGTTCAGCCAGTTGTGGCGCCAGACCGGCGGCGAGGAAGCCTCGCTCCAGCGGACGATCAAGCGCTGGCGTAGCCAACGGCGATAACCTCCGCACCGCCCCATTGCTCGGTCGCCCCGGAGCGGCTATGCGGCGTCGCATACGTATGCAGAAGCCCAGGGGATCGCAGATGGACAAGGCCGACATGACCCAGCGGATCGCACAGGGCGACGGGTTCATCGCCGCGCTCGATCAGTCGGGCGGCTCCACGCCCAAGGCGCTCAAGGGCTATGGCATCGAGGAAGGCGCCTGGGACGGCGACGAGGCGATGTTCGGCCTCATCCACGACATGCGCGCGCGGATCATCACCGCGCCGTCGTTCAGCGGCGACAAGGTGCTGGGCGCGATCCTTTTCGAGCGGACGATGGACGGCGAGGTGGCGGGCAAGCCCACCCCCGTGGCGCTGATCGAGCGCGGGGTCGTCCCTTTCATCAAGATCGACAAGGGGCTGGAGGCCGAGGCCGACGGCGTCCAGCTGATGAAGCCGATCGACGGCCTCGACGCGCTGCTGGCGCGTGCCCGCGGCCTTGGCGTGTTCGGGACCAAGGAACGCTCGGTCGTCAACCTCGCCAACCCGGCGGGTGTCGCCGCAGTGGTGGCGCAGCAGTTCGAGGTGGCGGCTGAGGTCCTCGCCGCCGGCCTCGTCCCGATCATCGAGCCCGAGGTGAACATCAAGAGCCCCGAGCGCGGCGCCGCCGACCGCCTGCTCAAGGCCGAGCTCCTGAAGGCGCTTGATGCCATGCCCGGTGACGACCGGGTGATGCTCAAGCTGTCGATCCCCGAGGAGGCCGGCCTGTTCGACGAGTTGGTCGATCACCCCCGCGTGCTGCGCGTCGTTGCGCTGTCGGGCGGCTTCGCGCGGCCGCAGGCCTGCGCTGAACTGGCCAAGAACCGCGGCATGATCGCCAGCTTCAGCCGCGCGCTGCTCGAGGATCTGCGTCACCAGATGAGCGACGCCGAGTTCGACGCGGCGCTGGGCGAGGCGATCGACGAGATTCACGCCGCATCGGTGAAGAAGGTGGCGCTGGCGGCATGACCTGATCCCTCGTCACCCTGGATCAAGTCCGGGGTGACGAGATCCAAAGAGTGGCCAGCACCTTCCCCGCAGGGGTGGGGGGTTGCTCGATGCAGAGGTCGCGGATCGAGCCCATCGGGGAGGAATGCGGCGGGACGGGGGACTTCCCTTCACCCCCACCCCGCACTAACCCCGCGCGCATGACCGATTTCGACGACGATCCGCTCGGCCCGCTCGACCCCGACTTCGCCCTGCGGTTCCAGCGCGACGACCGGCGGCCGCCGTGCCAGCTCTACCTTATCTCCCCGCTCGAGGTCGGCGGCGGCTTCCACGACCGGCTTGAGCGTGCGCTCGGCGCCGGGCCGGTCGCGGCATTCCAGTTCCGGGTGAAGGGCATCGACCAGCACAAGGCCGCCGCGCTGGCCGAGCCGCTGCAGCGCATCTGCGCCGCCCACGACGTCGCCTTCATCGTCAACGATTCGATCAGCCTCGCCAAGCGCGTCGGCGCCGACGGCGTGCATCTGGGCCAGGGCGACGGCGACGTGCGCGAGGCGCGGGCGGCGCTCGGCCCCACGGCGCAGATCGGCGTCACCTGTCACGACAGCCGCCACCTGGCGATGGAAGCGGGCGAGGCAGGGGCCGATTACGTTGCCTTCGGCAGCTTCTTCGAGACGACGACCAAGACGGTGAGCCACCGGCCCGAGCCCGTCATCCTCTCCTGGTGGTCGGCGCTGTTCGAAGTGCCCTGCGTCGCGATCGGTGGCATCACGCCCGCCAATGCCCGCCCGCTGGTGAAGGCAGGCGCCGACTTCCTCGCAGTGTCGGGCGCGGTGTGGAACGGCGACGAGGCAGAGGCGGTGGCGGCGTTCGCGAGGGTACTGGGGTAGGGCGGCGATTTTTACGAATCCGGAAAGTCGGCTATCGCCCAATTGCGGACATGGGCCGGCACGATAGAACGAACGCCTATCGAGCGAGGGCGAACATAGATTAGCACAGCGTCGTGAAGGATTGCAAGAAGGTCGCGAGTTATCGATGCCCATGCTGTAGTCGTCTGACTTTGAAAGGCCGGGGAATGTTTGAGATTTGCCCTGTCCGTTTTTGGGAGGACGATTGGCAGGACAACCATGATGCGGAAGTGGTGCGCGGTGGTCCGAACCGCACGCTGTCGCTGGCCGTGGCTCGCCAAAATCATCTGACAACCGGGGCATCCGATCCAGTCGATCTGCCGCACGTTCGTGGCCCGACTAGCGACGAAGTGTGATGGCTCGACTGACCGCTTTCCTGCCCAAACTAGCCGTTTAGCCCCCGTTCCGGTGGCGGTCTCTCGCCAGCCCAAACCCCGGCCCCATGAAACAAAGGTGAGTCCCGCTCGTTCGGTTCGGCCAAGGAGGCGGATCGATTATGAGTCAGATGGAACAGCGGGATCGTGCGCTTCTGGGGGTGGTCGGCCTCGCCACGGTGACGGCGGCTGCGCTGGGTTTTGCCGGTGCTCCCACCGCCGATGCGCAGGCGCCTGAGCCCAAGCGGCAGGCGGCAGCACCCGCCGGGCCGAAGGTCGATCTGGCAACGCTGAAGGCCCAGGTGATTCTATCGAAGCTCGGCTTTTCGTCGGGACTGCTCGACGGGACCAACAGCGCCGCTTTCAAGGGTGCGATCCGCGGCTTTCAGGAAAGTCGCGGGCTGGGGCGGTCGGGGCGGCTTGACGCGCCGACGCTTGCCGCGCTGCGGCGCTACGACGCGGTCGAGCCCGTCAAGACGATCACCCTTGCGCCGCAGATGCTTTCAGGGCCGTTCGTCAACCCGATCCCCAAGGATTATGGCGAGCAGGCCAAGCTCCCCGGCCTTGCCTATCGCTCGCCGCTCGAGAAGCTGGCGGAGATGTTCCATACTTCGCCGGCGATGCTGGTCGCGCTCAACAGCCGCGAGACGCCGCTACGCCCCGGCCAGCAGATCGTCGTGCCCAATGCGCTCCCCTCGTCGCGCGCCTATGATATCGACGATGCGACGTGGAAGCGGACCGTCGCCTACCTCAACGTCGATGCGCGCCAGCCGACCGCCGATCACGTCGTGGTCGACGAGAGCGAGGGCGTGCTCAAGGTGATGAACGGTGAGGACCGGGTGATCGCGCAGTTCCCCGCGACCATGGGCTCCGCCGAGTTCCCGCTGCCGATCGGCGAATGGACGATCAAGGGCAACGCCTATAATCCCGACTGGAAGTTCCAGCCCGAGCTGATCGCCGGGTCCAAGCCGGGCGCGAAGGAGGCGGTGGTGCCGCCGGGGCCGAACAATCCGGTGGGCGTGGTCTGGATGGACCTTTCCAAGCCGCACTACGGCATCCATGGGACGCCCGAGCCGCAGAACATCGGCAAGACGGAAAGCAACGGGTGTATTCGTCTTACCAACTGGGACGCGGCACGGCTGTCTATGATGGTCAAACCGGGCACCAAGGCGCTGTTCCGGAAATAGGGCGATGACCCGCCTCTTTTGGGGCATCCTCGCGCTGATCTTGGTGGGCGGCGCGATCTTCACCTCGATGCTTCGCTTTGGCGGTCCCGATGCGCCGGCGAGCCCCGCCCGTGAGATCGCGGCGATACCCGATGCGCCCCCGGCCGGCGACGGCGTACGCTGGACGGGTGGGCTGCTGACCGTTCCGGTGGCGGGGGTCGAACGGTCGGCGATCGCCTCGAGTTGGGGCGATCCGCGCGGGCAGGGCACGCGGCTCCATCGCGGCAACGACATCATGGCCCCCGGTGGTACGCCCGTCCTCGCCGCCGCCGACGGGGTGGTCGAAAAGGTCTTCTGGAGCGCGGGCGGCGGCGGCAATACGCTCTACATCCGCTCGCCCGACGGCCGCTGGAGCTATTATTACGCCCACCTCGCCGCCTATGCGCCCGGCATTGCGGAGGGTGTGCGGGTCCGTGCGGGCCAGCCGATCGCAGCGGTCGGCGATACGGGCAATGCCCGGCCGGGCAATACGCACCTCCATTTCGGCCTGTCGGCGATGGCACCCGGCGAGCGCTGGTGGCAGGGGCGCGCGGTCGATCCGACGCCGCTCCTGACCGGCTCCGCCGACTAGCGCGCCGCGAGCGCCAGCGCCGCCCCGGCCGTCACGATCACCCCGCCCGAGATTCGCTGCGTCCAGCGCTGCGTCGCCGGGCGGCGGACGATCGCCGCGGCGCGCGCGGCACCCAGTGCGTAGAGCGTGTCGGTGACGAGCGCGGTCAGGACGAAGGTCGCGCCCAGCACCAGCGCTTGCGGCAGATAGGGACGGTCGGGCCGCACGAACTGGCTGGCGAAAGCGACGAAGAAAAGGATCGTCTTTGGATGGAGGCCACCCACCGCGACGTTGGTCATGAACGCCGCGCGGGGGCTGGCGCGCCGCGGCATCGCCTCGACCGGCCCGCCGCGGCCGCTCCGTGCGATCGCGAGCAGGCCGATGACGACCAGATAGGCCGCGCCCGCCCATTTGAACGCGGCAAAGGCGGCGGGCGACGTGGCGATCAGCGCGCCCGCGCCCGCCAGCGAGGCCGACACCGCCATCAGGTTCCCCGTCGCCATCCCCGCCACCGAGGCGAGTGCCGCGCGCCGCCCCGAGGAAAAGGCGAAGCCGACGATGCTCGCCACCCCCGGCCCCGGCAGCACCGCGAGCAGCAATGCCACCACCGCGAACGGCAGCCATGCCTGCAATTCCATGTCCGGTCCCCCCGCTTCGTCATAGCCGGGCGGGCGCCGGCGACCAAGGGCGCGGCTTGCCCCGTCGCTGCCGCTTGGCTAAGGCGCGGCCATTCAGCTCTTTCCAACAGGTCGAACCCATGAAGATCAGCGGCGTGGACATCCGTCCCGGCAACATCATCGAGTATGAAGGCGGCATCTGGCGTGCGGTGAAGATCCAGCACACCCAGCCCGGCAAGGGCGGCGCCTATATGCAGGTCGAGATGAAGAACCTGATCGACGGGCGCAAGACCAACGTCCGTTTCCGTTCGGCCGAAACGGTCGAGCGCGTGCGGCTCGATACCAAGGACTTCCAGTTCCTGTTCGCCGAGGGCGACACGCTGACCTTCATGGACAAGGACAATTACGAGCAGATCACGCTCGACAAGGGCGTGCTGGGCGACGCCGCCGAGTTTCTGCAGGATGGCATGGACGTCGTCATGGAGCTCCATGACGAGCGCCCGATCAGTGTCCAGCTGCCCGACACGATCGAGGCGACGATCGTCGAGGCCGACGCGGTGGTGAAGGGCCAGACCGCCTCTTCGAGCTACAAGCCCGCGATCCTCGACAATGGCGTCCGCGTGATGGTGCCGCCGCATATCACCAGCGGAACGCGCATCGTCGTCGACGTGTACGAGCGCGAATATGTAAGGCGCGCCGATTGATCCTCTCTGCCTCTCCCCGGCGGGGAGAGGGCTTAAGGTTAGAAAATGTCTGCCCAATCCGGCCTTATCACCGTCATGGAGCGCGCCGCCCGCAAGGCGGCGCCGCGCCTGCGCCGCGACTTCAACGAGGTCCAGCACCTTCAGGTGTCGAAGAAGGGGCCGGCCGACTTCGTGTCGATGGCCGACCAGCGCGCGGAGCGGACGCTCTATGACGAGCTTCTGAAGGCGCGGCCCGACTGGGGCTTCGTCATGGAAGAGGGCGGGGTGATCGAGGGCGATCCCGACAAGCCGCGCTGGATCATCGACCCGCTCGACGGGACGACCAACTTCCTTCACGGCATCCCGCATTTTGCGATCTCGATCGCGGTGCAGGACCCGCGCTCGGGCATCACCCATGGCCTCGTCTATCAGCCGCTGACCGACGAGAGCTTCTGGGCCGAGAAGGGTCGCGGCGCGTGGCTGACCGGCCAGCGGCTTCGCGTGTCGGCGCGGCGAGACCTGAACGATGCGATCATCGCGACCGGCATCCCGTTTCTCGGCCACGGCGACTTCCCCGAATGGACGCGCATCTTCGGCGCGATCGCGCCCGAGGTGGCGGGCATCCGTAGGCTGGGGTCGGCGGCGCTCGACCTCGCCTGGGTCGCGGCGGGGCGGTTCGACGGCTTCTGGGAAAGCGGGCTCAGCATCTGGGACGTCGCGGCGGGATACCTGATCGTCAAGGAAGCCGGCGGCTACGTCACCGACTATCGCGGCACCGACCAGGCGCTCGAGAAGCGACAGGTGCTCGCCGCCAACGACGTGCTCCATTCGAAGCTGCACAAGCTTGCCGCCGGCGCGCTGCGCTGACACATGGCTGGTGGGGTATTTGCCCCATCCCCGCGGGCCGGGGGCCTCGGGCCAGGGCAGGGGCCTTTCAATCATCCCCGCGCCGAGTTCGGGACGATCTTCGCCAGCTTGACCTTCGGCCGCTAAGGTCAGGAACGACGTCGAGGCGGGGCGCGCCCTGCGAATCATTCTCACTGGCTCGCCGCCTTGCCCCCCTCGGTTCATCGGCCTAGAAGCGCGCCCAAACCCTGCTGCAACCGCGAGATGACCCTTGGTCGACCTGTCGCAATATCTGCCGATCCTGATGTTCCTAGGCGTCGCGCTCGCCCTGTCGTCGGCGTTCGTGTTCCTGCCGATGGTGGCCGCGCGCTTCACAGGCGCGCACAAGCCGACGCCCGAGAAGCTGACGGAATATGAATGCGGCTTTCCCGCGTTCGAGGATTCGCGCAGCCAGTTCGACGTGCGATTTTATCTCGTCGCGATCCTGTTCATCGTCTTCGATCTCGAGGCGGCGTTCCTATATCCGTGGGCGGTGAGCGTGTTCGACCTGGGCTGGGTAGCCTGGTCGTCGATGATGATCTTCATCGCCGAACTCGCGCTCGGCCTTGTCTATGCCTGGAAGAAGGGAGCACTCGATTGGGAGTGAACCTCGCACAGCCCGCCCCCGGTACGCAGCCGGACCTGGGCTTCTACAACGACCTGAACGGTGAGCTTCAGGACAAGGGCTTCCTCGTCACCTCGACCGAGGAGCTGTTCCAGTGGGCGCGTACCGGCTCGCTCTGGTGGATGACGTTCGGCCTCGCCTGCTGCGCGGTCGAGATGATCCATGTGAACATGCCGCGCTACGACATGGAGCGGTTCGGTGCCGCGCCGCGCGCCAGCCCGCGCCAGTCCGACGTGATGATCGTCGCGGGCACGCTCTGCAACAAGATGGCCCCGGCGCTCCGCCGCGTGTACGACCAGATGTCGGAGCCCAAATACGTCATTTCGATGGGCTCGTGCGCCAATGGCGGCGGATACTATCATTATAGCTACAGCGTCGTGCGCGGCTGCGACCGGATCGTGCCGGTGGACATCTACGTCCCCGGCTGTCCGCCGACCGCCGAGGCGCTGCTCTATGGCGTGATGCAGCTGCAGCGAAAGATCCGCCGCGTGGGAACGATTGAAAGGTGATTGGCTCGCGATGAGGTCTTCGGCGCCCCGCTATGCCCCCAATGACGGCGTGATCGACGCGGCGACCGCGGCGATCGGTGCTGCGTTGGTCGAGGCGCAGGACAAGGTCGGCGAAGTGACGCTGACCGTCACCCGCGATGGCCTGATCGACGCGATGATCGCGCTGCGCGACACGCCGGGCCTCGAGTATCAGCAGCTGATGGAGATCGCCGGCGTCGACTATCCGGAGCGCGAGGAGCGCTTCGACGTCTGCTATCACTTGCTCAGCGTCACCCGGAACCACCGCCTGCGCGTGCGGGTGACCGCGGCCGAGGACACGCCGGTACCCAGCGTGACGGGCCTGTGGCCGGTCGCCAACTGGCTCGAGCGCGAAGTCTATGACATGTACGGCGTGCTGTTCGATGGGCACCCGGACCTGCGCCGCATCCTGACCGACTACGGCTTTCGCGGGCACCCGTTCCGCAAGGACTTCCCGCTGACCGGCTTCGTCGAGCTGCGCTATTCGGAAGAGGCCAAGCGCGTGGTCTACGAGCCCGTGAAGCTCGCCCAGGACTTCCGCAATTTCGAGTTCATGAGCCCGTGGGAAGGCGCGCAATACGTGCTTCCCGGCGACGAGAAGGCCGCCGCCGCGACCCCGCCCGCCGCGCCGCCGCCCGCGGTGCCCGAGGCCAAGGGTGCGCCGAGCCCCGTCACCGCCGATCAGGTCGTCCGCGCCGACGCGAGCACCGCGCCCGCCAAGCCCGACGCGCATCCTGGCACCGGCTATGGCCGCTCGACCGACAGCCGTGCGGAGACCGGCGCGGGCGAGGCGAGTCCGGGCAACCAGAAGGGCGAGAAGCCGGCCGAATCCGACGTGATCCCCACCAAGGGCGCGGGGCAGAACCAGTAATGTCCGATACCACCACCCAGCTGATGCACGCCGATGCCCAGTCGCCCGAGAGCGCTGGCGACGTCGCGATCCAGAACTACACGATCAACTTCGGCCCGCAGCATCCCGCGGCGCACGGCGTGCTGCGCCTCGTCATGGAGATGGACGGCGAGGTGATTGAGCGGATCGATCCGCATGTCGGCCTGCTCCATCGCGGTACCGAGAAGCTCTGCGAGTACAAGACGTATCAGCAGGCGATCCCCTATTTCGATCGCCTCGATTACTGCTCGCCGATGTGCATGGAACACAGCTTCGTCCTAGCGATCGAGAAACTGCTTGATCTCGAGGTGCCGGTCCGCGGCCAGTATCTGCGCGTGTTCTTTGCCGAACTCACGCGCATCATGAACCATATGCTCAACTTGGGCAGCCACGTGATGGACGTGGGCGCAATGACGCCCAACCTGTGGATGTTCGAGCTGCGCGAAGACCTGATGAACTTCTATGAGCGGGCCTCGGGCGCGCGCATGCACGCGAATTATTTCCGCGTCGGCGGCGTGCGTCAGGACGTGCCGCTCAAGCTGCTCACCGATATCGCCGACTGGCTCGACACGCGCCTGCCGCAGCTGTTCGGCGACGCGATCAGCCTCGTCGCCGAGAACCGCATCTTCAAGCAGCGTAACGTCGACATCGCGATCGTCAGCCGCGAGGACGCGCTGAAATGGGGCTTCTCCGGCCCGATGATCCGCGCCGCCGGGCTGCCCTGGGACCTGCGCAAGTCGCAGCCCTATGACGTCTATGACCGGATGGAGTTCGACGTGCCGGTGGGCACGCGCGGCGACTGCTACGACCGGTTCATGGTCCGCGTCGAGGAAGTCTATCAGTCGGCGCGCATCATGAAGCAGTGCCTGAACGAGATGCCCGACGGCCCCGTTCTGTCGCTCGATCGCAAGGTGGCGGTGCCGCACCGGGCGGAGATGAAGCGCTCGATGGAAGCGCTCATCCACCACTTCAAGCTTTTCACCGAGGGCTATCACGTCCCCGCTGGCGAAGTGTACGTCGCGACCGAGAGCCCCAAGGGCGAGTTCGGCGTGTTCCTCGTCTCCGACGGCTCGAACAAGCCCTATCGCGTGAAGATCCGCCCGACCGCGTTCAGCCACCTCCAGGCGATGGACTTCATGAGCCGCGGGCACATGCTCGCCGATACGACCGCGATTCTGGGCGCGATGGACATCGTGTTCGGGGAGTGTGACCGATAATGGCTGACGCAACACCCATTCCCGACGAGGCCGAGGTCCGCGCGCGCTGGGGCAATTTCGCCTGGAACGAGGCGAACATGGCCAAGGCGAAGGAAATCGTCGGCCGTTACCCCCCGGGGCGCCAGCAGTCGGCGACGCTCCCGCTCCTCGACCTTGCCCAGCGACAGGTGGGGGCAGAGACGCAGACGCAGGGCTGGCTGCCCGTGCCCGTGATCGAGTTCGTCGCGCGCTTCCTCGACATGCCGTACATCCGCGTATTCGAGGTCGCGACCTTCTACACCATGTACAACCTCTCGCCGGTCGGCCGCTATCACGTGCAGGTCTGCGGCACGACGCCGTGCATGCTGCGCGGCTCCGACGACGTACTCGCGGCGTGCAAGAACCAGGGCCTGGTCAAGGGACGGACGACGCCCGACGGCCTGTTCACGCTGACCGAGGTCGAGTGCATGGGCAATTGCGCCAACGCGCCGATGGTCCAGATCAATGACGACAATTTCGAGGATCTCGACTACGACAAGACGGTCGCGATCCTGTCGGCGCTCGCCGCGGGCGAGAGCGTGAAGCCCGGCCCGCAGAACGGCCGCCATACCTCGGAGCCAGAGGGCGGGCCGACCACGCTGACCGCGATGATCGAGGCGAACCATGATTATCGCGCGGAGTGGACCGCGTGAGCAAGAACACGATCATCACCATCCTCGCCGTCATCGGCGCGATCGTCGTGCTCGGCTGGGTACTGAAACTCAGCTTCAAGCTGCTCGGCGTGCTGATCGGCGCCGCGATCGTCGTCGCGATCCTCGCCGGGGGTCGCAAGCTGTTGGGAGGGGGCAAGTAATGCTCGCCGACAAGGACCGCATCTTCACCAACGTCTATGGGTTCCAGCCGTGGAACGTCGACGCGGCGATGAAACGCGGCGACTGGGACAACACCAAGGCGCTGCTCGAGCTCGGCCAGGATACGATCATCGATCGTATCAAGGCATCGGGCCTGCGCGGTCGCGGCGGCGCGGGTTTCCCCACCGGCATGAAGTGGAGCTTCATGCCGAAGAACCCGACGCCCGAGCGCCCCAGCTTCCTCGTCATCAACGCCGATGAATCCGAACCGGGGTCCTGCAAGGACCGGGAGATCATCCGCCACGATCCGCACAAGCTGATCGAGGGCGCGCTGGTCGCCGGCTTCGCGATGCGTGCGCGGGCGGCATACATCTACATTCGAGGCGAATATATCCGCGAGGCCGAGGTGCTGTTCGCGGCGATCGCCGAGGCGTATGACAAGGGCTTCATCGGCAAGAACGCCTGCGGGTCGGGCTACGACTTCGACGTGTTCTGCCACCGCGGGGCGGGCGCCTATATCTGCGGCGAAGAAACCGCGATGCTCGAAAGCCTCGAGGGCAAGAAGGGTCAGCCGCGCCTCAAGCCCCCGTTCCCGGCGGGCGCAGGCCTTTATGGCTGCCCGACGACGGTCAACAATGTCGAATCGATCGCGGTCGCGCCGACGATCCTGCGCCGCGGGCCGGAATGGTTTTCGAGCTTCGGGCGCGAGAACAACAAGGGCACCAAGCTTTTCCAGATCAGCGGCCATGTCGAGAAGCCGTGCGTGGTCGAGGAGGCGATGAGCATCTCCTTCCGCGAGCTGATCGAGAAGCATTGCGGCGGCATCCGCGGCGGGTGGGACAACCTCCTCGCGGTGATCCCCGGCGGCTCGTCGGTGCCGTTGGTTCCGGCGGCCGAGATCATGGACGCGCCGATGGATTTCGACGGGCTGAAAGCGGTCGGCTCGGGTCTCGGCACCGCGGCGGTCATCGTCATGGACAAGTCCACCGACATCGTCCGCGCGATCAGCCGTATTAGCTATTTCTACAAGCATGAGAGCTGCGGCCAGTGCACGCCGTGCCGCGAGGGCACCGGCTGGATGTGGCGCGTGATGGAGCGGCTGCGCACCGGCGACGCCGACATCAGCGAGATCGACACGCTGCATCAGGTGACCAAGCAGGTCGAAGGCCACACCATCTGCGCGCTCGGCGACGCGGCGGCATGGCCGATCCAGGGCCTGATCCGCCACTTCCGCCCGGAGCTGGAGCGGCGGATCCTGGAGAAGAACGGTTCGGGCACTGCCCCGATGATGGAAGCTGCCGAATAATGCCCAAGCTCAAGGTCGACGGGATCGAGGTCGAGGTGCCGCAGGGAGCCACCGTGCTTCAGGCGTGCGAGGCGGCGGGGAAGGAGATTCCCCGCTTCTGCTATCACGAGCGGCTGTCGATCGCCGGCAATTGCCGCATGTGCCTGGTCGAGGTGAAGCCCGGGCCGCCCAAGCCGCAGGCAAGCTGCGCGCTGCCCGCCGCCGACAATCAGGAAGTGCGGACCGACAGCGCGATGGTGAAGGCCGCGCGCGAGGGGGTGATGGAGTTCCTCCTCATCAACCACCCGCTCGACTGCCCGATCTGCGACCAGGGCGGCGAGTGCGACCTTCAGGACCAGACCATGGCCTATGGTCGCGGGGCGACGCGCTATACCGAGAACAAGCGCGCGGTGACCGAGAAATATATGGGCCCGATCGTCAAGACGGTCATGACCCGCTGCATCCAGTGCACGCGTTGCGTCCGTTTCGCCGAGGAAGTCGCCGGGGTCGAGGAGATCGGCGCGATCTATCGCGGCGAGAACATGCAGATCACCTCCTATCTCGAGAAGGCGGTGTCGAGCGAACTCAGCGGCAACGTGGTCGATCTGTGCCCGGTGGGCGCGCTAACCTCTAAGCCGTACGCCTTCAACGCGCGGCCATGGGAGCTCAAGAAGACGCTCGGCATCGACGTGATGGATGCGGTCGGCACCAATATCCGAATTGACGCGCGTGGCCGGCAGGTGCTGCGCGTGCTGCCGCGCGTCAACGAGGACGTGAACGAGGAATGGGCGCACGACAAGACGCGCCACCATGTCGACGGCCTTGTCCGCCGGCGCCTCGACAAGCCGTACATCCGCCGCGATGGCAAGCTCGTTGCCGCTACCTGGGACGAAGCGTTCGCCGCGATCGCCGAGGTGGCACGCACGGCCGGATCGTCGGTTGCCGCGATCGCCGGCGACATGGTCGATTGCGAGACGATGTTCGCCGCCAAGAAGCTGGTCGAGGGCTTCGGCTCGTCGCTGCTCGAGGGGCGGCAGACGGGCATGGCCTATGACGTGACCAGCCTGGGCGCAGTCGCGTTCAACACGACGATCGCGGGCGTCGAGGAGGCCGACGCGATCCTGCTCGTGGGCTCGAACCTTCGCTGGGAAGCGCCGCTCATCAACACGCGGGTGCGCAAGGCGATCAAGAAGGGCGCGAAGGTCTTCGCGATCGGGCCGGAGACCGACCTGACCTACAAGGCGACTTGGCTGGGTGATGACCTGTCGCTGCTCGGCAAGCTGCCGGATGCGGCGGCGGACGTGTTTGCCGCGGCGACTAAGCCGATGATCGTCGTCGGCCCCGGTGCGCTCAAGAACGGGCACGGCGCGGCGCTGGCGCTCGCCAAGTCGCTCAATGTGGTGAGGGACGGCTGGAACGGCTTCAACGTCGTCCACACCGCGGCGGCGCGCATGGGCGCGCTGATGCTGGGCTATGCGCAGGCCGGCGGTATCGCCGATATCGTCGGAGCGTCGCCGAAGCTCGTCTTCGTCCTTGGTGCCGACGAGGTCGATTTCTCGGCCTTTGCGAACAGCTTCAAGGTCTATGTTGGCCATCACGGCGACAAGGGCGCGCATCACGCCGACGTGATCCTGCCCGGCGCGACCTATGCCGAAAAGCCCGGCACCTACGTCAACCTCGAAGGGCGGGTGCAGTTCAGCGAGCGGGCGGTGTTCGCGCCGGGCGATGCGCGAGACGACTGGTCGATCCTGCGCGCCCTGTCGGACGTCATTGGCCGTCCGCTGGCCTTCGACGATTTCGGCCAGCTGCGCGCCGCGATGGCCGCCGAAGTGCCCGCGCTCGGCCGCGAAGGGCTGGCCGGCTACGACTGGAACCCGCCGGCGATCGACGCCAGCGGCGAGGGGCCGGTGACGTACCCGATCGCCGACTTCTATCTCACCAACGCCATCTGCCGCGCCAGCCCGACGATGCAGCGCTGCTCGGCCGAACTCGTCCATGGCGAAGATTTCGCGGAGGCGGCGGAGTGACCTCTTTCTTCCAATCGCTCGGTCTGAACTTCGAGGGGGCCTGGGCCGTCTCGACCCTTGCCGGCATCCTGCTGATCGCCTTCCCGGTCATGCTGGCGGTGGCGATGATCATCTACGCCGATCGAAAGATCTGGGCGGCGATGGCGCTGCGCCGGGGTCCCAACGTGGTGGGGCCGTTCGGCCTGCTCCAGTCGTTCGCCGACGGGCTCAAGGTCTTCCTGCAGGAAACGATCATCCCGACCGGCGCGAACAAGGGGCTGTTCCTGCTTGCGCCGATCATCACCTTCACGGTGGCGCTGATCGTGTGGGCGGTGGTGCCTTTCGACGTGGGCGTGGTGCTCGCCGACATCAATGTCGGGCTGCTCTACGTCCTCGCCGCCTCGTCGCTCGGCGTCTACGGCGTGATCCTGGCGGGCTGGGCGTCGAACTCAAAATACCCCTTCTACTCGGCGATCCGTGCGGCGGCGCAGATGGTGAGCTACGAAGTCGCGATCGGCTTCGTGCTTGTGTCGATCGTGCTCTGGGCGGGTAGCTTCAACCTGACGACGATCGTCGAGGCGCAGAAGAACATCTGGGGGCTGTCGTTCCTGCCGATCAACGGCTTCGGCTTCCACCCGCTCCTGTTCCCGATGTCGGTGGTGTTCTTCATTTCGGCGCTGGCGGAGACGGCGCGCGCGCCGTTCGACCTGACCGAGGCGGAGTCGGAGCTGGTCGCCGGATACCAGACCGAATATTCGTCGATGGCGTTCGCGCTCTACTGGCTTGGCGAATATGCCAACGTCATCCTGATGTGCATGCTGAACGCGGTGCTGTTCTGGGGCGGCTATCTGCCGCCGTTCGACTGGGCGCCGCTCTATATGGTGCCGGGCATCATCTGGCTGTTCGCCAAGGCGTTTTTCTTCTTCTTCCTCTTCAGCTGGGTGAAGGCGACGGTCCCGCGCTATCGCTATGACCAGCTGATGCGGCTGGGCTGGAAGGTGTTTCTGCCACTCAGCCTCACCTTCGTGTTCCTCGTGTCGGGCTTCCTGATGCTGACGCGATATGGAGTTTCGGCATGAGCTTCGCTCAGACCCTTCGTTCGTTCGCGCTGGCCGAGTTCGTCTCGGCCCACCTCCTGACGCTGAAGTATTTTTTCAAGCCGAAGGCGACGATCAACTATCCGTACGAGAAGAACCCCATCTCGCCCCGCTTTCGCGGCGAGCATGCGCTGCGCCGCTATCCGAACGGCGAGGAACGCTGCATCGCGTGCAAGCTGTGCGAGGCGGTTTGCCCCGCGCTGGCCATTACGATCGAGGCCGAGCCGCGCGAGGACGGGTCGCGGCGGACGACGCGCTACGACATCGACATGACGAAGTGCATCTATTGCGGGCTGTGCCAGGAAGCATGTCCCGTCGATGCGATCGTCGAGGGGCCCAATTTCGAATTCTCGACCGAAACGCGCGAGGAGCTGATCTACCACAAGGAGAAGCTGCTCGAGAATGGCGACCGCTGGGAACGCGCGATCGCCGCGAACCTTGCCGCCGACGCCCCGTATCGTTAAGCGGCGCGGGCACAAGGGGTCAGCCATGCTAAAGGCACGCATCGTCATCCCAGCGAAGGCTGGGATCTCTGGCCGCGGGAGCGCGCTACTTCACAAAGCGACCCCAGCTTTCGCTGGGGTGACGGCTGTTGTCCGGGAGGGATCGCGTTGATCCAGGCCGTCGCCTTCTATCTCTTCGCGGCCATTGTCGTGCTGTCGGCGGCGATGGTCATTACCGCTCGCAACCCGGTGCATTCGGTGCTGTGGCTGATCCTGGCGTTCTTCAATGCCGCTGGCCTGATGGTGATCGTCGGCGCCGAGTTCATCGCGATGCTGCTCGTCATCGTCTATGTCGGCGCGGTCGCGGTGTTGTTCCTGTTCGTCGTGATGATGCTCGACATCGACTTCGCCGAACTGCGCGCGGGCTTCGTCAAATATCTGCCGATCGGCATCGTGCTGGCGGTGGCGCTGGCGGCCGAGATCCTGATCGGCGTCGGCGCGTGGTCGGCGGGCGGGATCGAGCTGTCGACCCGCATCTCCCCGATTGACGCGGCGGTGCCGAATATCGAGGCGATCGGGCGGCTGCTCTACACCCGCTACCTGCTCGTGTTCGAGGGCGCGGGCCTCGTCCTTCTCGTAGCGATGATCGGCGCGATCGTGCTGACGCACCGCGAGCGGACCGGCGTCATCAAGCAGAACATCGCCCGCCAGGTCGCGCGCCGGTCAAAGGACGCGGTGCGCAAGGTCAACCAGCCGGTGGGCCAGGGGGTCGAGCTGTGATCGGGCTTCAGCATTACCTGACCGTCGGCGCGATCCTGTTCGCGCTTGGCGTCATGGGCATCTTCCTCAACCGCAAGAACCTGATCGTCATCCTGATGGCGATCGAGCTCATCCTCCTGGCGGTGAACATCAACCTCGTCGCCTTCTCGGCCTTCCTCGGCGATCTGGTGGGGCAGGTTTTCGCGATGTTCGTGCTGACCGTCGCCGCGGGCGAGGCGGCGATCGGGCTCGCCATCCTCGTCATCTACTTCCGTGGCCGCGGCAATATCGCGGTCGATGATGCCAACCGGATGAAGGGGTAAGCATCTGGTGATCCAGGCAATCGTCTTCCTGCCGCTGATCGCGGCGATCGTCGCGGGGTTGGGCAACCGCGCGATCGGCAATGTCGCCGCCAAGTCGGTGACGACCGGCGCGCTCGCCATTGCGTGCCTTCTTTCCTGGCCGATCTTCCTCGGCTTCCTGTCGGGCGGGCGCGAGGCCGAGGTCGTCCACGTCCTCGACTTCATCAAGTCGGGCGGGATGGACGCCGCCTGGGCGCTGCGGGTCGATACGCTGACCGCGATCATGCTGGTGGTCATCACCACCGTCTCGGCGCTCGTCCACCTGTATAGCTGGGGCTATATGGCGGAGGATCCCGATCAGCCGCGCTTCTTCGCATACCTGTCGCTGTTCACCTTCGCGATGTTGATGCTGGTGACGGCGGACAACCTCATCCAGATGTTCTTCGGCTGGGAAGGGGTGGGCCTCGCCAGCTACCTCCTGATCGGCTTCTGGTACAAGAAGCCGTCGGCGCAGGCCGCGGCGATCAAGGCGTTCGTCGTCAATCGCGTCGGCGATCTGGGCTTCATGCTCGGCATCTTCGGCACGTACCTCGTCTTCAACACCATCTCGATCCCCGCCATTCTCGAGGCGGCGCCGTCGATGGCGGGATCGACGATCGGCCTCCTCGGCTATCGCTTCGACACGATGACGGTGCTCTGCCTGCTGCTGTTCGTGGGGGCCATGGGCAAGTCGGCGCAGCTCGGCCTCCACACCTGGCTTCCCGACGCGATGGAGGGGCCGACGCCGGTGTCGGCGCTGATCCACGCCGCGACGATGGTGACCGCGGGCGTGTTCATGGTCTGCCGCCTGTCGCCGATGTTCGAGGTGTCGCCGACCGCGCTCACCGTCGTCACCGGCATCGGCGCCGCGACCTGCATCTTCGCCGCGACGATCGGCACGGTGCAGACCGACATCAAGCGCGTCATCGCCTATTCGACCTGCTCGCAGCTCGGATACATGTTCTTCGCCGCCGGCGTCGGCGCGTATGGCGCGGCGATGTTCCACCTGTTCACCCACGCCTTCTTCAAGGCGCTGCTGTTCCTCGGCGCCGGCTCGGTCATCCATGCGATGCATCACGAGCAGGACATGCGCTTCTATGGGGGCCTGCGCCGGCATATCCCGATCACCTTCTGGACGATGATGGCGGGCACGCTGGCGATCACGGGCGTCGGCATCTATGGCATCGGCGGGTTCGCGGGCTTCCACTCGAAGGACGCCATCCTCGAGGCGGCGTGGGCGTCGGGTAGCGGGCAGGGCGCCTTCTGGGTCGGCACCTTCGCGGCGCTCTTGACCAGCTTCTATTCGTGGCGGCTGATGTTCCTCACTTTCTGGGGCCAGCCGCGCTGGGCGGGGTCGGAGCATATCCAGCACGCCGCGCATGGCGACCACCATCACGACGACGCATCGCACGAGGATGCGGGCCATGCGCCCGCCGCCCATGCCGCGCACGCGCACGACCGGCACGGCCACGCCGAAGACGACGGCACGGCGGGCTATCACCCGCATGAGAGCCCGTGGGTCATGCTGACACCGCTGCTTGTCCTGACGGTCGGCGCGATCGGCGCCGGTCTCGCCTTCCACCATGCCTTCCTCGAAGAGGCGGCGTTCTGGCGCGGCTCGATCTTCTTCAATGTCGAGCTTTCGCACGCGATGCACGAGGTGCCGCTGTTCGTGAAGCTGGCCGCGACGGTGGTGATGCTGATTGGCCTGGTGACCGCGATCTATGCCTATCTCATTCGTCCGGGCTTCCCGGCGCAGTTCGCGGAGCAGTTCCGCGTGCTGCACCGGTTCCTGCTTCACAAATGGTATTTCGACGAGCTCTACGACCTTCTCTTCGTCAAGCCCGCCTTCGCCTTTGGTCGCCTGTTCTGGAAGGCCGGCGACGAGGGTACGATCGACCGTTTCGGCCCCAATGGGTCGGCGGCGGTGGTGGCGCTGGGCAGCCGGGTCGCGGGGCGCGTCCAGTCGGGATATGTATACAGCTATGCCTTCGTCATGCTGATCGGGCTGACCGCCGCGGTCACCTGGGCCATCGCGGGGCGCTGAGATCATGGACGGCTTCCCCATTCTCTCGCTGATGCTCGTCGTGCCGCTCGTCGCGGCGGTCGCATGTCTGTTCGTCGATGCGAAGACGGCGCGCCTGATCGCGCTCGTCGCGACCCTGGTCGATTTCGTGCTCGGCTGCCTGCTCTGGGCGAATTTCGACCAGAACCCCTCGGCGCCGCAGTGGCAGTTCACCGAATATGCGCCGGTCTTCGGCCGTTTCGCCTGGGCGATGGGCATCGACGGCTTCGCGCTGATGCTTATCATGCTCAGCGTCTTCCTGATGCCGATCTGCATCGGCGCCAGTTGGGAAGCGATCGAGAAGCGCGTGCCCGAGTATATGGCACTGTTCCTGCTCGTCGAAGTGCTGATGATCGGCACATTCGCTGCGCAGGACCTGTTCCTGTTCTACATGTTCTTCGAGGCCGGCCTCATCCCGATGTATCTCATCATCGGCATCTGGGGCGGCGCGAACCGTATCTACGCCTCATACAAATTCTTCCTCTACACGCTGCTCGGCTCGGTGCTGATGTTCATCGCGATGCTCTATATGAGCAGCGTGGCGGGGACGTCGTACATCCCCGACCTGATGGCGTATGACTTCCCCGCCGGGGTACAGACCTGGCTGTGGCTGGCCTTCTTCGCCTCCTTCGCGGTCAAGATGCCGATGTGGCCCGTCCATACCTGGCTCCCCGACGCGCACGTCCAGGCGCCGACCGCGGGCTCGGTGATCCTGGCTGGCGTGCTGCTGAAGCTTGGCGGCTACGGCTTCCTGCGCTTCAGCCTGCCGATGTTCCCGGAAGCGTCGGGCGAGCTCACCTGGCTCATTTTCGCGCTTTCGGCAGTGGCGGTGATCTACACCAGCCTCGTCGCCCTCGTGCAGTCGGACATGAAGAAGCTGATCGCCTATTCGTCGGTCGCGCACATGGCGATCGTGACGATCGGCCTTTTCGCCTTCAACCAGCAGGGCATTGAGGGCGCGATGATCGTCATGTTGTCGCATGGCCTCGTCTCGGGCGCGCTGTTCCTCTGCGTCGGCGTGATCTACGACCGGCTGCACACGCGGGAGATCGCGCGTTACGGCGGGCTTGCGAACAACATGCCGCGCTACGCGATCCTGTTTCTGCTGTTCACCATGGCCTCGATCGGCCTACCGGGGACGAGCGGCTTCGTCGGCGAGTTCCTGAGCCTTGCCGGTACTTATCAGGTGTCGACCTGGGTCGCGCTCCTTTGCACCACGGGCATCATCCTGGGTGCGGCGTACATGCTCTATCTCTACCGCCGCGTGGTGTGGGGCGAGATCAAGTCGGACGACGTTCGCGTCATGCCCGACCTCAGCCGCCGTGAAATCGCGCTGCTCGCGCCCGTGGCCGCGGTGGTGCTCTGGATGGGCGTGTACCCGGAGAGCTTCCTTGCGCCCATGCGCGCCGACGTCGCGACGCTGCTCGAGCGCGTGAACCGCGGCAATCCGGGGAGCGACTCGAAGCCGACCGCGGGCAAGCCCGCCGCGATCGCCGCTTATGAGGCCCGCGTCGAAGAAGTAAGCGGCCATGGCGAAGCGGCCGAGGGCGGTGAAGCCGCGCCCGCCGCCGCGCATGGCGGAGGCCATTGATGTCCTACGGAACGCAGATGCTGTTCATCCTGCCCGAGCTCGTTCTGACGCTCGGCAGCCTTGTGCTGATGCTCGCCGCCGCCTGGGGTGGTCAGGCGTCGACGCGGGCGATTTCCTATGCCGCGGTCGCCCTGCTGATCGGCGCGGGGATCGCGCTTGCCGGCCCTGCCTCGACCGGGGGCGAGGCGTTCGACGGGCTGTGGCGCTCGGACGCCTTCGGTACCTTTGCCAAGATCCTCATCTACATCGCCAGCGGCGTGGCGATCCTGATCGCGCCGCGCTTCTTCGCCGATACCTCGGGCGATGACCTGCGGCCCGAATATCCGGTGCTGATGCTGCTCGCGGCCGTCGGCATGGGGATGATGGTGTCTGCCGCCGACCTGCTGACGCTCTATGTCGGGCTCGAGCTCCAGAGCCTTGCGGCTTACGTGCTCGCCAGCTTCATGCGCCGCGACCAGCGTTCGGCCGAGGCGGGCCTCAAATATTTCATCCTCGGCGCGCTCGCGTCGGGCATCCTCCTTTACGGCATCAGCCTCGTCTACGGCTTCTCGGGCACGACGCTCTACTCGGGCATTTCGGCGGCCTATGCCGGCACGAAGTCGCTCGGCCTGCTGTTCGGCCTCGTGTTCGTGTTCGCCGGCCTTGCGTTCAAGATCGCGGCGGTGCCGTTCCACATGTGGACGCCCGACGTGTACGAGGGCGCGCCGACCCCGGTGACGCTCAGCTTCGCAAGCGCGCAGAAGGTCGCCGCCGTCGCGCTAGCCCTCCGCATCGCCGTCGAGGCGATGGGGCCGGCGACCGCCGACTGGCGCCAGATCGTCATCTTCGCCTCGCTCGCCTCGATCATCCTCGGCGCGGTCGCGGCGATCAACCAGAGCAACATCAAGCGGCTGCTCGCCTATTCGTCGATCAACAATATCGGCTTCGCGCTGATCGGCCTCGCCGCCGGAACCGAGGACGGCATCGCCGCAGTGCTCGTCTACATGACGATCTATGTCGCGATGACGCTCGGCAGCTTCCTGGTGGTCCTGCAGATGCGCGGCGCTGACGGTCAGCCGGTCGAGAGCATCGCCAGCCTGTCGGGGATGTCGCGCACGCGGCCGGGCCTGGCGCTGGCGCTCGCCATGTTCATGTTCAGCCTGGCGGGCATCCCGCCGCTGTTCGGCTTCTACGCCAAGTTCGCGGTGTTCGACGCGGCCGTCCGCGCGGGGCTGTTCCCGCTGGCGGTGATCGGCATCGCCGCCTCGGTGATCGGCGCCTATTATTACCTGCGCATCGTCAAGACGATGTATTTCGACGAGGCGGCACCCGCCTTCGCGCCATCGGAGAGCGTCGTCGAGAAGGGCCTTATCGCCGCGAGTGCGGTGTTCATCTCGCCCGCGGGCTATCTCCTGATCCCCGCGCTCAGCGCCGCAAGCCTGACGGCGGCACGGGCGCTGTTCTGACGCGCATCGTCGAGGTTGCGGAAACGGGGTCGACCAATGCCGACCTCGCCGTGCTGGCGGCAGGCGGGGCGGAGGAGGGCCTGTGGCTTCGCGCCGACCGCCAGACTGCGGGACGCGGGCGGCAGGGCCGTGCCTGGACCTCGCCGCCGGGCAATTTTTACGGCAGTACGCTTGTCCGCCTGCGCCCGAGCGACCCGCCGCCCACCAGCCTCTCGCTCGTCGCGGGCGTTGCGCTCCACGAAGCCGCGGGCGCCTATCTTCCGGCTCCGCAGCCGCTCCGGCTCAAATGGCCCAATGACCTGTTGCTGGGCGGCGCCAAGCTTGCCGGCATTCTGCTCGAACGGATCGAAGCGGCGGTGATCGTGGGCATCGGCGTCAACCTCGCCCACGCGCCGGCGCTTCCCGATCGGCCCACGGCGACACTGGATGCCGCGCCGACACCGGCCGACTTCGCCCATACCCTTGCGGCCGCGTTCGCGCGGTGGCTCGGCCGCTGGCGGGGCGAGGGGCTGGGGGCGATCCGCGAGGCGTGGCTCGCCCGCGCGCACAGCCTCGGCGCGGCGCTTCGCCTTCACGGCCCTGATGGCGACGCGATCGAGGGCCTGTTCGACGGCCTCGCCGCGGACGGCGCGCTCCGCCTGCGCTTGGCGGACGGGCGCACCCGTGTCATCCACGCCGGCGACGTGTTCCTGATCTGAGGACCCCACCTATGCTGCTCGCGGTCGATGCCGGGAACACCAATATCGTCTTCGCGCTGGTTGATCAGGCACGCACGATCCGGGCGCGCTGGCGCATCGCCACCGATCCGCGCCGCACCGCCGACGAATATGTCGTCTGGCTCAACCAGCTGCTTGCACTGGAGGGGTTCAGCCGCGACGATGTGGAAGGCGTCGTCATCGGCACCGTCGTGCCGCGTGCACTCCACAACCTAGAGGTGCTGGCGGAGAAGTATTTCGGAAGCGCCGCGCTGGTCGCGGGCCGCGATATTCCGTGGGACATCGCGCTCGACGTGGACGAGCCGGGCAATGTCGGCGCCGACCGCGCATTGAACGTCATCGCTGCACATGCGAAATATGACGGCGATCTCGTGATCGTCGATTTCGGCACTGCCACGACCTTCGACGTCGCCGACTATTCGGGGGCTTACAAGGGCGGGATCATCGCGCCGGGCATTAACCTGTCGCTCGACGCCCTCGTCGCCGCCGCCGCCAAGCTGCCGCGTATCGCGATCGAGGCGCCTGAGGACCCCTCCGTCGTCGGGCGTACCACCGTCAGCCAGATGCAGATCGGCATCTTCTGGGGCTATGTCGCGATGATCGAGGGGCTGGTCGCGCGGCTGCGCGCAGAGATCGGGCGGCCCGCGCGCGTGATCGCGACCGGCGGGCTCGCCATCCTGTTCGAGCGCCACACCGACGCCTTCGACGCGATCGAGCCCGACCTCACGATTCAGGGGCTGGCGATCCTGTGGCAGCGTTGCCATATCTGATCCAAAGGCGGCTGATCTGCCGCGCGTCGCTGCCCCGTATCCACCGGCAGCCAATCCAACGTCAGGAATGAAGTGACACCCAAGAACGAACTGCTTTTCGTCGCGCTCGGCGGATCGGGCGAGATCGGCATGAACGTCAATCTCTACGGCACCGCCGGCAAATGGCTGATGGTCGATTGCGGCGTGACCTTTGCCGATCCCGCCTATCCCGGCATCGACCTGATCCTGCCCGACCTTTCCTTCATCGAGGATCGCATTGACGATCTGGTCGGCATCGTCGTGACGCATGGGCATGAGGACCATATCGGCGCACTACCCTACCTCGCTGCCGATCTCGGCGTCCCCATCTATGCGACGCCGTTCACCGCCGGGTTGATCCGCGGCAAGCTCGAGGAGGAGGGTGTCGCCGATCAGGTGACGCTGAAGATCGTCGAGGTCGGCGGCAGCGTCGACCTCAAGCCATTTAAGGTCCGCTTCGTGCCGCTCGCCCATTCGATTCCCGAGGGCAACGCGCTGCTGATCGAGACCGCGCAGGGCCGCGTGCTCCACACCGGCGACTGGAAGATCGACGAGACCTCTGGCATCGGCACGCCCTCGACGGCCGAGGAGCTGACCGCGATCGGTGATCAGGGCGTGCTCGCGCTCGTCTGCGATTCGACCAATGTCTTCAATGCCGAGGCGTCGGGGTCGGAGGCCGAGGTGCGCGAGGGGCTCGACCGCGCGATCGACGAAGCAGCGGGACGGCGCGTCGTCGTCACCACCTTCGCCTCGAACGCCGCGCGGCTGCAGACGCTCGCCGACTGCGCGCGCGATACCGGACGGCGGCTTTGCCTTGCCGGGCGATCGCTCGACCGGATCGTCAAGGTCGCGCGCGCGACGGGCTACCTCAAGGACTTCCCCGAGCCCGTCGACTGGGAAACCGCGATGAAGCTGCCGCGCGGCAACGTCCTCATCGTCGCGACCGGCGGGCAGGGGGAGGCGCGCGCCGCGCTCGCTCGCATCGCCGACAAGAACCACCCGATCCGGCTGGAGGCAGGCGACCGCGTCATCTTCTCCTCCAAGCAGATTCCCGGCAACGAGGTGGCGATCGGGCGGATCATGAACCAGCTGGCCGAGCAGGGTGTTGATCTCGTCACCGACCGGCAGGCGTTCGTCCATGTATCGGGCCATCCCGGCCGCCCCGAGCTTCAGTCGATGTACAAGTGGATCCGGCCTGAAATCCTCGTGCCTGTGCACGGCGAGGTGCGGCATCTGGCCGAGCATGCCCGCTTCGCGCTGGCGAACGGCGTGCCGACCGCGGTGTCGAACAAGGACGGCGACGTCATCCGTCTCGCGCCCGGCGAGCCCAAGCGAATCGGCTTCGCCACCGTCGGCCGGCTCGCGCTTGACGGCGACATCATCCTGCCCGCCGACGGCGCGACGATGGCCGAGCGGCGCCGCCTCGCCAGTTACGGCCATATGTCGGTCGCCGTCGCCTTCAATCGCGAAGGTCGCCTGCTGGGCGAGCCGCAGGTCCGCGTGCAGGGCGTGCCGGTCGAGGAAGAACGCGAACCCTTCCTCGACGAGGTGGCCGATGCCGTGGTCGAGGCGCTCAAGAAGGGCGAGCGCGATGCCGACAAGCGGCGCGAGGCGATCCGCCTCGCCGCCCGGCGCGTCGCCACGCGCTGGACGGGCAAGAAGCCCGTCGTCGATGTGCTCATGATCGGCTGAGCCGTCGGTGCGCTGGCAGTCGGCCCTCGCGATCTGGTTCCTGTTCTGGTTCCTGTCGCTGTTCTTCGTCCTCCCCTTCTTTGCGCGCACCAGCGACGAGGCGGGGGTGGCGAAGGTGCCGGGCCAAGCCGATAGCGCGCCGGTGCGGTTTCCGTTCGCGCGGATCCTGCTGTGGACCACGGTCGTGGGGACGGCGTTGTTCGGGCTCTTCCTCGCCAACTACATCTATGGCTGGGTGACGGCCGACATGCTCGACTTCACGGGGCGATAGGACTCACCGCCGTCGTTGCGCGCATGGTGAGCCATCTGAGGGCAGACGCGCGCGGTACCGGATCACGGACAACGGGACGGTGGACCACCAAGCCCCCGTCGTGAAGACAGGTGGCTTACGTTCGCAACCGCTCGATCGCCTGGGCTAGCGCGACGTAGAGCTTGCCCGAATCGCTCGACAGCAATGTCACGCCCATTGGCGAACCATCGCGCTGCGCGAGCACCAGCCGCAGCATCGCCTCGAAATCATGGATGTAGCGATTGACCTGATCGTGGAACGCGTCGTCGGCGTCGTAGAGAGCGGCGATCTCGCGCAAGTCCGCAGGGTCGAGCAGGCGAACCGCGCGGCGAGTGAAGACGCCGCGGTCGCCCTTGAGGTACGCGGCCCAGGCGGTGTCGGCGACATCGGCCGACAGCGCCTTGGTAATGTCGATCGCCGCCGAGTTAAGCGCCTCGATCAGCAGCGACACGCGGCGCGCGAAGCTGTCGCGCTCGGCCGCCTCGCGCGCGGCTTCGGCGGCGTCGATGCGGCTCTCGACGATTGCCGACGCTTCGGCGATGGCGAGCGTCTTCTCGCCCACCCGGTCGGCGGCGCGGGCGGCGACGCGGACGGCGTCGTCGGCGGCCTGCGCCAGCAGGCCGAGTTGACGCGCAACGGCATCGTCAAAGGCACGCGCGAACCGCTCGACCGCGGCATGTTCGAGCTGCGCCGCCGCCTCGGGGATCACCGCCCCCAGCGTCTTGCGCGCATGATCGGCGGCGGCGCCGGCGGTCTCGCGAATGCTGACCAGTGCCTCGACCAGTTGCGGCGCGGCGCCGTCGGCGAAATCGCGGGTGTCGGCGATCGTCTGTTCGATCGTGGCCCGGATCGATTCGATCCGGTCGCTGCCGGTGCCCAGCGCCTCGACCAATGCCGCCGACAGTTTGACCAGCGTGTCGCGCTGCTGGCCGACGACGTCGTTGATCGCTTCGATCGCCGTGTGCGTGCTCTCGGCCGCGGTGACGAGCGCGAGCAGCTCGGGCTTGGCCGCGCCGACGATGCGGCGGCTGTCGCCGACACGCGCGTCGAGCCGGCCGAGCGCTTCCGGCAGCGTCTCGTCGATCTCGCGCGTCGCGGCGTCGAGCGCGGTAAGCAGGCCCTCTGCGGTTTCCATCGTCGCCTTCGCCACCGCGTCGCCGCCGTTCATCGCCTCGCGCATCGCGTCGAGCCCGGCGGTGACGGTCGCCACCTGCTGCGCCAGCGACAACGCGCGCGCGCTGCCGGTTTCGTGAAGCAGGTCGAGCTGGGCGGTCGCGCGCGCAACGTTGGTGTCGAGCGTCTCGAACAGCGCGCCCGCCTGTTCATGCTCGGCATCGAGCGCGTCGGCGATGCGGCCGATGCTCGCCTCGACCTGGCCGATCCGTTCGCGCAGCCGCTCAAGCCCGGCCTGCGCGTGGCTGTCTAGCGCGGCCTGGTTGGCGGCGAGCATCGCCGTCGTCGCCTCGCCCTGCGCGGCGATGCCGCGCCGCGCCTCGTCGATCGCGGCGGCGGCGCGGTCGAGCACGGCATCGACCTCGGCCGAGGTCTTGGCGGCGACATCCTCCAGCCGCTGGCCCGCGCTCTCACTGGTCGCCTCCATCCGCGCGATGTGCGCGGCGAGGCGCTGCGCGGCGCCGCCCGCCACCTCGTCGGCATGGCGCCCGCGCTCGGCCAGCGCGGCAAGCTGCGCGTCGAGTGCCGACACGCGCTCGCCGGTTTCCATGCCGATCGCGTGGAAGGTCCGGGCGAGCCCATCGACCTCGCCTTGTGCCTTGGGCAACTGCGCGAGCAGCACCGCCAGCCGCTTGCCCGCGATGTCGGTCGCCTCGCCCAGCGTGCGCGCGGCGGCATGGATCGAGGCGACCTCGGTGGTCATCGCATTCGCCACCGCCTGCATCCGCGCGGTCGCCCCGTCGCCTGTCTCCAAGAGCTCGCGCATATGCTGGTCGAGCAGGGCGCGGTCGGCGGCGATCCGTTCGGACAGCATCTCCATCCGCGACTCGAACATGTCGGCCTCGGCGCGCATCGCCGCCTGAAGCGCGGCAAAGCGGCGCCCCTGACGCTCGCCGCCGCGCCGCGCGACGAGCCAGATAATCGCGACCAGCGCCAGCGGTGCGAGGATCGCCGCGGCCAGCTGGATCGTCGCCGCCGGCATCAGCGCGACCGGCATCGGCTGAGCAAACAGCGACCATAGGCACCAGGCGACCCACGCCGCGCCCGCGGCGATCGCGCCGATCATCGCGAGTCGCGCCGTCGTCTCGGGCGGGGGTGGAGCATAGGCGTCGGGCAGCATCGCCGCGCGCTCCAAGGGCAGGATGTCGCCGTCATCGGCCGCGGGCGGCTCCCGATCGGCGTGGAAATCGATGATGCGCGAACCCCCGTTCATGGCCATGGTTTACCACAAACCGCACGCCGGGCGAGCGAAACCATGCCTTAACCCTCATGGCCTTAGTGTCTGCTGCGATGGCCTATGACCCCGGAGCGATCGATGCGACCCTGGCGGCGGCGGTGGGTGACGAACCCGCGCTGATCGCCGAGCTGCGCGAAGCCTTTCTCGACAGCGCCAAGCGCGCGCTTCATGCGATGCTCGCGGCCGAGGACGGCGATTCGTGGCGGCAGGGGGCGTGGCGGCTGAAGGGACTTGCCGCCAGCTTCGGCGCGATCCGGCTGATGGCGCTGGCGGGCGAGGCCGCCGCCGCGCCGGTCGGCGACATCCAGATGCTGCGCCGTCTGCGCCGCGCCGTCGAACGCCTCTGACCCGGCGCAGCTGCGCGGAATCGAACACGTCGCGCGCCGCCCGCGCTTTCCGTGCAACAGCTTGGCGCGCGAGGTCCGGCGCGATAGAAGCGTCGGGATCAACTAGTGTATTGCGCAGCTAATACGGTTGTGCGAAAAGGCGGACATGATGACGACCACCCTCGACAGGGCACCGGTGCTCGAAAACAGCGAGGCGTTGCGCAATGCCATGGTGGCGAGCCAGCTGCGCACCAGCGCGGTCAATGACCCGCGCGTCGTCGCGGCGATGGCGCAGGTCGAGCGCGAGCGCTTCCTGCCCGCCGCGCAGGCGCGCTTCGCCTATGCCGATGCGATGGTGGAGCTGCCCGGCGGGCGGCGTCACAACAATCCGCTGGCGACCGGGCGTCTGCTGACCGAGGCGCGCGTCCAGCCGGGCGACAAGGTGCTGCTGGTCGGCGCGGCGGGCGGCTATGCGGCGGCGCTGCTTGCCAAGCTGGCGGGCCACGTCGTCGCGCTCGAGGAGCAGCCCGATCTGGTCGCGCACGCCCGCGCGGCGCTCGCCGGCATCGGGAATGTCGAGCTGGTCGAAGGGCCGCTGGGCGCAGGCTGGGCGCCGAATGCGCCCTATGACCTGATCGTCGTCGACGGCGCGATCGAGACGGTGCCCTCGAGCCTCGTGGAGCAGGCGCGTCCCGGCGCGCGGCTGGCGACCGGCCTCGTCGATCGCGGCATTACGCGGTTGGCGACGGGCGAGCGCGCGACCGCGGGCTTCGGCCTGATCGACTTTGCCGACTGCGTCTGCACGATCCTGCCGGGGTTCGAGAAGCGGCGTGGATTCACATTCGGAAACCTTTAGAATTGCACCGCTTTCGCCCGATCAGGTAGATCGGTGACGGGAGCACAACGAAAGACGGGGAAGATGAGGGGGAAGCGACTGGCCCTGTTGGCCGGAACGGTTGCGTGCTGCCTGACAGCGGGCGGCGCGCTGGCACAGACGGTGACGCCGCCGCCGGCCGCCCCTGCGCCCGAACCCGCACCCGCCACGGCCGCCACCCCGACGACGCTGCGCGACGCGCTGGCCCGCGCCTATACCGACAGCCCGGTGCTGGCGGGCGAGCGCGCCAACCTGCGCGCCACCAACGAGGGGGTGCCGCTGGCTCGTGCCGACGCGCTCCCCAATCTGGGCGTGCGCGGCAACTATACCCGCTTCCTCGTCCAGGGGCAGAATGCCTTTCTCCAGCCCGATCAGGCGCTGACCGCCGATGCGCAGCTGACCCAGAATCTCTTCGCTGCCGGGCGCATCCGCAACTCGGTCGCCGCCGCCAAGACACGCGTGCTGGCGGGCCGGTCGAACCTTCGCACCGTCGAGGCCAATCTCTTCACCGACGTTGTCGCCGCCTATAACGACGTGATTCGCGACGAGGCGACGGTCGAGCTCAACCGCCAGAACGTCCGCAGCCTCGAGGTCAATCTTCAGGCGACGCGCGATCGGTTCGAGGTGGGCGATCTCACCCGCACCGACGTCGCCCAGTCGGAGGCCCGCCTGTCGGGCGCGGTCGGCCAGCTGCGCATCGCCGAGGCGCAGCTGATCGCCAGCCGCGAGGGTTACCTCCAGATCGTCGGCGCGGTGCCGGGCCAGCTTGCGCCGCCGCCGCCGCTGCCCAATCTGCCCGCCGATCCGCAGGCGGCCGTGGGCACCGCGCTCAACAACAATCCCGCGCTCGAGGCGGCTGAGCGTAACCGCGATGCCGCCGCGCTCGACGTGCGTGCAGCGCGCGCCGCGCGGCTGCCGCAGCTCGATGCGGTCGCGGGCGGCAGCTATTTCAACTATCTCGGCTCGCTGCCATCGTCGGTGGTCGGCACCAGCGTGCCGCAGTCGGGCACCTCGGCGCAAGCGGGGCTCAGCCTCACGCTGCCCATCTATCAGGGCGGTCGCCCGGCCGCTCAGGTGCGCCAGGCGCAGGCGCGTCAGGGGCAGGCGATCGAGCAGGTGACCGCGACCGAGCGCGGCGTGATCGCCCAGGCGCGTACCGCTTTTGCCAACTGGCAGTCGGCGCAGCGCGTGATCGAGGCGTCGGAAGCCGCGGTCGCCGCCAACCGGCTGAGCCTTGAGGGCGTGCGAGCCGAGAACAGCGTCGGCAACCGCACGATCATCGAGGTGCTGAACGCCGAGCAGGAACTGCTCAACAGCCAGGTCAACCTCGTCTCCGCACGGCGCGACGCCTATGTCGCGGGTTTCGCGCTCCTCGCGGCGATGGGCCGGGCCGAGGCCGAGGATCTGGGCCTCGACGGCGGCGCGCTCTTCGACCCGCGCACCGATTACGAGCGCGTCGACAAGGCGTGGTTCGATTTTGACGACGAGCCGACGCCGCGGCCAATCGGCACGCGCACCGTCGATGCGCCCGCGCAGACACCGATCGTGACCCGCGCGCTCGAGCCTCAGTTGCAGCGCCCCGTTGACACCGACCCCGCCAATCCGTCAGGTGACGTCAGGACGCCGCGCTGAAAGGGGCCGGCATCTGAAGGCGGCGAGGAAGTCATGGGGGATCTGAGCAGCGAACCGTCGATGGAGGACATCCTCTCGTCGATCAAACGGATCATCGCCGAGGAAGGCGATCCGCAGTCACCGCGCGGTCGCCGGATCGGTCGCCCCGCGCCGCCGCCGCCCGCGGCGCCCGAGGATGACGACGCGCCCGAGACGGTGCTCGAGCTCGACCAGCCGGTTGCTGCGCCCGAACCGCCCCGCGCCGAGGCTCCGCGGCCCGAGCCCGCTCCCGAACCCGTCCGCGCGTCTGAGCCGGACCCGGCGATCCTGTCGGCCCGCACGGCGCAGGCGACGCGCGGCCAGCTCGAGGCGCTGTCGCGGCTGATCGTGAAGCCGGAGGTCGCCGGCGCCGACACGCTCGAGGGGCTGGTGCGCGAGATGCTCAAGCCGATGCTCAGCGAATGGCTCGACGCCAACCTGCCGCGCATCGTCGAGACGATGGTTTCGCGCGAGATCGAGCGGATCGTGGGGCGTCGAGCCGACTGAGATCACCCTAAAGTATGTCATCGGGCTTGCGCGCAACCAACCGGGGCGTCAAAGGTTCGCCCTGCCATGAGTGACGACGACCTGGATAAGCTGCCTGGGGATACGATGATCCCCGGCCAGCTCCACGTTCCGGCGCCGCATCTGACCGATGCGTCGACGCCGGGCGAGGCGCGTCACGACATCTTCTTCGCCGCGGTCGAGACGACGCGGATGCCGATGATCGTCACCGATCCCAACCAGCCGGACAATCCGATCGTCTTTTGCAACAAGGCGTTCCAGAAGATGACGGGCTATACGCCCGCGGACATCGTCGGTCATAATTGCCGCTTCCTGCAGGGGCCGGAAACCGACCAGACCGTCATCGACCAGGTGCGCGACGCGATCGCCCGCCAGGAGGAAGTGGCGGTCGAGGTGCTCAACTATCGCAAGAACGGCTCGACCTTCTGGAACGCGCTGTTCGTGTCGCCGGTGTTCGACGCCTCGGGCAAGCTCATCTACTTCTTCGGCAGCCAGCTCGACATCTCGCGCCGCAAAGAGGCGGAGGAGGCGCTGCATCAGGCGCAGAAGATGGAGGCTGTGGGCAAGCTGACCGGCGGCATCGCCCACGACTTCAACAACCTCCTCCAGGTCGTGCTCGGCTATGTCGACCTGCTCGACGGGCGTATCGACGAAACCGACCGCTCGTCGCGCCGCGCGATCGAGGCGATCGGCGCCGCGGCGAATCGCGGTGCCACGTTGACGCAGCAGCTGCTCGCCTTCGCGCGCAAGCAGGAGCTGCGCGACCGCCTTCTCAACCTCAACACACTCGTCACCGATTTTGGTCCGATCATCCAGCGCAATCTGGGCGACGACGTGACGGTGCGGCGCAAGCTTGCCGAGAATCTCTGGAACAGCCGCATCGACCCGGTGCAGGCCGAAATGGCGCTGCTCAACCTCGTCTCCAACGCGCACGACGCGATGGAGGGCGCAGGCCATGTGACGATCGCCACCGACAATGTCGTAACCGATACCGACGCGGCGCTGGCGCCGGGGCTGGAGGCGGGCGAGTATGTGTCGCTGTCGGTCAGCGACACCGGCCGCGGCATCGATACCGACAATCTCGACAAGATCTTCGACCCGTTCTTCTCGACCAAGGGCGTCGGCAAGGGCACGGGCCTTGGCCTTTCGATGGTCTACGGTTTCATGCGCCAGTCGGGCGGCGGCGTTTCGGCCGAGAATCTGCCCGAAGGCGGCGCGCGCCTGACCCTCTATTTCCCGCGCGCGCGCGGCATCGTCGATCCCAAGCCCGGCCCGGTGCTGCGCAATGTCGGCGGCGGCGAGACGATCCTGATGGTCGAGGACCAGCCGCAGGTCGCCGAGCTCGGCCGCGCGATGCTCGAGGACCTCGGCTACACGGTCGAGCATGTCGACAGCGCTGCCCGCGCGCTGGAGGTTCTGCGCGCCGGTGGCCAGTTCGCGCTGGTCTTCACCGACATCGTCATGCCCGGCATGACCGGCGTGGCGCTTGCCCAGACGATCCGGCGCGAGTTTCCCAACCTGCCGGTTCTCCTAACCACTGGCTATTCGGATCGCGCGCTCGACGAGGACAGCCGCGCGTTCGAGCTGGTGCGCAAGCCCTATCGCCGCGCCGACCTGTCCTCTCGCATCAAGACGCTGCTCGAGGGGCCGAACGGCATCGCCTGACTTGTCATCCCGGTGCACCGGGGTAGAGCGGGCGGCATGACCGAGCTGCCCAAGACCTTCGACCCCGCCGCCATCGAATCGCGCTGGTACGCGCATTGGGAGGACAAGGGGCTGTTCCGCCCCGAGCGCCCCGGTGCCGAGCCCTGGACGATCGTCAACCCGCCGCCCAACGTGACCGGTTCGCTCCATATCGGCCACGCGCTCGACAATACGCTGCAGGACATCCTCGTCCGCCACGCCCGCCTTCAGGGCAAGGACGCGCGCTGGGTGGTGGGCACCGACCATGCCGGCATCGCGACGCAGATGGTGGTCGAGCGGAATCTGGCGAAGGACGGCGTCAAGCGCGCCGACCTCGGCCGCGAGGCGTTCGTGGGCAAGGTCTGGGAATGGAAGGGCGAGAGCGGCGGCGCGATTACCCGTCAGCTCCGTCGCCTCGGCTGCTCGATGGACTGGGCCAACGAGCGGTTCACGATGGACGATGGCTTTTCGAAGGCCGTCCTCAAGGTGTTCGTCGACCTGCACCGGCAGGGCCTGATCTATCGCGACAAGCGCCTCGTGAACTGGGATCCCGGCCTCGGCACCGCGATCAGCGATCTTGAGGTCGAGACGCGAGAGGTGAAGGGCGGCTTCTGGCGCCTCCGCTACCCGCTCGAGGACGGCTCGGGCCATATCGAGGTCGCGACGACCCGGCCCGAGACGATGCTCGCCGACATGGCGGTGGCGGTGCATCCCGATGACGCGCGCTATACCGCGCTGGTGGGCAAGCGGGTGCGGCTACCGATCACCGGGCGGCTGATCCCGATCGTCGCCGACGAGCATGCCGATCCCGAGCTCGGCTCGGGCGCGGTCAAGATCACGCCGGGCCACGACTTCAACGACTTCGAGGTCGGGCGGCGTGCCGGGATTGAGGCGCGCGACATGCTCAACATGCTCGATGCGAAGGCGGCGATCTGCCAGACCGCCGACGGGCTGGTCCCGGCCGAGCTGGTCGGCCTCGACCGCTTCGAGGCGCGTGCGGCGGTGGTCGAGCGGCTCAAGGCCGAGGGCTATCTCATCCCCCACATCGACAAGGACGGTGCCGAGCATGACGCCGAACCGCGCACGATCCAGACGCCCTATGGCGACCGCTCGGGCGTGGTGATCGAGCCGTGGCTGACCGACCAGTGGTATGTCGATGCGGCCACTTTGGCGAAGGGGCCGATCGAGGCGGTCCGCTCTGGCGCGATCGAGATCGTGCCGAAGACGTGGGAGAAGACGTTCTTCAACTGGATGGAAAACATCCAGCCCTGGTGCGTGTCGCGGCAGCTCTGGTGGGGACACCGGATACCGGCCTGGTTCGCCGAGGATGGCCGCATTTTCGTGGCGGAGACGGAGGAAGGGGCACAGGCGCAGGCGGGCGAGGGCGTCGCGCTTCGCCAGGACCCCGACGTGCTCGACACCTGGTTCTCCTCCGCGCTCTGGCCGTTCGCGACGCTGGGCTGGCCGGAGGCGGACCCGCGGGAGGCGGGGCGCTACCCCAACGACATCCTGATCTCCGGCTTCGACATCCTGTTCTTCTGGGATGCGCGGATGATGATGCAGGGGATGCATTTCCTCGGCGACGTGCCGTTCCGAAAGCTCTACCTCCACGGCCTCGTCCGCGCGGCCGATGGCGCGAAGATGTCGAAGTCGAAGGGCAATACCGTCGATCCGCTCGGCCTGATCGACAAATACGGTGCCGATGCGCTTCGCTTCTTCATGGCGGCGATGGAAAGCCAGGGCCGCGACATCAAGATGGATGAGCGCCGAATCGAGGGCTATCGCAACTTCGCGACCAAGCTGTGGAACGCGACGCGCTTCGCGATGGCCAATGGCATCGGCGCCTCGAAGGGGCTCGAGCCGCCCGCCGCGACCCACGCGGTCAACCAGTGGATCGTCGCCGAGACGGTGGAGACGGTGCAGGCGCTCGATCTCGCGCTCGCCGACCTGCGCTTCGACGCGGCCGCCAACGCGATCTACCAATTCGTGTGGAGCCGCTTCTGCGACTGGTATCTCGAGCTGATCAAGGGTCAGATCGACGAGGAGACAAAGGCGGTCGCCGGCTGGGTGCTCGACCAGATCCTGGTGATGCTGCACCCCTTCATGCCCTTCATCACCGAAGAGCTGTGGCATGCGCTGGGCGAGCGGGAGCACGACCTGATCGTCGCCAGATGGCCGATGCCCGATGCGCGCGCGCTCAATCCGGCGGCGCGGGCGGAGATCGACTGGCTGATCCGGCTGGTGAGCGAGGTACGCGCGGCGCGGACGGAACTCGGCGTGCCGCCGGGAGCGAAGCTGCCGATGCACACCGCCGGCGCGGATGCCGCGACCGCTGGCCGGCTCGATCGCCAAGCGGCGGCGCTGTCGCGACTAGCCCGGGTTGAGATCGCCGCAAGCGAGGCGCCGGCGGGCGGCTCGCTGCAGGTCGTCGTCGATGGCGTGACCTATGCGCTGCCGATCGGCGACGTGATCGACCTCGACGCCGAACGCGCCCGCCTCGCCAAGGCGATCGCTGCCGCTGAGAAGGAGCGGGATGCGCTCGCCGGGCGCCTTTCGAACCCCAGCTTCGTCGAGCGGGCGAAGCCCGAGGCGGTGGACAAGGCGCGCGCCGACCATGCCGACAAGGCGGCGGAGGCCGAGCGGCTGTCAGCAGCACTGACGCGGCTGGGGTAACTTCCTCGCGTCAAACTGCGCTCGATCCGGGATCCCGCGTCTTTTCCCGTGCTGTTGCCGAAAGAGCGGCGCTCGGGATCAAGTCCGGTGTGATGAAAGAGGGCAGGGGGCGCGGACCCCATCCCCGCCTTGCCCGGCGCGCGCGTGCCGCTAAACCGGGGGAAACGACAGGGCAGGGGACGTGATGGCTTCGATCGAGCAGGTGGACGGCGAACAGGTGCTCGCCGAGCCGAGCCCCAAGGACATTCGCCTCGTCATCACCGCTTCGTCGCTCGGCACCGTGTTCGAGTGGTACGACTTCTTCATCTACGGAACGCTCGCCGCCTCGGGTATCATCGGGCGAACCTTCTTCCCTGCGGGGTCGGAGGTGATGCAGGCACTGCTCGCCTGGGCAGGGTTTGCGGTAGGGTTCGGCTTCCGGCCGCTCGGCGCCATCCTGTTCGGCTATCTGGGCGACAAGCTCGGGCGCAAGTACACCTTCCTCGTCACGATCACGCTCATGGGCGTCGCGACCGCTGGGGTCGGCTTCGTGCCGTCGGCCGCGGCAATCGGGCTGGCGGCGCCGGCGCTCATCATCCTCCTCCGCATCGCGCAGGGGCTGGCGCTGGGCGGCGAATATGGCGGCGCGGCGATCTATGTCGCCGAGCATTCCCCGCCCGGCAAGCGCGGCTTCTATACGAGCTTCATCCAGGCGAGCGTCGCGGGCGGGTTCATCCTCAGCCTGATCGTCGTCCTCGGCTTTAAGGCATCGATGAGCGGCGAGGCTTGGCAGGCCTGGGGCTGGCGCCTGCCCTTCATTTTCTCGATTCTGCTGCTCGCGGTATCGCTGTGGATGCGCTTCAAGCTGTCGGAAAGCCCTATCTTCAAGGCGATGAAGGCGGCGGGCAAGCTTGCCGGCAATCCCTTCGTCCAGAGCTTCACCCATCCCGGCAACAAGCGGCGGCTGGTCGTCGCGCTGTTCGGCATCGCCGCGGGACTGACGGTGATTTGGTACACCGCTATGTTCAGCGTGCTGTCGTTCCTGACCGGCCCGATGCGGGTGGAGGAAACGACGGCGCAGCTCATTACCGGCGGCGGCGCGGCGGCGGGGCTGTTCTGGTTCGTGCTGTTCGGGCGCTTGTCCGACCGGGTGGGGCGCAAGCCGCCGATCGTGATCGGGCTGATCGCGAGCCTGCTGTTCCTCTTCCCGCTGTTCTGGATGATCGGGAGTGCCGCCAATCCGGGGCTGGCCGAGGCGGCGCGGCGTGCGCCCGTGATCGTGGCGGGGCCGAGCTGCGCCTACGACCCCTTCGCGGCGAAGCAGGCCGATGCGTGTGGCCAGGTGCTCGACCACCTGTCGAAAACGGGCGTCGCCTATACCAAGGCGCGTGCCGACGGCGTCGCCGTGTCGATCGGCGGCGTGCCGGTGAGCGACCTTTCGCCTGCGGGCCTCGACGCGGCGCTGGCGCATTCGGGCTGGAAGCTCGACAAGGTGGTGCCAACGGGCGGCAACCTTGCGCTCATCCTGATCGCGATCGTCGGGCTGTCGGCATTGTCGGGCGCGACTTATGGCCCCGTCGCGGCGGTCCTTTCGGAGATGTTCCCGCCCAGCATCCGCTATTCGTCGATGTCGATCCCCTATCATATCGGCACCGGATATTTCGGCGGATTCCTGCCGTTCATCAGCCAGTATATCGTCGCCAAGACGGGCGATCCCTATGCCGGGCTCTGGTACACCTTCGCCGTCGCGGCGATGGCGCTGGCGGTGGTGGGGCTGGGGTTGAAGGAGACGCTGAACGCCGAGGCGCGGGACTAGAACGCTTCCTGCGCCGGTTGCCGGAACGCGGCCTCGCCGGGATACGAAGAGGGGGCGTGCTGCCGCGGGGGCGAGCGCCTCGACCTGGTCCTCGATTCCCGCCTGTGCGGGGGCAGGGCGGCAACGGCTTCCCCCCTCGATCCGAACGCGCTAGCGGAGCGCGGTGTTCGCGATGGTTCCTCCCGCGCGCCTGACGCTCGACGGCGCGGCGCTCGTCCACAATTGGCAGGCGCTGCGCGGCCTCGGCGGCGGGGCGGCATGCGGGGCGGCGGTCAAGGCCAATGGCTATGGGCTGGGCGCGGGCCGGGTGGTCGAGCGGCTGGCTTATGCAGGGTGCCGCGACTTCTTCGTCGCGACCTGGGGCGAGGCGGCGGCCCTGGCCGATCTGGTCCTAGCGCACGACCTGTCGCTGTCGGTCCTCCACGGCGTGCGCGAGCGCGACATGAGCGCGGCGCGCGACCTGCCTGCCCGGCCGGTCTTGAGCACGCCCGAACAAGTCGCGCGCTGGCGCGCTGCGGGTGGCGGCGCTTGCGACGTGATGATCGATACCGGCATGAACCGGCTGGGCCTGGCCGCGGGCGATCTGTCGCTCCTCGACGGCCTCGAGGTCGAGACGCTGATGAGCCACCTCGCCTGTGCCGAGGAAGCCTCGGAGATGAACGGCTGCCAGCGGAACGGCTTGGCAGCGCTCGCCGGGCGGACCGGTGCCCGGCGAATGAGCCTCGCCAATTCGGCGGGGATCGCCCTCGGTCCCGACTATGCCTTCGACCTCACCCGCCCCGGCCTTGCGCTCTACGGCGGGGTGCCATGCGAGGGTCTCGCGCCGCACATCCGCCCGGTCGCGGCGATCGAGGCCGAAGTGCTGCAACGGCGCCTGGTCCCTGCGGGCGCGACCGTGGGCTACAACGCAACCTGGACTGCCTCCGCCGAAACGCCGGTCGCCGTGATCAACCTCGGCTATGCCGACGGTCTTCCCCGCGCCCTCGGCCCTTCGGTGTCGGCGACGTGGGAAGGTGCGCCGATGCCCGTTATCGGCCGCGTATCGATGGACCTGATCGCGCTCGACGCCAGCGCCGCACCGGGGATCGGGGAGGGCGAGATGGTCCGCTTCGACATCGACCTGCCCGCATGGGCCGCTGCGGCGGGGCGGTCGCAATATGAGCTGCTCACCGGCCTCGGCCAGCGGTTCGAGCGCGTCTGGCGCGACTAAAGGTTTTGCCGCGCCGCACAGCGCGCTAGAGGGCAGCCTGCTCCAAAGGAGGTGCCCATGCCCGACTGGTCGAAGATCGAAGCCGCCCCGCGTCCCACGCTCAGCGAACTGTTCGAGAGGGGCGACCGTCTGGACGGCCTTACGCTCGATGTCGCGGGCATCCATTTCGACTGGTCGAAGACGCACCTGACGCCCGAGCTGATCGCCGACTTCGCCGCGCTCGCCGACGAAGGCGGGCTCAAGGCCAAGCGCGACGCGCTGTTCGCAGGCGAGATCGTCAACGTGACCGAGGGCCGCGCGGTCGAGCACACCGCCGAACGCTATGAGGGCGCGGCCGAAAGCGTCGCGCGCGCCAAGGCACAGCACGCCCGCATGCGCGCGCTGATCGATGCGATCGAGGGGGAGGCGCTCGGCCCGATCCAGCATGTCCTGCACATCGGCATCGGCGGCTCGGCGCTCGGTCCTGACCTGCTCGTCAGCGCGCTGGGGCAGGAGGGGATGCATTACGACGTCGCGATCGTATCGAACGTAGACGGCCTCGCGCTCGAAGCCGCGCTCGAGCATTTCGATCCGCATGCGACGATCATCGCCGTCGCGTCGAAGACCTTCACGACCACCGAGACGATGCTCAACGCCGAGAGCGCGATCGGCTGGATGACCGAGGCGGGGGTCGAGGACCCTTATGGCCGCGTCATCGCCCTGACCGCCAATCCCGAAAAGGCGGTCGAATGGGGCGTCGACGAGACGCGCATCCTGCCGTTCAGCGAGAGTGTCGGCGGGCGCTATTCGCTATGGTCGTCGATCGGCTTTCCTGCCGCGATGGCACTCGGCTGGGACGCGTTCGAGGAACTGCTCGAGGGCGCGGCCGAGATGGACCGGCATTTCCGCTTTGCCGAGCCGGCCGCGAACGCGCCGGTGCTCGCGGCGTTCGCCGACCTCTACTACACGCAGGTCCGCCGCCTCTCGACCCGCGCGGTGTTCGCCTATGACGAGCGGCTGCGGCTCCTCCCCGACTATCTCCAGCAGCTCGAGATGGAGTCGAACGGCAAGGGCGTGACCGCCGACGGCGTGCCGCTCGATCGCCCCTCGGCGCCGATCACCTGGGGCGGGACCGGCACCGACGCGCAGCATGCGGTTTTCCAGCTCCTTCACCAGGGCACCCATGTCGTTCCGGTCGAATTCCTCGCCGTGATCGAGGCGGCGGACACGCTCGACGAGCAGCATCACCGCCAGCTTCTCCTCAACGCATTCGCCCAGGGGGCGGCGCTGATGAAGGGGCGCGATCATGCCGACAAGGCGCGCGCCTATCCGGGCGACCGGCCGTCCTCGACGCTGCTCCTCGACACGCTAGACCCGCGGACGCTGGGCGCGCTGATCGCCTTCTACGAACATCGGACGTTCGTGAACGCGGCGATCCTCGGCATCAACGCCTTCGATCAGTTCGGGGTGGAGCTCGGCAAGGAAATGGCGCGCGCGGCCGATGCGGGCGACCAGGACCTCGACGCCTCGACCGAGGCGCTCATCAAGCGGGCGCTCGGCTGACCTGTTCGTCACCCCGGATCAAGTCCGGGGTGACGAATATGCTAAGGAAGCGGCGCGCACTTCGCCGCAAGCCAGGCCTGATGCTCGGCGTCGAGCGACGGGCCGACCTTTGCCAGCACCTCGGCGTGATAGGCGTCGAGCCAGGCCCGCTCCTCCGCCGACAAGAGCCCCGGCTCGATCAGATCGCGCTCGATCGGGACAAAGGTGAGCGTGCGGAAGCCGAGCATCGGGCGGTCTGCGCCGGCGATCGTGCGCGGTTCGACGAGGATCAGGTTTTCGATGCGGATGCCGTATTCGCCGGCCTTGTAGTAGCCGGGCTCGTTCGAGAGGATCATGCCGGCGCGCAGCGGCTCGGCCGGCCCGCCGCCCGGGTAATTGGGCGCGGCGATGCGCTGGGGCCCTTCATGAACCGACAGATAGGCGCCGACGCCATGGCCGGTGCCGTGCGCATAATCGAGCCCCGCGTCCCAGAGCGGCCGGCGCGCAAAGCTGTCGAGCTGCGCGCCCACCGTTCCGTCGGGGAAGAGCGCGGTGGCGATGGCGATGTGCCCCTTCAGCACGCGGGTGAAGCGATCGCGCATCTCCGCGGTCGGCGCGCCCACGGGCACGACGCGAGTGATGTCGGTGGTGCCGTCGAGATACTGGCCGCCCGAATCGATCAGGAACAGTTGGCCCGGCTCGATCGGCAGGCTCGACGCTTCGGTGACGTGATAATGCGGGATCGCGCCGTGCGGGCCGGTGGCCGAGATCGACGAGAATGACACGTCCTTGAGTGCGCCGGTCGCCTCGCGGAATTCGCGAAGCTTGGCCGCGGCGGACAGTTCGGTCTGGCCGCCCTTGGGCGCCTCGGCCTCGATCCATTTGAGGAAGCGCACCATCGCGCCCGCGTCGCGCAGCTGCGCGGCGTCGTGGCCGGCGATCTCGGCGGGGTTCTTGATCGCTTTGGCAAGGACGACGGGATCGCGCGTCGCCACCACAGTCGCGCCGCCCGCCTCCAGCGCGTCGAAGATCGCCGCGACCGAGCCGGCCGGATCGGCGACTACCCGCTTGCCCGCAAAGCCGCCGAGCGCGCCCGCGAACGCGGCGCGCGGATGCAGGCGCACGGCGTTGCCGAGGTGGCGGCGCACCTCGTCGGTCAGCTTGCCTTCGTCGACGAACAGGTCCGCGGTCGCGTCGCCATGGACGATCGCATAGGCGAGCGCGACCGGCGTGCTCTCGACGTCCGCCCCGCGAACGTTGAAGGTCCAGGCGATCGCGTCGAGCGCCGACAGGACGACGGCGTCGGCGCGCCGCTTGCTTAGCCACTCGGCGATCTCGCCGCGCTTGTCGGCGGCGCTGCGCCCGGCAAGCGCGTCGGGATAGGCGGCGAGCGGCGCGGGCGACATCTCGGGGCGCCCGGTCCAGACGGCGTCGATCGGATTGCCCTCGACCGCGACCAGCTCGGCGCCCTTGGCCGCAAGCGCGCGCCGCGCCTCCTCGACCCAAGCGCGGGTGTGGAGCCACGGGTCGTAGCCGATCCGCGCGCCGCCCGGCGCATGCTCGGCGAGCCAGCCCGACACGCTCGTCGCGGGCACGCCGACATAGGCCCAATGGTCCGCCGACACCTGCTCGCGCACCTGCAGCGTATAGCGCCCGTCGGTGAAGATCGCCGCTTCCGCCGGCAGCACGACCGCGGTCCCCGCCGACCCCTCGAACCCCGTCAGCCAGGCGAGGCGCTGGGCATAGGCGCCGACATATTCGGACAGATGCTCGTCCGTCAGCGGCACGACGAAGCCGTCGAGCGACTGGCGCTTCAACTGCGCGCGCAGCGCGGCGAGGCGGTCGGCATGGGTGGACATGGGAATGCTCCTTTGCCGCTTCCCTTACCGCCGCCGCCGGTCCTAAGTCGAGGCATGGGGAATGGCGGATGAGCGGGACGAGATTGCTGCGCGTGCTCGGCGCGGCATTCGCGGTGGCGGCAGTGGTGGGCGGCACGATCGGCCAGGGTATCCTGCGCACGCCGGGCCTCGTCGCAGCAGCCGTGCCCGATGCCGAGCTGATGCTGCTCCTGTGGCTGGCGGGCGGCGTCATCGCGGCGATCGACGCCTGCTCGACCGTCGAACTCGCGACCTCGATCGGCGAGGCCGGCGGCCCCTATGCGTTCGTGCGTCGGGCGTTCGGGCCGGTCGCCGGGCTGGCGGCGGGGCTGGCCGACTGGCTGGGCAATCTGGGCGCGGTGGCGTTCATCGCCGTGGTCTTCGCCGAGTATCTGGGACGGCTGGGGGCCGATGGCGGCCTGCCGATCCCGGTCGTCGCGGTGCTGCTGATCGCGGCGATGCTGGCGGTGCAGTGGACGGGCACGCGCGCCGCCGCCGCGGCGCAGGAAGTGGGCAGTGCGATCAAGGCGGTGCTGTTCCTGGCGCTCATCGCGGCGCTTGCTTTTGCGCGCGGCGACACGGTGGCGGCCGAGCCGGTGACGGGCGGCGCGATCACTCTGGTCGCCGCGATCGGCGCGTTCCGGGCGATCTACGGCACCTACTATGGCTGGAACGGCGCGGCTTACTTCGCGGAGGAGCTGCGCAACCCGCGCCAGCTGGTGCGCGGGACCTTCATCGGCATAGCGCTGGTGACGGCGGTGTTCGTCGGCCTCAACGCGGCGATGCTCCACGTCCTGACCCCGGCCGAGATGGCGAAGTCCACGCTGGTCGCCGCCGATGCCGCGGGCCGCGTGCTTGGCGCGAGGGCGGATGCGGCGATGACGGTCGTGTCGCTTGTCTCGCTGGCGACGATTCTGGGCGTGCTCTTGATGTTCCTCCCGCGCATCCTGTTCGCGATCGGGCGGAGGTTCGATCTGCGGGCGCTGGCGGGCGTGGCGGAGGGCGGCACGCCGCGCGCCGCGCTCGTCGCCACCGCGATCGGCGGCGCCCTGCTCGCGCTGGTCGGCGTCGCGGTCAATGCCGCCGCGATCGTCGTGCGGCGGCGCGAGCCCGCGCTCGATCGGCCGTGGCGGATGCCGCTGTATCCATGGCCGGCGCTCGTCTCGGGCGCGATCAACCTTGCGCTCGCCATCGCCTTCATCGTGGAGGACCCTTGGACGAGCGCGCTGGCGATCGGCGTGATGGCGTTGCTGCTCGCCCTCATCGTCCCCTTGCTGCGCAGCGGGACGCGCGGCTAGGGGAGGGGCATGACCGCTCTCCCCCAGCCGCCAATCGCGGCGCAGCGTGCCCACAGCTTCACCGCCCACGGCCAGACGATCGACGATCCCTATGCGTGGCTGCGCGACCCCGGCTATCCCGAGGTCAAGGATGAGGAAATCCTCGACTATCTGAAGGCCGAGAACGCCTATCACGACGCGGTGATGGCGCCCCTCAAGCCGCTTGCCGACAAGCTGTTCAAGGAGATGCGCGGGCGGATCAAGGAGGACGAGTCGACCGTTCCGCAAAAGGACGGCGACTGGCTCTACTGGACCGATTTCGAGGAGGGCGGCGAATATCGCCGCTGGTGGCGCAAGCCCGTCGCCGGTGGGCCTGACGAACTGATCCTCGACGAACCCGCGCTGGCCGAGGGCAAGGAATATTTCCGCCTCGGTGCGCTGTCGATCAGCCGCGACGGCCGCCTGCTCGCCTATGCCACCGACACCGACGGTTCGGAGCGGTTCGAGGCGCGGATCAAGGATCTGGCGACCGGTGAGCACCTGCCCGACATCATCCCGGGCACGCTTGGCGCGCTGGTCTGGACCGCGGACGGCACGGGGCTGCTCTACACCCCAGCCAACGAACAGTGGCGCACCGACCGCGTGATGCTGCACCGGCTGGGTGGGGGCGAGGACACCGAACTCTATCGCGAGGCGGACGAGGGCTTCCGCGTCGGCGTGAGCGAGACCCAGTCGCAGCGCTTCATCGTCATCGCATCGGGCGACCATGTGACCAGCGAGGTCTACCTCCTTCCCGCCGACGACGTGACCGCGCCGCTCCTTTGCGTCGCGCCGCGACAGGTGGGGCGCGAATATGACGTGGACGAGCATGACGGCACGTTGTTCATCCACACCAACGACGTGGACCCGAACTTCCGTCTGGTGACGGCAAGCCTCGACAACCCCACCGACTGGGTCGAGCGGATCGGGCCGAGCCGGCATTTCTACATGACCGACGTCACCTGCTTCGCCGACTTCTTCGTGGTCGAGGGGCGCAAGGACGGGCTCGACCAGATCGAGCTGCACCGATACGAAGGCGGCGCGCCGACGCGCATCCCCTTCCCGGAGGCGAGCTATGTCGCGGGGGTCGGCGACAATCCCGAATATGCGATCCAGACGCTGCGGCTCGGCTATGAATCAATGGTCACGCCGGGCACCGTCTATGACTATCATGTCGGCACCGGCGAGCTGGAGGTTCTCAAGGTCCAGGAGATTCCCTCGGGCTACGACGCGTCGAAATACGCGACCGAGCGGCTGAAGATCACTGCGCGCGACGGGACCGAGGTGCCGTGCTCGATTGTTTATCCCGCGGGCTTTCCGCGCGATGGGTCGGGCAAGCTCTATCTCTATGCGTACGGCGCCTATGGCTATGCGGTGCCGCCGGGCTTCTCGACCAGCCGGATGAGCTTCCTCGACCGCGGGGTCGCCTTTGCCATCGCGCATATTCGCGGCGGCGACGACCTTGGCCAGCAATGGTATCTCGACGGCAAGCTCGAGAAGCGGACCAACACGTTCAACGACTTCGTCGATGTGGCAAAGGGGCTGATCGAGCGCGGCTTCACCAGCGCCGGCAACATCGCCATTGCCGGGCGGTCGGCGGGCGGCGAGCTGATGGGTGCGGTGATCAATTCCGACCCCGAATTGTGGCGGGTGGCGGTGGTCGATGTGCCCTTCGTCGATGTGCTCAACACGATGATGGACGCCACTCTGCCGCTCACCCCCGGCGAATGGCCCGAATGGGGCAACCCGATCGAGGACAAGGCGGCGTTCGACCTGATCCGCAGCTACTCGCCCTATGACAACGTCAAGGCACAGGCCTATCCGGCGCTCTGGATCGGCGGCGGCCTCAACGACCCACGGGTCACCTATTGGGAACCCGCCAAGTTCGCCGCGAAGCTGCGCGCGATGAAGACCGACGACAACGTGCTCGTGCTCAAGACGCAGATGGGTGCGGGCCATGGCGGCAAGTCGGGACGGTGGGAAAGCCTGAAGGAAGCTGCGGAGGAGAACGCGTTCGTGCTGTGGCAGCTGGGGGTGGAGACCGGGGCGTGACCAACCTCCGTTCGTCGCTCGACCTCGCTCGGGACGACCGGAGGGGTGCGTGACGCGCCTCGCCAGCCACCCCTACCTCACGCTGCTGATCGCCGGCGCACTGTCGGCGACCGGCTTTGCGCCGCTTCAGCTGTTCCCCGTCACTATAGCCGCGCTCGCGCTGCTCATGTGGATCGTCCATGACGCGCCCAGCCTCAAGGCGGCATGCTTGCGCGGCTGGACCTTCGGCGTCGGGCATTTCACGATCGGCAACAACTGGATCCAGCACGCCTTCGACTATCAGGACAAGATGCCGCCGGTGCTCGGCTACATTGCGGTCGTCCTGCTGGCGCTCTATCTCGCGGTCTATCCGGCAATGGCGGCAGGGCTTGCGTGGCGGCTCGCCAGCCCGCGCTCGGCAGGGGACCGGACGACCGAGCCGGGGGGCAGCTACGTCCTCGTCTTCGCCGCCGCCTGGATCGCGACCGAGTGGCTGCGCGCGACGATGTTCACCGGCTATGCCTGGAACCCGGTCGCGGTCGTCTGGCTGCCGCTATTGAGCGTCGCGCGCATCGCCGCGTTCGTCGGCACTTATGCGCTGTCGGGCATCACCGTCGCGATCGCCGGCGCGCTGATGTTGCTGGTCGGCTGGCGGCGCTGGCGGATGCCGGCGGTAGCCGCGGCGGGCCTGTTGCTGGCGGGCGTGTTCGCCTCAGCCCATCCGATCCCGCAGCGCGTCGGCCCCGACACGCCGCGCGTCCGCGTCGTCCAGCCCAATGTCGGGCAGGAAGCGATGCAGGACGGAAATTACGACCTTCGCATCCTCGAGGCGATGATCGACCAGTCAGGCCGGCCGCAGCGCCACCCGCGCCTGCTCGTCTGGCCCGAAGGCGCGGTGAACTATTATGTCGAGGACGGTTATCCCGCCGACTGGTATTACAAGGGAACTGCACCGGTCACGCGCGGGCGGATCGCGTCGCTCTTGGGGCCGCGCGATATGGCGCTCATCGGCTCGACCGCGATCGAGTTCGATGAGCGGCGCGAGCTTAAGGGCGCGGGCAACGCCATCTTCGTCCTCGATCCCGCGGGCAAGCTGGGGCCGCAGCGTTACGACAAGGCGCATCTGGTGCCCTATGGCGAGTATCTGCCGATGCGGCCGATCCTGTCGCGTATTGGCCTGTCGCGGCTGGTGGCTGGCGAGATCGACTATCTGGCGGGGCCGGGACCCCGGACGCTTGCGGTGCCCGGCTTCGGATCGGTCGGCATGCAGATCTGCTACGAGATCATCTTCTCGGGCGAGGTGGTGGATCGGGCGAACCGGCCCGACATGCTTTTCAATCCTTCGAACGACGCCTGGTTCGGCGCATGGGGTCCGCCGCAGCACCTGGCCCAGGCGCGGCTGCGCGCGATCGAGGAAGGGCTGCCGGTAATCCGCTCGACACCCACCGGTATCTCCGCGGTGATCGACGCCCAGGGCCGGCTGATCGGAACGATCGGCATCCGCCGCGCCGGCGCGATCGAGCTACCCATTCCCGCCGCGCTGCCGCCCACCCTGTTTTCGCGGCTGGGCAATCTTGCGGCGGCGATCGTCGTGCTGCTGATGCTGGCAGTCGCGATTGCCATCCCGCGGCGACCTCGCTACGGCCTCATATAACCATAGCTTTATATCTTGAAGTCCGGCCTCTCGCCGGTGCCAACCCACGGGGAAAGCATGCGCGACAATTATCTCTTCACCTCCGAATCGGTCAGCGAGGGGCATCCCGACAAGGTCGCCGACCAGATTTCGGATGCCGTCGTCGATCTGTTCCTGGCGCGTGATCCCGTCGCGCGGGTGGCGTGCGAGACCATGGTGACGACGCAGCGCATCGTCCTGGCGGGCGAGGTTCGCGCGAACGAGGACGCGTTTCCCAGCCTTGCCGAGATCGAGCAGGCCGCGCGCGATACCGTCCGCCGCATCGGATACGAGCAGCACGGCTTCCACTGGCAGACCGCCGATTTCGCCTGCCACCTGCACGGCCAGTCGGCGCACATCGCGCAGGGCGTGGACGAGAGCGGCAACAAGGACGAGGGTGCCGGCGACCAGGGCATCATGTTCGGCTTCGCCTGTGACGAGACGCCCGACCTGATGCCCGCGACGCTCTATTACTCGCACCGCATCCTCGAGAAGATGGCCGCCGACCGCCATGCCCGTACCGTTGATTTCCTTGAGCCCGACGCCAAGAGCCAGGTGACGCTGAAGTTCGAGAACGGCGTCCCGACCGGCGCGACCGCTCTGGTCGTCTCGACCCAGCATACCAAGGCGCTGTCGAACGACGCCGGCCAGAAGCGCCTGCGCGACTATGTGATGACGGTGTTCGAGGAAGTGCTGCCCGCGGGCTGGATGCCGACCGACCAGAGCCAGATCTACGTCAACCCAACCGGCCTGTTCGAGATCGGCGGACCGGACGGTGACGCCGGCCTGACCGGCCGCAAGATCATCGTCGACACCTATGGCGGTGCGGCCCCGCATGGCGGCGGCGCGTTCAGCGGCAAGGATCCGACCAAGGTCGACCGCTCGGCCGCGTACATCTCGCGCTATCTCGCCAAGAACGTCGTCGCGGCGGGCCTTGCCAAGCGCTGCACGATCCAGCTCTCCTACGCGATCGGCATCGCCGAGCCGCTCTCGCTCTATGTCGACACGCACGGTACCGGCACCGTGGATGCGGCGAAGATCGAGGCGGTTCTGCCCAAGCTCGTCCGCCTGACGCCCAAGGGCATCCGCACCCACCTCGGCATGAACAAGGCGATCTATCAGCCGACCGCCGCCTACGGCCATTTCGGGCGCAAGGCGGATGGCGAATTCTTCACCTGGGAACGCACCGACCTCGTCGATGCGCTGAAGGCCGAGCTGGGCTAAGAGAAACCCAAGTCACCCCGGCTCGCAGCCGGGGTGGCGTGGGTTTGTTGGAGCCGTCGCCTTCCTAGCCCCGTAGCCCGGGCTCGACCCGGGACCACCCTTCTTCTCTCCTCAATATCGCGCGCGCCCTGTCGCCCCGGCGCCACAACCGCCCGCCATCGATATGCACGAACCTTGCCAAGCGGTGGGGAAGGCGCGAAAAGGCTCGCCGCAACGCGGGAGCCGATCGATCGATGGACGACGTCACCACCATCCAGGAAGTGCCGACCGTCGTCGAGCTGCCGAGCGACACAGGCCTCGCCGTCGTCTCGATCGCCAAGGCTTATGACAAGCGCGTCGTCCTGACCGACGTGTCGATGAACGTCGCGCGCGGCGAGGTAGTCGGCCTGCTCGGGCCCAACGGTGCGGGCAAGACGACGAGCTTCTATTCAGTGATGGGACTGGTGAAGCCCGATTCGGGCCGCATCATGCTCGACGGCGAGGATATCACCGCGCTGCCCATGTATCGCCGCGCGATCCTTGGCCTCGGCTATCTGCCGCAGGAAACCTCGATCTTCCGCGGGCTCAGCGTCGAGAAGAACATCTCCGCAGTGCTCGAACTCGCCGAACCCGACAAGGCGGCGCGTCAGGTCAAGCTCGACCGGCTGCTCGACGAGTTCGGCCTCACCCGCCTGCGCGATGCGCCCGCCATGGCGCTGTCGGGCGGCGAGCGGCGGCGGGCGGAGATCGCCCGCGCGCTCGCCGCCGATCCGTCGATCATGCTCCTCGACGAGCCGTTCGCGGGCATCGACCCGATCTCGATCGCCGATATCCGCGATCTGGTGAAGGACCTGAAGCAGCGCGACATCGGCGTGCTCATCACCGATCACAATGTCCGCGAGACCCTGGAGATCGTCGACCGCGCCTACATCATCTACGACGGCCGTGTGCTGTTCGCAGGCAGCCCGGCGGAATTGGTGGCCGACGCCAATGTCCGCCGCCTGTATCTGGGCGAGAGCTTCTCGCTTTGAGTTGATGGCGGCCTCCTTTGCCCCGATTGGCCCATGAGCCTCGCGCCGCGCCTAGACCTTCGGCAGACGCAATCGCTCGTCATGACGCCGCAGCTGCAGCAGGCGATACGCCTGCTCGCGCTGTCGAACCTCGAGGTCGAGGGGTTCATCGCCGAGGAGATCGAGAAGAACCCGCTGCTCGAGGCCGCGCGCGAGGATGACGGCGGCGGCGAGCGCGAGGGGGGCGAGGACGCTCCTGTCGCCCGCGACGAACCCGCGCAGGCCGACGAGCTGCTCACGATGGGCGCGGGCTCGGGCGAGGCAAGCCTCGACGTCGACATGGGCGTCGAGGCGTTCCACCACGACAGCGCCAGCGACTCGGTCGGCGGGCTCGACGGCTCGCTTGGGCTGGGCGCGACCGGCAGCGGCGGCGGGGAGGGCGAGGCGCCCGACTTTGACAGCTTCGCCGCGGCGGGTGAGAGCCTGCAGGACCACCTCCTCGCTCAGGCGGGCGCGGTGCTGTCCGGCCCGGACCTGTTCGTCGCCGCGCACCTGATCGATCAGATCGACGAGTGCGGTTACCTGACTGCCAATCTCCTCGACGTGTCGCAGCGCCTGGGCGTGCCGCTCATTCAGGTCGAGCAGGTGCTGGCGTGCATTCAGACCTTCGACCCGACCGGCGTGGGCGCGCGCAATTTGGCCGAATGCATTGCGCTCCAGGCCAAGGAAGCCGATCGCTACGATCCCGCGATGGCGCGGCTGATCGACAATCTCGACCTCCTCGCGCGCGGGCAGATCGCGCAGCTCCGCCGCATCTGCGGCGTCGACGAGGAGGACATGGCCGACATGATCCGCGAGCTGCGCGACTATGACCCCAAGCCCGGCTGCCGTTATGGCGGCGAACCGGTGCAGAGCGTCGTGCCCGACATCTTCGTGGCGAGGCGCGGCAATGGCTGGGCGGTCGAGATCAATGCCGCGACGCTCCCCCGCGTGCTCGTCAACCGGGCCTATTATGTCGAGCTGTCGGGGAGCGCGGGCAAGGACAAGGTGGGCAAGTCGTGGCTGTCCGACTGCCTCGCCAGCGCGAACTGGCTGGTCAAGGCGCTCGACCAGCGTCAGCGGACGATCATCAAGGTGGCGTCGGAGATCGTGAAGCAGCAGGAGGCGTTCTTCCTCCACGGCGTCGCGCACCTGCGCCCGCTCACCCTCGCGCGGGTGGCCGAGGCGATCGAGATGCATGAATCGACCGTCAGCCGCGTCACCAGCAACAAATATCTGAGCTGCGCGCGTGGCCTGTTCGAGCTCAAATATTTCTTCACGAGCGCCATTCAGTCGGCCGATGGCGGCGATGCGGTGTCGGCCGAGGCGGTGAAGAGCGCAATCCGCGCACTGATCGGCGCGGAAGACCCCAAGAAGATCCTGTCCGACGACACGCTGGTCGAACTGCTCAATGCCAAGGGATTCGACATTGCTCGTCGGACGGTCGCCAAATATCGCGAATCGATGGGTATCGGCAGCTCGGTCCAGCGCCGCCGGCAAAAGACGCTGGCGGGCGCGGCGTGACGCGATGCGGCCCGGCGACCGCCTGACCCCAAAAGGGCGGTGGACCTAAACCGTTACCCATGCGTCATCTTTGTCGATTGCTGGGGAGCCGAGGTGAACGTCCATTCGCTGATCCTGACCAAGTTGAAGCTGCGGTCCCAGCTGACCGCGGCCGCCTGCATGGCGATCGAGACGGCGCCGTTTACGCTGCGCGATATCGAGGCGGGGGCGGAGATCGTGCATGATGGCGGCCCGCCGGCGCGTGACTGCTCGATCGTGCTCGACGGCGTCGCGATGCGGTCTAAGACGACGGCGACCGGCGGGCGACAGATCGTCGCGATCGAAATTCGCGGCGATTTCCTCGACCTTGCCCATCTCTTCCTCGAGATCGCCGACCACGACGTTCAGGCACTGACCGCGCTCAAGGTGGCGGCGATCGACCGGCAGGTGCTGCGCACGCTCGCGCTCGAGCATCGCGACCTTGGCCGCGCGCTCTGGACCGAGGCGCTGGTGGAGGCGTCAATCGCGCGCGAATGGCTGGTCAATCTTGGCCGGCGTGACGCGAAGACGCGGATCGCGCATGCGCTGAGCGAACTGGCGCTCCGGTCGCAGGCGGTCGGCCTATCGCCGCCCGACATGCTGACGCTCCCGTGGACGCAGGAACAGCTGGGCGACGTCACCGGCCTGACGCCCGTGCACGTCAACCGAATGCTGCGCACGCTCGAGGAAGAGGGTCTAATCGAACGGTCGGGCCGGCAGGTGCGGATCATCAACCGCAATGGCCTGTGGGCGGCGGGCGATTTCGAGCCGCGCTACCTCCACCTCGTCGAGATTCTACAGCCCGTGGGCGCGGCGGCGTAGACCATATATACGAAAAGCGGGCGCACCCGACCGGGCGGCCCGCCTTTGAAGCATCAGCGGGCGGCGAGTGCCGCCCGTCAGATCACTTGATCTTCGCTTCCTTGAACTCGACGTGCTTGCGCACGACGGGATCATACTTGCGGAAGCTCATCTTCTCGGTCTGGTTACGCGGATTCTTCTTGGTGACGTAGAAGAAACCCGTGTCGGCGGTGCTCACCAGCCGGATCTTGACAGTGGTCGGCTTGGCCATGGCCCAATTCCCGTAGCAGCAAAAAAGCGAAAGGCGGCGCGCGTGCGCACCGCCGTCAGGCCGCGGCGCATGCACGAGTCCGGCGGCGGCGTCAAGCATCGCGGCATCCTTAACGGCTTCGCAAGCGCGTTCGGGGCAGAGACGGTCTATGGACAGCCTGCTCCCCGCGCTGATCGCCGCGCTGCTTGCCGGGGCGGCGGACCGCCCCGCCTGGCTGGCGGCAATTTTGGGCGATCGATTCGGCGGGCGGGCGTCGGTGCTGCTCGGGGTGGCCGGCGCGCAGGCAGCGATCATGGCGATCGCAGCGGTCGGCGCGCTGGCGGTGCGCGATGTGATGACGCCGAATGCAAAGGCGTTGTTCTTCGGTGTCGCGCTGATTTTCGCAGGCGCAGGCGCGCTGATGCCGCCGAGGCCGCCGCGCGACCGGCTGGAGGGCTGGCGGATCGGCCCGCTGCCGACCGCGGCGCTCGGCAGCTTCATCCTCGCGTTCGGCGAGCGGGTGCAGTTCGTCGGCTTCGGCGCGGCCGCCTGGTCGGCGAGCCCGGTGCTGGCGGCATCGGGTGCGGCGCTCGGCGCCATGACTGGCGGGGTCATCGCGGCAACGCTCGGCGAGCGCGAGTGGCGGCGGCTGCCATTGCGGATCATCGGCGGTGCGGGCGGGACCTTGCTGCTCGCGTCGGGGATCGTCATGGGGCTCGGCGGGCTGCGGCTGATCTGACGAACCGATCGTGGCGATCGAAGAAAGCCGTCGTGGCGATCGGGAGCCAATGCGCATGCCTGTCGTTGTGCTACCGAACCGACTTCGCCCAACGAGGAGCCCTTTGGTATGGCCGACAATCCCGCCCCCGCGCTCAAGACCCCGACCGACCTCAAGACCAATGCCGCAAAGACGGTGGCCGATGCCCTCAACGGCATCCTGGCCGACAGCTATGCGCTGTATCTCAAGACCAAGAACTTCCACTGGCACGTCTCCGGCCCGCATTTCCGCGACTATCACCTGATGCTCGACGATCAGGCGGCGCAGATTCTGGCGACGACCGACGCCATTGCCGAGCGCGTGCGCAAGACGGGGAACGTCACGCTCCGCTCGATCGGAGACATCGCCCGACGCCAGACAATCAAGGACAATGACGCCGATTTCGTGCCCGCCGCCGACATGCTCGTCGAGTTGCGCGAGGATAACCTCAAGCTCGTCGAACTGCTGCGCGAGGCCAAGGACATCGTCGACGAGGCCAAGGACAACGCGACCAGCGGCATCCTCGACGACTGGACCGACGAAGCCGAGGAGCGCGCCTGGTTCCTGTTCGAGGCCAGCCGCAAGCAGTAAGGCCGCGCGGGGCGGCGTCGATCAGTCGCCCCGTACCGCCAGCATCAGCGCGCCGCCCGCCAACGTCAGCGCGGCAAGCGCGAGGAAGGCGGGGCCGAACCCCTCCGGGCCCGTCAGCGCCCAAGCGATCGGCGGGCCGATGATCGACGGCGCGGTGTTGGTGAGATTGAGAAGGCCGAGATCACGCCCCCGCCGCCGCGCGCTCGGCAACAGCAGCATCGCGAAACCCGCGTGCAGCGCAACGAATACCGCCGAGCCGATCGCGAACACCGCATAGCCGATCGCGCCCGTCAACCAGTGGGCGGCGGTCCCCATTGCGACCAGCCCTGCTGCCGCTATTCCCGCCGCGCCGAACAGGATTGCGCGCCGCCGCCCGGTTCGGTCCGACAGCCGACCCGCGGCGAGTGCTGCGGGAACGGCGAGGAGATTGACGATCGTAAGTAATTGTCCCGTGCGCGCCGCGACGCGTTCGGCCGAGGCGGCACCCGCGACCCCGCGCAGATAGTAGAAGAGATAGAGCGACACGACGACGCCCGCGATCTGCACCAGCAGCCGCGCGAGCCACGCGGCGGCAAGGTCGCGCGGCGGCGAGCCGGGATGGTCGGCGGGCGGCGGCAACCGGGCCGGCGCGCGCACCAGCAGAAGCGGCCCCACCAGCAACGCCGCGACCAGGGGCACGATCATCAGCCGCGCCGCCATGTCGAGCCCCGGCGCCGCCACGAGCAGTGCGAGAAACGCAGACGCGAGTGGCGCACCGAGGGCGAGCAGGCTGCTCGCGAGACCGATCTGACCCTCCGGCACTTCGTCGGCAAGGATCGCGAGCAGCGGCGCGATCAGCAGATTGACCGCGACCTGTATGAGCAGCACCGCCGCGAGGATCGTCGCCGGCGTGGCCGCCGCGGCAAGGACGGGATAGGCGAGGGCGAGCGCGACGAGGCCCGCCGCGACCCAGCGTCGCCGGCCGCCGCCGCGCTCCAGCGAGCGGTCACTCGCCCAGCCGGCGGCAATGTTGGCGACGCTCGCGACGACGGCGCCCGCCACCGCGACGAGCGTCGCCAGCCCGATCCGCGCATCGCCCGCGACCGCCTCGATCCGCATCGGCAGCAACAGGCTGAACAGCGGCAGCCAGGCGACCACGCCGCCCGCGCTGGCGACCGCATAAAGGAACAGAAAGGCTCGCGATCGAAGGGGCGGCGCGGGCGCAGGACCGGTCATCGCCGCGCTTTACGCCGCGCTCGCACCGATCGCCACCTGTGGCTTTCAGGGAACGTTCCCATCTTTTACCGCTAACATCGCGTGACCGCTGTTCCCTTGCTTGACAACAAACGGGAATGCGCGGAGTGAACGTTCTCATAGACGCGCTTTCCACCGGGCAGCGCGCATGAAAAGGGGAGGAAACGGGGATGTTGAGCGTCCGTGCTCGTCAGGTTTCGCGATTCGCCGCCGGGGCGTCGCTGATCGTTCTGGGCCATGTGCCCTCGCTCGCCGCGGCGCAGGATGCCGCCGCCACGGTCGGCAATCCCGGCCCCTCCGAAATTCAGGACAGCGCCCCCGCCGAAGAGGCAGGCGACGACATCATCGTGACGGGCATCCGCGCCTCACTGCGCGAAGCCGTCGATATCAAGCGCAATGCACAGGGCGTCGTCGATGCGATCTCGGCTGAGGATATCGGCAAGTTCCCCGACACCAACCTCGCCGAATCGCTCCAGCGCATCACCGGCGTTTCGATCGACCGCTCGAACGGCGAAGGTTCGACCGTCACCGTCCGCGGCTTCGGCCCCGAGTATAACCTCGTCACGCTGAATGGTCGCCAGATGCCGACCTCGACGCTGGGCGACGGGGCGAGCGCGCCCAATTCACGCTCATTCGACTTCGCCAACCTCGCGTCGGAAGGCATTGCCGCTGTCGAGGTCTACAAGACCGGGCGCGCCGCGGTTCCTTCGGGCGGCATCGGCTCGACGATCAACATCCGCACGCCGCGCCCCCTCGACCGCCCCGGCTTTCGCGGCTCGATCGCGGCGCGCGGCGTCCTCGATACGTCGCGAAACGAGGGCAATCCGATCACTCCCGAAGTATCGGGCATCGTGTCCAAGAGCTTCGGCGACGACCGCTTCGGCATTCTCCTGTCGGGCACCTATCAGCGGCGCAAGGCGAGCGTGAACTCGGCGAGTGTTGGCTTCCGCGACGGCTTCCTGGGGGCGGAGAACAACTGGGGCACGCTGCCCCAGCTGGGCACGCCTGGTTCGGAACGGATCACCAACCGGCCCGGCCCGACCGACGTCTATGAAGTGCCACAAAGCGCCGCCTACGACCTGATCGACATCGATCGCGAGCGCATCAACGGGCAGCTCGTGCTTCAGGCCAAGCCCACCGAAAGCCTGACCGCGACGGTCGATTTCACCTATTCGTCGAACCAGGTCGAGGTGCGCGACAGCAGCGTCGGCATCTGGTTCAACTTCGGCAACACCTCGTCCGAATGGACGGACGGTCCCGTCGCCGGCCCGGTCTTCTATTCGGAGCAGTTCGATCCCGGCAAGGACCTCTCCTATTCGCAGGCGCTGACTGCCAACAAGTCGATCAACAAGTCGCTCGGCGGAAATCTCACCTGGGATGCGCCGGGTGGCGTCACCGTGTCGCTCGACGTCCATCACTCGACCGCGGAGTCGAAGCCGACCAACGACTATGGCTCGAGCACGTCGATCGGCGGCGCGATCTTCGGCGTGCGATCGCAGCGCGTCGATTTCACCGGCGACCTGCCGATCATCAATTACGAGATGTATCCTGGCATCGACCCGCTCAACCCGTCGCTCATCACGCCGACGGGCAATGCATTCCGCAACGCCTATTTCAAGGACACGATCAACCAGGTGCAGCTGAAGGGCCGTTACGAGCATGACGGCGGCTTCCTCGACAGCATCGACGCGGGCTTCTCGTTCGTCGATAATCAGGTTCGTTCGGCCTATGGCTTCATCCAGAACGAGACCTGGGGCGGCGTCGATCCGCGCGGTCAGTCTTTCGGCGCGGCGGCGGTGCCCGACGATTTCTTCACGCGCGTGACCCTTCCCGACAAGTTCAAGGGCTTCGACGGCAGCGGCGGGCTGCCCGGCGCGATCTACACGTTCAACTTCGAGCAGATGGCTGAGCTGTTGCGCTCGCAATACAATATCTGCTCGGATCCGCAGACCGGCAGCGTGCAGGGCGACACCTGTCTGGCCAACTACACCGTCGATCGGCGGATCGGCGAGAAGACGATCTCGCCCTTCATCCAGGGTAATTTCAGCTTCGACGTGAACGGCAATCCGGCGCACATCATCGCCGGCGTGCGCTATGACCAGACGGTGGTGAACTCTTCGGCGCTGGTGCCGGTGCCGACGGGTACGCGCTGGACGGGCGCCAACGAGTTCGCGCTCGTCTATGCCCCCGACGCGGACTTTACGACCTTCAAGGGCAGCTATGCCAACTGGCTGCCCGCAATCGACTTCGACATCGAACCCGTGCGCAACGTCAAGCTGCGCGCGTCGTACAGCCACACCATCACCCGCGCCGACTATAGCAGCCTTCAGGGCGGGCTCGAGCTCGATGCCAATCCGCGCATCGGCGGCGGCACCGGTCGGCTCGGCAACCCCAATCTCGTCCCCTACAAGTCGAAGAATATCGATCTGTCGGCCGAGTGGTACTACACCCGCGAAAGCTACATCTCGGTCGGTTATTTCAACAAGGATGTCAGCAACTTCATCGGGAACACACAGGTCGATCAGTCGGCGTTCGACCTGCGCAATCCGGGGTCCGGCCCGCGTTATCGCGCGGCGGTCGCGGCGCTCGGCACCAGCGACGCGGTGCGCGTGCGCGACTATATCCTGCGCAACTATCCGGCCTCGTCCGAGGTCACCGGCACGACCGAGGCGGGCGGCGTCAGCTATCTGACCGGCAACATCTTCGGCCTGCCCGAGGACGATCTGTTCAATTTCCAGATCACCCAGCCGTTCAACAGCGATCAAACCGCCAACATCAACGGCTGGGAGTTCGCCATCCAGCACCGCTTCTGGAATACAGGGCTGGGCGTCCTTCTCAACTACACGATCGTCAACGGCGATACTGCCTATGACAATGCACTCGACCCCAATATCGGCCAGTTCGCGCTGGTGGGGCTGAGCGACACCGCCAATGCCGTCGCGTACTATGACAAGAACGGCATCCAGGCGCGCGTCGCGTACAACTGGCGAGAGGGCTTCTATGCCGGCGGGGCGTTCGACCCGACCTATGTCGAGGATTACGGGCAGGTCGACGCGAGCGCGAGCTGGGAGTTCATGCAGGGCCTGACCGTGTTCGCCGAGGGGATCAACATCACCAACGCCAATCGGCGCGGCCATCGCCGGTCGGACAATTTCGTGACCTTCGCCCAGCCCGGATATGCCCGGTACCAAGCGGGTCTGCGCTTCAGTTTCTAGAGACGGATACCGTGGGGTGGCGCTTTTCGCCACCTCGCGGCACAGTCGGGCGATGAGGAGCGGGCACCAGTGGCGGGGTCGGTGACCAGGATCGTGATCGTCGGCGGCGGGACCGCGGGCTGGCTCGCCGCCGCGCGCCTCGCCGCCGCCGTCGAACCCGGCCGCGTGCAGGTGACGCTGATCGAGGCGCCCGACATCCCGACGATCGGCGTGGGCGAGGGCACCTGGCCGACGATGCGCTGCACCCTGTCCCGCATCGGCATATCCGAGACAGAATTCCTGTCGGCCTGCGACGCCAGCTTCAAGCAGGGCTCGCGCTTCTTCGGCTGGCGCGACGGGCGCGATGCCTATCATCACCCCTTCACCCCGCCGGTGGAGGGATCGGCGGCGGCGCTGGTCGCGGGCTGGGGCGGGGCGGGAGCGTTCGCAGATGCCGTCTGCGCGCAGCCTGCGGTCGCGGAACGCGGCCTCGCTCCGCGCCAGCCGGCGATGCCCGACTATGCCGGGGCACTCAACTACGCCTATCACCTCGACGCGGGGAAGTTCGCCGCGCTGCTCCGCGCCCACGCGACCGAGCGGCTGGGCGTTGCCCACATCGCCGATCATGTCGAGAGCGTGGTGCCGGGCGAGGGCGGCACGATCGCCGCCGTCGCGACGCGCGCCAACGGCGAGGTCGCGGGCGACCTGTTCATCGACTGCACCGGTCATGCCGCGCTCTTGTTAGGCGGGTATTGCAGGGTGCCGTTCGTCGATCGGTCGGACGCTCTGTTCAACGACCGGGCGCTGGCGGTGCAGGTGCCGGTGGCGCCGGGATCGACGATCGCCGCCGTCACCGACGCGACTGCGCATGAAGCGGGCTGGATCTGGGATATCGGCCTGCCGACGCGGCGCGGGATCGGCTGCGTCTATGCCTCGGCGCATATGGACGACGATCGGGCGGCAGCGGTGCTGACCGACTATCTCCGCCGAAGCGCGCCCGATTGCGATCCGCGGGCGATTTCGTTCCGCAAGCTTCAGTTCCGGTCGGGGCATCGCGAGCGCTTTTGGGCGGGCAATTGCCTCGCCATCGGGCTCTCGGCCGGCTTCCTCGAACCGCTCGAGGCGTCGGCGATCGTTCTCATCGAGCTGTCGCTCGACGCGCTGGTCGAGGATTTCCCCGCCGACCCCGGTGCAATGGCGGGCGCGGCCGGGCGGTTCAACGCGCGATTCAGGCAGCGCTGGGACCGGATCGTCGCCTTCCTCAAGCTCCATTACGTACTGAGCGAGCGTGACGAGCCCTATTGGCAGGCGCATCGCGACCCCGCGACGATCCCGGCGGAGCTGGGCGTGATGCTCGATCGCTGGCGTCACCGTGCGCCGATGCCGAGCGACTTTGACGCGGTGGACGAGCTGTTCCCCGCCGCCAGCCACCAGTATGTCCTCTATGGGATGGGCGCGCCCATGCCGCCGCCGCCGGCCATGCGGATCGAGGATGCCGCCCCGGTCGCCGATCGGATGGGGCAGCTGCGCCAGCGCGCGCGGGCGCTGGCGGCGAGCCTGCCGACCAATCGCACCTATCTCGACACGCTGGCGGCGCGGCCGCTTCTGAAGGAAGCACGCTGATGGCCAACCATGCAATCCTCGACCCCGAACGCCACCGCGACCTGCGTGTCGCGGCCGGATACGGCGCGGGCTTTGGCGATGCGCTGATGAGCGCGATTGTCGTGCCGGACGAGTTCAGGAGGGTGCAGAACGACTATCCGATCCTGTTTCGCCTCGACCTTGAGGCCGATCGCTTCGACGCCCTCGCGCTGTTCGGGTTCGAGGCGGGCGAGAACCTGTATCTCTACGGCGACCGATGGGACGCGGGCGCATTGCCGCTATCGATCGAGATCCGGCCCTTCCTGATCGGTCGCACGCCGCAGGGGCAGGGCCAGGTGCATCTCGACCTCGACAGCCCGCGCATCGACCCGATGGGCGTGCGCGTGTTCGACGAGGAGGGCGCGCCGACCCCCTATCTGGAGGCGGTGATCGAGAAGCTGCGCGCGCTCGACACCGGCCATCACCGATCGGGCGACTTCTTTGCGGCGCTCAAGCGCCACGACCTGCTCGAGCCGCTGACGCTCGACGTGACGCTGGCGGACGGGGCGCGCCACCGGCTGATCGGCTATCACGTCATCGATGAGGCGAAGCTGCAGGCGCTGGACGACGCCAGCGTCGCCGAGCTGCACCGGGAGGGGCATCTGATGCCGATCTTCATGGCGCTCGCCTCGCTCACCAACCTCTCCGGTCTGATCGCGCGCAAGAACCGGCGGCAGGGCCATGGCTGAGGCCGATCCGGGCATCTTCGCGGCCCTTCCGGCGGTGCGCGAGGTCGAGGCGCGCGACGCGCAGACGCTCGACCGGTTGCTCGTCGAGGCCGAGACCCCGTTCGTCATCCGCGGCCTTGTCGGCGACTGGCCGCTCGTTCGGGCGGGGCGGGGTTCGGCCGGGGAAGCGCGGGAGTATCTGCTCGCACACGCGAAGAATCGCGCGTTTCCGGTTTCGGTGGGCGGCGAGAGCGACGGGCGGCTGTTCTACGACGCCGGCATGGCGATGAACTTCCGCATGATGAACGCCGGTCTTGCCGAAATCTTCGCGCGGATCGAGGAAGGCGAAGCCGCGGGCGACGGGCCGGCCATCTATCTCGGCTCGATCGACCTGCACGACTATTTCGACGGGCTGCACGCGGCCAATCATGTCGATCTGGGCGCGCGACAGCCGCTGGCGAGCATCTGGATCGGCACGCGGACGCGTATCGCCGCGCACAACGACGTGCCGCACAATCTCGCCTGCGTAGCCGCCGGTCGCCGCCGCTTCACGCTGTTCCCCCGCGAGCAGTTCGCCAACCTCTATCTCGGGCCGGTCGACAACACCCCCGCCGGCCGCGCGATCAGCATGGCGGACCTCCACGCTCCTGACCCCGACCGTTTCCCGCGTTTCGCCGACGCGCTGGCGAGCGCCACTGTGGCGGAGCTGGAACCGGGCGACGCGATTCACATCCCGGCGCTGTGGTGGCATCATGTCGAGGCGCTCGATCCTTTCAACATCCTCGTCAATTACTGGTGGCGCGAAAGCCCGCGCTGGCTCGGCCACCCACAGGACGCGCTCAACCACGCGCTGCTGGCGATCCGCGACCTGCCTGCGGACGAGAAGGCGCACTGGCGCGCGGTGTTCGATCACTATGTCTTTGGCGACCCCGAAGCGGCGGCGGCGCATATTCCCGAGCGCGCGCGCGGCGTGCTCGATCCGCTGACGCCCGAGACGGCGGGGCGGCTGCGCGCCTATCTCCTCCGGCAGCTGAGCCGATGATGCCGAAGCGCATCGTCGTCGCCGGGGGCGGCACTGCGGGTTGGATGGCCGCCGCCGCGATCGCGCGGACCATGGGCGGCGCGGCGACCGTGACGCTGGTGGAGTCGGAGGCGATCGGCACCGTCGGCGTCGGCGAATCCACCATCCCGCCGCTCGTCACGTACAACCGCCTGCTCGGCATCGACGAGGCGTCGTTCATGCGGGCGACGAACGCCACCTTCAAGCTCGGCATCCTCTTCGACGGGTGGCGCGACGGCCACGACCGCTATTTCCACAGCTTCGGCGTGACGGGGAAGGATCACTGGGCCGCGGGCTTCCAGCATTACTGGCTAAGCGGGCTGGAGCGTGGGCAGCACGCCTCGTACGACGATTATTGCCTCGAACTCGTCGCCGCGTTGCAGGGCCGGTTCGCGCACCTGCCCGACAATGCGCTCAACTATGCGTACCAGCTCGATTCGAACGCCTATGCCCGCTTTCTCCGCTCGATGGCCGAGGGGGATGGCACGATCCGCATCGAAGGGCGGATCCGCGAGGTCGAGCTCGACGGCGAAACCGGCGACATCGTCGCGCTGATCCTCGACGGAGGGCGCCGGATCGAGGGCGACCTGTTCCTCGACTGCACGGGCTTTCGCGCGCTCCTGATCGAAAAGGCGCTGCACGCCGGATACGATGACTGGAGCCACTGGCTGCCCTGCGACAGCGCGATCGCGGTGCAGACCGAGAATGCCGCGCCGCCCGTCCCCTATACCCGCGCGATGGCGCATGATGCGGGTTGGCAGTGGCGAATCCCCCTCCAGCACCGCACCGGCAACGGTATCGTCTGGTGCAGCCGCTATCTGAGCCGAGAGGCGGCGCTCGAGCGGTTGCTAGGCAATGTCGAGGGCCGGGTGCTGACCGAGCCCAATCACCTGTCGTTCCAGACCGGCGCGCGGCGCAAGCAGTGGCATCGCAACTGCATCGCTATCGGCTTGTCGGGCGGGTTCATGGAGCCGCTCGAATCCACGAGCATCCACCTGATCCAGCGGGCGATCCTGCGCCTAATCCGGATGCTGCCGCTTGGCCCCGTCAATCCCAGCGACGTGGCTGAGTTCAACGACCAGCAGCTGACCGACATGGTGCAGATCCGCGACTTCCTGATCCTCCACTACAAGGCGACCGACAGGCGCGATTCGCCCTTCTGGCGACAGGCGGCGGCGATGGACGTGCCGGAAACGCTCGCCCAGAAGATCGCGCTGTTCCGCGAGACGGGCCGTGTCTTTCGTCGGAACGAGGAGCTGTTCGCCGAAAACAGCTGGGTGCAGGTGATGCTCGGGCAGGGGATCGTGCCGCAATCCTGGCACCCGATCGCCGCGAAGCTCAGCGACGACGAACTCGCCCGGTTTCTCGGGGGCTTGCGCGAGCAGGTGGCACGGACGGTGGCGACGCTACCGTCGCACGCGGCTTATGTCGCGCGCTATTGCGGGGCGGCCGTGCCCGCCGAAAGGGCGGCCTGACCTCCATGGCAAGACGCCGCCAGGCGGTAACGATCAAGCATGTCGCGGCTGATGCCGGGGTATCGCTCCAGACCGTCAGCCGCGTCATCAACAAGGAAGCCAGCGTCCGGCCCGAAATGGCCGAGCGCGTGCAGGCCTCGATCGACAAGCTCGGCTACGTGCCCTCCATCGCGGCGCAGCGGATGGGCGGATCGCGCAGTTACCTGATCCTCGCGCTCAACGATCGCGAGCGGACGATCGCCGATTGGCGCGAGCGGCAGGGCACCGACTGGGTCGATCAGATGATGCTGGGCGGTATGGTGAAGGCGGCCGAGCACGGCTATCGCCTGATTGTCGAGCTGGTCGACACGCATAGCGACCATATCGAGCGCGAGTTGTCGGCGGCGCTGGCTGCCCTACGCCCCGACGGCGTGATCCTGACCCCGCCGCATTCGGAAAATTCCCTGATCCTGAAGCTCCTCGAGGCGCAGCATGTCAGCGTCGCGCGGATCGGGACGCTGCGCGACGGATATGGCTTTGCCCTCACGATGGATGACGAGCGGGCGGCGCGGCTGGCCACCGAGCATCTGGCGGACCTCGGCCATGCGCGGATCGGCTTCATCGCCGGGCCGGAAGCCTATGAGCTTAGCGGATGGCGGATCGAGGGCTGGCGACAGGCGATGGCGGCGGCGAGGCTGGCGACCGAGGAGCTGATGGCGCGCGGCGACTTTGGCTACGAATCCGGGTTGGCGGCCACCGAAGCGCTACTGGATGCCGGCGCGACGGCGGTCGTTGCCAGCAACGACCGGATGGCGCTGGCGGTGTTGGCGGTTGCGCGCGCGCGGGGCCTATCGGTGCCGAACGACCTGTCGCTCATCAGCTTCGACGATACGCCCATCGTCCGCTTCACCCACCCGCCGCTGACCGCGGTGGTGCAGCCGATTGCCGAGGTAACCGCGCGCGCGGTCGAGCGCATCATTGCCGAGCAGGCGGGCGGCGACTTCGACCCGGCGCCCGAGGTGGTCCCGGCCGGCCTGACCGTCCGCGCTTCAACCGCGCCACCCCCCCAATAAGAAGCCCGGCGGTCCAACCCGCCGGGCCAGGGATTGCCTGAGAGCTCTGGGCACGTCAGCGATTATAACGCCGGTTGAAGAGATCAAAAAAAGACCGGTGTTTCGGCCCGAAGCTGCGCTACTCAGAGCGCGTTGGCGACATCGTTCTCAAGCGGCGCGGCTTCGTTCAGGTCGGCAGCGTCGTCGACGAAGCCGATGGCATTGAAGTCGCCCGTATCGTTGCCGAGGCCGGTTTCGTCGACCGCGTCGGTGGCGTTGAGATCGGCGATCTGCTCGACATTGGCGACTTCGCTGTTGCCGGTATTGGTGCCGCCGCATGCGGCGAGCGCCATCGACGACAGGATGATGGCGGCGAGAACGGTCTTCTTCATGGCGTCTCCTTTGCGCTCGGCGGGCGAACGCACCCTCTCCGTCAGCAGGGCTGCGTATCGCCGTTTGTCGATCAAGCCGATTTGGGTTGCGCTGAGCCTAGCTTGCCCTCGGCGTTCGGCCCGCAGTCGGGAACGGACGGCGTTGCCCAGCACCGCGAGCTTCCGCGTTCGCGCGCAGCGGTTGAAGCCCGGATGCGATCCCAACTATGGGGGCGGGCAGATGACCCAGTTGATCCCCGACCGCCAGCCCCGCCGCCTCGGCCGCAGCGACCTTGTCGTTTCGCCGCTCGCCTGGGGGATGTGGCGACTGGAGGGGAGCGTCGCCGAGGTGCGCGCGCGGATCGATGCCGCGCTGGCCGCGGGGATCACGCTGTTCGACACCGCCGACATCTATGGCTTCGGGTCGCCAATCGGCTTCGGCGGGGCGGAGGCTCTGTTCGGGCGAGCGCTCGCCGAGGACCGGTCGTTGCGCGATTGGATGGTCATCGCGACCAAGGCCGGCATCACCCCGCCGCGCCCCTATGACTCGAGCGCCGCCTATCTGGCCGCGGCATGCGATGCCTCTCTCGTGCGGCTGGGAACCGAGGTCATCGACCTCTACCAGATCCATCGCCGCGATTTCCTGACCCACCCGCAGGAGGTCGCCGCGGCGCTGACGCGGTTGGTCGAGGCGGGGAAGGTCCGCGCGCTCGGCGTCTCGAACCACAGCCCGGCCGAGTTGTCGGCGCTCCAGCGGTTCCTTGGGCACCCGATCGTCTCGACCCAGCCGGAGTTTTCGCCGTTGCGCGTCGCGCCGCTCTATGACGGCACGCTCGATCAGGCGATGGCGGAGGAGATCGCGGTGCTCGCCTGGTCGCCGCTCGGCGGCGGGCGGCTAACCGATTCCTCGCATCCCGCCGCCAGGCTCCTCGCCGAACAGGGCTCGGCCTACGGTGCCGACGCGGTGGCGGCGGCACTCAGCTGGGCAATGGTGCATCCCGCTCGCATCATCCCGATCGTCGGCTCTCAGAACCCGGTGCGCATCCGCGCCGCCGCCGATGCGCTGCGCATCGAATGGACGCGCGACCAATGGTATGCGGTGATGCAGGCGGGCACCGGGGAAGCGCTACCATGAGCGCGCTGCCCCCTTGCGAAATCGGCTAATTCTCAGCGCTGCGGGGCGAGGATGCGAGTTCCCCGGCGTCACCGGTCCCACGTCGCAATCGAGTTGTGAGCATCGTCGTGATCTCGTCCTTGAGATCGAGAGCGGCGGGTTCGACAATATCGTGCGTCCGTCGGGCCATATGGCGGGAGCGAAAAGCTAGCCGTCGCCCGGCGACCAAGCCCTGAACGCCGCACGGATGGGGAGGCGTGTCCGCTCACGCTCGCGCTAGGCGGATCGATAGTAGGGCTGATCGAGCGGGTGGAATTCTGACGCCCTCGATTGCTTCACCGCGTTCGCAATGACGTGGGCGGCGTCATCCCGATAATTCCTCGAGCAGCGCCTCGATCCGATCGAGGCGCGCGCCCGCATTCTCGATGCGCTCGGAGAGGATCAGGCGGTCGCCCCTGGCCGTCAGCCCGCTCGTGTCGCCCGCAAAGTCGCGGCGCGGGGTGAGGGCGATCGCGGCGGGGCCGGCGTCGATCCGCGCGATCTGTGCCTCGCGGGCCGCGATCCGGAGCCCGGCGAGGCGGAGGAGCAGCTCAGCCTCGGCGGGCAGCGCGCCGAAGCGGTCCTCGATCTCCTCGGCAAAGGCGGCGAGTGCGTCGGCATCCTCGATCCGGGCGAGCCGGCAGTAGAGCGTGACGCGCAGCTCCTCGTCGGGCAGCCAATCCTCGGGCAACCGGCCCGTCAGTCCCAGGTGCAACTCGGGCGTCCAGCGCTCGACCGTTTCCCCTCGAGCCGTCCGCAGCGCCGCCTCCAGCAGGTGCTGGTAAAGATCGACGCCGATGAGCTTCATGTGCCCGGCCTGCGCCTCGCCGATCAGGTCGCCCGCCCCGCGCAGGTCGAGATCGCGGGCGCTGATCGCGAAGCCCGCGCCTAGCCGGTCGAATGCCTCCAGCGTGCGCAGGCGCTTCAGGGTGCGCGGCGCGATCTCGTGTCCGGCGTCGGTCAGCAGCATGACCTGCCCCCGCCGGCTGCCGCGCCCGACCCGCCCGCGCAGCTGATGGAGCTGCGACAGGCCGAAGCGGTCGGCGCGCCAGATCACCATCGTGTTGGCGCGCGGCACGTCGAGCCCCGCCTCGATGATGTTGGTCGCGAGCAGCACGTCGCCATCGCCGCGCCCGAACGCCACCATTGCCTCGTCGATCTCGGCGGCGGGCATCTTCCCGTGCGCCTGGAGGATGTCGAGTTCGGGGACCAGCCGCGCGAGCGTCTCGGCCAGCGGCGTCATGTCCTCGATCCGCGGCACGACGACGAAGCTCTGCCCTCCGCGACTGCGCTCGCGAAGGAGTGCGGTGCGGACGGTGTCGGCGACGAACGGGCCGACCGAGGTGCGGATCGGCTGGCGACGCGCCGGCGGGGTGGTGATGACCGACAGCTGCTGCAGGCCCACGAGTGCGCTTTGAAGGGTGCGTGGGATCGGCGTGGCGGAGAGGGCGAGGACATGGCCGGCCCCAAGGTCGCGCATCCGTGCCTTGTCAGCGGTGCCGAAGCGCTGTTCCTCGTCGATGATGACGAGCGCGAGGTTCCGGTAGGCCACTCCCTTGCCCGCGACCGCACCCGTGCCGACCACCACCCCGATCCACCCGTCGGCAAGGCCGGCTTTAACCCGCTTCTTCTCGGCCGCGCTCGACAGACGCGAGAGGCCGGCGACCTCGATCCCCGTGCCCTCGAACCGGCGCGTGAAGCTGTCGAGATGCTGGCGCGCGAGCACCGTCGTCGGCGCGGCGATCGCAACCTGATGCCCCGCCAGCGCGGCAAGCGCGGCGGCGCGCAGCGCCACCTCGGTCTTCCCGTAACCCACGTCGCCGACCACCAGCCGGTCCATCGGCTTGCCCGCGGCGAGGTCGTCACGTTCCGCGGCGATGGCGCGCGCCTGATCGGCGGTTTCGGCAAACGGGAAGCCGGCGGCGAAACGCTCATAAGCGTCGCTCGGCGGGTCGAGGACGGGGGCTGCGCGGGCGGCACGCTCGGCGGCGATCCGGGTCAGCTCACGCGCGCTCTCCGCGATCGCGGCATCGATCGCGCCGCGTCGTTTCTGCCAGCTGGCGCCGTCAAGCCTGTCGAGCGTGACCGCATCAGCCTCCGCGCCATAGCGCCACAGCCGGTCCGCTTCGGCGACGGGGACCAGCCGCGTGCCGCCATCAGCATAAGACAGTGCGATGGCGTCACCGTCGTCGGGCATCGCCGCCAGTCCCTGGACGACGGCGAGGCCGTGATCCTCGTGCACGACGACATCGCCAATGGCGATCTCGCCGAGGGTGAAGGGTGCCGGGTCGGTCGCGCTGGATCCCGCGGCATCAAGCTGCGCGCGGCTGCCGAGCAGGTCGGCGGCGGCGACGGCGAGGAGGCGGTCGTCCTCGAACCCGCGATCGATTGGCATCGCGAGCGACAGAAGGCTGCCCTTCTTCGCCTTCTCTACTGCCGCCCAGCTTTCGACGCGCTCCACGTCGCGTTTCAGCCCTTTTGCCACGCGGCGTGAGATGAAGCGCAGGTCGCGCTCGCTGCCGAGAAGGACGACGCGCTTGCCCGCGTCGATCGCGGCGCGTGCCGCATCGGCGAACGCCTTCATGGGGCGCTTGGCCTCGACGAAGCGCGGGGCCGGCGTAGCGGCAATCTCGAGCGAGGGGCGGTCGTGGCGGCCGACCGCCTTGGCCCAGACCGCCTCGCCCGCGACGTCGCGGATCGCGCGCTTGCCGCGGCGGCGCTGCGCATCGCCGGCGAGCGACAGGAAGCGGCGGCGGCGCTGCTCGGCATCCGCGGGCACGATCACAGCGGCACCGGGCAGATGCTCGATTAAAGGCACGCCGCTGCCGCCGAGCTCGGGCTCGCTCACCCGGCCGAGCTCGCGCGCCTCGCACTCGCCGGTCGTGCGCTGGTCGGCGGGGTCGTAGAGGCGGATGGCCGTGACCACACCCTCGGCCGCATCGATGCGCAGCGGCGCGGTGGCGTCGGCGGGATAGACATCGAGCACCGCGCCCCGCAGCGCCACCTCGCCGGGTTCGTCCACCCGCTCGTCGACGACATAGCCGATCGACTGGAGGTCGGCGTACAGCGCAGCCAGATCGACCGGCGATCCCTTCTCGACGCGCGGCGGCGCGGTGTCGAAGGCGGCTGGCGGCGGATAGAGGCGGCCCAGCGCCTCGCCCGTGGTGACGAAGGCGATGCGCGGGCGCCGCTTTAGCGACAGGAGCCGCCGCACCTCGCGCAGGGCCGACACGCGCTGGCCGACATTGGCGGGCGAAGCGGGAGCATCGTCGCCGGGAAGCGCGTCGCTGCCGGGGCAGAAGACCACCGCCGCATCGGGTACTGCAGCGCGCAATGCGGCGGCCAGCGCGGCAGCGCGCGGCTCGTCAGGGGCGGCATGGAACAGGTCGCCGTTGGTCAGCGCGCGGGCAAGGGCGATTGCGATGGAGGCGGTGCCTGCCGACGCCGTCGGATCGATCGCCTCGGCAGCCATGGCCATGTTTGTCGGAACCCCCGTCGATGGACGCCGCACGCCGGAACGGGCGCGGGCGAGACAGGCATTACCCGCACAAGCCGCTGAAGTTCCTCGACCTATTCAGAGGAAGGCGGCGCTCGACCGGTCGGTTATTTCCAGCCCCGCTCGATCGCCGCGGCCTCGCCCGCGCGGTCGAGCGGTTCACCGGCCATCATCTCCTGCGCCTCGGCCAGCAGCGCGGCGTCGGCCGAGCCCGCCTGGCGATAGGCGCCCGCCTCGGCATGGCCCGAGGCGGTGCGCGGCAGCGTCCAGCCGTCGCCCTCGCGGCAGGCGATGCCGCTGGTCGCGCTGCCGGCGAACACGCGGCAATAGCGATTATCCTGCGCGCGGAAGCTGGCGAGCATGCGGATGCCGCCCGCTGCGCCTTCGCTCCCCGGCTGCGTATCGAGCGCGCGCGCCAGCTCGCCGCGCGCCACCAGCCCCGACGGCCCAGCCGCGACCGGTCCGCCGGGCGACAGGCCCTGGCCGACCGCGAGGCCGAGCACGAGGCTCGCCGCCACCGCGCCAATCCAGCCCGCCGGCAGGCGGCGCTTCGCCGGTCGCGGCAGCGCGACGACATTGGAGGCGAGCGGCGCGGCGATGCGAGGCGGCACCGGCTCTGCTTCGATCGGCGCGAAGGCGGCGGCGATCCGGGCGCGGAGCGCGCGCTGCGCCTCGACCTCTGCGGCGAGCGCGGGGTCGGCGGCGATCGCCTTTTCCACCCGGCGCGCCGTCAGCGGATCGCACTCGCCGTCGGCATAGGCCATCAGCGTTTCCCGATCGATCGTCATGCCGCTTCTTCCAGTTTCGCCATCAGCGCCGCCCGGCCGCGCCCCAGGCGCGAGGTGAGGGTTCCCATCGGAATGTCGAGCACCGCCGCCGCCTCCTTGTAGGCCAGCCCCTCGACCAGCACGAGCGCCACCGCCTCGCGCTGGTCGTCGGGCAGCGTGTCCATCGCCCGGCCGACGCGGGCGAGTTCGGCCCGCGCCTCCATCGCGCGGTCACCCGCGTCGCCGACATGCGCGCCGTCTTCCTCGGGCACGAAGGTCTGTGCGGCGCGGCGGCGCGCGCGAGCGGTGTCGATCCAGGCATTTCGCATGATGCGGTACATCCAGCTGTCCAGTCGCGTTCCCGGCACGAAGCTGTCGCGTGCGACGAGCGCGCGTTCGACCGCCGCCTGCGCGAGGTCGTCGGCATCCGCCGCGTCGCGCGCCAGTGCCCGCGCGAACCGGCGCAGGCGCGGGAGCAGGGCAGTGAGGTCGCGCTCGAAACTCAACGGGGCTCCTACGGTCGGGTGCTTGGGGACGAAACGGATGCCGCGGCGCGTTTCATCCCGTGACAGCGCCTTCCGGTGCGTCAAGAAGAGAAAAAATGAAGCGAACCGCCCTTGTCCTGGCCCTGATCGCCGCCGCGCCCGCCGGCGCGCAGCTGCTGCCCGCGCTGCCGCCGCAGATCGGCGCGCTGTCCGAGCGCGTGCTCGGTACCGTCGACCGTGTCGTCGATACCGCGCCCGAGACGCTCGCGCAGGTGCGGCTCGACCGCATCGCCGATCTCGTCCGGTCGAGCCGCGGCGCTGTCGTTCGCGACGATCGCGGCGACGCGGCGCGCGCGGGCGAGGTGGTGCTGACCGATCCCGGCGAGGCTGTGCTCGCAGCGCTCCAGCGCGACGGCTTCCGCCTGATCGAACGGACCGAGGTCGAGGGGCTGGGCGTCGGCTATGCCCGGCTCGCGGTGCCCGTCGGCGTTCGCCTGGATCGCGCACTCGCCCGCGCGCGGCGCATCGCGCCCGAGGTGGCCGCCGACGTGATCCATTTCGAGAGCGGCGATGCGGCGGCACCGGCCGGCGCTGCGCCGGTCACGTCTGCAGCCGCGGGGCCGGTCGTCGGCATGATCGACGGCGGGGTCGCCGATCCCGACGTCCGGCAACAAGGCTTCGCCGCGGGGGCGCCGCGCGCGAGTGACCATGGCAGCGCCGTCGCCTGGCTGATCGGTCGCGGTGCGCCGGGTGCGCGGGTGGTCGCCGCCGATGTCTATGGCCGCGATCCGGCGGGCGGCGGCGCGGTCGCGATCGCGCGCGCGATCGGCTGGCTGGCGAAGGGCGGCGTCGGCACCGTTTCGATCAGCCTGGTCGGCCCGCCCAACCCGCTGCTCGCGCGCGTGGTCGCCGCGGCGCAGAGGCGGGGGATGACGATCGTCGCCGCGGTCGGCAATGACGGCCCCGCCGCGCCGCCCGCCTATCCCGCTTCCTATCCCGGCGTGATCGCCGTCACCGGCGTCGATGCGCGCGGGCGCGTGCTGATCGAGGCGGGGCGCGCTGCGCATCTCGACTATGCCGCCCCTGCCGCCGGCTTCAGAGCGCCCAATGCGCGGGGCCGTATGCGCGTGGTTCGCGGCACCTCCTTTGCCGCGCCGCTCGTCGCCGCGCGCCTCGCCGCGATCGGCCGTGCGCGCGTCGATGTCGAGGCGGTAAAGGGCCGCGGCTATGGGCGAGGCCTCGTCTGCGGCGCCTGCGTCACGCGACGATAAAAAAGTCTTCCGCCCGGGATGAAGTGCGCAGGGGCCGCCGTTCTCGTGTCAGAACCGATAAGGAGACACGACATGCGATCCATCCTGTTCACCACCGCTGCCCTCGCGCTGACGATCGCGGCGACCCCGGCCTCGGCCCAGCTGCTTGGCGGTGGCGGCGGCGGGCTCGGCGGCGGCTTGGGCGGCAGCCTGGGCGGTACGCTCGGCGGCGGCCTTGGCGGCACGCTCCGTTCGCCCGGCACCATGGCCGAGAGCACCCTTCGGCGCAGCGGCCGCGGCGAGGTCCGCACCGAGCGTCAGGTCGATCGCCGCAGTGGCCGTGTTCGCGCCGGCGGCAGCGCTTCGGGCGAGAGCGGCACGCTCCTGAACGGCCGCTCGGCGATCGGCAGCGGCAGCGCCGAAACGCGCGGGTCGGGCAGCGGCTCGGGTGCGGTCGATGCGCAGCTGATCGGCACCGACGCGGTCCGCTCGACGACGCAGGGTGCGGTCGGCGAGGCGCGGTCGCTCGCCGGGCGCGGGCGCGAGGCGCTGGGCGGCGCGCCCGATGCGGTCGGCTCGACCGCGGGCAGCGCCGCCGGCAATGCCATGGGCAGCGCATCAGGTTCGGGCAGCGGCAGCGTCGGGAACGGCATGCTCGCGCTGGCGGGCAGCAGTGCGGCGCAGGGTGCGGGCACGTTCGACGTGCAGCCCGGCATGCGCGTCGTGGACGCCAAGGGCCGCGCGATCGGCACGGTGCGCGACCTGCGCAGCGAAGCCGATGGCCGCGTGCGCGAAGTGCTGGTCCAGGTCGGCGACCGGACCGCGACCCTTCCTGCGGCCAACTTCTCGGGTCAGGGTTCGGGGGAGGGCAATGTCCTCGTCTCGTCGATGAAGCGCAGCGATGTGAAGCGCGAATCCGCCGAGTAAGGCCTGCGGAAACCGGTCGCACCCCCACCCGGCGGCCGGGTTCCCGTTGGCCTCGAGCTTGGTCCGGCATCCCCGGACCAGGCGCGATGCCGGCCCGCTCCCCCCTCTCTCCCCAACTCGGACAGCTGGCGGACGGGAAGGGGAAGCGGGCCGGTATCGCTAGATGCGCACGTAGCGGAAGTACCAGACCTCATGCCCCTTGCGGCGGGCTTTCCGCTCGTAGCGTGTCTCGGGCCAGTCGGCGGGGCGGGTGAGGAAGTCGGCGGCGCTTGCCACCTGCCACGCGAAGTCGCGGCGCTGGTTCATCACCATCATCGACCAGCGGCAATAGGTCGGGTCGTCGGTGCCCAGGCGGAACTCGGCGCCGGCCTTCAGCTTGGCGGCGATCAGGTCAAGTGGGCCGTGATTGACCATCCGGCGCTTGGCATGGCGCGCCTTCGGCCAGGGATCGGGGTGAAGGAGATAGAGGCGCGACAGGCTCTCGTCGGGCAGCCGCTCGAGCACCTGCAGCGCGTCGCCCATGTGCAGGCGGACATTGCCGAGGTCGCCATCGCGAATATGGCCCAGCGCGCTGACGACGCCGTTAAGGAAGGGTTCGCAGCCGATGAAGCCGGTGTCCGGCCGCGCCGCCGCCTGCGCCGCCAGATGCTCACCCCCGCCGAAGCCGATCTCGAACTCGAGCGGCCGCTCGTCGCCGAACAGGCGCAGGGCATCGAGCGGGCCGTCCTCGGGCACCGATATCCGCGGCAGCAATTCCTCGACGAGCGCCGCCTGGCCGGCGCGCAGCTTGTGCCCCTGGCGGCGGCCATAGAGGCGGCGGATGGTCGCGGGATCGTTCATGGCGGGCGGCGTTAGGCGCTTGGGGGCGGCGCTGTCGAGGGGCTTGATCGACCCGCGGCATCGGCTATTGGCGCTTGCGTCGGCCGCGCGACCGAGTCGCCACCGTCATCCCCGCTATCCACGTTATTCACAGGCTGGGCGCCGCATTTGGCGCTTCGGGCGACTCGGAACCCGTGACACACTTCGCCTGTAGCCGGGACGAGGCGGTACGGGAAATCGAAGCAAATCGAAGCGGTTATGCAGGATCGGGCGGCGGCGCAGGTGCCTTCACTGGAAACCGCGCAGGCGCCGGAGACTGGGATCGAAGGAAAGCGGCGAGGACGACGCGTGGCTCCGGCCAGGCAGCGATCGAGCAGGCAGAACGACGATCAAACGATGCGGATGAAGCGCCGTCTTCGGACAGAGCGGAAACCGGATCGGCCAAGGGCGACAGGTCACGCGGAAGCGCTTCCCATGGAAGCGGCGAAGCGAGCCCGAAGCCGGCGGCAAACGCGCCGGGATGCGCAAGCAGACCGACGTGAGGCCATCGAGGCCGGATCGCGACACCGCCCCTCGCCGAAAGGTGACCGGCAGGCACGCGGTTCCGGCCCCGATGACCGGACCCCGGCGAGCGCGGACCCGAGAAGGGCGAGGCGAGCCGGGTGAGGGGGCTGGCGGTGACGCCGGCCCCTTTTCCGCGTCCGTTTTTTGATGGCGCGCCCCTTCCATCCGCCGCTCGCACCCCGACATAGCCGCCGCACTCAGACGCGGAGGCTTTTCATGAAGACCAGCGGCAACACCATCCTCATCACCGGCGGCGGCTCGGGCATCGGAGCCGCGCTAGCGCATCGCTTCGCTGCGCGGGGCGACACCGTCATCATCGCCGGCCGGCGACAGGCCGCGCTCGACGAAGTGGCTGCGGGCCACGAGAACCTCCACGCGCTGACGCTCGACATCGACGATGCCGCCGCGATCAAAGCCTTTGCGGCCGAGGTCGTCGAGAGGTTCCCGGCGCTCAACGTCGTCATGCACAATGCCGGCATCATGCGGTTCGAGGCGCTGGAAGGTGCGCGCGACCTGTCCGATGCCGAGGCGACGATCACGACCAACCTGCTCGGCCCGATCCGCCTGACCGACGCGCTGATCGAGCATCTGAAGGGCCAGGCCGATGCGGCGATTGTGACCGTGACCTCGGGCCTCGCCTTCGTCCCGCTCGTCGCCGCGCCCACCTATTCTGCGACCAAGGCGGCGCTCCACAGCTACACCGTGAGCTTGCGCGAGGCGCTGGCGGGTGCGGTCGAGGTGATCGAGATCGCCCCCCCGGGCGTGCGCACCGACCTGACGCCGGGGCAGGCCGACCGCACCGGCTATCTCGGCCTTGACGACTTCGCCGACGAGGTGCTGGCGTTGATCTCGCGGCAGCCCACCCCGCCTGAAATCCTCGTCGAGCGCGTCCGCGACTTCCGCCACGCCGAGGCCGACGGCAAGTTCGCCGAGCGCTTCAAGGGGCTGAACGACTTCGCCCGCGCCGAGCGCAAGAAGGCGGACAAGGCGAAGGCGGACGCCTGACCTTCCGCCACCCCTCAGACCTTATTTGAAGCCGACCAACCGTCTCCGGACTTGATTCGGGGTCCCGCTTCTTGTTTTCAGCGTAGGGCGAGAAGAAGCGCGACCCGGATCGAGTTCCGGGGTGATGCGTCGGTAGTCACCCCCGCAACATTTCTTTGCGCTCGCCAAGTCGATGCGCTTTGCCGCGCTGCACAAGCAATCCTATCTGGCGGCCATGACGACTCCCGCGCCCGATGCCGCCGCCCGATCGACCCGCATCGGCCTGATGCAGGCGACGGGCGCGTATCTGCTCTGGGGTCTGTTGCCGCTCTATTTCATGCCCCTCCGGGGCGTCGATGCGGGGGAGGTGGTCGCCAACCGCGTCGTCTGGTCGCTGGCGCTCCTGTTCGCCGTCGTCGCGGTCACGCGGCGGGGCGCGCGGCTGTGGCTGGCGCTGACGAGCGTCCGAACGCTGCGCCTGCTCGCCGCCAGCGCGGCGATGATCTCGGTCAACTGGCTCGTTTATATCTGGGCGGTCCAGCATCATCATGTGCTGGAGGCGAGTCTCGGTTATTTCCTCAACCCGCTGGTCAACGTCGTGCTCGGTGTCGTCGTGCTGCGCGAGAAGCTGACGCGGCCGCAGCTCGCCGCGGTGATCCTGGCGGGCGCGGGCGTGCTGGTGCTCGCGTCGCAGGCGGCGGAGGGGCTGTGGATCAGCCTCGTCCTCGCGCTGTCGTTCGGCCTCTACGGCCTGATCCGCAAGGTCGCGCCGGTCGAATCGGTCGAGGGGCTGACGGTCGAAACGCTGCTCCTGACGCCGGTCGCGCTTGCTTATATGGCCTGGCTGGCGGCACATGGCGGCCTTGCGCTGACGGCCAGTGACACGCTCGTCACCGTGCTGCTGCTCATCGCCGGGATCGTCACCGCCATCCCGCTCCTGCTCTTTGCGGCGGGCGCGCGGCGTCTCCCTTACTCGGTCATCGGCCTGCTACAGTATCTCGCTCCCTCGATCCAGTTCGTGCTGGCGATCACGCTGTTCGGCGAGGTCGTGACAACCGCGCACCTCGTCTGCTTCGCGCTGATCTGGTCGGGGCTCGCGGTGTTCGTCGTCGGGAGCCTGCGCGCGCGGCGGGTTTGAGTCGCGCGTGGCGCTGGGCTAGGGGCGCGGCATGACGCTCTACGCCCAGTTCGCCGCCCATCTCGACTCGATCCTCGATGCGCTCACGGCCGAGGGGACGCTGCCCACCGGCCTCAACCGCCGCGCCGTCACCGTCGAGCCGCCGCGTGACGCGAGCCACGGCGACCTCGCCACCAACGCCGCGATGGTGCTGGCGAAGCCCGCCGGCACCAACCCGCGCGCGCTGGCCGAGGCGATCGCGGCGAAGCTCGGCGCGCTGGGCGAGGTCTCGTCGGTCGCGGTCGCAGGGCCTAGCTTTATCAACCTGACCCTCCACGAGGATCGCTGGCGCGAGGAGCTGCGCGCGATCCACGCGGCGGGCGACGATTATGGCCGCTCCAATGTCGGCGAGGGCGTGACGGTCAACGTCGAATATGTCTCGGCCAACCCGACGGGTCCCATGCACATGGGCCATTGCCGCGGCGCGGTGGTCGGCGACGCGCTGTCCAGCCTGCTCGAGCATGTCGGCCACAAGGTGGTGCGCGAATATTATGTCAACGACGCGGGCGGGCAGGTCGATGTGCTCGCCCGCTCGGTCCATCTTCGCTATCGCGAGGCGCTGGGCGAAGATGCGGGCGAGGTGCCCGAGGGGCTCTATCCCGGCGATTACCTGATCCCCGTGGGACAGGCGCTCGCCGCTGAATATGGCGACCGCTACGCCGCCGCGCCGGAGGGCGAGTGGCTGGCGCTGTTCCGCACCCGCGCAGTCGCGGCGATGCTGGAGCTCATCAAGGCCGATCTCGCGCTGCTCGGCATCCATCACGACCTGTTCGCGTCGGAAGCCGAGCTTCAGGCCGCGGGCAAGCCCGAGGCGGCAGAGGCTTGGCTGCGCGCCCGCGACCTCGTCTATGACGGCGTGCTCGAAGCGCCCAAGGGCGAATTGCCCGACGATTGGGAGCCGGTCGAGCTCCCGCTGTTCCGCTCGACCCGGTTCGGCGACGATCAGGATCGGCCGATCAAAAAGTCGAACGGGCAATGGACCTATTTCGGCGCCGACGTCGCCTATCACTTCCAGAAGGCGCAATCGGCCGACCAGCTGATCGACATCTGGGGCGCGGACCATGCCGGTACCGTCAAGCGCATCGTCGCCGCAGTCGAGGCGATCACCGAAGGGCGGACGCGCTTCGACGTCAAGCTCATCCAGATGGTCCGCCTGCTACGCGCTGGCGAGCCGGTGAAGATGTCGAAGCGGTCGGGCAATTTCGTGACGCTGGCCGATGTGGTGCGAGAGGTGGGCAAGGACGTCGTCCGCTTTACCATGCTGACCCGCAAGGCCGATGCGCAGATGGACTTCGACTTCGCCAAGGTGGTTGAGGCGTCGAAGGACAACCCCGTCTTCTACGTCCAGTACGCGCACGCCCGCGTCCATTCGCTGCGCCGCCGCGCCGTCGAGGCGGGGATCGCGCCCGCGCTCGGCACGCCCGACCTGTCCCGGCTTGACACGGCCGAGCTGACGCTCGTCAAGCGCCTCGCCCAGTTCCCGCGCGTGATCGAGGGGGCGGCGCAGGCGCGCGAGCCGCACCGGATTGCCTTTTATCTCTATGACTTGGCGGCAGAGTTCCATGCCGCCTGGAATGCCGGCAACGACGATCCGTCGCGCCGGACGGTGATCGCCGGTGACGCGTCCTTAACGCAGGCGCGGCTTTATCTGGCCGACGCGATCGGGCAAATCATCCGATCGGGCCTCGCCATCATGGGTGTCGAGGCAGTCGAGGAGATGAAGTGATGGCGCCTGCCGCCGACGATGCTGCGCTCGCCGAGGAGGATCGGCTGCCCTGGCTGGAGACGGTCGAGGAGCGGTACGAGGAAGGCGCGCCGATGGGCCGGGTGATCCTGCTCGTCGTCCTCGGCCTCGCCATCATCGCCGCGGCGATCGCCGGACTCTACTGGTGGCAGGACCGCGCGCCCTCGACCGGCGGCGGCTCGGGCGAGCTCATCAACGCCGCCGAGGGCGACTATAAGGTCAAGCCCGACGAAGTGGGCGGCATGCAGGTCGCGGGCGAGGGCGACAGCGTGTTCAAGACCAGCGACGGCGGCCAGCCCTCCAATGCCTCGGTCGATCTGAGCGCGGTGCCAGAAGCGCCGCTCGCGACCGGCGCGCGCCCCGCGCCCAAGGCGGCGCCGACGCCGGTAGCGGGCGCCGCGCGCGTGAGCGAGGCGGTGCCCCCGCCGGGCCGCGGCGACGCGCCGGCGGGCAAGGCGGGTGTGCGCCTGCCCCCCGTTGCGACCGGCGGCGCAGGCGGCGCGATCGTCCAGCTCGGATCCTTCCCCACCACCGCGGCGGCCAATGCCGCGTGGAAGCAGCTGTCGGGCCGCTTCGGCTATCTGGCCGGGCTCGGTCAGTCGATCGAGGCGGCCGAGGTCAATGGCCGCACCGTCCAGCGGCTGCGCGTCAACACCGGCAGCAACGCCCAGGCGCGAGAGGTCTGCGGCAAGCTTAAGGTGGCGGGCGAGGCGTGCTTCGTAGTGGCGAACTGAAGGTCGTACGCTCGCGCAAGCTGGGCCGCGTCGAGCCGGGTGCCTAGACCCGTGACGGCGCCCGGCCTCTCACCCCGGCGTGATTTTGTCCGGCCTGCGCGCGAGCAGTCGTCTTCGCTCGTGCCGAGATTTGGGCGCGATCGAACCCGCCTTGTTCGTAGCCGTCACCCCTGGGCTTGTTTCGGTCTCCGTCTCTCAGATCGCGCCGCCACCGCGTAAGGCGTAAACCCGGGGATCGTGGAACACGTGCTGGGCGACGAGCGACGGGCAGGAGAGGCTTGGCCTCCCCAGCGCCCGGCGCTAACCCGGCCTGATGCTGCCCGTCATCTATGGCCTGTCCGGCCCTGCGCTTTCTCCCGACGAGCGCGCGTTCTTCCGAGAGGCCGATCCGCTCGGTTACATCCTGTTCGCGCGAAACGTCGTCGATCGCGGCCAGCTGCGCGCGCTGACCGACGATCTGCGCGCGCTGTCGGGCCGCGACGAACTCCCAATCCTGATCGACCAGGAGGGCGGGCCGGTCACGCGGATGAAGCCGCCCGAATGGCCCATGACGCCCGCTGGCCCCGCGTTCGCGAAGCTTTGGGAGATCGCCCCCGCTTCGGCGATCGAGGCGGCGCGGGTGAACGCGCAGGCGATCGGCCTGATGCTGGCGGAGGTCGGGATCAGCGTCGACTGCCTGCCGCTGCTCGACGTGGCGGTGGAGGGGGCGACCCCCGCGGTCGCCAGCCGCACCTATGGCAGCGAGCCGATGCAGGTGGCGGCGCTGGGCCGCGCCGTGCTCGACGGGCTGGCGGCGGGGGGCACGATCGGCGTCGTCAAGCATATGCCCGGCCATGGCCGCGCCCGCGTCGACAGCCACCTCGAACTGCCGCGCGTCACCGCGACGGCGGAAGAACTCGAGGTCGATTTCGAACCCTTCCGCACGCTCGCGCACGCCCCCATGGGCATGACCTGTCACTGCGTGTTCGAGGCCTATGACCCCGAGCGGCCAGCCACGCTCTCGCCCGCGATCGTCGGCGAGGTGATCCGCGGCCGCATCGGCTTCGACGGCCTGCTGATGACCGACGATATCGACATGAAGGCGCTGTCGGGATCGGCGGGCGACAAGGCGGCGAGCGCGATCGCCGCGGGGTGCGACGTGGTGCTCGACTGCTGGGCACGGATGCCCGAGATGGTCGAGATCGCGGACCGGGTGTCGCCAGCGGGGGAGGCGACGCTCGGGCGGCTGAACCGGGCGATGGCCGGGCGGGGGGCACCACAGGGTGACCTTGCCGAGCTGTTCGCCAAGCGGGATGCGCTGCTCGCGCTGGCATAGCGCTCGGTCCGATCCGGCTCGCCACCCACTTTATGCCGGCGAAACTTGGCGTCGCCTGGTGAGGGGACAATAGCGGCCGAAAGCGGCCCCAGTTTGCACCGACGCAACGGATGGGGGGCAGAGTTGGTCTCGGCCCCGTGATGCTTCCTTAGCCCGACTCGGCGCCTCGCGCCTTCTTCGACCGCGGCTTCGGAAGCGGCAGTTCGGCGGCGGTCTGCTGCAGTAGGTCGCCCAGCCACTCGGCATCGTCCCACCGGTCGGCATCGATCAACAGCGACGGCTTCGCCCCCGGATAGGGCGGCGCCTCCTCCGCATCAGGCGCCAGCGCGCGCCCGGCTGCGGTCGGCTTCACGAACAGCTGGTCGTCGCAGACGAGCGCCACAAGCTTCCTGCCCCGATACAGACCATACTCGCCGAACATCGGCCGCGCGATTACGTCAGCCGCCGCGCCGCCGGCCTGATCGACGATGAAGGCGACGGTCTTCGGATCGGATGCCATGATCCCGATCATGCGCGGCTGCGGGCGTGTTGGGAAGGGGCTCCATCTTGCCCACCCCATTGGCCTCGTGCCAAGCATCGTCATGGCCGATGCCGACACGCTGACGATCTCGCTCGATAGCTGGGAGGGACCGCTCGACCTGCTGCTCGGGCTCGCGCGGACGCAGAAGGTCGATCTCAGGGCCATCTCGATCCTCGGGCTGGTCGATCAGTATCTCGCCTTCATCGCTACCGCCCGCGAATTGAAACTCGAGGTCGCGGCCGACTATCTCGTGATGGCGGCCTGGCTCGCCTATCTCAAATCGGCGCTGCTGCTCCCGCGCGATCCCGAGGAGACGCCGAGCCCCGAGGAACTGGCGCTCCGCCTCACCCTCCGTCTCGCAAGGCTCGATGCGATGCGCGAGGCGGGGGCGCGGCTGATGGCGCGCGACCGGCTGGGGCGCGACGTGTTCACCCGCGGCGCGCCCGAGGGACTCAGGACGATCCGGCGGACAAAATGGGATGCCGGCCTCTACGACCTGGTCGCCGCCTATGGCCGGGTGAGCGCGCGGTCGCGGCCGGTGCTGCACGTCGTGCGCAAGCGGCCGGTGATGACGCTCGAAACCGCGCTCGCCCGCGTCGCGGCGATGCTGGGCGAGGCGATCGACTGGACCGCGATCGAACGCTTCATGCCCGAGGGGGGCGAAGGGGCGTGGCGACGCTCGGCGCTCGCCTCCAGCTTTCTGGCCGCGCTCGAACTCGCCAAGCAGGGACGGGTGGAGCTGGCACAGGACGGACCGTTCGCACCGCTCTATTTGCGGGCGCTCGCGTGACCCCGCCCGACGACCGCACTCGTGCGATCGAAGCGATCCTGTTCGCCGCCACCGAACCGCTGACCGTCTCGGAGATCGCGGCACATCTCGGGGAGCGGGAGGGGATCGCCGAGGCGTTGGTCCGCCTTCAGACCGACTATGCCGGCCGCGGCCTCAACCTCGTCCGGCGCGGCGAGCACTGGCATTTCGAGACCGCCGGCGACCTCGCCCATCTTCTCCGCCGCGATCGTGAGGACAGCCGCCGCCTCAGCCGAGCGGGGATCGAGACGCTGGCGATCATCGCCTATCACGAACCCGTCACGCGGGCGGAGATCGAGGCGATCCGCGGGGTACAGGTGGCTAAGGGCACGATTGACGTGCTGATGGAGGCGGGCTGGGTTCGCCCTGCCGGGCGGCGCGAAGTGCCGGGTCGCCCGCTTACCTATGCGACGACGCCCGGCTTCCTCGACCATTTCGGGCTGGCGAGCCGCCGCGACTTGCCCGGCATCGACGATCTGAGGGCTGCGGGGCTCCTCGACCCGGTCGATCTGGCGCTCGAACAGACAGCGGTGGAAAAGGACGGCGAGGACTACTAGATACAGGGAACCTCGAGGAGATTCGTGATGGGTAGTTTCAGCCTGATCCATTGGCTGGTGTTCGGTGTGATCGCGATCCTGCTGCTCGGCGGCGGTCGCTTTTCGAACCTGATGGGCGACGTTGCCAAAGGCATCAAGAACTTCAAGAAGGGCATGGCCGAGGAAGAGGCCGAGCCCACGCGCATCGAGGCGCAGCGCGCCGCCGAGCCCGCCTACAAGACCGAAGAGCGCACGCGCGAGCAGCGCTGACGCGACCGGAACGGCGGGCCCTGGTGTCCGCCGGTCATTCGACAGCGCTAGGGGCGGGACCGACAGGGCGAGATGCTCGATTTTAACATGAGCGAGATGGTGGTGGTCGCCATCGTCGCGCTGCTCGTCATCGGCCCCAAGGATCTGCCCAAGGCGATGCGCTTCGTCGGCTATTGGGTCGGCCGCGCGCGCGGGGTGGCACGTCAGTTCCGCTCGGGCTTCGATTCGATGGTGCGCGAGGCCGAGCTCGCCGAGATGGAAAAGAAATGGGCCGAGGAGAACGCGCGGATCATGCGTGAGCACCCGCCCGAGCCCGCCGCACAGCCTGTCGCACAGCCTGTCGCCCTCGAAGGACCGCCGGCGCCCGACACCGCTACCGATCCCGCGCTGCTGCCCGTTCCTGATGCCGACGATGGTCCGGTCACGACGCCGCCGCCGGTAATTCGCGACGAACCTGGCGATCCTGCCGATCCGGCCGCGAAGGGCCAGTCGTGAAGGACATCGACGACACGCAGGCCCCGCTGCTCGAGCATCTGATCGAGCTGCGCCGGCGGCTCTTTTACTGCCTGCTGACGATCTTCGTCGCGTTCGGCGCCGCCTATTATTTCGCCGAGCAGATCTTCGCTTTCCTCGTCCAGCCGCTCCTGGCGGCGGGGCAGCAGAAGGTCATCTTCACCCAGCTGTTCGAGGCGTTTTTCGTCCGGGTGAAGGTCGCCTTCTTCGCGGCGATAATGATCTCCTTTCCAGTCCTGTCGAACCAGCTGTGGCAGTTCGTGGCACCCGGCCTCTATCGCAGCGAGAAGAAGGCACTGCTGCCCTTCCTGCTGGCGACGCCGGTCCTGTTCACGATGGGCGCGGCGCTCGCCTACTATGTGACCATCCCGGTCGCGCTCCATTTCCTGCTTGGCTTCCAGGGCAATTTCGGCGGCATCCAGCAGGAGGCGCTGCCCTCGGTCGGCAACTATCTGTCGTTCGTCATGCAGTTCCTGTTCGCGTTCGGTATCGCCTTCCTGCTGCCGGTTCTGCTGATGCTGCTGGAGCGCGCGGGCATCGTCACGCGCAAGCAGCTGGTCGGGGCGCGGCGCTATGCCATCGTTGCGGCGTTCGGCATCGCCGCGGTGCTGACGCCGCCCGATATCGGCTCGCAGTTCCTGCTCGCGATCCCGCTAATCTTTCTCTACGAGCTCGCGCTGATCGGCATCTGGTTCACCGAGCGCAAGCGCGCCCGCGAGGCACCGGCCGGGGAAGAACCCGCCTGACGCGAAAAGGGCCGCGTCCCCTTCGAAACGCGGCCCCCTGGCTTGCCGATCGGCGATTGCCTTAGTCGGCAGCATCCTCGACCGCCGACCCTGCCGACTGGACATCGCGGCCGACGCCCTCGACCGTGTTGCACGCGCTGACCATCAGCGCACCTGCGACCATCGCCAGACCCAGAAGCTTACGCATGTTCGTCTCCATCTTAGAAGCGGTGGCATGACAATGCCGCGCACGGACTTTCGTTCCGCGTGTGAAATCAGCGATATAGAAGGGAGAATGTAAGGCCCGGAAGCGCCGCCGGGGGGGGGGGGGAGGGTCGACGCTTCCAGGCCTCATGTCGTGGACGGCGAGAGCGGGGGGGCAAAAGGTCGCCGTCCGGGGTGATGAACGTGCGGCCAGCATGGCGGTTCCGGGCCGTTGCGCACGGCGCGCGAATTTTTTCAGTCGCGCGCCATCAGCGCGACGTTGATCTCATAGGCGCCGCTTAGCGGATCGTGATGCAGCGGCGCGCGCAGTTGCCGTGCCAGACCCGCGATTACCCGTCCATAGCGCGTGGCGAGCAGCGCGTCGAGCGTATCGCCTTGGATCAGCGCCGGCGACACGACGCGCAGAACGCCCATCTTTGGCTGGTCGTCGGACTGGCGCATTGAGATGCGCGCCTGCGTTTCCGGATTCGCAGTCATCGCCAGCTCGAGCAGTTCGGTGACGAGGAAGGCGACGGCGATCGCGATGTCCTGCGACACCGTCAGTGGTTCGACCTCGATCCCCACCGCAAAGCGATGCGCTCCCTCGGGCGCGCCGGCGCGGATGCCGGCGGCCAGCTCGCCGATCACCGCGCGCATCTCGACGCCGCGATTCTCCTCGAGCTCGGCGAAGTGGTATCGGTGGACGACCGCCAGCGCATCGACGCGCCGCTGGATCGAGGCATAGGCGGCGCTCGCCTCGGGCGTGACCGCGCCGCGGGCGTGGAAGTTGATCAGGCTGGCGATCACCTGCAGGTTGTTCTTGACGCGGTGATGCACCTCGCGCGTCAGCTTGGTCTGGCGCACCAGCCCTTCCGCCAGCCCCGCCTCGTGTGCGACGACGGTGCGGGTGATCGCGCGAAAGGTCTCGCCGAGCTGGCGGATCTCCTGTGCTGGCACCGCGCCGTAATCGACCGGTCCGAGCACGGTGCCGGGTGCGTAGGCGCCGACGCTCGCGCGCAGGCGGCGAAGGGGCCGGATCAGCAGGCGATCGACCACGAACCACGCGATCGCCGCAGCGCCCGCCCACATCAGGAAGGGGATTAGCATAGCGACCAGCAAAGGAGAGGTAATCGGCGCGCCGCGCATCGTCATCTCGACCACCAGCCCGTCGATGCCGATCGGTGTCGCCGCACTCTCGGTGCGGGCGAGCAGGCCGGCTTCGGGCAGATCGGCGAGCGTCAGCGACTGCGCGTCGTCGCGCAGCGCGATCCCCTTGTCGGCCAGGAGGCCGCTCGGCTGCGCGATCGGGGCGAGGAAGCCCGCGGGGAAGAAGGCGGTGCCGATGACGCCGCCCCGCGGATCGGCGATGGCGAGCGCCACGCCGTTTTTGACGACTTTCGCGGCGATGCGGCCGGGCTCCAGCGCGTCGCGCGCGAACGCCAGGCCGGGGGCGAGCGGCGTGCCGCAGAGCAGGCGTCCGTCCGGCGCGTTGATCGCGAAGCGCAGACCCGCGGCATATTGCTGCGCGAACACGCCCTGCGCGCGCGCGCAGATGGCGTCGTTGCCAGGATCGGCTGCGAGCGCCGCCACCCCGGTCCTGAGTGCGGCCATGTCGCCGAGGAGTTCGGCGCTGATCGAACGGGTGCTTTCAGCAAGCGCCACGCGAAGCTGCGCGCGCACTTCGACATCCGCGATGCGCGTCGTCTGGATCGTGGCGAGGAAGGCCAGCAGGGCCAGCGGCAGCAGGGCGCCGCCGAGGATGAGGAACACGCGCGCACCAGTGGGCAGCTGCGATAGCCAGCGACCCCTGTCCGACACATCGCCGGCCGCTGACGGCGTATTGCTCGGGGGATCGACGTCACTCATGTCGGCGGGACGCTAAAGCAACGTGCCGGAAACGCCATCGCCATTTCGGCGTCGATCGGCGGCGCCGCGCGCCTTCGGTCAATCAAGCTTCTTGAGGAGGTCGAGCAGATCGTCGGGCACCGCTTCTTCCACCGCCTCGCGATACACCGCGCGCAGCGCGTCGCCGACATTCTTGTTCGCAGGCGCAGGGGGGGTCTTTGGCGGCTTCGGCGGATGATTGTCGGAACCCACGATTTCCCCCTGCAGCCCGACGCCCCCCTGATCCGGACGACGGGTACGACGCTGTTGAACGACGCTCTTTGCAGCGCGCCGCCATCTGCGCAACCTGTGCGCATTTGGTGCGATGAAACCAAAAAGAGGTTCGATGGTTCCCTCGCCTGTGGCTTTTCCGGGGAAGGGGGGATTTTGCCCGTCCGCGGCCTCACCACGAATGATCGGCTGCCCGTTTCGTGGCGGCAGTGGAGGAGACTAGAATTACCATGTCGCTTGGACAGCAGCTTGCCCCGCATCTTCCGTTTCTTCGCCGTTATGGCCGGGCATTGACCGGGAGCCAGGCCGAGGGGGACCGCTATGTCCGCGCGACGCTCGAGGCGATCGTTGCGGCGCCCGAGGAGTTCCCGCGCGAGGTTGATCCGCGCCTCGGCCTTTATCGTACGTTCCAGGCCATCTGGGGTTCTAGCCAGATCGACGAGCATGACGATGGCGGCGCCGGCGGCAGCGACCAGGAAGCCATCGCCCGCGCGCGCCTCGCCCGCATCGCGCCGCTGTCGCGCCAAGCGCTGCTGCTTACTGCAATGGAAGGCTTTACGGTCGAGGATACCGCCTATCTGGTTGATGTTGAGACGGCCGAGGTCGAGGCGCTGGTCGCCGACGCGCTCGCCGAGATCGAGCAGCAGACGCGGGCCCGCGTCCTTGTCATCGAGGACGAGCCGATCATCGCCATGGACCTCGAGACGATCGTCCGCGACCTCGGCCATGAAGTGACCGGTGTTGCCGTGACCCGCGACGAGGCGGTGGCGCTCGCGATGGAGGACCGTCCCGGCCTCGTCCTCGCCGACATCCAGCTCGCCGACGACAGCTCGGGCATCGACGCGGTCAAGGATATCCTGGCGCAGTTCAACGTGCCCGTCATCTTCATCACCGCCTTCCCCGAGCGACTGCTGACCGGCGAGCGGCCCGAGCCGACCTTCCTCATCACAAAGCCGTTCCAGCGGTCGACGGTGAAGGCGGCGATCAGCCAGGCGCTGTTCTTCGACCAGACGACGGTACCGGCCGCGGCCTGACCTCCGGCCCAGAAGAATCGAGCGGGCGTCCCCGGCGGACGCCAAGGTCAGGTTGGGGGCAGTCGCGTGTCATCGCGACCCCCAGTCCTGAACCCTGGCCTCTGCCCGAGCGCGGTCGCGGGCGAAGAGGGATCCCAAGCGCTCGCGCGAAATTCGTGCGCTTGCCAAAAGGATACGGACCCAAAACGATGCTGAAGGGTTGATGCGCCATGGCTGATCCGAACGACCAGGTTCATCTCGACACCGACCGCGCGCGCGCCGGGTCGACGCCCCACATGACGCGATACATCCTGCCGATCTCGCTCGCGCTGGTGATCGCGATCTTCGCATATCTGGTCCTGTCCTGAGCGCTCTATCCGCTGCCGATGACGGCGCGGGGGTGGCCATTTCCGCGCTTGCCCCTTATGTTCCAGTGCGTGGCCGCGTACCGCAGGGCCAATCCGATCGGAGCTGCATGTCCCAGTCTGTCGATAACCAGCCGGGCACCGATTTGCCCGAGCGCGAGCATGTCTCGCTCTCGGATCCCGAGTTCAAGGCGCAGCTTACCCAGGTGATTCCGCATTTGCGTGCGTTCGGCCGCTCGTTGTCGGGCAGCCGCGATACGGCGGATGATCTGGTGCAGGAAACGCTTCTCAAGGCATGGGCCGCGCGCAAGCGGTTCCAGGCGGGCACCAACATGCGCGCCTGGACGTTCATCATCCTGCGCAACCTTTATCTTAGCCAGATGCGCCGCGCGCGGTTCAAGGGCGAGTGGGATGACCTAGTTGCCGACCGGTTGCTCGCCGCGCCCGCCAGCCAGGATCGCCATGTCGAGCTCACTGACATGCAGCGCGCGCTCCTCCACCTGCCGCGACCGCAGCGCGAGGCACTGATCCTCGTCGGCGCGGGCGGCTTCGCCTATGAGGAAGCGGCTGAAATCTGTCAGGTCGCGGTCGGTACGATCAAAAGCCGCGTCGCGCGCGGTCGCGTTGCGCTCGAAAACTTGCTTACCGACGGCGCTCTGCCCAGCCGTGCCCTCCACGACATGGGCGACAAGAGTGCGCTCGATACGATCATGGGCGAGGTCGACGATCTGAGCCGCGACCGGGGCATCCACTGACCGCTCGTGCTGGCGGCTTTCGCAAACTCAGTGATGGGCAGTTTTGCGGTCGAGTTCCCTCAGCAGCCCAACCATATCGTCGGGCAGGCCGAGATCGCGACCATAGGCGCCGCGCAGCGCGTTCGTCAGCCGGTCGCTGGCGAGGGGCCGCGACACCTGGAGGCGCTTCGGCAGGTCGCGGTCGGCGGGCGGGTACTTGGTCATGCGGCTATAACGCCGATCAAGCGCGATCGTTTCTTGACAATCGCATCGATTGATCGCTTCGACGCGGCCGTGACATGATGGCGACGGTCGATCCCGTAACGATTTCACAAGCACTCGTGCGGGCTTGCGACGAATCGCCTTTCCTGCGGCTGGCCGCACAGCGCGAGCCCGGCGTCGCGGCTGAGGCTGCGCAGCTGCTCGCTGATCCGGTGGCAGCGGCATTCGACGGGTTGGCCGACCTGTCCGTCGCGGCTCGGTTGCGGCGTGCGCGCTGGCGGCTGGCGCTGCTCGTCGCGCTCGCCGATCTGTCGGGCGAGTGGCCGTTCGAGCAGGTGGTGGCGACGCTGACCGATTTCGCCGATCGCGCGCTCGACCTCGCCATCCGCGCGGCGATCGAAGAACGGACGCCCGGGGCGGAGCCTGGCGGCTTTACCGCCATCGCGCTCGGCAAGCAGGGCAGCCACGAACTCAACTATTCCTCCGACATCGACCCCATCCTGCTGTTCGACCCCGCGACGCTACCGACGCGCCCGCGCGAGGAGCCGCAGGAAGCGGCGGTGCGGATCGGGAAGCGCGTGGTCGAGCTGCTCCAATCGCGCGACGGCGACGGCTATGTGCTGCGTGTCGATCTGCGCCTGCGCCCTTCCAGCGAAGTAACGCCGATCGCGCTGCCGGTGGAGGCCGCGATCGGCTATTACGAGTCGGCTGCGCTGCCGTGGGAGCGCGCCGCCTTCATTCGCGCGCGCGCCTGTGCCGGCGACGTGGCGCTGGGGCAGCGGTTCCTTGGCGCCATCGCACCCTTCGTCTGGCGCCGCAGCCTCGATTTCGGCGCGATCGCGGAGATTCGAGGCATCACCGCGCGCATCCGCGACCATCATGCGCAGGGACAGGCATTCGGGCCCGGCTACGACCTCAAGCGCGGGCGCGGCGGCATTCGCGAGATCGAGTTCTTCGCGCAGATCCACCAGCTGATCCACGGCGGGCGCGATCCGTCGCTGCGCGCGCCGGCGACGCTCGATGCGCTGGCGGCGTTGGGGGCCGCGGGGCGGATCGGCGTGGAAGAGGCGAGGATACTGGCCGAAGCCTATCGCCGGCTGCGGACGGTCGAGCACCGCGTCCAGATGATCGACGATCGCCAGACGCACGCGCTGCCAGCCCGCGACTCGCTTGATCGCGTCGCGCGGCTCGACGGGCTGGCGGATGGTGCGACGCTGCTGAGTGATCTGCGTCCCCATATAGAGGCGGTCGGTCGCATCTACGACGCGCTTGAGCCCGAGACGAACGACCGGCTTCCCGATGCTGAGGCGAGCCTTTCCGTCCGCCTCGAGGCGGCGGGGTTTGCCGATGCGGGGAGCGCGGTGCGCCGCGTCGCCGAGTGGCGCTCGGGCGGCTATCCGGCGCTGCGCTCGGCGCCGGCGCGCGCGGCGCTGGAGGATGTGCTGCCCGGCCTGATCGCGGCGCTGGGTGAGGCGCCCGATCCCGATGCCGCGCTGCTGCGGCTCGACCGGATGCTCGCGAAATTGCCGAGCGCGATCAATTTCTTCCGGCTGATCGACGCGCGGCCGCAGCTGGCGCGGCTGCTCGCTACGGTGTTGGCACTCGCGCCGACGCTCGCCGACGCGCTGGGGCGGCGGGCCGAGCTGCTCGACGGACTGATCGACGCGAGCGCGCTGGAACCGGTGGGTGAGGTGGCCGACCTAGTTGCGGCGATGCGCGTCGGCACGCTCGATTACGAGCAGCGGCTGGACCATGTCCGCCGCGTCGTCGCCGAGACGCGCTTCGCACTGGGCGTGCAGATCGTCGCCGGCGCGCGCGATCCGCTCGAAGTGGCGGGCGGTTATGCGCGCCTCGCCGAGGCGGCGATCGAGACGCTGACGTCGGCGACCGTCGAGGATTTCGAGCGCGCGCACGGCCGCGTGCCCGACAGCGAACTCGTCATCCTCGCGCTCGGGCGGCTGGGCGGCGGCGCGCTGACGCATGCCAGCGACCTCGATCTCGTCTATCTCTTCACAGGCGATCATGCGGCCGAAAGCGACGGCAAGCGCCCGCTGGGCGCCGTCCACTATTATAATCGCCTGGCGCAGCGGGTGACGGCGGCACTATCGGTGCCGACCGCCTCCGGCCCTCTCTATCCGGTCGATACGCGCCTCAGGCCCTCGGGCAATCAGGGGCCGCTCGTCGTCTCGCTCGAAGGGTTCCGGCGCTACCAGACCGAGAGTGCGTGGACCTGGGAGCATATGGCGCTCACCCGCGCGCGACCGGTGTTCGGGTCAGCGGCGGCGCGCGCGTCGACGCAGGCGATCGTTGATGCGGTGCTGCGGGGCGAGCGGTCGGCGCGCGGCATCGCCGCCGACGCCGCGGCGATGCGGGCGGAGATGCGCGCGCACAAGCCCGCTCAAGGCCCGCTCGATGCCAAGCTGCTCGATGGCGGGCTCGTCGATCTGGAGTTCGCGGTGCATGTGCGCCAGCTCGTCCACCGCACCGCCTTCTCGCCTGATCTGCGCGTGGCGATTGGCGCGCTGGTGGGCGGGGGGCTGGCGCAGGACGAGCTGATCGCCGCGCACGACCTGCTCACCCGGCTGATCGTCACCCTTCGCCTTGTCGCGCCAGATGCACAGGCGCCGCCGCCCCCGACCAAGGCCCTGATTGCCCGCGCGCTAGGCCTCGCCGACTGGGAAGCAGTGACCGCCGCGCTGGCCGAGGTCCGGCAGGCGGTGGGCGCGGCGTGGAAAGCGGTACAGAGAGACGAACGATGAGCTTGAGCGAAGGCGATGTAATTCCGGCGGTCAAGGTGACGACGCCCGACGGCAGCGAGCGTTCGCTCACCGAGTTCGGCGCGCCGCTGGTCGTCTATTTCTATCCCAAGGACGACACTTCGGGCTGCACCAACGAGGCCAAGGACTTCTCCGCCGCGCTGCCCGCGTTCGAGGCGGCGGGCGTCGGCGTGCTCGGCATCTCGAAGGATGGGCCGGACAAGCACGCCAAGTTCGCGGCCAAGTACGACCTGACCGTCCCCCTCGCGACCGACGCCGACGACAGCGCGTGCGAGGCGTTCGGCACCTGGGTCGAAAAGTCGATGTACGGCAAGAAGTACATGGGCATCGAGCGGGCGACCTTTCTGTTCGGCAAGGACGGCAAGCTTGTCCGCGCGTGGCACAAGGTGAAGGTGCCGGGCCATGTCGCCGAGGTGCTGGAGGCCGCGAAGGCGCTGTGAAGCGGAGCGTCGCCGAGGCCGTTCATGCCGTGCTGACTGCCGCCGACCCGCGCGCCAAGGTCAAGGCGGCGCGGGCGGCGGCGCGCGACTGGCGGCTGGGGCGGCTCGACTTCCGCTTCGACGTGGCGATGCCCGACCGGCCGGCGCGCCCCGCCCGGCCGGAGCTGCTGCCGCCCAACCGCATGCCGAAGCGCGGGCGCGGCGGCTCGGAGCGGGGGCGCATCGCCCTCATCCATGCGCTTGCGCATATTGAATTCGTGGCGATCGACCTCGCCTTCGACGCGGTGGGGCGGTTCGGGGCGGCGTTCCCGCGCGGATTCACCGACGACTGGATGGCGGTTGGCGCCGACGAGGCGATGCATTTCGCGCTGGTCGAACGACGCCTCAACCGGCTCGGCAGCTTCTATGGCGCGATGCCTGCGCATGACGGCCTGTGGGATGCCGCCCTCGCCACCCGCCACGATGCGCTGGCGCGGCTGGCGGTCGTGCCCATGGTGCTTGAGGCGCGCGGCCTCGACGTCACGCCGCAGACGATCGAGCGGTTTGCGAGCGCCGATGACGAACCGACGGTCCGCATCCTGCGCCGCATCCTGTCCGACGAAGTGAACCACGTCGCCGCGGGCACGCGCTGGTATGGCTGGGGCTGCATCCGGGATTCGCTCGATCCGACAACGACCTGGCAGCGGCTCGTGGCGTCCTACTTTAGGGGGATCATTAAGCCACCGTTCAACGATTCAGCGCGCGCCGCTGCCGGTTTGACGCGCGAATTCTATGCGCCCCTTGCTGACACCAATGTTACCGGACACACCACCTGACGTCACGAAACGCGGGTGGGGCTGCGACGGGACAATCATCAGCGGCCGGGCAATCCTGCCCGCCCCCGCGCGTGTTTGGGTCGCAAGCGCCATATGTCCGATCTGACGAGCGATATGAACGAACCGACCGGTCAAAAGGGTCCCCTCCTTCGTACTCGCCAGTTCCTGATCCATGACGGCCGCAAGGCGCGCCGCGTGTCGATCAGTGCCGTTCAGCAGCTTGCGATGGCCGGTGCGGCAGTGATGACGCTGTCGCTCGGCGGCTATGGCGCGGTGCAGGCCACGACCGCCCCCGACGGGAAGGTCGAGGCGATGCAGGCCGAGGTCGCAAAGATGCGTGCCGACGTCGCCGCCGTCCGCGAGGCCGCCAAGGTCCATGCCGCCCGCGTCGAGAAGCGCCAGGCGCTGATCGCCGCGGTGCTGAGCGGCAAGGGCGATCCCGAGGCGCTCGCCGACCTGGCCGAAGCGCCGCGCGCTCGCGCCGAAGCCGCCGCGGCGCAAATCCTCGCCCCGCTGAACAAGGTCGAGGCACAGCAGGTCCAGTTCGCGATGGCCGCGCGCGAGGCGACCGATGCCCGTGTCGCCGCCACCGCCCGCCAGCTCAAGAAGCTGGGCGTCAAGCCCGAGCGCGTTCTGGCCCGCGCCGGCATGGGCGGCCCCTATCTGTCGCTCGACAGCAAGGAAGGCGCCGAGGCCGCGGCCGAGGTCAATGCCGACGCGCAGTTCCGCTCGCTGTTCCAGAGCTGGAAGAAGCTCGATACGCTCGAGCAGGCGGTGATCTCGATTCCCTCGCTCCAGCCGGTCGAGAACGTCGCGCTGACTTCCTCCTTCGGCGTCCGCTCCGATCCGTTCCGCGGCACCGCCGCGATGCATGCCGGCGTCGATATTCCGGGTCCGATCGGTACGCCGGTTTATGCCACCGCGGACGGCGTCGTGCGCCGCGCCCAGCGTGCCGGTGCCTATGGCAATCTGGTCGAGATCAACCATGGCAAGGGCATCGAGACGCGCTACGGCCACCTCAGCAAGATCATCATCGGCGAGAATGTCCGGGTGAAGCGCGGCCAGCTCATCGGCCTGATGGGCTCGACTGGCCGTTCGACCGGCAGCCACCTTCATTACGAGGTCCGCATCGACGGTCGTCCGGTCAATCCGCTTCCCTATATGCAGACCGCCGATGTTCTGGTAAGCGCGCAGGACAGGGCGCTACGCCAGCGCGCCGCCATGGGCGGCCCGGCCAAGTAAGCCGCCCGACCGATTTCGAGAGGTAGGGGAGGAGAGGGGTCGTCCATTGATGACGACCCCCACTTCCCTTATCTCCAATCCCATGACCGTCATCGACACCCAGCCCGATATCGCGCTCACCGCGTCCGCCGCCGCGCGGATCGCCGCCATTGCCGATCGCCAGAAAAAGCCGGCGATCCTGCGCCTGTCGGTCGAGGGGGGCGGCTGTTCGGGTTTCCAGTATCGCTTCGGCCTCGCCGATGCGATCGAGGGTGACGACAGCGTGACCGAAACCGCGGGCGTCAAGCTGGTCGTCGATTCGGTCAGCCTCGACCTCGTCCGCGGGGCCGAGGTCGATTTCGTCGAATCGCTCGGCGGCGCGGCGTTTCGCGTGACCAATCCAAATGCCGCGTCTGGCTGCGGCTGCGGCACCAGCTTCTCGGTCTGACGCGCGCGCGTGCGGATCGTCAGCTACAACGTCAACGGGATCAAGGCGCGCCTTCCCCGGCTTCTTGAGTATCTGGACGAGCAGGCGCCCGACATCGTCTGCCTTCAGGAACTCAAGTCGAGTGACGAGACCTTTCCAGAGGCCGATATCCGCGCCGCCGGCTATGGCGCGGTGTGGCACGGGCAGAAGGGCTTCAACGGCGTCGCCATCCTCGCCAGGGATGCCGATCCGGTCGAGCGCAAGCGCGGCCTCGCGGGCGAGCCCGAGGACGAGCACAGTCGCTATATCGAGGCCGAGGTGGGCGGCGTGGTCGTTGCCTCGATCTACCTCCCCAACGGCAATCCGGTGCCCGGCCCCAAGTTCGAGTACAAGCTGCGCTGGATCGAGCGGCTATCGGCGCATGCCCGCGACCTGCTTGCCGAGGAGCGGCCGGTGGTGTTGGCCGGCGACTATAACGTCATCCCGAATGACGACGACACCTTCTCGGTCCGGGCGATGGAAAGCGACGCACTGATGCAGCCCGAGTCGCGGCAGGGATACCGTCGGCTGCTGGCGCAGGGTTGGACCGATACGCTGCGTACTCGCTATCCCCGCGGCGGCGTCTGGACCTTCTGGGACTATCAGGCGGGCGCGTGGCAGCGCGATGCCGGGTTCCGCATCGATCACCTGCTGCTGAGCCCCACTGCCGCCGACCGGCTCGCCGATGCTGGAGTCGACAAGGACTATCGGGGACGCGAAAAGGCTAGCGACCATGCGCCGACCTGGGTATCGCTGCGCTGAGTGGAGGTGGCGGATTTCGCTGTCAGTTAGCAAACTTCGCTGACCACAAGTGTAATCGACAGCGGGACCATCGCTAAGGCATTGTTTTTGTGAGTCGTCGTGTTTGGCATGGCTAATGCACTCCCTTTCGCGTCGCCGGCCCCCAGGTGACGCAAAGTGGAGGAGGAACCCATGTCGTTCATTGCCAAAGCCGCTATCGCCGCTGTCTCGCTCGGTCTCGCTGCGCCCGCGCTGGCCGAGGATCCCAAGCCGGCCGAGGCCCGGCCCGCCGCCGCCACCAGCTACCGGCCGTCGGATACGACGCGCATCTGCGTTCGCGAGACGATCACCGGATCGCGCGTTCCCCGGATGATCTGCAACACGATGAAGGGCTGGAAGGCACAGGGCGTCGACCCTTTCCAGCGCTGACGCTCCCTCTGCCGCTCCGGGGCGCGACGCCCCGGAGTCGGCGGATCACAGGTCCTTGCCGAAGATCGTGTAGCGCTTGTTGATCCGGCTCTGGATCGCGTCGGCGATTGCGATCATCCCCTGATTATCGTCGAGGATCCAACCGATCTCGCCGCGTGACGCGCCGTAACGCGCAACCGCGTCGCGGCGGATATACTCGATCATCATGAAGGCGAGCTGGCTCGCCATCCTCGACGCCTGCAGCCGCTTGACCACGCCCATCAGCGGCACGCGCATGGTCCGCGCCTTCGGCCGGCGCAGCCACAAGAGCAGCCTGGCCCAGCCGAACGGAAGCAAATTGCCCTTGAGCGGTGCTACCGCCTCATTGAGGTCGGGGAGGGTGATCATGAACGCGACGGGCTCGCCGTCGAGTTCGGCGATGCGAATGAGGTCGTTGAACACGATCGGCTTCAGCTTCTTGCCGACATCGTCGATCTCGGGCTGGGTCAGCGGCACGAAGCCCCAATTGTCGCCCCACGCATCGTTGAGGATGCCGAGGATGATTGCCGCCTCGCTCTCGAACTTCGACTTGTCGACCTGCCGCACCTTGATGCGGTCGTTGCGTTCGCCCGCGGCAACGATGCGCTGGACGATCGGCGGGAAGTCCTGGGTGATGTCGAGGTCGTAGGTGACGAGTTCCTTCGCCGGCGTATACCCCGCCGCCTCGATCCAGCCGCGATAGACAGGCTTGTTGTGACCCATCAGCACCGTCGGCGGATGGTCGAAGCCTTCGGTGAGGAGGCCCGGCTGCTCCCAGATCGACAGGCTGATCGGCCCGAGCGCGCGGGTCAGCCCCTTGCCGCGCAGCCACGTCTCCGCCGTCGCGATCAGCGCGGCGGCGACCTCGCCGTCCTCGGCCTCGAGTAGCCCCCACTGGCCGACGCCGGGGCCGAAGCCCTTGTCGGCAGGCATCGTCAACGCGAGGGTATCGACATGCGCGGAGATACGTCCGACGACCTGGTCGTTCCGCTCGGCAAGGAAGAGCTGGCCCTCCGCATGGCTGAACCAGCCGTTCTTTTTCGGGTTGATCGTCTCGGCCACTTCCTGACGCAGTGGCGGCACCCAATTGGGGTCGTCGGCATTCAGCCGATAGGCAAGGTCGATGAAGGCGCGGGTATCGGCCTTGGTGGCGACGGGACGGACCTGGATCATGGCCGCCCCACGTCCTCCCGCATGGCCACGCTGTCAAGCGCCGGCGGGGCGGACAATTGTACGCCCACATAATGCCACTATCTGATGCCAATGACCGCGACCATGAATATGCTGACGGTGAACCAGATCGACGCGAGCGGCGTCGCCTCGCGGCGGATGGCTGCGCCGACGGTGCGCGATCGTCTGGCCGAGGATAAGGCGATGCTTCGCACCGCCGCCGAGTTGACGCGCGACCTTTTGAAGCCGCGCCCTGCAATCTATTGGACCGATCTGATTGCGTCGAGCGTCATCGGCTATGGCGCGCTGTTCGCGTCGATGACGCTTCAATCGACGGGCTGGGCGGTGGCGGCGTTCGTCGTTGCGGTACTCGCGCTCTATCGCGCGGCCAGTTTCATCCACGAGGTCAGCCACATCAAGCATTCGGCGCTGCCGGGCTTTCGTGCGGGCTGGAATCTCCTCATCGGTGTGCCGCTGCTGGCGCCGTCCTTCCTCTATGAGGGCGTCCACAACCTGCATCATCAGCGGACCAAGTACGGCACCGCCGAGGACCCCGAGTATCTGCCGCTCGCGCATATGAAGCCGTGGAGCGTGCCGCTGTTCGTACTCGTCGCGGCGCTTGCCCCGATCGGTTTCCTTATCCGCTTCGGCATCATGGTGCCGGTGGGGCTGGTGAGCCCGAAGCTGCGCGCGGAGATCGATGTGCGCTTCTCGGCGCTCGCCATCAATCCCGACTTCCGCCGCCGCCCGCTCGAGGGCGAGGCGCTTACGCTATTCCGCCGTTACGAGCGGCTGGCGAGCGTCTGGGCGATCTCGCTGCTCGCGCTGACGGTCGCCGGCGTCGTGCCGCTCAAGGCGTTCGGCCTCTACCTCGCCGCGATCTCGCTGCTGATGGTCGTTAACCAGGTGCGGACGCTAGTCGCGCATCTGTGGGAGAATGAGGGCGAGGCAATGTCGGTCACGGCGCAATATCTCGATTCGGTGAACGTGCCGCCGCCGGGAATGCTGCCCTTCCTGTGGGCACCGGTGGGCCTGCGCTATCACGCGCTGCATCACCTTCTGCCGAGCCTTCCCTATCATTCGCTAGGCGAGGCGCATCGCCGGCTGTCGGGCGTGCTCGAGTCTGCATCGCCCTTCCACGCCGCGAATTATCGCGGGCTGCCGGGGCTGCTGGCGCGGCTGGTGCGGGGCACGTTCGGCATCCGCTGATCCTCCGTCACTCCGGCTCGGGCTGACGAAGGGATTATTCTTCCGTCCGCACCAGCACCGCTTCGCCGATGAGGAAGAACAGGAGGAACGGTGCCCAAGCTGCCAGGAAGGGTGGGTAGGCACCGAGATTGCCCATCGCCAGCGCGAAATTGTCGGCGACGAAATAGGCGAATCCCAGCGCCATCCCGATCACCGCGCGTACGAACAGCTTGCCCGACCGCGCGACGCCGAACGCCGCCACGGCGCCCAGCAGCGGCATCAGCACCGACGACAGCGGCCCCGACAGCTTGTGCCACAGAGCGCCCTCCAGCGCCTTGGTCGGGCGGCCCGCGGCGCTCAGTTCGTCGATCGCGCTCTTGAGCGCGCCGAACGACAGGCCGTCGGCGTTGACGCTAGCCAGCGTGAACTGGTCGGGGCTGATCCCGTCGCCGACATGCGCGGAGCCCAGCGGCTCGACCCTGCCCGCCGTCACGTCGAAGCGGCGTGCACCCTCAACGCGCCAGCCGCGCCCCTCCCGCACCCCCTTGGTCGCGGTCAGGACCGAGCGGAGCGTCCCGCCTTCACGCACGAACAGCGTGATGCCGGCGATCCGGACTGCATCGCCGCGACCGACCGCGAGGCGGACGTTCATCAGGTTGTTGCCCTCGCGCACCCAGACATTGGTGCGGTCGCCGCGATCGACGGGAAGGGGGCCGTAATCGACGTTCTGCCACTGATCGAGCGTCGCAGTCGCGCGCGCGACGATTCGCTCGTTGAAGACGAAGCTGACCGCCGCCACCCCGAACGCGGCGACGATGAGGGGGGCGAGGACCTGATGCGCGGACAGTCCCGCTGCCTTCATCGAGATGACTTCGCTGTTCTGGTTGAGCGTCGATAGCGTGATGATCGTGCCGAGCAGCACCGAGAAGGGCAGGAAACGTGCGATGATCTCCGGCGTGCGCAGACTCACATAGCGCAGAACCTCGGCCTGGCCGTTGCCAGCATAGGCGAGAATGCGGCCGCTCTCTGAAAGGAGGTCGAGCGCCTGGAGGACAAGCACCAGCGCCGCGAGGATCGCGAAGCTGCGCGTCAGGAACATTCGCCCCATGTAGAGCGTGACCGTCCGCGACGGGAAAAAGCTTGGCGCGCTGCTCATGCCATGCGCCTCCGTCCCGGCAGGCGGCGGGCGATGGCGCTTCCGAGCTTGCCCACCCATCGTTCGAGCGCGGCAATCGGCTGGCCGCCGGGGACATAGGCGGTCTGATAGTACATCCAGATCACCAGCGCGGCGAAGATCGTGAACGGCCCCCACAGCGCAAGGATCGGGTCGATCCGGCCGAGCCCGCCCACCGCTTCGCCATATTCGTTGATCTTGTGGTAGGTCACCAGCATCACGATCGACAGGAACACGCCCAGCGCCGAGGATGATCGCTTGGGCGGGATGCCAAGCGCCAATGCCAACAGCGGCAGCAGGAACATCGTGGCTACTTCTACCACGCGGAAGTGGAAGGCGGCGCGGCTGGTGTCGCGCACTTCCTCGGTCACGCCGGGGTCGCGGCCAAGCACGACGAGTTCGGGGAGCGTGCGTTCGAGGTTGCGGTCGCCGCGCGCGCGGAATCGGCCGAACTCAGGGAGCGGGATCGGCAGGTCGTGGCTGGTGAAGGTCAGCACGCGCGGCTGGGTAAAGCCGGGCGAGTTGTGGACCAACGCCCCTCGCGTCAGGCGGAAGATGATCGTGTTGGGGTCGTCCGTGCGCAGGAACTGGCCCTTTTCCGCAGTCGCGGCGTACCAGGCGTCATCCTTCGAACGGAAATGGACGAAGATGCCCGAAAGGTCGGCACCGCTGTCGCGGCTCTCCTCGATCCGGAGGGTCATGTCGTCGCCGAAGCTGGTGAACTCGCCCACCTTGATCGACGCGCCAAGCGCACCCGATCGCAGCTCGAACCTGAGCTCCTCATAGGCGTAGCGCGCCTTGGGCTGGACATAGCCGACGATGGCGAGATTGAGCGCGGCGAGCGCGATCGTGTACATGTAGGGCACGCGCAGCAGCCGGCCATAGCTCATGCCCACACCCCGCAGCACGTCGAGCTCGCTCTGCGAGGCGAGCTTGCGGAAGGCGAGGAGAATGCCGAGGACGAGGCCGATCGGGATGCCGAGGCCCAGATATTCGGGCAACAGATTGGCCAGCATCTTCCAGACGACCGCTACCGGCCCGCCCTCGGTCGCGACGAAGTCGAACAGACGCAGCATGCGGTCGAGCACCAGCAGCATCGCCGCGATGATGAGCGTCGAGAACAAGGGCACCGCGATCAGGCGGGCCATGTAGCGGTCGATCGAGCCCATGAGCAGGTCGGCAGAGCCTTTCGCGTCGAAGGCCGCCGATCAAAGGGGCCGCGGCCGGCTATAGGGCCAGCCCCCGGCGCTTGTCATCCCCCGGCTGCGGCCGACACGGCGTCGCCGAGCACGGCGAGGGTAAAGGGCTTGCGGATCACCGGATCGCGGCCGAGCGCGTCCTCGTCGAGATCGCCTGCGAAACCCGTCATGTAGAGGACGCGGAGGTCGGGGCGATGGCGGCGCAGGCCGCTCACCATCTCTGGCCCGGTGACGCCGGGCATCAGCACGTCGGACAGGACCAGGTCGACGCTCGGCATCGCGATCAGCGCGTCCGCCGCCTTGGCGGGATCGTCGCACGACACCGGGCGGTGGCCGAGCTCGCCCAGCGCGGCAACGACCGAGCGCAGCACGCGCGGATCGTCTTCGACTACGAGGATATCGCGGCCGGTGGTCGGCGCTTCGCTCGGCGCGTCCTCGGGGACGGCGGCGACCGCTTCGGCAGTGTGGTGGTGGCGCGGCAGGTAGAGCGTGACCGTGGTGCCGCGGCCTGGCGCCGACTCGATGCCGATCTCTCCGCCGAAACGGCGGACAGTGCCGAACACCTGACTGAGACCGAGGCCGGTGCCGCGACCTACGGGTTTGGTCGTGAAGAACGGCTCGAACACGCGCGCCTGCACTTCTGGCGTCATGCCGTGGCCGGTATCGGTGATGCAGAAGGCGACATAGTCGCCCGCCGCGCAGCCACCGATTTGGCCCGCCGCCAGCGTCATCGCGCGCGCGGCGATCGTCAGCGTACCGCGCTCCTCCATCGCGTCGCGCGCATTGACCGCAAGGTTGAGAATCGCGTTTTCCAGCTGGTGCCGGTCGGCCCAGACGCTCCAGCCGCGCGCATCGCCCGCTACCTCGATCCGAATCGCGTCACCCAGCGTGCGGTCGAGCAGAGGCGTCATCCCCTCAATCAGCGCGGGCGGGTCGATCGCCTCGGGCGCGACGGGCTCGGCGCGCGCGAAGGCGAGCAGCTGGCGGGTGAGCGCGGCGGCGCGCTGGCCCCCTTCGGCGGCGTGATCGAGATGCCGCCGCACTGCCGGATCGTCCGGCACGTGGCGGCGCGCAAGCTCGATGCCGCCGAGCACTACCGCCAGCATGTTGTTGAAGTCGTGCGCGATGCCACCGGTCAGCTGGCCGATCGCCTCCATCTTCTGCGCCTGGTTGAGCTGCGCTTCAGCCGCCGCGCGCTCGACCTGTTCCGCGCGAAGGCTGGCGGTTGCCGCATCGACCGCGGCCTCTAGTTCAGCGGCGCGGGCACGCTCGGCATCGGCCTCGTCGGCGGCGGCGCGGCGCTCGGCGATCGCCTGGACGAGGTGCCAGCCGAAGAACAGCCCGATCGCCGTCAGCGCCACCCCGAGCAGCAGCAACCCGCCCGCCAGCCGGTTTGAGCGGGCGATGGTGGCGTCGAGCTCGATCGAACGGGCGTCGAGCAGCAGTCGCTCGGCGGCTATCGTCTGGCCGAGCAAATCGTCGATCCGCCGCAGCGCCAGACTGTCGCGTGCGTCGTAAAAGGCGGTGATCGCGGGGTCGGGCCGGTCGTCGGCCGCGCCGGCGGCGATCACCGATAGTTCGCGCCCGCGAGCGGCATAGGCGCGCCTGAGCGCGGTGACGCGCGCGCGCTGCAGCACGTTGTCGCGTACCATCCGGTCGAGCAGCCCGATCTGACGGCCTGCTTGCGCCCAATCGCGTGCGAAGCGGACGCCAAGCTGCCGGTCGCCGCTGATGACGAAGCGGCCCAGTGCCGCCTCGGCCTGCGCGAGATTCTCGCCGAGCGAGCGGGCGAGAATCACTACCTCGAAACTGTGCGATCGCCGTTCGATCGCGCCGTCGCGGGCGGCGTTGGCATCCACGACGGTTTGGACGAGGCCGAAGGTCGTGCCGATGCCAAGCACGAGGACGAAGGCCAGGACCCAGCCGCGCCAGTCCTCGGGCAGCCAGCGCGGCCGGAAACGCCGGTGACGGGCGGCCGGGGTCAAGCGCGCCGCCGCTTCGGTCAGCCGATCACGCCCACGGCGCGGCCAGCCTCGGCGAACATCGCGGTAATCGCCTCGATCTGCTCGGGCCGATGTTCGGCGCAGAGCGAGCAGCGCAGGAGGAACGTCCCCGCGGGCGTCGCGGGCGGGCGCGCCATGTTAACGTAGAGGCCGGCTTCCAGGAGCGCCTGCCACATCACCACGGCCTGTTGCTGATCGGTCAGGATGACGGCGATGATTGCGCTGTCGGCCTGTTCGGTGCCGAGCTTGAAGCCGAGTTCGCGCAGATTGGCATGCAGCGTGCGCGCATTGCGCCATAGCCGATCGCGCTTGTCGGTCGCGGTCATCAGCTTCGTGATCGACGTCGCGGCGGTGGCGACGACGCTCGGCGGCAGCGACGCGGTGAAGATATAGGGGCGGCAGGCGAGGCGCATCACCTCGAACTTCGGGTGGTTCGACACGCAGAAGCCGCCGACGGTGCCGACCGACTTCGAGAAGGTGCCGATGACGAAGTCGATGTCGCGCCCGAGCTCCAGCCCCTGCGCCTCGTAAACGCCGCGGCCATGCGTGCCGAAAAAGCCCATCGAGTGCGCTTCGTCGGAGAGCGTCATCGCACCGTGCTTGCGCGCCACCGCGACCATCTCGTCGAGCGGGGCAAGGTCGCCGAGCATCGAATAGACGCCCTCGAGCACGACGAGTTTGCCCGCCTCCTTGGGCAGGCGGCCGAGCCGCTTGTCGAGATCCTCGACCGAATTGTGGCGAAAGCGCACGACCTCCGCATTGCCCAGCGCGCAACCGTCATAGATCGAGGCGTGGCTGTCCGCGTCGAGGATGATGTAGTCGCCCTTGCCCGCGATGGTCGAGATGATGCCGAGATTGGCCTGATAGCCGGTCGAGAACACCATTGCATGATCGGCGGCATAGAAGGCGCGCAGCGCATCTTCGGCGGCGATATGGTCGCGGAAGGTGCCGTTGAGCATCCGGCTGCCGTTGGTGCCCGACCCAAACGCGTCGAGCGCCGCCTTGCCCGCGGCAATCACGTCCGCATCGAAGGTCATGCCCATGTAGTTGTAGGTGCCGGCAAGGATCGTCGGCTTGCCGCGGATCACTGCCTCGGTCGGCGAATGCACCTCGTCCATCACGATCGCGAAGGGATCGCGCACGCCTGTCGCGAGCAGCGCCTCGCGCTCGGCGATCAGCCCATCGAACTTGGAAAAGAGGTCGCGCTCGGGTGGCGCGGCGGGGGCCTCGGCGGGGAGGGGGTGGGCTGTGGCGGCGGCTTCGGTCATCGGTTCATTCCTTGATCCCACACCCCGTTCGTGTCGAGCGAAGTCGAGACACTTGTTCGAGCGGAAGCGAGAACCCGGCCTCGCTGTCGCTCGGGGCAAACGGGAGGGCGTTAGTCCTGCTTCAGCTTCTGAACCGCGTCGACCAGCTGGCCGACGGTCTCGATCTCGGCCTGCATGTTCATGGTGATGAGGATGTCGAACTCGTCCTCGATCGCGGCGACGAAATCCATGACGGTCAGGCTGTCCCATTCGAGGTCGCCGGCGAAGGTCGTCGCCTCGGTGAGCGCCACGCCCTTTTTGTTGAAGGGCTCGATCTGGGCGGCGACGGTATCGAAAACGGCCTGGCGGTCGGACATTCGCTGATCTTCTCTCTTTCCTTCGTGCCGCCTCCTGACAGGGCAATGCGGCGGCTTTCGGGCGGGCTTATAGCAAGCCTTCGGCGCGATACCACTTGGCGGTGGCGGCAAGGCCGGGCTCAGTCGCGATCGCCGGGCGCCAGAGCGCGGGCGGCGGGCGGCGGTCGGCGCGCACGACCCAGTCAGGATGGCTGAAATAGGCCGCGCGGTCGGGCGTGAGCTTGGCCCTGTCCCCCTGTACCGCGCGGGCGATGCGGGCCGACAGCATCAGGAGCGCGCGCGGGGTCGAAAGGGTCAGGACGCGGCGGCCGACGGCGCGGCCGAGCGCGCGGGCGAAGTCGACATGCGACCAGCCCATCGGCGCCTCGTCATCGACCTCGAACAGGCCGGCCGCATCGCTGCTCGCGAGCGCGAGGAGCAGGTCGGCGAGGTCGTCGACATGGATGGTCGAGAAGCGGCCGGGCGGGGGCAGGGGCACGACCCCTCGCGCTGCCAGCCGGAACAGCTCGAGCATCTCGTGGTCGCCGGGGCCATAGATCGCGGGCGGGCGCACGACCGCGGCATCGGGCAGTGCGGCAAGGACGGCGGCCTCCCCCTCGGCCTTTGACCAGCCATAGGTCGAGAGCTCAGGCTCGCGCGCCGAGAGCGAGGAGACGTGGACGAAGCGCGGGGTGCCCGCGGCCTTTGCGGCGGCGACCACCGCCTCGGTCCCGGTGACGTTGCCCGCGACGAAGCCCGCCTTGTCGCGCGCGTTGACGACGCCGGCGACGTGGATGACGGCATCGACGCCCGCGAGCAGCGCCGCCAGCGCCTCGGGCGTATCGAGCGCGCCCGAGACCCAATCGACCCCCTCGCGCGCCGCCTGTGTTCGGCGCGTGAGCGCGCGGATGCGGTGTCCGGCGGCAAGGGCACGATCGATCAGTCGTTTGCCGACGAACCCCGTGCCGCCGGTGATCGCGAGCAGGCTCATAACAGGGCCATGTGGTTGCGATGGACCAGCGCCGATCGCGGCGCATAGCCGAGCAGCGCCTCGTGCTCGTCGCTCCGCCGCCCGACGATCAGCACGGCGTCGGCATCGCCATATTCGGCGAGGCCGCGGGCGATCGGGCGCGCATCTGGACCGGCAAGTACGACGAGGTCGCCGCGCGCGAACCGCCCCTCGACGCGCGTCGCCCCCGCGGCCAGCAGGCTGCGGCCCTCCTTGAGCGCGGCGCAGGCGCCGGCATCTACATGGATGGTCCCTCGCGCCGTCAGCCCGCCGCGCAGCCACGCCTTGCGCGCGGGCGCGCCGGTCGCGGCGACGAAGATCGTACCGTGACCCGTTGCCGCGAAGCGCGCCAGCGCATGGTCGCCGTGGCCGCTCGCGATGGCGAGATGCGCGCCAGCGGCGACCGCGATGCGCGCCGCCTCGACCTTCGCCACCATGCCCCCCGATCCCATGCCCGAGGCGGAGTGGCGATCGGCCATGTGCTCGATCGCGGCGATATGCTCGACCCGCGGGATCAGCGTCGCCGCCGGATCGGTCACGGGATTGGCGGTGTAGAGCCCGTCGACATCGGACAGCAGGATCACGCCCCCCGCCATCGCCGCCCCCGCCACGCGCGCAGCGAGGCGGTCATTGTCGCCGAAGCGGATCTCCTCGGTCGCGACCGAGTCATTCTCGTTGATGATCGGCACCACGCCCAGCTTGAGCAGCCGGTCGAGCGTCGCCGCGGCGTTGAGATAGCGGCGGCGATCCTCCAGATCGTCGAGCGTCAGCAGCATCTGCGCCGCGGTCAGGCCATGGTCGTGGAGGAGGCTGGCCCAGGTGCCGGCGAGCGCGATCTGCCCGGTCGCCGCGGCCGCCTGCGCATCCTCAAGGCTTGCGCGCCCGCCCTTGGCCAGCCCCAGCCGCCGCGCCCCGAGCGCAATCGCCCCCGAGGAGACGATCGCCACCTGCTGCCCGGCTTTCACCCGCCCGGCGACGTCGGCGACGAGGCTCGCCAGCCACTCGCGCCGGATCGCGCCCGCGGGATCGACGAGCAGCGCCGAGCCGACCTTGACCACCAGCCGCGGACAGGCGGCGGGGGCGAAGGGCGCGGCGGTGCGTTCCGCGATCAGATCGGCGACCATTCCTTTGCTTCCCCCTGATCGTCGCCCGGTTCCTCGTCGTCCTCGCGCATTTCGGCATAGGTGGTGGCTTCCGCCGGGCCGATCGTCTCGATCAGCCGGTCGAGCACCGCCTCCACCCCCGTGCCCGTCGCGCCCGACATCGGCAGCACGAGCGCGCCGCCCGACGCCTCGCGCAATTCCTCGCTTATCGCGGCGATCAGTTCCTCGTCGAGGAGGTCGCACTTGTTGAGCGCGATGACTTCGGGCTTGTCGGTCAGGCCCGCGCCATAAACCTCGATCTCCTCACGGACGACGCGATATGCCCGGCCCACATCCTCGCCATTGGCGTCGATCAGGTGGAGAAGCACGCGGCAGCGCTCGACATGGCCGAGGAAGCGGTCGCCGATCCCCGCGCCGTCGGCCGCCCCTTCGATCAGGCCGGGGATGTCGGCGAGCACGAACTCGCGCCCCTTGTGCTTGACGACGCCGAGCTGGGGCCGCGTCGTCGTGAAGGCATAGTCGCCGACCTTGGCGCTTGCGTTGGTCACGGTGTTGAGGAAGGTCGACTTGCCCGCATTGGGAAGGCCGAGCAGCCCGGCATCGGCGAGGAGCTTGAGCCGCAGCCACACCCACGCTTCCTCGCCCGGCCAGCCGGTGCCGTGCTGGCGCGGCGCGCGGTTGGTCGAGGTCTTGTAGCTCGCATTGCCGCGCCCGCCGTCGCCGCCGCGCAGGAAGACGATGCGCTGGCCGACATGGGTCAGGTCGGCGAGCAGCGTGCGGTCGTCATCGTCCGCCAGCACCTGTGTCCCCACCGGCACCTTGATGACGAGGTCGTCGCCGCCACCGCCGGTGCGGTTCGAGCCCGCACCGCCCTTGCCGCGCGGCGCGCGGAAATGCTGAGTGTAGCGGAAGTCGATCAGCGTGTTGAGGCCGGCGACCGCCTCGAAGATGATGTCGCCGCCCTTGCCGCCGTCGCCGCCGTCGGGCCCGCCATATTCGACGAACTTCTCGCGCCGGAAACTGACGGCGCCGCCGCCGCCATGTCCCGAGCGGACATAGATCTTCGCCTGGTCAAGGAAATGCATCGCGCGCCGTTAGCGCAACCGGGGCGATCCGTCACCCTTTTGCGCCGCACCTTGCGCTCTGGCGGGCGATACGCCATATTGCTTTGGCTAAAGTCGCAAATCGACGGTTCTCGCTTTGCGGCGCTCTCCTTCTTTCCCTGCTGACCGGCAACCGGTTCTGCGCCACTTGCGCAGGCGAAACGAAGGAATACCCAAATGGCCATCACCGGCACCGTCAAGTTCTTCAACGCCGACAAGGGCTATGGCTTCATCGCCCCCGATACGGGCGGCAATGATGCGTTCGTCCATATCAGCGCGGTCGAGCGTTCGGGCATGGTCACGCTTCAGCAGGACCAGCGCGTCACCTACGAGCTCGAAGAGGATCGTCGCGGCAAGATGGCCGCGGTGAACCTCAACGCGGCCGACTGACGCCGTGTCCCGTGCGGCGGCGTTCGCGCCGCCGCACCACCCTTTGCCAACCAAGGAACAGCACGATGAGCGATGATGCCGCCACCTTCCGCGGTCGTGCAGACCAAGCGCGCGCCGATGCCGCCGCCTCCAACCTCCAGAACGTCCGCGACCGCTGCGAGCGGTCGGCGGTGACCTGGGACGCGATGGCCGTCCGCGCCGAACGCATCGCCCAGGAACGCGCCGCAAGAGCCACGCCGCGCGAGGCCTAGCCCGTTCGGCATTCCGAACGCGCGTTCGGGCAGGCGTTGCCCGCGAGCGACATGGGTGCCGAAGCCGCGCGATGCTTGCCGGAGTCGGCGGGCTCAGGGCCCTTGGTCGCTTCTCGTGCCGTCAAGACTCCAACCACGTGCGACCGCATAGCGGAATAGGCGGGCTGACGCCCGCCGATGCTGTCGGGCGCGTTGTACGCCCCATCTGCCAAGGTGCCCGCGCACTCTACCTGTGAATGGACGGGCTGAGGGGGACGTCACCAAGCCGGCCGCGACGCGATAGGCACTGAAGTCCGGCTGTCCGACGATTCAACTGCTCGGAGATACGCTGCCGCAATGGCGAGCCGAACGTGTTTCGCTGTGATCCCGGACGTGCCGCCGTTCGCAGGCGAATCGCGCGACGGCGCTCCGCTGGAGCGCTTAGTGATCCGCGCAAAACTAACAATTTTCTCAATCTCGTAATTTCCTGTTTCGGCTGGAAACACTGCCGGTTTCGCGCGATTGGTCGGTCGCAGACCGGCGATAGCCGGCGCATCCGCAGGAACCCCAACCGGACGAGAGAGGAGAACCCCTGATGTCCCTGACCTTGACCCTCGCCGCGATGTTGCTGGGCGAGATGATCGAGCACCGCGTGACCGTCTCGCATGGCGGCGCCGAGCACGCCGCGACCTACCGCGCGCGCGTGACGCTCGATACCAAGACGATCGGTGCGCATACGCCCAATCGACCCTCGCGCCAGCATTGCGCCTGGACCGCAGCGATCACGATCGAGCGCGCGCTCGATGCCGCGCCGCAGGCCGCACGGGCGGTGGCGACCGATCGCACTTTGCGCGGTACGCATCCCGGCGCCTGTCAGACAGCACGACCGGCAATCGCCGAGACGGTCGCTCGCCGCAGCCCGGCGGTCCGCGACCGGCTGGTCGCTGCGGTTGAGGCTGACCGAGCGACGCTGGCCGCCGAATTGGCGGCGCTCAACCCGAATGGCTGAGCTGAAGACGTGGCTGCTCGCGCTGGCACTGGCCGGCGCGAGTACGGCCGAGGCGCAGGAACTGAGCCGCCCGACCGGGTCGCTCGAGGCGACCACCGATCATCGGCGCCGTGGCCTGTCGTGGAGCGATGGCGATCCGGCGCTCGACGCGATCGTGTCGGTGCCGGTCGCGGGGCTGCGCCTCGATGCGCGGGGGACGACGACACGCGGCGCGCGCCGGCATGGTGGAGCGGACGCCGTGTTCGATGCGTCGGCGACCTATGCCACGCAGCTTGCGAGCGGCATTTCGCTTAGCGCAGGGGCGACGGGGCACTTCTTCGCCGGGTCGGACGTGAAGGCCGATTATGGCGAGATCGACCTGGGCGTTGGCTATGCGCTGGGGCCGCTGCAGTTCGACGTGGCGGCAAGCTATGCGCCCGATCAGGCCGCGATCGGCGGCGACAACCTCTACCTTCAGGCGCGCGCGAGTGCGGGCATCCCGGGAACGGGGATCGACCTGGCGGCGCATGTCGGGCGGACTTCGGGCTCGACCGACGATCCGGTGCTGGCGGCCCGGTTGCGGCCTGAACTTGGGAGCTATGTCGACTGGGGCATCCGGGCCGAGCGGCGCTTCGGGCCGCTTGCGTTAGGGCTGCGCTATTCGGGCACCGATGTGAATACACGGGGCGTCGCGGCGTCGCCATTCGCCGATGTCGATGACGCGGGCGACCGGGTGACGGCGCACGCGGTGGTGTTCTTTTAAGGTCGCACGCAAACATGTCACCCCGGATCAAGTCCGGGGTGACAATGTAAGCAAGTTCAGTCCGCCTTGGCTGCTTCCGACCGCTTGCCGCCCTTCTTCTTTGCCTTTTTGGGCGGAGCAGGGACGATCTCGAAGCTGAGCGCATTGTCCTTGAGCTTCACGCTCACCTCGCCGCCATGGACGAGCTTGCCGAACAAAAGCTCCTCGGCCAGCGGCTGCTTGATCTTCTCTTGGATCAGGCGGCCCATCGGGCGCGCGCCATAGAGCTTGTCATAGCCGCGCTCGGTCAGCCACGTCTTCGATTCGTCGTCGAGGCGGATATGGACGCCGCGGTCGGCGAGCTGGAGCTCAAGCTGGAGGATGAACTTGTCGACGACGCGGTTGACCACTGCCGGCGGCAGATAGGCGAACGGCACGATCGCATCGAGGCGGTTGCGGAATTCGGGGGTGAAGAGCTTCTTCACCGCCTCCTCCTGCACATCCTCGCGCGCGATCTCGCCGAAGCCGATCGATTCCTTCGCCATGTCCGACGCACCCGCATTGGTGGTCATGATGAGGATGGTGTTGCGGAAATCGACGGTCTTGCCGTGGTGATCGGTCAGCTTGCCGTTGTCCATGACCTGCAACAGGATGTTGAAAAGGTCTGGGTGCGCCTTCTCGATCTCGTCGAGCAGCAGCACGCTGTGCGGGTTCTGATCGACCGCATCCGTCAACAGGCCGCCCTGGTCATAGCCGACATAGCCCGGGGGCGCACCGATCAGCCGGCTGACCGAATGGCGCTCCATATATTCGGACATGTCGAACCGCTGAAGTGGGATGCCCATGATCTCGGCCAGCTGCTTGGCGACCTCGGTCTTGCCGACGCCGGTGGGGCCGGAGAAGAGGTAGTTGCCGATCGGCTTGTCGGGATCGCGCAGGCCCGCACGGCTGAGCTTGATGGCCGACGACAGCACCTCGATCGCGGTGTCCTGCCCGAACACCACGCGCTTCAGGTCGGTCTCGAGATTGGCGAGCACGCGCGTGTCGTCGCTCGACACCGTCTTGGGCGGGATGCGCGCCATCGTCGCGATGACGGCCTCGATCTCCTTGGGCGTGATGACCTTCTTGCGCTTCGAGGGCGGCACCAGCATCTGCATCGCGCCCACTTCGTCGATCACGTCGATCGCCTTGTCGGGCAGCTTGCGGTCGTTGATGTATCGGCTCGACAGTTCGACCGCCGACTTGATCGCGTCCGGCGTGTACTTGACCGAATGATGCTCCTCGAACGCCGAGCGAAGGCCGGCGAGGATCTTGATCGTGTCCTCGACGGTCGGCTCGTTGACGTCGATCTTCTGGAACCGGCGCAGCAGGGCGCGATCCTTTTCGAAGTGGTTCCGGAACTCCTTGTAGGTGGTTGAGCCGATGCATCGGATCGTTCCGCCCGACAGCGCCGGCTTCAGGAGATTCGAGGCGTCCATCGCGCCGCCGCTGGTTGCACCGGCGCCGATCACGGTATGGATCTCGTCGATGAACAGCACCGCGTGCGGCAGCTTCTCGAGCTCCGACACCACCTGCTTCAGCCGCTCCTCAAAATCGCCGCGATAGCGCGTGCCGGCGAGCAGCGCGCCCATGTCGAGCGAGTAGATCACCGCCTCGCGCAGCACGTCGGGCACGTCGCCCTCGACGATCTTGCGCGCAAGCCCTTCGGCGATGGCGGTCTTGCCGACGCCGGGATCACCGACATAGAGCGGGTTGTTCTTCGACCGGCGGCAGAGGATCTGGACGGTGCGATCGACCTCCGGCCCGCGGCCGATCAGCGGATCGACCTTGCCGTTCCTGGCCTTTTCATTGAGGTCGACGGTGAACTGCTTGAGCGCGCTTTCGCCCTTCTGGTTCTTTTCCGCCTGCTTGGCCTGCGGCTTCTCCTCTTCGGCGCCCTTCACCTCGCGCGCTTCGGTAGGCGTGCCGCCCTTGCCGACGCCGTGGCTGATATAGCTGACCGCGTCGAGGCGGCTCATATCCTGCTGCTGCAGGAAATAGACGGCATAGCTCTCGCGCTCACTGAACAGGGCGACGAGGACGTTGGCGCCCGTCACCTCGTCGCGGCCCGAGGACTGGACGTGGAGGATCGCGCGCTGGACGACGCGCTGGAAGCCGCTGGTGGGCGAGGGATCGGTGACGCTGTCGACCTTCAGCGCCTCGAGCTCGGTGTCGAGATAGTGGGCGACTGTGGTCTTGAGCTCGCCCAGATCGACGCCGCATGCGCTCATCACCTTCGAGGCGTGCTCGTCATCGACGAGCGCGAGCAGCAGGTGTTCGAGCGTCGCATATTCGTGGCGGCGCGAGGACGCGGCCTCCAGCGCCTTGTGCAGCGTGGATTCGAGGGCGGATGCGAAGGACGGCATTGGGGAAGTTACTCCGGTGGGGCCGCTTGGGGACTCGCGACCCGGAAGTGCAATGTCGGGTGCGCCGGCGCGGTGTGCAAGTCGGCAGTGAGGGCAGGGGGCCGCACTAGGATGGCGCGGCGCGCGATCATCGGCGGAACAGCGCCTCTGCGCTCGATCGATGACTGCCGGCCCGGTCGCGGTGCGCCTTGACCCGCGCAATCTCTGCCTCAAGCGCGGCGATGCGAGCGCCCAGCTCCTCAATCGACATGGGATCGAGATCCTGGCGCGCCAGCATCGCGACGGGATCGTAGCTGCGGCGCGGCAAAATATCGTCGGCGTCCATCCCCCAAGCGTTGACCGCATGGGCCGCGATGTCAATAAGCGCGGGATTCACCATGGCCGAACAGGGGGGCCGGGTGATGCTGAGGGGGCGGGGCATGAACGTACCGGATGTTATGCGTGCGATCGATCCGGCCGCGTCCGGCGGCCCCGAGGTGCTGGTCGTGTCCGAACGCCCGGTACCGCGGCCTGGCGAGGGGGAGGTGCTGATCCGCGTCGCGGCCGCGGGCGTCAACCGCCCCGACGTGCTGCAGCGCAAGGGCGGCTATCCGCCGCCGCCGGGCGCGCCGTCGATCCTAGGGCTCGAGATCGCAGGCGAGGTCGTCGCGGTGGGCGAGGGCGTGGAGCCCGCGCTGATCGGCCAGCCCGTGTGCGCGCTGGTGGCAGGCGGCGGTTATGCCGAATACTGCCTTGCGCCCGCCGGCCAGTGCCTGCCCGTCCCCGACGTGCTGTCGATGGTCGAGGCGGCGGCGATCCCGGAGACGCTGTTCACCGTCTGGACCAACCTGTTCGAGCGCGGCTTCGCGGCGGAAGGGGACACGGTGCTCGTCCATGGCGGGACCAGCGGCATCGGCACGATGGCGATTGCGCTGTGCAAGCTGTTCGGGGTCGAGATCATCGTCACCGCTGGCTCGGCAGGCAAATGTGCCCGCGCGCTCGAACTCGGCGCCGATCATGCGATCGACTACAAGGCCGCCGATTTCGTCGATGAGGTGACGCGGATCACCGGCGGGCGCGGCGTGCAGGTCGTGCTCGACATGGTCGGCGGCGACTATCTGCCGCGCAACCTCAAATGCCTGGCCGAGGACGGCCGCCATGTGTCGATCGCGGTGCAGCGGGGCGCGGAGGCGACGATCCCGATCTTCGACATCATGCGCCGGCGCCTGACGCTGACGGGCTCGACGCTTCGCCCGCGCGATACTGGCTTCAAGTCGATGGTCGCCGACGAACTCGCCCGCACCGTCTGGCCGCATGTAGAGGCTGGCCGGCTGAAGCCGGTCATCGACCGGACGTTCCCGCTGGCGTGCGCGGCGGAGGCGCATGCGCGGATGGAGGCGGGGGACCATGTGGGAAAGATCGTGCTGACGATCTGATCACGCTCCCATTCTTCAGAGAGGGGAGGTCGATGGCCATCACACCCCCGTAACCCTCCCGCCGCCGCCGTGTAACAATCCTCGCCCATGGCCGTGGGAGCCAGAAGCTTGCCGGGGAACACGCCATGGGCACCGTCACCAAGCTGCCGTTCGACGCCGCCGACCTTGCCGACTTCCATGCCTCGCAGCCGCACCGGCCGGAACGCGGCGACATCGTCCGGCGGCGCTATCGCACCGTCTGGATCAGCGACGTCCATCTCGGCACGCGCGGGTGCAATGCCGACATGCTCATCGACTTCCTCGACCATGTCGACAGCGAGACGATGTACCTGGTCGGCGACATCTTCGACGGGTGGCAGCTCAAGAAGAAGTTCTACTGGCCCGCCAGTCACAACGACATCGTCTGGCGGATCATGAAGCGTGCCAAGCGCGGCACGCGCATCGTCTATATTCCCGGCAATCATGACGAGATGTTCCGCCAGTTCACCGGGCTCGACTTCGGCGGCGTGAAGATCAAGCGGCAGGCGATCCACACCACTGCCGACGGGCGCCGCCTGCTCGTCCTGCACGGCGACGAGTTCGACGCGATCACGCTGTCGCATCGCTGGCTCGCCCATGCCGGGGACGCCGCCTATCACCTGATGATGACGCTCAACCGCTGGGTGAACGTCTATCGCCGGGTCATGCGGCTCCCCTATTGGTCGCTCAGCAAATACGCCAAGCACAAGGTCAAGAACGCGGTCGAGTTCATCTCGAAGTTCGAGGAGATCGTCGCGCATGAGGCCAAGGCGCGCGGCGTCGACGGGGTGATCGCCGGGCATATCCACACCGCGGACTATCGCCGGATTGACGGAATCGACTATTACAACGACGGCGACTGGGTCGAGGGCTGCACCGCCCTGGTCGAGCATGACGACGGCCGCATGGAGATTCTGCACTGGGCGGACGAGATCCGGGCGAGGGAGGCGGCGGAAGCGGCCGCGACGACGCGGGCAGCGGCCTGATCGCGTCGGGCGCGCCCATGCGAATCGCCATCGTCACCGACGCCTGGGAGCCGCAGGTCAATGGCGTCGTCCGCACGCTGAAGTCGATCCGCGCCGTGCTCGAGCGGCAGGGGCATTCGATCGAGGTCGTGTCGCCCGATCGCTTCTACTCGCTGCCGTGCCCGACCTATCCCGAGATCCGCCTCGCCATGGCGACGACGGGCGCGGTCGGCTCGATACTCGAGGACTTTGGCCCCGACGCGATTCACCTGGCGACCGAGGGGCCGGTCTGCGTCGCGGCGCGGCGCTGGTGCCTGCGCCACGGATATCCCTTCACCACGGCCTATCACACGCAGTTTCCGGACTATGTGTCAGCGCGGTCGGGCGTGCCGGCCGAGTGGATCTGGCGCTATATCCGCTGGTTCCATGCGCCCGCGCGCGCGGTGCTCGCTTCGACCGCCTCGATCCGGCGGACGCTGGAGGGACATGGCCTTGTGCAGGTGCGACACTGGGGCCGGGGGGTCAATCTCTCGCGTTTCCATCCGGCTGTGACGCCGCATCCCGAACTCGCCCGCCTCTCTGGGCCGGTCCAGCTCTATGTCGGGCGCGTTGCGATCGAGAAGAATCTTGAGGCGTTCCTCAGGACGCGCCAGCCCGGCACCCGCGTCGTCGTTGGCGACGGACCGGCGCGGGCCGAGCTCGAGGCGCGCTATCCCGATGCGGTGTTTCTTGGCGCACGCTTCGGCGACGAGCTGGCCGCCTGCTACGCCGCCGCCGACGTGTTCGTCTTTCCCAGCCGCACCGACACCTTCGGCCTCGTCATGATCGAGGCGCTGGCCTGCGGCACGCCGGTCGCTGCCTATCCGGTGACCGGTCCGGTTGATGTGCTGACGCCGGAAACAGGGGCGATGGACGAGGACCTCGACGCCGCGATCGCCGCGGCACTGACGCGCGACCGGGGCGCCTGCGCCGCTTATGGCCGGACGTTCACCTGGGAAGCCAGCGCGGCGCAGTTCCACGCCGCGCTGGTTCCAATCCACAGGACGGCGGTGGCGGCCTGAGAGCGGACGACCGCTTCTTCAGCACCCGCTTGTGCTTGCGCGGCGCTTCCACTAGATCAGGTGCGTTAGCGGCCACCCGGCGACGGGTGGCCCTTGTTGTTTTTGCAATCGGAGACTTGGCCGTGGCCCAGCCGCTCATGCCGCATGCGACCGCTTCCTGGCTGGTCGACAACACTGCGCTCTCGTTCGAGCAGATCGCCGAGTTCTGCGGCCTCCACATCCTCGAGGTTCAGGCGATCGCCGACGATACCGCCGCCACCAAGCTGACCGGCCGCGATCCCGTTCGCGCACATGAATTGACGATGGAGGAGATCGAGAAGGGGCAGGCCGACCCCGACTATCGACTCCAGATGCTGAAGGGGCCCGAACAGGTCCGCCGCACCAAGGGGCCGCGCTACACTCCGGTCAGCAAGCGGCAGGACAAGCCCGACGGCATCGCCTGGATCATCCGCAACCATCCCGAAATTTCGGACGGCGCGATCGGCAAGCTGATCGGCACCACGCGCACGACGATCGCGGCGATCCGCGACCGCACGCACTGGAATATCGGCAACATCACGCCGAAGGACCCGGTGACGCTCGGCCTCTGCTCGCAGCGCGAGCTCGACGCGCTCGTGGCCAAGGCCGCCAAGGCGGCGGGGATCGAGCAAGTCCAGGACACCCGTCTGGAGGGGGACCGCGAGGCACTGCTCGAGCAGCTGCGCGCCGAGCGCGAGGCGGCCGCACGCGCGGGCGAGGTCGGCGAGGAAGCTGCGCCGCGCCCGCTGTTCGAGGATCCGTTCAAGCGCTGATCGCGTTTGCCATGCCCCCCGCGCCCGCGCTAAGGCGGCGCGGGCGGCGACCGTCTGCGGCGTCAAAACGAGTGGTGACATGGGTCTCAACATCTTCACCTGGTGGAACGGCGCGACCATCGGCACGCTCGCGGGCCTGCGCGGCAAGACCAAGGTCGGCACCGATGCCGAGGGCAATGTCTATTGGCAGGGCGGGAAGGATACCGCCGGTCGCCCGCGTCGCTGGGTGATCTACAAGGGATCGAACGACGCCAGCCGCGTACCGCCCGACTGGTTCAGCTGGCTGCACCATCAGATCGACGACGTGCCCGACCGTGCGCTGCCGCCTGTGCGCGCGTGGGAAAAGCCGCCGGTGCCCAACATGACCGGCACGCCGCTCGCCTATCGACCGCCGGGCACGCTCGAAAAGGGCGGCGAACGCGTGCGCGCGACCGGCGATTATGAGGCATGGTCGCCCGAGGCGTGAGCCCGCGACTGAAGTGGGTCGGCGCCGCCGTGGCGGTGCTGCTGATCGCGGTTGGCGGCTGGTTCGGCGTTTCCGCCTGGCGCCGCGCCGCCGGGCCCGAGACGGCGGCCGCGCCGCCCCCCAACGCCTCGCTGCCCAGCCCCGACGTTGCCGGTCCCGACCAAGCGGCGAATGGCGAGGTCGTCGCTCCACTCGAAACCGCGACGATCGCGACGAAGGGCGTGACGCCCATGGCGCAGCGCGTGGCGGTGCTGGGTCTGCTGAACAAGCGCAACGGCGACAGCCGCGAGCTCCAGATGCGACCGGGCCAGGCGCTGCGGGCGGGCAATGTCGTCGTCCGCCTGCGCGCCTGTGAGCGGACGGGACCGTGGGAGCCCGAGCAATATACCGGCGCCTTTGTCCAGCTGGACGTCGAGGGCAGCGACCGCAAGTGGCGGCGCGTCTTCTCGGGCTGGCTCTATCGGGAGCGGCCGGCGCTCAACGTCGTCCAGCACCCCATTTACGACGTCTGGGTCAAGAGCTGCACGATGGCTTTTCCTGAGGGCGGCGCCGAGACGGTGTCGCTCGGCAAAGGCGAACCCACGTCGAAGGCGGCGCCGAGGCGATCGAGCGCGCCGAACGAGCCCGAAAGCGAGGGGACGCCTGCCACCAGCCCACCCGCCGAAGGACCGAGCGCCTCACCCAGCAACGCCATATAGGCGTCGCGCTTGATCTCCACCGCGCCCATCGAGCGGAGGTGATCGGTTTGGAACTGACAGTCGAGCAAGGTGAAGCCGCCGACGCGCAGCCGCGCGACGAGCCAGGCGAGCGCGACCTTCGACGCATCGGTCGCGCGGCTGACCATACTCTCGCCGAAAAACGCACGGCCGAGCGCGAGGCCATAGAGGCCGCCGACCAGCCGCTCGCCCTCCCAAACCTCGACCGAATGGGCGAAGCCCATCTCGTGCAGCCGCGCAAAAACATGTGCGATCGGCGGATTGATCCAGGTCTCGGGCCGATCCTCGGCACTTTCCGCGCATAGACCGACGATCGCGTCGAACGCGCGATCGGCAGTAACGCGAAACCGGTCGCGGGCGATCGTCTTGCGAAGCGAACGGGACAGGCGGAAGCCGTCGAGCGGGAGGATGCCACGCATCCGCGGCTCCACCCAGTAGACGCCGGGCGCGTCGCGGTGGTCGGCCATCGGGAACACGCCCATCGCATAGGCGCGCAGGACGAGCTCAGGATCGAGCCGCTGATAGAGCGACAGCCGTCGCGTCATGCGAGCCGGCGCTCGACCGCCTGCCACAGCTCGCCGAACGCACGCGCGGCGGCGCTCTTTGGCGCGAAGCTGCCGACCGGCGCGCGGCGCGCGGCCATGGTTTCGACCATGCTCGCCATCGGGATGACGGGCCAGTCGGGTTCGGCGGCGAGCGCCTCGGCATGGAGCTTGCGCCGGCGATCGACCATCGCGTGGACGGGCATCAGCGCGGCGCGTCCGCTCTTGCCGTCGAGATGGCGCTTCACTTCCTCGAACGCGCGGGTCGAGAGCGGCGAGGGATTGACGGGCACGACGATCAGGTCGGCGGCGCGCATCACCTGCTCGCTCGTCTCGGTAAGGCCCGGCGGGCAATCGAGGATCAACCGGTCATAGGCCTTGTCGAGCGAGGCAACGAGCTTGGCCAGCCGCTTCTTCTTGTCGAGTTCGTGAAACAGGCGGTCGAGGCTGCGAAGCGACGCATCTGCACCAATGAGGTCGATCCGGTCATACGGGGTGGGGCGGATCAGTTGCTCGACCTCGACATCGCGGGTGAAGACGGCCTGCGCCTGATCCCGCGCCTTTCCGCCGCCGCCGAGCAGCCAGGTCGAGGCGGCTTGCGGATCCAGGTCCCAGACCAGGGTCCGCCGTGCCGACAGCGTCGCCGCGCACCAGGCGAGGTTGACCGCCAGCGTCGTCTTCCCGACGCCGCCTTTCAGGCTGTAGATCGCGACGACCGCCACGCCGTTCTTCTCCTGCTATGCCGAGCCAAAGCTGCCGCCTAGCGCCGCCGTGCGCAAGGGCGGCGGCACGCAAAAAGGGCCGCCGCATCGCTGCGACGGCCCTCTCGATCTTCAGCGATGCCGCGCGATCATACGTGGCAGGTCAGGTCGCCCTTGCCGGGGATCGTGACCTTGATGTTCTCCATGTCGCCGGTCAGCGAATAGCCGCCCTCGGCCGTCAGCGGCTGCCCAGCCTCATCGGCCTTGAGCACCGTCGGCGTGCCACCCTTCTCGGTGCGCAGATTCGCCATCTTGTCGCCCTGGAAGAAGTCGACGAACACGAGGCTGTTGCCCGGCTGGCAGCGGAAGCTGACCGAGCCCTTCATCGCGGGCGGAAGCTCGACCGGCGCGGCGTTGGCGAGCTGGTCGGCAAGCGGGTCCGGCGGAAGGGCGTTGACCACTTCCGGCTCGTTCTGACACGCGGCGAGGGGAAGCGCGGCGAGGGCCGCGACCAAGGGGAGGATGTGCTTCATACGGGCCGGACGCTTCGCGCATGCAACATCCCGCGTCAAGAGCGAAGACGGGCTCCGGCGGCGACATCATTGCTGCGCTGCACCCTCCGCGGGCGACAGGATCACCTCGACCCGGCGGTTGCGCTGACGCCCGGCCGCATCGTCGCTGCCATCGGGGCGCGCATTCGGCGCGGTCGGGCGCAGTTCGCCGAGCCCTTTTGTCTGCAGCTTGGTACCGTCCACCGTCCGCACGCCGATCAGATAGTCACGTACGGCAGTCGCGCGCGCCTCGGACAGTTTCTGGTTATAGGCGTCGTCGCCCTTGGTGTCGGTATGCCCCTCGATCGCGACAGTGGGCGGATTCTGCGCCTTGATGAGCTCGGCCAGCTTGTCGAGCGTGGGGCGAGCGTCGGGCCGGATCGTCGCCTTGTCATAGTCGAACAGCACGTCGCCGGGCAGCTCGATCAGGGTGCCGCGATCGGTCTGCGTCGCCTTGAGCTCCGACTGCAGCGACTGGACCTGGGTCAGCGCGGTGCGTCCGACCCCGCCGCCCTCAACCCCGCTCGCGCTGCCGCCCGCCGACCGCAGCTCCGAATGCGACGCGGCGAAGGCCGTTAGGCTGCTGACTTTTTTTTTGAGCCGTCGTCGGACCAGGCGGCGCTGGTGACGGGCAGGTCGAGGACGTATTTCGGATTGTAGCTCCAGTCGCTGGTCCCGCCATCCTCATTGACGACGAGCTGCAGCCGGTTGGTCTGCGGCACTGCGCCGATGAAGACGAGGTCGCCGGTCACGGTCGCCCCGGACTGGATCTTCACCCGCTCGTCGGTGACGGGCGGCGACAGGAAGAACTTGCGGTTGTCGGCGAGCAGATAGGTGCGCTTGTTGTTGGCCGTCCAGTTGAGCTGCACCTCGCGCGTGTGGCCGTTGACATAGGTCATGTTGACCACCGTCTCGGTCGGCTTGACCTGCACCGAATTGATCTTGAGCACGCCGCCATTGGGATGTTGCTGCTCAGCCGACAGCTTCATCGGCTGGCCGCCGCCCAGAAGCTTGTCGAAGATCCCGGCTTCCTCGGGGGTCAAATCCGCCGCTTCGTTGCGCGACGTGGCCGTCGACTCGGCATTCGCCGCCTTGTCCTGATCGCCGCCGTTGCAGGCGGCGAGCGTCAGTGATGCCGTGGCGGCAAGCAGCAGGCGAGCCTTCATCGATCACTCCCGTCGATCATTTCGTCGGGCGAACAACCCCTTGTCCGGCAATGAAGTTCCTATTCGTGGAACTCGCCGAGTTCGGGAATGCGGCCGAAGGCGATCTTGGTGCCCACCCGGTCGATACGGCCGCCACCGAGCGGCCCGACCGTCACGGCGTTGCGCCCGAAGCGCTCGTTCACCCGGTCCATCGCGCGACTGAGCGCGAGGCCGCGCGTCTCGCGTGCCAGCGGATCGTCGGGGTCGAGCATCGCGAACAGCGATGCCTGCTCGCCCGTCACCGGCTCGATCTCCGCCAGCGTCACCCCGACCATGCGCAGGCGAAAGCCACCCGGCCGCGCGCGCCCGGCGGCGGCAAGGCGAGGGAAGAGGCCGTCGAGCGCGGTGAGGATGACGAAGCTGTCCTCGGTCGCGGGCAGCTTCACCGACGCGCGCCAGTTCGATTTGTCGTCCTCGAACTTCCCGTGGAGGATCAGGAGACGGCTGCGATAGCCCTTGCGCCGCAGCCGGCTCGCTGCCTTGAGCGCCAGCCGGCGCGCGGTGAGGCGGGTGGGTTCGAGGCCCCGCTTCGAGGGGCTGAGGACGTGGCTGTGGCCGATCGTGCGGCTCTGCGTCGGCTTGGAGGGGAGGTCGACGCCGTGGAGCAGGTACCAGAGCCGGTCGCCGTCGGTGCCACCCCAGGCCGACCCGGCATCGCGCGGGCGGCGGGCGCACAGCTCGGCGATGTCGTTGATCCCCTCGACCGCCAGCCGCCTTTCCATGCGCGGCCCGATCCCGGCGATGTCGCGCAGCTTCAATGCGAATAGCCGCTGCGGCAGCTCGGCGCTTTCCAGGACGGTCAGCCCGTCGGGCTTCTCCATGTCCGAGGCGAGCTTGGCGAGCAGGCGATTGGGGGCGATCCCGACCGAAGAGCGCAGGCACTCGCCGACATTGGCGCGGATGCCCGCCTTGATCCGCCGGGCGAGCGCGACGGCGTGGTCGCGGTCGTTCTCGTTGTCGAGCAGGCGGCAGGCGACCTCGTCGATCGAGCAGACGTGCGTGACGGGCACGTGCTTCCAGATCTCGGCGACGATCGCGTCGTGGAACTCGACATAACGGCGGTGGCGGGCGGGGGTGACGACAAGCGAGCGGCACAGCCGCTTCGCTTCCCAGACCGGTGTGCCCGTTGAGATGCCGTAGCGCTTTGCCTCGATCGAGGCGGCGATCGCCACCGTCGTGTCGCTGTCGACCGGCGCGACGATCACCGGGCGGCCGCGCAGCTCGGGCTGCAATTGCTGCTCGACGCTCGCGAAATAGCTGTTGAGGTCGAGGAACAGCCAGCGAAGCGGCCGCGGGGGCAGCGCAAGCAGCGGGGGCGACTCGACCGTCATGCGGGAACAATAAAGGAACATTCGTCCTCGCGCAGCCCGCTTTCAACGCGCGCAATCCTGTCGCATAGGGGGTGCCGTTACCGCGTTTCAGGGAGAGGCCCCATGAAGACCCGCGCCGCCGTTGCGTTCGAGGCGAAGCAGCCGCTCGAGATCGTCGAACTCGACCTCGAGGGGCCCAAGGCCGGCGAGGTGCTGGTCGAGATCATGGCGACGGGCATCTGCCACACCGACGCCTACACGCTCGACGGGTTCGACAGCGAAGGCATCTTCCCAAGCGTGCTGGGCCATGAGGGTGCCGGCGTGGTGCGCGAGGTGGGAGCGGGCGTGACCAGCGTGGTGCCGGGCGACCATGTCATCCCGCTCTACACCCCTGAGTGCCGCCAGTGTAAGTCGTGCCTCAGCGGCAAGACCAACCTCTGCACCGCGATCCGCGCGACCCAAGGAAAAGGGCTGATGCCCGACGGGACGACGCGCTTTTCCTACAAGGGCCAGCCGATCTTCCATTACATGGGCTGTTCGACCTTCTCGAACTTCACCGTGCTGCCCGAGATCGCGGTGGCGAAGATCCGCCGCGACGCGCCGTTCAAGACCAGCTGCTATGTCGGCTGCGGCGTGACGACGGGGGTGGGCGCGGTGGTGAACACCGCCAGGGTGCAGGTCGGCGACAATGTCGTCGTGTTCGGCCTTGGCGGCATCGGCCTCAACGTCATTCAGGGTGCGCGGCTGGCGGGCGCGGGCCGAATCGTCGGTATCGACATCAATCCCGACCGCGAGGCGTGGGGACGCCAGTTCGGCATGACGCACTTCCTGAATACCAAGGGGATGAGCCGCGAGGAGGTGGTGGCGAAGGTGGTCGAGCTGACCGACGGCGGCGCCGACTACAGCTTCGATGCGACCGGCAATGTCGAAGTGATGCGCACCGCGCTCGAATGCTGCCATCGTGGCTGGGGCACGAGCGTGATCATCGGCGTGGCCGAGGCGGGCAAGGAGATCGCGACGCGCCCCTTCCAGCTCGTCACCGGGCGCAACTGGCGCGGGACGGCGTTCGGCGGGGCGAAGGGGCGGACCGACGTGCCGAAGATCGTCGACTGGTACATGGAAGGGAAGATCGCGATCGACCCGATGATCACCCATGTCCTGAGCCTCGAGGAGATCAACAAGGGCTTCGACCTGATGCATGCGGGCGAGAGCATCCGCAGCGTCGTTGTTTACTAAGGGAGGAGCGGATCACGATGTTCACGCACATCATGCTGGGGTCGAACGATCCCCAGCGCGCCAAGCAGTTCTACGACGCGGTGATGGCGCCGCTGGGGGTGGGGCCGGGCTTCGATGCGGGGACGCGGATCTTCTATCGGGGGCCGGGCGGCGCGTTCGGCGTCGGCACGCCAGCCGATGGCCGGCCCGCCAGCCACGCCAATGGCGGTACCGTGGGCTTCGCCGCGCCCGACGCGGCGGCGGTCGATGCCTTCCACGCGGCGGGGATCGCCAATGGCGGCACCTGCGAAGGACCGCCCGGACGCCGCGCCAATGCGCCCGGAAAGGCCTATGGCGCGTATCTTCGGGATCCGGACGGCAACAAGATCTGCGCCTTCGCCAAGGTAACGGAGTAACCAAGATGCTCAATCACGTCATGGTCGGGTCGAGCGACCTCGACCGGTCGAAGGCCTTCTACGATGCAACGCTCGGCGTGCTTGGTGCGGGCGAGCCCATCCGCAACATCGCGCCGAGCGGGCACACGCGCCTCCTCTACATCCATGACGGCACGATGTTCATCCTGACCCAGCCGATTAACGACGAGCCCGCGACCGTCGCCAACGGCGGCACGATCGCGTTCAAGTGCCACTCGGCCGAGCAGGTGAAGGACTTCCACGATGTCGCCGTGGCCCATGGCGGCACAACATGCGAGGACCCGCCGGGACTGCGCGACGGCAATCTGGGGCCGATGCACCTGTCCTATGTCCGCGATCCCGACGGCCACAAGCTCTGCGCGATCTGGCGGCCCTAGCCGTGGAGACGGTGTCGACAGCGCGCGCGTTCGGCGGAACGCAGGGCGTCTACCGCCACCGGTCGTCGGCAACGGGGACCAACATGACCTTCTCGGTCTTCGTCCCCGACCATGCGCCGGGGGCGCGGTTGCCGGTCGTCTGGTACCTCTCGGGGCTGACCTGCACCCACGCCAACGTCACCGAGAAGGGCGAGTATCGCCGCGCCTGTGCCGAACACGGCCTGATCTTTGTCGCGCCCGACACCAGCCCGCGCGGCGAGAGCGTGCCCGACGATCCGGCGGGCGCCTATGACTTCGGCCTCGGCGCCGGCTTCTACGTCGATGCGACCGAGGCGCCGTTCGACCGCCATTACCGGATGTGGTCCTATGTCACCGAGGAACTGCCCGCGCTGATCGGCGAGGCCTTTCCCGCCGACATGGGGCGCCAGTCGATCATGGGCCATTCGATGGGCGGGCACGGTGCGCTGACGATCGGCCTGCGTCATCCGGAGCGCTTCAGTGCGGTGAGCGCCTTCGCGCCGATCGTTGCCCCCGGTCGGGTGCCGTGGGGCGAAAAGGCGCTGACCGGCTATCTGGGTCAGGATCGCGCCAAGTGGCGGCGGCACGACGCCGTCGCGCTGATCGAGGACGGCGCACGGGTGCCCGAGCTGCTCGTCGACCAGGGCGAGGCCGACAATTTCCTTCGCGAGCAGCTGCGGCCCGAATGGCTCGCGGCGGCGTGCAGCGCGGCGGGGATCGACCTCACGCTCCGGATGCAGCCGGGCTACGACCACAGCTATTACTTCATCTCGACCTTCATGGCCGATCACCTCGCCTGGCACGCGGCGCGGCTCCAATAGCGCGCGCGCGCGTTTCCCGCTGCCAGCACGGGAGACGAAGATGGCACGGACGGCGGTGGTGACGGGCGGCGCGCAGGGGATCGGCAAGGGGCTGGTCCAGCATCTGCTCGCCGAGGGCTGGCGCGTCGCCGCGCTCGACCTGGACGAGGAAGCGGTGGCCGAGCTCGCCGCCGAGCTGCCGGACGACCGCCTTCTCGCGCGCACATGCGACGTCGCCGACGAGCGGGCGGTAGCGGCGGCCTACAAGGCGATCGACGCCTGGCAGGCGGCGGCGGGCGAGGGGGCGGGGATCGACCTGATCGTCTCGAACGCCGGGCTCGCCGATCCGGTTATCGGCCCGATCGAGGAGGCGAGCCTTGCCGACTGGCGGCGCTGGCAGGACAGCCATGTGACGGGCGCATTCCTGATGGTGCGTGGCGGGGTGCCGCGGCTGCGCGAACGTAGCGGATCGAGCATCGTCCTGATCGCCTCGACCCGCGCGCTCCAGTCGGAACCCTTTTGCGAGGGCTATGCCGCGGCCAAGGGCGCGCTCTGCGCGATGACCCACGCGCTGGCGGTCAGCCTGGGGCCGGCGATCCGGGTCAATGCGGTGCTCCCCGGCTGGATCGAGACGGGGCCGTGGCAGAAGGCGTCGGCGCGGGCCAAGCCCGAGCATCGCGATGTGGACCGCGACCAGCACCCGGTTGGCCGCGTCGGCGAACCGCGTGACATTGCCGCCACCGTGGCCTGGCTGGCGAGCGAGGGGGCGGGGTTCGTGACGGGGCAGCAGATCGTCGTCGATGGTGGGATGACGCGGCGCATGATCTACGCGGAATAAGGCCCGCAGGTCGACCTCGGCCTCCGCCGGGATACGCGTGAGCGGCAACCGCTCCGTCACCCCGGACCGAGTCCGGGGTGACATGAGGCCTAAGTGCCCGGTTTCAGCACCACCTTCGTCCACTCATTCTGGTAATTGCGGAAGTTGTAATAGCCGTCGGGGGCCTCCTCGAGCGGCAGGCGGTGGCTGATGAGGAAGGTGGTGTCGATCTTCCCCTCCTCGATCAGGCCGAGCAACAGGTGGGTAAAGCGCTGGACATGGGTCTGGCCTGTGCCGATCTTCAGCCCCTTCTCCATCAGCGCGCCCAAGGGAAACTTGTCGGTCATGCCCCCATAGACGCCGGGGATCGAGACGCGCCCGCCCTTGCGGCAGGCGAGCAGCGCCTGTTTCAAGGCGCTTGCCCGATCTGCGCCGATGCCCACCGTCTGCTTGGCCACGTCGAGCATGTTGTCGATCGCGAAGCCGTGCGCCTCCATTCCCACCGCGTCGATCACCGCATCGGGGCCGATCCCGCCGGTCATCTCGAGCAGCGCCTCGCGCACGTCCACCTCGCGAAAATTGAGCGTCTCGCAGCCGAGGCCCTTGGCGAGTTCCAGCCGGTGCGGGTGGTGGTCGATGACGATCACGCGCTCGGCATTCATCACCTTCGCGCTTTGCGCCGCGAACAGCCCGACCGGCCCCGCGCCCCAGACCGCGACGGTATCGCCGCCCTCGATCGCGGCATTCTCCGCCGCCATCCAGCCGGTGGGGAGGATGTCGGACAGGAACAGGACCTTCTCGTCCTCCAGATCGTCATTCTCGATGACGATCGGGCCGACGTCACTGAACGGCACGCGGACATATTCGGCCTGGCCGCCGGGATAGCCGCCGGTCATGTGCGAATAACCGAACAGCCCGCTCATCGGCTGGCCGTAGAGCGTCTCGGACATCTCGCGCTTCTCGACGGGATTGGAATTGTCGCAGGCGCTGTATTGCTGCTTCTCGCAGAAGAAGCAGCTGCCGCAGGAGATGGTGAAGGGGACGACGACGCGCTGGCCCTTTTTGAGCGTCGAGCCGGGGCCGGTCTCGACCACCTCGCCCATGAACTCGTGGCCGAGAATGTCACCTGCCATCAGGCCCGGGATCACGCCGTCATAGAGGTGGAGGTCTGACCCGCAGATCGCCGTCGCGGTGATCTTGATGATCGCGTCACGAGGATTGACGATGCCGGGATCGGGATGGGTGTCGACGCGGACGTCCTTCTTGCCGTGATAGGTGAGCGCGCGCATCAGGCTTTCTCCGTCTCGATCCGGTTGTCGCTTGTCGGGATCTCGCCCGTTTCCATCAGCGCCTTGAAGCGGCGAAGATCGCGCCGCGCCTGCTGCGCGGGTTCGCGTTGGAGGAGCTTGGCGATCGCCACCCCCGCCTGACCCGCGGGAGGCACATAGGCGACGACGAGCTCGACCTGCGTACCGCGGCCGCCGGGGGCATCGCGAAAGGCGACACGACCCTCGGTGTCGATGCGGGAACCCTCTACCGATCGCCAGGCGATGAGTTCGCCCGCACGCTCGCTCGCGATCTCGGTGACGACCGTCACGCTCGTCTCGCCGGGGGCGACGATCTCCCATTCCCAGCGGCCTTCGCTCAGCGGGCGGACGGCGTTCAGATTCTCCATGAACGCCGGCAGGTTGGTGAAGTCGCGCCAGAAGTCGAACAGCTCCGCGCGCGACGGCTTTGCGACAGTTACCGTCTTGCCGACGACACGGTAGCGGCCGAAGCGCTCGCGCCGTGCGGTGCGGCCGGGTGCGTCGCCGGTGGCGGCGGGCGCGTCCCTGGCGCTGCTGCGGGCGAGCGCGAGCAGGCCGATCGCGGCGGCGCCGATGGCAAGCGCGGTCCGGGGCTTCGGGGCCTTCATCGGGCGGGGGTCCGGGGCATGGGCATCCTCCTTGGTCAGGGCGAAGAACCGCGCCGGCGGGACATGCGTTCCGGAAGGCTGCAGGAAAAAGCAAGTTCTTGACGTGGGTTAGCTTGATCACGTCGGAGGAGAAGGGGGATCCCCGATCAAGTCCGGGATGACGAAGCAGGGGAGGGCAGCTATCGAGCGGCCATGCGCCGGCTCGGTCTCCTCGCTCTCCTCACCCTCTCCGCGTGCGCCGGCGGGCGGCCCGTCGCCGACTTCCCCGTCAAAGTCGGTGCGCCCTACCGGGTGCGCGGTGTCACGTACGTCCCCGCCGCAGACCCGACCTACGACATGCTCGGCTATGCCAGCTGGTACGGATCGGAATCGGGCAACCGCACCGCCAATGGCGAGCGGTTCCGTCCCAAATGGCTGACCGCTGCGCATCCCACCCTGCCGCTGCCGAGCTATGTCGAGGTGACGTCGCTCTCGACGGGGCAGCGGATCGTGGTGCGCGTCAACGATCGCGGGCCGTTCGCCGAACGGCGGCGGATCATCGATCTGTCGCGCGGTGCGGCCGACGCGCTGGGACTGCGGCAGGGCGGCCCGGCGCCGGTGCGGGTGCGGCTGGTCGATCCCGCCGACCGCGATCGCGCGCGACTGCGCAAGGGCAAGCCCGCGCGCGACCTGCCGCCGGTCGATGCGCGCACCCTTGCCAACCTGCGCGCGCAGCTTGCGGCGGGCACCCGCTAGATCACTCCGCGTCCTTCTCGCGCATCGCGATCAGCGCCACCGCTGCGACGGCCGACCCCAGCCCCATCACCAGCGAGATGGTGGCGAGCGTCAGCCCCGCCTCGAACAGATAGCCCGCGATGATCGGCGCGAGCGCCGCGCCGCCGCGGCCAATGCCGATGGCGAAGCCCGTGCCGGTCGCCCGCACATGTGTCGGAAAGACGCGCGCAAAGAGGGTATAGAGCCCGACGATCGCGGCATTGGTGAAGAAACCGGTCGCCAGCACCATCGCCGACAGGGCGCCGAGCCCGACATTGCCGGCCACCTGCCCGAAGGCGAAGATGAGAAGCGTCGAGGCGAACAGGATGACGATCGACAGACGCTTGAGCCCGAAGCGGATTGCGGCAAGGCCGAACAGCGCGCCGCCGCTTGCCCCGCCGACATTGGCCCAGGTGAGCACGCCCGCCGCCGCCTTGGCCTCGAACCCCATGTCGACGACGATCTTGGGCACCCATTTGAGCACGAAATAGAAGCTCATGATGTGCGCGAAATAGGCGAGGGTGATGAGGAGCGTGGTGCGGATCAGGGTGGGGCCGAAGATGTCGGCGACCGATCCGCGCTGACTGCCAGTGTCGCGCAGGCTCAGCGCCTCGACCGCGGCATGGCCGAAGCGGCGGAGCGTCCGGTTGATCCGCTCGAGCGCGCCGGGCGGCTGGCGCCGGTCGAGGAAGGCAATCGTCTCGGGCACCAGGAACCAGGTGAGGGGGATGAACAGCGCGGTGACGATCGCGCCGAAGTGGAAGACGTCGCGCCAGCCGCCGCCCGCGCCCAGGATGCCCTGCACCGCGAGGCCGCCGAGCACGCCGCCGATCGGATAGCCGATCACCATCAGCGCCATGGCGAGGCTGTACCAGCGCTTGTTCGCAAACTCGGCCGCGGCGGCGTTGATCGCCGCGAGCATCCCGCCGATGCCGAGCCCGGTAAGCAGCCGCCAGGCGAGCAGCGTGCCCACGCCGCCCGCCTGCCCCGCACCCCACATGCCCGCCGTCATCGCGACGAGGCAGCCGAGGATCGTCCGCCTTCGCCCAACCATGTCGGCAACGCCGCCCAAGAGGACCGAGCCGACCGCCATGCCGAGCAGTTCCATCGACAGGATCCAGCCGAGCGTCGAGGGCGAGGTGCCCCATTCGCGCGCGATCCCTGGCGAGGCGAAGCTGATCGACAAGACGTCGAACCCGTCGAGCGCATTGAGGCCGACAGTGACGGCCACCGCCGCCCATTGCCAGCCGCTCATCCGGCCCTGTTCGATCGCCGCCCTCGGACCCATCATGCTTCCTCTCGTTCGCCGCCGTGCCCGGCGTGAGGCCTATTCGTGCAGTCGCGTTAGCAGCTCGATCAACGTCTGGACCTCTGCAGGCGTGTAGCGCGCCTTGAGCCACGATTCGTGCTCGCGCACCGCGGCCTTGGCGACGGTCAGCGCCCCGCGGCCCGCGTCGGTCAGGTTGAGCGTCTGCTTGCGCCGGTCGGTCGCCGACTTGCCGCGGACGAGATAGCCGCGCGCCTCCAGCCGGTTGACGATCGCCATTGTGGTCGCGCGGTCCATGCGCATCCGCTGGGCCAGGCCGGTCTGGGCAATGTCGGGATGGTCAGCGACCAGCCACAGCACCGACACCTGCTTTTGCGTCAGGTCGAGGTGGCTGAACGTCTCGGCAAAGTGGCGATAGACCGCGCCATAAGCGAGGCGCAGGTGAAAGCCGACGATGTCGCGAAGATCGCCGATGTCGGCGGCATGGCCGACGGACGGCAACGTCGCGGCCGCGGTTGCACGGATCCTCATCCTCTTCATTGACGATGATTGTTAGTGTCGCCAACGTTTCTCGTCGAGAGGGCTTGTGCGCGCCTGTCCGTGCGGGTCAGGCGGCGCTGCGCGCCTCGTCGGCGAACAGCCATGCCTCGGCCTCCTCGCGCCGCTCGAAGATCATCACTTCGTCACGCTCGCGGGCGATGCGCCGGGCCTGCATCCGGCCCAGCGCCTGACCGGTGAACATCGCCAATCGCTTCGCCTTGGCGTCCGACTTGATGCCGAGCTGAAAGGCGTTGGCCACGTCCTGAAGCTGGAGCGGGCACTCGGTCAGATCGACGATGCACAGATGATCGCCGGGGCGGCAGTGCATCGCGCGGATCGCCAGATGCTCCTCGTGATAGAGCGCCGCGACCTGCTCGCGCGACAACATGCCCATGAGCTTGAGGCGCACCAGCTTGCGCGCCGGTTCGGTGGTGATCGAGTACATCACGCCAGTCTTGGCGATGCCCGGTTAAGGCCGCGTAACTCAGCGTTTCAGCATCATCCAGGCGAGCCACAGCCAACCCGCGATCATCGCCGCGCCGCCGATCGGCGTGATCGCGCCGAACCAGCGCGGCGCCCCGAGCGCCATCGCATAGAGCGTGCCCGCAAAGACAGCCGCACCCGCCAGCATCGCCCAGCCGGGGCCGGTCGCCCGCTGCTGTACCGCGACGAGCACGGCGACGGCGTGGATGAGCTGATAGGTGCCGCCAGTACGCAGCCACTCTGCCGCCTGGCCGCTCGCCCCATGGGCGCCGAACGCGCCCGCGGCGATGGCGATCGCGCCCGACAGCGCGGCAAGCGGTGCGAGCATCATCCGGCCTCCTCGGCAGCGGCCTTCTCGCGCAGCTTGCGCTGGCGCGCCTGGCTGAACACCACGTCGCGCGCGGCATAGATGTCCCCGGCCTCGACCTGGATGCCCAGCCGCTTGGCGTCCATGCGGCGATACTCGTCCTCGCTCCGCTCGATCTCGCCATCATCGACGCCGACCGCGCGCAGCGCCTGGCGCGCCATGACGATCGCGCTTTCGAACACCTCGCGGAACATGCCCGCGACCGGCGCATCCTTGAGCGCGATGATCGCGCGGCGGTCGAACACGCGGGTCATCACCGTGGCATTGGGATAGCCGTGCGCGACGAGTTCGAGCAGGTCGGGCGTCACCTGATCGCCGTCGGTGCAGAACAGGATGAGCTCGGCATCCTCGGCCCCGGCGAGGCGCAGCAGGTCGAGGCGCGTGCCGTCGCCATAATAGACCTTCATCCCGAACTTGCCGCCCACCTCGATGATCTCGGGATCGCGGTCGATCAGCGTCACCGACAGCCCCTGAGCGATCAACATCTGCGCCACGGTCTGGCCAAAGCGGCCATAGCCGACGACGATCGCGCTCGCCCCGTCATGGCGTGGCGGCTCCAGCGACTGGCCGTCGCCCGCGGCCGGCTCGGCGCGGAAGCGGCGGGTGAACATCATCAGAAACGGTGTCGTGGCCATCGACAGGGTGACGATCGCGCCGAACAGGCTCGCCGCCTCGGGCGCGATCAGATAGGCGTTCTGCGCCTGGGCGAAGAGGACGAAGCCGAACTCGCCGCCCTGGCTCAAGAGCAGACCCATCGCGAGCGCCTTTCGCCACGCCATGCGAAAGCCGAGGCCGATGGCGAAGATCACCGCCGCCTTTACCGCGACCAGCGCCAGCGCCATGCCGATGACAAAGCCCGGCCGCGCGGCGACAGCATTGAGGTCGAGCATCATGCCGACCGCGAGGAAGAAGAGGCCGAGGAGGATCGAGCGGAACGGCTCGACATCGGCCTCGAGCTCGTGACGATAAGGGCTGTCGGCGAGCATCACGCCGGCGACGAACGCGCCGAGTGCGGTCGAAAGCCCCAGCGCCTCCATGATCGCGGCAGCGGCAATGACGGTAAACAGGCCGGCGAACACGAACATCTCGCGCTCGCCGAGATTGCCGATCAGCCGGAACAGCGGGCCGAGGATGAAGCGCCCGGCGAGGATCAGCCCGCCGACCGCGAGCACGGTGTAGAGGCCGAGCTGCCAGCCGGGCGGCCCCGCGGCGTCGGCAGGGTTGCGGCTCAAGGCCGCGATGATCGTGATGAGCGGGACGATCGACAGGTCCTGGAACAACAGGACCGAGAAGGTCCGCTCGCCGAACGGGGTACGCAGGCGCCCCGCCGATTGCAGCATCGGCAGCACCTGCGCGGTCGAGGAGAGCGCGAGCGGCAGACCGAGCGCGAGCGCGGCCGCCCAAGAGAAACCCGCCGCGAGATGGACCAGGGCAGTGACGGCGAGGCCGCAAAGCGCGACCTGAAGCAGGCCGAGGCCGAAGATGTCGCGCTTGAGCTGCCACAACCGCGCCGGGCTGAGTTCCAGCCCCACGATGAAGAGGAGGAGGGTGATGCCAAGTTCGGCGAAGGTCAGCTTGCTCTCGGCATCGCCGACCAGCCCCAGCACCTGTGGCCCGACGACAGCACCCGCGACGAGGAACCCCAGCGTCGCACCCAGCCCCATCTTTCGAAAGGCGAGGACAGAAACCAGCCCCGCGCCGAGCAGCGGCGCAAATTCGCGAACCAGCGAAAGCCCCCCATGCACCGCCATCAGCCGGCGGGCACCCGTTGGCGGGCGGCTTCGGCCGCCTCGGCTGCCGCCTCGAAAGCGAGGCGGATTGAGGGGTGACGGGCAGTGTAGGGCAGCGCCGGTGCGAAGATCGAAAGCTCGGGCCAGTCGGGAACCGGCCCCTGACCGGCCAGCCACGCGGCGAGGGCGTCGCGCGTCGCGGCGATTTCTTCGGCCGTCCGCCCGGTTGCGTTCGCCGCCATCAGCGCTGCGGATGCCTGACCGAGTGCACAGGCACGCACGCGCATACCGAGCTCGGTAACACGGCCATCGTCACCCAGCGATACGTCGACGGTGACGCGGCTGCCGCACACGGGAGAGCGCTTCTCCGACGAGCCCTGCGCGTCGGCCAGGCGGCTGTCGAACGGCACGCTCGCCGCGAGGCGGAGAATCTGCTGGTTGTAGAGGGTCTCGCTCACGCCGTCCCATGTAGGGCAACGGGGGCGCCAGCGCTACCGCCCGATCTTCTTCATCGTCTCGGGACTGAAGACAGGCTCGCCGCGGCGGCGGCGGTCGACGAAGTCGGCGATGCTCGCGCTGGTGTTGTTGAGGAGCGGATAGGTGCGCGCCTCGCGGATCCAGAGCGGCCGGCGCGCCGCGCCGCCGTTCCAGGTATCGACGACGAGCACCACGACGATGAAGGCGAGGCTGACGAGGATCAGGCCCTTCAGGGCGCCGAAGCCGAAGCCGAGGGCTCGGTCGACGGGCCCGAGCACCGACGCCTTGGTCCGCTTGCCGATCGCGCCGGCGACCAGCTTGCCGCCCAGCCACACGATCCCGACGATCAGCGCGAAGGCGAGCACCGCCGCGCCCGAGGTGGTGCCGACCGGCCCCAGCAGCATCCCCGCGAGCGGCGTGTGGAACAGCCGCACGGCGAACACGACGAGCAGCCAGGCGAGCAGTGACAGTACCTCGGTCACGAAGCCGCGCAGCGCGCCGAGCACCGCGGCGCCGCCGATCGAGAGGAGGACGACGATGTCGAGCGCGGTGAGGTCCATGGCCGCGGCACTAGCGCGCGCGGGTGGTGCGGGGGAAGGGGGCATCGCCCGGCTTAACGGCATGTTAGCCATATGGCGCGACTCTGCCGTCACTCGTTTCCGGGAGTCGGTCGATGTCGCGTGTCCTTTTCGCCTATGCCCTGTTGCCGCTCGCCCTCGCGAGTTGCGGCAAGTCGAAAACCGAAGTGGCCGCGCCGGTGCCGCCCCCGCCGCCGGTCATGGTCGAGCGTCCGATGCCGCGCCCACCGCAGAGCGCGGCGGCGAACCTCACCCTGCCGGCGATGATGCCCGACGGCAGCTTCGTGACGCCCAGCCGCGGCCTCTCCCCGATGGCCACGGCATGGCACCTGCGCGCGGCCCTCAACGTCGCGGTGCTGCAATGCGCCAAGGCGGGCGAACCGATGGAGACGCAGTACAACGCCTTTCTCGCCGCGCACAAAAGCGCGCTGGGACGCGCGCATGACGGGCTGAAGGCCGAATATCGCGCGCGCTACGGGGCGCAATGGCAGGACCGCTTCGACGACGACATGACGCGGCTCTACAATTTCTATGCCCAGCCGCCGGCACGCGCCGCCTTCTGCCGCGCCGCTGGACCGCTGGTCGCGGCTGCCGCGACGACGCCGGCGGGCGCGCTCGACGGCTTCGCCGCGCCCGCGGTCGCCGCGCTGGATGTGCCCTTCACCGATTTCTACCGCGCCTATGCCGCGTACCGCACCGACCTTGCCGCTTGGCAGGCCGATCGCTTCCAGCCGGCATCGACGCCGGTACAGGTCGCGACGGTGCAGCCGGTGCCGCTCAACCGGGCGCCGATCCTGACGGTGACGCGCGACCTGCTGATGAGCGATACGGAGGTCACGTCGGGCAGCGGGCGATAAGCATGTCGCGGCGGCTTTAGCCCGCCCGCATCATCTGTTACGCCCGCGGTCATGCCGACTTCCGCCGCCGCCGCCGCCCGCGAAATCCTCGTCCGACTTCACGAGGTGATGGCCGCGCGGTCGGGCGCGCAGGCCAAGTTGAACGCCGTCGTCAACATCATCGGCGAAGCGCTGGATAGCGAGGTCTGCTCGATCTACCTCCTTCGCGAGGGCGTGCTCGAACTGTTCGCGACCCGCGGCCTCGACGAACGCGCGGTCCACGTCACCCGGCTGGCGCCCGGCGAGGGTCTGGTCGGCACCATCGCCAAGAATGTCGAGACGCTCAATCTCGACGAAGCGGCGTCGCATCCCGACTTCGCCTATCGCCCCGAGACCGGCGAAGACCGTTTCCACAGCTTCGCCGGCGTGCCGATCATCCGCCGTGAGCGCTCCGTTGGCGTGCTCGCGGTCCAGCACGTCGATCCTCGCCGCTACGCCGATGTCGAGATCGAGGCGCTGCAGACCGTCGCGATGGTGCTGTCCGAGCTGATCGCCAATGCCGACCTGATCGATGAGGGGGCGGCGGGCTCCACCCGGCCGCAGCCGACCGCGACCCAGCGGATCGAGGGGTTTCGGCTGGTCGACGGCATGGCGAGCGGCGTCGCCGTCTTTCACCAGCCGCGCGTCGTCATCGAGCATGTCGTCGCCGAGGATGTCGAGGCCGAGCGCCACCGCGTCTATGCCGCGTTCGACAAGATGCGCGACCAGATCGAGCGCTTCGCAAGCCAGGCCGAGTTCGGCGTCGGGGGCGAGCATGACGAGGTGCTCGAGACCTACAAGATGTTCGCCTATGACGAGGGCTGGGCACGGCGCATCAATGAGGCGATCGACAGCGGCCTCACCGCCGAGGCGGCGATCGAGCGCGTGCAGCAGCGCACCCGGATGCGGATGCGCGAGATCGACGATCCGCTGCTGCGCGACCGCATGCACGATCTGGAAGACCTGTCGAACCGGCTTCTGCGCATCGTCGCGGGGCAGCTGGGCACCGCGGCGCAGATGGGCCTTCGCCAGGATTCGATCCTGATCGCGCGCAATCTCGGCCCGGCGGAGTTGCTCGAATATGATCGCCGCCGGCTGAAGGGCGTGGTGCTGGAGGAAGGGTCGCTGACCGCGCACGTCACCATCGTCGCGCGGGCAATGGGCGTGCCGGTGCTCGGCCGCGTGCGCGACGTGAAGCGGCTGATCGGCGAGGGCGACCGGCTTCTCCTTGACGTGACCTCGGAAGCGGTGGTGGTGCGCCCCTCCTCGGCGATGGAGGAGGCGTTCGAGGCCAAGCTCGCCGCCAGCCAGAAGCGGCGCGCGGCCTTTGCCGCTCTCAAGGCCGAACCGCCGGTGACGCAGGACGGCCAGCGCGTGACGCTGATGGTCAATGCGGGGCTTCGCGACGACGTCGCCGCGCTCGACCTGACCGGCGCCGACGGCATCGGCCTGTTCCGCACCGAGTTCCAGTTCCTCGTGTCGGCGACGCTCCCTGCGCGCGAGCGGCAGCAACGTCTCTATCGCGACGTGCTCGATGCGGCCGGCGATCGGCCGGTGGTGTTCCGCACCGTCGATATCGGCGGCGACAAGGCGCTCCCCTATCTTGAACATGACGAGGAGCATCTGGAGGAGAACCCCGCCATGGGCTGGCGGGCGCTCCGCCTCGCGCTCGAACGCGAGGGGCTGATGAAGGCGCAGGCGCGCGCCCTGCTGGAAGCGGGGGCGGGGCGGACGCTCAATGTCATGTTCCCGATGGTGAGCGAACCCTGGGAGTTCGACGAGGCGCAGGCCCTGTTCGAGGCGCAGCGGGCCTGGCTCGCCTCGCGCGGCAAGAAGCTGCCGAGCGAAGTGCGCTACGGCGCGATGCTCGAGGTACCGGCGCTTGCCGAGGTGCTCGACATCCTGCTGCCCAAGCTCGACTTCCTGTCGATCGGGACCAACGACCTCACCCAGTTCCTGTTCGCCGCCGATCGCGCGCATCCCAAACTTGCGCTGCGCTACGACTGGCTGTCGGTGCCGATCCTGCGCTTCCTGCGCCGCGTGGTCGAGCCGGCGCGCGCCGCCGCGGTGCCGGTCGCGGTGTGCGGCGAGATGGGCGGCCGCCCGCTCGAGGCGATGGCGCTGCTCGGCCTCGGCATCGACCGGCTGTCGATCACGCCCGCGGCAGTGGGACCGATCAAGGCGATGATCCGCACCCTCGACCTCAGCCGCCTGCGCGCCGAGCTTCCGCCGATGATCGACGTGCCGGACGGGGCGCTGCGCCCGCGGCTGGAGGCTTGGGCCGCGGACCATGGCGTCGAGCTTGCCTGACTTTTTTTGGCGTGCCGCGGCCGTACCGCTCGCCTCATCGAAGCTGACGGGGTAAGGCCTCGCGCGACGCCAATCCTAAAGGTCGCAGCCAAGCGTCGGAGAAGATGATGGTCGATGAAGCCGCCGGTCCTCTCGCCACCCCGGGTCGCGAGCATGTGGGCGACCGCCTGCGTGCCGCGCGCGAGGCGGCGGGGCTGAGCCTGGCGGACATCGGCCAGCGGACGCGCATCCCGCTCCGCCATCTCGAGGCGATCGAGAACTCGACCTATGCCTCGCTGCCTTCGATCACCTATGCAATGGGGTTCGTGCGCGCCTATGCCCGGGCGGTCGGCGCCGACGAGGTGGCGCTGGCGACGGACCTGCGCGGCGAGCTGGCGACCACCTGGGCGCCCAAGCCGCGCCACGAGCCCTATGACCCGGCCGAGCCCGCCCGGCTGCCACCGCGGGGCCTTGCGCTGGCGGGGGTGCTGGTGGCGGTGCTGATCGTCGTCGGCATCGGCCTTTGGTACGGCACCTCGATCTTCCGCGGCGAGGAAGCGGCGCCCGTTGTCGTCGCCGACACCGCCGCGCCTGCGCCCGCGGCGGTCACCACGCCGGTGCCGCCGCCGACCCCCGCCGCCGGCCGCGTCCGCCTGACCGCCACCGACGAGGTGTGGGTGCGCATCTACGACGCCGCCAACGACACGCTCCTCATGAAGACGATGCAGAAGGGCGAGACCTACGACGTGCCCGCCGACGCCAACGGGCCGCAGATCAATATCGGCCGGCCCGACAAGCTCGCCGTGACGATCGACGGACAGGCGGTGCCGCCGCTGGGCTCGGGCGAGCGGCCGATCAAGGACATCGGCATCAGCGCCGCGGCGCTGCGCGCACGAGGCGCGGCGGGCGCTTAAGGCTGGCGACAGGTCGCGAAGGTCATTAAGCATATCGTCACAGCCGTCACCGGGGGGTGCGAGAAGCCGATGAACCGTTCGTTCCTGATCCTTTTGCCTTTCGGCGTCGCCGCGCTCGCTGGGCCCGTAGTTGCTCAGGACTTGAGCCCGCGCGTTGATCGACTGGAGCGAGAGATGCGCGCGGTCCAGCGAAAGGTTTTTCCTGGCGGTGCCGGCCAGCTGGTCGAGCCGCAGATCACCGCGCCGCAAGCTCCGGTCGCCACTCCCGGGGTTCCCGCCACCAGCGCGGTCGCCGACCTGACCGCGCGCGTCAGCTCGCTCGAATCCCAGCTCTCGAGCCTCACCGGCCAGATCGAGCAAAATCAGTATCAGCTTCGCCAGTTGCAGCAGTCGTTCGAGGCCTATCGCACGTCGACCGACGCCAAGCTCGCCGCCGGCGTTGCCGCGCCGCCGCCGGTCGTCACCGACACCGCCCCGCCGCGCGACGTCGCCGCCGCGGGAGACACCCGCGATGCACCGCCGCCGCGCATCGCTGCCCCCGCCGGCGACCGCGCCGCGCAGGTCGCGGCCGTCGCCAAGCCCTCGACCGGGGATGCGGGTGAGGACGCGTATGTTTATGGCTATCGCCTGTGGCAGGCGAAGCTCTATCCGGAGGCGGCAGCTGCGCTGAAGAAGATGGTCGCCGACTATCCGCAGCATCGCCGCGCGAGCTTTGCGCAGAACCTGCTCGGCCGCGCCTATCTCGACGACGGCAAGCCGAGCCTCGCCTCGATCGCCTTTTACGACAATTACAAGAAGATGCCCGATGGCGAGCGGGCGCCCGACAGCCTGCTCTATCTCGGCCAGTCGCTCGTGCAGCTCAAGAAGCCGGCCGATGCGTGCAAGGTCTATGACGAGCTTAGCGACGTCTATGGCGACCGCATGTCGGCGGCGATGAAGGCCGATGTCGCCAACGCCCGCACCACTGCCAAGTGCAAGTGACGCCCTGAGCCCCGCGCTGATCGCGCGGTTCCGGCGAGACCTGTCGGCACTGTTCGATATCGAGAGGGGGCGGCTGCTCGTTGCAGTGTCGGGGGGCGGGGACAGCCTTGCGCTTATGCTGCTGGCGCGGGCGGCGCTGGGCGACCGGTGCTTGGCCGCTACCGTCGATCACGGTCTTCGCGCGGCTTCGGCGAGCGAAGCGGCGTTCGTCGCCGGGCTCGCGGCCGCGCGCGGCATCGCGCACAGGGCGCTGCGGGGCGAGCTGCCAGCGCGGGCGGGACGGACGGCCAATCTTTCGGCACGCGCACGGGCGCTGCGCTATGTTCTGCTCGAAGCCGAGCGGGTTCGCGTCGGGGCCGACGCGATCGCCACCGCGCACCATGCCGACGACCAGCTCGAGACGATGGTGATGCGCCTCAACCGCGGGGCGGGGGTCGCCGGGCTGGCGGGGGTGCGCGCGAAAGGCGGGCGGATCGTCCGGCCGCTGCTCGGCTGGCGCCGCGCCGAACTCGCCGCGATCGTCGCCGATGCCGGCATCGTTCCCGTCGAGGACCCGACTAACGTCGACGAACGCTATGACCGCGCCAGGCTGCGCAAGGTGCTGTCGAGCATGGATGCGTTCGACACGGGGCATTGGGCGGCGAGCGCGCGGGCGCTGGGCGATGCCGAAGACGCGATCGGCTGGAGCGTGGAGCGGCTGGCTGGCGAGCGGATCGCTGCCGTCGAGGGCCGGATCGAACTGGTCGCCGACGACCTGCCATTCGAGCTGCAGCGCCGACTGGTCGAGCGGTGCCTTCGCGCCGTCGAGCCCTCGATCAACCCGCGAGGCGAGGCGCTGGCCCTGCTGGCGGCGCTGCTGCGGTGCGGACGTTCGGGCATGCTCGGGAACGTGCGCGCGGCGGTGGCGCGGCGCGGGGGGCGGACGCTCTGGACTTTCGTCCAGGCCCCGGCCCGCCGATCACACTGATCGGCGCTGTTCCATTGCCATTAACCCCGGCTCGCCTATGTTGTCGGACGAGAAGAGGTATCCCAACCGATGAACGACAACGACAAGCAGCAGGATCCGGGCAACGGCGGCGGCAATCCGTGGATGCGCAGCCTGATGATCTGGGTCGGCATCCTCCTGGCGCTGGCGCTGTTCGTGACGATGTTCGGCGGCGAACGCGCGGGTCAGACGGGCAACAGCATCCCTTATTCGACCTTCCTAGACCGGGTTGAGGAAGGGCAGGTGCGTCAGGTCAACGTCTCGCCCACGACAATCACTGGCGAGCTGACCAATAGCGAGCGCTTTCGCACCAATACGCCCAACGATCCGCAGTTGATCCAGCGGCTGCGCGAGCGCGGCGTCGTCATCAATGCGCGGCCCGAGGAAGGGCCGAACATCTGGATGGTGCTGCTCTACCAATCGCTGCCGTTCCTGCTGTTCCTCGGCATCGCCTTCTTCGTCCTTCGCCAGATGCAGAAGGGCGGCGGTGGCGGCGGCGCGATGGGCTTCGGCAAGTCGCGCGCCAAGCTGCTGACGCAAAAGGAAGGCAAGGTCACGTTCGACGACGTCGCCGGCATCGACGAGGCGCGCGAGGAGCTGGAGGAAGTCGTCGAGTTCCTAAAGGACCCGACCAAGTTCGCGCGGCTGGGCGGCAAGATCCCCAAGGGCGCGCTGCTGGTCGGTTCGCCCGGCACCGGCAAGACGCTGCTCGCCCGCGCGATCGCGGGGGAGGCGGGCGTGCCGTTCTTCACCATCTCCGGCTCGGACTTCGTCGAGATGTTCGTCGGCGTCGGCGCCAGCCGCGTGCGCGACATGTTCGAACAGGCCAAGAAGTCGGCGCCGTGCATCGTCTTCATCGACGAGATCGACGCGGTCGGCCGCCATCGCGGTGCCGGCCTCGGCAACGGCAATGACGAGCGCGAGCAGACGCTGAACCAGCTCCTCGTCGAGATGGATGGGTTCGAGGCGAACGAGGGGATCATCATCGTCGCGGCGACCAACCGCCCCGACGTGCTCGACCCTGCGCTCCTCCGTCCGGGCCGCTTTGATCGTCAGGTCGTGGTGCCGCGCCCCGATATCGAGGGCCGGATCAAGATCCTTGAAGTGCATATGAAGAAGGTGCCGTTGGCGCCCGACGTCGATGCGCGGGTCATCGCGCGCGGCACGCCGGGCTTTTCGGGTGCCGACCTCGCCAACCTCGTCAACGAGGCGGCGCTGATGGCGGCGCGCAAGTCCAAGCGCCTCGTCGCGATGCAGGAGTTCGAGGAAGCCAAGGACAAGGTCATGATGGGCGCCGAGCGTCGGTCGATGGTCATGACCGACGACGAGAAGCGAATGACCGCCTATCACGAGGCGGGCCACGCGATCGTCAGCATCCACGAGCCCGCGAGCGATCCGATCCACAAGGCGACGATCATCCCGCGCGGTCGTGCTCTCGGCATGGTCATGCGCCTGCCCGAGCGCGACAGCTACTCCTACCACCGCGACAAGATGTACGCGAACCTCGCGGTCGCGATGGGCGGCCGCGTCGCCGAGGAGCTGATCTTCGGGTACGACAAGGTGTCGTCGGGTGCGTCGGGCGACATCCAGTACGCGACGGGCCTTGCTCGCGACATGATCACCAAGTGGGGCATGTCGGACAAGGTCGGCCCGGTCGAGTATGCACAGCCGGAGGGCGAGAGCTTCCTCGGCTATTCCTCGGCGCAGCCGCGGCACATGTCGAACGAGACCGCCCAGCTGATCGACGCGGAAATCCGCGCAACGGTGGAAGGCGGGCTGGCGCGGGCGCGGCAGCTGCTGACCGACCATATCGACCAGCTCCACACGCTGGCGGGTGCGCTGCTCGAATATGAAACGCTGTCGGGTGATGAGATCAAGCGGCTGATCGCCGGCGAGGAACTCGAGCGGCCTGACCCGGGCTCGGGCCTCAAGCCTGTGGCGTCAGCGGGCACCTCGATCCCCAAGACGCGGCGGCCGAAGGGTCCGTTCGGCTCACCGCAGCCAGCCTGATCCGAGTAAAGATCGGGAAAAACCCCGTCGCAGCGATGCGGCGGGGTTTTTCGTGCGGGGTGGGGGCCGAGAGGGCTGGTCTTCGAAGGCTCGCGCAGCCATTCTCGCGCTCCGATCTGCTCCAACCCGCCGCCACCGGCACGTCACCCCAGCGAAGGCTGGCGTCCCCGGGTTGCGAAGCGCGCCAAAGCCTCGGGCGATCCCAGTCGTCGCTGGGATGACGGCGGGAAAGCAGCCTATCGGTCCTCGTCATACCTAGTGCAAGCTTGGGTATGAAGGCGTTGCGGTGACGTCGGGTCGTAGCAACCAGATGCCGCCCACCCGTCGCAAGCGGTTCAAACCTGAGGAACCTTGCGCGGGCGTAACGGTTTCGGGCTGATGCGTTCCCTTATCCTCGGTCTTGCCGTGCTCGCCGCCGCTACCCCTGCTTTCGCGCAGGAGGCGCGCGACGAACGGCCGCGGCGCACGCGGATCGGATTGGGGCCACAGCTCGTCCCGAGCTTCCCCGGATCGGACAGCTATCAGCTCCGCCCCTTCATCGACGTGTCGCGCGCGCGCGGTGACGACGATTTCGCCTTCGAGGCGCCTGACGAGAGCGCCGGCTTCCCGTTGCTCCGCACCAACGGCTTTTCGGTCGGCCCCGCCATCGGCATCGAGGGGAAGCGGCGCAGCCGCGATGTCGGCGGCGTCCTGTCCGAAGTCGGCTTCACCGTCGAACTCGGCGGCTTCGTCCAAGTTCAGCTGACCGACGCCATCCGCCTGCGTGCCGAGGCGCGCAAGGGCGTCAACGGGCACAAGGGGCTGAACGCCATGATCGGCGCCGATTATGTGCTGCGCGATCACGATCGGTGGCTGGTTGCGATCGGGCCGCGCCTGACGCTGGCCGACGATCGCTACATGAACGCCTATTTCGGCGTCTCGCCAGGTGATGCCGCGCGATCGGGCCTGCCCATCTATGATGCGGGCGGCGGGGTGCAGGCGGTGGGCGCCACCGTGGGCGTGCTGAGGCAGCTGAACGATCGGTGGGGGATCAGTGGCTATGCCAAGTACGACCGGCTGACCGGCGATGCCGGCGACTCGCCCGTCGTCGCGGCGTTTGGGTCGCGCAACCAGGTCTCGGGCGGGCTCGCGCTGTCCTACACATTCGACTGAGGCGCGGCGATTGACCGGCGGGGGCCGTGCGCCGTAACGCGCCGCCCATGACCACGCACATCCTTCTGACCGGCGCCAGCCGCGGCATCGGTGCCGCCATCGCCGAGGCTCTGACCGGCGACGACGTCCGCCTCGCCCGCCAGTCGACGCGCGACTTCCTCGCCGCCGACTTCGCCGATCCGGCCGCGCCCGCCGACCTCTGGGACCGCGCGCTGGCCGCGCTCGATGGCCGCATTGACGTGCTCGTCAACAATGCGGGGGTGTTCGAAGCCTCGCCGCTCGATGCCGGTCACGCCGACTGGGTCGCGCAATGGGAGCGGACGATGCGCATCAACCTGACCGCCAGCGCCGAGCTCTGCCGCCTCGCCGTCCGCCACTGGCAATCGCGCGTCATAGGCGGGCGGATCGTCAATATTGCCAGCCGCGCCGCCTATCGCGGCGACAGCCCCGCGCACTGGCATTACGCCGCGTCGAAGGCGGGCATGGTCGGCATGACCAAGACGATCGCGCGCGGCTATGCGCGCGAAGGAATTCTCGCGTTCGCCATCTGCCCCGGCTTCACGATGACCGGGATGGCCGACGATTATCTGGAGAGCCGCGGCGGCGACAAGCTGCTCGCCGACATTCCGCTCGGCCGCGTCGCGGAGCCGGTCGAGGTCGCGGCGATCGCACGCTTCTGCGCGCTTGAGGCACCGGCGTCGATGACCGGCGCGGTGCTCGACGTCAACGGTGCGAGCTACGTCCGATGAGCGACAGCTGGAAAGTGACGCTCCCCTGCACCCGCGCAGAGGCCGAGGCGATCGATCCGGAGGGCGCCGCGTTCGCCGACATGACCGCGCCGCCCGTCTTGATGACGCGCGAGTTGACCGAGGACGATGTCGAGGACTGGGTGCTCGACGCCTATTTCCAGGACGAGCCCGGCATGCGCGAGATCGCGATGCTGCGCGCGCTGGTGCCGAGCGCCGGCGACACGGCGGTCGTGCCCGAGCGGATCGCAGAGCAGGATTGGGTGACGCTCAGCCAGTCGGGGCTGGAGCCCGTCGCGACCGAGCGCTTCTACGTCCACACCAGCGCCAACAAGGGCGAAGTGCCCGCGGGCCTGCGTGCCTTTCACATCGAGGCGGGGCTCGCGTTCGGCACCGGGCATCACGAGACGACGACGGGCTGCCTGATGACGCTGGAGGCGATGCGCGCCGCCGGCCAGGTGGTGCGCAACCATATCGACGTGGGGACAGGCACCGGCCTGCTCGCTTTCGCCGCGATGCACCTGTGGCCGAACGCACGGGCGACCGCGTCAGACATCGATCCGATCTCGATCGACGTGACCCGCGTCAACGCCGAGGTCAACGGGGTCAAGCTGGGGACGGGGCCGGGGCGGCTTGAACTCGCGGTCGCGCCGGGGCTGGCGCATCGCACGATCGAGCGTCGGGCGCCCTATGACCTGGTCTGCGCCAACATCCTCGCCGGGCCGCTGATCGAACTGGCGCCGGCGATCGCCGCGGCGACGCTGCCGGGCGGGACAGCGATTCTTGCCGGCCTGCTCGACCGGCAGGCCGACGGCGTGCTCGCCGCCTATCGGCGCGCGGGCTTCCGCCTTGCCGGGCGCATCCAGCTCGGCGACTGGCCGAGCCTCAGGCTTGTGCGCCGCCCGATCCGCTGAGCGCGAGTGCGCCGTGCCGCTCGGCGATCGCGCGGGCGGTGAGATCAGCGGCGGCGAGCAGCATCGGCGCGAACGCTTCGGTCGGCTCGCCCGCCTCGCACGCCCGCTCAATCCGGCGTGCGATATCGGCGACGCGCGCTGCGCCGACGTTGAGTGCCGCGCCCTTCAGCGCATGCGCAGCTGTCGCGAGCGCTTCGTCCTCGCCGGCGTCGATCAGCCCGGCGATGGCGCCGGGCGCGCGGCCGAGTTCGTCGGTCATCATCGCCAGCAGGCGGTCGGTATTCGCCGCGCCGATCGTCGCCTCGAGATCGGCGAGCTTCGCCGCGTCGAGGACGGGAATGGCGGCCGCCGCCGGCCGACGCGCGCCGATCCGCCGCAGCCGGTCGATCAGCGCCGCACCGTCAATCGGCTTGGTCATCAGGTCGGTGAGGCCGGCATCGTCGTAGAGCGTCCGCCGTTCGAGCGCGGCGTCGGCGGTCAGCGCGATGATCGGCGTCGCCGCGTTGGGGCCGCCCCCTTCGCGGATCGCGCGCGTGGCCGCAAGGCCATCGAGTTCGGGCATCTGCATGTCCATCAGGATCGCGTCATAGTGCCGCTCGGCTGCCGCCTCGACCGCCAGCCGGCCGTTCTCGACGCTGGTGATGGCATGGCCGTCGCGGCGGACCAGCGCCTCGACCAGCATGCGGTTGATGGCATTGTCCTCGGCGAGCAGCAGCGACAGCGGCGCGACCGCGGGTGCGGCGGCCCTCGGCTCGGCGATGGGTTGGCCGGCCGCGGCGGCCAGGCGTACCTCGAAGCTGAAGCACGCGCCCTTGCCCGGCGCGCTCTCGACCGTGATGCGCCCGCCCATCGCCTCGATCAGCCGGCGCGTGATCGCGAGGCCGAGGCCGGTGCCGCCGAAGTGCCGGGAGGTCGATGGTTCGGCCTGGACGAACGGCTCGAACAGTCGCTCGATCGCGTCGGGGGTGATGCCGATGCCGGTATCGCGCACCTTTCCACGTAGCAGCCGCTGCGATCCCGACCCGGCGAGCGAGAGCGACAGCTCAATTCCGCCGGCGGGCGTGAACTTGACCGCGTTACTGACGAGATTGGCGATCACCTGGCGCAGCCGCACCGGATCGCCCCGGACCATCAGCCCGCGTCCCACCGGCAGCGACAGGCTGAGCGACAGGCCCTTTTGCGAAGCGGCATGGCCGAACAGGTCGAGCGTGCTGCGCGCCAAATCGCCAAGGTCGAAATCGATCGATTCGAGCGCCAGCGCCCCGCTTTCGATCTTCGAGAAATCGAGCACGTCGTCGAGCACGCCCATGAGAAGCGAGGCCGATTGCTCGAGGCTGTCGAGGTAGCGCTGATGCGCCGCCGGATCGGGTTTGGTGCACAGCAGCTCGATCATGCCGAGCACGCCGGTCATCGGCGTGCGAATCTCGTGGCTTACGGTGGCGACGAAGGCGCTTCGGGCGTCGGCAAGCGCCTGTGCCCGGTCGCGTGCGGCGATCAGCTCGGCCTCGATCTCGGCCTGTGCGGTCACGTCGCGAAAGACGCCGACGATGCCCAGCACCGCGCCGCCCGGCGCTCGCTCGGCCTGGCCAAACGATTCGACCTGCCGCGTCTCGCCGTCGGCGCGGATCAGCCGGGCGCGAAAGCTCCACCCCTCGCCCTTTTCGATCGCGCGATCGATGAGGTTGCGGACCATCGGGCGGTCGTCGGGATGATAATAGTCGATCCCGCCTTCGATCGGCGGCTCGGTACCGGGGTCGAGGCCGTGGATGCGGAACACCTCGCTTGACCAGAAGAGCGAGCCATCGACGATGTCGTAGCGCCAATGCCCGACCCCCGCCATTCGCTCGGCGAGCATCAGCAGGCGATAGCTTTCCTCGATCTGCGCGGCGGCGCGCGCGGCCTCGACCTCCGCAGCATGGCGTTGGCCGATGTCGCGCACGCTGGCGACGAACTCGACCGGGGTCCCGTCAGGAGCGCGCACCAGCCGGTAATTGGCCTCAAGCCAGGCATAGCTGCCGTCGCGCCGCTTTTGGCGATAGGTGCAGGTTGGGCTTTCGACTCCCTCCAGCAGCGAGTGGCAGACGCGCGCGACGCGGGCACGATCCTCGGCATGGATCGCCGCGATGGGTGTTTCGCCGACCAGTTCCTCGGGCGTGTAGCCGAGGATCGCCGTCGAGGCCGGCGAGACGTAGCGGCGCACGCCGTCGAGACCGATGCGGACGATCATGTCGTTGCTGTGGCGCGCGAGCAGGCGATAGCTCCGCTCGCTCTCGCGCAGCCGCTCGTTGAGGCGGCGCTGCTCGACGAGTACCGCGGCGATCGGCAGCGTAGACATGACCGTCACCGCCAGGAACGCCTGGAGGAACAGGATCCGTTCGCCCGGCTGATCGATCAGGCCCGCGATCGGCCCGTGCCCCAGCATCGTTTGGAGCGACGCGATCGCGGCGACGATCGGCACCGCCACGGTAGCGCCGACGAAGCGCAGCCGGAATGCCGCGAGCGTCAGCGGCGGCAGGATCGCGAAAAGCGCCGGATAGCGCGTCTGGTCGAACACCAGCGCCGTCACCAACGCCACCAGCGCGCAGATCGCCAGTGCCTCGGGCAAGCGGCCGGCGCGCAGGATCGAGCGGCTGTCGGGATTGAAGGCGACGAGGATCATCGGCCCCAGCACCAACATCCCCAGCGCATCGGCGGCGAACCAGCGGAGGACGGCGAGGCCATAGCCGACACCGGACGTCACCACCGCCGCGCCGAACAAGGCCCCCACCAGCGAAGCCGCCGCGCCTGCGCAAAGCATGAACAGCGCCAGATAGCGTGGCGACTGAACGTTCGCGTGGCGGCCGGCGAAGTACCGGGTCAGGAGCAGGGCGGTGACGATCTCGATCAGGTTCGCGGCCGACAGGCCCATCGCACGCACCGGCGGATAATCGACGAGCAGATAAGAGATGACGAAACCGACGCCGACCGCGGGCAGGACCACGCGGTCAGGCAGGTTGCGAAAGCGCAGCAGCATCGCCGCGGCGGCGGCATTGGCGAACCAAAGCGGTGCGATCGAGGGATGGTCGCGCGATACGAGCAGGCTGGGGACGGTCAGCGCGCAGGTCTGCAGGAATGCGCAGACTCCCGGCGCCGCCAGTGCCGCAAGGCGCGACGTGCCCGTCACGCGGACATACCGCGCACGCATACCGGCGCCGATCCGCGCGAGGCGCGTCGCAGTATCGACCATCGACCGGCCATCGGGCGTGTCCCCCTCGCCACAATGCCGCGCGGCCGGCGCGGTCGAGGGCGGTGGGGCGACCGCGTCCGACCGAGCCGCTGCCGCGGCGCCAGCCGGCGGCTGGCCGCGACCGCCCGGCGACGTCACGGCGCTACAACGGCTATGGTGCGGTCGTGCGGCCCGCCATCACTCCTTGGGATCACGGGCGGCGTCGTGCAGCAGCAGTACTGCCTGCGTGCGGTTGACCACCGCCAGCTTGCGCAGGATCGCCTTTACATGCTGCTTCACGGTGATCTCCGACAGGCCGAGCTCATAGGCGATCTGCTTGTTGAGGCCGCCGTCGCGCATCGCGCGCAGCACCCGTGCCTCGGCCGGGCTGAGCGAGGCGAGGCGCGCGTCGGCGCTGTCTGCACCGGGCTCCAGCTGCAGCCCCGGCGTGAAATAGGTGCCGCCCGACAGGACAATGCGGATCGCAGCGGCAAGATCGGCGAGGGGCGCGGCCTTGCCGACATAGCCCTTGGCACCGCTGGCGGCGGCGCGCGCCTCGATGTCGGGCCGCTCGTCGCCGCTGACGACGAGGATCGGTGTCGAGGGCCGGGCGCGGGCGACCTCGATCAGGCTGGCGATTCCGCGGCTGTCGGCGAGACCGAGGTCGAGAATGACGAGGCCTGCGGGGCGAGCGTCGTCCAGCACCTCGCGAAGCGTGGCGGCCTGGCTTGCCTCGGCGTCGGGCGCGACGATCTCCAGCGCCATGCGCGCCGCCTCCCGGCACATCGGATGGTCGTCGGCAATGATCGCGCGCGTGATCATGTTTTGCACCCCTGCCAGTACCTTAGCCGCTGGGCGGCGCGATTCCAGCGGGAAATTCAGCCGAGCTTGCCGAAGATGGCCTCGTAACCCGCGCGATCGCCCGCGGCGAGCAATTGCGCCTGTTCGTGCCAGCGGTCGCGCGCCATGCGCCCGGCGAACGGGCCGAGGTCGGCGTCGAGCGCGGCGGCCTGGTCGGGCGTCAGCGCGGCGAGCGCCGCGATGGACGAGACGCCGCGCTCGCCCAGCATTGCCGCCGCCTTCGGTCCCAGCCCCTTCAGCGTCGTGAGCGGCGGTTCTGCGGCCTGCGGCGGGGTGGCGGGCAGGGTGTCGGCAATCGGCGGGGGAGCGGGGGCAACGGGGGGCGGCGGCGGCTCGACGGGGCGTGCATCGCTCTCAGGCTCGATGTGGTGCGACGGCACGTCATCGCGTGCTGTCAGGTCGGTAGAGGCGGCCTCCGCGATGGGCGCCTCCCCGCCGACCTCGACCGTTTCCCCGCGAGTGCTCAACTCGCGCTCGCCCTCGCGCCGCTGGCGCCAGCGCCGCTGCCCCCAGAGGATCATCAGGATCGTCAGCACGATCGCGACGACGATCAGGATGAGGTGGGTGATCGTGACCGGCATCATCGCGTCGGCGGCACCGGCGGGCGTGGTCGAGGTGATCGTGTCGGTGGGCGCAGGGTTCGAGCTGTCCATGTCGATCCTTTTCGAACGTCAGGGTCGGGACGTATCAGCCGCGTTCGCGTTCCACCTCGCGCCAGCCGATGTCGCGGCGGCAGAAGCCCGAGGGGAAGTCGAGCGCATCGACGCCGCGATAGGCGGCGGCCTGCGCCGCGGCAACATCGGGTCCGCTGGCGGTCACGGCGAGGACGCGGCCGCCCGCCGCGACCAGCGTGTCGCCGTCGAGCCGCGTACCCGCCTGGAACACCGTTGCGCCGGCCGCCTCGGCCGCGTCGACTCCATGGATCGCACCGCCCGTTTGGGGCGTGCCGGGATAGCCGCGCGCGGCCATGACGACGGTCAGCGCGGGCGCGTCCGCGAACGCGGGCGGGCCGGCCTCGGCAAGTCGCCCCCCGGCCACGGCAAGCAGCAGCGCGAGAAGGTCGCCTTCGAACCGAGCCATCAGCACCTGACATTCGGGATCGCCGAAGCGCGCATTGTATTCGATCAGCTTGGGGCCGGTGTTGGTCAGCATGAGGCCCGCATAGAGGACGCCCGAATAAGGCGTCCCCTCGGCCGCGAGCGTCTCGATCGTCGGTCGGACGATCTCCTCGATCGCGCGCGCTTCCAGTTCGGGGGTGAGCACGCGGGCGGGGGAATAGGCGCCCATGCCGCCGGTATTGGGGCCGGTGTCGCCGTCGCCGACGCGCTTGTGATCCTGCGCCGAGCCGAAGGGGACAAGCGCAGTGCCGTCGGTCAGGACGAACAGGCTCGCTTCCTCGCCGCTCAGAAACTCCTCGATCACCGCCTCGCCGCCGGGCTCGGCGAACAGGGCCGCGAGCGCGGCCTCGGCCTCCTCGGGGGTCATCGCGATCGTCACGCCCTTGCCCGCAGCAAGGCCGTCCGCCTTGATGACGACGGGCAGCCCGAACGGCGCGAGCGCCGCGCGTGCCTCGTCCAGCGAGCGCATATGGGCATAGCCTGCAGTGGGAATTTTCGCGCGGGTGCAGAGTTGCTTGGTGAAGCCCTTCGACCCCTCGAGCTGCGCCGCTGCCTTTGACGGGCCGAAAACGGCGATGCCGGCTGCGCGAAGGTCGTCGGCGAGGCCCGCGACCAGCGGCGCCTCCGGCCCGACGACGACGAGGGCGATGCCCTTCTCGCGGCAGAAATCGGCGACCGCCGTGTGATCGGCGACGTTCAGGCCGACGCATTCGGCGTGCGCCGCGATGCCCGGATTGCCCGGCGCGGCGAACAGCCTAGAGAGGCCGGGCGATTGCGCGAGCTTCCATGCGAGCGCATGTTCACGCCCTCCCGATCCGATCAGCAGGACGTTCATGCCCGATCCCTTTTCCTTGCCCGACGACGACAGGCCCGCGCTGTTAGCCGAGGGGCGGCCCGGCGACAACGCCGCGCCGATGAGCGTCGGGGAGCTGTCGGGACGGCTGAAGCGCATGGTCGAGGGGGAGTTCGGCCATGTGCGGCTGCGCGGCGAAATCTCCGGCTACAAGCGCGCGGCGTCGGGCCATGCGTATCTGTGCCTCAAGGACGAGGCGGCAGTGATCGACGGGGTAATGTGGCGCGGCGCGGCGGGGAGCCTCGCCTTCTCGCCGGCTGACGGCATCGAGGTGGTGGCGACGGGCAAGCTCACCACCTATCCCGGCCGCTCCAAATACCAGATCGTCATCGAGCGGATGGAGCTGGCGGGTGAGGGCGCGCTGATGGCCCTCCTCGAACGCAACAAGGCGCGGTTCGAGGCGGAGGGGCTGTTCGCCAAGTCAAAGGCGCGGGCGCCGCTCCCCTTCATGCCGCGCGTTATCGGCGTGGTGACATCGCCGACCGGGGCGGTGATCCGCGATATCCTGCACCGGCTTGAGGAGCGGTGCCCCAGCCACGTCCTCGTCTGGCCGGTCAAGGTACAGGGCGACGGATCTGCGAACGAGGTGGCGGCGGCAGTGCGCGGGTTCGACGCGATTCAGCCTGGCGGGCCGGTGCCGCGCCCCGACCTCGTCATCGTGGCGCGCGGTGGCGGGTCGATCGAGGATCTGTGGGCGTTCAACGAGGAAGCGGTGGTGCGCGCGGTCGCCGGCTGCTCGATCCCGATCATTTCCGCCGTGGGGCACGAGACCGACACGACGCTCTGCGACTTCGCCGCCGACCTGCGTGCGCCGACGCCGACCGCGGCGGCGGAGATTGCGGTGCCGGTGCGCGCCGACCTCGCCGAGCAGGTGACGATGCTGGGCCTGCGCACCGACCGCTGCGTGCGGCGCTATCACGAACGCGGGGCCGAGCGGCTCGCGGCGCTTGCGCGCGTGATGCCGAAGCGCGACGCGCTGCTCGGCCCGCAGCGCCAACGCGCCGACGAGGCGGGGGCGCGACTCGTCCGCGGACTGGAGCGGCGGCTGACCGTGGCGCGCGGCCAGCTCGATCGCGCAGGGGCGGTGCTGCGCCCGGCGCTGCTCGACCGGCGGCTGGAGCGGGCGGGGGCGGCGCTCGCCTCGGCTGGGCGGGCGCTGGTCGCGAACGACCCCGCGCGACCGCTCGAGCGTGGCTATGCATATGTCGAGGGGCGGGTCAGCGGCCGCGTCGTCGCCGACACCGGCGCGGCGCGTGCGGCGGGGGCGCTCCGGCTCCACTTCAAGGACGGGACCGTCGACGCGCGGGTTGAGCGGAGCGGCGGGCGTGCCTACACTGGCGATACGCCCGAACAGCCCGCCCTGCTTTGAGGAGCCCCGATGCCGGGGACGCGATGCCCATGCTGATGTCGAACACCGCCCGTCCCGCCCGCCTCCACTTCATGGCCAACGGCTTTCGCGTGCTGTCGCCGGGAGATCATGTGCTGTGCGCGGTGACGGGCGAGCGGATCGCGCTCGACGCGCTCAAATATTGGAGCGTGTCGCGGCAGGAGCCCTATGCCAGCGCCGAGATCGCGACGAAGGTGCTGACGGGCGCGTGATTGCTCGGCGAGGGGTGCTGGGGGCCGGCGGCGCGCTGGCGATCGGGGCGTTTGCCCGTCGTGGCCTTGCTCAAGGATCGCGTTTCGGATTGAGCGGACGGGCGGTGCAGGGCGGCTCGATGATCGGCCTCGCGCCCCCGGAGCTGGCGGCGCTGACGCTGGACGGCGCGCCGGTGACGGTCGCCGCCGACCGCCGTTTCCTCATCGCGTTCGATCGGGATGCCGGGCCGATGGCGCGGCTGACCGGTAAAACCCGCGACGGTCGGGTCATGAGCGAGATCGTCGCCGTCGCGCCAGGCGACTGGCAGATCGAGCGGTTGCCGACGCTGCCCCGCATCAGCCAGCCGAGTGCCGAGTTCGCCCGCCGCCGTGCCCCCGAACTTGCGCGCATCGCCGCGGCGCGCGCGATGGAGTCGGCGGCGCAGGGGTGGCGGCAGCGTTTCGTCTGGCCGGCCAGGGGCCGCATCTCGGGCCGGTTCGGGTCGCAGCGCATCTATGCGGGCGAGCCCGGCGCCTATCATTCGGGCGTTGATGTCGCGCGGCCGACCGGCGCGCCGGTGGTGGCGCCGGCCGATGGCGTGGTGATCCTCGCGGCGGCGGCGCCCTTCACGCTCGAAGGGTTGCTGCTGATGATCGACCACGGGATGGGCCTCAACAGCGCGTTTCTCCATTTGTCGCGCATCGACGTGCGCGAGGGGGAGTCAGTGCGACAGGGCCAGCCGATCGGCGCGGTGGGCGCGACGGGGCGGGCGACGGGGCCGCATCTTCACTGGGGCATGAAGTGGCGCGAGGCGCGGATCGATCCGGCGCTCCTGGCGGGGCCGATGGGGTAACAAAGCCCCCCTGTTCAGGCAGGGGAGGCGCGCTTCAGTGCCGCGCCATCTGCGCCTCGGCCAGCGCGACCGCGCGCTGGACCGCCGCCTCGATCGACAGGAAGCTCGTATCCAGCACCGCGGCGTCGGCGGCCTGGCGAAGCGGGGCTTCACTGCGGCGGCTGTCGCGGTCGTCGCGCGCGCGGATATCGGCGAGGACGCGGTCGTAGCTGACCTCGATGCCGTGGCGGCGCAGTTCCTCGTGACGGCGGCGGGCGCGGATCGCGGGGGTCGCTTTCACGAACAGCTTCACGTCGGCGTCGGGGGCGATGACGGTGCCGATATCGCGCCCGTCGAGCACCGCGCCCCCCTCCTGCTGCGCGAACCGCCGCTGCCGCTGGAGCAGCGCCGCGCGCACCAGCGGATGCGCCGACACGATCGAGGCGGTCTTGCCGACATGATCGGTACGCAGGTCCGGCGAGGCCAGCAGGCCCTCGTCGAAGTCGCACATCGCCACCACATCGGCCTCGCGCGCCGGATCGAGCCCCTCGGCCAGCACCCGCGCGGCAACAGCGCGATAAAGAAGGCCGGTGTCGAGATGCGGCAGGCCGAAATGCTTCGCCAGCGCGCGCGCGATCGTGCCCTTGCCCGATGCGGCGGGTCCGTCGACGGCGATGATCATGCGTCGAGCCAAGTCGGCTGCGCGCCGAGCGCCTGCGCCGTCGCGATGAAGCCCGGATAGCTTGTGGCGATCGGCGCGGCGTCGTCGATCGCGACGGGTCGGGCAGCGTGCATCCCCGCCACCGCCATCGCCATCGCGATGCGGTGGTCGAGCAGGCTGGCGACGCGCGCGCCGCCGGTGCCGACAAGCGGCTCGCCATCGCGGCCCTCGATTGACAGGCCGTCCTCATGCTCCTCGACGCGCACGCCCGCGAGGCCGAGCGCGGCGGCCATCGCGGCGATGCGGTCCGATTCCTTGACGCGAAGCTCGTGCGCGCCGCGGGCGACGGTGTGCCCCTTCGCAAAGGCGGCGGCGACGAAGAGCACCGGATATTCGTCGATCATGCTCGGCGCGAGGTCGGGCGGGACTTCGATGGCCGACAAAGGCGCGTGGCGGACGCGCAGGTCGGCGACCGCTTCGCCCCCGACATCGCGCGTGCCCAGCGCCTCGATCGACGCGCCCATCAGGCGCAGCGCGGCGATCAGGCCCGTCCGTGTCGGGTTCATCAGCACGTTGCGGATCGTCACGTCCGACCCCGGCACGATCGACGCGGCGACCATCCAGAAGCCCGCCGAGGAGGGGTCGCCCGGCACGTCGATATCCTGCGCGCGCAGCTCGGCCTCGCCGCGGATCGACACGACCTCGCCCTCGACGTTCAGATCGGCACCGAAGCCGCGCAGCATCCGCTCGCTATGGTCGCGCGTCGGCACACGTTCGATCACGCGGGTGATGCCCGGCGTGTTGAGGCCCGCGAGCAGCACCGCCGACTTGACCTGCGCCGAGGCGACGGGAAGTTCGTACTCGATCGGCACCGCCGGGCAGAGGCCGCGCATCGTCAGCGGCAAACGGTCGCCTGGGCTGGCGGTGAAGTCCGCGCCCATACGCGACAGCGGTTCGATGACGCGTGCCATCGGCCGCTTCGACAGGCTGGCATCGCCTGTGAAGGTCGCGGTGATCGGGTGGCTGGCGACGAGGCCCATCAGCAGCCGGGTCGAGGTGCCGGAATTGCCCATGTCGAGCGCGGTGTTCGGCTGGAGCAGCCCGCCGACGCCGACCCCCGCGACGCGCCACTCGCCATCCTCGCGCCGCTCGATCGTCGCGCCCATCGCGCGCATGGCCGCCGCGGTGGCGAGCACGTCCTCGCCCTCCAAGAGCCCGCGGATGCGGCTTGTCCCGATCGCGAGGCCGGCGAACATCAGCGAGCGGTGACTGATCGACTTGTCGCCGGGGACCGTGACCTCGCCCTTCAACGGGCCGGCGGCGGCGATCGACAGGGGCCGGGGGGAAAGGGGGGCGTGCATGGGCGCGGGCTTTTGACAGGGGGCTTGCACTATGGCAAGGCGCGCGCCACTTCGCGGACCCTTCTCAAGGCCCGAAAATCATCCCATCCGAAAGGCGATACGCGGCATGGTCAAGCCGGAATGGGGCACGAAGCGTTCGTGCCCGAAATGCGGAACCCGCTTCTACGACTTGCAGAAGGACGAGCCCGTCACCTGCATCAACTGCGGCTATGCGTGGGAGCCCGAGCCCATCCTGAAGTCGAAGCAGCCGCTGCCGTTCGAGGCGGTGAAGGCCGATCCCGCCAAGGACAAGGAAGCCGATTCGGACCTGGGTGACGATCTCGACATCGATACCGAGGACGACGACACCCCCGCCGACGACGATGTCGACCTGGGCGGCGACGACGATCTGGGCGTCGAGGCACCCGCCGACGACGACGAGAACTGATCGGCCGGGTTCCGGGCAGCGCGCCTGTCCGGAACCCGCCGACGGCAGCCGCAAAAACGCGCTTGCCAACCCAGCGAAGCGCCCCTAATGGGCGCCTTCCCGGAACGATGGGGCCGTAGCTCAGCTGGGAGAGCGTCGCAATGGCATTGCGAAGGTCAGGGGTTCGATCCCCCTCGGCTCCACCATTCTAAGTCTTTGCAGTTGCTGCATATAACTGCGACGAGGTTCTTCTTTGCGAGGTTCTTCTGTTGCTTCTGGTATCGCGCTGGTATCGCAAGCGATCCTTCTCCCGAATGCCATCAGGATCTGCGTCGCTCTAGCGTGTGCATCGGTCTCGACTGACCCGGACGGACATTCCTGACTTGCATCGGCTTAGAGGAGCGGTTCGGCGGCTTCGTCGGCGCTCGCTTATTTCAGCAGCGCGTGCAGCGGTAGTGTGAGCTGCGGACCTAAACCGCAGTCCCGACTTCCTACTCAGTCGTGAGAACGCAGACTCGCCTATCAGGCGCAAGCGTTCGGTCACCCATCATGGTGGAAGTAGAACCTCCGCATTTTGGGCGGAAAGGGGCCCGTCCGGTTACGATCGCCAAATAGGCGTAAGCTCCCCTTCGTTCATGCTAATGCGGTCGGCAGCTACCTAATGCTGGTCGCGCGAGGCTTAGGCGTTTGCCTGATGCCCTGGCGTTAAGAGCAAGGCTGAGTAGAAGCCGATCGGTTCCGCGCCGGACCTCGCGAGGAGGAGCTCAGATGCAGCTTAATCCAATGCACCTGTCCATTGCCAAGCTCATGCAGGCGCGGCTGTTCCGCATCCCCGACTATCAGCGGGCATACTCCTGGCAGCATCGCCAACGCGAAGACCTGTTCGCCGACATACGGGAGGCGCAGCGATCCGGTCGGGAGCACTTTATGGCGACGGTGGTCGGCCTCGCCCGCGAACGCAGGACGATCGGCGCGGATGAATTCGGGGTGGTCGATCTGGTCGACGGACAGCAGCGAGTGACCACCCTCGTTATCCTCCTCAAGGCGATCGAGAAGGCGCTGGGGGACGGAGACAAGGCGGAGGCGAAGATCAAGGGCGAGCTGGCCGACCTGCTGGTCAAGGGCGACGAGCACAATCTGGTCCTGCTCCAGACGAACCACGACAGCAGCGACGTCTTCACCACCTACGTCCGGACGGGCGTGATCAAGCGAAAGGCCGTCGTCACGGCTGCAGACGACAACCTCGTCGAAGCGGCCGACGAGTGCGAGGCGTTCGTCGACCAGTGGAAGGCGACCGGCTCACTGACTGACCTGGTGTTCACCATCCGGCACCGGCTCTCCGTGATCTACCACGAGCTAGCCGACCAATCGACGGTCTATCGGGTCTTCGAGGTGCTCAACAGCCGTGGGCTCGACGTCCGCTGGTTGGACAAGACGAAAAGCCAGCTCGTGGCCTCGATCTACGAGCACGTGGACGAGGGCTCACGGACCGAAGGCCTTCACGAGATGCAGAGCATCTGGAAGGACGTCTATCGCGATCTGGGCCTGGAGGAGCGTGTCGGCGATGAGGCGCTGCGCTTCGCCGGGACGTGGTCGCGGGAGACACGGCCCAACCGGATTCTCTCGGACGAGGACGCCTCAATCGAACTGTTGCGGATCGCGGGCACCACGCTGAAGTCGATCGTCGAAGCGGCATCATGGTTGAAGGCGGTCGTGCGGAAGTCGCTCGAGCTGAAGGCCGACCAGCGTCGTGCCGCCGTGACCCGCATCGCGCACGCCCGGTTCCTGGCGATCGCCATCCTCCTGCGCGGCTTCGACGAGAAGACCGAACGTGACTTGCTCTCGGCTTGGGAGCGGGTCACCTTCCGCATCTTCACGCTCGCCGGAAAGGACACGAGGACGAAGGTCGGCGAGTACGTGCGCCTAGGATATGACGTGCTCGCCAGCAAGCTGCCGCCGAAGGCGGTGGCGGCCGCTCTCGCAGAACTCGGCGACGGCTATTCGATCGACGAAGTCATCTTCGAGGACTCGTGGGACAACTGGTACGACGGGTGGGCCGAGGAGGTCCGCTACGTGCTTTTCCGATACGAGGAGCATCTGGCGCGCGAGGCTGGCATGCAGATCAACGAGTCGCAGTGGGCGAAGGTCTGGGCCGCCGATCCGGCGCGCTCGGTCGAGCACATCATGCCGCGGAGTTCGGGCAAGCGATACGTCCACCACCTGGGCAACCTAACAATGCTGCCACCCAAGGTGAACTCCTCCCTCAAGGACAAGCCTCCTCAGGACAAGGCGGCCCGCTATGTGGAGTGCGGGCTGCAGGCCACCATGGCGGTGGGACGATCGATCCAGGAGGGACAGCGCTGGAACAGGCAGGCGGTTCTCGATCGGGCTGCGGCGATCGAGGAGTTCGTGCGCGAAGAGTGGGCGGATTGATCGCCGCAGCGAGCTCGTCTGGCCGATCGCGCAAGCCGCTCCGCTCTTCCCTCAGGGCCGCATACCGCTAGACTGACGGAACAACGATAGAAGGGTGGGCCGTGCGACTGGATCAGGTGCTGCCGAACATCGGCAACGGCGGCCTGTCAACCAGCGGCTTCCTCTTTGGGGCGGGTACGTCCGTGGAGGCGGGCTACCCTATGATGCCTGGCCTGACCCGCCAGGTGGTCGCCGGCCTGAGCTCGCCAGAACGGCAGATCCTCGACGAGGTCCTCGCCGCGACTGGTCAGACCTACGATGCGGTAAAGGGGGAGCCGAACGTCGAGGCGATAGCCGATCTGGTCATCTCGCACGCGATCTCGACCGGACTGCCTCGGTTCCAAGAGCTCGAAGTCCGCCTGCGTGACCTGATCACAGAGGTAATCCTCTCGGTTTCGACCCCGAAGCTGGACAACCACGTCGCCTTCTTGACTGCGCTGAAGACGAGGGCCTTCGGGCAACCCGCCTGCGTGCACGTGTTCACGACGAACTACGACCTGCTGTTCGAGATGGCCGGAGCCGAAGCCGGGGTGGTGGTCGAGACGGGTTTCATCGGTTCGGTGGAGCGCTTCTTCGATCCGCAGCGGTTCACTTTGTCCTGCGGCAGGCGGCAGCGGATGACCTTCGCCGAACACCCGGTGCTGACGGTGCGCCTCATGAAGCTGCATGGATCCGTGTCGTGGATCGGACGAGGCGATCGCTTCTTCGAACGGCATCCTGCATCCATCGACGCGGCCGACCGGCGAGTCATGATCCTGCCGCGCCGCCGCAAGGTGATGGACACGCTCAATGCTCCGCACGACGCCCTGTTCACGGCGGCGCGCAATGCCCTCGGCACCGACTGCCGCTACCTGGTGAGCTGCGGGTTCAGCTTTGGTGACGAGCACATCAACGACAACCTGCTCGTGCCAGTCGTCGGCGCCGGGCGCATAAGGTTGTTCGCGCTCTGCGAAAGCGAGACGGCTGGAATGGCGCCGCTGAAGAGTCTCGGCGCATTCAGCGCCGGTTTCCACGACGGCGGGATTGCCGGGGGCTCCCCGAACCACGACGGCACGGACTGCTGGATGTTCAGCAGGTTCGTCGAACTGTTCAAGTAGAGGAGAAGGAATGTCGGACTACCGGATCGGCAAGGTCGTGGCCGTAACGGGCGATCAGGTCTTCGTGTCGCTGCTGGAGGAGGACGAGGAGGGCACGGCGGGCGTGCCCGTCAGCATGACGGTCGACATGCCCAGTCCGAACGGTCCCGTTCCGCTGCTTATCGGACAGCCGGGCACCTTCGTGTCGGTCTCGCTCCCTTCGGGTTACCTCCTGTGCATGGTGACAGGCATCGAAATGAAGGAGGAGCGGATAGCGGCACCCGACATGCGCGAGGCCGCCAGTGCCGATCTGGCGCTCCTGGACCGGGTGTCGCGCAGTCTGTCGACCGTGCCCGTCGGGACCATCGACGCGTCCGGCACGTTCGAGCGCGGCACGGACGTGCTGCCGACAGTGAACGCGCCGGTGTTCGCGGTCGACGACCGGATGATCGATAGGATCTACGAGGGTTATGCGGAAGGCGACTTCTCGCTCGGACGCCTATCGCTGATCCCGGCGCAGGAGGCCAAGATCAACCTGGACGCCTTCCTGACCCGACATGCGGCGGTCCTGGGACAGACCGGCGGCGGCAAGTCGTGGACGGTGGCTTCGATCATCCAGCGCATTTGCGCCTTTCCGCAAGCCACGGTCGTTCTGTTCGATCTGCACGGCGAATACGGCTCGGCCTTCGGCGATCAGGCCGAGGTGATCTCCGCATCCGATCTGGAGCTGCCCTACTGGCTGATGAACTCGGAGGAGCTGCTCGGGCTCATGGTCGACCGGGCGGAGTCGGCTGCGCCGAACCAGATCGCGAAATTCAAGGAGCTGCTGCAAGCGGCAAAGCAGGAGGATTCGGAAAACCAGGCGCTAGGCATTCCGAAGATCACGATCGACACGCCGGTCCACTTCAGCCTGAAGCGCATAGTCGACGAGTTTCGCCGACTGGACACGGAGCGCGTCATCGGAGCGTCGAACCGGGAGGTGAACGGTCCGCTCTACGGACAGTTCAGCCGCCTGCTCATGCGGCTCGACTCGCGCATGAACGATCGACGATACGATCTCATCTTCAAGCCGAAGACCTACACGTCGTCAGGGTCGATGTCCGACCTGTTCCGGCGACTTCTGGGCGAGACCAGCGGTGAGCGGCGCAAGATCGTCGTCGTCGATCTGAGCTCAACGCCTTTCGACGTGCGCTCGTCGGTAATCTCGCTGATCCAGCGCTGCCTCTTCGACTTCGCCTATTGGCACCGACGCCTCAAAGGCGAGCGCTATCCGATCGCGGTATTCGCGGACGAGGCGCACATCTACCTCTCCGACGACGACCCCTCATGCGAGTCGGCGAGGAAGTCGGCCGAGCGGATCGCGAAGGAAGGCCGGAAGTACGGCATAAGCCTGACGGTCATAAGCCAGCGCCCCCGCGAGCTGTCGAGCACCATCCTGTCGCAATGCGGTAGCTTCCTCTGCCTACGGATCTCGAACCCCGATGATCAGGCCTACGTCCGCAATCTGCTCCCCGACTCGGTGCGCGGCATAACGTCCATGTTCTCCACGCTCCGGCGTGGCGAGGCCATTCTGCTGGGGGACTCGGTCATGATGCCGACGAGGATCAGGATTTCTCGCCCGGAACCGCAGCCGCAGAGCGACGACGCTTCGTTTACGTACACCTGGTCTGCTGCTCCCATCGATCTGGACGTTGATGGTGTCCTTGCGGCGTGGAGGGCCCAATCCGTCTGAGTTGCGGGGCGTTGACATGACCCCGTCGTGACCTGAATCAATGTCCGTGGTTGGAGAGCGGAAATTAGCAGCTGAACGTCTGTGTTTGGGGTCTACTATGACTCGCGAAAATGGACACATGCGGTGCGGCCTGCTTGGCGGATATGCCATATCTATTGCACATCGGTTTACTTTGTCCCTGCGGATGCCTGTTGCCATCGGGGGCTCGATCCTGGGGGGTAGGCTTTCATTATTATTATCGATGTGTCGCCGAGTAGTTGCGGAAGATTGTTTTTAACTTAGCCTCTAGGTCGGCGGCCTTGGCGGAGGACGGCGACGACAGATCGAACTCCCATTCCGCTTTATGGTAAGTAATCATTTTGGCGGCGGTCTCCGATGTTGTGTTCGTCACCAGCAGCCTGTTCCGCTTAGTCAGCTCCTCGGCGAGGCCGAGATAGCCACGGGCGAGCCCGAGCTGGAGCGTGCTCGCGTAGAACTTGCACTCGATCGCGATCGGGACCTTGCGGGCGCGCGGATGCACGCGGCTCGCCCGGCAGATTCGCGCCTCGTGCCGATCGATTACCGCCACGTCGCACTCGTGCAGGACTTTCGACTGCCCGCTGACCTTAACGCCGATGTGCGCCTCGAGCGCCGGGCATCCCGGCAGCTCGATCACGGCGTGCGCATATTTCCTCTTCGGGCTGAAGATGTCGCCGGGCGAGGTCCGGAAAGTGAGGGTGGTGGTCGCGTGTCCCTCGTTGTCCTCGAAGGTGACAGTCGCCCCCGCCGCGCGCGCCGCGCGCACTACAAGCGCGAAGGTATAACCCTCAAACGCATCATTGGCGGCCGAGGACGCCGAGTAGTTGGTGCCTATGGCGGGGCCAAGAATCGCGGCGATCTGCCCCACGAGGGTCGCGGCGGTCGTCATGCGAGTGCCTTCCGGGCTTCCTGCACCGCCGCCTGGACCCGCCGCCGTGTCGCCTCCTCGTCGGGGGTGCGGCCGCGCTGCAGGTCGCGGTCGGGCTCATCATCCTGCTCGGACACGAATGTCACCGTTTCAGCCTCGAGGTCAGCGAGGGCCTGCCGCTCGAAGTCGGGCAGGGCGGTCACGCGTTCGATGGCGTCGAGCAGGAGGCGGAGGCGTTCAACATAGCTGTAGGGCTCTGTCGTCACGAACTCTTGGAGGCGTTGTCGGCCGCGGCGTTGGCCGGCGACTTGGTCATCGATGAACTCGCTCGCGTCGGCTTCTTTGGTGACCGGCTTGCCGAGTACGACGGTTTGCTCGACCTGCTCCGCGATCCACGCCAGGCCAGCCCTGCGCAGCGCTGCCCTAAGCTCGTTAAAGCCCTGCCGGGCCTCTTCCTCGTTTATCATCGTGCACTCGACCCCAGTCCAGCGGAGCTGAACCTGGGTTGGTAGCTTATCGCGGGGTGGCTGGCGATAACAGCAGCGCGGTTTGCGCCCAAATCGGTCAGTTGTCCTCCCCGGGACCGGCGTGGCCCTTCGCGCGGGCATGAGCCGCAGATACTCGGTCCTTTATGCCGCCTTGTATTATCGTCGGCCTCATAAGAGAACTTGAGCCGGGGCAGCGCAGGGGCGCCCCGCCGGGGGGCGCAGCGTGATAGGCTACATCAACTCTAGTCTTATTTGGTTCTTCACCGGCATACCCGGCGTCGGTGAGAACCTCGCCTTCCTTCTATTTCTCGCGTTGCTCGGCACTGCGGCAACGCTGATCGTCAAGAACTACGCCCAGCACCACCGACCGATGATGCTGGCCCTTCGACGGCGGCTGGCCGTGCTCGACGACGTGCTCAAGGGAGAGCAGGTCGACGAGTGTCAGGCAGCGTTCGCCGCGCGCTTTGGCGAGGTCGATGAGGTCATGCGCGAGGGCGGCCGCCAGACCCATGATCTCCAGCGTGCCTGGGCCGAGTACAAGGAGACGATCGTTGAGCCCAACGAGTCCCCAATCCGCAACACCTCAAGACCGGAAGGCTTCTTCCTGCACCTGAGCGACGGCGCGCGTGGCCTGAACTGGTGGGCGAACATCTTCGTGGCGCTTGGCCTCGTCATCACCTTTCTCGGCATCGTAGCGGCGCTAGCCGCGGCCACAAGCGCGCTGGGCTCCAGCGCCGACCCGGCCGTGATGCAGAGGTCCCTCGTGACCCTGCTCAGCGTCACTGCGGCGAAGTTCTGGACCTCGGTCGGCGGGGTAGCAGGATCGATCCTGCTGCGCGCCTTCGACCGTCGCTGGAAGGTTCAGGTCGAACGCGATCTGGCCCGGCTCTCGGACCAGCTCGAGCACGGGATGCAGTTCCTCCCGCCGCAAAGCATCGCCGCCTCTCAGCTGGTGGAGGCGAAGGAGCAGACCACCGCCACCAAGACGCTCGCGACGGAGCTGGCGGCGGCCATTCGGGAGAACTTCACCACGGCCATCGAGCCGATGGCCGCTCAGCTCGGACGCATCCACACGAGCATGGAGGAATTCCGGAGCGGCGGCTTCAACCAGATCGGCAAGGAGTTGGGCGATGCGCTGAGCAAGAACGCCGGCCGCGAGATGGAGGCGCTGGCCCAGTCGCTCACCGACATGACGGAGAAGCTGTCCGGAGTGTCCGCCAACCTGGAGGGGAGTGGCGCCGCAGCGAACCAGCAGATCGAGAGCGCCGCGCGCCAGTTCTCCGAGGCTTCCGAACAGATGAACCGGGCCTTCGAGACGCTCAACTCCCGCATCGAGGAGGTGGGTGGCCGACTTAACAAAGAGGCCGAGGACGCCGCACAGCGCACGGCTGGCCAGTTCGCCGAGGTGCAGGAGCTCAACCGCAAGACCGCCGAGGAGAACCGCGAGGTTCTGCTCTCCATGGGGGCGGACATGCGTGCCCAGTCGACCGCCGCCTCCAAGGAAATGGTCGAGGCGATCCGCGATGCGGTCACCTCAGCGATGGCGGAGGGAAACGAGGCCACCCGTCGCGCCCTGGAGCAGTTCGGCTCCGCCAACGACACCATCCAGACCGCATTCGAGAGGATGCAGCAGCGCATCGTCGAGCAGGGTGAGCGGATGACGGCGGGCGCCGGCGCGGCCGCTGACCGGAACGCGGAGGTGCTCGCCCGCGCGGCCGCCGCGCTGGAGCAGGCCACGTCACGTGCGGCCGAGGGCATGACTGGCGCCATCGACGAAGCGGTGTCCCGTGCGGCAGCGGCGGGCGCGGAGGCGCTTGTGTCGGCATTTGCGGGCTTCAACCAGCGCTTCGAGGCGGCGAGCGCCGGGCTCGTCGACACGCTGCGGACGACGTCGTCACGCATGGAGACCGTCGCCTCCAGCATCGAGCGGTCGACCCGCGCGTCGGACGACCACACGAGCCGCCTCAGCGAGGCCAGCGAGCGCGCCCGCGGCATGGCGACTGCCCTGGGACAGGCGGCCAGCGACGTGCAGGCCGCGACGGCCCCGATCCGAGAGGCGACGTCCTCGATCGGCACCTCGCTCGCGACCACGCGGGAGCTGATGGAGACCCAGTCGCGGGTGGCGGAGGCGAACAGGGCCGATCTCGAGCGGCTCTCGGGAAGGCTCGCCGAGACGACCGCAGCGGCGACCCAAGCGTGGTCGGAATACCGCGCCCGCTTCGCCGACGTCGACAGGGCGCTCGGCGAAGCGCTCGAGAAGATCGCATCCGCCTCCTCCGAGCACGCGGACCACCTCAACGCCCACGTCGGCCGGATCGACGACGCGCTCGGCACGGCGGTCGGACGCCTGAGTGCCTCGATCGAGCCACTGAAGGAGATGGCGGAGAACGTCGAGGACGTGCTCGGCCGGATCAGGCAGGGAGCCTGAGCGCGTGGAAGCGGCAACGCGTAGGCGCCGTCCCCAGGACGAGGAGGAGAGCTACTTCATCTCGATGTCGGACATGATGGTCGGACTGCTGTTCATCTTCGTCATTATGCTCGTCTACTTCGCGCTTCAGTACCGGCAAACCACCGACCAGCTGACCGGGGCCGAGCGCACCCGTACCGAGATCCTCGCGCAGATAGAGAAGCGGCTGAAGGAGCAGGGCGTGCAGGTCGTGGTGGACTACGACACCGGCGTGCTCCGGCTCCCAGAGGACGTCCTGTTCGCGAAGGGTCAGTACGAGCTGTCGCCTGGCGGCGTGAGGGCTGTCTCCATCGTCGGACGCGAGATGGCGCGCGTCCTGCCCTGCTACGCCTTCGGGCTGCCGCGCCGCGGCTGCGCCGCCTCTCCGCACCACATCGACGCCATCTTCGTCGAGGGCCACACCGACAAGGACCCGATGCTCGGGGGAATGGACAACTGGGACCTCTCCGTCCGCCGTGCGACTAACACGTACCGGCAGCTCGTCCTGGGGGCGCCCGACCTGGAGCGGCTTCGCAGCCTGCCGCCCTCCGAAAAGGAATCGGTCCCGATTCTCGGAGTCAGCGGCTACGGGCCCGACCGCCCGGTCGACACCGGGGACGGCGAGGACGCGAAGAGGCGCAACCGCCGCATTGATCTGCGCTTCCTGATGGCTACTCCCACGGAGACCGGCGGCTTCGGTCAGGTCCTGGTGCGCCGATGAGCCTGCGGCAGGCGAGCGAGAAGGCGGCGCGAGGTGCCGAGCGCGGCTACTCGAGACCGCCCGGCCGCCAGACAGCCACGGAGCGGGCGGTCGCGAGTCTGCCTGACGAGACGATGCTGGAGCCTGCCATCGACGACGAAGAGAGGTCCGCCTTCCTCGCCAGGGTCACGGGTCTGCGCCTGACCTCCCTGAAGCCCTCCGAGATGAGATGGCTGCTCCGCACCGTCTGGGCGGACGACGAGCACGTCCCGCTCGCCAGCGAGGCACTGTCGACCGGCCTCTCGGCGGGCCGCCGCACCTTCGACCAAAGCATCATCGGCGGATACCTCTCCCACTTCCCCGTCGCCCATCCAGCCTTCGGGCAGCTCGCTGCCGCCGTTCGCGTTGCGGCCGAGCGCCATGACTGGCCCTGGCGCGAACGGGGAAGACGCTGGTCGCTCTGGGAACCCCTCGAGGGCCCCGCGCGGCTTGGCGGGGCCATGCTGGAGGGCGACCAGGCGTCAGCGTTGCAGCGGCTCATGGATGCAGGGTTCGACAGCGCCAGCGTGGATGCCGCGTTCGTGCAGGCCTGCTTCGAGGCCGCCTGCCGGCAGGCCGCGACGGCTGAGGGAGCCGCGGCCGAGCGCCAGGGTTCCTGCCTCATCGGCCTCATGGACACCGTCGGCGCGAAGTCGGCCCTGCCGGCGGTGCTGGTGTATGCACTGCTTAGGCCGTGGAGACGCGCGTCTCCCAGCGAGGCTCACCGGGGTGCGGTCTCGAGGCTCTTGGTGACTCGCATTGGGGACCCAAGGCTCGACCGGAGCCGCTGGGACCGCGTCCGTGCGAACTTGCAGGAGCTCGGCCTGGGCGCTGAGGCGGAAGATGCCCTGGCCGTCCTCCGCCGGTGGGTGGTCCGCGCTGCGATGCGGGAGTTTTTCGAGATCGTGGCGAAGACGACGAACGACCCGTACCAGTGGGCGCAGCGCACAAAGTTCTGGCTCGCATACGTCGATGCAGGCGCGATCGACGACGCCTGGATGGCCTTCGGGCCGCGAGCCGAGCAGAAGGCTCGCGGCCTCACCGACCGTGACGCGACGATCCGCCACGGCCGGATCTCGACCGGGGGTGGCGCCGAGTCTAGCCACTCCTCGGTGATCATCTCGATGGGGGATCTGAGGATCGCCGAGTGGAGCCACAACGGCGCGTGCAGGTTCTGGCAGGCCTCTGACCCGCGGGCCCCGGTGCAGTACCAGAAGCAGTACGACAGCGGCCGGCTGAAGGCCATGACGGGTGGCCAGGGCTTCCGGCACATCTCTCACACCAGCAACTGGGAGCCGCGGTTCGCGAGGCACATTCACGCGGTAACCGGCATCCCGCATCCGGTGCACGGCCGGGGAGGTTGGTAGCGTGGCGGCAGGGACCCCGGCGACCGCCTTCCATTCGGAGCAGCGGGAAGGTCGCGAGATCGTCACGCTCCGACGGCCTGCACGCAAGGGCCTGATCCCCTTCTCGGGCACGCGCGAGAGCGAGGTCCCGTTCGATGAATGGACGGCCGAGTGCCCCCCGGGCGCGGTGATGGCGATGTCGCGCCTCCTCCAGGCGTGGGCCGACGACGAGGTCGACCGAGGCGGCAGCCCTGCCGTCTTCGTCGTGGAGGGGCGCGCGAGACTGTCGCCCGCCTTCGTCGCTGGCCTTAGCGAACCGGAGGCGCTGGCGCTGGGGCTTCCCCCCGCCACGCGCCTGAGCCTCCAGCTCGCCTCCCGCGGGGGGCTTCAGGACCAGGGCTTCCGGATCGACACCCGCTGGACGCGGCCCGGCGGGATAGGCGCACACGTCGCCATCTCGGGTGCGCGCATCAGGACCGATGGGCGAGAATGGCGGATCGCCGAACCGCTCTACTCTACGATCCTGCAGGTCGAGGCGGTGAACGCGGCGCCGGCCGACGAGAGCCGACACGAGGCGATGGCGGGTCTCCGCATCGCGCTCGGCGAGCAGGCGTCCGAGCGGATCGACGCAGACGGCTACATCGAGAGACTTCGGCTCAGCTACGCCGCCGCCTTCTCGCTCGACCTCAAGGTCGAGGGGGGCGGCTTCGACTTCGACCCCGTGCTGTTCTCTCGGCAGCGCGCCGCGGAGGCGGACGACACGGGACGAACACTAGACGAGGCTGCAGACGGGCTACTGCCGCCGCAGCAGCACCGCTCCTTCACCGCCCGGTTCCGGGGTTCTCCCACTGCCCGTGCCACGTACCTGCTGAACGACGGCGCGTTCGTCTTCATCGATCCCTCGCTCAGCCGCGCCCTCGGTGTCGTGCGCGAGCGGCAGCAGGCCTCCCTGGACGATCGAAAGGCGTTCGTCCGGAATCCGCGCCGGGCGATCCGGGAGGCGCTGGGCGTCACGGGCGACGCGGGCGAGGGCGCAGACACCCTGTTCGTCGAGACCCAGCAGTTCTCCGAGCGCGTCTCCGGGATCGACGTCTGGCGGAAGCCGGTCCTGCCCTGGATCAAGCCGAAGCCCAACAGCTGGCTTCCGGAGAGCTTCGGCCTGAAGGTTGGCGACGGCGACGAGGCCGCTCATTTGGACCTGAGCCCCGAGCAGGCCAGCGAGGCACTGGCAGCGTGCGAGGCGGCGATCGAACGCGGCGACCCGACCCTGCAGATCGGCGACGCCGAGGTGCCTGCGACCGAGCAGACCAGATCAGCCCTGGCGGGCCTCGTCGAGTTCGCGGCCGCCGCGGCGCGGCCCGATGCGGGAGAGGCGCCTCCGCCTGCCGGACTGCAGCGCTTCTTCCTGCAGGTTCGTGACAATTTGGAGGAGGTCGACTACGCCCCTCTGGGCACCGTCGACAGGCCGGTCGACGCCGAAGCCGCAGCCCTCCCCGCGGCGCTGCGCACTCAGCCGAAGGCGCACCAGCGGACAGGCTATGACTGGCTCGTGGCGAACTGGCGGTCCGGAGCTCCGGGCGCGCTGCTCGCGGACGACATGGGTCTCGGCAAGACATACCAGGCGCTTGCCTTTCTCGCCTGGCTGCGGACGGACGCCGCGCCCGATCGTCCGGTCCTGATCGTGGCGCCGACCGGGCTGCTGGCGAACTGGCAGGCCGAGATCGGCATTCATCTCTCCGAGGGCGTGCTGGGACCAGTGGTCAGGGCCTACGGAGACGGCCTGCGGACCTTCCGCTCGGCACCCGGCCGCGACATCGACACGGGTGCGTCGCGGCTGGACACCGCGGAGTGGGGCCATGCCGGGGTCGTGCTCACCACCTACGAGACGCTGCGCGACTACCACATGAGCTTCGCGCGCCTGCCGTTCTCCGCGATCGTCTACGACGAGATCCAGAAGCTGAAGAACCCGGCGAGCCAGGTCACACGGGCGGCGAAGACGCTCAACGCGCGCTTCCAGCTTGCGATGACCGGCACCCCTGTCGAGAACAGGCTGCAGGACCTGTGGTCCATCCTCGACGTCGTGTGGCCGGGCCTCCTGGGCTCGAGCCGAGCCTTCGAGACCGCCTACCCGGCGAGCGACCGCACCGCCCTGAAGCAGCTCAACGACCTGCTAACAAAGCCGGACCGCGGCCGGCCCGCCATCCTGCTGCGGCGCATGAAGGACGAGGTGGTCGACGGGCTGCCCGCCAAGAACATCATCGCCGTTCCCCAATACATGCCGCCCGCGCAGGCGGCAGCCTACGAGTCTGTGCTCCTCAGGGCGATGGCGGTGCAGTCGTCCGGGGAGCGCGGGCGCATGCTCGAGGTGCTCCACGCGCTTCGTGGCGTTTCGCTGCACCCGCGCGCGCCCGAGACCGCGGCCGTGCCCGACGCTTACCGCGAGGAGTCCGCCCGGCTCCGCGTCCTATTCGCCACCCTGGACGCGATCGCGGCCAAGGGGGAGAAGGCGCTGGTCTTCTGCGAGAGCCTGGCGATGCAGGCCTTCATCGCCGTCGAGATCAAGCGCCGATACGGTTTGGATCACGAGGTCGCCCGCATCCATGGCGGCGTCGCCGGCGACGCGCGCCAGCGCGCGGTGGATACCTTCCAGTCGCGACCTACCGGCTTCGACGCCATGGTGCTCTCGCCCAAGGCCGGCGGCGTTGGCATCACCCTCACGCGTGCGAACCACGTCATCCATCTGTCCCGCTGGTGGAACCCGGCGGTCGAGGACCAGGCAACCGACCGCGCCTACCGCATCGGCCAGACCCGCGATGTAACAGTGTACCTCCCGCAGGCAGTCCACCCGGATCCAGCGATCAGGGCCAGCAGCTTCGACCTCAAGCTGGACGCGCTGATGCGGTCGAAGCGGCAGCTGAGCCGCGATCTGCTGGTTCCTCCGGAAGGGGACTCGGACGCTGGCGACCTGTTCGACGCCGTGGTGGGCGGAAGCGACACCGCCGCCGGGAAGCCCGTCGCGGCGACCGCGTCAGCGTCCGCTCAGACCAGGGCGCAGGACGAAGCAGTCGAGGCGGCGCGAGGCGCCGCGGCGGGTTCGGCCCTGCCTGTGGCCTCAGCTCCGGCACCACCGGCCCCAGCTCCGCCTGCCGCGACCCCGGCGCCGGCAGCGTCGCCACCAACCGTGCCGTTGCCACCCGACCGGCCGATGACACAGCCAGCGCCGGCGGCGGACAAGGAAAAGGTCCTGCGTCGCGTCGTGTTCCGCCCCGGGGCCTCGCGCGACTACGCCATATTCCAGCGGCACCTGTCCGGCGAGAAGCTGACCATGGTGAAGATCCGCGACCCCTTCGCGTGCGCGACTCCAGCGAACCGCGGAAACCTGATCGACTTCGTTAAGCTGCTGCAGGGAGCCGCCGTGGGCATCGACGTAGTGTCCATCACCTGCTGGGATGCCGAGACCGCCCGGCCGGAAGGCCGCGAGAGCAACGCCGACCAGCGCCGCGACCTGGAGACGCGGTGGGAGCAGCGCGTCGGGCGGCTGCCGCGCGCCAAGATGTCGCCGGTCTCCGGCCGACAGGTGCGGGAGTTCCACGACAGGTTCGTGGAGGCTACGACGGCGAGCGGACGGCGACTGATCTGGGATCTCGGCCGCGGCGTCGATGGCGTGATGAGCAGCTCCAAGGAGTGCGTGGTGGTCTTCACGGAGGAGTAGCCCAGGACCTCGCGTTACGCTCTAAGATCGACGGTTCGGCAAAGCTGCAAAAGCTACTACCCGCCGCCGCTTCCGATGGAGCCAGCCTCGGCGGGTGCCGGCGGCTGCCCAACAGCCACGCCTTGAGGTCGCGAGATCGCAGCCAGATCGATCGCGAGTTCGCGTGGGTTCCCCCTATCGGCGCCAACCCGCCGCAGCATTTTGCATGAACGCGTCAGGGTCGGGCTGGCCAAGCGCGAGCCGGTAGTAGAGCATTTACTCGAGCACCTGCTCCTTCCGCTTCGACCGACGGCTGAACCTCTAGTCGAGGCTCACGCTGACGGGTCGCCCGCGCTCCCTGGGAACGACAGAGCCTCGCCTTATCATTCATTTGCCATGGCAGCTCGTGCCCGGCACAAGACTGGCTACGTCATGGTCACGGAAGCTGATACCTGTCGGAAGCTGATCGTCCCCCGCCTGCAAGCGGCCGGCTGGGACGATGAACCATGCGCGATCCAAGAACAGCGGACCTTCACCGACGGCCGAGTGATGTTCGTTGGCGGCCAGCCACGCCGCGGCCAGAAGAAGCGCGCGGATTACATTCTGCGCTACCGGCCCGATTACCCGATCGCGGTCATCGAGGCGAAGGCCGGCTATCGATCCGCGCAGGACGGAGTGCAGCAGGCGCGCGACTATGCCGAGGTGCTCGGTCTGCGCTTCGCTTACGCCAGCAACGGCCACGAGATCGTCGAGATTGACATGGCGGCGGGGACCGAGGCCGTTCGTACCCACTTCCCCGCGCCGGATGAGTTGTGGACGCGACTGCGCGATCGCCTTGATCTGCCCGAGCCAGCCGCCGAGCGCGTCCTTGAACCCGGCTTCCCTGACCCAGACCGACCGCTACGCTATTACCAGGAGATCGCGGTCAACAGGTCGCTGGAGGCAATCCTTGGCGGTCAGCGACGCCTGCTGCTGAACCTGTGCACCGGCGCGGGCAAGACCGCGGTTGCGTTCCAGCTCTGCTGGCGCCTGTGGTCGGCGGGTTGGAATAAGCGCGGTGACCATCGCCGTCCGAAGATCCTATTCCTCGCCGACCGCAACATCCTGGTCGACGATCCGAAGGATAAGACCTTCACGCCCTTCGGGGACGCGCGATGGAAGCTGGGCGCGTCATCCATCAGCCACGGCCGCGATATCTATTTCTCGACCTATCAAGCGATCGCGGCGGACGAACGTCGGCCCGGCCTGTATCGCGAGTTCGCGCCCGACTTCTTCGACCTGATCGTCATCGACGAATGTCACCGCGGCAGCGCGCGCGCCGACAGCTCGTGGCGGGAAATCCTCGATTGGTTCGAGCCAGCCTATCAGCTCGGTATGACCGCCACGCCGTTGCGCGAAGAGAGCCGTGACACCTATGCCTACTTCGGCGATGCGCTCTACACCTACAGTCTGGCGCAGGGCATCGCTGACGGTTTCCTTGCCCCGTACCGCGTCCACCGCATCGTTACCGATCTGGATGCGGTGGGCTGGCGACCAAGCGCGGGCGAGCTCGACCGCTACGGCCGTGAGGTTCCCGATGAGGAATATCAGACCCGCGATTTCGAGCGAACGGTGGTCTTGCGCGCCCGCACCGAAGCGATTGCGCGCCACCTTACCGACTTCCTCAAGAACACCGATCGCTACGCCAAGACCATCGTATTTTGCGTTGATCAGGATCACGCCAGCGAAATGCGCGCTGCGCTGGTCCGGCTGAACGCCGACATGGTTGCGAAGCACCCGGATTACGTTGCCCGCGTCACCGCCGATGAGGGCGATATTGGCAAGGGGATGCTCAGCCGCTTTCAGGATCTCGAGGCGGAGACGCCGGTGATCCTCACCACATCTCAGCTGCTCACCACCGGCGTTGACGCGCCGACCTGCAAGAACGTGGTGCTCGCCCGCGTCGTCGGCTCGATGGCCGAGTTCAAGCAGATCATTGGTCGTGGCACGCGGCTGCGCGAGGACTATGGCAAGCTGTGGTTTTCCATCCTCGACTACACGGGAACGGCGACCGAAAAATTCGCCGACCCGGCGTTCGATGGCGAGCCTGCAGCGGAGATCACGACCGAGATCGACGATGCCGGCGAGGTTGTCTCGACCGACGTGGACGAACATGAAGATGGCTGGACGGATGATCCCGACGAGCCGACGACCACAGTGCTGCCACCGGACGACGACGTCGATGGCCTGCCGCGCAAGTTCTACGTCGATGGCGGGGAGGTGGAGGTGGTCGCCCACCTCGTTTACGATCTCGACGGCGACGGCAAGCGGCTGACCGTCCGCAAGCTGACCGACTGGACCGGCGAGAAGGTGCGGACCCTGTTCGCCACCCCGGCGGCATTCCGTGCCGAATGGGCGATCCCCGACAAGCGGGGCGCCATCATCGATGCACTCGCCGAGCGGGGAATCGACCTGCACGCGCTTGCCACAGAGGCGGGTCGCCCGGAGGACGATCCGTTTGACCTGCTCTGCCATCTCGCCTGGAATGCACCGCTGACGACCCGCGCCGAACGCGCGCGGCGTTTGCGCGACGCAGGCATCTTCGACCGCTATGGCGATGATGCCCGCGCGATTCTTGACGCGCTGCTCGACCGCTATGCGAGCGGCGGTGCGGACGAGCTGGCGCTGCCGCAGGCGCTGAAGGTTCAGCCCGTCTCAAATTTCGGCAACCCAAGCGAGATCGCGCGCCGCTTCGGCGGTCCGCAGCCCCTGCGCGAAGCTGTCGCCGAACTTAACGCCGCCCTGTACGCGGCCTGACCCGATATTGAAGGAAAGTCATGGCGCGCCCGCCGAAGAAGACCGCTGCCCCGCAGACCACCGATCAACGCCTCGATTCGATCGTGAAGTCCGCGCGCAAGATCATGCGCAAGGACAAGGGGCTGAACGGTGATCTCGACCGGCTGCCGGTGCTCACCTGGATTATGTTCCTCAAGTTCCTCGACGATCTTGAGCGGGTGCACGAGGACGAGGCGGAACTGGCGGGCGACCCGTTCCATGCGGCGATCGAGCCGCCGTATCGCTGGCGCGACTGGGCGGCCGACAAGGCGGGGATCACCGGCCCCGATCTCCTGTCCTTCATCAATGCCGACGAACCGGTGCGACCGGACGGCACTAAGGGGCCTGGCCTGTTCGCCTATCTGCGCGGACTTCGCGGGCGGAACGGTGGGCGCGATCGGCGGGACGTGATCGCCACCGTCTTCCGCGGCGTCCAGAACCGCATGATTGACGGGTACATCCTGCGCGAGGTCATAAATCTCGTCGATCGCATCCATTTCGACAGCTCGAACGAGATGCACACGCTCGGTCGCCTCTACGAGACGCTGCTGCGCGAGATGCGCGACGCCGCCGGCGACAGTGGCGAGTTCTACACGCCGCGTCCCGTCGTCCGCTTCATGGTCGAGCGGATCGACCCGCAGATCGGCGAGAAGGTGCTCGACCCGGCGTGCGGCACCGGCGGCTTCCTCACCGAATCCTACGCGCACATGGCGCGGCAGGCCGACAGCGTGGACAAGCAGCGTCAGCTCCAGGCGGGATCGCTGATCGGCGTCGAGGCCAAGCCGCTGCCCTATTTGCTGGTGCAGATGAACCTGCTGCTCCACGGACTAGAGGCGCCCGACATCGATCCCGGCAACGCGCTGCGTCATCGCCTTGCCGACATCGGCGAACGGGAGCGGGTGGAGGTGATCCTGTCCAACCCGCCCTTCGGCGGCGAGGAGGAAGCGGGCATCCTCTCCAACTTCCCCGACGACCGCCGCACGGCGGAGACGGCGCTGCTGTTCCTCCAGCTTATCATGCGCAAGCTCAAGCGGCAGGGTAAGGGCCGCGCCGCCGTGGTCGTGCCGCACGGCGTGCTGTTCGGCGACGGCGTCGCCGCCCGGATCAAGGCGGACTTGCTGGAACGGTTCAACCTCCACACCATCGTCCGCCTGCCTGAAGGCGTGTTCGCACCCTATACCGACATTGCCTCCAACCTGCTGTTCTTCGACACCACCGGCCCGACGGGCGCCATCCACTATTGGGAACAGCCGGTGCCCGAGGGGCGCAAGAAGTACAGCAAGACCGCCCCGCTCCAGACCGCCGACCTAGCCGACCTGACCGCATGGTGGGACGCGCGCGGCGACGACGCTCGCGCCTGGGTGGTGAACGGCCCCCCGCTGATTGAGCGCGACGGCGATGGCGTGGTTCGCGCAGTCAACCTCGACCAAAAGAATCCCAACGCCAAGGCCGCCGAGGATCACCGCGCGCCCGCCGAGATCGTTGCCGCCGCGCTGTCGAAGGAGCGCGAGGTGCTGGCGATCCTCGAAGAGCTGCACGCGCTGGTGGGGGAGCGCGACGCGGCATGACGTGGCCGATGGTAGCGTTGAATAAGGTCTTGCGGCCGTCAAGCGACCGCATCGCGCTCGTGCCCGACACAAGCTACAAGCAGATCACGGCGAAGCTGTGGGGCAAGGGCCTGACGCTGCGCGGCACCGTCACGGGTGCGGAGATAGCCGCGTCGTATCAGAACCGCGTCCGTGCAGGCCAGTTCGTCATCTCGAAAATCGACGCACGGCACGGCGCTTTCGGCGTCGTGCCGTCGGATTTGGACGGCGCGGTCGTGTCAAACGACTTCCCAATCTTCGACGTCGAGCCCGAACATGCCCTCACTGAATATGTGTCATGGGTGAGCCGGACCGATTGGTTCGTCGCTCTTTGCAAACAGGCGAGCGAAGGCAGCACCAATCGCGTCCGGCTCAAAGAAGCGCGGTTTTTGCGCCAGACCATCCCCCTGCCTTCGCTACCAGAACAAGGCCGGATCGTGGCGCGGCTGAATACGGCGTCGGCGGCGGTCGGACGAATTCAGGCACTACGCACCGAGATCGGTGAGGATCTCGCTTCGCTCGTCATACGATCCAATGAGACATACGGTGCACAGCCGACCCAATTAGCCGACGCCCTCGTTCTCGACGAAGACCGTGTCGCCGTCGCGCCGGACACCATCTATCCGCAGGTCGGCATTCGCGGCTTCGGCGGCGGATTGTTCCGCAAAGGCGGCGTGACGGCCGCTGACACCACCTATCGCCACTTCAATCGCCTTTCGGCCGGGCAATTTGTGGTCAGTCAGGTCAAGGGGTGGGAGGGGGCGGTCGCCATCTGCGACGACGAGTCCGCCGGCCTGTTTGCATCTCCCGAATACCGCACCTTCCGCTGCAATCCGGCCAAGCTGAACCCAAGGTACTTCGCGCATCTTTGTCGCACGAGCTGGTTTCACGCCAAACTCGCCCCGGCGACCCGGGGTCAAGGAGCACGACGCGAAAGACTACGGCCTGAAATGCTGCTCGCTATCAAGATCCCGCTACCCCCGGTCGAAGTGCAGGATCGCCTAGTGCCACTGTTCGACCGAGTCGCGACTGCGGCTGCGAAAAGCGGAACGAGCGACCTCGACCATCTGCTGCCCGCTATGCTGGACGATGTATTCGACGCGGGCGTGGGCGCATGATCAAGGGGACACGACCATGGCGAAGCTGAACCGCAAGCAGATCGAGGACGCCACCCGCGCCGTACTCGAACGCCACCCCGGCGGGGTGCGCTGGGCCGAGGTGCTGAAGGCGGTCGCCGCCGAACATCCTGAGACGCCGCTCAACTCGATCCGCGGCGCGACGCATCACCTGTTCCAGCGCGGCGACGGCATTGTGAAGATCGCCCGCGGCACCTATCAGCTCGCCCGCTTCGCCGACGCCGATGTTCCCACCATCGACACCGAGGCTAATGCCTCTGCGGCAGAGGTGACCGATGAGGCTGTCGATGCCGCGGGACGCAGCGCGGGCACACTGACCGAACAGGATTTCTACGCCAGTTTCGCCGAATGGCTGGAGGAGAATGACGAGGTCACAGTCGCAGCCGCGCTCGGCGGCAGCAGTCTGGGCGGCAAATGGGGCACGCCCGACGTGATCGGCGTGCTCCGACCGCGCGCGCAAGACATCTTCAAGTTCGAGCCCCAGATCGTCACCGCAGAGATAAAGGCGACGCCCGCACAGCCCGTCGTCGCCTTCGGCCAATCGGTCGCTTATCGGCTATTCAGCCACAAAAGCTACATCGTCGTGCCCCGGAGCACGACCAGCGACGACATGAACCGGCTGACCTCGCTGTGCAGTATCCACGGGGTTGGCCTGGTCGTCTTCACCCTTGACCGCGACCTGCCCGACTACGCCGTCGTCGTCCTCCCCGCTATCGCCAATCCCGACATGTTCTACGTCAACACCATGCTCGACCGCCTCAAGGCGAGCGAACCGCGATTGCTGAATAGGCTGTTCTAATCGCCCGACTGACGAGCAGGCTACGCGGCCTATGTCGTACGCGGCCTATAGACGGGGGTCCGCGATTTCGACCCAATCCTCAGTGTCTTGACCCGCGAGTGAAGGGTCAGGTCGGCTCAGCGGGACTCGGCAGAATATCACTCGTTGGGGCGGCAGCATGAGCCCTCCCGAACTTCAAGGGATTGGCCGACGATGCACACTCGTGTGTTCGTCGACGGCACGCCAGAAAGCCTCTGTCGATGCGATGAACTCTCGTAGGTACTCCGGCCGCATGTGCGTATAGTTTGCTCCAGATCCTTGTTCGCTGGAGTGACCCGCAGCTGCGTCGATCTGCGCTTGCGGTACACCCTGTCGCTGATGCCACGTGTGGATGGTGTGCCGCAGCGTGTTCGGCGATCCGATCGCTTGCAGCTTCGGTCGCCGTTCCTGATCACGAAGCTTCTCGCGCGGTGGCAGCCAGAGCTTCCGACCGGCCTCATCCATGGCTTGCTTTGCAAAGCCCAGATCAGGCCGTCTGGCATGCGCATCAAGCAGCACACCTCTGAACGCGTTGCGAACCTCATTCGTGGGTCGCTCGTAAAACTGAGGCCCGCCCGCAGCCCGGGTCTTATCTGAAGTGGGAACGCGGTACCTGATCACCTTGCCCCTTACATCTTTCAGCCACGGCGCGAGGGTGGGGCAGATCGGCACGATCGATCGCCGCTTTCGGGTTTGCACGCGTCCGGGCCGGTTGAAGTAGATCAGCCCATCCCTGATCTGCGTGTCTGCATCGAGCTCGACGATGGCTTCCGTCCGGCCGTGCGTGCTGCAGTGGATGAGCGTGAACAGGTGCACGTGGCGTCGAGCCTCGTTCGCCCATGCTGCCTCAAGGATCACCGCGACCTGCTCGGGCGACCATTCTAGCTCCTTGCGGGCGTCCTTGCCCTTCACGTCTTTGACGCGCGGGGCCGACGTGATGATCTCCTCCTTGAGCGCCCAGTTGATTGGGCATCGCAGCGCAGCGAGATCGCGACTGATCGTCGGCGGCGTCGCGCCTTCGGCTCGCCGGAAGCCGATGAAGGCGTCGACGATGCGGCCGTTGATGGCGCTCACGACAAGCGGGTCGGGTAGCTGGTTCTGCCGTCTGAGTTGATCCCAGAAGCGCTCCCAATTGAGCACCGAGTCCGCGTAACGGCGACCGTCCGACAGCTCGGACACATGGCGCTCGAGCCACTGCGCCACCACCTCCTGCAGCAGCACCTCAGTAGGCGGTACGGGGGCCGAGCTCACAAGCGCCGAGCGCTTCGCTTTCTGCTCTAGGACGAACTCGGCGAGCCGTTCCTTCGCTGCTTCCGGTGGATGACCGCTCGAGCCGCCTCCGATGCCCGTTTGGACGCGGCGTGTTGTACGACCGTCGAGCCAACAGATAGCCCAATCGTCGCGATTAGCCCTGTACCAGAGCCAGTATCCGCCAAGCTCGAAACGGGCGGGCGGGGTGGCGGCTGCCTTCGCGGCAGATCTTCTTGGCATAGCCTCTGGAGTTCCTCGGCCTCGATTTGAGAGAGCGCGTCGAGCACCCGCGGGTCGAACAGGATCCTGATCTGATCGAGGTCCAAGTGGAGCCGCCGTCCGGTCCGAATGCAGCTGTGCAGCTTGCGCCGCAGTTCGAACACAGGGTGATCGTCGCGTGGGGAGCTCATCTTGACCGTCGCTGATGCTCTCAGGTCGCGTCGCTCGCCCGCCCGGGCTACGCTTCCTTTCCTCTCTCCCGTTGATGGCAGTCCGGCTCAGGCCGAGGCGCGCAGGCCGCCGGACGGCCTGAACTCACCGAGCTTCTCCTCGCGCTCGATCAGCTCATCGATGTGGCTTGCGATCCGCTGAGCAACGAACTTCGCGACCGCCGGCCCCCAGCGTGGATCGACCCGATCGCTGCTGTCGCCGAGCTCGGCCGCGAGCGCGTCCGGCAGTGCGGCAACGAGCGTTTCGAGGAACGCCGCTAATCCCGACCGCGACCATTCGTTGGCCAGGTCGCGGCGGTCGAAGAGGGCGAGGGTGAGGGCGCCGCGTGCCGGCAGGCCGGCAGCGGTGAGTATCGAGCCGGCTTCCTCTAGGCTGAGGTGCCGCGTGCCCTTGAGCGTGCGGCATACCTGATCCTTGGACAGACCGACCTGGGCTGCGAGGTCGCGCTGGCTGATCCCAGCCTGGTCGACCAGATCGCCGACAATGATGTGCAGCGGTGTCGAGGACAGGGCTGCCGGACTGCTCGTGAGTGCCACTACTCCATCTCCAAGAGTCTGAGTCGCATGCATCGTATCAGGCGGCTGAGCTGTAGGAAAACAAAACAGGAACATCCTAGCCGCGAGTAGAACGCGCGGCCGCCTGAGTCTGCCTGCCTCGTCGGCCACGCCCGCAGCAGAAGTGGCCAGAATCAGTGAAGAAGAGCGAGTCGCGACGCCCGTCGCGGCAGCCCAATTGGGCGAGCATCTCAGCGCGACCTCAATCGCGAACCGCTAGGAAACTTCACACGGCCGGCGCGACGCCTGTCGCGGATACCGCGACCAAGTGGCTGATGTGTTCTCCGGATGTTCCTTTTTGTTGAGCCCCGGCCGGAGCCGGCGTGATGGTGGCTCTGCGGTCGAAGAACGGCCGCGGCGACCAACCCCACGGAGACGCTCTCGATGCGCAGCCTCACTCTCCCGCTGACCCGTGCCGGCCTCGGCCGGGCCAGCGACTATCTCATCCCGGCGATCGGCCTGATGGCCGTGGCGAGCGCGGCCTATGCCGGTGCCGACACGACCTTCGGTCCGGCGCTCACCAAGTTCACCGACTTTCTGGAGGGCTCGGGCGGCAAGATCATTGCCGTGCTCAGCCTAGCTGGCGGCCTCATCGGCATGGCATCCGGCCGGTTCACGCTGGCGCAGGTGGCGGTGCCCGTCGCCGTCGGCATCGGCGTCGGCACGGGCGTGCCGATCGTCACCTCCACCGTGACCGCGATCATCTGATCGCGGCGGCGAGGGCGGCGCAGCGCACATGACTGACAAGTACCTTGTCCCCCGGCGGCTCGACGATCCGGAGCTCATCGGCCTTTGGACCCTGGACGAATTCCTGGGGCTCGCGGTGCCGTTCGCCTGGGGCATCTTCTCCCAGCACATCCTGCTGGGCCTCGTGGGTGCCGGAGGAGCGTGGTTCGCGCTTCGCAAGGCCAAGGCTGGCCGGGCCAGTTCCTGGATCATCCACGCGGCCTACTGGTACCTGGGGGCAAGCTTCGTCAGGCTTCGCGCCACGCCGCCCTCCCACTGCCGCCGGCTCGCCGGCTGAGGGGAGAGGTTTCCCATGCTGTCCGATATCGCGCACCAGCGCAGCCAATCGCTGCTTCGCCAGCGCAAGGTCCTCGTCGTCGCCGCCGCGGCGTCGTTCCTGGCCAATCTCGCGCTGCTGACCGCGCTCAGCGGCCGGGACCGTGAGGTCATCCTGCAGCCAGTCACGACGCGGCCGCTCGCGATCAGCTCGTCGGGTGTCTCGGCCGACTATCTCGAGCTTGTGACGCGCGACGTCGCGCTGATGCTGCTCAATCGCTCGCCGACGGGGCTCGACTATTGGATGGAGCAGATCCTGAAGGTGGCGGACCCGTCCGCCTACGGGGCGCTCAAGGCCGAGCTGGTCAAGATCGTCACCGAGCAGCGCGGGTCGGACCTGGCGCAGGCCTTCGTGATCACCGGCATGACCGTCGATCCGAAGGGCCTGAGCTCCACCGTCGAAGGCGACCTCAAGACCTTCGTCGGCGGCCAAGTCATTGCCAGCGAGAAGAAGCGGTTCCGGTTCGGCTGGACCTATGTGGGCCTGCGCCTTTCGCTCTCGAGCTTCGCGCTCATCCCCGATCACCCAAAGACCTCAAGGGAGGCGCTCCAATGATCGCCACGACACCCGCCTGCCTGCTGGGCGCAGGGGCGGTGACCTTCGCCGCCGGCACAACCCAGCCGCGCGACATCAACCTGAGGCCACTCGGCATGGCGCTGATCGGTGCCGCCATCGCCCTCGCCGCGACGCCGGCTTGGGCCGACCAGTACCGGCAGGCCGCCGACAATGCGCAGGTCGACTGCGTCGTCTCCAATCATGAGCTGACGCGGATCAGCCTGGTCGGCGACGCCTTCGCCAGCGTCAGCAAGATCACGACCGGCTACCCGTACAACGACTTCACCGTCACCAACGAGCCGGTCCGCGGCGACATCTACCTGTCGGTGCCCGAAGGCTTCGCGCCGGGGCGGCTGAGCTTCTTCGCCACCAGCCGCAAGGGCTATGTCTACAAGTTCGCCTGCAGCGTCGGCGGACCCGAGGCTGAGCAGATCTTCGTCTCAAACCCGGCCATCGCCGGCGAGCAAGCGCAGGCCTGGGAAGCCAAGTCCAGCCCACGCGATGCCGCGGTGCGCCTCGTCCAGGCCATGGCCGCGAACAGCGCACCCGACGGCTACACGATGCGGCAGGTTGCGGCGGCGCCGACGCGCATCGGTAACGTCACCGTCCGCTTCATTGCGGAGTTCCGGGGTGCTGCGCTTACCGGCAAGGTCCTGCGCATCGACAATCGCAGCGCCAAGCCGGTCACAATCGACCCGGCGCAGCTGACGCCGGCAGGCAGCCTCGCAGTCAGCGTAACCGATCGCGAGCTGGCGCCCCATGGCGCGACGACGCTCTACGTCGTCCAGGACGGGAGTGCGGGCGCATGAGCGAGCTCGGCACCACCCCGGCCGCGTCCGCCGGCCAGGAAAGCGTCACGGCACTAGGCGCACTCAACGCGAAGACCCGTGCCCGCCAGCGCATGCTGCTGCTCGGCGGCGGTGGCTCGGCGGCCATGCTCGCGCTCTGGTTCGTGTTCGGCGGCACCGGCCACCACACGACCGCGGCCGACGCCCCGCAGAGGATTGAGACCGACGGGATCGTTAATCGCGATCTCAGCCAGAAGGAGTTCGTCGCGATCTACGGCAATCGGCTGGATGCGCAGGCGCGCCAGCTGAAGGCGCTCGAAGAGAACCGCGCCGTCTCGCCCGAGGTTCAGGCCAAGCTCGACGCGCTCGCCGCCGAGAACCAGGCGATGAAGACCGACGGCACCAAGACGATCGACGCACTGACGCAGGAGAACACAACGCTTCGCGGTGAGCTGAAGCGCGCCCAATCGCAGCCTGCACCCACGTCGGTCTCCGCGCCGATGCCTCTACGTGACCCGTCGATCCCGTCGGGCTCGCCGCTCGACCCGACCAACGGTGCCGATCCTTCGGGTGCGGCGCTGCCGGCCGCCGCCGAGCGACAGGTGAAGACGGTCTCGTTCACCAGCGGCACCGGCGAAACCGGCGGGACCGCCAAGACGGGCCTGAGGGCCGGGCGGCCGACCGCACCCGCGATCGAGGTCGAGGACAGCCCCGATTACCTGCCGCCGAATAGCTATGCGCCGGCGCGCGTGATCGTCGGCGTCGATGCCTCGGCCGGGGTGGCCAGCCAGACCGATCCGCTGCCGGTCGTGCTGCGGATCACCGGGCCGGCGCGCTCGGTGGTCCAGGACGGCAAGCTGTTGACCACCCGCATCCAGGGTTGCGTCGTCAACGGCGCGGCGCGCGGCGATCTCTCGGCCGAGAAGGTCTACGTCAAGCTCCAGAAGATGACCTGCGACCAGCCAGGCGGTCGGGTCGCGGTCAGCGAGGTCAAGGGCTTCATCAGCTTCGCCGGCAAGACCGGCGTGCGCGGCCGGGTGGTCAGCCGCGAGGGCAGCCTCGTCAGCCAGGCGCTGCTCGCCGGCATCGTCGGCGGCTTCGGGCGCGGCTTCTCGGCCAATGCGAACAGCGTCTTCTCCGGGATCACCACTGGAGTCGACGGCAAGCGCCAGCAGCTCTCGGGCGGCGACATCGTCCAGGGCGGGCTTGGTCAAGGCGTCGCCGACGCCTCGGACACGGTGTCCAAGTACCTGATCGAACGCGCCGAACAATATCAGCCAGTCGTGGAGATGCCGACCGGCATCGATGTCGAAATCGTCTTCCTCGACGGCGTCTATGTGAGGAACTCCCAATGATTTCTGCTGAAACTCGACTTGGCCGCGGGCTGGCCAGGATGCGCCGTATGGAGGGCGTTCCCTTCTGGACCTTGCTGGCGTCGGCCTCGCTGACGCTCGGCATGGGCGCGGGCGTGGTCGCGAAGAGCGTCCAGGCCGCCCCGATCGCCTCGGTGCACGTCGACACGGGGCTGGTCCGCGAGGCGCTCAAGCTGCGCCTACCCAAGACCCGGATCGGCGCGATCGACTGCAGTCGCTTCGGCGGGCTCTGCGAGGTCGTCGCCGGCACCACGCTCTTCTATGTCGACCGGACCGCGCGTTACCTGATGATCGGGCGGCTCTACGACATGGAGACGCGCAGCGACGTGACCGCGGCGCGGCTGCTCGAGCTCAATCCGGACCTGCTCGCCGCCGGTGCCGCGGGCAAGCGCGACAGCGATGGGGATGAGCAGCCGGCGGCCGCATCGCCTGCTGCCGCGAAGGTCGACCTCGGCCAGCTGCCCGCGGACGGTGCGGTCCATTGGGGTCCGGCGAACGGTCCCAAGCTGGTCGTGCTCAGCGACTTTCACTGCGGCTATTGCCGCAAGCTCTCGGCCGAGCTCGTGAAGATAGGTGCGCGGGTCGAGGAGCGGCCGATCTCGATCTTCGGTGCGGAGAGCCGGAAGCTTGCGGAAGCCGTGCTCTGTGCCAGCGACAAGCAGGGCGCGGTTCACGCCGCCTATGAGGGCCGGCCGGTCGCGCCCGGTGCCAGGTGCGACACCGCCGGGCTCGACGCCAATGAGGCGTTCGCCAAGGCGCATGGCTTCGGCGGCACGCCCATCATCATCCGCGCGGATGGGGCGGTGCTGCAGGGCTTCCACACCGCCGAGCAGCTCAAGGCCTTTGTCGCGGGAGGCCGGGCATGAGCCGCGCCGCCACCATCGCCCTGCTGCTCACGACCGTGCTTGGCGCGAGCGGCTGCACCACGCTCGGCGGCACGGTGAAGGGCGACTTCAACTGCCGCGCTCCGGCCGGGACCTGCGCGCCCATGACCAAGATCGATGCGGCCGCAATCGGCAGCGTCGACGAGGAGGGCGCGTCGGCACCTACGGTCGGCCCGCGCCGGCAGGGCGCGAGCGGGAAGGGCGGCAGCGTCGCCGTCCGTACCGGCGAGCGCATGCTGACCATCCTCCTGCCGGCGCATGTCGACGAAGCCGGCGTGCTGCACGATTCCGCCACGGTTCACGCCGTCGTCGAGCAGCCCGCCTGGACCTTCGCCTCCGTCGCTGAGCCCACATCCATCTCCGAGTTCTCGCGCAGTCCCGCCCCTTCCTCCCTGCGCGAGGCGGTCGCTGGTGCTTCGGCACCGGTGATCGAGGGGCTTGAGTCTCCTCCCGCTCAAGCCCCTCAACCGTTCAGCGCGACCGCTTCGACGGCGCGCATCCCTGATCCCGCGGCGCCCAGCGCCGCGGCGATCGCCGCCGCTCGGGCCGGCCACCGGATCGGGACCAAGCCGCCGGCCACCGTGCCTGCGCCTGCGGCGAAGCGCCCGGTGTCCCCCACCTCGGCGCTGCCGGCCGGCAAGGTCGTCCTCCCGCAGGGTGATCCGGCGGCGGCCCGAGCGAGGCTCAACGCGCTCGCAGCGCCGAACCTGTCGCGGCTCGGCGCTAAGCCGGGGGCGGCTTCCGGCCCGGTCGCGCCGGAAGCCGAGGGCAGCCCGTTCAGCGCCTCCGTTGGCCAGGAGCAGCCGCGATGAGCCTCTCGTTCAAGACGCTCACGGGCACGCTGCTCAAGGGCCTGTTCGGCGATGCCGAGGAGAGCGAGGGCGACCGCCCGGTGCTCGGCCTCGACATGCTATCGAGCTTCCTGCCGTACCGGGTGTACGAGCCGCAGACCCGGCTCTACCTCAACGCACGCTCGACCGGCTTCATCCTCAACGTGGCACCGCTGGTCGGGGCCGACGAGCGGGTCGGCGATCTTCTCGGCCAGTTCCTGTCCGAAGGCCTGCCGGCGGGTGCCTGCGTCCAGATCGTTCACTGGGCGTCCCCACGGATCAGTCGCAACATCGCGCCCTGGTTCGCGCCCCGCTATGCGCGCGGCGGCGTCTACGAGCAGATCGCGCGGGCGCGCACCCAGTGCCTGTACGACCTCGTCTGGACCAGCGGGTCAGGCGGCGCGCCCTTCCATGCGCGCCATCACCAGCTGCTCGTCTCGGTCGGCGTGCCTTCGAGCAGCGGCACCACCAAGGACGAGCTCATCGCGGTCCGCGAGAGTCTGGTCGGCGTGCTGCGCTCGCTCGACGTGCCGGCGCTCGATGTCGGCCCGGTCGAGCTCATCGCCTTCGTCGATGATCTGACCTCGCCAACCACGGCGAGCGGCGACGATGCGATCGACTACAACCCGCTCGACCCGATCGCCGACCAGGCGATCCGCCGCGACATTGAGCTCACCGTCGAAGAGAGCCGGATGCTGCTCCGGACCGAGCGCTTCCGGCCGACCGGTGCCAGCGACGGAGACGCGCCCGAGATCGGCGAGATCTACCCCGATCGCTTCGACGTGCGCCACTTCGGCGTCCGCAACATGCCGGTGCGCTGGACGCCATGGGAGACGGCGCGGCTGATCGGCGACCTGTTCACCGACAAGCTCCGCTACCCGTGCCCGGCCGCCACAATCCTCTGCCTCGTCTATCCCGACCAGGAGGCGGCGTCGACGCGCGCGGGGATGAAGTTCCTGCGCACCACCAGCCTCTCGGAGGGCAAGTCCGCCCGCTACGTGCCGAAGCTGCGCGAGCAGGCGGCGGAGTGGCGCGAGGTTCAGGCGCAGTTGCAGGAGGGCCGCCGGCTGGTCCGCGCCTTCTACGGCGTGACAACCTTCTCACCCGCGGGTGACGGCGACCGCAACGAGCGGATGGTCAAGTCGCTCTACAAGTCGGCCGGCTGGGACTTGGCCGACGAGCGCTTCCTCCAGGTCCAGGGGCTGCTCGCGGCGATGCCGCTGACCCTTGCCGACGGGCTCGCCGCCGATCTCGAGCGCTGCCGGCGCATGCGGACGATGCTGTCGACCACGGCTGCCAACATCGCGCCGGTGCAGGGGGAGTATCTCGGCGGCGCGGTGCCGCACCTCCTGTTCTTGGGGAGACGCGGACAGCCCTTCTTCTGGTCGCCCTTCGAGAATGGCGCCGGCAACCACAATGTCGCGATCCTCGGCAAGTCGGGCTCGGGCAAGTCGGTGCTGCTCCAGGAGATGTGCGCGAGCCTGTGTGGGGCGGGCGCCAAGGTCGTCGTCATCGACGACGGCCGCTCCTTCATGAACAGCTGCCGTCTCCAGGGCGGCCGCTTCATCGAGTTCACGCTGGCGAGCGGCTTCTGCCTCAATCCCTTCTCGATGATCGATGCCGAGCGGGTGATCGAGGACGAGGACTACCGGCTCGACTGCATGGCGATGCTGAAAGCCATCGTCGGTCAGATGGCGCGCTTCATCGACCGGCTGACCGACACCGAGCGCGGACTGATCGACCAGGCGGTCAATCGGGTGTGGGAAGAGCAGGGCAGGGCGGGCTCGGTCGAGGCGGTCGCGCTTGCGCTCGAGGCGACCGGCAATGCCGACGCCGCCAACCTCGCCATCGCCATGGGCCCGTTCCGCGCAGGTGGCACCTATGGCGGCTTCTTCAACGGCGAGGCGACGCTCCGCCTCGAGGCCGACTTCACCGTTTTCGAGATGTCGGACCTCGCCACGCGCGAGGAGCTGCGCTCGGTCGTGCTGACGGCGATCATGTTCATGACCGGCCAGGCCATGACCCGCTCACCGCGGTCGGTGAAGAAGCTGCTGCTCATCGATGAGGCCTGGGCGATGCTCAAGGGCGGGTCGATGTCGGATTTCGTCGAGACATATGCCCGCACCGCCCGCAAATATGGCGGCGCGCTCTGCACCGCGACGCAGTCGCTGAATGACTTCTACAAATCGGGCGGCGCGACCGCAGCGCTCGAGAACTCGGACTGGATGCTGGTGCTCCAGCAGAAGCCGGAGACGATCGCCGATCTGCGCAAGTCTGCGCGGCTCGACATGGACGACCGCACCGAAGGGCTGATCCGGTCGCTCAAGCGCTCGGGCAACGAATATTCGGAGGTCTTCATCCGCGGCCCCGAATGCCAGGCGATCGGCCGGCTCGTGCTCGATCCCTTCTCCGCCACCGTCTTCTCCTCGTCGCCCGACACCTATGCCGCGATCGAGCGGCGCCTCGCCCGCGGGCAGACGATCGCCGAGGCGATCGAGGCGGTGTCGCGCGGGGAGACCGAACCCCTCCAGCCGGAGCCGCATCATGGCTGACCGCTTCCCCAACCTGCGCCCACGGCTCGCCCGCGCTGGCCGCATCCTTGCCGACGCCTGTCACGTCACCCTCAGCATCACCCTTTGGCTCGCCGGCACGGTGCTGGCCGCCTTAGGTGCGGTGTTCGCCTTCGTGATTATCGCGGCCGACGGGCGTCCCTTGCGCTTCTTCGCGCACCTCCAGAACCTGTCGACGCACTACCTCTTCGCCGATCCGGCGGCGCGGGCGCGCTTCGACCGTCAGGTGTTGGTACTGTTCCTCGGCGTCGTCGGCCTGTTCCTGATCGCGCGGCTGCCCGGCCTCGCCACCCGTCTGCGGCGCGAGCTGGCGCGCGGAGGCCGGCATGGCTGAGCCAGCCGTCATCACCTCGCGCACCATCGCGGGCTGGCCGGTCACCCGCGTGCTGCTCGGGACCGTCCTGATCGCGGCCCTGATCTGGACGGCTTGGGCGACCCGCGCGCTCGTCGAGCTGCAGCATCGCCGCATCGTCTCGGTGAGCCTGTCGCGACTGGTCGAGGACTTCGTTGCGGCCGAGGCGCGCAACGGCGGCACACCCGAGCAGTCGGCGCGTCGCACCGCGACCTATCTCGCCGCGATCAACAAGGCGGTCGCCGACATGGGGGCGGGCGGCACGACCGTGCTCGTTTCCGAGGCGACGCTGGGCCGCTCGGTCGAGGACCGGACCGACGACGTGCGTGTCCGCGTCACCAAGGTCGTGGAGGCCGACCATGCGGCACGCTGACGCCGATCCGCGCTTCTGGTCGCCGGCGCGGGCGCGCCGCTGGGCGACGCTCGCGCTCCTGGGCGTAAGCGGCACCGCCTATGCCGCGCTTGCCGACTGGAGCGACGGCCACGTCTTCCTGGTCAATCAGAGCACGAGCCTGCCTAATTGGGCCTTCCTCGTCGACCGCCACCGGATGCCCGGCCGCGGCGAGCATGTCTTCTTCGATCCGCCCGCAAGCCCGCTCCTCGAGCGGCACTTCGGGCGCGATCACCAGCCGTTCGGCAAAATCGTCTATGGCGTTGCGGGCGACGAGGTGACTCGGCGTGGGCGGCTGTTCCTCGTCAACGGTCGCGCGGTCGCGCTCGCCAAGCCGCGGACGCTACGCGGTGAACCGCTCGAGCTTGGGCCCACCGGCACGATCCCTCGCGGCTGCTACTTCGTCGCGACATCCAACAAGGACAGCTTCGACAGCCGCTATGCCCTGATCGGTTGGGTCTGCCGCCGCCAGGTCCTCGGCACCGGGGAGGCCATTCTGTGAGCCGGCGCCTCCACCTCGTACTGCTGGCAAGCTGTCTTGCCGCGGCAGGGCCGGCGCGCGCCCGCGACTATGGTCAGCAGGGCGCGCTCTTTCCGGTGGTCGAGGCCGACCTGCTCTCGGTCATCCACAAGCGGCTGACCGCGATGCAGGCGTCGGGCGAGATCGACCGCGCCAACCGCCAGCTCGCGGAGCGGACCGCTGCTCAGGTTCGCCGACCGGCGCCGGTGCCGGGGATCGGTCGTGCCGCCGAGGAGCGGCGCTGGACCTTCGATCCGACGATCACCGTGAACGCGGATCTGCGCGACGCGCGCGGCCGCGTCGTCGTGCCCGCAGGCACCCGCGTGAACCCACTCGACACGGTGCCGCTGCGCCAGCGGCTCGTCTTCCTCGACGGCGACGATGAGGGCCAGGTTGCCTGGGCGATGGGCGCCACGACGGCGCTCAACGCCAAGCTGATCCTGGTGTCGGGCTCGCCATTCGCCTTGATGAAGGCCGAGCAGCGCCGCTTCTACTTCGACCAGAAGGGCACGCTCACCCGCCATTTCGGCATCCGCGCCGTGCCGGCCGTGGTCGAGCAGCAGGGCCGCACGCTCGCCGTCCGTGAGCTGGTGCTTCGGGGAACAAAAGGAGGCCGAAAGTGAGCGCGATGAGCAATCGCGAGTGGTTTGCCGCATCGCGCGAGCGCCAAGCGGCCGCGCGTCGCCGCCTGCGCCTCGGTCTGGCCGCGGTCGTCGCGCTCTTCGCCATCGTCGGCCTCGCGCTCGCGTCACCAGCGCGGGCGGAGGGCACGCCCGGCAAGTGCACCGGCCGCTTCGTCAACCCGATCACCGACGTGTGCTGGAGCTGCCTGTTCCCGATGTCGGTGGGCGGGCTCAACATCTGGCCGTCGCTCGCTGGCCGTTCCGATACCGACAATCCGACGCTGCCGGTCTGCGCCTGCGGCCTGCGGGTCGGAATTGCCATGGGCTTCTGGGAGCCGGTCCGGCTCGCCGACGTCAGCATGAAGCCGTGGTGCTTCGTGAACCTCGGCGGCCTCAAGCTCGACCCCGGCTTCGACATCGGCTTCAAGACGATCGCCGGGCCGAGCGCGGTCGGCGGCAAGGCGCAGAATACCAGCGGCTGGCACGTCCACTGGTACGCCTATCCGCTCATCTACTGGATGAACATCGTGGCGGACTTCCTCTGCCTCGAGACCGGTTCGATCGACATACTCTACATCACGGAGGTCGATCCGCTCTGGCAGGACTCCGAGCTCACCGCGATCATCAACCCCGAGGCGGTGCTGTTCGCCAATCCGCTGGCGCTCGCCGCCTGCGCCGCCGACTGCGTCGCGGCCACTGCCAAGCTGCCGACCGATCCCCTGTTCTGGTGCGCAGGCTGTCAGGGCACGATGTATCCGCTGAACGGCAACGTCGGTGCCTCGATCGGCCATGTGCAGGCGTCGCGGCTCGCGCTCGCCCGCTTCGCCTACAAGCTCCACCGCGAGCTCGTCGCCTGGGGCACGATGGGCAGCAAGGGCCTGTGCGGCAGCTACCTCATGCCGGTGATGCGGAAGCAGCAATATCGCTTCCAGGCCACCAACCCCAATCCCCAGACCGGCGGGCGCTACGCCTGCGCGCCGATCGGCGCGTCGACCACCTTAATGTCGGCCGGCCAGGTCTATCCCGCCATCGGAGAAGATATGGGCTATCTCGTCTGGCGCAAACGCAACTGCTGCGTGCTGTGATGCGGCGCCGTCTCCCCCTCATCGCCGGCACCGCTGCCTTCGCCGGCTTGCTGCTCGGCCTCGCCGCCGCCTCGGGCGCGCAGACCGTCGACGGTCTCGACCTCGCTAAGGTTCGTGCGCGGGCCAAGCTGTCGTCGCAGGAAGCCGAAGCGCTCACCAACGTCGTCGCCCGGCGCGGCGAGGCGCTCCGCCGGGAAGCCGCCGACAATGCGGTCTCGGCCCGCGCTGCTGCCGTCCGCTACGCCTCGACCAAGACCAGCGGTGATCCGGTCGCGACCTTCGACTTCGACGGCATGGTCGCCGCCACGGCCAAGCAGATGGCGCCGGAGGACGCGCCGCGGCTGGTCGCGTTCGCCAGCCTGTCGATGCCGTCCGCTTCGCTCAAGGCGATGATCGCGGACGTCGCACACGCAGGCGGCGTGGTCGTGTTCCGCGGCTTGCCCGGCAACTCGGCCAGGACGTTCACGACCGCGCTTGCCAAGGTGCTGCCGCCCGGGGAGGTCAAGGCGGCGGTGGGTATCGATCCGCGGCTGTTCCGTGCCTTCGACGTCGAGGCCGTGCCGGCTTATGTCGTGACCGCCACCGACTTCGACCTGTGTGACGGGTTCGATTGCCGGACGACGCTGCCGCCGCATGATCGCCTGGACGGTAATGTCACGCTGGCGCACGCGCTCGACACCTTCGCCCGCGGCGGTGGTCCCGGTGCCCGGGTCGCGGCGGTCTATCGTGCCCGGCTGGGAGAGGCGCAGTGAGTCCGGCCCGCACCAGCCTGGGGCTCGCGCTCGCCCTGTTCGCCGCCGGGCTCGGCGCAGGCGGGGCGCTCGGCCAGAGCCAGACCGAAGCCGCACGCGCCGACGGCAAGGCGTTCGGCAGCGATGTTCTCGGCAAGGCGCAGGACGCGGCCAAGACGGCGCCCACGGCCGATCGCGTGCCGGGCTTCGCCGGCACGCCCTCGCAATCCGCGCTGTTCGACGATCCCGACGCGATCGCCGCCCAGGCGGCCTCGGCTGCGTCGAGCGACGAGGGCTATGCGACCGTCCGCTCCTCCCTCGACCGCCGGCCGCGCGTGGCAGTCGAGGACATCGAGGCGACGATCGCGCGCGGACGCACCATCTCCGACGATCCCGCGACTTATGTCAGCGGCATGAGCGTCGGCGGCGGCCAGGGCAGCTGCCGCGAGCTGCCGCCCTCGACCGGTGCGAGCGGCACCTACGAGGCCACCTGCAACGACGGGGTCGCGCTTGAGCAGCGGACGGCGAGCTGCGCGATCCCGCTGGTCGTTTCTGTGACCAAGAAGACCGGCTATCGCTACTGGTGCAGCGACTTTAACGCTGGCTTCAACCGCGTCGATGATTGCAGCCTGTTCGAGCAGGCCTCGTGCCAGCGCACCGGTTCGCACGAAGGACGCTGCCTGCAAGGCTACAGCAAGCCGCCGTACCAATATTGCACCGAGCCCGGTGAGCCGGTCGAGGAGCTCCTCTGCGACGCGCCCGTGCCTGGCGCCACGCTCCGCGGCACCGAGACCCAGAGCAGCGTGGCCGAGCGTCGCGACGAGGGAGCCTGCGCGAGTCTTGCCGGCGACAGCGGCTGCACGAGCACGGCGGAGACCTGCACCTCGAGCGATCCCGTGACGCGGGTGATCGATGGCGTCTCGGTGACCAAGCCGTGCTGGGCGTGGCAGCGGACCTACGAATGCCACAAGGCCGTGCCGGCGCAGAACTGCGATGCGCTGGAGGCGAACAAGGACTGTCGGTTCGAGCGCGAGGAGTGCCTGACCGACGAAACGCCGTGCCCAACCCGCGAGCGGATCTACAGCTGCACGGTGCCGGGCGGGCCGACGCCAGCCAAGCAGTATGTCTGCGATGGCGACATCTACTGCGTCAACGGCGAGTGCGAGACGATCGATCGCCAGCCCAATGACGAGTTCAAGGATGCGGCGGTGGCGCTCAACGCCGCTGCCCAAGCCGGCAAGGAGTTTGATCCCGCCAAGCTGACCCTGTTCAAGGGCGAGCGCGATACCTGCCACTCCAAGGTGTTCGGCATCCTCAACTGCTGCGCGGGCAAGGCCTTCCCGCTGATCCCTTATTCGCAGCTGCTGGTGACGCTCGGCTGCGATCGCGAGGAGGTCCTGCTTCACCAGCGCGACGCCCAGGGTCTCTGCCACTATGTCGGCAGCTATTGCTCCGACAGCGTCTTCGGCATCTGCGTTACCAAGAAGAAGGCCTACTGCTGCTTCGAATCGAAGCTCAGCCGCATCCTGCAGGAGCAGGGCAGGGCCCAGATCAACAAGCCGTGGGGCAGCCCGAAGAAGGAGAGCTGCCAGGGCTTCACCATCGACGAGTTCGCCCGGCTCGACCTCAGCCGCATGGACTTTTCCGAGGTCTATGCCGAGTTCCAGGATGCCGCCAAGCTCCCCGATGAGCTCGGCACCGTCGCCACCCTGCAACAGAAGATCGCCGATTATTATGCGGTGAACGGAGGCGGCCGATGAACCCCGCTCGCCTCGGTCGCCGCGTGGTGGCGACGCTCAGCCTCGTGCTCGCCGCATCGGCCCCGGCCCAGACGCCGCCGGACCCGGCGCGACCGGTCCAGATCGGCGACCGCTTCTACTGCCAGGATCGCCATCTCGGGACCTGGTTCTACTGCGAACGGCCCAAGGTGGAGGAGCCCGACACGCCGGCCGCGCCGGTGCCGCCGGCACCGACCGCGGCGGAAAAGCTCGACGCGATCACCGCCGAGCTGCGCGAGCTCAAGGCGCGCGCGATCCTCGAGCCGACGCCTGACAACGTCGCCGCCTATATCCGCTTCCAGCGGGCGCAGCTCGACCGTGCTTCGCTGTTCGGTGACGTCTGGCAGCGCGCGCTCTGGCAGAGGCCCGAGCTCGATTACACGCTCGAGCGACCCGTCGGGACGGTCGCGAAGCAGCAATGGTCCGATGCCCGCAAGGTCGAGCGCGACCAAGCGCTCGATCGGCTGGGCCAGCGCTACGGGCTGTTTTACTTCTTCGCGCAGAGCTGTGGGGCGTGCCGGGTCATGTCCCCGATTGTGAAGGCGGTCGCCGATACCCACCACCTGACCGTTCGCGCGATCTCGACCGATGGCGGCCCGTCCGAGACCTTCCCGCGCTACACTGTCGAGACCAACCAACGGGCACGAATGGGCCTTACCGCCAAGGTCACGCCCGCCGTGGTCCTGTTCGATAGCGCGACCCAGACCGCCATCCCCATCGGCTACGGCATCATCGCTGCCGACGAGCTGATGGAGCGCATCTTCCTCCTCACCCAGCGAAAGGCCGGCAGTGACTATTGACCCAGCGTCCGTTGGCGAGCGCCTGCGCGCGCTCGCCCGTTCCGCGCTCGACATCACGGGCGCTGCTCTCGGCCGCTGCGGGCGCATTGCCGGCACGCTGGCCTGCTCGCTGAGCCTCGCCGGCGCCGTGGTGCCGCTGGTCCTGCCGGCTGCCCCCGCAGCGGCCGACGTCGGCGGCGCTATGGACAAGTTCGTGGCGGACGCAGGCGGTGCCGCCAACGTGACCGGGCCGAGCGCCTTCCAGGGCCAGTCGGCGGGCTATTACAGCCTCGGCAACGTCTGGACGCGCTTTCCCCAGAAGACGACCAACCTCGCCAACCTGCAGCTGCCCTCGGCCCGTGCCGGCTGCGGCGGGATTGACCTGTTCGCGGGATCCTTCTCGTTCATCAACTCGAGCGAGATCGTCGCCATGCTGAAGGCGGTCGCGAACAACGCGGTCGGCTTCGCCTTCAAGCTCGCGATCGACACCGTCTGCCCCGAATGCTCGAAGGTCATGGATGAGTTCGCTCAAAAGGCGCAGCTCATGAACAACCTCAACATCTCGAGCTGCGAGGCCGCGCAGGCGCTCGTCGGCTCAGTCTGGCCGAAGGGCGACCTCGCCGACAAGGCCATCTGCGAGGCGATCGGCAACTCCGACGGCATCTTCTCGGACTATGCCGCCGCCAAGCACGGCTGCGGCAGCAAGGGCGAGCGCAGCTCGACCATCAACGGCGCCGATCCGTCCGAGTGGGATGCGGTGAACAGCGCGGTGCCGCGCAACTACACCTGGCACGTCCTCCGCGGGTCCAAGTTCTTCAACTCGGGCGGCAGCTTTGATCGCGACCTTGCCGAGTACGTCATGACGATGGTCGGCACGATCATCTACGTGCCGCCGACCGACAGCGATCCGGGCCGCTTCCAGCCGCTGACCGGCGACACGACGTCGACGCTCGTGACGGCACTCCTCGACGGAACCAGCGCGGGCGAGGTCCAGGTCTACCGCTGCGACACTGAGGACCAGTGCCTCAATCCGACGCTCGCGCCCTTGTCGGTCCCCTCCGCCAAGGCGCTCCGGCCCCGCGTCACTGCACTGATCGACGGGATGGTCGAGGCGATCCGCAGCGATACCGCGATCAGCCCCGAGCAGAAGGAGCTGCTCCAGATTTCCTCGATCCCGCTCTACAAGATCCTGACGGTCCAGGCTGCCTATGCCCGCGGGCTCTCGACCGACGACCGCTCGACCCTGGCCGAGATCGCATCCATCGACCTGCTCTACGCAATCCTCGACCAGATGGTGAGCGAGGTCGGCAAGTCGAAGGCGACCTTCATCGCCGCCGACGAGGCGAAGCTCGCCGCCTGGACGGCGCAGATCAACACTGCGCGGACCACGCTCGCCGATCGCCAGCAGACGACCCAGGCGCGGGTGACCGCGATCATGGCGATCATCCAGAAGACGCAGTTCCTCGAGAACGTGCTCGCTAATTCCATGTCGCCGGGGATGGCGGCGTCGCTAGACTGGTCCCGCGGCGTCGCCGCGCGTGGCCTCAACTAAGCTTCGGGGTCAGGACGAGATGGGCACGGTCGAGCTCTTCACGATCGGCGGCGGCGAGTACATCGTCAACGTCCTCAACGCAGTCGCGGCCTGGACCGGGGCGGGGGGTTACAAGAGCCTTCTCCAGGTCGTAATGGTTATGGGGCTCGCCTATTCGGTCCTGATCGTCGCCTTCAACCTCGACTGGAAGGCGTGGCTGCACTGGTTCCTCCAGGCCACGCTCATGTACATGGTGCTGATGGTGCCGCGGCTCGACGTGCACGTCACCGATCGCATTAACCCGAGCCTCGCGCCCGCGCAGGTCGCCAACGTGCCGCTCGGCCTCGCGATGATGGCGAGCTTCACGAGCCAGGTCGGGGACTATCTCGTCCGCTCGTCCGAGCTGGTCTTCGGCCTGCCGGGCGATCTCGACTACAGCCGCAACGGCATGATCTACGGCTCGCGGCTGTTCGAAGCGACCCGGAGCCTCAGGATCAACGATCCCGAGTTCGCGGCCAACCTCGACGAGCACTTCAAGCAATGCGTCTTCTATGACGTGCTGCTCGGCCGCTACTCGATGGAGACGCTGGCGAAGGCACCCGACCTCTGGAACGCGATCGCGCCCGGCAGCCAGGCGCGTGCACAGCGGTTCCTGACGCGCGATGGTTCGGGCGCGGTCACCTCAAGCATCCAGACCTGCCGCGAGGCGTACACAGCGCTCAGCGGCCAGTGGAACGGCATGGTCGACGATCTCGGCCGCGTCTTCGGCAGGCAGCTCTACCCCAAGCAGACGACCGATCTCGCCCGCGCCAAGCTCTTCGCCGACCTGCCGGTTGCCTACCAGTATCTGACCGGCGTGTCCGCGTCCGCGAGCACCATTCTGCGGCAATCCCTCACGATCAACGCCATGCAGCAGGCGATGCACAGCGCGGCAGGCACGAGCGGCACCGGCAGCGTCGACGTCTATGCCCAGACCCGCGCCGACATTCAGACCGAGCGGACCTACGGCTCGATCGCGCATGCCGCGATGAAGTGGGTGCCCGTCCTCAACATCGTCCTGACGGTGGTCTTCTACGCGCTGTTCCCGGTGCTCTTCCCGCTGTTCCTGATGCCGCGCAGCGGGCCGTACGCTCTGAAAGGCTATGTCACCGGCTTCTTCTATCTCGCAGCGTGGGGTCCCCTGTACGTCATCCTCCACATGGTGATGATGTTCAAAGGGGCGGCCGAGGTAGCGGGCGCCAGCAGCGGCAGTGGCCTCACCCTCGCAAGCTTCACCGGCATGACGGAGGCCAACGACGACATCGGCCTGCTCGCGGGCTATCTCGTCGCCTCGATCCCCTTCCTTGCAGGCGGCATTGCCCGCGGCGCGATGGCGATCTCGAGCCAGGCGACTACCTATCTGAACCCGTCACAGAACGCTGCGGAGGAAGCCGCGCGGGAAGCGTCGACCGGCAACATCGCGCTAGGCAACTCGAGCTTCGACAACCAGACGGTGCAGACCCGCCAGCACGACCAGTGGAACCAGGCGCCCAGCTTCACCTATGGTGCCGCGCAGACCCGCGCGTTCAACGACACCGGCACGCTCGCGACGAGCTTTGCGGGCAATCAGATCCTCGACGTGCCCGCCTCCAAGCTGCCCTTCATGCCGCAGATCACGCAGTCTGTCGCCGCCGAGGCTGCGAAGGTTGCGTCCGAGACGCGGAGCCGCGGTGAAACCCTGTCCAACCAAGCAGTACAGAGCACCAGCAATGCGGTGACCCGCTTCCAGGAGTTCCGCCATGCCATGAGCACAGACCGCTCCGTTTCCGAGAGCTACGGTAATGATAATCGTGCGGTTATCTCGGAAGGCTTCAACGAAGTGAGCCGAGCATCGGAGATGCTGCAGAACCGGTTCGGGCTCCGTGCCGAAGTCGCCGATACCATCGCCACGGAAAAGTTCCTGACAGGAACGATAGGGGTTGACGGGGGAGTCGGCGCGTCAATTGGAATCGGCCGTCTTGGAGCTTCCGTCGGCGTGACTGGCGGAGCTTCGAAGCGCTGGAACGCGACAGATGTTGCAGCCGTCAGCAAGGACTCGAGTAAGATCGCAGAAGCGCTGGCGTCTTGGTCCTCCGACCGGGGATGGACTCATAGTCGAGACAGCTTCGAGCGTTCGGCCGAAACCACTTCTCGCTCCGATGTGGCAAGCCGAGCCTCCGGAATATCCTCCTCCGCTACCCGCGCTCAAACTGAGAGCGCCGAGGCTCGCCGCTATTTTGAAGACGCTCGCCGGATTGAACAACGCTGGTCGACAAGTTCGTCGCAAAACGTGAGCGGCGTGATGAACGCGAGCGACGAGTTCTTGCAGTTCGCTCGTCAAGAGATTGCCTCGACACCACTCGTGTACAAACGGTTTGACCCAGCCAGCGCAGCTGACTGGAGCAGCACTGATGTAGAGACGTCCGGTGAGCGCGATCTCCTCGTGCAACGCTTTGTAGAGCACGTAGGCGAGCGCATCCGGTCGGAAGTACACGGACGAGTATCTGAAATCGACGACGCCGGACTTCGAATGCCTCTAATGTCAGCGGTAAACGCAAGAGTGCCGGCGATCTCATCCGAGCCGACGCGGCCGAGCGGGCAGCACGTCGGCAACGATGTTCAGAGGGCGTTAGGCACTGGTCGCCGGGACATCGAGCGCCGCCGCTTGGCCACGGAAGGCCAAGCCGGCTTGGACGGAGTTGAGCTAAACAGAGGCGGAGCTAGGCAGGTCCGAGATTGGGGGAGGCGGCAATAAATCTACTGCAGAAGCAAGTATCCAAACGCGCTTGCGACTATAGCTAGGAAGGCAACGAGCCACCACGCGCTCAAGGCGCGAGGATGCGAAGGGGCGGGAGGGCGAGCAGGCTCGCTGCGCGTGAACATGCCGGGATTCAGGCTTGAGGCGAGGGTACCGTCCACCGTGCCAGGCCGCCTCCACCATGACCCATCGCTGAGTCGGGCGGGATTTTGCTCGGGTGGAAGGAAAGGGGACGGGTCCGACATGCAGCACCTGTTTAATCTGATGTCTTCCATACCACGCCTCCATCGCCGCCGACAGGTAGAGCCTTCCAGAGCCGCCAACTCCCCGCTCGATACTGGTGGCAAGCGGGACGGTCGGCTTGAGGCGGTGGTAAGCATTTCGCCCGCTCATTCAGATTTCGTTACCGCAGCACGGCGGTACCGCGGTGTCCGAAACCGCTCACCCCTTGAACTTCGACAATGCTTCCCAGCGTTCGTCGGTGGCAATTTGCTCGACGAGGAAGTCCACCCAAGCCTGGGAGTAGGTGTAGGAGTCGTAGGGTGGGTGGTACGTGCAAAAGTCCGCCTTCGTGGCGGCGGGATCCACTGCGCCCTTACGAGGCCGGGCTTCGTAGAGCTTCCATGCACGCTGATGCTTGTCACTGGTGAAAGGCCTTCCACTGGCCTGCGCGACGCGGGCGATCACCTCCCCAGGCTTGAACGGCCAGATGTCATCCTTCGGCTTGAACTTGATCAAAACGTTCTGGATTTCCTTCCCCTCGGCCGAATCGGGCTGGACGAACTGAAAGTGAGCCTTCGCCTTGGACGCGCTTGTCAGCGTGTAGACAACCTTGAATTGGTATTCGAGATTGTCAGCGTCCCCCTCATCCAACTTCGCGGCGAGGCTCGCGTCGAGGGCCGCGATGTGCTCGGGAAGGTCGTGCCCCTGCAGCGCGGCAATCTCGCCCGTCTTCAGTTTCGCGAACTGCAGGGCGAACCCCAGATCGTGACCGAGGCTCAGCCGCTGCCCGAACATCTCGGTAAGCGCCTTCTCGAAATTGAGGCAGGTGGACTGGAACAGCGGGAGCCATTTGTGGTCGAACATGCCGATAGTCCGATGTTCGACGACGTCCCTGATCTCCTTCAAGGCCATCAGGTTCTGCTTGCAGGCCTTTGACAACGGACAGTCGTGCCGGGCAACCATCTGCGAGAGCAGCAGACTGAAACCCTCGGGACTTACGATCTTCACCCCTTGCTGCTCATAGTATTCGTGAAGCAGGTAGGTCCACGCGACGTTCGCCAGCATCGAGAAGACGCCTGCCTTGAAGACGATCCGTGGCGTGTTGAACAGCTCCACCGCAAGCAGCATCGCCTCGCGAGCGCGCACCAGTCGCTCGTCCTCGATCGGGCACAATCCCGTGACATGGTCGAACAGCAGCTTCCTGCGCCTGAAGGCGTCGACCTGTCGCCTGTCTGCGGGCACGATGCTGTTGTCCGCCTTGATCGCGGAGATACGACCGGAGTTGATGGAGGCGCCTCGACCGTTGTTGATGAGGGCCTGCACGTCCTGTCCGCGCCAGCCATCATTGAGAAGCGCCTTGATAACCGCCTTTTCGGCGGAGGTGAGAGTCGGGCTTGAGGACGCAGTCGCCATGGGCCGATGCTAGCGCCAAAGCGGAAGAAGGGGACTCCCGGATCTGAGTGAAGGGACGCAGGCCAACGCGCCCCGCATGGCGCCCCGCGATAAGCGTGGAGGTCGCCAAGGCGTGAGAGAGGATGTAGCTTCCCCCCCCCACCTCACATGGATGGATCGGCATTGTCGGTAGATTGGGCGGTCTCGGGCCGCGCGTTGGAGACCCCGGGCCGGGCCGGGGGTATGAACGCCGAAAAGGGCTTCCTTTTCCAGCGCAGCTATGCGGCCTGGTTGCTCACGGGCTTGCTAACCGGTGCGGGTGGCGTCGTCGCGCTCCGTTACGAGGGGGCTCAAGACGTCGATCTGCGCCTGTTCGACGGGACCGAAATCTACGCCCAGGTAAAGGGCTACGAGCTTACGGAACTAGATTGGACGGTTGCTCGTGGGATCCTCTCTCGTTTCGTCGCCGACCTCCAAGCCGCGCGAGCCGCCATCGGCGCCGAGCCAAGCGCGCGTCTCTCCTTCCGGCTGGTTGCCGCCGCCTCCGTGGGGAGCAACGACGTGCTCGACCTGTTCCGGCGAAAGCGGATCGACAAGCACGTATCGCGGCTAGTGAGGGAGCTGGCTGCCAAGGGCTCGGCGTCTGCTGTAAAACTCGACTTGGAAGGCGTGCTGTCGCGCATGAACGCTGAGCTCCTTCCTGCAGGCATTCCTAAGGAAGTATTCCGTCTGATGGCCGAGGCGCGGCTCGCCCGCTTCGGGGTTCCGGCCGACGAGATCGATGCCGCTCTGCGCGCGTTGCTAGACGCCATAACGTGGCGCGAAACAATCGGGAGCGCGGAAGTCCTACGATGGATCGCCGACTATTTGCCGCCCGCGCATCCCTGCTCCATCGTCGGATCGATGGTGGCGTTCGGTTCGCGGACACGATCACAGACCGGCTCGGTCGCCCTCTTCTACACCAGCCAGAGTGACGTCTGGGAGGGGATCGCGAGCGAGTTGGACGTGCCGCGCGATGCGGCCGGTGCGCTGCGCGACGCCGTGACCTCGTCTGTGTGTCCCAAGATACTCGTGCATGGTCCAAGCGGCGCCGGAAAGAGCACGCTTGCGCGGCGCGTCATGTGGGACCTGCAAGTCGAGGGGAGGATCGTCGCCATCGAGTTTCGTGGTCCGGAAATGAGTGACGCAGAGTGGACAGCCACGGTCAGGCTGGCAGCGCGGCTGCGAGCGGAGGGTGGGCCGCGCGTGGTCCTGCTGGTCGACGACGTACACGAGCATCCGCTTCTGGCGCAGCGGATCGCCGAGCTCGACGCGAGTTCCGACCTCGGTCTCGTGATGACGACGTGGACGGTTGGCGCCGGTGGCGTGGGCCTAGGGGCCGGGCTGCAGCCTTTCCCATTGGCTAGCATCTCGGAGGGCGAGGCGGCCATCGCAGCGACCCGTCTGGGCCGTGATCTGGTGGCGATCCCGAACACAAGGCTGGCCGCTCTTCTGAAGGCGGGTCAGTTCATCGTACTGAACATGGTCCTGCTCGAAGGCACGGACTTCGTGTCTTTCGGTGGACGGCTTCTCGACAGCGTAAAGGCCCGAGCACCGACGCTTGCCGCCGCTTACGTCGATCTCTGCGCCTGCGGTGCCGACGACCGATCGGTTCCGTTTGACGTCATGCAGAGGCTGCACGGCGTAGCGGTCGACCTCGTCGCCGATCCGGCGATGAAGGGCCTGGTGTTCACAATTGGCGTCGGGCGAGTAAGATCAGGCCACCGGATTCTGGCCGGCGCCGTCGCCGCGGCCGCGCCGCAGAACCGACTGACCAGACTGCTCGCGATGGCGAGCGCAGTCGATCCGGCCGTTGCTGAGGAGCGCCGCTTCGGGATCGGGGTCCTGGAGGACGTCGTCGCCTCGGCCGACTTCTCCCTAGGGTTAGCGCCGCCCCTCGAGCGGCTGGCGCGGCTATTCGCGGGTGTCGGCCAGTACCTGGATGTCCGCCGATGCGCTCGCCTTCTGGCGGCGGCAGGCCTGCAGGCGTCAGCGACCGAGGTCGAGGCTCTGGCGGACTTCTCCCGAGTGGAGACCGGGCCGGACGCCGCAGCATATCGCAGCGATCACGGGGCAAGGGATCCGGCCGGCGTGTTCGACCGTCTACTCGGCTTCTACAGCGGCAACGCAACTGGCTGGGGCTGGCGCAATCTCCTTCACATGGCCAAGGAGATGGACGCGTCCCGACGGGCCCGTGCACTAGATGTCGCGAGGCAACGGTTCAGCGTGGAGATGGATGTCGCCACTGTGACAACCGTCATCGAACTCATGAACGCTGGCGACACGCCCGCCTCGAGCGTCGACTTCGCCGTCTCGATCCTAGAACGGATGCCACCCAATGTCGGGATCGCGCGGGCTGTAGCCCAACTTATCATCGACCGTCTCCGATCACCTCGGCTTTTCGCGACGCTGGTAGATTACGCCATCCCGCTTATTGACGGATCGGGGGAGGGTCTAAGGCTCGCTCGACACATCACCTCGGCATCGCGGCGCGGTGACCCTGCGGATCGCAGACGACTCCTGCTAATCCTCATGCCGCTTCTGGACGAACTGACCGACGAGAATGATTGCGCCACGCTTCTTCATACGTGCGCCAATCTTGCCAGCGGTGGGGACGTTGGACATATCTCCGCGAGGGTCGGTATAGAGCGGGCGGACGAGCCCCCAAGGCTGAACGCCGCGAGACACATCCTGAGGCGTAAGGCGGGCTGACGCTGTCGCACGATGGCTCAGTCGCAAATTGAGATAAACGAACAGCGGGACTTGGGAAGCAGCGACAGCGATCCTTGTGGCGGATTGTGAGTCCTTCGCAGCCTCAACTGGGGGCTTAAACGAACGTCCGCTTCTCGTCCCATTTGCCGGCAAAGCCGCTAGTCAGCAATTGGCCCACTACCGGCCCTTCAGTCGCACCTGAACCGACGGCTTCCGGGACCACGCGGGTGCTCGTGAGTGTCTGACAGGGGTATGCTCGGATGACCGGCGACGACCGGTGAAACACCAGATCAGAGTTGTCTCACAAACGATCGATTTTGATAGTCGGTCCAGTGATACGCCGCAGCAGAGGGAAAGAGCGTCTCAAATTCCTTTCTCGAATGCACCCCGCCTTCACGATCCTCAATCTTGAGTTTTGAGAAGCCGCCGATCGCCTGGCAGACGGCTTCCGATCAAGTCCCCTGCATGTCTCGGATTTCACTCTCGCCGAGTATGCGCAGAGCAGAGCCGGCGCCTCGGAGATCTTCTGCCTTTCGATATGGTGCGCTCGCCTGGACGAACCTGCCGTACGGTTGATCATCGCTGACGACGAGAATCGTCGTCGTCGTGCCGACCGAGGCGACGACGCGCGCACCCAGCTCTGCCAAGCGAACCGCCAGCGGACCGTCACGAGCTTGTCCGAGAACAAATGCCCGTTCACCCTTGAGGGGGCCATCTGCCGCCGGCTTCGGCGCCGGACCCCCCTTTGAATCTGCCGGCCTCAGCCAACCCGCGAGGTCGATCCCGGTATGGTCGATCGCCCTGACGATCACCATTCCCGCTGCCCGGGCGTCGCTGAGCGCGTCATGGTGCTTGTGCCGTACGCCCAGGAAGCGGGTCAGCACGTTAAGCCGATGGCTTGGCAAGTCGGGCCAGGCGCGCTTCGCCACCCGCACGCTATCCAGCCACGTCGTTTCGATCGTGCGCCGGTCATGAAAGCGGCAGGCGGCCGCAAGCGCGCCCTTATCGAAGGTAGAGTGCGCGACCGTCACCCGGCCGGTCAGATGACCGTCGACGATCTCGTGGACGTGGCCGAATGTCGGCTTGCCCACGACGTGATCGCAGCTGATCCCGTGGATGCGCGTGTTGAAGGGCGAGAACTCGTCGCAGGGATCGACGAGGGTCTCATAGGCGAACACCTCCCGTCCGTCCCGAAAGCCGACGATGCCGATCTGGCAGATGCTGCTGACGCGCGAACAGGCGGTCTCGACATCGACGACGACGAAGTCGACGCTCGGTTCGGCGGCCACAGCGCCTTCGGTTTCGGTTGGGATGGCCGTCATGAGGTTCATCGTCCGGAACATACCATGTCCGGCGCGCTTCGCTACGCCAGTCGGACAGCGGCGGGGCGGCCAACGCTGGCGCGTAATGCGTCGGGAGTCCGCGTCAGGCCACGCTCATCAGCTGCGACGGATAGGCAGACACGAGCGGAAGGGCCTCTTCGGCGGGCGCCGAGAGCCAGCGTTCATGATCCTCCGCCATGAGGATCACCGGCATCGCCTTCGGGTGCTTGGGTGCGACGAGCGCGTTCGGCTCGGTCGTGCAAAATGCATAGACCCGGTCATGATCCTGATCGACCTTCCACACGCCCGCAAAGCAGGGCTCGGGTTGGTCGGCGACGGTGAACCACCAGTTCGTGTCGCCGGGCCCGCTGCGATCGGCCACTGCCTTTGGCTCGGCGAAGCGTGAGAACGGCACGAGGCAGCGGTGCTCGGGCTTGAGCAGCCAGGGCCGCCACATGTTGCTCGAAAGATTGCGGCAGTTGGTCCACCAGTCATGCAGGAAGGGCATCTCGCCTTTGCGCGCCGGCCGCTTGCGCGGCTTCCTGGTCGGGAACCCCCACTTCATGGTGCTGAGCACGCGCTGCCCGGCGTCCATGCGCACCACATAGCCGGGCTTGCCGGGGGCGGCGTAATCCTTGGTGACCTCGAGCTCGTTGCAGGCGTCCTCGCCGGCCTGGAAATAGTCGAGATACTCCCAGCGCTCGACCTTGAGATTGTACAGGTTGCACATGGCGGCGATCCGATCACGAGCGATAGCGCGACACAACCCTCTTCCACTCGTGGTGGTTGGGGTAGGGCGGTTGCGGCCCTTCCGGCTGCTCGCGGGTAACGACGAAGCGGGGCCGAACAACGCGACCCCCGTCTCGGCAGGGCTGGCAGCATAGTCGCCGGATCGCGTGCGGCAGGCCATCGTCCCAGCCGCGCTTCGTGAACAGCCACCAGAGCGGGATCGCGTCGAGCAGCCGGACATGGCCGCAGGCGGGGCAGGTCAGCCGAAAGGTCCGGCGATGGAGCGCGCACTGTTCGAGCGTCCGCAGCTTGCGCCCGCCATGGTCGACGGCATCGTCGCCCCGACCAGGCGACGAGGTTGCCTGACCCTGCTCAGTCCTCATGCCGACCTGCCAGCCGCAGCTGCCGGACGATGCCGTTGAATGCGGCGGTGGTGCCCTGCGCGCGGCCGATCTCGTTGTCCTGGCCGGCCGAGTCCCAGAACAGCTCGAGGGGCCAGCGCTCGGGGCAGTGCGGCAGGAGGCAGCGCAGCGCGAGCCGGACCTCGACCGCGTCGACCCGCATCTCGCCCGAGCGGACCATGGCGGCGCGGAGAATGTGGAGCGACAATGAGATGATCACGCGCTGGTGGCGCGGCAGGCTGGTCACCCTTCACCGGAAGTCGCGCGTCTTGACCCGCACGACCTCCTCCGAATCCATGCCGGCGGCGTGCGGTGGCCAGTAGCTATCGCGCGGCCCCGGCTTCCAGCCCGCGTCGCCCCGGTCCGGCCAACCTGCATGGCGGGCGCCATCGCCGCGGCCGGTCGCGTGCGGGAAGTCCATCTGCCCAACCTTCGAGAGCAGGTCGCCATAGTCGATGATCCGGTCGCAGATGACGTGAATGACCTCGCCTTCTTTCTGAACCCGCCCCTTCATCCCGATCATCGCCGCCGACATGACGGTTCGGCGCTGCGCCTCGAAGCGGTCGGGCCAGAGGATGCCGTTGGCGATCCCGCTCTCGTCTTCGATGGTGATGAACAGCACGCCCTTGGCGGACCCAGGCTTCTGGCGGACGAGGATGATGCCGGCGACCTCGACATGGCGCCCGTCGCGGATGGTCGCGAGATCGGCGCAGCGTTTGACCCCGCGCCGGGTGAGATCGTCGCGGAGGAAGGCGAGCGGATGGGCGCGCAGCGAGAGTTGGAGGGCGCGATAGTCCTCGACCACTTCGCGTCCGTCGGACATCGGCTTGAGGGTGACGACCGGCTCCAGGCCCTCCGGGCTGAACGCAGCCTCGCGCTCGTCCGCGGCGGCAAACAGCGGCAGCGGCGCCTCGCCGAGGCCGCGCACCTTCCATAGGCCCTGCCGACGATCCTCGCCCAGCGCGTGGAAAGCGTCAGCTTCGGCCAGTCGCTCGATCGCGGCGCGGGGCACGCCCGCTCGGCGCCAGACCTCCTCGACCGATTGGAACGGCGTCTCGCCGCGGGCGGCGACGATTGCAGCGCCATGGACGTTGGCGAGCCCGCGGACCTGTCGGAGACCCAGGCGCACAGCGAGGGTGCGACCACGCGTCGGCTCGAGCGTGCAGTCCCAGCGGCTGGCGTTGATGCAGGCCGGGCGGACCTCGACGCCATGCTCGCGGGCGTCACGGACCATCTGGGCGGGCGCGTAGAACCCCATCGGCTGCGCATTGAGGAGCGCGCAGCAAAAGACGTCGGGATGATGATGCTTCATCCAGCACGAGGCGTAGGCGATCTTGGCGAACGAGGCGGCGTGGCTCTCGGGGAAGCCGTAGGATCCGAACCCCTCGATCTGCTTGAACGTCCGCTCCGCAAAGTCGCGAGGGTAGCCGCGCTCGACCATGCCGCCCACGAGCTTGTCGAAGAAGTGGCTGACGCCGCCGGTGAACTTGAACGTCGCCATTGCGCGTCTGAGCTGGTCGGCCTCGGAGGGCGTGAAGCCGGCGCCGACGATCGCGACCTTCATCGCTTGCTCCTGGAAGAGCGGCACGCCGAGTGTCTTCTCGAGCACCGCGCGCAGCTCTGGGCGGGGGTAATCGGGCTTCTCGATCCCCTCACGGCGGCGGAGGTAGGGGTGGACCATGTCGCCCTGGATGGGACCAGGGCGCACGATCGCGACCTCGATCACGAGATCGTAGAAGCGCCGCGGCTTCATCCGCGGCAGCATCGACATCTGCGCGCGGCTCTCGATCTGGAAGACGCCCAGCGTGTCAGCCTTCTGGATCATGGCGTAGACGTCCGGGTCGTCATCCTGGAGGTCAGCCATGCCGACCCGGATGTCCTTGGCCTCGTCGAGCAGGTTGAAGGCCCGGTTCATGCAGCCGAGCATGCCCAAGCCCAGCACGTCGACCTTCATGAACTTCAAGGCATCGATATCGTCCTTGTCCCACTCGATCACCTGGCGGTCGACCATCGCCGCGGGCTCGATCGGTACGAGATCATCAAGCCGATCATGGGTCAGCACGAAGCCGCCGGGATGCTGCGAGAGATGGCGGGGGACCCCAATCAGCCGCCTCGCGAGGTCGAGCGCCAGCCGCAGCCGCCGGTCGCCCATATTGAGGCCGAGCTCGTTGACCTGCTTCTCGCCAACACCTTCCTGGCTCCAGCCCCAGACTAAACCGGCGAGCGCCTTGGTAAGGTCTTCAGGTAGGCCCAGCGCTTTGCCGACCTCGCGCACGGCGCCGCGCGCGCGGTAGCGAGTCACGACCGCGGTCAGCGCGGATCGGTCACGGCCGTAGGTCTCGTAGATCCACTGGATGATCTCCTCGCGGCGCTCATGCTCGAAGTCGACGTCGATGTCGGGCGGCTCGCGCCGCTCGCCCGAGACGAAGCGCTCGAACAGCAGCTCGTGCTTGATCGGGTCGATGCTGGTCACCCCCAGCACAAAGCAGACGCAGCTGTTCGCTGCCGAACCACGTCCCTGGCAGAGGATGCCGCGACGGCGGCTCTCCGCGACGATGCTGTTCACGGTCAGGAAGTAGGGCGCGTAGCCAAGGTCGCCGATCAGCCGCAGCTCGTGGGCGATCTGTTTCTGGTAGGGGAGCGGCACGCCGTCGGGGAACATCCGCCCGGCCGCCTCGCGGGTAAGCTGCTCGAGCGCGCCCTGCGCCGAGAGGCCCTCGACCACCTCCTCGTGCGGATACTGGTAGCTGAGCTCGCCGAGATCGAAGCGACACGCCCGCGCGATGTCGGCCGTCGCGGCGATCGCATCGGGGAAGGCGGCGAAGCGGCGCTCCATCTCCTCTGGCGACTTCAGGTGACGATCGGCATGCCGTTCGCGCCGGTGGCCGAGCGTGTCGACGGTGCACTTCTCCCGGATCGCGGTGACCACGTCTTGGAGAAGGCGCGCCTCGGGCGCGTGGTAGAGCACGTCGCCGGTCGCGACCGCGCGCACGCCGGCAGCCGTTGCCTGGGCGGCGAGTTCGTGAAGCCGCATCGCGTCGTCGGGTCGGCGGCGCAGTGCCAGCGAGCAGTAGCCGCGGGTGCCGAACGCCTCCCCGAGTTCCTCCAGGTGGCGGGCGGTGGTCTCGCCGGGCAGGTCGGGTAGCAGGATCGCGATCAGCCCCTCGGCTCGTGCCGCGACGTCGCTCCAGCCGAGCATGCAGCCGCCCTTGCCGGCGCGGGACTTGCCGAGGGTGAGGAGCCGGCTCAGGCGCGACCAGGCAGGGCGGTCAGTCGGGTAGAGCAGCAGGCCGCGACCGTCGTCGAGCAGGAGCCGCGCGCCCGCGATCAGCCGGACCCCGGTCGCCTTTTGCGCCTCCCAGGCGCGAACCACGCCGGCGACGCTACCGAGGTCGGCGACGCCCAGCGCCGTGTGCCCGAGCAGGGCGGCGGCGGCGAACAGCTCTTCGGGCGAGGAGGCGCCGCGCAGGAACGAGAAGTGGCTCGTGACCTGCAACTCCACATAGCCGGTCATGACGCCTGTCCGCCGGCTTGGTATGGCGGGCCGATCAGGAGGCGGGCATGGATACGGTCAATGTGGCGGCGGGCTTCGCGCGCATCGATGAACAATGGCGGCCCAAGATTGTCGGCCGTCTCAACGGACAGGAGGTGAAGCTCGTCAAGGCCGAGGGCGTGTTCCCCTGGCACACGCACGCCGACGTGGACGAGATGTTCCTCGTCCATCGCGGCCGTTTCCGGGTCGAGTTCCGAACCCACATCGCGGATCTCGGGCCCGGCGAGTTTGTGATTGTACCGCGCGGCGTGGAGCATCGGACAGCCGCCGATGAAGAGGCCGAGGTCATGATCTTCGAACCGGCCGGCGTGCCCAACACGGGCGATGTGCTGGACGAGCGATTCACGGCACCGATCGGAGCGGAGATCTAGAGTCATCCGAACAGCCCGTGCATGTACCAGCTGAGGTCGCCGGTCGCGCCATCGACACCGTCGCCGCGCCGGAACAGCCAGAAGCGCGCGCCCGCCTCGTCCTCAACGCGGAAATAATCGCGCACCGCCCAGACCTCGCCGTCGCGCCGCCACCACTCGCCATGGATGCGTTCGGGGCCATCGCCCGCCACCACGGCATGGGCATGCCCTCGCCAAGTAAAGCGACGCGGAGGATGGTCGGGCAGGAGCGCCACTACACCGGACAGCGGCTCAGGCCGGCGCAGCAGCCGGACGGGTCGCTTCCACGCCGGCCAGCCCTGAGGGCTCGCCATCGGTTCGACACGGATGGTCGCGCGCTCGGGCACGTCGCTCTCAACCGCGCCGACCGTGAACAGCGCCGTCGGCCCCGCCCGGCCCGCGAGTTGGTCGACAAGGGTCGAGAGGTCGGCAAGTCCGACGTCGCCCGCGAGCGTGCCCCCGAGCGGAGTTGCGCCGAGCGGCTCGGTCCGCGGCGCCGCCAGCCGCATCGCCTCGATGCCGAGACCGGGATCGACGCGCTCGATGCGAAGATGAAAGAGGCGCGCGAGGTGAGCTGCATCGCGGGTGGCGCGCACCGTGCCGATGGCCAGCCGCTGCTCGCTGCCGTCGACGCGATCGAGCGCCAGCACCAGCGTCCGCGCGCCAAGGCCCCGTGTCCGCAGCTGCTCGACCATGTCGGCAAGCAGATCGCGGATGACCTGCTCAATCGCCTCCGCGGTCCCGATCGGCTCGAGCAGTCGTAGCGTTGCGACCGGAACCTCGTGGGCCACGACCGGGACGATCGGCTCGGCCACCCGACCGAGTGCCTCGTCGAGCCGGCGGACGCTGGCGAGGCCGAGGCGCCGAGCGAGCGGGCCGCGCGGGAGGGGTAGCAGGTCGCCGACGCGCTCCAGCCCGAAGCGGGTCGCCGCCGCCAGCGCCTCGGGCGTCAGGCGAAGCGCCGCGAGCGGCAGACCAGCGAGTGCCTGTGCCTCGCGGCCGACCTCGATCCGCTCGATCGGCTGGCCGCCGAACCGTGCCAGCGCGTGCGCCGCGCCGAGCGTGCCCGCGACCGCGACCCGCGCCGTCAGTCCGAGCCGTCGGCAGAAGCCGAGCAGGCGCGCGGAGAACCGCTCCTCGCCGCCGAACAGGTGGGTGACGCCGGTCAGGTCGAGCCAGAGCCCATCCGCCCCGCTGATGGCTGCGGTTGGCGTCCAGTGCCGCACCGCATGGGAGGCGAGCTGATCCAGGACGACCGCATCGGCGGCGGGATCCGACGCGCGGATGTCGAGCCCGGGCAGGAGCGCTCGCGCCTGGGTCACCGCCATACCCGGCACCAGGCCAAGCGCGAGGGCCGCGGGGCAAGCCGCCGCGATCAGCTGTTGATTGCCGATCTGGTGCGCCAGGATCAGCGGCGGTGCGGGCGCCTCCGCCCGTTCTGCCCTCGCTACGGTCGCGGCGAGCGGCGCATGCTGCCGCCCTTTGAACGGATGCTCGGCGGCTTCCGACCGACGCCGGAGTTCGCGCATGGTTGGTTGCTGATGGAGCGGGAGTGCGGTCGCCTCGGCCGCCACGCCCAAGCGATCGCGCGCGCCCTCGCGCGCCCAGCGTGCACCCGGCCGCCAGTTGCCGCCCCGCGGCACCGAGCAGGCGCCAGGGTCGTCGTCGACGGGCAAGGGGGAGAGGGCACGCGGCTCAGGCTGCGCGCGCGGTCGCTCCAGCCGCCGGAGCCGCTCGATGCTGAGCGCCGGCAGGTAGAGCGAGGCGACCCGTGTCATCTGAGGCCTCGACGAGAAGGGAGAAGGGATTGCCGCCCCGCTGGCGGACGAGCTCTACCGTCCAGCGCGCTCGGCCGACGCCCGGCGCGGGCAGCCGTTCGGACGGTGCACAGGCGATCCGCCAGCGCGTCGTCGCCGCTGACAGCTCGGACAGGGGACAGACACCCTGCCGCCGCCACCGGCGCGACAGGAAGGCGGGGGTGCTGCCCGCGTCGGCGGCGAGCTGGAGCCTGCGGCTCGCGGTCATGTCGGCGCGACGGACCTCGCCGACGACGGCGGCGAGCGCACCGTGCCGCAGGCCATCCTCCATCAGCGCCAGCACGTCCTTGTCCTCGCGTCCTTCGGCAAAGAGGATCCGGCCGGGCGGCAGTCCTGCCTGCTCGAGCCCCGGCGCGTAGAGGTCGAACCGGCTCACCACCCACAGCACGCGGGTGTCGGCCGCCGCTGCCAGACGCGCGGTTATGCCCGCGATGAAGAGCGTCGCCGCGGCGTCGTCGCTGAGCGACGGGGCCGCGGGCGCGATGTCGTGCAGGGCGGCACCATCCAGCCCATGGTCGGCCAGCCGGCGGTCGATCTCGGGCAAGGCAAAGGGAAGGGCTGCCACCTGCCGCGGGCGCACATCGGCAATGCTCTCGCGGAGGCGTGTCACAATTTCGGAGTGGGAAGTGGCGGCAGGCATCAGACGGAATCGACTCTCATGTTCCTCTTATGTTCCGCATGGCGGCGAGGTCGGTCAACCCACGGAGCGTAAAAGAATCTGGCCGGGATAAGCCCGACACGGTGCCCTGCTGGTGCTGCCCAGCGCCGGAAAGGCTGAAAACAGCGCCTGCTCACCCCATTTCGGATGAAAATCGAAGACGGAGCAGATGATGGCGGGCGGTTGGACGCGGGACGGTGCCGTCCAGGATCAGATCGACGACTCGGTCGCGGATGCCATCCTCGCCGCCCGGGCCGGCATGCCGACGGGCGAAAGTGAAACCCACTGTGTCGAATGCGGCGAGCCGATCCCCGAGCGTCGTCGGATTGTCCTCCCGGGCGTTCGCACGTGCGTCGCGTGTCAGTCGCTTCGCGATGCCAAGCCAAAGGCGTCCGCCATCAATCGGCGGGGAAGCAAGGACAGCCAGCTGCGCTGATCAAGCGCACTGGGATGCAGATCATAGTCGAGCAGTTGCCGGCCGGTTCTGCTTTAGGCCAGTCTAGGCGTCGGGGAACTTCGCTCCAACCCTTGCGCTCGAGCAATTGGTGTCGAAGCTTCCACGAAAGGGAAGATCATGGCCGAAGCAAGCTGGGGTGATGCAGCGTCGCCCGAAATCGACTGGCGGATGAGCGCCGCGCTCGAGAACGTCCCGCGCGGCCTGGACGAGCTGGTCGAAGTCACAAGCCTGAAAAAGGCGGTGCGCGCATGGCTCGACCTCGATCCTTGTCATCAAGAGGACGCGATTCTGATCCCGCAACGCCCGCTGATCGTCGATGGAGTTTCCATGATCGAGGTGCGGGGCGACAATATCGGCTCGCTCGCTTTGGAGTTGCCCGACGCGAAGCAGGTCGACCCTGCCTCACGCCCTGAGCCCGACGATGCGGGTTAGGACGATCGCGCGCGCAGGCTGCGGAACGTGATCGACCAGCGCGTTCGGTCCATCTCGGCGATGCTGTGTTCCCAGCCATGGCGCGCCGCGCCGCTGAGGTGATAGGCGCCGCGGGGCGGCAGCGGCACGGCGACACGCTCAAAGCGGGTGCCGACGCGGCGGCGAAAGCGCATCGTGGCCTGCGTGCCCAGCGACAGCCCGACCACATGCTCAAACGCCGGGCGGTCACGATGCCAGCCGATGCCCGCGCCGGGATCGTAGCGGATCAGCAGGGCCTGGACGAGATCGTCGACCGGCAACCGGGCAAAGGCGGCCGCGCGATCACGGATCGGCAGCAGCCAGTCGGGTAGCGGCTCGCCGCGCTCCAGCCTTCCCGCATCGAAGTCGTAGCGCCAGCCATAGGAGCTGGTCAGCCGCTTGCCGGTCCAGCCCTGGAAGCGGAACGGCGCCAGCGCCGTCGCGTCGATCGCCGCAATCAGCATCCGCTCCTCGGCCTCGCTGACGAGATCGTCCTGCGACGCGAGCCCGGGCAGCGCCGGGGCATCGAACAGGTCCGCCATAGCCATCAGGCGGCGCTCTCGTCGGCGTGTACCGGTCCCGGCGGCTCCCAGCCGAACACGCTGCGACCACCGAACGCGTGCGATTGGCTGCGCTCCTCCGCGATCAGCGCTTCGACCGATGGGCCCGTCGCGGTGGCCTCCAGCCGTCTCGCCTGCTGGTCGAGGCGCCCGATCGCCGCCAGCTTCTCGTCCTGGCCGAGCTTCGCGGCCGCGACCGCCTCCTTCATGACCGCGATCGTCCGGTCATAGACGCGGGTCGGGACCGGGTAGGGATGACGGTCCTTGCCGCCATGGGCGAGGCTGAAGCGGGCAGGGTCGCTGAAACGACACGGTGTGCCATGAACCACCTCCGCCACCATCGCCAGCGAACGGACGGTGCGCGCGCCGACGCCGGGCACCAGCAGCAGCTCGGCGAAGTCCTCAGGCCCACGATCGGCGGCAGCGGCGAGCGCGCCATGAAGTCGACGCTCGACCACGTCCTCGGCCCGGACCTCATGATGATCGGGCATGACGAGGTGCGGCAGCATGGCCTGCGCGGCCGGCGCAGATGCCTTGCCGTGGGCGGGTCCGAGCCGGGCAAGCTTGCGGACGATTCCAGCGGGTCCCGCATCTCGGAGCAGATCGAGCTGGCGTTCGCGCGAGGCGGCGGCGCGCCGGTCGGTGAGGTTGACGATCTGACCCTGATTGGCGCCCTCGACCGCGGCATGGGGCGCGTCGACGAAGCTCTCCAGTCCCTCGGAGATCCAGTGATAGCGGCGCGCCTGCTTCCGGCCGTCGTTCATGCCCTGCTGCACTACCACCCAGCGACCGTCGTCAGCGACGATGAAGCCGTGGAGATAAAGGTCGAACCCATCCTGTACCGCGGCGCTGTCGACCTTCGCGACCAGCCGACTGGAACGCGCGAGCGCATCGCCATCGAGACCGACGCGCTCGCCCACCGCGACAAGCTCTGTGGGGGTCGCGCGGCTGTGCCGCCCGCGACCGCCGCACACGTGCAGGCCGAGCTCGCTCGAGAGAGGGGCAAGGCCGCGCTTGAGGGCGCCAAGCACGCTCGTTGTGATCCCCGACGAGTGCCAGTCCATGCCCATCACCGCGCCGAACGACTGGAACCAGAAAGGGTGGGCGAGCCGGCGCAGCAGCTCGTCGCGGCCATATTCCAGCACGATCGCTTGCGCGATCACCGCGCCTAGCCGGGTCATGCGCTGGCCAAGCCAGGCGGGTACGCGCCCGCCATGGAGCGGCAGGTCGGCGCTCCCCGATCGCCTGCCCATCAGCGAGCCTCCACCATCATCGAAGCGCCGCGTGAGTCCGGTTCCGCGCTGAATAGGGGCAGGGCCGGCCCATCGCGCACGGGTGCCTCGAAGTTGGAGACGGTCACCCCGACCAAGCGGATGCCGGTTTCGGGCGGGTAGATCGAGCGGACGAGGTCAAGGCTTGTACGGTGAAGCTGATCCCGATCGGTCACCGCGCCCGCATGGCTGCGGCTGCGGGTGATCTGGCGGAAGTCTTGGAACTTGATCTTGACGGTGACCGTGCGCCCAAAGGCCTGGGTCTTTTCGCACCAGCCCCAGACATCGTCCGCCATGCGCAGCACGCCGGCCTCGATTTCGGCCGGCTCGGTCAGGTCGCGGTCGAACGTGGTCTCCGAACCCGAGGACTTTCGGGCGCGGTTCGGGTTTACCGGGCGATGATCCTCGCCGCGGGCAATCGCATGGTACCAGCCGGCCGAACTGCCGAAATGCTCCTCGAGGAAGGCGAGCGGCTTGGCGCGGAGGTCGGCACCGCTCTCGATGCCGAGCCGCTTCATCTTGGCCGCAGTCACCGGTCCGACGCCGTGGAAGCGCGCGACGGGCAATGTCTCGACCCAGGCCGCGCCCATGTCGGGCGTGACGGCGAACTGGCCGTTGGGCTTGCGGTGGTCCGACGCGAGCTTGGCCAGGAACTTGTTGTAGCTGATGCCGGCCGACGCAGTCAGGCCGGTCTTCTCGAGGATGCGCGCCCGGATGGCCTTGGCGGTGGCCCAGGCCGTCGGTAGCCCGGCACGGTTGCCGGTCACGTCGAGATAGGCCTCGTCGAGCGAGAGCGGCTGGATGAGGTCGGTGTATTCGGCGAAGATCGCATGGATCTGACGCGAGACGGCCTTGTAGACGTCGAAGCGCGGCGGCACGAAGACGAGGTCGGGACAACGCCGAAGTGCTGTGACCGAGGGCAGGGCTGATCGCACCCCGAACGCCCGTGCCTCGTAGCTGGCCGCCGCGACGACGCCGCGCGCTGCGGCATAGCCGACCGCGACCGGCCGCCCGCGCAGGGCCGGATCGTCGCGCTGTTCCACGGACGCGAAGAAGGCATCCATGTCGACATGGATGATCTTGCGAGTCGAACGGCCTTCCATCGCCGGGCAGCTTAGCAGCGCGCGAACGAACGAGGAACATGTGATCTGCGGCCCGGCTTCAGGATCATTCTACCCCTGAGCGACGGAACGGCACCAGCAACGCTGCGCTGTACGAATCTGCGGGCGTTACGGTCCGCCAGGGAGTGCCTCACATGGCCGACGAGAATGTAGCGATCCTGTACCGGATGATCCTGCCGGACCACACCTGTCCATTCGGCGTACGCGCCAAGGAGATGCTGGAAGAGGCGGGGTTCGAGGTCGACGACCGCATCCTGTCCTCGCGCGAGGAGGTGGACGCGTTCGAGGAGGAACAGGGCGTCGATACGACGCCGCAGGTGTTCATCGATGGCGAGCGTATCGGCGGGAGCGACGACCTCGAACGGTATCTCGCGGCATGAGCCAACCAGTGTCGAGAAAAGGAGCAGTCGGGCTGTCGCGCCCGGCGGCGATCGCGATTGTCGCTGGTGTGATGAGCCTGGGCGCGCTTCTCGGACGCCGTAACGCGCCCGACCCGTCCCACCCGAACATCCGGCGCTGGTACAAGCGGCTCGACAAGCCCGCCTTCACGCCGCCCAATCCCGTGTTCGGGGCTGTCTGGCCGATCGTGGAGAGCGGGCTGGCGATCGGCGGCTATCGACTGCTCCGCCGACGGCCAAGCGAGGGTCGCAACCTGGGCGTGGCCTTGTGGCTGCTCAACACCGGCATGATCGGCGGCTGGACCGAGCTTTTCTTCCGTAAGCGTGAGCTGGGCGCGAGCGCGCTCGCATCCGGCGCCATGATCGCAACGGGAGCGGGCTATGTCGCCGCAGCCGCGAAAGTCGATCGGCCGGCGGCGGCGCTCGGCCTGCCCTTTGTAGCCTGGCTCGGCTTTGCGACCCTGCTTGCCGAGCAGGTGTGGCAGCGCAATTCGGATCCGGACGTCCCCGCGTCCTGACCAGGGCTTTGCGTGCTCACCCGGTCGCGTCTGGCGTCGTCGGACGCTAGGTGAAGCCGATGGCGCGCAATCGTTACTATCAGGGACCGCCCACCAACCATTTCGACGGCGTCCGCTTCTTCAACCCGGGACAGCCATCGACCGATCGCGGCCTCACCGCCATGCTGCGCTGGAAGCTGGCTGGCGGTGCCGCCAAGTGGCCGGTCTCGGTGCCGGTCACCCCGGCCAAGCCGGAGTCGCGGGTCGCAGGCCTCCGGATCATCATGGTCGGGCATGCCTCGCTGCTGATCCAGGCGGCGGGCCGGAACGTCCTGACCGATCCGGTCTGGTCCGAGCGCGCCAGTCCCGTCGCCTTCGCCGGGCCGAAGCGGGTGACGGCGCCGGGAATCGCGTTCGAGGACCTGCCGCCGATCGATGCCGTGCTCATCAGCCACTGCCACTACGATCACCTCGACGTCGCGACGCTGCGCCGGCTCCAGGCGGATCATGCGCCGCTGATGGCCATGCCACTCGGCAACGATGCCATCGTCCGCGCTGCTGTTCCCGACGCGCGCTGCATCGTCGGCGACTGGTGGGACCGGCTGCCGCTGGGCGAGGGGATCGCGACCACGCTGACCCCGGCCTGTCATTGGGCGAACCGCGGGCCGACCGACGTGCGCATGGCCTTGTGGGCAGGGCATCATCTGACCACACCCTCCGGCTCGGTCTGGTTCGCGGGTGATACGGGCTACGGTGACGGCGTGATCTTCAGGGAGATGCGCGAGCGGCTCGGCGCGCCGGACGTGGCGCTCATTCCGATCGGTGCCTACGAGCCGCGCTGGTTCATGAGCGCGCAGCACGTCAACCCGGCGGAGGCGGTCCGTATCTTCAAGGACGTGGGTGCCGGCCAGGCGCTCGGCATCCACTGGGGCACGTTCCAGCTCACCGACGAGGCGCGCGACGCGCCGCGTCTGGCGCTCGCCTCCGCGCTGTCGGCAGCGGGGCTGCCGCCACGGCGCTTTGTGGCGGCGCAGCCCGGCACCGTCCACGACTTCGAGCCCGCGGGCGGCTAGAGCATCTCCAGCGGCACAGGTCCGGGCGGCCGCGGGAAGATGTCGTCCAGCCGCGCGAGATCGGTGTCGGAGAGGTCCAGGTCCGCCGCCGCGCGATTCTCACGAACGTGGGGCGCCGATCCCGCCTTGGGAATGGCGACGGTCCCATCGCGCGCCAGCAGCCAGGCAAGCGCCACCTGCGCTGGCGTGACGCCACGCTCACGCGCGATGACGGCCAGTCCGCGATGGGCGAGCAGGCGTCCCTGCTCGACGGGGCTGTAGGCCATCACCGGCACGCGTCGCTCGGCAAGCCAGGGGATCAGGTCGTGCTCGGGCCCGCGGCGGGTCAGATTGTAGAGGATCTGGTCGGTCTGGCATCGCTCACCACCGGCGGCGACCAGCTCTTCCATGTCGTTGGCATCGAGATTGCTGACGCCCCACCGGACGATCTTGCCGGCCGCGACCAGTCGCTCCATCGCCTCGACGGTCTCGGCCAGCGGCACGCTCCCGCGCCAGTGCAGCAGGTAGAGGTCGAGCCGGTCGGTGCCCAGCCGCTCGAGGCTCGCCTCGCACGCGCGCGGCAGCCGCTTGGCGGAGGCATTCTGCGGATAAGCCTTGCTGACGAGAAAGACGCGGTCGCGCATGCCGGCGATCGCCTCGCCGACGAGGCGCTCGGACTCGCCGTCGGCGTACATCTCGGCCGTGTCGATCAGGGTGAGGCCGAGCTCGACGCCTTCGCGCAGCGCGGCAATCTCTTGGCCGCGGCGGCTCGGATCCTCGGCCATCATCCAGGTGCCCTGACCCAGTGCGGGGACAGTCGTGCCGTCGGGGAAGCGGATCGTCTTCATGGGCGCACAACGTGCCATCCCGCCGATAGGACCATCTGCCGCGGCCCGACGTTGGGCACGCGGAGGTATCGATGAACGAGGATGACGAGCGCTGGATGCGCCGGGCGATCGAGATCGCCCGCTCAAAGGGTTCGGACCCGTCCACCTCGCCGCTCGGCTCGGTAATCGTCCTCGACGGCCGCGAGATCGCAGGCGAGCGCAACCAGACCCAAGAACTGCCCGACGCCACCGCGCATGCCGAGATGATGGCGATCCGCCGCGCCTGTGAGGGCACGGGCGAGCTCGAGCTGCGCGGGGCGACGCTCTACTCGACGCTCCAGCCCTGCGGCATGTGCACCATGGCCTCGATCTGGTCCAAGGTCGGTCGCGTCGTCTACGGCGCAGGACGGAAGGACGTGCATCCGATGTATTTCGAGGCGCGGCATGTCGACACGCTGTCTTTCATCGCGGACGCCTATCGCGACGATATCTTGATCGAGGGCGGGTGCCTCCGTGAGGAGTGCGCCGGCCTCTATTACCCACCCGACGCGGACCTGCCGCGAGACGAGCAGGCTAACCTGTGAGCGAGCCCGACACCCTGATGCTGGGCCCGAACGGCTGGGTGCCTAACAATCCGGCGCTGCCGGTGCTGGTCTATCGCGGCATCGTGCCCGTTGGCGATCCGGAAGCGATCGAGGCGACGCTTCGCCGGAATGACTGGCGTCCGGATTGGCGCGACGGCGTCTACCCCTACCACCACTACCACTCCACGGCGCACGAAGCATTGGCCTGCACCATCGGCTCGGCCGAGCTGATGCTCGGCGGGGAGGGCGGCCGACAGGTGCGGATCGAGGCGGGCGATCTTCTCGTGCTGCCGGCCGGCACTGGGCATTGCCGGATCAGGGCCAGCGACGACTTCCTGTTGGTGGGCGCCTACCCGGAAGGGCAGGATTGGGATGTCTGCCGCCGGGCGGCAGACACGGCAACGCTCGCGCGCATCGCCGCCGTGCCGCTGCCGCAGGCCGACCCGGCCGAGGGCAACAGAGGTCCGCTCACGCGGCTGTGGAGCAACAAGGCATGATCGACATCAACACGGCATCGGCGGACGAGATCGACGCTGTGCCGCAGCTCAAGGGGCACGGGTTCGAGATCGTCCGCTACCGCGAGGAGCGCGGGCGGTTCGAGGCGGTGCGGCAGTTCGAGGAAGTGCCCGGCATGGCTGGCAAGGCTGCCGGGCTGGAGGACGCCATCCGCTTCGGCTGAGCTCAGCTGCGCGCCTCGACTGCGATCAGCGGATCGCCCGACCGTCCGTCCGCGAGCAGATGCCCCTGGACATCCTGGAAGCCGGCTTTTTCCAGGTAGAGCCGGATGAGTGCTGCCTGGCCACTCATGTCGAGCGCGCGCCAGATCGCGACCGCCTTGGTCGGAAAGCACCGGTTCGAGAAGCTGGCGATTGCCACGCCCTCCGGCTTCAGCACCCGCCGGATTTCGCGAAACACCGCCAGAGGGTGCTGGAGATATTGTACGCCGACGCACACCAGTACCGCGTCGAACGCCTCGTCCGCCTCCGGCAGGACAGCATCCTGGTTGAGGTCCTGGACGAACCATCGGCCGAGGCGCGGATTGGCGGCGAGCTCCTCCGCGTTCATGCCGTGGCCGACGACCTCGAGATCCAGGCCGGGCGGCAGGTGGCTGACCCAGCTCGACATGAGGTCGAGGACGCGATCGCCTGGTTTCAACCTCGATGCATAGTGTCTGGTCAGAGCCTCGACTGCCGCCTCATCGATATGTGTGACGAGGCGGGTGGGCGCGTAGAAGTCGAGGTCGGACCCGCCGTCCTGCTTGGCGAACGCCTCGGGTGGCAGACCCAGCGCCTCGGTCTCGCTCATGCTGTGCTCCCGAGTGCTTCGTACCAGTCGGCATAGCGGGTGTTCCGCGCCATCCGCCGGTTCTGGTCAGGCGTGCCGTCGCTCCACCAGACAGGTCCACGCTCGCCGAGAGCAATCTTCGCTTCATTCACCCGTGTCCGCGCCGCCGCGAGCGCGGCGTCGTCGCGGCCCTTCAGGGCTGCACCGACCGCCCGGCGAGCGTTCATCAGTTCGGCCGTGAGCGCTCTCCGCTGCTCGGCATCGAGATCAGGATTGGCACGTCGCCAGAGCCGGCCGCGCACGACGATGTAGCGGCCGTCCGGCGTCACCGGCGGTGGGGCTGAAGCTTCGGCCGAGGACGCAATCTTGAGCGACAACATCAGGTCCGAACGAGCGGGCGGCAGGCTGGTTCAGGGGATCGGTCGATCGCCTCGTCATGCTCATCTCATTGGCCGCGAGCCGGACCGAACTGAAGCTGGTCCAGACACGCGTCGAGGATGGAGAAACGCTCCACTCCCTTGCTGTCGCCTGCCTGCCGGAACGCCACGATCCGCTCGGCGACCCATGCCTTGGCGCGCTCGCCATGAAGCCGCTCGATCGCGAGCGCCTCGGCTCATCGTTCCTGGTCCTCGGTCATCGGCATGGACCCGCAACATACGCAGGCTGAACCATTCCGCCACACCCGGGCAGCTGCCTTGCAGGCCCGAAGCGCCGAATCAGATGCCGATGTCATAGGGCTTGGTGCGCGCCGGCTCGAGATCGAGACCCTTCTCCGGCTCAGCGGCCCGCGTCGGTTGCCGGGCCGGCTCGGGGCTTGCAGGGAGAACCTTGCCGCTGGTCTCCAGCGCGGATGTCTTTCCGCCGGCATTGCGGACGAGCTGGCGTTCGAGCCGGACGGCATTGTCGACGACGAGCGTCAGCGAGTCTCGTAGCCGGGTGACGGTCACCAGGAAGGTCTGCTGGTTGACCAGCTTGGTGTCCCGCGTCTCGATGACCGCGATGCCCCGGTCCGATGTCAGCCCCTGCGCCATATGGGCGTTGAGCGCGTAGGCGAGGTCTAGACGCTGGAGCATGAGATCGTTCGGCTTCAACGTGACGCTGCGGCCCTGGCTCGTCTCCAGCATCACCTTGCCTGACGCGATCGCGGTGATCCGCGCTTGGTCGGCATTGAACAGGCCACGATCATGGTCGTTTGCCGTCCACCGGATCCGGTCCCGCTCGTGCAGTTCGAGCGCCTTTGCCTCGTAGAGCTGGAGCGGGCTCTCGCCCGCCCTGATCCGCAGCCGATCGGGCCGGAACGTACGTTCTGCGCCGCCCGAGAGCCGGAGCGTGACGGTGCCGCGGCCGGCGTCGACCCGTTCGACCACGGCGCGGGCGCGGGGGAGCCGCTGAGCCACCTGGGCGCGGCTGATCTCGACCAACATGCCTTCGGCATAGCTGTGCGGGTAACGCAGCTCCTCTCCGGTGACGCTGACCCGGTCCAGCACCGTCACCGCGAGCTTGTCGGTCCCGATATCGCCACGATCGACCAGCCCTTGTTGGACTTTCTCGTTGACCTCGGCGCGCAGCCGGCGACCCGAAGCGTAGATCGCGGTCCGCTCGCGGTCGGCCGGTGCCAAGGCGAGCCAGCGCTCGGCGGCTTCCGCGCTGGCGCGCTCTGGTGCCTCGACGGTGTAGGGCGCGAGCGCTTCCATCGCGCGATCAATCGCCCCGATCTGCGCGGCGGCAGCGGCGATGCGGACTGCCTCTCCGCGTGCCCGGAGGTTCTGGCTCATCTGCGCCGTCGGGGCGCCCGCCTGTTGCATCACCGAGAAGGGCTTGCCGGCATCGACCGCGCCCAGCTGCCGCGCGTCGCCGACGAACGCCATGCGGCCGATCCCGATCAAATTGGCGAGCTGGACGAGCTTCAGGTGATCGCCATTGGACAGCATCGACGCCTCGTCGACGAGCAGGGCGGCACCGCCCAGGCTGGCACGCGCGCCGGCGAGCCGGACGCGATCCGGTGCGGGGCCGAGCAGCCCTTCATGAGCCTTCAGGAAACGCGCCACGGTCATGGACTGGATGCCGGTTTCGCGCTGGAGCATCTGGACCAGGGTGTTCTGGACCGCGAGGCCGAGGACCGGTTTGCCGGCCTGGCGAATGAGATCTGCAACGGGGGCGAGCACGCTGCTCTTGCCGGCGCCAGCAACACCCTGGATTGCGACGATCCGATCTTTCGAGTTCAGCAGCATGACGCCGGCAGCATGCTGTCCGGGGTTGAGGGTGATACCGGATCGCGCCTGGGCAGCGTCGTCCAGCCTGGCCGCCGCGACGTCTGCCGCGACGTAGCACGCGCCGCCGCCGCGGCCCAATTCCACCGCTGCCAGCATCGCGCGCTCGGTCTCGATCGCCCGTGCCGTAGTGACCATCTGGTCGCGCCGGCCGGTGCCGGCAACGAGCTGGCCTGTAGCCAGCAGCGCCTCGACGCGCCGCTCAACGGCGTCGATCCCGACCGGCAGACCAGTGTCGAGCGCGGCCTTGAAGATGTCGGTCTTCGCGAATGCTGCCTCGCGCTCCTCCAGGTGCCGGACAGCCGATGCGACGGCGTGTGTTGCAGCGAACTCGGTGGCGCTCATCGCCTTGGTGTAGCGGGGCAGATACGGGTCGGCTTTCTCAATGCCGAGCTTCTGCTGGACAGCCTGGACCAGCTCGCGGCCGCGCGCTGTCGTCTGGCCGACAAAGGCGGCGAGGCGTGACCAGGGCGACATGTCCGTGGCAGTCCCGCGATCGGCAGCGGCGATGAGCCCCTGGAGATCGATGCCGGCCTCGGCGGCGCTCGCGCGCCAGGCGGTGTAGAGCGCGGCGCGGTCCTCGATCGCGTCCTTACGGGCGCGGGTCATCAGCGTCGCGGCGTCGAACGCGGCGGGGCTGCGATTGCCCAGTTCGGCAATTTTGGCGAGGATCTGCTGCCGGCGTGTGCTGAACGCCATCAGCATGTTGCGCGTAAGCCCGGCCGCTTCAAAATTGCCGTGCTTGGATCGGTCGCCGAGCGTGTAACCGAGCGCCTCCACGCGCTCGCGGAAGCCTGCCATCGCAACGGCGTTGAGGAGCGTGTTCAGCTGCCACAGCTTGCCATTGTGGAGCGCCCGCCACTTGCCGTCGGGCCCTTGCGTAACGTTGGCGACCACCGCGTGGAGATGCGCCTGCGGGTCCTGCGCGCGACTGGTGTCGTGCTCGAACAGGGCCGCCACTAGGTTGCCGGTCGGCACCACTTTCTCGGTCCCGCGCACCTCCATCCGGGTCTCGGCCGCATTGCGCTCGGCCCAGGCGAGCGTGTCCTTCACCGCCGCGCGATAGGCTTCGATGATCCGCCGATCGCCGCCGACAAGGGCCAGCAGCGACCAGCTCTTGGGGAGCGAGAAGGTGAGATCCACGCCCGCACTATGGCGGTCGGCGACGCCGACCTGCGCGCCGTTCGGGAGTGTTCCTTTGAGGAGCGCCTCGAAGACGGCCTGGTCGACTTTGCCGGTGAGGCCCAGCGCGGCCGCACCCTTGCCGACCCATTCGCCGGCAGCCTCTGGCGCGGTGGCCGCATAGTAGTTGTCGGCCGCGAAATAACCGGCGGCGCCCTTGGCCGACCTGACGCTCGCGACCGACAACATGAGGGTCAGAAGCCGAGGTCAGGTTGGTCGGTCGACCTGTCCTCGGAAGGCGCGATCCCTTCCCGAAGCTCACGACGGGTGATGTTCTCGGGCGAGGGCAGGGGGCGCACGCTCCGGCCGGGATCGAACCTGCCTGATCGACCCGCGCGCTCGGCCCTTGATCCTTCGCCTGGCTCCTTGAACGGCTCGACCGTCGCTCCGCCTGAGCCGGGTGGCTTCGCTATTGCCGGGCGAGCCGCGGTCGACGGCTCGTCCAAGCTCTGGCCGTCTGGCGAAGACGACACCTCGGGTACCGCCCCGGCCGAGCGGATAAGCGCCGGGTTGAAGTGGCGATCGGCTGGATCGGCGGCACGGGGCTCGGGTTGGTCGGCGTTCGTGCCGCGCAGATCTCTTCCTGTCGAGGCGTCCTCCTCGCGCGCGTTCCGGGGACCTGGACCCTGGTCGTTGGCGCCCGGCGGCGCTTCGCCGGCTGCGTCGCTTGCTCGCGCCGACGATGGTGCGATGGCAGGACGGGGCGCGAGCGGCGGCCGCGGCTCGAAGGGCGCAGCGATGCCGGTGAAGCCGACATAGTCGAGCCGGATGGGTGCGGCCGGGAAGCCGTCGGGGAACTTCAGGTAGCCCTGAAGGCGCGGCAGGTTCATCAGCTGGTCGGGTAGAAGGAGCGGCTCAATCTGGCGACGCGGCGTAAGGCTCACCGCGTCGCGCGCGTTGTTGTAGCCGTAGCTATAACCCTCCTCCATCTCGCGGTACTGGCGGTGGCCGATGAAGTCGGAGCACCAGGTGGCGGACTCGCGGTCGGCGGTGGCGAGCACGAGCTTGGTGCGGGCGAGCGCGGCGAGCGTCATCGCCATGTTGTCGCCATAGGTCTCCTTGAGCTTGGCGTAAGCGTGGACGCCCGCGACGATCGCGCCGCCATAGTTGCGGGCGGTCTGGAGGCCTTTTTCGAGCGCCGGCAGGCGGTGCAGCGCGCCGAGCTCGTCGAACAGGAACCAGAGCTTCAGGTCGGGGCTGCGAGGTCCCGCCATGAGCGTGTTCATGGCGGTGTCCATCCAGACGGTGAGCAGCCGGGAGGCCACCGCCATGTCGACGTAGCGCGCCGAGACGAAGAGGAAGCTGCCGGGGCAGCCCTCGCCCTCGACCCAGCGGCGAACCGAGAAGCGGGGACCATCCACAGGCAGCATCCGCAGCGCCTTCGCGTTGGCGTTGAAGACGGCGCGGATCGACTCCGCCATCCGCGCCGCCTCGGGCGCGGTCAGCGGGTCGGCCACCGTGCCCTGCATAAGCTGGTGCACATGGGCGAGGCTGGCGGTCATGAGTTCGGTCGACAGCGCGAGGTTGGTTGCCCGGCCTTCCGCGACCAGCTTTAGGCACATCTCGACGAACAGCATGCGCGCGGCGAGCACCCAGAACTGCTCGGCACCGCCGCCGTCATGAGGGACCATTGCCTCCGCCGCCGCGGTGAAGCCCGCCTCGTCGACGCAGTCCTCGAAGACCGACCATTGCGGGCAGCGGGCATCGAGCGGATTGAGGATGACGTCGCGTGTCGGGTCGAAGAATGCCTCGATAAAGGCCCCGGTCAGGTCGAAGATCACCGCGCGGTGGCGGCGCGCCCGCACCTGGCCGAGCAGGTCGCGCAGGCAGACGGTCTTGCCGGTGCCGGTCGTGCCAATCAGCATGACGTGGCTCTGCTCGAGCCGCCATGGGAAGGGCACGCCAGCGAGCGTGTAGGGCTGGTAGAGGTTGGCCGCCTGGCGTTCGGCAGCTGAGGAAAGCCGCCAGCCGGGGCCGAGGATGCGGCGATACTCGACCGCGCGCTCGGACCGGTTATGTGCCTCGATCTCGGTCACCAGGGCCGGCAGGGTTGCCAGCGTCGCGCCGCGCTCGTGGCGGCTCTCTTTCGAGCGTCGTCCGAACCAGGCCGCCGCCCAGGCAAAGGCGATGGTCGCCGGCACCGTGATCAAGGCGGCGAGTACCGCCCCGCCGCGAACCGCGACCATGCACTTGGCCCAGGCTGTGGCCATCAACGGGTGCGTGGCGGCACGTGCGATCGGCACGAGGATCGGCGCACCGTCGCGGGCCAGGTTGACCGGCTTGCCGGGATCGAACTCGAACCAGGTGTAGCCGGCGACGTAGATCCGCATCCAGCACAGGTAGCTTTCGGCGTCGCTCAGGGCGCCGTTCACGCGCCACCAGATAAGGCCGCCGAACACGGCCGTCGCGACCAGGGCAGGGCCCTTGAGGCCGGCCGCGAACATGAAGCCGAAATGCCCGATCAGCTGGCTGCCGCGGGTGAAGTTGACAAGCTTATGCCGCATGGAACCGGCCCTCCTCGGAGGTCGCCTCGCGCCACAACCGGATCACGGTCGCCCGCAGGTCGGGATCGGGATGAACGGCGAGCAGCTCGTCGAGCGCGATCGCCACGAATAGGAGCTGTCCGAGCGCCTCGCTGATCCGGTCGGGCGCGCCCCTGAGTTCGCGGGCAAGCAGTTCGCGCACGAGCTTGCCGATGTCGGTGTTGCGGGTTGCGACAAGGTGATCGAGCTCAGCGCGCATCGCGCCGCTCATGCGAACGGTGATGAAATGATGGTACGACATGCACATCTCCGATGAGCCGGAGGAGCATGGTCGCGCGTCGCAAGGCAGGGTCGATCTAGCAGCGGACGGGGGCTGTAGGAAAACGCTTTCGCTCGTGGCAGCTCGGCGGCTCCAGCAAAGGAAATCAACGGTTTACTGTTCGTCCCACAAGGAACCACGAAATGTGTCTGCCCGTGGGACCGGTTTTGGCGAGGGTCTTCAAACGCTTGTCCTGCGGGCTTGCCGCATAGGGTGTGCTCCCTTTGCGGCATATCGTCGAAGTGCTGCGGTCGGGTTGGATGGACTGACGATCGGGTCTTGATCGGGGTGCCCGGTGGGATCGCCGGCGCGAACTTAGGCTCTGCAACGAGGGTGTAATCAGCCGGGAATGAACGTGGCAGGCGTGCTCGGGGAGAAAGACGCTGCTCTGGACGAGCAAAGCGAGAGAGGCTGTCTGCCCCTCTCGCCGGCTTAGGATTCGTCGCTGCGGCCGGCAGCCACGGTGTGGACGATCCGGTCGACCAGGTCCTGCATCAGGGTTTCGTAGTCACCCTCGTCAGCGACCCAGTAGCAGCCATCGTCGGTGCGGATGATGTGCTGGTCAAAGTAGCTGTAGGGCGCCCTGGCGGCGGCCCTGGCGTAGGCGGCCATATAGGCGTCGTGCTCCGCAGCAGCAGCGGCGGCGGTGGTGATGATCGGGCTGTAGAAGGTCATCGTCCGTCCTCTCAATGTTCAAGTGAAAGACGGCGTCTGAGGGACAGCGGGGAAGATCGGGGGTCAGGGACCGCTCCGTCAGGAGCGGCCGCGTCAGCGGCGATGGGGGTCACGATTTTTTCGGCCGCGCGCTGACGCCGGCGGTGGAGTGCAGACCTCGATCGGCCGGAAAAATGGTGGGGCCCCGTCGTCCTTGAGGCCCGGTCTTCGCCGCTGTCATGCTTCCCCATGTCGAGCGAGTAGAAGAGCTCGGCCGGCGCGGGCTCGATGCCCGCGGCGGCCGATTGGATGCGGCACGCTGGAGGGGAGGACCTGCTCCGGTCTCCCGCAGAAATCCCTTTCCTACAGGTACGCGGCTAGGCGAAGAGAGAATCGGAAGGGGCTTCGACCGACAGGAGAATGGTCGTGGCCAAGAAGAAGCCGAGCGCGTTGGATGCGCTTACCCGACATGACGAGGAACGGCGCCTGCTCGAGAGCCGGCGCGAGGAGCTGCGGCGTGCTGCCGCGCTCGAACTGGGGCTGATCGCGCTCGATGCCGGCGGCGGTGCGCTGGGCGCCGAAGGCCTGAGACAGGCGATTCGCTTGGCGCTCAAGGGGAACGGCGGTGAGCCCGCTGCCGGCAGAACGCGACCGCGCGACGGGACGATCCAGCCGGCGGTGAAGGGAGAGGGCGATGCCTGACCCGATCACCCGTGAGCCGATGAGCGATGTGGCCGAGGTCATCGCGATGCTGGCCGATCCGGCGACCAGCTACTGGCTGCGCGATGCGATCGTCTCAGCCTGCCAGCGCGATCCGTTCGACGCCGAGCGTGATGCGCTGGCGCTTGCGAGCCTGCTCACCCGCCGGCTCGACGCGATCGTCACGCGGCACTTCGGCAGCCCTCCCCAGGCATGACGAAGGAGCCCCGGCGGCGGTGCCGCCGGGGCGTATTCCGGGCCGTCAGAAGGGCAGGTCGTCGTCGATGTCGTTCTGGCCGGAAGGCTCGCCGCCGCTCGCCGACTTGCCGCGGCTGAGGAACTGGACATCCTCGGCGATGATCTCGCAGCCGTACCGCTCAACCCCCTCGCGATCGGTCCACTTGCTGTAGTGGATGCGGCCGCGCACCGACACCAGCATGCCCTTGGTCGCGTATTGCGCGACCGTCTTGCCGAGGCCGTTGAAGCAGGTGATGCGGTGCCACTCGGTCTCCTTGGCGGTGTAGCCGTTCGCATCCTTGAAGGTCTTGCCCTCATGATCGCGCTTGGGACGGCTGGTGCCGAGGCTGAGGGTGGTGACGCGGGTCTCGCCGCGGGTGGAGCGGGTCTCGGGATCGGTGCCGAGATTGCCGACGAGAAGAACGGTGTTGGTCATGGCGCTGTTCCTTTCGGATCGTCGGGACCGTCCCGATCGACGGAGCCCCGGCCATGGCGAGGCAGCCGGGCGGAGGCACCGAGCGGCCCGAAGGGCCGGAAGGGGAACCCTGAGAGACCAAGGCTGGCGCGGGCAGCGGAGGCGAAGCCGGAGCAACACGGGCCTGGTCGGGAAGGGTTGCCTGCGCTCGCGCCCGCCATAGGGGTGAGCAGTCGATGGGAATGGTCCTGACCCGGCCGGATCGCGGGCGCCCGAAAGTGCTACCGTCTGTTGCTGGAGGTTCGCGCCGATCGACACAGACGGTTTCCGCCGTAGCGGGCCCACGCCAGCGCATAGCCGTCCCGGACCATCGCGCAGGAGAGGTCGCCGACTTGCTGAGAACGGCACAAGGCGCCGGTCCGATCGCCCTTCGCTGAACCGTTCGATACGCAGGTGAGAGGGGAACCACGGACCACGATGTGCCCGGTGCGGAGCGTGCCGCGGGCCCCGCCCAGAAGGGCGACGAGATGGTCGCGTGCGGCGCGACCGCTGGCGCGAGGACAGGGATGTCCTGGCCGGCAGGTCTCGTCCATCTCGCGGGCGGCGATGCCTTCCAGCCGAATGCGCGGCCCTTCCGCACACCAGATCGGACCGTCCCCGTCCCAGACCGCGACGGGGGTGCAGGTGAAGGTCGTGCCGGGGGCGACGACGCTGGCCAGGAGCAGAAGCGGGATCATTGCCGATGCTCTTACGCAAGGGTGCACGACAGGCCACCCCGCAGCAGTGTTCACCGCGCGGGCGGGCGGTTTGAGGAGATGGAGGCGCGGGCTAGTGAGGCCGGATGAAAACGTACGCACCTGTCTGCGAAACCGCGCTCTATGCGCCGATCAAGCGCTTCCTCGAGCGTCATGGGTTCGAGGTGAAGGGGGAGATCTGCGGCTGCGACATCGTCGGACTGGCACCTGGCGAACCCCCGCTCGTGGTCGTCACCGAGCTCAAGCTGTCCTTCTCGCTCGAGCTGCTGCTGCAGGCGGTCGAGCGGACGCGCTCGTCCGACATCGTCTATGTCGCGGTGCCGGCCACGCGCCGCGGCCGCGACCAGGACCGCCGGGTGCATCGGCTCTGCCGGTTGCTGGGGCTGGGCCTGCTCGCGGTCGACCTGCGGCTCGGCACGGTCACCGTGCTCGCCGAGCCTGCGCCCTACCGACCGCGTCCCAACCTGCCGCAGCGACGGCGGCTGGTGGCCGAGCATCGCCGTCGGAAGGGCGACCCGACCCAGGGTGGATCGACCCGCCAGCCGATCATGACGGCGTATCGCCAGCGCACGATCGCGTGCGCCGAGGCGATGCGGGATGGACCGAAGCGCCCGAGGGATCTGCGCGGGCTCGCGGAGGATGCGGGCGCTATCCTGCTGCGCAACGTTTATGGCTGGTTCGAGCGTGTGGAGAAGGGGCTCTATGCGCTGTCAGAGCGTGGTCGGCTCGCGATCGGCGATAGCGAGAAGAGATCGTCGCCGACCCCGGAGCAGAAAGCGGCATAGCCTGCAGCCGCGGAGGAAGGGCGCCGCCGAAGCGGCGCCCGAAAGGGTTCAAGCCGCGACCGCTTTGCCCGAGGTACGGGCGTGGTGCTTGGGGTTGGTGCCGAGTGGACCACGCCGGTCGACGACGGCGATCCCGCGCTCCTTGGCCTGGATGACGAGCCGCTCCAGCACGCCGTTGCCGGCAAAGGCGACAACGTAGCGCGGCTTCAATCCGAGCATCTGCTCGTTGCGGCGGAAGCCTGCCCGAGCGCCGAGCCGAGTGTCGAGACTGAACGCGATCTGCGGCACCTTGTGACGCTCGGCCCAGGACGCCGCGAGCCGGTCGGCACCTTTGCCGTCGCCGCCATGGACGAGGACCATGTCCGCGACATTGGCGCGCACCCGGTCGAGCGTGCGCCAGATCGCATCGCCATAGGCCTTAGCATCGTCCGCGCTGCCGAAGCTTAGCCGCCCGCCGGCAAAGACGACCGGCGTGCCCTCGGGCATCGCGGCCCGGCGCTTGCCCTCGGCACGCGCCTTCAGGAACTCGCGTCCCTGCACGACCGCTGACGTGCTCAGCGCGTCATGGCTGAGCCGCGATCCGCCCGCCGGCTTCCAGGACGAGCTGGTCTCGGCGAGGTAGAGCGCGGCTGCCGTTTCACGGAGTGCCTCCAGCGCCAGCATCTCGCCTTCGGCCGCTTGCGCGCGCTCGACCTGTTGCTCAAGTTCAGCGGTGTGGACCTCCGAGCCGTCGTTGGTCGCGAGCAGCAGCCGGATCTCGTCGGTCGCCCGGTCAATGCGGGTCGAGGCCTTGGCCGCGGCGCGATGGAAGAGGTTCACGAAACCCCAGCCAAGCTCCTCGGCCTGGTCCTCGAGGATGGTGTCGGTGAACAGCGCGAACAGGTCGGACCAGACGGCGGCGAGCGTCTGGTCGATCGCTTCCGGCTCGGGTCGGGCGAGGGGACGCGCACGGGGATCGCTGGCGATCGAGAGATGCCCGAGTTCGAGCGCGGCGAGTTGGGCGGCAAGGGTGGTCGGCATGAGAGGTCTCCTGTCAGACGCCGCGGATCTGCGGCGACGCGTGCCCTCCCACCCGGCGGCATCAGGGCCGGGCGCCACTCCCCGACAAGGCTGGCGCGGGCCGCCTCGCGAGGGCGCCAGCCCAAGCGAGGCAACACGGGCCGCAGGCGGGCGGGTTGCGCCTGGACCGCCGGCGGGTAGAGGGCCTCTCGCGCCCGCACCGCGGCACTGGCCGGACCTCGTATTCGGCTCTCAGGCGACGAGCCTCGGCTGGCTTTCGGGCGCGCATGCCAGCCCGATCTCACGTGCGATCCGTGCCGCCAGCCGAACGTGGTCGACCAGCTCGGTCATGTGAGCCCAATGGTTGCGCTCGCCGACATAATCGGACCGGCCTCGGCAGCGGCGGAACAGGATCTCGCCCGGCCCGAAGCCGCCGATCGAGACCTGGCAGTAGAGCTCGTCCCCGTGGAGGATGACCTCGCCCGACACCGCTGGACCGCCAGCACAGACGCGAATGTCGTATCGGCCGCGCTCGAGGTGCAGCGCGTCGGCAAGCCGCTTCAGCGCCCGCCGTGCTTCCGTGTGGAAGGTCCGCTTGGCGTCAGCGTTATGATCGACGCCGCGCGCGGCGAGCAGGGTGAGCAGCGGGGTGCGCGCAATCTCGGCCAAAGCATCGCCGCAGAGCGTGCGAAGGGCGGGCCGATCCGGCATCGTGGTCGTCGCGACAGCTCCAAGATGCTGGGCGAGCAGCACCACGGCGGGGTCGGTCTCGAACGGCTTGCCGGCGTTCCGGCAGTCTTTGGCAGCGGCCTGGATGGCGTGGAGGCAGGCAGCGATGGTGTCGAGGCCGCTCGGATCGAGCGCCTGCGCGAAGCGGTAGCCGACATCGTACGTCATGAGGAAATCTCCTGAGGAGAGGAGGTGCAAACAGCGACCCCTGCAGGTCGCCGAGAGGGTGCGGGTCAGGCGGCGAGCGAGAGCTCGGCGGGACGCTCGGCGCGGCCGAGCTTCAGCAAATAGGCGGAGGCCTCCTCGGCCTTGGCTGCCGCGGTCAGGATCGCGCGGGCATCGGTCTTAAGGACCTTGAGCCAGCTGCCGAGATAGCTCGCATGATCGTCGAGATGGTCGACTGGCAGCCTAAGTTCGGCGCCAATCATCGCCGAGGCGAGCTCGGCGGTCAGTTCCTCGATGGCGTAAGCGTCGCTCCCGAAGCGACCACCCAGCGAGCGGTCCAGCCGGCTTCGGTGCCCGGTCCAGTGCGCAAGCTCATGCAACAGCGTCGACCGGTAGAGGTCGCGCGTCCGGAACTGCGACACCGCCGGCATGGTGATCTGGTCGGTCGAGGGCATGTAGTAGGCCTCGCCGCCGCCGTGGCGCAGTGACGCCGGGATGGCAGCGAAGAAGGCGTCGAGGTCGTGGTCGCGCGCGCTCGGCTCGGGCAAGGCCGAGGGCTCGGGCCGGAACCGCTCGGGCAGCCCATCGATCTGGTCGACGTTGAAGACGGTAAAGCTCTTCAGCACGCGGCGCGCCTCGTCTTCGCGCTCGCCCGTCGCGGGATCCTCAATCTCCTTGGTATAGCTCTTGTAGAAGATGGCGAGCGTGCCGCGCTCGCCCTTGCGCACCTGGGCTCCGAGCAGCTGTGCCTGGTGGTAGGTCATCCAGGTCGGCGAGCCGAAGCCGCGTGATTGTGCCGCCATCCAGAGCCAGATGACGTTGACCCCTCGATAAGGCGTTCCGCAGACGCGCAAGGGCCGGGAGACAGGACCGCCGGTCCAGGGTTGGCGCCATGGCCTGACGCCGGCCTCCAGGCGTTCGATGATGGCGTTGGTGATCGTCTCGGCGGGGCTGGTCGGCGGGGTGGATCGGCTGTGGCGCATCGCGCGGCTCCTTGCGGTCACGAGCCGGATCGGCTCGCCCCGGCGACAGCCGACTCCCCTCTCTCGCGACGCCGAAGACCAAGGGGCGACCTCCGGTGGAGGCCGCCCCAGAATGCCGCGTGCCGCTCAGGCAGCGTCGCGGTCGATCACGTCGCTGACATGATCGAGCTCGGTCGCGCTGGCGTCCGCTTCGTCCGGCAGCGTGGCCGGATCGCCGTCGGCTTGCCGGGCAGGTTCGGGTGCGAAGCGCATTGCGGCCGGCAGCCACGCCCGTGCCGCCTGCTTGGTGCTGACCTCGCCGATGAAGTCGCCAGCACAGATCTTCTCGCAGGTGGCGGCGAGGTCGGCCTTCTTGGCATTGCCGTAGCGCGCGGCAAGTACGGGTCCGTCGATCTCGGCCAGAGCGTCGAACATGACGGGCTTGGTGACCTTGTCGAAGAAGTTTGCCGCTGTCGGCCGCCACCAGGCGGCGACGTCGATGCCGAGCAGATGGCCCAGATGATCGTGGAAGCGGCAGCCGCCAGTGCCCGTGCCCGCAACGCTCGCCTCGAGACTGCCGGCAACCGCGTGGCCGAGCCACGCCGCTCGTTCGTCGGGCCCGAGCGCGCGAAAGGCGTCGAACCGCGCCTCGGCGGTATCGAGAGTGGTCCAGCTGCGATCGAGCGCCTGGTCGGCTTCCACCCGGGCGAGAGTGGCGGGCGCTTCGGGCGTCTTGAACCCGATCACCGGCTCCTGAGGTGGCCGGGCGCTGAGTGACGAGCCGTACCGCTCCACCCCGTGGCCGGGCTTGCGGTCGACCATCAGGAAGATCGCGAGATCGAGCGCGAAGTCAGGATCGGCCGCGACATGGACCGCGAGGATATCGCGGCGCTGGATGGCAAGCTCGTCGGTCAGCCGCTGCGAGAGACCGACGGCCCGCGGGGCAGGCTCGCTCGCCTCGTCATCGGCATCGTCGGGCCCATTCTCTTCCTGCGGCATCCGCTCGACGTAGAGCGTCTGGTGCAGCCGCGGCGTGCCGTCGGGGCCGAGGACGAGGAAGGCGCCGATCTGCGGTCGAAGCGCCTCGTCGAGCACCGGCGGCTTGTCGGTGATCGCCTCGACCGCCTTCTCGATGCTCTCGAGCTCAATCTCGGCCTCCGCCCGGTCTTGGTCGCTGCTCGCCTCGTCTTCCAGCAGCGCGATCTTGTCCGCCGCCTGAGCCTCAAGCGCCGCGACCTGCTCCTGCTCGCTCCCGGTCAGCGCCGCAGGCTTGAGTTCGATCCGCTCGAGACCCTCAGTCTGCTGCCAGTCGACATAGCGGTCGAGCGTCGGGCGGATCCAGGCATAGCCGGTCTCGGTCGCGAGCGTCGCGGCGGCGGCGTCCATCTTCTCGTTGGCGAGCCGTTCGAGGATGGCGATGTCGAGCCAGCGGGTGGAGGTGTCGTCCGCGAAGAGGTCGCGGTCGATGCGGCCGCCCGCTGCGAGGTAGGCGTCCTCGCCGACAAGCCGGGCGCGCGGATCGGCGGCGGAGACGGTCGCCTGCGTCATCATGCGCCGAATGCTGTCCGGGTGCGCCCCGCCATAGCCACGGCTCATCTGGTCGAAGACATGCGCCTGCCGCTCGCGGTCGGGAGTCGAGGCATAGGCCTTGGCGATGTCGAGGGTGATCTCGCCGTCGGCGAGTGCCTGAAACACCACCGGCGCGAGGCTCGCAAGCCGGAGGCGGCCTTCGACGAACCGCACGGTAACGCCGAACCGGCGGGCCACGCCGTCGACGTCCGAACCCTGTTCGATGAAGTGCTGGAAGGCGAGGCATTCGTCCGCCGGGTTGAGCGCCAGCTTCTGGAAGTTCTCGGCCAGGCTCGCCTCGGCCACCGCGCTGCCGAGATCGTCGAGCACGAGGCAGGGCACCGCGAAGTCGGCAGCGAGCTTGCCGTCGTCGGCGAGCGCCTTCAGCGCGGTATGGCGACGGCCACCTGCCTCGACGGCGAAGGTGCCGCGCGGCTTCTTGTTGGCGGTCACGATCAGGTTCTGGAGCAGGCCGCGCGCTTCGATGTCGGCGCGGAGCTGGGCGTCGGCGGCGGCATCGCTGCGGCGGCGAACATTGCGCTTGGAGGGAACGAGCTTGGCAAGCGGGATAGTCTGGATCATCGTCTTCACTCCTGGTGACGAGCCCGCGTGCGCTCACGCCGGCTCGCGCCATCCGACGCGTCCTCCTCTCTCAAACGGTGCGGGAAATGCCCGATCAGGCGATCAGGCGGCTGAGGCGTTCGTCGACCGATGCGGCGAAGGGGTTGATCACGACAGTACCGCGCCACGCAAAGCCGCTCGACATGTCTTCGGAGAGGAGGAGGGCGCAGCCTGCCTCGGCGGCCGCGTTGAGGATCAGCGCGTCCCAAAGCTGCAGCTTGTGGGCGCCAGCGAGATCGAGCGCCGAGAGGAAGGCCGAGCTGTTGCTGTCGGCTGTCCCGAACGCTCGGGCCATGCGCAGCACCGTCTCGCGTGCCTCCTCGCGTGAAGCACCCGATCGGTTCAGCACGACGTAGAGCTCGCCCAAGACTTGGACCGGAGCGATGAGCGAGGCCCGCCCCCGTAGTTGCCTCAGGAGCGTGCGGCTGGTGTCGATCTTTGCGGCATCGTCAGGATGGCTATCGACCCCGGCGATATAGGCGAGGACGTTGGTGTCGAACGCAATACGGCTCACTCGTAAAGATCCTCGCGTCGCCAACCCTGGCCGCTGCGGCGGGGCATCGTAGAGACGAAGTCGAGCAAAGCGTCGATCTCGGGGCCCTGCCGGTCGAGGTCGTCGACCGGTGTGACCTTGGCGACGGGGCGACCGCGCGAGGTGACGACGAAGCTCTCGCCCTCCTGCACCTCTCGGAGCAGTTCGGAGAAGCGCTGGTTCGCGTCGCTGGCGCTGATCGCCCTTTCCATCATCGATCCTTTCTAGTGGTTACACCTAAATAGAAGATAAGCGTCCGCCTGTCGACTGCTCACCGGCCGCCGGACAGTCGCTCGACGATCTCCGCTGCTCTGGTCACGGGGATGAACAATCGGGTCTGGTAGCGGATGATCTCGGTGAAGCAGCCGAGCGCCTTCAATTCGCCGAGGCGGGCCGGATCGAAGCCGGCAAGTTCGAGCCGCCGTTCCCCACCCACCAGCGAGCGCTTCAGCTGGGCCGTGAGCGTGCCGGGGATGGCACAGGAGCGGCCGGTCTCGAGCACGCCCGACACCAGCGCAGGAACCGGAACGGCGTGGTCGAGGTCGAGACCGAACCGGCGACCCAGCTCAGAGACGGCGGCCGCGGGAACGGGCCTACCGAGGAGCGACCGGCCCTTCTCGTCGACGACCCGCAGCACCTGGACATGGTCACCGGGCAGGGCATCCCAGATCGGCAGAAGCAATCCCGTCGCGAGGTGCATCGTTTCGCTCTGCGTCGATGCCGTCGCCTCCTCGACCTCAGCGTTCCATGCCGCAGCGAAGGCCGTGCTGTCAGCGGGACGCCAGTGCGTTTCCTCGAATTGGCCATGGCCGATATGCTCGCGGCGGAGAGGCCGGACCAGCTCGTAGCGGCGGAGCGGCAGCCCCTCTTCGGTGAGAAGGCTGCGGGCATGCAAGCGGACCGCCGGGCGGCCCGAGCGATCGTTGACGAGGAGGCACGCGCCGTCACGCTCGGCGAGCCGCAGGGCCGCCTCAAACCGGAGCGGGCGGGGCCGCCGTTCGAGATCGAGGGTGAGGAGATGGCTCGTCGCACCGCTCGACGGATCGGTCCGCAGGATACGGTCATCGCTGACGGTCAGTGTCTCGACCAGGAGCGTCTCGACACCGACATCGAGGGTTCCGGCTTCGCGTGCCGCGGCGACCCGTGCCTCGACCAGCCCGAGATACTCCTCGAAGATCGCATTCTGGAGCGCGATCGGAAAGGCGAGGAGCCGGTTGAGCCAGCGCTGGATGGGTGGCAGATCGTCGCGCAAGCCGCCGCCTTCGGCTTCCAGCGCGAGCCCGGATCGCTCCTGGAAGTCCGCGCAGGTGATCGACTGGAGCTTGCCGACGAACAGCAACCGGTACCAGTTCGTGAGCGCGTCCTTGGCATAGTCGCGCTCGAGGTCGTCGGCCGGGTCGAAGAGATTCTGGCCGCCGGTCTGCCGTTGCCCTCGGGTCAGCGCGCCGAGCGCATCGAGCCGCCGCGCAATGGTCGAGATGAACCGGCGTTCGCCGCGCACGTCGGTGGTGACGGGCCGGAACAAGGGGGCGGACGCCTGCGCGCTCCGGTGCGTGCGCCCGAGCCCCTGAATGGCCGCATCGGCGCGCCAGCCGGGTTCGAGCAGATAGTGGATGCGGCGTGCCTGGTTCCTGGCCTTGAGGCACGCATGGTAGCTCCGGCCGGTGCCGCCCGCGTCGCTGAAGACGAGCAGCTTCTTGCTGCCGTCCATGAAGGCCTGCGCTTCAGCGAGGTTGCTGCGCGGCGACCGGCGTTCGAGCCGCTGCTGGCCGGCGCGGTCGAGCACGAGCCGCCGGGTGCGGCCGGTCACCTCCGCGACACTGTCGGTGCCGAACCGCTCGAGAATGGCATCGAGGGCGGTGGCGACCGGCGGCAGCGCACAGAGCTGCTCGACCATGCTGTCCCGCGCCTCGATCGCGGCCCGGCAGTGAACGGGATGGCCCTGGTCATCGACCATGGGTTCGGAGCGGACGTTGCCGTCAGGATCGGTGAAGACCCGCATCTGCCGCGTCGGGAAAGCGCGGACCAGATAGTCGACGACATATTCGCGCGGCGAAAGGTCGATCTCGAGCGTCTCGCGCTCGGCTGGATCCAGGTCGGCGAGCCGGCGGTCGAGCATGGCTTCGGACGTCGAGACGAGCTGCACGACGACCGCGTTCCCGTTCTCCAGATCGGTCGCGATCGCCGGCAGCAGGCTCGGCAGCTTGGCCGAGAGCAAGAGCTGGGCGAAGAAGCGCTGCTTGACGCTCTCGAAGCGGGAGAGCGCGGACGACTTGGCATTGGCGTTGAGGGTCGAGCCCGACGCGCTGTCGACCACGCGGGTCGCTTCGAGCGCGGCGCCGAGATTGCGGTGGATGATCGCCCAGGCCTCGGCGTAGGCGTCGTAGACGCGGACCTGCTCGGAGGTGAGCGCATGCTCGAGGAGATCATACTCGACGCCGGCGAACGAGAGCGCCCGCGCGGTGTAGAGGCCGAGCGCCTTCAGGTCGCGCGCGACGAGCTCCATCGCGGCAATGCCGCCGGCGCGGACACCGGTGATGAACGCCTCGCGGGTGGCAAAGGCGGTGCCGGGGCCCCACAGGCCGAGCCGGCTGGCGTAGCTCAGGTTGGCGACGTCCGATGCGCCCGTCGCCGAGACATAGAGGACGCGGGCGCGGGGTAGGCGGTTCTGGAGCCGCAAACCAGCGAGGCCCTGTTCCGAGCCCTTGATGCGACCGCGCGAACCCTCGCCGCCGGCGGCGTTGGCGAGCGCGTGCGCCTCGTCGAACGCGATTACGCCCTCGAAGCTTTCGCCCGCCCAGTCGAGGATCTGCTGGAGACGGGTGACCTCCTCCCGTCCCGAGCGGAGCGTCGGATAGGTCACGAAGAGGATGCCCTCGTCGAGCGTGATGGGCGTGCCGAGCTTCCACTGCGACAGCGGCTGCACGTCGAGGCTCATGCCGCCGAGCGCGCTCCAGTCGCGCCGCGCGTCCTCGAGCAGCGCCTCGTTCTTGCTGAGCCAGATGTGCCGCTTGCGCCCCCGCGCCCGCTGATCGCGGATGATGCCGGCAATCTGCCGGCCCTTGCCGGCACCGGTGCCGTCGCCGAGGAAGAAGCCCTGTCGATAGGCGATCCCGTCCTTCGCCATCGTGAGGTCGGTGCCGGCTTCGTCCGCGACGAAGTGGCCGGGCAGGTCGCGCTCGAAGGCACCGCCGGCATAGACGAGCGTCTCGAGCTGCGCGCCCGACAGCAGGGCTTGGCGCACGACGCCGGAGGGCAGGAGAGGCTGGTAGGCCGGCTTGGGCGCGGCGATCGATCCCATGGCGAGCGATTCGACGAGCGGCGTCGGATGCTCTGCGGCCCCGGGCAGCGCCAGGCGGCTTGGGCGCCATGCCATGTAGATGCCGGCCGGCTCGCCTTCTGGTGCGGGATCATCGAGGGTCACCACCTCGATCGGCTGCTCACCGTCTGGCTCGACAGCGCCCGGCTGTGGGCGCGGCGTCGGGGTTTGTGACTGGCGGCGGAACAGAGACAGCCGCGTGCGCGGAGTAGGCGGCATCGGGTCGCTCGGGCGCGCGCGAGCAGGCAGGTGTTGGATAGCGTCCAGCAACGCTGGTAAGTCGGGCATCTCCAGCTCGGCTGGACCCTCATCAGCGGCCGGAAGCTTGTCGAGGACCAGCAGGCGGACGGCAATGCCGGTTCCGTGTTTCACGTACAGGCCGCGGGGCAGAACCGCATCAAGGCGGATGGTCGCTTCCGATCCAAGCATCTGGCGGTCGAACCAGGTCGGCATGATCGCAACCGCGCGTCCGCAGCTTTTGAGGCGGCGGAGGCTGGCTTGGAGGTGCCGAGCGGCCGCATGCCGGTCGACCGGGCGGCCGAAGGAGCGCGCAAAAGGCGGGTTGATCAGGAGAATGTCGGCTTGGACATCGACCGGCAGCAGATCGTCGACGAGTTCGCCGTCGTGATCGCTGATCCGGGCCTGTGGAAAAGCCAGTTGGAGACAGTGTCGGCGACCGGGATCGATCTCGTTCAGCACGAGGGCGGCCCCGAGCTTCGCCGCTGGCCAGACGAGCAATCCGGTGCCGGCGGAGGGTTCGAGCACGGTGTCGGAGGAGCGGAGTTGTGCCGCCACGCTCATCGCCCACGCGATCGGGGCAGGGGTGGAGAATTGCTGGAAGACGAGCTGGTCTTCGGTGCGCACCGTCTGTGTCGGCAGCCGGCGGCCCAGATCGATCAGAGCGTCCAGCGCGACCGACGGGCTGGAGAGGTCCACGCCCGCACCGGCTGACCCCAACCAGAGCACTTGCGCGAGTTCGAGCGCATCGTAGGCGTGGCGCATCGACCAGCCGCCATCGGCGGCGGAGCGGCCTGCCGCGGAGGCAAGCAGGTCCCGCAGCAGGCGGGCGTCGATCACCTCGCCGGCCTGGAGGAAGTCGCAAAGGCGATGCGCGACGGCGAGGACGGGATCGGCAGGAGCTTCGAGGCGAAGCGCGGCAGCGGTCATGGCAGAGACACCGGCCCGGCCGGCTCCAGCGCCGACGTCGGGGCACGAAGTGTCCGATCTCCTCCCCTCTATCGTCCGGTCGTCATCCTGCCCCGCGGAGGTGCGCGCAGGACATCGTTCCAGTCCGCACCCGGCTGGGCCGGGTAGCGGGCCTCGATTCGCCGGCCGGCGAAGCGCTCGCGCGCCACCGTCTCGGCTTGGTGCCCGGCGGCATCATGGTCGAGAAACAGAATGATCTCCGTGACCGACGCGGGAAGAGTGATCCGCTTGAAGCGTTCGGCTCCGAGCGTGGCCCAGCAGGGCACGCCAAAGAGTCGGGAGGCGGAGAGGGCGGTTTCGATACCTTCCGCCAAGCCGAGGCGATTGCTCGCCGACACGAGGCGGACGAGACCGCTGCCGAGTGATCCCAGCGCGGCACGTGCCGGCTGGCGGGAGGAGAGGGATAGTCCATCCCGACTGAGGAACGTCCGGTGCACGGCGACGAGCCCGGTCTCGTCAGTCACAGCCGCGATCATGGCCGGCAAGAAGCGTGTGAGGGGATGCCGTCCCTGAGGCGTTCGTGGGTGGAAACGAAGCGCCGAAGTCCCGGTAAGCCCGCGTCCCGCCAGATAGCGCGATGCAGGGCTTTCACGGAGCGGGCGTGCCTCGGACCAGAGCCGCTCCACTGCGGGCTTTCGTGTGTCGATTGGCTCGTCTGTGCCGAACACCACGCGCGCACCGCCGGGAAGGCGGAGCGCCGCGATCGCGTCGAGCACATCGCGTGTCTCGCAGCCGGCGAAGCAATGGAACAGCAGTCTCCTTCGACCCGGGCGGACGCTGAGGGACGGCGTCGCATCGGCATGTGCCGGGCAGCGGCACATGCCGCCCCGGGGCGTCCAGTGGCCGCCGAGCGCCTCGACGATGGTGCGACCGCTGTCGGCGCCGCTGGCGAGGTGGGGATCGTGAAAGGTCATAAGGGCTCTCGCTGTCTGTGACGCGCCCCGCGCCGCCGCCTCCACTCCCTTCAGCTTAGCGCTTTCCTACAGCAGCACGTTCGCACTATGTTCCGATTCGAGGAAGAGGAAAATGCATGATGCGAGGCGATGATGATCCGAACCTTCTTCCCCGCCGCGGCAGTGCTGCTGGCCTGCGCTTCACCCGCACTGGCGCAGCACACTGAGGCGGGATTGAGTTCAGCTGAGGCGGACGATGCTTCAGCTGCCGTTTTCGAGCTGATCGAGCACCGGACGGCCGCAGCACGATCATTTTCTGCTGCGGCCGCCGATCCCCCAGTCATGACCGTCTCTGCGACGAGAGCCGCACCGCCGAGAGGACGCGAGCGGTTCCTCGCGTTTATCCGTGCCGCCGAGCTTCGCCACGCGCTGCCGAACGGTTTGCTCGATGCACTGATCGCGGTTGAATCAGCCTACCAGCCCGGCGTGGTCAGTCGCGCTGGGGCCATGGGTTTGGCGCAGCTGATGCCCGCGACGGCGCGGGCGCTGGGTGTCCTCGATCCATTCGACGCGCGCATGAACGTCGATGGTGGAGCTCGCTTCCTGAGAGCCATGCTCGACAAGTTCGGGTCGGTGACGCTGGCGCTGGCCGCCTACAATGCTGGGCCTGCGGCGGTCATGCGGGCGCGCGGCATTCCCGCCAACAGCGAGACCCCGACCTATGTTCGCAAGGTCCTGTCAGCTTGGCGGCTGGGGAGCTTCTGACATGCGCGATTCCCTCGACAGCCCCGGCTCACGCGCCGTTCTGCAGCAACCAGGCATGCACATGGGCGTGAACGCGCCGACGTGGCCGGCGGCCCGCCCGGAGGTCGAACACGAACCGAGGATCGTGGACGACGAGGCGGCCGAACCGCGTGGGGCTGAGGCCCACCCGTGTCAGGAAAACTTCGATCCTCGGCAGCAGATCCCCGTCCATGCGTCGCGACTCGCTTTACTCCGTTCCTGTTATGTTCCATACTGCGTGATTAGTGCTGTAGGAAATCCCCTATGATGCTCGCCACGATCGAACACCCGCGCGAAGCGCTCCAGCGGCTCATCGAAGAGCGCAAGGAGGAGTATGCCGCGCTGTCGCGCATGCTCGGGCGCAATCCGGCCTACATCCAGCAGTTCATCAAGCGGGGGACGCCCAAGCGCCTCGATGAAAAGGATCGCCGCCTTCTCGCCAGCTATTTCGGGGTCAAGGAGACGGTGCTCGGCGGCCCACAGGAGTGGGAGAAGCCGACGCTGCAGCAGGTGCCGGTGCTCGATGTCTACGCCTCGGCCGGCTACGGGGCTGCCGATTTTGGCGAGGCGCGCCGCACGTCGATCGGCTTCGATCCGCGCTGGCTTCGCGAGCGCACCAAGGGCTCGGCCGATGGTCTGTCGATCATCCAGGTCAAGGGCGACTCGATGGCGCCGACGCTCGCCGATGGCGACGACGTCCTGGTTGACCGCAAGGATGGGGTGAGCCGGCTACGCGACGGCATCTACGTCCTGCGGCTGGACGATAGCCTGATGGTCAAGCGGCTGGCGCGGCAGCCCTCGGGTCGCGGCATCTCGATCAGGAGCGACAATCCCGACTATCCGAGTTGGCAGGACATCAATCCCAGCCGGATCGACATCGTGGGACGGGTGCTATGGTTCGGCCGCACGCTGAGCTGATCGGGCCAGCCCGGTCACAGGTGTCAGCATGAAGCAGATGAGCCTACACGTCGTCGGCGCGAACCATCCCAATGCGGATGGTGGCAATCGGCGCTTCGAGATCCTGCTTTGCGTGCCCGGCGAACCGATCGAGCTGATTCCTGAGCCAAAGAACCCGGCGGACCCGAATGCCATTGCGGTGTTCAGCAGCCGAAACGTCCAGATCGGCTATCTGACCGCAGACCGCGCTCCCTGGATCGGCGGCATGCTGCGCAACGGCCGCCCGATCGAGGCGATCTTCCAGGCCGCCACGCCTGCCGGTGCTGCCATCCGGATCGGGTTCGACGGCGACCATCCCGTTTTGCCGCCCGCGGACGCGACCCGTGCCACACCACCAGATCCGGCCACGGTCGAGTTCTGGCCAGACGAGATCTACCCTGATGACTGACCTCGCTTCTCTTGCCGTTGAAGGCCAGCACACGCCCGGGAACCACCCTCCAAGTGGCTCAGCGGTACAACCGATACTTGAGGAGGCGTGGGCGATCGCAATCGATCTGCGCCGCGATCTCGGCTTGTCCGAGGCGATCGCCTGGGCAGACGGCTATCTGGAGGAGGTGCGGGAGAAGGAAAGCTCGACCGCCGCCGCGCGCTGGGTGGTCGTGATCAGTGCCTTGGCCGAGCTGGCCCGGTCAAGCGTGCACTGACGATCGCTCATCGGGATAGCTGTCTAGCTCAATAGGTTCGGCTTGCTTGGCTAAGCTCGGCAGCATCGGCACTACCGGCTCTGAGCTGCCGTCCCACTGCGTAGCTCATCCGGGTATACTCAAGAACGCCGAGCAGGAGTTAAGAGCAGGTGGCAGGCAGCGAGGTGAGGGCAGCTCGGGTGTACCTGCGGGTGAGCACGGAGGAGCAGGACCTGACGCGGCAGGAGGGCATCGTCGCCGGTGCAAGAGCGGCCGGCTTTTATGTTGCTGCGGTTTACCGAGAGAAGGCGTCAGGCGCGCGGCCGGACCGGCCGGAGCTCTTGCGCATGGTGGCGGACCTTCAGCCGGGCGAGGTGGTGGTGGCCGAGAAGATCGACCGCATCAGCCGCTTGCCGCTGCCGGAGGCCGAGCTGCTGGTGGAAACGATTCGGGGCAGAGGAGCGCGTCTAGCGGTGCCGGGCATCGTCGATCTGTCCGACTTGGTCGCGGACAGCGCGGGCGTGGCGCGCATCGTGTTGGAGGCGGTGCAGGACATGCTGCTACGCGTGGCGCTACAGACCGCGCGTGACGACTACGAGACCCGGCGCGAGCGGCAGCGCGAGGGCATCGAGATCGCCAAGCGGGAAGGGCGATACACCGGCCGCAAGCCCGACCTTGCGCATCATCGCCGCATAGTCGGCCTGCGCGAGGCGGGCATGAGCATCGCGAAGACGGCGGAGCTCGCCGGATGCAGTATCGCCCACGTCAAGCGTGTGAGCGCGCTCCATCGTGCCAAGGCGATTCCGGTGCAATCGACCGATTGAATGTCAAGCGCACTCAGGCTCGGTAGCCGATTGCAATGCGTCCGATCTGACCCGGCTTTCTGAAACATGCAAACCTGCGGAAATGCTGGGGTCGGGAGCTAGTGTCACAACCGGACGGCTCCGACACCGTCCCGATTGGGATGGTATTTCGGGATTATGGAAGTAGATCGGTTAGCCGGTTCCACCTGAGACATCAGGAGCCACTTTGGGGTCCGGGTCCTGCGCCTTGCCGGTCGCGGGTGCCACCTTCTGGCTCGGCATAGCGGTGAGATAAGCAACGATCGCATCGACGTCCTTCTCGGCCACTGGCGCCTTATACACCTCACGCATCTTGGTGACGGTCGCCTTCCACTGATCCGCCGATAGCGCAGGCTGGGTCAGCGCCATGCTGGCTGAGTGGCACGAGGTGCAATTGGCATTGATGACGTCGGCGTGCGGACCGTCGGGGTAGGTCGCGTCGTCGGCCGGCAGGTCGACGCTGGTCGAGGCAAGCGAGAAGCCGCGCGCTGACACGCTGGCGGCCGGTGCCGGCTCAGACATCTCGGAGATCGGAACGGGCGCCTTGCGGCTGCTCGGCGCGCCGATCGAGACGAGGATGATGCCGGTCAGGCCGATCAGGCCAGCAGCCATCATGCCGGGAGACGGAGTCTTCATGATTTGCTCGCTCCTCAGGCCGCGATGATGGTGGTGGTTTCAATGTTGCCGCGCATGAACCCGCCGGGATTCCAGATCGGCTTCATCGGCTGAGCGACACCGTTGGTGTTCCAGCAGCGCACCATGATGGGGTTAGGCCCGCGTCTCAGCGGCACCCGCCCGTCCCAGCGCCGGAAGCTGTACCTGCCCTCGTCCGCTCCGAGCGTCGTCCTGTACCAGGTGCGGCCACCGTCCGACGACACATCGACCTTGGCGACGCCGCAATCGCCGCCCATTGCGATGCCGCCGACCGGGATCGACGCTTCATAGGCGATCGCCTGACCATCGGGCAGGCTGGTCATCCAGCTACGCGGGATCATGCGATTGATCGGTACGGTCGGGAAGTCCTTGGCACCGGGCGCGACATTCGCGCCGGGTGTCGCGGGGATCTTGTAGGCCTTGGCCATCCAATACTGGTCGTCAGGGCCGGGCAGTACCTCGATCGCGTTCAGCATCTTGACCCAATAGGTCGAGTACCAGCCCGGCACGATCAGCCGGCAGGGAAAGCCGTTGAGGAGCGGCAGTTGCTCGCCGTTCATGCCGAAGGCGATCATGACCTCGCCGTCGCGGGCATGGTCGATGTCGAGTGCCTTCTCGAAGTCAGGAGCGCCCGCCACGACCGGCTGATCGAGAGCGCCGAAGCGCACCTGCACCGCGCCTGCCTTGACCCCGGCGAGGTCGAGCACGTCGCGCAGGCGAACGCCGAGCCACTTGGCGTTGCCCATCGCGCCATTGCCCCATTGCGCGCCGGCGACGCGCGGCTGGAACAGCCCGCGGCTGTTGCCCGAGCACTGGTTCACCGCCGCCATCTCGACCCGTGGAAGGCGCAGCAGCTGAGCGAGGCTGATCGACAGCGGCCGATTGACGTGGCCGAAGACGTTGAGGCGGAAACTTTCGACGTCGATCGAGGTCGGTATGTCGGCCCAGTGCCAGCGGACGAAGAACTGGTCGTTGGGCGTGAACACCGACTTGTCGAAGACCTCCATCGGCGTCTCCAGCAAGGGTGGATGGACGCGCTGGAGGATCATGCTGCCCTTGCCGGGAAAGGCGCTGGTCATCGGCCGCTCGGCATTGCCGCCGGGCAGCTTCAGGTCGACGAGCTGCTGCGCCAGTGCCGGCGCGGCGGCAAGGCCGGCGGTGCCGAGCGCGGCATGGCTGAGGAAGCGGCGACGGCTGGTCTCACTCGCCAGCCCGGCGTCGAAATTGTCCATGACAAGGCTCTCCTGTGGCCAGTCACGCTGGCGGATCGAAGGGGCATTCTGCAAGTGATCGGACCGACTGATCCGATCATCATGGCGGATCAGTTCGGGGTGGCGATGCAGGGCGAGACGAACAGGTTGCCCCGCCATGCACCGGCTAGCGTCTTGGCACCGACCAGCAGCCACATCGCCGCGAGCGCAACCGTCAGCACCGTGCCGACGATACCGAAAAACATAAGGTTCAGCGTCGTGCCGAGGCGGAAGGTGGCGACGGTGTAGACGCCGAGCGGGAAGGTGTAGCCCCACCAGCCGAGGTTGAACGGCACGCCCGCGCGCCAGTAGCGGATGGTGATAAGCGTCGCGAGCGCCAGCCACCACAGGCCGAAACCCCAAAGGCAGAGCCCGGCGACAACGCCGATCCCCTGCGCGACGGTGCCGACGCCGGCTAGCCCGTGCGCGGTGAGGATCGCCGGCGCATCCGCGCCGAGCACCAGCATGCCCAGAGCACCCGTGCCGATCGGCCCCAGCGCCAGCCAGGAAGATGCCGCCATGCTTTCATGCGGCAACTTGTGGAGTGCCATGCGCAGGATGAGGATGGCGAGGATGCCAAACGCGACCGGCACCGAATAGGCCCACAGCACATAGGAGGTCGCGAGCGTCACTATCTGCGCGTGGGGATCGGTTAGATGCGGCGCGAGCAGCCCGCCGCTGGCGCCCGCCACTTCGGCAGCGACGACCGGCAGCAGCCATACGGCGGTCATGCCGTCCAGGCTGTGCTCGTGGCGGGTAAACATCAGGTAGGGGATCAGCACGCCGCAGGCGAGCGACATGGCGACGTCGATCCACCACAGGATATGCGCGACCGGCACGATGCCATTTCCGAACCGCGCGATGCCGAAGGCGAGACAGCCGTTGATGATCGTCGCCAGCCCCATCGGAATGGTCCCGATGAACATCGACACGGTGTTGTGCCCGAAGATGCGCCGCGCCTCGTGCCCGAACATCACCCAGCGCGCGCCATAGAGGCCGGCGAACAGCGCGAAGAGCGCGATATTGAAGAACCACAACACCTCGCCGACAGGTTTAAGCGAAGGCCCGATGCCGGGCACCTGCGGCAGCGCGAGGGCAAGGATGCCCGTGCCCATCGTCGCGGCGAACCAGTTGGGCGTGAACTGGCGGATCATCTCGCGGGGGTGATCGAGCCGGCTGAGCGGCTTGAGGCCGCTGAGAACGGAGTGCGTGTCGGCAGTCATGCGACCTGCTCCTTGATGAGATCCGTCAGCGCGTCGGCCGCGCGGGTGCGATAGCGTTCCTTGTGGCGCAGCGCGTGAAAGGCGCGGTCGGGCAGCCCGAGCGGCAGCTCGACGAGATCGCCAGCCTTGAGCGCGCGCGCGACGACCAATCGCGACAAGACGGCAACGCCGGCACCGGCCTCAACGGCGGTGCGCACCGCCTCGTTGGACGGCAGCGTCATCGCTATCGTCAGCTGGGCCGGATCAAACCCGCGCGTTCGCAGCACGTCCTCGAAAGTCGAGCGCGTACCCGATCCCTGCTCACGGACGATCCAGCGTGTAGTGCGCAGCCAGGCCTCGTCGATGCGTTCGGCTTCCTCGCGGCCGACCAGCACCATTGGGTCATGCCCGACATTCCAGTGGGCAAGCGCCGGTTCGTCCACCTCGCCCTCGACAAAGCCGAGTTCCGCCGCGCCGCTCAACACCTGCGCTGCCGCGCCTTCGGTGTTGTCGATCGCCAGCTCGACCGCGATCTGTGGGTGGCGTTCGTGGAAGGCGGCGAGCTTTGCCGGCAACCAATAGCTCGCGATCGTCTGGCTGGCGACGATCCGCAACGAACCACGCGCGAGCCCGGCATAGTCCGCGAGCATCGTCTCGGCATGCGCTGCCCGCCCCAGCACCGCGCGCGCTTCCTCCAGAAAGCCGCGGCCTGCCTCGGTAAGCTGGATACCACGCCCGACGCGGTGGAACAGCGGAACGCCGTAGCGCGCTTCGAGGGCCGCAACCGCCCCGGAGGCAGCAGACTGCGTGACGTTCAGCGCCTCCGCTGCCTTGGTGACGTGTTCGCGCTCCGCGACACCGACGAATATTCTGAGCTGCTCCAAAGTCATGCAGCATATATCGCGTACTTAGATCGATACGACCAACCGTTTGATATGGTCATTCCAATCTGGATATCGGAATGGTCGGCAGCCTTTCGTCTGCGATGGTCTCGAAGACTTGAAGCGTTACGCGTGCCCGCGACGTTTGATCGTCCATGACCGATATGATCGAGCGCAGTTCTGATCCCTACAATGCCGAGCCGACGCCCGGTGCGTTGATCGAGCGGTTTCTGACGCCGCAGGCGCTGTTCTACGTGCGCAGCCACGGGCCGGTGCCGGATCTGCCCGCCAATCATCGGATCGAGGTGAGCGGGAGGGGCATGGCGAGCCGCTTCTTCTCGGTGCAGGAACTGAAGAGCACGTTTGCCACGCGCACGGTAACGGCGGTTCTCCAGTGCGCCGGCAACCGGCGTACCGATCTCCAGCAGGTCGCCAACACCTCCGGCGATCCGTGGGACGTAGGCGCGATCGGCAATGCGGAGTGGACCGGCGTACGCTTGGCCGATGTGCTCGATGCGGTCGGCGCGCCGGATGCGTCCGAGCTGTTCGTGGCGTTCACCGGCGCGGACGAGGTGGACGTGGAGGGTGAAGAAGCCTTGTTCGGGGTATCGATCGCCATGAGCAAGGCGCGGGAGCCCGACGTACTCCTCGCCTGGGCGATGAATGGCGAGCCGCTGACGCCCGAACATGGCGCCCCGCTCCGCATGGTGGTGCCTGGCTATGCCGGGGTCCGCAGCGCCAAATGGCTGACACGGATCGAGGTGCGTGAAACGCCCTCCGAGGCACCGATCCAGGCGCACGACTACAAGCTCTTCCCCGCCGCTGTGACGAGCGACACCGTCGACTGGAGCCAGGGTCTGACGATCAATGCCATGCCGCTCAACGCCGCGATCTGCTCGCCCGGTGCGGGCGAGAGTTTGGCCGCCGGAGAGGTGCGGATTGAGGGATATGCCATTGCCTATGACCGCCGTATTTCTCGGATCGAAGTGTCGGTGAACGGCGGTCGCGACTGGCAACAGGCGACCTTCGCCGATGATCCGGAGACGCGCTGGGGCTGGCGGCGCTGGATCCTTGACGCCACACTTGCCAAGGGACGCCAGCACCTTGTCGCCCGTGCCTTCGACGAGACCGGGCAGGGACAGCCCGAGCGGCCGGATACGATGTGGAATTTCGCCGGCTATCTGTGCACCGCCTGGCATCACGTTCACGTGCTGGTCGAATGATCGAAGCATCAGCGGCACCGGACGTCGCTTTCTGGATCGATGCGATTGGCCGGCTGGTGGTGGCGACCGCGGCCGGGATGGTGCTCGGCTGGGAACGCTCGCGTGAGAACCGGCAGATCATGGGCCTGCGGACGCTGGGTCTGGTCGGTCTGGCGAGTTGCATCGCCGTTCAGGCGATCGTGCATAGTGGCTTGCCGAACGTGAACGCCGATGCCGCAGGACGGGCGATGCAGGGCATTCTGTCCGGCGTCGGCTTCATCGGTGCCGGTGCGGTGCTGCGGGTCGGCCAGGGTCAGGAAGTGCATGGATTGGCGACCGCCGCGTGCATCTGGGTGACAGCCACGATCGGCGCGGCAGCAGGGTTGGCGGTGTGGCCGCTCATCATCGGCGGGGTGAGCCTTGCAATGCTCGTCCTGTTCGTCGGCGCGCCGCTGGAACGCCGCATCCGCGAGCGAGCCCGTCTGACGCCGGCCGAGACCGACAGGAAGGATGTCGAGCGCAAGCCGTGATCGCGCTGGACCGCCCGGTGCCCGTCGGCGCCGGGAGGCGGCAAGGCGCTATCAGGATACAAGCGCGGCATCTGCCTGACGCCGGACTTCATCGGCGATCGGATGCAGTTCGGCCGCGGGTCGCTCGCCCACCACACTATAGCCGATCCCGTCGACCGCCCATGTGACCCGGCCCATGGTCCCGCTGGACGTGCTGGTCATGCTCGCGGTCTTGTCGATCTGCATGGGCCTCGTCAGCACCGCAAGTTTCGACGCTTGCGGTCCGTCGTAGAGGAGCAGTGCCGCAGGGCCGTGGGGCGTCGCGACCAGTCGCCCCCCGCCATAGCGATAGCCGGCCGTGCTGAGGTCCGGGATCGTGACGCGCTCACCCAATCGAGCGGAGGTCCATCGGATCAGCATGGCGCGCTGGTCGGGGCCGATCTCCGCCGGTCGTATCCGGTCGGCGGCATAGACACGGAAATTATCACTCGCCTCGTTGGCCAGCGCCGCGATGCCCGCGCGGGGTTCGCCGCTCCACCGCGCGCTCGACCAGCCACCGCCAAACCCCAACGCCAGCAGAAGTGACGCGGCGATGGCGAGCTGCCAACGCGGTTGCCGTTGCCGTCCCCTGATCGCTGCCACGCGCATCGTCGCCGGGATCGGTTCATCCGCGACGGGGGCGAACAGGGATGCAAGGGCTCGCGCCTGCTCCGCCTGCTCTCGCACACGGGCATGCACGTCCGGCTGGCCTTCAAGATAGGCGTCGACCAGGCGCTGCCGCTCGGGCGACAGCCTGCCATCGATCCATGCGGCCAGATCGTCCTCGCCGATCGGGCTGGTCATTGCACGCTCCTCAATCGCGGCCGTTCACCCTCCCGGAGGAGGGTCGCCAGACGGTCGCGCCCCCGCGATATGCGCGACATTACCGTGCCCAGCGGCACGCCGACTACGGCAGCGACCTCCGCATAGGGCAGGCCCTCGACCGAGACCAGGAGCAGCACCGTTCGCTGTTCTTCAGGCAACGCATCAAGCGCGCGCAGCAGGTCGCGGTGGTGCAGGCCTGTGTCCTGATCGGCCGGGCGGCCGAGCGCGGCGTCGTCCACGAGGTGGAGCGGAACCGCCGTACCTCGCCGGCTATGCTGCCGCTGATGATCGACCAACAAATTGTGCAGGATCGCATAGACCCACGGGCGGACCTCCGCACCCCGTCGCTGTCGCCAGCGCCCGACCGCGCGCTCCAGGCAATCCTGCACCACGTCATCCGCCATCACCCGGTCGCGCAACCACGACCGGGCATAGCGGCGCAGCCCGGGGATCAGCGGTTCGATCGCGGCGGCAAGCGGGTCCATCTCAGTCGCGCTGCACCTGCACGATGCGCCCCGGCGCGCCGTTCACCACCTCCGCAACCGCCAGAAAGCGCCGGGGTGTCGCGGTGCTGCCCTGAACGATCTGGCGGATCGGACCCGATGCGTTGACGATCGCCGCACCTGCCGGGTTGCTCATGAAGTTCGCAAGCGGCTCTACAGCGCCGCTGCCGTCCGCATTGGCGGTCAGTACGAGCATGTAAGGCTTCTTGGGCTGCAAACCGGTAACGGCACTCTGCACGACCTGAATGATGCCCTGGTCGAAGAGGGTGATGCTGCTTGCCGTACCTTTGCCGCCAATCGGCCCCATGGTCAGATGCAGCGCCTTGCCCGCTGTGCCGAGCGGCTGGAGATTGTCGGTGCCGGGGCCTGTCGGAACTGCGTTCGACACATAGGCGATCGCCTGCGGTGCCTGTCCGACCGGCACGGTAGCGACGACCGTGTTGCCGGCAGTGTCGATCGCGGCCAGCTCATCGGAATTCTCTAGCCCGACATAAACGCGCCGGCCGTCGCCCGATGGCCAAACACCGTGCGGCATCTTGCCGACCGGAATTGTTGCCACCGGCGTGAAGTCGGACGTGCGGAACACCTTGACCACATTCTCTCCGCCGACCGTCACATACGCGAACTGCCCCTTGACCGTGCGGGCGAAATTGACATGGTTCGTGATAGGCCCGGTATCCAGCACCTTCAGGATCGCGAAGGGTGGCCGAGCATCGAATGCGACCGTCTTGCCGATGTCCTTCAGCGTAAACCACACTTGCTTGCCGTCCGGCGTCGCGGCGATGTTGGGGCAGAAGGGGCTTGGCTGCGCCACCTGTCCGACCTGCGCGTGGGTCGCGACATCGAACACAGCCAATACCGGATTGAACGAAGAGCAGACATAGCCGTACCGGCCATCGGGAGAGAAGATCGTCATGCCCGGACCACCGGGCGTCTTGATGCGCCCCGTCTCCTTGTACGTCGTGGGGTCGAGCACGGCGATATAATCCTCGCCGCGGACCGTGACCCACACCTCCTTGCCGTCCGGCGTGAAGAACGCCTCGTGCGGACTGCGCCCGACATAGGTCGTGTGCTTGACGGTGTTGGTGGCGGTGTCGATCCACGACACGGCGTTCGATCCGATCGACACGACCGCCAAGGTCTTCCCGTCCGGCGAGAAGCCCAGGCCGTGAACCAGCACCTGTCCCTTGTAGAGCGGGGAGAAGTTCATCGGCTGGGGATCGCCGAGTTTGATGACGCCGAGCAGCCGGTTGTCGGCCGGGTCGGTCACCGACACCGTGTTGGAGAATTGTTCAGACGCATAGACGCGGTCGCGGTGGCTGACGGGCATGTCCTTAGCGTTCCACGGCGCCTGCTGGGCCATGGCGAGGCCCGGTGCGGCGCTCATCAGCAAGGCGGCCGAGCGCAGGATGGTCCGGATCATGTCAGTGCTCCATAGGGCTATGGTGGTCGCCGCCCTGCGTCGGGGCTGGCGTCGAAGGCGGTAGCGGCTGGCCGATCGCCAGCTTCATGGCGGCGATCTCCTGCTGCTGATCGATGATGATTTCCTGCGCGATGCGCTTGAGCTGCTCGTTATGGCCGTAGCGCAGCTCCGCCACCGCCATATCGATGGCACCCTGATGATGCGGAAGCATCATCGCCACGAAGTCGCGGTCGACGTCACCGGACGGCTTGACCATCATGCCCGCCATCATCCGGTCCATCGCGACAGACATCATGGTAGCGTAGCCATCGGCGGGGGCGGCCGCGACTGCGCCGGTAAGTAGGGCCGAAGCCGTCAGACCCAGCATCCAATCTCGTCTACGCATAAGCCTCCAGCGCATCGGTCTCGAAAGCGTAGACGATGCTCGTCGGGGTTTATTCCGTGGCCAAAGCCATTTTATCGGTCCTCACCAAAACGATAGTCTCATGCTTCTGCGGTTGGTTGACCGGGTCGCGGTCGGACAGCATATGCGCAGGCACGGCGATGGATTTCCGCCGGGCCATTCGGTCGAACCGCCCTCGCAAGGGCCGATGATTCCTACCAGGCGCCGCAAGGCAGCAAGGAGGAATCGTGCGCGCGACATTTCGCAATCTCTATGACCAGTTCAACATGGCAGCGTTCATTCGCGATCGCCGCACCCATGCCACGTCGGTACTGCGGTGGGCTTTGATCCTGGTCCCGATGGCCGCAGCGGTGGGAACGCTCTGCGCGGCCTTCCTGCGGAGCCTCGACGCCGTAACCCGGCTTCGCTTCGCCTTTCCCTGGCTGCTCTACCTGCTGCCGATCGGCGGGTTCGTGGTCGGACTGCTCTACCATCTGGCAGGGCGCTCGGTCGAAGGCGGCAACAACCTCATCGTCGAGCAAATCCACGAACCGGGGGGCGGCGTGCCGCTGCGCATGGCTCCGCTCATCTTCTTCGGCACGGTCGTGACACATCTGTTCGGGGGATCGGCGGGACGTGAAGGCACCGCCGTGCAGTTGGGCGGCAGTCTTGCCAGCGGGTTTGGACGCGCGCTCAGATTGGATGCGGAAGCGACACGCACCCTCCTTATGACCGGGATCGCGGCTGGGTTCGGCGCGGTCTTCGGGACGCCGATTGCGGGCGCGGTCTTTGCACTGGAGGTGCTGGCGATCGGTCGGGTCGAGTATCGCGCGCTGGTGCCATGCCTGGTCGCGGCGCTGGTCGGTGACTGGACCTGTCTTGCCTGGGGCATTCATCACGGCGTCTACCATGTCGATGCGCTGGTGCCGGTCGACGCGCTGCTCGTCGCCAAGGCCGGTGTCGCCGGCATTGCCTTCGGTCTGACCGGGCTGACCTTTGCCGAGGCCAATCACGCGCTGGGCGGATGGTTGAAGCGCGTGATCCCCTATGGCCCACTACGACCCGTTATCGGCGGGCTGGCCGTGATTGCGCTGGTCTGGCTGCTCGGAACCCGCGACTATCTTGGCCTGGGTACGCTCGCCGCGACACCGGACAGCCTGACCATCGCCAGCTTCTTTGGTCCCGATACGCACTCGTGGAGCTGGGCGCTGAAGCTGCTCTTTACCGTCGTGACCCTGAGCGCGGGCTTCAAGGGGGGCGAGGTCACGCCGCTGTTCTTTATCGGCGCGGCGCTCGGCAATGCGCTCGCGCCGATGTTCGGAGTACCGTCGGGGCTATTCGCAGCGATCGGCTTCGTCGCGCTGTTCGCGGGCGCGGCCAACACACCGCTGGCTTGCACGTTCATGGGGATCGAGTTGTTCGGCGCGGCCTATACGGTGCCGATCGCAGTCGCGTGCTTCGTCGCCTACCTCTGCTCAGGCCACAACGGCATCTACCTGTCGCAGCGCGTCGCTGTGCCAAAGGTACCTGCCGCACACCTCACACCCGACGCGACCCTGCGCGATGCCCGCACGCACCGCGCTTCTCGCCGGCGCACGCGCGCCTGATCCTGTTTCCTGTCGAAAGCCCGTCATGCCCAATCGTTTCACCGTCCATCACCGCGAAGTCGGGATGCTGCGCATCTATCTGAAACCGTCCGACAAGATCGGCCCGCGTCGCTTCTGGGGGGCAAAGCCGCTCTATCGCGAGCTGATTCGCACCGCGAAGGCGGACGGCATCATCAACGCCGTCGCGCAAAATACCCATTACGGCTTCAGCAATCACGAACCGATCCGGGAGAACGGCTCGGAAATTGCCGATCCGCATCTGACGATCTGTGTCGAACTGGTCGGCGATCGCGATCAGCTCGACCTCTTCTGTCGCCGGCATGGAGATCTGATCGGCGACAAGGTGATCGTCTACAAACGACTGGAGCATTGGACTATCACGCGCAAAACTGAGCTAACCAGAGCCTGATCGGCGTTCCCGTAAAGGAACCTCCAACGGGACAGCCAGGACCGGCACGAAAAACCGCCTAACGAAGGTCGGGGCTTTCCCAAAATATGTTCCCGAAATATGAATCCCGAAATTCGCTGGTTGAGATGGGATAACGGGACTCATGCTGGTTGGTTATGCGCGCGTCTCGACCTCCGACCAAGACCTGACGCTACAAACCGATGCGCTGACCAGAGCTGGCTGTGAAAAGCTGTTCACCGACAAGGTGAGCGGCGCGAAGCTGAACCGGCCCGGCCTGATCGAGGCTCTCAATTTCGTGCGAGGCGGCGACACGCTGGTTATCTGGAAGCTCGATCGATTGGGCCGCTCGATCCAAGGCCTGATCGAACTGGCGGCCGACCTCTCGGCGCGCAAGGTCGATTTTCGGTCGCTGACGGATGGGTTCGACACGTCCACGCCATCGGGGCGGCTGCTGTTCCATATCCTTGCCTCGGTCGCGGAAATGGAGCGCGAGCTGATAAAAGAACGGACCGTCGCCGGCCTAGCGGCAGCGCGTGCCAAGGGTGGCACCGGCGGGGGTCGCAAGTCGGTGATGATGCCAGACATGCTAGACACTGCGCGCAAGCTGCTTGCGGCGGGCGACAGCTCCGCCAAGGTCGCCAAACTGCTGCAAGTCGGCCGCTCGACCTTTTACCGTCACTTCCCAGCCGGCGAACGATAGCAGGTGTCATAAACGGACGGTTATGACACCAATTTCGCAATTGGTCGCCGAAAGCACGAAGTTGGCTGATTGACGGCTTAGGGTCTCTAGCCCCGGCTTCTTACCCCCCTCCTTCCACCGCCTGCGTTTCGTGCTTTCGGCGACCAATTTGAAACACCAAAGCTCCACCCGCCGGACGTTGAACCACACAAAGCGCCGCAGGGGATGCAAGCCAACATAACGCTTGCTCGATTCTTTATTTCTCGTATCTTGGAATTATCGAATCGTTTGTTGGAGGTGATATGAAAACCCGCTTGTTCTTGGTGGCCTCGCTCGCGACCGCTCCCGCCTTTGCTGCGGATCAGGCACCGGCCCCGACCGTCATGACAGTGAGCGGCGAGCAAGGCTTCGATGTGAAATGCCATGTGTGGCCTCGCGGCGGCGACGAGTCCGTCCGCTTCCTCGACAAAAGCCGCAACAGCTTCTCAGTGAACGGCGTCTGGAGACTGGAGTGCGAATACAAGGGGAGTTCCCGCGGTCCGATCACGATCTCGCTCACCTCTCCTACCCTGCCATGCCCGTTCAAGGATGCCGCGCCTGACGCCTGTATGACGACCCTGCGCAAGGGCGGCGTCGGCTCGTTCGAGGTCAGGGAAAAGCGGAGCTGACCGGACTGCCGGTATTGGCGGCCTTCCTCATTTCCGATACGTTCGAAATATGGAAATGAAAAATGCTGTCTCGGGTCTGTCCGCGCTCGCCAACGCCGGCCGACTGTCGATCTTCCGAATGCTTGTCCAGGCGGGCCGCGAAGGGGTCGCAGCCGGCGAAATCGCCCGCCGTTTGGACGTGCTGCCGAACACCCTTTCGGCCAACCTCAACATTCTGGCGAACGCGGGCCTCATCGAAAACAGGCGTGAAGGCCGATCGGTGATTTACACTGCGCGCTACGAACAGATGACAGAATTATTGGAGTTTCTGATGCAAGACTGCTGCGCGGGAAATCCTGAAGTCTGCGCGCCGCTCGCGGATCTCGCGATCCGGAGCCGCTGCCTGCCCGAAGGCAATGCATGAGTAGCGTCACCAACGTCCTTGTCCTTTGCACGGGGAACAGTGCGCGCTCCATTCTTGGCGAAGCGATCGTAAATCGGTTGGGCGGGGGACGCTATCGAGGCTTCTCCGCAGGATCGTTCCCCAAAGGGCAGGTCCATCCCGGCGCATTGAGGCTGCTCGAACGCCACGGCTATCCGACCGAAGGGCTACGCTCGAAAAGCTGGGACGAGTTCGCCGGCTCGGACGGGCCGAACATCGATGTGGTCGTGACCGTGTGCGACAACGCGGCGGGCGAGGTTTGCCCGATCTGGCCGGGTCATCCCGTCAAGGCACATTGGGGGCTGCCCGATCCCGCGTCCGTCACCGGCGACGATGCCGCGATCGATGCGGCGTTCGAGGCCGCTCATGACGCCCTGACCAAGCGCTTCGCGAAGCTGGTCGACTTGCCGATTATCGACCGGGAGGTGCCGGCGATGGCCGTCCGTCAGCGCCTGCAAGCGATCCACGACGATCTTGTCGAAGACGAAACCACCAATTTGGGAAACCAGGCGTGACCGACATCATTATCTACCACAACCCCGAGTGCGGCACCTCGCGCAACACGCTGGCGATGATCCGCAATGCCGGCATCGAGCCGCATGTGGTCGAGTATCTGAAAACCCCGCCCGCACGCGCGTTGCTGGTCCAGCTGATCGACCGCGCCGGCATGACGCCCCGCGCGCTGCTGCGCGAGAAGGACACGCCCTATGCGGAGCTGAGCTTGAATGACACGTCGCTGTCCGACGACGCGCTGGTGGACGCAATGATGGCGCGTCCCATCCTCATCAACCGGCCGCTGGTCATCTCGCCGCTCGGCGTGAAACTCTGCCGGCCGTCCGAAGCCGTGCTCGATCTGCTGCCGAGCGATCAGCTCGGCGCATTCGCAAAGGAGGACGGCGAGCAAGTGGTGGATGCTTCGGGTCAGCGCGTCGTCTGATGCTTCTTGCCGTCTTGATCTTCATCGCCACGATCGCGCTCGTCATCTGGCAACCCAAAGGCCTTGGGATCGGATGGAGCGCGATGGGAGGCGCCGTTGTGGCGCTGTTCGCGGGCGTGGTCACGCTATCCGACGTGCCGGTGGTGTGGGACATCGTCTGGAACGCGACCGCCGCATTCGTCGCGATCATCGTCATCAGCCTGCTGCTCGATGAAGCCGGATTCTTCGAATGGGCCGCGCTCCATGTCGCGCGCTGGGGCAGGGGGCAAGGTCGCCGGCTGTTCGTCCTTATCGTGCTGCTCGGGGCGGCGGTGTCCGCGCTGTTCGCCAATGATGGCGCAGCACTGATCCTGACCCCGATCGTCATCGCCATGCTGCGGGCGCTGGGGTTCAAGGACAAGGCGACGCTGGCGTTCGTCATGGCAGCCGGGTTCATCGCCGACACCGCCAGCTTGCCGCTGGTCGTGTCGAACCTCGTCAACATCGTATCGGCCGACTTCTTCCACGTCGGGTTCGGCGACTATGCGGCCGTAATGGTGCCGGTCGATCTCGTCTCGATCGCCGCTACGCTGGGCGCACTGTTGCTCTTTTTCCGGCGCGACATACCGGCTGACTATGACGTGGGGGCGTTACGAGCGCCCCGTGATGCGATCCGCGATGCCGCGACCTTCCGCGCTGGATGGATCGTCCTTGCGCTGCTTCTCGCCGGCTTCTTCCTGCTCGAACCGCTCGGCGTACCGGTCAGCGCCGTGGCCGCGGCCGGCGCGATCCTGCTGCTGGTGATCGCAGGGAGGGGCCATGTGATCCAGACCGGCAAGGTGCTGCGCGGGGCACCCTGGCAGGTCGTGATCTTCTCGCTGGGCATGTACCTGGTCGTCTATGGCCTGCGGAACGCGGGCCTGACTGACTATCTGGCGGCGCTGCTCGATCGCACGGCGCAAGGCGGCGTGTGGGGTGCGGCGCTGGGTACTGGCGTGATCGTGGCCGTACTGTCGTCGGTGATGAACAACATGCCGACCGTGCTGGTGGGCGCGCTCTCGATCGACGCCACCCACGCCACGGGCGCGATCAAGGAAGCGATGATCTACGCTAACGTGATCGGCTGTGATCTCGGTCCCAAACTGACGCCGATCGGCTCGCTTGCGACGCTGCTCTGGCTCCACGTCCTCGGCCAGAAAGGCGTGAAAATCGGGTGGGGCTATTATTTTCGTGTCGGCGTCACGCTCACCGTGCCGGTCTTGCTCATCACGCTCGCAGCGCTCGCAATCAGGATTAGCGTCGAGTGGGGCTGACGATCGCTAAACTCGAACCTGCCGAGCTGGCCGAGCTGGCCGAGCTGGCATGGTTTCTCGATGCCGCGAACCTGCCAAGTGCCGATCTCGCCGATCCCGACCGCATGTTCTTTCGGTTCGAGGCCGATAGCCTCGTCGGTTATGGCGGGCTTGAGGGGGAGGGGACCGACCGCCTCCTTCGCTCGATCGTCGTCCTCGCCGATCGCCGCGGACATGGCATCGGCCAGGCATTGGTCGCCAGCCTCGAACGACAGGCCCGCGATCTCGGAGTGGAGCGCCTGCATCTGCTGACGACGACGGCCGCCCCGTTCTTCCGGACGCTAGGCTATGCCGACGCCGATCGCGGTGCTGCTCCTCCGACGGTCGCCGCCTCGCGCGAGTTTACCGCGCTGTGCCCGGCCTCGGCCGCCTATCTCGTGAAAGCTCTCTGATGCCACTCCGCACGCTTGCCGATCCCGACATCCTGCCGGCGCTCGATCCTGCCTACGCCATCGAGCGACCCGCCCTGGGTCTTAGCGCGCTCGATCCCGCACCGCGAATGCTGCTGCTCTACGGTAGCTTGCGCGAGCGATCCTTTTCCCGTCTGTGCGTCGAGGAAGCGGCCCGCCTACTTCGTTTCTTCGGTTGCGAGACGCGCATCTTCGATCCGTCCACCCTGCCGCTGCCCGACCAATATGCCGGCGACGACCATCCGGCCGTCCACGAGCTGCGCGAGCTGTCTCTATGGTCGGAGGGGCAGGTGTGGTGCAGCCCGGAGCGTCACGGCCAGATCACCGGCATCATGAAGTTGCAGATCGACCATTTGCCGCTGTCGATGGGTGGGATGCGCCCGACGCAGGGGCGAACGCTCGCGGTCATGCAGGTGTCGGCCGGTTCGCAGTCGTTCAACAGCGTCAACACGCTGCGCGTCCTGGGCCGCTGGATGCGGATGGTCACGATCCCGAACCAGTCGAGCGTCGCCAAGGCGTTCAACGAGTTTGATGACGCCGGTCGCATGAAGCCGTCCAGCTATTACGACCGGATCGTCGATGTGATGGAGGAGCTGGTCCGTTTCACAGTGCTGTTGCGCCCGCATACTGCCCAACTCGTCGATCGCTATTCAGAACGAAAGGAGGCGGGGGTGCCAGTCGATATTGCGGCCGCTCTATCGAGCATCGCCGTTTCCTGATGAGGCTGTTCGTACCGACAATCATCGCATCGGCCGCCTAAATCCTCTAGTGGCTGTAGAAAGGGGTGAGGTCTCCTTGCCTTGATATCGGTTGGATGAAAAACGGATGCAGATCGGCGAACTGGCAAGCGCGACCACCACAAAAGTCACGACCATCCGCTTCTATGAGGAGATTGGGTTACTCCGCAGGCCAGCCCGTACCGCGTCGGGGCGGCGCACCTATGGCCTATCGGATGTCGACCGTCTCAATTTCATTCGCAACAGCCGGCGGCTCGGCTTCTCGATCGATGAGATTCGCTCGTTGCTGGCGCTCGCCGACCAACCGGAACGCGACTGTTCGGAAGCGACTGACATCGCGTCGCGTCACCTTGCTGACGTCGAGGAGCGGCTTCGCCAGCTCGGTGCGCTGCGCGATGAACTTGCCTCAATGAGCGCGGCAGGCTGTTGCGCCAAGACGATGGCGGAATGCCGGGTCATCCAGGCGATCGCGCGACCTGTTGCGTAAGGCCCGATTATACGGCTTGACCCTCTAGCGACTGTAGCATGTAGCGGCATCTCCATTCCGGCAACGAGTCCGGGGTTGGAGGGATCGAGTGGACCGCGTGGACGGAGCCACGACGGGGTGTTTGAGCCGTCGAAGGGTGTTGAAGCAGCTCGGCAGCGGGTTTCTCGGGGCCAGCATTTCTACCGCTGCTGTGAGCAGGAAGCCTCGATCCGGATCGTACTGGCCCGGCTTCGTCGAATCTCCAAGCTGGCATCGTTTGGAAGTGGGAACAGGCGACACCCTGCTTGTCCCGACGCAGGTCGCGGGCGCCGACATAGAGGCAGTGCTCGACACTGGAAGCGGGGCCTCGATCATCAGCCGCCCGCTTGCCGCCAAGCTCGGTATGGTGGGCCTCGAACCTCGAACAATATCCGGCCTTAGCAGCCAGGCCGCAGTTGGATTGGTTCGCAGTGTCGAGGTGACGCTGGCCGGTGAAGCCCATGTTCTGCCTTTTGCCGTCGTTGCTGATCTGGGCGCGATCTCCGCGGCATATGGAAGACCGATCGACATGATGCTCGGAGCCGACGTGCTTGCCGGCGGCTGCGTTGCCCTGAATTTTGAGAGAAAACAGTTCGCATTCGGAAAGAGTGGGAGCTTCCTCGGTGGGGAAGGATGGACGATGCTCCCGCTTGAGCGGGGTGCCAGACAGGAACTCCTCGTCCGCGCGTCGGTGAATGGCTCTGGGTCGATACCGCTGATGCTCGACACCGGCAGCTCATCTGCACTGATGTTGTCCTCTGCCTATCTCGATGCGCACGGCTCGCTCGCCGACCGGCCTCACTCAACCGCAGCGCTGGGCGGGGTCGAGGGTGTGCAGATCGTCAAGACGTTCACTGCCGACAAGGTGAGCCTGGGCGGGCTGTTGACAGAGGCAGTCCCGGCCCTTGCCCTTGATCGATGGGCCTCGGCGAGCACGGTGGGCAACATCGGGATGCCGCTGCTGGGGCAGTTTGATATTGTGTTGGACGTCACCCTCGGACGCCTGTGGTTGCGACCGGCACCATATCGAGCGCGTCTGCCGATGTTGAAGGATCGAAGCGGCCTCGGCCTCACGGCCTCCCCGACAGATCTCGCGGTCATTCACGTGGCGATCGGCAGCCCGGCGGCAAGGGCGGGATGGTCGATTGGCGATCGGATCGTGGCGGTGAACGGCATTGCGATCGACAGTTCCTACACGCGCGGCCGGCTCTGGCAGTGGCGCTATGGCCACGCCGGAGACCGGATAGCGCTCAGGCTCACCGACGGTACAACGCGCATGCTCACGCTTGCCGACTACTATTGAAGCCACCACTCGATGCGGCGCTATTGCGAGCGGCTCTCAAATCGCTTGCTTCTACAGTGGCTGGAGGTTGTAGAGAGCTGGCATGTTTTCCGTGTATCTTCGCCATTCCAACGTCGATGGCGCGCCTTTCGATCGCGCGATCCACGCCGCCCCGGTGCGGCTGATCGTTGTCGTGCTCCTGATCCTGCTCGGGCTCATTGTGCCCATTTCCACGTTGCGCGCCGCGCCCGCGGCCGACCCGAACGATGTGCAAACTGCCTGGCGACTGCTCGACTATGTTGCCGTTGATTACGAGGGGGCCGTCGATCGCGGCCGTATCAAGAGCGCGTCCGAATATGCCGAGATGAAGGAGTTTGCAGGCTCCGTTTCCTCACGTCTTGCGGCTCTGCCGATCAAGCCCGAGCGAGCGGCGTTGATCTCAGGTGCGGCACGCTTGCAAGGCCTGATCGTCCGTCAGGGGTCGCCCCAGGAGGTCTCCGCGTTGGCACACGGGCTCGCGGCTGATCTGCTGCAAGCTTACCCCGTGCCGCTCGCCCCGACCGCTCCCCCGAGCTTTGCACGTGGCGAAGCTTTGTTCGGTTCGACTTGCGCCGCTTGCCACGGTGCTACTGGAGATGGGCATGGCCCTAGTGCGGCGAAGCTGACCACGCCCCCGATCGCGTTTACCGATGCCGATCGCGCCCGTCAGCGCAGCGTGTTCGCGCTCTATCAAGTGATCAGCCAAGGTATCGACGGAACGGCGATGCAGAGCTTCGCCGATCTGCCGAGCCAGGATCGATGGGCGCTGGCATTCCGCGCCGGCAGCTTTGCCTTCAGCGACGAACAGGCGCGGCTCGGCGAGCGCCTCTGGAAAGCCGATGCGGCGCTGCGCGACCAAATTCCGGACCTCAAAACCCTCGTAGGCCTCACGCCAGCCTCCCTCGCTGGAAAATTGGGTGAGCAGCGGGCGCGGGCGGTCATGGCTTATCTACGCCGCCACCCGGAAGCCGTGATCGAACAGGCTCCGGCGTCGCTGTCGCTCGTTCGTCAGAAGTTGGCGGCAAGCCTTGATGCGGCTCGCAAAGGTGATCGCGCTGCTGCGAAGGGAATGGCGCTGTCGGCGTACCTAGACGGTTTTGAGCCGGTCGAGCCGACGCTGGGTGCCAGCGACGCCACGCTGCTCGCCAGGATCGAAGGCGCGATGGGTGAGTATCGCGCCGCGGTCGATCAAGGCGCCGCTCCTGACGATTTGGCGAACCGGGTTCTCGTTCTCAACAGCCTGTTCGACGATGCCGAGGCCGCGCTGGCTCCCAACGCCTCTAGCAATGCTTCGACTTTCCTTGGTGCTTTCACGATCCTGCTGCGCGAGGGAATGGAAGCGCTGCTGATCGTGGTCGCCATGATCGCGTTCCTGCGTAAGGCGGACCGGTCCGAAGCGCTTCCCTACGTCCACGGCGGCTGGGTGGGGGCTCTTGCTGCCGGCCTCTTGACCTGGGTCGTTGCGACCTATGCGATCGGTATTAGCGGCGCGAGCCGGGAGCTGACGGAAGGCTTCGGATCGCTGTTCGCCGCCGTGGTCCTGCTCTCGGTCGGCATATGGATGCACGGCAAGGCACAGGCCGACCAATGGCAGCGCTACATCCGTGACAAGATGACCCACGCCTTGTCGGGTCGCTCTGCCTGGTTCCTGTTCGGGCTTGCGTTCGTCGTAGTCTACCGCGAGGTTTTCGAGACGATTCTATTCTACGCAGCCTTGTGGACCCAAGGTAATGGCGGTGCGCTGCTCGCTGGCGCCGGGTCGGCTGTCGGGGTTCTTGGCGTAATTGCTTGGGCGATGCTGCGCTATAGCCGGCAGATCCCAATCGCGAAGTTCTTTGCCTATAGCTCATGGCTGATGGCAGGTTTGACGGTGGTTCTCGCCGGCAAAGGTGTGGCAGCACTTCAGGAGGCTGGCATCATCAACATCGCGCCGATTGCCGAAGCGCCCCGGCTGTCGATGCTCGGCGTGTTCCCCACATGGCAGTCCATTACCGCCCAGCTCCTTATGGCAGTTGCGATCGCCGTTGGCTTCTCGATCAATCGTCGCGAGGGCACCGAGGCACGTGATCTTGCGCCGGCCGAGTAACGTGTTTCGCGGTGCTTCCAGATCTGTGACGTTTGTTCTTACTGCTACAGTGCCTATAGATTGTAGGGGGCAGGTATGAGTGGAAGTGAATCCTCCTCGTGCGGTTGCACGGGGGACACGAAGCGGGCCGAGCACGACCCTGCCTACCGGCGCGCGCTGTGGATCGTCGTGTTGCTGAACCTTGGCTTCGGCTTAATGGAGATCGTCGGCGGGTTTGTAGCCGACAGCCAAGCGCTGAAGGCTGACGCCCTCGACTTCATCGGTGACGGTACGATCTCGCTTTTCGGGCTCATCGCGCTGGGCTGGACCGCCGCTGCCCGATCCCGGGTAGCTCTCGCTCAGGGCTTGTTCCTCGGTGCATTGGGCTTGGGCGTGATCGCTTTTGCGATTTGGCGCGCCATGACCGCTGTGGCTCCGGAAGCCGATCTGATGGGCGGGATCGGGGTCGTAGCACTGGTCATCAACGTTAGCGCTGCCCTTGTCCTAGCCCGTTTTCGTGAGGGCGACGCCAATGTCAGGGCGATCTGGCTCTTCAGCCGCAACGATGCGCTCGCCAACATCGCGGTGATCGCCGCGGCCGGGCTGGTGGCGTGGACGGGGAGAGCATGGCCGGACCTCGCCGTGGCCGGCGTGATCGCGCTGCTGTTCCTGCACTCTGCCTGGGACATCACGCGCGGCGCCCTTACCGAGATGAACGAACACGCATGAAGTGCCACCATCACGCGCTGTTGCCGGCGCTACTCTGTTGCTCTGCCTGTCACCGGTTGCGGCGCAAACCGTACCATCGGGACCGGTGCTGACGCTCGACGACGCCGTCGCACATGGGCTGGCGCGAAAGTCCAGAAGCCGCTCGCGACCGTTGTCATTGGTGGGCTGATCACGGCGACGTTGCGCACTCTGTTCGTGCTACCAACGCTTACGCCCATTAGGCATCTCGGCAGAGCACCGGAGTCCTGCAGCGCGGACGCTATGATGGTCTCATCCTGTTCAGTTATTGTCGAACGCAGTCAAAATGGGGCAAGGGCCTTTCGATCCTGAACCGCATTCTCCAGCGAGCCGGTGAAGCGAAGCTCGCACACGCTGCAGTTCCACGATCTTCGCATCCAGTGCCGCGACTTGGTTGATGGCGAGCTGCCGCGCACGGGCACGATCGTTGGTCGCATCCAGCGCCAGCAGCTCCCCGATCTGCTCGAGCGTGAATCCGGCTGCCTGTGCCGAACGGATAAAGCGGAGCCGCCGCACATCATCGGCACCATAGCGTCGGATACCGCCACCGGTGCCGGACCCGCTCGGCCGATCGGGCTCGTCGAGAAGCCCGCGCCGCTGGTAATAGCGCACGGTTTCGACACCCACGCCACCTTCGCGCGCGAGCCCTGCGATCGTCATGCCCGCCATGCCTTGACTCCGGACTATGGTACGGACCTCATATAGGTGGGGCAGACGAACTGGAGAAGCGACATGGCGAGCGCCCCCGCCAAACAGGCGACGATCTACCGGATGGTAATGCCCGAACACACGTGTCCTTATGGGTTGAAGGCGAAGGACCTGTTGCGCCGAGAGGGCTACGAGGTCGACGACCATTGGCTCCGCACGCGGGAGGAAACCGACGCCTTCAAAGCGAAGCACGGGGTCAAGACGACCCCGCAGACCTTCATCGCCGGCGAGCGGGTGGGCGGCTATGACGATCTGCGTCGCTTCTTCGGCAAGACGGTGCGCGATCCCAAGGCCGTCACCTATCGGCCGGTGATCGCCGTGTTTGCGATGACGGCCTTGATGGCGCTTGCCGCCAGCTATGCGGTGCTCGGCACGCCCTTCACGGTTCGCGCAGGCGAATGGTTTATCGCCTTTTCGATGTGCGTGCTCGCCATGCTCAAGCTCCAGAACGTGGAGAGTTTTTCGAGCATGTTTCTGAACTATGATCTGCTCGCCAAGCGCTGGGTGCCCTATTCCTACGTCTACCCGTTCGCGGAAGGCGGGGCAGGCGTGCTGATGGCCGCTGGCGCGCTCACCTGGCTCTCGGTGCCCGTCGCGCTCGTCATCGGCACGATCGGCGCGGTGTCGGTGTTCAAGGCCGTCTATATCAACAAGCGCGAACTGAAATGCGCCTGCGTGGGCGGCGACAGCAACGTGCCGCTCGGCTTCATCTCGCTCACCGAGAACCTGATGATGGTCGCGATGGCGCTATGGATGATCGCCGCCCCATCCGCGCTGTCGATGGCGCACTGACGCGAGGAGCCGCCCGCATCGTCAATGCGGGCTGATCGCCGTGACCTCGGCCGCCATGCCCTTCGCCCTGGCGGTGAACGCGACCCGCTGTCCCGACCGTAATCCCTTGAGCAGGGACGGGGGAGCTGCCTTGAAGGTCATGGTCATGGCAGGCCAGCCGATGCTTGGGATCGGGCCATGCTTGATGGTCACGGTTCCGCCTTTCGCATCGACGGCGGTGATCGCGCCCATGCCGTTTCCGGTCTTCATCGCAGCCGCGGACGGCTTGCCGGCTTGTGCGAAGGCACCCGTCGCGATCGGCACGAGCAGCAGGATCGACGCGGCGCGCATGGAGTGTGTGAGCTTCATGATGTTTTCCTTTCGGGGTGGGTGAGCGTTCGGCGCCGCAACAGCATGTAGGCGGCGGGCAGGATGAACATGGACAGGAGCGGTGCGGTCAGCATTCCACCGATCATCGGCGCGGCGATCCGGCTCATCACCTCCGACCCCGCACCATGCCCGATCAGTACGGGGAACAGCCCGGCGACGATCACCGCGACGGTCATCGCCTTGGGCCGCACCCGCAATAGCGCGCCTTCCCGGATCGCCTCCGACACCTCATCCGCCGACGGCGATGGCCCGCGGTCGGCCAGCGCGTGTTTGAGGTAGATCAGCATAACGACGCCGAACTCCGCCGATACGCCGGCGAGCGCGATGAACCCGACGCCGGTCGCGACCGACTGCGCATAACCGAGCAGCCAAAGTGTCCAGATCCCGCCGGTCAGCGCGAAGGGCAGCGTGCCCATGATAAGCGCCGCCTCGTCGAGCCGCCCGAAGGTGAGGTAGAGCAGGAGGAAGATGATCGCGAGCGTCGCCGGCACGACGAGCATCAGCCGCGCCTCGGCGCGTTGCAGATACTCGAACTGCCCGGAATAGGCGATCGACACGCCGGGGCTAAGCCGAACATCCTTGGCGACGGCACGGCGCAGGTCCGCGACCGTGGAGGCCAGATCGCGCCCACGTACATCGACATAGACCCAGGTTGAGGGCCGCCCGTTCTCGGTCTTGAGCATCGGCGGGCCTTCCGCGATCGATACGGAAGCGACGGTGCCGAGCGTGATCTGCTGGCCCGATGCGGTCACGATCGGGAGGGTCCGCAATCCCTCCAGGCTGTCGCGCAGCTCGCGCGGGTAGCGGACGCTGATCGGGTAGCGGGCAAGACCCTCGACCGTCTGGCCGATCGTCTCGCCCCCGATCGCGCCCGACACGATCTCCTGCACATCGGCGATATTGAGGCCATAGCGCCCCGCGGTCGCCCGATCGATGTCGACATCGACATAGCGGCCTCCGGTCAACCGCTCGGCCAATGCCGAACTGACACCCGGCACGGTTCTGGCGACGCGCTCGATGCTGGCGGCAATCCGGTCCATCTTGGCGAGATTGGACCCCGCCACCTTCACCCCGATCGGGCTCTTGATGCCGGTCGCCAGCATGTCGATGCGGTTACGGATCGGGGGAACCCAGACGTTGGTAAGGCCCGGCACGCGCACCGTGCGATCCAGCTCCTCCACCAGCTTCGCAGGCGTCATTCCGACGCGCCACTGATCGCGCGGTTTGAACTGGATGGTGGTCTCGAACATCTCGAGCGGGGCGGGGTCGGTCGCGGTCTCGGCGCGCCCGGCCTTGCCGAACACGGTCGCGACCTCGGGCACGGTCTTAATCAGCCGATCGGTACGCTGGAGCAGTGCCGATGCGCTCGCGGCCGAAAGCCCGGGCAGCGCGGACGGCATGTAGAGCAGGTCGCCTTCGTCCATCGTCGGGATGAACTCGCCGCCAAGCCGCGTCAGCGGCCATGCCGTCGTCGCCAGCACCAGGGCGGCGATGCCGATCGCCGCCCACGGCCGCGCCAGCACGCGGTCGAGCGCGGGACGGTAAGCGCGGGTGAGCGCACGGTTGAGGAGGTTGTCATTCTCGGCCGGGATGCGTCCCCGGATCAGCCATCCCATCAGGACCGGCACGAGCGTCACCGACAGGATCGCGGCTGCCGCCATCGCATAGCTCTTGGTGAAGGCGAGCGGGGCGAAGAGCCGTCCCTCCTGCGCTTCGAGCGTGAAGACCGGCACGAACGACAGCGTGATGATGACGAGGCTGAAGAACAGCGCCGGCCCGACCTCGGCCGCAGCCTCGGTAATGACCCGCCAACGATCCTCGCCGGCCAAGGCCGTGCCTGAGTGCTCGTGCTCCCATCGCTCTATCTGCTTGTGCGCGTTCTCGATCATCACGATCGCGGCATCGACCATCGCGCCGATCGCGATGGCGATGCCGCCCAGCGACATAATGTTGGCGTTCACCCCCTGCACGCGCATGACGAGCAGGGCCGCTAGTACGCCCAAGGGCAGGGTGACGATCGCGACCAGCGCCGATCGGACGTGCCACAGGAACAGCCCGCAGATGATCGCGACGACGACGAACTCCTCGATCAGCTTGCCCGACAGGTTCTCCACCGCGCGGTCAATTAATTGGGAGCGGTCATAGGTGGTGACGATCTCGACGCCGGGGGGAAGGCTCGCCTTCAGCTCCGCCAGCTTGGTTCGAACGGCTTCGATCGTCTCACGCGCGTTCTTGCCCTGACGCAGGATGACGACGCCGCCCGAGACCTCGCCCGCGCCGTTCAACTCGGCGATGCCGCGGCGCATCTCGGGGCCGATCTGGATCGAGGCGACGTCGCCCAGCGTGACGGGCACGCCGGCACCGGCGACCTTGAGCGGGATCGCGCGGAAATCGTCGACGCTGCGCAGGTAGCCGGACGCGCGGACCATATATTCGGCTTCGCCCAGCTCGAGAACGGACCCGCCGGCCTCCTGATTGGCGCGACGAATGGCATCGACGGCCTGGGTGTGCGTGACGCCGAACGCGGCGAGCCGCGTCGGGTCGAGCAGCACCTGATATTCCTTCACCATCCCGCCGATGCTCGCCACCTCGGCGACGCCGGGCAGCGTCTTCAACTCGTAGCGCAGGAACCAGTCCTGCAAGGATCGGAGTTGCGACAGGTCGTGGCGTCCGGTGCGATCGACTAGCGCATATTCGTAGACCCAGCCGACCCCCGTCGCATCAGGACCGAGCGCGGCCTGCGCGCCCTGGGGGAGACGTCCCTGCACCTGGCTCAGATACTCGAGCACGCGCGAGCGCGCCCAATAGAGGTCGGTGCCATCCTCGAAAAGGACGTAGACATAGCTGTCGCCGAAGAACGAATAGCCGCGCACGGTCTTCGCGCCGGGCACGGACAGCATCGTCGTGGTGAGCGGATACGTCACCTGGTTCTCGACGATCTGGGGGGCCTGGCCCGGCCAGCTCGTGCGGATGATGACCTGTGTGTCGGACAGGTCGGGGAGCGCATCGACGGGGGTCGCGCGCATTGCGAACACCCCGGCGATGGCGAGCGCGACGGCCGCCAGCACGACGAGAAAGCGGTTCGCGACCGACCAGCGGATGATGGTTGCGATCATTGGCCGGCCTCGCGCGTCATGCGGCGCAGCGTCGGCCCGTCTGCGGGTTGATCGAAGCCGAAGCGGACCCGGTCGCCCTTGCGATACCCGCGCACCAGCGCGGGCTCGGCGACGCGGAAGGTCATCGTCATCGCAGGCCAACCGATCGCCGGAACGGGCTGGTGGGACAGGGTGACGCCGCTGCGGTCGATCGCCTCGATGCTGCCGACCGTCTCGTAGATCGGCGCGGCGGGCTTTCCCGTCGGCTTTGCCGTGGGCGGCGCTGCGCCCCCAATCGGCCGCGCGTCGAGGCCGGCAAGGCTGGCTTCGGAGTCGATCAGGAACTGGCCCGATGCGACGACCTTTTCGCCTTCGGACAGTCCGGCGACGACCTCGGTCTTGCCGCCGCCTTCTGCACCGATGCGGACCTCGGCCGGTCTGAACCGCCCGCCTGGCCCTGCCAGCATGACGAGCGTGCGCCGGCCGGTTCTGATGACGGCCTCGCTGGGAACGAGCAGCGCGGCGCGGCTCCCCTGATCGAGCGCCACGCTGGCAAACATGCCGGGGCGCAACCGGCCGCCCCTGTTGGGCAGCTCGACGCGGATCGTCAGCGTGCGGCTCGCGGCGTCGGCCTGCGGCAGGATCGCGGCTATCCGGCCCCGGAAACTCTCGCCCGGAAAAGCTGCCAGCGTGGCGGTGACGAAAGTGCCGATACGGAGCTTGCCGGCGATGGCCTCGGGGACGGCCGCATTCAACCAGACGGTGCCGAGCCCGTTCACCTCCGCCAGTGTCTGCCCTTGCGCGACTGTCATGCCCTGCCGGACGCCGAGCGTCTTGATGACGCCCCCCACAGGCGTCCGGATCGTCGTCACGCCCTGAGGTCGGCCGCTTTGCTCGGCCGACGCGATCGACCCGGCCGGCATTCCCAGAAGCGACAGGCGTTGCCGTGCTGCTCGTGCAAGCGCGGCATCCCCGGTCCGGCGCACGGCGAGATATTCCGCCTGCGCGCCCGCCCATTCGGGCACGAGGATGTCGGCGAGGGGGGCGCCTGCCGGCACGACGTCACCCGGCGCGCGCGCATAGACGCGCTGGACGAAACCGCCGCTGCGCGCCTGCACGATCGCGATGTTACGCTCGTTGAAGTCGATGCTGCCGGTAGCGGACGCCGCATTGGACAACGATCCGCGCTGGGCGGCCACGATCCGCGCTCCGAGCCGCTGTATGCTGGCCGGATCGATCGCCACCCCCGGTTCGGCGCTGCCGCCTCCATCCTCGTCGGCATAGCGCGGGATCAGCTTCATCCCCATCGACGACAGCCCTGGGCCGTCGTGGCGCTCCGCGGGGATCATCGGATCATACCAATAGAGGATCTTCTTCTGCGGGATCGGCGATGCTGCCGGGTCGGACGCGGGCGACGTGCCGAACTTGGCGATGCCGAAGCCCACGCCGCCCGCGACCAGCGCCAGCGCAGCCGCTGCGGTGACAAGGCTGGTGCGGGCGATAGTGGTGCCGCTCATCGATCAACGCTCCCGAAGGTGATGGTGAGGCGGACCCCGTCCGCAGCGACCAGCGCTTCCCGCTCGAGCACGGCCAGCTCGGCATCGGCGAGCGCGGTCTTGGCCTCGATGGCGTCCGTGAGGCTTGCCCGGCCGGCGGAATAGCTGGCCGTCTCCAGCTCGGCGCGTTTCCTGGCGAGCGGGAGCAGCACGTCCCGGGCGCGTTCCCATTGATTATGGTGCATCTGATGATCCGCCAGCGCCGCCTCCAAGTCGGCCGCCAAGGCGCGCCGGGTTTCCTCGCGCTGGGCTTCCGCTTGCGCTCGAGCCGATTGCCGCGCCGCGATGCGTGGGTCCTGACGCGATCGTGCGAACAAGGGCAGAGTCATCGATACTCCCGCCGACACCATGTCGCCGTACCGGGGGTCGCGGCGCTGATACGCCACTTCGACACCCCAATCCGGTCGCTTCTCCGCGCGCGCGGCGTCCACGTCCGCCTCTGCACGCCGAATGCCGGCGTCCGCAGAGATCAGATCGGAATGCTGGCTGAGCGCGTCGCGCAGCCGGGCCGGAGAAAGGTCGATCGCGGGCATAACGCCGGCGGTCTCCGGCGCCGACACACCGGTCCAGCGGGCCAGCATCGCGCGAGCACGCGCAACCGCCGCCACCAGCTCGTCACGGCGGTCTTCCAATCCCGCGATGCCCTGATCGGTCGTAACTGTCTGACCGGGCCGCACCGTACCGGCGGTTACGGCAGCGTGCGCAGCCGAAGGCAGCGCGCGGAGGGAGTGCAGGACGGTGTCGAGTGCGGTAAGCCGACGTTCGGCATAGGCAAGATCGATCCAGGCTTGCCCCGCTCCCAACCGCACTTCCCGAAGCTTGGTTGCCTGCGTGGCCTCCGCCGTCGCGATCACCGCGCGCGCCTGGGCCTGCGCGGCATGGCGTTTTGCAAGGTTGGGGACGTCCTGCTGGAAGCCGACGCGCCCCATCGTCATGTCGTCCCTTGAAAGCGAGAAGGCGGGGGGCCCCGAGACGGGATAATTGTCGATGCCTACCGCCACGCGTGGGTCCGGCAGGCTCCCCGCCGCGCGGGCGTCGGCCTGGGCGGCGGTCACACCCGCACGTCCGGCAGCCGCCCCCGGGGCATTGGCGACCGCATCGCGCAGCGCCTGGCCATAGGTTAGTGTCTGCGCGTGCGCAGCGCTTGTCATAAGCGCGGCGACCGCGAGCATCATGGATGCGCGCATGGCAAAGTCCGTTCTGAATGGGATTTCACGGCGAAGTGCCCGCGACCTCGCAACGCGAGGACGGCAGGCGCGACCGGTATCGATTCAGCTCAGACGGTAGGGGGTTCCGGCTCCGGCGCTACATCCCGCCCTGACAAGGGCCGGGCGCCGGCCTGATAGGCTGCAAGCGGGACCGCGACTTGTGGGGTAGTCAGCGCAAGCCGGTCCTCAATCGTTACCGGAATGACGCACCCCATCTGAGCGATGCACGCGAGCGTAAGCCCTTTGCAGGGCGCATCGTGAGTCGCCTTCGGCATGTCCTTCATGTCGGGGCAGTCCATACCCGACGGCATGGCGTGGCTCGCTTCCATCACGGGAACGAGCGCAGGACCGCCGGCATAGGCGGCCTGCTGGCCGAGAAAGCCGAGCAGCGCTCCCAAGAGGAGAAAGAAGGAAAGCCGACCTTTCACGAGGCGAATATGGTCGGGCGTGGGCGTGTACGTGTCAACGACTATCCGCCGTGATGCGCAAAGACACGCCGACCGGCAGCACCGAACGCGATCACGTCATAGGGCTGGGCCTTCATGCCCGGCATCTCCATGCCGGGTGATCCCATCGGCATTCCGGCCACGGCCAGACCCCGCACCCCTTTGGGATGCTGGGCAAGCGCCCGCTTCATGTCGGCGATCGGGACATGTCCCTCGAAGGCCATACCGTCGATGATCGCGGTATGGCAGGAAGCGAGGTCGGCGGGCACGCCCAACTTGCGCTGAAGCACGTTACGACGCGCATCATCGATGATCTGGACGCTGCGGCCGAATTGCTGGCGCACCTGCGCCGCCCATTTCTCGCAACACCCGCATCCCGGATCGCGGTGCATGGCGATGCCGTTCGCCGCCATGGCGGTTGCCGGCAGCATCATCGCAACGGCGATGAGCGCGCTACGGATCGGACCCTTCATCGCTGAACTCCTGTGCTGGTGCCCCGCCCTAATAGGGCGGGGTCATACCCGTTACTGCGGGCTCTTGCCCATTTTACGAAGGACCGCGTTGAGGGTCGCGATCTCGCGGGTCTGGCTCGCGATCGCCTTCTGCGCTTCGCGACGAACATCCGCATTCTGGGTGCTGCGCAACGCCGCCTGCGACATTTCTACCGCGCCACGGTGATGCTCGATCATTTTGCGCAGCCAAGTTTCGCCGGCATCGGCGCCTTTTGCTGCCATCATCTTCTCGTGCATCTTCATCTCGGCCGGGCCGTAGGGGTTAGCCGCGGTCGGCTGCATCATCCTGGAATGATCCATGCCCTGCATCTGGCTGTGATCCATGCCAGCCATGCCGCTCTGCTGCGCGGCGAGCGGGGTGGCGGCGAGCGCCGCGGCAAGGATGCCAATCGTCGTAATGGTCTTCATGGTCGTGCTCCCTGGGAATCCCCCACCTAGAAGGAGCTACGCGGCGACCTCGCTTACCCCTTGAGCTTTTCTGCGCCGGCGACGGGGCCAGCGCATGTAGAGAAGCACGACGCCCGCAACGGCGAGCAACAGCCCTCCGGCCGCGAAGGCCATCATCCAGGGCGTGTTGAAGTCCTCATGGTTCTTCCAGTCCATGATGTGGAGGCCCCAGAAGAAGTCGTAGAGCCGCCACGTGCCTGTCCGGACAGCGACGATCCTGCCGCTGTCGGGCGAGACGAACACGCGGGTCGTCTCCTCGTCGTCAAACTCGACGCGCCACACCGGCAGCTCGCCGCGATACTCGGTGCTCGCCGTCCCGATCAGAACGCCGGTCACGGCAGGCGCGCCCGGGCCACGGTAGGCGGCACGCGCAACCCGGATCGCGGCAGGAGCGTCGAGACGCGGAAGGGGGCGCCCGGTCCGTGCATCGTGCAGTCGAACAGTGCCGTCGGTCATCGTCAGCTCGGCGATCGGCTGTCCGAGGAGGCTCGCATAGCGCAGCTCGCGCACCGGCGCAGGCGCCCTGCGCAGCACGGTTGCCGGAGACGCGAGTTGCAGCGTCGGCGCCAACGGCGCCGCGCTATCGCGGGTGACAAGATGCTCGCCGCGTACCCGCTCGATCGGCAGGACACTCATCAGCAAGCCGCTGGAGAACCAGAGCAGGAGCTGCACGCCGATAATCAGCGACAGCCAGCGGTGAAGCTTGCTGGCGCCGATATGGAGGCGGAGCTTACGGCTCCTCAGAACCAGGTCCTCACGCCGGCGACGAAGCTGAAGCCGCCCGTGTCGTCTCCCCGCGCTCGCGTGAAGCGCGCCGTGTCGCCGAACTGCCGCTCCCACGATATGCCGATGTAAGGCGCGAGTTCGCGCCGGCCCTCGTAACGAAGCCGCAGCCCGGCCTCGAGATCCGTTAGTCCCGAGCCGATTCCGTCACGCCGCACGTCCTGCGCTGCGAAGTTGGCTTCCACCCTGGGCTGGAGCACGAAATAGTTGGTGATGCGCTGGTCGTACCACGCTTCGGCACGGCCCAAGACGTCGCCCTTGTCGGAGAGGAACAGGGCGCCCTCGACATCGAACCAGTAGGGAGCCAGCCCTTCGACCCCGATCGTCGCATAGGTGCGCGAGGGATTGGGTTTGAAATCGTAGCGGACGCCGGCCTGGAGGTTCCAATAGGGATCGAGAGCACGGCTGTAGAGCGCCTGCACCTCGGCAGCTTCGAGCGGTTTGCCGAACGTGCCTTCGCCTTCGCTCTTGAGCGTGAGGCGGTTGATGTCTCCGCCGATCCACGCTTCGCCGTCCCAGCGATAGCCATCGCCGCCCTTGCGAGCTTGGTACTCCGCGAGATTGAAGAGCACTTGGTAGTAGGTCATCCCACCATGCTCGCGGCGCAGATCATCTTCGCGGGAGGCGGCCATGGCGCCAGCCCCCCAGAAACGATCGGCGAGATGGTCGCCGGAAGGCGCGGGCGCGGGCTTGTTGCCGGGAGGAAGGTCGGTTCCGACCTTGGCAGCCTGATTACCGTCCATTGCCATCCCGGGCATGGCAGTCATGTCATGCCCCGCATGCGGGTCCTGCCCGGCGCTTGGCGATGAACTCATGCCAGGCATCGCCGACATATCGTGGCCGGCGTGCGGGTCTTGGGCGGGCGCGGGCTGCTGCTGACCGCTCATATCCATCCCCTGCATGCCACTCATATCGTGGCCGGCGTGGGGATCGGCCGCTGGAGCGGGTGCGGCCTGCGCACGACGCGGAGCCGCACGCCTCACAGGCGCCTTCCGCTTGGGCGCGGGCTTCGCCGCGGCTTTCTTCGCAGGCTTGGGAGTTGCCTTAGCGCCCGGCTTTGCCGGCATGGTCATACCCGGCATGTTGTGCATGGAATGGTCCATGCTCTGCCCGAACACAGGGCTGGCGAGCGCTGCCGAAGCGAGGCCGACGAGGAGAAGCGACCGGTTCATGCTGCAGCCTCCCCGACCTTGCGGACCTGGACGACGCGCATCATGCCCGCGTGCATGTGGTAGAGCATGTGGCAGTGGAACGCCCAATCGCCTTCCTCACCTGTCACGTCCCAGCTCACGGTGCCGCCCGGCTGGACGAGCACGGTATGCTTCCGCGGCGCATAGGCACCTTTTCCCGTTACCAGGTCGAAGAAGTGGCCGTGGATATGGATGGGATGGCCCATCATCGTGTCGTTGATGAGGGTGACGCGCACCCGCTCGCCGTGAAGCAGCGTGATCGGATCGGGGTTCTCCGACAGCTTCTCGCCATCGAAGCCCCACATATAGCGCTCCATGTTGCCGGTGAGATGAAGCTTGATCTCCCGTTCCGGGGCCCGCGTGTCGGGGTTGCGCTCGAGCGCCACCAGATCGCGATAGGTGAGGACGCGGTGTCCGACATTCTCGAGCCCCTGCCCGGGGTCGCCAGTACGGTCGACCGGCATAGACGAGATCGTCTGCACCCCCGGCCCCTTCTTGACCTCGGGTGCTTTGGAGAAGTCGCGCATGTTCATGGCGCCCACATCCATGCCCGGCATGTCCATGCCGGGCATCGCCTGATCGCCGCTCATCCCTGCCATCGCGCCGTTCGCCTGACCCATACCGGGCATGGCGCCGGCTTGGGGAGCTGACCCGTGGTTCATTCCGACCATGCTGCCGGCAGCAGCCGCGGTCGTGCCGTGGTTCATCTGCGAATGGTCCATGCCGGGCATGGCGCCGGCATCCGTGCCAGGCCCCATCGCGCTATGGTCCATGCCCGCCATGGAAGCGCCGGCACCGGCGCCCATGGCACCGTGGTTCATCGAACCGTGATCCATGCCGCCCATGCCCATGTCCTTCATGGTGGCGAGCGGACGCTTGCGCAGTGGCGGCACTTCGGCAGCCATGCCTTCGCGCGGCGCTAGCGTGGCGCGCGCCTGGCCCGAGCGATCGACGCTCTCGCCGACGAGCGTGTAGGCGCGCATGTCGGGGGGCGTGACGATCGCGTCATAAGTTTCGGCCGGGCCGAACTGGAACTCGTCGATCTCGACTGGACGCACGTTCAATCCATCGGCCGCGACGATGGTCATCGGCAGGCCAGGGATGCGGACGTTGAAAGTGGTCATCGACGACGCGTTGATGAAGCGTAGCCGCACCCGCTCGCCGGGACGGAACAGCGCCGTCCAGTTGTCCCGCGGACCGTAGCCGTTGACGAGATAGGTATAGGCCGAGGCGGTGACATCGGCGACGTCGGCGGGGTCCATCCGCATCTTGCCCCACATCAACCGCTCCTTGAGCGGCTGATCCTTGCCCGCGAGGAGGCCGGAAAGGGTCTGACGCTGGCGGTTGAAGTACCCCGACTCCTTTTTCAGCCGGTCGAAGAGATAGTGCGGATGCTGGAAGCTGTGGTCGGACAGCACGATTACATGCTCCCGGTCGAACTGCACCGGGTCGGGGGTCTTGGGATCGATCAGGATCGGACCGTAATGTCCTTCCTGTTCCTGCAACCCAGAATGGCTGTGATACCAGTAGGTGCCGCTCTGGATGATCGGGAACTCGTAGGTGAAGGTCGAGCGCGCGGGAATGCCCGGGAAGGCGATGCCGGGTACGCCATCCATCTGGAAAGGCAGCAACAGCCCGTGCCAATGGATCGACGTCTCCTCGTCCAGCTCGTTAACGACATGGAGGCGCACGTTCTGCCCTTCGCGCAACCGGATGAGCGGGGCAGGGACAGTGCCGTTGATGCCGATGGCGTGGCTCTGCCGCCCGTCAATCGTCATCATTTGATGCGCGACCTTGAGCGTGATGTCCTCGCCCGAAACAGTCGGCAGCGGCTTGGCGATGCCGGCGGATACGGGCTGCGCCCACGCCGGCATATAGGCCGACAAGGCAAGCCCGCCCCCGGCCAGACTGGCACCGCGCAGCAATTGGCGGCGGTCAACAACGCGCGACATTCAAGCTCCTCGGAACGTGGCCGCGAACGGCTCTTCGCCTGTTCTACGCGGCCCGTCCGCGCATCCCTTACCGAGGCCCGAGTTTTTCGAGCAACCGCGCTCGCGCCCGGTAGAGCCGGGTTTCGACGGCCTTCTGGCTGATGCCCAGCACCTCGGCGGTCTCGGCCTGGCTCAGGCCCTCGATCGTCCGCAAAACCAGCGGCTCCTTCAGCTTCGCAGGAAGCGAGGCGATCGCGCGCGACACGCGGCCTAACTCCTGCCGGTCGGCCGCGGCGACATCGACGGCAGCGCCATCGTCGGCGATCGCTTCCACCTGGTCGTCGTTCGGTAGGGCGAAGGACAGAAAACGACGGACGGCCCGCTTCCTCGCCCAATCCCGGCATTTGTTGACGGCGATCGTCGTAAGCCACGCCTGCATCGACCGGTTGGGATCATAGCGCGCCAGCGCCTGATGCGCGGCCACGAAGGCTTCTTGCGTCAGGTCGAGCGCTTCGTCTGCATCGCCGATGAAAGCCCGCGTCAGCCGAAAGATAGGCTGCCGATAGCGCCGCACGATCTCGGCAAAGGCGGCCTGCCGGCCCGCGATGCTAAGCGTCGCCAGCTCGCCATCCGACAGCGTGGTCCAGTCGAGGCTCACCCCTGGCCGTCGGTGAGCGCCTTCACCACCGCAGAATCGAATTGGGAGGTCTGGTCGGCCCGCAGAAGCTGACGCATGGCGAAGATGTGGGCGAGCGTCGCCTTCTGCAGCTCGCCCATCGCGGCGTGGCTCTGGTCGACCGCGGCCGCGACCCGAGGACCGTTGCCGTGTTCGGCCTCGATCGCCTCGGCAAGGCGGGCATTGGCGGCGCGCATCTCCAGCTCGAGTGCGCGGCGCTGCACCGCGAACCGGTTCTCCAGCACCTTCAAGCGTGCTTGCTGATCGGCATCGAGCGCGAGCTTGTGATGCAGAACCTCGTGCAGGGCGGCGCCGGGCTGCTTGGGCTGCGGCAACAGCGTCCGGCCGATGAACACCCCTCCGATCGCCGCCAGAAAGGCGAGCACGACACACAGGACGATGCGCCTGGTAGAGGTCATGGCTCGCCGACCAGCAGTGCCGAAGGGGCAAGCGGCGAGGCGCCGCCAAGCGGTGCAAGCGAAACCGCAGGGCTGGCGGACGCCGGCAACTCGGCGCCGATCATCCCGATCGCCAGTGCCGCGATCGTCACGGCCCCAATACCGATGCCTGCGCCGCGGACCGCGGGGCGGCTGCCGATGCGCGCGAGCACCTGGTTCCCGATCCCGTCCAGCGTGTCCGGAACGGGTGCCCCCGCCAGTCGCGCCAATGCTCTGTCCAGTTCGTCCATGCTTTCCACTCCGCCCCTCTATCATCGGTTACGCACGGCTGCCCATCGTCCCTCATGCGGATCGGTGAGGGGTGCAGGCATGGGCCGCGTAAGAGGGGATACGAACCTGATCGGAGTAGCCCATGCGTCGCCTTGTCGTTCCTGCCGCCATCGCTCTTCTCGGCCTCGCCGGCACCGCACAGGCGCATCCCAAGCTCCTGTCGGCATCGCCTGCGCCCAACGCGACCGTCGCCAAGCCCGCAAGCGTCGCTCTGCAATTCAGCGAAAAGCTGATGCCGAAATTCTCGGGCGCGGACCTGATGATGACGGGACACGCCGGGACCACGCACCCGCCGATGAAGGTCGCAGTCGCGACCGCCGTCGGGGCGGACGGCCGCACGCTCGTCCTGACGCCCAAGTCGCCGCTCGGCGCGGGTCGCTACAGCGTCGCGTGGCATGTCGTCTCGACTGATACGCACCGGGTAGCCGGCAACTTCGCCTTTGCGGTGAAATAAGGTGGAAACCGACTGGCCGCTGATCGCGGTCCGCCTCGCGCTGTATCTCGCGTTGAGCGGACTGTTCGGCCTGTCGGCGTTCAGCCTCTACGGGCTTCATGCGGGTGAGCGCTCCAGTGCGCTTCCCTTGCGCCCCTGGCTTGTCGGCAGTGGTCTTGCCGCGCTCCTGTTGTCCGGGATCGCGCTTGCGCTGCTCGCCGCGGCGATGGCCGGTGCCCCGGCCTGGCCGATCGATCACGAGGCGATCGGCGTGCTGCTCACCGGGACGGCGACGGGTACGGCGTGGGAGGCGCGGATGGGCGCGCTGGGGCTCGCGTCCGTCGTCGCGCTGATCGCGGCAGGACGGGCGGTTCCGCTCGGTCTGATCGCCATCGCAGGAGGAATCGCGCTCGCAACTTTTGCCTGGACGGGTCACGGCGCGATGGATGAGGGGGTGAGGGGCTGGGTCCACCTGCTGGCCGACATCCTGCATCTGCTGGCAGCCGGAGCCTGGGTCGGTGCGCTGCTCGGGCTGACGCTCCTCGTCACGCGCCCTGCCGATCGCATCGACATCGCCCATCTCAGACTCACCCATCGCGCGCTGCACGGCTTCGGGCTGGTCGGCACGATCGTCGTCGGCGCGATCGTCGTGACGGGTCTGGTCAATGGCTCGCTGCTGGTCGGCCTGGGCAATCTGCCGAACCTTCCTTTCACGCTCTATGGCCAGCTTCTCCTCGCCAAGCTCGCGCTCTTCGGCGCGATGCTTGGGCTGGCCTCCCTGAACCGCTTCCGGCTGACGCCGGCGTTCGAGCGGTCGATCGCCGCAGGCGATCATCGCGGAGCACTCGGTGCGCTGCGGCGCAGCCTCGCCATCGAGACGACCTGCGCCGTCACGGTCCTGGCGCTGGTCGCCTGGCTCGGCACGCTCGAGCCACCTGCTTCGGCGATGTGAGGGTGGGCGGGCGAAAGTCGCCCGCCCGCCGCTCAGGCGGCCATCTTCTCGCATTCCTCCGCGCAGCGCTCGCACGCGGCGACGCACTCCTCCATGCCATCGAGCCCCTTGCAGCTCGCGGCGCAAGCCCGGCAAATCTGGGCACAGATGCCGCACACGAGCTTATGCTGGTCCGACCCCCGTGCCATGAAGTCGAGCGAGGTGGCGCACATCTGCGCGCAGTCCAGCATGATCTTGATGTGCTCGGGCGCCGCGTGCGCGCCGCCCACATCGAGGCAATGCTGGGTGGTCATCGACAGGCAGGTGACATGGCAGCGGTGGCAGGCGTCCATGCACGCCTGCATTTCGGCGAACATTTGGTGATGCATCGTTCGTTCTCCATTTTGGCCCCCGCCAGAATAGATACGTGCGGCGCGCGGTCAGCCCTCACGGGTCTTTATTCGTCCCCGGTTATCTGATCCTCCACTACCTTTGGCATGGGGCTCCGCTTCAGCGTCTCGCGCCAAGGGCGCGTCGGCGACGGAAGCGCGATCCGCAGTGCAGCCGCCCTTCCTCGAACACCATCCATCGTCCTACCCATGTCCATCGCGATCTTCGCCAAAGGCTGTCTCGCGGCAATCCGCTGACGAAGCTCGGCATCCGACTTCTCCGTCCAACGCTGCCTCCGGCTACTGGTCACGTGATAGCGTCCGCTCGTTGACCGGGCAGCCCCGACGAAAGGGCATCGATCACCTTGCAATTGGCGATCGTGTTGGCGTCACATCCGCCGCCCCATCGGACGACCTCGTCGCGCAACGCTGCTAGGTCGCCGAGCTTGCGGTCGATTTCCCTTATATGAACCGCAACGATCTCATCCACTTCATCACAAGAATTCCTGGTGTTCTCCGCCAGACGGAGCAGGTCACGCACCTGATCGAGCGTGAAGCCAAGGTCGCGCGAGCGTTTGACAAACGACAGCCGATCGAGGTGTGAATGGTTGTAAAGTCGGTAGTTTCCGTCGCTGCGGCGAGGTGCATCGATCAATCCTTCGCGCTCGTAAAAGCGGATGGTCTCGACCTTCAGCCCGGTGCGGTTCGCAATGTCGCCGATTTTCATGTTCGTGCTATTGACCCTCTAGTTGGATGAGGGTGCATATGGGGGGTCCGACGCACGAATCGAGTGACATGATGGCGGACGACTGCTGTTCCAGAAAAGGCGACACGATCGCGCAGCTCGGCCGCAAGGCCGATCAGCGGCGCGTGCTGATCGCCGTCATGGTCATCAACTTCGTCATGTTCGTCGCCGAGTTCGGCGGTGGTGTATTCGCGCGGTCGTCGGCGCTGATGGCGGACTCGGTCGACATGCTCGGCGATGCCGTTGTCTATGCGCTCAGCCTCTATGCTCTGAGCCGCGGTCCCCGCTGGGAAGCGGGGGCCGCACTCGCCAAGGGCGTCATCATCCTCGTCTTCGGCATCGCAGTCGTTTTCGAGATCATCGACAAGCTGGTCAACGGCGTACCGCCTTCATCCTCGCTGATGCTGGCATTCGGCAGTGCTGCACTCGTCGCCAACCTGACATGCCTCGCCATGCTATGGCGGTTCCGGTCCGAGAACGTGAATATGTCCAGCACCTTCGAATGCTCCCGCAATGACGTGGCGTCCAATATCGGCGTGCTGATCGCGGCCGGACTGGTCGCGGCGACCGGCGCGGCATGGCCCGATATCGCAGTAGGTTGCGTCATCGCACTCATCTTCCTGCGATCGGCGTGGCATGTTCTTGCCGAGGCAATTCCGGCATGGCGCGAAGCTCGGCCCGTCGCGCCGGAAGTCTTGCGATGATTGTCGCATTGGATCGCACGATCGCCGTGCCTATCCCCACATCGGCATTACTGCTACGGATCACGTCGTGCGACGCCTGCTGAACATCCTTGCCTGCCTGATGCTCGTCTGCTCCCTTGGAGCGGCTGCGACGGCGCACGCACTGGAACGGCCGGATGCCAGCATTGGCGTAAGCGTGACGCCGGGCGAGCAAATCGCCGAGGGTCACACTCCCGACGATGCCGATCAGGTGCCGGCTGATGGCGACAAGGGCTATCCGCACCATCATGGCGGATGCCACGGCGATCATGTCGCGGCGCCGGTGAAGATCGCCAGCACGATCCTGACGTTCGACCTTCGCCTTGCCCCTGTGTTCGCGGGCCGATCGATGCGTCCGTTGCCCTCAGCCGATCCTGCACTGAGGCCCCCGCAAACCTGACGACCCGCTGACCCCGTCGGCTGTTGCCGTGCGGGGCGAGTCAGGTTCGTCAGGAGTCATCATCGATGCATCGTACAATCGCGGCCTTCATGGTCGCGGCGTCCTTGGCCGGTACGGCCGAGGCGCAGACATCACCGCCGCCCGGTATCCCGGCGGCGACCACTTCGTCACAGGCGATGCCCGCCTTTTCGCTCGACGCGGCGCTTGGCGCTGCCGGTGTGTCCTCGGCGGCCGGTACGCCGGCGACCAGCACTGCTACCGGCGGGGGGGTATCCGGTCCTGGCGGCAGCACGCAAACCGCGCTGCCATCGATTGGCGCGGCGACCGCGAACGTCGCAGCCGCGACCGCGGCGCGACGGGTCGCGGGACTGCGCCCCAATCCAGAGCTTCAAACGCAGGTCGAGAATATCGGCGGCAGCGGTGCTTACAGGGGCGTGCGCAGTTCGGAGACGACGGTCGGCGTAGCACTCCCGCTGGAGCTAGGCGGCAAGCGGCCCGCGCGCGTCGCCTTGGCCAATGCCCGCCTGACCCGCGCGCAGATCCAAGCCGAGATCGCTCGGGCCGATCTGCGCTTGCGGGTCACGCAGCTCTACATCGAGGCGGCTGCGGCCGAGCGTCGTTCGGAAGTGCTCGCCGAGCAAGCGGGGATCGCCAATAACGCCTTCCGTGTATCGAGCGAGCGCGTGAAGGCTGGCGACGTCGGCCCGATCGAGCAGCAGCGTGCCGACGTGCTGCGCATCAATGCACAGGTGGCGGCCGATAGCGCCACCCGGCAGGCACAGGTGGCGCGCTCCAATCTCGAGACGTTGCTCAATGCACCCGTAACGGGACCGCTCGACCGCACTTGGTTCGAACGGATCGATGGCTATGGGCCGCCACGTCCCCTCGATGTCGAAGGGACGCTGGCGCTCGTTGCCGCACAGGCTGATGTCCGCACTGCCGATGCCCAGGTTCGCGTGGCGCGGTCGTTGCGGGTTCCGGACCTGACAGTCAGCGCGTTCGCCCGGCGACTGGCTGCGACCAACGACACCGCAGCCGTGGTCGGCCTGTCGATCCCGATCCCGCTGTTCAACAACGGTAACGCGTTTGTCGCCCAGTCGCAGGCCGAACAGACCCAGGCGCTCGCACTGCGCAGCCTGGCGATCGTCGACACCCGTCAGCAGATCGCCAGCGCACAGACCGAGGTGGCGAATGCTGCCGCCACGGCACGCGCGGCGGGTGGTCCTGGCCTTGCCGCGGCGCAGGAAGCCGCCCGCATCGCGCGGATCGGCTGGAGCCAGGGCAAGTTCGACCAGATCGCGCTCCTCGATGCCGAGCGCACACTTTCACAAACCCGCCAGACCTACGTCGATGCGCTCGCCGCGTATCACGACGCGCAGGCGCGTCTCGACCGGCTCACCACGCCGGCTCCCACGATTTCCGGAGATGATCGATGATCCAGGACAAGCGCCTGTTAGGTGGTGCCGCGGCCGTTGCACTGGTCGCCGCACTCGGCGGCTTCGGCGTTGCGCGCTGCACCGCAGACAAACCCGCCACGACGGAAGCGGCAAACGGTAATACTGCTGCCCCCGCACCGGAGGAGAAGGCTCCCGACACGGTGGAGATGACCGCGCAAGCGGTCGAGCAGGCCGGGATTGCGACCGAGACGATCAATCCCGGTGGGCTCGGCGCGGAGATCGTCGCGCAGGCGACTGTCAGCGCGTCACCGCAAGGAGAAGCGATCGTCACGGCCCGCGCAGCGGGTGCGGTCACGAGATTGATGAAGCGGCTCGGAGACCCGGTGCGTGCCGGCGAGACGCTGGCGATCGTCGAGAGCCGCGACGCAGCCCAGATCGCGGCCGATCGCAGCGCCGCGGCTGCCAAGTCGACGCTGGCGCAGAAGGCACTCGCTCGCGAAAGCTACCTCTATCGCCAGAAGGTGTCGGCCCGGGTCGAGCTGGAACAGGCTCAGGCGGAAGCCGCGTCGGCTGCGGCCGAAGCGCGGCGCGCCAGCGTTGCGGCGGGTGCCGCGCGGATCACATCCGATGGGCGCGGCGTGCTGGTGTCGAGCCCGATTTCGGGCCGCGTCACCTCGGAGAACGTCAGCCTGGGCGCCTTCGTCCAGCCCGAGACCGAGCTGATGCGCGTCGCCGATGCGTCGAAGATCCAGGTAGAGGCGGCTGTCGGTCCGACCGATGCGCAGCGGCTCGCGCCGGGCGACCGGGCGATAATCGAATTGCCCGATGGACGGACGGTGGAGGCGCGGGTGCGTGCCGTCACGCCGGGCCTTGCCAACGACACGCGCTCGGCGACCGCGGTCCTCGATGTGACTGGTACACTGCAACCGGGCCTCGCGGTGCGGGTGCGGCTGCTACCGAGCCGTGGTGGCACCTCCAATGCGATCGTGGTTCCGGAAGACGCGGTCCAGACGCTCGAAGGGCGCGACATCGTGTTCGTGCGGACCGCGAAGGGTTTTCGCGCACAGACCATCACGATTGGACAGCGCAGCAATGGCCGCGTCGAGATCCTGAAGGGTCTCGCGTCCGGAAGCCAGGTCGCCACGAAGAACGCATTCCTGCTCAAGGCCGAACTCGCCAAGGGCGCGGGCGAGGAAGAATAGACCATGATAGCCAACCTCATGGCGCTCTCCGTCCGCGCCCGCTGGACGGTCCTCGCATTGTTCCTCGTCATCGCCGGACTCGGCGTATGGCAGCTTACCAAGCTGCCGATCGACGCGGTGCCCGACATCACCACCAAGCAGGTCCAGATCAACACGGTCGATCCGCGGCTGTCGCCGGTCGAAATCGAGAAGCTCGTCACTTATCCGGTCGAAATCTCACTCGCCGGCATTCCGGGGCTGGAGACGACACGCTCCATCTCACGCAATGGTTTCAGCCAGGTCAGCGCGATCTTCACGGACAGTACCGACCTTTATTTCGCGCGCCAGCAGGTCGGCGAACGCCTGCGCCAGGCGATGGAGAACCTGCCCGACGGCGTACAGCCGCAAATCGGACCGGTCACGACCGGTCTCGGCGAGATCGTCATGTATACGGTCGGCTACGCCAATCCGGACGGGAAGGGCGCGACGAAGGTCGCGGGGCAACCCGGCTGGCAACCCGATGGCAGTTATCTGACGCCGGAAGGCGAGCGGCTCACCGATCCCGTGGAGAAGGCGGGCTACCTGCGCACCGTGCAGGACTGGATCATTAGTCCGCAGCTCAAATCGGTGAGCGGCGTCGCCGGCGTGGACTCGATCGGTGGGTTTGCCAAAACGTTCGTGGTGGAGCCTGATCCGACCAAGCTCGCGAGCTTCGGCATCTCCTACAGCGAGCTGGGGCAGGCGCTCGAAAACGCCAACCTCGCGGTCGGTGCCAATTATTACAACAAGGGCGGCGAAGCCTATCTCGTGCGCGTCGACTCTCGCGTGCGGACGGTCGACGAAATCCGCAACGCCGTCGCCGCGACGCGGGGCGGCACGCCAATCACGATCGGCCAGATCGCCAACGTCCGCATTGGTGGCGATCTGCGCACCGGCGGTGGAAGCATGAACGGCCAGGAAGCGGTCATCGGCACGGTGCTGATGCTGATCGGCCAGAACAGCCGCATCGTCGCCGAACAGGCGTCGACCAAGCTGGATCAGGTGGCGAAGACGCTGCCGCCCGGCATTCAGGTCAAGGTCGTCCTCAATCGCGCAAAGCTCGTCGGCGCCACGGTGGCGACGGTCCAGCGCAACCTTACCGAAGGCGCCATCCTGGTGGCCGCGGCGCTGTTCCTGCTGCTCGGCAACTGGCGCGCCGCGGTGATCGCGGTGCTGGTGATCCCCTTCTCGTTCCTGATGATGGCGATGGGGATGAACGCCTTCAACGTCCCCGGCAACCTCATGAGTCTGGGGGCGCTCGACTTCGGTCTGATCGTCGATGGTGCGGTGATCATCATCGAAAACTGCCTCGCCAGGCTGGCGCATCGACAGGAACATGAAGGCCGGCTGCTGGCGCTGAGGGAGAGGCTCGAGGAGACGATGCGGGCCGCGCAGGATATGATCAAGCCGACCGTTTTCGGTCAGGCCATCATCCTGCTCGCGTTCGCGCCGCTGCTGACGTTTACAGGCACCGAAGGCAAGACGTTCTCGCCGATGGCGATCACAATCATGTTGGCGCTGGTAGCAGCGTTCGTCCTGGCGATCACGCTAGTGCCGGCGCTGGTCGCCATCCTGATCCGGGGCAAGGTCGCGGAGAAGGATGTGTGGCTGATCCGCAAGTCCAAGGAACGCTACCTGCCGCTGCTCGACAAGGCGATTGCGAAGCCGTGGCCATTCATCCTCGGTGGTCTGGCGTTCTTCCTCGCGGCGATCCCGGCGTTCGGGCTGCTCGGTTCGGAGTTTATCCCCCAGCTCGACGAAAAAAACCTCGCCTTTGCATCGACACGCGTTCCATCGGTGAGCCTCGAGCAATCGCTTGTCATGGAACGCAAGGTTGAAGAGGCCATTACGAAGATCCCTGAAGTCGAGTTGATGTTTTCAAAGACCGGCACAGCCGAAGTTGCGACCGACCCGATGCCGCCCAATGTTTCGGACGGTTTCGTTATTTTGAAGCCGAGCGAGGAGTGGGCTGACGGCACCACCAAGGCTGACGTGATCGCCAAAATCCAGAAGGCGACCGGCGGTCTGCTCGGCAACCTCTACGAGGTCAGCCAGCCGATCCAGCTCCGCTTCAACGAGCTGATCGCGGGCGTGCGCGGCGACGTCGCAATCAAGCTCTACGGCGACGATCTCGACAAGATGTCGCAGACCGCGAACGAGATGGTCCGCGTTCTACAGGGCATCCCGGGTGCGGCCAGCGTCAAGGCCGATCAGGTGGGCGGCGCGCCGACGCTAGACGTGAAGCTCGACCGGGCGGCCATCGCCCGGCTCGGCCTTACGGTCCGCGATGTGTCCGATACGATCGCGGCGGGGCTGGGGGGACGTGAATCGGGGCTGGTGTACGAGGGCGATCGTCGTTTCGACGTCACCGTGCGCGTTCCCGACGCGACCCGCGCCAATCTCGACGACATCCGGTCGTTGCCGGTATTGTTGCCCGAGGTCGAAGGACGACCGCGGGCACAGGTGCCACTCGCACAGGTCGCGCAAATCCGACTGACAGAAGGTTTGAATCAGATCAGCCGTGAGAACGGCAAGCGTCGTGTCGTTGTTCAGGTCAACTTGGGCGGACGCGATGCCGGGTCATTCGTGGCCGAAGCGCAGGCGAAGATCGCGCAGGTCAAGTTGCCGGCGGGATACTACCTCGAATGGGGTGGTCAGTTCGAGAATCTGGCAGCCGCCTCTAGGCGGCTGTCGATCGTTGTGCCGCTCTGCTTCCTGGCGATTTTCGGGCTGCTCTACATGGCGCTTGGCGGATTCGGCAGGGCAGCGTCGGTGTTCCTGGCGGTGCCGCTGGGACTCGCCGGGGGCGTCTTCACGCTGGTGCTGACCGGAATCAGCTTCTCGGTGTCGGCAGCGGTAGGGTTCATCTGTCTCGCCGGCGTGGCGGTGCTGAACGGGCTCGTGGTGATGACCGCGATCCGGGAACGCAGCGAAGCCGGACTGCCGGTGGCGCAGGCGATCCGGGAAGGCATGGCCGAGAAGATGCGGGCGGTCATCATGACCGGGTTTGTGCCCGCGATCGGCTTCGTACCGATGGCGCTTGCGCACGGCACCGGCGCCGAAGTGCAGAAGCCGCTTGCGACCACCGTCATCGGCGGTCTCGTTGCCGCGACCATCCTGACCCTGCTGGTACTTCCCGCCATCGCCAAGGTCGTTCTGGGAGCGACGTCGGGCAAGCGTATTGAGCCTAACGACCGACCAACAAGCGCACCCGAGGAGGCAACAACATGACCATGATGAAGCTCCTGCGGGTCTATACCGACGAGAACGCTTATTTTGGTGATCGCAAGGTCTTCGAACTCATCGCCGAGCGGGCGCGCGACGCCCGCCTCAGCGGGGCGACGGTGATCGAGGCGATGATCGGGATCGGGCGATCGGCGCATACGCACCGTCGCCACATCCTCGAGAACGATCGATCGGTGGTGATCGAGATCGTCGACGACGACACCAGACTGCGAGCCTTCATAACAAGCCTTCGCGATCTGAAGGGTGTCGGCCTGATGACGCTGGAGGCGGTGGAAATCGTCGTACTAAATGCCGACGCGGACGCGGGCGATGACGGACGTTGACCCTGGGCGCGCGATCGGTCCTGTTGGCGCTCTCCATGATAGTGGCCGCTCGTCGAGTGCCGGGCGCGCCGCCATCGAGAATGTCGTGATTCTCACGGCCTCTCCGCTGCGGGTCTGGTCGGTCCTCACGGACTTTGCCGCGCATCCGCAATGGAAGCCGTTCACCCAGCTCGCGGGTGAGGCGGTCGAGGGTGGCGAGGCGACATATAGTTTTCGCATCGGGGGGCTTGGGAAGCCCGTCACGACAGCGGCCGACATCACCCGTGTCGAAAAGCCCGTTGCCTTCGCCTGGACCGCGGGGGTGGCAAAGCTCCTCCAATTCGAGGAAATCTATGAGCTGGAGCGCGATCTTATCGGCACCCGCCTGCGGCATAGCCTCCGCTTCCACGGTTTCCTCAGTGGCATGTGGACGGCGTTGCTGCGCCGGAAGCTACAAGCCGGTCTCGTACAATCCGATCGGTGTCTGGACCGCCAGCTTCGGCGGTTAGCAACGTATCCGGGCGTGAAGCCGCGCCCCGCAGCGCCGCGTCACGGGGGCCAGAAGAATCGGAGGCACAGATGACGCCATGTCGGATTCGCATCGCCGGCGCCGGCCTCGCGTTGGCGCTTGCCCTGTCCGCCTGTTCCGAGCAAGCGCAAAAGGGGCCGCCAACCGAGCAGGAAATCCACGCCGGTGACAGCGGTGTGCCAAGCGGGGCACCGGGACGCCACCTCTACCGATGCGACGATGATGGGACGCTCATCGTCGACTTCAAGGATCAGGGGCTGACGGTCGAGTTCCGGCGTGACGCGAAGGCGGCGCCGACCGTCCTGACCGCGCCGATGCAGGGCCTTCAATATGTCGGTGATGCGCAAAGCGCGACCTTCGCCGGCAATCAGATCAGGATCGAGGCACCGGGCAAACGGCCGGTCGTTTGCATGAAGGAGAACGCATCATGATCGCAACCGTTGATGCCGGGGACTGCTGACGATGGCGGCACTCAAGTTTTCCTTGATTCCGATGCTTGCGATCGTGATCGGCGCGCTCATCGCCGGGTGGCGCACACCCGGCGAGAAGCTGGTGGCGGCCATGCAGCACCTCGCAGCCGGCGTGGTTTTCGCCGCGGCTGCCACTGAGATCCTGCCGCTAGTCATGCACGGCGGATCGCCAACGGCGACGCTTATCGGCGGAGCGATCGGCGTCGCAGTCATGCTCGGCCTGAAGGCAGCGGAAGGCCGGTTCGAAGGCCCTGTCGCGCTGCTCGCCGCGATCGGGCTCGATCTTGCCATTGACGGTCTGGTTCTGGGTCTGGCCTTCATCGCCGGCGAGAAGGCGGGCACGTTGCTGGCGGTCGCGCTGACGCTCGAAGTGCTGTTCCTGGCCCTGACGCTCACCAACGATCTGACGAGCCGGTATCGCAAGATGAAGGCGATCGGCCTGACCTGCGCGCTGGCGCTGCTGGTGCCGATCGGCGCGCTCGTCGCGCAGCCCGTGGCGCTGCTGTCGCCGGTATGGATCACGGGATTCCTGAGTTTCGGCCTGATGGCGCTGCTCTACCTCGTTACCGAGGAGTTGCTGGTCGAGGCGCACGAAAAACCGGACTCACCGCTCATCAGCGCAATGTTCTTCGTCGGCTTTCTCGCACTGCTGCTGATCGAGGAGATCGGGATGTGACCGGCCTGACCGTGAGCGGCGTCGATGTGCTCCGCGATCCATCCCGTGAAGAGAAGAAAATGTCGATCACCACGGCGCGATGGGGCGTTCTGGCCGCTGTGATTGCCCTGTCTGGGTGTTCCGGCGGCAAGCCGGCGGGTCAGTTCGCATCGAACGAGTCCGGTGCGACTGATGCCATCCACGGATCGAACGCGCACGGCACGGCTGCCATGGCGATGCCGTCGACCGGCGATCCTGATACCGACTTCCTTCGGGGCATGATCCCGCACCATGAAGGTGCGGTCGATATGGCGCGCGCCGAGCTTGCCAACGGCACCGATCCGAAGATGCGTGCGATGGCGGAGGAGGTGATCCGGACCCAACAGGCCGAGATCGTGAAGATGAAAACCTGGCTCGCCGAACGGCAAGCCGCGAAGAAGGGTACGCGATAAATGGCGCACGATCACGGCGAAGCCGGGCACAGCCACGACCATACCGCCGGCGCCAACGCCAGGATGCTTAAATGGGCGTTGGCCCTGACAGCGACCTATCTCGTGGCGGAGGTGGTCGGCGCCTTCGTGTTCAACAGCTTGGCGCTCTTGTCCGATGCCGCTCATATGATGACCGATGTCGCCGGCCTCGTCATTGCGCTGATGGCGATCCACCTCGGCAGGAAGGCGGCCGACGACAAGCGGACGTTCGGCTACAAGCGGCTCGAAATCCTCGCCGCTACCTTCAATGCCGTGCTGCTGTTCGTCGTCGCCATGTATATCCTATACGAGGCGATCCAGCGCTTTCGCGAGCCGCAGTCGATTCAATCGACCGGCATGTTGATCGTCGCGGTCATCGGCCTCGTCGTGAATTTCGCATCGATGCGTTTGCTGACCGCCGGCAAGGACGAAAGCTTCAACGTCAAAGGCGCCTATCTGGAAGTATGGGCCGACATGATCGGTTCGGTCGGCGTCATCCTTGGTGCGCTCGCGATCCGGTTCACGGGCTGGACCTGGGTCGATCCGGTCATCGCCGTCGGCATCGGCCTGTGGGTGCTGCCGCGCACCTGGGTTCTGCTCAAGGGAACGATCAACGTGCTGCTCGAAGGTGTCCCCGGCGGGTTAAAGCTGCCGGAGATCCGTTCAACGATCGCCGCCATTCCGGGCGTCGCCGGCGTTCATGACCTCCACGTCTGGTCGATGGCTTCGGACGAGATCAATTGCACCGCCCATGTGACGCTCGGCGAGGGCGTCGATCCCGATAGCGTCAGGGTCGCCGTGACGAAGACGCTCGGTGAAAGATTCGGGATCGAACATTCGACGATCCAGACCGAGGCGCCATCGCAAGCCTGTGAGGATGACCAGCACCTTCACCGCTAAGGCGTCCTGACGATCGGAGTTCACAACCAGGCTATGCTCTATGTCGTCATCAAAGCACTGATCTCCGGCGCAATCATCGCGGCAGTCTCGGAGATCGCCAAGCGGAGTCCCGGCATCGGCGCAATGGTCGCGTCGTTACCGCTCGTGTCGGTGTCGGGAATGATATGGCTGTGGCGTGATACCCAAGATCGGGCGTTGATGGCGTCTCACGCTGGGGCGACCTTCTGGTTCGTGCTGCCATCGTTGCCGATGTTCCTGCTGATCCCCGCGTTGCTCGGGCGCAACGTACCATTCTGGCTGGCGCTAGGCTCGGGGTGCCTTCTCACCATTCTGCTCTATCTTGGCTTGATATGGGTCGGTCCGCGCCTTGGCCTGCGATTATAGGCAATCGGTGCCGTCTCCTGCTTTGTGGATTGAATACCGCGCACAGTAGATTGTGTTAATATATCCGCTATGCTGGATATATGGAAAACGACTCAGCTATTGCCGCGCTGGGCGCCCTTGCACAGGGCACCCGCCTCGACGTCTTCCGGTTGCTGGTGCGGCACGAACCGGATGGCTTGGCCGCGGGCGATATCGCCCGTCAGCTCGACGTGCCGCAAAACACTATGTCGGCGCATCTCGGCATCCTCGCGCGCGCCGGTCTGGTCCACTCCGAACGGCATAGCCGCTCGATCATCTACCGTGCTGATCTGGATGGGCTGCGCGCTCTGACGCTGTTCCTCGTCAAGGATTGCTGCGCCGGCAATGCGGCGCTGTGCGCGCCACTCGTCGCCGAACTCACCCCCTGCTACTGAAAGGACGTCCCGTGGCCGTCGATATCGTCATCTACCACAATCCCGAGTGCGGCACGTCGCGCAACACGCTGGCGATGATCCGCAATGCCGGCATCGAGCCGCATGTGGTCGAATATCTGAAAGCCCCGCCCGCCCGCGCGTTGCTGGTCGACCTGATCGACCGCGCCGGCATGACGCCGCGCGAGCTGCTGCGCGAGAAGGGGACGCCCTATGCCGAACTCGGCTTGGGCGATACGTCGCTGACCGACGACGCGCTGGTGGACGCGATGATGGCGCATCCGATCCTTATCAACCGGCCGCTGGTCGTGTCGCCGCTCGGCGTGAAGCTGTGCCGACCATCCGAAGCCGTCCTCGACCTGCTACCGAGCGAGCAGCTCGGCGCGTTCGCCAAGGAAGACGGCGAACAGGTGGTCGATGCCTCGGGCCAGCGCCTCGCCTGATGCTCCTTGCCGTCCTGATCTTCGTCGCCACGATCGCGCTCGTCATCTGGCAACCCAAGGGACTCGGGATCGGGTGGAGCGCGATGGGCGGGGCCGTCGTGGCGCTGCTCGCGGGGGTGGTCACGCTGTCCGACGTGCCGGTGGTATGGGGCATCGTCTGGAACGCGACCGCCGCGTTCGTCGCGATAATCGTCATCAGCCTGCTGCTCGATGAAGCCGGATTCTTCGAATGGGCGGCGCTCCACGTCGCCCGCTGGGGCAGGGGGCACGGTCGCCGGCTGTTCGCCCTGATCGTGCTGCTCGGCGCAGGCGTGTCCGCGCTGTTTGCCAACGACGGCGCGGCGTTGATCCTGACGCCGATCGTCATCGCCATGCTGCGGGCGCTCGGCTTCAAGGACAAGGCGACGCTGGCGTTCGTCATGGCGGCGGGGTTCATCGCCGACACCGCCAGCCTGCCGCTGGTCGTCTCGAACCTCGTCAACATTGTGTCGGCCGATTTCTTCAAGATCGGGTTCGGCGAACACGCGGCCGTGATGGTGCCGGTCGATCTGGTGTCGATTGCCGCCACGCTAGGCGCGCTGTTGCTGTTCTTCCGGCGCGACATACCGGCGGACTATGACGTGGGGGCACTGCGCGCGCCGCGTGACGCGATCCGCGATGCCGCGACGTTCCGTGCGGGCTGGATCGTTCTTGCACTGCTGCTCGCCGGCTTCTTCCTGCTCGAACCGCTCGGCGTGCCGGTCAGCGCCGTGGCCGCGGCCGGCGCGATCATGTTGCTGGTGATCGCGGGGCGGGGCCATGTGATCCCAACGGCCAAGGTGCTGCGCGGCGCGCCCTGGCAGGTCGTGATCTTCTCGCTCGGCATGTACCTGGTCGTCTACGGCCTGCGGAACGCCGGCCTGACCGACCATCTGGCAGCGCTGCTCGATCGCACGGCGCAAGGCGGCGTATGGGGCGCCGCGCTGGGTACGGGTATGATTGCGGCAGTCCTGTCGTCGGTGATGAACAACATGCCCACCGTGCTGGTGGGCGCGCTGTCGATTGATGCCACCCACGCCACGGGCGCGATCAGGGAAGCGATGATCTACGCCAACGTGATCGGCTGCGATCTCGGTCCCAAGCTGACGCCGATCGGATCGCTCGCGACGCTGCTCTGGCTCCACGTCCTCGGGCAGAAGGGCGTGCGGATCGGATGGGGCTATTACTTCCGGGTGGGCGTCACGCTCACCGTGCCGGTCCTGCTCATCACGCTCGCGGCGCTGGCATTGAGGATCACGATCGGATGACGGCGCTGATCTACATTGGCGCGGCGCTCGCGGAGATCGCCGGATGCTTCGCCTTCTGGGCGTGGCTTCGCATGGGAAAGTCGCCGGTGTGGCTGGCACCCGGTATCGCCTCGCTGATCCTGTTCGCATGGCTGCTGACCCGCGTGGACAGTGAAGCCGCAGGCCGGGCATATGCCGCCTATGGCGGCATTTACATCTGCGCCTCGCTGCTCTGGCTATGGGGCGTCGAGGGCGTCCGGCCCCATCGCTGGGACGTAGGCGGTGCAGCCCTGTGCCTTGTCGGAACCTGCGTCATCCTGCTCGGCTCACGCGGAGCATGACGATACTGAAAGCCTCTTGATGCCGCTCCGCACGCTTGCCGATCCCGATACCCTGCCGGCGCTCGATCCTGCCTATGCCATCCAGCGGCCGGCGCTGGGGCTTGGCCCGCTCGATCCCGCACCGCGTATCCTCCTGCTCTATGGTTCGCTGCGCGAACGGTCCTTCTCCCGGCTGTGCGTCGAGGAAGCGGCGCGCCTGCTCCGGTTCTTCGGCTGCGAGACACGCATCTTCGATCCGTCGACCCTGCCGCTGCCCGACCAACATGCCGGCGATGACCATCCGGCCGTCCACGAGCTGCGCGAGCTGTCTTTATGGTCGGAGGGTCAGGTGTGGTGCAGCCCGGAACGCCACGGTCAGATCACCGGCATCATGAAGTTGCAGATCGACCATTTGCCGCTGTCGATGGGCGGGATGCGCCCGACGCAGTGGCGAACGCTCGCGGTCATGCAGGTGTCGGCCGGATCGCAGTCGTTCAACAGCGTCAACACGCTGCGAGTGCTGGGCCGCTGGATGCGGATGGTGACGATCCCGAACCAGTCGAGCGTCGCCAAGGCGTTCAACGAGTTCGATGATGGCGGACGGATGAAGCCGTCGAGCTACTATGACCGTATCGTGGACGTGATGGAGGAGCTGGTGCGGTTCACGGTACTGCTGCGCCCGCACGCTGCCCAGCTCGTCGACCGCTATTCCGAACGCAAGGAATCCGGCGTGCCGATCGATCCGATGATCGATCTATCAAGCCTCGCGACGGCCCCACAGAGTTAGCATCCAGGCGCGGGGAGGCTGCAGTGCACATAAGCAGATAGGGTCAGCTCCCGATGCCGAGAGCCTTTCGGGCAGTTCGTCGCTATCGTCGGCGATTCGGAGGCCGGCCCTAACCGTAACACGCCAAAGGCGTTATGTTTGAAGGGACAATCTAACTCAGCTGCGTGGGCAGGATATGACGATGACCGATAGGATCATTCAGCCCGGCGCTACGAAGGTGAAAACCAGTAAAACGCGGTTCGGCAGCGTAACGGTGAGAGCGCCTGCGCCTTCCGAAGCGTTAGTCCAGCACAGTGTAAACGCCAGCACCCAAGCGCTCGAGCGAGTGACAGAACGATTGGCGAAGGCCGGCGTCCGGCTTTCAGTGAAGAAGAACGTGCCGCTCTATTGGCTCGAGAGCGACAATCCCGATGTGATGATCCGCAAGCTGAACGGAAAAGTTGAGCGGGGTAGCTTCGTTGACGGTGTGTTCAAGGCGATCGGCTGATTTCGGCGGTAGGGGCCGCCAGGTCGCAAGACCCACGAACAGCACTACGAAGGCCGCCCCTTGATGCCAAAGGCAACAGCGGAGACGACCATGTTGCACGCAACCTACTGCATCTGAAGGAACAGGCTGGTCAGGAAAACCGAGGGCCGCCTTGTAGGGCGGCCCCGGTGCTAGTTCCCTACGCGGGAAACGGACAATCCAGTGGATGCCGCATGTCCTGACCTGATAGGGGCTGTCTCCTCTTCGGACAAGACTCCTCGAAAGATGGATGTGCCACGTGGCACACCAATGGTCGTCGAAAGCACGAAGATTGGGGATTTCTAGGCTGAGCTGCTGGCCATCGGTAGGGTCGACCTGCCGATCTTCGTGCTTTCGACGACCATTCCAGCTCCGGTTATGTCGCAGACAGGATCAGGCCGGTGAGCAGGAACCGCACGTCGATTACGACCTTGCCGACGCCGAAGATCTCCCCTGAACCAGCTACCGCTCGCCATCAGGACTATCCCCCCGATCAGCATCCTAAACCGGCCCGATTCGTGTCGGCGCAGCTGGTCGCGTCGGTGGGCGTGATGGCCAGCGCTGAATCGGCATCGGGATGGCCGAACAGCCTGAGGAGAATTTGCGAACAGAGGGCAGGGGGCACACGTTCGTCGCGCATCAGGTCGAATAGCGCCTCATCCCCAGGCGTCAGCGCCATGCCCTCGATCGCGAGATTAGCGCGGGCATCCTTGTCGTCCTCGCGCCACATCGCATCCTCGGCGAGACTGCCTCGCACAAAGTCGAGCGCGCGGATTTCACGCCGCAGTGTGTCAAGATCGATCATCGTCATGTGTCCCGCTCTTCCGCGTCGAAGGTCCTCTTGCCACGCCGCTCCACCGGCCAATCATGTTGCCGGCAGTATCGTCCGGTGCCCGTCCCCTCATTTCGAAATCACATCCTAAATGGCCGCGCAATCCCGGCGGCCTGATTAGCTCTCTGCGGCGAGTCTCGCGGTCGAACCGTAGTGGCTTTCGCGGTTCTCGAGTTCATCGCACGGCCTCGAGCGCTCGAGCCAATCGCGTCGAGTACGCAGCTTGCTGCGGTCTGGCGGACCCCAGTTACGAAGAAACAGCCTCGCGATTTTACGTAATCAATGCTATCGCATTTCGCTGATAGAGGCGAGCTAGGGCGTGCTCCGCAACGGAAAAGCTGGTATCGCAGCGGTATCGCAGGATGGCGATGTTCTTGTCACGTTCTGGGTGGTATCGCTTAAGAAAAGCGTGGAAAAACAATGGTTGGAGCAGCTTTTCAGGCAATGGCATTGCGAAGGTCAGGGGTTCGATCCCCCTCGGCTCCACCATCTTCCTCTCATCGCTGATCCCCGACGTTCCCGGCCGCTGACCTCAGCCGGTCAGCCATTCGGCGATCGTGCCAGCCAGATGAGGTGCGTCGCGCCTTTGCCGTTCTCGCGCGCCCGCACGCGCACTTCCTCGACCTCGAAGCCGGTCTTGATGAGGCGGCGGGTGAACGACGGATCGGGCGCGGCGGACCAGACCGCCAGCGTGCCGCCCGGCCGGAGCGCGCGCTTTGCGTCGGCCAGGCCGCTCGGCACGTAGAGATCGCCGTTCGCCTCTCGCGTCAGGCCATCGGGGCCGTTATCGACGTCGAGCAGGATCGCGTCGAACCCCTGACGCGGCTCCCGCATGACCGCGCCCACATCGCCCATCACCAGCGTGACGCGCGGGTCGTCAAGGCAGCCGGCGGTCAGTGCCGCCATCGGCCCGCGCGCCCATTCGACGATGCCGGGGACGAGTTCGGCGACCACCACCTCGGCATCGGCCCCGACGCGGGCAAGCACCGCCCGCAGCGTAAATCCCATGCCATAGCCGCCGATCAGCAGCCGGGGCGCGGGGCGGCTGGCAATCCGGTCGCACGCGAGCGTGCCGAGCGCGACCTCCGACCCGCTCATGCGCGTGCTCATCAGCTCGTTGCGGTCGAGCACGATCATGAAGTCGCCGCCCCGCCGGAACAGGCGGAGCGGCGGGCCGCCGGGCACCTCTGCCACGCCGACAAGCTCACGCGGCGTCATCGGCGTTCCTCCGGCCGGCGTTCAGGGTTCGAGGCACGTATCGTCATGGGCGGGCGGTTAGCAGAAGGCTGGCGCTGACGCACCCGCTGCGGTCGATCGCCGTCAGCCGGCGAACAGTGCGGCGTCCGCCACGACCCGCTCGCCGATCCAGCGCTTGAACGCCTCGATCCGGGCAAGGCGCTGGTTGTCGCGGTGGGTGACGAGCCAGAAGGTGCGGCGGATCGCGACCTCGTCGACGATCCGGCGGAGCGTGGGGTCGGCATCGCCGATGAAGCGCGGCAGGATGCCCAGCCCCGCGCCCGCGCGGATCGCCTGCGCCTGGGCATTGATGCTGGTGCTGCGAATGCGGGGAACGAGGCCGTCGCCAAGCCCCTTCAGATAGCGCAGCTCGGGCGCGTAGAGAAGGTCGGGGACATAGCCGACCAGCGTGCGGCTACGGACGGCGCCGAGGCCGCGCGGCTCGCCCGTCGCCGCAAGATAATTGGCCGCGGCATAGAAGCCGAGCGCATAGTCGGTAAGGCGCGACGCCACCACCTGTCCGGCGCGGGGGCGGGCGAGGAGGATGGCGATGTCGGTCTCACGCTTCGACGGGCTGAGGAAGCCGCTATTGGCGGCGAGGTCGAGCGTCAGGCCCGGATGCTGCGCCGCGAAGTCGGCGATGCGGGGCGACAGGTACCAGGTGCCGAACCCCTCCGACACGCTGATGCGGAGCGTGCCGGACAGGCCGCTCGCGCCGCCCGGCTCGCCGATCGCGTCGGCGGCGGCCTGCATCGCCTCGACCTGCGCGAGGAGGCGCTCGCCGGCTTGAGTGAGCGCCTGGCCGTCGCGGGTCTGCTCGAACAGCCGCTGGCCGAGGTCGCGCTCGAGCTTGCGCAGCCGTCGACCGATCGTCGTCGCGTCGACCCCGAGCGCCCGCGCCGCCCGCGCGATCTGGCCGCCGCGAGCGATGGCGAGGAAGATGCGGAGGTCGTTCCAGTCCGGTGGCTGCATGATTGCAGGCGACACAAGCAAAGTCGCGCGTTGCCTGCAATGGCGTCAGGTGCGATTGGAGTGGCCACAGGAGAGAATGTCATGCGGATCATCGACCATTTCATCGCCGGTGCCGCCGGATCCGGCGGCGCAGGCCGGACCGGCGAGGTGTTCGATCCCAACAGCGGCCAGGTGCAGGCGCAGGTGAAGCTGGGCAGCGCCGCAGAGCTGGAAGCCGCCATCGCCGCCGCCCGCGCCGCGCAGCCGGCCTGGGCCGCCACCAACCCGCAGCGCCGCGCCCGCGTCATGTTCCGCTTCAAGGAACTGGTCGAGGCGAACATGGACGCCCTCGCTCACATGCTCTCGTCCGAGCATGGCAAGGTGATCGCCGACGCCAAGGGCGATATCCAGCGCGGCCTCGAGGTCGTGGAATTCGCCTGCGGCATCCCGCACGCTTTGAAGGGCGAGTATACGCAAGGCGCGGGGCCGGGCATCGACGTCTATTCGATGCGCACGCCGCTCGGGATCGGTGCGGGCATCACGCCGTTCAACTTCCCTGCGATGATCCCGATGTGGATGTTCGGCGTCGCCATCGCCTGTGGCAACGCCTTCATCCTGAAGCCGAGCGAGCGCGACCCCTCGGTCCCCGTCCGTCTCGCCGAGTTGATGCGCGAGGCTGGCGCGCCGGAGGGCATCCTGCAGGTCGTACATGGCGACAAGGAGATGGTCGACGCGATCCTCGACCACCCGGCGATCGCGGCGGTCAGCTTCGTCGGCTCGTCGGACATCGCGCACTATGTCTATCGCCGCGGCGTTGAGGCGGGGAAGCGCGTGCAGGCAATGGGCGGCGCCAAGAACCACGGCATCGTCATGCCCGACGCCGACCTCGACCAGGTCGTCAACGACCTGTCGGGCGCCGCCTTCGGTTCGGCCGGCGAGCGGTGCATGGCGCTGCCCGTCGTCGTGCCGGTCGGCGACCAGACCGCCGACCGCCTGCGCGAAAAGCTGATCCCCGCGATCGAGGCGCTGCGCGTGGGCGTGTCGACCGATGCCGATGCGCATTACGGGCCGGTGGTGAACGCCGCGCACAAGGCGCGCGTCGAAAACTGGATCCAGACCGGCGTGGACGAGGGGGCGGAACTCGTCGTCGATGGCCGTGGGTTCAAGCTGCAAGGGCATGAAGACGGATTCTTCATCGGGCCGTCGCTATTCGACCGCGTGACGCCCCAGATGCAGTCGTACAAGGAGGAGATTTTCGGCCCTGTTCTCCAGATCGTCCGCGCGCCCGATTTCGAGATGGCGCTGCGTCTGCCCAGCGAGCACCAGTACGGCAACGGCGTTGCGATCTTCACCCGCAACGGCCATGCCGCGCGCGAGTTCGCGGCAAGAGTCGAGGTCGGGATGGTCGGCATCAACGTGCCAATCCCGGTGCCGGTCGCCTATCACAGCTTCGGCGGGTGGAAGCGCTCGGCGTTCGGCGACGTCAACCAGCACGGGATGGAGGGCGTGCGGTTCTGGACGAAGGTGAAGACAGTGACGCAGCGCTGGCCCGACGGCGCGCCCGACGGCAGCAACGCGTTCGTCATTCCGACGATGGGATGAGGGCGCTCAGTCGCCTCGAACGACCGGACCGGGTCGCAGGACGCGCTCGACCTCACGCTGGTGCTCCGGCCCGGCGGTTGGTTCGTCGCGACTCGTCGTGCAGCCGGGCGTCCGATCGCAAAGCGAGAACGCGACCCGATTGCGGTCGGTCGTGGTGCATCCACCAAGCGCCAAGATCATGAACACCATGGCAACTCGCATTCGACTCTCCCCGGCGGGCATGTGCCGCGCCGAGCGGCATGACGTGCGAGGTTGGTCAGCGCAAGCTCTTGTCTGGGCGCTGATGTTCACGCTCGCGCTGCTGGTCGCGGCGCCCGTGCAGGCGCAGAAGCGGATCGCGCTCACGTTCGACGACGTGCCGCGATCGCCCGGCGCGTGGTACTCGCCCGACGAGCGGACGCGGCGGATCATCGCGGCGCTGAGGGAAGGCGGCGTGCGCGGTGCGGCGTTCTTCGTCAATCCGGGCTCGCTGGCGAAGCCCGAGGGGGCGGGCGGCGAGCGGCGGATCGCCGACTATGTCCGCGCCGGCCATGTCATCGCCAATCACGGCTTTTCGCACCTCGCGCTTACAGCGGTGCCGGCCAATGCCTATGTCGCCGATATCGACCGCGCCGATGTCTGGCTGCGCGGCCGCGCGGGCTTTCGGCCGTGGTTCCGCTTCCCCTATCTGAACGAGGGTCGCGACGACAAGGTGAAGCGCGACGCCGTCCGCGCGGCGCTGGCCGAGCGGCGGCTCGCCAACGGCTATGTCACCGCCGATGGATCGGACTGGTATCTCGAGCAGCGCACGATCGAGGCGGTGAAGGCGGGCAAGCCGATCGACATGGCGGCGCTGCGCGCGCTCTATGTCGAGACGCAGGCCGATGCCGCCGACTTCTACGACGCGCTGGCGGTGAAGGCGACAGGTCGCTCGCCGGCGCACGTCATGCTGATGCACGAAACCGACCTCGCCGCGCGCTTCCTCCCCGACCTGATCGCCGAGCTGAAGCGGCGGGGCTGGCGCTTCGTGTCCGCCGACGCTGCCTTCGCCGACCCGATCGCCGCACAGGCGGCAACGATCGATGTGCCGAGCGCGCAGGGAACCCTTGTCGAAGCCGTGGCTTGGGCGAAGGGATTGCCCGCACCGCGCTGGTATGATGGCAAGCAGCTTGGCGGCTGGTACGACGCGCGGGTGCTGAAGGAGACGCCTGCGCCATGAACCGCTTTGTGCTCGCATCGACCCTGCTCCTTGCCGCCTGCGGCAGTGCGGGCGAGGACAGCGAGGCCAATGTGTCGGTCGCGGTCCCCGAGCCATCGCCATCGCCTTCGCCGGAACCCGTTCCGACGCCGGAGGAGACGCCCGAGCCCGAGGCAAGCGCGACCGAGGCGGCGGCAGCCACTGGCCCGACCGACGCGATCCCCGCCGAATGGCGCGGCATCTGGGCCGGGCGCGACGGTTGTGCGCGGTCGGCGACAATGCGCGTCCGCGTCGCCGCCGACCGGCTGGTCTTCTACGAGAGCGAGGGCGTCGCGAGCGAGATCGAGCGCCGCGCTCCGCGCGAGATCGCGTTGAAGCTCGCCATGTCGGGCGAGGGCGAGACGTGGGAGCGCCGCGCGGTGCTGTCGCTGTCGGCCGACGGCGAGCGGCTGACCCGGACCGAGGCGGGGATGGAACCCGTCACCTATACGCGGTGCGCGGTGTGAGCCCGTCGCTGCTGACCCCGCGCGTGCGGCGTGTTGCGATCGTGGCACTCGGCCTGCTCTGGGCGGCGTCGATAGGCGGGACCGCGGCGACGATGAGCAACGGAAAGCCTTTTGCCGGCTTCGCGATCCTGATCCTCGGCTGGACCGAGGTGCCGCTGGGCCAGCCGGCTTGGCTTGCCAATCTCTTCCTGTTGGCCGCATGGCTGCTGATCGCGCGGACGCGGGTGACGAGACCGCGGCTGCTGACCATCCTCGGCATCGCCCTGATGGCTTGTGCGATCGCAGCCTTGTTCTGGCGCACTATTCCCGACACGACGGGGCCGAAGGCGATCGTCACCTACCATGCCGGCTATTATCTTTGGATGGCGGCGGTGATCGGAACGTCGCTTGCCGCCGTCGCCATCGCCTCTACGGAGTCCTCGCGCGAATGACCGACCAGTTCGACCTGACCGACGACCAGCGCGAGATCCAGGAGCTTGCGCGCCGGTTTACCGCTGATCGCATCACGCCGTTCGCGAGCGAGTGGGACGAGACGCACCACTTTCCCCGCGACGTGGTGCAGGCCGCGGCCGAACTGGGCTTCGGCGCGATCTATGTCGGCGAGGAGTCGGGCGGCATCGGCCTCGGCCGGCTCGAGGCGGCGCTGATCATGGAGGCGATGGCTTATGGCTGTCCCTCGACCAGCGCGTTCATCTCGATCCACAACATGGCCGCGTGGATGCTCGACCGGTTCGGGTCGGCGGAGATCAAGGACCGCTATCTCCCCCGCCTGGTCGGCGCCGAATGGCTGGCGAGCTATTGCCTGACCGAACCCTCGTCGGGCTCCGACGCGGCGGCATTGAAGACGCGGGCGGTGCGCGACGGCGATCATTATGTCGTCACCGGCACCAAGCAGTTCATCTCGGGCGGCGGCGAGAACGAGCTCTATCTCGTCATGTGCCGGACGGGCGAGGAGGGGCCGAAGGGCATCTCCTGCCTTGCGATCGAGCGCGACATGCCGGGCGTCAGCTTCGGCGCGAACGAAAAGAAGCTCGGCTGGCACTCGCAGCCGACGCGCGCGGTGATCCTGGAGGAGGTGCGCGTGCCCGTCGCCAATCTCGTCGGCGGCGAGGGCGAGGGGTTCCGCATCGCGATGATGGGGCTCGACGGCGGGCGGCTCAATATCGGGGCGTGCTCGCTGGGCGGCGCGCAGCGCTGCCTCGACGAGGCGATCGCCTATACCAAGGACCGCAAGCAGTTCGGGCAGGCGATCGCAGAGTTCCAGAACACGCAATTCACCCTTGCCGACATGGCGACCGAGTTGGAGGCCGCGCGCGCGCTTCTCTACATGGCCGCCGCCAAGGTGACGGCGAACGCCCCCGACAAGACGCGCTTCGCCGCTATGGCGAAGCGGCTGGCGACCGATACGGGTTCCGCGGTGGTCGACCGGGCGCTGCAGTTGCATGGCGGCTATGGCTATCTGCAGGATTATCCGATCGAGCGCTTCTGGCGCGATCTGCGCGTCCATTCGATCCTGGAGGGCACGAACCAGGTGATGCGGATGATCGTCGGGCGCGATCTGCTGCGGCAGGGGTGATCCATCGATACAGGTCTTTGACTGCGCTCAGCTCCTACTCAGGACGAACGGTGCGGGCTGAGAACAACTCCGTTCGTCCTGAAAAGCCGCTGAGCTTGCCGAAGCGGCGTACTGAAGGGTTCAGATGACTGACGACATCATCATCGAGCGCGCGGGCGCGCTCGGCCGCATCCGGCTCAATCGGCCCAAGGCGATCCATGCGCTGACCGCCGACATGTGCCGCGCGGTGCTGGACGCGCTCGGCGAATGGGCCGACGATCCGTCGGTGGAAGCGGTGAGCATCGACCATGCGGAGGGCAGGGGTTTCTGCGCGGGGGGCGACATCCGCCTGATCGCCGAGTCGAGTGCTTCGGACGGGCAGGCGGCGCGCGATTTCTTCCGCGTGGAATATTCGATGAACCACCGGCTCTTCACCTTCGCCAAGCCGGTCGTCGCGTTCATGGACGGCATCACGATGGGCGGCGGCGTGGGCATCAGCCAGCCGGCGACGTTCCGTGTCGCGACCGAAAACACCCGCTTCGCGATGCCCGAGACGTCGATCGGGCTATTCCCCGACGTGGGCGGCGGCTGGTATCTGTCGCGGCTGCCGGGGCGGATGGGACAGTTCCTGGCGCTCACCGGCCACCGGCTGGACGGGGCCGAGTGCATGGCACTGGGGCTCGCCACCCATTATCTGCCCGCCGGGGCACTCGATGAAGCGAAGCGCCGGATCGCCGCCGATCCGCGGGGGATCGAAGCGCTGCTCGCTGACCTGTCAGCGCCCGTGCCGGAGGCGGTGATTCTCGCACACCGAGAGACGATCGACCGTCTGTTCGCCAGTGACAGGCTCGAGGAAATCCTCGACGCCCTCGACAAGGACGACAGCAACTTCGCGCGCGACCAGCGCAAGCTGCTCGCGACCAAATCGCCGCAGGCGATGAAGGTCAGCCTCAAGCTCCTTCTCGATGGCCGCGCGATGCCGACGTTCGAGGACGAGATGCGCCAGGAGTTCGCCGTCGCCGCCCATGTCGTCCAGCGGCCCGATATCGTCGAGGGCGTGCGCGCGGTCATCATCGACAAGGATCACGCCCCCCGCTGGGACCCTGCCACACCCCAGGCGGTCAGCGACCACCTGATCGACCGCATCTTCGCACCCCTGCCCGCCGACGAGGAATGGAACCCCGCATGACGTACGAAACCATCACCGTCGAACTGCGCGAGCGCGTCACGCTCATCACGCTGAACCGGCCCAAGGCGCTCAACGCGCTCAACGCCCAAGTGCTGGCCGACCTGCTCGCCGCGCTCGCCGCGTTCGATGCCGATGCAGGACAAGGCTGCGCGGTCATTACCGGCAGCGAGAAGGCGTTCGCTGCGGGGGCGGACATCAAGGAGATGTCGGCGATGGGCTTCGCCGACATGTACTGTACCAACCACTTCGCCGGATGGGAGGCGTTCGGGCGGACTCGCAAACCCATCATCGCCGCGGTCGCGGGCTATGCGCTGGGCGGCGGGTGCGAGCTCGCGATGATGTGCGACTTCATCCTCGCCGCCGATACCGCGAAGTTCGGCCAGCCAGAGATCAAGCTCGGCGTCACGCCGGGCATGGGCGGGTCGCAGCGGCTAGCGCATGCGGTGGGCAAGGCCAAAGCGATGGAGATGGTGCTGACCGGCCGGATGATGGATGCCGAAGAGGCCGAGCGCGCTGGCCTCGTCGCCCGCATCGTCCCCGCCGCCGATCTGGTCGAGGAGGCAGTGAAGACCGCAGCGACGATCGCATCGATGGCGCCGCTCGCGGTCCTCGCCAACAAGGAGATGGTGAACGCCGCCTTCGAGATGCCGCTGGCGCAGGGCGTCCAGTTCGAGCGCCGGCTGTTCAACGGCCTGTTCGGGACCGAGGACCAGAAGGAAGGCATGGCCGCCTTCGTCGAGAAGCGGCCGGGGAACTGGACGGGGCGGTAACGCCCACTCACTCCGTTCGTGCTGACCCTGTCGAAGCATCGCCCTTCTTTCCCGCGGGGCGAAGGGAGGGGCAGCCCTTCGACAGGCTCTGGGCGAACGGTGAAGACCTAGGATCAGGACGAATCACATGGCACGCATCGCATTCATCGGGCTGGGCAATATGGGCGGCGGCATGGCCGCGAACCTCGCCAAGGCGGGGCACGACGTCCGCGCCTTCGACCTCTCGGCCGAGGCGCTGGCGCGCGCCAAGGCCGCCGGCTGCCTGCCTGCCGATAGCGCGGCGGCGGCGTGCGAGGACGCGGAGGCCGTGGTGACGATGCTGCCCGCGGGGCGCCATGTCGAGAGCGTCTATGACGAGAGCGTGCTTGATGCCGCACCGCGAGCCGCGATCCTGATCGACTGCTCGACCATCCCCGTCGCGACCGCGCGTGCGGTGGCCGATCGGGCGGCGGCGAAGGGCTTCACGATGGTCGACGCGCCCGTTTCGGGCGGGATTGCCGCGGCCAATGCCGGCAGCTTGACCTTCATGGTGGGCGGCAGCGCCGAGGGGTTCAGCCGGGCCGAGCCGTTCCTCGAGGTAATGGGCAAGGCGGTGATCCATGCCGGCAGCCCGGGGGCGGGGCAGGCGGCGAAGATCTGCAACAACATGCTGCTCGGCGCGACGATGGTGGCCACGTGCGAGAGCTTCGCGCTCGCCGAGAAGCTCGGCCTCGACCTCCAGACCTATTACGACATCGCCAGCCAGGCATCGGGCCAAAGCTGGTCGATGACGAGCTATTGCCCGGTGCCCGGCGTCGGGCCGGAAACGCCCGCCGATCGCGACTATCAGGGCGGGTTCGCCGCCGCGCTGATGCTCAAGGACCTGCGCCTGGCGATGGATGCGGCGGCGGGGACGGCGGCGGACACGCCGATGGGCGCGCGGGCGGCGGAACTCTACCAGCGCTTCGTGGATGAGGGGAACGCCGCGACCGACTTCTCGGGTATCATCCGGATGCTAAAGGGTCAGAGCACGGTATAAACGCGCACGATCGCCCTGTCCGGCAGTCGCGCGCCGACGCAGACGAAGATGTTCTCGCCCAGCCAGCGATGCGGGCCGTCGCCGACCTCGAAGCTGGGACAGGCGCGGAAATAGTAGCTTTTGGGCGGCACGACCTCGCCCGCCATCATCCGCTGCATCACCGCGGCAGGTGCGCGGCGGAGGCCGGTGTTCTGGACCGAGATCGCCTGGCCGTCGTCGGCCTTCAGCCAGTAATGCGCGAAGACCCGCGTCAGCCCGTCGCCGGCGCGAATGCCCTGCCAGTCGGCGCCGCCGGGCATGACCACGCCGGAGAGGCGCGGCCCCGTCACCGTGCCGCCGACGATCGGCACGATTCGTCGCCGGATGCCGTCGATCACTCCCAGCTCCTGGATCGGCCCGAGCGCGACATCGGCCTGGAATGCGAACTCCAGCCGGGGTTCGGGATAGTCGCCTTGGGCCTCGGTCGCCGTCGCCGGCACCGCCATCGCGCTGCCCATCGCCAGCACCGTTCGCCGCTCGATGCCCTCGGCCATCATCCGCTCCCTTGTTGTTGGGCATAACGATAGCCGGCGGGCGGGGCTTGTCCACCCGATACCGCCCTTCGGCACGGCGCGGGAACCGGCGCGCGCCTGTATCGCTCTCATCCTATGCGACAGGAAGATCAGGCGCGGCATCGCGCGGTGCCCAGCGGGCGGCTCGCTCGGCTGGGCGGGTTCGGGCGGCTGGCGGGCGGCGTCGCGGGTGGCGTGCTGGCCGAAGGGGCGCGGCGTATCGCGAGCGGCGAGCGGCCGAAGCTCGGCGACCTGATCCTCACTCCGGCCAATGCGGCGCGCGTCGCCGATCGCCTGTCGCACCTGCGCGGCGCGGCGATGAAGCTGGGGCAGATGATCTCGATGGACGCAGGCGACCTGCTCCCGCCCGAGCTGGCCGGCATCCTCGCCCGGGTGCGCGACCAGGCGTACCGAATGCCGCCGGCGCAGCTCGACCAGGTGCTGCGCGCCGAATGGGGCGCCGACTGGCGCCGCCGCTTCCGCCATTTCGAGGCGGCGCCGATCGCCGCGGCCTCGATCGGGCAGGTCCACCGCGCGACGCTGCCCGACGGGCGGCCGCTTGCTATCAAGGTCCAGTATCCGGGCGTCGCCACGTCGATCGACGCCGATGTCGACAATGTCGCGACGTTGCTGCGCGTGTCGGGCCTGTTGCCCGCCGGGCTCGACCTCGCTCCGCTACTTGCCGCCGCCAAGCGCCAACTGGCGGAGGAGGCCGATTATGTTCGCGAGGGCGAACAGCTTCGCCTTTATGGAGAGCGGCTGGCGGGCGACGCGCGCTACGTCGTGCCGGTGCTCGAGCCCGACCTGACGACCCCGCGGGTGCTCGCCATGTCGTTCGTCGAGGGACGGCCGATCGAGGCGCTGGAGGGCGAGCCGCAGGCGACGCGCGACGCCGCGATGACGGTGCTGCTGACGCTTGTACTGCGCGAGCTGTTCGAGTTCGGCGCGATGCAGACCGATCCCAATTCCGCGAACTATCGCTGGCAGCCGGAGAGCGGCGCGCTGGTCCTGCTCGACTTCGGCGCGGCGCGCGACGTGCCCGCCGAGACGTCGGCCGCCTATCGCCGGCTGATCGAGGCGGGGCTGGACCGCGATCTCGATCGCGTGCGCGAGGTCGCGGTCGAGACGGGCTTTCTTGGTGCGGATGCGGTGAAGGCGCACCGGGCGTCGGTGGATCGCATCATCGCCGCGATCGACGCCACGCTCAATCGCCCCGGCCCGTTCGACTTCGGCGATCGCGCCTTTGTCCCCGTGGTGCGCGAGGAGGGGCGGGCTCTCGCCGCCGACCGCGCGACGTGGCACGTGCCCGATGCCGAGGTGCTGTTCGTCCAGCGCAAGGTAAGTGGCACCGCGCTCCTTGCCGCGCGGTTGAAGGCGCGGGTCGACGTGCGCGGGCTGGCCGCGGCGGCCGTCGGCCGCGGCTAACGAAACAGCCCGCCCCGCGCGATGCGGGACGGGCTGCCTTCCTCCCCAGGAAGTAGTGGCCGTCAGGCGGCGAACTGGTTCATCGTATTGTGGACGCCGCCGGCCTTGAGCGCGGCTTCGCCTGCGAAATAGTCCTTGTGGTCGTCGCCGATGTCGCTGCCCGACATGTTCTGGTGGCGGACACAGGCGATGCCCTGGCGGATCTCCTGCCGCTGGACGTTCCTGACATAGCCGAGCATCCCCGCCTCGCCGAAATACTCCCTCGCGAGATTGTCGGTCGAGAGCGCCGCGGTGTGATAGGTCGGCAGCGTGATGAGGTGGTGAAAGATGCCCGCCCGCGCCGCCGCATCACGCTGGAAGGTGCGGATGCGCTCGTCGGCCTCCGCCGCCAGCTCGCTGTCGTCATAATCGATGCTCATCAGCCGCGCGCGGTCATAGGCCGAAACGTCGCGGCCCTCGCCCGCCCAGGCATCGTAGACCTGCTGGCGGAAGTTGAGCGTCCAGTTGAAGCTGGGCGAATTGTTGTAGACGAGCTTGGCGTCGGGCACGACCGCGCGGATACGGTCGACCATGCCGGCGATCTGCTCGATATGCGGCTTCTCGGTCTCGATCCAGAGGAGGTCGGCACCGCTCTGAAGGCTGGTGATGCAGTCGAGGACGCAGCGATCCTCCCCGGTGCCTGCGCGGAACTGATAGAGGTTCGAGGGCAGGCGCTTCGGCCGCATCAACTGGCCGTCGCGGTTGATGACGACGTCGCCGTTGAGGCTGGCGGCATCGACCGGCTCGCAGTCGAGGAAACGGTTATACTGGTCGCCGAGGTCGCCGGGTTCCTTCGAGAAGGCGATCTGCTTGGTGAGTCCCGCGCCGAGCGAATCGGTGCGCGCGACGATAATGCCGTCATCGATGCCGAGCTCGAGAAAGGCATAGCGGATCGCGCGGATCTTCTGGAGGAAGTCCTCGTGCGGGACGGTCACCTTGCCGTCCTGGTGCCCGCACTGTTTCTCGTCCGACACCTGGTTCTCGATCTGGAGCGCGCAGGCGCCCGCCTCGATCATCTTCTTGGCGAGGAGATACGTCGCCTCGGCATTGCCGAAGCCCGCGTCGATGTCGGCGATGATCGGCACGACATGCGTCTCGTAATTGTCGATCGCGTTCAGCAGGCGCTGCTCCTCGATCGCGTTGCCGCCCTCGCGTGCCTTGTCGAGATCGCGGAACAGGCCGCCGAGCTCGCGCGCGTCGGCCTGGCGCAGGAAGGTGTATAGTTCCTCGATGAGCGCAGGGACGCTCGTCTTCTCGTGCATCGACTGGTCGGGCAGGGGGCCGAACTCGCTGCGGAGTGCAGCGATCATCCAGCCGGAAAGATAGAGGTAGCGGCGCTTGGTGCTGCCGAAATGCTTCTTGATGGCAATGAGCTTCTGCTGGCCGATGAAGCCGTGCCAGCAGCCGAGCGACTGGGTGTAGAGCGAGGGGTCCGCGTCGTACGCGGCCATGTCCTCGCGCATGATCCGGGCGGTGTAGCGCGCGATGTCGAGGCCGGTGCGGAAGCGGTTCTGAAGGCGCATCCGGGCGACCGCTTGGGGCTCGATCGCGGCCCAGCGCGCGCCGGCGGCGGCGATGGTGCGGGCGGCGTCGGCGGTCGTCTGGGCAAGGGTCATGGTGCGTCTCGCTTCGTGAAACTGTCGCCGGGGTATCGGCGGGCTTGTCAGGAAGCGAGTGATCCCGTCAGCTTTTCACGTGATGCGGTCGGCTATGGCGCTTCAATGAGAGTAACGCTGTAAACTATTTACTTCAATCGAGCCGCGCGCATGACCTTGATCGGCTGCGCAATCATCTGGCCGGGGAAATGGCCGCCGGGCTTGGTGGGCGTGTCGAGGATCGAATGGATGACGTCCATCCCCTCGACCACCCGGCCGAACGCGGCATAGCCCAGATTGTCGCCTGGCTTCGTCGGATCGGCGTCGAGGCTCGGCTGGTCGCCGACGCTGATCGTGAAGTCGCCGCGCGCGCTGCCCGGCTCGAACCGGGCGACGCTGATCGCGCCGTTCACATGGCGGACCCCGGTCTGCGTGGTCGGTTCATGCTTGATCGGGGGCAGCGCGCGCTTGGGATCGTTCTGGACGCCGAACTGGACGAAGCCGAACTTCTCCCCCGCCTTGACCGTCCGGTAGAAGGTGATGCCGTCGAGCCGCTTCTGATCGACATACTTCAGGAAGTTGGCGGCGGTGACGGGGGCGCGCTCGACCTCGACCGCGACGACGAAGCGGCCCTTGTCGGTGTCGATCGCCACGCGCTCGGTGCGCGGTTCGGCCGCCGGCATGGGCGCGGTCTGCAGCACGGCGGCGAACAGGCAAATGATCGGCATCAGGCTCACAAACCAAACTCCTTTGTTCCGGGGCGCCGGCCTCCCCATGTTGCAGCAAACCGCCCCGGATCGTAAGGCCGGGACATTCCGTTTTTGCCGAGAAAGTTTGCCCGATGACGACCCATTCCACCCGCATGCTGATCCTGGGCTCCGGCCCTGCTGGCCTCTCGGCGGCGATCTATGGCGCGCGGGCGGGCATGGAGCCGATCGTCGTCCAGGGCATCCAGCCCGGCGGCCAGCTGATGACCACCACCGATGTCGAGAATTATCCCGGCTTCCGCGAGGTCATTCAGGGTCCGTGGCTGATGGGCGAGATGCAGGCGCAGGCCGAGCATGTCGGCACGCGGCTGATGTACGACACGATCGTCGAGGTGGACCTCAGCCGCCGTCCCTTCCGCCTGATCGGCGACGGCGGCGACGTGTACGAGGGCGAGACGCTGGTGATCGCGACGGGCGCGCAGGCCAAGTGGCTGGGCCTCGACAGCGAGGAGGCGCTGAAGGGCAAGGGGGTCAGCGCCTGCGCCACCTGCGACGGCTTCTTCTATCGCGGCAAGAAGGTGGCGGTGATCGGCGGCGGCAACACCGCGGTCGAGGAGGCGCTGTACCTCACCAACCATTCGCCCGACGTGACGCTGATCCATCGCCGCGACACGCTGCGCGCCGAGAAGATCCTCCAGGCGCGGCTGCACGCCAACGAGCGGATCAGCGTGCTGTGGAACAAGGAGGTCGAGCGCTTCGTCGACGGCGGCGGGACGGCGGGGCTGGTGGCGCTCGAGCTGCGTGACACGCTGACGGGCGAGCTGTCGACCCTCGACGTCGATGGCGGCTTCGTCGCGATCGGGCATCACCCGGCGACCGAGCTGTTCCGCGGTCATGTCGCGCTGGACGACGACGGCTATATCGCGGTCGAGACGGGCTCGACGCGGACCAGCATACCCGGCGTGTTCGCGTGCGGCGACGTGATGGACAAGGTCTATCGCCAGGCGATCACCGCCGCGGGCACCGGCTGCATGGCCGCGCTCGATGCCGAGCGGTTTCTGGCCGAGGCCGAATTTGTTGAGGAACAGGCGCAGGCGGCCGAGTAAGCGGCGGGGCGCCCACGCGGCGCCCCGGCCCGATCAGCGCGTCGGCGCTGCTCTTCCTGCAAAGGTAACGATGCTTTCCGCCTTGTCCGCCAGCGCGGACACGCCGAAGAAGTGGTCATCCACGACCACGCCCTTCGCAGTGAAGCTCGTTGCATCGGCACCGACATCGGCATGGTCGGTCCAGTCCTGTGCGTCGTTCCGGCGCCAGTGGATACGATAGCCGCTCGCGCCCGGAACCGCCGCCCATTTGACCGTCGAATCGACGCCGAGCGCACCGTCCACGCTGACCCCTGTCGGCGCGGAGGGCGCGTCGGTTAGGCGGCGGGCGACCGCGACATTGATGGCCGTCACTTTGGCCGCATAGTCGAAGTCCATCTTGTCGATGGTGTCGCCATAGACGCGACCGTTCTCGGTGCGCAGATTCTGGTGCTGCTGGTCGTAATTCTCGGCCCCGACGGTGAAGCGCACCGCAGGATAGCCGAGGCGCAGGAACGCCTCGTGATCGCCGCCGCGGCCGAAGCGGTCGGGGCGGCGCACGGCGAAGACCTCGAGCGCGCCGGGCATGGCCCTGGCCGTCGAATCGATCGCTTTGGCGAGCGCGCGGCTGGGGCCGTCGTCCTCGCCGCCGTCGCCGCGCCGTTTCTTGGCTTCCTCGATCGTCTCGACCTGGCGGATGCCTTCGGAAAAGACACGGACGCGATCGGCGACGCGGCGGCCGTCCTGGCCGACGGTATTGCCGACGATATCGTTGCTGAGCACCGCATCGACGATCCAGCCGCGCTGCTTCGCCGTCTCGGCGAGCAAGGTCGCGCCCCAGAGCCCCTGTTCCTCCCCAGAGACGGCGGCATAGATGATCGTCGCGCGATGTTTCATCTTCGACAGCAGCCGCGCCGCCTCGATCGCCAGCGCCACGCCCGAGGCGTCGTCATTCGCCCCCGGCGCCTCGCCCACCGCGTCCATCACGTCCGAATTGCGACTGTCGAGATGGCCCATGAGGATGACGACGCGGCCGGGCTCGCTCCCCTTTTGCACGCCGAGCACATCGACGATTTCGACGCCGTTCGGCGCACGCGGGCCGGTGAAGCGGCGTGCCAGCCGCTCGGTGGTGATACAGCCGCCACACGCCTTGCCGATCGCCTTGAACTCGGCTTCGACCCAGTTGCGCGCCGCGCCGATCCCACGCCTGGGATCGGTGGTCGAGGAGGCGGAATGGCGGGTGCCGAAGCTCACCATCTTGGCGACGTCGGCGCGCATCCGCTGCGGCGACGGCGCCTCCTGCGCGGTGGCGGGGACGGCGAGAAGGGCGAGGGGGATCAGGGTTTTGCGCATGCCGCGAATGGAACCGCGCCGTGCCTCCGTGTCAACTGAGACGATCGATCCCGTCGCGGTCGAGGCTGCCGGGGATGATCATCACGGGCACTGGCAGCGCGCCCGCATCTGTGCCTGCGAAATGGCTGACCAGCGGCCCCGGCGCGCCGCTCGCCGCCGCGCCCAGCACGAGGGCGGCAATGTCGGGGTTGGCGGTGATCATTTCGCGTACGATCTTCGGCCCGTCGCCCTGGCGAACGGTGATCGAGGGCTTGAGCCCCGATTCGGACAGCAGCGTGCCGGCGGCGCCGGCGACCAGCGCCTCGGCATGGAGGCGCGCTTCCTCCTCCATCGTCGCCATCACGCCGCCCCACTGGACGAACTCGGTCGAGGGCACGAGCGCGAGGATCTCGACCGACCCACCCGTCTTGACCGCACGCCGCGCGGCGAAGCGCATCGCGATCTCCGCCTCCGGACTCTCGTCGATGACCACCAGATAGGTGCGCATGGTCCCGTTCCTCTCCCCGCGTGCACCTGACGTGGCGCGCGCCGCCTTCAAGCGCAAGATACAGCCCGCGTGAGAGCGCCAAGATACGTATGCGCGTGTCCCTTGCCCTTGACCCCGCGCGGTCGGATGGCGAAGAGGCGCCCAACCCCAGCGAAAAGGCAGGATCACCTCCATGTCGATCGAACTCAAGATGCCCGCACTCTCGCCGACGATGGAGGAGGGCACGCTCGCCAAGTGGCTCGTGAAAGAAGGCGACACGGTCAAGGCCGGCGACATCATGGCCGAGATCGAGACCGACAAGGCGACGATGGAGTTCGAGGCGGTCGATGAGGGCACGATCGCCAAGATCACCGTCGCCGAGGGGACCGACGGGGTGAAGGTCGGCACGGTCATCGCGATCCTCGCCGAAGAGGGCGAGGACGCCGCCGCAGTAGATGCGCCCAAGGCGGAAGCGCCCAAGGTTCCGGCTCCGAAGGAAGAAAAGGCCGAAAGCGCCCCTGCGCCCGCGCCGACCCCTGCGCCGGCTCCGGCCGCCAAGAGCGATGATGGCGGCCGGGTGAAGGCCAGCCCGCTCGCCCGCCGCCTTGCCGCCGAGAAGGGCGTCGACCTGTCGGGCGTCGCCGGCAGCGGTCCCAACGGCCGGATCGTCAAGGCCGATATCGACGGCGCCAAGGCCGGTGCCGCCGCGCCCGCCGCCAAGGCCGAAGCCGCGCCCAAGGCCGAAGCCGCGGTGCCCGCCACCGGCGCCGCGCCGACTGCCGAGACCAAGGCGGTCTGGTACGACGAATCGATCCCCCACGAGGTGTCGAAGCTCTCGAACATCAGGAAGACGATCGCCCGCCGCCTGACCGAGGCGAAGCAGACGATCCCGCACATCTACCTGACCGTCGACATCCGTCTCGACGCGCTGCTCAAGCTGCGCGGCGAATTGAACAAGGGGCTGGAGAGCCGGGGCGTCAAGCTGTCGGTCAACGACATGCTGATCAAGGCGCTGGGCGTGGCGCTGGAGGCGACGCCCAAGTGCAACGTCACCTTCCTCGGCAACGAGCTCGTCAGCTACCACCGCGCCGACGTGTCGGTGGCGGTGTCGACGCCGACCGGCCTCATCACCCCGATCGTGCGCGACGCCGCCAACAAGGCGCTGTCGAAGATCTCGACCGAGATGAAGGAGCTGGGCGCGCTCGCCAAGGAGAACAAGCTGAAGCCCGAGCAGTATCAGGGCGGCACCGCCAGCATCTCGAACATGGGCATGTTCGGCATCAAGCAGTTCGACGCGGTCATCAACCCGCCGCAGGGCATGATCCTGGCGATCGGCGCGGGCGAGAAGCGGCCCTATATCGTCGACGACGCGCTGGGCGTCGCGACGGTGATGTCGGCGACGGGCAGCTTCGATCACCGCGCGATCGACGGCGCGGACGGTGCCGAGCTGATGAAGCTGTTCAAGGAACTGGTCGAGAACCCGCTGGGCATGATCGCTTAAGGGAACCTCGCGCGTGCCCCATGCCCGCGTCCTGATCGAGTTGCTCTACATCCTGTCGGGCGTGATCGCCGCGTTCGCGATCGGCTGGGCGGCGGCATGGGCCTATCCGGTTGGCCGGGCGAATATCTGGCTGGTGACCTATATATCGGCGGCGATCGTGGTGCTGCTGGGCATCCGTCCGGTCGTGCGCGCGATCCGCGGAGAGACGAAGTGAGCGAGACCCCGCCCGACCGCGCACCGGCGCTGCGCGTCACGACGATGCCCGCCGATGCCAATGCGTATGGCGACATCTTCGGCGGCTGGCTCATGAGCCAGATGGACATGGCCGCTGGCCTCGTCGCCGCGCGCTTTTCCAAGGGGCGGGCGGTCACGGTCGCGATGGACGGGATGCAATTCCACGCCCCCGTCGCGGTCGGCGACGAGGTCTCGGTCTTCTGCGACATCGTCAAGGTCGGCCGCACCTCGATGACGATCGCCGTCGAAGCCTGGCGCCGCGACCGCCACCAGGAGGAACAGTGCCGGGTGACGCAGGCGCGGTTCGTGTTCGTCGCAATCGACGAACACAAGCGGCCGCGGGTGATCGGGTGAAGGGTGATGGACCTTCTTCCCCCTCCCCCCTCGAGGGGGAGGGAGGGGCCCGCCCGGCGCAGCCGGGTGGGAGGGTGAGGGGGTGCGGTTACGACGCGTCGACCCTAGCTAAGGCCAAGTGCCTCCGCCGCGACATGACCGACGCCGAGCGCCGCCTTTGGTCAATCCTTCGCGGCGCACAGCTCGACGGCGCGAAGTTCCGCCGCCAGCAGCCGATAGGCCCCTACATCGCCGACTTCGTCTGCCAGTCGCACCGCCTGATCGTCGAAGTCGATGGCGGCCAGCACAATCCGGAAGCCGATACGAGCCGTACCGCTTGGCTGGGAAAGGTCGGCTACCGTGTCCTCCGCTTCTGGAACGACGATATCCTTGTTCGCCTAGAGGGCGTCGGTGCCGAGATCGCCCGCGCCCTCGCGACCCCTCACCCTCCCACCGCTGCGCGGCGGGCCCCTCCCTCTCCCTCAAGGGGAGAGGGGTTTGATGGAGCTTTGAATGGCTGACACCTACGATCTCATCGTCCTGGGTTCCGGACCCGGCGGCTATGTCGCGGCGATCCGCGCGGCGCAGCTGGGGCTCAAGACCGCGATCGTCGAGCGCGAGAATCTGGGCGGCATCTGCCTCAACTGGGGCTGCATCCCGACCAAGGCGCTGCTGCGCTCGGCCGAGATCTTCCATTATATGCAGCACGCCAAGAACTATGGCCTCGCCGCCGAGAAGATCAGCGCCGACCTGGACGCGGTGGTCAAGCGCTCGCGCGGGGTCGCCAAGCAGCTCAATCAGGGCGTCACGCACCTGATGAAGAAGAACAAGATCGCCGTGCACATGGGCGAGGGCAAGCTGACGGGGAAGGGCAAGCTTTCCGTCACCGACAAGGACGGCAAGGCGACCGAGCTCACGGCCAAGCACATCATCCTCGCGACCGGCGCCCGCGCCCGCGACCTGCCCGGTACCCCGGCGGACGGCAAGCGCATCTGGACCTATCGTCACGCGATGACGCCCGCCGAGATGCCGACGAAGCTGCTCGTCATCGGATCGGGCGCGATCGGGATCGAGTTCGCCAGCTTCTACAACGACATGGGCGCCGAGACGACCGTCGTCGAGATGATGGACCGCATCGTGCCCGTCGAGGATGCCGACGTGTCGGCTTTCCTCGAAAAGTCGCTGACCAAGCAGGGGATGCGCATCCTGACCAAGGCGGGCGTCAGCGATATCAAGGTCGGCGCGGACGGCGTGTCGGTGAAGCTCAAGGACAAGGCGGGCAAGGAGACGAGCGAGACGTTCAGCCACGTCATCACCGCGATCGGCATCGTCCCCAATACCGAGAATATCGGCCTCGAGACCCTGAAGGTCGAGACGAACGACCGCGGGTTCCTGGTGACCGATCCGATGTGCCGCACCAATGTCGAGGGGCTGTGGGCGATCGGCGACATCACCGCGCCGCCGTGGCTGGCGCACAAGGCGAGCCACGAGGGCGTGATCGCCGCCGAGGCGATCGCGCAGGCGCTGGGCAACAAGGACGTGCACCCGCATGCGATGGACGTTCGCAACATCCCCGGCTGCACCTATTGCCACCCACAGGTCGCCAGCGTCGGCCTGACCGAGGCCAAGGCCAAGGAAGCCGGCTATGAGGTGAAGGTCGGCAACTTCCCCTTCATCGGCAACGGCAAGGCGATCGCGCTGGGCGAAGCGGAAGGCTTTATCAAGACGGTGTTCGACGCGAAGACCGGCGAACTGCTCGGCGCGCACATGGTCGGTGCCGAAGTGACCGAACTGATCCAGGGCTATACCGTCGGCAAGACGCTCGAGACGACGGAAGCCGAACTGATGCAGACGGTGTTCCCGCATCCCACCTTGTCCGAGATGATGCACGAAAGCGTCCTCGGCGCCTATGGCCGGGCACTGCATATCTGATCGAGCGGCGGGTGCGCGAACGGTCCGTTCGCGCGCCCGCTTACCCGGCTGACAGCAGCAGGATTTCGAGTCATGCTGCGCCTCATGCGTGACCGTTTCCTCGCGCGCCCTTCGGCTGCGCTCGCGATCCTTGCCCTTCTGTCGGCCTGCGGCGGCGGCGAGGGAGGGACCGGCGCGACGGTCGTCGCCCCGACCCCGACGCCGACACCCACTCCGACGCCGACCGCCAGCCCGCCCGCGACGGCCACCTGTTCGCTCCGGTCCCGGCAGGACTGGGTACTGGCGCAAATGCGCGAATGGTATCTGTTTCCCGAGACGCTGCCCGCCGCGCCCGATCCCGCCAGCGTCGGCAACCTCGACGATTGGGTCGATGCGCTGACCGCGACCGCACGCGGGCAGAGGCGCGACCGCTTCTTCACCTATGTTACCTCGATCGCGGAGGAGAATGCCTTTTACAGCTCGGGATCGAGCGCAGGCTTCGGCTTTCGCCTGGGCGCCGACGCGGGCAGCCGCCGGGCGGGCATCCTCGAGGCGTTCGAGAGCGCGCCGGCGCTTGCCGCCGGGCTCGACCGCGGGGCCGAGATCGTGGCGATCGGCACCAGCGCGTCGAACCTGCGCACGGTGTCGGACATCATCGCCGCCGAGGGCGTCGGCGGCATCAATACCGCGCTCGGCCCCTCCGATGTTGGTGTGACGCGCGTGCTGCGGGTATCAGACGCCAGCGGCACGCGCGATGTCACGCTGACCAAGGCCGAGTACGACATCGCCCCCGTTTCCTCGCGGACGGGCGTGCGTGTGCTCGAGACGCCCGGGGGCAAGGTCGGCTATGTCAACCTGCGCACCTTCATCACCCCGGCCGAACCCGCGCTCAAGTCTGCGTTCGCGCAGTTCAAGGCGGCGGGCGTGCGCGACCTCATCATCGACCTGCGCTACAATGGTGGCGGGTTGTTGTCGGTGGCGGGCGTGCTGGGCGACCTGATCGGCGGCGGGCGGGCCGCCAGCGACGTGCAGAGCCGCGTCGTCTTCCGCCCCGAAAAAAGCGCCGAGAACGAGATACGCAACTTCAACCAGCTGACCGAAACGGTGACGCCGCGGCGCATCGCCTTCATCGCGACTGGCGGCACCGCCTCGGCCAGCGAGCTCGTCGTCAACGCGATGATCCCGTATCTGGGGTCCGACGTCGCGCTGATCGGCACCAACACCTTCGGCAAGCCCGTCGGCCAGATCGCGCTCGATCGCGCGGAGTGCGACGACCGGCTGCGCGTCGTCGCCCTCTCGGTGCGCAATCGCGATGATCAGGGCGACTATTATAACGGCCTTGCCCCTTTTGTTCGCTCGACCTGTCAGGCGATCGACGATTCCTCGCGCCCGCTCGGCGACCCGGCGGAGGCATCGGTCGCGGCGGCGCTCGGCTTCATTGCGGGGCGCAGTTGCACGCCGATCAGTCCCGGCGTTGCGGCGCTCAGCGCCAGCGCCGAGCGGAGCGCCGCGCCCGCCGGGCGGCGGCTCCTGACGCCCGAGCGGCCCAGCCCCGCACAGCGCGAGGTGCCGGGTTCGTTCTGACGGGGGTTGCGACACCGCGACCGCTCGCCTAACCAGCGGCGCTTCGAAGGGCGGTTAGCTCAGTTGGTAGAGCGCCTCGTTTACACCGAGGATGTCGGCGGTTCGAGCCCGTCACCGCCCACCATCACGCGCGAAGGGGGGTGCGACCGTTGATCCGCAAGCCATTGGTCCTCTTATCGCTGTCGATGCTCGCCGCATGCGGCGGGGGCGATGCGGGCGGCAACCTGGCCGAGGGTGAGCTGGGGCCGGACGTCGCCGAGCGCAGCTACGAGGGCGACAACCTTACTTCGATCGACGCGGCGGCCAATGACGCGTCGATCCAGCCGCTCGCGCCCGACAGTCCGCTGGAGGCGCCGGGCAACGACGCCGCGGGTGTGGAGTAGCCGCGTGGGCGAGATCGACGATTTCAGCGACGTTTCCGCCGGCACGCGGCTGACGCTGCTCGATACGTTCGTCGGTTACCACCTGCGCCGCGCGTCACAGCGGTTCGCCGCCGGGTTTGCCGACACGGTGGGGCCGATGGGGATGCGCCAGGTGCTGTTCGGCGTGCTGACGATCGTCCACGACAATCCCGGCATCCGGCAGGGCGCGGCGGGTGAGGCGCTTGGCATCCAGCGCGCCAACATGGTGAGCCTGGTCAACGAGCTGGTCGATCGCGGGCTGGTCGCGCGGCGGGTGTCGGATACCGACCGGCGTGCCTTCGCGCTCGAACTGACGCCTGCGGGCGAGGTGCTGGTCGAGCAGGGCGTCGAGCGCATCCGCGCGAACGAGGCCGATCTGCTGGCGCCGCTCTCGGCAGCCGAGCGTCGGATGCTGCTCGGCCTGTTGTCGCGGATCGACGGCGCGGCGGACTGAGTGCCGCCGCGCGGCGTCAGTTGGGCAGCGCCGTCGTGTCGACCTTTTCGACCCAGGCCGGGTAGAAGCTCGGCTGGCGCGACGACCAGCCAGAGGCGGTCGCCGCCGCCTCGCTGATCGACTGGAGCAGCCGTCGGCGCAAATCGGGGTGCAGCGTCGGCAGCGCGGCGGCCGAACAGAAGGCCGCGGGCAGCCAGGGCCGCACTTCCGCCCCGATCAGCCGCTCGTAGAGAAAGCGATAGGCCGAGAAGCTGGTGAGCCGCCCCTGGCCAAGGTCGAAGGCCGAGACGGTGACGAGCGGCGCCATGAACGGCTCGACCGCGTCAAGCCCGTTGTCGTCGGGCACCATCGCGCGCAATTCGGGCAGCCGGTCGTACATTCGCGCCTGCGCCCGGATGCTCGCGGCCTCGACTACGTCGCGCGACCAGCGCGACAAGGCGTCGTCACGGTCGAGGCCGATGTCGAGCGACCGGCGGACGTAACGCTGCGTCGCCGCGGCGAACCCGGCAAATTCCTTCATTTCCGAAAGCGTCATGGCCCCTTCGGCCGGCTTCATTCGCGCACCCATGGCTTTGTCACCCATCCCGCATCATGCACGCCCTACCGTAGGACCATATGGTTAACGCACCCCTTAACCACTTGGTCGGCTCCGGTTCATGCAGAGGATCATGGATCGTGGTGCGATGCAACACGGGTTGCGACGATTTGCGCGCCTGACCCCAAAGTACGCAGATTCGCGCGATCGGCGCGCGATATTCAGGCAGTTGCCAAGTCAGTTCGACGGCAGTTCCTCAATTGACCGCTCGCGCTCCACCGTTCATCGGATCGACAGGTTCCAGCCCTTCCCGCGCGCCGTCTCGCCTGCTTTACCCCGGCTCGGGCAAGAACGGGGCTTGGGGGTTCCATGAAGTCGAATGGTCTGGCGGCGCGTTTCGCCGCGATGGTGGCGTGTTGTCTGATGACGGCCACGCCTGCATTCGCGCAGTTCTGGCAGTGCGCCCCCTATGCCCGTAAGATCTCGGGCATCCAGATCCACGGCAACGCCAATACCTGGTGGGGTCAGGCCGCGGGCCGTTATAACCGCGGCAACACGCCGAAGGTCGGCGCGGTGCTGGCGATGGCGTCGAGCCGCCGGATGCCGATGGGCCATGTCGCGATGGTCTCGCAAATCGTCAGCAATCGCGAGGTACTGCTCACCCACGCCAACTGGTCGCGCCGCGGTGCGATCGAAACCGATGTCCGGGCGATCGACGTGTCGCCGGGCAACGACTGGACGGAGGTGCGCGTGTGGTACGGCCCGATCGGTGGCCTCGGCACCAGCAGCAACCCGGCACACGGATTCATCTACGCCGATGGCGCGCCCGAGCGTGAGCTGCCGCAAGTGACGATCGCCAGCGCGGCGCCCGCCGCGGTCGATAGCGCGGTGGTGATCGCCGACTGATCAGCGTTCAGGCGGGGCGGAACTTCAGCGCCACGCCGTTCATGCAATATCGCAGCCCCGTCGGCGGCGGCCCGTCGTCGAACACATGGCCCAGATGCCCGCCACAGCGGCGACACAGGATTTCGGTCCGCCGCATCCCCAGCGTATTGTCCGCCCGCTCGATCACGGCATTGTCGCGGGCGGCATAGAAGCTTGGCCAGCCGGTGCCGCTCTCGAACTTGGTCGAGGAGAGGAACAGCGGCAGGTCGCAGCCGGCGCATAGGAAGAGGCCCCTGCGCTTCTCCTTGTTGAGCGGCGAGCTGTAGGGCCGCTCGGTATCTCCCTCGCGCAGCACGCCATAGGCCGCGGGCGACAGGCGCTTGCGCCACTCGGCCTCGGTCAGGCTGAAGGGGAAACGCTCGGCCGCGCGCGAGGGCGGCGAGCCGCAGGCAGTGGCGAGCACGGCGAGCGCGGCGCTCGACAGGAAGCCGCGGCGGTCGGGGGCGCTGATCGACATCAACATTATGTGGGGAGAGTACGCGGAACCGCAACATGGCCTTGGGCGCTTGGCGCACGGAGGATAACCCATGTCATTCCAGCAGCTCGATCCGCCGATCCCCGTTCATGTGCTCGAACGCGGCCCCGGCCTCGCCTTTGCGGTCATCGACTACGGCCCGGAGCACAACCTTATCTGGGTGACGGCGCTCGATGCCAATGGCGAGATCTGGTGTGCGCCCAATCCCAAGGTGCGGATGCAGGGCAACTGGACGATGGGCCGCGCCCGCCCCGCCGCCGTCGCCGCCGAGCGCGACGCCTGTACCGGCGACGGCGCGATCGCGGCCTAGCCCGTCAGCCCACCGGATCGGCGCGCCGGAACCAGCGAAGCTTCGGTCCCGCCGACTGGAGCACGCCGCGGCGAAAGGCGCGCGCGCCGATCGTGACGGTCAACGCCACCCAGGCAAGCTGCCAGCCGAGCGCCAGTGCATGCGGCCATAGCGTCGGCTCGCTCGCCGCCCGGCCGGCCATCGCGAAGGGCGAGCTGAACGGGAACACCGCCGCCGCCGTCGAGATCCAGCCGCCGGGGTTCGCCGCCGCGGCACTGGCAAGGCCGAACATCGCCACCTGGAAGATGGTGATCGGCAGCGACAGCATCTGGATTTCGCGCGGGGTCGCCGCCTGTGCGCCTACGCCGAGAAAGACGGCGCCGAGCAGCAAGTACGCCATCGTGAAATACGCCACGAACAGCGCCGCGAAGGCCGGCCCACCGATCGCCGGCGTCAGTGCCGACAGCGTGGCCCCGACATTGCCGGGCAGCACGCTCGCGACATTGGCGGCGATCGTGCCCCAGAATGCGACGAAGGTGAGGGCGACGCCGAACATGCCGATCAGCTTGCCGAGGAACACCGATTCGAGCGGGACCGCGGCGGCCAGCACCTCGATCACCTTGTTCGACCGTTCCTCCGCCATTGAGGAGACGACCTGGCCCGCGAGCAGCAGGGTGAGGAAGAAGAGCGCGAACACCGCGAAGAAACTGCCCTCGTCGCGGCCCACCGGCGCTGCGCGGGCGCGCTTCACCTCGACCAGGCGGGCGGTGCTGCGCGGGGCAGCCCCCGTTTCCCGCAGGCGCAGCGTCTGGTCGGCGAGCGCGGCGAGATAGGCGGCCGATCGCGTGCCGATCGGCGCATGGACGATCGTCGGCCGGTCGAGCGTACCATAGAGCACCGCCGTCACCTGTGCATCGCGGCGGTCGAGCTCGCGTCGTGCGGCGGACGCCCCGTCGCCCATGCCGCTGCGCAGCTCGAGCGCCGGGGGCGCATCGCGGCCGCGAAAGATCGCGCGTAGATTGCGGTCGGCGGCGAGCACGCCCTCGCGATCGACGGGCGCGACCAGCGCGACGATGCGCAGCGACCGCTCGCCGCGCTCGGCGATGCTCGCCGCCCCCATGCCGCCGATCGCCGCCGACAGTCCCATGAACAGGAAGGGCGCAAAAAGGAACAGGAGGAAGGTCGGCGTGAACACCGTCGCGGTGAAGTCACGGCGCGCGATCGTCAGCGTCTGGCGAAGGAGGCGGCGGGCATTGCTCATGCCGGCACCTCCTCGAGCGCTTCGGGGCCGACGATGCGGACGAACACGTCGTGGAGGCTCGGCCGCTCGATCGACAGGCCCGAAATGCCGTGGCCCGCAGCGATCAGGCGCGAGAGCAGGGGCTCGATTCCCTCGTCGGGCACGACGAAGCGCCACCCGTCGCCCTCGCGCACCGCATCGGCGGGCAGCAGCGCGGGGAGGCTCTCGCTCGGGAAATGCGGCACATAATGCGCGCGGTAGGGCAGGGTTGCGCGCGCGTCGGCGACGGTCCCCTCGAACCGCGCTTGCCCGCGCGCGATGATCGTCAGGCGATCGCAGAGCCGCTCGGCATGCGCCATCACGTGGGTCGAGAACAGGATCGTCGCGCCGCGGTCGCGCTGCGCATGGATCAGCGCCTCGAGCCGGTTCTGGTTGACGGGGTCGAGGCCGGAAAAGGGTTCGTCCAGCACGATGAAATCGGGCTCGTGCACGACCGAACCGAGCAGTTGGACAAGCTGCGCCATGCCCTTCGACAGCTTGCGGATCTTTTCGTCGATCGCATGACCCAGGCCCGCTTTTTCCAGCATCGCCTCGGCCCGCTTTCGTCCCGTGCGCCAGTCGAGCCCCCTGAGTGCGCCCATGAAGGCGATGGCTTCCCGCGCCTTCATGCCGGGGTAGAGGCCGCGCTCCTCGGGCAGATAGCCGACGCGGTCGCTCGCCTCGCGCGGGCGGGCATGGCCGAGGAGCGTGCGATGCCCCTCATCGGGTTCAAGGATGCCGAGCAGCATGCGTAGCGTCGTCGTCTTGCCCGCGCCGTTGGGCCCGAGCACTCCATAGATGCTACCCGCCGGCACGGCGATGTCGATGCCGTCGACGACCCGCCGGTCGCCGAAGAGCTTGACCAGCCCATGCGCCTCCAGCGCGAGTTCGGGTGCCTGCAACACTCATTCCCCCGGCGGCCACACGCCATTCGCGCGACGCCGCCGAAACTGGTAGCGGGCGGGCGTGGCGATGCACAAGTCGATTGAGGACCGTATCCGCGACAAGGCGGCCGAGCTCGGCTTCGCCGCATGCGGTTTCGCGCGCGCCGATGCCGCGCCGCGGGCGGGCGAGCGGTTGCGCGCGTGGTTGGCTGACGGGTTTCACGGCAGCATGATCTGGATGGAGGGCCGCGCCGACCAGCGGGCCAGCCCCGCCGGGCTATGGCCCGAGGTTCGCAGCGTGATCGCGCTCGGCATGAGCTATGCCCCCGCGGTCGATCCGCTGGCGCTGGAGGGCGTGGGCGACCGCGGGCGCATCTCGGTCTATGCGCAGGGGGCCGACTATCACGACGTCGTGAAGAAGGCGCTGAAGGCGCTCGGCCGCTGGCTGGTCGGGGAGGCGGGGGGCGACCTCAAGGTCTTTGTCGATACCGCGCCGGTGATGGAAAAGCCGCTGGCCGAGGCGGCGGGGCTCGGATGGCAGGGCAAGCACACCAATCTCGTCAGCCGCGAGCATGGCAGCTGGCTGTTCCTCGGTGCGATCTACACGACGTTGGAGCTTCACGGCGACGGGGCGGGGCGCGATCGCTGCGGGTCGTGCGACGCCTGCCAGCGCGCTTGCCCCACCGATGCGTTCCCCTCGCCCTATCGGCTCGATGCGCGGCGGTGCATCTCCTACTGGACGATCGAGCATGCCGGTCCGGTGCCGGGCGACATTGCCGACGCGATGGGCAACCGCATCTATGGCTGCGACGACTGCCTCGCCGTCTGCCCCTGGAACAAGTTCGCGGCAGCAGCAGCGGCTAACCGCGCGTTCTGGCCGCGCGCCGAGCTGGTGACGCCGTCGCTCGCCGAGCTGCTGGCGCTCGACGATGCGGGGTTCCGGCAGGTGTTCGCCGGCTCGCCGATCAAGCGGATCGGGCGGGCGCGGATGGTGCGCAACGCGCTGATCGCGGCGGGGAACGGCGGAGACGTGTCGCTGCTGCCGGCAGTGACGGCGCTGCTGTGGGACGAGGACGAGACAGTGCGCGACGCGGCGGCGCGGGCTGTGGCGCGGCTGGAGGCGATCGTCCAGAGTGCGGAGAACGCGATCTCGTAACCGCCCTACTCTGGCGAAGGCTGGGCTGGGGCCGCTTTCAAGGGGTGGGGCGGGCGCTCGCCCGACCCACGAACATCGTCCCGGATCTGATCCGCATCCCGCCTCTTCCCTTCTGCCTGAAGAAGGGAAGAGGCGGAACTACGGATCAAGTCTGTGGTGACGAAGTTCAGCCCCGCTTCGCCGCGATGTACCCGTCTACCACTTGCTCGAGCTCGGCGAGCGGCATCATGCCGTTCGCCAGCACCGCCTCGTGGAACTCGCGAATGTCGAACTTCGGCCCCAGCGCCTTCTTGGCCCGATCGCGCAGTTCGGCGATCTTCAATTGCCCGACCATGTAGCTCGTCGCCTGGCCGGGATTGTTGATGTAGCGGTCGACCTCGCGCTTGAGGTCGATTTCAGACAGCGAGCTGTTGTCGCGGAAATATTGCTGCGCCTGTTCGCGTGTCCAGCGCTTCGAATGCATGCCGGTATCGACGACCAGCCGGATCGCGCGCCACATCTGGAGCGAAAGCATTCCGAACCGCTGATAGGGATCCTTGTAAATGCCCATCTCGTCGGCCAGCCGCTCGGTATAGAGGCCCCAGCCCTCGGTATAGGCGCTGTAGCCGCCCAGTTTCCGGAACTTGGGCAGGCCGGTCAGCTCCTGCGCGCGGGCGATCTGGAAATGGTGGCCGGGCGCACCCTCGTGCACCGAAATGCCGAGGTTCTGGACCTTCTGCACCTGGCCCATGTCGGCGAGGTTGACGTAATAGATGCCCGGCCGCGACCCGTCGGGGGCGGGGCGGTTGTAGAATGCCGTCGACGCCGTCGCTTCGCGCCATTTCTCGACCGCGCGGACTTCCAGCGGGGCCTTGGGTAGCACGCTGAAATATTGCGGCGCCTTGCCCATCACTTCCGCGATCACTGCGCGCGCATCGGCGAGGTACGCTTCCTTGCCTGCCTCGCTATTCTCGTACTTGAAGCGCGGGTCGTCCCGGATGAAGGCGAAAAAGGCCTTGAGGTCGCCCTTGAAGCCGGTCTGCTTGCGGATCGCATCCATCTCGGCGCGGATGCTGGCGACTTGACGCAGCCCGAGCTGGTGGATCTGGTCGGCGGTCAGGTCGGTCGTCGTGAAGTTGAACAGGCGGGCGGCATAATAGGCGTCGCCATTTGGCAGGCTCCATGCGCCGTTGTTGCCCTTGGCCTTGCCCTCGATCTCGTCGAGCGCGGCGAAGAGGGTGTCGTAGCCCGTCTTGAACGGGCCGGTCAGCGCGTTGCGCGCATCGGCGAGGAGCTTCTCCTTCGTCGCAGGCGGCGCGTCGAGCGCAGCGACCTTCTTGGCGAAATCGGCCATCACCGTGCTATCGGGGCCGGCAGTGAAGGGCGCGCCGACGAGGATCTTCTTCGCGTCGTTGCGCGCGGGGGCGAAGACCATCTGCGGCGGCACGATGCCCTTGGCCGCCTGCGCGCGCATCCGGGCGACGACCTCGCGCATCACCCGCTCGGTCTCGCGGATGCGGGCGATATACGCCTCGGCCTCGGTAACGCTGCCGACCTTGTGCTGGTTGAGGAGGAAGACGGGGATGTCGCCCGCAGGGCTGCCGTTGGTCGAAACGGGGAAGCTGTAGTCTCGCCACTGATGTTGGCGGCGCTGGTTGGCGACCTGGAACTCAAACAGGCGATAGCTGAGCTTGCCCTGGGCCCCGAGTTTCGCAGGGTCGAACCGGCGCTTCATCTCAGCTAGCGTCGCCTCGGCCATCTGCAGCCGCTTCTCGGCCGTCGCGCCGGTATAGTCGTCGAGCCTGTCGTAATTCGCCTTGCCGCCGAGCGAGGTGGTCTGCTCGGGGCTGAGGGCGATCGAGGCGTCGAATGCGGCGTCGAGGAACTGGTTGAGCTTCGCATCCTCCGCCTCGGCCGCGCTGGCGGCGGGGACGGCCTGCTGCGCGGAGGCGCCGGCTGCGAGGGGTAGGGCGAGGGCGGCAGACAGCAGAAGACGGAACGAAAGGGCCAAGCGAACCTCCTGATTTCAGGGCGGAGGCTAGGCGGGCGGCGAAGCGAGGGCAACAAGGTTTCTGGCGCTACTTCCTTCGCCCCTTGCCAGGAAGGAAGCCTGCTCGCTCAATCGTCCTCGTCCTCGAATCCCACCAGATCGAGCGCGCGTGCCTTGATCTGGTGGAGCGCACACCAGTGGACCAGCGCATCCTCGCGCCCGTGCGTGACCCATACTTCACGCGGGGCGAGTTCGCGGATCGTCGCGGTCAGCTCGTCCCAGTCGGCATGATCAGAGAGGATGATCGGCAGCTCGACCTGCCGCTGGCGCGCGCGCTGCCGGACGCGCATCCACCCGCTCGCCATCGCGGTGATCGGATCGGGCAGCCGCCGCGACCAGCGATCGCCCAGCGCCGAGGGGGGTGCCATGACGACGCGGCCGCGCAGCTCGTCCTTTGATGCGTCCATTGCGGGGCGAAGATCGCCAAGGTCGACACCGTGCTCGACATAGAGGTCGCACAGCTTCTGCAGCGCGCCGTGCAGATAGATGGGATGACCATGCCCCATGTCGCGAAGCTCGCGGATGACCCGCTGCGCCTTGCCCAGCGCATAGGCCCCGACCAGGACGCAGCGATCGGGTTCGGCGAGGAGTGCCGCATCGATCTTCGACAGTTCCTCGCTGGTCTCGGGATGGCGGAAGACGGGCAGGCCGAACGTCGCCTCGGTCACGAACACGTCGCACGGCACCGGCTCGAACGCGGCGCAGGTGGGATCGGGGCGGCGCTTGTAGTCGCCCGATACGACGACGCGCTCGCCGCCATGGTCGAGGACGATCTGCGCGGAGCCCAGGACATGGCCCGCGGGGACGAACCCCACCTCAACCGGCCCCATCGTCACGCGGTCGCCATAAGCCACCGGCACGCCGTTCTGCGGCCCGTACCGCGCGGCCATGATCGCCAGCGTCTCGGGCGTTGCCCACACCTCGCCATGCCCGCCGCGGGCATGGTCGGCATGGCCATGGGTGACGAGCGCGCGCGGCTTGGGAGTCGAGGGGTCGATCCAGGCGTCTGCCGCGGGGACGTAGATGCCTTCGGGGCGGGGATCGATCCATCGGCCGGGTGCGGGCATCGCGCGGACATGGGGCGGGCGGGCAGCGGACGCAAGCGGATCGAATGCGTCCGGCCGCGCGTTGCCAGTTGTCCGGAAAGACGGAGCAAGTGAATGTTCTTCGACGAAAGCGGAATCTGGGGCGTGGTTGTGATCGTCGGCCCAATCATCCTTGCCGGCATCATTGCGTGGGCGATGTTACGCAATCGCGGCGCCAGTCGTCACGAGGTCGAGCGGACCGAAGCGGCGACGCGGCGACTGTATGACGAACAGAATGCCGAAGACATCGCCCGCGAGGAACGCTGAAGACTGTAGGTTGCGCATCGCATTACCACTCGATAGCGCGCAGCCATGAATGATGTTCTTGTTGCGCGCACCGGGATTACCAAACGGGGGCATCCGGTGTCGGTCAACCGGCCGCCGGACGAAGATCTCGGGCGACATATCGCTCGCCTCTTCATCACCATCGTCGATCAGCCCGAAGATGGCGTGATCGAGGACTTCATCGTCAGTGAAACCGGTTTCATCCGAATCTTGCTGACGGGCGAATGGCAGGCGCTGGAGGGGGGTGAGTGGCGCGACTATGCGGGGCCGATCCTGTTCGGCGCGCAGTCGCGGCCGTTTCGCTGCCGGGTGCGAGGACCGTTCGCGATGTGCGGCTTCGCGATCCTGCCGGGGGCGTGGCGCAGCCTGACGGGGATCGACCACCGTGACCTGGCCGATCGGGTCAGGCGGCTGGTGGGGCCGGTGGGCGACCGGCTGGATCAGGCCGGCGCCGATCCCTGGTCGCATGGCCCGACCTTCGCCGCGCTCAACGCGGCGGTGCGCGACTGGATTCGGCTGGGCAGCGGCGAGGTGGATGCCGTGGCTGAACGGTTCGACCGGCGCATCCATGTCGATCCGACCCGCTCGGTCGCCGATCTGGCGCGCGAGATCGCGGTGACGCCGCGCACGCTCGACCGGCGGGTGCAAGCGAGTTTCGGGATGAGCCCCAAGATGGTGCTTCGCCGCGCGCGCTTCCTCGACATGGCGGCGACCGTGCGCGGGCTCGCGGTGCCCGACGAGGAGATGCTGGCGGCGTTGCGCTTCTACGACCAGTCGCATCAGGTGCGCGAGTTCCGCCACTTTACCGGCATGACCCCCGGCGCGTTCCAGCGCGCATCGACGCCGCTGTTCAACCTCGCGCTCGAATCGCGGCAGCGGCGCAAATTCGAGCTGGCAGGCCAGGCCGACGAGCGGATACCCTGGCTGGCGTGACCCCGCCACTGCCTCCGATGATCGAGGACTGGTTCGCCGCGCGCGGCTGGCGCCCGCGGCAGCATCAGTTGGGCATGCTTGATTCCGCGCGCGCCGGACGGCACGCGCTGCTCGTCGCGACGACGGGGGCGGGCAAGACGCTGGCCGGCTTCCTGCCGACGTTGACCGAGCTGATCGAGGCTCCGCGCGAAGGGCTGCACACGCTCTACATCTCGCCCTTGAAGGCGCTGGCGGTCGATGTGCGCCGCAACCTCCTGACCCCGATCGAGGAGATGGGGGTCGATATCACCGTCGAGGCGCGGACCGGCGATACGCCGAGCGACCGCAAGGCACGGCAGCGGGCCAAGCCACCCAACATCCTGCTGACCACGCCGGAGTCGCTGAGCCTGTTGCTGAGCTACCCCGACGCGGCAATCATGTTCGCGAGCTTGCGCACCGTCGTCATCGACGAGGTCCATGCCTTTGCGACGGGCAAGCGCGGCGACCTGCTGTCACTTTGTCTCGCCCGGCTCCAGCGGTTCGCGCCCGAGCTTCGCCGCGTCGCGCTGTCGGCGACGGTCGCCGATCCCGACGGCTATCGCGCGTGGCTGGCGCCTGACGGCGACATCGATACGGTCGCGCTGGTCGAAGGCGAGAAGGGCGCGGACCCCGACATCTCGATCCTGTTGCCAGAGGATCGCGTGCCCTGGTCGGGGCATTCGGGCCGCTATGCCGCGCCGCAGGTGATGCGAGAGATCGAGGCGCACCGGACGACAATCGTCTTCTGCAACACCCGCAGCCTCGCCGAGCTGATCTTTCAGGACCTGTGGAAGGTCAATGACGGCAATCTGCCGATGGGCGTTCATCACGGCAGCCTGGCGGTCGAGGCGCGGCGCAAGGTCGAGGGGGCAATGGCCGACGGCCGGCTGCGTGCGCTGGTCGCGACCGCCAGCCTCGACCTGGGCGTCGACTGGGGCGATGTCGATTGCGTGATCCAGATGGGCGCGCCCAAGGGATCGTCGCGCCTCCTTCAGCGGATCGGCCGCGCCAACCACCGGCTCGATGAGGCGTCGGAAGCGGTGCTCGTCCCGGGCAATCGCTTCGAATATCTGGAGGCGCGCGCTGCGCTCGATGCGGTCGAGGCGCGCGAGCTCGACCCCGACATCTTCCGCCCCGGCGCGCTCGACGTGCTGGCGCAGCACCTGATGGCCTGCGCCTGTGCCGAACCGTTCGACGGGGAGGCGATGCTGGCGGAGGTGCGCTCGGCGCTCCCCTATTCGGCACTGACGGCCGAGACGTTCGAGCGGGTGCTCCAGTTCATCGCAGATGGCGGCTATGCGCTTCGCGCCTATGATCGGTTCAAGCGCCTGACCAAGGGCGCGGACGGCCTCTGGCGCGTCAGCCATCCGCGCTTCATCACGCAGCATCGACTGAACGCCGGGATCATCGTCGATGCGCCCGTCCTCAACGTCCGCTTCAAGAACGGCCGCACGCTTGGCACCGTCGAGGAATATTTCGCCGCGACGCTGTCGCCGGGCGACACCTTCTTCTTCGCCGGGATGGCGCTGGAGGTCGAGCGGATCGACCAGCTCGACCTGCTCGTGCGCGCAACGTCCAAGCCCGCGCGCATCCCCACCTATGTCGGCGCGCGGATGCCGCTCTCCACCAACCTCGCCCACCGCGTCCGCTCATTTCTGTGCGACAAGCGCGAGTGGCCGCGTTTCCCCGACGATGTGCGCGAGTGGCTGGAGGTGCAGGATCGCCGCTCGATCCTGCCCAACCCCGAGCAGCTGCTGGTCGAGACCTTCCCGCGCGAGGGGCGGCATTACATGGTCGCTTACAGTTTCGAGGGATGGAACGCCCACCAGTCGCTCGGCATGCTCATCACCCGGCGGATGGAGGCGCTCGGCCTCAAGCCGATGGGTTTCGTGTCCAACGACTATGCGATCGCCTGCTACGGGCTGGAGAAGATCACCGATCCCGCCGCGCTGTTTTCGCCCGACATTCTCGAACACGAGTTCGTTGATTGGGTGCAGGGATCGGCGCTGCTCAAGCGCGCGTTCCGCGAGGTGGCGGTGATCGGCGGCCTGGTCGAGCGCCAGCATCCGGGCAAGAAGAAGACGGGCAAGCAGGTCACCTTCTCGACCGACCTCATCTACGACGTGCTGCGCAAATACGAGCCCGGACACCTGCTGTTGCAGGCGGCGTGGGAGGATGCGCGCGCACGGATGACCGATGTCGGGCGGCTTGCGGGCCTGCTCGACCGCGCCGCCGACACGATGGTGCATGTCGATCTGGAGCGGGTGAGCCCGCTGGCGGTCCCCGTCCTCGTCCTGATCGGGCGCGAGCGGGTGGCGCAGGGCACCGTCGACGACGAACTGCTGGCCGAGGCAGAGGTGCTGGCCAATGAGGCGATGCGGCTGGATTGAGGGGAGCTGCCTCCCCGCGCGTATCCGCACCCCGGAGCAGAACAGGCCGGGTCCAGAGCACGGCAGCGCGCCGTCCTTTAACCTGACCCCGACCTTCGCCGGGCGGCGTGCGGACGTCCTTCCGCCCCCGTCCGCCCCATGCTATGCTGCGCCCATGCTGCACCCCCGCGCCGCGTTCGCGCTCCTGCTGGCCCTGTCGGGACCGGCGGCGGCGCGTGATCCGCAGGTGGTGGTGCCGCCGCTCCCGACCCCGCCCGCGGCCGAGGCGGTGACGCCCATCGATCCCGCCGAGCTTCTCGCCTTTGCCGAATATGAGCAGCGGATGCGCGTGCCTGTGCGGGTGAACGGCGCGGGCCCGTTCCAGTTCGTGATCGACACCGGCGCCGAACGTACGGTGATCTCGCGCCAGGTCGCGACCTCGCTCGGCCTTGCGCCCGGCCCGGTCGTCAACGTGGCGGCGATGTCGGGTGTGGTGCCGGTACCGACCGCGCGCATCCCCTCGCTCGAGATTGACGCAGTACCGCGCACCCTCGCGATCGACGCGCCACAGCTCGAAGGGCCGCATCTGGGTGCCGACGGCCTGATCGGGCTCGACAGCCTGGCGAGAAACGCACTGCTGATCGATTTCGACAAGCAAGTGATGCACGTCCAGAAGTCCCGCCGGCGCCAGCGCAGCACGACGCCCGACGAGATCGTGGTCGTCGCGAAATCGATCATGGGCCGCCTGATCGTCACCGACGCACGCTATGCCGGCAAGAAGATCAGCGTCGTGCTCGACACCGGCACCTCCGTCAGCGTCGGCAACACCGCGCTCCTGAAGCTGGTGGAGGGAAAGGCGAAGGCCGGCATGCCGATCCGCATCATGAGCGTGACCGGCGCGATGATGACTGCCGATTATCGCGTGGTGCCGAAGGTTTCTGTCGGCGGCATCGAGGTCAAGACGCTCCCCGTCGCCTTCGCTGACGTGCCGCCGTTCCGCCGCCTGAACCTCGACCAGAAGCCGGCGCTGTTCCTCGGCATGGATGCGATGAAGCTGTTCCGTCAGGTGCGGATCGACTTTCCCAATCGCGAAGTGCGCTTCCTGCTGCCGCGCGATGTCATCCGGCCCGGCATGACCGCGCGGATGATGCGTTAGGGACGTTGCCCGCGGCGCGTCGGCACGGCATAGCGAAGTCATGGTTCCGTTTTCGTTCGCCGGCCACGCCTTTGCCGCGATGCCCGAAGGGGCGCTGTTCTGGCCCGCGCGGCGCGCCCTGTTCGTCGCCGACCTGCATTTCGAAAAGGCCAGCTGGTTCGCCAAGCATGGCCAGATGCTGCCCCCCTATGACAGCTTCGCCACGCTCGCCGCGCTAGAGGCGGTGGTCGCCGCCTGCGATCCGGCGGAGATCTGGTGCCTGGGCGACAGCTTCCATGACGCCGCGGGGTGCGAGCGATTGCCGGTGGAGGTACAGGCGGGGCTGCGTGCCCTGACCGCGGCGCGGCGGTTCGTGTGGATCACGGGCAACCACGACGCCGGCATGATCGACCGCTGCGGCGGCGAGGTCATGGCCGAGGCGCGGCTCGGCGACCTCGTCCTGCGGCACGAGGCCGAGCCGGACGAGACTGCGCCCGAGCTCTCGGGCCACTGGCACCCCAAGCTGCGCGTCGCCGTCCGGGGACGCCTTGTCGCCCGCCGCTGCTTCGTCGCGACCGCGACCAAGCTGGTGCTGCCCGCGTTCGGGTCGCTGACCGGCGGTCTGGATGCGACGCATCCGGAGCTGATGCGCACGGTCGGCGCACCGGCACAGGCGCTGGTGACGGCAGGCGGGCGGTTGCTTCGGTTTCCGCTGGCGGCGTGAGCGCGCGCGGCCGACGGGCTGGCGCGAAGGGGCGAATCAGGTGATCCAGCTATCCCGGCACGATCCGCGCCAGCCGTCGCGCTTCTTTCGCATCACGCAGAGCTTGCCATATCCGAACGCGCCATTCGTATGGAACGAGATTTCGACCATGGCGAGCCGCCTGTCGGCCGAGAAGACCGGGCTGGCGAACGCAACGAAGCCGGCATCGCGGTAGTGGGTCAGTTTGAAATCTGGCCCTGTTTTTTGTAGGGTCCGCGCTTCGCCGGGGCGGCTTCCGCATCCTCGACCAGCTTGGCGATATCCGCAATCTCCCAGAGCCGATCAGCTACGCCAGCGGCCATCGCCGGGGTAACGCGAAGCGTCTTATGGATGCGGACGAAATTATAATACATCATGTGGAGCGCGACTGCGTGGGCGTGGTTCTCGACCTTCTTTGAGAAGGCATTGGTCAGGCGGGTGAACCGGCGCATGTGCATCTGCATGGTGAGGTTCTGGCGCTCGACATAACTTGTCGAAACGTGGGCGATATCCGGGTTGCCTTCGCGGCGGATTTTCTTGCTGCCGGTGCATTCGGCTGGGCTGTAACGGCCCGGTGCGCCAACGGTGGCACCGTACATCTTGACCAGCTGCGCATAGTTCACGTCGCAACCGAATGCGCCTTCTACGGCTTCCAGATACGCGCGATGGCCGTCGCTGGTCAGCTGGACGCGGTTCGCGAGGCGCGCGGCTAGATCGTCCATGAACCACAGCGCGTATTCGGCGTCACGACCGCCGACGAGATACGACACGATAAGCTTGCTGTCGGCGTCCAGCGCGGTCCACGTCCACGTATCGCCAGCGCCTTCCGGGGCATCCTTGGACGTCGCGACGTTCTTTTGCTTGGCGTAGGTAAACGACCAGATTTCATCGACCTGAACCCGGCTCGCCTTCACGTTGCGGACGTTGGCGTCGTGGTAGGCGGCGCAAGCCTTACCCGCGTCGACCAACAGCTTTGCCACCGTGTTCTTGCTGACACCGGTGAGGCGCGTGACGGCGCGAATGCTCATACCCTCGCAAAGCATGTGGAGGATTTTGGCGCGATCGTCGGTGGAGAGCCTGTTCATAGAAACTGTATGCCGTAACGCCGATCTAGCGTCAAGCATAAGGGTCAGTTTAACGGCAGGCGTTCAGTAGGTGATTGACGATCGTGCCGGGAAGCTCTAGAACGATTCAGCATGAGGATCGAGTTTGCGAATGATCATCTCGCGCGCATTTGTACGAACGAGGCTCACAAGCTCGGTTTGCCGATCTCGGTCATCACCGCGGCGCGGCTTAAGCTTCTGAAGCTGGAGGCCGCTCCGGACGAGAGGACGCTCAGGAACTGGAAAGGGCTCTACTACAAGAAGCTGAGCGGCGATCGGGAGGGTCAACGATCCGTCAGGATCAATGACCAGTACCGGATAGTTTTCAGACTATTAGATGACCAACGACCACCTACGATTCTGGTAATAGACATTGATGACATACACTGAGGAGGGCCGAGCGATGAGCATTGCATCTTGCATGACCGATGTTCCTCATCCCGGCGTGTTTATAGCTGAAGAGCTGGAAGCTCGTGATTGGCTGCAGCGTGACCTTGCATACATTCTTGGAGTGCCCGAGCAGACGGTCAACATGATCGTGTCTGGCAAGCGCGGAATTAGCCCCGAGATGGCGAAGGCGCTTGGAGATGCTTTCGACGTGGCTCCTGCGTTCTTCTCGAATCTTCAGAACGCTTACGAGATGTCAAAGGCGCGCGCTCCTGATCCTGCGGTTGCCCGCCGCGCGTTGCTCCAAAGCATCTTCCCGGTGCGCGAGATGATCAAGCGCGCGTGGCTGGAGGATACGGACGTTCCATTGCTGGAAGCGCAGCTCATGCGCTTCTTCCGCCGTAACGACCTCACTGCGATCACCCACATGGCTCACGCCTCAAAAAAAAGTGGCGACTACGCGACGGACACTCCCGCCCAACTCGCCGCTCAACTCGCTTGGCTGTTCCGGGTACGCCAGATTTGCTCAGAGATGATCACTCCTGCCTATTCGGAGGCGCGTCTGCGGCAGGCCATTGCCGAGTTTCCGCGTTACATGGTCGACCCGGAAGAGGTTCGTCACGTGCCGCGTATCCTGAACGATTGCGGTGTCCGATTTGCTATTGTGGAGACGTTTCCCAAAGCCAAAATAGATGGCGTTTGTTTTTGGGAGGACCATCAGACTCCGGTAGTTGGAATGTCTACCCGGTTCGATCGCATCGATAATTTCTGGTTTGTACTCCGCCATGAGCTTGAACATGTTCTCAATAAGGACGGGCGAGGTAAAAGCGACGAAGATGTTAGCGTCGATACCGACCTTCAGTCGGATAATGCGCATCACCTTCCTCCAGAGGAAGTTAGAGCAAATGCCGCAGCCGCTGACTTCTGCGTTCCCACGGAAGAACTAAACTCCTTCTTCCTTAGAAAGGCTCCCTACATCGGGGAGAAGGACGTGCTTGGCTTCGCTCGCCGAATACAGAGGCATCCTGGCATTGTTGTTGGGCAGCTTCAGCGCCTAATGGAACGTCCTGAGTATCTTGCTCGCCTGAAAGTAAAGGTCCGGCAGTTTGTAGCGCAATCAGCAGTTGTGGACGGCTGGGGCGTTCCCGCTCCGGTCCAGCTCTAGGAGTCGAGGCGATGCCTTCCAAGAATGAACAGCTTCAGAAGATTTGGCACGAGTACGAAGAGGTTATGGGCCACGTTCCCGCAAGCGCGCGGGATGCATTGAAGTGGGGCGTGGGGCGCGGGATGATTCCGCTTCCCGTGGCCGACCCCTATGACAAGCTCGAAGAGGAAATGAGCCGCGCGCTTCGGGAAGAGTACGCCACGGATCATCTCGGCCGGCGCTATCGAGTCAACCATGCCGTTCGAGTGACCAAGGGCGGCGTCCAGCACACTATGTGGGCTATTATAGGCAACGCGCCTCGCGACCACATGCAGAAGGCGTTTGCGCAACGACGGAAGGGGATTGTTGGCGATTGTGTCCAGCTCGACACCGACGTTGAGGTCTACAACGACGCTAATCCCGACCAGCCGAGAATCCAGATACCGTTCAACTTTTCGGACGATGTCCACGAGGCGCGGTTCTGGGACAACGACGAAGCTGCCTAGCTCTTTTTCCAGCGTGCTGACGCTGCGACATGGGCGATCTTTGAGCGCTGCTCTGGCGTCAGAACTGCCGCCCGCGCCGTCCCGCCTGACTTTCCAGCCTTCCTAGCTCGGGCTGTTTCCGGGCTTTCCGGTGCGTTGTCGCCAGTCGCTTCACCCGTGGCGATATCCACGATCGCCTTCGCAAGCTGGTTCGGATCGCGCGGGCGCTTGGGGGGCTTACTCATCAGAAAGCCCCCTCACATAGATTTGCGCGGACGCGGCGTTCTGCATCTTTTCGGACAAGCTCGCGAGGGCGCTTTGGTACAATGAGCGCTTTACCCGCATCACCATGCCTGTTGGGCTGTCTTTAATCGACTCCGTAGAACGATCTGAAACCACCTCAATCACGAGGGGCTTGGGGTTTGGCGGCGGGCGCTCCCCCTTTCGCAGATGAATGACTTCGACCATGCGCTCTTATCGCACGACCTCAGGCGACATGTCAGCGTCAATTTCAAACTGACCCACTACCGGCATCGCCCTTCGTTACCGGCACACTGTCTGGCACGCCCTTCCACGGGCAAGCGGGCCTGAAGTTCGGAAAGCCGTAGCTCGATTGCTGATCGACCAGATGGGCGAACTCGCGCTTCGATAACGGCAGGCTGTCTCGATAATCGGGAACGAATGCCCTGGGCGCGGTGATGCGCGGCGTGAACCTGAGATTTTTCGGATAGGTGGCGGGTTTCGTCCGGCCACGCGCCGTCATGTAGGCCGCTTGCAACATCGAACAGGTCTGCGGTGACGACGCGAAGTGTTGGTTCAGCACGGGCAATTGGACGGCAGCCGAAGCTGGCGCCGCCGCGCCGGGAGCAATCGAGATCATCGCAGCGCTCAGGCGGGCCAGCTTTCCGACCCGATCGTCCTGGTGCCGCTGCCGCATGCCGGATACAGTCCTATTCCCGACCGCAGCGGATCGGGGCGGGACCGGACACCGTACAGGCCGCGCCGCCGATCACGCTGACGCTGCCCGTGCCCGTGCCGACCACCGTTGCGGTCTCGCTTGCGCCGGCGCGGGTGTCACCTGCGCTTTCGGACTGGAGAATGAGGTCGCGGACGGCCAGGCGATCGGCCTCGATCGAGCCGACGCCGTTGTTCACCAGCCGGGCGGTCCGCGCGGTCCCGGCGAGCGTCAGCGCGCCCGAGCCGATCAACGTGGCGTTGAGCCGGTCGGCCTGTACTTCCGCCACCTCGATCCGCCCGGCGCCGGTGAGCGCCACCGTCGCCTCCAGCCCCTCCAGCCGCTCGGCGCGCGCGGACCCCGCCCCGGCGACGCGCAGATCGATCAGGCGGGGGAGGGTGACGAGGACGCTCGGCGCTTCGCTGCGCGCATCGGGCCAGCCGCCCCATCCATTGGCGCTCGGCCGCACCACGAGTGTGCGATCCTCCACCCGCACATCGATGCCGTCCAGCGCCCGCGGCGTGCCGCTCGTAACGGCGGCCGGGGTGGCGCCGCGACGAACCTCCACCGCGAACGGTCCCTCGACGCGCACGCGATCAAAACTCGTGACCATCATGCGCCGCTCCTCGGCCTGCGCAGCGGCGGGAACGGCGAGGGCAAGGGCGATCAGAAGCGCGCGCATGGGCCCTGATCGCATCGCGCCCCGGTGCCCGCAAGCTTTACTCGCCGCAGGTGACGCTGCCGAGCCCGGCCTTGCTGACGGTGCACTTCGCGCGCGGGCCAAGATCGACCGAGCCGAGCCCTGCGATGGACACGCGCGCGTCGCCATCGACCGTCGCGTTGATGCTGCCCGCGCCCGCCACCTCGACCTCGGCCGACCGGACGCGCAGTTCCCTGGCACGGATCGATCCGGCCCCCGCGACGCTCGCGTTGAGCGTCTGCGCGGTCCCTGCGGCGGCCACGTCGCCCGCACCCGACACGCTGAAGCTGACATTGCCGCCCTCGACCCGCCCGATCGTCAGGTCGCCGGCGCCGGAGATGTCGCCGTCGAAGTCCCCCGTGCCGCGGTCGATCGTCATGCCGCCCGCGCCGGCGATGCTGGCGCCTTCAATGCGCGGCATGGCGACCTCGATCGTCGCCGAGCCGGCATTGTCCCAGCTCCAGCTACCCTTCTTCACGCGGATCTGCAGCGCGCCGCCTTCGACGATCATTTCGAGCCTGTCGAGCAGCTTCTGGCTGCCCGAAGCCTCGATCGCGAAGCCGCTGCCGCCCGTCGTGACGCGGATGTCAGCGGGCGCCGAATTGGCGATGCGAGTGAAGCCCGACAGGGCGAAGCTGCGCTCGCCTTTCGGTCCGGCATCGCTGCCGCCGATGGCCGAGCCGCTGCCGCACGCGACGAGCGGAATGGCGAGCAAGATGGCGCTGAAGCGCATGGACGACCTCCCTTCGATCTGTATTATTGAAATAATACACTTGGGCAGGATCGTCCGCAACCCGTCATCGAAAAAGGGGGAAGCGGTTGCCCGCTTCCCCCTTTTTCGCCCGGTCGGTAAGCCCGATCAGGCTTCGACCTTGTCCTTGTTGTAGATCGCCGCCGCCTTGCGCAGCACGTCGAGGATCTTCTCGAGCGCCTTGGGCTCGTCAACCTCTTCCATCGCGGCGAGCTCGCGCGCGAGGCGGCTGGCCGCCGCCTCGAAGATCTGGCGCTCCGAATAGCTCTGCTCGGGCTGGTCGTCGGCGCGGAACAGGTCGCGCACCACCTCGGCGATCGAGACGAGGTCGCCCGAGTTGATCTTCGCCTCATACTCCTGCGCGCGGCGCGACCACATGGTGCGCTTGACCTTGGGCTTGCCCTTCAGCGTTTCCATCGCTTCCTTGAGCGTCTTGTCGCTGGACAGCTTGCGCATGCCGACGCTCTCGGCCTTGTTGGTCGGCACGCGGAGGGTCATCCGCTCCTTTTCGAAGCGCAGGACGTACAGCTCGAGCTGCATCCCCGCGATTTCCTGTCGTTGCAGCTCGATGACGCGACCGACGCCATGCTTGGGATAGACAACATAATCACCGACGTCGAAGGACAGCGCCTTGGCAGCCATTCTTACAAACCTTTCCGTGGACCCTTGACCCGATGCGGGCGCTTGTCGCACCAGCGCGTGCTGGCGGACGGACAGCGATGTCGGGCCAAATTGCGAGTGCGTCTCCGAGAGGCGGGGCGAATCTTCGCTCCGTCGTGCGTCGTTTAACACAGCCGCAATAAAATTGCCAGCGTTTGCAGCTATCGTGAACGGTCGGGCGCGAGCACGCGAATGCCGTCGATCGTGACCAGCCGCGCCCGCGCGCCGGGCGGCAGCGGCGCGCCGGGCAAGAGGACATAGAGGCGTCGGGGTTCGAGGCGCCCCTTGGCGAAGTCCTGATCCTCCAGCATCAGCCGCGTCCGGGTGGGCAGCGACGTGCGCGCGGCATAGACATGGCGGATGGGCTTGCCGGCGGACACGGCACGCCATGCAAGCTCCTGATAGAGCTGGAGATCGGCGATCGCGTCCGCAGGTGCGAGCGTGACGTCGTCGGCGGCGGCGACCAGCGCGTCCCAGCGGGGCGAGGGGGTGCGGACGTAGGTCGGCCGGCGGTCGGCGCTGGCCGCATGGACGGCGCGGATCAGGCCCGACAGGTCGAGCAGCTGCAACGCGGTGACGCTCGCCAGCAACAGGGTCGCGCGGTCGTGGCGCAGCCGATAGGCGAAGCGAACCGCCACCAGTACCAGCACATAGGCGGCGGGCCAGAACAGCCGGCCCGACGCGCGGACCATGTCGAGCGGCGCGTCGAGCATCGTGGGGATGGGCAGGCGCAGCAGCTTCTCACCGGCGATGTCGATCGCCGGCGTGATCGCGAGCGCGGTGAGGACCAGGAGGGCGGGAAGCAGCCAGACCAGGCGGTTGAGATCCGAGCCCGCGCTGCCCTTGCCGAGACGGATGGCGAGCGCCGCGGGGATCAGCACGAGCAGGCCGACGCCGAGATACTGGAACCCTTCGAACCCGCGGCCCTGGCGCTGCGGTGTGGCTGGGAGGAAGGTCGAGTAGCTCGGATTGGCGGGATTCCAGAGCGCGTCGAGGCTCATCGCGAAGGCTCCGTAGGAGCCCGTCACCTCGAACTCGCCGCCCGCGCCATGCGCGCGTGCGATCAGCGCCACGAGCGCGAGGATCGCCGCCGAGCCCGCAGTCAGGCGAAGACGGCTGGACCAGTCGCCGGCCGCGAACCGCTCGACCATCGCGCTGGCGAAGATCGCCGCGACCATCAGCAGCAGATAGTTGTGGACCAGCGCCGCGACGACCATCGCTGCCGCCCACCAGATGAGGTTGCCCGCGCGGCGAGGATCAAAGAACAGCCACAGGCTCCACAGGACCAGCCAGTGCGCCATGAGGTTGGCGTGGAGGAAGCGGTTGGCGAGCGTGGGCACGAGCAGGAACAGCGCGACGCCGCACCAAAGCGCGACGAAGCTCGGCGCATGGTCGCGCAGCAGCAGCGCGGCGAACAGCGCGTGGAGGAGGAGGCAGGCGAGGATCCAGGGACCTACGAACTGGAAATCGGCGGGCAGCCAATCGGCGAACGGGCGCAGCAGCAACGCGACCAAAGGGTTGCTGTCGGTGAACAGCAGCGTCACGCCCTCGGGCGCGTTGAGCATTGTGGTCGCTGGCCACCAGCCGCCCGCCGGGTCGCGGAGAAAGGCGTGGAGGCCAAGCGCATTCTCGCCATTGTCGGTCCCGCGGATCAGCCATCCCACTGCGCGTGGATCCAGCGTGAGGGGATCGAACAGCGCGAGGTAGAGCCCGACCGGGATCAGCGCGAGGATCAGCCAGTGACGCAGCGACAGGGCCATGAGGCCTAGTCTGGCATGGCGGCGTCGACTTAGGGTTAACGGGCCGGTCAAGCTGTTTTCGGCGCATCCGTTTGAGCCGATGAAGGGATCGAGCCAACTCGTCACCCCAGCGGGCGCTGGGTCGCTCGATTTCCAGTCCGGCGGCGTTCGCTTCCGCTTCTTCCTCGATGACTAGCGGTCGAGCCCCGCCTTGCCCGGTCGGCGCATCCGCCTTAGCGCGCTTGCATGACCCCGCCGCTCGACCCCGGTCCGATCCTCGGTTTCCTCGACACGTTCGGCATTGCGATGTTCGCCGCGTCGGGGGCGATCGCGGCGGCGCGGGCGCGGCAGACCTTTGTCACGGCGGCGTTCTTCGCGCTGGTGACGGGCGTGGGCGGCGGGACGGTGCGCGACCTCCTGATCGGGGCGCCCGTCTTCTGGATCGTCGACCCGTGGATCGCGCTCATCGTCCTTGGCGCCGCGATCGTCATCTGGATGACGCCCGAGCGGTGGTGGGCGGGGCAGGGGCTCGACTGGCTCGATGCGATCGGGCTGGCCGCCTATGCGGTGTTCGGCGCGGCCAAGGCGCTGGGGCTGGGGGTGCCGCCGGTGCCGGCCTTCCTGATGGGCGTGGTGACCGCCTGCGTCGGCGGCATCATCCGCGACGTGCTGGCGGGCGAGCCGTCGATCCTGATGCGGCCCGAACTCTACGTCACCGCCGCGGCGCTCGCCTCCGCCCTCTATGTCGGGCTGCGGCTGATGGGGTTTGAGGGGTTCACGGTGTCGCTGGTCGCGGCGGGGGCGGGGTTCGGCCTGCGTGCCGCTGCGATCCAGCTGAAGCTTGGGCTGCCGACCTATCGGGGGCGTTAGGGGATTTGTACCCCTCTCGCTAAAGAGGGGCTACCCTAAAGGCTGAGGAACAGCGCGACGTTGGCGACGTGGTTGCTGCGATTCTCGCCCGCGCGGAAGACGGTCTGGTTGAGATAGCCCGGCTCGATCCGCAGCTTCGGTGCAAGGGGGAAGCCGATGCCGACAAAGTTGCGCCACTGGTCGATTCCGTTGCGCGCGCCCCAATTGGTCGAGTTGAGGTTGAAGAACCCCTCGGTATAGGCAACCGCCAGTACCGTGCCCTGTCGCGCGATCGGCGCCTGGAGGCGAACGAACTGGCGAAGTCGCCAGCCGGTCTCCTCGCGCCCCTCGATCATCCGCTGTTCGAGCCGGGTGCGGCTGATGACCAGCGGCACGCCTCCACGGTTGCGCAGCGGCACGAACTGGACCTGCTGCCACACACGGTTCTCTCGCGTGGCGACACCACCCTGGGGATCGGTCGGGATATAGGAATAGCCGATGACCGCATGGGCATCGCGGGCGATGCGCGCGCCGATCGCCGGCCGCACCAGGATCTGGCTCCCGCCGCCGGCATCGTCGGTCAGGCGCAGCTGGCCCTCGCCCCAGACAAACAGGTCGCCCTTGACCGCGCCGCTCGCGGTGAAGGCACCCCAGGCCTGCACGTCGTCCTCGGCAAGTGCGGGGGAAGCGGCAGCAAGCGCGGCGGCAAGGGAGAGCAGGTGACGCATGGCTTTCCCTTACCCGCTCAAGGTCGCGGGGCAACCCGTCAGTCGCGAACGACGCCCACTTCGGCGAACGGGCGGACGGCCCGTGGCGGGTTCGCCGCGTCGGCGAGTTCGCACTGCCAGAAACCAATGTCAATCCAGCGACCGAACTTGAACCCGGCCTCGCGGATCACCCCGGCGCGGCGGAAGCGGACCTGTTCGTGCAGCTTGATCGAGGCATCGTTGGGCAGCGCGATGGTGCCGATCGCGTGGATGAAGCCCTGCGCTCTCAGCGTGTCGAGCAGCGCCTCGTAGAGCAGGCGACCCACGCCGCGCTGCTGCGCGTCGCCGGCGAGATAGATCGAGGTCTCGGTCGTCCAATGGTACGCCGGGCGATCCCTGAACCGCGAGGCATAGGCATAGCCGAGTACGCCGCCGCCCTCCGCATCGCCATTGGTCGCGACCAGCCACGGATAGAGGCCGTCGCTCGCCGTCATTCGCCCGCGCATTGCGCGCGCGTCGGGCGCCTCGCTCTCGAAGCTGACCGTGCCCGACAGGACGAACGGCGCATAGATGGCGGCGATCGCCGCGGCGTCGGCGGCCTCGACGGCGCGGATCGCGATCATGGCAGCACCCGTGCGAGCATGAGGTCGGCAAGCGCACGGTCGGTGCCGCGCGGATCGGCGGGTGCGAAGCCGGCGCATTCGAGGCAGCGGGCCTGCACCGACTGACCCGACAGCAGCCGGCGGACGTCGCCCGCCGCCTGCGCCAGCTTGCCGCGCCGATCGGCGGCCAGCCTCGCGAACAGGTCGCCGCCCATGCGTGCCTCCTCGGTCCCCTTGTCGCGATCCTGCTCGCGCTGCCAAGCCTCGGCCAGCTGCGCGGCCCAGCTCGGCTCCTTCTCGAGGTAGATGGTCCGGACCTTGGCGGGGTCGAGCTTGGCCCGGCGCGCGGCCTCTGCCACTGCGTCGTCGAGGCTGCCGAAGCGGTCGACCAGTCCGATCTGCCGCGCCGTGCCGCCGTCCCACACACGGCCCTGGCCGATCTCGTTCACCCGCGCGGGTGCCAGCTTGCGGGAGGCGGCGACGACGCCGACGAAGCGGCGATAGATGTCCTCGATCGAGCTTTGCAGAATCGTGTCGAACTCAGGGCTGGTGCCGCCGAACACGTCGGGCTGGCCCGACAGCGGCGTCGTCCGCACGCCGTCGCTGGTCACGCCGATCTTCGACAGCGCGTTCTCGAACGTGGGGATCACGCCGAACACGCCGATCGAGCCGGTGATGGTGTTGGGCTCGGCGAAGATCATGTCGGCCGGGGTCGAGACCCAGTAACCGCCCGAGGCGGCGAGGCCGCTCATCGAGACGATGACCGGCAGACCCTGCGCCTTGGCCTGAAGGATCGCCTGCCGGATCGTCTCCGACGCCAGCACCGACCCGCCGGGCGAATCGACGCGGACGACGAGCGCCTTCAGCTTCTTCTCGGCCAGGCCCTTCAGCACCAGGCGCGCGATTGTGTCGCCGCCCGCGCGGCCGGGGCCGGCCTCGCCGTCAACGATCTCGCCCGCCACGGTGACGACGCCGATCGCGTCGCCCGTCGTCGGCAGCGGGTTGGCGGCGAGATAGTCGGCGATCTTGATCGTGTTGAAGCTGCCCGCCGGCTTGCCCGCAGGTGCGCCGGCGATCTGGGCGACCCGCTTGCCAAAGGCGATCTTGTCGCCCGTCTGGTCGACGATCCCGGCGGCAAGGTTGGCGCGGCTGAGGTCGCCGCCCGCCGCACGGATCATCTCGGCCGGGCGGCTGAGGAAGTCGGCGACGCGCGCCTTCGGCCGCGCCTTGGCGATCAGTTCCTGCCAGCGCGACAGGATCGCGCCATAGAGCGCCTCGTTGGCGGCGCGCGCCTCGGGCGACTGGTCGGCGCGCAAATAGGGCTCGACCGCCGACTTGTAGGTGCCGACGCGATAGATGTGCGCATTGACGCCCAGCTTGTCGATCAACCCCTTGTAATAGAGCTGCGACCCGCCCGGCCCCATGAAGGCGGTGCCGACCAGCGGATGCGCCCAGATCTCGCTCGCATTGGCGGCGATCAGATAACCCGCGTCGGTATAGCCGAGCGCGTAGGCGAGGACCGGCTTTCCGGTGGCGCGCACCGCGGCGACCGCTTCGGCTGCCTGCGCGACAACGGCGGGATAGCCGCCGGTGAAGCTGTCCATGTCGAGGACGACGGCCTTCACCTTGGCATCGCTCTTCGCCAGATCGAGCGCGCGGATTACGTCGCGCAACCGGGTCTGCTTGGCCATCTGCCCGCCTGCCAGGCTGGCGAAGGGGTCCGACTCCTCGGGCTGCTCGACGAGCTGGCCCTCGAGCGCGACGACAAGCGCGCCGTTCGAGACGGTCGCCGGATTGGGCCGCGCCGACAGGAGCGCGAACAGCGTTCCGAAGAATAGAAGCATGAAGAGCAGGACCAGCGCGTCCTTCACCCCGACCAACAGCTTCCAGGCGAGCCGCACCAGCTTCACGTCGCAAATCTCCTTCGACCCGGCTCAAGGCGCTAGAGCATCGGCAGGGAACAGGCAACGCCGTCTTGCGGACGTAACACAGCGCGTCGATTTTTGTGGTGGTCACCGCTTGACGACGCACCGCTTCCGGAACATATCCCGCGCCGTTAGCACTCACGCGATATGAGTGCTAAGAATGCTCAACCATCGCTCTGAGAGGAAGGCGCATGAACTTTCGTCCGCTGCACGACCGCGTGCTGGTCCGCCGCGTCGAGGCCGAGGAAAAGACGGCCGGCGGCATCATCATTCCCGACACCGCGAAGGAAAAGCCCCAGGAGGGCGAGGTCGTGGCCGCCGGTGCCGGCGCCAAGAACGACAAGGGCGAAATCAGCCCGCTCGACGTCAAGGCCGGCGACCGCATCCTGTTCGGCAAGTGGTCGGGCACCGAGGTCAAGGTGGGCGGCGAGGACCTGCTCATCATGAAGGAAAGCGACATCCTCGGCATCGTCGAGGCGTAAGTCCTTCTCCTTCTTCGTGTTTCCAACTTCAACTGAAAGGGTAGCCACATGGCAGCCAAGGACGTGAAATTCAGCCGCGACGCGCGTGAGCGCATCCTGCGCGGCGTCGACATCCTCGCCGACGCGGTCAAGGTCACGCTGGGGCCGAAGGGCCGCAACGTTGTCATTGACAAGAGCTTCGGCGCGCCGCGCATCACCAAGGACGGCGTCACCGTCGCCAAGGAGATCGAGCTCAAGGACAAGTTCGAGAACATGGGCGCGCAGATGGTGCGCGAAGTGGCCTCGAAGACCAATGACGTGGCCGGTGACGGCACGACCACCGCGACGGTTCTCGCTCAGGCGATCGTCCGCGAGGGTATGAAGTCGGTCGCGGCCGGCATGAACCCGATGGATCTGAAGCGCGGCATCGACCTGGCGGTTGAGAAGGTCGTCGAGGACGTCAAGGCGCGCTCGAAGCCCGTTTCGGGTTCGGCCGAAGTCGCGCAGGTCGGCATCATCTCGGCCAATGGCGACCGCGAAGTCGGCGAGAAGATCGCCGAGGCGATGGAGAAGGTCGGCAAGGAAGGCGTCATCACCGTCGAGGAGGCCAAGGGCCTCGAGTTCGAGCTCGACGTCGTCGAGGGCATGCAGTTCGACCGCGGCTATCTGTCGCCCTACTTCATCACCAACCCCGAGAAGATGTCGGTCGAGCTCGCCGATCCGTACATCCTGATCCACGAGAAGAAGCTCTCGAACCTGCAGTCGATGCTGCCGGTGCTCGAGGCGGTCGTGCAGTCGGGTCGCCCGCTGCTCATCATCGCCGAGGATATCGAGGGTGAGGCGCTCGCCACGCTCGTCGTCAACAAGCTGCGCGGCGGCCTGAAGGTCGCGGCCGTCAAGGCGCCGGGCTTCGGCGATCGCCGCAAGGCGATGCTCGAGGACATCGCGATCCTGACCAAGGGCGAGGTCGTCAGCGAGGATCTCGGCATCAAGCTCGAGAGCGTCACGCTTGGCATGCTCGGCACCGCCAAGCGCGTCACGATCGACAAGGACAACACCACTATCGTCGATGGCGCCGGTGATGCCGATGCGATCAAGGGCCGCACCGAGGCGATCCGTCAGCAGATCGAGGTCACGACCTCGGACTATGACCGCGAGAAGCTGCAGGAGCGTCTGGCCAAGCTTGCGGGCGGCGTTGCCGTCATCAAGGTCGGCGGCGCGACCGAGGTCGAGGTCAAGGAGCGCAAGGACCGCGTCGACGACGCGCTGCACGCCACCCGCGCGGCGGTCGAAGAGGGCATTGTCCCCGGCGGCGGCACGGCGCTGCTCTACGGCACGCGTGCGCTCGAGGGCCTGACCGGCGCAAACGAGGACCAGACGCGCGGCATCGACATCGTCCGCAAGTCGCTGACTGCGCTGGTTCGCCAGATCGCCAGCAACGCGGGCCATGACGGCGCGGTCGTGTCGGGCAAGCTGCTCGATCAGACCGACACCTCGTTCGGCTTCAACGCCTCGACCGACACCTACGAGAACCTGGTTGCGGCCGGCGTGATCGACCCGACCAAGGTCGTCCGCACCGCGCTCCAGAACGCGGCCTCGGTCGCGGGCCTGCTCATCACGACCGAAGCGACGGTCGCCGAGCTGCCCGACGACAAGCCCGCGATGGCTGGCGGTGGTGGCATGCCCGGCGGCATGGGCGGCATGGATTTCTGATTTCGGATCGGGGCAGCGAAAGCTGTCCCGGACACGAAATCAGAACGGACGGCGGGGCCAAGGCCCCGACCGACGGCGCGGCTTCGCCGCGCCGGTCCGACAAAGAAAGAAGGGCCGGAGGTTCGCCTCCGGCCCTTTTTCGTGCGAAAATCGAGTGCCTCGCCGACGTCCTTCGACACGCCATCTCGCCACACGCCTGCAGGCGCTACTCGTCGGGGATGACGGGGGCTTCGGTGGCGTTGTCCATTCTTCCCACTAACGTCCGGAAGCGGCGGGCGGCCAAGCGCGACTCCTCAATACCGAACCCGCACCACCCTGACCTTCTTCTTCTCCAGGTCCGCGATCACGCTGCCCGGGCCCGCCAGATGCCCCGCGCCCACCGCGACAAACACCGTCCCCGGCTTGTTGAGCCGCGTGTCGATCCAGTCGGCCCAGCGCTGGTTGCGGTCGGTCAGCAGGATCCTGGCGACCTCGGGCGTGTCGGTCAGCCCCTCGTTCATGATCGCGCCCAATTTGTCGGGGTCGCCCGCGGCCCAGGCGTTGACCATGTTTTCGATGCTGGTCTGGATCTTCGGCAGCTCCTCGACCGTCGAATTGAGCAGCGCGATCTGTGCGGCATCCGACAAGCTCTCGAAATAGCCGAGCTGCTGTTCGGCGGTTTCGAGCCCCGTCACCGTTTTGCGCGCGGTCTTGGCCGCTTCGCTGATCTTCGCCTCGGCTCCCTGCGCCGGATCGTAGCCGAGCTTGATGAGCGGCAGGAGCGAGAGGTTGGTCGAGGCGAACCAGGGGTCGGTGCGGTCGAAGGTGTTGGCAGGCAGGCCGAGGTCCGAGAGCGCCTTCAGATAGGCGGCCTTCCTGTCCGGCGCGAGCTTGTCCGGAAGCGCGGGGCCGCCGGTCGAGATCGCCAGCCGCTGGATCAGCGCCTGCATCGATTGCGGGTCGGGCATCACCATTTCGAGCACCACCTCGTCGCTGGCGTCGAAGGCCGCGCGTACGCCCTCGTCGAACCAGTCGAGACCGGGCTTCAGCACATGGATGGTGCCGAACAGGTAGATGGTCGTGTCGGCGTCCTTGACCACCCACAAGGCGGGATCGGCATCGACAGTCGCAGGCTGCGGCGCGGGTGCTGGGGCCGGCGCGGGCGCGGGCGCGGGCGCCGTCTGGGCCGACAGCGCAGCGGGCGAGGCGGCGAGGCCGAGCGCGAGCAGCAGTTTCTTCAGACGATCCGGCACTTCACCCTCCCCGAACAACGACGCCCCCCAGATAGCGGCTGTGTGATGCGTTGGTAAGACGCTCAGGCGGTGTCGAACTTGTCGCGCTTGCGCACGCCGAACAGCAGCCGGCGTTCGAGGTGACGGCGGAGTGCACGGTAATAGGCGTCGAGGAACACCTCGTCGCCCGGCACGTCGTAGCGGTTCAGCTTGGCGCGGATCGTGTCGGCGACCGCGGCCATCGCCGATGCCTCGCCGCGACGCAGCACCTCCTCCAGCCGTTGCAGTTCGTACTGGCCATAGATGGCCAGCTCATGGGGCCCGAACTCGATCCGGTGCTCGGTGGCGCCGCGCATCAGGTCGGCCCCGATCCGCCGCCGCCCCGTCTCGATCACCCAGGTGCCGGCGATCAGGTCGCCGGCGCGAAGCCGGTCGCGATTGAACAGTGGGAAGAACAGGAACAGCGCCGTCCAGCTGAGGCCGAGCGCGGCGACCCACTGATCGGCCATCCCGCGCGAGCCCGCGACCGCGAGGAAGGTAAGGGGCAGGAACACCTCGATCTCGCGCATCAGGTTGCGCGCGACGATCGCCCCGCCGGTCAGCCGCCCGCCGTCGCGTGCGACAACGCGCAGCTTCATCACCCGCTTGCCGAGCGTCGCCGCCCGCCCGCCGCTCTCGCCCAGGATGAAGTAGAAGTTGCGCAGGAGGAAGAAGCCGAGCAGCCACAGCACGATCATGACGTTGCCCAGCGACCCGCCAAAGCTGGCGTGAAAGGCGAGCAGCGCCAGCGTCACGCCAAGGAGGATGCCGAGCATCAGCAGCGCATCGACGATGAACGCACCCGCCCGCGTCCCCGCGCTGGCGAGGCGCAGGTCGAGCGCCACGCCCTCGGGCGTCACCAACCGGCGGCCGAGCCCGACCTTAACGCGCGCCACGGCGTCGGCCCCCGAAGGCGAAATAGCTTGTCCAGAGCGCCAGCATCGTTGCGGCGATCGCAAAGCGACCGTCGTCGGTGCGCACCAGTTGTCGCCCGAACCCCTCGAGCAGCCCGGCGATGAGCAGCATCACGACGACGCCGATCATCACGAGTGCCGCGCGCTCGCCCGCCGCCTTGGCGGCGGCGAGGCGGCTGCGCTCGCCGGGAAATGCGACGGCGCGGCCGATATGGAAGCCCGCCGCGGCGGAAAGGATGATCGCGGTGATCTCCGTCGTGCCGTGGATCGACAGCCAGCCGGTTAGGCCCCAGCCCAGTCCCTTGGGGATGTAGACGGCATAAAAGGCCCCGAGCAGCGCGCCGTTCGAGGCGAGCAGCAGCATCGTCGGCACCCCGAAGGCGAAGCCCAATGCGAAGACGAGGATCGAGATCTGCGCATTGTGCGTGAACAGCGCGGTTGCGAAGATCTCCAGCCCGCCCTCGCGCGGCGCGTCGTACAATGTGCCGCGCAGGAACTGCACGCCCGCCTGCGGATTGCGGCCGTTGGCGACACCCGGCGGCACGATCGCATCGAACCAGCCCGGATCGGCGAGGATCAGCGCGTACCCCGCCGCCGCCGCCGCGAAGAAGAGGAAGACCGAGAGCAGGAGCTCGGGCACCAGTCCGCGCACCGCCGCCGGCCAGTCGCGCGCAAAGAAGCGGAGGACCGAGCGCCCCCAGGGCTCGCGCGCCGAATAGAGAAGGAAATAGGCGCGCGTCGACAGCTGTTCGAGATAACCGATCAGGTCGGCGTCGAGCGAGGTCGCGCGCGCGATCGACAGCGCCGACAGCGCGGCGCGATAGAGGCGCGGGAGCTCGACCAGCTCGACTTCGGACAGCTTGCGCGCCGATCCCTTCTCGACGCGATTGAGCAGGCTTTCGAGGCGTGCCCAGTCGCCCTCGCGCTCGGCGCGGAAATGGTCGGGGGTGAAGATCGCATCGGTCATGGCCGCTCGCGCATCTGTAGATAGCGTTCGACCAGCGCGAGCGGGGCGTCACCCGCCGCCGCCTCGATCACGTCGATCCCCTGCCGCTTCAGCCGCTCGACGACGATCCGCCGCTCGCGCAGCAGCGTGTGGGCGACGTTGGCGCGGGTGACATCGTCGGCATTGGTCGGCCGCGCCTCGGCAAAGGTGGCGAGCTCCTCGTCGTGAAACAGCACGAACAGCAGGCGGTGGCGGCGGAGGAGCCGGCCGGCGGCGGCGAGCATCAGCTCGGCGGCGGTGGGGTCGGAGAATTCGGTGAAAAGGACGATCAGCGATCGGCGGTCGAGCCGCTGGTCAAGGAGGGTGAGGCCAAGGGTGAAGTTGGTCTCCTCCGCGCCATAGTCGATCTCGGCGGCATGGGCGTGGAGGCGGGCGAAGGCGCGCGGGCCGCTTACACTCCCTGAATCGACGCGCGGCTTCGAATCGAACGCGAACAGGCGCGCGCGATCGCCCGACTTGAGCGCGACGAACGCCGCGAGCAGTGCTGCCGATACCGCGCGGTCGATGCGCGGCACGCCGCCGACCGGCTCGGCCATCACGCGCCCGGCATCGACGGCGAGGACGATCGGATTGTCGCGTTCGGTCCGATATTCGCGCGCCAGCAGCGACAGGTGGCGGGCCGATGCCTTCCAGTCGATCGTGCGGCGGGCCATGCCCGGCTGGAAGCCGGTCAGCGCCTGGAACTCCTGACCCTCGCCCGCCTCCAGCCGCATGCGCTGGCCGAATTGCGGGCCGTTGAAGCGCTGGCGCATCGCCGTTTCGCGAACGCCGGCAATGTCGGGGGTGACGCGCACGGCGATGTCGGCCGGATGCGAGCGCTGCCACGCGCCGAGCCCCAGCGGACCGCGTGCGCGCGCCCAGACGCGCTCGATCCGCGCGGTGCCGCGCCGCGCGGCGCGATAGGCAAAGCCGGTTCGGCGGATCAGCGGCTCGCTGACCTCGGCGGCGAAGTCGAGGCTCGGCGCGCCCGCCATCTCGGGCCGGAGCGTCACATCGGCCCCCACCGGCACCGCGGCGGGGGCGGTGACGGTGATCGGTCCGCGCAGGCCCGAGGCAAGCATGCCGTCGACCAGCACGAGCAGTGCCACGCCCAGCACCCACAGCACCGCCAGCGCCCAGCTGCCCGGCGCGGCGACGCCCAGCGCCAGCGCGGCGGGCGCCGCGACCAGCGCCAGCATCGCCGCCCTGGGCGTAGGAACGATCAACGCGGTGCCTCGACGCTCTCGATCAGCTCGGCCACCACGTCGTCGACGCGCCGCCCATCGATCTCGGCCGCGGGGGACAGGATCAGGCGGTGGCGCAGCATCGGCGCGGCGAGCGCCTTCACATCGTCGGGGATCACATAATCGCGCCCGTCGAGCGCCGCCGCTGCGCGCGCCGCGCTGGCGAGCGCCGAGGCGGCGCGCGGGCTGGCGCCGGTCGCGAGATCGCCATGGACGCGCGTCGCCCGGACCAGCGCGACGACATAGCCGACGATTTCCTCGACCAGCCCGACACCCTGCACCGCCTCGATCGCGGCGGCGAGGGCGGGGGCGTCAGCGACCTGTGCCACGCCCTGTTCGGCCGCCCGCGGCACGCCGCCGGCGGCGCCGTACTGCGCGACGATCGCCCGCTCGGCCGCCTCGCTCGGATAGTCGATGCCGATCTTGAACAGGAAGCGGTCGAGCTGCGCCTCAGGGAGCGGATAGACGCCCTGCTGCTCGATCGGGTTCTGCGTCGCGACGACGGTGAAGCGGTCGGACAGCCGCTCGGTCCGGCCGTCGAGGGTGATCGAGCGTTCCTGCATCGCCTCGAGCAGGGCGGCCTGCGTCTTGGGCGGGGTGCGGTTGATCTCGTCGGCGAGGAGGAGTTCGCAGAACACCGGCCCCTTGGTGAGCGCAAAGGCGCTGGTCTGGAAATTGAACAGGTTCGCGCCGACGATGTCGCCGGGCATCAGGTCGGGGGTGAACTGGATGCGCCCGAAATCGAGGCCGAGCGTCCACGCGAAGCTTTGCGCGAGCAGCGTCTTGGCGGTGCCCGGCGGCCCTTCGAGCAGGACATGCCCGCCCGAGAGCAGGGCGACGAGCAGCAGGCGGACGGTCGGCGACTGGTCGACCACCGCCTTGGCCACTTCGGCGTCGATCGCGCGGCCCAGCGCCGCCACTTCGTCGAGGGTCATGCATGCTCCTTGGTGAAATCGTGGAGTGCCTGCGCGGCGTCGGTCAGGCTCGTCTCGTCGGTCGCCCTTGCGACGGCGCGGTACCGCTCGGCAAAGCCCGGCCGGCGCGTGTCGAGCCAGTCGGCAAGCGCGTCGCCGCCGAGGCCGCGCGGGGCGTGGAGCCGCGCGCCCAGCCGCTCGGCGCGCATCGCCGCAAAGCGGGGGCCGCCCGCCGCCGCCCGGCCGGCACGGCGGGTCAGCGCGGCGATCGTCTCGATCAGCGCCGCCTTGCCGAAGGGGATCGCCCGCGCCTCGCGCCGCGGCGGGCCGAAGCGCGCGGCGCTCGCCCAGCCGGCGAGCAGCGCGGCGGCGAGGAGCGCGATCGTCACCGCGACGAAGGGCGGCGTCAGCATCAGCTTGACGAGGTTGCGGTCGCCCGGCCGGTAATGGAGCGTCAGATCGAAGGCGACGGCATCGAGCCGGTCGTCGTTCATCGCCTTGATCGCGGCGACGATCGCGCGGGCATTGCGGATGTCGCGCAGCCCGTAATTGTTGGCGAGGTCGGGATCGGCGAGGATCCAGATGCGCCGGTCGGACAGCTTCGCCAGCATCGCGCCCTGCCCGCGGACGCTGATCCAGGGCTCGATGCCGTTGCCCGAGATTGTCTGCGGCTCCTCGACGGGGGCGAGCGGCGAGCCCGGTGCGAGGGGGCGGCGGACGCGCTGCCCCTCGCGGGTAACGCCTGCATTCGGGACGACATCCTTCAGCATCGAGCCCAGCGCCGGCAGCCGCATCGATCCGCGCACACGCCGCTCGCGCGTCGGCGACAGCCCGTCGCGCTCGGTCTGCCATTTGGGCAGGATGACGAGCAGCGGCCGGCCTTCGCGCCGGCGCACCAGCGCGGCCAGATCGGCGGCCTTGATCTGCGCATCGGGCGTCGCGATGACGAGATTGTCGGCGGCGAGCGCGTCGTTTTCGCGCGCCAGCGTTACCCGGGTGCCCGGCAGGCCGGCGAGCAGGTCGTGCAGCGCCTGGAACCCTGTCGCACCCTTGGCAACGGGGCCGGGCACCCGCGTCATCCGCGCCTCGATCTCCTGCCCGAACCCCGCCATCACGAGCAGCGCGATGAGAAGGATCCCGCCAAGCCCCGTCAGGATCAGCGCCGTCCGCGTCGTGAAGGGGGAGGGATTGCCGCTCAAAGCGCGAACGCCCGATAGGCCTCGCGCGCCGCGTCCCAGTCGGCGGGGCCGAGCGGGCGGCGGGCAAAGATGCCGCGCTCGGTCAGCTCGACAAGGCGGGCGAACACGCCGCGCGCCCGCTCGGGGATTGCCGGCTCGGCGGCAAGGTCGCGCGAGGTGCGCGCCGGGCGGACGAGGCCGTGCCGCCAGCGCTCGATATCCTCGATCGAGCGGTGGAGCAGGAGTTGGACCGCCGCCTCGAACCGTCCGGCCGCGGCCAGTGCCTCGGCCTCGTCGAGGAGCGCCCGGGCGGTGGCGGGGGCGGGGCGCCACTCGGCCTCGACAGCGGCCGGCCTTTGGCGGCGGAACCGGTCGCGCAGCCAGTCGCGCACCGGCGGGAAGAAGCTCGCGACCAGCACCGCGACGATCAGCGCGACCAGCACCCAGAACACGATTTGCCAGAACGGCCCCAGCGCCGAGAAGAAGCGGTCGAGCGCGGCGCCCAGCGCGCGCAGCCATTCGGGCGTCGGCTGCCGCGCGTCGACCGCGCGCCAGGGAAAGTCGAACTGGATCGACGGATCGGCGCGCACGCGGGCATGGGCAGCATCGACGGCGCGGGGTTCGATCGTCGTCGCCGGCACCCCTTGTCGCTCCCACCCGTTCGGTCCCGAACCAAGCAATTCGAACGTTTACACGCAAGCCGTTTCGCTTCACCTTGTCGCAACGGACACGATTTGACCCAAGCCGAAGCAGGCGGGCGGGGTGTCCCGAAAAGGGGTGCGCGTATTTTGATCGTCGGGCTCGGCTTCCTGCTGATCGCGGGCGTGTTCGCGGGCGCGGTGGTCATGGCGCTGCGCGGCGGCGCGCGGCTCGAGCTTGCCCGTGTCATCGGCGACGCGGGCGGTGCGATCGCAAAGGCGCCGCTGCTGTTCGCGGGGTTTGCGCTTGTCGGCGCGGGGTTGCCCAACGCGGCGCTGTTCGTGTCGCTGGCGGCCACGCCGGGACTGCTCACAACGGGAGCGGTATTGAGTACCGGCCTGATCGGATCGCTGCTGGCGTTCGCATGGTACCAGTTCTTTCTGCTCGCCATGATCGCCGCGACGCTGGAGGGGCTGGGCGGCCGTCCGCACTTCCGCGGCGTGATCGCCGCGGCGCTGCCGCTGGTGCCGCAGGCGATGTTGACGAGCGTCCTCTACTGGGTCGCGGTGGGCATTGGATTTGCCTTTTTCGTCGTGCCCGGAATCATCCTCGCCTGCGTCTGGATGCTCGTCCTCCCGGTACTGGTCGAGGAGCGGCCGAGCCTGTTCGCCGCGTTCGCGCGCGCGGCAAAATTGAGCCGTGGCGTGCGCTGGCAGCTGTTCCTGCTCGCCGTGCTCGGGTTCGTGTTCGCGCTGGTGGTCCAGTCGATGCTCGGCGCGATGGCGGCGCTGCTCGGCGGCCAGATCGCAGCGCAGGTCGGTTTCGCGCTCGTCTCGTCGCTGCTCGCCGTCTTGCCGCCCGCGCTGGTCGCCAGCGCCTATCGCCAGATCGTGATCTTGCGCGAGGGGGCGCGCACCCGCGAGCTCGAAGAGATTTTCGCTTGATAAACAGATGGATCGTTCAGGGAGAATAACGTGAAGCGACTCTTATTGTCGGCCGCCGCCATGGCGCTGCTCGGCGGCTGTGCCGCGCAGGGGGGCGGGGGTGCCAAGTCCGCGTCCAGTTCCAAGGCACCCGCGCCGGGGATGAACAAGGGCTATTCGCACGATCCCTTCCCCTCGACCTATCGCGCCTATCCGGGTCGGCCGACGCTCATCACCAACGTGACCGTCCTCGATGGCGAGGGCGGGAAGATCGAGGGCGGGCAGGTGCTGTTCCGCGACGGCCGGATCGTCGCGGTGGGCCAGAGCCTCGACCCCGCCGGCGCCGACGTGATCGATGGGCAGGGCAAGTGGGTCACGCCCGGCATCATCGACGTCCACAGCCACCTCGGCGACTATCCGAGCCCGTCGGTCGATGCGCATTCGGACGGGAACGAAGCGACGGCGCCGATTACCGCCGAGGTGTGGGCCGAGCATTCGGTCTGGCCGCAGGACCCCGGCTTTGCCCGCGCGCTGGCGAACGGCGGCGTGACCACGCTGCAAATCCTGCCGGGCTCCGCCAACCTGATGGGCGGCCGGTCGGTGACGCTCAAGAACGTCTATGCCCGGACGATGCAGGGAATGAAGTTCCCCGGCGCGCCCTATGGCATGAAGATGGCGTGCGGCGAAAATCCAAAGCGCGTTTATGGGTCGAAGGGGCGGATGCCCTCGACCCGGATGGGCAATGTCGCGGTGAATCGCGCGACGTGGGCCAAGGCCGCCGAGTATCGCCGCAAGTGGGACAAGTACGAGACCGACGGCGGCGACGCGCCGACGCGCGACATCCAGCTCGACACGCTGCGCGGCGTGCTGTCGGGCGAGATTCTCGTCCACAATCACTGCTACCGCGCTGACGAGATGGCCATCGTCATGGATATGGCCAAGGAGTTCGGCTACCAGGTTTCGACCTTCCACCACGCGGTCGAAAGCTACAAGATCGCCGACCTGTTGAAGGCGAACAACGTCTGCTCGGCGGTCTGGGCCGACTGGTACGGCTTCAAGATGGAAAGCTACGACGCGGTGAACGAGAATCTCGCCATCCTCGATCACGAGGGGGCGTGCGTGATGATCCACTCCGACGACGCCAACGGCATCCAGCGGCTCAATCAGGAAGTGGCCAAGGCGATGGCCGCGGGCCGCCGTGCGGGCTTCCAGATCACCCCCGAACATGCCTGGACCTGGCTGTCCTACAATCCCGCCCGCGCGCTCGGCATTGCCGAACAGACGGGCAGCCTCAAGCCGGGCAAGATGGCCGATGTCGTCCTTTGGAACGGCAACCCGTTCAGCGTCTATACCCGGCCCGAGCGCGTGTGGGTTGACGGCGCACTCATGTACGACATGAACAATCCCAAGCATCGCCCGGTGTCCGACTTCGAGCTCGGCCAGCCCGGTGAAGGAGACGTGAAGTGATGCGCGGCCTGAAAGCAATCGCGGTCCTGATGGCGACCGCCGCCGCGCTCCCTGCCGCCGCGCAGGACGTGGTCATCACCAATGCCAAGGTCGTGATCGGCGACGGGTCGGAGCCGATCGAGGGCGGCACCGTCGTCATCCGCGGCGGGCGCATCGTGTCGGCGGGCCGGGCAGCGGCCCCCGCCGGCGCGCGGACGATCGACGCGGGCGGACGCTGGGTGACGCCGGGCATCGTCGCCGGCTTCACGCGGATGGGCGTGGTCGAGGTCGACGGCGTACGCGACACCGACGATTCCTCGGCGGCGACGTCGGTGTTCAACGCCGCGCTCGACATCGCCCCGGCGGTCAATCCCAAGGCGAGCCCGATCGCCATCAACCGGGCCGAGGGGATCACCCGCGCGGTCGTCGCGCCCGCCGCGCGCGGCTCGATCTTCGCGGGCCAGGGGGCGGTCATCGACCTCGGCGCCGACATGAACGCGCTGACCCGCCCTCGTGCCTTCCAGTTCATGGAATGGGGCGAGACCGGTGCGCAGCGTGCGGGCGGCAGCCGCGCGGCGGCAATGGCGACGCTTCGCAATGCGCTGTTCGAGGCACAGGCCTATCGCCGCAATCCGGCAAGCTATGACGATCGCGGCAAGGACGCGCTGCTCACCCGCGCCGACGCGGCGGCACTGGTGCCGGTGCTGGCGGGTCAGATGCCGCTTCTCGTCCATGTCGAGCGCGCATCGGACATCCTGACGCTGATCGAGCTGAAGCGCGAGTTCGCGGGCCTGCGCCTCGTCCTCGTCGGCGCGACCGAGGGGTGGACCGTGGCGCGCGAGATCGCGGCGGCCGGGCTGCCCGTCATCGCTTCGGCGCTCGCCGATCTGCCGATCAGCTTCGAGCAGCTCGCTGCCACCCAGTCGAACATCGGCCGTTTGCGTGCGGCGGGCGTGACCGTCGGCATCGGCTCGATCAACGACGACGAGGCGCGGCAGGCCCGGCTGGTCAAGCAGTATGCCGGCAACCTGGTCGCGTTGTCGAAGGTGCCTGGGGCGGCGGGCCTCAGCTGGGGCCAGGCGTTCGCGACGATCAGCTCGCTGCCCGCCGAGGCGATCGGCATGGGAGCCGAAATCGGCTCGCTGCGCCCCGGCCGCCACGGCGACGTGGTGATCTGGGACGGCGATCCGCTCGAGATCGGCTCGGCGGCGACCGCGGTGTTCGTCGATGGGGTCGAGCAGCCGCTCGTCAACCGCCAGACGCGGCTGCGCGACCGCTATCTTGATCCCAAGGAGGGAACGCTTCCCAAGGCCTATCAGTATTGAGCCTTGCGCCTATATGACGAAGAGCGGGCGTAAGGGGCGACCTTTGCGCCCGCTTCGATTTTTAAGGCGAGCGATGAACGAGAGCGATCGAATTGGTTGACGGGGCAAGCTGCTGCGGCGTGATCCGCGGGCGTGCCGGGCCGGGCCGGCCCCGCGATCCGGCCAAGGACGACGCGATCCTGTCGGCGGCGCGCGAGAGCTTTCTCGAAAAGGGCTTCCACGCCTCGACGATCGAGGACATCGCCGCGCGCGCCGGAGTGTCAAAGGTGACGCTCTACAACCGCTTCGGCGACAAGGAAGCACTGTTCGAGGAGGTGGTTCGTGTGGAGATGGGGCGGATGAACGCCCTGTTCGAGCCGAGCCTGGATGGGCCGATGCCGCTTGCCGACCGGTTGACTGCGATCGGCACCGCCTTGCTCGACATGCTCTTCGAACCCGACCATGTCCGCTTCGACCGCCTGATCTCGGGCGAAATCGCCCAATCGCCGAAACTCGCCCGCCGGTTCTTCGAGGTAGCGCCTGGCAAGTGTCGCAGTGCGCTGGCCGCGATCATCGACGAGGCAGCGGCCGAGGGGATCGTCGCGGTCGACGATGCCGAACTCGCGGCCGAGGACCTGACCGCGCTGTGGAAGGGGTTCTGCGACTTTCAGCTCAAGCTCGGCCTCATCGAGCGGCCCCCGCACGCGGCAATCGTCGCGCGCGCCGCCCGAGGGACGGCGGTGTTTCTGAGGGCATATGCGCCCGGCAATAGCAAGGAGGGCTGACGATGGTTCGGATCGGGGTCGCGCTGGCGGGCGCGGCGATGCTGCCGGGGTGCGGCGGTGGCACGAGCGCGCCTGCGCCGACGGCGAACGAGGCGGCGGCGGGGAACGAGGCGTCGCTCAACTATCAGGCGGCGGTGCTGGATCTGTCCGTCGGCCAGCGCAACATCGTCATGATCCGCGCGATCCAGGACGCGAACATCGCCTGTGAGAAGGTAATCGAGAGCGAGCAGATTAAGGGCCAAACCCTGACCTACCGCGCCAAGTGCGCCGATGGGGCAAGCCACGTCGTCGCAATCGAAGCCGACGGCAACGCCAGCGTCATCAGCGCCGGCGCCGCAGCAAGAAAGTAAAGCGAGACCCACGTCGTCCGGGGCTTGATCCGGGAGTCCGTTTCTCTTCGGTCGGCTCGAAGGGGGAAGAAGCGGTTCGGATCAACCCTGGCCAGAGCCTGTTGAAGGGTCCGGGGGGGGGGGACGAAAAGAGAAAGGGGAGAGGCCACCAGGCCTCCCCCCTTTCGTTTGTGCGCTTTCGCCAGGCTTAAAGCCCGACGATACCGCCGTCGTTCTTGCGGATCACGACCACGCCCGAGCGCGGGCGCGTCGTCGCGGGCAGGCTGGTCGAGCCGCCCTGGCTGTCGGGCCACTTGCTGGTTGGCGCCGCCGGGGTGCCGCCCTCGCCCGGATGCTGGATGCCGACGAACAGCGTGCGGCCGTCGGGGGTCGAATCGACGCCGGTGATCTCGCACTCGATCGGGCCGACGAGGAAACGGCGCAGGTTGGTGCCCGGCGCCGCACCGATCCGCGTGACCACGGTCGAGGTGGTGCCGTCGGCGGCAGTGTTGGTCACCGTCCGAGTGCCGCCGTCACCCACCCGGCCGGGGAAGGCCGCCAGCATCTGGTTATTGGTGACGTCGGTGAAGGCGCCGTCGTCGGTCTGGATCCACAGCAGCGGATTGACCTGGCCCGACGCGTTCGAGGGGCGGCCGAACCACAGGCCGTCGGGGCTCGAATGATCGTTGTCGGCGGTCAGGCCCGACAGGTTGATGTTGGTCGCGTCGAGGTCCGATCCCGCGGCGAACACATAGATGTCCCAGGTGAAGCTCGTTGCCTCGGTCGTGTCGCCGGTCTCGCGCAGTCGAAGGATGTGGCCGTTGCGGTTGCCGCGCGAGGTGCTGGGCGGGTCCTGATAAGAGCGCGGATTCGCCGGATCGGCATTGGCCGCGGTGCGCGACGAGTTGTTGGTGAGGGTCAGGTACATCTCGCCATTGACCGGATTGACCGCGGTCCACTCGGGGCGGTCCATCCGTGTCGCGCCCTGCACGTCGGCGGCGATGCGCGCATGCGTCACAACGTCGGCCTGGTCGGCGAAGGCATAGGTCGCATTGGTGCTCGTCACGTTACCCTGACCGAACACCAGCGGCAGCCACTCGCCCGAGCCGTCGGCATTGAACCGGGCAACATAAAGCGTGCCCGTATCGAGATACTTGTCGCCGATCGCCAGCCGGTCGGCCGCGTTGGCATCCGCCGCGACCCACGGCGTCGCCGACACGAACTTGTACAGATACTCGTTCTGCGCGTCGTCACCCATGTAGAAGGCGGGCTTGCGACCGGCGACGAACGGACCGGGCCAGCAGCCCTCGTGGTTCATGCGGCCGAGCGCGGTGCGCTTCCGCGGCGCCTTGGTCTTGTCATAGGGGTCGATCTCGACCACCCACCCATATTGATTGGGTTCGTTGCGATAGTCGGCGCTGGCCGAGCTGCCCGTCGCCTGCGCGTCCCACTTGCGAAAGATGGTGCTCGATGCATTGGCGGGGGTGACGCTGGCCCAGGCATAGTTGCCGTTGGTGCTGGTGACGCCGTAGCGGATCAGCGCGGTCAATTCCTTTGCCGTGCGGCGCGCATCGTCGGCGGCGCGCGGACGGCGGAAGTATCCGGCCCAATTCTCCTCGCAGGTCAGCAGCGTCGCCCAAGGCGTATGGCCGTTGGCGCAGTTGTTGATCGTGCCGCGGCCCGCCGTCGCGTCGGTCGAATAGGCGGTGACGAGGAGCGCATTGCCGCGCGCTGGGCCGCGGATCTCCACCGGCGTGTTGGGCGTGATGCGGCGGTTGAAGGTGCTGTTCTGGACATAGGCCCAGCCGGCGCTGCCCTGCACCACCTCGACCACCGAGACGCCGTGCGCCTCGATCTCCTTGATCGCCTCGGCCTCAGGGCGTGGGCCGGCCGACACGTTGGTCGGGCCGTTGGCGTGGAGATACTGAACGTTGAGGTTCTCGTGGTTCTGCGCCAGCAGGCCGCGGATGTTGCTGTTGTCGTCGCGCGCACCATCGGCGTTGAGGCCGTAGTAATAGAGCGCGTCGCCATGGTCACCGATGCGGTTGGCGAAATCGGTGTCGGTGCCGTCATTCTTGTAGGCGGCGGTCGACTGCGCGATGGGGTCACCCAGGCGCGTGAGGATGCTGACGCTGTAGCCCGTGGGCACCGTCACCACGTCGTTCTTGTTCTTGGCGACGGCGGTGAAGCCGAGCGCCGCGGGCGTCACGTTGACCGTCGTTTCGGCCGAGGCCTGGAGCCCGCTCTGATCGGTCGCGACATAGCGGAAGACGAGCGGGGTCGCGGCCGAAACCGCCGGCGCAGTAAAGGTCGCGGTCGGCGTGTTGGCGTTGGTGAGCGAGACGGTCGGACCGGACACCTGCGTCCAGGCCGAGGTGACGATACCGCCGTCGTCGGTGACGGTGCTGGTCAGCGTGACCAGCCGGCCCGACGAGGACGAGCCGCTCGAACCCGCGGTCACGACGGGCGCGCTGTTGCCATCGCCATCGCTGCCATTGTCGTCACAGGCGGCAAGCACCGCGCCGCCGAAGACCGCGATCGCCGCAGCCGACACACCGCTCTTCAGCGTGTCACGACGCGAGTAGCGTGCCTCGACCAGCTCGTTGAGCGACAGGTTGTAGGTCGGATTGGTGTCGATATCGCCGTCGGTATAGCCCGACTCGAGTTCAAGCATGTCGCTCATTCGATTCATTCCCCATAGCGTCCTGACGGGCAGGCGAGCCCCCGGTCCCCTGTTGCCTGTGGCGGTGCCAGCTTACGCGCGCATGCACAATGCGTTACCGCCCTGCGTCAGTGATGTGACGCGATTGCGACAGTCGCCGCGATGCTGGATCGCTTGTCCGTTCAAAGCTAAGCGCAGCGCCGATGGAGCCCGCGACGCTGCCCCCGCCCGATCCTGCACCCAGCCTCGTCGAGCGGTTGGGCAAGGCGGCGCAGCGGCCGGCAACGAAAGCAAGTGGGCGAACCATCGGCTGGGCGCTGGCGCTGCTGCTGCCGCTGGGGCCGATCCTGACGATCGCGGGCGCCGACTGGCTGACGGCGCGCGTCTCGCCCCCGCCCGCAGATGACGTATCGACCGATGCGAGTCGGGCCGAGCGGCATGCGCTGGCGCGGCTGGGGCCGACGGGTTTCGCCGCGACGGTCGATCGCGTCGCCCGCCTGCTGCCGCCCGAGGCGCGACTCGTCTCGCTGTCGCTCGATCGCGAGCGCGGCGATTCGGCGCTGGAGATGGAGATCGCCACCGCCGATCCCGACCGGCTGCGCGCCGCCTTGTCGCGTGCGGGCGGCGCGGCGCGGCTGCGTGCCGTCGGGGAACGGCGCGGCGACGGCGTGCTGATCGTGTCGGTCGAGGGCGAGCCATGAGCCGCGCGGTCTGGATCGGCGGCGGCGCGGGACTGGCGCTGGCGGCGCTGGCGTGGAGCGGGGCGGGCGACGCGCTCGCGCGGCTCGATGCGGCCCGCGCGATCGCCGCCGATGCGCGGGCCGAGGCCGCACCGATCGATCGGCTCGCCGACGCGCCATGGCGGCTGCAGGCGCCGTCGGCCCGCGCCGCGGCGGCGGCGGTCGCGGCCCGCATTCGCGACGGAGCCAAGCGCAACGGCGTGCTGGTCGAGCGCGCGGGGGCGGGTGCGCCGGTCGGTCCCGGCCTCGCGCGCCTGGACCTGTCGCTGTCGGGGCCGGAAAAGGCGGTGCTGGCGGTCGCCGACGCGATCGAGCGCGAGTCGAGGGGCGCGCGCTGGGAACGCTGGCGGCTGGAGGCGACCGCCGGGGGCGTGCGGCTGTCGGGCAGCGTGGCGGTGGCATGGCGATGAACCGGCGCGCGACGCTGACCGCGCTGGCGCTGCTGGCGGTCGCGATCCCCGCGGCTGCGCTGGGGCCGCGCCTGATCTGGCGCCCCGACGGGATGACGACCCCGCCCGAGCCGGTCGCATGGAACGCGCCACCGCCGCTTTCCGCTGCGCTCGACCGCCCGCTGTTCGACGCGGCCGAGGCCGAGCCGCCCGCCGACGCGCCCGAACTCGTCGGCATCGTCGGCCGCCTCGACCGCGATGCCGTTGCGATGGTCCGCGGCCAAGACGGCGGGGTACGCACGCTGCGGCCGGGGGAAGGGGTGGATGGCTGGCAGTTGCGCAGCCTGGCGATCGATGCCGCGTATTTCACGCGCGGGACGCAATCCGCCCGCGTGACCCTGGCCGACTAGGCGCGGCGCAGCCTCAGCAGGTGCGGCCAGCGGCGCTTCGCAAGCAGCAATAGGGCGATGACGGGTGCCAGTCCGATGAGCGAGGAAAGCTCGAAGCCGAGGGAGCCGCCAAGCAGATCGACCGCCAGATACTGGCATGTTTTGCCCAGGATCACGCCGGCCACGATCAACGGGATGGCAAGCGCGACCCGCCGCAACATCAATAAATGCCGTCGATCTCGACGGTCAGGCGCGGGGCGGGGGGATTGAGGAGCAGGCTCCCCTTTTCGGTTGTCGACGCCTCGATCCCGCGCAGGCGCTGATAGCGCTCGGCAGCCGCCGCGGCGGTGGCGTCGGGATCACGCAGGATCGTGGGCTTGAGGAAGATAAACAGCGTCCGCTTCTGCCGCTGTTCCTGCCGCGACTTGAACAGTTCGCCGACCAGCGGGATGTCGCCCAGGATCGGCACCTGGCTGCGCTGGCGGATATAATCATCGTTGATGAGCCCGCCGAGCACGATCGTGCGGCCATTGTCGGCGAGCACCGTCGTGTTGATCGCGCGGCGATTGGTGATGAGGTCGGCGGCCTGGTTGAGCTGCGTCTGCGCGATGGTCGAGGCTTCCTGGCTGACCTCCAGCCGGATCGTGTCGCCGGCATTAACGCGCGGCAGGACGCGCAGGGTGATACCGACGTCCTTGCGCTCGATCGAATTATAGGGCGTCGCGCCATTCTGGTTGGTCAGCACCGAGCCGGTCAGGAAGGGTACTTCCTGTGCCACCACGAACTCGCCGATCTTGTTGTCGAGCACCGTCACCGACGGGGTGGAGAGCAGGTTCGCCTTGGTCGAGGTGCCAAGCGCCTGAACGAGGATCGAGAAGTCGTTGCCGAACGCCACGTTGCCGGTGATGCCGTTGCCGAGCACCTGCCCGACGGGCACGCCGAGCGCAGTGAGGATCGTACCGAGACCGACGACCCCGGTGCTGGGCGATCCGAAATTGGTGGCCACCCCCTCGACCCCGTCGAGCACGGTACCGGCGCTGCCGATCTGGATCGCCAGCCGCTCGGCCTCGTCGCCGGTGATCTCGGCGATCGCGGCCTCGAGCAGCACCTGCGGGCGGCGGACGTCCAGGTCGGCGATCAGCTGGTCCATGCCCGCCATCGCGCTCGGCGTGCCGCGCACGACGATGGCGTTGATGTCGGGCGCGGGCTGAACGGTAAGCTCGGGGGTTGAGAAGCCCTGCGGCGTTTGCGCCCGCTCGGTCTGGCCGACGGTCGAAATGCCCGCGCCGCCCGTGCCGCCGGCACCGTTCATGCCGCCCGCCGCGCCCAGGTTTTGCTGGTTGCTGCTGTTGACGAGGCCGGCGAGCGCGGCGGTCGGGCTGCGGTTCGCCTGCGCGCCGAGGCCGCCGCGGGTGCCGCGCGACTGGAGGCTCTGGGCGATCGGATTGGTTGCCTCCGCCTCCTGCCCCAGCACGCCGCGCAGCACCTCGGTCACGCTTTCGGCATCGGCATAGTTGAGGCGGAAGGTGCGGGTGATCGGCGTCGCCCCGCCCGGCGTGTCGAGCGACAGCGCGATCCGCCGCGCCTCCGCCACTGCCGCCGGGGTGCCGCGCACCACGACGATGTTGCTGCGCGCATCGCCCGCCACGCGCGCGTCGCCCTCTCCCAGTACCTGGCCGATGGCGGCGGCGACGTCGGCCGCCGACCCGTTGCGCAGGGGGATCGTCGCGAAGCTCTGCCCCCCGCCGCCGTCGAGGCTGCGCATCAGCCCCTCGATCCGGCGGACATTGTCGGCATAATCGGTGACGACGATCGCATTGGGGCTGGCGAGCGGCTCGACCGAGCCGAAGGCGGCGACCAGTGGCCGAGCTATGCGTGCGGCCTCCGCCGCCGGCACGTTCGACAGGCGGATCATCCGCGTCGTCAACTCCTGGCCTGAGGCCGAGCGGCGCACGCCGCCGTCGCGCACTGCATTGGCGGCGGGTACGACCCGCCATGCCCGGCCCGAACGGACGGCGGCGAAGCCGTTAGCGCGCAGCACCGACTGGAACAGCTCCCACACCCCCTCGGCCGACAGCGGCTGGGCCGAGGTGACGGTGACGACGCCCTTGACCGCGGGATCGAGGATCAGCGTGCGGCCGGTCAGGCGCGAGATCTGGTCGGCGACGTCCGCGATCTCGATCCCGCGCATGTTGACGACGATGTCGCCCGGCGGCTGCTGTGCCGCGAGCGGTGACAGTGCGGTCGCGGCGAGGGCGCAGGCGAGAAGGGGGCGGCGGAAAGCGTGGGTCACGTCATGTCTCTAGCGTAGCGGGACGGTCAGCGTCATCGGCTTGCCGTCGCGGAGAATCTGGACTTGCGCGGTGCCGCTCGCCTGCGCGGCGGCGAAGGCGGCCTGGTCGGCGGCGCCGCGGCCGAGCGCCTGGCCGTTGACCGACTGGACGATGTCACCCGCGCGCATGCCCGGCACCGAGCCGCTGCCGATGCGGTAGCCGCCATCGGTCGGCGTCGCGTCGAGCCGCTGGAGCAGCGCCGCGGGGCCTTGGGCCGGAGGCGGCGGCGGCGCGCTCAACGGCACGTTGCCGCTCGGGCCGGGGGCGGGGGCCGTCGCAGGGGCGCCGGGCACGGGCGGTGGCGTGGCGGGATCGGGAAGCGCGAGATATTCGAGCCGCCCGGCGTTCGACAGGATGATGCGGTCGCGCTGGATCGAATCGATCGTCGCGCCGCCCAGCGCCTCGCCCACGCGAACCGCGCGCGCCGGCCCGCCATTCTCGCTGACATAGGCGACGGCGAAGCTCTGCGGGATCGCGAAGACAACCCCCTTCAGGACGAAGGCGAGGCCGGTCGGCTGCGCCTGCTCGGTCTGCGCTGCCTGGCCGAAGGGTTGCCAGCCGAGCGCCGGCGAAAGGTCCGGCGGCGGCACGGGCCGCGCGCCCGAGGGGACGGTGATCGCGCCCTGGCCCGCATGGCCCGCCAGCCGCCACGTCAGTCCGGCCAGCGCGAACGCGACCGACACGACCATCGCTCCGGTCAGGAGGTCGAGCGCCAGCCTTTGTTGCCGCGGGGTGAGGTCGAGCGTGCGCTTCATGCCGGCCCGGCGTCCACGAATCCGTCGAGCGATGCAAGCGGCGAGGCGCCCGGCGGTCCGTCCATTTCGTACACGTCGATGCGCACGCGGCGGATCTCGCGGTCGGCGGTCGCACGCTCGGCGACGGCGATGCGCCAGCGCCGGCCCAGCATCTCGACCTGGTTAGCGCCGCCCGCCCGCGCCTCCAGTTCGGCCAGGCGGTTCTCGGCTACCCACATCGCCGCCTGCCGCCCCTCCATTGCGCGGGTGGAATCGATATGCGTCTCGACGGTGCGGACGAGGCCGACCGTGGCGATGGCGAGGATCGCGAGCGCAACCAGCGCCTCGATCAGCGAGAAGCCCTCCTCGTTCATGTCGCGGGCATGACGCGGGCGGTGAGGCCGTCATAGACGACGGTACTGGTCTGGCCGGGCGCGGTGATGACCGCGGTCAGCGGCTTGCCCGATCCCTCCGGTCCCAGCACGATCGGCGGGCGCGCCGACAGGCGCATCGTCATGCCGCCGGGTAGCGTGTGAAAGCCCATCGCCTCGCCGCTGAGCGGCTGCCACGTCGTTCCGTCGAACCGGGCGAAAGCATAGCCGGTCTTCTCGGCGGTGAAGGCGACGAGGCTGTCGCCCAGCATCCCGTCATCGGCGGCCGCCTGAAGCCGGTTGGCCAGCCGCTGCGCCTCGCTCCCCACCGAGGGCGCCCGCGACGCCGATCCGATGCCGAGCGTCACCGCGCCGGCCGCGACGGCGATGATCGAAAGGACGATCAGCATCTCGATCAGGGTCATGCCGGCGTCGGCGGCGAGGTGTCGAACGTCTTCGCCGCATTCCGGCGCCGGCCGGGGATCAGTCGCGAGCCGCCGAACCCTGAAATGACTGTTTCCCAGCTGGGCCCCGGCCTCCGCCGGAGACCGGGCAAGGGCAAAGCGAAAGGCCATCCGGCCCACGTCCTACTTCTTGCCGTCGAGGTCCGCGTCGAGGCCCTCGCCGCCGGGCTTGCCGTCCTTGCCGAGCGACTTGAGCGTGAAGCCGCTGCCCTCCGACGTATAGGCATAGGGGTTGCCCCAGGGATCGAGCGGCACCTCGCCAAGATAGCCCTCGCCCGACCAGTTGGAGGGAAGGGGCGGCGTCGTCGGCTTCTCGGCCAGCGCCTTCAGCCCCTGCGCCGTCGTGGGGTAGCCGCCATTGTCGAGGCGGTACATCTTGAGCGCAGCGGAGATGGTGCGGATGTCGGTGTTGGCGACGGTCACGCGCGCCTCATCCGGGCGGCCGATCACGTTGGGAACGATCAGCGCGGCGACGAGCGCGATGATCGCGAGCACGACGATCATTTCGACAAGGGTCAGTCCGGCTTCGCTCTCGGGCACGGATTGCGCCGTACCGCGCCGGCTGTCATGAAACTGTTTCAAAAGGATGTGCATCGCCGCCCCATGCGTCGCCTCGATGAAAACAATGTGACAGCTGCCCCCGCACCATCGGCGCTCATCATAGCCGAGGGGGCGGGCGCGGCAACCATGCTGGTGCCGGGCGAGGCGGTGCGCCTGCTTGCCGTCGACCTGCCGCTCCCGACGCGGGCCAAGCGGATCGAGGCGCTGCCCTTCGCGGTCGAGGAGATGATCGCCGATCCGCTCGACGCGGTGCATCTGGCGCTCGGTACGCAACTGGCCCCGCGTCGTTTCCTCGTGGGCGTCGTCCGCCACGCGCAGATGCAGGCGTGGATCGAGGAAGCCGCGGCGGCGGGGCATCCCAATGCCGCCTTCGTGCCCGACGCGCTTGCGCTGCCGCGTCCCGATGCGGGTGAGTGGGCCGTCGAACTGGGCGAGACGCGCGCGGTGGTCCGGAGCGGCGACGGCACGGGTTTCGCGGTTCCCGCGCCGATGCTGCGTCCCGCCTGGGAAGCGGCGGGGCGGCCGGCGATCCGCAATTACGGCGTGGCGTTGCCGGCGGACATGGGCGCACTGCCGGCAGAGCTTGGCGATCTCTCTTTGGCGCGCCGAATCGCCGAGCCGGCGCTCGACTTGCGGCAGGGCGCCTATGCGCGGCGGCGCACGGCGACGCTGCCCGGCTGGGGACGGCGGCTGTTCTGGGTCGGCGCGATCGGCCTGACCGCGCATGTCGGCATCGCCGCGGCGGACACGCTGATGCTCCGCTCGATCGCCGATCGGCGAGAGGACGATACGCGGATGCTCGTCGCCAGCGCTGCTCCGGGCGTGCCGACGGGCACCGACGATCTGGCGGGCACCGTCGCCGACCTCCTGCCCGAGCCGAAGAGGTACAGCGCCTTCCTGCCGCTGCTCTCGCGCGTTTCCACGGTGCTCGCGCCGATAAATGGACAGGTGGCGGTGCGATCGATCGGGTTCCAGGGGAGCGCGCTGGTGATCGACGTCGATGCGCTGGCGCCCGGCATGGCGGGGCGGATCAACGGCGCGCTCACCGACGCGCGGCTGTCGGGGACAGTGACGACGTTGCCCGACGGCGGCCTCCGACTGACGGCGAGGGGCGCATGAAGATCGAGCTTCGCGATCCCCGGCTGGACGCCGCCATTGCCCGGTTCGAGGCATGGTGGGCAACGCTTTCTCAGCGTGAGCGCGTGCTGCTGACCGTGCTTGGCGTGCTCTTGGCGGGTGCGGTGCTGGTCTATGGCGTGGTAAAGCCGCTTCAGGCCGCACGGGCCGAGGCACAGGCCGATATCCGTACCTACGAAACGCTTTCCGCCCGCATCCGCGCTGCCGGCACGCTCCAGCCGCCGTCGCCGGGCCAGCGCCGCACCGGCAGCCCGGCCGAGATCGTCCAGGCCGCGGCGCAGGCACAGGCGCTGTCCGTTGCGGTCGAGCCCGCGGGCAACGGCGTGCGTGCGGTCGTCGCCGAGGGGGAGTATGCCAAGGTGATCAACTGGCTCGCCGACGTGAACCGCTCCTCCGGCCTTGCCGTCACGTCCGCGCGTATCGTCAAACGCCCGACCGTCGGCATGGTCGAGGCGCAGATCAGCTTCGCGCCATGACCGCGATGCTCCCTTACAGTTTCGCGCGCCGCCACGGCGTCGTCCTGCGCGAGAGTTCCGATGGCGCGGAATGCGTCTATCGCACCGGTGCCCCGCTCGACGCGCTCTTGGAAGTGCAACGCATCGCCCCCGCCGCGCGGCTGGTGCCCGTCGGCGACGACGCATTCGATGCCGCGCTTGGTGCCTCGTACGGTGATCGCGCGGCGCAGGCGGCGGATTTCGAGATCGACGGCACCGACCTTGCCGCGCTGGCCGATTCAGCGGCTGCGGTCGATGACCTGCTCGACAGCCGTGACGATTCGCCCGTCATCCGCCTCATCAACGCGCTGCTGCTGGAGGCGATCAAGGAAGGCGCGTCGGACGTGCATGTCGAGACGCAGGAGAAGCGCCTCGTGGTCCGTTTCCGCATCGATGGCGTGCTGCGCGACATCGTCGAGCCGCAGCGGGCGCTCGCGCCCCTGCTCGTCAGCCGCATCAAGGTGATGGCCAAGCTCGATATCGCCGAGAAGCGCGTGCCGCAGGACGGGCGCGTGACGCTGCGCATCGGCGGGCACGATGTCGATGCGCGCGTCTCGACCATCCCGACTCAGCATGGCGAGCGGGTGGTGATGCGCCTGCTTGAACGCGGGTCGATGACGCTCGACCTCGCCAGTCTCGGGATGAGCGAACGCGATCGCAACGTGTTCACGCGATTGCTGGAGCGGCCGCACGGCATCCTGCTCGTCACCGGGCCCACCGGCTCGGGCAAGACAACGACGCTCTACACCGCGCTCACCCGCCTCAATGACCGCAAGCGCAACGTGATGACGGTCGAGGACCCGATCGAATATGAACTGGCCGGCATCGCCCAGACGCAGGTCAACCCGCGCACCGACATGACTTTTGCCCGCGGCCTCCGCGCGATCCTGCGCCAGGACCCGGACGTCATCATGGTGGGCGAGATCCGCGATCAGGAAACCGCGCAGGTCGCGGTACGGTCGGCGATGACGGGGCATTTCGTGCTCTCGACGCTCCATACCAATTCGGCGGTTGGTTCGGTGACGCGGCTGATCGACATGGGGGTCGAGCGCTATCTGCTGGCGCCGATGGTCGTGGGGCTGTGCGCGCAGCGGCTGGTGCGGCGACTGTGCCCGACTTGTCGGCGGGAAGACGTGGCGACGCCGGGCGACGTGGCGCTGGTCGGCGGCGGGCTTTCGCCTGGCGAGGCCATCTGGCGCGCCGAGGGCTGCGAGGCGTGCCACGGCGACGGCTATCGCGGGCGTGCGGGGCTGTACGAGGTCGTAGCGATCGATGACCGCTTTCAGGCGATGATCCATGACGGCGCGTCGGAGGCCGAGCTCGAGCGCCACGCGCGGGGGGACAATCCGTCGCTGCTCGACGACGGCATCGCCAAGCTGCGCGCGGGGCTGACCACGGTCGAGGAAGTCGCGCGCGTGACCCGTGAAGAGGCGTGATCTTCCGCTACTGGCGGCGCTGACCGCGGTTGCCGCACCCGCGCCCGCGCAGGACGAGCCGATCTGCGCCGACCGGCCGGGCGTCGGCACGCCGCCCTGTGTGACCGAGCGGGGCCGCGTCGTGGCCGAACTCGGCGCGGTGAGCTGGACGCTCGATCGCGAGGGCGGCGCGCGGACCGACACGATCGTCGCGGGCGACGTGCTGACGCGGATCGGCATCGGCGGCGGCACCGAGCTGCAACTCGGCTGGACCGCGTTCGGCCATGTGCGCGGGCGAATGGACGGAGCGGTCGAAAGCGTCTCCGGGATCGGCGACGTGACGGTCGGGGTGCTCAAGGGGGTGGTCGACGGCGATGGCGTTGCCCTGTCGGTCCTCGGCCGCGCGACGTTGCCGCTCGGCGGCGCGGCGATCGGCGCGGGCGACTGGTCAGCGAGCCTCTTGGTGCCGGTCGAGGTCGATCTGGGCGGGCCGCTGTCGCTCGGCCTTACTCCAAGCATCGCTGCGGAGGTCGATCAGGACCGGCGCGGGCGGCACCTCGCTTACGGGCTTGTGACGGGGCTGACCGCGGATTTTGAAACGCATCTGTTCGGAATCGAGCTGGCGGTCGATCGCGACGACGACCCGGCGGGGCAGGGGACGCCGATGGTACTGGCGTTCTCGGGCGGCTGGCGGCCCGACCCCAATCTGCAATTCGACGCCGGCACCAATCTGGGGCTCAACGACGACGCCGATGATTTGCAGCTGTATGTGGGGCTCTCGAAACGCTTCTGATCCTCCCCGGGACAAGAGGGCCGCCGCAGGGCGGTGGAGGGGGCTGCCACGAACGCATTGTCTGCGGCCCGCCCCCTCCGTCACGCTTCGCGTGCCACCTCCCCCGGCTCGGGAGGAGTTTAGCCGACCGCGAGCAGCCTTTTCTCCCCGGCGAGGCGCATCATCGCCTTCTGCAGCTTCTCAAATGCGCGGACCTCGATCTGGCGGACGCGCTCGCGCGACACGCCATAGACCTGGCTGAGCTCCTCCAGCGTCTTGGGATCGTCGGTCAGGCGGCGCTCGGTCAGGATGTGCTTCTCGCGCTCGTTGAGGTCGTCCATCGCCTCGACCAGCATTGTGTGGCGGACGTCCGCCTCCTGCGCCTCGGCGACGCGCTGATCCTGGAGCGGCTCGTCGTCGGCGAGCCAGTCCTGCCACTGGCTCTCCGAATCCTCGCGCATCGGCACGTTGAGGCTGGTGTCGCCGCCCATCGCCATGCGGCGATTCATGCTGACGACTTCCTCGGCGGTGACGCCCAGGTCCTTGGCGATCTTCGCCACGTCGTCGGGGTGGAGGTCGCCGTCCTCGAACGCATCGAGCTTGGCCTTCATCCGGCGAAGGTTGAAGAACAGCTTCTTCTGCGCCGCCGTCGTGCCCATCTTCACGAGGCTCCACGAGCGCAGGATGAACTCCTGGATGCTCGCGCGAATCCACCACATCGCATAGGTGGCGAGGCGGAAGCCGCGGTCGGGCTCGAATTTCTTCACGCCCTGCATCAGGCCGATATTGCCCTCAGAGATGAGCTCCGACACGGGCAGGCCGTAGCCGCGATAGCCCATCGCTATCTTGGCGACGAGGCGAAGGTGGCTGGTGACGAGCTGCGCCGCCGCCTCGGGATCTTGATGCTCCTGAAAGCGCTTGGCGAGCATATACTCCTGCTCGGGGCTCAAGATCGGGAATTTCTTGATCTCGGACAGATAGCGGTTAAGGCTCGCCTCGCCGCCGAGCGCGGGGATCGTCGCGGGGACGTTGCTGCCGCTTGCCATGACCAAATCTCCCTTATCGATGGGGCATTATCGCTGTCGCGGGTACGCCGCGGCAATTCAGCCCTAAGGCTATACGACAAGCCGGTTGAACAGTTCCTGCATGTCGCCGGGCATCGCGCTGTCAAAGGACAGGGCGTGGCCCGTCACAGGATGGATGAACCCCAGGCGCGTCGCGTGCAACGCCTGCCTGCGGAAACCCAGAGTTTCGAGGATAGGCCGGTGCACTGCCTTACTCTTGCCATACACCGGATCGCCGAGCAAGGGGTGGCCGATCGAGGCCATGTGGACGCGCACCTGATGTGTGCGTCCGGTCTCGAGCCGGCATTCGACCAAAGCCGCGTCGGTAAGCGCCGTCATGAGCCGCCAATGGGTGATCGCGTGCTTGCCCGCCTCGCCGCCGACGATCGCCATCTTCTTGCGATTGGCGCTCGACCGGCCGAGCCGCGCCTCGATGGTGCCGCTGCCGGTCAGCGGGCGACCGGCGACGATCGCCAGATAGCGGCGGTCGATGCTGTGCGCCTTGAACTGCCGCGCCAGCCCCTCGTGAGCGCGGTCGTGCTTGGCCGCGACGATGAGGCCGGAGGTGTCCTTGTCGATCCGGTGGACGATCCCCGGCCGCGCGACGCCGCCGATGCCCGATAGCTGCCCCGCGCAATGGTGGAGCAGCGCATTGACCAGCGTGCCGTCGAGGTTCCCGGCGGCGGGATGGACGACGAGGCCCGCGGGCTTGTCGACGACGATCAGATGCTCGTCCTCGAACGCGATGCTAAGGTCGATTGCCTGCGCCTCGTTGTGCGCGGGCGTCGGGGCGGGAACATCGACGCGGAACTGCGCGCCCGCCACCGCCTTGCGCGCGGGATCGCGCACCGGCCCAGCATCGCCCGCCACCGCGCCCGCCGCGATCAGCGCCTTCAGCCGCTCGCGCGACAGGCTGGGCACCGCGTCGGCGAGCGCACGATCGAGCCGCCAGCCGTCCGCGGCCGCTGAAATCGTCGCTTCGATGGTGGAAACCCCCCGGTCCATTCTTGTAGGTAAAGTGGGTGGCAGGTGTAACGATTTCAAGGGGCGCGGAGGCCATCATGCTGGGTGCTGCGGTTGCGGCAGGCGGACTTGAGGCGTGCGGCCTGCTGCTCGGCGCGGGCAACCTTGTCGAGGTTGCGACCGTCGCCGCAAATGTCGCCGCCCAACCGGCGAAGCGGTTCGAGATCGATCCCGCGCACCTCCTTGCCGCACACCGGGCGGCAAGGGCGGGCGGGCCGGCGATCCTCGGCTATTGGCACTCGCACCCTTCGGGTCTGACCGAGCCCTCGGCGACCGACGCGGCGATGGCCGATCCCGACGGGCGCGTCTGGGTGATCGTCGCGGGCGGTGCTGTCCGCTGCTTCCGGGCAGTGGCGCACGGTGCGCTGCACGGGCGCTTCGACCCGATCGAGGCGGTATTCGCCGCGGACTGAACCGCTTGCCTTGCGCCGCGTAGCGCGGGCGTGGCACAAGGCGCCTTGCCAAAGGGGAGCCTTTCGTTGCCGACCAGTCCCACCGAGTTTGCGAGCCTTCTGTGCTCGCGCCTGTGTCACGACCTGCTCAGCCCGGTGGGCGCGCTCAACAACGGGCTCGAACTGCTCGCCGACGAGCATGATCCGGAAATGCGCGCCCGCTGCCTCGAACTGCTTGCCGACAGTGCGCGGGCCTCGGCCAACAAGCTGAAGTTCTTCCGCCTCGCCTTCGGCGCCGCGGGCGGTTTCGGCGAGATGGTGGATACCCGCGAGGCGAAGGCGGCGATCGAGGGGCTGTTCGTCGACAACCAGCGGCTCCAGCTCGGCTGGATGATCGAGGCGGGGCAGTTGCCCAAGCCGGCGATCAAGGTGCTGCTCAACCTCGCGCTGATCGCCGGTGACGCGCTGGTGCGCGGCGGTCGGCTCGACATCGGCGCCGAGGCGGACGGCGAGCGCGTCGAGATCGTCGTGCGCGCCGACGGCCCGCGCATCGTGCTCGACCCGGAACTGCGCAATGCGCTCGAGGGCGAGTTGCCCGTCGACGGACTTACCCCGCGCTCGGCGGCAGCGCATCTCGTCCAGAGCCTTGTGGCCGAGAGTGGCGGTTCGCTCCAGGTCTCCCCGCCCGAGGCCGAGGTGCTGCTGTTCGGCGCGCACTTCGGGCAGGGCTAGAGGCAGCAATTCATCGGCACCCCCGATCAAGTCTGGAGTGACGGGAAGATCGTGGCGGATCGCTGATTCCGCGCTCGAACTCGCGCTTGGCCGATTTCCCGAACGTCTCTAACCCCGCCTTAACCTGAACCGCGCCAGGGTCGCGCCGCCGGTACGGGCGGGGGACCATGGACGACCTGTTGCAGGAATTTATCGCAGAGACGCGCGAGACCGCCGAGGCGCTCGCCGGCGAGATTGTCGCGTGGGAAGCCGCCCCCGGCGATCGCGGCCGCCTCGACGGCATCTTTCGCTTCGTCCACACGGTAAAGGGCAGCTGCGGATTCCTTGACCTGCCGCGCCTCGAACGCCTGGCCCACGCCGCCGAGGATGCGCTCGCCGAAGTCCGCGACGGCAAGCGCGTGCCCGACCGTGCGCTGGTCGACGCGGTACTCGCGATCGTCGACCGCATTTCCGAGATCGTCGATGCGATGGACCGCGGCACGCCGCTCGACGACGGGGGCGAGGACCTGTTGATCGCCGCGCTCGACGGCAGCGCCGCGCCTGTCCTCGAAACACCTGCCGCCCCCGCCAGCCCTGTCGCCGCGCGCGCGCCGATGCGCAGCGTGCGGCTGGGTGTCGACCTGCTCGACCGGATGATGAGCGGCATGTCCGACATGGTGCTCGCTCGCAACGAACTGGCCCGCCGCCTGCGTGCGGGCGAGGTCGATCCGAGTGCCGAGGCGGCGCTCGAGCGCCTGTCGGCGACTGTCGCCGAGATGCGCGACACTGTCACACGCACGCGGATGCAGAAGATCGACGCGCTCTTCTCTGCGCTCCCGCGCCTCGTCCGCGATACCGCCGCGTCGGTGGACAAGCGCGTCGTCCTCGAGATCGAGGGCAGCGATGTCGAGCTCGACCGCGAGATGATCGAGGTGATGCGCGACCCCCTGGTCCACATCATCCGCAATTCGATCGACCACGGGATCGAGGACGCTGCCACCCGTCTCGCCGCAGGCAAGCCCGAGATCGGCCGCCTGACCGTCGCCGCGCGGCAGGCGGGCAACCAGATCGTGGTCGAGGTGACCGACGACGGCCACGGCATCGATACCGACCGCGTCATCGCCAAGCTGGTCACCGCGGGCCGCGACGAGCGCGTGCTGCGCGCGCTGCCCGAACGCGACAAGCTGGAACTGGTGTTCGAACCCGGACTCAGCACCAAGGACGGCGTAACCGCCGTGTCGGGCCGCGGCGTCGGCATGGACGTGGTCCGCGCGGCGATCGACGGCATCGGCGGCCGGATCGAGCTCGATTCGACCCCCGGCCGCGGCCTGCGCGTCGCCATCCACGTGCCGCTCACCCTGTCGATCCTGTCGACGATCATCGTCGCCGTCGCCGGCCACCGCTTCGCCATTCCGCGCGGCGTGATCGAGGAGATCGTCGCCGCGCATGCCGCGGGCGTCGAGCTCGACACGCTTGGCGGGCAGCGGGTGGCGATGATCCGCGGCCGGCGGCTACCGATGGTTTCGCTCGCCGCCCTGCTCGGCGTGCCCGCGCAGGGCCGGCATCCATCGATGCTCGTCATCGCCAATGTCGGACCGGGCGCGCTGGTGATCGGCGTCGACGACGTGCTCGACCATGAGGAGCTCGTTACCAAGCCCGCCGCTCCGCCGGTGATGAGCGCGGGCATCTACGCCGGACAGGCGCTGCCCGACAGCGGCCGCCCGATGCTGCTGATCGACTGCGCCGGCGTCGCTCACCGCGCGGGCGTGAACTTCCGGCGCGAGGCCGCGGTCGCCAAGGTTGAGGAGGTCGGCGAGACGCCCGGAATTGAGGTGCTCACCTTTCGCGACCTCGACGGCGTGCTTCGTGCGCTGCCGCTCGGTGCGATCGACCGGATCGAGCCGGTCGCGGCGCATCAACTGCATCGTGCGGGCGGGCGGCTGCGGCTGCTGCTCGACGGCGCGCTCATCCCGCTCGCGGCGCTTGGCGAGCTGCCCGAGGGCGCGTTTGCGGCGTTGCGGCTGCGCGACGGATCAACCGAGGTCGCCTATGCCATCGCCGAGGCGAGCGATATCGTCCGCCTGCCCGCGGATCTTGCCGCACCGGCCGAGCCCGGCGCGATCGCCGGCGTGGCGCTGATGGGCGACGACCCGGTCGAGCTGGTCGATCCGCTTTGGCTGCTCGCCGGCCATGCCGATGTCGCCGCTGCCGAGCGCAAGCCGCTGGCGCTGCTCGACGAGGGCGAGGGCGGCTGGATGGCGACCTTCCTCGCGCCGATGCTGCGCGGTGCCGGCTGGCGCGTCGCGGCGCGGCTGGGCGAGGGTGAAACGGCCGATGTCGTCATCCGTCTCGATGCGGCGGGCGACCTGCCCGCGCCGGCGGGCGCCGCGATCGTCCGCCTCGTCACCGATCCCGCCGCCGCGCGCTGCGGCGACGCCATCCATCGCTATGACCGGGCGGGCCTTCTCGCCGCGGTCGGCGCCCGTCTGGAGCAACGCCGGTGAGCGAACTCTTCCTCGTTGCGAGGATCGCGGGCCAGGCGGTCGCCGTCGCCTCGCGCTCGGTCGAATCGGTCGTCGATCTGGGCGAGGTCACGCCCGCACCGCTCGCCGCGCGCCACGTGCTTGGCCTCGCGACGCTTCGCAGCCGCATCGTCACGGTGATCGACACCGCCGGCACGCTGACGGGCGAGGCATCGGCGGCGCCCCCGCGCCGGGCGATCGTCTCGGCGATCGAGGGACATCATTATGCGTTCGTCGTCGATGCGCTCGACGACGTGGCGGAACTTGCTGCCCAGCCGCTCGATCCGGGCATCGCGCTGTCGGGCCACTGGGCGGATGCCGCCTCTGCACTGGTCGAGCCGGCAGGAGAGGCGGCGCTGGTCATCGATCTGGCGGCGCTGGTGCCCGGCAACCTCCATTCCCGATGCAATTAACGCGGTGCTTACGCTCCGTGTGCGAAGGTCCGAAGGGTCGCGGAAAAACAAGGTAAGCGTTGCATGAAATCGTGTCTGGTAGTCGACGATTCGAAGGTCATCCGCAAGGTTGCCCGTCATATCCTCGAAGGGCTCTCGTTCGAGGTGCGCGAGGCCGCGGACGGCCGCGAGGCCCTCGACGCCTGCCTTGCCTCGCCCCCCGACGTGGTGCTGCTCGACTGGAATATGCCGGTGATGAGCGGCATGGACTTTCTGCGCGCGCTGCGCGAGGCGAGCCTGTCGGCCAAGCCCAAGGTCGTGTTCTGCACGACCGAGAACGGCATCGCCTATATCCGCGCGGCGATCGAGGCGGGGGCCGACGAATATGTCATGAAGCCCTTCGACCGCGAGACGCTGCAGTCGAAGCTCCAGATCGTCGGCATGGCCTGACGGGAGCAACGCCGGTGGCGACCTCGCTTGCGCAAGACAGGGCCGAGGCGCCGCGGCGGCGGGTGCTGATCGTCGACGATTCGATCGTCGCGCGTGCGGTGCTCCGCCGCATCCTCGAGGGAAGCGGCTGCGACGTGATCGAGGCGGGCGATGCGCGTGCCGCACTCGACCTGCTCGCGCGCGAGCGGGTGAACGTCATCCTTCTCGATATCGAGATGCCGGGGCAGAACGGCCTCGCCGCGCTGCCCGACATCCTGCGGGCCGGTCAGGGCGCGCGCGTGTTGATTGTCTCCTCGACGAGCGCGCCCGGGGCCGAGGCGAGCGTGCGCGCGCTGGCGCTCGGCGCCGCCGACACGCTGGTCAAGCCGGGCGCTGGCGTGCTCGCCGGCCGCTTCGCCCAGTTGCTCGCGGAGCGCGTTGAGCGGCTCACCGAAGATCATCGCCCCGGGGCACCGGCCGAGCGGGCGGCGCCGAGCCTCGGCACGCGCCGCGACGCGCCGCGCATCGTGGCGATCGGCGCCTCGACCGGTGGCATCCATTCGCTCGGCCGGCTGCTGGGCGAACTCGGCGCCGCATGCACTGCCCCGATCCTCATCACCCAGCATCTGCCAGCGTCCTTCATGCCCTATTTCGCGGCGCAGGTGGCGAAGCTCGCCGGGCGCCCGTGCCTGGTCGCGGAGGATCGGATGCGGCTTCGCGGCGGGCAGGTCTATGTCGCGCCCGGCGACGGGCACCTTGTTTGCGGCCCGATGACCGACGGCCATGTCCTCCGCCTCGATCGCGAGAAGTCGGCGAGCGGCTGCATGCCCTCGGTCGATCCGATGTTCGCCAGCGTCGCCGCCTGCTTCGGGGCCGATGCCTTTGCCGTGATGCTGAGCGGGATGGGCCGTGACGGCGCGGCGGGGGCGGAGCGAATCGTAAAGGCCGGAGGCACGCTCGTCGCGCAGGATCAGGAAAGTTCGGTCGTCTGGGGGATGCCGGGCGCAGTCGTCGCCGCGGGCCTCGCCCAGGCAGTGTTGCCGCCCGAGGCGATCGGCCGAGCGATCGCCCATCGGTTCGAGGGTGGGCGATGACGCTCCGCCCATTGCCCGCCAGTGCGCCTCGCGTCGGTGCGACCGGCATCATCGCCGCGCTCCTCGAACAGCGGACGGGCCAGCAACTCGCCGCCAATCGCGCCTGGCGGCTCGATGCAACGCTGAAGCCTTTATTGCGTGAGCGTGGGCTTGCCGATTTCGACGCGCTGGTAGGGGCGCTGCTCGGCGCGCGCGACCCCAACCTTGCCGACGCGGTGGTCGAGGCGCTCCTTAACCAGGAAACGAGCTTCTTCCGCGACGCCGGCGTGCTCGAACAGGTGGTCGAGGCGGCGTCGTCGATGGCGAGCGAGGGCGGACGGCCGCGCATCTGGTCGGCGGGCTGCTCGGCGGGGCAGGAACCGCTCAGCCTTGCGATGCTGTTTGCCGAGCGCGGCGGCCCCATGCCCGACATTCAGGCGACCGACGTGTCGGGCGCGGCGCTCGCTCGCGCACGATCGGGCCGCTATTCACAGTTCGAGGTGCAGCGCGGACTGCCGATCCGCCGGCTGATGCAGTGGTTCGATCCCGTCGGCGAGGATTGGGTGGGTAAGCCCGAGCTGGTCGATCGCATTCGCTATCGCCGTCAGAACCTGGCAAGCGACCCGGTACTGCCGGGCAAATTCGACGTCATCCTCTGTCGCAACGTCCTCCTCTATTTCGGCGGACCGACGCGTGCGCGCGTGCTCGATGCGCTCGCCTGCGCGCTGCGCCCCGGCGGCATGCTGGTGCTTGGGGCGGGGGAGACGGTGATCGGCCAGACCGACCGGCTCGAGCCCAGCCGCCAGTGGCGCGGCTTCTACGCCATTTCCGACCGCCCGCGTCGCTACGCCTGAGGGGCTTGCGTCGCGGCCGCGCGCGCCGCAATCAACGCGGATGCAGCCGGCCCAAGCGCCTTCGCCCAATTTCGACGACCGCGCGCTGCCGATCAGCATGATCGTGCTCCATTACACCGGCATGGAGACGGGCGCGGCGGCGCTTGCCCGCCTCTGCGATCCCGAGGCGAAGGTGTCGGCGCATTATCTGGTCGAGGAAGACGGCACCGTCTTTGCGCTGGTCGATGAGGACAAGCGCGCCTGGCATGCCGGCCGCTCGCACTGGCGCGGGGTCACCGACGTCAATTCGGCCTCGATCGGGATCGAGATCGTCAATCCCGGCCACGAGTTCGGCTATCGCGACTTTCCCGAGGCACAGGTCAATGCCGTCATCCGCCTCGTCGCGGCGATCAAGGACCGCTACTCGATCACGCGTGGCAACGTCGTCGGCCATTCGGACATCGCGCCGACGCGCAAGAAGGATCCGGGCGAGCTGTTTCCCTGGTGGAAGCTTTCGCGCCTGCGCCTCGCGCTGCCGCGCCCGACCCGGGGCCTCATGGACCCGCATTGGAACGAGGCGAGCTTCCTCCTCGCGCTCGAACGCTTCGGCTATGACGTCAGCGACCCGTGCGCTGCGATCCGCGCCTTCCAGCGCCGCTTCCGTCCCGAGATGATCGACGGCGAGATGGACGCCGAATGCCGAATGATCCTGCTGGCGCTGCTGTTGCCGCAACCGCAAGGGGATTGAGGTCTTGGCTCGCCGCCCCGGGTCGGGCCCGGCGTAAAGGTGCAGGTCAGGCCTCCGCCATCACTTCCTTCACCAGGTCCTTGCGGCTCAGCTTGCCGATCATCGTCTTCGGCAGCGCCAGGCGCACGACGACTTCGTCCACCCGCTCGTGCTTGCCGAGTTGAGGGTTGAGCCAGTCGCGGATCGCCTCGCCGGTCGCTTCGCTCTCGGCCTCCAGCGTCACATATGCGCGCGGCACCTCGCCGCGATAGGCGTCGGGCATGCCGATCACCAGCGCCTCGCGCACCGCGGGATGGTGATACAGGATCGCCTCGATCTGGCTCGGGAAAACCTTGAAGCCGCCGACTGCGATCATGTCCTTGAGGCGATCGACGATGCGGATGAAGCCGTCCTCGTCGATCGTCCCGACATCGCCGGTGCGCAGCCAGCGCGTGCCCGCCGCGTCGGTCACGAACACCTCCGCATCGGCATCGGGGCGTTGCCAATAGCCGCACATGATCTGCGGCCCGGCGACGACGATCTCGCCCGGTTCGTCCTCGGGTGCGGGGCGGGAAGCGTCCTCCTTGTCGACGAGCTTCACGCGCGTCGCAGCGAGCGGCTGGCCGATCGTTCCAGACTTCCCTTCAGCCTCATAGGGGTTGGCGGAGACGACGCCTGAGCTTTCGGACAGGCCATAGCCCTCGATCAGCGTCGCGCCGGTCGCCGCCTCGAACTTCTCCTTGAGCTCGGCGGGCAGCGGCGCGCCGCCCGAGATGCAGATGCGCAAGGAAGAGAGGTCGGTCTGCGCCAGCTTCGGATGGTCGAGGAGGGCGCGGTACATCGTCGGCACGCCGGGCAGCGCGGTTGCCTTGGTCCGCTCTATTGCCGCCAGCACCTGGCCCGCATCGAAGCGGGGCAGGAGGACGATCTCGCCGCCCGTGAGCACCGTGCGGTTGAGGACGCAGGTATTGGCGAAGACGTGGAACATCGGCAGCGCGCCGAGGATGCGGTCGGTCGTCTGCCCCAACTCGGGGTCGAGCAGCGCCACCTGCCGCGCATTGGCGGACAGGTTCTGGTGGCTCAGCATCGCACCCTTGGGCACGCCGGTCGTGCCGCCAGTATACTGGATGAGCGCCAGGTCCCGCTCGGGATCGAGCGGCGGGGTCGAACACGCGCCCTTGTTGGCGATCAGCTTCGAGAAGGCCAGGATGCGCGGATCGTCCGGCTTTTCGGCGATCTCCTTGGCCTTGAACCAGCGATAGAGCACCGACTTGGTGGCGGGGAGGGCACCCGCGACCGAACCGACCACCAGCCGCTCGAGCGCGCTCTTGTCGAGCACCTTGAGCGCGGTGGGCAGGAGCGCCGTCGCCGACAGGGTGAAGAGCAGGCGCGTTCCCGAATCGGCGACCTGATGCGCCAGTTCGTCAACGGTGTAGAGCGGCGAGAAATTGACCGCCGTCGCACCCAGCTTGAGGATGCCGTAATAGGCGGCGAGATAATGCGGCACGTTGGGCAGGAACAGCCCGATCCGGTCGCCGGGGCCATAGCCCAATTCTGCAAGTCCGCAGGCGACGCGATTGGCGCCGTCGAGCGTTTCGGCGTAGCTGAACTTGCGGCCTAGGAAATCGATCAGCGGGCGGGGACCGTGCGCGGCCGCCGACGCCTCGAACAGCGCGATCATCGTCTCGGGCGCGAAGGCGCGTTCCCACTCGCCCGGATGGCGATATTGCCGCCGCCAGACCTCTCCGTCTTTTATCATTTACACGAGTGTAAGCAGGTTGACGTTCGCGTCAACCTGGCCGCCGCCGGCAGCAACAATATGTTTCAGCGCAGGCGGCGCTCGGCCTGCTGGAACAGGATGGTGACGGCGACCGCGCCGATCTCGACCGCGGCCTCGACCTGCGGGGCGCCGCTTTCGGTCGCGGTATCGAACGACAGCCGCAGATAGCCAACGGGCGGCTTGATCGCCACGAGCGCAGCGAAGGCGATGATCGCGAGGCAAAGGCCAAGGCGGCGGCGCTGCATCTGGACTTGGGCTCCGTCGATCGTTGCGCGGAGTCCATAGCGCAGTCAGGCGACGGCGGCGAGCCCCTCGATGATACGCGCGCGGTCGCGCCCGCTCGCCTTGGCATCGAACAGTGCGCGGTCGGCAATCTGGTACAGGCGCTTCCAGTCGGGCTCGCTCCCAAGCGGGCCGAAACAGGCGCCGATGCTGGCAGTGACGGCATAGTCGAACGGCATCCGCGTCGCGCGCAGGCGCCCGAGCAACACGCCGGGATCGACCGGCGCGGCGGCATCGGCCACCAGCGCGAACTCCTCGCCCCCCAGCCGCGCCACCAGCGCCCCGGCGGGCGCCGTTTGGCGCAGCACGCGCGCGACGACGCGCAACACCTCGTCGCCCCCGTCATGGCCGAGCGTTTCGTTGACCAGCTTGAAATGGTCGATGTCGAGAAGGATCAGCTGCTGGCGCCCCGGCCGGCCGATCGCCTGGCCGAGGAAGGCGCGGCGATTGAGAAGCGACGTCAGCGGATCGGTCGCGGCCAGCAGTCGGTCAACCGCCGCCTGCTCGACCGCGCGGTCGCGTTCGGCGGACAACAGCCGGATGCGATAGGCGATCGCAAGGCTCGACAGCAGCGCCTCGACCGCCATCGCGATCAGCGTCGAATTGTCGAGCCAGAAGCTCCACGGCACGAGATTGATCGCCTGCGCGATGCGCAGCGCCGCCACGACCACAGGGGTGGTCCAGGCGAGCGCGAACATCCAGATGAAACGGCTGCGCCTCGCAAAGGCGCGCCAGACGATCGCGGGGATCACCGCGATCAGCGACCCGCAGGTGATCGAGAAGAGAAGGTCGAGCTCGATCATCCATCGTCCCGCGAACAGCGCGACGCCGATCCCCACCGCGAACATCGCGGTGATGACCGCATCGACGATCCGTCCCAGGCCGCCCTCGAACACGCGCGCCTCGAAATAGGTACGTGCGAACAGCAGCGCCGCGCCCGCCGAGGCAGCAAGCATCATGTAGTTGATGCGCAGCCGATTGTTGTTGTCGATCGAGGGCACTGCCCAGGCAAGCAGCCCCGAGCTCGACAGCGCATAGGCGAGGAGCAGGCCCAGCATCAGGCAATAGGCGAGCTGGAACGGGTGCTTCAGCGCGCGCCACAGCGCGAAGTTGAAGATCAGGAGCGCGATCGAAAGTCCGGCGAACGCGGCGTAGATCATGCCCATATAGAGGTTCGAGCGATCGCTCTCGCGCTCGCTGGCGACATGGACGCCGTTGAGGATGCCGCGCCGGTTGGCCGCGCCGTCGATCCGCCAGACGATCCGCGTGACCGGCGCGCTTGCGGAGGGCAGCGCGAACTCGACGATGGCGCCGAGCTGGATGCGGCGGGTGAGGTCGCGCGCGTCGGCGCGCAGCCAGTCGATCCGGCCGTCGGCATGAACGATGCCGATGGTCACGCGCTGCTGCCAGAGGCTGGCGGTGCGGAGCAGCATCTGGCGGTGGGACAGATCGAGCGAGAGGGCGCCGCTCGCCGCCCAGAAGTCGCCGCTGCCGTAGCGGGTCTGTCGCTGCTCGCAGTCGAGATCGATGCGACCGGCGATCAGGTCGGCGAAGCGCTCGCCGGGTTGGACCGGCGCGACGCAGACCGAAACGGGCTGGCCGGTCAGCCCCGCCTGCGCACGCGCCGCGCCCGGCAGCATTGCCGCGAGCACGCCGAGCAGCGCCGCCAGCCAGATCTTCCCGCACCCCATGCCGACACCATGCCAGCGGATGCTAAACGCCGCGTAAACGACACTTTGTTGCTCAGGCGAGGAGGCGGGCTTTCGCCGCGGCATATTCGGCGGCGAGGCGGTTCACCCGGTCCGCGACGCTTTCGACCACGCGCACCGCGCCGATGCCCTGACCCGACCCCCAGATGTCGCGCCACGCCTTGGCCTTGCTGCCGCCGCCCGACCCGAAGTTCATCGCGCTGGGATCGCTTTGCGGCAGGTTGTCGGGATCGAGCCCGGCGGCCTCGATCGAGGCGCGCAGGTAGTTGCCGTGCACGCCGGTAAACAGGTTGGTATAGACGATGTCGGCCGCCCGCCCTTCGACGATCCCCTGCTTGTAGGCGGGCTCGGCATTCGCCTCGACCGTCGCGATGAAGGGCGAACCGATATAGGCGAGGTCAGCGCCCGCCGCCTGGGCCGCCAGCACCGCGCCGCCATTGGCGATCGCGCCCGAGAGGAGCACCGGCCCCTCGAACCAGTCGCGCACTTCTTGGACGAAGGCAAAGGGGTTGAGCCGCCCGGCATGGCCGCCCGCGCCCGCGGTGACGAGGATCAGGCCGTCGGCGCCCTTCTCCACCGCCTTGTGCGCGAAGCGGTCATCGATCACGTCGTGAAGGGTGATGCCGCCCCACGCGTGAACCGCTGTGTTGAGCTCCTCACGCGCGCCGAGCGACGTGATGACGATCGGAACGCGCCACTTGGCGCAGGTTTCGAGATCGGCCGCGAGCCGATCGTTCGACTTGTGAACGATCTGGTTGACCGCGAACGGGGCCGAGGGCGCCTCCGGATGATCGCGATCCCAGGCGGCGAGTTCCTCGGTGATGCGGTGGAGCCACTCGTCGAAGAGACTCTGCGGCCGGGCATTGAGCGAAGGGAACGAGCCGACGATCCCCGCCTTGCACTGTGCAATGACCAGCTCCGGCCCGGAGACGATGAACATCGGGCTGGCGACGATCGGCAGCCGAAGACGGTCGAAGAGAGAAGGAAGCGCCATGACCCGTTTCATAGCGCAACTGAAATGGCTGTCCAGTAATCAACCGCCCGGCGGCGATCAGGCGGCGGCAAGCGCTTCGAGCAACGGACCCTGCGCGCCGAGCGCCATCGCCAGCGCGACCGTCGCGAGGAGGAGCGCCAGCACCGAAGACATCGACATCAAGCCCCAGCCCATGGCGGTGACGACGGCCGGATTGGGGCGCGCCTCGCGCCGGTTTCTGGTCGCGATCATCAGTACCAGACCCGCACACAGCCCATAGAGAAACACGGCAATCTCAAGCATCATCGATCGATCCCGCCCCCGCGTGAACATCGTTGGCGACGCTATGGCGAAATGGTTAACGCTTCAACCTGCCTCCCGGCCTTTCGCCGCAGCGCAGCGTTGATTCGTCAGCGCCGCGCGAGCGGCAGCGCGATTCCCGCGAGGATCAGCGCCATGCCGATCGCATGATGGGGATGCAGCGTCTCGCCCAGCAGCAACGCTGCCAGCAGCGCGCCGAACAGCGGGAGGAGCGCGATCGTCCGCCCCGCACTCGCCGGCCCGACCATCGTCACCGCCCGGTTGTAGAGCGCATAAGCGATCGTCGAGGGGAAGACTGCGACATAGCCGACCCCCATCCATGCCCGCGACGACCACTCGATGCCGCGCCCGGCCGCCCATTCGGTCGCGGCGGCCGGCAGCATCGCTGCGACGCCGATCGCGAAGGTGATGGCGAGGAAGCTCGCCGGCGCGATCGGCGGGCGTCGGCGCAAGAGCGAGGTGTAGAGCGCCCATACCGCGACGCTCGCCAGGATCATGGCATCGCCCGGGTTGAGGTGGAAGGCCAGGAGCGCCTTGAGGTCGGCCCGAAACACGATCAGGGCCACGCCCGCGCTGCCGATCGCGACGGCCAGCATCTCGATCGGCTTTGCGCGGATGCCGAAGCCCAGCCGATCGACGATCAGCACCAAGGCGGGCACCCCCGCTTGCAGCAGCAGCGCGTTGCTCGCCGTCGTCGTGGCAAGCCCCGAATAGAGGAGCGCGTTGAACGCGGCGACGCCGAGCAGGCCGAGCAGGAGCAGCATCCGCCAATGCACGGCGATGGCGGCGCGGTCCTTGCGCAGCGAAGCCCAGGCGAATGGCAGGACGATCGCCAGCGCGCCGCTCCAGCGCAGCAAGGCGAGCGTCAGCGGCGCGACGTCGTCGCGGATCGCCCGGCCGACGATTGAGTTGCCCGCCCACAGCAGCATGACCACGCCCAGCATGGCATAGGCGCGAGCGGGGAAGGGGGCGGGCATCGGCCGGTCATGACGCCTGCCGACGGCAGACGCAACGCGCGATGGACCGGGCCGGCATGTCGACAAGCTGCCGAACAGGCGCTAGCTTAAGCGCAAAGATGCGGTCGCAACCTCCAGATCCCCAGCAGACGATGCAGCGGCTTCGCGTGGCGCTGACCGGACTTGCCGCCGTTGTGCTGCTGATCGGCATCGCCGGTGCGATCTTCAGTGCGGTCGATCGCGACGCGCCTGTCGAGGCCGCGGGCGCCGCACGGCCCGAGGTCGTCGCCAACCTGACGGGCGCCCCGCCAAGTCCCGCCGCCGAAGCCGCGATCGTCGACGAGCCGCTCGCCGAACTCGGTGTCGCGCCGAGCAAGTCGGTCGCCGATCCGGTCAACGTGACGGTGGTCGAGCAGCCGCCGAATCCCGGTGCGCCGACGCCCTGATCGGGGCCGGATGGTGCGGAAAGCATAAGTCCGAATCGGGCGCGCAGCGACGTTCGCCTGTCTGGCGGCGGATCGGCCCGGCTTTGCAAGGCGCGATCGATCGGAGCCAGTATCGTGGCTCGTGAAAGCCGCACCAGACGGAGGCCGGTATGTGAGGTCCATCCGCCTTTCGTCGCGCCCGAATGGATGCGCGGCTATGCGTCTTAACTTTCTGTCCGTCCGGCCGATCGCTGCCACGTGTGCGCATCCACGGGGGATCGACCCACAATTTTCCGGAACAAACCACAAACATAGATGATTGTGGGGAAAATTGGGGTCAAATGGGGGTAAGTGGATTGAACGCGAACGGCCGCTCTGTTACTAACATTGCAGGGGGCACACTCCTTTTCGTCGTTCGGGATCGACCGGGGCCATTGGGTTGGTTTCCGGAACGACCGGGTTCGTGCGCCGCCCAAAGGGATGTGCGTGTCGAACAGGGACCTCTTTCACGGCTTTTCGCTGCAGTCGGTCGACGACAAGGGTCGCGTCGCGATCCCTGCCGACCTGCGCGAGACGCTGGACGCCAATTCACCGGCGAAGCAGGTCCTCATCACCCGTCATCCGACGCTGCCCTGCCTCGTCTGCTATGATGCGGGCTGGGCGCAGGAGCTCAATGACCGGCTGAACAACCTCGCGCGCGCCGCCAAGGCCGAGGGGCGGCCCTTTGACGAGGCGGCCGAGCGCCGCGGCTTGCGCGCCGAGAAGGCGACCTACGACGCCAATGGCCGCTTCGTGATCCCGAGCTATGAGCGCGACCGCGCGGGCATCGGCAAATGGGCGTTCTTCGTCGGCGACAGCGACACGTTCCAGATCTGGTCGCCCGAGCAACTGGTCGCCGCCGACATCGACGACGACGATCTCAAGGACCGCTGCCGCCACTATGCCGCGGCGAAGAAGGTGACGCTGTGACCGCCGCCCCGCACATCCCCGTCCTGCTGGACGAAGTGATCGAGGGTCTCGCCATCGTGCCCGGCGAGACGCATCTCGACGCGACCTTCGGCGCAGGCGGCTATACCCGCGCGATGCTGGCGGCGGGGGCGAGCGTGATCGCCTTCGACCGCGATCCCGACGCGATCCGCGAAGGGCAGGGGCTGGTCGAGTCGAGCGAAGGCCGGCTGCGGCTGATCGAGTCGCCGTTCTCGGCGCTCGACCTCGCCGGTCCAGTGGACGGCGTCGTCATGGACATCGGCGTCTCCTCGATGCAGCTCGACCGGGCCGAGCGCGGGTTCTCGTTCCAGGCCGACGGTCCGCTCGACATGCGGATGAGCCAGTCGGGTGAGAGCGCGGCCGACTTCGTCAACACCGCCGACGAAGGGCTGATCGCCGATATCCTCTATCGCTATGGCGAGGAGCCGCGATCGCGCCGCGTTGCCCGCGCGATCGTCGAGGCGCGGCCGATCACCCGGACGGGCGAGCTGGCGGCGGTGGTGCGCCGCGCGCTCGGCCATCGTCCGCACGACAAGAAGGATCCGGCGACCCGCACCTTCCAGGCGATCCGCATCCACCTCAATGCCGAGCTCGACGAGCTGGCCGAGGGGCTGGCCGCGGCCGAGCGGACGCTGAAGCCCGGCGGGCGCTTGGCGGTGGTGACCTTCCACAGCCTTGAGGACCGGCTGGTCAAGCGCTTCCTGCGCGAACGCTCGGGCGGCGAGCCCGCCGGTTCGCGCCATCGCCCCGCGGCCGCCGCGCCGCGGGCACCCAGTTTCGAACCGCCCGCGCGCGCCGTGCGTCCGGGCGAGGCCGAGCTTGCGCGCAACCCGCGCGCGCGCTCGGCGACCTTGCGCGTAGCGAAGCGGACCGCGGCCCCGGCCTGGTCCGCCAATGGAGGGCAATGATGGCGACCAAGCGGTTGAAGGGCTTCGGCTGGTTCGTCTGCGGCGTGCTCGTCGCGCCGCCCTGTTATCTGGTGTCGAGCTGGGTCGCGGCCGAGCGGGCGCGGGTCGAGAGCCTCGAGCGCTCGATCCTCGCCGCACGCCGCGACATCCGCGACCTCGAGACCGAGTTTCAGACGCGCGCCAACCTTGCGCAGCTCGAGCGGTGGAACGGCGACGTGCTCGCGCTCGCCGCGCCGCGGCCCGACCAGTATGTCGCGAGCGAGGAGGCGCTGGCGCAGCTCCACTTCGCCCCCGCGGGTGAGGGCGCGGTCCGCCCGGCGAGCTACATCGTCCCCGCAGGGTACGCCCAGGCGTCGCCGCCGCCGCAGCCGGTCGTGCCTGTCGCAGCGCCGAGGCCTGCCGCGCCAGTCGCTCCCGCACCGGTCGTCCCGACGCGTCAGGCGCCGGCGCCCGTCGCACTCGCCGCCGCCGCGCCGGCCAGCCCCACGCGCGCGATCGCCGCGCCCAAGCCCGCCAAGCCCGTCCGCAAGGCACAGGCGGTGGCAATGCTCGACAATGCCCTGCTCAGCGATTCGACGCTCGGTGACCTGGCCCGCGGCGCGCGCGCCGAACGCACGGTCAAACGTTGATCGTCCTGGTCGCCCCCGGAACCCCGGCCTATCGCAAGCCGGGCGGCCAGCAGGCGCTTGTCCAGCTGGCGCAGGCACGGCTGATGGTGATGCTGCTGCTGTTCGCGGCGGCGATCCTGCTCATTGCCGGACGGCTGGCGATGCTCGCGGTCTTTGCCCAGCCGGTTTCAGGCCGCGACGCCGCCGCCGCGCTGGTGCCGATCCGCGGCGATATCGTCGATCGCAACGGTACCGCGTTGGCGCGCACGATCGACGCCTGGTCGATCGGTGTCCATCCGTCCAAGGTGATCGGCGACAAGCTCCAGCTCGCCGACCAGCTCGCCGCGCTGATGCCCGAGCATGATGCCGCCTGGTACCACAAAGCGCTCAACTCAGGCTCGTCCTTCACCTATCTGCGCCGCCGCGCGCTGCCCGAGCTGGTCAACGCGGTCAACGCGCTCGGCGAGCCCGGCATCGCCTTCGCGCGCGAGCCCGAGCGGCTCTATCCGCAGACGACGCTGGCGGCGCACACCCTCGGCAGCCTCGATTTCGACGGGCGCGGTATTTCGGGCATGGAAAAGGTGCTCGATGCCGAGCTGACCAACCCGGCGCTACGCGGGCGGCCCGTGGCGCTGTCGATCGACCTGCGCGTGCAGGGCGCGCTCGAGAGCGAGCTCGGCCGGTCGATGGCGGCGTTCCAGGCGGCGGGCGCGGCGGGCGTCATCCTCGACGTGGCGACCGGCGAGGTGCGCGCGATGGCGTCGCTGCCGAGCTTCAATCCCAACAAGCTGACGCGGGGCGGCGCCGGCCTGATGAACAACGTGACGCAGTCGGTCTACGAGCTCGGCTCGGTGTTCAAGCCCATCACCGTGGCCGAGGCGATCGACAGCGGCGTCGTGCCGGACATCGCGCGCCGCGTCGATGCGACCGCGCCGCTGCCGATCGGCCGCTTCCAGATTCGCGACGACCATGCCCAGCGCCGCTGGCTCAACATGCCCGAACTGCTGATCTACTCCTCGAACATCGCCACCGCGCGGATCGCCGACGAAATGGGGCAGGCGCGCATGGAGCATCTGTTCCGGAAAGTGGGCTTCGATACCCCGCCCGATATCGAGATCGAGAAGGCGCGCCCGCTTTGGCCGCGCAACTGGGGCCGGGCGACGACGCTGACCACGGCCTACGGTCACGGCATCGCGGTGACGCCGCTGCACCTCGCCAGCGCCTATGCCGCGCTGGTCAATGGCGGCGTGTGGCGCCCGGCGACACTGCGCAAGGTCGAGCCGGGCCAGGCCGCCAAGGGTCGCCGCGTCTTCAGCGAGGCGACGAGCGCCAAGATGCGCGCGATGATGCGCCTGATCGTGCTCGAGGGGACAGGTCGCAAGGGCGAGGCGGCGGGCTATCGTGTCGGCGGCAAGACCGGTACCGGCGAGAAGCCGGGCGCCGGCGGCTACAGCAAGAAGATCAACGTCTCGACCTTCGCGGCGGCTTTCCCGATGGACGCGCCGCGCTATGTGGTGGTCGTCATGCTCGACTCGCCCAAGGGGAATGCCGAAAGCTTCGGCCTGACCACCGCCGCCTGGACCGCCGCACCGGTGGTCAGCCGCGTCATCTCGCGCACCGGCCCGATCCTGGGCGTCGTCCCCGAACTCGACCGCGACGTCGACGTGAGCGGGCTGATGCCGCTGATCTGGCGCGGCGCGGGGGCGAAGGCGCACTGATGCGGCTGGGCCAGCTGATCGAGACGGGCGACGAGGGCGTCGTCACGGGCTTCGCGATCGACCATCGAAAGGTGGCGCCGGGCACCGTCTTCGGCGCGTTTCCGGGCATGCGCGTCAATGGCGAGGATTTCGTCGAGGCGGCGGTCGCCGCGGGCGCCATCGCGGTCGTCGCGCGGCCGCAGGTGCGCGTCGAGGGCGCGGTCCATGTCGCCGCCGACAATCCGCGCGCCTGCTTCGCCGACCTCGCCGCGCGCTTCTTCGCGCCGTTCCCGTCGGTAACGACGGCGGTGACGGGCACCAACGGCAAGACCTCGACCGTCGAGATGACGCGTCAATTGTGGCGGATGGCGGGGCATCACGCCGCCTCGATCGGCACGCTGGGCGTCACCACCGCCGACGAGCGGGTCTCGACCGGCCTCACCACCCCCGACGTCGTCACCTTCCTGTCGAACGTCGCGGGCCTCGCGCGCGAAGGGGTGACGCATCTGGCGTTCGAGGCGTCGAGCCACGGCCTGTCGCAGTACCGGACGCAGGGGCTGCCGGTGCGGGCGGCGGCGTTCACCAACCTCAGCCGCGATCACCTCGACTATCACAAGGACATGGCGGAATATTTCACCGCCAAGCTCAGGCTCTTCTCCGAGGTGCTCGATCCCGACGGCACCGCGGTCGTGTGGGTCGACGATCCGCATTCGGAGCGGGTGATCGATCTCGCCCGGATGCGCGGCAACCGCCTCATCACCGTGGGCGAACATGGCGACACGCTGCGCCTTATGAAGCGCGAGCCGAGCCTGCTTGGCCAGACGCTGACGATCGAGGCGGAGGGCGCACGCCACGTCGTCAAGCTGCCGCTGATCGGTGCCTATCAGGCCGCCAATGCGCTTGTCGCCGCGGGCCTCGTCATCGCCACCGGCGGCGAAGTGGCCGCGACGCTGTCCGGCCTTGCGCGGCTTCAGCCCGTGCGCGGGCGGCTTGAGCGCGCGGCGATCGCAGCGTCGGGCGCGCCGGTCTATGTCGACTATGCTCATACGCCAGACGCGCTCGAGGCGGCGATCGCGGCCTTGAAGCCCCATGCCGAGGGACGGCTGATCGTCGTGTTCGGCGCGGGCGGCGACCGCGATACCGGCAAGCGCGAGCCGATGGGCGAGGCGGCAGCACGCGGCGCCGACCTCGTCATTGTCACCGACGACAATCCTCGGACCGAGGATGCCGCCGCGATCCGCCGCGAGGTGCTGAAGGGTGCCCCCGGCGCAACCGAGATCGGCGACCGCCGGGAGGCGATCCGCGCAGCGATCGGCCAGGCGGGCCCGGCCGACATCGTCCTGATCGCCGGCAAGGGGCACGAGCAGGGCCAGATCGTCGGCGACCTCGTGCTGCCGTTCGACGATGTGACGGTCGCGCGGGAGTGCGCGGCGTGACGCTCTGGACCGCGGCGGAAATCGCGGCGGCGACGAACGGCGTGGTTCACGGCGGCTTTGCGGTGACGGGCGTTGCGTTCGATTCGCGCGAGGTGGGGCCGGGCGACCTGTTCGTTGCGTTGACGGGTGAGAGCACCGACGGCCACCGCTTCGTCGATCAGGCGTTCGTGCAGGGGGCGGCCGGCGCGATCGTGTCGCAGCCCACCAACCACCCGCACGTCCGCGTCGCCGACACCACCGCCGCGCTCGAAGCGCTCGCCCGCGCCAGCCGCGCGCGCAGCGCGGCCAAGATCATCGGCGTCACCGGATCGGCGGGCAAGACCGGCACCAAGGAGGCGCTCCACGCAGCCCTCAACCGGATCGAGCCGGGCGAGGCGCACAAGTCGGTCAAGAGCTACAACAACCATACCGGCGTGCCTTTGAGCCTAGCCCGGATGCCGCGCGGGACGCGTTTCGGCGTTTTCGAAATGGGTATGAACCATGCGGGCGAACTCGCCGCGCTGACCCGGATCGTCCGCCCGCACATCGCCATCGTCACCACGATCGCCCCCGCGCACACCGAGTTCTTCCCCTCGGTCGAGGCGATCGCCGATGCCAAGGGCGAGATCTTCCAGGGGCTCGAGCCCGGCGGCACCGCGGTCGTGCCCTTTGACAGCCCTTATCGCGACCGCTTGGTCGGGGCGGCGCGGCCTTATGCAGGGCGGGTCGTCACCTTCGGCCTGAACGAGGGCGCCGATGTCCGTGCGATCGAAGTCATGCCGGCAGCGACCGGCAGCTTCGTCGTCGCCAAGGTGGGCGCGCGCGAATTGAGTTTCACGCTCAGCCAACCCGGCGCGCATTGGGTCGCCAACGCGATGGCGGTGCTGGCGGCGGTCGATGCCGCAGGCGGTGACCTCGCGCAGGCGGGACTGGCGCTGGCCGAGCTCGGCGGCCTTGCCGGGCGCGGGGCGCAGGTCGACGTGGCGGTGGGCGAGGGCACCGCGCGGCTGATCGACGAGAGCTACAACGCCAACCCCGCCTCGATGCGCGCCACGCTCAAGGTGCTGGCGGCGACCCCCGCGGCGCGCCGGATCGCCGTGCTCGGCGAGATGCGCGAACTGGGGCAGGAGAGCGCCGCCTATCACGCGGCGCTGGCGCGCCCCATCGCCGAAGCGGGTGTCGAATACGCCGTGCTGGTGGGCGACGGCATGACCCCCCTCGCAAGGGTGCTTGAGGGGCGCGTGCCCTTCGTGCATGTGCCCCGCGCCGCCGATGCGGGCGAGGCGCTGGAAGCGGTGCTGGCCGCGGGGGACGCGGTGCTCGTCAAGGGATCGAACGGGGTGGGCCTGTCGGCAGTCGTCGCTGCGCTTACCCGGACCAGGCAAACATGCTCTACCTGATCGCCGAATATCTGGGCTTTCCCGGCGTCCTGAACGTCGTGCGCTATCTGTCCTTCCGCACCGGCGGCGCGGTGGCGACGGCGCTCGTCATCGGCCTGATCATCGGGCCGAAGTTTATCGGCTGGCTGCGCATCCGCCAGGGCAAGGGTCAGCCGATCCGCGCCGACGGCCCGCAGAGCCATCTCGCCAAGCGCGGCACGCCGACGATGGGCGGCCTCATGATCCTGACGGCGATGACGCTGTCGATCCTGATCTGGATGGACCTGACCAATCCGTTCGTCTGGGCCTGCCTGTTCGTGACCTTGGGCTTCGGGCTGATCGGGTTCCTCGACGATTATGACAAGGTGCGAAAGGCCTCGACCGCGGGTGTCTCCGGCCGGGTGCGCCTGCTCGCCGAGTTCGCGATCGCGGGCATCGCCGGGTTTATCATCACGCAGCAGAACGGGACGATGCTCTACGTCCCCTTTTTCTCGAGCTTTTCGGTCGATCTCGGATACTTCTACATCGTGTTCGCGGCGTTCACGATCGTCGCGTTCGGCAATGCGGTGAACCTGACCGACGGGCTGGACGGCTTGGCGACGATGCCGGTCATCATCGCCAGCGTGGCGTTCATGGTCATCGTCTATCTCGCCGGCAACGCGATCTATTCGAACTATCTCGGCATCCCGCACGTGCCGCGCGCGGGCGACCTTGCCATTTTCTGCGGCGCGATCGCGGGGGCGGGGCTCGCGTTCCTCTGGTTCAACGCGCCGCCGGCGGCGGTGTTCATGGGGGATACCGGCAGCCTCGCGCTCGGCGGCGCATTGGGCGCGATCGCGGTGACGGCGCATCACGAGATCGTGCTCGGCATCATCGGCGGCCTCTTCGTGATGGAGGCGATGAGCGTCATCATCCAGGTCTTCTTCTACAAGCGCACCGGCAAGCGTGTGTTCCGCATGGCCCCGATCCACCACCATTTCGAGCAGCTGGGCTGGTCGGAACCGACGGTCGTCATCCGCTTCTGGATCATCAGCCTCGTGCTGGCGCTCGCCGGCCTGTCGACCTTGAAGCTGCGGTGATCGGCTCGACCGCCTGGGCCGGCAAGCGCTTCGCGGTTCTCGGCCTTGCGCGGTCGGGAGCGGCGACGGTCGCCGCGCTGATCGCGAGTGGGGCCGAGGTTATTGCGTGGGACTCTGACGCGGCAAAGCGTGAAGCGGTCGAAGGCGCGACGATTCAGCTGATCGAGGACGCCGACCTCACCGGCTTCGCGGGCGTCGTCGTCTCCCCCGGCGTGCCGCTCAACACTCACTCGATCGCCGCGCAGGCAGCGGCGGCAGGCGTCCGAGTCATCGGCGACATCGAACTCTTCGCACAGGCGCGCGCCGGGCTGCCGCCGCACAAGGTCGTCGGCATCACCGGCACCAACGGCAAGTCGACCACGACCGCGCTGATCCACCACATCCTGCAAACCTCGGGTACGCCGACGCTGATGGGCGGCAACATCGGTCTGCCGATCCTCGGCCAGGACCCGCTGCCCGACGGCGGCGTCTATGTCCTCGAACTGTCGAGCTACCAGATCGACCTGACGCAGAGCCTCGACTGCGAAGTCGCGGTGCTGCTCAACATCACCCCCGACCATCTCGACCGCTATGACGGGTTCGACGCCTATGCCGCCAGCAAGGCGCGACTCTTCGCGATGCAGTCGGCGGGGCACGCCGCGATCATCGGCATCGGCGACGAGGCTTCGTCCGGCATCGCCAGGCAGCTCGCCCGCGCGGGCCGCGCCGAGGACGTGACGAAGATCGCCCCCGGCATCTGCATGGACCAGTCGCGCTGGCCCGCGCTGCAAGGTCCGCACAACGCCCAGAACGCACTCGCCGCGATCGCCGCGTGCGAGGCGCTGGGGGTGAGCAACGCAGCGATCGACGCCGGTCTTGCGAGCTTCGACGGGCTGCCGCACCGCACCCGCACCGTTGCGGTGAAGCAGGGTGTCCGCTTCGTCGACGATTCGAAGGCGACCAATCCGGAGTCGGTCGCGCCCGCCCTCCGCGCCTTCGACCGCGTGCACTGGATCCTCGGCGGGGTCGCGAAGTCCGACAGCCTCGAGGCGTGTCGCCCTGGCTTTCCCCATATCGTCGCTGCCTACACGATCGGCGAGGCGGGGCCGCTGTTCGAGCGGCTGCTTGTCGATGAAGCCTTTCCGGTGACGAGCTGCGGCACGCTCGAAACCGCGGTCACGCGCGCCGCCGCCGCCGCCCGGCCTGGCGAGACGGTGTTGCTCTCTCCCGCCTGCGCCTCGTTCGACCAGTTCGCCGACTATGCCGCGCGCGGCAACGCCTTCGCTGCGCTCGTTGAGGCGCTGCCATGAGCGACGTGCGGCTCGCCTTCGTGCGCGCGAACCCTTATCGGGAGCGACCATCCTTCAGCGTCAGGTTGATCTGCCCGTGAGCATTCCGCGCCATTACGTCCTCGCCGCCGGTGGTACCGGTGGGCACATGGTCCCCGCCGCCGCGCTGGCGGCCGAACTGATGCGCCGCGGTCATCACGTCGCGCTGGTCAGCGACGAGCGCGGGGTACGCTTCCCCGGTCTGTTCGACGGGGTGCAGGCGCATGTCCTGCCCGCCGGGCGCCTGTCGGGCGGGCCGCTCGGCTGGTTGCGCGCGGGGCGCAAGATGCTCGCCGGCCGGTCGATGGCGATCGAACTCTATCGCAGCTTCAAGCCCGCCGCCGTGATCGGCTTTGGCGGCTATCCCGCATTCCCGGCGCTCGCGGCGGCGTTCAAATTGAAGATCCCGACGATCGTCCATGAGCAGAACGCCGTGCTCGGCCGCGTCAACCGGCTGGTCGCGGGGCGTGTCGACGCGATCGCCACCAGCTATGCCGAGGTCGAGCGGCTGAAGCCCGCGCACGAACGCAAGGTTCATCTGATCGGCAACCCCGTCCGCGACGCGGTGCTCGAGTTGCGCGACCGGCCCTATCCCGAGCTCGATGAGGACGGCATCTTCCGCGTCCTCGTGACCGGCGGCAGCCAGGGGGCGAGCATTCTGAGCGACGTGGTGCCCGATGGCCTCGCGCTCCTTCCCCCGCATTTCCGCGCCCGGCTTCAGGTCACGCATCAGGCGCGGCCCGAAGATATCGACGGCGTGCGCCAGCGCTATGCCGAGCATGGCATCCCGGCCGAGATCGCGACCTATCTGCCCGACCTGCCCGAGCGGCTGGCCTGGGCGCATGTCGTGATCGCGCGCGCCGGCGCCTCGACCATCGCCGAATTGACCGCCGCGGGCCGCCCCGCCATCCTCGTGCCGCTGCCCAGCGCCACCGACGACCACCAGACCGCCAATGCGCGCGAGATCACGCTGGCGGGCGGCGCCCGCACGATCGCGCAGGGCGCCTTCACCGCACAGGAACTCGCCAAGCAGATGCAGAAGCTCGGCCTCGAACCCCAGGCCCTGGCCAACGCCGCCGTGCGCGCGAAGCAGTGCGGACGACCCCGCGCCGCCGCCGCGCTCGCCGATCTGGTCGAGCATATCGACGCGCCCTCGCTCCTCGACCGTGACGCGCCGCGTCCGCTGGCGGTGCCGGCATGAAGGGCGTCGCAACCGACATCGGCACGATCCACTTCGTCGGAATCGGCGGCATCGGCATGTCGGGCATTGCCGAGGTGATGCACAATCTCGGCTACCGCGTGCAGGGCAGCGACGTGGCCGAGGGCTATGTGGTCGAGGGGCTGCGCGCGCGCGGCATCCCCGTGACGATCGGCCATGACGCGGCGAATGTGGAAGGGGTGGCGGTCGTCGTCACCTCGACCGCGATCCAGCGCGGCAACCCGGAGGTCGAGGCGGCGCTTTCAGCGCGCATCCCCGTCGTCCGCCGCGCCGAGATGCTCGCCGAGCTGATGCGCCTCAAGTCGACGATCGCGGTCGCGGGCACCCACGGCAAGACGACGACGACCAGCATGGTCGCCGCGATCCTCGATGCCGGCGGCGTCGATCCTACGGTCATCAACGGCGGCATCATCAACAGCTACGGCTCGAACGCGCGTCTCGGCGAGAGCGACTGGATGGTGGTCGAGGCCGACGAGAGCGACGGGAGCTTCCTGCGCCTCGACGGCACCTATGCGATCGTCACCAACATCGATCCCGAGCATCTCGACCATTACGGTTCGTTCGAGCGGGTGAAGGACGCCTTTGTCGAGTTCGTCGAGAATGTGCCCTTCTACGGCGCGGCGATCCTCTGCCTCGACCATCCGGAGGTACAGGCGATCATTCCGCGCGTGCGCGACCGGCGGATCGTCACCTATGGCTTTTCGGCGCAATCCGATGTGCGCGGCGTCAACGTGACGCCGCATCCGGGCGGCAACCGGTTCGAGGCGATCGTTCGGCACCGCGACGGCTCGGTCCGTTCGATCGAGAATATCGAACTCCCTATGCCCGGCCGGCACAACGTCCAGAACGCGCTGGCGGCGATCGCCGTTGCGCTCGAACTCGGCATCGACGATGCGACGATCGAAAAGGGCTTCGGCGCGTTCACCGGCGTCAAGCGGCGCTTCACCCGCGTCGGCGAAGTCGCGGGCGCGACGATCATCGACGACTACGGCCATCACCCGGTCGAGATCCGCGCGGTGCTCGCCGGCGCGCGCGAGAGCGGGAATGGGCGCGTGATCGCCGTGGTCCAGCCGCACCGTTACAGCCGGCTCGGCAATCTGATGGACGAGTTCGCACAGGCGTTCAACGACGCCGACATCGTCTATGTCGCCCCCGTCTATGCCGCGGGCGAGGCGCCGGTCGAGGGCGTGGATGCCGAGGCCCTGGCCGACCGCATCCGCCAGCGCGGCCACCGCTCGGCCCAAGCGATCGGCGGCGCCGACGCGCTTGCCGCGGCGCTGGCGGGCGAGGTGCGCGCGGGCGATCAGGTGATCTGCCTGGGTGCAGGCGACATCACCAAATGGGCGGCGGGACTCGCCGGCGCGATCGAGGCGCAGCGCGCATGAGCGACTGGTTCTCCACCGCGATCGAGATGCAGCGCGAGATCCTGCGCGCCCAGCGCGCGCAGGTCGAGGCGGGGCGCAAGGCGATCGAGGCGGCCGAGCCGTTGATCGCCGCACAGGAAGCGACCGCCAAGGCCGCCGAGGCCAACCTCGCCGCGTGGCAGGCGTGGATGCAGTTCTGGAGCGGGAAGCGGTGACGACGACGCTCGTCCTGCCGCTACCCGCGGTGCGCGGCCGGCTGACCGCCGGCGCGCCGCTTGCCCCGCTCGTCTGGTTCAAGGCGGGCGGCGCGGCGGAATGGCTGTTCGAACCCGCCGATGTCGAGGACCTGTCGGCCTTCCTCGCCGCGCTCGATCCGGCGGTGCCGGTAATGCCGCTCGGCCTCGGCTCGAACCTGATCGTCCGCGACGGCGGCGTGCCGGGCGTCGTCGTGCGGCTGGGCAAGCCGTTCGCGGTGGTGGAGCGGCTCGATGCGACGACGCTCAAGTGCGGCGGCGGGGCGAGCGGCATCCTCGTTTCCTCGACCGCGCGCGACGCCGGCATCGGCGGGGTGGAGTTCCTGCGCTCGATCCCCGGCACCGTCGGCGGCTTCGTCCGCATGAACGGCGGCGCGTACGGACGCGAAGTGAAGGACGTGCTGGTCGAGGCCGAGGTGGTGCTCCGCTCGGGCGAGCGGGTGACGCTTTCGAACGCCGATCTCGGCTACACCTATCGCCACAGCAATCTGCCTGATGGCGCGGTCGTCGTTTCGGCGACCTTCCGCGGCCAGCCCGCCGAACCCGCGGCGATCCAGGCCGAAATGGACCGCATCGCCGCCGCGCGCGAGGCGTCGCAGCCGCTGCGCACCAAGACCGGCGGCTCCACCTTCAGGAATCCGCCGGGCGAGAAGGCCTGGGCGCTGGTCGATGCCGCGGGCTGCCGTGGCCTGACGCTGGGCGGCGCGCAGGTGTCGGAGAAGCACACCAACTTCCTCATCAACACCGGCACCGCCACGAGCGCCGAGATCGAGGCGCTGGGGGAAGAGGTGCGCAAGCGGGTGAAGTCGAAGAGCGGAGTCGAGTTGGAGTGGGAGATTCAGCGGGTGGGGGTGACGCGGTGAGTGCGGTGCTTGTTATCCTCCCCGTGCCGGGAGGGAATTCATGACGCCCCTCCACATCGCCGTGCTCATGGGCGGCTGGTCGGCCGAGCGCGAGGTGTCGTTGATGAGCGGCGCGGGCGTCGCCGACGCGCTCGAAAGCCTCGGCCACCGCGTCACGCGCATCGACATGGGTCGCGACATCGCGCTCCGGCTGTCCGAGGCGAAGCCCGATCTCGTCTTCAACGCGCTGCACGGCACACCGGGTGAGGACGGCAGCGTGCAGGGGATGCTCGACCTGATGGGGCTGCGCTACACGCATTCGGGTCTCGCCACCTCGGTCATCGCGATCGACAAGCAGCTGACCAAGCAGGCGCTGGTGCCGCACGGCATCCCCATGCCCGGCGGCCGGATGGTTCGCAGCGAGGAGCTGTACGAGCGCGACCCGTTGCCGCGCCCCTATGTGCTGAAACCCGTCAATGAGGGGTCCTCGGTCGGCGTCGCGATCGTCACCGACGAGAGCAATTACGGCAACCCGATCGCCCGCGACAGCCAGGGTCCGTGGGCCGAGTTCGACGAGCTGCTGGCCGAACCCTTTATCCGCGGGCGCGAGCTGACGACGGCGGTGCTCGGGCAGACGGCGATGGGCGTCACCGAACTCAAGCCCAAGACTGGCTTCTACGATTACGAATCCAAATATACCGACGGCCTGACCGAACATGTCTGTCCCGCCGCCATCCCCGACGACGTCGCTCAGGCGTGCGAGGCGATCGCGGTCGAGGCCCATCGGCTGCTCGGCTGCAAGGGCGCCTCGCGCTCCGACTTCCGCTGGGACGACGAGCGCGGCGTCGCCGGACTGTTCCTGCTCGAGGTCAACACTCAGCCCGGGATGACGCCCTTGAGCCTCGTGCCCGAACAGGCGCGGCATCGGGGCATGAGCTATGCCGAGCTCGTCCAGGCGATCGTTGACGAAGCGATGAAGGACGCCGAAGCATGAGCCGGATGGACCAGCGCCGCACCGCCCAGCGCCGACCCGGACCCCAGCGCAAGCCGGGCGCCCGCAAGCCCGGCGGGCGCAAGCCGCGCGCGGGGCTGCTCGACCGGATCATCGCGTCGGTGCCGGTGTCGGAAGCGACGCTGCGCCGAGTCTTCGGCTGGACCTTCACCCTCGCGGCGGGCGGGGCGGCGATCGGCGTCGCCACTTTCTTCGGCGTGCCCGGCATGATCGGCACCGCGATCGCCGAGGGTATGGGTCGTGCGGGCCTGCGTGTCGAGCAGGTCGAGGTGACGGGCCTCAAGCGCATGGACCGGATGGCGGTCTATTCGGTGGCGCTCGACCAGCAGTCGCGGGCGATGGCGCTGGTCGACCTGGACGAGGTGCGGGAGCGGCTGCTCCGTTATGGCTGGATCGCCGATGCGCGCGTCTCGCGGCGGCTGCCCGACACGATCGTCATCGACGTGGTAGAGCGCACCCCCGCCGCGGTCTGGCAGAACAACGGCCAGCTGATGCTGATCGACGAGGGGGGCACGTTGCTCGAACCCATTCGTGCCGACGCGGTGCCGCACCTGCCACTGTTGGTCGGCGAGGGCGCGAATGCGCAGGCGCCCGCCTTCGAGCGACTGATCGACGCCGCACCGGCGCTCAAGCCGATGGTGCGCGCCGCGACCTGGGTCGGTGGCCGGCGCTGGGATCTGCAGTTCGTGTCGGGCGAGACGCTGTTGCTTCCCGAGGAGGAGCCGGTCGCCCAGGCAGCGCTCGTCAAGTTCGCAGAGCTCGACGGCCGCGACCGGCTGCTCGGCGGGCCGTATGTCCGCTTTGACCTGCGCATCCCAAAGAACCTGGTGATGCGAAAGGCCAGTGGGCTCGAACGGACGACCGCGGTCGATCCCGATGCGAAGGTGCAAGCGGAAGCCGACAAGTCGCTGCCCCGCGACGCGGAATAGGGGCGGGTAAATGGGGGGGTACAGGGCATGGCGAAGCAGGTAGCGGACGGACTTCTCACCGTACTCGACATCGGATCGTCGAAGGTCTCGGCGCTGATCGCGCAAAAGGGTGACGGCGGCGAGCTGGTGGTGCTCGGCACCGGCCAGCGCGAGAGCCGGGGCGTGCGGCGCGGCTATATCGCAGACATGGCCGCGACCGAAGTCGCGGTGCGCGAGGCGGTGGAGCAGGCCGAGCGGATTGCCGGGGTGTCGATCGAGGACGTGTGGGTCGCCTTCTCCGCCGGCGGACTGGTCAGCGATATCGTGAAGCTCGAGGTCGATCTGGGCGGCCACCGCGTCGAACAGGGCGATATCGACGCGCTCCTGAAGGCCGCGGGCGAGGCGCTCGACCCGCAGGGGCGGATGGTGCTGCATGCACAGCCGACGCGCTACACGCTCGACGGGCTGACCGGCACGCCCAAGCCCATCGGGATGCATGCCGACCGGCTGGGCGTCGAGATTCACGTCGTCGCGACCGACGGCTCGCCGGTGCGGAACCTCGACCTGTGCGTCCGCTCCGCGCATCTCGACGTCAAGTCGATCGTCGCCGCGCCGGTCGCCACGGGCCTTGCCGTGCTGAGCGAGGAGGAGCGCGACCTGGGCGTCGCGCTGGTCGAGATCGGCGCGGGCGTGACCAACGTGTCGGTGTTCCAGCACGGCGTGCTGACGGGCCTCGCCTCGATCGGGATGGGCGCGGCGGACGTGACCGATGACATCGCCAGCGCCTTCGGTACCCGCCGCGCGCAGGCCGAGCGGATCAAGTGCTTCCACGGCTCGGCGAACATGAGCCCACGCGACAATCACGACATGATCGACATCGCCCCGATCAGCGCCGAGCAGGGCGAGGAGGGGAGCCGCATCACCAAGGCACAGCTGATCGCGACGATCCGCCTGCGCCTCGACCGGCTGATGCAGGAGGTGCAGCGCGAATTGAAGAAGCTCAACTTCGACGATCCGGTCGGGCGGCAGATCGTGCTGACCGGCGGCGGCGCCGAGCTGAAGGGCATCGCCGATTATGCGCAGCAGGCGCTCGGCCGCACCGTCCGCGTTGGCCGTCCGCGCGGGCTGTCTGCCCTACCCGAGGCGCATTCGGGGCCGGCCTTCTCGACGCTGGCCGGCCTCGCCATGTTCGCGGCGGCCGATCCGGTCGATCTGCGCGGCATGGAACCGCAGCATCAGCTGGTCGTGCGGCCGACGATGGGGGCGATGGTCAAGCGGCTGCTGGCGGCGTTTCGGTCGAATTATTAAGATTTTGCGACTTGCACCCATTTTTGACGCTAGGATCGGTCAGAGCAATGGTGCAGAACGGGCGGGAGTATCAGGCGCCCGCGTGTAATCTGGGGGCACTGGGGAGAAGCACATGGGTATCGATTTTCTGCCGCCCGACGTCGACGAGCTGACGCCGCGCATCACCGTCATCGGCGTCGGGGGCGCCGGCGGCAACGCGATCGCCAACATGATCCGGGCCGAAGTGCAGGGGGTCGAGTTCGTCGTCGCCAACACCGACGCGCAGGCGCTGAAGCAGTCGGTCGCGCCGGCACGCATCCAGCTGGGCGCGAAGATCACGCAAGGGCTGGGCGCCGGCAGCCGGCCCGAGATCGGGCGTGCCGCTGCCGAGGAGACGATCGAGCAGGTCCAGAAGTCGCTCGAGGGCAGCCATATGTGCTTCCTCGCGGCCGGCATGGGCGGCGGTACGGGCACGGGCGCTGCGCCTGTCATCGCCAAGGCCGCGCGTGACATGGGCATCCTGACCGTCGGTGTCGTCACCAAGCCCTTCGCGTTCGAGGGCAAGCGCCGCTCGGCCAGCGCCGAGGCGGGCATCGACGAGCTTCAGAAGTACGTCGACACGCTGATCGTTATCCCGAACCAGAACCTGTTCCTGATCGCCAACGCGAACACCACGTTCAAGCAGGCTTTCGAGATGGCCGACGAGGTGCTGCAGCAGGGCGTTCGCGGCATCACCGACCTGATGGTCATGCCTGGCCTCATCAACCTCGACTTCGCCGACGTCCGGTCGGTGATGCAGGAGATGGGCAAGGCGATGATGGGCACCGGCGAGGCCGAGGGCGACAGCCGCGCGATCGAGGCGGCGCAGAAGGCGATCGCCAATCCGCTGCTCGACGGCGTCAGCATGAAGGGCGCCAAGGGCGTCATCGTGTCGATCACCGGCGGCGACGACATGCGCCTGCTGGAGGTCGACGAGGCCGCGAATCATATCCGCGAGCTGGTCGATCCCGACGCCAACATCATCTGGGGATCGGCCTTCAATCCCGAACTCGAGGGCCGCATCCGCGTGTCGGTCGTTGCCACCGGGATCGAGGCGGACTCGGGCGCACTGCCCACCCCCGCGCCCACGGCGGCGGAAACGACGCGAAGCTTCAGCTTCTCGGCGCCCAAGCGCACGCCCGCGACGCCCGCGCCGCAGCCCGGCTTCAGCGAGGAGGTGGCCCCCGCCGCAGCCGAGCCTGTTGCCGTGGCAGATCCCGCGCCGACGCCCGCCGAGGACAGCGACGAACTGGTGCTCGGTGCCGAATCGACGCTGCCGAGCGAGGGGGGCGAAACCGCACCCCAGCCCGCTGACGCCGAGGCGCCGCGCCGGCGCTGGCTGACCGGCGCCGAGGAGCCCGAAGCCGAGGCGGCGCCCGCCGCCCCGCGTCCGGGTGGCACGCTGTTCGAGCGCATGTCGGCTGCGGGTCGTGGAATCGCCCGGGGCGAGGGGGACAAGGACCCGCTCGACATCCCGCGCTTCCTTCACCGCCAGAACAACCAGTAAACGAGGCCATGCCGCCCGGTTCGTCGCCGGGCGGCATCGCCTTGTCGCCGTTGCCGCGTTTCGACAGTCGCGGTTCAGCCGCGGCATGGTAACGGCGTTCCCAAGCATGACTCGTCATACCGCCCTGTGGCTTGGCGGCGCCGCGTTGCTGGTGCTCGTCACCCCCGCTGCTGTTGCACAGCAGGCCCTGCCCGCCGCGCCCGGCTATGTCCCGCAGCCGACACCGACCGCCGACAAGCTCGCCGCGGCGATGCGGACGCTCGGCCGTGCGCCACAGGATGTCGAGGCGTTGATCGCCGCGGGCGAGGCGAGCGCGCTGCTCGACGATGCCCCTGCGGCGCTGCAGTTCCTCGCGCGCGCCGAGAAGGTTCGGCCGACCGATCCGCGCATCGCCGCCGCGCGCGGGCGGGCGTTGGTGCGGATGGGCCGGCCGGGCGAGGCACTGCGCCGCTTCGCCGACGCCGAGCGCGGCGGCCTGTCGCCCGCCGGCTATGCCGACGATCGCGGGCTGGCCTATGACCTCGTTGGCGATCAGGCCCACGCACAGGCCGAATATCGTCGCGCGCTGGCGACGGGCGACGAGGCCGAGGTGCGGCGGCGGCTGGCGATCTCGCTCGCCATCTCGGGCGACCAGCCGGGGGCCGAACAGGTGCTCGACCCGTTGCTGCGCCAGCAGGATCGCGCTTCGTGGCGGACCCGCGCGCTGGTCATGGCGCTGGCGGGCGACACCGCAGGCGCGGGGCGCGTCACCGCCACGATGATGCCGGGCTTCGCGACCGCCTATCAGCCGCTGTTCCGCCGTCTGTCGGAGATTCGCGATCCGGCCGACCGCGCCTTTGCCGCACATCTGGGTGAATTCACGCGGACTCCCGCACGGCTTGCCGATGCCGGCCTCGCGCCGCCTGCACCGGCGCTGCCGCAGCGCGCGCCGGTGCAGGTCGCGTCGCTGAGCCCTGCGGTGCCTACGACCACCCCTGCGCAAGGCGTAGGCGCGGCCGCGACACGCGACGAGTCCGCCGCCGACACTCGTGCGCGGGCCCGGCAACGCCGCGCGGCCGAGCGCCGCGCCGAGCGTGAGGCGCTGAACGCCGAGCGCTACGGCCGCCGGCCCAGCCGCGTGCAGACCGCCGCTGCCTCGCGACCGGCGCCGCCGGGTACGACCCGGTCTGCACCCGCCGCCACGACCGGCACGACGTCGCCGGTCGGCGGTTCGTTGCCGGCGTCGTCTTCGGTGGCGGCCGCCGCGCCTGGCCGTTCTTCCTTAACGTCGGCTGCGAGCGGATCCGCAGCATCCGCAACGGCAGCGACCAGCGCTGCGGCGGCGTCAGCGGCGACGGGCGCACCGATCAGCAGCCTGCGCGCGCCTGGCGGCGGCGCGGCGCAATCGGGGAGCCCCGCGGCAAGCCTTGCCACAGGGCCAGGTGCTGTCGGTGCAGGCGGGACGTCGCTCGCCGCCCCGGCGTTCGGCACCGGTGGCTCGCCAGCCTCGACCGTCACGGCCGCTGGTGTTGCGTCAGTGGCGCCCTCGCCGCCGGTAACGGGCGCGGAGCGTCCGGCTGGCGTCGCGATGGTGACACCAGCCACGCCGCCTGCAGAAAGCACGGTTGCCGCGTCGGTCGCCGGCCCCACAAGCAGTGTTGGTGTGGCGGCCGTCGAGGGACGCGGGACGAGCAGCGTCGCGGCTGGTGAGACCGCGGCGTCGGTTGGAACCTTGCCACTTGCCGGCGCGAGCGTGCCGCCGCGCGCCCCTGAACCTTCGACAGGCGCGACGGCGCCCGCGCTGACCGCCAGTGCCGCGACGGCACCGGGCTTTTCCACCGGAGCCGCCGAGCGCCCACGGCCCGTGGCCCCGACCCGACGCATCGGCGGCGAGGACGATGTGTTGGCGATGATCGTCCGCAACATCGCGGTGCCGGCGGCCGAACTCGGCGTCACCGCACCGCCGCCCGTAGAGCCCGCGCCCGCCCCGGTCGCCGCAAAGCCAGCGCCAGCGCCGGCGCCAAAGCCTGAGCCCAAGAAACCCCCGACGCCAATCGCCGTCGCGAGGGCCGAGCTCCGCAAGCCGGAGGTCAAGCCCGCTGACGCGAAAAAGGCCGCGGCGAAGAAGGACGAGGGCAAAAAGCCCGAGCCCAAGAAACCTGAGCCCAAGAAGCCCGCCGAGCCCGCGCGCTGGTGGGTGCAGGTCGCGGGCGGAGCCAACGTGGCCGACCTGCCCAAGGCGTGGAACGCGCTCGTCGCCAAGTCGCCGGCGCTCAAGGGCAAACAGGCCTGGACGACGCCGCTGCGCTTCACCAACCGGCTGCTGACCGGCCCCTTCGCCAGCGGCAGCGAGGCGCAGGCCTTGGTCAACACGCTCGGCAAGGGCGGGCTGTCGGCGTTCACCTTCCAGAGCGAGGCGGGGCAGAAGGTCTCGCGGCTGCCCGCCAAATGAGCGGTTCCGCGCGCTGGGCTTCGGACCCGGCACGAAGCAGGGGACGGCTCCACGCCGAGCCCGGCGCCGCCGAGCGCGGACCGCGCGACGCCTTCCAGCGCGACCGCGACCGTATCGTCCACTCGATCAGCTTCCGCCGCCTGCGCCACAAGACGCAGGTGTTCATGGCGCCCGACGGCGACCATTTCCGCGTCCGCCTTACCCACAGCCTCGAGGTCGCGCAGATCGGCCGGGTGATCGCCCGTACGCTCGGCCTCAACGAGGATCTGACCGAGGCGCTCTGCCTTGCCCACGACATTGGCCACCCGCCCTTCGGCCATGCCGGCGAGACGGCGCTGGAGGCGGCGCTCGCGGGGAAGGGGGGCTTCGACCATAACGGCCACACGCTGCGCGCGTTGATGTGGCTCGAGAGCCCCTATCCGCGTTGGCGGGGCCTGAACCTGTCATGGGAAACGCTCGACGGCCTCGCCAAGCATAACGGCCCCGTTGCCGCGCCGGGCTGGGCGCTGGCCGAGGCGGATGCGGCGTTCCCGCTCGACCTCACCCGCTATTCCTCGCTCGAGGCGCAGGTCGCGGCGCTGGCCGACGACATCGCCTATGACAATCACGACATCGACGACGGCCTTCGCGCCGGGCTGTTGTCGCTCGACGCGATCCTCGCGGTGCCGATGATCGCCGCGGGATGGGATGCGGTGCGTGCGCGCTTTCCCGACTGCGCGCCGGACCGGCTGGTGGGCGAGCTCGTCCGGTCGCAGATCGGCGCGATGGTCAACGACCTGATCGCCTCGACGCGCGCCAACCTCGCCGAGCATCGCATCGAAAGCGCCGACGACGTGCGCGCCGCCGACCGCTGCCTCGTCGCCTTTTCGGAGCCGATGCGCGCGGCCGAACGGACGCTGAAGCGCTTCATGTACGCCGAGCTCTACCACCACCCACGCCAGCTTGAGGCGGCGGGGATCGCGGCAAAGGTGGTAGCGGGGCTGTTCGCCGCCTATGCCGACGATCCGCGCCGGCTGCCCGAAGGTTGGCGTGAGACGCTGCCCGAGGGCGAGCCCGCGCGCAGCCGCCACATCGCCGATTTCATCGCCGGCATGACCGACCGCTTCGCCATCGGCCGCTATCGCGAGCATGTCGGCGCGATCGACCTGCCCGAGGGCTTCTGACGCAAAAAGGGGCGGCCGAGGCCGCCCCTTCCCGAGTTCGAAAATGCCTGCGCCTTAGTTGGCGTCGACGCTCGCGGTCTGCGTGCGCGCGGCCAGCGTCAGCGGCTTGGCGATGCGGAAGCTCACGCGGCGACCGTCGATGTCGCCCTCGGCCGTGCGACCGCGCACAACGAGGCGGAAGGGATCGTTCTGCGGCACGGTGCGGCCGGCGATCACCGTCGCGTCACCCTCGGCCGAGAGCGTGTAGGCATAGGTCTGGCCATCGCGCGTGAACACGGTCTCGTCCCCGGCGGCAAGCGCGGGAGCGGCAACGAAGGCGGTGGCAGCGGCGGCGATAAGAAGCTTGGTCACGATCTGTCTCCTCTGGCGTGAAGCCCTGAAAGAGCCTGATCGGCATCCCGGTGTTTTTTTGTTTGCACCACTCTTGCTGCAATGCAGCACGCAGACAATCGCGCAGTGTGAAGATGCAGTTGCAGCAGATGCAACGGCAAGGCGAGGCGCGGGCGCGACCAACCGGCACGATTGACAGACTTTTGCGACAGCTTGGGCGCAAGGTCGTGCGATGGCACAGGACGATATCCGCATCGCGTGGCACCGCTTCGGGCTGGGGCCGCGCCTTGGTGAGACGCCGCCGAGAGACGCCAGGGCGTGGCTTGAAGGACAGATCACGACCTATCGGCCGATGATCGCTGCAGCGTCGTCGCGGGTGATCGCCGCCGAGATTTTCGGTCTGATCGAGCAGCGACGACAGGCGCGTCAGGAAGCGCGGCTGATGGGGGCGGGGCAGCCCATGGAACTCAATGCGGTCGGCCCCGCCTCCCGCCGCCATCTGGTCGAGGCAATCGGCGTGCGCGGCGCATCGGCACTGACAACTGATGCGCCCTTTGCCGAACGGCTGGTGCATTTCTGGTCGAACCATTTCGCCGTGTCGGTGGAAAAGCAGCGGATGATCGCCCTCGCAGGCGCGTTCGAGTTTGAAGCAATCCGCCCGCACGTCATGGGCCGGTTTTCCGACATGTTGCTGGCGGTCGAGCGGCATCCGGCGATGCTGCTGTTTCTCGACCAGGCCCAGTCGGTCGGCCCCGGCAGTCCCGCGGCGCTGCGGGCTGAGGCGCGCGGCCGCCGGCGCGGCCTCAACGAGAATCTCGCCCGCGAGATCATGGAACTGCATACGCTGGGCGTCCGCACCGGCTACGGCCAGACCGACGTGACCGAGCTGGCGCGCGCGCTCACCGGCTGGACGGTCGGCGGCCTGGGGCCGCAGGGCCGGGCGGCGGAGCCCGGCAGCTTCGTCTTCGCGCCGCAACTGCACGAGCCCGGCGAACGGCGGCTGCTGGGCGAGCGTTATCCGGCCGGTGGGCTGGAGCAGGGCACGGCGATGCTTGAGACGCTCGCGCGCCATCCGGCGACCGCCAGACACATCGCAACGAAGCTCGCGCGCCATTTCGCCGGCGATGCTCCACCCGCGGCGATGATCGCGCGCCTGGAGGCGGCGTTCCTGCGATCGGGTGGCGATCTACCCAGCGTCTACCGCGCGCTGATCGCCTCGCCCGAGGCCTGGGCGCCGCAGCCGGTCAAGTTCCGCAGCCCCTGGGACTGGACGATCGCCGTCCTTCGCACCAGCGGTGTCCGCGTCTTTCCCGGTCAGGCACTGTCGGGTCTGCAACAGCAGTTGGGCCAGCCCGTCTGGAAGCCCGGATCGCCCGCCGGCTGGGACGACAGCGATGCCAGCTGGGCGGCACCCGACGCGGTGATGCGTCGGGTCGAGGCGGCGCAGCGGCTCGCCGCGCGCGCGCAATCGGCGACGCTTGATGCGCGTGCGCTTGCCCGCGACCAGTTCCCCGGTACGAGCAGCCCCACCGGCGCTGCGGTCGCGAGGGCGGAAAGCCCGCCCGAGGCGCTGGCGCTGCTCTTCGCCTCGCCCGATTTCATGCGGAGATGACCATGTTCGACCGTCGCAAGATTCTCGGCCTCGGGGCTGCCGGGCTGGCGCTCGGCTTTGCGCCGCACATCGCCTTCGCCCGCGCGGCGACCCATCGGCGGTTCATCTTCATCCTTCAGCGCGGTGCCGCCGACGGCCTTGGCACGATCGCACCGGTCGGCGATCCGGCTTTCGATCGACAGCGCGGTCCGCTGGCCGAGCCATTTGCGACTGCCGAGAAGCTCGACGGCATGTTCGCGATTCATCCTGCGCTCGCCACGATCGGAGGAATGTATCGCGCGCGTGAGGCGATGTTCGTCCACGCCGTCGCCTCGCCCTATCGCGAGCGGTCGCACTTTGACGGGCAGAACGCGCTCGAGACGGGAAGCGCGCAGCCCTATGCCATCAAGGACGGGTGGATGAATCGGCTCCTCGGCTTGCTGCCGTCCGATCAGGCGCGGGCCATCGCGGTCGCGGCGACGGTGCCGATGGCGCTGCGCGGAGGCGTTGAGGTGGCGAGCTACGCGCCCTCCGCGCTGCCCGACGCCAGCGACGACCTGATCGCGCGGGTGACGCAGCTGTACGAGGGCGATGCGCAGCTGCACGCGCTCTGGGCACAAGCGACGGCGACCCGGATGCTGACAGGCGACCTTGCCGCCGATCAGGGACGCAACGCCGCCGCAACGGGCGCGCTCGCCGCGCGGCTCGTCACCCCCGACAACGGCGCGCGCGTGGCGATGATCGAGACGGGGGGCTGGGACACGCATGCCGGGCAGGTCGGCCGGCTCGCAGCGCAGCTGAAGGCCCTCGACGCCATGCTGGGCGCGCTTCGGCAAGGCCTTGGGCCGCTTTGGACACGAACGCTCGTCATCGTGGCGACCGAGTTCGGGCGGACGGTGCGCGCCAACGGCACCGGCGGCACCGATCACGGGACGGCGTCGGTCGCGATGCTGATGGGCGGCGCGGTGGCGGGCGGTCGGGTCGTCGCCGACTGGCCGGGCCTTGCCGACGCCATGCTCTACGAAGATCGCGACCTGAAGGCGACTGGTGACGTCAACGCGGTGATCGCGGGCGCGCTCGCCGAACATTTCGGGATCGACGCACCGCGATCGCTTGCGGCGCTGTTTCCGGCAAGCAGGGCGAAGCGCCCCAGCGAGGGCCTGGTGCGCGCCTGACTGCAAAACGGGGCCGGACATCGCTGTCCGGCCCCGTCGCTCTGCACGCCTGTCGGGTCAGTAGGTGCCCGAGAAGCTCCGACCCAGATTTCCCGTCGAGCCCGACGTGTCGGTCCCGGTCGAGGCAGAATCGGTCATGCGGTCGCCATTTTCGCGCGAGCGATCGTCGCGGCCGAACATCGCATGGTTGCGCTCCTCGTCGCGCCACTCGGCCTTGGCCTCGGCCGCGGTCTTGCGGATCTTCACCTTGTCGTCGACGCCGTCGATCCAGCGCGACGGGATCGAATGGTGACGCCCGCCGGCATCGACGTCGTTCTTGGTCAGGATGATGCGGTCGCCGCGCACCTTGTCGACGGTGCCGACATGCTCGCCGTCGGAGCCCACCACTTCCATGTGCTCGGTCACGCGCGCGAGCGACGATCGCTGCGTCTGGCGCTCGGTGCGGAAGCTGTTGAACTCGTTCTCGAACTTCGTCGCGTTCTCGCGGCGATATTCGTCATAGTCACGATCCAGCTCGCCGATTCGTTGGCGGCGCCAGTTCGAATAATGCTCGTCGCGGCCGGTGTCGCGGTCGCCGTAGCGCTCATCATAGCGGCGATCCATCTCGCGGCGCCGCTCGGCCTCCTCGTCGCCGAACCACGAGCGGACCTCGTCGCCCGCGCGGTCGAAGAAGCCGCGGTCGTCATAATCATAGCCTTGCGGCTGGCCCGAATAGCCGCGCCCGTGCCCGCGCTCACCCTCGCGGCCATAACCGCCCTGGCGCTGATAGCCCTGGCGATCGCCGGAAAATCCGCGGTCGCGCCCATAATCGCGCTGGCCATAACCTTGGAAATCGCCGCCGAATCCGTAGCTGTCGCGGCTCCGATCACCGCCATAGCCGGCGCGCCCATAGCGGCCCTGCGCACCATAGCGGCCACGATCGTTGTCGTCATCGCGATAGCCATAGCTGTCTCGCTGGCCGTAGCCGCCCTGATTGCCATAACCGCGCCCGGTGTCGCGCGCGCCGTAGGAATCGCGGCTCTCGCCGCGCCAGTCGCCGCGGTCACGCTGCCCGCCCTGGCGATAGCGGTCGCCATATTGGCCCGCCGCGGCGTAATCGCGCGCGCTCGAATAGCCATAGTCGAAATCGCGGTCGTCGTCGCTGCGCCAGCCGCCACGCTGGTTGCGTTCGTAGCCCATCACACGATCCTCCTGGGATTGTCTTGCAAGCGGACGAGGTCGCGAGATTGCGCCTTCCGCTCAAAGGTTAAGGATCGAGCCGGGCGAATGTTCCGCTGCTCGCCGCGAACCGCGGCCCGCCGTCGCAAAGCCGCGCCTTTGCCGCCGAAAAATTGCTGCGCGACGGGCGTTGCATCGGGTTCGAACTGTCGCTAGAGGGGCCACCTTCGCGGCGCCGAACGCCGCGGAAAACCGGCGGCGGGGCTGTAGCTCAGATGGGAGAGCGCTGCAATCGCACTGCAGAGGTCAGGGGTTCGATTCCCCTCAGCTCCACCAGCCGCCGATCATTCCGCCGCCGCGCAATAGTGTCCGCGGCGAGGATCCCAGCTCAGAATTGGACGATCGCCTTTAGCACCTGATCCGCCTCGGCGATCAGTTCGGGCAGTCGGGTGGGGAGGTCGTCGGCGGCGACGCTGTGGGTGTGCAGCCGGTCGGTCGGGATGTGGCCCTCGCGGATTGCGGCGATCGTCCGGTCGAAATCGGCGGCGATCGCGTTGCGGCTCGCGATCAGCGTCGTCTCGCGCTTGTGAAACTCGGGGTCCGGCAGGACGAGGTCGCCGGGGGCGACGCCGACCAGCACCAGCCGGCCGCCGTGCGCGACATATTGCAGGCTGGCCGCCATTGCCGCGAGCGAGCCCGTGGCGTCGAACACGACGTCGAACATCTCGTCGCCCGTTTCCAGTGCCAGCGCCGCAGCGAGGTCGGGGCCGACGGTGTGGACTGCGGCAAAGCCCAGCGCGTCGCGCGCATAGTCGAGGCGCGACCGCCGCGTGTCGACCAGCGTCACCTCGGCGCCGTTCAGCCGGCAGAACAACGCGGTGCCGACGCCGATCGGCCCGGCGCCGACGACCAGCACGCGCTCCCCCGTCGCCGGAGCGCCGCGCGCCACGGCGTGCGCACCGATCGCCAGGAACTCGACCATGGCCGCCTGATGGACAGTCAGGCCGCTGGCATCGATCACCGCGCTTTCGGGCACCACCAGCCGCTCGCACATGCCGCCGTCGCCATGGACGCCGAGCACGGTGATGTTGACGCAGGCATTGGGCTTGCCCTTGCGGCATGCGATGCAGCTGCCGCAGGCGAGATAGGGATTGATCGCGACGGTCTGTCCGACGCGCAGCACCGACCCCGGCGGCACCCGTTCGATCGTGCCGCCCAGTTCATGGCCCATCACCCGCGGATAGGTGAGGAAGGGGTGTCGCCCGGCATAGATATGATAGTCGGTGCCACAGATGCCGACCTGTTCGATCCGCACCACGACCTCCGCCTCGGTGGGGACGGGATCGGGTCGCTCGATCAGCGCCAGGTTCAGTGGTTCGTGGCAAATAACTGTTTTCACGTCTGTTCCTATGGCGATCGAGGCAATGTGTGCAAGAGCTGCTAGACAAGCATATGTCAGATATGCAAGCCTTCTATCATATATAAGACCGATGGGAACAGCAGCGTCGGAGCGTCCTTCGGCCGATGGCAGGGCGGACGGACGGATCGTCAAGAGCGCGACAATCGCGCCGGACTGAAGGATTGAGGAGGGGATCGAGGCCGATGAGGGAAGCCGGGACAAGCTACAGGGCGGCGATCGTACTGACGACCTGCCTTTTCTTCCTGTGGGGGATGGCGAACAACCTCAATGACATCCTGATCGCGCAGTTCCGGAAGGCGTTCGTCCTTTCCGACTTCGAGACGAGCTTCGTCCAGCAGGCCTTCTATCTCGGCTATTTCCTGCTCGCGGTACCCGCCGCGATGCTGACCCGCGCGCGGGGGTACAAGGCGGCGATCGTCACCGGCCTTGCGCTCTATGCGGCGGGCGCGCTGCTTTTCTATCCGGCGGCGCATTTCGGCGAGTATCGCTACTTTCTTGCCGCCCTGTTCGTCATCGCCGCGGGCCTCGCCTTCCTTGAAACCTCGGCCAATCCGCTGATGACCGAGATCGGCGATCCGGCAGGGGCCGCGCGGCGGCTCAACTGGGCGCAAGCGGCCAATCCGGTCGGCACGGTCGTTGGCGTGCTGATCGGCAAATACTTCATCCTGTCTGAGATCGCGCACGACGAGGCGGCGCTCGCCGCGATGGCGCCCGCCGCGCGCGACGCGCTGCTGCGGCAGGAGGTGATCGCGGTCCAGACGCCCTATCTGATCATCGGTCTCGTCGTGCTGGGCTTCGCGATCGCAGCGGCGCTGATCCGCTTCCCGGGCCGCAGCGCCGACGAGGGCAACGGCGCGCACGTGCCCTTTTCGGGCGTGTTCGGCCAACCGCGCCTGCTCAAGGCGGCGGCGGCGCAGTTCTTCTACGTCGGCGCGCAGGTGGGGCTGTGGAGCTACACCATCCGCTATGCCCAGGCGAACCTGCCGGGGACGAGCGAGCGCGCCGCAGCCGACTGGCTGTTCGCCAGCCTTGTCCTGTTCGGGATCGGCCGCTTCGTCGGCGCCTCGCTGATGGGTCGCATCGCGCCGCCGCTGCTGCTCGCGGTATTCGCGGGTACCAGCCTGATCCTTGCGGTTGCTGCGGCGCTGCTGGGGGGACAGGCGGGGCTGATCGCGCTGGTGGCGGCAAGCTTCTTCATGTCGATCCAGTTCCCGACGATCTTCGCGCTCGGCATGGCGGGGCTAGGGCCGCTGGCGCGAGCGGGGGCATCGCTGATCGTGATGGCGATCATCGGCGGGGCGGTGCTCACCGCGGCGATGGGCGCGGTGTCGGATATGGCCGGCATCAACGCCGCGATGCTGGTCGCCGCGCTCGCCTTCGTCGTGGTGCTGCTGTTCGCGCTGTCGGTGCGCGGCGCGACGGTCGCGGTCACGCCCGCGCACAGCCATTGAGGGCCCGATGAGCATCGAACATGTGCTGATGCTCGATCTGCACGACGATCCCGAACTGATCGCCGAATATGAGCGGTATCACGCCCCCGGCGCCGGCTGGCCAGAGATCGAGGCGTCGATCCGACGCAGCGGGATCGAGGCGATGCGCATCTATCGCCTCGACACCCGGCTGGTCATGGTGATCGAGGTCGACGACAGCTTCGACTTCGCGGCAAAGGCACGTGCCGACGCCGCCGATCCCGCCGTCCAGCGCTGGGAAAAGCTGATGAGCCGCTTCCAGCGCGTCGGTCCCGACGGCGCGAAGTGGCGGCGCGCCGAGCGCATCTTCGACCTGGCGACCGCGCTTCGGGGCTGATTCTGGTCGGCGCCGGCGCGCCTTGGGACTTTGCCTCATCCGCTCTGGCGGGTCGCGGACACGCGGTCGGGGCTCGCCTTGGCCGTCAAAGGCAAAACCGCATTTCGAGCCGCCTGATCCACCGGTCTCGCAACATCCGCGCCTGTCAGAATCGTATATGAAAACGAGAATGCACGATCCGATCCTATAGGATGCACCAGGATCGCAGGGCGGTCATGTTTCCCAAAGCTATAAGATACCGAAAAGATTACGAAAAATGCCGCTCGCTCCTCTTGATGCGCGCCAGCCCGACGGCATTGTCCAACGACTAGACCCTCCACATCGATTTCTTCGAATCCCACTGGAAGATTCTGACTCGCATATATAAAAGTATGGTTCGCGAAGATGTGGCGAGTCGAGCATAGAGATGCCGGGTCGCCCGACCGAGCTTCGCAAGGCCAAGGAGGGGCTGCTGGAATGATCAAGGACCTGCACCGGGCGAGGCCGCCTCGAGGCGACGTCATGGCCCGCGCTCCCCTTCATGGCCGTGCCGGCCATCGCCTGCCTGCCGCGTGCGCGTCCGAGCGCGCCATCCGGCCCCAGTCGATCGCGTGAATTGATGCCGTCGCGGCGGCTGAGGCTGTCGCCCGCCCGGCAATCGGGGGTGCCAGAGGCGCTGCCGCCGACGCCGGGACAACTCGCTTCAAGTCGATAGCGCGAGCCTTCGGTCAACAGCCGGTGAGCATCGCGCAAGGGAGGGGAAGACGAATGATTGCCAAGGGGTTCATGATCGGCGTCAGCGGCTACGCCATTGCGCTCGCAGGGGCGGGCCTCGCGCAACCGGCCTATGCGCAGGATGCCGGTCAGGCCGCGGCGCCTGAAGCCGCATCCGAAGAGGAGGGCGCACAGGAGATTCTCGTCACCGCCCGTCGCAAGGCGCTGAACGACGCGATCGAGATCAAGCGCAACGCCGACACGATCGTCGATTCGATCGTCGCGGATCAGGCAGGCCGCTTGCCCGATACCTCGATCACCGAGGTGCTGCAGCGCGTGCCGGGCATCGCCCTGTCGCGCTTCTCGGTCGATCAGGGTAATCCGAGCTTTCAGATCGAAGGCACGGGCATCTCGGTGCGCGGCCTGCCGTACAATTCAAGCACGCTCAACGGCCGCCAGGTGTTCAGTGCCAATGGCGGCAGCGCGATCAGCTGGGGCGACGTCACCCCCGAACTGATGAGCGCGGTCAACGTCTACAAGGGAACGACCGCCAGCCTGATCGAGGGCGGCGCGTCGCAGGTCGATCTGCGCACGCGGCTGCCGTTCGATTACAGCAAGTCCGAATCCAACCTGACGGTCGGCGGCAGCTACGGCGACATGTCGAAGAAGTTCTCGCCCAACATCTCGGCGCTCTACACCAAGAGCTGGACGACCGGGGTCGGCGAGATCGGCATTCTTTGGAACCTCGCCTTCTCGCGTTTCGACGCGCAGAGCAGCGACCTCAAGATGAACCCCTTCTACGCCGCCTACGCACCGGGCGCGCCCGACGATGTGGGTCTCATCCCCTATGGCTATAACTGGAGCAACAGCGAGTTCAGGCGCGACCGCTACGGCCTGTATCAGGCGGTGCAGTGGAAGCCCGATCCCGACATCGTCCTGACCAACACGCTGTTCTACTCGCAGTACAATGTCGAAAGCATGGGCTCGAGCGCCGGCTTCGGCATGGCGCCGAATCAGGCGTCCGCATACATCCCCGTGGATCCGGTCTTCGACGAGAACGGCGCGATGATCGCCGGCTCGCTACGCTACGGCGCGACTGGCAACATCGTCTACGGCGCGGGCGGAAATACGTGGCTTCAGCAATATTCGGGCGGCTGGTCGCCCGCGCCCGATCTCGATTGCGGATCGCAGGCTGGCTATGGCGGCCCGGTGTCGCAGGCGACTGCCGACTGGAGCAACGGCGTCTACGGTTGTACCGAGCCGCTGACCAACATCCAGGGGTTCGGCAGCTCGCGGTCGGTGGGCAAGAGCAAGAGCTCGACGCTCGACCTCACGACCAGCTTCGTCTGGACGCCTGCGCGCGAACTGCGCATCTCGGGCGGCATCCAGTATGTCCGGTCGATCGTCAAAAGCACGAACATGTTCGCGTCGCTGCAACAGACCGATCCGGCGCTGTCCTCGGCCAGCTTCGACCTGCGCAACGACATTCCGGTGGTCGGCGGCTTTGACGCGGCGGCACTGGCGAACACCGACACTGCCTATTGGGGGTCGATGGCGTATAACGGTGCCGACAACAAGGGCACGATGTTCGCATCGAACATCGACGTCGACTACAGCTTCGGCGACGACAGCTTCTTCAAGAGCGTTTCGGTCGGCGCGCGCGCGTCAGTGCGCAACGAGAACGACAATTTCATCGGCACCTACTGGGCGCCGCTGGCCCAGCCCTGGGCCGGCATCCAGTATTTCCTGACCGGGCCGGAGGCGTCGCCGAACGGCTCGCCCGACGATTACGAGGTCTACGACTTTCCCGGCTTCTTCGGCGGACGGGTTCCTTCGCCTGGGGCAGTGCTGATCCCCAGCGAACGGACGATGAAGAGCTTCGACTGGTATCGGCTGCAAAAAGCATACAACGGCGCGATCCCCAATGGCACGCGCGAGGATTACTGGCAGGAGTATTTCCAGAATCCCGGCGGCCTTACCGACTCCCGGATCGCCAACCTTGCCGGCTATATCCAGCTGAAGTTCGGCCGCGACCGCGGCGAGGGCGGACTGCCCTTCTCCGGCAACATCGGCGTCCGCGTCGTTCGCGCACAAAACAAGAGCTCGGGCCTGCTCGTACAAAACCAGGTGTCGGACTTCTTCCTCAGCGAGGCCGACGCTGCCGAGCAGACGCAGATTCAGTTCAACGGCGGGACGCCCGACCCGGCCAAGATCTTTTCGACCTTGCCGAGCGCGACGCCGCGCTCGATCGACTATTCGTTCACGCGGGTGCTGCCGTCGCTCAACCTTCGGTTCGACGTTTCACCGCAGATCATCGTGCGTGTTGCCGCGTCGGAGGGCCTGGCGCCCCCCGACCTCAACGCCATCCGTGCCGGCGGCAATATTGGCGCGAGCACACGTTCGGTCTCGTTCATCCCGCCGGGCGGCGGTGATCCGCTCAGCCAGCCGATCCTCACCAACTTCACCAACCAGTCGGCGGGCGCGCGGCTCGACCCGGTCCGCATCCGCAGCGAGGATTTGTCGTTCGAATGGTACCCGCGTAACGGGACGGCGTTCAACGTCAGCCTGTTCGCCAAGCAGATCCGCGATCAGGAGGTCTTCACCTTCTTCACCCAGAATCAGCAGACGCCGATCGTCAACGGCAACGGCGAGATCGTCACTATCGACATACCCTGGACCTATCTCCAGAACGAAACGTCCGACGAACAGGCCAATATCAAGGGCTTCGAGATCGGCGGGCGCACCTTCTTCGACAAGCTGCCGGGGCTGCTCAGCGGCTTCGGCGTGAACGGCAGTTTCAACTTCGTCGACAGCAGCAACCCGGCGCCGCAGGCGACCGACGTGCTGGGCAATGATTTCGAGGATCTGCCGTTCTTCAACCTCTCGAAATACAGTTACAATGCCGAGCTGCTCTACAGCCGCAAGTCGGTCAACTTCCGTATCGCTTATAACTGGCGGTCGAAGCAGCTTCTTTCGACCAACGCCAATCCGCTTTCCTATGCGACGTCGGGCGGCAATCCATATTGGGCCAATCTTAGCCCGACCGACTTCGGGCCGGAAAAGTCGTTCCAGGTTTACAATATGGTGCCGCTTTGGGCGGCGCCTGCCGGCTATGTCGATATCGGCTTCGATTATCGGTTCAACAATGTGGCGACGCTCAACCTGATGTTCGGCAACGTCACCAACACGAAGTCGCGAACCTATCAGGAGCCGTTGCCCGGCGTGATGGTGCCGTACGACACGAACATCAGCGACCGGCGGGTCACCCTGATGTTCCGCACGCGCCTCTAGAAACAACCGGCCGGACGGCGGGAAGGCGCACATCGCCTTCCCGCCGCGTCGGGCGGCGCGGCATTGAGAGTTGAAGGGGTGGGGATGGCGACCGAAGAACGGGCAGCAACGAGCAGCGAGAACGCGGTTCGCAAGGTGGTGATCGCGGGCGGCGGCACTGCGGGGTGGATGACCGCCGCGGCGCTCGCGGCCGACCTTGCCGATGCGGGCCTTGAGATCGAACTGGTCGAATCGCCCGAGATCGGCACGATCGGCGTGGGTGAGGCGACGGTGCCCTTCATCCACACCTTCAACCGGATGCTCGGCCTCGACCAGGCTGACTTCATGCGTCGCTGCAACGCGACCTTCAAGCTCGGGATCGAGTTCGTCGGCTGGCGCGACGTGGGCGAGAGCTATTTCCACTCGTTCGCCCAGTTCGGCCCCAATTTCAAGGACGTGTCCTTCTATCACATGTACCTGCGCTACGCCGCGCTGATGGCGGCGAAGGGCGCGGACGTGCCGATCGAGGCGAGCAACGTCGGCGCGGTCGCCGCCCGGCACAGCCGCTTCCGCCACCCCCATACGGTCGAGAAGAGCGGACTTCCCCCGCACCACTATGCCTTCCATTTCGACGCGGCGCTCTACGCCGACTATCTGCGCACCTATGCGACCGCCCGAGGCGTGCGGCACATCAGCGGCCGCATTGTCGAGGTCGCGCAGGTGCCCGAGACGGGCTTCATCAAGTCACTCCGGCTCGAGGACGGGCGCGTGCTCGCGGGCGACCTGTTCGTCGACTGCACCGGCCTGGCCGGCCTCCTGATCGAAAAGACGCTCGGCAGCGGGTACGAGGAATGGAAGCACTGGCTGCCCTGCGACCGCGCGGTCGCGGTGCCCTGTGCAAAGGCCGCATCGCCGATCCCCTATACTCAGGCCTCGGCCGAGGCGTCGGGCTGGCGCTGGCGCATCCCGCTCCAGCACCGCACCGGCAACGGCATGGTCTATAGCGGCGCCTTCGCCGACAGCGACGATGCGGTCGAGGCGCGGCTCATGGAGGCGATCGACGGCGAGCCGCTGGCCGCGCCGCGGCGCATCCGCTTCACGCCCGGCCGCCGGCGAGAGGTGTGGGTCAAGAACTGCGTGTCGGTGGGCCTCGCCTCGGGCTTTCTCGAGCCGCTCGAATCGACCAACATCCACCTCGTCCAGTCGATCGCCTTCAAGCTCCTGTCCTATTTCCCGGACCGGCATTTCGATCAGAGAGAGATCGACGCGTTCAATGCCGAGATGCAGCTCGAAATCGAGCACATCCGCGACTTCATCATCCTTCACTACAAGGTGACCGAGCGCGAGGACACGCCCTTCTGGGCCTATTGCAAGCACATGTCGGTGCCCGACAGCCTGCAGGCGCGCATCGACATGTTCCGCCCGCACGGCCGCCTGTTCGTCAAGCCGGGCGAGTTCTTCACCTACAATAGCTGGCTGTCGGTGATGCACGGCCAGGGCCTGCGCGCCGACCGGCTGGTCCGACAGATCGACCGCCTGACCGACGAAGAAGTCATCGCCTATTTCGAAGCGTTCAACGGCCGGGTCGCGTCGGTCGTCGCGAGCATGCCGGCGCACGATGCCTATCTGCAGGCGTTCGTCAGCGCACGCGACACAGTGACGGCGCTGCGGGGCGCGGCCGGCCGATGAGGATCGCTGTGCGTCGCTTGGTCAAAGGCGTTGTGCTGCTCGGGACGGTCGCGAGCCTTGCGAGTGCGCAAGATGCCGCGCCGAAGCGCAAGGCGGCCCGCTTCCGCTGGACCTCGACCGCGCCCGTCGTGCTGCCCCGCTCGGACGCTGAGCATCCGGTGGTGGCGGTCAAGGATCCGTCGATCGTCTTCGCCAATGGCAAGTATCACGTCTTCATGACGACGGCGGGCGCGAAGGGCTGGGGCCTCGCCTATGCGAGCTTCCGCCGCTGGGAGGACGCGCCCGCCGCGCCGCTCACCTATCTCGATCGGTCGCCGATCGGGCCCGGCTATCGCGCCGCGCCGCAGGTCTTCTTCTTCGCGCCGCAAAAGCGCTGGTACATGGTCTTTCAGGGCGGCGACCCGCTCTATTCGACGACCACGAACATCGACGATCCGATGTCGTGGAGCGCGCCCAAGCCCTTCTTCGCGGCAGTGCCCGACGTGGTGAAGGGCAAGGACGGCAACGCGACCTGGCTCGATTTCTGGGTGATCTGCGACGACACCCGCTGCCACCTCTTCAACACCGGCGACAATGGCCGGCTCTACCGTTCCGAAACCGCGCTCGCCGACTTTCCCCGGGGCTTCGGCAAGACCGAGGTGGTGCTTGAGGACGCCCGCGACCGGCTGTTCGAGGCGAGCATGACCTACCGGGTTGCCGGCACGCCGAGCTATGTCACGATGGTCGAGGCAATCGGCCCCCGTGGCCGCTATTTCCGCGCCTGGACCAGCGATCGGCTCGACGGCGGCTGGAAGCCGCTCGCCGACAGCCTCGCAGATCCCTTCGCCGGTTCGGCCAATGTCGCCTATCCGGGCGGGCGCTGGACGCTGGACGTGTCGCATGGCGAGATGATCCGCGCGGGCAACGACCAGCACCTGACGCTCGACCCCTGCCGGCCGCTGCGCTTCCTCTATCAGGGGGTCGATCCAAAGTCCGCCGGGATGGATTATCTGATGTTGCCCTACCGCCTCGGCCTGCTGACGGCGACCGCGCCCAATCCGCTGTCGGCGATGTGCCGGGCAAGGCCGGAGGGGGGTGGCAAGCGGCGCTGACGGGGCGCCGGTCGGCGCGGCCGCGGGGCCGGACAGCAGGAACGGGATCGGCCGTCGATGACGGCGACGCCGCCGGTGCGCGCAGCGCGGCGGGCGGATGGATTGTGCGTGGGAGGATCGAGATGAAGTTCGCAAGGCGCCAGATGCTGGTATCGACGGTCGCACTGGTCGCGGGGTGCGCCGGCGGCGGGATGAGCGCCGCGCCCCGGCCGAGCGCTACTCCGTCGCCTGCGCCGACCCCGACGCCCACCCCGACACCCACGCCCTCACCGTCGCCGACCTCGACCGGCACTCTTTACCCCAGTTACAACACCAGCCCGGCCGCGCCCAACTCGACCGGCATGGGCAGCAACGCGGTACAACTGGCCGCGCGGATGCAGCTCGGCATCAATATCGGCAACACGCTGGAGGCGATCGGCGGCGAAACCAACTGGGGCAACCCGCTCATCACGCGCGAGCTGATCGACACGGCCAAGGCGTCGGGCTTCGATTCGATCCGGCTGCCCTGCGCGTGGGACCAGTATTCGGATCCGACGACGGCCAAGATCAGGGACAGCTGGCTCGCGCGCGTAAAGGATGTCGTCCAATATTGTGTCGATGCCGACCTTCATGTGCTGCTCAACATCCACTGGGACGGCGGTTGGCTAGAGAACAACGTCACCCCGGCGAAGAAGGACGCGGTCAACGCCAAGCAAAAGGCGTTCTGGGAGCAGATTGCGACTCACTTCCGCGACTATGACGAGCGGCTGATCTTCGCCGGCGCCAATGAGCCCAATTGCGACACCGCCGAGCAAATGGAGGTGCTCTACAGCTATCATCAGACCTTCATCGACGCGGTGCGCGCGACTGGCGGGCGCAACGCCTATCGCGTGCTGGTACTGCCGCTGCCCAACGTCAACATGGACCTGTCGAAGACGCTCTGGACGCGGATGCCGACCGACACGGTCGCCGGCCGCCTGATGGTCGAGCCGCATTTCTACAGCCCGCCCAATTTCTGCATCCTCAGCGAGGACGCGAGCTGGGGGAAGATGTTCTATTATTGGGGCAAGGACTATCACTCGACGATCGAGCCCGACCGCAACGCCACCTGGGGCGAGGAGGAGACGGTCGATGCGCACATGGCCCTCGCCAAGGAGATGTTCGTCAGCAAGGGCGTGCCGGTGCTGCTCGGCGAATATGGCGCGCCGCGCCGCTCGACGCCGCGCGATCTCGAAAAGCACCTCGCCTCGCGTGCATACTGGATGAAGTATGTGACGCTGAAGGCGCGCGAAAACGGCCTTCTGCCCTTTCTGTGGGACACCGGCGACTTGATCGACCGGCGAACCTATGCGGTGAAGGACCGGCAGGGACTCGACGCCCTGCTTCAGGGGGCGGGCAAGAGTTGAGCGGCGCCGGCCCCCGTGTCGGCCCCGCGCCCTCCGCTCGGCGCAGCAGCGAGCCTTTCCGATGAGCCTTTCACGACGCGACTTCGTCAAATCCCCGGTGGCGCTGGCGGGCGCCTCGGCACTCGGCCTCGGATCGGCGGGGTGGGCGCAACTGCCGGCTCCCGCTGCCCCGGCCGAGGCGGGCGAGGTGATCGAGCTGTGGCCGCGCCCGCCCGCGGGCGCGCGCAACCCCGCCATGGCCGAGATCGTCGAGCAGACCTCGACCGACCCTGCCTATAGCAGCCGGCGATTGAAGGGCGTGACGCGGCCCCGGATCGTCAGCTTTCGCGCGGCGCAACCAAATGGCGCCGCGATGCTCATCATTCCGGGCGGCGGGTTCGCGTGGAATTATTTCGAGCATGAGGGGTACCGGGTCGCCAATGCCCTCAACCGCGCGGGCATCACCTGCTTCGTGCTGTTCTATCGCCTCGCGCAGGATGGCTGGCGCGAACCTGCGGCGGTCGGTCCCGCCGATGCGCAGCGCGCGATCCGCGTCATCCGCGCCAATGCCGCGCGCTTCGGCGTCGATCCCGCGCGCGTCGGGGTGATGGGCTTCAGCGCCGGCGGCTTTCTGACGACGACGATGGCCACGCGTCATTCGGCGCGCTTCACCGCGCCCGTCGATGCGATCGACCGGCAGAGCGCCAGGCCGCTGCTGACCGCCCCGATCTATCCCGTCCAGACGGTCGATCCGGCCGATGCCTATGACGGGACGGCGCCGTCGCTGTTCGGCGGCTCGGCGACGCCCGAGCAGATCCGCGAATGGTCGCCCGACCAGAATGTCACGGCCGATGCGGTGCCGACCTTCATGGTGCATGCCGAGGATGACGAGGTGGTGCCCGTCGCCAACGCCGTGCGGCTGCGCGATGCGATGCGCGCCAAGGGCATCGCGGTCGAGACGCACCTGTTCGCGCGCGGCGGGCACGGCTTTGCGCTGCGGCCCATGCCCGGCGCACCCGATGGCCTCTGGTTGCCGCTCTTTCTCGACTTCGCGCGCGAGCAGAAGCTGTTCGGCTGAACCACCACCACAGGAAACGAAGGAGCAGTTGCGGGCATGGCAGCGAGCAGGACGGCGAAACCGGGATTGATGCTGGCGCTCGCGATGGCCGCGCTGCCCGCCGCGGGCGAGGAGCGCAGCCTGTCGCAGGGTTGGCGCTTCCACGCCGGCGACGCGCCCGGTGCCGAGCGGCCTGGGTTCGAGGATCGCGACTGGCGTCCCGTCACGGTGCCGCACGACTGGTCGATCATGGATCGGGGGGATGGACGCCCGCCCTTCGACCGCGACGCCGTTGCCGGACAGGATTCGGGGTATCTGCCGGGCGGCATCGGCTGGTACCGTCGCCACCTGAAGCTGTCGGCGGCCGAGGCGGCGGGGGTAGTCCGGCTGAAGTTCGAGGCGATCTATATGGACGCCGACATCTGGCTGAACGGCCGGCATCTAGCGCGCCAGCGTTACGGCTACACCCCTTTCGCGCTCGACCTGACGGGGAAGGTGCGCGCCGGCGACAATGTGATCGTCGTGCGCGCCAACCATGCCGACCCCTCGTCGCGCTGGTATGCAGGGTCGGGCCTCATCCGCCCGGCGAGCATCGAACTCCTCGACCGCGTGCATCTCGACCCAGACAGCGTTTTCGTCACGACGCCGGTCGCGACCGAGGCGAAGGGCGTCGTCTCGGTCGAGGCGGCGGTCGCCAACCGCGCGGCCACGGCGCGCGCCGTCGAGCTGGTGACGCGCATCGTCGCGGCGACGGGCGAGACGGTGGCAGAAACGCGCCGCACCGCCGTCATCGCGCCTGGCGCCCGCTCGGCGGCAACGCAGCGGCTCGAGCTCACGCGGCCACGCCTGTGGTCGCCGGGCGCGCCCAACCTCTACACGCTGGTGCAGGAGGTTCGCGTCGCCGGCGCCGTCGTCGATACGCGGCGTACGCGCTTCGGGCTGCGCACCGTCACGCTCGACGCGCGCGGGGGCCTGCGCATCAATGGAAAGCCGCTCAAGCTCCAGGGCGGCAACATCCATCATGACAATTACATGATCGGCGCCGCCGGCGTGCCCGATGCCGACCGGCGCAAGGTCGCGCTGATGAAGGCCGCTGGCTATAACGCGATCCGAAACGCGCATAATCCGGCGAGCCAGGCGACGCTCGACGCCGCCGACGAATTCGGCATGCTGGTCATCAACGAGGCATTCGACAGCTGGAACAAGTCGAAGCGCGCGCAGGATTATTCGCGCTTCTTCAAGACCGACTGGCCGCGCGATATCGACCGCCTGGTCATCAGCGGCCGCAACCATCCGAGCGTCTTGTTCTGGAGCATCGGCAACGAAATTCCCGAGGACGGCACGCCCGAGGGGGTGGCGACCGGGCGTCAGCTGGCCGAGCGGGTCCGCCGCCTCGACCCGACCCGCCCCGTCACGCAGGGGATCAACGCCGATGCGCCGCGAAGCTCGAACCAGCTCGCGCTGCTGGACGTGGGCGGGCTCAACTATCACGCGCAGGATTTCGATGCCGAGCATGCGCGTTCGCCCGAGCGGGTGCTCTACACCTCCGAATCCTTGCCCAAGGACGCCTTCCCTTATTGGCGGCATGTCGAGACCAAGCCCTGGGTGATCGGCGATTTCGTCTGGACCGCCGTCGATTATCTGGGCGAGAGCGGCATCGGCTGGATGGGGTACAGCCAGGATTGGCAGAAGCTCGGCCCCTATCCATGGCACCTCGCCTATTGCGGCGAGATCGACGCGACCGGGCGCAAGCGGGCCGCTGCCTATTATCGCCAAGTGCTTTGGAAGACGGGGATCGATCCGATGGCCGCCTTCGTCCGTCAGCCGCCGGGGACCGAGGACTTGCCCGACCGCCGCCTCTACCCGGTCGATGCCGGGCATCTCGACTGGGCGCTTGACGACGTTCACCCGAGCTGGAGCTGGCAGGGACAGGAGGGCAAGCCACTCGAGGTCGTGGTCTATTCGGAACTGCCGACAGTCGAGCTGCTGCTGAACGGCAAGTTGCTAGGTCGGCGGAATGTGGGGGTTCAAACGCAGTACAAAGCGTCGTTCAACGTACCCTATGCGCCCGGTGAGCTGACCGCGGTCGGCTATCGCGATGGGCGCGAGGCGGGGCGCTGGACCCTCCGCACCGCCGCGGCGCCGGCACAGGCGCAGGTTTCGATCGACCGCATGCGCATGGCCGCGAACGGCGAGGACCTCGCCTACCTCACCGTCGAGCTGCAGGACGCCGCCGGCGTTCCGATCTATGCGCAGTCGGGCGATCGGACGGTGCGCGTTCGAGTCGAGGGGGCGGGGGAGCTTGCCGGCATCGGCAACGGCAACCCGATCGATGTCGCCAGCCTCCAGTCGGGTACCCGCCGCACCTTTCACGGCCGCGTCGTCGCCGCGATCCGCGTCGGGGCGACCGCCGGGCCGATCGCGATCGACGTCGAGGTCGAAGGGCTGCCACTTCGGCAGATCCGGCTGGATGCGGTGTCGCCGGGCGGCGGTCAGTCGCCGGGCTGATAGCCGAGCCGATCGGAGATGCGCGCCGTCGCGTTGCGCAGCATCCGGCGCGCGGCGTCCATATCGACTTTCTGCGATCCGTCGATGAACTCGACGAATGGGATCGTCAGTGCCGCGACGACGCTCCGGTCGAACCCGAAGATCGGGAAGCTGATGTCGGTGACGCCGCGGGTAATCGGGCTCTTGCGGCTGTCATGGCCGGCGCGCCGAACCGCCGCGATCCGCTCGGCCAGCCACTCGCGATCGACGCTGCGCCCCTGCTCCTCCTCCGCCGCGCGCACGATCCGTTCGGTACGCTGGAGGCTTGAGAAGGCGAGGATGACCTGGCCCGAACAGCTCTGGACGATGTCGACGTGAGAGCCGACCCTGAGCGCAAAGCTGCGCGTGCCGGGCTGTTCCTCGCGCGCGACGACCATGCCGCGTCCGCCGTTGGCGACGACGAGGTGACAGGACTGGCCAGCTTCGATCGCGAGCGCCTGCATCTCGGGCATCGCCGCGCGGACCAGATCCTGCGATGGCGTTGCCCGGAACGCGATGTCCAGGAGCTTGTAGGTTACGGTATAGCGATCGGTCGTCTCGGACTTCCGGAGATAGCCGAGCTGCTCCATCACCACGACGATGCGGAACAACTCGCCGACCGTCCGGTTGAGGTCGGCCGCCATCTCGGTGATCAGCGCGCCTTCAGGTCGGGTCGCGAGCAGCTCGAAGATTTCGAACGCCTTCTCGATCGCGGGCGCGGCATAGGTGCCCTTGAGCCCAGAACGCGGCATTTTCTCCCCCTTCTTGAGTCCGATCGTACCGGATCGTGCCGGTCTTGCGCGGAAATCCGGGCGGCGCAAGCCGCAACCGCCGCCTGTTTCTCAACGATATGACGAGTAAGGTGAGCTAATCCCAAACTTGAAAACAAACTTGTTTATATGCAACCAAGGGCGCTGACACGGCGATGCACTCGTCGGTGGATGAGGAGAGTTGATGGCCATGGCGTCCCGATTCACGGCGGACAGGCGTGTCCAGGCGCGGCGCGTGTTTTGCCGCCGCCTGCTATCGCTCGGCGCGGCTGCGGCGCTGGCGATCCCCGCAACGCCCGAAGCTCAGGTGCAGACAGACGAGCAGCGTTCCGCCGCCAAGTTGGCGAACGCCGATCCGACGCTGGCGCCAGACCTGCTGCTGCCCGATCGCGACATGGCGTGGTGGCGCGATGCCAAGTTCGGCGTCTTCATCCACTGGGGCCTCTATGCCATTCCGGCCAAGGGCGAATGGCACATGTTCAACGACAAGGTGCCGGCGGCCGAATACGCCAAGCTCGCCGGGCAGTTCGATCCGCAGCATTACGACCCGGATGCTTGGGCCCGCATCGCCAGCGACGCGGGCGCGCGCTACATGGTGATGACCGCGCGGCACCATGACGGCTTTTCGCTGTTCGACAGCCCGGCGAGCTATGGCCAGTATGACTCGATGCACGCCGCCGCGAAGCGCGACCTGATTGCGCCGTTCGTAAAGGCAGTGCGCGGCGCCGGCCTTCGCGTCGGGCTCTATTACTCGCCCCTCGACTGGCGCTTTCCGGCCTATTTCCGCCCGCGCGAACTGCCCGACAATGCGCGCCTTCTGAAGCAGCAGACCTATGGCCAGGTCGAGGAGCTGATGCGCGGCTATGGCCCGCTCGACATCCTCTGGTACGATGGCGGTTGGCTGGCGCACCAGGGTACCGACGCCGATGCCGCGTGGTTCTGGGAACCCGACAAGCTCAACCGCATGGTGCGTCGCTACCAGCCGAAGATCGTCATCAACCCGCGATCGGGCTGGAAGGGCGACTTCGACACGGCCGAGGGGCCGGGGCCGATCACCGGCCCCATCCGCGCGCGGCCTTGGGAGAAGACCTTCTCGATCAGCCGCACGGCCTGGGGCTACACGCGCGACGACAATGTGATGAGCGCCGACGAGGTCATCAGGCTGATCGTCGATGCGGTGATCCGCAACGGCAACGTCCTCGCCAATATGAGCCCCGACCCCGATGGCGTGGTACCGCCGAAGCAGGTCGAGACGCTGCGCGGCGTGGGCAAGTGGCTCAAGGCGCACGGCCGCGCGGTCTATGGCACCCGGCCGGGACCGTTGCAGCCGGTTGACGGCGTCTATGGCACGACTCAGGCGGGCAATAGCGTCTTCGTGCATGTCCTGAGCTGGCAGGGCGACACGCTGACGCTGCCGCTCGCCGGGCCGGTGGCGGCGGTGCGAAACCTGTCGGGTAATGCCGTCGAGTGGAAGCGGGTGGCCGGCGGGCTGAGGCTTTCGGTGCCGGCAAGCGCGCGGGAGGCGCCGGTGACGGTGCTGGAAATCCGTCGCGGGGTTGATCGTGGCTCGCTGGCGGCGACGCCTTGACAGGGTTCGTGACCGTAGTCAGAACTACAAGCGCGAAAAGGATTTCATATACGAAAGCAACAGGCGGCTTGAGGCAATCAATCAAGCTGCATTGGCGATCGGCAAGGCAAAGCGATGGGGATGGGGATGACGGGGTTCAGCAAGCGCGAGGTTCTGTTCGGAACGTTGCTAGCGGCATCGGCGCGACCGGCGCGCGCCCGTGTGGGCGAAAGTACTTCGCTCGCCGGGCTCATGCCCCAGGCGGCGCCGGGCCGCTTCGACGCGAGCATTGCGTCGCTCGAGACCTATCAGACGCCTGACTGGTTCCGCGACGCCAAGTTCGGCATCTGGTCGCACTGGGGGCCTCAGGCGGTGCCGGGGCAAGGCGACTGGTACGCCCGCAACCTCTACATCCCCGGTCACCCCCATTACGACCATCACGTCAAGACCTACGGCCACCCTTCGGCGTTCGGCTACAAGGACATCATCCCGCTGTGGAAGGCGGAGCGCTTCGATCCTGAGGCGCTGATGGCGCGCTATGCCGCGGCGGGGGCGAAGTACTTCGTGTCGATGGGCGTCCACCACGACAATTTCGACCTGTGGAACTCGAAGCATCACCGCTGGAACGCCGCCCAGATGGGGCCGAAGCGCGACATCGTCGGCGCGTGGCAGGCGGCGGCGAAGCGGCACGGCCTCCGCTTCGGTGTGTCCGAGCATCTGGGGGCCAGCTATTGCTGGTGGTATCCGAACCACCAGTTCGATCAGTTCTGGACGTCAGGCAAAATGGGCGTCGATTACGACGGCGCCGATCCCAAATTTGTTGATCTCTACCACGACAACCGCACCGAGCCATATCGCGGCAACGGCCAGACCTGGTACACGACCAACCCGAAGTTCCAGCGCCACTGGTTCGATCGGATCACCGACCTCATCGACAATTATCAGCCGGACCTCCTTTATTCGGACGGCGGCATTCCGTTCGGCGAGGTCGGCCGGGCGATGGTGGCGCACCTTTACAACCGCAAGGCCGGCCGCGGAGGCCGGACCGAGGCGGTCTACGCGCACAAGTCAATGTCGGGCGAGTTCCTCCCCAAGGCCGCCGTGCAGGATGTCGAGCGCGGCGTGCTCGAGGGGATCAATCCGCTGCCGTGGCAGACCGACACCTCGAATGGCGACTGGTTCTACAACCGCAACGACAAGTTCAAGACGACGCGGGAGGTGCTCAGCATGCTCGCCGATATCGTCGCCAAGAACGGCAATCTGCTGCTCAACATCGTCCAGCATCCAGACGGCAGCCTGTCGCCGCAATCAGAGGAATTGCTGACGGGCCTCACCGCGTGGATGAAGGTCAATGCCGAGGCGATCCACGGCACCCGGCCCTGGCGCCTCTATGGCGAGGGGCCGACCGTCGCCAAGGCGGGCCACTTTGCCGAATCGGGCAACTATACTGCCGATGACGTGCGCTTCACGACCAAGGGCGGGGCGCTCTACGCGATCCTGCTGGGCTGGCCGCAGGGCGAGAGCGCGATCAAGGCGCTCGGCAGCCAGGCGCTGCCCGGCGCGCGGATCGAGCGGATCGACCTGCTTGGCGGGCCGAAGCTTCGCTTCGCCCAAGGCGCGGATGCGCTGCGACTGGCGCTGCCGGCGGGCGATCCGACGGTCCTTCCCGTGCTGCGTATCCGGGGTCGCGGCTTTTCCTGACCGAGAGCGGCTCGGTTCGCCGAAATGCCGCCCAACTCCCGTGTAGACTCGGATCGTTTCGCACGCGAAGATGTTAACACAGGTTGACGCGCGGAGACGTGTCATTCTGGCGGCGACTGTGGCCCTGTCACGGTTCGCCAGCGACGCATGTACGCGCCGCCGAGTAAACCGTGATGGAGAGGGCGAGATGATGCAGTCAGTATCGATGACTCGTTTGACGAAATGGACGGTCGGGGCGGCGCTGTTGGCGCTGACGGCGGCCGGTTGTTCGCAGGCGCCGGAAAGCTCCGGTTCGGGCGGGAGCACCGAAACGGCGGCCGCCAATACCGGTGCGGCGGCGGATACGGCGGCTGCACCCGCCGCGGCACCTTCGGCGGCGGCTTCGGCGCCGGCGGCCGACAATACCGAGACTACTGACGGCACTACGCTCGCCAGCTTCACCGGCGACGCGGCCAAGGGCAAGACCGCGTTCGCGACTTGTTCGACATGCCATGCGGTCGAAGAGGGCGTGAACAAGATCGGCCCATCGCTGCACGCCATCATCGGCCGTGCGGCAGGCACCGTTGCGGGCTATAGCTACACGCCGGCCAACAAGAACAGCGGCATCACCTGGACCGAGGAGAAGCTGTTCCAGTACCTCCAGAACCCCCAGCGCGTCGTGCCCGGTACCAAGATGGCGTTCGCGGGCTGGTCCGACGCGCAGAAACGCGCCGACGTCATCGCCTATCTCAAGACGATCTGACCGGGCGGGCCGGGCGGCGCGCGTCGCCCGGCCCTCTACCCATCAAGTCGAGCAGATGGACCGGGAGCGACGCCGCCAGCGGCAGCGCGACCCACGGCCATGCCGCCCCGACGAGCGCCGCCCGCAGCCCCAGCAGCATCAGCGCGCCCGGCAAGAGGCGCAGGGCCGCACGCCGGGGCGACCAGCCGAAGCGCGTGACCAGTAGCGCATATTCGCCGGCGATGACCGCCAGCACGAGGTCGGCAGCGTGGCCGCTCTCGAACCACCACGTCATCGCCGCGTCGGTCATCCGAACGGCCCGTTAAGGCGTACGATCGTCATGTTGAGATAGCCGGCGAACGTCACCCACAACAGGTAGGGGACCAGCATCACCGCCCCCGTCATCGTCCGCCGCCACAACAGGATCACCAGCGCCGCGACCGACAACCACAGGCCCAGCACCTCGATCACTGCCCAGTCAGGTCGCTGGAGGCGGAAGAACAAGACGCTCCAGAGGATGTTGAGGAAGCCGTTGAGCGCGAACAACCCGAACAGCCATTCGCGCTCCGCCTTGGTCACGGCCGCGAGCCAGCCGCGCACCCCGGCGAGCGCGGTCAGCGCGTAGATGAGCGTCCAGGCGACGCCGTAAGCCGCATCTGGCGGCGCCCAGCGCGGCTTTTCGAGCGCGCGGTACCACGGCCCGATCTCGGTCATCGTCGCGCCCATGAACGCGACCACCGCCGCCAGCAGCAGCGCGACCGCGACCGGCAGCGTCCAGGGCCGCGCAGTCATGCGGTCTGCACCAGGTGGCGCATGTCCTTCATGAAGATGCGCAGATAGGCGAGGGGGGCGGCATAGACGATGCGCTTGTTCATATAGGCGGGCCAGATCAGCCGCTGGACGTCGCGATCGTCGCACATCGCGACGAAGCGCTCGCGCCGACGATCGTCGCGGTACCAGAAATGCTGCATCACCCCCAGTATCCAGAAGACGCGGCCATGCGCGCGCATGAAGCGGGTGCGCGCTCCGGCAAGCGCGCGGGCGTCGCCGGTCGCGAGCAGCGCGGCCATCGCGCCCGCTGCCTCACGCCCGCTGGCCATGGCGTAATAGATGCCCTCGCCCGAAGCGGGTGCGACGACGCCTGCGGCATCACCGATCAGGAGCGTGTCGCGGCCATTGTCCCAGCGCTTGCGCGGCTTCAAGGGGATCGGCGCGCCCTCGCGCCGGACGACGGGGGCCGCCGCCAGCCCGCTCTCGGCGCGTAGCCGATCGACCGCGGCGCGCAGCGCGAAGCCCTTGCGCGCGCTGCCGACGCCGACGCTGACCGTGTCGCCATGCGGGAACACCCAGCCATAGAAGTCGGGCGACAGCGCGCCTTGATAGAAGACGTCGCAGCGGGTTCGGTCGAAGCCCGGCGGCGTCTCGACGATCTCGTGATAGGCGAATACCTGCGGCGGCGGAGCGACGCCCGGCATTGCCGACGCGGCGACGCGCGAGCGCGCGCCGTCGGCCCCGATGACGGCGCGGGTCGGCAGGCGGCGTTCGGTGCCCTCGGCATCGCGATAGACTACCACCGCCCATCCGGCATCGTCGCGCTCGATCCGCTCGAAGCTGCCGGTACGGCGTTCTGCACCCGCCCCGGCGGCGCGGGTGCGCAGCCACTCGTCGAAGGGTCCGCGATCGACCATTCCGACGAAGCCGTCGCCGCCACGATCGACCGCCATGTCGACGGCGGCGGCACTGGGTGCAACCATCCGCGCCGCGACCGCACGGCCGACGAGCAGCCGGTCGGGAATGGCGAAGTCGGCGATCAGCCGTGGCGGGATCGCGCCGCCGCACGGCTTGATCCGGCCCCCGCGGTCGAGAAGCATGACGCGCGCGCCGGTCGCTGCCAGGTCGGCGGCCGCGGTCGCGCCTGCCGGCCCGCCGCCCACGACGACGCAATCGGCGATCATGCCGGCGCTGCCTTGTGCATGGGGGCTGAGACGGGGTGCCAGGCGAGCAGTGCGGCCGCCGCGAACAGCGCTGCCTCGACGGCAAAGACCGCGGCAAAAGCATCGGCGCTCGATCCGGTCGCGGCGCGCAGCAGGTCGACACCGCCCGCGCCCAGCAGGCCGCCGAGCGCAAAGGCGATCGCCTGTGCCGCGCCCCAGACGCCCATCCGCACCCCCTCGCTCCCCGCGCCGCCGGCGCTCGCCAGGGACATCATCGCCCCGATCGCGGCTACGGCGAAGATGCCGTTGGCGATACCCAGCAGTGCGACGTTGGCGACGAGCGGCCAACCGGGCCCGGCCTGTGCCCCCAGGGCGAGCGCCACCATTGCCAGCGTGGAAGCAGCGCAGCCCCCGGTGATCCAGCGGCGGAGACCCGCCCCGCCCTGAAGGCTGCCGCCGATCCCGGCACCGATCATGCCGATCAGAACGCCGCCATGCTGCACCCCCGTCAGCGAGGTCGACTGCCCCGCGCTCATGCCGAAGCGGAGGCCGGCAAAGGGTTCGAGGATCAGGTCCTGCATCGAATAGGCGAGCATCGACACGAAGACGAAGGCGGTGAAGCGCCGCGCGGCCGGATCGTCGCCGATCGCGCGCAGTGCGGCGGCGAGGGGCGGGGGGGCGGTTTCGGGTGGCACCGCCGCGCCCTCGATCCGCCAGGTCGCGATGATGCTGAGCGCCACCGCGCCCATCGCGACCCAGGCAGCGATGCGCAGCAGCCGGGCGGGGCTGAATGGATCGATGAGGGCGCCGACCACGCCCGCGGTGACGGCGATGCCGAGGATCATCATGATCCACGCGATCGCCGCAGCGGCGGGACGCTGCGCCGGCGTCGCGCCCGCCGCGAGCAGCGCCAGCGTCGTCGTGCCCGCCGCCCCCACGCCGGTGCCGATCAGCGTGAAGGCGAGCAACGCGATGCAAAGGCCGGTCCAGCCCCCGGCTGCGATCAGCGGCAGTGCCGCGACCGCCGTCAGCGTGCCCGCGGCGAGCACCGCCATGCCGCCGACGATCCACGGCGCGCGCCTTCTCGCCCGGTCCGACCCATGCCCCCAGGCGGGACGCGACAGCTGCACCGAATAATGCCAGGCGACGAGCCCGGCGGGGAGCGCCGCGGGCAGCGCATATTCGACGATCATGACGCGGTTGAGGAGCGACGTCGCGAGCACCGCGAGCGCGCCGATCGCGCTCTGGACCAGGCCGAGGCGCAAGAGGCCGGGCCAGCCGAGCGGCATCACGCGCCGAGCCCGAACGCGGCGGCAAGCATGCCGAGGACGTAGAGCGTCGTGCCCGTCGCATTGTACCACGGCGCATGGCGACGTGGATCGGCGAGCAGCCGGCGCATCAGCACGAGCTGCCCAGCCAGCACCAAAGCCACCGCCGCGGCGGCGACCGGATGCTCCCAGCGGAGGAGCAGCGAGACGACGACCAGCTGCGGCAGCGCCATCACCGCACATGCGATTCGCGCCGCCCGGTCCAGCCCGAGCACGACCGGCAGCGAGCGCAGGCCGGTCAGCCGGTCGCCCTCCACGGCCTTGAAATCGTTGAGCGTCATGATGCCGTGCGCGCCGACGCTGTAGAGGATTAGTACCATGAGCACCGGCGCCGGCGGCAGCGTGCCGAGCATCACCGCGGCGCCGGTGAACCAGGTCAGCCCCTCATAGGTGAGCGCGACGACGGCAGGTCCCCACAGGCCGCTCGCCTTCAGGCGAAAGGGCGGCGCGCTATAGGCCCAGGCACAGGCGAGGCCGAGCAGCGTCGCGACGAACACCCACGGCTCGGTCGCCGCCGCGACGACCGCCGACAGCGCGGTGCCGATGATCGCGATGAAGAGCCCCCACCGCCCGGCGATCCGGCCTGAGGGGATCGGTCGCTCGGGCTGGTTGATGGCATCGACACGGCGGTCGAACCAGTCATTGACCGCCTGGCTCGTGCCGCAGACCAGCGGACCGGTCAGCAGCACGCCCGCGATCAGGAAGCCCCAGCGATCGGCGATCGGCACGCCCGAGGAGACGACACCGCACATGAACGCCCAGATCGGCGGGAACCAGGTGATTGGCTTGAGCAACTCGACCACGTCGCGCGGCGCGGGAAAGGGGACGGGGACGGTCGTGGTCGTCGATCGTGCCATGCATCGAGGCTATGCCTGACGCGAGGCGGCGTCAAATCGAATTGACAGTTAATCGTCACTCGAGACGAGGTTGCCAAGGCCGTGGCGGTGGAGCTTCGAGTAAAGGCTCTGGCGGCTGACGCCAAGAATCTCAGCTGCGGAAGCGCGATTGTCGGCGGTGTAGGCGAGCGCCGCCTCGATACACAGCCGCTCGATCAGGTCGGTCGACTCGCGCACAATGTCCTTGAGCGACATGCGCCCGACGAGACCCGTGAGCTGCTCGACCGAACGCGGCAGGTCGCGCGGGATCGCCGGCGCATCGCGCAGTCGCCGCCCGACCGAACGCAGCGTGAAGCCGAAACACTCGCCTGATGGCCCCGGCGCGAGCACCGCCGACACCTCGATCGCTTCCTCGCCCCCCGCCGACCCGCGCAGGATCGTCGCGACGTTGCGCACCTGGCCATGCTCGCGAAGCTGGGCGACCATCAGCTCGAGGTCGATCCCCGGCCGCCCCAGCCAGTGGCCCAGTCGTGCGCCGACGACGCGCTCGGCTGAAGGCGCCTCGGCCAGATCGACGAACGCAGCATTGGCGGTCAGAATTTCGAGATTGCGATCGATCAGCACAAAGGCGTCGGGCATCCGCTCGACTACGTCGCTCAGCGTGCCATCGTGGCGGTGGCGATCGGCGGGCGCGGCGTCGGCGATGCGCACGAGCAGCAGCGGCGCGCGCGCCTGACGGAAGGGGCGGGCCGACACGGTCGCGTTGCCGCGGTCACCGGCGAGGTCGAGCGAGAGCGCCGGCACGTCGTCGGCGGCCTCGACCGCGCCGAGATACGCGACCAGTGAGTCGCGCGCGACGGGCGCCGCGAGTATGTGGATCGGTTCGCCCACCAGCGCGCCCTCGGCGACGCCGAGCAGGCGATGCGCGGCGGGATTGGCCTCTCGGATGCGCCGCGTGCCGGCATCGACGATCAGCACGGGTTCCGAGGCGGTCTCGAACAACAGGCGATAGCGCGTCTCGGCCTGGCGCAAGCGGATATAGTCACGCTCGAGCGACTGTTGCGCCTGAAGCAGCCGCTGCTGCATCTGTGCGGCGCCGCGCATGTCACGACCGATCGCAACGAGTCGGCCGTCACTGCCGAGCGCCATGACGAGGTATCGGATCGGCACGTCGCCGCCCGCCGCCGGATGGTTGACCTGTCGCCAGCGCGCAGTGCTGCCGGGGACGGCGGCGTCGGCGATCATCTCGGCCACCTTGGTCCGGCTTTCTGGTGTGACCGTCTCGGCCCAGGCCTCACCGACCCAGGCGTCGAGACCGTGATGCGACAGCTCGCCGTTGGAGACTGCGACATCGAGGATGCGTCCCTCGCCCGACAGGATCAGCGCGACGTCGCCGACCGCGGCGAGCAGCCCGGCCGCAACCCCCGCGTCGAGCGCGGCGGGCACGGCATCGGTCCGTGTGAACGCACTGTGCCGGGCGGGAGCGATCTGCTTGTTCACGGGTGGGCACCGGGCTCCGGGAAACGAGGTTCAATCGGCGTCGGCGACCTCCCCGGCACGTGCGCGGACCAGGTGGGTCGCCACCGAAAGGGCGAGCCTGGCGTCGCGCGCGGTGCCGTCGGCGCCGACACTCGTGGCAAGCGACGGATCCTCGACAAAGACCCGCCCGCCGACCATCACGCTGACTTTCGGATTGCGCGAAACGGTCCTCAGGTCGGCGATAAGCGGCGGAAGCGCGGCGATATGGCAGTCGCAGCTGATCGTCAATCCGATCAGATCGAAGCGGTGCATCCGCACACGCTCCTGAAGCCCGGCCGCAGCTTCGCCGATCCAGCGGTCGGTTGACCAACCGTTGCGCCGGAACAACTCGTCAACGATGACCGCACCGAAGCTGTGCTGGTCGCCGGGCATCGCGGCGAACAGCGCCTTGGGACGCGGCGCCGCACGAAGCGTCGGCGGCGCGCCGTCGCAGATCTCGTGCACAACCTCCTGCAGCCGCCAAAGGCCCATCGTCACCTCGACGAAGTCGCAGCGATCGGCCTCCCACCATTCGCCGAGCAGCCGCGCGGTGGGCGCGAGCAGGTCGATGAGCACGCTGTCGATCGAGATGCCGCGCGTCATCAGCCCCTGGACGTGCGCGAGCAGGACGTCGGCCTCGACCTCCAGAGTCATCGGCGCCAGCGCGGCGATGTCGCGCGCGTCGATCTCGTGAGCGGTGCCGGGCGCGACGGCGGGCGTCGCGGCGTGGTGCGCGACCATCAGGCGGGGGATGATCTCGCCCTCGATCAATGCGGACAGCGCGACCGGAGACCGCTCGCCAGCAATGGAGCGAAAGCCAACAGGACGCGGCCGGGGCCGTCGTCCATCCTCCTCCTTCATCGGCGCGAGTGTCGCCATTACCAGTTCTCCGCCTGGCCGTTTTCGCCGTGGAACGACTGGCAGGATCGCCATGTTTGGAGTGCCCCGCGACACTTAACCTATGCCTGATTCGGGGGACTGGCAATCGACTCTCGTTGCTGCGCCGCAATGAAGTGTCTTGTTGGCTTTACGTCAAGAAAGGTTGACACTCTCCCTTACACTGCCGTAGCTTCGGGCCTGCCTCAGAATAAAGGAACGGGCGAAATGCGGCGGGCGGAGAGCCAGGGATCGGACCGCGTTGGGCAGGGATCGCCGATCCCGCTCTACACACCCGATCAGCGCCGGCGCCGCGACGCTACATGCTGGACGCTGGTGCAGGGGGTGCTCGCGCCGCTGCAGTTCCTGATCTTCCTGGTCAGCCTGGTGCTGGTGCTGCGCTATCTCGCGACCGGGGAGGGCGCGCTGGCCGCGACGGTATCGATCGTCGTCAAGACGATGGCGCTCTACGCGATCATGGTCACCGGCTCGATCTGGGAAAAGGTTGTGTTCGGCAAGTGGCTGTTTGCGGGTCCCTTCTTCTGGGAGGACGTGTTTAGCATGGTCGTGATCGCGCTGCACACCGCCTATCTGGCGGCGCTGGTGGCGGGGATCGGGACCGAGCGGGAACGGATGCTGCTGGCGCTCGCTGCCTATGCCACCTACGCCATTAATGCGGGTCAGTTCCTGCTCAAGCTGCGGGCGGCGCGACGCGAGGGCGCACCGGCGCTGGCGGTGGCGGGATGAGCCCGCCACCCCTCGCGTCGGCACCGATCGCGTTGCCGGGCTGCGCTGATGCGCCCGTCCTTCGCGAACGCGGCCAGCGCGAGGTGTTCTGCGGGCTAACCGGCATCGTATGGCTGCATCGCAAGATCCAGGACGCCTTCTTCCTGGTCGTCGGGTCGCGCACCTGCGCGCATTTGCTCCAGTCGGCCGCGGGCGTGATGATCTTCGCCGAGCCGCGCTTCGGCACTGCGATCATCGAGGAGCGCGACCTCGCCGGCATGGCCGACTGCAACGAGGAGCTCGATCGCGTCGTCGATCGGCTGCTCGAACGGCGGCCGGAGATCAAGCTCCTGTTCCTAGTCGGCTCCTGCCCCTCGGAAGTCATCAAGCTCGATCTGTCGCGCGCCGCGCAGCGGCTCTCGGTCAAGCACGCCGGCACGACCAAGATCCTCAACTATTCGGGCTCGGGGATCGAGACGACCTTTGCCGAGGGCGAGGACGCCTGTCTCGCCGCGCTGGTGCCCGATCTGCCCGCGACCGAGACGGCGAACCTGCTGATCGTCGGCGCACTGCCGGACATCGTCGAGGACCAGTTCCGCCGCCTGTTCACCGAGCTCGGCATCGAGGCGGTCGATTGCCTGCCCGCGCGCCGGGCCGGGGAGATGCCGGCGATGGGGCCGAATACGCGCTACCTGCTCGCCCAGCCGTTCCTCGGCGAGACGGCGCGAGCGCTGGAGGATCGCGGCGCGACGCGGATCGATGCGCTGTTCCCGTTCGGGGCGGAGGGGACGACCGCCTGGCTACACGCCGCCGCGACCGCCTTCGGCATCGACGAACTGCACTTCCGCCGCACGGTCGCGGCCCCGCGCGAGCGCGCCAAGCGAGCGCTGGAACCCCTGCGTGAGCGGCTCTACGGCAAGTCTGTCTTCTTCCTCCCCGACTCGCAGCTCGAGGTGCCGCTGGCGCGGTTCCTCGCGACCGAGCTCGGCATGATCCCGGTCGAAGTGGGCACGCCCTATCTCCACCGCCGCCATCTGGCGCGTGAGCTCGCGCTGCTGCCCAGCGGCACCGTCATCAGCGAGGGGCAGGACGTCGACCGCCAACTCGACCGCGTGCGTGCGGCCAAGCCCGACCTCACCGTCTGCGGCCTTGGCCTCGCCAACCCGCTGGAGGGGGAGGGGCTGGCGACGAAATGGGCGATCGAGCTCGTCTTCTCGCCCATCCACGGCTTTGAGCAGGCGGGCGACCTTGCCGAACTCTTCGCGCGGCCGCTGCGGCGCCGCGACGTGCTGAGGCTCTGATGCAACTGGCGGTCTGGACATATGAGGGGCCACCCCATGTCGGCGCAATGCGCGTCGCCACCGCGATGGAAGGCGTCCACTACGTCCTACATGCGCCGCAGGGCGACACCTATGCCGACCTCCTGTTCACGATGATCGAACGCCGGGCGAAGCGTCCGCCCGTCACCTATACGACCTTCCAGGCGCGCGACCTGGGCAAGGACACTGCGCACCTGTTCCAGACCGCAGCGCGTGAGGCGTATGAGCGGTTCTGGCCACAAGCGATGCTGGTCGGCGCGTCCTGCACTGCCGAGCTGATCCAGGACGACCCGGCTGGCCTGGCCGAGGCGATGCGGCTGCCGTGCCCGGTGATCGCGCTCGAACTGCCGAGCTACCAGCGGCGCGAGAGCTGGGGCGCGAGCGAGACCTTCTACCAGCTCGTCCGCGCGCTCGCCGACCGCGAGGCGCGACCGGCCCCGCGCGAGGGCCGCCGTCCGCGCGCCAACCTGCTGGGCCCCACGGCGCTCGGCTTTCGCCACCGCGACGACGTGATCGAGGTGACGCGGCTGCTCGATGCGATGGGCATCGACGTTGCGCTGGTCGCGCCGCTGGGGGCGAGTCCCGCCGACCTCGCCGCGATTGGCACGGCCGATTTCAACATCTGCCTCTATCCCGAGACCGCCGACACGACGTGTCGCTGGCTGGAGCGGACCTTCGAGCAGAAGACGGTGCGGACCGTGCCGATCGGTCATGGCGCGACGCTGGACTTCGTCGCCGAAGTCGCCGCCGCCGCGGGGCTGGCCGAAGTGTCGGCGCTGCCGCAATCGAACCTGCCCTGGTGGAGCAGGTCGGTCGACTCGACCTACCTCACGGGCAAGCGCGTGTTCGTCTTCGGCGACGCCACCCACGCGATCGCCGCCGCCCGTGTCGCGCGCGACGAGCTGGGGTTCGAGGTCGTCGGCCTCGGCTGCTACAATCGCGAATTCGCTCGCGATCTGCGCGACGCGGCGAAGCTCTACGGCGTCGAGCCGCTCGTCACCGACGACTATCTCGCGGTCGAGCAGGCGATCCAGGCGGCACAGCCCGAACTGGTGCTCGGCACGCAGATGGAGCGGCACATCGCCAAGCGGCTGCGCATCCCCTGCGCGGTCATCTCCGCGCCCGTCCATGTCCAGGACTTCCCCGCGCGATACTCGCCGCAAATGGGGTTCGAGGGAGCGAACGTGCTCTTCGACACCTGGGTCCACCCGCTCGTCATGGGGCTGGAGGAGCATTTGCTCACCATGTTCCGCGACGATTTCGAGTTTTCGGACGCCCACGGCGCCAGTCATCTTGGACATGCTCACCTCGGCCACGCCGCCCCCACGACGGCAGTGGCCGAGGTGTCCGAAGCCGAGGGCTGGACGCCCGAAGCCGAGCGCGAGCTGATGAAGATCCCGTTCTTCGTCCGCGGCAAGGCGCGGCGGAATACCGAGGCGTTTGCCGCCGATCGGGGAGTCGCCACGATCACCCTCGACACGCTTTATGAAGCGAAGGCGCATTATGCCCGCTGACGCCGCCCCGCTACGCGTCGTCATCGTGACGCTCGACAATCACCTGGCCGGGGCGGTCGAGCGGGCGGGGGCGCGGTTCGCGGCGGAAGGGGCCGGGATCAGCATCGGCTTTCACGCCGCGTCGGACTGGGACCATCATGCGGGCTCGCTCGACCGCTGCATCGCTGACATCGGGCGCGCCGACATCGTCATCGCGACGATGCTGTTCCTCGACGACCATATCCGTGCGGTCCTGCCCGCGCTCGAGGCACGGCGCGAGGAGTGCGCGGCGATGCTCGGCCTCATGTCGGGGGCGGAAGTCGTCAGGCTCACGCGCCTCGGTGCCTATCGCATGGACAAGCCGGCGAAGGGCCCGCTCGCGCTGCTCAAGCGGCTGCGCGGGTCGTCCAAGGGCGGCGGGTCATCGGGCGCGGTGCAGATGAAGATGCTGCGCCGCCTGCCGCGGATGCTTCGCTTCATTCCCGGCACCGCGCAGGATGTACGGGCCTACTTCCTGACGCTCCAATACTGGCTGGCGGGCAGCGACGACAATGTCGTCTCGATGGTCCGCGCGCTGGCGCATCGCTATGCCGGGCACGCGACAAAGGCCGAGGCGCCGCGCGACTATCCCGATGTTGGCGTCTACCACCCGATGCTGCCGGGCGGGATGAGTGATCGCGCCGTCGATCTGCCGCGCGCGGAGGGAGCGCGCGGGACGGTCGGCCTGCTACTGCTGCGCTCCTACCTCCTCGCCCACGATACCGGCCATTATGACGGCGTGATCGCCGCGATCGAGGCGCAGGGCCTTGCCGTCGTGCCCGTCTTCGCCAGCGGCCTCGATTCGCGCCCGGCGATCGATGCCTTCTTCGTGGGCGAGGATGGCCGGCCGAGCGTCGATGCGATCGTGTCGCTGACCGGCTTCAGCCTGGTCGGCGGCCCCGCCTATAACGATACCGAGGCGGCGGAGGCGGCACTTGCCGCGCTCGACGTGCCCTATGTCGCCGCGCACCCGATCGAGTTCCAGTCGATCCAGCAATGGGGCGCGAGCCGCCAGGGCCTGCTGCCGATCGAGGCGACGATGATGGTCGCCATTCCCGAGCTTGACGGCGCGATCCTGCCGAGCGTGTTCGGCGGGCGCGCTGATGCTTCGGGCGCGTGCACCGGCTGCGCGCGCGGCTGCGCCTTCGAGGGCGCGGGCCTACGCCGTGAGATGCAGGCCTGCCCCGAGCGGGCCGGGGCATTGGCAGGCAAGGTCGCGAAAATCGTGGCGCTCAAGCGGTCCGAGCGGGCCGCGCGCAAGCTGGCGGTCGTGCTGTTCAACTTCCCGCCCAATGCCGGTGCGACGGGCACCGCCGCGCACTTGGCCGTTTGGGAATCGCTGCATGCGACGCTCGTCCGGCTGGCGCGTGAGGGCTATGATGTCGAGCTGCCCGCCGACGTCGATACGCTGCGCGATGCCGTCCTGAAGGGCAATGCCGCGCGCTACGGCGCCGACGCCAATGTCCACGCGCGCATCGCCGCCGACGATCATGTTCGCCGCGAGCCGCATCTCGCCGCGATCGAGGCGCAATGGGGACCGGCGCCCGGTCGTCAGCAAAGCGATGGCGGCTCGATCCACATCCTGGGTGCGCAGTTCGGCAAGGTGTTCGTCGGCGTCCAGCCCGCCTTCGGATACGAGGGCGACCCGATGCGCCTGCTGTTCGAGGGCCGCTTCACGCCGACCCACGCGTTCAGCGCCTTCTATCGCTGGCTGCGCGAGGATTTCGCCGCCGACGCCGTCCTCCATTTCGGAACCCATGGCGCGCTCGAGTTTATGCCGGGCAAGCAGGTCGGGCTGTCGGGCGACTGCTGGCCCGAGCGGCTGCTCGGCGATCTGCCCAACTATTATCTGTACGCCACGAACAATCCGTCAGAGGCGTTGATTGCCAAGCGGCGGTCGGGTGCGACGCTGGTCAGCTATCTGACGCCGCCGCTCGCGCAGGCGGGGCTCTACAAGGGATTGTCGGAGCTGAAGGCGCTGGTCGAGCGCTGGCGCTCGTCACCCGACGCGGGCGAGCGCGCGAAGTTGGAGCCGATGATCGCCGGCGCGGCGGCAGCACTCGACCTGGATGGCAGCGATGCCGGCGGGCTGGCGGGCCGCCTCTACGAGATCGAGCGCGAGCTGATCCCGCATGGCCTCCACGTGCTCGGCCGACCGATGACCGAGGCGCAGCGCGCCGAGATGCTGGCGGCCGGCGTCACGCTTCCCGAAACCAACGGCGAACTCGACGGGCTGGTCCATGCGCTCGACGCCGGCTTCGTCCGCCCCGCGCCTGGCGGCGACGTGCTGCGCAACCCGGCGGTGCTGCCGACCGGGCGCAACATTCACGGCTTCGACCCTTTTCGCATCCCCGGTGCCTTCGCGTGCCAAGAGGGCCGCGATCAGGCCGATCACCTGATCGCGCGTCACACCGCCACCGCAGCCTTCCCCGAAACGCTGGCGATGGTGCTGTGGGGCACCGACAACCTCAAGTCGGAGGGCGTTCAGATCGCCCAGGCGCTGGCGCTGATCGGCGCGCGCCCTCGCTTCGACGGCTATGGCCGACTTTCGGGTGCCGAGCTGATCCCGCTTGCCGAGCTTGGCCGACCGCGCATCGACGTGATCGTCACGCTGTCGGGCATCTTCCGCGACCTGCTGCCACTCCAGACGCGGATGATCGCCGAGGCCGCGTTCCTCGCCGCGACCGCCGACGAGCCGCTTGAGGCCAATTTCGTCCGCAAACACAGCCTTGCCCATGCCGAGCGCCATGGCTGCGACCTCGAAACCGCGGCGCTTCGCGTCTTCTCGAACGCTGAGGGCTCCTATGGCGCCAACGTCAACCTGCTGATCGACGACGGCGCCTGGACCGACCCCGACGAGATCGCCGAAGTGTTCGAGCGGCAGAAGGGCTATGCCTATGGCCGCAGCGGCAAGCCGGCGCGCCAGCACGAGCTTCTAAAGACCGCGCTGGCCGGTGTCGATGCGGCGTACCAGAATCTCGATTCGGTCGAACTCGGCGTCACCGACATCGACCATTATGTCGATGCGCTGGGCGGCATCAGCCGCTCGATTGCGCGCGCAAAGGGGGCGGCCGCGCCGGTCTACATCCTCGATGCGACGCAAGGCGCGGCAAAGGTCCGCACGCTCGCTGAGCAGGTCGATCTCGAAACCCGCACGCGGATGCTCAATCCCGCCTGGTACGAGGCGATGCTGAGCCACGGGTTCGAGGGCGTCCGAAATATCGAGGCGCACGTCACCAACACAATGGGCTGGTCGGCGACGACCGAGGGGGTCAGCCCCTGGGTCTATCAGCGGATCAGCGAGACCTTCGTCCTCGACCCCGCGATGCGCGAACGGCTGGCCGGGCTGAATGCCAAGGCCGCGGCGCGTGTCGCCAACCGGCTGATCGAGGCAAGCGAGCGGCAGTTCTGGACCCCCGATGCGGCGACCCTCGCCGCGCTCCAGGCGGCAAGCGACGAGTTCGAGGATGCCCTCGAAGGCGTCACCGCGGCGGCGGCATGAGGAGCAACTGATGGCCCTATTCGATCCCCCCGGCGGCCGCGGCGACGGCGATGGCTCGGTCCAGGTCGCGCTCGATCCGCGCGACAGGATCGGCACGGCCAAGGTCTTCGCCGTCTATGGCAAGGGCGGCATTGGCAAGTCGACGACCTCGTCGAACCTGTCGGCGGCCTTCTCGATGCTCGGCAAGCGCGTGCTCCAGATCGGCTGCGATCCCAAGCACGACAGCACCTTCACGCTCACCAAGAAGCTGATGCCGACCGTCATCGACGTGCTCGAGACGGTCGAGTTTCACAGCGAGGAGTTGCGGCCCGAAGACTATATGTTCGAGGGGTTCAACGGCGTGATGTGCGTCGAGGCGGGCGGCCCGCCCGCGGGCACGGGCTGCGGCGGCTATGTCGTCGGCCAGACGGTCAAGCTCCTCAAGCAGCATCACCTGCTCGAGGATACCGACGTCGTGATCTTCGACGTGCTGGGCGACGTGGTGTGCGGCGGGTTCGCCGCGCCGCTGCAACATGCCGAGCGCGCGGTGGTGGTCGCCGCCAACGACTTCGACAGCATCTTCGCGATGAACCGCATCGTCGCCGCGATCGGGGCCAAGGCGAAGAATTACGACGTGCGGATGGCGGGGGTGATCGCCAACCGCTCGGCCGCGACCGACGAGATCGACCGCTTCAACGCGGCGACGGGGCTCAAGCGGCTCGCGCATTTCCCCGACCTCGACGCGATCCGCCGCAGCCGCCTCAAGAAATGTACGCTGTTCGAGATGGACCAGACGCCCGAGGTCGAGGCGGCGTGCAACGAGTACAAGCGCTTGGCCGCGCAGATGTGGGCCGGGTGCGAGCCGCTCGCTGCCAAAGCGATGAAGGATCGCGACATCTTCGAGTTCCTGGGATTCGAATGATGGGGCACGCGGCTTCCCCCACAAGGTACGCCGACCGGCGCCAGCGGCTCGAGACCTATTTCGATCGCACCGCGGCCAAGGCGTGGGAAGCGCTGACCTCCGACGCGCCCGTTAGCGGCATCCGTGCGACCGTCCGGGCAGGGCGCGACCGGATGCGCGGCACATTGCTCGGCTGGCTGCCCGCCGACCTGCGCGGTGCCCGCCTGCTCGACGCGGGCTGCGGTACCGGGGCGCTGGCGGTCGAGGCGGCGCGGCGCGGGGCCGAGGTGGTGGCGATCGACGTGGCCGGCAGCCTGCTCAAGGTCGCCCGCGACCGCGCGCCGACGGACCTGACGATCGACTGGCGCGTCGGCGACATGCTCGACCCGCGCCTCGGCAGCTTCGATCATGTCGTCGCGATGGATTCGCTGATCCACTATGACGCGTTCGACATCGTCGAGGTGGTGAAGGCGCTGGCGGAGCGGACGCGCGGCAGCGTCGCCTTCACCTTCGCGCCCTCGACCCCGGCGCTGCGCGCGATGCATTCGGTGGGCAAGCTATTCCCCCGCAGCGACCGCGCGCCCGCGATCGAGCCGGTGGCCGAGCGGCTGCTGCGCACGCTGATCGCCGGCGCAATGCCCGCCGCGCGGATCGGCCGCGACGCGCGCGTGGGCGGCGGCTTCTACATCAGCCATGCGGTGGAAGTGCTGCCGTGAGCCGCCTCGCCACCCTTCGTGACGGCTACTTCTGGGCGCGGCTCGGCACGCGCTTCCTACCCTTTGCCGATGCGGCGACGGCGGAGCTGCCGCTCGGGCGGCTGCTGCGCCTGTCGCTGTTCCAGATTTCGGTCGGCATGGCGGCGGTGCTGCTGACGGGCACGCTCAACCGGGTGATGATCGTCGAGCTTGGCATGTCGGCAAGTTTCGTTGCGATCATGGTGTCGCTGCCGCTCGTGTTCGCGCCGCTCCGCGCGCTGATCGGTTTCCGGTCGGACACGCATCGGTCGGTGCTGGGCTGGCGGCGGGTGCCCTATATCTGGTTCGGGACGCTGCTCCAGTTCGGCGGCCTTGCGCTGCTCCCGTTCGCGATCCTCGTGATGACGGGCACGGGGCAGGGGTCGGCGGCGGTGGGGCATCTGGGCGCGGCCGCGGCGTTCCTGCTGGTCGGCGCGGGCATGCACACGACGCAGACCGCGGGCCTCGCGCTCGCCACCGACCTTGCCGACGAAGCCTCGCGGCCGCGCGTCGTGGCGCTCCTCTATGTGAGCCTGCTCGGCGGCATGCTTGTCAGCGCGATCGTCATCGGCCGCGTGCTCGCCGATTTCAGCCCGACGCGGCTGGTGCAGGTGGTGCAGGGCGCGGCGGCACTGACGATGGTCCTCAACATCATCGCGCTGTGGAAGCAGGAAACGCGCAACCGCACCCGCCGTTCGGCAGGCGACGCAAAGCCGGCCTTCGGTCCCGCCTGGAATCGCTTCATCGCGGCGCCGCGCACGCGCCGGCTGCTCGTCGCGGTCGGCCTCGGCGCGGCGGCGTTCAGCATGCAGGACGTGCTGCTCGAGCCCTATGGCGGCCAGATACTGCGCCTGTCCGTCGGCGCGACGACCTCGTTGACCGCGTTGTGGGCGGCGGGGATGCTCGCCGGCTTCGCCTATGCGGCTCGGGCGCTGGCGGGCGGGGCCGATCCGCACCGCATCGCCGGGTTCGGCGCGGTGGCGGGGATCGGCGCGTTCCTGGCCATCCTCTTTGCCGGACCGCTCGAAAGGCCGGTGTTGCTTGCGATCGGGGCGGCGTTCATCGGGGCGGGGTCGGGGCTGTTTTCGGTCGGCACGCTGACCGCCGCGATGGCGCTCGACGATGGCGGCCATCGCGGCCTATCGCTCGGCGCGTGGGGCGCGGTGCAGGCGAGCGCTTCGGGCGGCGCGATCGCGATCGGCGCGCTGATGCGCGATTGGGTGTCCGATGCCGCCGTCGCCAACCGGCTGGGCGCGACGCTCGCCGGGCCGGGCACCGGCTATGCCGCGGTCTATCTCGCCGAGATCCTGCTTCTCCTCGCCACCCTCGTCGCGCTCGGGCCGCTGGTCCACGGCGGCGCGCCCCGCGCTCGCTTCGGCCTCAGCGAATTCCCGATCTGAAAGGAACGGCCATGCATCCCGATCTCACCCCCGGTCTCGACGTTGCCATGCTGGTGTTCTGGGCGTTCCTGTTGTTCTTCACCGGCCTGATCTTCTATCTGCGGCGCGAGGACCGCCGCGAGGGCTACCCGCTCGAGGACACGGTCACGGGCCGCGTCGACACGCCCGGCGGGCCGCTCAGCACCGCGTCCCCCAAGTCGTTCAAACTCCCCTTCGGCCACGGCCTCGTCTTCACGCCCACCAAAGGCCGCGAGCCGGTGGACATCGCCGCGCGGCGCACCGACCGCTTTCCCGGCGCGCCCTATGCGCCGACCGGCGATCCGTTCGCCGACGGCATCGGCCCGGCGGCGTGGGCGGAGCGGGCGAAGCGCCCCGACCTCGACATGGAGGGGCATCCGCGGCTCGTGCCGCTGACCGGCGCGGCGGGGTTCAGCATCGCCTATCCCGATCCGGGGCTGAAGGGCTGGCCCATCTATGGCCTCGACGGGGTGCTCGCGGGCCATGTCACCGACCTCTGGATCGACAAGGCCGATCGCCTGGTCCGCTATATCCAGTTCGATGCGGAGGGCGCGCCGGCGCTCGTCCCGATGATGATGGCATCGGTCAGCCGCGGTCGTCGCCGCATCGTGGTGGACGCGCTCAACGGCGCGCAGTTTGCCGGCGTGCCGCGGCTCGCCGCGACGGGTCAGGTTACGCTCTATGAGGAGGAGCGCATCCAGGCCTATTTCGGCGGCGGCTATCTCTATGCCAGCCGCAACCGGCAGGAGCCGTTCCTGTGATGGAGCATGAGGTCGAGCCGGTGCCGGGCCTGCCCGGCCATCTGCCCCCCGGCGAGACGATGCTGTGGCAGGGGCGGCCCGACCGCGCGAGCCTCGCCCGCCACGCTTTCCACACTCGCGGCGTGGCGATCTACTTCGCGCTTCTCACCGCCCTTGCGCTGGCGAGTGGCGGACCGACGGCGGCGACGATCACCGCCGGGCTCGGCGTGGCGGCAGTCGGCCTGCTCCACCTGTTCGCCTGGGGCGCGGCGAAGACGACGATCTACACGCTGACCGATCGGCGCGTGGTACTGCGGATCGGGACGGCGGTGCCGAAGTGCGTAAACCTGCCGCTGTCGCAGATCGGCGCCGTCGACATGGCGGTGCGGCGCGACGGCACGGGCGACCTGCCGCTGACGCTCGCGAGCGGCGCCGGGCTTGGCTATCTCGCGCTCTGGCCGCATGCCCGGCCGTTCCGGCTCGGACGACCGCAGCCGATGCTGCGCTCGCTTCAGGACCCGCAGGCGGTTGCCGCGCTGCTCGCGCGCGCCTGCCTCGCTGCCGGTGCTGCGCGGGCCGAGGTGCGGCCGGTGGCCGTGCCGCTGTTTGAGGGGGCGCAGGCGGCATGAGCCACGATCACGCCACCATGCTGCCGCGCGGGACGATCGCGCTGACCGGCGCGCTCGTCCTGTTCGCGATTGGCGCGACTGCGGCGGTGCGGATCACCGGCACCCCGCTCGCCGCCTCGCCGACGGCGCTGCGCGCCGCCGAGCGCGTCGCACCCGCCGCCAGCCGCACGCTCCGCTTCAGCGACCGCGCCGACGGCGCCGTGGTGATCGAGGATGTGGGGAGCGGCAGCGTGGCGCAGGTGATCGAGCCCGGCCAGCAGACCGGCTTCATCCGCGGCGTCATGCGCGGCCTCGCGCGCGAACGGCGCATGAAGGGGGTGGGGGAGGGGCCGCCCTTCGCCCTGACGCTGTGGCGCGACGGCCAGCTGTCGCTGACCGACACCGCTACCGGCCGGTCGATCGAACTCACCGCCTTCGGCGCGAGCAACCGCGCCGCCTTCGCCGCGCTCCTGCCAACAGAGACCCAGCCATGATCGCGCTCCGCCGTACCCGCTTCGACACCGACTGCCGTGTCGAGCTCGAGCACAGCGACGAGTTCCTCTGCGCGCATGTCGTGCTGGCGAACGATGTCGAGCTGGGGCCGGGCGACCGGGTGCGGGTTCACGGCGCGCCGATCGTCATCGGCTTTGGCGAGCGCGCCGTCGTCGAGCGCACCGCCACCGTCGAGCGCGCCTCCACCGCCGAGCGGCTGTGGACCAAGCTTGCCGGCCATTTCGAGATGACCGAGCTTTACGAAGTCAGCTTCAGCGATCGGACCCGGCTATGAACGCGATCTCCCCCGTCACCGCCGCCCCCGACACGATGGCGATCGCGCGCGAGGACACGGTGCTGTCCCCGCGCTTCTACACCACCGATTTCGACGCGCTCGACCGCATCGACGTGTCGGGCGTGCGCCGCGAATGGGATGCGCTCATCAAGGAAATGGCGGACGATCCCAATCGCCTGCATTTCAAGCGCACCCAGGCGTTCGACGGCGTGATCGAGAGCCTGCCTGAAGACCTTCGCGCCGAGTTCACGGACTTCCTCGTCAGCTCGCTCACCGCCGAGTTTTCGGGCTGCATCCTCTATGCAGAGATCGCCAAGCGGGTCAAGAATCCCGACATCAAGCAGCTGTTCAAGCTGATGAGCCGCGACGAGAGCCGGCATGCGGGCTTCATCAACGATACGCTCAAGGATGCGGGGATCGGCATCGACCTCGGCTTCCTGACGCGCACCAAGAAATACACCTATTTCCGGCCGAAATTCATCTTCTACGCGACTTATCTGAGCGAGAAGATCGGCTATGCCCGCTACATCACCATCTTCCGCCATCTGGCGCGGCATCCGGAGCTTCGCTTCCACCCGATCTTCGACTGGTTCGAATTGTGGTGCAACGACGAGTTCCGCCACGGCGACGCCTTCGCGATCCTGATGCGCACCGATCCGAAGCTGCTGACCGGGGTCAACAAGCTCTGGATCCGCTTCTTCCTCGTCGCGGTCTATGCGACCATGTATGTGCGCGATCACAACCGGCCGGCCTTTCACAAGGCGCTGGGCATCGACCCCACCGACTACGACCAGCGGGTCTTCACGATCTGCTCGGAAATCACGCGGCAGGTTTTTCCGGTTGTGCTCGACACCGACTCGCCGCGGTTTTTGACGCTGCTCGACCAGATGCGGCGGATCGCGGTGGCGATCGACGTGGCCAAGGCGCGCGGCGTAGTCGGCGCGGTCAAGCGCGCGGGGCTAATGGTCGCGGCGGCCGCGACCTTCGCCGGCCTCTACCTCACCCCGGTCAAGCGCAACGAGGCGCCCGCCGATGTGCGCTTGGTGCCCGCCTGGTGACGCTGCCGCCGCTCCTCTTCGCACTCGCCATGTGGTTCGCCGGGACCGCCGCGGTGGTGTGGCTGTGCAGCCGGCCGCGTGCCGGGTTCGCGCGCAGCCTGGCGCTGGCAGGGAGCGTGGCGCTCGGCGCGACGACGGTAGTGGCGATCACCGCGGGCGATGCGGGGGCAGGCGGCGCCTATGCTGCATTCGCCGGGACGATCATCATCTGGGGCTGGCACGAGATGAGCTTCCTGATGGGCCATGTTGCCGGCCCCAACCGGGCGGACTGTCCGCCGGGTGCGATCGGCTGGGCGCGGTTCCGGGCGGCGACGGCGACGGTAGTTTATCACGAGCTGGCGATTGCCGCGACGCTGATCGCGCTGATCGCGCTGACCTGGGGTCAGCCCAACCAGATCGCGCCCCTGACCTTCGCCCTTCTCTTCGCGATGCGGCTGTCGGCGAAGTTCAACCTCTACCTTGGCGTCCCAAATCTCAGCGACGAGGTGTTCCCGGCGCATCTCGCCTATCTGAAGAGCTATTTCCGCACCGCACCGATGAACGGGCTGTTCCCGCTTTCCATCCTGGGCGGCACAGCCGCCGCAGTGCTCGCCTGGCGTGCCGCTGAGGCTGCATCGCCCGAGAGCGGGATGGCGGTAGGCATGAGTCTTTTGGCCGGGCTTGCGGTCCTTGGCGTGACCGAGCATTTGTTCCTGGTCCTTCCGCTGCGCGATGGGCGGCTGTTTGCTTGGGCGCTTCATGGCAACAAGGCGGTCCGAACCGCCGGCATAGAGTTCGATGGGAGAAGGCGATGAACTACGACGCGGTGTTCGCGCAGCAGCTGGACGGCCTGCGCGAGGCGGGGAACTACCGCGTCTTCGCCGAGATCGAGCGGCAGGCGGGTCAGTTCCCGCGCGCGCGCCGCTGGGTCGAGGGCGCGCAGGTCGCCGACGTCACCGTCTGGTGCTCGAACGATTATCTGGGCATGGGCCAGCATCCCAAGGTGCTCGACGCGATGCACGACGCGCTCGACCGCTGTGGCGCGGGCGCGGGGGGGACGCGCAACATCTCGGGCACCAACCACCAGCATGTGCTGCTCGAGGCCGAGCTTGCCGACCTGCACGGCAAGGAAGCGGCGCTGATCTTCACCTCGGGCTATGTGTCGAACTGGGCGTCGCTCTCGACGCTCGCCTCGCGGCTGCCGAACTGCGTCATCTTGTCCGACGCGCTCAACCACGCCTCGATGATCGAGGGGATGCGACACAGCCGCGCCGAGTGCCTGCGCTTTCGCCACAACGACGTCGCGCACCTCGACGAGCTCTTGTCGGGCATCGCCCCTGACCGACCGAAGATCGTCGCGTTCGAGAGCGTCTATTCGATGGACGGCGACATCGCCCCGATCGAGGAGATCATCGAGATCTGCGAGAAGCACGGCGCGCTGTCGTACATCGACGAGGTGCATGCCGTCGGCCTTTACGGCCCGCGCGGTGGCGGCGTCGCCGAAGCGCGCGGCCTGATGCACCGCATCGACGTGATCGAGGGGACGCTGGGCAAGGCATTCGGCGTCATGGGCGGCTATATCGCCGCGTCCAGGACCCTCTGCGATTTCGTTCGCAGCTTCGCGAGCGGCTTCATCTTCTCGACCGCGCTGCCGCCGGCGATCGCCGCGGGCGCGGCGGCGTCGATCCGACACCTGAAGGACAGCCAGATCGAGCGGACGCGGCATCAGAACCGCGTCCGCATCGTCCGCGAGCGGCTCGACGCGATGGGCATCCCGCATCTGCCCAACGACAGCCACATCATCCCGGTGATGGTCGGCGACGCGCACCACGCCAAGATGATCTCCGACTGGCTGATGGAGCATCACGGCATCTATGTGCAGCCGATCAACTATCCCACCGTGCCCAAGGGGACCGAGCGGCTGCGAATCACGCCTTCGCCCGTCCACACCGACCGCGACATCGATCGGCTTGTCGAGGCGCTGAGCGAGATCTGGTCGCAATGCGCGCTGGCGCGGCGCGAAATGGCGGCTTGACCGGTTCATCACGTCGGATCGGGACCGGCGTGACGGAAGCGGCTTAGTTTTGATGCGCCCTCTCGGAATGACATGTGCCCCGGCGAAGACCGGGGATCAGCCACGATGGCCTTAAGGTCACATTGCAAGCTGCAACGACTCGCTGCAGGGCCCTCGCCTCAACCGGGGTAGGCCATTGCGCCGCAAGGACGCGTTCGCGTTCAACTCACCCGTGCAGCCGCTTCCGCACCCGCAGCATCGACAGCGCCACCCCGGCGACGACGAACGGCACCGCCACCGCCATCGCGACTTCCTTGTGCAGCCCCGGCACTGCCTTCGCGACATAGCCGATCAGCGCGACCAGGTAGTAGCTGATCGCCACCACCGACAGTCCCTCGACCGTCTGCTGGAGCCGCAGCTGCAGGTCGGTGCGACGGTCCATCGAGGTGAGAAGGTCGCGGTTCTGCCTGGCCAGCGCGATGTCGATGCGCGTGCGCAACAGTTCGCTGGTCCAGGCGGCGCGCTGCGACAGGTCCTCAAGCCGCGCGGTGAAGCTGTCGCAGGTGCGTACCGCGGGCATCAGCCGCCGCTCGGTGAAGTCGTCGAGCGACTGATAGCCGGCCACCGGCCCGATGCGCAGTCGCTCGAGCCGCTCGATCGCGAGCTTGGCATAGGCCTGTGTCGCACTCATCCGGTAGCGCGTCTCGGCGAGCAGTTGGGCGAGGTTGGAGGAGAGATAGGTGAGTTCGTCGAGCAGCGGATCGTCGGCGGTATCGCGCTCGCCGACGCGCACCGTGAGCTCGGCGAGGCGCGCCTCGAGCGCACTGACGTCGGGCGTAAGGCGCTGCGCGAGCGGCAGGCCGAGCAGCGCCATCTTGCGGTAATTGCCGAGCTCCTGGAGCCGCAGGACAAGCTGGGCCGGCTCGTCGCCCGCCAGCCCTCTGTCGAACACCAGCAGCCGGCCATAGCCGTCGTCGTGCAGCCTGAAATCGGAGATCACGCGCGCCGCGCCGCCGGCCACGTCGCACTCGATGATCGCCTCGTCGCTGAACAGCCGCGCCCGCTCGGCAGGGGTGGGGAGCGGCGCGTCGCGGTCGGCGATGGCGATGCGCACCGCGCGGATGATCTCGCCAGGCATGTCCTTCAAGAGGTCGGTCAGCAGCGGTTCGAACGGCGCATGTTCAAACGGCGCGTCAAACGCGCCGGGGCGCAGCAGCGTATAGGTCGCGAACTCGGTATGCCGTTCCCAGACGAGCGTCAGCGCACCCAGGCGAACCACCCCGTATTTGCCCGCGATCGGCACCACGGTCTCGCCGCATGCTGCCAGCGCCTCGACATGCGCACGCGCGTCCTCGCCGGCGCTCTCGCCCAGCAGAGTGACAATCTGGACCAGCGCGGCGGGGGCGGCGAAGCGCGGGATGCGCCGGACGTGCATCTCCGCCGACAGCGCAGCGCGCAGGCGGTGACTGACGATCATCGGGCGTCCCTCCGTTCCCGCGGCCTCAGTGCGGCGTTACCTGCTGCCCGATCCGGCGCGCATCGGCAATGCGCGTCTTCGCCCGCCGAGGGCGCGCCCTATTGCCGCGCCGGGGTCGGCGCCGGTTCGTTCTTCCCCGTCATCGCGCCCGGATTGGCAAGCGCGTCGAGCACCGCGCCGCTGCCGGCCGGTCCCGCCTCGGTCGCGGCGGGGGTGACGAGGGGGCCGCGCAGCACCGGCGCCTGATCGATCATGCTGACCCCGCCCAGCGGCTTCGACAGACCCTGGTGACACGTGGTGCAGTTGACCTTGTACGGGTCGCCATGCGGCCCCTTGCGATTGGCGGGGAATACCGACTGGAGCGGCGAGATATACTCGTCGTTGGACTGGCGCACCATGCGGATGCCGTAATAGGCGGTTGCGCGCTGCCCGCGGCTGAGGTTCCAGGCGCGGAACGACTGGCTGTTGTGACAATAGGTGCAATTGACGCCGAGCGCCGAGCTGACGTGCATCATCAGGCCGTAGCTCTTCTCCGCATCCTTGATCGACACGACGTGGTCGGCCGAAGGCAGCGCATTGTCGGAGGCGACACGGATATTCGCCTTCCCCGCGAAGTAGGCGGCGAAGGGATCCGAGGGCAGCGAGGCGTAGCCGACATTCGGGTCGGGCGCGTTCTGGCCGCGGCGGTTGCCCCGGATCGAGCGCGGATTGGGCGTGCCGTCGGCGAGCGCCCATTTGAAGTCGGGTACCGGCTTGCCGCGGTGACAGGTGTAGCAGGTGACGCCCGTCTGCTTGACGTGGCTGGCCCAGGTCGAATTGATCCGCTGCGTCATCTGGATCATGCGCCGCGCGACGATCTTGGTGTATTTCTCGTCGGAGGCCATGTTCTCGGGATTGTGGCAATAGTTGCAGCCGGCCTCGGGCGGGGCGACCCACTGGTTCATCTCGGCCATCAGATGGTTGAACCGCTCGGTGCTGAGCCCGCCCAGCACCTGCACGTTCTGATAGGTTTCGGAGGCGCGCGGCCCCTCGTCGGGGGGCAGCGGATAGGGGGCGGGCGGGATCGCCGTCGCTTCCGCCACGCGGCTGCGATCGACGATCTGGGCGAGGCCCGCGCCGCGATAGCCCGTCTGGACCGAATCCTTGGGGCCGAGGTCGCAACCGGCGAGCAGCGTCAGCGTGGCGCCGCCGATCGCGGCGATCGTCAGGGATCGGGTCATCGCGGGGCTCCCGGCAGGGTGGCAGGATCGAGGACGCCGGTGCTGGGATAGTCGGGGGCAAAGCTGTGGAGCACCGCCCACAGATACCAGTTGTCGACGACGGTCCCGGTCAACAGGATGCCGATGCCGCCGGTGATGGGGCAGAGCACCGCAAACCACCACGCCCAGCGGTGGATCGATTCCATCGTCGCGTTGAACCCCATCGTCCAGCGCCAGAACAGGGCCGCGCGCTCCGACGCGGTGCCGCGGTCGGTGATCTGCTCGATCTCGCGCTCGCCGCCATAGCGCCCGACCGCCAGGATCGTCGCGCCGTGCATCGCGAAGAGCAGCGTCGATCCGTAAAGGAAGACGATCGAGAGGCAGTGGAAGGGGTTGTAGAAAAGGTTGCCGTAGCGGATCGAAAAGGCCGCGGTCCAATCGAGGTGCGGGAAGATGCCGAACGGCACCGCTTCGGCCCAACTGCCCATCAGCAGCGGGCGGACGAAGCCGAGCACGAGGATGAGGAAGATGCCGGCGGCGAACGCCCAGGCGACGTGCGTGCCCATCCCCATCGTTTTGGCGCGGCGATAGGTGCGCAGCCAGAACAGGATGAGCGAGGCGCTCATGAAGAAGCCCGCCATCTGCCACCATCCGCCCTCGGCGAGCGGGACGGCCAGCGTGAAGCCCCATTCCGGCCCCGGCGGCTCAAGCGCCAGCCAGGGAAGCTGGCGGACGAACTGAATCGGATCCCAGTTGACGCTGGCCCACATGTTAAGGCCGATGATCTCGATCGCGAGGAACGCACAGACCAGCGACGCCACGCCCAACGTGCCGAGATAGAAGGGCCCGATCTGCGCATTGCCGAGCTTGCCGATCCAGTAGTTGTAGGTCGCAAGGTTGCCGCGGTCGAAGGTGCTCGGCGGCACCGGCGGGCCGGCCTCAAGCGGGCCGCGCAGCTGAACCTGGGTGAAGATGTTCTGATATTGCATCGTTCTAGCCCCCATCACGACCAGATCGGCAGGTTGAGCCACCAGGTCCACCATTCGGGCCAGCCGCGCGTCCAGAAGGGGCCGGAGATGATGATGCAGATGGCGCTCCAGAAACCCGCCGAAAGGGCAAGGAGCAGGCCGAGGCGGTGGATGCCGAGGGTTCCCACCGAATAGCCGATCGAATCGCGGAAGAAGGCGTCCTCATACTCGGGCGACTTCACCTCTTGGCCCTTGCCCGGATTGACCGAGGAAAGGACGAGCGCGCCGTGGAAGGCGAGGGCGCCGCCGGTCATGAAGAAGAAGCTGACCGCGAGCATATGCGCGGGATTGTAGTGGAAGTGGAGATACTGATAGCCGGTGTTCGACACCCAATCGAGATGGCTGAAGATGCCGTAGGGGAAACCATGTCCCCAGGCACCCAGCATCAGCGGGCGGATCACGACGAGGCTGACATAGGCGAAGATCGCGAAGCCATAGGCGAAGGGGACGTGATACCCCATGCCGAGCTTGCGGCAGATCTCGACCTCGCGCAGCGCCCAGGAGGTGAAGGCGACGATCGCGCAGATGGTGATGATCTGCCAGAACCCACCCTCGCGCAGCGGCGCCAGCGCCAGGCCATATTCGAGGTCGGGCGGCGCGATGTTGATGAGCCAGGGATTCCACGTCGGCCCCAGCGAAGCCGCGTAGAAGATCAGTGCCGTCCCCAGGATCGCGCTGATCGCGGTGGTGACGCCGAAGAAGCCGACATAGAAGGGGCCGACCCAGAAATCGAACAGGTCGCCGCCGATCAGCGTGCCGCCCCTGACCCGATATTTTCGCTCGAAGCTCAAGAGCGCCATGTCTGCCTCTCCTCACCGCAGCACGTCCGCCGCGGGTGGTCCCGTCGATCGTCAGGGTGTTTCGGGTGGGCCGGCCGGCGCGAACCGGCGCCTGCCCACCCGAAAGCGGGTGTACGCGTCAGGTGCCGGGCATCGCCGGGGCGGCCGCCGCAGGGGGCGTGCGCGGGCCGTCGAGCCAGTTGAACTTGTCGGTGCTGAGCAGGATGAAGTGAATCAACAGCGCCAGCACGAACAGGAAGACGAAAAGTGCGACCAGCGCGCGGCGCGGGTCAAAGATGAGCCATATTCTCCACATCGCGTGGGTTCCTTTCGGTTATCGGCTGGAGGATCGCGAACCCGGCCTCAGAGCCAGGGGCGCCAGTTCCAGACGAGCACGTGGGCGACGACGGCCACGGCGGTGAAGATCAGGAAGCTCGTGATGAAGAGCTTGTGAAACTCCTTGGCTTCTTCGGGGCTGAGGTATGTTCCCGGCCCCATCCGTTCTGGATCGTTCATGTTCTACGTCTCCGTTGTTCCGACGATGACAGGAGCGTGGACCGGCCTGCCCGGCGGTATCCGCGCATGGGGCCAGCCCATGCGAGGATCGTGAGTCCGCTGGCGCCCCGTGGCACGTCGGCGGAGAAGGCGGGGCGCCGTCATGGCACCCGACTTTCGGCTAGCGCGAGCGCGAGGCGCTCGGGCGAGACGCTGTCCTCGCCGGCGCGGCGCGCGGCACGTTCGGCGGCGTCGCGGATGCGCTTGGCGGCGGAGATGCGGACGAGCACGGGCACGCGCTCGACCGCGGCGTCGAACTCGCGCTTGGCAAGGTCATCCCATTGCAGCTCCCGGTCGAGCCGCGAGGGCGTGGCCTCCACCCGGTCGAGCTGGCCGGCCAGCGGCAGGATGTGGAAAAGCGCGTCGAACAGCGCGTTGCACACTTCCTGGACAAGGTAGGTTGCGCCCGCATAGCCCATGAACGGCGTGCCGGTATGGCGGCGGATCACCGCGCCGGGGAAGCTGGCCGGAATATGCACGCCGCGCCCGCCCGCCTCGGCCATATAGATGCGCTCGTTGACGCTGCCGAACAGGATGAGCGGCGGGTTGGTCGCGATCGACGCGCGGATCGCCTCGTTATCTGGCTTGGTCCCCGCCGTGCGCGACACCGCGAGCGTGCAGGGGAGGCCCATCTCTTCTTCGAGGAAGCGGCGAATGCCTCTCGTATAGGTTTCGGTGGCGACGATGCCGAAGCTCGCGGTGCCGAAAAAGTCCTGCGTGACCGAGCGCCACAGGTCCCAGAGCGGCTTGATCGTGGTGTGCTTCTCGCGCTCGATGAACGGCTCGGGGTCGAGGTCGAGCAGCTCGCCGAGCTTGCGCAGGAACAAGGTCGTGCTCTCAAGCCCGATCGGCGCCTGGAGGTACGGGCGCTCGAGCGCTTCGCAGAGTCCGCGACCGAACTCGCGGTACAAGCAGACATTGACCTCGGCATGGGCAAGCTTGCCGACATCGGCGAGGTGGCTGCCGAGCGGGAAGGTCATGTTGACCTCGGCCCCGATCCCCTCGACCAGCCGCCGGATTTCGGCGAGGTCGGAGGGCATGTTGAAGGTGCCGTACATCGGCCCGATGATGTTGACGCGCGGCCGCTCGCCGTCCTTGCGCGGCTTGACCGGCGGCACGCGCTTCGGCCCGAATTGCGTCCAGAGCCAGGTCAGCGCGCGATCGCCGGACTGCCACTGATCCTCGTCGATTGTGCGCGGCAGGAAACGCTGGATGCTCGTCCCCTCGGGCGTGACGCCGCCGCCGATCATCTCGGCGATCGATCCCGTGACCACGACCGAGGGGAGGTCGGGATCGAGCGTACCCCAGGCCCGCTTCATCGCCCCTTCGGTCCCATCGCGGCCGAGCTCCTGCTCGCCCACGCCCGTGACCGTGATCGGCAGCTCGTGCGGCGGCAGCGCGTCGGTGTAGTGGAGGACCGAGGTGACGGGCAGGTTCTCGCAGCCCACCGGGCCGTCGATGATGACCTGCAGCCCCTTGATCGCGGTAAAGGCGTAGACTGCGCCCCAATAGCCGCCAGCCCGATCATGGTCGATGACGAGGGTCATGTGCCGACATGCTCCTCTGCCTTGGCCGCGGCGATCCGGCGCGCGGCGTACTTGGCTTTGAAGCCGGGGCGATTCTCGGGCGTGTCGGTCCAGACGCCCGTCGCATGGCCGGTGCCGACGCCCTCGAAAAAGGCGCTCATCCGGTCGAAGCGATGCTTGTTGGCCAGCGCCCCGCCCACCACGGCGGCGAGGCTGCCCGCACCCGCCGGCCCCATCAGCGGCCGCGCGGAGATGAGGTTGGTGAAGTAGAGCGCGGGGATCGAGCGCTGCTTGGCATGCTGCACGACGGGGGTCGTGCCGATCGCCAGGTCGGGGGCGAAGACATCGACGGCGGCGAGGTCCTGTTCCAGGCTGGCGCGATACTGGACGCGGGTGCCGCGCGCCTCCAGCCAGTCGCGATCGGGATCGCTCCAGCGCGTGCGCGGGCAGGCGGTGCCCACATAAGGGACGTCGGCGCCGCTTTCGATCAGGAGGCGAGCGATGAGCAGTTCGGAGCCCTCATAGCCGGACACGGTGATGCGCCCCCTGATCGGCCGCGCGGCGAGCGCGCCGCGGATGGCGGGGAGGATGCGGTCCTTGGCGGCGGCGACCTGTCGCTCCGCGATCCCGCACGCCGCGCCGATCGCGTCGAGCCAGGCGGCGGTGCCGTCGACGCCGACAGGGGCCGAGCCGACGACGGCACGGCCAGCCGCCTCGAACTCGCGAATGCTTGCGGTGTAGAAGGGGTGGATCGCCCCGACGACCGCGCAGTCGAGCGCGGCATAGAGCTCGCGCCATTCGCGCGTCGGCACGACCGGACCGGCGGCAAGGCCCATCGGCTCGAGCATCAGGCCAATACCCGGCGGGTCTGCCGGGAACATCTCGCCGAGCAGCGTCACGGTCGGGCGGTCTGTGCGCGTCGCGGGCGCGGCGACGGGACCGACCTCGGCCTCGGCCCGCGCATAGGCGAGCATCGCACCCGCCAGCACGTCCTTCGCCTCGGCATGGGTCGGCACGCCGAAGCCGGGCACGTCGATGCCGATCACCCGGACCCCGTTGATCGCGTCGGGCAGGAGCTGAAGGGGCACGCCGCTGGCGGTCGGCACGCACAGGTTGGTCACGACAATCGTGTCGTAGAGCGCCGGGTCCGCCAGCTGGTGGACGGCGTCGCGAATGTCCTCGAACAGCTTGCCGGTGACGAGCGTTTCCGAGCTGAAGGGGACGTAGCCGACACTGCGCCGCGCGCCGTAGAAATGGCTGGTGAAGGTGAGGCCATAGACGCAGCAGGCCGATCCCGACAGCACCGTCGCCGTCCGCCGCATGCGCAGGCCGACGCGCAGCGAGCCGAACGCAGGGCACATGGATTGAGGCTGGTCGTGGGGACCTTTCGGATAATCGGCGGCGTAGCGGTCGAGGATCTCGGCCTTGCCCGCGGCGGTGGCGGCGTCGTGGAGGGTGTCCTTCGAGGAACACGAAAATCCCTTCCCTTCAGGGGAAGGGCTGGGGCGGGACCTGTCGGCAGACAAGTCAGTCTCTGTGAGACGCGAACTCTCCGCCCCCACCCTCAACGGGAGGGGCTCGGCCAGATCGAGGCGATCCTTAAACCGCATCATACACCACTTCGAGACTGGCTTTGGGCACATAGGCCGCACCGCGCATGTCGGCCTGGGTCGCTGGCTTGAGCGCGAAGTCGGCGCCCGTCACCTCAGCGCTGAACAGGCTGAGCAGCCCATCCTGGTCGAGGGGACTGGGGCGCAGCGGCGGGGCGGCGGCGACGTTCGTCGCCAGCTGCTCGAAGATCGAGGCCCATTCGCCGCCGGGCTTGCCGATGATCTGATAGTTGGCGCTCTTCTTGCGGATGTCCTCGTTCGCCGGGATCGCCGTCAGCACCGGAATGCCCACTGCCTCTGCAAAGGCATTGGCCTCGCCCGTGCCGTCGTCCTTGTTCAGGATCATGCCGGCGACGCCGACATTGCCGCCCAGCCGCCGGAAATATTCTACCGCCTTGCAAACGTTGTTGGCGACGTAGAGCGATTGCAGGTCGTTCGATGCGACGACGATCACCTTCTGGCACATGTCGCGCGCGATCGGCAGGCCGAACCCGCCGCAGACGACGTCGCCCAAGAAATCGAGCAGAACATAGTCGAAGCCCCACTCGTGAAAGCCCAGCTTCTCCAGCGTCTCGAAACCGTGAATGATTCCGCGCCCACCGCAGCCGCGGCCGACCTCCGGCCCGCCCAGCTCCATCGCGAACACGCCGTCGCGCTGGAAGCAGACATCCTCGATCCCGATCTCCTCACCCGCCAGCTTCTTGGCGGCCGAGGTCTCGATGATCGTGGGGGTCGATCGGCCACCGAACAGGAGGCTGGTCGTGTCGCTCTTTGGATCGCAGCCGATCAGGAGGACGCGCTTGCCCTGCTGCGCCATCATGTAGCTCAAATTGGCGAGCGCGAACGACTTGCCGCTACCGCCCTTGCCATAGATGGCGATGATCTGCGTTTCCTTGGTCACCGGGCCGGTGGGCACCGGATCGGGCTCGAACGAGGCTTCCTCGCGCAACTCGCCGGGATCGAACATGCTCATATCGTTCTCCAGTCGAGCACCATTTTCAGGCACGCGGGATCGGTGAAGGCCTGCGGGTAGGCGTCGGCTGCCTCGCCCGCGGGGCGGGCGTGGGTGATGAGGCCGGTGAGGTCGAGCAGCCCGGCGTCGATCAGCGCGAGCACGCCGGCGATGTCGGCAGGGGTGAATTCGGCAGCGATGTTCAGTCGCGCTTCGCGCATGAAGGCGGGCGGGAAGGCGAAGGCGAGGCGGTCGTAGAAGCCCGCCAGCGTGACCGTGCCCCGCCTGGCGATCCGGGCAAAGGCGAGGTCGAGTATGTCGGCGGCGCCGCTGGCATCGAGGATCGCGACGTAGTCGCGGCAGTCGTCGTCCGCGGGATCGATGACGTCATAGTCGAAGGCGTCACGGCGGGCGGGATCGGTTTCCCAGACGGTCGGCGCGCTGCCGCCGCTGGCGATGGCGATGCGCGCGATCAGCCGGCCCAGAATGCCGTGGCCGATGACGAGCTCGGGCACGCCGCCTACCTCGATCGCGTGATAGGCGGTGGCGGCAAGGGCGAGAAGGATGCCGTCGCGCCCGAGTGTCTCGCGGATCGGGATCGCGCGGGCGGCGGGCATGACGACGCTGGCCGCTGCGCCGCCGAACAGGCCGCGCGCACCCTGGAAGCAATTGGCGCCGGGGACGAACACCCACTCGCCGATCCGGCCACGTGCGTCGATGCCGGCATCGACGATGCGGCCGACCGATTCGTAGCCGGGGACCAGTGGATAGCCCATGCCGGGGAAGCTCGGCATCCGGCCCGCCCAAAGGAGCTTTTCGGTGCCCGAGGAAATGCCGCTCCATTCGACCGCGACGCGCACGTCGCCGGACCCCATAGGCGTGAGGGCGAGCGGGCGCAGCGAAAGCTGCTCCGGCGCCTCGAGTATGACCGCAACCGCGTCCATACGTTCCATCCCCTACACGGCGTGACGTGATAGTCCGGCGTGCAGTCGTCATCCTACGCTGACGTATATGAATGTCAATTAATCTAGACAGCCCTTCGTTACGGTCGCGCTGTTACGGCGCTGGCAACGAGCGGCAATGGGGTGCGAAGGGGGCGTACACGCCTGAAGCCTGCTTCGCGCAGCATCGCGCCGATCTCCTGCATCGTGCGGGGCCGGCCGGAGCCCATCGCGAGCAGATAGAGCTCGAAATAGCTCCCGACACCGCCAGCACCACGCGTGCCGGCCATCGGCTCGGCGATCAGCAGGGTGCCGCCGGGTGGCAATGCTGCACGTACGGCGCGCAGCAATTGCATCGCCGGGACATCGTCATGGTCGTGCAGGACGCGGATCAGGGTGATCAGGTCGTAGCCTGTCGGCAGCGGATCAGTGAGGAAGTCACCGCGGTGGATCGCGACGCCGTCGCCGAGTCGCGCCCGCGACCGCTCGCCCACGGCGGGCAGGTCGAACAGCCCGCGATCGAGTTCAGGCACGGCCCGGGCCACGGCCGACAGGAACGCGCCTTCGCCGCCACCGATATCGAGGACGCGCGCATGTCGGTCGAAGCGATAGGCTGCCAGCGCCTGTGCCGCGACCATCGGCTGCGACGCCGCCATCAACGCCGAGTAGGGTGCTACCGCAGCGGCATCGCCCGCTCCCGACGCCTCGGCATAGTGCCAGTGACGTGACAGCGCGCCGCCCCCACCGCCGCGGCGAAGAAGGGCCAGCGGGTCGGCGAGGTCGGCGTAGAGCAGTCGGTGATGCGCCACCATCTCGGCGATGCCTGGATTGCCGAGCAGGGCCGCCCCCTCGCTGCCGAGCGCCCAGCGCTGATCCAGTCGTTCGACGAGCCCGAGCCCCTCGGCGGTGCGGAGCAGGCGCTCGGCGGCGTCGGCGGGAAGGCCGATCCTGGCAGCAAGGTCGTCGGCACCGCGGGGTCCGCCACGCAGATGGTCGAGCAGCCGGGTCTCGATACAGGCGGCCAGCAGCTGAGAATAGGTGAAGCCGGCGACCAGATCGAAGAGCGTCCGCGCGCGCCGCCGTGCGACCGGGCGCAAGAACGGCGATCGCGCCGCGAAGCGCTGGAAGCGGGGCGAGCCGATGACGCCGTTGCGCCAGGCGATCCATTGCTCTCGGAGGTCGGTGGACGATTTCATATGTCAAGCAATGTGGACACGTGTTAGTCTCGTCGTCAATGAGAGGAGCGGCGGAATGACCGACGCGCGCGTGATCGTCATCGGTGCCGGGGTGGGGGGCATGGTCGCCGCCGCGCTGCTCGCAGCGCGCGGCCACGACGTGACGCTGGTCGAGGCGCAGCCGCGACCCGGCGGCAAGCTGCGCGCGATTTCGGTCGACGGCCATGCGATCGACGCCGGTCCCACCGTCTTTACGATGCGCGAGGTGATCGAGGACGTGTTTGCCGAATGCGGCCTGCGGCTCGGCGATTTCGTGACCATGCAGCCAGCGACCACGCTCGCACGTCACGCCTGGGGCGAAGCGCGACTGGACCTGTTCGCCGATCCGGCCGCGAGCGAGGCGGCGATCGGCGACTTCGCCGGTGCTGCCGAGGCAAGTGGCTATCGCGCCTTTCGCGCGGAGGCGAAGCGGCTGTTCGAGGCATGCGATGCGCCGTTCCTGCGCGCGCCCAAGCCCGATCCGCTGACGCTCGGCTGGCGGATGGGCCTGCGGGGCCTGCCGGATTACCTGAACCTGCGCGCCTACACGTCGATGTGGCGCGCACTCGGGGGCTATTTCCGCGACCCGCGCCTGCAACAATTGTTCGGCCGATACGCCACCTATTGCGGCTCCTCGCCCTTCGCCGCGCCCGCCACGCTGATGTTGATCGCGCATGTCGAGGCGAGCGGAGTGTGGCTGGTCGTGGGGGGAATGCACCGGCTGGCCGCGGCGCTCGCGACGCTCTGCGGGCGGATGGGCGTCACGACGCGGTACGGTGAGCGGGTGCGGGAGATTCGCGTTGAGCGAGGCCGCGCGGCGGGCGTGACGCTTGAGAGCGGCGAGGTGCTGGCGGCCTCGCGGATCGTCTGCGCGGCCGATCCGGTCGCGATCGGCTCGGGGACGTTCGGGCCGGCCGTTGCCCGCGCCTCGTCGCGCGTTGCCCCGCGCCGCCGCTCGCTCAGCGCGATGGTCTGGAGCGCGAACGCCCGCTGCGGCGGCTTTCCGCTCGCGCGGCACAACGTTTTCTTCTCGGACGACTATCGCGCCGAATTCGATGCGCTCGCCCGCGGACAGCTGGCCGAGGCGCCGTCAGTCTATCTCTGCGCGCAGGATCGCGGCGACGCCGGCGGCGCGCCGGGCGGGCGCGAGCGCATCCAGATCATCGTCAACGCGCCTGCCACCGGCGACGGCGCGCCCCTTTCAAGCCAGGAGATCGACCGGTGCAGGCGGCAGATGCTGGACGGCGTTTCGCGGGCGGGGCTTTCGCTCGATCTGGGGTCGGAAGCAGTGCTGACGACACCGCGCGACTTCGCGCGCCTCTGTCCGTCGACGGGTGGAGCCCTTTATGGACCGGCCTCGCACGGATGGGCGGCGTCCTTCCGCCGGCAGGGCAGCCGAACGTCGATCCCTGGGCTCTATTGCGCGGGCGGGAGCACGCACCCGGGCGCCGGCGTCCCGATGGCGGCGCTTTCCGGCCGACTAGCCGCCGACTGCCTGCTGCGGGACCACGCTTCGATGTCGTTGTGGCACCGGGCGGCTATGCCTGGTGGTATGTCGACGCGACCAGCGACTGCGGCCGCTACGGGCTGACGATCATCGCGTTCGTCGGCAGCGTCTTCTCGCCCTATTACAAGGTGACGGGGCGGGGGCGGCCCGACAATCACTGCGCGATCAACGTGTCGCTGACGGGGAAGGGTGCCGGCGCCTGGGCGATGACCGAGCGGGGGCAACGCCGCGTGGACCGCGGGCGCGACCATTTCGCGCTCGGGCCAAGCGCGCTTTCGTGGGACGGCGATGCACTCTCGATCGAGATCGATGAATGGTCGGCACCGCTCCCCTATCGCGTGAAGGGGCGGGTGCGGATCAGTCCCGAGATGATCGGGACCACCGCCTTCCTGCTCGACCCCGCCGGCCGGCACCGCTGGCACCCCGTCGCGCCGCGCGCGCGGATCGAGGTAGCGATGACGCATCCAGGCGTCAGCTGGTCAGGTGCCGGCTATTTCGATTCGAACTTCGGCGACGAGGCACTGGAGGAAGGGTTCGACGACTGGCACTGGGCGCGTGCGCATCTGAGCCGCGACGTGGCGGTGCTTTACGAGGGGCGGCGGCGTGGCGGCGCGCCGTTCGAACTGGCACTCCGCTTCGATCCGCAGGGGCGCTGGCACGACTGCGTCCAGCCGCCCAAGGCGCGGCTGCCGCGCACCGGCTGGCTGATCGAGCGGGCAACGCGCGCCGATGCGGGGGCCGATCCGCGCGTCCTCAAGACCTGGATCGACGCGCCCTTCTATGCCCGCAGCGCGCTGTCCACGCGCCTGTTCGGCGAGGCGGCACAGGCGGTCCACGAAAGCTTGTCACTCGGGCGGTTTCGGTCGCCCATTGTCCAGACCATGCTCCCCTATCGGATGCCGCGCGCCTTCTGGTGAGCGGTCCTTGGCGATCTCGCGGTTGATCGAGACGAGCTGCCAGATGCCGAGCCCGAACACGACGACCGCGACCAGCGCCATGTCGAGAATGCCGAAGACGTGATCGCTCATGCGCTGTCCTTCAGTGCGGCGAGGATGAGGGCCGCGACCTCACCCGGTCGCTCTTCGTGCGCGAGGTGGCCGAGGCCGGGCAAGCCGGTCGTTCGCCCATCAGGGACCAAGGCCGCCGCCTCTCGCGCGGTTGCGATCGGAATCGCCGCGTCGCGCTCGCCGTGGATCAGGCGAAGCGGCGGGGCGAGGCGCGGCAGGTCGCGCTTCAGCGCGTCGAGGTCCCACTCGGCCATCATCGCGATCGCCGCGCCGACATGATCGGGGTCACGCAGCAGCCGTTCGTAGAGCGCCACTCCCTCGGGCTCGATCGTCGAGCCGGTCGCGCGGACCACGAAGCGGGCGGTCTCCCCCTGCATCCGCGCCATGCCCGCGAAGAGGTGCGGTGCGAAGGGATTGACGAACAGCATCCGCGCCATCGTCGGAAACAGCGCGGCGGCAAGGTCGGGAAAGGGGAGGAGGGCGGCACCGAGCCCGACGATCGTCTGCGGTTCGGCAATGCCGTCGAGCGCCATTCGCGCGCCCAGCGCCGCACCCGCCGAATGGCCGACGATCGCGTCGGGCGCGACCTCCAGGGTGGCGAGCAGCCCGCGGATCGCCTTCGCCATCGCCGCCATCGTCATGCCGCCCGGCGGCCGTCCGGCGCTGAAGCCGTGGCCCGGCAGGTCGGGCGCGACCACGGTGTATCGCTCGGCCAGCAGCGGGGCGAGGTCGCGCCAGCTGTGCGTCGCCGCGCCGGTGCCGTGGAGCAGCAGCAGCGGCGGCCCGTCGCCCAGCACCTGCACATGCCAGCGGAGCGCCCCTTGCGTGACGAAGCGGCTGTGCTCGCGAAGCGGCCAGTCGCGGCCCTCGACCGACCAGCGCAGGCTCACGCCGCCTGCACGGCGCTGATCGCGGCGTGCATCGCGGCCGCGTCGGCGCGCGGCAGCGGCAGGTAGCGCGCTCGCATCGTTGCGGCGAGCATCGCCCCCTCGGGCCGGGGCCGCGCCGAGATGTCGACAAAGGCGGCGGCGATCCCGGCCAGCCCGATCGCGCGCGCGGCGGCGGCGGCATCGCTTTCGGCGAGGGCTCGGACGGTGCTGCCGTCGGCGGCAATGTTGGCGCGCCCGTCGGTCAGCACGACGACGAAGGGGGTACGGCCCTTTGCCCGCGCAGCCTCGGCAAGCAGGCGGGCGGCGTCGAGCCCGGCGGCAAGCGGCGTGCCCCCGCCGCCGGGCAGGTCCGCGAGCGAGCGGCGCGCGCGCGTCAGCGAGCGGGTGGGGGGCAGCAGCAACTCCGCGCCCGTGCCGCGAAAGGCGATCAGCGCGACCTCGGCGCGCTTCACATAGGCTTCGGCAAGCAACAGCTCGACAGCGCCCTTGGCCTCTGCCAGCCGCGCCAGCGCCGACGAGCCCGAGGCATCGACCGCGAAGATCGTCAGGGCCTCTGCGCGCGCCTCGAACCGGCGGATGCGCAGGTCATCGCGGCGGATGAGGACCCGGTTTTGGCGCCCCCGCAATCGCTGCCATGGCGCAGCGGCGCGCAGCGTGTCGATCAGCGACAGCCGCTTGCCGCCGCCGGGCAGCCCCGCTCGCGCGCCGAGCGGCCGGCCGCGCGCATGCCCCAGCCGCCGCTCGCCCGCGCCGTTCGCGCGCGCGCGCTGGCGGCTTCGTCCCTCGGCGACGCGCGCGAGCAGGTCTGGCGGCAGCGCGGCAAGCGCGGCGGCGAGGACGAGGTCGTCGAGCGGCGGGGTGTCGGTAGCGGCCTCCTCCTGCCCCTCGCCCTGTTCGGGCGGCGGAGGCGGCGCTTCGGCGGCTTCGGGCTCGGCTGGCCGTTGCGTCGCGCGCGGGGCGAGGACGAGGCGGGCGGCAAGCGCGAGGTCGGCGACGGTGACGAGGCAGCGGCCCTCCGCCCGCGCCGCTGCCCGCGCGGCGCGCAGCGCGAAGCCGGGGGCGCGGGCCGAGGCGATGCCGAGCGCGGCGGCGGTGGTCACGAGCGCCTCGATCGCGCCGGGCGGGTCGGCGGCGCGCGCGGCGGGCGCGACAGGCGGCAGCGCCGCGCCGGGCCGCGCGTCGGTCAGGTCGATGTGGAAGGCAAGCCGCTCGGCAAGGGCCGCGGGCGGCCTGGCGTCGGCCTCGACCCCGTCGTCGAGGGCGATCGTGACGAAGCGCGCCTCGCCGGTGTCGATCGCGGCGGCGATGCGGCCGGCGACGGCCTCCGACAGGCGCTCGGCCATCGGCAGCACGACGAAGCCGCCCGCCGCCTCCGCCAGCAGCCCCTCGCGCCGAACAGGTCGCCCCGCGGCCAGCGTGGCGGTGAGGTTGATGCCGCCGAGCAGCCGCTCGTCATCGACATTGACGGGGATGCGCCGTTCGGGGCCGAGCCCCGCGCGCAGTTCGGCGAGCACCGCCTCGCGCAGCATCTCGCCGCCTTTCAGGACGATACCGCCCAGTCCAGGGTCGATCGCGCAGAGCCGGGCGGCGAGAAGCGCGTCGGCGAGCGCGTCGGGCGCCGAAACGCCCGCCGGGCTCACGCCGCCTGCGCCAGGTCGGCGAGCGCGCGTTCGATGCGGACGGTGGAGCCCGTCTCGTCGAGGACGTTGCGGCGGAGGCGATGGCGCAGCGCCATCGGCGCGACCGCGGCGACATGGGCGGGGGTGGCGGCGCCCGCGCCCTCCAGCGCGGCGACCGCGCGGGCGGCGCGCATCAGCGTGAGTTCGCCGCGCAGGCCGTCTGCCCCCACCGCCATGCAGAGCTGCGCGGCATAGCCGAGCACCTCGTCGGGCACGTCGATATCCGGCAGCGCGTCGCGCGCGCGGGCGAGGCGGCGGAGCGTCTTGCGCTCGGCCTTTTCCCATGTCGCGGCAAACCCATCGGGATCCCGCTCGAAACCGTCGCAGCGTTTCAGGATCTCGATCCGGTCGGGCAGGCGCGCGGGCGTGCGCACCTCGACCGACAGGCCGAACCGGTCGAGCAGCTGCGGGCGCAGCTCGCCTTCCTCGGGGTTGCCGCTGCCGACCAGCACGAAGCGCGCGGGGTGGCGGACGCTCAGCCCCTCGCGCTCGACGACATTCTCGCCTGAGGCGGCGACGTCGAGGAGCAGATCGACGATATGATCCTCGAGCAGGTTGATCTCGTCGATATAGAGGAAGCCGCCGTTCGCGCGCGCGAGCAGCCCCGGCTCGAACGCCTTTTCGCCGGCGCCCAGCGCGCGTTCGAGATCGAGCGCGCCGACGACGCGGTCCTCGGTCGCGCCCAAGGGTAGGTCGATGAAGGGAACGGGCACGCGGCCCTTGCGGGGCGTCCCGTCCTGATAGCCGGCTCTGGCGGCGGGGACGGGGGGCAGCAGCGCGGCGAGCGCGCGGACCGCGGTCGACTTGCCCGTGCCGCGATCGCCGAACACCATCACGCCGCCGATCCGCGCATCGACCGCGGCGATGAGCAGCGCCTGCTTCATCTCGTCCTGGCCGACGATCGCCGAGAAGGGGAACGATCTGCGCACGAACCGCTTGTAACACACACTGGACACGCGGCAAGACAGGCAAAGATGACAAATTGGACCCCGATCCTCGTCGCCGGCGGCGGCGCGCTGTTCCTCGGCCTCGCCGGCGGGCTGCTGACCCGGATCGGGCCGTGGTACCGCAACTTGCGCAAACCCTCGTTCCAGCCGCCAGACTGGCTGTTCGGGCCGGCCTGGACGATCATCTTGGGGTTGGCGGCGTGGTCGGCGGTAATCGCGTGGGAAGCGGCGGCGGGGGATACTGGCGCGCGCCGCGCGGTGGTCATCCTGTTCCTCGTCAACGCGGTCTGCCACTTCCTGTGGAGTCCGTTGTTCTTCAAGCTGCGCCGACCCGACTGGGCGCTGGCCGAGGTCGTGTTTCTTTGGGCTTCGCTCGTCGCGCTGGTCGTCGGGCTGTGGCCGATCTCGCGTTTCGCCGCGATGCTGATCCTGCCCTATCTGGCGTGGGTCAGCTTCGCGGCGGTGCTCAATCGGGCGATCGTGCGGCTCAACGGGCCGTTCGACGCGCGCGCCGTGCGGGGCTGATCCTTCGACTCCCGCCGCGTCACAGCGGCTGGCCGAGCACCGCCTCGACGCCCGCGCGATAGGTGCGGCTCATGGCAAGGCGCGTGCCCGATTTCAGCACCACTTCGAACTCGCCGTGCGAGCGCCGTTCGAGCGAGTCGATCGCGCCCACATTGACGAGGTGCGAGCGGTGGATGCGTACGAAGCGAAAGGGGTCGAGCCGTTCCGCGACTGAGGCGAGGCCCGCGCGGTAGAGATAGGCCGCGCCGCCGCTATGGACATTGACGTAGACGCCCGCCGCCTCGACCCGCTCGATCTCCGCGGTGCTGATGAGGCGCGTGGCGTCGCGCGTTCGCACCGCGATCCACTCCCAGATCGCGCCCGGCCGCGCACGCGCAGCGATGAGTTGAAGCATCTCGGGGCCGAAGGCGTTGGCATCGCCCGCGGCTGCCGGCCGTTCCGCAATCCGCGCCCGGACGCGCTCGATCGTGGCGGCGAAGCGCCGGTCGCTGAAGGGCTTGAGCAGGTAATCGACCGCCTCGACCTCGAACGCCTGGATCGCGAACCGGTCGAAGGCGGTGACGAATACCGTCGGCGGCATCCGGTCCGGCCCGATTGCCTCGATCACGCCGAAGCCGTCGAGGCCGGGCATCTGGACGTCGAGGAGGACCAGGTCAGGCCGCGCCGCGTCGATCGCGGCGACCGCCTCGACCCCGTTTTCGGCTGTCCGTACCTCGCCGATGGCGCGATCGGCGGCGAGCAGCTCGCACAGCCGCCGCCGCGCGGGCGCCTCGTCATCGACGACGAGGACCGACAATCGGTCAGGCGCCGGCATCGCCGGCCGCGTCGTGATAGGGCAGGCGAATGCGGACCTCGGTCCCCGCCTCGGGCCGCCGGGCGATGCTGAACTCGTGGCCGCCACTGCCGCCATAGAGCGCCTGCAGCCGCTCGCGTGTGACCCGCACGCCGAGCCCCGCCGAGCCGTCGGGCAGCCAGTGCGGCGGCAGGCCCACGCCGTCGTCGGCGACCCGCACCTCGAGCTCGTCGCCCACCCGATCGGCGGTCACCACCACCTCGCCTCCGCCCAGCCGTCGCTCTAGCCCATGACGGACCGAGTTCTCGACCAGCGGCTGGAGGAACAGCGAGGGCACCAGCGCGCCCAGTGTCGCCGGATCGGCCTCGATCCGGAACTGGATGCGCTCGCCGAAGCGGTGCTTCTGGATGGCGATATAGCGATCGAGCAGCGCCAGTTCCTGCGCCAGGCTGATCTCGGTCCGGTTCTGGCAGTCGAGCGAGTGGCGCAGCAGCGCGCCCAGATCCTCGATCATCTCGCGCGCGAGGGCGGGGTTGGCCGCCACCTCCGACGAAATGGCGTTGAGCGAGTTGAACAGGAAATGCGGCTCGAGCTGCAGCCGCAGCGCATCGAGCCGCGTCTCGACGAGCCGCTTCTCGACGCGCTCGAGCTCGACCTGGCTGATCAGGAGGCGGCCGTGAAACTTGAGCGCCTGGAGCACGCCCACGAACGCGCAATAGGTGATCCACCCGCCGAGATAGAAGTAGACGCCGAAATCGGCGCTGCGCAGCGGATTCCACCAGATTGAAGGCACCGGATAGAGGATGACCGCGGCGACGTAGGTGTGGACGATGCTGAAGGGTACGCTGAGCAGCAGGTGCGCAACTGCAAGGCGCAGCACCTGTGGATTGGCGCGCGTCAGCGCCCGATCGACCAGCAGGATCGCCGGCGTCAGCAGCGCCCAGGACCAGGTTTCGACGAACTTCGCGAACACCTCGTCCCAGCGAATGCCGCCGATCATGTCGGGCACCGCCTGGAACACACCCGCCGCCGTCCAGATCGCGATCACCGCGAGTACCGAGCGCCATGACCAGCCGACATGCCGCGCCGCCCGGTCCTCGGCTCGCTCGGCGTCGGCGGGCAGTTCGGGCGCGAGCAGGATCGGGGCGGCGGTCGGGATCATCAGCATCGTTATCGTCCATCCGGCCGCGCGTTTGAAGTACGGCGCTGTTTGCCGTCTGCGACCGCGTCCGACCACGCGAGGATCGTATTTTGTTACGAGCGGGACTGGCAGCACGTGAACCGGCTCGCGAGCGGAACGAGCCGGTACGGATCAATCGCTAAGTGAACAAAAACCGCCGTAAAACAGAGGTTTGCCGAGAACAACTAGGTGGACTTATCTGATAAATCATGGCCTTCAACGGCGGCGCAGCAGGCTGCTCGAACGCTTCGTTCGAGCGGGAACAGCCGATAGCCGCCGGTCACGAGCGGTGCGCGACGAGGGAGGGGAAACCATGACCAAGGCACGTGCCGCAACGACAAGCTGGCTGGGCGCATCCACGCTGATCCTCGCGGCGACGATCGCCGCTCCCGCCGCGGCGCAAACCGCCGAGGACACGCCCGGCGCCGCCGAACAGACCGGTGCCGAGGACGAGCAGGCCGAGGCGATCACCGTCACCGGCCGCCGCGCCGCGCTCCAGGCGGCCGACGACCGCAAGCGGCGCAGCGACAGCATCATCAACTCGGTCGTCGCGGACGAGGCGGGCAAGCTGCCCGACAATTCGATCACCGAAGTGCTGCAGCGCGTATCGGGCGTGAGCATCGTCCGCTTCGCCGCGCTCAACGACCCCGACCACTTCTCGGTTGAGGGGTCGGGCATCCAGGTCCGCGGCCTGAATGGCGTCGCCTCGCGCCTCAACGGGCGGGAGATCTTCAGCGCCAATGGCGGCCGCGCACTCGTCTGGGGCGATGTCACGCCGGAGCTCATGTCGGCGGTCGATGTCTACAAGTCGGCCACCGCCGACCTGATCGAGGGCGGCACCGGCGGCCAGATCGACCTGCGCACCAAGCTTCCGTTCGACTACAATCGCGGCTGGCATTTCGCGGGTAGTGCCGAGGCGAGCTATGGCGACCTCGCCAAGAATGCCGACTATGCCTTTTCGGGGCTGGTGTCGGGGCGGTGGGAGACCGGGATCGGCGATGTCGGCCTGCTGGTCGATCTCGCCACCAGCCGATTGACGTCGCTCTCCAACTTCTTCCGCGCCGAGCCCTATTTCAAGAAGCGGCTGCCCGGCGAGACCGAGGACGTGTTCATCCCCGGCGGCTTCGATTTTGGCGACGAGGAATTCCAGCGCGACCGCAGCGGCATCTATGTCGCCGCGCAATGGGCGCCGAGCAACGACCTGGAGTTCACCGGCATCTTCTTCCAGTCGCGCTACACCAACCTCAACCAGTCGCATTTCTCGATGGTCGCGCAGCAGGACCTTGCGGTCGAACGCGGCAACAGCCGCTTCGACGAGGATGGCGGGCTGCTATCTACCGAGGCGATGTTCCAGCGCGACCCCAACACCTTCCTGCCCACCGGCGGCGGGATCGTGAGCGGCGGCGGGGTCGAGGGGACGCGATCGGGATCGCTGACGCGCGACATTTCCGGCCAGTTCGAATGGCGGCCGGGGCAGGGGCCGCTCAAGCTGTCGGGCGCGTACCAGAACATCCTCTCGACCTCCCGCGCCGACCGGCTCGCGATCTTTCGCGAGGTGCCGTACCCCACGTCGTTCGGCATCGACCTGACAGGCACCTTTCCTAGCGTGACGGTCGACACCTCGGGCGATCGCTTCACCAACCCGGCCAATTATTTCTGGTCGGCGGCGATGCCCCATAACGAGCGCAATCGCGGCACGCTCGACAGCGCCAATCTCGACGCCGAGTATACGTTCGACGACGACAGCTTCTTCCGCGCGGTAAAAGCAGGCGCGCGCTGGTCCGACCGGCGCGAGCGCGACTTCAACAACGGCTATACCTGGACGGCACTGGGTCGCGGGTGGAACGGCGATCCCCAGCTCACTTTCGCCAATGCCGCGCCGGGCGATGTCGACAACTACGCCTTCAAGGACTTCTTTCACGGGCAGATCGCGGTGCCGGCGCAGATGCTGTGGCCGACGATCGACCTTGTCCGCAATCTGGACGTCGATCTGCTCCACCGTTCGCCGCCCGCCGGCTTCTGTCCGGCGGGGAGCGAGTTCAACTGCTCGGCATCGGGGCCGCTACCCGACAGCACCTATGGCGGCCCGCGCGCACGACCCAACGAGTTCCTGCCGCAGGATCTCGGCATATGGCGGACTCAGACCTGGGCGGGCTATGCGCAGGTTCGCTTCGGCCACGACTATGTGCCGGGGACGATCGGCGTGTCGGGCAATATCGGTGGCCGCATCGTCCGGGTGAAGAACGAATCGCAGGGCTTCATCGTCCAGAACGGCTTCTCGTACATCCGCGACGGCCAGACGGTGCAGCTGGCCACGCGGGTCGATCCGCGCGGCGGCGAGGCCGAGTTCACGCGCTTTCTGCCGGCGATCAATGTCCAGCTCCAGCCGAGCGAGACGACCAAGGTCCGCGCCGCGTACAACATCACCACCGACCTCCCGACCTTCAACGCGACGCGCGGCGGCGGCGATATCGGCGTGGCGACCACGGCCAATCCGGTGCAGGGCCAGCCGGGCATCTTCACCAACTTCACCGCATCGACGGGCAATCCGCTGCTGCCGCCGGCGCGCGCGGACAATTTCGACCTGTCGTTTGAATGGTATGTGAAGCCGGGGACGCTGTTCTACCTCAACGGCTTCTACAAGCGGCTGAAGGACCTGCCGATCTATTCGCTGACCGAGCGGGCGGTGACGATCTACTATCAGGACGGCACGAGCGAGGACGTGCTCGCCGCCGCGACCGACGTCATCACCGCACCCGCCGCGGCCGAGGTGAAGGGCGTGGAGGTGGGCGGCCGCGCCTTCCTCGACATGCTGCCCGGCGCGCTCGCGGGGCTGGGGTTCGAGGGCAATTATACCTTCATCGACAGCAAGAACCCCGGCGACCTTTATCGAGACATCGACGGCAACATCCGCAACGATGCGCCGCTCCAGGGCCTGTCGAAGCACAACTTCAACGCGACGCTCCTTTATGAACGGCAGCGCGTGTCGGTCCGCATCGCCTATTCGTGGCGGTCGCGTTACCTTCAGTCGACCAACTCGAACGGCACCAACCCGACCTACAACTTCGTGTCGGCACCGGGCGCCCCGCCGCAGGCGATCCAGATCGCGCTGCCGGTCTATGGCGACGCCTATGGCCAGGTCGATACGGGTGTGACGGTGAAGGCGACCGAAGAGCTGTCGCTCACGCTGCGCGCGACCAACGTGTTCAACGCCACGCAGCGGACGTTGATGGGCGGCTATCGCAACGACGCGATCTACACGCGAAGCTGGTTCCAGAGCGACCGCCGGGTCGCGCTCGGCGTCAACTTCGCCTTCTGACGCAGGGCGGGGCGGGGGAGCAAAGGGTGGGGCGGCGTGTCGTCATCGTCGGGGGCGGAACCGCGGGCTGGCTGACCGCGGGCTATCTGGCCAAGCGGCTGGCCGCCGACCTGCCCGGCGGGGTGGCGATCACCCTTGTTGAATCGACCGAGATCGGCATTCTGGGGGTGGGGGAGGGCACCTTCCCCACGATCCGCAAGACGCTGGCGACGATCGGCATCAGCGAGAGCGACCTCGTCCGGCATTGCGGCGCCAGCTTCAAGCAGGGCGCGAAGTTCGCGCACTGGCGCCATGCCCCCGGCGCGGCCGGACCGGACCATTATACGCACCCGTTCCAGGTCGCGGCGCAGGACGACGGGCTAGAACTGTTGCCCTATTGGCTGCTCGGTCACGGCGGCACGGCCAATTGGGACGAGGTGTGCAGCCCGCAGAAGAAGGCCGCCGACGCGCACCGCGCGCCCAAGCTGCCGAGCCATCCCGACTATGTCGCGCCGCTCAACTATGCCTATCATTTCGACGCCGTCGCGCTCGCCGCGCTGCTGCGCGACCGGGCGGTGGCGAGCGGCGTCACCCACATCGTCGATACCGTAACCGAGGTGATCGTCGATGGGGACGGCGCGATCGGCGGGATCGATACCGCCGCTCACGGGCGGCTGACCGCCGATCTTTATATCGACTGCACGGGCTTTCGCGCCGAGCTGATCGGCCGTGCGCTCGGCATCCCCTATCGCTCGTGCCGCGACGTGCTGTTCTGCGACAGCGCGCTCGCGATGCAGGTGCCGCATCGCGACGCGCAGGAGCCGATCGTCTCGTATACCGTCGCGACGGCGCAGGAGGCGGGCTGGGTCTGGGACATCGGCCTCGACCGGCGGCGCGGGGTCGGCCACGTCTATTCCTCGGCGCATACCGACGATGCCGCGGCGGAGGCGAAGCTGCGTGCCTATATCGGCCCGGCCAGCGCCGACCTCGACATGCGCAAGATTCGGTTCGAGGCGGGCTATCGCGAGGTCAACTGGCACAAGAACTGCGTCGCGATCGGTCTGTCGAGCGGCTTCTTCGAGCCGCTCGAGGCAACGGGCATCGTCTTTTCGGAGGTCGCCGCGGGGATGGTCGCCAACCTCTTTCCCTGGGGCGGCGATTACGAGACCTCGGCGCGGCAGTTCAACGCGGTGATGCTCAAGCGCTACGAGCGGGCGCGCGACTTCATCAAGCTGCATTACTGCATCTCCGAGCGCCGCGATTCGGACTTCTGGCACGACAATGTCGCGGCGGCGTCGATTCCCGACAGCCTGCACGAGCTGCTCGACCGGTGGCGCTTCCGCCCGCCGACCGAGATCGACGTCGACGCCAATATCGACATCTTCACCGAGGCGAGCTGGCAATATGTCCTCTACGGCATGGGCTGGACGACCGACCTGTCGGCGCGCGCGGGGACCTATCGCCATGCGGAGGCGGCGCGCCGCGCCTTTGCCGCGGTCGATCGGCAGGCGGCCTACGCGATCGCCAATCTGCCCTCCAACCGCCAGCTGATCGAGCATGCGCGTCATCACCGCTTCGGGCCCGAGGGGATGGCGGCATGAGGGGCGGCGAGACGATCGGCCGCGTCGTCATCGTCGGCGGCGGCTCGGCGGGGTGGATGACCGCGGCGGCGCTGTCGCGGCTCTGCGCCGCGGGCGTCGAGGTGACGCTGGTCGAATCGGACGCAATCGGTACCGTCGGCGTGGGCGAGGCGACGATCCCGCCGCTCCTCGACTTCAACGCTGCGCTCGGCATCGACGAGCCCGCCTTCGTCAAGGCGACGCGCGCCACTTTCAAGCTCGGCATCGAATTCGTCGACTGGGCGCGGCGCGGCGAGCGCTATCTCCACCCGTTCGGCCGGATCGGGCGCGCGCAGATGGGCGTGCCCTTTCATCAGATCTGGCTGCGCCAGCGCCAGCTGCGCCGCCCCGATCTCGATCCCGGCCCGCTCGGCGCCTATTCAATCGCCGAGGCCGCGGCGGTGCGCGGGCGCTTCGCCAAGCCGGTGGCCAATCCGGAGGCGGTGCTGTCGGGCCTCTCCTACGCCTACCATTTCGATGCCGGACATTATGCCCGCTTCCTGCGCGACTTCGCCGAGGCGCGCGGCGTCCGCCGGGTCGAGGGCCGCATCGCCGCGGTCGAGCGTCGCGGCGAGGACGGCTTCATTACCGGCGTGACGCTCGACGACGGCCGACGGGTCGAAGGCGAGCTGTTCGCCGACTGCTCGGGCTTCCGCTCGCTGCTGCTCGGAGAGGCGCTGGGCGTTCCCTATCGCAGCTGGCAGCATTGGCTGCCATGCGACCGTGCGCTGGCGGTGCAGAGCGAGCCGACCGCCCCGCTCCTTCCCTATACCCGCGCGACCGCCGACGTCGCCGGCTGGCGCTGGCGCATCCCGCTTCAGCACCGGACGGGCAACGGCCATGTCTATTCGAGCGCGCATCTGGGCGACGAGGCGGCGCGCGAGGCGCTGCTCGCCGGGCTCGATGCGCCCGCGCTGTCCCAGCCGCGGATGCTGCGCTTCGTCGCGGGGCGGCGCGAGCGGCTGTGGGATCGCAACTGCGTCGCGATCGGCCTGTCGGGCGGGTTCATCGAACCGCTCGAATCGACCAGCATCCACCTGATCCAGCAGGGGATCACCCGGCTGCTCTCGCTCTTCCCCGACACCGGCTTCGCCGAGGGGGAGGTGGCGGCCTATGACCGGCTGATGGTCGAGGAATATGAACATATCCGCGACTTCATCATCCTCCACTATCACGCGACCGCGCGGCGCGACTCTGCCTTCTGGCGCGACGTCGCCGCGGCCGAACTGCCCGACAGCCTGGCCGAACGGATCGAGCTGTGGCGGGGCAAGGGGCGTCTGCTGCCCATCCCCAACGGCCTGTTCACCGAGGAGAGCTGGCTGGCGGTGCTGATCGGGCAGGGCATCCTACCCACGGGATCGGACCCGTTCGCCGCGATCCTGCCCGCAGGCGAGACCGCGCGCTTCATGGCGCATCTGCGCCACGTCGTCGCCCGCACGGCCGAGGCGATGCCCTTCCACGAGGATTTTCTGGGCGGCGACGCCCGTATCGAGCCCCAAGAAAGGTTACGCGCGTGATCCGCCGCCTGCATCTCCGTGGCCTCGCCGCTGCCCTTGCGATGCTGTCGCCCGCCGCCGCCGCGGCGCAGACGGGCGAGGTACGGCGCATCGACATCGACCTGGCGCGCGCGGGCGCGCCGCTCGACCGGTCGTTCAACTTCTCGGTCGGCGCCGACTATGCGGGTACCTTGGCGCGTCCCGACAGCCTCGCGCAACTCAAGGTCGCGGTGGACGAGCTCGGCTTTCGCTATGTCCGCTTCCACGCGATCTTCCACGATGCGCTGGGCACGGTGAAGCGCGGGGCCGACGGTCGCATCACCTATGACTGGACCGGCATCGACCGCCTCTATGACGCGATGCTGGGCATGGGCATCCGCCCCTTCGTCGAGCTCGGCTTCACGCCCGAGGCGATGAAGACGTCGGACCAGACGATCTTCTACTGGAAGGGCAATACCTCGCATCCCGAGCCAAAGGCGTGGGCGGCACTGGTCGATGCGTTCGTGCGCCACGTGCGCGAGCGCTACGGCGCCGAGGAAGTGCGCCGCTGGTACTTCGAGGTGTGGAACGAGCCAAACCTCGCCGGCTTCTGGGAAGGCGCCGACCAGAAGGCCTATTTCGACCTTTATGCGGCGAGTGCGCGGGCGATCAAGGCGATCGACCCGGCGCTCCGCGTCGGCGGTCCGGCGAGCGCGGGGGCGGCGTGGGTGCCCGAACTGCTCGCCGATGCCGACCGCCGCGGCGTGCCCGTCGATTTCATCGCCACCCACACCTACGGCGTCGATGGCGGCTTCCTCGACGAAAAGGGGCAGGACGACAACAAGCTGTCGCCCAATCCCGACTCGGTGATCGCCGACGTGCGCAAGGTCCGCGGCCAGATCGACGCGACCCGCCACCGCGGCCTGCCGCTCTACTTCACCGAATGGAGCGCCAGCTACAATCCGCGCGATCCCGTGCATGACAGCTATATCAGCGCTGCCTTCATCCTGTCGAAGCTGCGCGGGTCGGCGCCTTACGCCCAGGGCATGAGTTACTGGACGTACAGCGATCTGTTCGAGGAAGCCGGCCCGCCGCCCATGCCCTTCCATGGCGGCTTCGGCCTCATCAACCGCGAGGGCATCCGCAAGCCCGCCTTCTTCGCGTACAAATATCTGAACGCGCTCAAGGGGCGCGAGGTGCCGACCGGCGACGCGCAGACGATCGTCGCGACCGAGGGTGGGCGGACCGGCGCGCTCATCTGGAACTGGACGCAGCCGAAGCAGACGCTGAGCAACCGGCCCTTCTTCACGCGGCTGCAACCCGCGACCGATGCGCCGCCCGCCGAACTGCGGCTGAGCGGCATGGCGCCCGGCCGCTACCGGCTGAGCGTGCGGCGGACGGGATTCAAGGTGAACGACGCGCACAGCCGCTATCTGGAGCTCGGATCGCCCGCGTCGCTGACCGCGGCGCAGCTCGGCGAGCTTCAGGGGCTCACCCGCGACCTTCCCGAGCGCCAGGCGACGGTGCGGATCGGCCGCGACGGCCGGTACACGCTGCGCCTCTCGATGCGGACCAACGACGTCGTCCTCGCCCAGCTCGAACCGCTGGGACGCTCGACGAAATGAACAAGCTCCCCCTGGGATGCCGTCCACCGGGCGGCGTCCCCTTTTTATTCCACACCGGCCCTTTTCGATGCTGAACGCTGCGATAAGCTCCGGTTTTCTCCCCCCGGCCCGCCCCATCGGCGCAGGCCGGACGCCAAGCCAGCTGACGAGGTGCCCGTGATTTCCAAGACGTGCCGCCATATCCTGCTCGCCGGCCTGTCGCTGACTGCGGCAGCGACGGCCGAGGCGCAGACCTGGCCCATGCTCGACCGGAACGGCAGCCGCGTGGCGATCGAGCCCTATGGTCCCGGCATCGTCCATGTGACGATCGCGCTCGATCCGGAAGAGATCGAGAAAGGCGCGGGCTATGGCATCAGCGGCAAGCCCGACGCTGCCGGCTGGTCGCACCGCGCCGATGCGGCGGGCGACACCTATCGCTCGGGCGACCTGGCGGTCACGGTCAATGCCCAGCCCTGGCCCAAGGCGCCGACGCAGATGGAGCGCTATTTCGTGCCCTCGCTGCCGCCCGTTTCGATCGCGGTGCGCGGCGCCGACGGGCGCGAGATCGTGGCGATGAACGGTTGGGAACTCGCGCCGCACGAGGTCAATGGCGAGAAGACCTTCCGGATCGGCGCGAGCTTCGGCGAGGCGCCGGGCACGCACTATTACGGCCTCGGCCAGAATCAGGAGGGCGCGCTCGACCTGCGCGGGCGGACGATCGACTGCCGCCACAATTACGATGCGCCGACGGGCGAGACGGTGTGCGTGCCCTTCCTCGTCACCGACAAGGGCTATGCCATCCTGTGGGACAATCCGTCGGTGACGACGGTGTCGCCGGGCATCAACGACCGCGTCCAGTTCCAGTCGCGCGTCGGTGAGCGGGTGTCGTTCTTCATCGTCACCGGCAAGACCACCGACGAACTCTACGCCGGCTATGCGAAGCTGACCGGCAGGACGCCGCTGCCGCCAAAGGCCGCATTCGGCCTCATCCAGTCGAAGGCACGCTACGAGACGCAGGCCGAGTTGATGGGCATCGCCGACGGCTATGCCAAACGCGGGCTGCCGCTCGACGTGATGGTGCTCGACTGGTTCCACTGGACGCGGATGGGCCAGATGGACATCGACCGGACGGCCTTTCCCGATCCCTCGGGCATGAACCGTGAACTGCATTCGCGCGGGCTCCACACCCTTCTGTCGGTCTGGCCGCGCTACGAGCGCGAGGGGCGCTATTACGACATGCTCGCCTCGAAGGGCTGGTTCCTGAAGGATCCCGACGGCGAGCCGGCCTATGGCCTTGCCATCCGGTCGGACCGGGTGGGCGCGCTGCTCGACAGTACGAATCCCGACGCGCGGCAGTGGTTCTGGGGCAAGATCCGCGACAATCTGGCGAGCGAGGGATTCGACTGGTTCTGGCTCGACGAGACCGAGCCCGATCTCGTTCCCGCGGGCAAGTTCTATTTGATCGGGTCGGGCGACCGCTTCTACAATCTCTATCCGCTGGTCCACACCGCCGGCGTGGCGGAGGGGTCGGCGAAGGATCGCCCCGACTTCCGCAACCTCATCCTCGCGCGCGCGGCCTATACCGGCGCGCAGGCGTCGGGGGCGATCTTCTGGACCGCCGATGTCCATTCGAGCTGGGAAGCGCTCAAGCGACAGGTGCCCGCGACGCTGGGCATGGCGGCGAGCGGCATCGCCTATACCAGCAGCGACACCGGCGGCTGGCAATGGCCCCATGGGCCGAAGGCGGAGCGCCCGGTGCTGGTCGATCCCGCGGGCGCGACGGCGATGAGCCCCGACTATCGCGACTATCCCGAGCTGTTCGTCCGCTGGTTCCAATATAACAGCTTCACGCCCACGCTGCGCATCCACGGCCAGCGGCCGGCGACGGCACTGTGGGAATATGGGACCGCCGCCGAGCCGATCCTCGCCGACTGGCTGCGGCTTCGCTACGCGATGATCCCCTATCTCTATTCGCTGGGCCGCCGGACCTATGAGGGCGGCGCGCCGTTCATGCGCGCCCTGTTCATGGACTTCGGCAGCGACCCCAAGGTCGCCGACATCCGCGACCAGTATATGCTCGGCCCGGCCTTCCTCGTCGCGCCCGTGGTCGAGCAGGGGCGGACAAGCCGCCCGGTCTATCTGCCAGCAGGCGCCGACTGGTACGATTACTGGACCAACAAGCGCTACACCGGCGGCCAGACGGTCGAGGCGGCGGCGCCGATCGAGCGGATGCCGCTGTTCGTCCGCGCGGGCTCGATCGTGCCGGTGGGGGCGGCGATCAGGAACACGTCGGAGAAGCAGTCGCTGAAGGCGATCCGCGTCTATCCGGGCCGCGATGCGCGCTTCACCCTCTATGACGACGATGGCGTCACCAATGCCTATCAGCGCGGCGGCGGGGCAAAGGCGGAGCTGATCTGGAACGACGCGACCGGCCGGCTGTCGGCGAGCGGCCGCCTGCCGACCGGGCAGGATGCGGCGTCGCTGGTCGAAGTGGTGCGCGGCCAGTGAGGGCGGCGCTGCTCGCCGTACTCGCGCTCGCCGCCGCGCCGCTTGCCGCGCAGGACCTGCCCCGGCTGGAGCGCAAGGGCGGACGCCACGCGCTGATCGTCGACGGCAAGCCTTTCCTGATGCTCGGGGCACAGGCGAACAATTCGAGCAACTATCCCTCGGCCCTGCCCAAGGTTTGGCCGGTGCTCGATACGATGCACGCCAACACGCTCGAGATGCCCGTCGCCTGGGAACAGGTCGAGCCGGTCGAGGGGCAGTTCGACTTCAGCTTCGTCGACACGCTGCTGGCCGGGGCGCGGACGCATGAAAAGCGCCTCGTCCTCCTGTGGTTCGGCACGTGGAAGAACACGAGCGCGGGCTATGTGCCCGAATGGGTGAAGCGCGACGGCCGCCGTTTCCCGCGGATGCGCACCGCCGACGGCAGCGCCCATTATGCGCTGAGCCCGCATGGTGAGGCGACGCTCGCCGCCGATCGCCGCGCCTTCGTCGCGCTGATGACCCATCTGGCTAAGGTCGATACGCAGAACACCGTCATCATGGTGCAGGTCGAGAACGAGGCGGGCAGCTATGGCCTGGCCCGCGACCACGCGCCCGCCGCCGAGCGACTGTTCAAGGGGCAGGTCCCCGTCGAGCTTGTCCGCGCGCTCAGGGTCAGGCCGGGCAGCTGGGAAGCGGTGTTCGGCAAGCGCGCCGAGCAGTTCTTCCACAGCTGGCACCTCGCCCGCTACATCGACGCGATCGCCGCGGCGGGCAAGGCGGTGAAGCCGCTGCCGATGTACGTCAACGCCGCGCTCGGCAGCGCCTTCACCGACGAAAATGGCGAGGTCGGGCCGTCGGGCGGGCCGAACTGGAACGTCATGCCGCTGTGGAAGGTGGCGGCGCCGCATATCGACCTGCTCGCCCCCGACATCTACAATCGCAAGGCGCCCGACGTTATCGCCTTCCTCGACAGGTACGCGCGTCCAGACAATGCGCTGATGGTGCCCGAAATCGGCAACGCGCTCGATTATGCGCGCTTCTTCTGGCCGGCGCTGGGCAAGGGCGCGATCGGGTTCGGGCCGTTCGGCATGGATGCGACGGGCTTCTTCAATTATCCGCTGGGCACCAAGACGTTCGAGGACGGGTCGCTCGCGGCGTTCGCCGCGCCCTATCGACTGTTCGCGCCGATGGCGAGCGACTGGGCGCGGATCGCGCGCGATCATCCGACCTGGGGCATCGCCAAGGGCGCGCCCGAGCAATCCATGGTGATGGGCCGCTGGCGCGTCTCTGCCGAATATGGCCAGTGGCAGATGGGCGAGGCGGAGTGGGCCAAGTGGCTGCCCGGCGATCCGCATCCTGACACCGATCGCCCCGTCGGCGGCCTGGTCGCCGCGCAGATCGGCCCCGACACCTTTCTGCTCGCCGGCGCCAATGTCCGCGCCCGCCTGGCGCTCGCCGCGCCGGCGAAGGGCGAGGGGGGTCAGATCATCCGCGCCGAGGAGGGAAGCTTCGTCGGGGGACAATGGGTGACGCGGCGCATCTGGAATGGCGACCAGACCGATTATGGCTTTAATTTCACTGCCGAGCCGGTGATGCTGCGCGTCACGATGGGCAGCTATCGTTGAACGGAGTGCATGCATGTCTGACCGTATCGACCGCCGCAGCCTGATCGCCGGAAGCCTTGCCGCCTCGCTGACCGCGGGGCCGGCGCTGGCGCAGGCGCGCCGCCGGGTGTCGGCGAACGACAAGCTTCAGGTGGGCCTGATCGGCTGCAAGGGGATGGGCTGGGCCGATCTCAGCGCGATGATGAAGGGCGGCGACGTGGTCCCCGTGGCGCTGTGCGACGTCGATGCCGGCGCGATGGCGGAGCGGGCGGCGGAGCTGCGCAAGGCGGGGCACAATCCGCGCCTCTACGACGATCACCGCCGGCTGCTCGACGATCGCTCGGTCGATGCGGTCATCATCGCCACGCCCGATCACTGGCACGCGCTGCAGCTGGTCGATGCGATGTCGGCGGGCAAGGACGCCTATTGCGAGAAGCCGCTCGGCAACTCGATCGCCGAATGCCGCGCGATGGTCGCCGCCAAGAACCGCCATAGCCGCGTCGTCCAGGTCGGCCAGTGGCAGCGCAGCGGCAAGCACTGGGCCGATGCCGTCGCCCATGTCCAGTCGGGCAAGATCGGCCGCGTGCGCAAGGTCAAGGCCTGGGCCTATATGGGCTGGATGAAGCGCGTCACCCCGCGCCCCGACCAGCCGGTGCCCGCCGGCGTCAATTATGACCGCTGGCTCGGGCCCGCGGCGGCGCGGCCCTTCAACCCCAATCGCTTCCACTTCAGCTGGCGCTGGTACTGGGACTATGCTGGCGGGCTGATGACCGACTGGGGCGTCCATTTGATCGACATCGCGCTGATGGGGATGAAGGCTGAGGCGCCGCGCACCGTGACCTCGATCGGCGGCCCCTATGGCTATCCCGACTCGGCGATGGAGACGCCGGACACGCAGAGCGCGATCTTCGACTTCGGCGACCATATGCTCGAATGGGAGCATGCGGTGGGGATCAGCCAGGGGCCCTATGGCGGCCGCGACCACGGCGTCGCCTTTATCGGCGAGCTCGGCACCTTGGTGGTCGATCGCGGCCAGTGGCGGGTGGTTCCCGAATATGGCGACGGCAAGCCGTTGACGCCCGAGGTGCCGGTCACCAAATCAAGCGACGATGCGCTCACCCGCCACGCCGCCGATTTCGTCGCCTGCGTCAAGGATCGCTCGCGTACACCCGCCTGCCCGATCGAGGCGGCGGCGCAAACGGCGATCGTCTGCCAAATGGGCAACATCGCCTTCAAGACGGGGCGAAAGGTCGAATGGGACGCCGCCGCCGGCCGCTTCCGCGGCGATGCCGCCGCCGACCGGCTGATCACGCCCGCCTATCGCGCGCCCTATCGCCTGCCGGTCTGATCGCGAGGCCTTCTGGCGTTAGCGATAACGCGCTATGCACCACCTCAGTATCGGGGAGGGGGAAGGCGATGCGATCACAGACACTTGCCGCCATGCTGATGGCGGTGGCGGCGCCCGCGGCCGCGCAAGAGTCGATCGAGGCAGCACGCGCGATCGCCGGCGAGCCGGCGGCGGCGCCGCAGCGGCTGGTGCTCGCCGATGTCCCCGAGCCGCGCGGCAAACGCACCGCGCTGTTCGACGGGCAGAGCCTCAAGGGCTGGACGCCGTGGCTCGGCTATGCCGACCCGGCGATCACCTACAATGCGGGGCCGACGGCGCGGCCGATCGGCACCTCGCGCGACACGCGCGGCGACTTCGCGGTGCGGACGGTGGACGGCGCGCCGGCGATCTGGGTCAAGGGCGAGACCTGGGGCAGCCTGGTCCACCGCGCCGACCTGTCCAACTATCACCTGCGGCTCGAGTTCAAATGGGGCGCGCGCACCTTCGCCCCGCGCGAGACGCAGCCGCGCAACAACGGCCTCCTCTATCACACGCATGGCCGGCCGGGCGAAGTGTTCGGCACCTGGCGCCCCTCGTCCGAGTTCGAGATCATGACCGGATCGACGGGCATGATCGTCGCCGTCGGCGGCAAGGTGCGCGGTCGGACCGAAGTCGCCTTTGACCCCAAGCTGATCGCGCCGCACCTTCGCTATCGGATGGGCGGGCGCGAGATCGACATCGTCAACGGCACGCCGACCTGGAATGTCGAGGCCGGCACCGATGCCGAGCGGCCGGTGGGCGCGTGGAACACGCTCGACCTCTATGTCGTCGGCGACCGCGCGGTGCATGTGGTCAACGGCGTGCCGGTGGCCATGGTCCGCGATCTCGCGACGATCGCCCCCGACGGCACCCGCCGCCCGCTGACCCACGGCCAGATCCAGCTTCAGTCCGAAGGCGCCGAAACCTGGTTCCGCGCGATCACGGTCGAGCCGATCGACCGGCTGCCGACGGTTCGCGTGGCGGGGTGAGGGGAGGGATGATTGCAGAAACGGCCGATCCGCTCACGCCCAATTGCGGCCGTCACAGCTTTCGGTCAGCATGGTTGGAAGCTGTCGTTCCGCAACGCGTTAACTGGAAGGTGTCTCATGGGCTTTGAGCCGCTCGGATATGGGAACCGCTGGTATGATCGGCTCCATGCTGGCGTGGTGACACCGAAGCAGTTCGCGTTCCTGCTCGTGATCGTAGTTGTGCTGATCGTTGTGTCGCAGCTTTCTTGATTGCTAGGCAGGCCCAAGCGAGCTTCCGTTTTCCTGCCCAAAGCCGCCATGCTGTCACTACCTCCGCCGAGCGCCCTTCCGGCCAACCCCATCTAATCGCTTCGATTACAGACACTCGCCCGCCATCGTGGGAAACCGCCGCCATCCGAGGCAGCGGGAGCGAGAGCGATGACAGGCGCAGTTTCGTCAGCGGAGATCGGCAGCAGCCGCACGGCACCGCCGCCGCCGTCTGAGGGCGCTCACACCGTCCGCGCGGGCGAGACGCTGTCGGGGATCGCCGCGCGCTACGGCACCGATGCCGAGACGCTGGCGCGGCTCAACGGCATCGCCAATCCCGACCTGATCCACCCGCGCCAGCAGCTCGCGCTGCCGCAGGACGCGGCGGCGGGGTACAAGGTGCAGTGGGGCGACACGATCGCCGGGATCGCCCGCGACCATGGCGTCGGGGTCCAGGCGCTGCTCGCCGCCAATCCACAGATCGCCAATCCCGACCGCATCTATCCCGACGACGTGCTGACCATCCCCGATGGCGGCGCGACCAACCGCGCGCAGGACGTGACCCCGCGTACCGACGCGCCGATCCGCGTCGAGGGCGCGACTCGCGTCCAGAACGGCACGCTGTCGCTGAGCGAGGCGGACGTGCTCAACATCAAGAAGACGCTGCAGACCGAGTGGGTGCAGTCGGCGGGCGATGCGCAAGCGCACGGGATCGTCGACACGATCCTCAACCGCACGGCGTCGGGCCATTGGGGCGACAGCGTCGCCGACGTGGTGAACGCCCGCAACCAGTTCAGCGACATCAACGGCCCGATCTCGCGCCGGGACGGCCGCAATTCGGTCGACGATATCCCGGCGAGCCAGATCAGCGCGCGCGTCGACCGGCTCGTCGACGACTATCTGGCGGCGCGCGCGGCGGGGCAGCCCTCGTCGATCGGCTCGCACCTCAACTATGCCAATCCGCATTTCTCGAGCGCCAACAATCTCGGCTGGATCAACGCGCTTGACGGGCCGGTGCTGGGGCGCGGCAACGCTGTCCACCACCATGGCACGGTGCCCGAGCTCGAGCGTCACCGCCCCGGTGATTTTGCGCTCGCATTGCCGGGCAGCACTGTCGCCGCGCCGACACCGACGCCGGCCGGCGGTGCGATCGACGGCAACGCGGTCGCGGCGGCGAGCGGGGTCGAGGTCAAGAGCAACACGGTTGCGATTGGGCGGCTCGACGCCTCGATGGAGCCGGCGATCCGCGCCGCCGCCGATGCCGCGCGGCGGCTGGGCCTTCCGACGCCGGTCATTACCTCGGGCAACGACAGCCGCCACTCGGCGCAGTCGCTTCACTATGAGAACAAGGCGCTCGACTTCCGCGGCAACAACATCAGCATTGCGCAGGGCCGCGCGTTCGAGGCGGAGATGCAGCGTCTGCTCGGGCCGCAATATGACGTGGTGTTTGAAACCTTTGCCAATCGGAGCAACAATCACCTGCATGTCGAGTTCGATCCCAACTGATCGCCCGCGGCCAGCGCGCCGCCGCGCGCTGGCGCTCGCCGCCGCCCTCTCTCTCGTATCCGGCTGCTCGGCGCCCGAGGAGGCGGCGGCCACCGGCAACGGCCCTGCTGTCACCGAGACGCCGGCGGCACCTGCGCCCAAGCCCTCGCCGGCCGCGAAGGAGGCGGGGTCGCGCATCCTCGCCGCCAAGGACTTCACGCTGCGCGGCAAGCCCGCTTGCAAGATCGACTTCGTCTATGCCGGCCATCCGCCCGAGGACCTGTTCTGGGAGGAGCCTTGCAGCGCCGTCACGGCGCGGCTGATGACCAATGCGGATTTGCGGGCGCTTGGCCGCTGGGACCGGCTCGACGAATTCGCGCAGCAGTTCGTCCACGCGCTGCCGGGCGGGCGTGTGCTCTATGTCGAGGGCAGCCACAGCGCCTCGGTCTATCCGATCGGCACCACGGGCGAGACCTATGAGGTCGCCGTCGCCGACTGACCCCTAGGGCAGCAGCAGCGAGGCGTCGCCGTAGGAATAGAAGCGGTAGCCGCCGGCGATGGCGTGGGCATACGCCGCCTGCATCGTCTCCAGCCCCATCAGCGCCGAGACGAGCATGAACAGCGTCGAGCGCGGCAGGTGGAAATTGGTCATCAGCCCGTCGATACCGCGAAAGCGATAGCCCGGCGTGATGAAGATCGCGGTGTCGCCCTCGAACGGGCGGATGACGCCGTCCTCGCCTGCAGCGCTTTCGATGAGGCGCAGGCTGGTCGTGCCGACCGCGATCACCCGGCCACCGGCGGCGTGGACGGCGTTGAGGCGATCCGCCGTGGCGGCGTCGATGCGACCCCATTCGGCGTGCATCGCATGATCGTCGGTATCCTCGGCCTTGACCGGCAGGAAGGTGCCCGCACCCACATGGAGCGTCAGCGTCGCATGGCCGATCCCCGCGGCGTCGAGCGAAGCGAGCAGGTCGGGCGTGAAGTGCAGCGCGGCGGTCGGGGCTGCGACGGCGCCCGCCTCTCGCGCGAACATCGTCTGATAATCGTCGGCGTCCCGTTCGTCGGTCGGTCGCTTGGCGGCGATGTACGGCGGGAGCGGCATCCGCCCCGCGCGCTCGAGCAGCAGCTCGACGGGCTCGTCGCCGGCGAAGTCGAGCGCGAAGCTGCCGTCGGCGGCGCGGTCGCTCGCGGTCGCGCTGACGTCCGCGCCGAAGTCGATCGCGTCGCCCTCGCGCAGCCGCTTGGCGTTGCGGATGAAGGCGCGCCAGCGGCGCGGCCCCTCGCGCTTGTGGAGCGTCGCGCCGATCCGCGCTTCGCCCCGCGTCCCCTCCAGTTGCGCGGGGATGACGCGCGTGTCGTTGAAGACGAGGCAGTCGCCAGGGCGCAGGCACTGCGGCAGGTCGCGGACGATCGCGTCGCGCAAGCCGCTGCCCTCCACCACCAGCATCCGTGCGGCATCGCGCGGGGCGGCGGGGCGCAGCGCGATGCGTTCTGACGGCAGCTCGAAATCGAACAGATCGACCTGCATTACTTCGTGCCGGGCAGCGTCACTTCCTTCTCGCCCGCGGGCAGCGCGGCGGCGGGGGCGGGCGGCTGATAGGGCGGCGGATTGTCGGCGGCGATATAAGCGCGGAGAATGCGCGCCGGATTCGCCGGTGGCTCGCCCCGGGGAATCGAATCGACAAATTCCATGCCGCCGATCACCCGGCCGAACACGCTGTAATCCTTGTCCAGGCTGAGGCGCGGGGTGAACATGATGAAGAACTGGCTGTTCGCGGTATTCTCCGCCGCTTTCTTCTGCTCGGGCGTCGCTTGCTCGGGCGCGCCCTGGCGCGCCGCGGAGACGGCGCCGCGGACGTGCGGCAGATAGCTGAACTCGGCGGGCAGGTCGGGCAGGTCCGAACCGCCCGAGCCGTCGCCCTTGGGGTCACCCGACTGGGCCATGAACCCCTCGATCACGCGGTGGAACAGGACGCCGTCATAGAATTTGCGCCGGGTGAGCGTCTTGATCCGCTCGACCATCTGCGGCGCGACGTCGGGGCGCAGCCAGATCGTCACGCGCCCGCCGGTGGACAGGTCGAGCAGCCACAGATTTTCCTTGTCGGTGGTCGGCGGCGGCGCCTTGCGGCCGGGCACCGGCGCGTCGAGAATCTGGGCGGCGGCAGGCATCGCGGTGCCGAGGCCGACGAGCGCGAGAAGCGAGAGAAGGAAACGCATGGATACCCCGAAGGCGGTCAGTCGGCGCGCGGGATAGACCAGATTGCGAGCGGGGGGAATGGCCTCGCTTTATGCCGCCTGGCGCGCCGCGGTTTCGCGGATCATTGCGATCATGTTGGGGATGCCTTGCGTCCGGTTGGAGCTCAGCTGGTTTCTGAGGTCAAAGGGGGCGAGCTCGCTCTCGATATCGGTAGCCAGGATCGCCGCGGGGGTCTTGTCCTGCACGGCGAGCAGCACCAGCGCGATGATCCCCTTGGTGATCGCGGCGTTGCTGTCTGCGAGGAAATGAAGCGTCCCGTCCTCGCGCGGCGTGGGATAGACCCAGACGGAGGCCGAGCAACCTCGCACCAGCGTCGCATCGGTCTTGAGCGCGTCGGGCATCGGCTCCAGCGCGCGGCCGAGGTCGATCAGCAGGCGATAGCGGTCGTCGGCGTCGAGGAAGGCATGTTCGTCGGCGAGGTCGGGGAGCGTCGGCATGGGCGCGCGCATAGCGGGGTGACGGCCATGCGTCACCCCGTCCCTGCGGTCACGCCACCGGCTGCCCCGGTGCAATTCCGGGGCCGCCGGGCTGGGGCGAGGGGATGTCGATGTCAGGCCCGATCGGCGGCGTTTCCGCGGGCGGTGTCTCGGGAACGCCCGGCGCCCCGGGCTCGGCCGGTGTGCCTGGCTGTGGCGGCGCCTCGGGCGGGGGCGCGGTGGGTTGGTCGGGCTGCGAGGGTTCGGGCGCTTCGGGGATGGGGGGCTCGACGGGCAATTCGGTTCTCCTTCTTCGATGCCAACGATCGCCGCGGGCGCTGGTTGCCCTTACCCTTGTCTGCGAACCGCTTGCTGCTATAGAGCCGCGCTTGACCGGCGGTGTCCTCTCTCATGCGGGCGTGGCGGAACTGGTAGACGCGCTGGATTTAGGTTCCAGTATCGCAAGATGTGGGGGTTCGAGTCCCTTCGCCCGCACCAGTCTCCGCCCTCGACGAGGGGGACGCATCGCCGACCCGATTTCAACCAGACGAAAGCGCGAACCCGAAGAATGCAGACTGTCGAGACGTTGAACGAGGGCCTGAAGCGCGCCTACACGCTCACCATCACCGCCGGCGAGATCGACGGCAAGGTCGATGCAGAGGTGAAGCGCGTCGCCCCGCAGATCCGCATGCCCGGCTTCCGCCCCGGCAAGGTGCCCGCCAACCTGGTGCGCAAGATGCACGGCGAGGCGATCGCGCAGGACGCGCTCAACAGCTCGATCCAGGAAGGCATCCAGAAGCTGATCGCCGAGCAGCAGCTGCGTCCCGCGATGCAGCCGTCGGTCGAGCTGGCCGATGGCTATGCGCGCGGCAAGGATGCCGAGGTCAAGGTCGAGCTCGAGGTGCTGCCGCAGGTGCCGACGCCGCAGATCGAGGGGCTGAAGCTCGAGCGGCTGGTCGTGCCCGTGGCCGACGAGCGCGTCGACGAGCAGCTCAATCAACTCGCCAGCGGCCAGAAGAAGTGGGAAGAGGCCGAGGATCGCGCGGCGGAGACCGGCGACCTCGTCGTCATGGACTTTGTCGGCAAGGTCGACGGCACGCCCTTTGACGGCGGCACGGGCGAGGACATGTCGGTCGAGATCGGCACCGGTCGCCTGATCCCCGGCTTCGAGGACCAGCTCGTCGGCGTGAAGGCGGGCGACGAGAAGCAGATCGAGGTGACCTTCCCCGAGGACTACGGCGTCGACACGCTGTCGGGCAAGCCCGCCACCTTCGACCTCAAGATCAAGTCGGTGAAGACCGCGGGCGAGACCGCGATCGACGACGACTTCGCCAAGTCGCTGGGGCTCGAGAGCCTCGACCAGCTCAAGGGGCTGCTGCGCGGCCAGCTCGAGAACGAGACCGGGCAGCTCACCCGCACGCACATGAAGCGCAAGCTGCTCGACCAGCTGGCCGAGGGGCATGACTTCGAGGTGCCGCCCTCGATGGTCGAGGCCGAGTTCGCGCAGATCTGGCAGCAGCTGGAGCATGAGGCGAGCCACGAGGCCGACCCCGAGGCGGCGATGAAGGAGCTCGAGAGCGAGCGGGGCGACTATCGCAAGATCGCCGAGCGCCGCGTGCGCCTCGGCCTGCTCCTGTCGGAGATCGGCCAGGCGAACGGCATCGAGGTCAGCCAGGCCGAGATGCAGCGCCTCGTCGCGCAGGCCGCGCAGCAGTACCGCCCGGAAGATCGCGAGCGGTTCGTCCAGTATATCCAGCAGGAGCCGATGGCCGCCGCACAGCTGCGCGCCCCGCTCTATGAGGACAAGGTCGTCGATTTCCTGTTCGGCAAGGCCGATGTGACCGAGCGCGAGGTGACGCGTGAGGAGCTGGAGGCGGCGATCGAGGCCGAGGACGGCGACGTGCCGCACGTCCACGGCCCCGACTGCGGCCACGATCACGATCACGACCACGCCCCGGCCAAGAAAAAGCCGGTCGCGAAGAAGGCCAAGGCCGCCGAAGTGACCGACAAGGACGTCGAGCCGGCGGCTGCCGATGCGCCGGCCGAGGCTGCGGCGCCCAAGAAGAAGGCTGCGACCAAGAAGGCCGCCGAGGCGCCCGCCGAGGAAGCCCCCGCCGCCGAGGAAGCGCCGAAGAAGAAGGCGGCGCCGAAGAAGAAGACCGAGGTCGTTGAGGGCGACGCGCCTGCCGCCGAGGCCCCCAAGAAGAAGGCGCCGGCGAAGAAGAAGGCCGAAGCCGAGTGACCGCTTGGCCCTCCCCCTTTGAGGGGGAGGGCCGCGAGACTTGGCGGCTCTGCCGCCTAGTCGCAGCGGGAGAGGGGGACGCCGCAGGCGCGACGCCCGAGGCTCCACCCGCATCCAAGCTTCGCTAGGTCGCTCGCGCGATCAAGCTGCGCTATCCTTCTCCCCTCAAGGGAGAAGGCTTGGGGGTGAAAGACGTGGCCGAACCCCGCATCGCGGTGATCCTGCCCTGCTACAACGAGGAAGCCGCGATCGGTCAGACGGTGGCGGGCTTCCGCGCCGCGCTGCCGACGGCGCGCATCTATGTCTACGACAACAACAGCCGCGACCGGACAACCGAGGTCGCCCGCGCCGCCGGCGCGATCGTCCGGACCGAGCGCGTGCAGGGCAAGGGCGCCGTCGTGCGGCGGATGTTCGCCGATGTCGATGCCGACGTCTATGTCATGGCCGATGGTGACGCGACCTACGACGCCGCCTCCGCACCGGCGTTGGTCGCGCGGTTGCTGGACGAACAGCTCGACATGGTCGTCGGCAGCCGCGTGCACGAGGCCGCCGCCGCCTATCGCCGCGGGCATCAGTTCGGGAACAAGGCGCTGACGGGGATGCTCGCGCGCCTGTTCGGGCGCAGCTTCACCGATATCCTCTCGGGTTACCGCGTCTTCTCGCGCCGCTTCGTGAAGAGCTTTCCCGCACTGTCGGGCGGATTCGAGATCGAGACCGAGATCAGCGTCCACGCGCTTGAGCTCAAGATGCCGGTGGCGGAAGTATCGACGCCCTATTTCGAACGGCCCGAAGGCTCCGCCTCGAAGCTGTCCACCTATGGCGACGGCTGGCGGATCGCGACGACGATCGCGACGCTCTATCGGATCGAGCGGCCGCTCCTGTTCTTCGGCGCGATCGGCGGGCTTCTGGCGCTGACGGCGGTGCTGCTCGCGCTGCCGCTGATCTTCACCTATCTCCAGACCGGCCTCGTGCCGAGGTTCCCGACCGCGATCCTAGCGACGGGTCTCATGATCCTCGCCTCGCTCTGCGGGTTCGCGGGGCTGATCCTCGACACCGTGGTGCGCGGGCGGCGGGAGGTGCGGCGGCTGGCCTATCTCGCGCATCCGGCGCCCGGGACAGCGGATTGATCGACGCACCCTTGCGCGGTTTCGCCCGAGCGCCGATGTAGGCGAGCGACACACAACCGAGCGGGATTTCCATGCACGACCCTTTGAGCGTCCTCCAGAACGCCCTCGTTCCCATCGTCATCGAGCAGTCGAGCCGCGGCGAGCGCAGCTTTGACATCTACTCGCGCCTGCTGCGCGAGCGGATCATCTTCGTCGTTGGCCCGGTCGAGGACCATATGGCCTCGCTCATCACCGCCCAGCTCCTGTTCCTTGAATCGGAAAATCCGAAAAAGGACATCTGGATGTACATCAACTCGCCGGGCGGCGTGGTGACAGCTGGCATGGCGATCCACGACACCATGCAATATATCCGTCCGCGCGTCGGCACTGTCTGCATCGGCCAGGCCGCGTCGATGGGCAGCTTCCTCCTCGCCGCTGGCGAGCCGGGACTGCGCGTCGCGCTCACCAACGCGCGAATCATGATCCACCAGCCCTCGGGCGGGGCGCAGGGCATGGCTTCGGACATTCAGATCCAGGCCAAGGAAATCCAGCGCATCAAGGACCGGATGAACGCGCTCTACGTCAAGTACACCGGCAAGTCCCTCGAGGAGATCGAACGCGCGATGGACCGCGACACCTTCCTCGAAGCGCCGGAAGCCAAGGCCTTCGGCCTGGTGGACGAGGTGTACGAGAAGCGGCCGCAGCCGACCGAGGATGCCGCCGCGAGCTGACCCGGCCGATCGACGACCGCTTGACGGGGCCGGGGGGCATCCACATTTTGTTGATTGTCCCCCGGCATCCTGTGTGTAGTGTCGAGCGTTGAATGCGACCGGCCATGCTGCCGGGATCGGGACCTTACGGGCGCCTCGCCGGATCAGGGGCTGAAAGGTTGCGCCGCCATGCCGGCGCAGATGGTGACTGAATGACGAAATTGAGCGGCGGCGACAGCAAGAGCACCCTTTACTGCTCGTTCTGCGGCAAGTCGCAGCATGAAGTGCGCAAGCTGATCGCCGGCCCGACGGTGTTCATCTGCGACGAGTGCGTCGAGCTGTGCAACGACATCATCCGCGAGGAGACCAAGTCGGCGCTCGTTAGCAAGAAGGATGGCGGCGTGCCCACGCCGCAGGAGATCTGCGATGTTCTCGACGACTATGTGATCGGCCAGAGCCGCGCCAAGCGCGTGCTGTCGGTGGCGGTGCACAACCATTACAAACGGCTCAACCACGGCGCCAAGGGTGCCGATGTCGAGCTGTCCAAGTCGAACATCCTGCTCGTCGGGCCGACCGGCTGCGGCAAGACGCTGCTGGCGCAGACGCTGGCGCGCATCCTCGACGTGCCGTTCACCATGGCCGATGCCACGACGCTGACCGAGGCCGGTTACGTCGGCGAGGATGTCGAGAACATCATCCTGAAGCTGCTCCAGGCGTCGGACTACAATGTCGAGCGGGCGCAGCGCGGGATCGTCTACATCGACGAGATCGACAAGATCAGCCGCAAGGCTGAGAATCCGTCGATCACCCGCGACGTGTCGGGCGAGGGCGTGCAGCAGGCGCTCCTGAAGCTGATGGAGGGCACGACGGCCTCCGTCCCGCCGCAGGGCGGGCGCAAGCATCCGCAGCAGGAGTTCCTGCAGGTCGACACGACGAACATCCTGTTCATCTGCGGCGGCGCGTTCAGCGGCCTCGACAAGATCATCGGCGATCGCCTCCAGGGCAAGTCGATCGGCTTCGGCGCCTATGTCGCCGCGCCCGAGGAGCGCCGGACGGGCGAGGTACTGCGCCAGGTCGAGCCCGAGGATCTGCTGAAGTTCGGCCTGATCCCCGAATTTGTCGGCCGCCTGCCGGTGATCGCGACGCTGGAGGACCTCGACATCTCGGCGCTGGTCAAGATCCTGACCGAGCCCAAGAACGCGCTGGTCAAGCAGTATCAGAAGCTGTTCGACATGGAGGGCGTGAAGCTCGGTTTTAACGACGACGCGCTCAATGCCGTGTCGAAGCGGGCGATCGAGCGCAAGACCGGCGCGCGCGGCCTCCGCTCGATCCTTGAGGGCATTCTCCTCGACACGATGTTCGACCTGCCCAGCATGGACGGCGTCGACGAGGTGATGGTCGACAAGGACGTGGTCGAGGGGCGCAAGGAGCCCGTCCGCGTCTATGCCAAGAAGGAAAAGGCCGGCGGGGCGGCCTGACCGGGCCGGAAAGGTGTAATCACAAGGGGCGGGGATCTTCGGATCGCCGCCCTTTTTCTTGGTGCGTATCGGCGGATCGGCGGGGTTCGTCCGAAGTGACGGACGATTCAGCCAATCTGCGCCGGTTTAACCATGATCGCCGGCAGGTTGTTAACCGCGCTCACCGGAAAGCTTGCGCGGCCGAAAACCATCATCGGTCGCGGCTGAAAAGGGGCTTTCGACTTGCGTCTTGCGTCAACCGGCGGCTTCCTCGTGCCGCAGAGCCTGCGCATGCGGATCTTCGCGATCTGCTTCATCGGCACGCACATACCGCTCCTGAGCTTCGCGGCGCGCGAGGCGCTTCGCGGTCAGGTCGCGTGGGGCGACATCGGCATCCTGCTCGTCGCGACGCTGATTGGGACGGCGGGCGCGCTCTACGGCATCCATGCGCTGCTCTCGCCGCTCAAGCTGTCGATCGAGGGTGTCGCGTCGATCGGGCGCGGAGAGCCGGTAGCGATCGGCCCGGTTGCCGGCCCTGACGAGATCAGCGAGCTGCTCCGCCGTGTCAACGAGGCGGCGGCGTCGGTCCATTCGCGGCTCTCGACCCTCGATCATGCCGCGCATCGCGATCCGCTGACGGGGTTGCTCAACCGCCGCGGCTTCTTTGCCGAGGTCGATCCGCTGTTTGCGGCGCGTATCGGCGGGGCCTTCGCGATCCTGGATCTCGACCGGTTCAAGGCGATCAACGACCGCTTCGGCCATCCGGCGGGCGACCAAGTGCTGCGCGATTTCGCCAACCGTTTGATCGCGGTTTGCCCGCGCGATACGATCGTAGCGCGCTGGGGGGGTGAGGAGTTCGTTGCCTATTTCCCGCGGACCGAGGAAGGCGCGGCCCAGACGACGCTCGCGACGCTGCTGATCGGGATCGAGGAGGTGCCGGTGGGGCCCCCGGGTCTGCCGCCCGTCACCTTCTCCGCCGGCCTTGTCGAGGCGGGAAGCGAGCCGATCGAGCGCACTGCCGAACGGGCAGATGCCGCACTCTATGCCGCCAAGCGTGCCGGCCGCGCGCAGGTGCTGGTCGAGCGGGACCTGGTGGCACGCGCGGGAGAGTAAGTTTCGATCCTCCCCTTGCGGTGGAGGATTTTAGCCGACCGGCGGCACCGTCCTCAGGCGCGGGAAGACCGTTTCGATCGGCTTGGTGTCGGGCAGGATGTAGACGTATCCGCCCTTGCGCCGGAAACCGGGCCGTAGCTGTTTGGCATAGAAGGCGCGCGGCACGTTGATGCAGCCGAACGTTATGCGGTTGTCGTCGGAGGTCGGCGACAATATCCGCGCGCGCCGCTTCTCCTTGGCGGCGGCATCGGCGGGGATCGGGTGGAGCGCGACCGAGGTCGAATAATCCACCCAAAGCACGCGCTCTCCAGCGACGGGCAGTCCGAACTTGGCGAGATAGCGGCCCGCGGGCGTTGTCTTTTCGGCCGGGCCGAGGTCGGAAAGCTTCTTCGAGCCCACGCCGGGCGAGGCGTCGTCCCCCGCCATGATGCCGATCAGCACCGGCACGGCGGCGACCTGCTTGCCCTTGCCGTCGAACATGAACAGGGCAGCGTTGTTCTTGTCGATAATGGTATAGGGCAGCGTGCGATTGTCGCCCGACCCCGCCACCCATGCGGCCACGCGCGCGACGTCGGCGGAGGGGAGGATCGGCACCTCGACCTTCGTGGCGACGGGCGGCTTTGGCTTTGGCCGCGGCTTCTTCTTCGTCTGGGCGGCGGCCGGGGAGATCAGGGCGAGCGCCAACAGCGGCAGGATAAGGGTCTTCATGCGAGGCACTCAAGAAAATGGCCGGCCCTCCTGTCAAGGAAGGCCGGCCGAAACAGACCGAATCAGAGGATCAGGGGGTGATCAATGACGCGGACGGCGCGCGGGGCGCTGCTCGGCAGCGGTCAGCCGCTGCTCGGCGCTGTCGACGCGGCCGGTCAGCTGGTCGATACGCTGCCCGTTCTGCTGCGCCTGGCCCGATGCCGCCTGCGCCTCGGCCAGCGCCTGCTTGGCGGTGCCGTCGGTCTGCTGGAGCTGGGTCTCCAGGGTCGCGACACGCTCGCTGACGGGCGCGATCTGCTCGCGCACATACTTCTTGGTGGCGCAGCCGCTGACGCTGACGGCGCCCGCCAGCACGGCGAGGGCGAGAAGGGGCTTGGACGCAATCACAGACATCGGAAACCTTTCGTAATGAAACCGCTCTACGCGTGAGAAGCCCAGCCGCTGCGAGGCGACAATCCACCATCTGACCGGACGTGCTTCTTCTCCGGCCAGCCGAAAAGCAGGAACGACGGGGCGCGCCGGTAGGGCGCCCCGTCGCAACATCACTTGCGTCGTTTCGGCTGCGAATCGGCGAAGGGGTCGCGCGGAATCGCTTCGTCGCCGGCATCACGGGCCGCAGGCGCGCCCTTCGACGCGGCGACGCAGCGCCTCAGTTCGGCGACCGCGACGCCGGTTCCTTCGAGCGTGAGCCGCTCGACCGGCACCTCGCCGCGGAAGATGGCGAGGCTGGTGGCGGCGGCGAACTGCGCGGGGAACTTCGCGTCAAAGGTCGAGACGAATCCTTGCTTGTCGCCCGCTGCGAGCCCGATCGCCAGTTGCCTGGGAAAGCGCCGGTTAGATAGCCGATAGTCGAGCGTCAGCCGGTCGCGCGGCTTGATCGACCAGTTGGCGTTGAGCACCGTCAGCCGGTTCGACCCGTCGGCCGACAGGCCGAACAGCAGCGTCGTGTCGCCGTCGCGCGGATAGCTGCGCGTCATGAAGCAGCCGTCGCCGTCGCGGGCCGCTGCGACTTTCCATGGGCCGAGATCGCGGGTGGCATAGCCCTGTGCCGGGGCCGCGAGCGTGACGAAGAGAAGAGATGCGATCATGCCGTCCTCTCGATCATGGCCGCTGGCGCGATGCAAGCCACAGCCCTGCCGCGAGCTGAACCACGGCGTAGGCGCGGCGGCGACCCGGGCGCCCGCGGAACGGCGCGACGAGCGCCTCGGCCCCCATCGCGTCACGCGCCCACAGGGCCACGTGCCGCTGGGGCTGGACAAGGCCGAGCAGTCCGTCGCCGATCATGAAGGTCGCGGCCATCTCGCCCGCCCGTCCTTTCCAGTTTGCCATCACGGCTCCTTTCACATTTCGTTACGCAACCAACGCACGGCCGGCACATTCGTTGAGCGAGACACGAAACGGAGATCGCATGACCGACCGGGTGGCCGACGAACTGCCGACCGCTGCGCCCACCGTGGCGCGAAAGCTGCTCGACAAGCGCGTGCTGCCGGCCTGGTCGCTGGCAATGCCGTTGCTGGGCGCCGTGGCGGTAGCGCTGTCGCTGGCAAAGGCGGGACCGGTGGGCGTGACCGGCGCGGGAATGATCCTGATCGGCACGGTGCTGGCGGCGGTACACCATGCGGAGGTGGTGGCGCACCGTGTGGGCGAGCCATTCGGCACGCTGGTCCTGGCCGTCGCGGTGACGGTGATCGAGGTATCGCTGATCGTATCGCTGATGACCTCGGGCGGCGACGACGCGGCGACGCTGGCGCGCGACACGGTGTTCGCGGCGATCATGATCATCCTGAACGGCATCGTCGGCGTCTGCCTGCTGGCGGGCGGCGTGCGGCATCATGAGCAGGTGTTCGGGCTGAAAGGGGTGAGCGCGGCGCTGTGCGTCCTCGCGGCGATGGCGACGCTCAGCCTCATTCTCCCCAATTACACGCTGTCGGCGCCGGGGCCTTTCTTCACCACATCGCAGCTCATCTTCACCGCGGTCGTGTCGCTGACGCTCTATGCCACCTTCGTGCTCGTCCAGACGGTGCGGCACCGCGACTATTTCCTGCCCGCGGACCTCGACGATATCGATCAGGACAGCCATGCCGAGCCGCCCAGCGCTGCGCAAACGCTGGTCGCGTTCGCGATGCTGGTCGTCGCGCTCATCTCGGTGGTGCTGCTCGCCAAGGATCTGGCGCCGACGCTGGAGGCGGCGGTGCTCGCCGCGGGCCTGCCGATCGCGCTGGTCGGCGTGGCGATCGCAGCGCTGGTGCTCGCGCCCGAGAGCCTGGCGGCGGTCCGCGCGGCGCGGCGCAACCGACTCCAGACGAGCCTCAACCTCGCATTGGGCTCGGCGCTGGCGACGATCGGACTGACCATCCCGAGCGTGGCGATCGCTTCGCTGGCGCTCGGCCTGCCGATCGCGCTCGGTATCGACGCGCGCGAGATTACGCTGCTCGCGCTGTCGCTGATCGTCGCGGTGCTGTCGCTGGGGACGGGGCGGACAACGGTGCTGCAGGGCGTCGTCCACCTGCTGATCTTCGCGACGTTCCTGTTCACGACGGTAGTGCCCTAGCGGGCGGCCTGCATCCGCTCATAGGCGGGCAGGCGGCGCAGGACGCGCATCATCGGATCGACGCTGACCGCGGCGCCCGAGGGGACGGCGATGCTGCCGCGGCCGCCGGTCATCGGCAGCTTCTCGATCCGGCCATCGACCTCGACCTCGACGGGGAGGGGGAAGGGGCGGCCGTCCGGTACGCGCCATTCGAGCGAAAGGCGGCCGGGGCTCCGCGTCTCGACCAGGTCGGGGAGCGGCGCCTTCGTCAGATAGGCATCGAGGAACCAGTCCATGTCGCGGCCCGTGACCTCAAGAACGATGCGACGATACTCGGCGGTCGAGCTGTAGCGCGGCGTGAAGTTGCCGGGCCGCGGATCGGAACGGCCATAGACGAGGCGGCGGGTGATCTCCCCGAACGCTGCATCGCCGACATAGCCCCGCAGCGTGTGGAGCATCCACGCGCCCTTGAAATAGATGTCGCCGCCGGGGCCGTTGGCGTCGTCATAGACCGCGCCTTCATCCCGCGGCTGGCCCGACACGATCGGATGACGGTTGGCGACCCTCGCGCGCCCCTCGATCATCATCGCGATGTAGCGGGCATAGCCTTCGCGGCGCAGGCCGTAGAGCGGCTGCATGTACTGGGCATATCCCTCGTGCAGCCAGAAATCGTCCCAGTTCGCCGCCGTCATCTGGTTGGCGAACCATTCGTGCGCGAACTCGTGGTGGAGGAGCCAGTCAAAGCCCTCGGCGGCGAGCTTGTAGCCGTTGCCATAGGCGTTGATCGTCTGGTGCTCCATGCCGAGATGCGGGGTCTCGACCACGCCCATCTTCTCGTCGGCAAAGGGGTAGGGGCCGACTTCGGCCTCGAAGAAGTCGATCGTCGGGCCGAACTCGGCGAACAGCCCGCGCGCCTTCTCGGCATTGCCCTTCAGGTGCCAGAAATGGAGCGGGATGTCGTTGCCGAAGCGGCTGCGATGCGTGCCCTTCATCTCCTCATAGGGGCCGATGTTGAGCGCGATCGCGTAGGTGTTGGGGTTCTTCGCCCGCCAGTTCCAGCGGGTGCGGCCGTCCGCCAGCGTGTCGACGCCGATGAGCCGGCCGTTCGACGGCGCCGACAGCCCCTTTGGCACGGTGATGTGCAGGTCGACGGTCTTCGGCTCGAACGTCGGCGCGTCGATGCACGGCCAGAACAGGTCGCAGCCCTCGCCCTGCACTGCGGTCGCAATCCAGGGCTCGCCGGTGGGCGCCTTCGACCAGACGAAGCCGCCGTCCCACGGCGCGCGCACCGCGACATGCGGCGTGCCGCCATAGGCGATGCGCGCCGCCACCTTCGCCCCCGCGGCGACCGGACGGGGCAGGTCGATCGTCATCCGCCCCTCGGGATTTCGCCACGCGCCTTTGGCCAGCGCCTGCCCATCGATCGAAATGGCGCTGACCGGCAGATTGCGGTCGAGGTCTATGACGAGCCTGGCGACCGGCGCCTTGGCGGTGAAGGTCAGCACAGCGACCCCGCTGAGTGCCTGTCGCTCCGGGAATACCTCGAACGACAGGTCGGCGGTCTCGAACGTCAGCTTCGCCTGTTCGGGGTCGATCGGGCCGCCCGACAGCGCCGTCTGGACGGTCAGCGGCGGCTGGCCCGGATCGGGGGCGGCACCCGCCAGCGCGAGTGCGACAAACGCCGCGGCGACCCCCCGATTGATGGCTTGCGCACGCACCCCATATAGGCTGCAAAGGGTGCCCCAGTCGGGCGCCGTCGGAGAATCCATGAAGTCCAGCTACCCCGTATTGCCGCTGCGCGATATCGTCGTCTTTCCGCACATGATCGTGCCGCTGTTCGTCGGCCGCGACAAGTCGGTCGCCGCGCTCGAAGCCGCGATGGCCGACGACAAGATGATCTTCCTTGTCGCGCAGCTCGATCCTGCCAACGACGATCCCGGCCGCGACGACCTTTATGACACCGGCGTCACCGCTGAGGTTCTCCAGCTGCTCAAGCTGCCCGACGGCACCGTTCGCGTGCTGGTGGGCGGGCGCGAGCGCGCCAACCTCGACTCGCTCGAGACGCGCGACGGCTATGTGCAAGCGACCGTTTCCTCGGTCGCGGAGGGTGACACGTCGCTTGAAGATGCGGCCGAGGAACTGAGTGCCGAGATCAAGGCGCTGATGCGCTCGGTCGTCGACCAGTTCGAGAATTACGCCAAGCTCAATCGCAAGCTGCCCGCCGAGACTGCGGTGCAGCTGGGCGAGCTCGACGATCCCTCGCGCCTCGCCGATGCGGTCGCTGGGAACATCGCGGTCAAGGTCGCCGACAAGCAGTCGCTCTTGGTCGAGACCGATCCGCGCAAGCGGCTGGAGATGGTCTTCGCCTTCATGGAGGGCGAACTGGGCGTCCTGCAGGTCGAGAAGAAGATCCGCAGCCGCGTGAAGCGGCAGATGGAGAAGACCCAGCGCGAATATTACCTCAACGAGCAGTTGAAGGCGATCCAGCGCGAACTCGGCAACGAGGGCGAGGAGGGCGAGGGCGACGAGATCGCCGAGCTGACGCAGAAGATCGCGACCCTAAAGCTGTCAAAGGAAGCGCGCACCAAGGCGCAGGGCGAGCTCAAAAAGCTCAAGACCATGGCGCCGATGTCGGCCGAGGCCACTGTCGTACGCAACTATCTCGACGTGCTGCTCGGCCTGCCCTGGGGCAAGAAGTCGAAGCTGAAGAAGGACCTGGTCGAGGCCGAGAACATCCTCGACGCCGACCATTATGCGCTGGAAAAGGTCAAGGACCGGATCGTGGAGTATCTGGCGGTGCAGGCGCGGACCAACAAGCTGAAGGGGCCGATCCTGTGCCTCGTCGGCCCGCCGGGCGTCGGCAAGACCAGCCTCGGCAAGTCGATCGCCAAGGCGACGGGGCGCGAGTTCATCCGTCAGTCGCTGGGCGGCGTGCGCGACGAGGCCGAGATTCGCGGCCATCGCCGGACGTACATCGGCTCGCTGCCGGGCAAGATCGTCACCAACCTCAAGAAGGCGGGGGCGTCCAACCCGCTGTTCCTGCTCGACGAGATCGACAAGCTGGGTCAGGACTTCCGCGGCGATCCCGCCTCCGCGCTGCTGGAGGTGCTCGATCCCGAGCAGAACGCCAAGTTCAACGACCATTATCTCGAGATCGATATCGACCTCAGCGATGTGATGTTCGTCTGCACCGCGAACACGCTGAACCTGCCGCAGCCGCTGCTCGACCGGATGGAGATCATCCGGCTGGAGGGCTATACCGAGGACGAGAAGGTCGAGATTGCCGAGCGGCACCTGATCGCCAAGCAGATCGATGCGCACGGCCTCAAGGAAGGCGAGTTCGAGCTGACCAACGCGGGCCTGCGCGACCTTATCCGCTATTATACGCGGGAGGCCGGCGTCCGCACGTTGGAGCGCGAGATCGCCAAGCTGGCGCGCAAGGCGCTGCGCCGCATCCTAGAGGGGAAGGCGGTGCAGGTCACCGTGACGCCGGACAACCTCCACGAGTTCGCGGGGGTGCGGAAGTACCGCTTCGGCATCGGCGAGGAGGAGCATCAGATTGGCGCGGTCACCGGCCTCGCCTGGACCGAGGTCGGCGGCGAATTGCTGACGATCGAGAGCGTGACCGTGCCCGGCAAGGGCGCGATCAAGACGACGGGCAAGCTCGGCGACGTGATGAAGGAAAGCGTCGAGGCGGCGCTGAGCTTCGTCAAGGCCCGCGCGCCGACCTTCGGCATCAAGCCCAGCCTGTTCGCGCGCAAGGACATCCACGTCCACCTGCCCGAGGGCGCGGTGCCCAAGGACGGGCCGTCGGCGGGCATCGGCCTCGTCACCTCGATCGTCTCGACGCTGACGGGCGTGCCGGTGCGCAAGGACATCGCGATGACCGGCGAGGTGACGCTGCGCGGACGCGTGCTCCCCATCGGCGGCCTCAAGGAGAAGCTGCTGGCGGCACTGCGTGGCGGCATCACCACGGTGCTGATCCCCACCGAGAACGAGAAGGACCTGGTGGAGATCCCGTCGGTGATCCGCGACGGGCTCAAGATCATCCCGGTTGCCCATGTGGACGAGGTGCTGCGGCTGGCGCTGACCGAGCCGCTGACGGCGATCGACTGGAGCGACTCGGACGAGCTTGCGGCCCAGCCGCCCGCCGGCGTGGCGCCTGCGGCCGATCCGGTGCGCCACTGATCTGATCCAAAGTGGGACCAGGGGCCGCCCCGGCGGCCTCTTTTCACATGGATCAGCCCAGTGGTGCGCCGCATCCCGCCGCAATCAGCCGCTTTTTCTTTGACAGGGCAGGTGTGGATGGGCCTACTGCGGCGCGCTCGCCGCTAGGGCGAATCCGATTTGACGATCCAGAAAACAGGACAGGGGTGTAAAGGGCAATGAACAAGCAAGAGCTGATCGCACAGGTCGCCGACTTGTCGGGCCTGGGGAAGGGCGATGCGAGCAAGGCCGTTGAGGCAGTGTTCGACACGATCTCGGCCTCGCTCAAGAAGGGCGACGAAGTGCGCCTCGTCGGCTTCGGCACCTTCTCGGTCAGCAAGCGCAAGGCCTCGACCGGCCGCAACCCGCGCACCGGCGAGCCGATGACGATCAAGGCGTCGTCGCAGCCCAAGTTCAAGGCGGGCAAGGTCCTGAAGGACTCGGTCAACTGATCTGACACCCCGGCGTGCGATCGTCGTGCGCCGGGCCGATTTCCGGGCTTTACAGCGCCGGCAACGCCGCCTAAACGCCCGGCTCCGAATTCGCCGAAGCCCATCGGGACAAGGCATCGGGCGCGTAGCTCAGCGGTAGAGCACACCCTTCACACGGGTGGGGTCACAGGTTCAATCCCTGTCGCGCCCACCATTAGATCAGGCCCGCCCGGCATCCGCCGCGGCGGGTCTTTTCGTGGCAGGTTGGGGCGGCGCACCACATTTCGCGCGAGTGCCAAGGGTGGTACCGCCTCTACCGGCTCGCCACTCTCGTCATCCCAGCGCTCGCCGCGACGACGAATGGGGTGCGGATGGCCGCAGGTAGCGCGACCGCTAAAGCGCTTCGCCCCGGTGTACCCTCGCCCTGCCGCAGCGCGTCTGCACCCATCCTGTCGCGGCCACTGTCCGTCCCTCCCACGGTTGCGCGTCCGCGGCACAGCGCGATGTTGGACGGGCATTTCAACGACGACGGAGCAGTTTCATGCGTTCATTCACCCTCGCCGCCGCGGCGATCGCCAGCACCTTTGCCGTGGCTGCCGGTGCGCAGGAGACGCCTGCCGCCGGTGCCGCCCCGGCTCAGGAGGCCGCGCCCGCAACCGGCGCGACGCCGTCCGCCAGCGCCGGGGCAACCGCGACCGTCAGCGATGCCGAGGTGACGCAGTTCGCCACTGCGCTCGCCGCAGTCGACAAGATCAACAAGGACGCCGCCACGCCCGCGGCCGAAAAGCAGGCGAAGATGGCCGAGGCCGTGACCTCAGCTGGCTTGACGCCAGAGCGGTTCAACTCGATCGGCCAGTCGCTGAGCAAGGACCCGGCGCTTCAGGCCAAGGTGGCCGCGGCGATGCAGGCGAAGGGCGGCGCGCCGAGCTGACCCAACAAAAAGGGGAGCGCGAGCGCGCTCCCCTTTTAGCTTACGCCACGGCGCTCCGGCTTACTTGCCGCGGCGCTTGCGATGCGTTTCGAGGTCGAGCACCGCCGAATCGGCGCCTTCGGGCATCAGGCCCAGCCGCCGCGCGACCTCCTGATAAGCCTCCACCTCGCCGCCCAAGTCGCGGCGGAAACGGTCCTTGTCGAGCTTCTCGCCCGTCGTCGCGTCCCACAGCCGGCAATTGTCGGGGCTGATCTCGTCGGCGAGGATGATCCGGGCATAGTCATTGTCCCAGATGCGCCCGAACTCGAGCTTGAAGTCGACGAGCTTGATGCCGATCCCGGCGAACAACCCCGACATGAAGTCGTTCACGCGCACCGCCAGGTCGGCGATGTCGTGCAGTTCCTCCTGGCTCGCCCAGCCGAAGCACAGGATGTGCTCGTCGGTGATGAGCGGATCGCCGAGCGCATCGTCCTTGAGATAATATTCGATGACCGTGCGGGGCAGCTGCGTGCCCTCCTCGATCCCCAGCCGTTTCGACATGGAGCCGGCGGCGATGTTGCGCACGACGACCTCGATCGGCACGATCTCGACCTGGCGGATCAGCTGCTCGCGCATGTTGAGGCGGCGCAGGAAGTGCGTCGGCACGCCGATATTGCCGAGCATCGTGAAGATGTGCTCGGAAATCCGGTTGTTGAGCACGCCCTTGCCGTTGATCGTGCCCTTTTTCTGGGCGTTGAAGGCGGTCGCGTCATCCTTGAAATACTGGATGAGCGTGCCGGGTTCCGGCCCCTCATAGAGGATCTTGGCCTTGCCCTCGTAGATCTGGCGGCGGCGAGCCATGCGCATGTTCCCGAAACGATCGGCCCCGGCAGCGCGGGGCCGCGCGCCGGGGCAGGTGAGGGGGCGCCTATACCGGATGGGGGCGGGGGGTGCAATCAGCCTTCCGGCAAGGCGCGGCGGCGGCGAGCCTGGGTCAATGGTCGCCGTGCGTTGCGCATCCGCAACACGCCCGATCAATCGGTTGCCATTTGGAACCCGTCGGGTGCATGGGCGCTCCCCAACCGGACCGGCGCCATGCCGGCAGGGTCGCGAAGAGAGGGTAGAGCATGTTGCGTAAGGCGTTGTGGTTGGCCGCGGGTTCGGCGTGCGTGATGGGCGGTGCGAGCGGCGCGCTGGCGAGCGGCTTCTCGCTCAAGGAACAGTCGGCGAAGGAAACGGGGCGCGCGTTTGCTGGCGGCGCAGTGGCGGCCGACGATGCCTCGATCATTTTCTACAACCCCGCCGGCATGACCAAGCTCGAGCGCAGTCAGATCTCGCTCAACACGCACGTCCTGTTCGTCGATAGCAGCCAGCGCAACGACGGCACGACGCTGACCGTGCCCGGCTCGCCCGCGGCGATCCCGGTGACGGGCAATGACGGTGGCAATCCCTTCGACCAGCCGGTGATCGTGCCGACGGGCTATGCCGCGTTCCGCGCGACCGACCGGTTGTGGTTTGGCCTCGGCATCAGCGCGCCGTTCGGGCTCAAGGTCGAGTACGATCCCGGTTTCTTCGGCCGTTATGATTCGATCAAGTCCGAGGTGAAGACGGTCAACATCCAGCCAAGCGTCGGCTTCGCGATCAACGACAATGTCTCGATCGGGGGCGGCATCGACATCCAGCAGATCGACGTCAAACTGCGCAATGCGCTTCCCAACCTCGTCCCCGGCGCGGGCGACGGCGAGCTCAACATCTCGGGCGACGACCTGTCTGTCGGGTGGAATGCGGGCGTGCTGTTCAGCTTCGGCAAGGCGCGGCTGGGCGCGCATTACCGCTCGAAGGTGGTGCACCGGCTCGACGGCAGCTATCAGGTTTCCGGCCTCGTCGGGCCGCTGGCGGGTGCGAACGGCCGCAGCTTTGCCACCGCGCCGCTCGAGATTCCCGAAAGCGTGACGGTGAGCGCGATGTATGGCGTCGGCGACCGCTTCCGCGTGATGGCGACGGGCCAGTGGTTCAACTGGTCGCGGTTCGAGGCGATCGTGGTCGAGCCGCTCGGCCGCCCGGTGACGGTCAGCGAGCAGAACTACAAGGACAGCTGGTCGGGTCACGGCGCCGTCGAGTTCGACGCGACCGACCGGCTGACGCTGCGTGCCGGCGGCCTTTACGACACGACGCCGACACGGGACGCCTTCCGCACCACGCGCGTGCCCGATGGCGATCGCATCTGGGCGACCGCGGGCGCGACGTGGCGCCTCAACGACCGGATCGACGTCAACGTCAGCTACGCCCATGTCTTCGTCAGCGAGGAGCGGCTCGATCGTCGCGATACGCTGTTCTCGGGCACCGCGGCAGCGACGACGGCGCGGGTTGTTTCGACCAACAGCGGCAATGCCGATGTGATCGGGACGTCGTTGACGATCAGGCTGTGATCGCAACCGGTGCTCCCGCGACGGCGAGGGCGTAGAGCCAGAAGCGTGCCGCTGCATGGCTCCGGGCTTTCGCGCTCGCGGGGCACCAGGTGGATGCGGCAGGGGACGAGCCCCTGCCCGCATAGTCACGCGACCTTGAACCCTTCCTTGTTCATCGCCGCCGCCAGCGCCTTGTTCTTTTCGTCCGACAGCTGGGCGCGAAGCGAGGGGAAGAGGTCGGTCTCCTCCTCGTTCATGTGCTTTTCGATGTCGGCGCGGAACTTGCGCAGCTTGGCCGGGAACTCGGCATGGTCCTTGGGCATGTTCTCGAGCTCGTAGAGATACTGCTTGATATAGCCGTGATCCTTGGTGAGGTGGTCGGCCTCGTCCTTGCGGCCCGCCTCTCGCAACGCCGGGTAGATGACGTTGCCTTCCTCGACATCGTGCTTGGCGAGCGCGTGCTTGAGCTGGGCGAGAAGGATCGTACGCTTGGTCGTGTTGCGGCTCTCGGTCGCCTCAAGTGCGTCGAAGATCTTGAGCACCGCCTTGTGCTCGGCGGTGAGTGCCGCGACCCAGTCGGCGGCGAAGGCGCTTGGCGCCTGCACCGCGGCCTTGCGGCCAAGCATCGCCAGCATGCCGATCGCCGCGCCGGCGGTCGCGGCACCGGCGATCACGCCCAGATTGCCGTTGGTGGCCGGCGCCTTCTTCGTAGCGGCGGCCGTGCTCTGCTTCTTGGCGGTGGTGGTCGTCATCGTCCGTCCTCCTTCGATTGCGATTCGCGGCTATGCGATCACAACCCCTTGAAGCGGTTGGACGTTCCGATCAGCTTCGCGCGGCGGCGGCGAGTTCGGCGTTGCGACGCGTGGCTGCGGCGAGCGTGTCGGTGAGAAGGCGGACAAGTGCGGCGTCGGCATCGAGGACGTTGAGCCCCTCGCGCGTCGAGCCGCCGGGGCTGGCGACGCGATCGGCGAGGATGGCGGGCGTCTCGTCGGCCTGCGCCGCGAGCATCGCCGATCCCTCCACCGTCGCGCGGGCAAGGCGAAGCGCCTGGTCTGTGGGCAGCCCCAGCGCCTCGCCGCCCTTCGCCAGCGCGTCGATGAAGCGATAGGTGAAGCCCGGCCCGCTGCCCGACAGCGCGGTGACGACGTCGAAGAGCGCCTCCTCGACCCATTCGACATGGCCGAGCGGGGCCATCAGCGCCTCGGCTGCAGCGCGCAAGGCGGGAGCCTCGCTGTCGCCGTGGAGCGCGACGACGCCCTTGCCGATCGCTACGGACAGGTTGGGCATCGCCCGCACGATCGCCCGCGCGGCAAAGCGCGACCGCAACGCCGCGACCTCGACGCCGGCGAGGATCGAGACGAGCATCGCCGCCTCGGCCGAACAAATCGCTTCGGCGACGGCGTCGATCATCTGCGGCTTGACCGCAAGGATCAGGATGTCGGGGGCGTCGCCGTCCGGCGCCTCGGCCAGCACGCGTACGCCCTCGGGCACCGCAGGACTGCCGGGATCGATGACGGTGATGCGATCCGACGCGATGCCGCTCGCGACCCAGCGGCGGAGCATCGCCCCGCCCATATTGCCCGCACCGACCAGCCAGAGGCGAGCCGGCGCTTGTGCGTCGCTCATGCTTCGCCTTGTGTTTCGATCAGCGCGGCGGTGATGGCGTCCTTGGGGCTCTTGCCGCCCCACAGCACGAACTGGAACACCGGATAGAAGCGCTCGCACTCGTCGATCGCGGTTTCGACCAGGAGCTCGGCACGGTCGAGGCTCATCGTCGCGCCGTCCTCGTCGTCGGACATCATCGCGGCGTGGCGATAAAGAAGAATGCCGCTCGACGACCAGAGCTCGAAATGACCGATCCAGAGCTGTTCGTTGACCAGCCCGATCGTCTCGTAGATCGCCGCGCGCCGCTCCTCGGCAACGCGGATGTCGGGCAGGGCGAGGAACTGGAGGACGCCGTCCTCTTCGCGCCAGATCGCGCGCAGTTCATATTCGGTCCAGCTGCCCTTGAACTTGGCGACGATCTCGTCGTCTTCGCGCTCGTGGCTCCATCCATGCGCGGCGAAATAGCTTTCGAGCATGTCGATGGGGGCGGCGTCGTCGCGGTCGAACTCGGCTTCGTCGAGCATTTGTCTTTCCAGCGGCGGCACGATGCCGCCTAAATCATGGTGCCGTGCAGCAGGCGACTGTGCAAGTCGCGCAAAGGACATGGATGGCAGAAAACTGTGGATCATGCCGCGGAAACGCAAAGGGCGGGGCCGCCGTCGCCGGCCGCCCCGCCCCCAATTGCGGCATCAAGGATCAGCGGCGGCGCTCTTCGGGCAGGCGCACATTCGGACCCAGATTTTCGATCACCTGCCGCGCGTCGAAGGCGCGCACGTCCTGCGGCTTGGGGCCGCGGCCGGTCAGGATCTCGGCCTGCGCTTCGTAGCGGTCGATCTGGCGCACGTCGGTGAAGCCGCCGCCGAAGCCACCGCCCCAGCCACCCCAGCCGCCCCAACCAAAGCCCGGGCGATAATAACGCCAGCGCGGCCCCCAGCCGCCGTAGAAGCCGCCGCCCCAGCCCGGACCCCAGAAGGGGTCGTCGATGATCTGGGTGCGCGTCCGCCGCTCGGTATCGCGGTCGACGAGGGTGAAGTTGTCGAAACCGCGCTCAAGCGTAAGCTGCGCGGCGCGGAACAGCAGGTAGCGCTCGACTGTCTCGCGCGAGGTGAGGCTGTTGCCCGCGAAGCCCACGCGGAAGCGGTTCGCCTCGATCTGCTCGTCGAAATAACCGGTGCGATAGCTGCCCTGACCGGTGACGGGGCGATAGGGAGTCGGCGTGGCACAGGCCGACAGAGTAACCGCGCCGGCGACGACGGCCAGTGCAACTGGGCCGATCCGACGCGCAAAGGACTTGGACATTCGAACTCTCCGGTGTGGATGCCAGGGGACACATCCAATGTTCGTGAACGCTCGGGGCCGTGGCTTTGGTCCACTGGCTCGCGCGCGACAGGCTGTGCCGCATCGTCGATTAGCGGAGGCTGAATGGCAAGCGTCTGCATCGCCTCTTCCGTCCCCGCCCGGGCCGCTCTAGGGCTAGCGACATGGAACAGGGGCGCGCCGGCGCACCGCCACGCCGGCGGCGGACATGATCGAGGCGAGCGGGCAGGTGGCGCTGGCGGGCGCGGCGCTGGCGGTGCTGGTCGCGGGCGCGGTCTGGGCGCTCTATGCCGGGCTCCGGATGCGCGCCGCCGCGCGGTCAGTGGAGGCCGACAATGCCCGGCTCTGGGCGCTGATCCGATCGGCGCCGGCGCGGGCGATGGTAGTGCGCAGCGATGGGCGCGTCGAGTTGTCGAGCCGGCTGCTCGACTGGCTGGGCCTCGACACCGCGCCGCGCGATCTGTCGGGGCTGTCGGCGGGCGGGGCGGGACTGGTCGCCGAGGATGCCGAGCGCCTGACCGCCGCGATCGAGGCGACGCGCCGCGCCGCCATCCCCTTTCGCCTGCCCGTCCGCGCGGGCGGCAGCGACCGGCTCTTGATGGCGGTGGGCGAGCGCGCGGCGGCGGCGCTGACGCGCGACGCCGGGGTCATCGTCTGGTTCTTCGACGCGACCGAAACGCAAGGGGAAGTCCAGCGCCTGGCCGAGCGGGTCGAGCTGCTGCGCGACGCCTATCAGGCGCTCAAGGGCCTGATCGAGGCGGCGCCGATGCCGATGTGGTATCGCACCGGCGACCTTCGCCTCGCACTCGTCAACTCGGCCTATGTCGCCGCCGTCGAGGCGCGCGACGCCGACGATGCCGTCGCGCGCCAGGTCGAGCTTGTCGAGATGGGCGCCCCCGGCGCGCCGCCCGTCCAGGCGCTCGCCGCGAAGGAGGCGGGCGCTCCGCGCACCACCGCCATGCCTGCGACGATCGGCGGCCAGCGGCGGATGCTGCGCGTCCACGACGTGCCGCTCGCCGATGGCGGCATTGCCGGCTTCGCGATCGACATCGAGGAGCTCGAACAGGCTCGGAGCGGCATCCGACGCTTCGGCGCGGCGCAGCGGGCGATGCTCGACCGCATCTCGGCCGGGGTGGCGCAGTTCGGGCCGGACCGCGCGCTCGTCTTCTGCAACCAGCCCTTCCGCCGGATGTTCGCGATGCGCGGCGAGTGGCTGGCCGACCGGCCCGAGTTCGACCGCGTGCTCGAACGGATGCGCGAGGGCGGGCGCCTGCCCGAAGTGCGCGACTTTCCCGGCTGGAAGGCCGAGCGGCGCGGCTGGTTCACCGCCGCCGACGCGCAGATCGAGGAAGGCTGGCATCTGGCCGGCGGCATCCACCTGCGCGTCGTGGCCCAGCCGCTGCCCGACGGCGGGCTGCTCCTCATTTTCGAGGACCGGACCGAGCAGGTGCAGCTGGCGAGCGCGCGCGACACGCTGCTGCGCGTCCGCACGGCGACGATCGAGAATCTGTTCGAGGCGATCGCGGTGTTCGGCGCCGACGGCCGTGTCCAGCACTGGAACAACAAGTTCCGCACCGTCTTCGGCCTCGACGAGGCGATGCTGGGCGAGCACCCGCGCGTCGACGCGCTGGCGCGCGACATCGCGCCGCGGCTCGCCAACCCGTCGCGCGGCGCATTGATGGCCGAGCTCGTTCGTTCGGCGACGGCCGACCGGCTCCAGCGCGGCGGCCGGGTTGCCTTTGCCGACGGGCGTCATTTCGAGTTCGGAGCGGTGCCGCTGCCCGACGGCAATGCGCTTCTCACGATGCTCGACATTTCCGACAGCCGGAAGATCGAGCAGGCCTTGCGCGATCGCGCCGAGGCGCTGGAGGCGGCGGACAAGGTCAAGACCGCGTTCGTCGCCAATATGAGCTACGAGCTTCGTACGCCGCTCACCTCGATCAAGGGCTTCGCCGAGATGCTCGAGGGCGGTTATGCCGGCGCGCTGACCGAAACGGGGCAGGCCTATACCGGCGCGATCCTCGAATCGGTCGAGCGGCTGGGGGCACTGGTCGATGACGTGCTCGACCTGACACTCGCCGACCAGCCGCCGGTGCGCGCGTTGCTGGCGATCGGCGATGCCGCCGAAAGCGCCGCCGCGGCGGTCGCGCCGCTGGCGGGCGAGAAGGGCATCGATCTCGCGACCGAGGTGCAGGGAAGCGCGGGCAAGGTGCAGGCCGAGGGACGCCGCATCCGCCAGGCCATCGAGCACGTGCTGCGCCACGCGATCGCCCATACGCCTGCGGGCGGGCGCGTGCTGCTGCACGTCGACGGCGACAAGGACCGCGCGCGGATCGTCGTGTCCGACAACGGTCCCGGCATGTCGGCAGAGGCACAGGCGCACGCCTTCGACCGCTTCGCACGCGCGGCCGGCGCGGGCGAGCGGGCGCTCGGCCTCGGCCTGCCGATCGCGCGGCAGCTGGTCGAGGCGCATGGCGGGACGGTGGCGCTGTTGTCCGAGCCGGGGCAGGGCACGCTCGTCACGATCGAGCTGCCGCGGCGATGATCGACCTTCCCGACGAGGCGGCGGCGTTGGCATTCGGGCAGCGGCTGGCGTCGGTACTGCGGCCGGGCGACGCGGTGACGCTGTCGGGGCCGCTGGGCGCGGGCAAGACGACGATCGCGCGCGGGCTGCTGGCGGCGCTGGGGCTAGTCGGCGAGGCGCCGAGCCCGAGCTATGCGATCGTCCAGAGCTATGCCCCGCCGGAGGTGCGGTTGCCGGTGCTCCATGTCGATCTCTATCGCATCGAGGAGGAGGGCGAGCTGCTCGAACTCGGCCTCGACGATGCGCGCTATGACGGCGCGCTGGTGGTCGAGTGGCCCGAGCGGGTCGCGGCCCACGTCTTTCCGGACGCCCTTCGCCTGACGCTGATCGTCGCCGCGGACGGCGCGCGGCGCTTGACAGCCGAAGTGCCGACGGCATGGGAGGGCCGATGGCCCCTGACCTGAATCCGCCGGCCGCGGCGCGCGACTTCCTCGCCTCGATCGGGTGGGGCGATGCCGAGATCGAACCGATCGCCGGCGACGCCTCGTTCCGCCGCTATTTCCGCATCGTCGCGCCCGGCCGCCACGCGATCCTGATGGACGCGCCGCCCCCGCACGAGGACCCGCGCCCGTTCCTGTCGGTCGCGCGCTGGCTCACCGATCGTGGCTTCGCGGCGCCCGAGATCTATGGCGAAGACCTTGAGCGCGGCCTCGTCCTCCTTCAGGATTTCGGCAACGCCCGAATGCGCGAGACCGTGGATGCCGCGCCAGAGAGCGAGCTGCGCCTCTATGAAGAGGCTGTCCGCCTGCTCATCCGGCTTCGCGATCACGCACCGATGGACCTGCCGCCCTACGACCTCGACGTCTATCTGCGCGAGGCGCGTTTGCTGGTCGAATGGTATGCGCCCGCTCTCGGCCTCGAGGTCGATGTCGAGGGATATGACCGCGCCTGGGAAGCGGTGCTTGGCACGCTGCCGCCGCCCGGCGTCACGGTGCTGCGCGACTATCATGCCGAGAACCTGATGCTGATCGAGGGGGCCGAGACGCTGGGCCTGCTCGACTTCCAGGACGCGCTGGCCGGGCATCCGGCCTACGACCTCGTTTCGCTGCTGCAGGATGCGCGGCGCGACGTGCCCGCCGCCGTCGAGGCGGCGATGCTCGACCTCTATATGCGCACGGTTGGCGCCGACGACAGCTTCGCGACCGCCTATCACGTGCTCGGGGCGCAGCGGAACGCCAAGATCGTCGGCATCTTCACCCGCCTGTGGCGGCGCGACGGCAAGCCGCGCTATCCGACGCTCTGCCCGCGCGTCTGGGGCTATCTCGAACGTGATCTCGCTCAGCCCGCGCTGGCGCCGGTCGCGGCTTGGTTTGACGCCAATATTCCGTCGCACCTGCGCGGCGATCCCATCGAGCTGACCCGCTGATGGCCAAGGCACGCGCGATCCGGCCCAATCCCGCCGTGGCGGTTCCGAAAACTGCGATGGTGATGGCGGCGGGGCTCGGCAAGCGGATGCGGCCGCTGACCGCCACCCGGCCCAAGCCGCTGGTCGAGGTCGCGGGCAAGCCGCTGATCGACCATGTCTTCGACCGGCTGCGCGCGGCGGGGGTCGAGCGGGCGGTGGTCAACGTCCATTATCTTGCCGACGTGCTCGAGGCGCATCTGGCGCACCGGGTGAAGGGGATCGAGGTCGTCGTGTCCGACGAGCGGGCGCAACTGCTCGAAACCGGCGGCGGCCTCGCCCATGCGCGCGACCTGCTGGGGGACGCGCCGATCCTGTGCGTCAACAGCGACAATCTGTGGATCGACGGGCCGGTCGATGCGATCGTTCAGCTCGCGCAGATGTGGGACGCTGACCGGATGGACGCGCTGCTGCTGGTAGTGCCGCTGGCGCAGGCGCACGGCCATCCCGGGCGCGGCGACTTCCACCTCGATGCCGAGGGGCGGATCGTCCGCCGCCGGGCGCCGGGCCGTCTGGCGCCGTTCGTCTATACCGGCGTGCAGATCCTCAACCCGGCGATCATCCGCGACTATCCCGACGGGCCGTTCTCGACCAACCTCTTCTGGAACCGCGCCATCGCGGCGGGGCGGGCATATGGCGTGACGCACGAGGGGCTTTGGTTCGACGTCGGCAGCCCGGCGTCGATCGGCATGACCGAGGCGCTGCTCGCCGATGGCTGAGGGGGTGACGGATCCGCAGGTCTTCACCATCCCCGCGCACAAGGCGTTCGCCGACACGCTCGCCATCGGCCTCCTCCGCCGCTTCGGGCGTGAGCCGATGGGCCTCGCACGCGGCGTCATTGTCGTCCCCACCAGCCGGGCCGCGCGTGCGATCAACGACGCCTTCGTCCGGCTGAGCGAGGGCGGGTTGTTGCTGCCGCGGATCGTTGCGGTCGGCGATCCGGATCTCGACGAGGCGGTCGGGCCGTTCTTCGACCCCGCCGATGCGGCGCCGGTGCCGCCTGCGATCAACCCTTTGAAGCGCCGCCTGATCCTCGCGCGGCTGTTGCAGGAAGCGCGTCCCGGCTTCGACCCGGCGGAGGCGGTGCGGCTGGCCGGCGACCTTGCCCGCACGCTCGACCAGTTGCAGGTCGAGGAGATCGCGCCATCGGCCCTTCGTGCCATCGACCTGTCGGGCGAGCTGTCGCAGCACTGGGCGACCGCGCTTTCGACCTTTGAGGTGGTGCTCGATCGCTGGCCCGGCGAGCTCGAGCGGCTGGGCGTCATCGACCTCGTCGAACGTCGCCGCCGACTGCTCGACCGCGCGTGCCGCGCCTGGTCGCAGGCCAGCCCGGCGCGCTTCATCTGCGCGGCGGGGGTGACGTCGCCGGTGCCCTCGGTCGCGCGGCTGCTGCGCTGCGTCGCGGGGTTGCCTGACGGGTTCGTCGTGCTGCCGGGGCTCGCGACCGGGCTCGACGAGGCGGCGTGGGAGGCGCTCGGCCCGCACGCGCCCGATCCCGCGACCGGCGAGGTTCGCCGGTCGGTCGAGACGCATCCGCAGTTCGCGCTCAAGCTCCTCCTCGACCGCATGGGTGTCGCCCGAGCGGAAGTGCGGCCGTGGCGGGTCGCGAGCGAGCTCGACGCGCCGCCGGCCCGCGGCAAGGCGATCGACAGCGCGATGCTGCCCGCCACGCTGACCCATCGCTGGCCGACGCTGCCGCGCGCCGAGCGGCGGTTCGAGGGCGTCACCGCGCTCGACGTCGCGACCCCGGCCGAGGAGGCGCAGGGCATCGCCCTCAAGCTGCGCGAGGTGCTGGAAACACCGGGCAAGACCGCCGCGTTGGTGACGCCCGACCGCAATTTGGCGGCGCGGGTTGCCGCGCATCTGGCGCGCTGGGGCGTCGCGATCGACGATTCGGCAGGCCGGCCGCTGGCGATGCTCGCACCCGGCACGCTGCTGCTCGCGATCGTCGAGGCGGCGGGGCAGCGCTTCGCGCCGATGGCCCTGCTCGCGCTGCTCAAGCATCCGCTGGTCGCCGCATCCGATCCCGAGCGGCGCCTGAGATGGCTGGAGGGCGCGCGCCGCCTCGACCTCGCGCTGCGCGGGCCGCGGCCGGCACCGGGGATCGAGGGGATCGATGCGCATCTTGGCATGGGCGACCCGCGCAGCGCGGCGCTGCGCGAGGCGGCGAAGGCGTGGTGGGACGAGGCCAAGGCGTGCCTCGCGCCCGTCGCGGCGATGGCGGACGGCGGCGACCGGGCGCTCGACGACCATGCGCGCCTGCTTCGCGAGGCTGCGACCCTGCTGGCGGGCGACGCCGCCTGGGCACGGGCTGAAGGACGGGCTGCGGCGGACCTGCTGACGGCGCTGGAGGCCGAGGGCGGGGAGGGGCCGCGCACGGTGTCGCCGGGCGCGCTCCTGCCGCTGATGCGCAGCCTGCTCGACGAGGTCGCGATCCGGCCGCCTCAAGGCGGGCATCCGCGGCTCGCCATCTACGGCCTGGTCGAGGCGCAGTTGCAGAGCGCCGACCTCCTCATCCTCGGCGGACTCAATGAAGGGTCGTGGCCGGCCTTGCCCGCGCCCGACCCGTGGCTCGCCCCGCGTATCCGCACCGAACTGGGCTTGCCCGCGCTCGAACGGCGGATCGGCCTGTCGGCGCAGGATTTTGCGCAAGGCCTCGGCGCGCGCGAGGTGCTGTTGACCCGTGCGCGGCGCGATGCATCGGGGCCGACTATCCCGTCGCGCTTCTGGCTGCGGCTGGAGGCGCTAGCCGAGGGGCTTGAGCCGGCCGAGGGGCTGCCCGAATGGGCGCGTGCGCTCGACAGTGCCGAGCACGTCCCCGCCAAGCGTCCCGAGCCGCAGCCGCGCATCGAGGATCGGCCGCGCAAGCTTTCCGTCACGGAGGTCGATCGGCTCAAAGCCGATCCTTACGCCTTCTACGCGCGGCGGATGCTCGGCCTGTCGCCGCTCGATCCCGTCGATGCAGACCCGAGTGCGGCGTGGCGCGGGACGGCGGTGCATGCGATCCTCGAGCAATGGTCGAAGCACGACCGCCACGATCCCGCCCGGCTCGTCGCGCGCGCGCACGCGATGCTCGACGACACGCGCACCCATCCGATCGTCCGCGCGCTCTGGCGTCCGCGCCTGATCGCGGCGGTCGAATGGATTGCGGGCGAGCTCGCGGCGCAGGTCGCCGAAGGACGGCAGGTGCTCGGGGTGGAGGAATCGGGCGCGATCGATGTCGCGGGCGTCACCCTGACGGGCAAGTATGACCGCATCGACCGGCTGCCCGGCGGCGGGCTCGCGGTCATCGACTACAAGACGGGCAAGCCGCCGAGCCCCAGCGCGGTGGCGGCGGGGTTTAGCCTCCAGCTCGGCCTGATCGGCCTGATCGCCGAGCGAGGCGGGTTCGAGCGTATCGCGGGCGAGGCGACGGGCTTCGAATACTGGTCGCTGGCGAAGAAAGGCGAGGCATTCGGCTATATCCAGACGCCGGTCGGACCCAAGAGCGGGATCGCGCCCGAGGATTTTGTCGGCATGGCGCACGACCATTTCGTCGGCGCGGTGCGCGACTGGCTGACCGGCGACCGGGCCTTCACCGCCAAGCTGGTGCCGGAAATGGCGCCCTATGCCGAGTATGACCAGCTGATGCGGCGGGACGAGTGGTATGGGCGTGATTGAGCGGCGCGCATCCGATCACGGCGGGCCATACCCCGGCCTCGGCCGGGGTAGGACGGAGGGTGCGCCGGCATGACCAAGCCCCTCCATCCCCTTCGCGGCGCGCAGCGCGACGCCAGCCATCCCCAGCGCCACGTCTGGCTCGCCGCCTCGGCGGGCACGGGCAAGACCCAGGTGCTCGCCGCGCGCGTGTTCCGGCTGCTCTTGGCGGGGAGCAGGCCAGAGGCGATCCTGTGCCTCACCTTTACCAAGGCCGGCGCGGCCGAAATGGCGGAGCGGATCGCGGGCACGCTGGCGCGCTGGGTGCGGCTCGACCGCAACGACCTGTTCAACGAGCTGCGCGGTCTTGGCGAACCCGCGACGCCCGAACAGGTCGAGCGGGCGCGGACGCTGTTCGCGCGGGTGCTCGATGCGCCGGGGGGCTTGCGCATCCAGACCATCCACGGCTTCTGCCAGAGCCTGCTCGCGGCCTTCCCGGCCGAAGCGGGGCTGGTGCCGGGCTTCCGCCCGCTCGAACCGCGCGAACAGGCGCTGCTCCGGCGCGAGGCGCTCGCCCGGTTGCTGGAGGACGAGGCGCGCGAAGGGCGGGTGGCGATCGCCGAGGCGATCGGCGCGCTGGCCCTCAGGCTCGGCGAGCAAAAGGCGGAGATGTTCCTCCATGCGTGCGCCGCGCGGCCCGATGCCATGGAGGCGCTGCCGATCGGCGAGAGCATCCGGCCGTACATCCGACGCGCGCTCGACCTTCCCACGGGCGACATCGATGCCGAGATCGAGGCGTCGTGCGGCGACGACCGCTTCGACCTTGAGAGCCTGCGCGAGATCGCCGCGGCAAATGCCGCATGGGGCACCAAGACGGGTCTCGAGCGCGCCGATGCCATTGCGGCCTGGCTGGCCGGCGATGCGCGTGCGCGGGCGGCGGGGCTCGCTGACCTCCACCTTGTCTGGGCGACGGGGAAGGGCGAGCTGCGCAAGAAGCCCGTCGCGCCCGGTGACGCCTATGCCGCCCTCGCCGAGCGGCTGCACGGGCATTGCGGCGAGCTCCTCGCGCTCAAGGTCCGCGCCGGCTACGCCGACGCGCTCGCCTCCGCGCTGACCGCGGGCCGAGCCTATGCCCGCGCCTATGCCGATGCCAAGCGGCTGGCGGGCGCGGTCGATTTCGACGACCTGATCGCCGCGACCGTCCGCCTGCTCGAAACCGAGGGGATGGGCGAGTGGGTGCGCTACAAGCTCGACCTCGCGACCGAGCACGTCCTGATCGACGAGGCGCAGGACACCAACCTCGCCCAATGGCGCATCGTCAAGGCGATCGCCGACGAGTTCTTCGCCGGGGCGGGCACGCGCGGCAACCGGGTGCGGACGCTGTTCACCGTGGGTGACGACAAGCAGGCGATCTTCGGCTTTCAGGGTACCGATCCGATCTTCTTTCGGGCGGCGCAGCTCCATTTCGACCGGCTGGGTGCCGCGCCCCCGATCGAGGCCGAAGAACGTCGCCCGCTCGAAACCGTCGCGTTGACCGAAAGCTTCCGCTCGGTCGCGACCGTCCTGCGCTTCGTCGACGCCGCGCTCGACGCACTGCCCGCGCCGGGCATGGGCACCGACGAGCGCCAGCCGCATGCCAGCCAGGTGCCCGGCCCCGGCAGCGTCACCCTGTTGCCCCCGGTCGTCGCCGGCGGCAGCGAGGAGGACGAGGAGGGCTGGGTCGACGACCAGGTCCGCGAGCTCGCCCGCCGCATCGCGCGCCAGGTGCGCGAGTGGATAGACGGCGGCCACATGCTGGCATCGAAGGGGCGGGCGCTGCGGCCCGAGGATGTGATGATCCTCGTCAAGCGGCGCGGCGAGCTCGCCTCCCTGATCGTGGCGCGCCTCTATGCCGAGGGGGTGCCGGTTGCGGGGGTCGATCGCCTGCGCCTCAACGCACCGCTGGCGGTGCAGGATCTGCTCGCGGCGATCCGCTTCGTACTGCAACCGGGCGACGACCTCAGCCTCGCCAGCCTGCTCGTCTCGCCGCTCATTGGCTGGAGCCAGGACGAGCTGATGGCCGCCGCCATGCATCGCAAGGGGAGCCTTTGGCGGCACCTGCGCGCGACGCAGGCGTCCGAGCGGCTCGCCCCTCTCTATCATCTGCTCGCGCGGGCCGATTTCGCGACGCCCTATCGCTTCCTCGAGGACATCCTCTCAGGCCAGCTCGATGGCCGCCGCCGCCTGATCGCGCGGTTGGGGGAGGAGGCGCGCGACCCGATCGAGGAGCTGCTGTCGGCCGCGCTCGGGTTCGAGCGTAATGCGACGCCCTCGCTCCAGCGCTTCCTCGACTGGTTCGATCGCGGCGAGGTGGAGATCGTCCGCGACAGCTCGCGCCCGCAGGCCGCGGTCCGGGTCATGACCGCGCATGGGGCGAAGGGGCTGCAGGCGCCGCTCGTCATCCTCGCCGACGCGACCGCCGACCCGACCCAGAACCGGCGCGACCTGTTCGACTGGCAGGCGGACGAGGACCGTCCGCCGCTCCCGGTCTTCCGCCCGCGCAGTGCCGAGCGTGGCGGGCCGCTCGATGCCGTCGTCGCCGACAGCGATCGGCGCGAGCTGGAGGAGCATTGGCGGCTCTTCTACGTCGCGGCGACGAGGGCCGAGGAGCAGCTCGTCATCGCCGGCAGCCTGTCCGAGCGGGCGAAGGGCGAGCCGCCGCCGCTCAGCTGGTACCGCGCGAGCGCGATGGCGATGGACGCGCTGGGCGTGCCGCCGGGCGAGGTACGTGTGCTCGCCGACGACCGGCTGCCCGCGCCTGCGATCGTGCGGCCGGCCGAGGCTTCGACCGCGACCGCACTCCCCGACTGGGCGCGTCGCCCCGCGCCCGAGGAGGCGCGCCCGCCGCGGCCGCTCGCCCCCTCGTCGCTGGGCGAGGACGAGATCGCCGATCCGCCGCCCGCCGGCCCGGCGATGCAGGACGCGGCCGAGCGCGGTCGTCTGCTTCACGGCCTGTTTGAGCGGCTGCCCGCCCTCCCGCCCGAGCATCGGCGAGCGGCGGGAGAGGCGTGGCTTGCGGGCAATACGCTGGGCGACGGGCTGGTCGATCGCACGCTGTCGATCATCGGCCATCCCGATTTCGCCGATCTGTTCGGCCCGGACGCGCTGGCCGAGGCGCCGGTCGCCGCCATCGTGGACGGACAGGTGGTGGCGGGCACCGTCGACCGGCTGCTGGTGGGCGCCGACCGCATCCGCCTGATCGACTTCAAGACCGGCCGCCGCGTCCCGTCGGACGCGGGCGAGGTGCCGCTCCATCACCAGCGCCAGATGGCGGCCTATGCCGCGGCGCTCGCCGTCATCTTCCCGAACCGGCCGATCGAAGCGGCGCTCCTCTATACCGCCGGCCCGCGGCTGATCGCGTTGGCGCCGGAGACGCTCGCCGCACTCAAGCCCGGCTTCGTGGTCACGGAGCAAAGCTTGCCTTCGCGCGCTTGAGCCGGCGCGTGCGCCCACATAGATTGCGGGTCAACCAAGGAGTAGACCGATATGCCCACCAAGGCCGTCACCGACCAAAGCTTCGCCACCGACGTGCTGGGCGCGGACAAGCCCGTCCTCGTCGATTTCTGGGCCGAGTGGTGCGGGCCGTGCAAGATGATCGGCCCGAGCCTCGAGGAACTGTCCGAGGAACTCGGCGAGCAGGTGACGATCACCAAGCTCAACATCGACGAGAATCCGGAGGCGCCGGGCAAGTACGGCGTCCGCGGCATCCCGACCATGATCCTGTTCAAGAACGGCGAGCCCGCCGCGACCAAGGTCGGCGCCGAGCCCAAGGGCCGGCTGAAGGCATGGCTCGAAAGCGAGCTCTGATCGTCTGATCTGGAATGACGAAAAGGGGCCGGCGGGGCGACCGCCGGCCCCTTTTGCTGTGCACGATGTCCCCCGACCCCCGCCGGAGTACGGCAGATCATCGTGACACGACCCCTGCGTCATTCCAGCGAAAGCTGAGATCGCTCGGTGATTGCGCGCCGTTCGGGGCCTGACCGCCTCAGCCTTCGCCCCTACGACGAAATCGCGAAAATGGTTCGGCTTGGTTTGGTTTTACGCTCCGATATTTACGCTTGAGGTCGGGGCCATGGGCTCCTCCTCGGTCACAGCTTTGTCACACCTGTCACCGTTCGGTCATATCGTCGCAACCGAACCGTCTTCGAAACCGCATCCGGGCGTCACGTCCGGCCACTAGCCGGGCCATGAGGTCGACAGGGGGACAGCCGAGTCGATCGAGGGGCAGCGACCCCTTCCTCGTCAACCCGGAATTGCCGGAACGGAGATCTTCATGGCCGACTTCAAACGCCTTAGCCTTATCCTGCTGACGAGCTGCGCGGGCGCGACGCTCGCCGCGTGCGACGGCGCCTCGAGCGTCGCCTCGCCGGGCGAGGGCGGTATCGTGCTGCCCACGCCGGCGCCGACCCCGGCCCCCACGCCCACCCCGACGCCGACCTCGACCGCTGGCACGCCGGCCGCCGATTGCCCGACCGGCACCACCAACGTCGGCACCGTCGGCAACTTCCGGTCGTGCCGCCTCCCTTCGGTCCTCACCAGCAACCTGACGCTTCCGCGCCGCGCGGGCACGGCATATGAGATCAACGGCCGGGTCGATGTCGGTATCGACCGCGGCGCATCGGGCACCGTCGGTACCGCCGCCACGCTGACGATCGAGCCGGGCGTGCTGATCTATGCCAACACGACGAACACCGACAACGACTTCCTTGTCGTCAATCGCGGTTCGACGATCAACGCCGACGGCCTGCCCGACGCGCCGATCATCTTCACCGCGCAGCAGAACCTGACGGGGACCATCGACGAAACCGCGCAGGGCCTCTGGGGTGGCGTTATCATCGCTGGCCGCGCGCCTGTTTCGAACTGCAACCTGTCGGGTGCGACCGGCGGCTCGGCGAACTGCGAGAACGTAGTCGAAGGGACTGGCAACGCGCTCTATGGCGGCGGCTCGCCGGGCGACAATTCGGGCGTCATGCGCTATGTCCAGATTCGCTATTCCGGCACCGTCATCAGCCCCAACAACGAGTTGCAGGGCCTGACCACCGGCGGCGTCGGCACCGGCACGCGGCTCGAATATATCCAGATCCACAACAGCTCGGACGACGGCATCGAGATCTTCGGCGGCACGCATAATCTGCGCTACCTCGTGGTGACCGGCGCCGATGACGACAGCGTCGATACCGATGTGGGCTGGAAGGGCTTCCTTCAGTTCGTGATCGCCATCCAGAAGCCGAACAACAGCCAGACCGACAATTTCCTGATGGAGATCGATTCGAACAACAACGAGGACGTGGTGCCGCGCCAGACCGGCCGCATCGCGAACTTCACCTTCATCCACACCTCGACGAGCAGCGGCTCGCCGGCGGCGATCCGTCTGCGCGGCGGCGCCGACTTCAGCTTCGTCAACGGCATCGTCACCAGCTCGCAGGCCTGCCTCAACATCATCGCCGGCACCGACGCCAACGGCGGCAAGTCGACGATCCGTCCGGCCAACCCGGCACTCGACGAAGCCGGTCCGCCGGTGTTCAACTCGGTCTATTTCGCCTGCAACACGCTGTCGGCGACCACCACCGTCAACAGCGTCACGGTGACCAACGACGAGCAGGCTGCGGTCGTCGCGGCGGGCAGCAACAACGTCACCAACGGGACGGCGGCCAACGCCTATACCTCGACCTATCTGCCGGGTTCGGGCGCGACGGCCGTGACGCCGTTCAACAACACCAGCCTCAACCCGTCGGGTACCTCGTTCCTCGTTCCCACCAGCTATATCGGGGCGATCTCGGGCTCGAGCGACAATTGGTATCGCGGCTGGACCTGCAACTCGAACGCGGCGAACTTCGGCTCGACCAGCGGAAACTGCACGACCGTTCCGGTCACCTGAACGAGCGTAAAGACCATGCGGGGATGGCGGTGAAAGGGGCCGCCATCCCCGTCGGCCGCGTGGCGCGGCAATTCCCTGACGCGGATCGAAAAAGATGAAGAAGCCTCTGGCATTGGGCAGCCTGCTGCTCCTCACCTCGACGCTGGTCGCGCCGGCCGCGCTGGCTCAGACGGGTAGCGCCGGTGCGCAGACCACCAGCCCCCCGGCGGGTAGCGTCGTAGCGCCCGACGCGGGCGGTTCGACCACGCCCGACAGCGGCCCCGGCGCCACGACGACGGCACAGGACGCGGCCCAGCAGGAGGTCGAAATCTCCGGCCCCGGCGCGAGCGGGGATGGCGAGGACATCGTCGTCATCGGCCGCAACATTCCCAACGTCATCCGCAACACCGCGCAGGTCGTTTCGGTCCTGTCGACCGAGGACATCGCCCGCACGGGTGAAGGCGACATCGCCGGTGCGCTCAGCCGTGTCACCGGCCTCAGCGTCGTCGGCAACGGCTTCGTCTTCGTGCGCGGCCTTGGCGACCGCTACTCATCATCACTGCTCAACGGGTCGCCGCTGCCGAGCCCCGAGCCGCTGCGCCGCGTGGTGCCGCTCGACATCTTTCCCACAAACGTCATCGCCTCGAGCCTCGTCCAGAAGAGCTTCTCGGCCAATTATCCGGGCGAGTTCGGCGGCGGCGTCATCAACCTGACGACGCGCGCCGCGCCGAAGGAGAGCTTCCTCCAGTTCGGCGGGTCGGTGGGTTTCGATACCGTCACCACCGCCGAGCTCGGCTATACCTATGACGGCGGATCGCACGACTGGCTGGGCTATGACAGCGGCGAGCGCAGCATCCCCGACTTCATCCGCGAGGCCGGCCGGACCGGCGCGATCGTGACCCCCGATCAGGTGGTGCAGCTCACCAACGCCGAAACGTCGCTGGTGTTCGAGAACCGCAACATCCCCGCCAACTTCTCGGGCGAGCTGAGCGCGGGCACGTCGTTCGACCTCGGCACGGCGCGCATCGGCGTCATCACCGGCGGCGGCCTGTCGAACACGTGGCGCACGCGCGACGCGATCCAGCAGGTGCCGCTCGATGCGCAGGGTGGCCTCGCCGGTGACGCCCGCTCGGTCGCCACCGATCACCGCGCTCTCGTCAACGGCCTGTTCGGCGTTGGTGCCGAGGTCGGCCGTCACCGCTTCCGCTGGACCAACCTCTACGTCCATGACACGCTGAAGCAGGCGATCATGTCCGATATCGAGGACCAGAACAACCAGCCGCTCTTCCAGCAGAACACCAACTGGTTTGAGCGGCAGCTGTTCACCACGCAGGGCGTCGCCGAACTGAAGTTCGACCGGTTGAGCGTCGATCTTCGCGGCGCCTATGCGAACACGCAGCGCAATTCGCCCTATGAGCGGACCTTCGTCTATTTCTTCGAAGGCGGGCTGATCAACGACTATGTCAACAACCTGACCGGACAGCAGGGCGTCGCGCAGATCGCGTTCAGCGAACTCAATGAGGATCTCTGGTCGGGCGGCGTCGATCTCGCCTATGACTTCGGTGGCGACCGGCCGCTGACGCTTCAGGCGGGCTATGCCTATTCGGATGCCGACCGCACGTCGTTCCGCTATCAGTTCCGTTATCAGGCGGGTACGCCGCTCAACGACGCGCAGAAGCAGCAGCGGCCCGACTTCCTGCTGAGCGACCTGAACGTCCAGCTCAACAACATCTTCCTTCAGAACGAATCGAATGTGCAGGGCGCGGCGGCCTATACCGCGTCGCTGCGCACTCATGCCGGCTATGCCCAGGTGGAGGCCGAAGTCGCCGATGGGCTGCGCGCGCAGGTCGGCGTGCGGTACGAGGATGCTGAGCAGCGCGTGCTGCCGGTGGGCGCCAACGTCGCCGGAACCAACCTGACCAACGGGTACTGGCTGCCTGCCTCGACGATCACGTGGAACTTCGCGCGCGACATGCAGCTTCGCCTTCACGCCTCGAAGACGATCGCGCGGCCGCAATTCCGCGAGCTGGCGCCGCAGCTCTATCTCGACTTCGAATCAAATCGCCAGTTCGTCGGCAACCCGTTCCTGACCGATTCCGAGCTCTGGAACCTCGAGGCGCGGTACGAGTGGTTCTTCGCGCGCGACCAGCGCATCACGCTGGCGGGCTTCTACAAGCGGATCGACAATCCGATCGAGGCGTTCGGTTCGCCGGGCGCGGGCAGCTCAGCGTTGTTGACCAGCTTCTCGAATGCCCCGAGCGCGCGGCTGTACGGCGGCGAGTTGGAGCTTCAGAAGTATTTCCCGCTCGATGGTCTCGGCCTCGGCGACCTGTTCGCGACCAAGCGCGCGCTGCTGATCGCCAACTATACCTATACCAAGTCCGAGCTGAACGCGCAGGACCAGCCCGTGGTCAGCCCCTTCGGCGGAACCGGTGCGACCCTTCCGGCCCGCTTCCTGTTCCAGGACGGTGCGTCGCTCGTCGGCCAGTCGGATCACATCGTCAACGCGCAATTCGGTCTCGAGGATACCGAAATGCTCAGCCAGGTGACGCTGCTGGTCAATTATGCCAGCGACCGTGTGACAAATCGCGGCGCAATCGTCGACGGTGGCCGCCTGCCCGACATCCGCGAGCGGCCGGGCGTGCGCTTCGACGTCGTCTGGCGGCAGGGAATCCCGATCGGCGGCGACGACAAGCAGGTCGAGCTGAAGTTCGAGGCGCGCAACCTCAGCAAGACGCGCTACCAGGAGTTCCAGATCTTCGACGGCGGGCTGCGCCGCGAGATCAACACCTACGACCTTGGCCGCATCTTCACCTTCGGGGTCAGCGTCGGGCTCTGATCCGCTTCGGGTTCAAAAGGGGGATCGGGCCTTCGGCGAATGCGCCGGAGGCCCTTTCTCGTGTCACCAGCCCCAGGGGCGCTCGCGAAACCATTTGGTGATGACGTATTTGGTGCCTGCGCGCACCTTCATCCCGTGGTGCAGCGTCGCCGGATTGGGGCTGCCGTCGGGGCGCAGATTGTTCCAGGCGAGGAGCTTGCCGGTTTCAGGCTGCACCAGCTTGTCGACGACCTTGAACCGCGTCGCGCCGCCTGCCTCAGGCTCGTTGAGGTAGATCATCACCGTCCACGTCCGATTACCCGCCACAGAACAGAAGCGTGTGAAATCGGCGCCCCTGGGCTCGAAATAGTCGGTATGGGCCTTGAACTCCTGTCCCACGGCATAGCGCTGGCCCTGGATCGGCTCGCCGTGCCGTGGATCGAGGCCGCAGAAGTCGAGGATCGCCGCTTCAAGCCGCGCCACCGCCGGGTCGGCCGGGTCGAGGTCGCAGGTCTCGCTCGTCCGGAACGCATCGTCGCCGTTGGGATCGGCGATTGTCGAGGGGCGGCGGTCGCGGTCGATCAACCCGATCAGCTCGGCGCAGTGCGCGGGGTCGAGGAAGCGTTTGCCGACGAACAGCGTAAGCTTGGGATTTGGCAGCTTCTGCACGCCCGGCCGCGCGGCGATGTGTGCGACGACGGGTTCGCTGGGGTGGCCCGAGCCGAGGTTGGTCATCGCGCGTTTCTGCCAGAGCCGCCGGCCGAGGCAAAGCCTGCCATGAAAACGTAACCTTCGCGTCGCATCGCCGTCATTCGTGAAACCTTGCGAAGGGGGCCGGGCATGACGAGCGAAGCGGCGATCCGCGCGTTGGCGGCTGATGCGCAGGCGCAAGGGGCAAGCGACGTGCATCTCGACCTCGACGTCGATGCGGTTCGGCTTCGGCTGCGCGTCGACGGGCGGTTGCGTGCTTGGGTGCCCGCGCGGCTCGAACCCGAGCGACTGCGCGCCGCCGCCTGGGAAGTCGCGGGCAGCGGCGCCGATCGGCTCGACGAGTGGCAGGTGGCGAGCCATGCCGAAGGCGAGCGGCTGGCGCTGCGCTTGCGGTCCGAGCGGACCGGCGTGGCGGTCGACGGCCTCTCCGCGCTCGGCCTGGTGCCGGCACAGGCACGGCTGCTGCTGCGCGCGACCGAGCGGCCTGGCGGGGTGTTGGTGGTCGCCGGACCGGCGGGGTCGGGCCGGCGGACGACGATCGCCGCGCTGCTGGCAGGCGAGGCCCGGACGCAGAGCGTCGTTGCGCTGGGTGCGACGATCCCAGGCGCGCTGCGGATCGACGGCGCGAGCGGATCGGCGGCCATGGACCGGGCGATATCGCTCGATCCCGATATCCTCGTACTGGGGCAGGTCGAGGACCGCGAGACCGCGGCGCTTGCCTTTCAGGTCGCGGCGGGTGGTCGGCGGGTGATCCTGCGCCTCGACGCGCCCGATGCAATCGCCGCAATCGACGCACTGCGGGCGCTGCGGATCGATCGGCTGGCGCTTGCCGCGCATTTGCGCGCGGTGACCGCGCAGCGGCTGGCGCATCGGCTGTGCCAGGCGTGTAGACGCCCGGTGCAGGCGAGCAACGGCACCGCCGCGCTGCTCGGCTTCGATCCGGGCGCGGTGATCTATGAAAGTCCAGGTTGCGGCGAGTGCGAAGGGCGGGGGCGCGTATCGGCGATCGGCGTGTTCGAGTTGCTGGCCATCGACGCCGCGCTCGCCAGGCTGGTCAATGACGGCGCCGACGCAGCGCTACTGGCGCGGCATGCCTTCCTCAATGCGCAGCGCATCGATTCGGCAGCGCGGTCGATGGCGCGTGAGGGGCTGATAGACGCCGCCGAGGCGATCCGGCTGTCGAGAGGGTAGGCGCTACGTCAGTCTCGCGCTCGACCCATGGGGCTGGAACAAGACAAGCGCCTATTGTTGCGGCATCCCCCTGCCGCCCGCTTCCATCGCGAGGAAGCGGTCGAGGAGGACAAGGCGGAGGGCGATTCCCTCGCGCCAGGGCGCGTCTGGGCGCGAGACGCGCAGCGCCCTGATCCAGAGCGGCCGCGCGGCGGCGAGGTTGCCGGCGCGGACCTGTGCCAGCCCCTCGTAGAAATACGGGCCAGGATGTTCGGGATTGAGCATTCGCGCGCGGCGGAACGCCATCCGCGCGGTCGGCGACATCGCCCCGTCGGCGCCCGCGGTCGCAAAGGCGAAGCCCGTCCAGAGCGGTAGGCTGTCGGGCGCCGACCGCACGCCGCCCAGCATCGCCCGGGCCGCCGCGCGCTCGTCACCCGAGCGGGCGAGCGCGTCGGCGATGAAGAAATAGCTGTCGCTGTATTGAAAACGGCCGAACATCTGCTGGCGCAGCTTCACCAGCTCCTCGTCGGCGACATCGACGGGCTTTTCGGGACTGGCGGGCGAGGCGGGCAGGGTTGGCCGCCCCTGCAGCGTATAGCCGGTCGCGCCCAGCATCAGCGCCGCGCCGGCGAACCCGAGCACGCTCTTCGGCAGCTTGAGGAGCAGCATCAGCCCCAGCGAGGCTGCCGCAACGGCGGCGAGCGCGAACCAGCCCATCAGCTGCGCTCGCGCCGCGCCATGGTCAGCCGCGCCCGATCAGGCGCATTGCCTGAGCATCGGCGACCTGCGCGGCGGGGGTGTTCGTCCGCTCGCTCTCGGCCCAGACTGCCTCGAGCCGCTCGGGAATGCGGGCAATACGGCTCCCGACCTCGGCGCGGTCGCCCTGGCCCAGATATTCAAGGCCGACATTGATGATGCCGCCCGCGTTGATGACATAGTCGGGGGCATAGAGGATGCCGCGGTCGTGGATCGCCTGACCCTCGGCGCGGGTCGCGAGCTGATTGTTGGCGCCGCCCGCCACCGCCCTGCATTTCAGCGCGGCAATCGACGTCTCGGTCAGGATCGCGCCGAGTGCATTGGGGCTGACGATATCGGCCTCGACCGACAGGATCGCGTTGGGGTCTGCAAGCGTTGCGCCCAGCTCGCCGGCCATAGCCGCCGCGCGGTCACGATTGACGTCGGCGAGCGTCAGGCGTGCGCCGTCCTTCGCCAGAAGGCGGGCGAGGCCGCCGCCGACGCTGCCCAGTCCTTGAATCGCGACATGAACGCCCGCCATTTCGTCAGTGCCGAGCGCGCGCTTCGCCGCCGCCTTGACGCCGAGATAGACACCGTGCGCGGTAAACGGCCCCGGATCGCCGCCCGCACCGCCCGACGCCTTTACCGGCAGGCCCGAGGCGAAGCGCGTCTCGCCCGCGATGGTGATAAGGTTGGCCTCTGAAATGCCCACGTCCTCGGCCGTGACGTAGCGACCGCCGAGCGAATCGACCGCGCGGCCGAAGGCCTTGAGCATGTCCTCGGTCTTGGTGCGGCTCGCGTCGGCGAGGATCACGCCCTTGCCGCCGCCCATCGGCAGGCCCGCCATCGCGTTCTTGAAGCTCATTCCGCGCGACAGGCGCAGGGCGTCGGTGATCGCCGCGCTCGGATCGGCATAGTGCCAGAAGCGCACGCCCCCGGCCGCGGGGCCAAGCGTCGTCGAATGAACTGCGATCACCGCCTGCAGGCCGCTGGCGGGATCGGTGAACAGGTGGACGCCCTCATGGTCGTCGAAATCGGGGAAACCCCAGTCGGTAAGCACGTGACAAATCCGCCGATCACGAAGAGATGGGGAGGGATGGGGCGGACGACGGGACTTGAACCCGCGACCCTCGGTACCACAAACCGATGCTCTAACCAACTGAGCTACGACCGCCGTTGAGCCCGCGCGCCTACCCCCAAATCGGGGCGCGCGCAAGATGATTGCGCGGGTTTTGTGGACGGGCGCGCGGCTTGATCGATGCGACCGTCGTTGCCGTGCGCCCGATCGCGCAGGCTTCCTGTGATCGGAGGTATGTCCTCAGAACTCGCATGCCTGGACCTTGCTTCCCTCGCGGCTAGCGCAGGGCAGTGGGCGCAACCGGTGTGGAGCGCGAACGGCGCAGTGGCCGAACCGTTCGCCGAAACCTTCAATGCCCGGGTGTCGACGCGGGCGACCTGCGAGCCTCGGCTCTTTGCGGTGATCCTCGATCAGGCTGGCGACGACGATCCGCGTTCGCCGCCGCGATCCGCTTCGTCGTGCTTGAGGTGCTGGGTGGCTATTCGCCTGAAGCCGAGGCGCCATCTTTCTCGGCGAGATGATGCGGTCCGATCCAACGGCCTTTGACGCGGTTTTCGCGTCCTGTGGGCACGGGTCAAGTCAGCGCACCCGTATCGCATTTTCGATCGCGCCATAGACCTGCGCGAGATCGTCTGAGGACACGCAATAGGGCGGCATCACGTACACCGTGTTTCCAAGGGGGCGGATCAGCACGCCCGCCGCCGCGCAGCGCGCCTTGATCGCGGGACCGAGGGCCGAGAGATAGCCGGGCCGCATATCTTCCACTTCAAATGCGGCGATCGTGCCGAGGCGGCGGGCTCCAATCACGCCGGGCCAGCGTGCTGCGCGCTCGACCCAGTCGGCCTGTATCACCGAGAGTGCGGCAACCCGCTCAAGCACCGGCTCCTCGCGCCAGATCGCCAGGTTGGCGGCGGCGGCGGCGCAGGCGATGGGGTTGGCGGTGTAGCTCGACGAATGGAAGAACATGCGCGACCGGTCGGGCGCGTAATGCGCGTCGTAAATGGCCGCACTCGCCAGCGTGACGGCGAGGGGCAGGCTGCCGCCGGTCAGCCCCTTTGAGAGGCACATGATGTCGGGGACGACGCCCGCCTGCTCGCAGGCGGTGAGCGCGCCGGTGCGGCCCCAGCCGGTCATCACCTCGTCGGCGATGAACAGGACGCCGTGGCGGGCGCAGATCGCCGCCATCGCCGCCAGCCGTTCGGGCGCGTACATCCGCATGCCGCCGGCACCCAGCACCAGTGGCTCGACGATCAGCGCGGCGGCATGTTCACGGCACGCGGCCTCCAGCGTGTCGAGCGCATCGTCGTCGCCGGGAAACGGGATCGTGCCGACGTCGAACAGGAGCGGCGCATAGGGTGCGTTGAACACCCCGCGCGCGCCGACCGACATCGCGCCGATGGTATCGCCATGATAGCTCCCCTCGAGCACCAGGATGCGGTGCCGGCCCTCGCCCCGCGCCGCCCAGAAGCCGAGCGCCATCTTGAGCGCCACCTCGACCGCGGTCGATCCGGAGTCGGAGAAGAAGATGTGGGCGAGTTCGGCTGGGAACAGCGCCGCAAGGCCGTCGGCCACGGCCTCTGCCTGCAGATGCGTGTGCCCGGCGAAGATGATCTGGTCGGTCATCGCTGCCGCTTCGGCGATGGCGGCGGCGATGCTCGGATGGGCGTGGCCGTGCGTCGTCACCCACCAGCTCGAGATCGCGTCGATCAGCCGCTCGCCGGTGTCCATCCAGAGATAGGCGCCCTCGGTCCGGACGATGTTGGGGATTGGCTCGCCCAGGCCATGCTGGGTGAAGGGGTGCCAGATGCGCGTACGGGTCATGCGAAATCCGCCCGGTCGAACCCCTGCGCAAAGGCGGCCGCCAGCGTCTCGCGCGTCAGCGGCTCGACGATATCGAGCCGGCCGAGCTGCCGCACGGCGCCCATCGCGGCGATTGTCGCCTCGCTGTCGGGCACGCTCTCGCCGACGAAGGCGATGCCGTGGATGGCGATGCCGCGCGACCGCATCGCCTCGATCGACAACAGGCAGTGGTTGATCGTGCCGAGCGCGGTGCGGGCGACAAGGATGACCGGCAGGCCCCAGGTCGCGACGAGATCGATCGTCAGCAGGCCGAGGGTGAGCGGCACCATCAGCCCGCCCGCCAGCTCGACGACCAGCGGGTCGTTCTGGGGCGGCGTCAGGCGGTCGGGGTCGATCTCCACCCCGTCGATCTCGGCCGCACGGTGCGGGGAGCAGGGCGTGACGAGGCGGTACGCCTCGGGCAGCAGGCGATCGGGGGTCGCGCCCGACAGCGCGGCGACGCTGTCGGTATCGGTTCCGTCCTCCAGCCCAGATTGAACTGGCTTCCAATAGGTCGCGCCAATCGCGCCGGTCAGTGCGGCGGCGAAGACGGTCTTGCCGATGCCGGTATCGGTCCCGGCGACGACGAAGCGGCTCACAACAGGTCCTTTATCAGCGCGCCAAGCGCGTCGATGTCGGCGAGGCTCGCATGGTTGGTGATCGAGATACGCAGCCGCGCGGTGCCGGGCGGGACGGTCGGCGGCCGGATACCGCGCACGTCGAAACCCGCCGCCTGGAGCTCCGCTGCCACCCCCATCGTCCGTTGGTCCTCGCCGAGGACGAGCGGCAGGATCTGCGATCCCGTATCGAGGCCGAGCGCGGTGCGCGCATGAGCGATCCGCCGCCACAGTGCCGCGCGCCGCTCGGGTTGGTCGACAAGGGTGCGCAGGCTCTCGCGCACCACGGCGGCTATCAGCGGCGAGGGGGCAGTCGAGAAGATGAAGCCGCGCCCCCGATTGACGATGAAGTCGCGCATCACCGCCGGACCCGTGATCAGCGCGCCTTCCGCCCCCATCGCCTTGCCGCAGGTGTGGAGCGCGATCGTCCGCTCGGGCGCGAGCGCGTGCGCAAGCCCGCGCCCGTCCTTGCCGAACACGCCCGTCGCATGCGCCTCGTCCACCACCAGCATCGCGTCGTGCCGCTCGGCGATTGTGGCCAGGTCGTCGAGCGGCGCGCGGTCGCCGTCCATGCTGTAGAGGCTCTCGACCGCGATCCACGGTGTGCCGGTGCCGCCCCCCCGGCGCCACGCGACGACCGCGTCGTCGAACGCCTGCGCATCGTTGTGCGCCGCCGCCACCGCCTCGGCGCGGGAGAGCCGCATCCCGTCATGCGCACTCGCGTGGATCAGCGTGTCATTGACGATCAGGTCGCCGCGCTGGGGCAGGGTGGAGAGCAGGGCGACATTGGCCGCAAAGCCGCTCGACAGCCACAGCGCCGCCTCGTGCCCGAAGAACGCTGCCGCCTCAGCCTCTAGCGCCTCGATCTCGTCATGGTTGCCGCGCAGCAGCCGCGAGCCCCCTGAGCCCACAGGTACGCCGCGTCCGATCGCCTCGCGCGCCGCATCGGCCAGCCGCTCGGACCCGGCGAGCGCCAGATAGTCGTTCGAAGCGAAGTCGACGCCCGCGCGCGGGGCTAGCGCCCGCCGCCGCCCGATCGCGCCGAGCGCGTCGAGATCCGCCGCCTGTGCCTCCAGCATCAGCGGCGGCGCTGCTGGTTCAGCACCTCATACGCCATCACCGCGGTGGCGACGGCGGCATTGAGGCTGTCGGCCTTGCCCAGCATCGGCATCTTCACGCGCAGGTCGCATGCCGCGGCATAGGCGGGGGGCAGTCCCTGCGCCTCGTTGCCGGTAAGGAGGAAGGTGGGTCTCTCATAAGCGGGCTGCTGATAGTCGAGATCGGTGTCGAGGCTGAGCGCGACAAGTTGCCCCGGCCCGGCGCGGAGCCAGGCGAGGAACTCGTCCCAGTCCGCGCGCACGATCGGCACCGTGAACAGCGCCCCCATGCTCGCGCGCACCGCCTCGACCGAAAAGGGATCGACGCACTCGTCGATGAGGATCAGGCCGCCCGCTCCCACCGCATCGCCGGTGCGCAGGATGGTGCCGAGATTGCCCGGATCGCGCAGCCGCTCGGCGACGAGCCAGATGCCGGCGCTCGTTCGGTCGAGGTCGGCGAGCGTGGCTTCGAACTCGGCGAACACCCCGACCACGGCGCCCGGATTGTCCTTGCCCGAGAGCTTGGAGAGGATGTCGGGCGTCGTCTCGATCGCATCGCCACCCGCCGCCTCGACTGCCTCGACCAGCGCAGTGACGAGTGGATGGCGCGCGCTGTCGGCGGCGAAGAAGACCTGTTCGGGTAGCCGCCCGCCTTCGCGCGCCTCGGTCAGGATGCGCAGCCCCTCGGCCAGGAAGCGACCCTGCGTGCGGCGATGCTTCTTGTCGCGAAGCTCGCGCGCGGCCTTGACGGACGGGTTCGAAAAGGCGGTGATCTGACGCGGCATCGCGCGGCGCTTTGCCCCAGCCGGGGCGCAAGGGGCAAGGGGCCGTCGGTCAGGTCGCCGCCATTGCGCGTGCGCGCCAGCGAATGCGCGGGCCGTGGGCCGCCAGCCGGGTGGCACCGAGCGCCGACGCAGCGACGAGAATGCCGGCAATGCACTCGATGAGATAATGTCCGCCGGTCGTCGGCGTGGCGGCGAGCATCATCAGGTTGACCGGCACGAAGACGAACCGCATCCATCCAGAGGTCCAGCTGGCCCAGATGAACAGCACCGCCGTGGCGGCGTGAAAGCTCGGGAAGGCGATCAGGCCGCACAGCGCGCCGAGATCGATGGTGGTAAGCCGCCCCTCGCGCAGCGCCTCGATCACGGCGATGTGCATGAACCCCGGCTGCGGCATCAACGGATCGTCGGGTGCGAGGAAATGTGCCCCGGCCGAGGTTGCCGGCGCGAATGCGAACAGCGCATTGGTGACGAGAAGCGCAAGGGCGAAGGCCAGCACCAGCCGGTCGAGCCGCGCCTGCTGCCCCCGCCACGCCATCGCGGCGGCGAGCAGGGTCGGCGTGAAGAAGATCGACAGATATGCCCAGCCGAGCGGCACCCCGATCCAGCGGTTGAGCTCGAAGACGCGCCAATAGGCGGGCCACCAGCTTTCGAGCGGCCCGCCGAGCGCGATCAGCTGCGCATCGGCCCAGCCGGTGGTCGAGGCGGCGATGATATAGCTCGTGATCGCCCCCAACAGGCTGACGCCTGCGAGCATGCCCGCCGAACCGATCGCGGCGACGAGGCGGGGGCGACGGGCGGCGAGCCCCCGTCGCGTGAGGTGCGGCGTCGCGAGGGCGAGCAGCGGGAACAGCAGCGCCGCGATCGCGAGCGGCCCGAGGGCGAGCGACAGTCCGGCGGCCGGCATCGCGACCGCGAGAAGCGCGATCCACGCGATCGCCACCGCCGTTGCCGCCTGTCGATATGCCATCCCGCCCCCCAGGGTCGCTTCCCTGCGCAGTCCTAGCCCATAAAGGGTTAAGGGGAGGTGGGCGCGACCAGCGCCTCGATCGCGCGTTCGACAGCCTCCAGCCCGTGCTCGCTTGCGACGGCGAGGTCGAGCGGGCGGCCACCCAATGCCTCGTCATGGCCGTTGAGAAAGGCGATGGCGCGGTCGCCGCCCAGCCGGTTCCAAGCGAGCAGGGTGATGCGGCCCTGCCGTTCGGCGGCGGTGGGTTCCATCCTCTTCATCGTCCGGCGCGGCTGAAAGGCCGATCGGCGCGGCGGTGCCTTGGCTTCCTCGGTCATCGGCGTCGTGTTCCCCTTGCTGCGCCGCCGCCTCCGGGGCCGCGGTCGCGATAGATCAGGCGCCCCTTGTCGAGGTCGTAGGGCGACATCTCGACCTGGACCGAATCACCGACGACGGTGCGGATGCGATATCGCCGCATCTTGCCCGCAGTATAGGCGGTGATCCGGTGCCCGTTGGCGAGCATGATGCGAAAGCGCCCGTCAGGCAGCATTTCCTCGACATGGCCGTCGAGGGTCATCAGCCCTTCCTTAGACAAAGGCGGCGCCCGGTCCGCCGATAACGCGGCCCGACCCGGTCGAGCCGGCCTGGACTGCGCGAATGCGTGCGGCATAGCCCGCGGCAAGCCCCTGATGGGACCGGCGCGACGACGAGCAGGCCGACTGGTTGGCGCGCATCAGCGAAATCTGGTGACGGGAAAGAAGATAGTTGAGGTCCATGCGGACGCCTCCTCGCATTGTAAGCGGGAGCGCGATGGTCTCTCAGCCACGGGTGCCTACGGATGGGTGATCCCGGTGGTGATTGTCATATAGCGCGGATGGCGGCGGATTGGAACCCGCCACGCCGCTCACTCCTCCCCGAACCGCTCCTCGACCAAGGTGCAGAGCGCGATGACGGCGTCCTCGGCGGCGTCTCCCTCGGCTGAGATGGTGATGGTGTCGCCCATCGCCGCGCCCAGCATCATCAGCCCCATGATCGACGTGCCGGTAACACGCGAGCCGTCCTTCTCGACGGTGATTTCGGTTGGCTGGGTGCTGGCAAGGGTGACGAACTTGGCGCTGGCGCGCGCATGGAGTCCGCGGCGGTTGGTGATCCGGACCTGTCGGCTGACCTGGCTCAAGCCGCCGCCTCGCCCAGCACCTCGGACGCGACCGAGATGTACTTGCGCCCCGCCTCGCGCGCGGCGGCGACGGCTTCGGTCACCTTCATCGTCTTGCGCGCGCCGCCCAAGCGGATCAGCATCGGCAGGTTGATGCCCGCGATCACCTCGACCCGGCCCGTCTCGAGCAGCGAGATGGCGAGATTTGAGGGGGTGCCGCCGAACAGGTCGGTCAGAACGATGACGCCGCGGCCGTCATCGACCTCGCCGATCGCACGGGCGATGTCCGCGCGCCGTTCCTCCATGTCGTCCTCGGGGCCGATGCAGATGGTGGCAATCGCCGGCTGCTTGCCGACGACATGCTCCATCGCCACCACGAATTCCTCGGCCAGGCGCCCATGGGTCACGAGGACCAGGCCGATCAGGGGATTTTCCGTCATAACCTTCATGTCTTGGCGGGCGCGCCTTCCAGCGAGTCCTGCGGCGCGGTGGCCAGATCGCGGTGTTGCACCGTGGGCGAAAATCCTTCCGCGCGCAACCGTGCCGCCACGCGCTCGGTCACGTGCACCGACCGGTGTCTCCCGCCGGTACAGCCGAAGGCGACGGTGACGTAGGATTTGCCCTCCGCCCGGTAGCGCGGGAGCAGCATTACGAGCAGGTTCTCGATCGCCGCGACCGAGTCGGCATAAGCGGGGTCGGCACGGACATAATCGGCGACCGGTGCATCGAGGCCGGTGCCAGGCCGCAGCTCTGGCACCCAGTGCGGATTGCGCAGATAGCGCATGTCGAAGACGAGGTCGGCGCTGCGCGGCAGCCCGCGGGCGAAGCCGAAGGACATGATCGACAGCGTTGGTTCGCCGAGGCCGTCGCCGCCGAACAGTTTGCGCACTTCCTGCGCCAGCGCGTTGGCCGACAGGTTGGTGGTGTCGATCAGCCGACCGGCCCAGCGCTTGATCGGCTCAAGCAGCTCACGCTCGCGGATGATGCCGTCGGCAGCGGGGCGATCCTGCGCCAGCGGGTGGCGACGGCGTGTCTCGTTATAGCGCCGCTCGAGCTCGGTCCCGCCGCAGTCGAGATAGAGGACCGAAATCTCCTGGCCGGCATCGACCAGCTTCTGCACGCGCGCGGCGACGCGCGCCGGATCGAAGCCGCGCGTGCGGGTGCCGATGCCGATCGCGAGCGGCCGGTCGTCATCGTCGGTGCCGGCGGCGGGGGCGGTAGCGAGCAGCCGGTCGACCAGGACCAGCGGCATATTGTCGACAACTTCCCAGCCCAGATCCTCGAGCGTGCGAAGGACCGTCGACTTTCCCGCACCCGACATGCCGGTGACGAGGAGGATGCGGTGCGGCGTGGTCATGACGCGGGCGTCCGGGCGAGCGCCAGCTCGACCTTGATCGGAGCCGAGGGCTCGAGCGCTGCCACCGCGCCGCACGGCACGTCGATGCCGGCAATGCGGCGGAGCTCAGGCGCGGGCGGCATCCGGTCGGGCTCGGCCTCGATCGACAGGATCAGCGCGACGGGCACGTCGGCCACGTGCGGCATCTCGACGATGCCGATCCCGCGCACCTCGATCCGGCCAGCGATGTTGGCGGGCGGTGCGGCCAGCAGCGTGCCGCCGCTGCGCCGCAGGATGGTGTAGTCGTCGCTGACGAGTTGCGCGCCGCGATCGATCAGGCGGAGCGCAAGGTCGGACTTGCCGGCCCCCGAACGCCCAACGATCAGCACGGCGCGGCCGTTTATGGCGACGCAGGATGCATGCAGCGTCTCGGACGATAGCGCGGTCATGGCTCGATCCGGTCTCCGTCCCCGATTGCCCTCGGCAGGCGTACGACAAAGCGTGCGCCGCTCACCCGATCCTCGCGCGATTCGACGTGGATCGTGCCCGCATGGCCTTCGACGATCGTCCGCGCGATGGCAAGGCCGAGCCCCGAATGCGCGCCGAACGCCTCGCCCTCGGGCCGGATCGAGTGGAAGCGGCGGAAGATCGCCTCGCGTGCGTCCTCGGGCACGCCTGGCCCCTCATCCTCGACGCGGACGGTGACGAGCGGCCCGCCGTCCGACGCGGCGACGCTGACCACCGCATCGTCGGGGGAGAAGGACAGGGCGTTGTCGATCAGGTTCTCGAACACGCGGGCGAGGCGCGCGCCGTCGCCGTTGACGATCAGCGGCTCGCTGTCCGGCCGGTCGAGGTGGAGGCGGATACCGCGCGGCAAGCCGCGGGCGCGCCGCCCCTCGACGATGGCGCCGAGCATCGCCGCAAGATCGAGCGGCTCGAACTTGGTGCGGCTGAGTTGCGCGTCGAGGCGCGAGGCGTCCGAGATCTCGGTGATGAGCCGGTCGAGCCGGCGCACATCGTCGCGGACGATGTCGAGCAGCTGCGCCTGAAGTGCCGGGTCGCGCACGGATCCCAGGCTCTCGACCGCCGACCGCAGCGAGGCGAGCGGATTCTTGAGCTCGTGCGTCACGTCGGCGGCGAACGCTTCGGTCGCGTCGATGCGGACGCGCAGCGCCTGGCTCATGTCGGAGACGGCGCGCGCCAGCATGCCGATCTCGTCGCGGCGACTGGGCAGGCGCGGGACGACGACCTCGCGCGCGCGGCCCAGGCGGACGCGGACCGCCGCGCGCGCAAGCATCCGCAGCGGCCGGACGATCGTGCGCGCGAGGAACAGCGAGAGCAGCAGCGAGGCAAGGAAGACACTCGCCAGCACGATCGCGAGGCGCCATCGCTCGGCGCGCACGATCGAGGTGATGTCGGCGGCGTTGACCGTGGTCATCAGCGCCCCGCGCGCGCCCAGCGGCGCGGCGGCGGTGATGACGGGGGTGCGGTCGGGCGCGCGCCACAGGCTTGCCGGTGCTTCATGCGTCCAGACCGCGCGGGCGACGTCGGGCCAGCGGAACCCGCGACTGCGCGGCCGCTCGCGATAGAGCGGCGCACGGTCGGCGCCGACGACGGTGTCGATGCCGGCGTCGAGGAAGCGGCCGATCGCCTGGCCCATCGGCTGCTTGTCGGGGTCGCGCAGCCGGAAATTGGCGACGCCCAACCGCCGGCTGTCATGGCGCTCGATGCCGTCGGGGGCGAAGGTGCGGATGCGCATTCCCGTCTGCCGAGCGAGGCGGGTGACGAGCGTCGGCTCGTCGCTCATCCGCGTCGCCATCAGCGCCTGGGCGATCAGCCGCGCTTCTCGGCTCGCCTGCTCGAGCCGCGCGTCGATCAGGCGCGTGCGATAGCTGTCGAGATAGAAGAAGCCGCCCGCCAGCATCGCGAGCGCGATGCTGTTGACCGCCAGAATGCGCGGCGTGAGGCTGATCCGCCCCGACCAGCGCAGCGACAGCCGGGCGTCGTCACTCGTCGGAGAAGCGATAGCCGGCGCCATAGAGCGTCTCGATCGCGTCAAATCCGGGATCGACTTGCCGGAACTTGCGTCGGACGCGTTTGATGTGGCTGTCGATGGTGCGGTCGTCGACATAGATGTCGTCCTGATACGCCGCGTCCATCAGCTGGTTGCGGGTGCGGACGATGCCGGGCCGCTGCGCCAGCGTTTCGAGAATCATGAATTCGGTGACGGTCAGCGTGACGTTGGCGCCGCCCCACGTCACCTTGTGCCGGGCCGGGTCCATCGTCAGCCGCCCGCGCTCGAGCACCGGTGCGGGTGCTTCCTCGCCGGACTCGCCGCCGCCCGCCGCCTCGGTCCGTCGCAGGATGGCACGGATGCGCGCGATCAGCAGGCGCTGGCTGAACGGCTTGGCGATATAGTCGTCGGCACCCATGGCGAGGCCCAGTGCCTCGTCGAGCTCGTCATCTTTGCTGGTCAGGAAGATGACCGGGATCGCCGACTTCTCGCGCAGGCGACGCAGCAGCTCGAGCCCGTCGAGCCGCGGCATCTTGATGTCGAGGACCGCAAGATCGGGCGGATTGTCTATCAGCGCCTTCAGCGCCGCCTCGCCATCCGAATAGACGCGCGTCAGGAAACCTTCGGCCTGCAGCGCAATCGAGACCGAGGTCAGGATGTTGCGGTCGTCGTCGACCAGGGCGATGGTGCTGCTGCGCGGGGCCGGCGCGGTCGTCGCGCTCATGCAATGGGCTCGATCGGGCGGCGATCCATGTCGCTCGCCTAACGCAAAGCGCGGGCCGGCTCAATCGCTGCTTGGGCTCGGGCGCGCCGCTTGACGATGCGAGGGCGCGCGCCGACAGCGTGAGGCATGGCCACTTCTCCCCTGTCGCCCCCCGATGCCGACACAACTCGCCAGTCGCTGCTGATCGCCGCTGCGGCGGGCACGGCGGCGGCGATCGTCATCCTCTGGATGATCGGCGATTGGCGGCTGGCCGCGGGATTCGTCGCGGCGGGGCTGGTGATGGCGGGCGGGGTGCTCGCCTTCGCCCGCCTCTCGTCGCGACGCGCGGCGGCCGCGCCGGTGCAGGACTGGGCGCTTGCCCATGCGCTGGCCGATGCGAGCGCGGGGGCGCTCGCGGTGACCGACCGATCGGGCGTGCTCGTCTGCGCGAACGATGCCTATCGCCGGCTTTTCGACGGGCTGCCGACTCCCCCGTCGGTGCCGCTCGACGCCGATGGCGAGGGGCGGCTGGGCGGTGCGGGTCGCGCGGCGTGGCGCGACGGGCGCGGCGAGGTGGCGGGCCTCGCGCAGCGGGGCCGGCTGCTCGACGCGGTGATCGCGCGGGCGGGCGAGGACATGCTCGTTTGGCATTTCACGACCGCGTCGGCGGAGGGGGCGGCAACGGGCGATGCGCTGCCGGCGCTCGTCTCTGCCGTTGCCGGTCGCCCGGGCGAGCGGCTGGGTGCTGCGGGGGTGATGGCGGTAGTAATCCAGCCCGACGGTCGGATCGAGGCGGCGAACCGCGTCTTTACCGCGCGCGCCCTGGGCAAGGCCGAGGGCAATGTCGAGGGGCGCGACTTCGCCCGGCTGATGCTCGCCGAGCCGAGCGGCCACGTCCGCTTCGAGCGCGAGGGAGAGGCGGGCAATCCCCTCCGCCTGATCCAGCTGCCGCTGGGCGAGGGGGCGGAGGCACCGCTGGCGCTCGCGCTGATCGACGAGGAGGATGCCGGGCTGCCCGCAGGCCTGGGCGATGATGTCGCGGCGCACGTCCGCGCCCTGGTCGGCCTGCTCCCGATTGGTCTTGCGATGGTCGATCGCGAGGGCCGCTTCGTCCACTTCAACGCTTCGTTTGCGGCGGCGACCGCGGTCAACGCTGCCGCGCCGCCGCTCTATCCCGGCGACCTCGTGGTGCGCGAGGACAAGGCGGCGCTTGCCGATGCGGTCCGGCGCTTTTCGGGTGGCGCTGCCCATGTCGCCGACATGCAGGTCCGCCTCGCGGCGCGGCCTGACGAGCCGGTGGCGCTGACGCTGGCGGGCGCGCGGGGGCTCGGCGACGCGGCGGTCATCCTCTGCCTCAAGGAGTCGGGCGAGGAGGGCCAGCTCAAGCGGCAGGTGGCGCAGGCGACGAAGATGCAGGCGGTTGGCCAACTGGCGGGCGGGGTCGCACACGACTTCAACAACATCCTGACCGCGATCATCGGGCATTGCGACCTGATGCTGATGCGCCATTCGCCCGGCGACAGCGATCATGACGACATCCAGCAGGTGCGCGCCAACGCCAACCGCGCCGCGGCGCTCACCCGCCAGCTCCTCGCCTTCTCGCGCCAGCAGACGCTGCGTCCGCAGGTGCTGCAGCTGCCCGACGTGGTGTCGGAGGTGTCGAACCTGCTCACCCGCCTGCTTGGCGAGACGGTGCGGCTGGAGGTCAAGCATGGGCGCGGCTTGGGCGCCGTGCGTGCCGATCCGGGACAGCTCGAACAGGTGATCGTCAACTTGGCCGTCAACGCCCGTGACGCGATGGTCGCCGCCAATCCCAAGGGTGGCGGCACGCTGACGATCGAGACGCTGGCGGTCGGCCGCGCCGCGGTGAAGCGCATGGACGACGACGTGCTGCCGGTCGGCGACTATGCGGTGCTGCGTATCACCGACACGGGCACCGGAATCCCCGCTGACATCCTCCCCAAGATCTTCGAGCCCTTCTTCACGACCAAGGAAGTGGGCAAGGGCACCGGCCTCGGCCTCTCGACCGTCTATGGCATCGTCAAGCAGTCGGGCGGCTACATCTTCGCTGAATCGCCACCGGGGCAGGGTGCGTGCTTCACCATTTACCTCCCCGTTTATTCGGCCGCCGAGGCACCGGCGCCCAAGGCGACGCCAAAGCCGGTGAAGCGCGCAGCGGGCTGGGGCACGGGCACCGTCGTCCTCGTCGAGGACGAGGCGATGGTCCGCGCCGTCGCCGAGCGCGCATTGGTGCGGCAGGGCTACAAGGTGCTGACGGCCGAGAATGGCGAGGCGGCCCTTGAGCTGATCGCGGCGTGCGAGCGCCCGGACCTGCTCGTCTCCGACGTTGTCATGCCGATGATGGACGGGCCGACGATGGTCGCAAAGGTACGCGAACGCTATCCCGACCTGCCCATCCTGTTCATGTCGGGCTATGCCGAAGAACAGCTGCGCCGATCGATCGATCTCGACAATGTCGCCTTCCTGCCCAAGCCCTTCTCGGTCCAGCAGCTGACCGAGGCGGTAGGAAGCGTCATGGGTGCGGCGTAATCAATGCTTGGCGCATTGCCCGCACCGTGCTTATGACGGCTCGATGACCGAGCGCATGCGTATCCTCATTGTCGAGGACGAGCCCCTGATCGCCATGATGCTCGAGGATTTCCTCGATGCGCTGGGTAAGGACGTGGCGGGAACCGCCGAAACGGTGTCGAGCGCGCTCGACCAGGTGTCGCGGGGCGGCGTCGATGCCGCGATCCTCGACGTCAACCTGCGCGGCGGCGAGAAGAGCTGGCCCGTCGCCGATGCGTTGGCGGAAAAGGGCATTCCCTTTGTCCTCGCGACCGGCGGCGACACGCTCGCGCCCGCGCACGCCGGTCGCCCGGTGCTGGCCAAGCCGTTCACGATGGACGGCGTCGAACAGGCGCTCGGGGCGCTCTGACATTCCCACCGCCGTAAGTGCTGAGTAGCGACTAAGCGCAGGCGGCCGAAGGGTTCAGCGGTTACTCAGGACTGACGGACGGGATTGGGCGGGATTGGCGCTCACCCGGGCACCACGCTGAACGCTAATTTAACCTCTCGCGCCGCATAGCATCCGCGTTTCTGCATCGGTGCGTGGACCCCTGTCCGCGCCGCCGATGCGCCGACGGAGGTGATCGATGCGTGTTCGCGTGAAGGCAAAGACGGCGCTGACGGCCGGCGCGGCCGCCGTGCTGGCGACCGGCTGCACCAGTGCAAGCCGCCCCGAGCTTCCGCCCGCGCAGTTCGTCGCCGCCAAGGAGGGGCCGGGCGAGGAGTATGTCATCGGCCCGCTCGATTCGCTCCAGATCTTCGTCTGGCGCAATCCAGAGCTGTCGGCGAAGGTGCAGGTGCGCCCCGACGGCCGCATCACCACGCCGCTGATCGCCGACATGCCCGCGGTCGGCAAGACGCCGTCGATGCTCGCCGACGACATGAAGATCGCGCTCAAGGAATATATCAAGGACCCGATTGTTTCGGTCATCGTCGACCAGTTCCAGGGCACCTTCAGCCAGCAGATCCGGATCGTCGGCGCGACCGAAAAGCCTGCATCGCTGCCCTATCGGGCCAACATGACGCTGCTCGACGCGATGATCGCGGTCGGCGGCCTGTCCCAATATGCGTCAGGCAACAAGGCACGGCTGGTGCGCTTCGACCGCGAGACCAGTAAGCAGACTGAATATGCCGTGCGGATCGGCAGCCTGCTGAAGGACGGCGACACGTCGGCGAACGTCCGGCTCGAGGCGGGCGACGTCATCATCATCCCGCAGAGCATGTTCTGATGGACGCCATCTACGACGAGATCAGGGTCGGCATCCACGCCGTTTGGCGCCGCCGCTGGCTTGCCCTGGCGATCGCCTGGGGCATCTGCCTGGCGGGCTGGCTCGTCGTGTCGCAGATTCCCAACCAGTATGTCTCGTCGGCGCGCGTGTCGGTGCAGCTTCGCAACGTCCTGCCGGGGCAGGACAATCCGATGGCGCAGATCGACCAGCAGCGCGACGTCGATCGGGTTCGCCAGACGCTCTTGTCGGCAGTGAACCTGGAAAAGGTCGTGCGCGGCACCTCCATCGCCAATTCGGTGTCGAGCGACCGCGACGTCGCGGATCGTGTGGCCGCGCTGCAAAAGGCGATCAAGATCACCGCGCAGGCCGACACCAACATCTTCGAGGTGTCCGCGACGATCGCCAATGCCGGCGCCGCCGATTCCGCCAACGCCAAGCTCGCGCGCGAGGTGGTGCAGAAGCTGATCGACATCTTCGTCGAGACCAACCTCGCCGGCACGCGCGACGAAGCGAGCCAGTCGCTCCGCTTCCTCGACGAACAGATCGACCAGCGCCAGCGGCAGCTTCAGGACGCCGAGGCCAAGAAGGCCGAGTTCCAGTCGAAATATATGGGCGCACTGCCCGGCACCGGCAGCCTCGAGGAACGGATGTCGGCGGCGCGCACCCAGCTGGCGCAGGTCAATTCGGACCTTGCGGCCGCGCAGTCGGGCCTGGCCGCCGTCAACGGCCAGATGGCGGGCACGCAGCCCTCGCTGCCCGGCAACGCCGGCACGGCGATGGGACCGGCGCGGGCGCGCGTCGCGACGATCCAGGGGCAGCTCGCCGAGGCGCGCGGGCGCGGCTGGACCGACAGCCATCCCGACGTCATCGCGCTCAAGAACCAGCTTACCATCGCCACCGCTGCCGCGCGCGGCGAGCCGGTCGGCGGCGGCGACGGCGGTGCGCCCAATCCGCTTTATCTAAGCCTCCGCTCGATGCAGGCCGACCGCGCGGCGCAGGTCGCGGCGCTCACCCAGCGCAAGGCGCAGCTCGAGGCCGATATCGCGCGGTTCGACGGGACGATGGGCGCGCAGCCCGCCGTCGCCGCCGAGCAGGCGTCGATCGACCGCGACTATCTCGTCCTCAAGGACCAGTATGACAAACTGCTCGCCAGCCGCGAGCAATTGCGCATCCGCGCGCAGGCGAACAACGAGACCGACGCGGTCAAGATCAGCGTGATCGACCCGCCGACCAGCCCGCGCACGCCCACCGCGCCCAATCGGCCGCTCCTCCTGTTCGGCGTTCTGGTCGTCGGGCTGGGCGGCGGCGCCGCGGCGGCGTGGGGCCTTTCCAAGCTCCAGACCACCTATCCCACCGTCCAGCGGCTCGAGAAAGCCAGCGGCATGCCCGTGCTCGGCAGCATCGGCGAAGTGGTGAACGACGCGGTGCGCAGTGCGCGCCGGCGGCAGCTCAAGCTGTTCGCGGGCGGGGCGGGGGCGCTGGCCGGTGCCTTCCTCATCCTCATGAGTATCGAGTTCCTCCAGCGCGGGCTGGTGGCGTGACGGAGAACAGGAACATGACCGCCGCCGATCCCAACCGCCCGCCAAGGGCCTCGCTGCTCGAGCGCGCCAGCGACTGGTTCGACTATGCGCCGCCGCCGCCCGTCGCCGCGCCGCGGCACGACCCGGTTCCGTTACCCTCCGAGCCCGCGCCGGCGGCCGAAACGCCGGCTTTCGCGCCGCTGCCCGTAACGCGCGAGCGCGTGGCGATCGACCGCGAACGGCTGGTCGAGCGCGGGATGCTGGTGCCCGGCGCGGCGGTGACGCCGCTTGCCGAGGAGTTCCGCCTCATCAAGCGCCAGCTGCTGCTCGCCGCCGACGAGGCGGCGACGACCGACGCGGTCAAGGCGCGCGCGATCCTCGTCTGCTCGGCGCGGCCGGGCGACGGCAAGACCTTCTCCGCTACCAACCTCGCGCTCAGCCTCGCCGCCGAGCGCGATGTCGAGGTGCTGCTGGTCGATGCCGATGTCGCCAAGCCCGATGTTCCGCGCGTGCTCGGCTTCGATGACGGTCCGGGCCTGCTCGACGCGATCGGCGATCCGGCGCTCGACGTCGAGGGCCTCGTCCTCGACACCGACATCCCCCAGCTCCAGATTCTGCGCGCCGGTACGCGCGGCCATGCGGACACCGAGCTGCTGGCCTCTGGCGCCGCTCGGCAGGTGATCGGCGGCCTTGCCCGCGCCAATCCGCGCCGCATCGTCCTGTTCGACTCGCCGCCGGTGCTGGCGGCGAGCCCCGCCGGCGTGCTCGCCGGGCTGGTGGGTCAGGTGATGCTCGTGGTGCGCGCCGACCGGACGAGCGAGAGCGACCTGCGTGAGGCGGTCGGACAGCTCGGTGCCTGCGAGCGCGTGTCGCTGGTCCTCAATTCGGTGTCCTTGCGGCCGGGCGGCAACCGCTACGGCGACTATTATGCTTATGGGAGCGAGGCGTGATGCGCGCGACTTTTCTCGCCGCGACGGCGCTGGCCTGCGGCATCGCCGCGCCGGCCGCGGCGCAGGATCGGCCGGGCGGCGACGCACCGCGAGTCGACGTCTCGCCCTACATCAACCTCAGCCAGGTGCTGATCGCCGACCTGAGCAACGGCGACGATGCGCTGACCTATACGAGCGCGCAGGCGGGCATCGACGCGACGATCCAGACGCGGCGGACCCAGGCGCAGCTCAGCTATAATTACGAGTATCGTTTCGCCTGGGACGATGACCTTGCCGATACGAGCATCCACACCGGTCTGGCCCGGCTATCCACCCAGGTCACGCCGAGCCTCGGCTTCGAGGTGGGCGGCATCGCGACGCGCGCGCGCAGCGATATCCGCGGCGCGGCGCCGGGCCTGCTGGTCGGCAACGTCGCCAATATCAGCCAGCTCTATGGCGTTTATGGCGGGCCGACGGTCACCCGGCAGATCGACCAGTTCGGCTTCAACGCGGCCTATCGCGTCGGCTATACCAAGGTCGAGGTGCCGGACAGCGGCGTCGGGCTGCTGCCCGGCCAGCCCCGGCTCGACTATTACGACGACTCGCTCACCCACCTCGTCACCGCCAGCCTTGGGACGCGCGCGGGCACCTACCTGCCCATCGGGTTCACCCTCTCGGGGCAGTATGAGCGCGAGGATGCCGGGCAGCTCGACCAGCGCTATGAAGGGTATTTCGGGCGCGGCGACGTCGTGCTGCCGGTGTCGGGCACGCTCGCGCTGACCGCGGGTGTGGGATATGAGCGCATCCAGATCAGCCAGCGCGACCCTCTGGTCGACGGCAACGGCAACATCGCGATCGACGGCAATGGCCGTTTCGTCACCGATGAAGGCTCGCCGCGCCGCCTCGCCTACGATATTGACGGGGTCTTCTACGACGCCGGTGTCGTCTGGCGGCCGAGCCCGCGCACCACGCTGGAGGTCCATCTGGGCGAGCGGTACGGCACGTTCAGCGGCACCGGCAGCCTTTCGTGGCAGATGAACGGCACCGACGCGCTTCAGGTCGTCGTCTATGACAGTGTGCAGAGCTTCGGACGACAGCTGGGCGACGGCATCTCGGCGCTGCCAACCAGCTTCACCAATCCGTTCAACGGCGGCGGCAATGCCTATAACGGCTGCATCTTCGGCAGCGACGGCGGTGCGGCGGGCGGCTGCCTCAATTCGGTGTTCCAGTCGATCTCTACCGCCAATTACCGGGCGCGCGGCATCGACGCGGTCTATGCGGTGACGCGAGGGCAGCTGCGGCTGGGGGCAGGGGCGGGCTATGCCAATCGCCGCTTCTTCGCGCCCGACGACGCGCCGGGCGTCAACGTCTCGGGACTGGAGGACGAGAGCGCCTATATCCAGGCCTTCGCCTCGCGTCAGCTCGACGGCAATTCGGGGGTGACCGCCGACGTCTTCTACAACTGGTATCGCGCGGGGCTCGGCGGGTTCGAGACGCGCGGCGCGGGCGCGACTGGCGCCTATTATCGCAATTGGGGCCGTCTCGACGGGGTCGCGTCGGCAGGTATCTATGTATCCGATCAGTCGCTGAGCGACGCCGACGTGGTTGCGCAGGCGCTCATCGGCCTCGGCTATCGGTTCTGACGGGGGCGGCGATGTACGACACGCATTACGGGCTGACGGGACGACCCTTTCAGCTGACGCCCGATCCGGGCTTCTGGTTCGATACCGCGACGCATCGCAAGGCGATGGCGTATCTGGGCTACGGCCTGGCGCAGGGTGAGGGCTTCATCGTCATCACCGGCGATCCGGGCGCGGGCAAGACGACGCTGGTCGGCCACCTGATGGGGCGGATCGACCGCGAGCGACTGCACGTCATCCAGATCGTCTCGACCCAGGTCGATGCCGCCGACCTGCTCGGCCTCGTCGCCGCGGGCCTCGGCATTGCCGCCAGCCAGCCCAAGGCGCAGCTTCTCGGCGCGATCGAGCGCGGGTTGCACGCCGTCGCGCGCGGCGGCAAGCGCACCCTCCTGATCGTCGACGAGGCGCAGTCGTTGCCCGTCGACAGCCTGGAGGAGCTGCGCATGCTCTCCAACTTCCAGGCGGGCGGCTATCCGCTGCTCCAGATCTTCCTGCTCGGCCAGCCCGAGTTCCGCCACGTCCTGCACGGTGCCGGCAGCCTCGAGCAGTTGCGCCAGCGGGTGATCGCGATGCACCACCTCGACCCGATGGGCGTGGAGGAGGTCGAGGCCTATCTGATCCACCGGCTGAAGGTCGTGGGCTGGGACGGTCGTCCGTCGTTCGACGAGGGGGCAATCGCGGCGCTCCATGTTTGGTCGGGTGGGGTGCCGCGCCGGCTCAATCAGCTCGCAGCGCGGCTGATGCTGCATGGTGCGATCGAGGGTATCGAGCGCTTCGGTGCGCGCGATGTCGAGGTCGTCACTGCCGAGCTCGACGCAGACATGGCGCCGCCCGCGCCACTGCCCGAGCCGGTCGTACGCCCGCTCGACGCCGCCGCGCGCCCGATCCGCGCCGAGGGGCCGCCGCCGCCGCCGTCGCAGCCGCTGCCCACCGACTCGATGCTCGAGCGCCGGGTGGCCGAGCTTGAGGAACGGCTGGAGGCACAGGATGCGGCGCTGCGCCGCGTTCTGACGCTGCTGGTCGACTGGGTGGAAAACGACGCGCGCCCCGACAAGACGATGCTGCGCGGCTCGGCCGCCTGAGCGGGAACCCGGCGCATGTATCACGACCGCTCGCTCCGCCCCGGCCCGACCAACATCATGTCGGTCGATGTCGAGGACTGGTTCCAGGTTGGCGCGTTCGAGCGGGTGATCGACAAGGCCGATTGGCCGCGGCTTCAGCACCGGGTCGAGGCGAATACCGATGCGGTGCTCGCGCTGTTCGAGGCGGCGGGAGTCAAGGCGACCTTCTTCACGCTCGGCTGGGTGGCGCATCATTATCCGGCGCTCATCCGCCGGATCGTCGAGGCCGGGCACGAAATCGCCAGCCATGGCTGGGGTCACGATCGCGTCTTCACCTTTACCCCCGACCAGTTCCGCGACGACCTTGCCCGCGCGCGCGCCGCGCTGGAGGATGCCGGGGGGCAGAAGGTGACGGGCTATCGCGCGCCGAGCTTCTCGTTCGACGCGCGTACGCCGTGGGCGCACGCGGTGCTGGCGGAGGCGGGCTATGCCTATTCCTCGTCGATCGCGCCGCTCGCGCACGATCATTATGGCTGGCCCGATGCGCCGAGGCGCGCCTTTCGCCCGCTGCCCGGCTGTCCGCTGATCGAGATGCCCGTCACCCTGGCCAAGGTGCTGGGGCGCGAGGTGACGGCGGGCGGCGGCTTCTTCCGCCTCTTGCCGTCGAGCGTCGTCGAAAGGGCGATCGTGCGGTCCAACGCCGCCGGCGATCCCGCAATCTTCTATTTCCACCCATGGGAGATCGACCCGCACCAGCCGCGCGTGCGCCAAGCGCCGCTCAAGTCGCGCATCCGCCATTACAGCCGGCTCGGCGCGATGGCGGGCAAGCTCAGGCGGCTGTGCGCCGGTCACGCCTGGGGGCGGGCCGATGCGGTGGCGGCGCGCGCGGCCGCGGCGCTGTCATGAACGCGCCCTTCGCCCTGCCGATGCTCGCCGTACGCGAGGCCGACCTTCGCGGAGCACGCGACTGCGCGGCGATCGAGGCGTTCCTGCACGAAGCCGCGGGCAGCACACCCTTTCAGCTGCCGGGATGGAGCCGCGCGGTCGTGCGCGGCTGCGGCCAGCGCGCGCGTTATCTGCTCGCCGAGCGCGGCGGCATGGTCGCGGGGGTATTGCCGCTGATCGACATCCGCTCGCCCGTGGTCGGCCGCTCGCTGACCTCGGTCGGCTTCGCCGTCGAGGGCGGGATCGTCGCGAGCGATCCCGCGGCGCGCGCAGCGCTCGAGGCAGCTGGGTGGGCGCTGGCGCAGCGGCTGGGCACGCCGACGCTTGAACTGCGCGGCGGCGAGGTCGCGGGCGAGGGGTGGACGCGTGACGACACCACCTATCTGGGCTTCGTGCGCGACCTGACCGCCGATCACGACACCGAATTGCAGGCGATCCCGCGCAAGCAGCGCGCCGAGGTGCGCAAGGCGTTCGCCAACGATCTGATCGTGACGGTCGGCCGCGGCGACCGGGACCGCGCGGCCCATTACCGCGCTTATTCGGAATCGGTGCGCAATCTGGGCACGCCCGTCTTCCCGCGCGCGCTGTTCGCGGCGATGCTCGACGAACTGGGCGAGCGTGCCGACATCCTGACGGTGTGGCAGGGCGATCGCCCTGTCGCCTCGACGCTCAGCGTCTATTGGGGCGGCACCATGTATCCCTTCTGGGGCGGCGGCATCCGCGAGGCGCGCGAGCTGCGCGCAAACGAGCGCATGTTCTATGCCTACGCATGTCACGCGCTCGACCGCGGCTGCCGCCGCCTTGACCTCGGCCGATCGAAGGCGGGGACCGGGCCGGCGGCGTTCAAGAAGAATCTCGGTTACCCGTCGCGGCCACTCACCTATTGGCGGCGCACGCTCGACGGCTCGCCGCCGCGAACGGTCAATCCGCTCGACCCCAAATATGCGCGCAAGACGGAGCTGTGGAAGAAGCTGCCGCTGCCCGTCGCGAATCTCCTCGGACCGCTGATCGCGCGCGGGCTGGGCTGATGGGGGGCACGCTGTTCCTCGCGCATCGGGTGCCGTACCCGCCCGATCGCGGCGACAAGATCCGCGGTTGGCACCTGCTGCGTCACATGGCCGCAAGAGGCCCGGTCCACCTCGTCACCTTTGCCGACGACCCTGCCGACCTGGGCCATGACGCTGTGCTGGGCGAGGTCTGCGCCAGCCATCACGTCACCTGGCGCGGCAAGCCGCAATGGCGAGCGGGGCTGGAGGCGCTGGCGAGCGGGCGGCCGATCTCGGTCGCCGCCTTCGCCGACGCCGGCGTCGCCGAGCGCGTGCGCGCGGTGCTGGCGCGCGAGGCGATCGACACGATTTTCGTCTTTTCGGGCCAGATGGCTCAGTATCTGCCGACCGTCACGGATGCTCGCATCGTGATGGACTTCTGCGACGTCGACAGCGCCAAGTTCACCTCCTACGCCGCCGCGGGCACGCCGCCGATGGCGTGGGTGATGGCGCGCGAGGCACGACTGCTCGGCGCCTTCGAGCACGAGATCGCCGCCCGCGTCGACGCCAGCCTGTTCGTGAGCGAGGCGGAGGCGGCGCTGTTCCGCGCCGGCGGCGCCGCGCCGCGCGTGACGGTGGTGGAGAACGGCATCGACACGGCGTTCTTCGATCCCGCCGGGGCGTTCGACCGCTCGGCCGCGGTGCCGGGCGTCACCTTCACCGGCCAGATGGACTATGCGCCCAATGTCGAGGCGGCGTGCTGGTTCGCGGGCGAGGTGATGCCGCGCCTCGCCGCGCGCGGCATCGACCTGCCGTTCAACATCGTCGGCCGGGCGCCTGCCAAAGCGGTGCGCGCGCTGGCGGGCGAGTGGGTGCGCGTGACGGGCGCGGTCGCCGACGTGCGCCCCTGGCTTGCTGCCGCGCCCGTGGTCGTCGCACCGCTCCTCACCGCGCGCGGCGTGCAGAACAAGGTGCTGGAGGCGATGGCGTTGGCCCGCCCGATCGTTGCCTCAACAGTGGCGGCCGAGGGGATCGAGCATCGCGGCACGCTGTCGGTGGCGGGCGATGCAGATGCCTTTGCCGAGCGCATTCTTGCGCTGCTCGCCGATCGCGATGCGGCGGCGGCGCAGGGCAGGGCGGCGCGCGCCTGCGTCGAGGATCGTTATGGCTGGGCCGCACGCCTCGCCGCGCTCGATGCGGTGCTCGACCGGCCGGTCGAACGGCGGGTGGCGGCATGAGCGTGCTGGCGGTCGGACGCTCGGTGCCGTTCGAGAGCGTATGGCGGCGGCACGGCGGGCTGCTGGGGCTCGTCGTGGCGGCGCTCGCGCTGCTGTTCCACCGCGACGTTGCCGACCTCGCCGGCATCTACTGGAACTCGGAGACGTTCGGCCATTGCCTGCTCGTCCTACCGATCTTCGCCTGGCTGGTCTGGCAGCGGCGCGAGGGACTGGTGCAGCTTACGCCGACTGGCTGGTGGCCGGGGCTGATTGTCGTCGCGGGCGGCGCGCTCGCCTGGCTCATTGGCGCGGCGGCGGGGGTGGCGGTGCTGCGGCACCTCGGCCTCATCGTCATGATGCAGGGAAGCGCGATCGCGACCCTCGGCCCCAATGTGGCCCGCGCACTCGCCTTTCCGCTCGGCTGGCTCTTCTTCCTCGTGCCCTTCGGTCAGTCGATCGAGGCGCCGCTGCAGGACCTGACAGTGCGTCAGGTGATGCCGCTGCTGGTCCTGACCGGCGTGCCCGCCACCTATGACGGCGTGCTGATCGTCACCCCTGACGGCGTGTTCGAGGTGGCGGAGGAGTGCTCGGGCGCACGCTTCGTCCTCGCCATGCTCGCCTTCGCGGTGCTGGCGGCGAATGTGTGTTTCCGAACATGGCCGCGCCGGATCGCCTTCGTCGCCTTCGCGCTCGCCATGCCGGTGCTGGCCAACGGCTTGCGGGCATGGGGGACGATCTATGCCGCGCACCTCACCTCGGTCGAGGCGGCGACGGGCTTCGACCATATCGTCTATGGCTGGGTGTTCTTCGGGCTGGTGATGGCGCTGGTGATTGCGCTCGCCTGGCCGTGGTTCGACCGGGATGTCGACACGACTTGGTTCGATCCCGCCACGTTGCAAAGGGCACCGCGGTTCGCCGCCGCGCTGCTGCCGGTGGCTGGCGCGTCGCTCGGCATCGCGGTGGCGGCGGCGGGCTGGGCGCATGCGATCGACGCCCGCGCGGCGGCGCTGCCTACGCGGATAGAGCTGCCGCAACTGCCCGGCTGGCGCCGCGTGCCGATTGACCCGCTGGCCCCTTGGACGCCCAGCTATCCCGGCGCTGACCATTTCCTGATCGGCCGCTATGCCGATGCGTCAGGCGCCACCGTCGATCTCGCCATCGCGGTGCAGGCAAGCCAGCGCGAGGGGAAGGAAATCGTCGGCTTCGACATCGGCCCGATCGTCGAGCACGGTCCGTGGCTGCGCGTCGCCGACCTCGCGCCGCTGCAAGGCGGCGCGGCGATGCGGATCGTCCATGCCGGCCCGGTCGAGCGCGAGGTCGTGACCTGGCTGTGCATCGGCTCTATCCTGACCGGTGACCCGAAGCGGGTGAAGCTGGAGACGTTGCGCGTGAAAATGACGGGGGGCGATCCGGCCGCGGTCGCAGTGCTGGTGTCGGTGGAGAAGCGGGGATCGCAGGACACGCGCGCGACGATCGAGCGCTTCCTGGCGACGCTCGGTCCCGTCGAGGCGCTGGCCGACCGCGCCGCGGGCAGGCGCTAGGGGGATGTGCGGCATCGCGGGGCTGTTCTACCCCGGCACGCCCAAGCCCGTCGAGCCCGGCCGCATCGCCGCGATGTGCGACGCGCTCGCGCATCGGGGGCCTGACGGGTCGGGCATCTGGACCGCGCCGGGCGTCGGCTTCGGCCATCGCCGCCTGTCGATCATCGACCTCGCGGGCGGGCGTCAGCCGATGGCGACCGACGACGGCGACATCACCGTCACCTATAACGGCGAGATCTACAATTTCGCCGAGGTCCGCGCCGAGCTGGAGGCCAAGGGCGCGCGGTTTCGCACCGCCGGCGATACCGAGGTGCTGCTCCATGGCTGGCGCGCCTGGGGGCCGGACCTGTTGCCGCGCCTCAATGGCATGTTCGCCTTTGCCATCCACGATGCACGCACGCAGACGCTGTTCCTCGGGCGCGACCGGATGGGGGTGAAGCCGCTCCACCATGTCGAGCTGGCCGACGGCGCGATCGCCTTTGCGAGCGAACTCAAGGGTCTGCTCGCGCATCCTCTGGTTCGGCGCGAACTCGACGCCACCGCGATCGAGGATTTCATGGGCCTCGGCTACGTGCCCGACGACGCGTGCATCGTCGCGGGGGTGAAGAAGCTGCCCGCCGGGCACTTCCTTCTCATCGAGCGCGGCAAGCCCGTGCCGCAACCGCGCCAGTGGTGGGACGTCGACTTCTCGAACCGCGCGAAGGGCAGCGCCGCCGACCTCGCCGCCGAACTGACCGAGCACCTGCGCGTGGGCGTGCGGAGCCGCATGGTCGCCGATGTGCCGCTGGGCGCCTTCCTGTCGGGCGGCGTCGACAGCTCGGCCGTGGTCGCGCTGATGGCCGAGGTCTCGAAGCACGCGGTCAAGACCTGCACGATCGGCTTCGACGAGGCGGGGCATGACGAGCGCTCGCACGCCACCACCATCGCCCGCCGCTTCGCCACCGATCACCGCGAGCGCGTGGTCGCCGCCGACGATTTCGCGCTGATCGACACGCTGGTCGCCGCCTTCGACGAGCCCTTCGCCGATGCCTCCGCGCTCGCCACCTATCGTGTCTGCGAGCTCGCTCGCGCAGAGGTGACGGTCGCGCTGTCGGGCGATGGCGCTGACGAGGCGATGGCGGGCTACCGCCGCTACCGCTTCCATGCGGGCGAGGAGCGGGTGCGGGGGCTGCTGCCCGGCCCGCTGCGCCGCGCGGCAGGGGCGCTGGGCGCGGTCTTTCCCAAGGCTGATTGGGCACCCCGGCCGCTGCGCGCCAAGACGACGCTGCTCGCGCTCGCCGAGGACGGGGCCGCAGCCTATGCCAAGGGCGTCGGCGTCACCCGGCCCGAGCTGCGCGCGCGGCTTTATACCGATGCGATGATGCGCGCGCTCGGCGATCATGCGGCGGAACTCCGTTACTGGCGGACGATGAAGGCCGCGCCCGGCCGCGACGCGCTCGACGCCGCGCAATATGCCGATTTCAAGCACTGGCTGCCCGGCGACATTCTGACCAAGATTGACCGCACGAGCATGGCTGTCAGCCTGGAAGCGCGCGAGCCCCTCCTCGACCACCGCCTGATCGAGTTCGCCGCGACGTTGCCCTCCGCGATGCGCATCCGGGGCGGGCAGGGCAAATGGCTGATGAAGAAGGCGATGGAGCCGTACCTGCCCCGCGACATCCTCTATCGCCCCAAGATGGGCTTCGTGACCCCGGTCAGCGCCTGGTTCCGCGGCGCCCTGGCGGGGGAAGCGGCAGGACTGGCGCGTTCGCCAATCCTCGCGACATGGTTCGAACCTGCGGCGATCGAGACGTTAGCGAGCGAGCACAGGGTGGGCCGCGCGGATCACGGGCGGACACTGTGGCAGCTGATGATGCTGGAGCGCAGCGTGGGGCGTCTGTTCGGGTAACGAGGCGGCGTGAGCAGCCTGTCCGCTTACGCCCATTAGCGGCCGTTCGTCTGTAGGTTAGATACCCAAATGCCTATCGCTTCACCGCCAGTCCCTCCAAAGACACCCGCACCTCTTCGGGAAGGCGAGGGAGAGTTCATCAAGGAGGCGGTAAAGCGCTTCTACGGACAAGACGCCGTAATTCGCAACTTCGGGCCTGACCCAGACCGGCTGGAACTTCGTGTCGAGACTGATGCTGACGCAGATATGAGGAAGTATGACTGCCTTGGGGCGCTTCTCACCCGCATAGATCGGCAGGTTAGCCTAGAAGTCACGAAACGTGGCGCCAAGGCGCGTGGAAGTGCGAAGCTGGCGTATCGCGAAGGTGTGATCCTTTAACGTCCGCTTTCCTGCCCCTAACGGACGCGCGGCTTTCTAGGTGGCGCTCGCGCTGGCCTGCACCGCCAGCACCTTTGCATCGCTCGCCAGCGCGTGGAGGAAGTGGTGTCGCGCCTCCGTCCCGGCCGGGTCCGCCTTCAGCGACTTCTCCTGCGCCTCGGTCAGCGTGAAGCGCACATAGCCGCGCTGCGTTAGGCACGCTGCCACCGTGTCGTTCAGTACCCCCGCCACCTCGCGCATCCGCTCGCGCGGGCGGGTGCCGCTGATGATCTGTTGCGACATGGCGTTGATGTTGCCGACGCGGGTCAGGTCGCCGGTCTGCGCGGCGAGGCCGAGTGCGGTCTCGTTATCCTCCAGCCGGCGAGAGGCGTCGCGAAAGACCTTCGCAGCCTCGGTATCCGACACGTCGCGAAAATGGCCCGCGCGCCCGCACTCGACCGCATCGGCGCGGTAGGTGTCGAACGCGACCCCTGCCTTGCCCCAGCTGACCATCGGCGTCTTCGGCGGATGCGCGGGCAGGGCGGTGAGTGGCAGTGCCGCCATTGCGATCAGGCCGAGCTTGCGCGTCGAACGCCTCCCTATCCGCGTCGGTGCGACGATACGGCCGCAGCCGGGCGGCGACAAGCGGCACCGGATGGCCCTTGGGATGCTATATGAAGTTGGTCGGGACGACAGGATTCGAACCTGCGACCCCCACACCCCCAGTGTGATGCGCTACCAGGCTGCGCTACGTCCCGACCGAGCGCGCGCCTCTACGCGGATCGCCGGGCCTGCGCAAGGGGGTGGCGGCCTTGCGGGCATAGTTGCGCGGGACCTAGCCGCATGATAGCGCGCGCCGCTTGGAAACGGGGCGTGTCGCCCCGCCCCTGAACGCAGGCGCAATCGACCCGATCATGTTCGCAAGCCCAGCCTTTGCCCAATCCGCGGGCGCCGCAGCCCCCGGCGTCGCCGGTCAGATCCTCGGCATCGCGCCGCTCGTCCTGATCTTCATCGCCTTCTACTTCCTGATGATTCGCCCGCAGCAGCGGCGGATGAAGACGCTGCAGACGGCGATCGCCAACACAAAGAAGGGCGACACCGTCGTCACCGCCGGCGGGCTGATCGGCAAGGTGACGCGCGTCGAGGATGCGCATCTGGAGGTCGAGATCGCGCCGAACGTCCGGGTCCGCGTGGTCAAGGCGACGATCGCCGAGGTGACGCCGCTGGGCGGCAAGCCGGCCAACGACTGATGCTCGACTTTCCTTCGTGGAAGAAGTGGCTCACCTGGGCCACGGTCGTAGTGGGCGTGCTGCTGGCGGTGCCGACGCTGTTGCCCGGTTCGATCGGGTCGCGGGTGCCGGGATGGGAGCGCCTGCCCAAGGTCAATCTCGGCCTCGACCTGGCCGGGGGCAGCTACATCCTGCTCGAGGCGCAGACGAGCGACGTGCGCAACCAGCGCCTCGAGACGATGCGAGACACGATCCAGGGCGAGATGCGCCGCGCGCCGCGCATCGCGATCGGCGACATCTCGACGCGCGGCGGCCAGATCAGCTTCATGGTTCGCGACACGGGCCAGATCGACGCGGTGCGCGAGCGGCTGCTGCCGCTGACCGCGGGGGCGGGCCTCACCGGTCAGCGCGACTGGGACATTGCCGTCCGCGACACCAACACCGTCACGATGACGCCGACCGAGGCCGGCCTTGCACAAGCGACCGAGCAGGCGATGGTCGACGCGACCGAGGTCGTGCGCCGCCGCGTCGACGAGCTCGGCACGCGAGAGCCGACGATCATCCGCCAGGGATCGAACCGCATCGTCGTTCAGGTGCCCGGCCTTCAGGACCCGCAGGCGCTGAAGGAATTGCTCGGCAAGACCGCCCGGCTCGAGTTCAAGCTGGTTGACACTGCCGCCGACCCCGCCGCGCTCGCCCGCGGGCAGGCGCCGATCGGCAGCCAGGTGTTGCCCTATCCGACCAGCGGCGGGCCGATCGCGGTCCGGCGCTCGACGATCATCTCGGGCGACCAGATCGCCGATGCGCGTCAGGAGTTCGATCCGCAGACGGGTGCGCCAATCGTCGGCATCCGCTTCAACTCGGAGGGCGGCCGCCGCTTCGCGCGAGTGACGCAGGAGAATGTCGGCAAGCCGTTCGCGATCATCGTCGACAATTCGGTGATTTCGGCGCCCAACATCAACGAACAGATTCTGGGTGGCGCGGCGAGCATCTCGGGCGGGTTCACCGTCGAGAGCGCCAACCAGCTGGCGATCGCGCTGCGGTCGGGCAAGCTGCCGGTCGATCTGTCGGTGATCGAGGAATCGACGATCAGCCCCGAGCTTGGCGCCGATTCGATCCAGTCGGGCGTGATCGCGGGCGTCATCGGCACGCTGGCGATCGTCGTCCTCATGCTGTTCGCCTATCTGCGCTTCGGCATCTACGCCAATATCGCCCTCGTCGTGAACGTGCTGATGATCCTGGGCGTCATGGCACTCTTCAACGCGACGCTGACGCTGCCGGGCATCGCCGGCTTCGTGCTGACAATCGGCGCGGCGGTCGACGCCAACGTGCTCATCAACGAGCGCATCCGCGAGGAGCGGCGGCGCGGGCGCAGCGTCAATGCCGCGGTCGAGTTCGGCTACAAGGAAGCGACGCGGGCGATCTTCGACGCCAACGTCACCAACGCGATCGCCGCGGTGATGATGTTCGTGTTCGGCGCCGGCCCGGTGCGCGGCTTCGCCGTCGTGCTCATCATCGGCATCGTCACCTCGGTCTTCACCGCCGTCACCTTTACCCGCCTGATGGTCGCGAACTGGCTTGCCAAGCGTCCGCGCGAGCTGGTGATCTGAGGAACTATCCCATGCGTCCGCTCAAGCTCGTTCCCGACAACACCAATATCGACTTCATGGCGTTCCGGCGGATCGCCGCGGTCATTTCGACGGTGATGGTGATCGCCTCCATCGCGCTGCTGGCGACCAAGGGGCTCAATTTCGGCATCGACTTCGTCGGCGGCCAGCTCGTCCGCGTCACCTTCTCGCAGGATGTCGAGATCGACCAGCTGCGTGCACGGGTGGACAGCCTGGGCGTCGGTGAATCGACGATCCAGCAGTTCGGCAGCCCGCGCGACATCGCCATCCGCTTGCCCGTGCCCGCGAACGAGACCCCGCAATCGGCGAGCCAGGCGGCGCAGAAGCTGCGCGACACCATCGAACAGGCCTATCCCGGCGCGCGCGTCGGCTCGGTCGAGGCGGTGTCGGGCAAGGTATCGGGCGAACTGTTCGAGAAGGGCGCGCTGGCGCTTGGCCTCGCGATGATCGCCATCGCCATCTATATCTGGTTCCGGTTCGAATGGCAGTTCGGCGTCGGCGCGCTGCTGGCACTCGCGCAGGACATGATCGTGGTGCTCGGCTTCTTCGCGCTGACGCAGCTTGAGTTCGACCTCAACACGATCGCCGCGCTGCTCACCATCATCGGCTATTCGCTCAACGACAAGATCGTCATCTTCGACCGCGTGCGCGAGAACCTGCGCAAATTTCGCCGGATGGGCATCGTCGAGATCCTTAACCTGTCGATCAATGAAACGCTGTCGCGGACGGTCATGACGTCGGTGTCGATCACCATGCCGCTGCTCGTCCTTGTTTTCTTCGGGCCGGACGTGATCTTTGGCTTCAGCCTGGCGATGGCGCTCGGCATCATTGTCGGCACCTGGTCTTCGATGTTCGTCGGCAACGGCATCCTGATCCAGTTCAACGTGTCGCCCGACAGTTTCGACCAGAAGGCGGTCGGCGCCAATGCCAATGCGGAGCGCGTCGCCCCGCGCGAGCGTTAAGGCCTTGGCCATGCGCATGGATCGCGACCAGCGCGGCGAAGGGCCGCTGATCTCGGGCATCGTCGGGCGCGGTTTTCGCGTGGACGACGGGATCTATGAGGGGCTGACGATCACGCCGCGCCGCGCCGACGGCTGGTCGCCGCCGCCGATCGAGGCGCTGGGCGAGGACGACCTTGGTCCGCTGTTCGCGATCGACCCGCAGCCCGAGTTCATCATCCTCGGCACCGGCGCGAAGCTGGTCCGGCCACCACGCACGCTTGTCACGGCGTTGGAGGCCAAGGGCGTCGGGCTCGAGCCGATGGACAGCCGGGCCGCCGCGCGTGCCTGGGGCGTGCTGCGCGCCGAGTTGCGCTGGGTCGCCGCGGCGCTCTACCCGCTCGACTGAGCGACGGCCGGGGCGCTGTCGAGGCGCCGGCGATGCTCGCGCACGGCGATGTAGATGCCGCACCCGATCAGGATCGGTGCGCCGATCCAGGTGCCCGGCGACGGGAACTGGCCGAAGATCAGCCAGCCGAGCAAGGTCGCCCACAGGAGCGCCGAATAGTCCATCGGCACCACGACCGATACCGGCGCATGGCGCAGCGCCGCAGTCAGCGCGATCTGCCCTGCGCCGCCGATCAGGCCGATCGCGATCAGGATCGCCCAGATCTCGGCCGGGTGCGCGCGCAGATCGGTGAGCCACAACAGCCCGAGCGGCGGTACCGACAGCGCCGAGAACCAGAACACGGTGGTGCCCGCACTTTCGGTACGACCGATCTGGCGCAGCAGGACCGAGATGACGGCGATCATGAAGCCCGAGGCGAGGCCTACCGCTGCCCCTGCGAGAGGGATGGCGTGGCCGCCGGGCTGAACGATGATGAGGACGCCGACAAACCCCGCTGCAACCGCGCTCCAGCGGTGGATGCCCGTCGGCTCACGCAGCCAGAGCGCGCCCAGCAGGGTGGCGAAGAGCGGCGCAGTGAATTGAAACGTCGTCGCCTCTGCCAGCGGCAGCAGATGGAGGACGCCGAAGGTGGCGGTCATGCCGACCAGTCCCGCTGCGGTTCGGCCGGCGTGCGCGCGAAACCGCTGCGTGCGGATCGTGCAGACGCCGTCCGTCTGCCAGAGCCACAGGATGACGACCGGCAGCGCCCAGAGTTGCCGGAAGAACATCGATTCGATGAGCCCCGCGCCGCGCGTCTCGGCGAGCTTCACCAGCGCGCCCATCGTCGCCAGCAATGCAACGGCGAGGAGGCGCAGGGCGATGCCCCTGAGGATCGAGTCGCCGGTCATGCACGGGCGCTAAGCCGCGGGGCGCTGCGCTGCAACAAAGTTGTCTGTTGTTGCCTGTTCGAACTTCCGGCGAATGTCGGAATCGACCGGCGGTGGCGCGCCCAAGCGCCTCAGCCTTCGGTCGAATAGCGATCCGTCAGGCCGCCGCCGATCAGCGCCCCGACATCTCGCGCAGGCGCATCGGCATTGCGTCGATGATACGCTCGATCCGTATCGGCACGACGGCTTCGGCCGACCGGAATTTGACCCCGCCGTCGCGGCCGACGAGCACGACGCCGAAACGGCCGCGCGGAACCGCGTAGCGCTGACGGAGCGCGGCGGCATAGTCGTGCGCACCGGCGACGGTGTCGCCCACCACCTCGATCACATGGACGTCGCGCTCTGCCATGCCGCGCTGCGATTGGCGGAGCAGCGCCCGCTGACGTAAAAGGTTCGGATCGCTGCGGCTGGGCGCGAAGATGACGATCAGGCGTGGGTCAAGGTCGCGGCGCTCGGCCGAATCGGGCTGCGCCTGAACAGCGGCAGCGAGGGTCAGGGGGAGCAGCGGTCCGATCACCCTCAACCAACGACGAAGCGGAGTAAAAGTGCCGCGCACGGCTCAACCGCGCTTGCGGATCAGCCCCTCCTGCGCCGCGCTGGCGACGAGGCGTCCGCCGGCCGTGTAGATGCGCCCGCGATTGTGGCCGCGGCCATGGCCCGACCAGGGGCTGTCGCAGGTGTACAGCATCCACTCGTCGGCACGGAACGGTTCGTGCAGCCACAGCGCATGGTCAAGGCTGGCCGTCTGGACCGAGCCGTCCATCCAGGTGACGCCATGCGGCAGCATGCAGGTGCCGAGCAAGGTCATGTCGCTGGCATAGGCGAGCATCGCGCGGTGAAGCGCGGGGTCGTCGGCGAGCGGGGCGACGACGCGGAACCAGCTGTGCTGGACTGGCTCGCGGGGGGCGGGCGCGAACCATTCGCGCGGATCAACGGGACGGATCTCGATCGGGCGTGCGCGCAGGAAGAAGCGGCGGAGCTTCTCGGGCACGTGCGCCTGAATCTCTTCGCGCAGCTCGCTTTCGCTCTTCAGTGCCTCGGGCGGGGGCACGTCGGGCATGGGGAACTGGTGCGACAGGCCATCCTCGGGCAGCTGGAAGCTGGCGATCATGTTGAGGATCGGTGTGCCCCGCTGCATCGCGATCACGCGACGATTGGCGAAGCTGCGTCCGTCGAAGTCGCGGACGACGCGGTAGATGATCGGGTGGTCTTCGCTTCCCGCGCGCATGAAATAGGCGTGGAGCGAATGGGCGACCTTGCCGTCGTCGATCGAACGCTGCGCCGCCTGAAGCGCCTGCGCGATCACCTGTCCGCCGAAAACGCGGCCGACGCCGCCCGGCTGGCGGGCGCCGCGATAGAGGTCGGTGTCGATCGTCTCGACGTCGAGCAACTCGACAAGCTGCGCGACCAGTCCCTCCGGCGTTTCCGCGCGCTCTATCATCAGTATCCGTTCGCCCTTGCCAGCGCATCGGCATGGTGGCCGGCATCGCCGAACATCTCGGCGAGCACACGCGCGCGCTTCATGTAGAAGCCGATGTCGTAATCGTCGGTCATGCCGATCCCGCCATGCATCTGGATGCCTTCCTGCACCGACAGCGTGGTGGCAAGCCCCGTCATCGCCTTTGCCACCATCGTCGCCTCGGCCGCACGCGGGTCGCCCGCATCGAGCAGCTGCTGCGCCTTGAGCACGGCGGCGCGTGCGACCTCCATCTCCGAGTAAAGGTGCGCTGCGCGGTGCTGCAGCGCCTGGAAGCTGCCGATGACTTGGCCGAACTGCTTGCGCTCTTTCAGGTACGCGGTGGTCATGTCCATCGCGCCCGCGCCGACGCCCACCAGCTCGGCCGCGGCGGCGGTGCGCGCAGCGCCGAGAATGCGGTTTAGGACGGCGCGGCCGCCATCGACCTCGCCCACCACGGCATCGGCATCGACCGCGACGCCGTCGAAGCGGACTTCGCTCGCCAGGCTCGCATCGGCAAGACGGCGGGGGTCGGCGGCGAGGCCGGCGGCTTTCGGATCGACCGCGAACACCGTCTCGCCATTCTCCGTCCGGGCGGCGACGAGAATCAGGTCGGCGACGTGCGCGTGGTGGACGAACCGCTTGGTGCCGGTGAGCCTGAACCCGTTGCCCGAACGCTCGGCGGTCATTTCGACGCGGCCGGTGTGTTTGGCGCTCTCGTCGATCGCGAGCGCAATGACCGCGTCGCCTGCGACGATGCGCGGGAACCACGTATCAGCGTGCGCGGTGCTCTTGAGGCCTGCCACGGCGGCGACCGCGGTGGTGAGAAAGGGGGAGGGGGAGAGGTTGCGGCCGATCTCCTCCATCACCACGCCGGCCTCGACATGACCCAGGCCGAGGCCGCCCTGGTCCTCCGGCACGACGATGCCGGTGAAGCCCATCTCGGCGAACTGCCGCCACAGGTCGCGGCTGAACCCGGTGGGGTCCTTCGCATCGCGAAGCGCGCGCAGATGGCCGACGGGGGCCTCGGTTCCGACGAAATCGCGCGCGGTGTCGCGCAGCATCGCCTGTTCGTCGTTGAGATAGAGGGGCATGATCTCTCCTGATCGTCACCCCGGACTTGTTCCGGGGTCCACCGCGCCGCTTGTCCGGCGGCGTCGGTGGAAAGGTGGACCCCGGAACAAGTCCGGGGTGACGGGTGGGCGTCAGGCCCCCGGCAATTCCAAGATCCGCTTGGCGATGATGCCGAGCTGGATCTCGCTGGTCCCGCCCTCGATCGAATTGGCCTTGGTGCGCAGCCACGCGCGCGCCTTGGCGCCGCCGTTCGAGCCCTCGCTCTCCCATTCGAGCGCGTCGCTGCCGCCCGCGGCCATCACCAGCTCGTGGCGCTGTTTGTTCAGTTCGGTGCCGACATATTTCATCATGCTCGGCTGCGCCGGGTGCGCGCGGCCGGCCTTCAGTTCGTCGATGAAGCGTTCGGACATGGCGGAAAAGGCGCGAGCGCGTACGTCGAACTCGGCGATCGCGGCGCGCAGCATCGGGTCGGCGAGGCGGCCGCTCTCGTCAAGGCCGATGGTCGCGATCGCCCCCTCGATCAGCGGGTTGCCGCCCGTCCCCTGACCCAGCCCCATGCCCGAGATCATCTCGCGCTCGTGCCCCAGCAGGTATTTGGCGACGTCCCAGCCCTTATTCTCGTCATGGACGCGATTGGCCTTGGGCACCTTCACATTGTCGAAGAAGGTCTCGCAGAAGGGCGAATAGCCGCTGATGAGCAGGATCGGGCGGGTTGAGACGCCCTCGCTCTCCATGTCGAACAGGACGAAGCTGATGCCGCCCTGCTTCGATTGCTTCGAGGTGCGGACGAGGCAGAAGATCCAGTCCGCCTTGTCGGCGTAGCTGGTCCAGACCTTCTGCCCGTTGACGATGTAATGGTCGCCGGCATCCTCCGCGCTGGTGGCGAGACCGGCGAGGTCGGAGCCGGCATTGGGCTCCGAATAGCCTTGGCACCAGCGGATCTCGCCGCGCGCGATCTTCGGCAGGTGATCGAGCTTCTGCTCCTCGGTCCCGTACTTGAGGAGCGCCGGGCCGAGCATCGAGATGCCGAAGCTGGACAGGGGATTGCGCGCGCCGATCGCGGCCATCTCCTCCTTGAGGACCTTGGCCTCGGCAGGCGAGAGGCCGCCGCCGCCATATTGCGTCGGCCAATCGGGCACGGTCCAGCCGCGCGACGCCATCGCGTCCATCCATTCCTTCTGCCCCGGCTGATAGACGGCGCGGCGGCCGCCCCAGCACACGTCCTTCTCGCTGCGCACAGGTTGGCGCATCTCGGGCGGGCAGTTGCCCTCCAGCCATTGGCGGGTGTCGGCGCGGAACTGGTCGAGGTCGGTCATCACGCGGCTCCTTGAAGCTGGGTGTCGATGATCTGGGCGATTGCAATGGCGTCGTGGTCGCGATGCTGGGCGCACATCACCTGCACACCGCCGGGCAAACCGTCGAAGGTGCCGATCGGCACGACACAGGCGGGCAAGCCCGGATAGGTTGCCAGCCCCGCCCAGGCGAGGTGCGCGTCGTAGGGGCTGTCCACCCCGTCGATGTCGAGCGTCCGTTCGGCCAGCGGGCGGCTGTCGTGGCGGAAGGCGAGCGTGGCCGCGGGCGGCGCGATCACTGCGTCGACTTCTTCAAACAGCGCCCCCCAGGCGCGGGTGCTGCGCGCCTGTGCGTCAAGCCAGTTCAGCCATGCCAGCAGCGTCGGCATCGTGTGGTGCAGGTCGGGCTGCGACCGGGCAAAAACCACGTTCAGCATTTTGCCATACGCCTCATGCTGGCGCGAAAGGTCAGGTAGCGCGGCGTGGTCGCGGATCACCTCGACGCCCGCGCGGACGAGCGCCTCCGCGGCGTGTTCGACCGCCTCGACACAGGCGGCGGCAGTGCGAGTTTCGGGATGCTGCGTCAGCGCCAGCACCCGCTTCGCCGGGCGGGGCGGTGGCAGCGGTAGGGCGGAGAGCAGGTCGAGCAACACCGCTAGGTCCTCGCCAGTGCGCGCCATCGGGCCGACGGCGCCGAGTACCGTCTCCGCCCCGTCGGTCTTGGGGTAGCGGTGGCCGAGGCTGCTGATCGCGTTCCATGTGGGCTTGAGGCCCCAGACGCCGCAGAAATGGGCGGGGACGCGGATCGAGCCGCCGATGTCGCTGCCCATCTCGATCGGCACATATCCCGCGGCGAGCGCCGCGGCGGAGCCGCCCGAACTGCCGCCGGGCGTGCGTGTCGGGTCGAGCGGGTGGTTGGTGCGACCGTGGATCGAGTTGACCGACTGCCAGTCGCCCAGCGCCTTGGGCAGGTTGGTCTTGCCGAGGATGATCGCGCCCGCGGCCTTCAGCCGGCGCACCGCCTCGGCATCGCTGGTTGCGATATTGCCGGCGTGCTGGGCGAGGCCCCAATGGGTGGGAAGGCCCTCGATATCGAAGGCTTCCTTGACCGTCATCGGCACGCCGAGCAGCGGCATCGCGTCGGCGACCGGGCCGCGCGCGTCGATGGCGTCGGCGGCGGCCCGCGCGCGGTCGAAGTCGCGGACGACGACGGCATTGATGGCTGCGTCGCCGGCCTCGATGCGGGCGATGGCGGTGTCGGTTTCGGCGCGGGCGGAGGTTTCGCCCGCCCGGATCGCGGCAGCGGTGGCGAGCGCGGACCTCATGGCCGCGCCGCCGTCACCATCCGCGCCGGGCAGGGCGAGGGTGCGATCAATTGAACTTCTCGCCCTTCTCGGCCTTCTCGCGCAGCAGTTTCGCGACCTCGAAGCCGTGCTTTTCCAGCCCCGCGACGATCTTCGGCAGCCCTTCCTGATCGGCCCAGAACATCGGGCCGCCCTTGTACGGGGGGAAGCCGTAGCCGTAGATCCAGACGACATCGATGTCGCTCGCACGCTGCGCCATGCCTTCCTCGAGGATGCGCGCGCCCTCGTTGACCATGGTGTAGAGCGTGCGTTCGGTGATCTCGTCCTCGGTCACCTCGTGCTGCGGCGTGCCCGTCTTCTGGCGGAAGTCCTCGATGATCTCGGCGACGCGCGGGCTGTTCGACGGCTGACGCTTCTCGTCATAGTCATAGAAGCCCTTGCCCTTCTTCTGGCCCCAGCGTTCCTCGGCGGCGAGGGCGTCGCGGATGCTCTCGATCCGCGTCGGATCGCGGTGCCAGCCGATGTCGACGCCGGCGAGGTCGGCCATCTGGAACGGTCCCATCGGCATCCCGAAGGCGACATGGACGCGGTCGACCTGCTCGGGCGTCGCGCCTTCGAGCAGCAGGTTCATTGCCTCGACCTGGCGCGGCATCAGCATGCGGTTGCCGATGAAGCCGTGGCAGACGCCGGCGACGACCGCGACCTTCTTGATCTTCTTGGCGACCGCCATCGCGGTCATCAGCGCATCGGGCGCGGTCTTGGCGCCGCGGACGACCTCGAGCAGCTTCATCACATTGGCGGGCGAGAAGAAGTGGAGGCCGAGCACGTCCTGCGGCCGGCTGGTCGAGGCCGCGATCTCGTCGATGTTGAGGTAGGACGTGTTGGACGCGAGGATCGCACCGGGCTTGGCGATCGTGTCGAGCTTGGCGAAGATGTCCTTCTTCACGTCCATCGACTCGTACACCGCCTCGATGATGAGGTCGCAGTCGGCGAGGTCGTCGAGGCTGAGCGTGGGCTTCAGGAGCCCCATCGCGCCCTCGACCTGATCGGCGGTCATCCGGCCCTTAGCGGCGGTCGCCTCGTAATTCTTGCGCATCACGCCGGTGCCGCGGTCGAGCGCTTCCTGCTGCATCTCGACGATCGTCACGGGGATGCCCGCGGACAGGAAGTTCATGCTGATGCCGCCGCCCATCGTGCCGGCGCCGATCACGCCGACGCGGTTGATCGCGCGGGGCTGCGTCCCCTCGGGCAGGCCGTCGATCTTCGACGCCTTGCGCTCAGCAAAGAAGATGTGCCGCAGCGCCGCCGACTGCTTGCCCATGACCAGCTTCATGAAGCCCATGCGCTCGCGCTGAACACCCTCGGCATAGGGCTTGCCAGCTGTGGTCTCGATCACCTCGATGATCTCGTTCGGCGCGTCGAGGCCGCGGAAGCGGCGGGCGTTGGTCTTGCGGAACGCTTCGACCACCGCGGGGTCGAGGGTGACGGGCGCCTCGCTGGTGCGCGGTAGCGGGCGGGCGTCGGCGACTTCGCCCGCGAACGCGATCGCGTCGGCAAGCAGGTCGCCGTCGGTCACGCGGTCGAGCAGGCCCGCTTCCTTGGCCTTGGCGGCGGGAATGGGATCGCCCTTGGTCGCCATTTCGAGCGCGACCTCGACCCCCGCGACGCGCGGCAGGCGCTGCGTGCCGCCGGCACCGGGCAGGATGCCGAGCTTCACTTCCGGAAGGCCGAACTTCGCCGAGGGAACAGCAATGCGATAATGTGCGGCCAGCGCCACCTCCAGCCCGCCGCCCAGCGCCGTACCGTGGATTGCGGCGATCACGGGCTTTTCCGACGCCTCGATCTTGTCGACCAGCACGGGAAGCGAGGGCTCGGCCATCATCTTGCCGAACTCGGTGATGTCCGCGCCCGCGAAGAAGGTCTGGCCCTCGCAAGCGATCACGACGGCCTTGATGCCGTCATCGGCCGCCGCCTCGTCGATCGCCTTGTCGAGGCCCTGGCGGACGGCAGCGCCGAGCGCGTTGACCGGCGGGTTGTTCGACAGGACGACCAGCACGTCGCCCTCGCGGCGCGTGGTGATGGGGGAAGTCATGGATGCCATCTCCTTGAGGCAGTCAGTCCAGCGCCGCGTGGATCATCGTGCGGATCTCGCGGCGGACGGGGTAGAGGTTCGAGGGACTCAATTGGGTCATGAAGATCATGTGCAGCCGCTCGACCGGATCGATGAAGAAGGCGGTCGAGAACAGCCCGCCCCAGTAGAAATCACCGACGCTGCCGGGGACGAGCGTCGAGGCGACGTCCTGCGTGACGGCAAAGCCCAGGCCGAAGCCGATGCCGGCGTTGGTCGCCTCGCTGAACATCGACCGCGACATGGCGGCGAGGTCGCCGCCCCCGGGCAGATGGTTGATTGTCATCAGCTCGATCGTCTTTCGGCCGACGATGCGCGTGCCCTCCAGGCTGCCGCCGTTCAGCAGCATGGTGCAGAAGCGGTGATAGTCGAGGGCCGTGGAGACGAGCCCGCCGCCGCCGGAGACGAGCCGCGGCTTCAATGCCCAGGCGCTCGCCGCGCCCGGATCGTACATCACCCGGCCTTCGCCCGCCTTGAAGGTGTAGCAGTCGGCAAGGCGAGGCAGCTTGCCCTCGGGCACCTGAAAGGAGGTGTCGTCCATGCCGAGCGGGGCAAGGATACGGGTCCGCATCGCCTCGTCCAGCGGCTTGTCCTCGATCCGCTGTATGACCGCGCCGAGCACGTCGGTCGCGACCGAGTAGTTCCAGGCATCGCCGGGCGAAAACTCCAGCGGCAGCTTGGCGAGCGCGGCGACGAAGCCGTCGAGATCGAGATCGCCGTGCCACGTTTCGATCCGCAGCTCGCGATGCGCGGCATCGACGTTGGTGCGGTTCTGGAAGCCGTAGGTGAAGCCGGCGGTATGGCGGAGCAGGTCGACCATCAGCATCGGCCGGGCGGTGGGCGACGTTGCGAACGGCACCCCGGCGCCGCCCCCCGCATAGACGCCGACGCCCTTCAATTCGGGCAGGACGCGGTGGACCGGCGTGTCGAGCGCGATGCGCCCTTCCTCGACCAGCATCATGAACAGGACGCTGGTGATCGGCTTGGTCATCGAGGCGATGCGGAACAACGTGTCGGGGCCGACGGGCGTCTCGTCGGTTCGCGCGTTGCCGAGATGGCTGAAATGCGCGATTGCTCCATCGCGTGCGACAAGCAGCTGGGCGTGCGGCAACAAGCCGGTGTCGAGATAGCGCTCGCGCAGAAAGGCGTCGATCCGCGCCAACCGATCGGGCGCAAACCCAAGCGACCGGGGATCGTCGTGAACCGTGCGCGTCAGCATACCTGTCGTTCGAATCCTCTCGGGTCGCAGTCATGCTCGCGACCCGCTCACCTAATATCTTGAGCGTAGATCGAATCAACACTAACCTTCACGCAAACGTCAATCGGGCAAACCCGATCTTCGACAGCGTATAGGAGAGATGAGGATGGCGACCGCCCCCGACGCCAAACCCTGGCCCGCGATGACCCTCGCGCAGATCGAGGCGCTGATCACTGCGCCGGGCCAGCCGTTCGAGATCGAGACGGTCGAAATCCGCGGGGTTCCGACGCGCACATGGAAGAACGCGCCGCCCAACCTCGCGCTCCTCATCGCCTTTTCGCGCAGCCACGGCGCGCGCGAGTTCGTCATCCATGAGGACGAGCGCGTGACCTACGACGCGCATTTCCGCGCCGCGACGCATCTGGCGCACAAGCTCGCGGAGGCGGGGGTGGCGAAGGGCGACCGCGTCGCCTTTGCCATGCGCAACCTGCCCGAATGGACCGCGATCTTCTTTGCCGTCGCCAGCATCGGTGCAGTCGCGGTACCGCTCAATGCGTGGTGGAGCGCCGCCGAGCTTGCGTATGGGATCAATGATTCGGGTGCGAAGCTGCTGATCCTCGACGGCGACCGCTATGACCGCTTCAAGGGCGAGTTGCCGGCGCTGACAGGGCTCGAGCGTGTGTTCGTCACGCGGCCTAAGGGGCCGGTCGAGGCGCCTGCCGAACCCTTCGACACGCTGCTGCCGTCGCCGAACGAGTGGGCCGCGCTGCCCGAAATGGGGCTGCACCCGGCCGCGGCGACGATCGCGCCCGACGACGATGTCGTCATCTTCTACACCAGCGGCACCACCGGCGCGCCCAAGGGGGCGCTCGGCACCCATCGCAACATGGCGACCAACATCTTCAGCTCGGCTTATTGCAACGCGCGGGCGATGCTGCGCCGGGGCGAGATGCCGCCGGGCGCGCCGGTGCCCAAGATCGGGCTGCTCGTCATCCCGCTGTTTCACGTCACCGCCTGTTCGGCGTCGCTGATGGGGACGGTCGCGAGCGGGGGGACGATCGTCCTGATGCGCCGCTGGGACGCGGGCGAGGCGCTGAAGCTGATCGAGCGCGAGCGGGTTCAGCTGACCGGCGGGGTGCCGACGATCGCGTGGCAGCTGCTCGAGCATCCCGACCGCGACAAACATGACCTGTCGAGCCTGGAGGCCGTCCAATATGGCGGCGCCCCGGCCGCGCCCGAGCTTGTCCGACGGATCGAGGCCGAGTTCGGCGCGGCGCCCGGCAGCGGCTGGGGGATGACCGAGACGATGGCGACGGTGACGCAGCACACCGGCGAGGATTATCTCAACCGCCCCGACAGCTGCGGCCCGCCGGTCCCTGTGGCCGAACTCAAGATCATGTCGCTCGACGGTGCGCACGAGCTGCCCGTCGGCGAGGTCGGCGAGCTGTGGGCGCGCGGACCGATGATCGTGAAAGGCTATTGGAACAAGCCCGAGGCGACCACCGAGACCTTCGTCGACGGCTGGGTGCGAACGGGCGACCTCGCGCGGCTTGACGAGGAAGGCTTCTGCTACATCGTCGACCGCGCCAAGGACATCGTCATCCGCGGCGGCGAGAACATCTACTCGATCGAGGTCGAGAACGTCCTCTACGCCCATCCCGCCGTCACCGACGCCGCGCTGGTCGGCGTGCCGCACCGGACGCTTGGCGAGGTGCCTGCGGCGGTCGTCCACCTTTGTCCCGGCTGCAGCGCGAGCGAGGCGGAGTTGCAGGACTGGGTGGCCCGGCACCTCGCCGCCTTCAAGGTGCCGGCGGCGATCCGCTTCGTTGACAGCGTGCTGCCACGAAATGCGAACGGCAAAATCCTGAAGGGCGAGTTGCGCAAGATGTTCGCTGAGGGGTGATCGATACGCCCGCGAAGGGGGGAGTGGAGGTCCAGGCAGCGCTGCGTTCCCGACTTTGGGCGCCCGCTTCCGGCGGAGCAATACCTCGGGGAAGGCCGGGATTCAGTAGCGGCAGGAGGGGTGGTGTGTCCTGCGGACGGGGGCACGACTAGCCCCCGGGGCTTCGCCGGTTACGGGGTGTCGCGGGACGCGGCTTGCGCAGATCAACCTGGCCTAAAGAAGGAACCCGTTACGCCGGCGCGATGTTTCTGTCGGATCGACAACGGGGGGACGCATGGAAACGACGCATATCGGCGGGATCGCGCGCCGGGCCTTGGTGGTGATGTTGGTGGTGGGCTTGTGCCTGCTGACCGTGCAGTTCGCCTTCGTCTTCATGCTGATCTTCTCGGCCGTCATTGTCGCCGCGCTGATCCGCGCGGCGGGGTGGCCGTTCAAAAAACTGGGCGCGAGCGACACGTTGTCGGTGTTCCTCGGCCTGTTCTTGATCCTCGCCATCCTGGGCGGGGCCGGCTGGCTGTTCGGGGCGCAGCTTTCCGAACAGTTCACCGAGGTTGGGCGGCAGCTGCCCCAGGCGTTCGACCGGGCGCGCGACATGGCCGAGCAGGTGCCCTTTCTCCAGAGCTTCCTGTCGGGCACTCCCGATCTTCAAAGCATTGCCGGTCGCGCGCTGACGTTCGCATTCGGGGCGGTCGGGGCGATCACCAACCTCGTCCTCGTCATCGTGGCGGCGATGTACCTCGCGCTCGAACCCGATCTCTATGTTCGCGGCGTCGAGAAGCTGTTTCCCAAGTCGGAGGGCGAGCGGGTACGCGAGGCGCTGTCGGCAAGCGGGCAGGCGCTCAACCAGTGGCTGATCGCGCAAGGGGCCACGATGATAATCGTGGGCGTGCTGATCTGGGCTGGCCTCAGCATCGTCGGCGTCGAGTCGGCCGGCGCGCTCGGCGTCATCTCGGGCCTCACCAACTTCATCCCGCTGGTCGGTCCCTTCATCGGCGCGGCGCCCGGCGTGCTGCTGGCGCTGAGCGAGGGCGGCGACGCGCTGCTCTGGACGATCGTCGTCTATGTCGTCGCGCAGCAGCTAGAGGGGAATGTCCTGACCCCGATGATCCAGAAATACGCGGTGTCGATTCCGCCTGCTGTGCTCCTCTTCGCGCTCGCCGCACTGGGCAGCATGTTCGGCTTTATCGGCGTGATCGTCGCCGCGCCGCTGGCGGTGGTGCTCTACGTCCTCGTGACGTTGCTGTGGGTGCGCGACACGCTCGGCCACCAAGCCGAGGTCGAGGGGATCGACGCGCCGCCGCCGCCGGACTCGAACGCGCCCGAGGCCGACGGGGAAACCCAGTCCGCCTGACCCTTTACGCCCGCATCGAAGGGGGGCAATAACGCCTCATCACGGCCGCCCCGGAGCCCCTTCGGCGTCGGCCCCTTCGGAGATGGGAATGCGCGGATGGTGGTTGGCGCTGGCGCTTGCGTCGGTGAGCGTGACGGCAATGGTCGCTGAACCCGTCGCGGCGCAGCAGCCGGCGGCAAAGGAGACGCTGACGTTCGAGCGCGTCATGCAGGGCGGCCTGTCGGGCGGCGGCGGGCGGCCGCCGCGCCTGTCGCCCGACGGCAAGCTCCTGACCCAGCTTCGCCCGCGCGACGGCGAGCCCGAGCGCTACGACCTGTGGGCGCAGGACCTTGCCACCGGCCAGTGGCGGATGCTGGTCGATTCGAAGAAGGTCGGCTCGGGCGCCGAACTGTCGGAAGCGGAGAAGATGCAGCGCGAGCGCGCGCGTATCGGCGGCCTGCGCGGCATCGTCACCTATGACTGGGCGCCCGACGGGCGCTCGATCCTGGTGCCGCTCGATGGCGACCTGTTCCTCGCGACGCTGAACGGTGAGGTGCGGCGGCTGACGACGAGCGAGGCAGGCGAGCTCAATCCGGTCATCAGCCCGGATGGCGGCTTCATCAGCTTCGTGCGCGACCAGAACCTCTGGGTGCAGCCGTTGAACGGCGCCGGCGAGGCGCGTGCCGTGACGCAGGGTGGCGGCGGGACCGTCCATTGGGGCGAGGCCGAGTTCGTCGCGCAGGAGGAAATGTCCCGCTTCACCGGCTATTGGTGGTCGCCGGGCGACAAGTACGTCGCGGTCGAGCGGTTCGACGAGGCCCCCGTCCGCGTCCTCACCCGCGCGTCGATCGGCGCCGAGGGTACCAAGCTCTACGAACAGCGCTATCCGCTTGCCGGTACGCCCAATGTCGAGGTCGCGCTTTACGTCATGGCGCCCGATGGGTCGGGGCAGGTTAAGGTCGATCTGGGTAGCGACCCCGACATTTACCTCGCCCGCGTCGACTGGAGCGCGGACGGCAAGACGCTCTATGTCCAGCGCCAGAACCGCGCGCAGACCGTGCTCGACATGCTCGCCGTCGATCCGGCGACGGGCAAGTCGCGGGTGCTGTTCACCGAAAAGGCCAAGGCCAAAAGCTGGATCAACCTCTCCGACAACTTCAACGCGCTGTCGGACGGCAGCATCCTATGGTGGTCGGAGCGGAGCGGCAACGGCCATCTCTATCGCTTCGACAAGGGCCGCTGGACGCAGCTGACCACGGGCGACTGGGAAGTCGCCGACGTCATCGGCGTCGATGAAGAAAAGGGCCTCGTCTACTTCACCGGAAACAAGGACGGGGTGCTCGAGCGCCACGCCTATTCGGCGTCGCTGAAGAAGGCGGGTACGGTCACACGGCTGACCGAGCCGGGATACTGGAACAGCGTGTCGATGTCGGGCGACCGGCTGATCGTCGCGCGGTCGAGCCCGAGCCAGCCGCCGCAGAGCTATCTTGCCGACGCAAGCGGCAAGCGGACGCAGTGGCTCGACCAGAATGCGCTCGGCCCGAACCATCCCTATGCGCCGTATCTCGCCAGCCATGCGATCCCTGAGTTCGGGACGCTGAAGGCCGCCGACGGCAGCGCGCTTCATTACAAGCTGCTCAAGCCCAAGATGGAGCCGGGCAAGCGCTATCCGGTGTTCTTCACCTATTATGGCGGTCCGGGGGCGCAGCGGGTGATGCGCGGCTGGACCGATCCGCTCCAGCAGGCGATCGTCGACAAGGGCTATATCGTCTTCGTGATGGACAATCGCGGCACCGCCAACCGCAGCCGCGCCTTCACCGACCAGATCTGGCACGCGATGGGCACGGTCGAGGTCGAGGATCAGGTGATGGCGGCCAAGTGGCTGAAGCAGCAACCCTTCGTCGATCCCGACCGCCTCGTCATCCATGGCTGGTCGTACGGTGGCTATATGACGCTCAAGCTCCTTGAAAAGGCACCGGGCGTGTTCGCGGCCGGGGCGGCGGTGGCGCCGGTGACCAAGTGGGACCTCTACGACACCCATTATACCGAGCGGTACATGGGCGACCCGCGCAAGGTGCCGGAGGCTTATGCCAGGTCGGGGACGCTCGGCGATGCGGGCAAGATCAAGGACCCGCTGCTCGTCATGCACGGCATGGCCGACGACAATGTGTTCCTCGACAACACGACCGCGATGATCGGCGCGATGCAGCAGGAAGGCGTGATGTTCGACACGCAATTCTATCCGGGTCAGACGCACTCGATCAGCAACCCGGCGTCGCAGCTTCACCTGTGGAACACGATGTTCGACTTCTTCGAGCGCAGGGCGCCCGCCAAGACCCCATGACCGCACAAGTCGACATGGGGGTCGACGGCAACGGCAAGCCCGTCGCCATGGACCTCGAGGAACTGCTGGCCACCCGATTGCTCGTCCAGGGCAATTCGGGATCGGGCAAGTCGCACCTGCTTCGCCGCCTGCTCGAGAAATCGGCGGGGCGCGTGCAGCAGGTGGTGATCGATCCCGAGGGCGACTTCGTGACGCTCGCCGACGCATACGGCCATGTCGCGATCGAGGCGGGCGATTATGACGAGCGCGAGATCGCGAGGATGGCGGCGCGCATCCGCGAGCATCGCGCCTCGGTCGTGCTGAGCCTCGAGGGGCTGGAGGCGGAGGGGCAGATGCGCTGCGCCGCCGTCTTCCTCAACGCGCTGTTCGATGCGCCGCGCGACCATTGGTATCCCGCGCTCGTCGTGGTCGATGAGGCGCAGCTCTTCGCGCCCGCGGGCGGCGGCGAGGTGGCGGAGGAAGTGCGCCGCGCGTCGCTCGGCGCGATGACCAACCTGATGTGCCGCGGTCGAAAGCGCGGCCTTGCGGGCGTGATCGCCACGCAGCGGCTGGCGAAGCTGGCGAAGAACGTCGCGGCGGAGGCGTCGAACTTTCTGATGGGGCGCACCTTCCTCGACATCGACATGGCGCGCGCCGCAGACCTGCTCGGCATGGAGCGGCGGCAGGCGGAGACGATCCGCGACCTCGCCCGCGGCCATTTCCTCGCGCTCGGCCCCGCGGTGTCGCGGCGGCCGGTGGCGGTGAAGATCGGCGCGGTCGAGACCTCGGCGCGAAGCTCCAGCCCCAAGCTGATCCCGCTGCCCTCGGCCCCGGCCGACATGCGCGACCTGATCGAGCGCGGCTCGCCCGAGCCCGGGCTGCCGCTAATGCCGCCGCCCCCGCCGCCGCCGATGCCCGCCGACGAGGTGATCGAGGCGCTCGCCGCGCCGCCGCCCCCCCCCGAGGCGCCCGCGCCCGCGATGCCGCCCGAACGCGTGGCGGAGATCGTCGCCGACGTGCTCGCCGCGATCGTGGCGGAGGCGGGGTCGGCGAGCCGTCCTGCCGCGGTGCTGTTCCAGGACTATCAGGTTCGCTGCCGCATGGCCGGGCTGTCAAAGCCGCCGCTCGACCTCGAAGCGTTCTCGCGCCGGCTCGCCGCGGCGCGGGCGGGGATCACCCACGGGCTGGAGGACGAGTGGGCCGGCGCACTGTCGGTCGCGCGCGAATTGCCGAGCGAGATGCTGGGGCCGTTCCTCCTCATCGCCCGCGCGGCCAAGGAAGGAGAGGCCTGCCCACCCGACGAGCGGATTGCCGAGGTCTATGGCACCTCGTCGCTCGGCCGCGCGCGGCGCCTGGTGGGGTATATGGAACAGCGCGAGCTGATCGTGTGCCGCACCGATCTGGGCGGCAAGCGCTCGATCGCGATACCGGCGCTGGGGTGGACGACGGCGGCGGCTTGAACGCCCTTTCCGTTTGCTTCGCTCGAACATGTGTCTCGCCTGCGCTCGACACGAACGGAAAAGGGCGAGCCGCTTGTCCGCCCTGCCGCCCCCCGCTATCGGCGCCCCCATGAAACACGCCCTGTCCGTCACGCGCGCCGAGGATTTCTCGCGCTGGTACCAGACCGTCATCGCCGAGGCCGACATGGCCGAGGAGAGCGGCGTGCGCGGGTGCATGGTCATCCGGCCTTGGGGTTACGGCATCTGGGAGCGGATGCAGCGGCTGCTCGACGACCGCATCAAGGCGACCGGGCATGAGAACTGCTATTTCCCGCTGTTCATTCCGCTGTCCTACTTCGAGAAGGAAGCCGAGCATGTCGATGGCTTCGCCAAGGAGATGGCGGTCGTCACCCATCACCGGCTGGTCCAGAAGGACGGCCGGCTGGTCCCCGATCCCGAGGCGAAGCTGGAGGAGCCGCTGGTCGTCCGCCCGACATCGGAGACGGTGATCGGTGCCGCGTTCAGCCGCTGGGTTCAGTCCTGGCGCGACCTGCCCGTGCTGATCAACCAGTGGGCCAACGTCGTCCGCTGGGAGATGCGCACCCGCATGTTCCTGCGCACCGCCGAGTTCCTGTGGCAGGAGGGGCATACCGCGCACGCGAGCGAGGCCGAGGCGCGCGAAGAGACGCTGAAGATGCTCGAGGTCTATCGCGCCTTTGCCGAGGATTGCTGCGGCATTCCGGTCGTAGCGGGCGAGAAGCCCGAGAACGAGCGCTTCCCGGGTGCGGTGGCGACATACAGCATCGAGGCGATGATGCAGGACGGCAAGGCGCTGCAGGCCGGCACCAGCCACTTCCTCGGCACCAATTTCTCCTCGGCACAGAATATCCGCTTCCAGAACGCGGCGGGCGAGCTGGAGCTCGCGCAAACCACGAGCTGGGGCGTGTCGACGCGGATGATCGGCGGGCTCATCATGGTGCATGGCGACGACGATGGCCTGCGCGTGCCGCCGCGCGTCGCGCCGTGGCAGGTCATCATTGTCCCGATGCTGCGCGACGCGCCCGAGGATGAGGCGGTGCTCGACTATGCGCGCAGCCTCCAGGCCGAGCTGTCGCGCCAGACCGCGCTCGGTGAGCCGATCCGGGCGATGGTCGATGCCCGCGCGCAAAAGGCGGGCAACAAGCGCTGGGGCTGGGTCAAGAAAGGCGCGCCGATCGTCGTCGAGGTCGGTCCGCGGGACGTGGCGGCGGGCAATGTCGCGGTGATCCGCCGCGACCGGCTCTATCAGGAGAGCGGCAAGCTCGACACCGCGTTCGTGGCGCGCGACGGATTCGTCGATCAGGCAGCGGGCCTGCTGGCCGAGATACAGGAGGCACTGCATGTCGAGGCGCGCGCGCGGCTTGACGCGGGCGTTCGCCGCGACGTGACCGACTTCGCGGGCCTCGAGACGCATTTCGCCGAGGGCGAGCGCAACCCCGGCTGGGTCGAGGTGGAGTGGGCGAGGCCGACCGGCGTCGCGCTCGATGCGGTGGTCGAGCGGCTAAAGGCCCTGAAGCTGACGATCCGCAACGTGCCGGGCACGGCGGCGCCCGCGCAGGGACCGTGCATATTCACCGGCGAGCCGGCGGTCGAACGCATTCTGGTGGCGCGCGCATACTGACGCCCCAGCCGTCATGAGTGAACGGCCGTTACGCCGCTTCTGTGCATTCGCTCAAGATCGCCGCCAGTCGGTGATCGCTCGCCGCTTCCTCGTCGCGGCAGCGGCGGAGGCGGGCGGCGAGAGCGGGTTCGTCGAGCCGCTCGGCGAGCGCGACCGCGGTTTCGTAACTGACATGCTTGGCCGCCAGCGCCTTGCGCACCGCGCCGACCAGCGCGGCGTCGAGGAGCGGCCCAGCATCGATCGTCCGCGTGTCCCTGTGCGCATCGTCGATGATGCCCTGCATCCAGAGATTGGGCGGCCCACCGTCGGCACGCGAATCTTCGGCGAGCGCGGCGGCTTGCAGGCGCGCCCGCTCGACCTCGCGCGCCAGCGCCTCGGTCAGCGACACCGCACGCGAATGCGCGGCGATTGCGGGCAGATGCTCGGCGAACAGGCGCTCGCCGGCGAGCATGTCCTGAAGCGCGGTGGCGAGCAGGCTCTCGGCGTCGTCGGTCTTGTCCATGTCCGTTTCAGCGCGCCGCCGCGCGGGCGGTTCCAAAGCTGATCGCGATCAACCCGCCGGAAACGCGGTCGCCCACCAGTCGGCGAACGCCCGCCGCTCTTCCTCGGACATGCCAAGCCCGAGCTTGGTCCGCCGGTCGAGCACGTCGTCGGCCGCGCGCGCGAACTCGGTTTCGTGCAGGAACCGCGCCTCCCGCTCGGTCATGCCGCCGGGCAATGCCCGGCCCAGGTCGCGGACGCTGTCGACGCCATCCAGCAGCTCGATGAGCCGGCTGCCATAGGCGCGGGCCATGCGGTCGATGTCATGTGGGTCGAGGAACGGCCAGCGCTCCGCCACCTGGCGCGCGAGCGTCTCGATATCGGCGATCATCGCGCCCGGCAGGACCCGCGCGCGGCTGACCGGATGTGCATCGAAGCCGAGCACGGGCGCGAGTCGCCCCAGCGCGTCTTCCGCCAGGGCCCGCGCGGTGGTGATCTTGCCGCCGAATACGCCCAGCACCGGCGCGCCCTTATCATGCAGTTCGAGCACATAGTCGCGCGTCACCTCGGCCGCGGAACCCGCGCCGTCGTCGTAGAGCGCGCGGATGCCCGACCAGTCGCTCACCACCTCGGCCGGGCTCACCTGCCGCCGGAAATAGCGGTTGGCGGCATCGCAGAGATATTGCGTTTCCTCCGGCGAAATCCGCGCGTCGGAGGGATCCTCGACAGCCACGTCGGTGGTGCCCAGCATCGTTCCGCCCGGATAGGGGATGGCGAAGACGATCCGCCGGTCGGGCTGCTGGAGGATATAGGCGTGGTCGCCCTCGAACAGTTCAGGCACGACGATGTGGCTGCCGCGGACGAGCCGTAACTTGCCGCGCGGGGGCACGCCCATGGCGGTCATCGCCTGCGTCGTCCAGCCGCCGGCGGCGACGACGATCGCGCGCGCTTCGAGCGTGCGCCCGTCCGAAAGCGTCACGCGCCAATGGTCGCCCGCCTGCTCGGCAAGCTCGAAGCCGGTGCGCGTCAGGATTTCCGCGCCGTGATCGGCGGCATCGACGGCGTTGAGCACCGTCAGCCGCGCGTCATCGACCCAGGCGTCTGAATAGACGAAACCGCGATACGCCTGGCGAAGCGGCGTCTGATAGCCAGTGTCGTCGCGCCTCAGCGAGCGCGAGCGCGGCAGCGAGCTGTCAAAGCCGAGCGCGTCGTAGAGCCACAGCCCCGCGCGCACCAACCACCACGGTCGCACCGCATGGTCGTGCGGCAGCACGAAGGTGAGCGGGTGGACAAGGTGCGGGGCGATCGCCAGCATCCGTTCACGCTCGCCCAGCGCCTCTCGCACCAGCCGGAACTCATACTGCTCCAGATAGCGCAGGCCCCCGTGGATGAGCTTGGTCGAGGCCGAGGAGGTATGGCTGGCAAGGTCGTCGCGCTCGACGAGCAAGACGCTCAGGCCGAGCAGCGCTGCCTCGCGCGCGATCGCGCAGCCGTTGATGCCACCGCCGATGACGAGGAGGTCGTGGGTCACGCCCCAATGGCTAGCAGATGCGCGTGCGGGCCGGGAGGGCGCGCCGGCATCTAATCGATGTGATTATCGCGGCGGGGGCCGGAAGCGGTCAAAAGGCTTGCAACAGCCACGGAGGCCGACCATGCTCGATTCGATCGGAAACGCCATCTCGGACGCCGCGCGGGGCGTTGCCGACTTCGCCGGCCGAGTATTCGATACGAGCGATGCACGCTTGTCGGACACGCGCGACGATGTGCGCGGCACCGGGCGCGATGGCCTCCGCCCCAGCCTTGGCGACGGACCGGCGACGCCGCAAGAGAGCACGATCACCCCGTCGCCCGGCATGCCCGGCTATCCGACGCCGCCCGCCGCGCCGACCACGGGCGACGGGTCGGGCGCGCACGCCAGCGAAGGTGCCTCGATCGCCGACCATATAAACGAGGCCGCTTTCTACCGTGTCGCCGATGCCGCCGACGGGCTCGGCCTCAACAATGCCGCGCGGCACATGCGCCATTATCTGGGCAACAGCGGCGAGACGCTGTCGATCGATCCCAATGCGATCCGAAACGACATCCCGGCGATCCGCGACGAAATCGACGCCTCGTTCGAGACAAACGTGCGCGCCGCGGCCGAGGCGCATGTCCGCGCCAACTACACCGGCGAGCCAATGACGTTTCAGGTGACGACGCCCTGGACCAGCACCTATGCCACCAAGGAGCTGTCGCAGGACTGGTTCTTCGCGGTGGGCGGCTTTAGCTATGCACACACCGCGACGGTCACCGTCACGCCGGGCGCGGACGGCGCGGCGCAGGTGTCGATAGAGAGCGACCTGCACGTCTTCGATCGCTATAACTGGGACGAGGGCAAGGGCGTCGATATCGGCCCGCTGCGGATCGGCGACGAGCAGCTCGGCCAGCTGCACCAGGCGGGGCTGGCACAGGAGTTCGAGGTGCGCGGCAGCGCCGACGGCCCCTCGGCCAGCTTCACGGTGACGCCCTGAGCTTCGCGCTTGACCCGGCGCGCGGCGCGCGGGACGGTAGGGCATGACTTCGCGCTTCGCCCTTGCTGCCCTGCTGATGGGGCTTGGCGCTTGTGGAGAGACGGGCATGGCATCGGCCGACAGCATCGACCCCGCTGCCGTCGAGCGGTTCATCGGCGAGCCGCTGCCGCGCGGCGCGACCGCGATCCGCAGCGACGGGGAGAGCGGCGTCGATACGCGCACGCTGCTGCGCTTCGACGCGCCGCTTGTCGACGCGACAGGCTTCGCGGCGCGGCTGCTGGGCCGCGATCCGAAGCCGGGCGAGGACCCGGTGCTCGGCCATTTCGGCACCGGCATCGACTGGTGGAGCCCCGCCGCCGGCCCCGGCAGCGCAGGCGGGCGGGCCGACGACCGCGCGCGCAACCGCAGCTACCGCGTCCTCGTCGTGCCGAAGCAGGGGGGCATGGCGACGGTCTGGCTGGTGGCGTTCAGCAGCTGACGCGAAAGTCCGTGCGCGGCGGGGCCTGACGCCCTATCTCGGGGCCATGCGACGCCAGAACGGGCTCCCGAGCCGCCAGCAGATCCTCGATTTCATCGCGAGTTCGGACAGCCCCGCGGGCAAGCGGGAGATCGCCAAGGCGTTCGGGCTGCACGGCGCCGACAAGATCGCGCTCAAGGCGCTGCTCAAGGACATGACCGACGAGGGGCTGGTCGACATCGCCCCCGGCCGCGCCTTCCACAAGATGGGCGGCGTGCCCAAGGTAACGGTGCTGCGGGTGACCGACGCCGATGGTGATGCGGTCTGGGCGGTGCCCGAGCGCTGGGAGGCGGAGGGCATTCCCCAGCCACGGCTGCGCGTGATCGAGCGCGGGCGGCGGCAGTCGGCGCTCGGCCCCGGCGACCGCATCCTCGCTCGCACCGAGGAGGCTGGAAACGGCTGGATCGCGCATCCGATGAAGACGCTCGCAAGGGGCGAGGAGCAGATCCTCGGCGTGTTGCGCGAGGAGGGCGGGCGGCTGTTCCTCGCCGGGCTCGACAAGAAGGCGGCGCGCGACCTGCCGGTGGTCGATCGCGGCGAGGCGGAGCCCGGCGATCTCGTTCTCGCCGAGAAGACCGGGCGGCCCCCGCGGATCATGGCCAAGGTGGTCGAGCGGCTGGGGGACCCGTTCGCGCCGCGCAGTTTCTCGATGATTGCGATCCACAAACACGGCATTCCCAACGTCTTCTCTTCCGACCTGATCGCCGAGGCGGAGCGGGTGGCGCGTCAGCCGCTCGGCGACGACCGGGAGGATTTGCGTCATCTGCCCATCGTCGCGATCGACCCCGCCGACGCGCGCGACCATGACGACGCCGTCTGGGCGACACCCGACGACGATCCGGCCAACGAGGGCGGGTTTCGCGCGATCGTCGCGATCGCGGATGTCAGCTTCTACGTCCGCCCCGGCTCGCTCCTCGACAAGGAAGCGAGGAAGCGCGGCAATTCGGTCTATTTCCCCGACCGGGTCGTGCCGATGCTGCCGGAGGTGCTGTCGGCCGACATCTGCTCGCTGAAGGCGAGCGAGGACCGCGCGGCGATGGCGTGCCACCTGCGCATCGGCAAGGATGGCGATATCCGCGACTGGCGCTTCACCCGTGCGGTGGTGCGGATCGCGGCGAACATTGCCTATGAGGACGCGCAGGCGGCGGTGGATGCGGTGCGGTCGGACGCGGCGCCGGAGATGGTCGATCCGGATCTCACCCGCACTGCCTTGCTCCCCCTATGGGACTGCTGGGCGGCCCTCTCCCGCGCGCGGGACAAGCGCAGCCCGCTCGACCTCGACCTGCCGGAGCGGCGTGTGGTGCTCGACGAGAAGGGGCGCATCCTGTCGGTCGCGCCGCGCGAGCGGCTCGACGCGCACCGGCTGATCGAGGATTTCATGATCGCCGCCAACGTGGCCGCAGCCAAGGCGCTCGAGCGCAAGAAGGCGCCGGTCATGTACCGCATCCACGAGCCGCCGAGCCGCGAGAAGCTGACCGCGCTCAAGGACTATCTCAAGACCTTCGACATGAGCTTTGCGCTTGGACAGGTGATCCGCCCCGCGACGTTCAACCACATCCTAGGCACGCTGGGCGAGCACGAGGCGCGTGAGGAGATCATGACGCAGGTGCTGCGGACGCAGACCCAGGCCTATTACGGGCCGCAGAATGCGGGGCATTTCGGCCTCGCGCTCGGCAGCTATGCGCATTTCACCTCGCCGATCCGGCGTTATTCGGACCTGATCGTCCACCGGTCGCTGGTCGATGCGTACAAGCTTGGGCCGGGGGGGCTGTCGGCCGAGGATGCGGCGAACATGGAGCGGGTGGGCGAGGTCATCTCCAGCCTCGAGCGGCGGGCGATGGAGGCCGAGCGCGAGACGATCGACCGCTATGTCGCCGCCTATCTGGCCCAACATGTCGGCGAGGTCATGGACGCCAAGATCACCGGCGTCGCCGCCTTCGGCTTCTTCGCCACGGTCGAGGGGGTGGGGGGCGACGGCCTGGTGCCCGCGCGCGACCTGGGCCGAGAATATTTCAGGCACGACGAGGCGAGCCAGCGGCTGATCGGCGAGGAGACGGGCGAGTATTTCGCGCTCGGCCAGCGGCTGAAGCTGCGGCTGGTCGAGGCGAACCCGGTGTCGGGGGCGCTCCGCTTCGAGCTGCCCGACGGCAAGGGGTCAGGGAGCGGTGAGGGCGGCGACGACCGCCGCCGTGGCGGCCCGCCGCGGGTGCTGAAGCGCCGCGGACGACCGGCGAACATCCGGCATCAGGGTAAGCGCAAACGCTAACTCACTTAACCCCGGGTCATGCCCGAGGTGACGGGTTGGTCAAGGCGTGACGATTTCCTCGGTCACGATGGTCTCGCCGCCTTGGTCCGTGTCCAGCCGCTCGGCCGCGGGGGCTTCGTCCTTGTACAGGTCGGGGCGCCAGCCTCGCGTCACCAGCACTGGGTCGCCCTTCTTCGCCTGCGCGAAGAGGAGCGCCGCGAATTCGTCCGGCACGCCGACGCAGCCGTGCGTCGCGGCGTTCGCCTCGACCTGACTGCCATGGATGGCGACGCCGCCCCAGGTCAGGCGCAGCATGTACGGCATCGGCGCGCCATAGAGGTTCGAGACGTGATCGCGATCCTTTTGCAGGATCGGGAAAGTGCCCGTTGGCGTCGGCTTGTGATCGGCGCCGTAGAGGATGTAGGCACGGCCGATCTCAACGCCGCTGCGATAGACGTGGATCTTCTCCGTCGACAGGTCGACGACGATACGGACGGGACCGGCGGGAACGCCGGCGTCGTCCCAGGCATATTCGCCGGGGGCGAGTGGGCTTTCGAGCGAGATGACGCTGGTCACGGCGGGTCCCCGCGCATGGGCCGCGGCCGGCACCATCGCAATCGCCAGTCCCGCCGCCAGAATCCGAAGAAGCCCGTTAATCATCTTCGCGCCCCTTTACCGATCGTTAGGCGCGATTATCGGGATTGGGACGGCGCTTGACTAGGCACGGATTCGGCGTGTCCCGGCGCGGGACGAATCGACAGTTGAGCAGGATTGAAAGGTTAACGCTCCTCGAGCCGCGACATCAGCTCGACGAAGTTGCAGGGCTTGTGGTCGATGTCGAGCTGGCTCGCGAGGATGCCGTCCCATCCGTCCTTCACCGCGCCGGTCGAGCCGGGCAGCGCGAAGATGTAGGTGCCGCGCGCGACGCCGGCGCAGGCGCGCGACTGGATCGTGGAGGTGCCGATCTTGGCATAGCTCTGCCACCGGAACAGCTCGCCAAACCCGGGGATCAGCTTGTCGCACACACGCTCGACCGCCTCGGGCGTCACGTCGCGGCCGGTGACGCCGGTGCCGCCGGTCGTCACGACGACCTCGACGGCAGGATCGTCGATCCAGGCGTGAAGGCGGGCGACGATGACGTCCGCCTCGTCCTTCACGATCGCGCGGTCGGCTAGGATGTGGCCCGCGCTCGTCAGCCGCTCGACCAGCGTGTCGCCCGAGCGGTCGTCGGCCGGACCACGGGTATCGGAGACGGTAAGGACGGCGATGCGGACGGGGCGGCGGACGATGGTCGGCACAAACAAGCTCCGTTCGCGCTGAGTAGGGGTTGAGCCTGGCGAAGACCCGTATCGAAGCAGTTTCAACGTCCTTCAATACGCCGCTACGCCTTCGCTCGGCGGCCTATCGGGAAGAACGGCGGTCTGGGAATCACCGCCGCCGGGCATTGCCCTTTCGCGAGTTGACCGCCGTCGCCCCTTTCATGCCAGGAAAGCGCGGCCACATGCCCTGCGACAGAGCATGGCGGCTGTCCGACGCCTTGCCCGCCTGCATCTCGTACATCCAGTAGTTGCGCAGCACCGTCATGACATAGCCGCGCGTCTCCCAATAGGGGATGCTCTCGATATAGAGCAGCGGGTCGCCGCCGTCCTTCGACGACAGGTTCCATGCGGCGACGGGCGAGGGGCCGGCGTTATAGGCGGCGATCACCTTGGGCAGCAGGCCGCCCGTCGCTGGCATGTCGCGTAGCTTTTCGAGATAGGACTGGCCGACCTCGATATTGGTCGAGGGACGCGACAGCGCCGAGCGGTCAATGACCGCCGCCATCCCCTTGGCCTTGGCGATGTCGCTCGCGGCCGAAGGCATGATCTGCATCAGGCCGTAAGCACCGGCGGGGCTGACCACGGTCGAGCGGAAGCGCGATTCCTGTAGTGTGTGGGCATAGACCAGCGCCTTGTCGACGCGCCAGCCGCCGTCGGGCGTCCAGTTCGGCGCGGGATAGCGCGTCGCGACCTGCGGCGTCGCGCCGGGCGGGCAGTTGTGCGACAGCCAGATCTGCGTCGCGGGCAGGTTGAGCGCCCCCGCGATGCGCGCGAGCGACGCATAGTCGGCGGCATCGCCGATCCTTGCCTGGTGCTTGAGGAGCTCGGCGGCGGCGTCGTCCTCGCCGATCTCGACTAGGGCGGCGGCGACGCGAACATTGGGGCGGCGCTCCAGCGCCTTCCAGTCGGCGCCGGCGGTGCGGTCGGGCAGGCGGTCGGTCGCCTCGGCGATGCCCAGCGTCTGGCGCGACAGCATGCCGTAAAAGGTTTCGTTATACTGGGCGGCGGCAGTCAGGCGGGCCTGGATCAGGTCGGGGCGGGCGCAGGCCATGTCGGCGCGCGCGGCCCAATAGTGGCCAGCGGCGCGCAGATCGACGTCGCGCGCACGCTGCGCCACTGCGGCAAAGGCGATCTGCGCCGCCTTGCAGTCGTTCTGCCGCCACGCGGCGAGGCCCTGCACCCAGTCGGCCTGCGGCACCCATTCGCCGGTGCCGGTCTGGGCGGCGGCGGCGACGCGCCGCGTGTTGGAATCGTCGCCCATCAGGAAATAGATCCAGGCGACGCGCTGGCGCCATTCGGTCAGCGCCTCGGGCGTCAACCGGCCTTCATATTCGCGGACCAGCGCCTCGGCCGCGGGACCGTCATCGGCCTTGATGAAGGGCTGAGCGCGGTTGGCGAGTTCGGCGGCGGCGGCGTCGCTTGCGGTGCCTTTCACGCGGATGCGGTTGGGCGCGCCGTCGACCCAGATCAGCCGCTGCGGCGCCGGCAGCGTCGGCAGCGTCTCGGCCCCGCGCAATTTGGCGAGGCGGGCGAGGTCGGGCGCCTGTGGCAGTTCGGGCGCCTCGGCCAGCAGCGCCATCAGCGGCGTCAGCTCGACCTTTGGCGATCCCTTGGCGGTATAGAGCTGAGCGCGGGCCATTGCGTGCAGCGGGCCGGGACGCATCGCGTCGAGCCGAAGCTGCGCATCGGCCCAACGGCTCTCGCGGATCGCGGCGAAAACGGCGCGATAAGCCTCGCGCTGGGCATCGTCGAGCTGGGCGGGGATGCCGCCGTTCGCCGCGGCACTGCGGATCGGCAGCTTGTCGTCGTTGCCGTTTGCCAGCGCCATGCCGGGCAACGCGATGGAAGCAAGAAGCGCAACGGCGCCCAGACGAATACGCATCAGGCTTGTCCCCCCAGGAGCGACTGCAAACAGCGCCACGCTTCTCGCTTCACCCGCGGATGCTTCATCATGAAGCGCGGGTGCGCGATGGCGAGCGCCTGCAACTCTCGGCCGGCTTGGTTAATGCCATGTAAAGCACGTGGAACGGGAGCACCGTCCGCCGCGAGCAGCGCACGGCTCGTCGTATGTCCAACGATCAGCACCGTTTTTGCCGGCGCGAGCGCCAACAGGCGGCCAGCGGCGGCGGCCAGCGGCGGCAGCGCCTCGGGCGAGATTGTGTCGGCCGGTGGCCGCGCCATCGCAAGCGCCGCGACCAGCGCGTCGCCGCGCGACCGCCCGATCGACGCGAGGATGCGGTCGAACATCGCCCCTTCCACCCCATCGATCAGCGACTCGTCGCCCGGTTGATCGAGCAGGATCAGGAGATCGGCGTCGCGCGGCCCCTCGGGCGGCAGAATCGGGTTGCCCCAATTGCGCTCGGGTGCGTCCGGCCCAAGCCGCCAGTCCCAGAAGCTGGCATAGTCGTCCGGCCCGGCTGCCCCCGGTGCGGGCGTCGCGGCAGCGGACGCTACGGCCGCGCGGTTCGGACGGGCGAGCCAGTCGCGCGGTGCGTCATCGGTAAGGACATCGACCCCGGCATCGGCCCACCATTCGAGCGCGCTCGCCGCCAGTTCGTCCCATCGGTGGTATTGGTCGGCCCCCATCGCCATCTCAAGCTATCAACTTGACGCCCGCGTCAATGATCGGGCAGCGCAACTGCGGCCAGACCGCCCCGCGCATGCGACGATGCGGAGGAACCGGCAGGCGACGGAGAGACGGGAATGAGCGAACGCGAATCGATGCCCTATGACGTGGTGATCGTCGGCGCCGGGCCGGCGGGCCTGTCGGCGGCCATTCGCCTGAAACAGCTCGCGAACGAGGCCGGGGCCGAACTCGCCGTCTGCGTGCTCGAAAAGGGCTCCGAGGTCGGCGCGCACATCCTGTCGGGCGCGGTGATCGATCCGCGCGCGCTCGACGAGCTGCTGCCTGAGTGGCGGACGATGGGCTGCCCGCTCGCCGAGACGCCGGTGACCGAGAACCATCACTGGGTGCTGTCGAAGACAGGCAAGCGTTCGCTTCCCGAAGCGGCACTGCCGCCGTTCATGCATAACGAGGGCTGTTACACCGGCTCGCTCGGCAATCTCTGCCGCTGGCTAGCCGAGCAGGCCGAGGGGCTGGGGGTGGAGATCTTCCCCGGCTTCGCCGCGGCCGAAGTGCTGTTCAACGAAAACGGTTCGGTCAAGGGCGTCGCGACCGGCGACATGGGCATCGCCCGCGACGGCACGCGCAAGCCCGACTGGCAGCCGGGCCTCGAACTCCATGCGCGCTACACCTTTTTCGCGGAGGGGGTGCGCGGGCATCTGTCGAAAGAGCTGATGCGCCTGTTCGACCTGCGCGCGAACTGCGACCCGCAGGTCTATGGCCTCGGTGTCAAGGAGCTCTGGGACATCGATCCGGCCAAGCACGTGCCGGGCCGCGTCATTCATACCCAGGGCTGGCCGCTCAGCGAGACGCCGGGATCGAACGGCGGCGGATTTATCTACCATCAGGCGAACGGGCAGGTCGCGCTCGGCTATGTGACGTGGCTCAGCTATCGCAACCCCTATCTCTCGCCTTTCTCGGAGATGCAGCGCTGGAAGACGCATCCGGAGATTGCCGAGCTGCTAAAAGGCGGCAAGCGCGTCTCCTATGGTGCGCGTGCGATCAATGATGGCGGGTTCCAGTCGGTGCCGAAGCTCGTCTTCCCTGGCGGCGCGCTGATTGGCTGTTCGGCGGGCTTCCTCAACGTGCCTCGGATCAAGGGCACGCATACCGCGATGAAGACCGGCATGATGGCCGCCGAAGCCGCGTTCGAGGCGGTGCGGGCCGACCGCTCCGGCGACGAGTTGGTGGCCTATGCCACCGCGTACGAGAAGAGCTGGGTCCGCGACGAGCTCTACCGCGTCCGCAATGTCGTGCCGCTGGTGAAGAAATACGGCGACTTCTTCGGTTCGGGTCTGTCGGGCGTCAACATGTGGCTTGAGCATTGGGGGCTGAAGCTGCCCTACACGATGCATCACAAGCCCGATCACGAGAGCCTGTGGGGCAGGAACGAGGTCCAGCCGATCGACTATCCCAAGCCCGACGGCGTTCTGACCTTCGATCGCCTCTCCTCGGTGTTCATCTCGAATACCAATCACGAGGAGGATCAGCCCGTCCACCTGACGCTCAAGGACCCGGACGTGCCGATCGCGCACAACCTGCCCTTGTACGACGAGCCGGCGCAGCGTTACTGTCCGGCCGGCGTCTATGAAGTGGTGGGCGAGGAAACGGGCGATCCCAGGTTCGTCATCAACGCCCAGAACTGCGTCCACTGCAAGACGTGCGACATCAAGGACCCCACCCAGAACATCAACTGGGTGGTGCCCGAGGGCGGCGGAGGGCCGAACTATCCGAACATGTAACGCGCTCATCTTCGCCGCCGGTGTGAGTTTCGCCGCACCGGCGTTCGCGTCGGATCCGCCACGCGGCAGCGATCTGGCCGCCTATGTCCGCGCCCGCGCGGCAGATGCGGACGGCGCGGCCGACGTCGCGGCGCGCGGCTATGCCGTCGCGCTCGCTGCCGATCCGGGCAACGAGGTGATCGCGATCCGCGCCTTTCGCGAGGGCGTGTCGGTCGGCGACATGGCGCTCGCCCGCCGCGCGCTGGCGGTGCTCGAAGCGTCGAAGGTCGCGCCTGCCGATGCGGCGCTCTTGCGCTTCGCCGATCAGGTCGCGGCGCGCGACTGGGCGGGCGCGCGCGTCACCGCGACGCGGGTGGGGCAGGGGCCGCTGTCGTTCGTCGGCCCGGTGCTGCGCGCCTGGATCGCGCTCGAGACCGGCGCCGCCGATCCGCTCGCCGAACTCGGGGCCGACGCCGACAACGCGATCGAGCGCCGCTATTCGGCGGAGGCCAAGGCGCTGATCCTCGTCGCCCTGCGGCGCGACGACGAGGCGAACCCGGCGCTTCGGGCGCTGCTGGCCGAGGGCGGCGCCCTCGACATCCGCATCGCCGCGGCGCGCCTCTATGCCGGGCGGGGCGACATGCGCACCGCTCGCGCGTTGCTGGCGGGCGAGGACCCGGCGGCGCGCGCCCAGTTGGCGGCACTCGGCCGCGGGGTGAAGCCCGGCGCGGCGTTCGGCGCATCGACCCTGTTCACGCGCCTGGCCGCCGACTTGTCGGGTGACGAGCCTTCGCCGCTGGTTATCCTCCTTACCCGCACGGCACTGCTGCTCGAACCGCTGAACGACCGCGCGCGGCTACTCCTCGCCGACGCCTTATCGCGCGACGGGTCGGCGCGGCGCGCGCTGGCGCTGATCCAGGAAGTGAAGCCCAAGAGCGCCTGGGCAAACGGGGCCGAGGCACTGCGCATTGCCGTGCTCGACCGGATGGGCGAGCGCGACGTTGCGATTTCGCTCGCCGCCAAGCGATCGGCGGCAAAGGACGCCGATGCCAACGAAGCGCGGACGCTCGGCGACTTGCTGATCGCCTCCAACCGTTTCGCCGAGGCGGCAGACGCCTATGCCGCGGCGATGACGCGGGCGGGCGGCACGGGTGACTGGGTGCTCAACCTCCAGCGCGGCGGCGCGCTCGAGCAGGCCGGGCGGTTCGACGAGGCGCTGCCCTATCTGCGCCGCGCGGTCGAATTGGCGCCCGACGAGCCGGTGGCGCTCAACTATCTGGGCTATGCCCTGGCCGAGCGCGGGCGCGACCTGCCGGAGGCGCAGGCGCTGCTCGAAAAGGCGCGGCGATTGAAGCCTGACGACGCCTCGATCACCGATTCGCTCGGCTGGGCCTATGTCCGGCGAGGGCAGGTGCCAAAGGCGTTGCCCCTCCTCGAACAGGCTGCCGCCGCCGATCCCGGCAATGTCGAGATCAACGAGCATCTGGGCGACGCCTATTGGGCCAGCGGGCGGCGCTACGAGGCGCGCTACGCCTGGCGCGCGGCGTCGGTCCATGCCGAGGGGGCGGACAGGACGCGCCTCGCCGCCAAGCTGGAGCGCGGCCTTTCCGCCGAGTGACATGATCGAAGAAGCCGCGCCCGCCAAGCTAAACCTGGCGCTGCACGTCCGCGCGCGGCGGCCCGACGGCTATCACGAGCTCGAGACCTTGTTTGCTTTCGTGGCCGATGGCGACACGATCCGGCTCGACACGGCGGGCGCGCCGGGGCTGACGATCACCGGGCCCTTCGCCGGCGGTTTGTCGGGCGAGGCCGACAATCTCGTCCTGCGCGCCGAGCGGCTGTTCGCCAAGCGCGTGAAGCCGGTGCCGCGCGCGGCGATCGAGTTGGTCAAGCGGCTGCCCGTTGCCTCGGGCATCGGCGGCGGGTCGGCTGATGCCGCCGCGACGCTTCGCGCACTGGCGCGGGCGCATGGCGTGGCGAACGATGATCCGCGTCTGGTGGCTTGTGCCGAGGCGCTCGGCTCCGACGTTCCGGCTTGCCTGCTCGGCCGCGCGGCGGTGGGGCGTGGGCGCGGGGAGCGGCTCGAACCGCTGCCGCCGCTGCCGCCGCTGCCGGTACTGCTCGTCAATCCGCGCGTGCCGGTTTCGACCGCGGCGGTGTTCGCGCGCTGGGATGGGACGGATCGCGGACCGGTCGCGAGCGGCGATCCGATCGCGGCGGCGCTCGCGGGGCGCAACGATCTCGAGCCACCGGCCCGCGTCCTCGCGCCGGCGATCGAGCGTGTGCTGGCGCTGCTCGCGGCACAGCCGGGCGTGATCCTCGCCCGGATGTCGGGATCGGGGGCGACCTGCTTCGCCCTCTTCGACGATCGTGCGCGGTGCAGCGATGCGGCTGCGGCGCTGGCGCCCGATGGCTGGTGGTGTCTCGAAACGGCACTCGCGTGACAGACGGAGTCCCTTCACGGGACGCCTCCCGCGCCGCCGCGCTGGACGAATCGGTCGGCACGGGTCTTGCTGATTGCGGGGAAGCGGGCCGTACGCCGGGAGCGGATCGCCTGCCGGTGGCCGGGTCTTCGGACCCCGCCACCTCCCCCGCCTCGTTCACGGCGGCGTGACACGCGCCGCGCGATGCGGCATCGCGGGCGGCGATGTTCTTTCTCGACACGCCCGAGCCGGGCATCGCCCGCCTGACGATCGACGCGCCCGAGCGCCGCAACGCGATCCCCGTCGCCGAATGGGACCGGCTGGCGTCGATCCTGGCGGCCATGCCCGCCGCGACGCGCGTGCTGCTGATCGGGGGCGAGCAGAACTTCTCCGCAGGCGCGGACCTGCGCGAGTTTGCGGGGTTCGTCGATGATCCTTCGGCGGCTGCTGCTTTCCGGCCGGCCATGCGGCGAGGGATCGAGGCACTGGCGACGGTCTCGGTGCCCGTCGTCGCCGTAGTCGTGGGCGGCTGCTATGGCGCTGGAGTCGCGCTGGCGCTCGCTGCCGATCTTCGCGTCGCGGGCGAGGGCGCGCGCCTGGCGGTGACGCCCGCGCGGCTCGGCATCGGCTATCCGGCCGCGGACGTGGCGCGGCTGACGGCGCAGGTCGGGCGCGGACGGGCCGCGCGACTGCTGTTCACCGGCGAGGTGCTGGATGCACCCGCCGCCGCCGCGATCGGCCTCTTCGACGCGGTCGCGACCGATCCTTGGGACGAGGCGTTCGTGCTGGCAAGAACGATCGCCGGCAACTCAATGGCTTCGACAAGAATGCTCAAGGCCGTGCTCAACGACCCGACGGCCGACCACGACGCCGCGTTCGACAGGCTGTTCGCAGGCGATGACGTGGTCGAAGGATTGGCGGCCTATCGCGAGCGCCGCTCGCCGCGCTTCGCATGAACGCGCCTCTCTTGGTCGAGGGCGCGGGCGACGTGCTGCTGCTGTGCGACCACGCCTCAAACCTCGTGCCGGCCGGCATCGAACTGGGCGTCGCCTCCGAGGTGATGGGCGAGCATGTCGCGGTGGACATCGGCGCCGAGCCGCTGACCCGCGCGCTCGCGGCGCGGCTGGGAACGCCGGCGATCCTCGCGACCGTCTCGCGCCTCGTCATCGAGCTGCATCGCGAGCCCGATCATCCGGCGCTGATCCCGGTCGAGAGCGATCAGGTCGCCGTCCCCGGCAATGTCGGTGCCGACCGCTTCGATCGCATCGCCCGTTTCCACGCACCTTATCACGCGGCCGTGGCAGCCGAGGTCAAGGCGCGCCGCCCCCGGCTGATCGTCGCGATCCACAGCTTTACCCGCCAGCTTCGCGGCGCGCCGCCGCGCACGCTCGAGGCCGGCATCCTCTACAACCGCGACGACCGAGCGGCGCGGGTGATGATCGCCGGGTTGCGTGCTGCCGGGATCGAGACGGGCGACAACGCGCCCTACTCGGGTCGTCTGCTCAACGCGACGCTCGACCGGCATGGGGAAGGGCGGGGGATCGCTTGTGTGTCTATCGAGGTGCGCAACGACCTGATCGCCGACGATGTGGGGGTTGCGCGCTGGGCCGGCTTGCTGGCACCCCTGATCGAACAGGCGCGCGGCGTGGTCGGAGGGGGCGGATGAAACGGACGATCTTCTTGGGGCTGCTGTTGCTGCCAGGCTGCAACGCGGGCGAGCCTGCGGCGGAGGGCGATACGACCACCGCCGCCGCACCCACGGGCAAGCCGGGCGGCCCCGACGGTCGCATCTTCTGCGCGCCGCCGGGGGAGGCCGAGTTCCGGCGCACGTGCAGCGTCGATCGGATCGCCGACGACCGGGGCACGCTCCTGACAGTCCGCCTTCCCGACGGCGGCTTTCACCGGCTGCGCGTCGGTGCCGATGGGCGCGAGATCGCTGCCGCCGACGGTGCCGAGCCGGCGATCGTGCGAAGCGACGGCCGCCGGATCGAGGTCGAGGTGGGGGGAGCGCGCTATCGCCTTCCCGCCGCCGCGGCGCCGACCGAGGCGCCGGGCAATGCGACCGGGGCGGATGCGGGCGACTGACGCCCCGATCCTGACCGCGGCCGAGATGCGCGCGGTCGAGGCCGCGTGCTTTGCCCGCGGGACCAGCCAGGCCGAGCTGATGGAATGCGCCGCCGCCGCGGTGGCGCGGGAGGCGGCCCGATTTGCGAGGGGGCGATCGATTCTTGTCCTCGGGGGTCCCGGCAACAATGGCGGCGATGCGTTCGCCGCAGCCCGGTTGCTTGCGGCGGCGGGCCATGACGTGACGGTCGGGGCGCTGGGCGGGCGCTGGTCGGGTGCTGCGGAAGCGATGCAGGCGGCGTGGCGCGGGCCAACGGTCGATCTTGCCGACGCGCCCGCGCAGCCGGTCGTCGTCGATGGCCTGTTCGGCATCGGCCTGTCACGTCCGATCGAGGGCGAGGTCGCCACCGCGATCGCCCGGCTGCGTGCCGCGGCGGGGTTCGTGCTGGCAATCGACATCGCCTCGGGCCTCGACGCCGATACGGGCGCGGCGGCGGGCGCGGTGCTGCGCGCTGATGCGACGCTGGCGCTGGGGGCGGTCAAGCGCGGGCATCTTCAGGGCGAGGGCGTCGCTGCGACGGGAGCGCTGCTGGTGGACCCGATCGGGCTGGCGGTCCGCTCGGAGGTGCGCATGCTGGCGCAGCCGCGTATCGCGCCGCCCGGATCCGACGATCATAAGTATACGCGCGGGCTGGTCGGCGTCGTCGGCGGGGCGATGCCGGGCGCGGCGCGGCTGGCCGCAACGGCGGCGGCACGGGGCGGGTCGGGTTATGTCGTGCTGGCAAGCGCCGATGCGCGCGTGCCGCTCGATGCGGTGGTGCATCGTGAAGAGATCGACCCCGACCGCGCCGCCGCGGTACTAGTCGGGCCGGGGCTTGGCCGCGACGACAAAGCTCGCCGGACATGCGAGCAATGGCTGACAAGCAACTGTGCACTTGTCATTGACGGTGACGCCCTCGCGCTCGTCGATGTCGACTCGTTAGCCCGGCGACCTGCCCCGACGATCCTGACCCCACATGCCGGCGAGTTCGCGCGCCTGTTCGGACCGCCTGCGGGCGATCGCATCGCAGCCGCGCTCGAAGCGGCACGCCGGAGCAAGGCAATCGTCGTGCTCAAGGGTGCGGCGACCGTCATCGCCGCGCCCGACGGCAGTGCACGAGTCGTGCAGCCGCCCGCCTGGCTCTCGACCGCCGGTACGGGCGACGTGCTCGCGGGCCTCGTCGCCGCTCGCCTTGCCGCCACCCGCGCGCCGATGCGCGCCGCTTGCGAGGCGGTATGGCTGCATGCGCGCGCGGCACGCCTTGCGGGACCGGCGCTGGTCGCCGATGATCTGCCGATGCACATTCCCCACGCGATCGCCGAATGCCTGTAGGGTCCGACGAGGAAATCGTCCGCGTGGCCGCGCGCGGCGAGGGCGTGACCGCCTCGGGCCGGCACGTGCCGCTCGCCGCGCCCGGCGACCGCGTGTTCGAGGACGGCAGCGTCGCGCCGGGCGCGCATCGCCGGGCCGCACCGTGCAAGCATTATCCCGAATGCGGCGGCTGCCAGCTCCAGCATCTCGATGAGGCGGCCTATGCCGCGTACCTCCACGATCGCGTCGAGGGCGCGCTCAAGGCGCAGGGCCTCAACGCCCCCATCCGCGCGCCGATCGTCAGCCCGCCGCGGACGCGCCGCCGCGCGACGCTCCATGCCGAGCGGCGCGGGCGCCAGGTGCATCTTGGCTTCACGCGTGCGCAGAGCCATGCGCTGATCGACCTCGACGAATGCTGGATCCTCGCGCCTGAGCTGTTCGCGCTGCTCCAACCATTGCGAGGACTGCTGGCGGCGCAGCTGCCGCAATCGGGGCGGGTCGACGTCCACCTGACGCTGGCCGATCAGGGCATCGACGTCGTGCTCAAGGGACGGTTGAGTGAGGGGCTTGCCGCGACCGAGGCGATCACGGCGTTCGCGCGGCGGCATCATCTGGCGCGGCTGTCGATCGACGATGCCTATGGCCCCGAGGCGCGCTGGGCGCCCGAGCCGGTGACGGTGACGCTGGGCGGAGCCGCGGTGCCGCTGCCCGCCGGCGCGTTCCTCCAGGCGACGCGCGAGGGAGAGGCGGCGCTGATCGCTTCGGCGCGGGAGGCGATCGGGGAAGCGCGCAACGTCGCCGACCTGTTCGCGGGCCTCGGCACCTTTGCGCTCGGCCTCGGCGACGGCATCCGAGCCTATGCCGCCGAGGGCGCGCGAGAGGCGGTGCTGTCCCTGAAGGCCGGAGCCGCACAGGCGGGGCGGGCGGTGTTCGCCGACCATCGTGATCTTTTCCGTCGGCCGCTGACGGTGGAGGAACTCGACCGGTTCGACGCGATCGTGCTCGATCCGCCGCGAGCGGGGGCGCGCGAGCAGGCGGCGAACCTGGCCGGCGCGCGGGTGCCCCGGATCGCCTATGTATCCTGCAATCCCAGCAGCTTCGCGCGCGATGCGAAGATGCTGTGCGAGGGTGGATACCGCCTCGACTGGGCGCAGCCGGTCGGCCAGTTCCTGTGGTCGACGCATGTCGAGTTGGTGGGGTCGTTCAGCCGCTGACGCTCGATCCGGCTGCGCCCGTCATTCCAGGCTTCGCGGTTGACGCTCAATCGCTGGCAGCGTCAGACGGATAGTCTGCGCGCACGAAGTAGAGCCCGTCCGGCGGCGCGTTCAGCCCCAGCGCGCCGCGGTCCTTTGCCGCCAGCGCCGCGCGCACGTCCTCCGGCGACCAGCGGCCTTGCCCCACCAGCGCAAGGCAGCCGACCATCGAGCGCACCTGATGATGGAGGAACGACCGCGCCGAGGCGAACACGCGGATCAGGTCGCCCTCGGCCACCACGTCGAGCCGGTCGAGCGTGCGCAGCGGACTGTCCGCCTGGCAATGCGCCGAACGGAAGGTGGTGAAATCGTGCCGCCCGACCAGCATCGCCGCGCCCGCCGCCATCGCATGCGGGTCGAGCGGCGGAGCGATGCGCCATGCAAACCCCTTTTCGAGGGTCAGCGGCGCGCGGCGCATGCGGATGCGGTATTCATAGTGGCGCGCGACGCACGAGAAACGCGCGTGCCAGTCGCCCGGCACCACTTCGCACGCCAGCACCGCGACGGGATTGGGACGGAGGCGCGCGTTGAGTGCCTCCATCAGGCGGAAGGGCTCGATGGGCTTCTCGATGTCGCAATGCGCGCGCATGCCGAGCGCGTGGACGCCGGTGTCGGTGCGGCCGGCGGCGTGGACGAGCACGTCCTCGCCGGTAATTGCGTGCGCGGCATCCTCGATCGCTTCCTGAACGCTCGGCCCGTGCTTCTGGTGCTGCCAGCCCATGAAGGGGCGGCCGTCCCACTCAATCGTCAGGGCAAAGCGCGTCACGACAGGATCTTGCCCTCGGGCAGGGGGAAGCCGCGGATAAGCTCGTCGGGCCGCATTGCCGCGCGGCCCGCGCGCTGGACGAGCGTGGGGACGAGCAACCCTTCGCCGCAGCCGATCGCGAAGCCGCTGCGGTCGCCGATGATCGCGCCCGCCGGGGCGCCGCCGGTCGAAACGGTCGCGGCCAGGACACGTATGCGCTCGCCCTCCACCTCGAAGAAGGCGCCGGGCGCGGGGTTGAACGCGCGGACCTGTCGCTCGGCCTGCGTCGCCGACCCTTTGAAGTCGAGGCGCGCCTCGGCCTTGTCGATCTTGGCGGCGTGGGTGACGCCCTCCTCGGCCTGCGGCACGGGCGGGTAGGCGTCTGGATCGGTGAGCACCTCGACCATCGCCGCCGCGCCCAGTTTGGCGAGTTCGGCGGTCAGGTCGCCCGCGGTCTTGTTGCCCACCGGCGTGCGGCGCTCGAGCCGCACGGGTCCGGTGTCGAGCCCGGCCTCCATCTGCATGATGCCGACGCCGGTCTCGGCATCGCCCGCCAGGATCGCGCGCTGGATCGGCGCTGCGCCCCGCCAGCGGGGCAAGAGCGAGGCGTGGACGTTGAGGCAGCCGAGCCGCGGCGCATCGAGCACCGCGCGCGGCAGGATCAGGCCATAGGCGGCGACCACAGCGACGTCGGCGTCGTGTGCGGCGAACGTCGCCTGCGCCTCCGCATCGCGCAGCGTCAGCGGCGTCAGCACCGGCACGCCCATCGCCTCGGCCCGCGCATGGACGGGCGAAGGGGTCAGTGCCTTGCCACGCCCTGCCCGGCGGGGCGGCTGCGAGTAGCAGGCGACGATCTCATGCCCCGCATCGGCCAGCGCCTCGAGCACCGGCACCGCGAACTGGGGCGTGCCCATGAAGACGATCCGCATGACCCCCCTTCACCGCTTGGCAGGGGGCGGCGCAACCCCCTATCTTGGAGCCAGATGGCTTCTCCCGAAATTGACGCGCTGACGCAGGCGCTCTCGCGGCTTCCCGGCCTCGGCCCCCGATCGGCGCGGCGCGCGGTGCTGCACCTCATCAAGCGGCGGGAGACGGCCCTGGTGCCGCTCCTCTCGGCACTGAGTGCGGTGGGAGAGCGGCTGGCGACCTGCGGCGTCTGCGGCAATGTCGATACGACCGATCCCTGCGCGATCTGTGCCGACGCGCGCCGCGATCCCCGGTCGCTGTGCGTGGTCGAGGAAGTGGCTGACCTCTGGGCGCTGGAGCGTTCGCGGCTGTTTCCGGGTCGCTTCCACGTGCTCGGCGGGCGACTGTCGGCGCTGGAGGGCGTGCGGCCCGAGGACCTCACCATCGACGCGCTCATCCGCCGGATCGAGGCGGGCGGGGTGGACGAGGTGGTCCTCGCCATGAACGCGACGCTGGAGGGGCAGACGACCGCCCACTATCTTGCCGATCGCCTCGAACGCTTTCCCGTCCGCGTGACGCAGCTGGCGCATGGCCTGCCGGTGGGCGGCGAACTCGACTATCTCGACGAGGGAACGCTGGCGCAGGCGCTTCGCGCACGGCGGCCCGTGGCCTGACGCACCTTTCTTGACCCGCGGGCGGCCAATGGCCATTTTAGGCTCATGGCCGTCCTCCCGATCATCGAAGTCCCCGACCCCCGCCTCAAGCTCGTCTCCGAACCGGTCGAGACGATCGACGACGGCGTGCGCCAACTCGTCGCCGACATGTTCGACACGATGTACGACGCGCCGGGCATCGGCCTCGCCGCGATCCAGGTGGCGGTCCCGAAGCGCGTGCTCGTCATTGACCTGCAGGAAGACGAGGACGAGGAGGGCAAGCCGATCCGCAGCCCCCACGCCTTCATCAACCCCGAGATCCTCGAGGTGTCGGAGGAGAAGCGCTGCTACCAGGAAGGCTGCCTCTCGATCCCCGAGATGTTTGCCGAGGTCGAGCGTCCCGATCGCTGCCGCGCGCGCTGGCTCGACCTCGACGGGAACACGCAGGAGGCGTGGTTCGACGGGCTGATGGCGACCTGTCTCCAGCACGAGATGGACCATCTGAACGGCGTCCTGTTCATCGACCACCTCTCCCGCCTCAAGCGGGACATGGTGCTGAAGAAACTCGCCAAGCTGAGAAAGTCGGCGGCTTGAGGCGATAGGCCCAAGCGTTTAGGTTCGCGCTCCGTTCACCTTTTTCCGGAAGCGCGTCATGGACCCGATTCTCGCCATCCTGCTGGTCGTCGCCGCGCTCGTCGTGGGTGCGGTGCTCGGCTGGTTCCTCGGCAATCGCGGGGTGGAGGGGGTGCGCGCCGAACGCGATGCGCGCGAGGAGGATTTCAAAAAGGCGATCACCGACCTCGCGCTCGCCAGCGACCGGGCGGCGCGGATGGGCGAGCTGGTCAGCGAGAACGAGACGCTGCGGATCGAACGTGACGCCGCCCGCCTCGACCTCGCGACATTGAAGGCCGATGCTCGCGCATTCGAGGCGCGGCTTGAGGAGTTCAAGGCGGCCAAGGACATGATGGCTGCGCAGTTTGCCGAGGTGTCGAACCGCCTGCTCGGCGAGGCGCAGAATGCCTTTCTCGCCCGCGCGCAGGAGCGCTTCCATCAGGCGAGCGACAGCAACGAGGTCAAGATCAAGGCGCTGCTCGCCCCCGTCGAACAGACGCTCAAGCGTTACGAGGCGCGGATCGAGAGCGTCGAGAAGGAGCGGACCGAGGCTTACGGCCAGCTCAAGGGGCTGATGGAGGGAATGCGCGCCGGGCAGGAGGGCGTGCGCGCCGAGGCGGCAAAGCTCGTCAATTCGCTCCGCGCCGCGCCCAAGGCGCGCGGCCGCTGGGGCGAGCAGCAGCTGCGCAACGTGCTCGAAACCTGCGGCCTTGCCGAGCATACCGACTTCTTGATGGAGGTGTCGGTCGATGCGGAAGGTGGCCGGCTCCGCCCCGACGCGATCGTCAAGGTGCCCGGCAACTCGATCCTCGTGATCGACGCCAAGGTGTCATTGAACGCCTATCAGGACGCCTACGGCGCAGTGGACGAGGTGGAGCGCGCGGGCTTCCTCGCGCAGCACGTCGCCTCGATGAAGGCGCACGTCAACGCGCTCGGCAACAAGGCCTATCAGGGCCAGTTCGAGAATACGCCCGAGTTCGTCATCATGTTCGTGCCGGGCGAGCATTTTCTGTCGGCCGCGCTGGAGCATGAGCCGCAGCTCTGGGACTATGCGTTCGATCGCCGCGTGCTGATCGCGACGCCCACCAACCTGATCGCGATCGCGCGCACCGTCGCTGCGGTCTGGCGACAGGAGAAGCTGGCGGGCGAGGCGCGGCAGATCGCTGAGCTCGGCCGCGAACTCCATGCGCGCGTCTGCACGATGGGGATGCACATCGCCAAGGTCGGCAAGAACCTCGAAACCGCGACGACGGCGTACAACGCCTTTGTCGGCTCGATCGAGAGCCAGGTGATGAGCCAAGCCAAGCGGTTCGAGGCGCTCAACATAGACACCGGCGCCAAGTCGATCGAGCCCCTGCCGATGGTAGAGGCAAGCCCGCGGCCCTTGAGCAAGCTCAAGGTCGAGCCAGAGACGCCGGCGCTGCCCGAGGCGGCGGAGTAGAGCGGCTCGCTGTCAGGTCTATACACGAGCGTTTCGTATCTGGCCCACGATCCCGGCGTTAGCCGGGGTACATCGCGACGGTCGTCAGCCAAGCCAAAAACAGCGACCGGCCCATGCGAGGTGCCGCTCGACCTGCCCGCAATTACGCCGGCGAAGGCCGGGTCCAGGATCAAGCAGCATCCAGTTAGCGATGTGGACCTTCTCGGTCGGCTGCCAAGTCTTTCTCGTCAGGGCCGAACCGGCACCAGCGTCACCGCCGCCGACCCGTCCGCATTCGCCAGCATCACGCCATCCTTGCCCTGCACGAGTGTCAGCGGGCCGCGCAGCGCCGCCGTCAGGCGCTGTTCCTGAGCCATCGCAGGCCCGGGGCAGGCCATGCGCGTGGTCGCCGCGGCCTCGATCGTCACGGTTTCGCCGGCCATCGAATAGCGTGCTGTCAAACGGTTGCACCCTGTAGTGCCGGTTAACCGCCCACCCTCGAAGCGGAGCGTTGCGGGGCGCGGGCCGCCGGGCGCCGCGCCGCCGATCGCGCTCACCTGCCAGTCGTGTCCCTCGAGCGCGTTGTCCGCCATCGCCTCGCCGCATCCCTTCAGTTCGCGCCCGTCGGCGATGACGAGCACCGTGTCGGAATAGCGTTTGTCGCTCATGCCGTCGCTGCAGGGCGTATGCGTGATGTCGAGGGTCAGGCGGGGAGTGACGTAGCGCTCGCCATTGAAGCTGGGCCGTGCAGGCGGCGCGGGGATGTCGATGCGGCGACCTTCGGCATCGTCATAGGTCAGCCGGCCACCGCTCAGCTTGGCCGACCAGAAGGGCTCGGTCCCGACCGCGCGGTACTGCGGGGCGACGGTGGCGGGGGCAGGCGTTTCGGGCGCGGCGACCGGGGCGCAGGCGGCCAGAGCGAGCAAGGGGGCGAGCCGGGTGAACATCGTGCCATACTGCGCGCATGGCGATGAACGGGCAATGTCACCGCAGCGCCTCGATGCTCGAGCAACCGGGCGGCGTCAGGGCTCGCGGGGCGGGCTGTGCCCCGGCGCCGGGCGACCGGCGTCGAGGTCGCGGGCGACGTTGCGCTCCTCGCGCCCCTCCAGCGGGTGGGCGTTCGAGCGCCGGCGCAGGAACAGGAGCAGCATCACCGCCGCGACCGCAAGTACGATGACCAGCGTGGTGAGGTTGAGCGAGGCGAGGAAATCGGTGCGGGCCATGGATCATCCTTCCGTTGCCCCGCCGATGCTGAAGCGTGCCAACGGGCCGACCGGTTCCGCATTGCTGCGATAAGTCATTGAAGTCGGGCATCAACTTAACGCGGTTGACCTGCCCGCTGATAGCGGTAACCGTCGCGCTGCAAAGGGAGAGGGCAATGGCAAACCGGCGCGCGGCGCTTCGATCGATCCTGGGCGCGGGTGCCGCCCTCAGCCTGCCGATGCTGGCACGGGCGGGAGTGCCGGCCGAGCAGCGCGGCCGGCCGCTCTACCGCGATCCGCGCGCCCCGGTGCCCAACCGCGTGCGCGACCTGATCGGGCGTATGACGCTCGAGGAAAAGGTCATGCAGATGATCGCGCTGTGGCAGACCAAGCGCGAGATCATGTCGGGCATGGACTTCGATCCGGCCAAGGCCTCGGCCGCCTATCCTGACGGCTTCGGCCAGCTCACGCGCCCTTCCGACAAGGTGGGGGTGGCGGGCGTTGCCGGCGCGGCGGGGGCGACGGTCAACAACGGGCGCACGCCGGCACAGACGGTCGCCTTCATCAACGCGGTGCAGGACTGGGCGGTGAAGCGCACCCGCCTCGGCATCCCCGTCCTTGTCCACGAGGAGTCGCTTCACGGCTATATGGCCAATGACGCGACGATGTTCCCGCAGGCGATCGCCATGGCGGGCAGCTTCGAGCGCGACCTGATGCGCCGCGTACAGGGGCAGATCGCGCGCGAGGCGCGGGCGCGGGGCGTGCCGTTCGTCCTGTCTCCGGTCGTCGACATCGTCCGCGATCCCCGCTGGGGCCGGATCGAGGAGACGTTCGGCGAGGATCCCTTTCTGGTCGGCGAAATGGGCGTCGCCGCGGTCGAGGGGCTGCAGGGCACGGGCAAGGGGCCGATGCTGCCGCCGGGCAAGGTGTTCGCGACGCTTAAGCACATGACGGGCCACGGCCAGCCCGAAGCGGGCAACAACGTCGCCCCCGCGCAGATCAGCGAACGCGAGCTGCGCGAGAACTTCTTCCCGCCTTTCCGCGAAGTGGTCGAGCGCACCGGCATCGCCTCGGTCATGCCGAGCTACAACGAGATTGACGGGGTGCCGAGCCACGGCAATCGCTGGCTGCTGGAGACGGTGCTGCGCGGCGAGTGGGGCTTCGACGGCGTGATCGTCAGCGATTACGGCGCGGTCGCCGAGCTGGCGAGCCTCCACCACGTCGCGACCGACAAGGAGGATGCGGCGCGGCAGGCGTTGGCGGCGGGGGTCGACTGGGAGCTGCCCGACGGTGAATGCTATCGGACGCTGGTGGCACAGGTGCGCAGCGGCAAGGTCAGCCAGGCGCTGATCGACCGGGCCGTCGAACGCATCCTCGCCTTCAAGTTCCGCGCGGGGCTGTTCGAGAACCCCTATGGCGACCTGCGCACGGCGCTGCGCGTCACGGGTAATGCCGAGGCGCGCGCGCTGGCGCTCGAGGCTGCGCGCAAGTCGCTGTGCCTCCTCAAGAACGACGGCACCCTGCCGCTCGCGACGACGGGCGGGGCGGTCGCGGTGATCGGCCCCAACGCGGCGATCGCGCGGCTGGGCGGCTATTCGAGCGTGCCACAGCAAGCGGTGTCGCTGCTCGAGGGCGTGCGCGCGCTGGTGGGGAGAGGGCGGCCGATCGTCCATGCGCAGGGCGTGCGGATCGTGCAGTCCGACGATCGCTCGGCCGACGAGGTGCTGCTCGCCGACCCTGCCGAGAACCGCGCACTGATCGCCGAGGCGGTCGAGGTGGCGCGCGGGGCCGAGGTCATCGTGCTCGCGATCGGGGACACGGAGCAGACGAGCCGCGAGGCCTATGCGCGCAATCATCTGGGCGACCGCACCGACCTTGACCTCGTCGGCGAGCAGAACGAGCTGTTCGCGGCACTCAAGGCGCTCGGCAAGCCGATCGTCGTCGCCGCGATCAACGGTCGCCCGCCAAGCTGGCCGCAGGTGGCAGAGGGCGCCAACGCGATCCTCGAATGCTGGTATGTCGGGCAGGAGGGCGGCACTGCGATCGCCGAGGGTCTGTTCGGCCGCGTCAATCCGGGCGCCAAGCTGCCGGTGACGGTGGTGCGCAACGCCGGGCAGGTGCCCTTCTACTACAACCACAAGCCGACGGCGAGGCGCGGCTACCTTTTCGACGACGCGGCACCCCTGTTCCCGTTCGGCCACGGCCTCAGCTACACGCGGTTCGAGATCGCGGCGCCCACACTGTCCGCCCCCCGGATCGCGCCCGACGGCGAAGTGCGCGTTGAGGTTGAGGTGGCGAATGTCGGTGACCGGGCGGGCGACGAGGTGGTGCAGCTTTATATCCGACGCCGCTCGGCCAGCGTCACCCAGCCGGTGCTCGAGCTCAAGGGCTTCGAGCGAGTGACGCTCGCCCCCGGCGAGCGACGGCGTGTGGCGTTCACGCTGGGACCGAAGACCTTTCGCCTCTGGAACCGCGAGTTGCAGGAAGTGGTGGAGAAGGGCGAGGTCGAAATTCTCGCGGGGCCAAGCTCGTCGGTGCTGAAGGGTACGGTGCTGACGATCAGCTGACCGCGCGCGTCACCAACTCCACAAGGTGCCGTCCTCAAGCCGATTCACGGGCAGGAACGCGCGCTTGTAGTCGTAGCCGACCGCCAGCGCCTCGTCGATATCGACGCCGAGGCCCGGCGCGTCGCCCGGATGCATCATCCCGCCCTCGAAGCTGTAGGCATGGGGGAAGACCGCATCCGTCTCGGGCGTGTGGCGCATATATTCCTGGATGCCGAAATTTGGCACCGACAGGTCGAAATGGAGCGCCGCGGCCATCGCGACCGGCGACAGGTCGGTGGCGCCGTGGCAGCCGGTGCGCACCTGATAAAGATCGGCGAGCGCGGCGATGCGGCGAAGATGGGTGATGCCGCCGGCATGGACGACAGTCGCGCGGATATAGTCGATCAGCTGTTCCTCGATCAGCGTCTTGGCGTCCCAGATCGAGTTGAAGATCTCGCCCACCGCCAGCGGTGCAGTCGTGTGCTGGCGGATCAGCCGGAACGCCGCCTGGTTCTCCGCGGGCGTCGCATCCTCGAGCCAGAAGGGGCGCCAGGGTTCGAGGTCGCGGCCGAGCCGCCCTGCCTCGATCGGGGTCAGCCGGTGGTGGATGTCGTGGAGCAGGTGGACGTCCCAGCCCAGCGCCTCGCGCGCGGCGGCGAACAGCTCTGGCACGACTCTCAGATATTTCGAGGTCGACCAGACGTTTTCCGTCGGGAGGTCGGCGTCGGCGGGCTCGTAGAAATAGCGGTCCTTGGACACGCCATAGCTCGAGGTCATGCCGGGTACGCCGCATTGCAGGCGGATCGCCTTGTACCCCTGTCGCTGATACTCGCGCGCGACCTCGACCGTTTCCTCGATCGTGGTTCCGTTGGCATGGCCATAGACCATCACGCCCTCGCGGCACGCGCCGCCGAGCAGCTGATAGACGGGCAGGCCGGCGACCTTCCCCTTGATGTCCCAAAGCGCCATGTCGACCGCGGCAATCGCGGTCATCGTCACCGGTCCGCGCCGCCAATAGGCGCCCTTGTAGAGATACTGCCAGATATCCTCGATCCGGTGCGCGTCGCGGCCGATCAGGCAGGGGACGACATGCTCGGTGAGATAGGTGGCGACCGCCAACTCGCGCCCGTTGAGCGTCGCGTCGCCGACTCCGGTGGTGCCGTCGTCGCACTCGATCTTGAGCGTGACGAAATTGCGCCCCGGACAGGTCACGATCACGCGCGCGGCCACGATCTTCGGCATCGACTCTCCTCTACGGACCGGCGGCTCGATCGGCGCGCGTGTTGATAGCGGTATCACTATTCGCTATTGCCAGCGTTAGACAAGGGGTTGCGCCCCAGGTGCGATTGGAGAGGCGATGCGAGCGATGCTGATGGCCCGGCTGGCGGCGGCGATCGCGATGCTGATCGCCTTTGCCCAGCCCGCGCTTGCCGAGGATGGGTATGACCTGTGGCTGCGCTATCGGCCGCTACCCGCCGATCGGGCGAGCGCGCTGGCCGCACGGGCGGGGGCGGTCGAAACCGACGAAGCGTCCGATCCGACGATCGCCGCTGCGGTCGCTGAACTGCAACGTGCGCTGCCGTCGATGACGGGCGGGGGTCCGGAGCAGCAGGGCGGCGTGATCCTGATCGGCACGACCCGATCGCGGCGCATCGCCGCGCTCGGTCTCGAACCGGCTGGCGAGGATGGCTTCATCATCCGCGATGTGACCGCGAACGGGCGACGTCTGCTGGTGATCGCGGGCAATCGGCCGGTCGGGGCGCTCTACGGCGCGTTCCACTTCCTGCGGCTGGTGCAGCAAGGTCCGCTCCCGGCAAAGCTCGACATCGCTGAAAAACCCAGAGTGAAGCTCCGGCTGCTCAACCATTGGGACAATCTCGATCGCACGGTCGAGCGCGGCTATTCGGGCCAGTCGATCTGGGACTGGTGGAAACTGCCGACCGCGACCGACCCGCGCTACACCGACTATGCGCGCGCCAATGCGTCGCTCGGGATCAACGGCGCGGTGCTCAACAACGTCAATGCCAAGCCCGACAGCCTGACTCCCCAGTGGATCGCCAAGGCGGCGAAGGTCGCCGACGTGCTCCGCCCCTACGGCATCCGCGTCTATCTGTCGGCGCGCTGGTCGGCGCCAGTCGAGCTCAAGCAGACCGCGACCGCCGACCCGCTCGATCCGGCGGTCGCAGCGTGGTGGCGGGCGAAAGCCGACGAGATCTACCGCGCGATCCCCGATTTCGGCGGCTTCCTCGTCAAGGCGAACTCAGAGGGGCAGCCGGGGCCGCAGGATTACAAGCGCAGCCATGCCGAGGGCGCGAACATGCTCGCCGCGGCGGTGCGCCCGCATGGCGGCATCGTGATGTGGCGCGCCTTCGTCTATTCGGAGGTCGATCCCGACGACCGCGCCAAACAGGCGTACAGCGAGTTCAAGCCGCTCGACGGCAAATTCGCCGACAATGTCATCGTCCAGGTCAAGAACGGCGCCATCGACTTCCAGCCGCGCGAGCCCTTCCACCCGCTGTTCGGCGCGATGCCGAAGACGCCGCTGATGCTGGAAGTGCAGATTACCAAGGAATATCTCGGCTTCGCGACGCACCTCGCCTATCTCGCGACGATGTGGGCGGAGGTGCTGGAGGCCGATACCTTTGCCAGGGGCAAAGGATCGACCGTCGCGAAGGTGATCGACGGGAGCCTCGAGGGGCATGCGCTGACCGGGATGGCGGGGGTCGCCAATATCGGCAGCGACCGCAACTGGTCGGGCTCGATCTTCGATCAGGCGAACTGGTACGCCTTTGGCCGGCTGGCATGGAACCCCGACCTGACGCCCGTTGAGATTGCGAGGGAATGGGCGCAGCAGACGTTCACGCCCGATCCGGGCTTCGTAGATCCGACGGTTGCCATGATGCTCGAGTCGCGGCAGGCGGTGGTCGATTACATGACGCCAATGGGCCTCGCGCACCTGATGGCGACGGGGCATCATTACGGGCCGGGGCCGTGGGTGGGCGATCTTGCGCGGCCCGAATGGAATCCGACTTATTATCATCGCGCCGACAAGGGCGGCATCGGCTTCGACCGGACGCGGAGCGGTTCCGACGCGGTCGCGCAATATGCGCGGCCGGTCGCGCGTCGCTTCGCCGATCGGCGCACGGTGGGCGACGATTTCCTGCTGTGGTTCCACCATGTCGGCTGGGACGAGCGCATGGCGTCGGGCCGGACGCTGTGGGAGGAGATGGTCGCGCGCTATGACCGCGGCGTCGCCGCCGTCGAGGGCATGAACCGGCGCTGGGCGATGCTCGGCCCGTTGATTGACAAGGAACGCGCCGATCAGATCGCGTCTTTTCTTGTCATACAAAAAGAAGAGGCCATATGGTGGCGCGACGCCAGCCTGGCTTATTTCGGGTCGGTGTCGGGACGGAAGCTGCCCGCCGGCGTTCGTCCGCCTGCCCATGATCTGCAATATTACGAGGCCATCCGGCACCCCTATGCCCCCGGCCACCATTGATGCGACCACGAGGAGACGCGATCCCATGACCCTGACCGGCGATCTGTTCATCGCAGGCGAGCGCCGCTCGTCCGAGCAGCGCTTCCGCGCCTATGACCCCGCCAAGGGTGCCGAGATCGAGGATGTGGCGTTCGCCGGCGCGAGCGAGCAGGACGTCGCCGACGCCTGCGCCGCCGCCGAGGCAGCGTTCCTCCCTTACTCGACCAAGCCGCTCGAAGAGCGAGCCGCCTTTCTCGAGGCGATCGCCGACGAGATCGAGGCGCTGGGCGACGCGCTGGTCGAGCGGGCGAGCCGCGAGAGCGGGCTTCCCGCCGCGCGCATCACCGGTGAGCGCGGGCGCACTGCCAACCAGCTGCGCCTGTTTGCCAAGGAAGTGCACGACGGCGCGTGGCAGAAGCTGCGCATCGATCATGCCGATCCCGCGCGCACGCCGCCCAAGCCCGACCTGCGCCTGCGCACCGTGCCCGTCGGGCCCGTCGCGGTGTTCGGCGCGTCGAACTTTCCGCTCGCTTTCTCGACCGCGGGGGGTGACACCGCCTCGGCGCTTGCCGCCGGCTGTCCGGTGGTGATGAAGGGGCACAGCGCGCATCCCGGCACCGCCGAACTGATCGCGAGCGCGATCGCGCGCGCGGTCGAAAAGACGGGGATGCCTTCGGGCGTCTTCAGCCTCGTTAACGGCATGGGGCGGCATGTCGGCCAGAGCCTGGTCGCCGATCCGCGCATCCAGGCGGTGGGCTTCACCGGCAGCCGCGCGGGCGGCGAGGCGCTGATGAAGATCGCCGCCGCGCGTCCGCGTCCGATCCCGGTCTATGCCGAGATGTCGGCGATCAACCCGGTCATCCTGATGCCCGAGGCGCTGAAGGCCCGCGGCGACGCGCTCGCCAAGGCCTATGTCGCGTCGATGGCGATGGGAGCGGGGCAGTTCTGCACCAATCCCGGCCTCGTCCTCGGCATCGCCGGCCCCGAGCTCGACGCCTTCTCTCAGGTGGCGGCCGAGACGCTGACCGGCCAGGCGGCGCAGGTCATGTTGACCGAGGGCATCTATAAGGCGTTCGAGGAGGGCAAGGAGAAGCTTGCCGCCAGTCCCTATGTCGAGAAGGTGGCCGAGGGTGCCGAGCCCGCCGGCCCGACCCAGGGTCGCGCCGCGCTGTTCACCGTCGCGGGCAAGGACTTCCTGGCCGATCCGGTTCACCTGCACGAGGTATTCGGCGTGTCGTCGGTGCTCGTCCGCTGTGCCGATCTTGAGGAACTCAAGTCGGTGCTGTCGCAGCTCGAGGGCCAGCTCACCGCGACGATCCAGGTCGACGAGGGTGATTACGAGTCGGCACGCGCGCTAATGCCCGTGCTCGAGCAGACGGTCGGGCGCATCCTCGCCAATGGCTGGCCGACGGGCGTCGAGGTGACCCACGCGATGGTGCATGGCGGCCCGTATCCGGCGACCTCGGACGGTCGCACCACCTCGGTCGGCACGCTGGCGATCGAGCGCTTCGTGCGGCCCGTGGCCTATCAGGACCTGCCCGAGGCGCTGTTGCCGCCGGTACTGCGCGAGGGTGCGCAGGACGGCGTGCTGGCGCGTATCGACGGGGCATGGACGCTCTGAAAGCCGGCGTCATCGGGTGCGCGGGCGATTGCAACCGCTCCGCGCACCTGATAGCGCTACCAGCTACAGTTCTGCGGCAACCGAACCGGGCCGCGATGAGGAGGGGGTCGAGGCGATGACGCTGGAATGGAGCCGATCGGCATTGCCCGCCGATCTCGACGATGCGGTGCTGGCCGGACGCGTGGCGGTGCGCGGAGAGGTGGTGCCGGTGATCGTGCGTGGCGGCGTGGTGCATTCGGCGTTCGACGCCGCGTCGACCAGCGCCGACCTGTTCGACCTCGACGATCCCGCGAGCGCGGCAGGCGATGCGATCTGCGACGTCGATGCGCTGGGGGCGGAAGGGTCGGGGGCCGAGGTCGAATTCCGTTCGCCGATCGATCTGCAGTGCGTGAAGGCCGCCGGCGTGACGTTCGCCGTGTCGGCGATCGAGCGCGTCATCGAGGAGCGCGCGCGTGGCGACTCGAGCGCGGCGGCGGCGCTCCGCGGCGAGCTGGAGGCCAAGGTCGGCGGTGGCATCCGCTCGGTGAAGCCCGGCAGCGAGGAGGCCGCGCGCCTCAAGACCGCGCTGATCGAGGCGGGACTCTGGTCGCAATATCTGGAGGTCGCGATCGGCCCCGATGCCGAGGTGTTCACCAAGGCGCCGATCCTGTCGACGATCGGTTGGGGCGGCGAGATCGGCATCCGGTCCGACTCGCACTGGAACAATCCCGAGCCCGAGGTGGTGATCATCGTCGATTCGCGCGGCCGCCCGGTCGGCGCGACGCTCGGCAACGACGTCAATCTCCGCGATTTCGAGGGGCGCAGTGCCCTCCTGCTCGGCAAGGCAAAGGACAACAACGCCTCCTGCTCGCTCGGGCCGTTCGTGCGGCTGTTCGGGCATGGCTTTACGATGGACGATGTGCGCGCCGCCGAGCTCGACCTCGTGATCGAGGGAACCGACGGCTATCGCCTCGACGGGCACAGCTCGATGCGCGAGATCAGTCGCGATCCGGAGGATCTCGTCCGCCAGACGCTGTCCGAGCATCAGTATCCCGACGGTTTCGCGCTGTTCCTCGGCACGCTGTTCGCGCCGGTGCAGGACCGCGACGAACCCGGCCGCGGCTTCACTCACAAGGTGGGCGACGTGGTGACGATCCGGAGCGACGCGCTCGGCACCCTGTCGAACACGGTCGTCACGTCGAAGGACGCGGCGCCCTGGACTTATGGCGTGCGCGCGCTGATGCGCGACCTCGCAGCGCGGCGCACCACGGTGCTCGCGTGAGCGACGACCCTCTCCAACCGAAAGACACTCCCGTGGCCGAGGCCGATCCCAGTTTTGACGTTCAGCCCGACGCCGCGACGCGCGCCATCTACCCCAGCCTTGCCGGCAAGCGCGTGCTCGTCACCGGCGGCGGGTCGGGGATCGGGGCGGGGATCGTCGAGGGGTTCGCGCGGCAGGGTGCCGACGTCACCTTCTTCGACATCGCCGAGGCCGATTCGCGCGCCGTGGTCGAACGGCTCGATTCGGCTCGCGTCCATTTCGAGGCGGTCGACCTGACCCGCGTCGCCGACTTGCAGGCGACGATCGCGCGGTTGATCAAGGCGGGCGGGGCGTTCGACATTCTGGTCAACAACGCCGCCAACGACGACCGTCACGCGATCGAGCAGGTGGACGAGGCCTATTGGGACAACCGCCTTGCGGTGAACCTCAAACACATGTTCTTCTGTGCGCAGGCGGTGGTGCCCGCGATGCGCGCAAAGGGCGGCGGCGCGATCGTCAATTTGGGCTCGATCTCCTGGCATCTCGGGCTGCCGGGCCTCACCCTCTATCAGACGTGCAAGGCCGCGATCGAGGGCTTGACGCGCAGCCTCGCGCGCGAGCTCGGCCCCGACAATATCCGCGCGACCTGCGTCATCCCCGGCAATGTCCGCACGCCGCGCCAGCTCAAATGGTACACCCCCGAGGGCGAGGCGGAGATCGTCGCCTCGCAATGCCTGAGCGGTCGCTTGCTCCCACACGACATCGCCGCGATGGTGATGTTCCTGGCGTCAGACGATGCCGCGCTCGTTACCGGGCACAGCTATTTCGTCGACGCCGGCTGGCGATAAGGGAGAGGGTGATGGGCGTGGTGACGAGCGAGCCGACGAGCATCTGGGCGCTGGGCGGCCCGCTGCTCGAAGGTCCGGTGTGGGTCGCGCGCGAGAAGGCGCTCTACTTCGTCGATATTAAACGGCACCGTATCTATCGCCTCGATCCCGCGACCGGAGAGCGGGCCGAATGGGGCGCGCCCGATCAGGTCGGCTTCGTCCTGCCGATCGCCGGCGGCGGCTTCGTCGCGGGGCTCAAGACTGGATTGTCGCGCTTTGACCCCAAGGACGGCAGCTTCACGCCCATCCTCTCGCCCGAGCCCGATCTGCCGACCAATCGCCTCAACGACGGTACGGTGGATAATGCAGGGCGGCTGTGGTTCGGCAGCATGGATGATGGCGAGAGCGCCATCACCGGCACCATCTATCGCTATGACGGCAAGAGCTGCACCGCGACCACGCCCAAGGTTTCGATCACCAACGGCCCTGCGGTCAGCCCCGATGGGCGGACGCTCTATCACGTCGATACGCTTGGACAGGTCATCCATGCCGCGACGCTTGGTGAGGACGGCGACTTGAGTGACCCGCGGGTGTTCGCGCGCATCGCCAAGGGCGAGGGGTTTCCCGATGGCCCGGTCTGCGATGCAGAGGGGTGCCTGTGGATCGGGCTCTATACCGGCCATGAGGTGCGCCGCTATTCGCCCAAGGGTGAACTGCTCGAGAAGGTGCGCTTCCCGGTGAGCGCCATCACCAAGATCGCGTTCGGTGGCCCGGACCTGAAGACCGTGTATGCCACCACTGCCGCCAAGCATCTCGACGCCGCCGCGCGCGAGAAGGAGCCACTGGCGGGGGATCTGTTCACCTTCACCGTCGATGTGCCGGGCATGGTGCTGCCCGAGGCGCGCATCTGAGAGCGGAAACGCCGCCCTTTCAAGGGGCGGCACCGGAAAACCGAAAGCCGTGCACCCGGTCGGTGCGTGGCGCCTTCTTGCGTAGATCGGCGTCGTACGCCTATCGCCCGTAGATCAGGTCGAGCACCTCCGCTGACGCGACGAACCGCTCAGCCTCCGCATCGAACCGAGGATTGGCCGCCAGCGCCGTCGCCCAGTCCGCGGCCGCCCGGCCGCCCCAGTCGTCGGCCCCATCGCTCAGCTCGGCCCGCTCCGTACGGTCGAACCGCTCGGCGATGAAGTCGTAGAAGGAGCCGCCGACATTGCGCAGCGCCGCGCCGCCCCCGGTCCCGTAGAACGCCGCCTCGATCACCGCCTCGCGTCCGGCGTGGAGTCGCCACGAACAGGCGAGGCGAACCTGCGCGCCACCGGCGGTGAATTGCGCGATCGCGTGATCCTCGACCTCTCCTGGGCGAAGCGGCCTGCCTGCATGCGTCAGCCGCGCATCGACCGCCTGGACCGGCGGGAAGCCGAGCGTCCAGAGCGCCAGGTCGACGAGATGCACGCCCAGATCGACGACGCAGCCACCGCCAGAGAGCGCGGGGTCGTAGAACCACGGCTTGTCGGGCCCATAGGCGTTGTGGAAGGTGAGATCGACGGCGAACACCTCGCCCAGCGCGCCATCGCGCACCAGCGGCGCGATCGCCTGCATCCCTGCGGTATGGCGATAGGACAGGTCGAGGCCGAGGCGCCGGTCGGTGGTGCGTGCGGCATCGACCACCGCGCGGGCTTCGGCCGCCGACCGGCCAAGCGGTTTCTGGCAGAATACCGCGATGCCTGCACTCAGCGCCGCGATCGACTGCTCGGCATGCAGCGCGCTCGGCGTCGCGATGACGATCCCGTCGAGGCCGAGCGCCAGCATCGCGTCGAGCCTGTCCACGTGCACCGCATTCGGGGCGAGCGCCGCCGCCTCGGCCAGGCATTCGGGCGCGGGATCGGCGATCGCCGCCGCCTCGATCGCGCCGGTCGCCAGCATCGCCGCCATCCGGTGCCGACCGATCCAGCCGGTGCCGAGAAAGCCGACACGCGGCCTCATGCGAACATCACCAGCGCCTTGACGAAGCCCGCGGGCTTGTCGCGCGTCGCATCGAGCGCGTCCGCCAGCCCGTCGAGCGGATAGCGATGCGTGTAGAGCGGCGTGGGATCGAGCTGGCCGCTCGCCACCGCCTCGATCGCCTCGCGCAGGCCGCGCATCTGGACCGCCGGGTCGCGCTCATGCGCGTTGATGACGTCGATGCCCTTCCAGTTCCAATTCTGCATGCCCACCTGACGCGGGCCATCCTGATGATAGCCGGCGATCACCAGCCGCCCGCCGAACCCGATCAGTTCGCCGGCCAGGTCGAGGGGCCATTGCTTGCCCACGGCCTCGATCACCCGCTCGCACATCGCGCCATCGGTCAGCGCCTTTACCTGGTCGATGATGGCATAGTGGTCGTCCATCACGATCGTCTCGGTCGCGCCATAATGTCGCGCGAGCTCAAGCGACTCCTGTCGCCGCGAGATCGCGATGACGCGCGCGCCCGCATCGCTTGTGAGCTTGGTCAGCACCGCGCCCAGAAAGCCGATGCCGATGATTGCTGCCGTCTGGCCGGCTCGGATGTCGCTGCGGCGGAAGATGTTGAACGCGCAGCCGAGCGGCTCGCCGGGGAAGGGGTGGCCGGCAAGGCTGTCCGGCAGTCTCAGCGCCATATCGGCGGGCACCACGTCATAGTCGGCGAAGCTGCGATAGGAGAGCGCGGCAACGCGGTCACCCGGGGCGAAGCCGGTAACGCCGGCGCCGACCGCGTCGACCACGCCCCAACCCTCGTGCCCCAGATCGCCGGGCGGCGTCGGATAGGTCATCCATTCGAGCCCTGCCCAAGGCTCGAGGTTCGAGGCGCAGACGCCGCACCCCTCAAGCCGCAGGCGAAGCTCGCCTGCGCCGGGTTCGGGCCGGTCGACCTCGGCGATTTGTACCGTCCCGGGCGCGGTGACGATCGCGGCCCTCATCCTTGTCATGCAGATCCTTTCGCCAACCCAGGTTGTACATCGCAACCAACTGAAACAGTGCTGGTTTTCGGGTGATGGATGATGGGCAGAACCGGGACACGCTGGCAGCGGAGGCGGCTCGCGAGGGAGCTGCTACCCCCGGCATGACCGCGACGCTTGCCGCCAACATCGCTCGCCTGCAGGAGCGTCGCGCGGCCGAGCAGCGGCATGCCTCGCTGAGCGAGCGGGTTGCGGAGGCGATCACCGCCTTCACCGGATCGATGACGTTCGTCGCGCTTCATCTGATCCTGTTCGGCGGCTGGATCGCCGCCAACACGATCGGCTTGCCCGCCGTGCCGCGTTTCGACCCCAGCCTGGTCGTTCTTGCGATGGCCGCGTCGGTGGAGGCGATCTTTCTGTCGACGTTCGTCCTCATCAGTCAGAACCGCATGGCGGCGGCCGCCGCGCGCCGCGCCGATCTCGACCTCCATATCGGACTGCTGGCCGAGCATGAGCTGACGCGCGTCGCCGCGCTCCTCGAAGCGGTGGCGACGCATCTGGGCGTCGGGGCGGTCGATCCCGAATTCGCGGAAGTAAAGCGCGACGTCGAGCCCGAGACGGTGCTCGATACGCTGGATGGATGAGTGCGTCACCCCGCGATGAACGCCTCGACCGCGGCGCAGGCCTCGTCGTCGGTCATCTGGACGGGCGGGTGCTTGCAGAACCAGGCAGCGGCGGGGAGCAGCGGGCCGGCGATACCGCGGTCGCGCGCCAGCTTGGCACAGCGCACCATGTCGATCGCGACGCCCGCCGAATTGGGACTGTCCTCGACCGAGAGGCGCAGCTCGAGGTTCATCGGCACGCCGCCGAACATCCGGCCTTCCATGCGCAGGAAGCAGACCTTGTTGTCGTTCTGCCACGCGACATAGTCGCTGGGGCCGACATGGATGTTCTCGTCCTCCAGCCGCACCGCCGCCGCCGACTGCACCGCCTCGGTCTTCGAGGTCTTCTTGGAGGCGAGGCGCGACCGGTTGAGCATGTTGGCGAAGTCGGTGTTGCCGCCGGTGTTGAGCTGATAGGTCCGATCGAGCTCGACCCCGCGTTTCTTGAACAGATCGGTCAGCACGCGGTGGACGATCGTCGCGCCCAGCTGCGCCTTGATGTCGTCGCCGATGATCGGCACGCCCGCCGCCTCGAACCGCGCGGCCCATTCGGGATCACTGGCGATGAAAACGGGGATGTTGTTGACGAAGGCGACGCCCGCCTCGAGCGCGCATTCGGCGTAGAACTCGGTCGCTTCCTGCGAACCGACGGGCAGGTAGTTCATCAGCACGTCGGCCTTGGCATCGCGCAGTGCAGCGATCACGTCCTCGGCGCTCGGCTCTGGCGCGTCGGAGAGGCGGAAGCTGCGCGCCTCGGGCAGGTCGGCCATGTGGTCGGCGACGCCGTCGAGCACACGGCCCATCCGCACCACCGCGCCCGTTTCCTCGACCCGGTCGCAGAAGACCGCGGTGCAGTTGGGCGGGGCGAAGATCGCGTCGGCGACGTCGCGGCCAACCTTGCGCCGGTCGACGTCCCAGGCGGCGACGACGCGGATGTCGCTTGGGTGATAGCCGCCGATCGCCTCGTGCATCAGGCCGGTCATCTCGTTCGCGCCCGCGCGGTAGTGCGAGAGGCCCTGGACGAGCGAGCTGGCGCAATTGCCGACGCCGACGATGGCGACGTTGATTCCACGGCGGTCGGGCGAAAGCATCAGGCGGCGCTCCGTTCGGCGGCGAGACGCTCGTCGCGGTTGAAGGCGAGGGGAGTGAGCTCGGGCGCGCGCGGCGCCTCGGCGGGTGCGGGCGGGGCGACGAGTCCCTGCGGCTGGCCCGTGGCGGGGGCGTAACGGTCGATCATCCAGGCGCAGAAGTCGGCGAACGCCTGCGGATCGCGCGCGGGGCTGGTGTGATGCGGCGCGACGCCCAGATGCTCGGGCGTGAAGCAGAAGGTGACAGTCACGTCGAAATCGGCGAGCGCTTCCATTTGCCGGTCGAACCAGTCGACCGCGTTGGGGCGGAAGCTGTCGGCCCACGAGAGCCCGGTGCGGATGCGACGGGTGCCGAGTCGCTTCATCCACGCGACCGCCTCATCCAGGCGCGGATCCTCGAAATGGAACCACTGCATCAGACCGATCTCGGCGGCGTGGCGGGCATAGACGTCGAGCGCGGGTTTGGGACTGCCGTCCTCGCGGATCAGGCCGAGATAGAAGTGGCGGTAATAGGACGATCCCTCCGCCTCGCGGTGACGCGTCTCCGCCCCCCAGCTCTTCGGCAGGTCGAAGAGCGAATACCAGAAGACGCGCTCCGCCTTGCCTCTAAGTAGCGCGGCAGTGCGCTCGAGGCCGAACACCTGCACCTCCTCGGCGCCGAACGAACTGACGCCGACCTCGGTCACCCAGATGGGCTTGTCCGTGACGGTGGCGATCTCGTCGATCTTGGCGGGCCATTGATCGAGCGGCCAGAGATTCCAGTCGAGCGGGAAGCCATGGACCGCGACCACATCGACGGCATCCAGCGCGCCATGCGCCTCGATCTTCTTCAGCCAGTGTGGGTCAATCGGCGACATGCCGCCCAGCACGCGCGTCATCGCCGGGTTGACGGCGTGGATCGCGTCGCCCGCAGCCTTCACATGCGCGGCGAAATGCGACCAGTCGGGGTCGAGACCCATGTCCCAGTGCGACTTGTTGTTGGGCTCGTTCCAGAGCATCGCGGCTTCGATCAAGGCTGTGCTCCTCGCGCGGGATAGACGGCGGCGGGGCCGTATTCGGCATAGGGGACGGGCGCCGTGCGGCAGAGATAGACGTCGGGCTCGGCGGTCCGCTCGGGCGTGAAGCCGGCGGCGCGCAGCATCGCCATCGTGCCGGCGGGATTGGGGGCCCACCAGTTGGTCCAGTCGCCTGCGAACTGCCGCTCGATGAAGTGGAGGCGCGGATAGCCCGGATCGTCGAAATAGGCGGGCGGGGCGGTCGTACCAGGCACGAAGAATGGGTGGTCCTCGGGCACGTCGATCGGATCGCCCGTTCCCTGCTGCATCGTTTGGAAGAGCATGAGGTCGCCCGCGACATGCTCGCGGATAAGGTCAAGCGCGAGCAGCGGGTGGCGAAGGTGATAGAGCACGCCCATGAAGACGACGAGGTCGAACCGCTCGCCCAGCGCCGCGACGTCGTAAACCGACAGCTCGGCGAACTCGATCGCGGCATGGCCCAGCGCGTCGGCAGCGAAGCGCGCCTGTGCCAGATAATGCGGGTCGCTGTCGATGCCGAGCACGCGGTCGGCCCCGCGCCGTGCCATCTCGATCGAATAGAAGCCCGCGTTGCAGCCGATGTCGAGCACGCTCCTGCCCTTGAGGTCGGCGGGGATCGCATCGGCGAAGCGGCGGAACTTGTCGCCCGGATAGTCGCCCAGGAAATGATCGGGCGCGGTCCAAACGCCGCCCAGGTCGATATTTTGGAACCATGGCCCGAGCGCGGTCGCACGCGCCGCCAGCGATCCGTCATCCCGTTGCAGTCGCTGGTGCAAGCTTGGCCCTTCCAATCGATCGGCCGATCGAGGTGGGCAGCGCCGGCTCGATTGGTTTCGCTTGAAGAACGGCCATTATGCGCCCGCTGTTCCGTCGATTGCAACAAAGATGCGCTTCTTGATCTGAGTTAAGCTATTCTAACAATTGTAGTTTTTTGGAACCGGCCGGATCGCGGCGCCGTTTGCGGCAGTGATGAAGAAGCCGCCCGATGCCTGGATTTCGGCGATGCGCGCAGGGAGTTTCGAGCGTGCCTGGACGCTTGCCGACGCGGCGATTGCAGCGCGCGATCCGGCAACGCGCGACGATCCGCGTGAGCCCTATCATCGGCGTTGGATCTGGGACGGCCGCGCGTTCGACGGGCGCGACGTGGTGGCGCGTTGCTATCACGGCCTTGGCGACACGATCCAGTATGCCCGATTCCTGCCGCCACTCGCCCGCCGTGCGCGATCGCTGACAGTCGAGGTACAGCCGCGCCTGTTGCCGTTGCTTGAGCCGCTGGTGCCGGGCGCGCGCTGGGTCGGGTTTCGTCCGACGCATCCGATCGCGCACGGTGAGGTTGATATCGGCATCACCGAGCTCGATCACGCGCTGCGGATGCGGCCCGACCTGCCGGCGGTTCCTTATCTTCAGGCGGCGCCAGCGGTGCTGCCCGCGGGCACGATCGCGCTGTGCAACGGGGCGGGCGACTGGGATGCCGAGCGGTCGCTGCCCGCCGACCTGCTCGCGCCGCTTTCGAAGCTTGCGCCCTGCGTCACGTTGATGCCTGGGCCGTCAGCGCTGCCCGTGCTCAATCCCGAGGGCTGCCCGCTCGACATGGCGGCGACCGCCGCGCTGGTCGCGGGCGTGTCGCTGGTCGTCACCGTCGACACGATGATCGCGCATCTGGCGGGCGCGCTGGGGCGGCCGGTGTGGCTGATGCTCAAGGCCGAGCCCGACTGGCGCTGGAACCCGGCCAGTCGCCGCAGCCACTGGTACCCGACCGCGCGCCTCTATGCACAGCCACGGCCGGACGACTGGGGGAGCGTCGTCGCCGCCATCCTTGCCGATCTCAAAGAGGAGCGTGCCCATGGACCCGCAATCGACCCCGCTCGTCCCCGTCTCCTGGGGGGAGTTGCTCGACAAGCTGACGATCCTCGACATCAAGCGCGTGCGGCTGGTGCAGCCCGAAGCGCGTAGTAACGTCGAGCGCGAGGTTGCGGCGCTGCGGCCGATCGGGTCGGCGGCGCTCGCGCACCCGGCGGTGAGCGCGGCGTTCGGCGAACTGCGCCGCGTCAACGAGCGGCTGTGGGATATCGAGGACGCGATACGCATCGCCGAGGGCGAGGGCCGCTTCGGTGCCGATTTCGTCAGTCTCGCCCGCGCCGTCTATCAGCGTAACGACGAGCGCGCCGCGATCAAGCGGCGGATCAACGACCTGCTCGGCTCCGAACTGATCGAGGAGAAGAGCTATGCCAGCTGCATGCCGACGATCCCGGCCTAGCGGAGGTTGAGCGCGACGAGACGGATGGCGTCGCCCTCGATCGACAGCGTCGTCACCGATGCCGGGTCGCAGTCGAAACGCAGCAGATGGTCGAGATTGAGGCCGATCGCCCGCGCCACGACCCCGCGGATGACGTCACAATGGCTGACACACACCGCCTCGCCCTCAAGCTGGCGCACGAAGTCGAAGGCACGCGCGGCGGCCTCGGCCAGGGTCTCGCCGCCCGGCGCGCAGGCGCTGCCGCGGCGGGCGTTCCAGTCGAACCAGCGCGGATCGGCGTCCAGCGCGGCGAACCGCTGGCCGGTCCACTCACCGAATTCGATTTCGTCGAGTGCCTCGGCAATCGTCGGCTCGAGACCATGTGGGGCGGCGACGATCGCCGCGGTCTGCCGCGCGCGCTCGCGCGGGCTGGTCCAGACCGCGGCGATCGAGCGCGCGGCGAGCCGCTCGGCCGCGCCCGCCGCCTCCGCTCGCCCCGCGGCGTTGATCGAGATGGCCGACCGGCCGCTTAGCACGCGGCCGACTTCGTCGTGGCTCGCGTGACGGACGAGGTGGATCAGCACCGCTCAAACTCAGCAAAGCTGATGCAGGTGAGAGGATCGCCATGATCGAAGTTAAGTATCGAGAAATATTGTACAAAAACAACAATCGTGCGGAACGAAGAAGTTGAAGAAGCTTTTTCGTCCATATCCGCCAGCTTCGGCAAAACCGTAGGAAAAGCAAGTACTTCTGCGGACCTCTGAGGCTGCGCCAGATCAATGATCTGCAGCAGGGATTCGGGAGGGAAGTGCATGGCCGAGACAATCCTGATCACGGGCGGGGCGGGCTTTATCGGCCGCTTCGTCGCCGACGAGCTCCTGGCGCGAGGGAACCGCGTCCGCGTGCTCGATAATCTGATCGATCAGGTCCACGGCGCCGCCGACGGCGCGGCGATGCTGAACAATGAGGCCGAGCTGATCCGCGCCGACGTGCGCGACAAGGCCGCCGTCTCGCGCGCGCTGAACGGCGTCGATGCCGTCGTCCACCTCGCGGCCGAGGTCGGCGTCGGTCAGTCGATGTACGAGGTCGAGCGCTATACCTCGACCAACGACGTCGGCACCGCCGTCCTGTTCGAGGCGCTGATCGACGCGCCCGTTCGCCGCGTCGTCACCGCCTCCTCGATGAGCATCTATGGCGAGGGACTGTACCGCGACGCCGAGGGCGAGCTGGTGCAGGACGCCGATCGCCCGACGCTTCGCGACGGACAGGCCAATTGGGAGCCGGTGGACGATCTCGGCCGGCCGCTGACGCCGGTGGCGACGCCCGAATGGAAGCGTCCCAACCTCGCCTCGATCTATGCGCTGAACAAGTACGTGCAGGAGCGCACGACGCATATCATGGCCGCCCCCTATGGCATGGAGGGCGTCTGCCTGCGCCTCTTCAACGTCTATGGGCCGGGCCAGGCGCTGTCGAATCCCTACACCGGCGTGCTCGCGATTTTCGCCTCGCGGCTGCTCAACGGGCAGCAGCCGATGATCTTCGAGGATGGCGAGCAGCGGCGCGACTTCGTCCATGTCCGCGACGTCGCGCGTGCCTTCGCCGACGCACTCGTGCTGCCGCAGGCGGCGGGCGGCACCTTCAACATCGGCTCGGGCCACCACCGCTCGGTGACTGAGGTCGCGACCGAGCTCGCGCGTGCGATGGGCAAGAATGCGATCGAGCCCGAGATCGTCGGCAAGGCGCGGATCGGCGACATCCGCCATTGCTTCTGCGACACCAGCCTCGCCGCCGATCGCCTGGGCTTCCGCGCCGAGGCTGATTTTCAGGCGGGTCTCGCCGAACTGGCCGAGTGGGTTGCGCAGCAGACCGCGCATGACCGCGTGGCCGAGATGCGCGCGCAGCTCGAGGCGCGGGGCCTCGTCGCATGAGCGACACGCGCCCGATCCTTGTCACCGGCGGCGCCGGCTTCATCGGCTCCAACCTCGCCGACCGGCTGGCGGGCGAGGGGCATCGCGTGCGCGTCTACGACGCGCTGACGCGGGCCGGGGTCGAAGGCAATCTCGACTGGCTCAAGGCGCGGCACGGCGACCGGATCGAGGCGGTCGTCGCCGATGTGCGCGACCGCGACCGGCTGGCCGAGGCGGCGGCGGGGGCCGGGGCGGTGTTTCACCTCGCCGCACAGGTGGCGGTGACGACCAGCCTCACTGACCCGCGCGAGGACTACGGCGTCAACGTCGCCGCAACCTTCGACCTTTTGGAGGCGCTGCGCACGCGAAACCCCGACGCGCCACTGGTCTTCGCCTCGACCAACAAGGTGTACGGCGACCTTGCCGATCTCGACTTCGCGGTCGAGGGCGATCGCTACGTGCCGGTCGACGCCTATGTTCGCGCGCATGGCGTGGGGGAGGGGCGGCCGCTCGATTTCCACACCCCCTATGGCTGCTCGAAGGGGGCGGCCGATCAGTACGTCCTCGACTATGCCCGCAGCTTCGGCCTGCGCGCCGCGGTCCTTCGCATGAGCTGTATCTATGGCCAGCGGCAGATGGGCACCGAGGATCAGGGCTGGGTTGCGCATTTCCTGATCCGTGCGCTGGAGGGCGCGCCGATCACGCTCTACGGCGACGGGCGGCAGGTGCGTGACATCCTCGACGTGAGCGATGCGGTCGACGCCTATGTCGCCGCGTGGCGCCGAATCGACGACGTGGCGGGACGCGCGTTCAACCTGGGCGGCGGGCCTGACAATGCGGTGAGCCTGCGCGAATTGCTCGCCCATGTCTCCGCGCTGATCGGCCGCGATCTCGACATTGGCTATTCGGACTGGCGCGCGGGCGACCAGCGTTATTTCGTCGCGGATACGCGCGCGGCCGGGGCGGCGCTGGGGCTGGGGTCGAAGCGGCCGTGGCGCGAGGGGGTGGCGGCGCTCGCCACCTGGCTTGCCGACGCGCGGGGGCTCGACCTGCCAGCACATGAGCGGGTGGCGGCATGAGGCGGCTGTTCATGACCGCCGATGCGGTGGGTGGGGTATGGCAATATGCGGTCGATCTCGCCGCTGCGCTGGCGCCGCTCGGCACGCGTACGACGCTGGCGCTGCTTGGTCCCGGCCCGAGCGAGGCGCAGCGGCGCGCGGCGGAGGCGGTGCCTGGGCTGCGGCTCATTGAGACGGGGCTGCCGCTCGACTGGCTGGCACGCGACGAGGCGGCGGTGCGCTATGCTGCGCGATCGGTCGCGCGGCTGGCGCGCGAGGATCGCGCCGACGTGATCCAGCTCAACCAGCCCGCGCTGGCCGCGGTGCCGATGCCCGTGCCCGTGGTGGCGGTGCTGCACAGCTGCCTCGCCACCTGGTGGGCGGCGGCGGGCGAGGGGCCGATGCCCGAAGCCTTTGCTTGGCAGGCACGGCTGACCGCCGAGGGGCTGGCACGCGCCGATGCCGTGGCGTGCCCCAGCCATGCCTTTGCCGAGGCTGCGATGCGCGCCTATGCGCTTCCGCGGCTGCCGGCGGTCGTCCATAACGGTCGCGCACCTTCGGGTGTCGAGGCGCAGCCGATGCGCGACTTCGCCTTCACCGCCGGTCGGCTCTGGGACCACGGCAAAGATGCCGCGACGCTCGACATGGCGGCGGCGCGACTGTCGGTGCCGTTCGCGGCGGCGGGACCGGTAAAGGGACCGGGCGGCGACGGCGTTCGGCTCGCGCACCTTGAACAGCTCGGCACGCTGGACGACGCTGCGGTGGCCGAGCGGCTGGCGGCGCGGCCGGTATTCGTGTCGGCGGCGCGCTACGAGCCCTTCGGCCTCGCGGTGCTGGAGGCGGCGCAGGCGGGCTGCGCGCTCGTCCTGCCGGACATTCCGACCTTTCGCGAATTGTGGGGCGAGGTCGCGACCTTCGTGGCTCCCGGCGATGCGGCAGGTTTCACCGCAGCGGTCGAGGATCTGATCGCCGATCCCGACCGCCGCGTCGGCGCGGGCGAGGCTGCGCGGCGACGCGCCCAAGCCTTCACCCCCCTGCGGATGGCGGCGGGCATGGCCGCGATCCACGCCGCCGTCGCCGATCGGGTGGTGGCGGCATGAGGATCGCCTATTTCACCCATTCGCTCGCTTCGTGCTGGAACCACGGCAACGCCCACTTCCTGCGCGGTGTGCTCCGGTCACTCATTGCCAAGGGCCATCAGGTGCGCGCGTTCGAGCCGGCGGGCAGCTGGAGCCTCGCCAACCTGCTCGCCGACCACGGCCCGGCGGGGCTGAGCGCTTATGAGGCGGCCTATCCCGACCTCGCCTCGATCGCGTTCGAGGCGGATGCGGATCCCGCCGCGCTGATCGGCGATGCCGACCTCGTCATCGTCCACGAATGGAACGAGCCGGCGCTGGTCGCCGCGATCGGCCGCGTTCGGGCAGCGGGCGGGCGCTTCCGCCTGCTGTTCCACGACACCCATCACCGCGCGGTCAGCGATCCCGATGCGATCCGAGCCTTCGACCTGTCGGGCTATGACGGTGTGCTGGCGTTCGGCGAGGCGCTGTCCGAGGTTTATCGCCGCTGGGGCTGGGGCGACCGCGTCTGGACTTGGCACGAGGCGGCGGACACCCGCCACTTCCACCCGCCTGTCGAGGCGGGCGAGCGCGAGGGGCTCGTCTGGATCGGCAACTGGGGCGATGGCGAGCGGACCGAGGAGCTCGAACGCTTCCTGTTCGAGCCCGCACAGGCGGCGGGGCTGCCGCTCGACCTCTATGGCGTGCGTTATCCGGCCGTGGCGCTGGCGACGCTTCGTCGCTATGGCGTCGTCTATCATGGCTGGGCGCCGAATGCCGCCGCGCCGGGCATTTTCGCGCGGCATCTCGCGACGGTCCATGTACCCCGCCGCTACTATACGACGATCCTCCCCGGCATTCCGACGATCCGCGTGTTCGAGGCGCTGGCCTGCGGCATCCCGCTGGTCAGCGCGCCGTGGGACGATGCCGAGGGCTTGTTCACCCCCGGCTCCGACTTCCTGTTCGCCGCCGATGGCGTGGAGATGGCGCGCCATCTGAAGGCGCTCGCCGCCGATCCGGCGATGCGCGCCGAGTTCGCGGCGCACGGCCTCGCCACCATCCGCGCCCGTCACAGCTGCGACCACCGCGCCGACGAACTGCTGGCGATCGCCGCCACGCTCGACACCCCCGATCTGGAGACCGTCGCTTGAAAATTGCATTCTACGGATCGAGCCTCGTCTCCTCCTACTGGAACGGTGCCGCGACCTATTATCGCGGCATCCTGCACGCGCTCGCCCGGCGCGGCTACGACATCACCTTCTACGAGCCCGACGCCTTTGACCGGCAGCAGCACCGCGACATCGACGCGCCCGACTGGTGCCGCTCGGTCGTCTATCCCGCGACTGAGGAAGGACTGCGCGGCGTGCTGGCCGAAGCCGGCGGCGCGGACATTGTCGTCAAGGCGAACGGCGTCGGCGTGTTCGATCGCGAGCTGCTGGAGGGCGTGGTCGCGCGTGCTCGCCCGGGCGCACTCCGGCTGTTCTGGGACGTCGATGCGGCGGCGACGCTCGACGAGATGCGCGCCGACGCCTTGCACCCGGTGCTCGCCGCACTGCCAGATCTCGAGATGGTGCTCACCTATGGCGGCGGGCCGCCGGTGGTCGGGGCCTATGAGGGGTTCGGCGCCGCCGCGTGCGTGCCCGTCTACAACGCGCTCGACCCCGCGACGCACCATCCGGTGCCGGCCGACGACCGCTTCGCCTGCGACCTCGCCTTTCTCGGCAACCGCCTGCCTGACCGCGAGGCTCGGGTTGAGGAGTTCTTCCTGAGGCCCGCCGCGAGCCTCTCCGACCGCCGCTTCCTGATCGGCGGCAATGGATGGGAGACGAAGGCGATGCCCGCCAATGTCCGCCACCGCGGCCATGTCTACACCGCCGAGCACAATGCCTTCAACGCAAGCCCGCTGGCGGTGCTCAACGTCGCGCGCGATTCGATGGCGCATGTCGGCTTCTCCCCGGCGACCCGCGTGTTCGAGGCGGCAGGCGCAGCCGCCTGCCTCATCACCGACGCCTGGGAGGGGATCGAGCAGTTCCTCAAGCCCGACGATGAGGTGCTGGTCGCCCGCGACGGGCAGGACGTCGCCGATCACCTCGCCGCGCTCACGCCCGAACGCGCGAAAGCGATCGGCGAGGCGGCGCTCAGGCGCGTGCTCGCCGAGCACACCTATGAGCTGCGCGGGGCGCAGGTCGATGCGCTGTTCAAGGCGGCGATGGCCGAGCGTCGGGTGGCGGCATGAAGCTCGTCGTCCTCGGCCTCAGCCTGTCTTCCTCCTGGGGGAACGGCCACGCCACCACCTATCGCGCGCTCCTGAAGGCGTTCGCCGCGCGCGGGCAGGAGGTCACGTTCCTCGAGCGCGACGTGCCCTGGTATGCCAGCCAGCGCGACCTGACCGACCCGGCCTGGTGCCGGCTCGACTATTATGCCGATCTCGACGAGCTCGCGCGCTGGCGGGGCGAGATCGCCGCCGCCGATGCGGTCATGATCGGCTCCTATGTTCCCGACGGCGTCGCGGTCGCGCGGCTGGTGCGCGAGTGGGTGGGCGGCACGCTCGCCTTCTACGACATCGACACGCCCGTGACGCTGGCGAAGCTCGAGCGGGGCGATGAGGAATATCTGTCGGCGGCGGTGATCCCGCTCTATGACCTCTATCTCTCGTTCACCGGCGGGCCGACGCTCGACCGGCTGGAGCGGCAGTACGGCTCGCCGCGAGCGCGGGCGCTCTACTGTTCCGTCGACCCAACGGCCTATGCGCCGTTGGCGGTGCCGAGACGGTGGGACCTCTCTTATCTCGGCACCTACAGCCCCGATCGCCAGCCAACCGTCGAGCGTCTGCTGATCGAGCCGGCGCGGGCGCGTCCCGATCTGAACTTCGTCGTCGCTGGCCCGCAATATCCCGCCGACATCGAATGGCCCGCCAATGTCGAGCGGATCGAGCATTGCCCGCCCGCCGACCACGCCGCCTTCTATTCGGCCTCGCGAGCGACGCTCAACGTCACGCGCGCCGATATGATCGCCGCGGGCTGGTCGCCCTCGGTCCGGCTGTTCGAGGCTGCCGCTTGTGGCACGCCGATCGTGTCGGACCGCTGGGACGGGATCGAGGACCTGTTCGCACCCGGCCGCGAGATCGTGCTCGCCGACACGGGCCAAGACGTGCTCACCGCGCTCGAACGCGATCTCGCGCTGATGGGCGAGGCCGCGCGCGCGGCGGTCTTGGCCGCCCACACCGCCGACCACCGCGCCGCCGAGCTCGAAGCCGAGCTGGCCGCCGCCGCATCCGAACAGACAAGAACGAGGGAGAGCGTATGAGCGATCATCAACCGGGCGTCGCCGTGGTCGCGGGCGGCGCGGGGTTCATCGGCTCGCACCTGTGCCAGGCGCTGGTCGCGCGCGGGCACGAGGTGCTGTGCGTCGACAATCTCCAGACCGCGCGTCCTTCGAACCTCCAGACGCTGGAGGGGTTGCCCGGCTTCACCTTTGTCGAGGCCGATATCGTGCGGCCCCTGCCCGAGGCGGTGTTGGGCGCGGCCGAGCGGGTGACGCGCGTCTACAATCTCGCCTGCGCCGCCTCGCCGCCGCAGTACCAGGCCGATCCCGAGCACACGATGCTGACCAACGTCGTCGGCACCCACCACCTGCTCCGACTGGCCGAGCGGGCGGGGGCGCGGTTCCTGCTCACGTCCACGAGCGAGGTCTACGGCGATCCGGAGGTGCACCCGCAGCCGGAGGGCTATCGCGGCTGGGTCAGCTGCACGGGGCCGCGTGCCTGCTATGACGAGGGCAAGCGTGCGGCAGAGGCGATGACTTTCGACTATGCGCGGATGGGCCGGGCGGAGGTGCGCGTTGCACGCATCTTCAACACCTATGGCCCGAACATGAGCCCCGATGACGGGCGCGTGGTTTCAAATCTCATCTGCCAGGCCCTGGCCGACTGCGAGATTACCGTGTTCGGCGACGGCAGCCAGACGCGCAGCTTCTGTTATGTCGACGACATGGTGCGCGGCCTGATCGCGCTGATGGAAAGCGACATCGACGGGCTGGAGCCGGTCAACCTCGGCAACCCGGTCGAGCTGACCGTCGGCGATCTGTGCGACCGGGTGCTGGCGTTGACCGGCGCGGACGCGCGGCGGGTGGTGTTCAAGCCGCTCCCGACCGACGACCCCCGCCGCCGACGCCCCGACATTGGCCGCGCGCGCGACCTGCTCGGCTGGACCCCGCGGGTCGGGCTGGAGGAGGGGCTGGCGGCGACGTGCGAATGGTTCGGTCGCGAGCTGGCGACGCCGGTCGAGGCGGCGCGGGTTTAGCGAGTTCGTCGCCCCGGGGCTCGACCCGGGGTGGCGGGCCGGGAAGGTGAGACACGGGAAGGAGAGACGATCGCCCGGCGGAGGTCGCGGGCTGAATCGGAACGCCCGGGAAGCTTGAATCACCTGAGCCTGAACCTCGTCGCCCCATCGAGCGCTGGGATCGCTTGATGAAGAAGCGCTGCACGAGCCGCGGGCAGCTCCAGACTTCGCTGGGGCGACGGGTGAGGGGCGGCCTGGGTGGGAAACGTGGGTCAGAGCACCGCGATATGGACCGGCCTCTCCCCCAGCAGAGCAGCAACACCGCGCTGCTCGCCTCCGACTTTTATCGACGTATCGCCCCACCAATCCGGCTTTACGATCGGCCGCTCGCCAACCCCCGCGCTCGCCCTGAGCGGCGCGACAACCACCAGCGCCTGCTCACCCGCACGCCGCTCGAACGCCACCACGTTCCCCGCCCGCGCACCGGTGACGGCAAGTGGTGTTACCGGCGCCTCGAACATCGCAGGATGTGCACGTCGCAGCCCGAGCGCATGGCCGATCAGCGCCTGCTTGATCCGTCCGCTCGCCCAGTCGTCCAGCCCGACCTCCTCCCACCGCGCGACCGGCCGCCGCGCGGCATAGTCGACCGGGCGGCGATTGTCGGGATCGACGAGGCTCAGGTCCCAGAACTCGGCGCCCTGATAGGTGTCGGGCACCCCCGGCAGCGTGCATCGCAGCGCCGCCTGCATGAGGCCGTTCATTGCCCCCGCCGGTGCGATGCGCTGCGCGAAGGTGCCGACCGCGGGCGCTCCGATCATCTGCGTCGCCGCGCTGATCGCACGCCGTTCGTACGCCTCGTCAGGCGCGGTCCAGGACGAGCGTAGCTTCGCCTCGCGCAGTGCCTTCGTCGTCCAGGCCCCGATCCGCTCGGCGAAGTCACTCGTCGGCGGGCCCGCCATCGGCCAGGCACCGACGATCGTCTGGAGGATCATGGACGCATCGCCCGCGTCGATCCCGGTCCCGGCGAGGTCGATCCCCTCGACCAGCGTGCGCCACTCGTCCGGCACCTCGCTCAGCACCGCCAGCCGCGCGCGCACATCTTCGCCGCGCTTGTGGTCGTGCGTCGCGGTGGCGAGCATCGCGTTTGGAAAGTCCCGCGCACGCGCGTCGACGCGGCCGAGGAACTCGGCCGCCGGCTGCGAGAACCGCGCCGGATCGAACCCTACATCGGTTCGCGAGAGGAGGCGGCCATAGCGATAGAAGGCGGTGTCCTCGACCGCCTTGGCCGCGAGCGGGGCGCTCAGCTGCTCGAACCGGCGGGCGGCGTCGCGCGCCTCGGGCCGGGTCAGCATCCATTCGGCCAGGCGGGCGGGCAGGTCGTCCTCGCCCGGCGCCGTCACCGCGCGTGCGGCGGCGGCGCGGAGGCGCTCGCCATTGTCTGACTCGCTGCCGGCATAGCTGCGATAGGCAACGAACTCGAGCAGGATCGCCGTCAGTGCGCGGCGGATCATCCCCTGCGTAAGGTCGCGAGGCGCGATCGCGTGGAAGGCAGTGACCACTGTGTCGAGCTGGCCGGGAAAAGTGCGGTCCAGCGTCTCGATGCGCGCCCGATGCTCTTCCGCATGGAAGTCGCCTGGACGGCCGCTGATCTCGGTCCAGAGCTGCGTTAGCGGCGCCTCGCCCGCGGGATCGTGGAGCAGTGCCGCGACCTCGTTCATGAAGTCGTAGCCGCTGGTGCCGTCAGTCCGCCAGTCGGTCGGCAGCGCCTCGTCGGCGGCGAGGATCTTCTCGACCACCAGATAGCCGCCGGGCCGGACTGCCTCCATTGCGGCGCGCAGCCGTCGGCAATAGCCCGGCGGGTCGGCAAGGCCGTCGACATGATCGATGCGCAGGCCGTCGATCAGGCCCTCAGAATACAAGCGCAGCGGCAACGCATGGACCGCGTCGAACACTGCCTGATCTTCGATCCGCAGCGCGGCGAGTTCGGTGATATCGAAGAAACGCCGCCAGTTGATCTCGTCCGCGGCGGTGCGCCACCAGGCGAGGCGGTAACGCTGGCGCTCGAGCAGGTCGTGGAGCCGGTCGGGGTTGGCAAAGGCGCCCGGATCGGCGGCGACCTCCGCGCGATCCTCGGGGCGGATCGGGAAGCGGTGCGTGCCATGAGCGATCACCGCGGTGCCGTCGTCACTCAGCTTGAGCGCACCCGACGCGAGCGCCTCGCCATAGGGCAAGCCGAGGAATGGCGCGAGGAGCTGGCCCGTGGGCTGCCAGTCGATGTCGAAGAAGCGGGCGTAGCGGCTGCCCGGCCCCTGTTCGAGCACGTCCAGCCACCATGCATTCTCATCGCCGCCGACGCCCATGTGATTGGGGACGATATCGAGAATAATGCCGATCCCGCGCCCGCGCAGCGCCGCCGCCATCGCACGAAACCCGTCCTCGCCGCCCAGCGCCGGGTTGATCGTCGTCGGATCGACCACGTCATAGCCGTGCATCGACCCGGTCTTGGCGGTGGTAATCGGCGAGGCGTAGAGATGGCTGATGCCGAGATCGGCGAGATAGTCGGCCAGCCCTGCGGCATCGGCAAAGGTGAAGCCTGCATGGAACTGGATACGATAGGTCGCTCGCGGGATCATCGGCCACGTCCCTTGATGATGCGATCAATGCGGGCAGCCACCTCGGGGCGGGCGAACAGCTCTGCGGCGGGGGCGGGCAGGCGGCGGCGCCAGTTGGGATGCTCGTCCACCGTGCCGGGCAGATTGGGGGCCTGATCGACGCCGAGCAGATCCTCAACCGGCACGATCGCGAGCCGCGCGGGCGTGGCGGCGATGAAGGCGACGGCGGCGTCGACCGCGGCGTCTGGCGCGTCGGGCGGCGGACCCTCGGCCACGCCTGCCCCGACCGCGGCAGTCCAGAACGCTTCGCGCTCCTTGGCGCGCGGCGCGAGGTCCGATGCCTCGCCCGCCAGCTCCGCACGCCATTCGACGTCGGTGCCGCGCCACCAGCCGGCGACGGGGGCGAGGTCGTGGGTGCTCGTCATCGCTGCGACGCCCGCGTCATAGTCGGCCGCCGCCACGAAACCACAGTCCTTAGTCCGTTCAAACGGCAGCACGCGCATGCCGAGGATGCCGCGGTCGTCGAGCGCCTCGCGCAGGCCCGGCGGCACCACGCCCAGATCCTCGCCGATGACGATCGCTCCTGCCCGAACCGACTCGAGCGCAATGAGCCGCAGCAACTCATCCTCGGGCTGGCGGAGATACGCGCCGTCGAGCGGCGAGGCCCCGTTTGGCACCACCCACAGCCGGCGAAGGCCCAGCGCGTGGTCGATGCGGATGCCGCCCGCATGCGCCATCGCGCTGCGGAGGAGGTCAATGAAAGGGCGATAATGCTTGGTGCGCAGCGCGAAGGGCGAGAAGCTGGTGATCCCCCAATTCTGTCCGGCGGCCTGAAAGGCATCGGGCGGCGCGCCGATGCCGATGCCGAGCATCAGCTCGTCGCCCGCGGTCCAGGCATGGCTGCCGCCCACGTCGATGCCGACGGCGATGTCGGTGACGAGGCCGATGCGCATGTCCGACGCGGCATCGGCGGCGCGAGCGAGGCCCTGCTCGGCGCGCCACTGGGCGTAGAGATGGAAGTCGATCTCGCCAGCATGCTCGCGCGCAAACGCGGAGGCAGCGTCGCCGGCGGGGTCATGATAGGCCGCGGGCCAGTCCTGCCAGCCGCGCGTACCGAAATGGGCGAACAGCGCCTCGAACAGCGCGTGGCGCTTCAGATCGGCACCGGCGCTCGCCAGATAAGCGGCGAATGCGGGCGTCTCATGCTGCGCAGCAAAGTCGCGCCGCAGCGCCGCCATCCGCGCATCGACAGCGGCTTGCCAGTCGATGAGTTCGCCGCCTGGATCGGCCGTATCGACGGGTGCGTACCACGGGTTCAGGAAGCGGCGACTTGACGGGGAGTAGGGACTATAGCGCCCCGGATCGGCGGTGAAGAGCGCATGGACGGGGCTGAGCATCAGCGCGTCGGCGCCCGCGCGCGCCGCCTCGCCCGCAAAGTCGGCGAGCGCGGCAAAGTCGCCGATCGCGCCGCCGCCGCGGAGCGAATAGAGCTGGACCGCGGTGCCCCACAGCCGCTCGGCCGGCTCGATCCCGACACCCCGTGGGGGCGCGACGATCAGCTCGATCTCGCCGCCCGCATGCTCAAGCCGATGGTAGCCGATCGCCCGGGCCGGATCGCCCGGCCTCACGTCGATCGCCGTGCCGCTCTCCAGCGTCAGTCGCCCGCGTCCTTCGAACCCGGTCAGCGGCGTGCCGGCATCGACGACGCAGCAGGCGTCGGCGACCCCGGCGTGCAATCGCGCAAGGCTGTCGGCGCACTGCCCGGCATTGTCGCAGTCGAAGCCGAGGCCGGAGAGGACCGCGCGAAGGCTGTCGATCGACACGCGGCGAGCGACGCCGCCGGCATCCTCCCAATCGACGAGCATGCCCGCCGCCTCGGCCAGGTTAAGAACCGCGGCGTCGCTCACTTGAGCCACGCGGCGAAGGAGGCTGGCTCGCCGACTTCGCCCGTGGCGAACAGCAACTCGGACTCGCCGGAGACGGCTACCGCCGTGTCGCTCAGGTTGATGGCGAGCGTCAGCACCGCCTCGCCCAACCGCCAGCGCGCGCGGACCGCGCGGTCGCCGATCACCTCCGCCCCGATCGCCGCCGTGTCCCCCAGCAGCGGCACGATCCGCTCGCGCCGGATCGTCAGCAGCTCGCGATAGAGCGCATGCCACTCGGCCGCATCGGGGCCAGGTATCGGATCGGACGCCTCGAAGGTCGAGCGCGCATTGGGATCGGGAATCGCCTCGCGCGCCGCCTCGTCGCCGAAGCCCGGATGGCCCGCGAACTCGGCGCGGCGGCCGTCGCGGACGGCATCGGCCAGCTCGTCGTGAAAGTCGGTGAAGAAGAGGAACGGCGCCTCCGAGCCCAGATCGTCGCCCATGAAGGTCAGCGGCACCTGCGGACACAGGATCAGCAGTGCCGTCGCCGCGCGCAGCCGCGCCTTGTCGGTCAGCCGCGTCAGCCGTTCGCCGAGCGCGCGGTTGCCGATCTGGTCGTGGTTCTGGAGGAAACTAACGAACCGGATCGGGGAGAGATGACCGCTGGGGCTCCCGCGCGGCTTGCCCTTCTGGTTGGGCGAACCCTGGCCCTGATAGATGAACCCCTCGGCCAGGCAGCGGGCGAGCTTTTCCGCCGGATCCTCGGCGAAGTCGCGATAATAGCCGTGGGTTTCGCCGGTCAGCAGCACATGGAGAACGTTGTGGAAGTCGTCGTTCCACTGCGCGTCATACCTACCCGCCAGCCGGTCGGGATCGTTATCCTCGTTTTCGAGCACCAGATGGACGTGGCGATCGGGAAAGGCTGCGCGAACCTCGCCGGCGAGCTGGTCGAGAAAGTCGTTGTCGCCGATCGCATGGACGGCATCGAGGCGCAGGCCGTCGAAGCCGAACTCGCCCAGCCAGTAGAGCGCATTATCGATGAAGAAGCGCGCCACCGGCTCGCGCGCGAAGTCGATTGCGCCGCCCCATGGCGTGTGGACATCGGCCTTGAAGAACTGGGGCGCATAGGTGGGAAGGTAGTTTCCGTCCGGCCCGAAGTGATTGTAGACGACATCGAGGAAGACCATCAGCCCGCGTTGGTGCGCGGCGTCGATCAGCGCCTTCAACTCGTCGGGGCTGCCATAGGCGGCATTGGGCGCATAGGGCAGCACCCCGTCATAGCCCCAGTTGCGCAGGCCGCCGGTCGCGGCAAGGGGCATCAGCTCGATCGCGGTGAAGCCCGTCGAGGCGATCTCGTCCAGCCGTCCGGCGACGCCCGCATAGCCGCCGAGCACCCCGACATGCACCTCCTGGATCACGGCCTCGGTCCATGGCCGTCCGCGCCAGTCAGCCTGCCGCCATTCGTACGCCGCGCTATCGGTGACGACGCTCCATCCATGCACGTCGCCCGCCTGCGCGCGCGACGCCGGGTCGGGGACCGCGGTGCCGCCTGGCAGGCCATAGCGATACTTCGTGCCCGGCCCGGTATCGGTGTCGGCGGTGAACCAGCCCTCCATCTCGGGCGTCATCGGCAGCGGATCGCCGCCCTCGATCTCGAGCGTCAGCGCCTCGACGCCCGGTGCCCAGATCGCGAAGCGCGTCCCGCCGCCCGCCAGCGGTTCCGGCCCCCACCTCATGCGACGGGGCCGGTGGCGTGGATCAGGATCGCAGCTCGATCCTTCACCTCGATCGTCGAGCCCTCAAGGTCATATTCGCCGATCTCGGTATCTGCGCTGTCGACGAGCAGCCGGCGGTGGTGGTGCGGTTCGGGCAACTGGAACTCGAGCGTCGCCTGCGACCCGTTCATCAGCATCGTGATTGCCTCGAAACTGCCGTCGTCGAGGATGCGGGCGCGGCGCATGACCAGTGCCTTGCCCTCCGGGTTCTGCCAGTCCTCGGGGGAGAGTTGCTGGCCGCGTTCGTCGAACCAGTCGATGTTGCGGATGCCGGGGGCGATTTCCTCGCCATAAAGGAACGTCGCTGACCGGACGAGCGGATAGTGCCGGCGGATCAGGATCAGGCGGCGCACGAAATGGGCGAGGTTCTGGCCCTCCTCGGTCGCCGCCTGTTTCCAGTCGAGCCAGCTAATCTCGTTGTCCTGGCAATACGCGTTGTTGTTGCCCATCTGCGTCCGCCCGAACTCGTCGCCCGCCAGCAGCATCGGTGTGCCGAGCGAGGCGAGCAGGGTGATGAGCATCGAGCGGCGCACGCGGTCGCGAATGGCATTGATCGCGGGATCGTCGGTCGGCCCCTCGACCCCCCAGTTGCACGACAGGTTCTCCGAATGGCCGTCGCGATTGTCCTCGCCATTGGCCTCGTTGTGGCGCTGTTCGTAGCGGGTGATGTCGGTCAGTGGCTGGCCGTCATGGCTGGCGACGAAGTTGACGCTCGCCCAGGGCCGCCGCGCGCGCCGGTCGAACAGGTCGCCCGAGCCCAGGATGCGCGCCGCAAACTCGGGCCGGACGCCCGCATCGCCGCGCCAGAAGCGGCGGGTCGAATCGCGGAACTTGTCGTTCCATTCGGCAAAGCCCGGCGGGTGATTGCCGAGCTGATAGCCGCCCGGCCCGATATCCCACGGCTCCGAGATCAGCTTCACCCGGCCGAGCACCGGGTCCTGCCTGAGCGCGTCGAAGAAGCTCGCACCCGGATCGAATCCGCCGTCCCCGGTCCGGCCGAGCGTCGCGCCCAGGTCGAAGCGGAAGCCGTCGATTCGATAGCTCTCGGCCCAGTGGCGAAGCGAATCCATCACCATCTGGAGCACGCGCGGCTGGTCGAGGTTGAGCGTGTTGCCTGTGCCGGTGTCATTCACGCAGTAGCGCGGATTGTCCTTCTGCAGCCGGTAATAGGTCGCGTTGTCGAGGCCGCGAAAGCACATCGTCTGACCGAGCTCGCTCCCCTCGGCGGTGTGGTTGTAGACGACGTCGAGGATCACCTCGATCCCCGCGGCGTGCAGCCGTCGCACCGCAAGGCGCAGGTCGTCGGCATCGCCGCGGCCCAGATACCGGCCCTCGGGCGCGAAGAAGGCGAGGGTATTGTAGCCCCAGTAATTGACCAGCCCCTTTTCCTTGAGGAACCGGTCCTGGACGAAGCCGTGGACGGGCATCAGCTCGATCGCGGTGATGCCCAGCCGCTGGAGATGGGAGATGACGTCGGGGTGGCTGAGCGCGCGATAGGTGCCGCGCTCGGCGGCGGGCACGCTCTCCATCAGGCGGGTGAGGCCCTTCACATGCGCCTCATAGATCACCGTTTCCGACCAGGGCGTATTGGGCCGTCGGTCGTCGCCCCAGTCGAAGCTGTCGGAGACGACCACCGACTTGGGCATGGCGGGCGCGCTGTCGCGGCGATCGAAGCTCAGGTCCGCGCGGGGGCTGGCGACCCGATATCCGTGTAGCGCATCGCTCCAGCGCACGCGGCCGAAGGTGCGCTTGGTATAGGGGTCGAGCAGCAGCTTGTTGGGATTGAAGCGGTGGCCCTGCTCGGGCTCATAGGGCCCGTGCGCGCGAAAGCCGTAGAGCAGCCCCGGCCGCGCATCGGGCAGGTATCCGTGCCAGATCTCATCGGTCCATTCAGGGAGTTCGAGCCGCGCGATCTCCTGCCGCCCGCTTTCGTCGAACAGGCACAGCTCGATCTTCTCGGCATGGGCGGAGAAGACGGCGAAATTGACGCCCAGCCCGTCGAACGTTGCGCCCAGGGGGTAGGGGACGCCGCTTTCGAGGCGATCGGGGATGCGGGTCAAAGCCTCAGGCTCCTTGATGGCGGAGAACGAGCGTGGCGAGCGGGGGTAGCACCAGCTCGACCGAATGGGGGTGGCCGTGGGCGGGCACGGGCTGCGCCTCGGCCGAAGACGCGGTTTCGAGGCCGCTGCCGGCATAGCACGGGTCGTCGGAGTTCAGCACGACGTCCCACGTGCCGGCTTCGACACCGATGCGATAGCTATGGCGCGGTACCGGCGTCAGGTTGACGACGCAAAGGAGCGGCGACGCGCCATAGGCCGATCGGCGGTGAAAGGCGAAGACGCTGTTCTCCGCATCGTCACCCACCGCCCAGGCGAAGCCGCGCTCGTCGGCGTCGCTCTGATGCAGCGATCCCTCCGCTCGGTAGAGTGCGTTAAGGTCGCGGACCAGCGCCTGAACCCCGGCATGATTGGGATCGCCGAGCGCCGCCCAGTCGATCTGCCCGTCATGATGCCATTCGTGCCACTGTGCGATCTCGCCGCCCATGAAGAGCAGCTTCTTGCCCGGATGCGCCCACATGAAAGCGAGGTACGCGCGCAGATTGGCGAACTTCTGCCAGGGGTCGCCCGGCATCTTGGCGATCAGCGATCCCTTGCCGTGGACGACCTCGTCATGGCTCAAGGGCAGGATGAACTTCTCGGAAAAGGCATAGACCGGGCCGAAGGTCATCAGCCCGTGATGCCAGCGGCGATTGATCGGATCCTCCTCCATGTAACGCAGGGTGTCGTTCATCCACCCCATGTTCCACTTGAAGGTGAAGCCGAGGCCGCCATGCTCCGGCGCGGCGGTCACGCCGGGAAAGGCGGTCGATTCCTCGGCGATCGTGATCGCGCCGGGACAGCGTTCGCGCACCATCGCGTTCATGCGGCGCAGAAAGTCGATCGATTCGAGATTCTCGCGCCCGCCATGGACATTGGGCACCCACTCGCCCTCACGCCGCGAATAGTCGCGGTAGAGCATCGAGGCGACCGCATCGACGCGCAGGCCGTCGACGTGGAAATGCTCGAGCCACCAGAGCGCCGAGGCGATCAGCATCCCCGCCACCTCGCGCCGGCCGAGGTTGAAGATCAGCGTGTTCCAGTCGGGGTGAAAGCCCTCGCGCGGGTCCTCATGCTCGTAGAGCGCGGTGCCGTCGAAGCGTGCGAAGCCGTGCGCGTCGGAGGGGAAGTGCGCCGGCACCCAGTCGAGGATGACGCCGATGTCCGCCGCGTGGCAGCGATCGACGAAGCGCGCGAACCCCACCGCGTCGCCGTATCGGGCCGAGGGCGCAAAGGGCGACAGCGGCTGATAGCCCCAGGAGCCGCCGAACGGATGCTCGGCGATCGGCATCAGCTCGACATGGCTGAAGCCCATGTCGGTAAGGTACGGGATGAGCTGGTCGGCAAGCGCGTCCCAGTCATGCTCGCCGCCATGCCAGGGCCGCCGCCACGACCCGGCGTGAAGCTCGTAGATCGAGATCGGCGCGCCGGGATGCTGCCGTTCGCCCCGGTCCGCCATCCAAGCGGCATCGGTCCACGCGAAGTCGGGCGGCGGCGCGACGATCGAGGCGGTGGCGGGCGGATGTTCGGTCGCGCGGGCGAGGGGGTCGGCCTTTTCGCGCAGCACGCCGTCGGCCCCGAGAACCGCATATTTGTAACGCGCGCCTGCGCCGACGCCGGGCACGAACAGTTCCCAGATGCCGCCATCGTGGCGCAGCCGCATCGGCAGCCGCCTGGTGTCCCAGCTGCAGAAATCGCCGACGACGCTGACGCTCTGCGCATTGGGTGCCCAGACGGCGAAGCGCGTGCCCTCGACGCCGTCCACCGCGTCGATGTTCGCGCCAAGGCGCAGGGCAAGGTCCCAGTGCGATCCCTCGCGCAGCAGATGGAGGTCGAGATCGCCTAGCTGCGGCGCGAAGGCATAGGGGTCGGCCGCCTCGCTCGACCCGCCGCCGGGCCATTGCGTCCGGACCCGGTAATCGCCCGCGGGCGCGGGGCCGGTGAAAAGCCCTTCGCTTCCCTCGGCCTGAAGATCGGATTCCGCACCGCCCGCGATCAGCGTCACCCGCTCGGCACCCGGCTGGAATACCCGCACCATCCCGTCATGCCGCCCCAGAAAGGCGAACGGATCGCGCAGCCAATGCAGTGACGAAGAACCCGCTTGCCCCATGCGACCCCCAATCGCGCCAAGACCCCCGAACGCCGCAGGTGCGAAGAAGTGCCATGCCTGAGGATTTATCGTGAGAGACATGGAACTTGCAGGCTGTCGCCGCGCTCTATCGCCGACAGGCGTGGGGGAGCGACGATGCCGCCGAGTGCAACATTAAGGGGCCTGGTCACGCGCCAGGCAATGGCGATCGTGCTGGCCGGAGGTCGGGGCAGCCGGCTGATGGAACTGACCGACATCCGCGCCAAGCCAGCGGTTTATTTCGGCGGCAAGACCCGGATCGTCGATTTCGCGCTGTCCAATGCGCTGAATTCGGGCATCCCGCGCATCGGCGTCGCGACGCAGTACAAGGCGCACAGCCTGATCCGCCACCTCCAGAACGGCTGGAGCTTCTTTCGTAACGAGCGCAACGAGAGCTTCGATATCCTGCCAGCCAGCCAGCGCGTGTCGGAAGAGAACTGGTATCTCGGCACCGCCGATGCCGTGTATCAGAACCTCGACATCATCGGCTCCTATGCGCCGCGCTACACGCTCGTCCTGGCGGGCGACCATATCTACAAGCAGGATTACGGCGTGATGCTCGAGGAGCATTGCGAAACGGGTGCGAGCGTCACCGTGGGCTGTGTCGAGGTGCCGCGGATGGAGGCGGTCGCGTTCGGCGTGATGCACGTCGACGAGAATGACCGGATCGTCGACTTTCTCGAAAAGCCCGCCGATCCTCCGCCGATGCCCGGCCGCCCCGACCTCGCGCTCGCGAGTATGGGCATCTACGTCTTCGAGACCGAGTTCCTCGCACAGATCCTCGAGGAGGACGCGGCGGACCCCAACAGCAGCCATGATTTCGGCAAGGACATCGTGCCCAAACTGGTCCGCGACGGGAATGCCCGCGCGCATCATTTCAGCAAGTCGGCGCTGCGCTCCGGTCCGGAATCGGAACCCTATTGGCGCGACGTCGGCACGCTCGACGCCTATTTCGCCGCCAATATCGACCTTACCAATACCGTGCCCGCCCTCGATCTTTACGATCGCGAATGGCCCATCTGGACCTATTCGGAAATGACCGCACCCGCCAAGTTCGTCCATGACGAGGACGGGCGTCGGGGCGAGGCGATCTCGTCGCTCGTTTCGGGTGACTGCATCGTCTCGGGCGCACAGCTTCGCCACTCGCTGCTCTTTACCGGATGCCGCATCAACAGCTTTTCGACGATCGAGAATGCGGTGATGATGCCGCGGGTAAAGGTGGGGCGGTCGGTGAGCCTGAAGAACGTCATCGTCGATCGCGGCGTCGAAATTCCCGAGGGGCTGGTCGTCGGCGAGGACCCGGTGCTCGATGCCAAGCGCTTTCGCCGGACAGAGAACGGCATCTGCCTCATCACCGCCAAGATGATCGAGGCGCTGAAGGCGTGATCCGCCTGCTGTCGGTCGCGTCGGAGGTCTATCCGCTCGTCAAGACCGGCGGCCTTGCCGACGTGGCAGGTGCGCTGCCCGCGGCGTTGGCGCAAGAGGGCGTGGTGACGACGACGCTCGTGCCCGGCTATCCTGCGGTGTTGGCGGCCATCGAGGGCGAGCGGCTCCACGCCTATCCGGATCTGGCCGGCGGGCCGGCGACGCTGGTGCGCGCGAAGGCAGCGAACCTCGACCTCATCGTCCTTGACGCGCCGCACCTGTTCGAACGGCCGGGCAACCCGTATCTCGGCTTCGACGGCGAGGACTGGCCCGATAACGCGCACCGCTTCGGCGCCTTTGCGCGCGCGGCCGCCGATCTTGGTTCGGGGCGGGTTGATGGGCTGGTCTTCGACGTGCTCCAACTCCACGACTGGCAGGCGGGGCTCGCGGCGGCCTATCTCCACTACGACCCGCCCGCGCGCCGGCCGGGGGTGGTGGCGACGATCCACAATCTCGCCTTCCAGGGCGTGTTTCCCGCCTGGCTGCTGGGGCCGCTGGGATTGCCGGCCGAGGCGTTCGCGCTCGACGGGATCGAGTATTACGGCCAGATCAGCTTCCTGAAGGCCGCTTTGATCTTCGCCGACCGGATCACCACCGTTTCGCCCACCTATGCGACCGAGATCATGAGCGAGGCGGGCGGCATGGGCCTGCACGGCCTGCTTGCCGGGCGCGGCGAGGTGGTGTCGGGCATCCTCAACGGCATCGACACCGAAGTTTGGAACCCGGCGACCGACCCGGCGCTGGCGGTGACCTTCGATGCGGCCGACCTCGACAGACGCGCCGCGAACAAGGCGGCGCTGCAGCGTGTCTTCGGCCTTGACGAGGATCCGGGCGCCTTCCTGATCGGCTCGGTCGGGCGGCTGACCGAGCAGAAGGGCATGGACCTTCTTCCTCCGCTGATGCCCGAGCTGATCGCCGGCGGCGCGCAGTTCGCCATGCTGGGAAGCGGCGAGGCGGGGCTCGAAGCGGCCTTTGCCGACCTCGCCGCTGCGCACCCCGGCGCGGTCGGCGTCCGTATCGGCTATGACGAGGCGCTGGCGCACGCGATCGAGGGTGGCGTTGACGCCTTCGTCATGCCCAGCCGGTTCGAGCCGTGTGGCCTCACCCAGATGTATGCGCTGCGCTATGGCGCGGTACCGATCGTCGCGCGCGTGGGCGGGCTGGCTGACACGGTGATCGACGCAAGCCCCTACGCGCTGGCGCAGGGCGTCGCGACGGGCTTTCACTTCGCGCCCGGTTCGGACGCATCGCTTCGCGCGGCGCTCGCGCGGGCGATGGCAATGTTCGCGGCAGAGCCCAAAGCCTGGGCGCGGCTCCAGCGCAACGGCATGGCGACCGACGTGTCGTGGGCAAGCGCGGCGCGTCAGTACGCCGCGCTGTTCGCCGCCATCACTCCCCCGCCTTTTTCGGCCTGATCCCGGCGGGCGCGCGCTTGCGCACCGGGGTGGGGGCGTCGCCGGTCGCGACCTTCTTCGGCGCGCGCTTCGGCTTCGACGGTTCGGCGGTCGCCTCGCGTTCGGCGATTGGGATCGCCTCGGGCACGGCACCGGCAATGGGGTCGGCGTCGATCTCGCGCGCGGCATCGTGCCAGTGATCGTCGTGCCGGCCGGCGGGGCGCCCCTCCGCTTCCCACTTGGCATAGGCGCGCTCGGCCACGCGGGCGTCGCGGTCGGAAGCGGGCTTGTCGTTCATTTGCTTGGCCTCTTCGAATAGGAGCGTCCGGTTGCCGAACCGACGACGGGCGGGTCCGTTGCATCGCGCCGCGGCGGCGGGCAGCATAGCGACCCTGCGACGATGTGCGGGGGGCCGAACGAAGTGCGATGCGACTGACATTCCGCCAGCTGCGCTACCTCGTCGCGCTGGCCGACACCACCAGCTTCACGCGCGGCGCGGCGGCGGTCGGCGTCTCGCAGCCGTCCTTTTCGCAGCAGATTCAGCTGCTTGAGGCGGCGCTGGGCGGCCGCGTGGTCGAGCGCGGCAGCAGCGGCGCGATCCTGACGCCGCTGGGGCGAGAGGCGGTGGCGGGCGCGCGGCGCGTCCTGGCAGAGGTGGCCGCGGTCGAGGCGCTGGCCGATCGACGCAGCGACGCGCTGTCGGGGACGATCCGCCTCGGCGTCTCGCCGACGCTCGGTCCCTATATCCTGCCACAGCTCGTCGCGCGGCTGCACGCGAACAGCCCCGATCTGCGCGTTCATGTGCGCGAGGGGCTGCCGAACCGGCTGGTCGAGCTGCTTGCTGACGGCACGCATGACGTCATCCTCGTCCAGCTCCCCATCGACGACCGCGGCCTTCACGTCGAGCGGGTGTTCCGCGAGCCTTTGTTCCTTGGCATGGCCGCCGACGATCCGCTCAGGAAGTGCGAGGAAATCGGGATCGCCGATCTGAAGGGGCGCGGTCTCCTGACCCTGCAGCCCCAGTACCGGATGAGCGAGCAGGTCGCGGCGCTCGCCCAGGCGGCGGGCGCGCATGTGCTGCGTGATTATGAGGGCACCAGCCTCGATGCGATCCGGCAGATGGCGGGGATGGGCATGGGACTTGCCCTGCTGCCGCGGCTCTATGTGCGGCAGGAGGTGCGCGGCGGTGACGACCTGATCGTGCGCCCGTTCGCTGGCGGGCGGCAGTATCGCGAGATCGGCTTGGCGTGGCGCGCAGGGGCCGGACGGGCGCCCGCATTTCTGACTCTTGCGCAATTGCTTCGCGATGTTGCGCAATAGGAAAAACCTATCGTCAATATAGCCCACCCTCAGTTGATCCGATGGACGCTTGGGCACAGATGGCCGTTCGAACAGGGGAGAACAGGGAATGGCGGCCACGCGCCCGGGCATCCGGGCCTTTGCAGGATGGATAGGGCTGGTGTTGGCCCCCGACGCCGCCTTCGTGCGGCTGGCGGTGGTGTATGGCGTCGCCATCTCGCTCCTGTCGCTGGCGACGCCGATCTCGGTCCAGCTGCTCATCAACTCGGTCGCCAATACTGCGCTGCCGACGCCCTTGTTCACGCTGGCGGGGCTCCTGTTCCTCCTGCTCCTGATGGCAGGCGTCCTCGCGGCGTTCCGCGTCCATCTGCTCGCGCTGTTCGAGCGGCGGCTCTATGCGCGCGTCGTCGCAGAGATCACGCTGCGCGCCGTCCATGCGCAGAATCCCTTCTTCGCCGATGCGCGTAACGGCGACCTGTTCAACCGCTATTTCGACCTGATGACGGTGCAGAAGGCGCTGCCCAGCCTGCTGATCGGCGGCTTCACAATCGTGCTGCAGGGCGCCGTCGGCCTTGTCGTCACGAGTTTCTACCACCCCTTCTTCCTCGCCTTCAACGCCGTCCTCGCGCTCGCGCTGTTCATCGTCTGGCAGCTTTGGGCCTCCGGCGCGATCCGCAGCGCCGTCGCCAAGAGCCAGGCCAAGCACGAGGCGGCGCACTGGCTGGAAAGCGTCGGCGGCTCGAACGGCTTCTACAAGTCGAGCCGGCATCTCGACTTCGCGATGGACCGGTCGGAGGCGGTGACCGCCGCCTATGTCGCCGCGCACCGCCGCCATTTCCGCTACACCTTCGCGCAGACGCTGGCGCTGCTCCTGATCTACGCGATCGCCAGCGCCGCGCTGCTGGCGCTGGGCGGCTGGCTCATCATCCAAGGCCAGCTGTCGATCGGCCAGCTCGTCGCCGCCGAGCTGATCCTGTCGGGCGTCTTCTACGGCATCGCCCAGTTCGGTCCCTATCTCGAATCGCTCTACGATCTCGCCGCCGGCCTCGAGGAGCTGTCGCGCTTCTGGGACGTGCCGCAGGAACCGGGGCAGGCGACCGGCGAGGGGGAGGGGCCGGCCGACGGCGCCATCCGCCTCGCCCGCGCCGAGCACGACGGCCACCGCTTCGACTTCGAGGTTGCCGCCGGCGAACAACTCGCCGTCGTCGCCGCGCCCGGCGCCGACCGGGTGCTGGGCATGATGCTCAAGCGGCACCTGACGCCCGCGCGCGGCCTTGTCGTCATCGGCGGGCGCGATATCGGCGGGTTCGATACCTATCGCCTGCGCGCCGAGGTGATGGTGCTCGACCGGCCGAGCTTCGTCGAGATTTCGATTCGCGACTATCTGACGCTCGCCGCCTCGGGCGATGCGGCGCGGATGGTCGACGCGCTGGAGACGGTGGGGCTGGCCGAGCGGCTGGCCGGCCTGCCCGACGGGCTCGACACGATCGTGTCGACCTCGGGCTGGCCACTGTCGGTCGGCGAGCTGATGGCGCTCAAACTTGCCGCGGCGCTGCTCGCCCGGCCCAAGCTCCTGTTCCTGTCGCCCCTCTACGACCTGTTGCCGCCTGAGCGCGTCGATGCGGTGCTCGCACGGCTGCGCGGTGACACCACCGTGCTCCAGTTCACCCGCCGGCCACAGGGGCTGGCGCGCGACGGCGCACTCTGGCTCGGCTCGCGCGAGCAGCGCCGTTGCGGGACCGAGGCCGAGCTGATTGCCCTTGCCAGCGAAGGAGGCGGCGATGCCCTTTCGGCCTGACCATATCGTCCATTTCCCGACGCTGGCGGGCATCCGCCCGCCACGCGTCACGCGCGTCATCGCCTGGCTCATCGCAATCGGCATCGGCGCGGTCGCAGCGATCCTGTTCTTCGTCCCCTGGGTTCAGACCTCGCCCGGCGCGGGTCAGGTCGCCGCGCTCGACCCGCAGGACCGGGTCCAGGCAGTAACTGCGCTCGTCCCCGGCCGGGTCGAGCGCTGGTACGTGCAGGACGGCGATCGCGTCCGCCGCGGCGATCCGATCGCGCGGATCGTCGATAACGACCCCAATCTCCTCGCCCGCCTCGCCGCCGAGCGTGCGCAGGTGGTGGCGGAAATCGCCGCCGCCGAGCAGGCGATGGCCGTGGCGCAGATCGACGTCGGGCGCTCGGCGCAATTGCTGGCCGAAGGACTGGCCGCGCGCCGTGATTACGAAGCCTCGCAGATCAAGGTCGCGGACCATCGCGCCAAGCTGGCCGAGGCGCGCGCCAAGCTCACCCGCGTCGATGTGACGCTCAACCGCCAGTCGGTGCAGACCGTCCGTGCGCCCCGTGACGGACGCATCCAGTCGATCAACGCCGCCGCGGGGGCGACGCTGGTCGCGGCCGGTGACATCCTCGCGATGATCGCGCCCGAAACCCCGGTCCGCATCGTCGAGCTGATGGTGGATGGTCGCGACATTGCCGTCATCCGCCCCGGTCGCCCCGTCCGCCTGGCGTTCGAGGGCTGGCCGGCGATCCAGTTCAGCGGCTGGCCTTCGGTCGCGCAGGGCATGTTCGACGGGCGCGTGCGCTCGATCGACCCCTCGGCACAGGCGACCGGCCTGTTCCGCGTCCTTGTCGAGCCGATGCCCGGCAAACCCGCCTGGCCCGACGCCGACTTCGTCCGGCTGGGCGGCAAGGTGCGCGGCTGGATACAGATGGAAACCGTCAGCGTCGGCTATGAGCTGTGGCGCCAGCTCAACGACTTCCCGCTCGAGTTCCGCCGGCCCGCCGACGATGCCAAGGGGCCGGCGCCCGACCCGGTGGTCAAGGTGAAGAAATGATCCGGCTGCTCGGATTGATCGTCGCCCTGATCGCAGCCGCTCCCGCCGCGGCTCAGACGCTCACGCTCGACGAGGTGCTGCGCTCCTCGGCGACGCACGCGCCTGCGATCCTCGAGGCAATCACGCGCGAGCGGCAGGCGGACGGCCGCCGCCTCTCGGCGGAGGGCGCCTTCGATCTGTTGTTCGAGGGCGATGCGCAGTCGCGGCTTGCGGGATATTATGACGGCACCGTCGTCGAGGGGAAAGCGACGCGCCCGCTTGCCAACAATGGCGGCTATCTCTTCGGCGGCTATCGCGTGTCGCGCGGCGACTTTCCGATCTATGAGGACAAAGCCTTCACCAATCGGCTTGGCGAGGTGAAGGTGGGCGCCGTCTTCTCCCTCATGCGCGACCGGTTGATCGACGAGCGGCGCGGACGGCTGGGCCTTGCCGGCGGGGACATCCAGCTCGCGCGGCTCGACCGGGAGATGGTGGCGATCGGGGTGCAGCGGCGCGCGATCGACGCCTATCAGACCTGGGTCGTCGCGGGTCTGCGGGTCCAGGTCTATCGCGACCTCCTGTCGCTGGCGAGCGAGCGGCAGGCGTCGATCGAGCGTCAGATCGCGCTCGGTGCACGGCCGCAGATCCTGGGGACCGAGAACCGCCAGAATATCGTCCGCCGCCAAACGCTCGTGGTGCGCGCTGAACAGGATCTTGCCGCCGCCGCCAACGCGCTTTCCTTCTATCTGCGGGACGAGAACGGCGAGCGCCTCGTTCCCGCCGCCGATCGCCTGCCCGGTCGCTTCCCGGAACTGCGTCTGCCCGCGCTCGGTCCCGACCTCGCCCGGCGGATCGAGCGGCCCGACCTCGAGGCGATCCTCGTCAGGCTCGATCAGGTCGAGGTGAAGCGCCTGCTGGCCGAGAACGAGCTTCGCCCACGCCTCGACATCCGCGCCGAAGCGGCGAAGGACGTGGGGCCGGTGGGCCTCGGCGGATCGTCGCGCACACCGGCCGAGGGGATCGTCGGCCTGCGCTTCTCGCTGCCGCTCGAACGGCGCGCGGCGCGCGGCAAGATCGCCGAGGCGGCGGCCGAGGCCGATGGCCTCCGCCTTCGCCGCAAGCTGATCGAGGACCAGATCCTCGTCGAGGTGAACGGCCTCGCGATTCAGGCGGGTGCCGCCGACCGCCTCGTCGCGCTTGCCGCCGACGAAACCGCGCTCGCCGACCGCATGGCCGCGGCCGAGCGCCGCCGCTTCCAGCTCGGCGCCAGCGACTTCATCCTCGTCAACCTGCGCGAGGAAAGCGCCGCCGACGCCCGGCTGCGCCAGCTCGACGCCGAATTCCGCCGATCCGCCGCCCGCGCCGAGCTCGTTGCCGCAACGGTGGACCGCGATCAGCTCGGGCTCTGAGCGTTCGAGCATTGCGCCGCGTCGAACGCTGCGGGCTGCCGGTTAGGCGGCCAGTTCCCGGCGGACGATCTCCGCACCGGCACCCAGCGCTTTCAGCTTGCCCCAGGCGACATCGCGAGGCAGCGGCGCCATCCCGCAATTGGTGGCCGGATAAAGCTTGTCGGCATCGACGAAGCGAAGCGCGCGGCGCAGCGTGTCGGCAACCTCCTCCGGCGTTTCGATCACATCGGTCGCAACGTCGATCGCGCCCACCATCACCTTCTTGCCGCGGATCAGTTCGATCAGGTCCATCGGTACGCGGGAGTTACGACACTCGAGCGAGACGATATCGATCTTCGACGCCCGGAGGTTGGGGAAGGTCCGCTCATATTCCCTCCATTCGGACCCCAGCGTCTTCTTCCACTCGGTATTCGCCTTGATGCCGTAGCCGTAGCAGATGTGGACGGCGGTTTCGGCCTTGAGTCCCTCGGCCGCGCGCTCCAGTGCAGCGATGCCCCAGTCATTGGCCTCGTCGAAGAAGACGTTGAAGGCGGGTTCGTCGAACTGGATGATGTCGACGCCCGCAGCCTCCAGTTCGCGTGCTTCCTCGTTCAGGATGCCGGCGAACGCCCAGGCGAGCTTCTCTCGGCTGCGATAATGCGCGTCGTAGAGAGTGTCGATCATCGTCATGGGGCCGGGCAGCGTCCATTTGATCGGCCGGTCCGTCTGCGCGCGCAGGAAGCGGGCATCGTCGACAAAGACGGGGCGGGGGCGCGAGACGGCACCGACGACGGTCGGCACGCTGGCGTCGTAGCGGTTGCGGATCCGCACGACCTCGCGCTTCTCGAAATCGACGCCGTCCAGATGCTCGACGAAGGTCGTAACGAAGTGCTGGCGGGTCTGTTCGCCGTCGCCCAGGATGTCGATTCCCGCCCGCTGCTGGTCGTCGACCGCAAGACGCAGCGCGTCGCGCTTGCCCGCGATCAGCTCGTCGCCCGCCAGCTTCCATGGCGCCCAAAGGGTTTGGGGCTCGGCAAGCCATGCGGGCTTGGGCAGGCTGCCAGCCGTCGTCGTCGGCAACAAAGTCGTCATGATCTAATCACCTGTCTTGCAAGGGAAATCAAAAGGTGTCGGTCGCGAGCCAGCGGCGAAGCGCGTCGCCATGTGGCTTGATGAGATGCTCTTCGGCGAACCTGCCTTGCTCGGCGGCGAGCCGGCTGCGCTCCTCTCGATCGTAGACGATGCGGGTCAGGGAATAGTCCTGATATTCCAGACTGGGTCTGTAATGCGCGGCCGCAACGGAGTTGGCGTTGTAGATCTCCGGACGGTAGATCTTCTGAAATGTCTCCATCGTGCTGATGGTGCTGGCCAGTTCGAGGTTCGAATAGTCGCAGACCAGGTCCCCGATGTGATAAAAGGCGAGCGGCGCAACGCTGTGCGGCGGCATGAAATAGCGGACGCTCATGCCCATCTTCTCGAAGTAGCGGTCGGTCGGGGACGTTTCGTCGTTTCGATATTCGACGCCGAGGACAGGGTGCACGTTCGCGGTTCGATGATAGACCTGGCGAGTGGACACGCTCAGACAGATGACAGGCGCTTTCGGGAATCGATCGCGATAGGCGCTGGAATCGAGGAAGTGCTTGAACAGATTGCCGTGCAGATCGCCGAAGCCCGCTGGCAGCCCGTCGCTTCCGGTCCTCAGGTGATCCGGCAGGACGATGCTGAAGTCGTAGTCGCGAACGTAGGACGAGAAGTTGTTGCCGATCAAACCAGCGTAGGACGAACCGCTGGACGTGTCGGTCACGCGGGTGTGCAGCATCTCCATCAGCGGAAAGGCTCCGCCGCCGTGCCCGATCTTTAGCGATGCCGAGATGATCTCGAGCGCCACGCGATATCGATCGCCGTCCGGATTGTCCCAGTGCATCAGCGCGTTGAAGCGGCGGTCGATCATCACCAGCGTGTTGCGCAGATTTTCCCGGCGGCGTTCGCCGCGTGCCAGGTTCGCAAAGTTTGTGGTGATGCGCGTGTTGTCGGCCGGACGATATTCCTCGTCGAACGGGATGCTGCCGACTGTGAACGTGAACCCGCTGTTCGTCATGACCCACCTGCTGTTGCGGGCAGGGGCCGGGCGAGAGCGCGCCATGAATCGGACGGGTCCGGATGGCAGGTACCGGGGACCGTCGCGTCAAGCGCGATCCACCGGAGGACCCCCGTCCGAGGAACGTTATGGCGTCGGAGGCAGGTCTCCTGGCTCACGGGTCAACGCGGGGCTCCGGCCTTCCCAGGCTTGTCGCAAAGCCCAGTGACACGAGATGGAGCGTCCGCTCGCCGCTTACAGTTGCGGGGGCAGCGCCGGATTCTGCCCTTGCGGACACCACCGGCTTCCCGTCTTAGCCGCATCGCCATGCCTGGGATGCGGAACCTCGACCCCCGCGATCAACACCATCGTCGACGCGGTGTCAAGGCGGAATATAAAGATATCTTTATGTCGTGATGTGTGTTCGGAGTGTGACCCGTTACTTGGTCGTTCCGCACGCGAGGACCGGCGCGCGCATCGGCATGGCGCGCGCCGCCCGGCAGATCCTCTCTCAGGCCACCTTGAAGGCGTAGCTGCCCTTCGCCTGATGGGTGTCGGCAGACACGCCGTGCCAGTCGAGGCGATAGGTGCCCTTTGGCAGCGGCTTCGCCAGCGTGAGGGTCATCGTCTTGCGGTCGGGGCTGACGTTGACCTTCGCGGCCATCTTCATCGGCGGGTGCGAGTCCATGCCGGGCATGCCGGTCATCACGATGTCCGCGCCCGAGCCGTCGGGCAGCAGCGCCTCTGAAAAGGTCACCTGGACTCGCGTGGTCGGCGCGACCGTGGCGTTCGGCGCGGGGGTCGCTGAGACCAGTTTGGGGTGCGCCGTGACGGGGGCCGCCATCACTAGAACGGCGGCGGCAATCGCTTTGAAATGCATCATCTACTCCATCGGAAACGTTGGCGGGATCGTGGTCGAATACGCGCGAAAGCCCCTGGCCCCTCGCGGAGGTCCTCGTGTTTCGCGACTGTGCGCTTCCGCGAGGGCTGCTAGCGTCCCAGCCGTATTCCACGACATGGAGAACCAGATGGACCTAGACTTCGATACCGCGCTCCGCCGGGTCGCCGATCAAGATCATCCCGGACTGGACTCGATCGACGCGACCGTATTCGAGCGGGTGCGGGTCAACCGCACGAGCGCACGGACCGGAATCGGTGCCGTGGCGCTCGCGGCGGTCGGCGCGATCGTCTTGGGAACGATGACCGCTGGTCCGACGGCCTCGCCGGCAAGCGCGGCCCCGATCGATCCCTTTGGTGTGGCGGGTTCGTTCGCCCCATCGACGCTTTTGCTGGCCGATCGATGACCCGCGGACGCTGGACCGCGCTGGTCGCGGTCGTCGCCTTTGTCGCGGCGATCGGCGGCGTGTTCGTCGGTCGCGCGATCATACCGGAGCGCCATGCCCAGTCGTCCGAACTGCATGCCCTGCTCCACAACGACCTCGACCTCGACGCCGGCCAGGCGGCCGGGATCGAGCGGCTCGAACGCGAATTCGCCGAGCGGCGCGAGGCGCTCGAGGCCGAGCTGCGCGCCGACAATGCGCGGCTCGCGGCGGCGATCGAGGCCGAGCACGCGAACGGACCGAGGGTGGCGGCGGCAGTGGATGCGTCGCATCGCGCGATGGGCGAGCTTCAGAAGGCGACGCTCGCGCACGTGTTCGCCATGCGCCAGCTGCTGCGCCCCGATCAGCAGGCGGCGTTTGATCGCGCTGTCACGAAGTCGCTGACCACCGGCGCCCGGTGAGGTCGGACCTAGCGGCACTCTCGGATGGCGACCTCGCTCGCCGGTCCGCGGTCGGGGACGACGATGCCTTTGCCGAAGTCATGCGACGCCACCGGCGGCGCGTCTATCGCCTCATCCTCGCCAACGTCGCCGATCCTGACGAGGCGCTCGATCTCGTGCAGGAGACGTTCGTGTCGGCTTACGGTGCGCTTCGCCGGTTCGATCCGGAGCGACCGATGTCGGCATGGCTCGCGCGCATTGCGCTCAACAAGGCACGCGACTGGGCGCGCCGGCGTGCCGTGCGGCGCATGCTCGGTCTGTCGATCCCGGTCGGGGAGATTGCCGAGTTGCACGCCGACGATCGTCCCCTGCCGGACGCAGAGGCGATCGACCGCACCGAGCTTGCCCGCCTTTCCCGCGCGGTGGCGCAGCTTCCGGCATCCCAGCGCGAACCCCTGGTCCTGTGCGTGGTAGAGGGACTGAGCCAGGCCGAGGCGGCCGAACTCCTTGCGATCAGCGAAAAAGCCGTGGAGACGCGCATCCGGCGCGCCCGTGCGCGCCTGGCCCAGATGCTCGGCCGTTAAACTGAGAATCGCCGAGGGGTGCTCCGCCGCGGCGCGTATCAAGGACAGAGATCGTTTGCCGAACCGAGAGACGAAAGCCCTGATGAACGCAACCATCGACCGCCGGCGCCTGCTGCGCGGCGCCACGCTCGCGGGCGGGGGACTGGCCATCTCCGCCTGGATGCCGGCCTGGGCGCAGTCCGTGTCCGCCGGCATCGTGAAGCCGCTGCCCACCGTGTCGGGCGAGGACATCAATCTGCGCATCGCGCATCAGATGATGACGATCGACGGGCGGGAAAGCCACGCGATCGGCATCAACGGCACCGTCCCCGCGCCGCTCATCCGCCTGCGCGAGGGGCAGACCGTCCGCCTGCACGTCGAAAACGCTCTCGACGAGGACAGCTCGATCCACTGGCACGGCCTGATCCTGCCGTTCCATATGGACGGCGTCCCGGGCGTGAGCTTCCCCGGCATCAAGCCGCGTTCGACCTTCACCTACGAGTTCCCGATCGTCCAGTCGGGCACCTACTGGTATCATAGCCATTCAGGGCTTCAGGAGCAGCTCGGCCATTATGGCCCCATCGTCATCGATCCCGCGGGCGACGATCCCATCCAGTCGGATCGCGAGCACGTCATCGTGCTGTCCGACCATAGCCAGATGCACCCACACACCATCTTCAAGAAGCTGAAGCAGCAAGGCGGCTATTTCAACTTCCAGAAGCAGACGCTTGGCGGGATGCTGGCCGGCCGCGACCAGTCGGCCAAAGAGCGTCGGGCCTGGGGCGCGATGCGCATGGACCCCACCGATGTCGCCGATGTGACCGGCAGCACCTATACCTATCTCGTCAACGGGCATGGCCCGCGCGACAACTGGACGGGCCTTTTCCGACCGGGCGAGCGCGTGCGCCTGCGGCTCATCAACGCCTCGGCGATGACGACCTTCAACTTCCGCATCCCCGGCCTGCGGCTGACCGTCGTCCAGGCCGACGGCCTGCCGGTGCGGCCGGTCGAGGTGGACGAGATGCAGATCGCGGTCGCGGAAACCTATGACGTGATCGTTCAGCCTGCGGACGAGCGTGCTTATACGATCGTTGGCGAAAGCGTCGACCGCTCCGGCATGGCGCGCGCGACACTCGCGCCGCGTGAAGGTATGGCCGCGGCCGTTCCCGCGCTGCGCCGCCGGCCGCTCGCCGACATGAAGGACATGGGCATGGGCAGCATGAACCATGGCTCGGGCGGCGCGATGGCTGGCATGGACCATGCGGCAATGGGCCACTCGGCGCCGGCACCGGCGGCTCAGGCCTGTCCGCCGGAACACGCTGCCATGGGTCACTGCACGCCGGCGGCGGCCGCCCCGGCGACCGGGAACACCGGCCAGCATGCCGGCATGGATCACGCCGCGGGCGGCATGGACCACTCGATGCGCGACTTTTCCGTCGCGCCGGAGGTCAAGAAGACGCCGACCGTCCAAACCATCTCGCCGATGCCGGTCGACCGCATGGGCGAACCCGGCCAGGGACTGGAGAATGTCGGTCACAAGGTGCTGGTCTATACCGATCTGATGGCCGTCGATCGCAATCCTGACGTGCGCGCGCCCGACCGGTCGATGCGCATTCACCTGACCGGCAACATGGAACGCTATATGTGGGCGTTCGACGGCGAGAAACTGAGCGAGGTGAACAAGCCGATCCCGTTCCTCAAGGACGAGCGAGTACGCATCACCTTGGTCAACGACACGATGATGGGGCATCCCATCCACCTGCATGGCCACTTTTTCGAGCTGGTCACGGGTCATGGCGAGTATGCGCCGCGCAAGCATACGATCCAGGTTCAGCCAGGTGGAACGGCGACGTTCGACGTCACGACCGATGCGGTCGGCGACTGGGCGTTCCACTGCCATATGCTCTATCACATGCACGCAGGCATGATGCAGGTCGTCTCGGTCCGCCCGCGCGGGGGAGACGCCGCGTGAGCCTCACCCTCGGCGCCATCCTCCTGGCATCGGCGAGCCAGTGCACGCCCGAACATGCCGCGATGGGCCATTGCGCCATGCCCGCGCCGGTCAAGCCCAAGGCCGCGACCAAGCCGAAAGCAGTGACGTCGCCGCCGCGTCCAAAGCCGGCGGCGGACCCGAGCGCTGCGCCGGCTGCCGGCACCGCCGATCCGGCTTGCGCCCCGGAACATGCCGCGATGGGCCATTGCACGCCCAAGACCTCGGCGCCGGCGGCACAAGCGGCGCCCCCCTCATCCTCGCCGGCGGCCCCAGCCGATCCTGACTGCCCGGCGGAGCATGCCGCGATGGGGCACTGCACGCCAAAGCAGTCCTCAGCGAAAAGGGCCGCTCCTGCGATGGGGATGGCGGGCACTGCACTGCCCGCCGGCAATGCACCCGCACCAGCGGCGCCGGAGGCGAGCTATGCCGACCGGATCTGGGGCCGTGAGGCGATGGCTCCGGCGCGCGCCGCCCTGCGCCGCGAGCATGGCGGCATGTCCTTCTCCCAGCTGATGCTGAACCTCGCCGAGGTGCAGCTTCGCGAGGGGCGCGACGGATATCGATGGGACGGCGAGTTCTGGTATGGCGGCGACATCAACCGCCTGACCATCAAGAGCGAGGGCGAAGGCACCTTTCGCGAGGATGCGGAGGGCGAGGTGCAGGCGCTCTACAGCCGGGCTATCGGACCCTATTTCAACCTGCAGGCCGGCGTTCGCCAGGATTTCGCGCCCGGCCCTGATCGCACCTATGCCCAGATCGGGTTCGAGGGTCTTGCGCCCTATTGGTTCGATGTCGAAGGCGCGCTGTTCCTGTCCGACAAGGGCGACGTGTTTGCCCGGCTGGAGGGCTATTATGACCAGCGCATCACCCAGCGCCTCGTGCTGCAGCCGCGGGTCGAGCTCAATCTGTCCGCGCAGGACGTGCCCGATAGCCGGCTCGGCTCGGGCGTGACCGATGCCGAGGCGGGCCTGCGCCTGCGCTACGAGATCGCCCGCGAGTTCGCGCCCTATGTCGGCGTTTCGTGGGAACGCAGGCTCGGCGAGACGGCGCGTTATGCCCGAGCGGCGGGCGAGGGCACGGGCGGCTTCAGCTTGGTGGCGGGGATCCGCGCCTGGTTCTGACGATGGCCGCAGGCCCGGGCAACAGGGGGACAAATGCGAAGCAACAGGATGCGGCTCCACATCGGGGCGAGCCGGCTCCACCGATGGCTGGCACTGATCATCGGCGTGCAACTGCTGCTCTGGTTCACAAGCGGGCTGGTCATGAGCCTGCTGCCGATCGACCGTGTGCGCGGGGAGCACCTGGTCGAGCGTGACGCAGCTGGCGTGCTGCCGGTGCAAGCCTATGCGCCGCTAAACCAGATCGCCTCCGGCATGCCGCTGCGAGGTGCGCGCTATCGGCTGCTGCTCGGGCGTCCCGTGGTCGAGGTCGAAACCGTGTCGGGCGAGTTGCGGCTCCACGATGCGGCGACCGGCGCTCCGCTTCGTGCGGTCGATGCGGCCATGGCGCTCAGGATCGCCTCGGCCGCTTATAAGGGGCAGACCCGATCCAAACCGCAGGTCATTCGCATCACCGCCGCCAGCACCGAATACAAGGGACGGTTGCCGGCCTGGCAGGTCGCGTTCGCCGATGACGAGGCGACGCGAGTCTATGTTGATGACGCCGGCCGCATCGCCGCCGTCCGCACCGGAACCTGGCGGTTCTACGACTTCTTCTGGGCGCTCCACATCATGGACTGGAGCGAGCACGAGAACTTCAACACGCCCTGGCTCAAGGCGTTCGCGGTTGGTGGGCTGATGCTCGCGATCGCCGGCACGATCCTTCTCTATCTGCGCTGGCCGAGAAAACAACGGCGCAAAACGGCGGGTCAGGCCGCGCCTATGAACCGATGATCACAGCCGGATGATGCCGGTGGCAGCAAGCGCGACGGTGGAGAAGAATGCGGTCGGGCAGCGACCCGGGGCGGGTCGCGACGCGGCGCCAATCGGCGTCGTAGCCGCGATCACCCACCAGCCACTGCGCCTTTGCATATTATCGAGGAGTGCTGCCGCGCCGGCATAGTCGCTGACCTGGCCCGCCGTCGTGAAGAATCATCACCGTCTTTGGCTCGGCGCCCGCTGCGGTAAGCCCTGCCATCATCCGCGTCGACACGCCCGCTGCACCCCAGCGCTTCCAGCGGTCGTATATCCTCCACGAACACGATGCCGCTCACATCCGTCGATCATCAACGCGCGGCTTGCCGTGGCTCCTGGGAACGAACGACCGCAGCGCTCCATCTGACCGTCCGTCAGCTAAGACAGGTCGCTCATCCCGATCTCCTCGCGGAGTCTGAATCAGGCCGTGACGCTCACACCAATGGACCCTGATCCTCGAACCAACAAAAGCGCGGGAAAAAAGGCGGGAGCCGCTTTCACCAGATCGTCTGAAATGGCGAAATCCCGCCATTTCTAATTTGACGCTGGTGACCCCTACGGGACTCGAACCCGTGTTTTCGCCGTGAGAGGGCGACGTCCTAGACCGCTAGACGAAGGGGCCGTCGTTGCGAGAGGGGCGCGGATAGCGGGGGGTCGGGCGGGCGTCAAGCGGGTTGTGGCGCGGGGAACTCGGGCGCGCCCATGCGTTTCTCGCATATGCAGCAGATCGAGCTTCTTGGCACGCGCGTGCCGGCATTTGTCATCGATATCGGCCTCGTTGCGCTTTCGATCCTGATCGCGATCGTGGTGCATGGGCTGGGCATGCGCGTGCTCGACCGGATCGCGCGGCGCACGCCGGGGTCAACCGACGATATCTTCGTCGAGCATGCGCGCCGACCGCTGCGCTGGATCGCGGTCGGCATCGCGCTGGCGACGGTGCGGCGGTTCCTCAATCTGCCGCCGACCGCCGACGCGGCGTGGACGCAGGCAGCGGGACTGATCGTCCCGCTGCTGGTCGGCAGCCTTGCGATCCAGATGATCCGCGCGACCGGCAAGGCGATCGAGCTCGACGCCGATATCAGCGTCGCCGACAATCTGCGCGCGCGGCGGCGGCGGACGCGGAGCGCCATCCTCGTGCGCATCGCCGTGTTCGGGGTTGGGTTTCTGACAATCTGCCTGATGCTGCTGAGCATCCCCAGCATCCGCAGCGTCGGGGTGACACTGATGGCGTCGGCGGGGCTCGCGGGCCTGGCGGTGGGTGCCGCCGCGCAGCCGCTGCTCAAGAACCTGATTGCCGGCATCCAGATGGCCTTTACCGAGCCGGTACGGCTGGACGACGTCGTGATCGTCGAGGGCGAGTGGGGACGGATCGAGGAGATCCGGCTGACTTACGTGGTCGTCGCGCTGTGGGACGAGCGGCGGCTGGTGGTGCCCGTCTCGCAGTTCCTTGAAAAGCCCTTTCAGAACTGGACGCGCAATACCAGCCAGCTGCTCGGCTCGGTGTTCCTGATGCTCGATCCCGCGGCCGATATCGACCGGCTGCGCGCCCATGCCGAGCAGGTCGTGAAGGCCAATCCGCGCTGGGACGGGCGCGCCTTCGTGCTGCAGGTCACGGACTCGAAGGCCGATGCGATCGAGGTCCGCATCCTCGCCACCGCGCGCGACGCGGCGACGGCGTTCGACCTTCGCTGCGACATTCGCGAGGCGCTGCTCGCCTATGTCCGCGACCAGATGCCCGAGGCGCTGCCGCGGCGGCGCGTGGCGATGGACGCGCCCCTGAACCATCGAGCCGCCTCAGGCGCGGCGTGACGCCTCCCACCGCTCGACATTCTGCGCAAGGACGTTGAGCGGCACGCCGCCGCCCCGCACCACCACGTCGTTATAGCCCCGGAAGTCGAACCGATCGCCCAGCCGGCCCTGCGCCTGCGTGCGGAGGCGATTGATCTCGCTGTGCCCGACCTTGTAGCCGCATGCCTGGCCCGGCCACGCGCAATAGCGATCGACCTCGCTCGTCACTTCCTCGATGCCCGAGCCGTTGGTCTCGGCGAACCACTGGATCGCCTTCTCGCGGGTCCAGCGCTTGGCGTGGAGGCCGGTGTCGACGACCAGGCGGCAGGCGCGGAACGCGATCGACTGGAGATAGCCCAGGCGCCCCACGGGATCGTCGTCATAGACGCCGAGCTCGCCCGCCAGCTGCTCGGCATAGAGAGCCCAGCCTTCCGAAAAGGCATTGAAGCCCATCTGCGTGCGGATCAGCGGCAGCTTGTGCGTGTACTCGCCTTGCCAGACATGGCCGGGGATGGACTCGTGATAGGTCAGCGTCGGCAGGCTGTATTTGGTATGCAGGTCAGTGGTGCGCAGGTTGATCCAGAAGCGGCCGGGCACCTTGCCGTCGATCGACCCCGCGCCGCCATAGGCGCCGGGCGCGCCGATCTCCTCCGCGGGGGCGATGCGCCGCACCTCGACCCGGCCATCAACCAGCGTCGCGAAAGCGCGGGGCAGGCGGGTGCGTATATCCTTCAACCGGTCCTGAATCAGCGCCATGATCTGGGCGCGGCCGGTATCGTCGTTGGGGAAGGTGTAGCGCGGGTCCTTGCCCAGTGCGATCATCCGCGCGCCGACCGAGCCCTGGGTGTAGCCAAGCTTCTTGAGGATCGTGTCCATCTCGGCCTGGAGCCTGGCGAGCTCCGACAGGCCCATTGCATGCACCTCGTCCGGGGTCATGCGCGTGGTCGTCGAGGCCCGCAGCGCCCAGGCGTAATAGGCGTCGCCGTCCCTGAACTTCCACACGCCCGCGTCGGTCGTCGCGACCTTTGCATGCTGTTCGAGCTCGGCGATCTGGCGGTCGAGCGCGGGTGCGACGCGGCCGGCGGCGATCTTCTCGGCGCGCGCGGCCCAGTCGCCCGGGATCGAACCGGTGCGCTTGGCGAGCGAGGTGACGACGTCCCAGTCCTTCGGCGCGCCCTTGCGCGACAGGCGGATGCCGTCGAGCGTCTTCTTCATCAGGACTTGCGAGGCGATGATGCCGCGGCCACGCGCGTCCTTCAGCCGCCCGGTCTCGCCGTCGAGCTGGTCGGCGAAGCTGTCGAGGCGGGCGAGATAGGCCTCGGCATCGGCGGCGGTCTCGACCGTGTGGCTCGAATCGAGGAACTTGGGGACGTCGAGATAGGCGCCCATGTTCTGCGCCACGACATAGGGCCCGTTACGCCAGCCGCCGATATCGACCGCGCCATAGGGGAAGCCATAGCCGTCGAGCGCCGTCGAATAGGCGGTGCGCGCGACGGCCACGTCGGTGCGCGTGTCTTCGCCGGGCTGGAGCGTGTCGATGCGGGCGAGGGCGGTGCGCAGCCACGCCGCTTCCTTCGCGCGGCCCGCCGCCGAACGGTCGGTCAGCCTGGACTTGAGCGGCGCTCGTTTGCCCGTGTCGATGCCCAGGCCCGTCGCCCCCTCGGGCTGGAGCACGAGGAAGCTTTCGGCGATCGCGTCGAGCGCCACGGCAGCGGGATCGGTCGAGGCGGCCGCCTGCATCGCGCGGGCGGGAATGGCGGCGAGCGCGGCGCTCGATCCGGCGGCGGTCATCAGGTCACGGCGCGACAGCTTGAACGACATGGGGCTTGGTTACTCCGGGAACGATGATTGAGGTTCGACGACCAACGTCACCCCGTCAATGGCGACGACGCGCGCCGCGGTGCCCGCTGCCATCGCGGGGCCGCGCGCGGGCCACTCGCCATCGCCAAGGCGCACGCGCCCCTCGCCATGCGCGAAGTCGGTGACGGCGACGACGGTCCGGCCGATGTTGCGCGCGGCGCGGTCGTTGAGGAGCGGGTCGGCGGAGGCGACCGCATCGCCCCCGTACCAGCGCCGCCCGATCGCGACGGCGACCGCCGCCCAGACCGCGAAGCTCGCCAGCTGTCCGCCGAGGCCGAGGTCGGGGAATAAGAGGGTGAAGGCGCCGGTGATTGCCGCCGCGACGGCGATGAAGACGAGGAACACGCCCGGCACCGCCAGCTCGATCCCCGCGAGCAGCGCCGCGGCGATCAGCCAGAGGATGCCGGGCTCGGTCAGCCAGCCGGGCAAGTCAGCCCTCGCGGACGACGGGCACGCCGGTGCGCGGCGCGGGGGCGGGGGCGTCGCGGCCGAGTGCTTCCTTCGCCAGCTCGCCGATGCCGCCGAGCGTGCCGATCAGCTGCGTCGCCTCGACGGGGAACAGCACGGTCTTGGCATTGGGGCTGGTCGCGAACTTGCCGATCGCCTCGACATATTTCTGGGCGATGAAATAGTTGATCGCCTGTGCCGACCCCTGCTCGATCGCGTCGCTGACCAGCGCGGTCGCCTTCGCCTCGGCCTCCGCCGCGCGCTCGCGTGCCTCCGCATCGCGGAAGGCGGATTCGCGCCGCCCCTCGGCCTCGAGGATGCGGGCCTGCTTCTGGCCCTCGGCGCGCAGGATCTCGCTGGCGCGCGCGCCCTCGGCCTCGAGAATGTTGGCGCGCTTCTCGCGCTCGGCCTTCATCTGGCGGCCCATCGCATTGACGATATCGGCGGGTGGGCGAATGTCCTTGATCTCGACGCGGGTGATCTTGACGCCCCACGGATTGGTCGCGTGATCGACGACCGAGAGGAGGCGCGCGTTGATCTCGTCGCGCTTCGACAGCGTTTCGTCGAGGTCCATCGAGCCCATGACGGTGCGCAGGTTGGTCGTCGTGATCTGTTGCAGTGCGACGAACATGTCGGAGACTTCGTAGGCCGCCTTGGCCGGGTCGAGCACCTGAAAGAAGACGACGCCGTCGGTCGACACCATCGCATTGTCGCGGGTGATGATCTCCTGCCCGGGAATGTCGATCACCTGCTCCATCATGTTGACCCGGCGACCGACGCGATAGAAGAAGGCGGGATAGAAGTTGAAGCCCGGTTTGGCGACGCTGGTGAAGCGGCCGAAATGTTCGATCGTGTACTGATAGCCTTGGCGCACGATCTTGATGCTGGCGAACAGATACATGAGCGCGACCAGCACGACGATGGCGAGTACGCCGACGATACCTTCCATGTCCGAGCCCCTCCGGTGTTGCGGTCGCAGTCTAGCCGGGCGTCCGGCGAAGTCGAGCAGAACCGGGATGACGAAGGGGGCGGGGGCAGGGTAGTCGGATCGCATGACCGCCCCTTCGAACCTGCCGCCGCGTACTGCGCTGTTCCTCCCCGCCTCGAACCCCCGCGCCATCGAGAAGGCGCGAGGGCTGGCGGCCGAGATGATCGTCCTCGACCTAGAGGATTCGGTGCGGGACGAGGATAAGGCTGGCGCCCGCGAGGCCGCCGTTGCCGCCGCGGCCGAGGGATTCGGCGATCGGCTCGTCGCGATCCGCGTGAACGGAGAGGAAGACGCCGGCCACGCCGCCGATGTCAGGGCGGTCGCCGGGTCGGCGGCCGATTTCCTGGTGGTGCCCAAGGTCGAGACGCCCGACCTTGCCGCCAGGGTGGCCGCCGCGGGCAAGCCGGTGCTGGCGATGATCGAGACGCCTGCGGGCGTCCTTGCCGCGCCTGCCATCGCCGCGGTGCCGGGGGTCGAAGGGCTGATCGCCGGGGTCAACGACCTGCGCGCGACGCTGGGCGTGCCGGCTGACAGCGGACGGGCGGGGATCGGGTATGCGCTGCAGGCGATCGTGCTCGCCGCGCGCGCGGGCGGCGTCTGGGCGCTCGACGGGGTCTATAATGCGCTGGAGGACGAGGCGGGGCTGGCGGAGGATTGCGCGGCGGGGCGCCTCATCGGCTTTGACGGCAAGACCTTGATCCACCCGAATCAGATCGCCGTCGCCGCGCGTGCCTTCGGTCCCAGCGAGGTGGAGGTTGCCGAGGCCGAGGCGCTGGTCGCCGCCGCGACCGGCGGGGCAGAGCGCTTTCGCGGGCGGATGATCGAGACGATGCACGTCGATCAGGCGCGGGCGCTGCTGGCACGTGCGGGCAAGGGGGTAGCGCACTTCGCCCCCCGCGTTTAGATGGGCCGCCAATCCTCGACTCGAACCGGATCCGGCGCCCCCATGGACATCACCCTCGGCCTCACTTTCGACGACGTCCTCCTCTATCCGGCGGAATCGGAGGTGCTGCCGAGCATGGCCGATACCCGGACGAAGGTGGCGCGCGGCCTCGACCTCAACATCCCGGTGCTCTCCTCGGCCATGGATACCGTGACCGAGAGCGACATGGCGATCGTGATGGCGCAGATGGGCGGGATCGGCGTGCTCCACCGCAACCTGTCGGTCGAGGAACAGGTGGCGGCGGTGCGCCAGGTCAAGCGCTTCGAAAGCGGGATGGTCGTCAATCCCATCACCATCGACCCCACCGCGCCGCTCCGCGAAGCGCAGACGCTGATGCAGCGCCACCGGATCAGCGGCATCCCGGTCGTCGAGTCATCGGGCCGGCTCGTCGGCATCCTGACCAACCGCGACGTGCGCTTCGCCGAGAACCCCGATCAGCCCGTGTCCGAGCTGATGACGCGCGACAACCTTGCCACGGTCAAGGTCGGCGTGACGCAGGAGGAGGCGCGGCGCCTGCTCCACCAGCGGCGGATCGAGAAGCTGCTGGTCGTGGACGACGCCTATGCGTGCGTCGGCCTCATCACCGTCAAGGATATCGAGAAGGCGGTCCTTTATCCCGAGGCGACCAAGGACGCCGCCGGGCGGCTGTGCGTCGCGGCGGCGACGACGGTCGGCGACAAGGGCTTCGACCGCACCGCCGCGCTGGTCGACGCGGAATGCGACCTGATCGTCATCGACACCGCGCACGGTCACAACCGCGACGTTGCGCGGGCGGTCGAGCGGGTGAAGAAGCTTTCCAACTCGGTCCAGGTGATCGCCGGCAATGTCGCCACCGCCGAGGCGACCAAGGCGCTGATCGATGCGGGTGCGGACGGGATCAAGGTTGGGATCGGGCCGGGCTCGATCTGCACCACCCGCGTCGTCGCGGGCGTCGGCGTGCCGCAGCTCACCGCCGTGATGGACGCCGCGAGCGAGGGCGCGAAGGCGGGCGTGCCGGTGATCGCCGATGGCGGCATCCGCACGTCGGGCGATGTGGCCAAGGCACTGGCGGCGGGCGCGTCGGCGGTGATGATCGGCTCGCTGCTGGCGGGGACCGAGGAAGCGCCGGGGGAGACGTTCCTCTATCAGGGCCGCGCCTACAAATCCTATCGCGGCATGGGCAGCGTCGGCGCGATGGCCCGCGGCTCCGCCGACCGCTATTTCCAGCAGGACATCAAGGACCAGATGAAGCTGGTGCCCGAGGGGATCGAGGGTCAGGTGCCATTCAAAGGCCCGGCGCGCGACGTCATCCACCAGCTGGTGGGCGGGGTGAAGGCGGCGATGGGTTACACCGGCAGCCTGACGCTCAAGGACCTTCGCGAGCGGGCGCGCTTCGTGCGGATCACCGGCGCCGGCCTGCGCGAGAGCCATGTCCACGACGTGACGATCACGCGCGAGGCGCCGAACTATCCGACGCGGTAACTTTGGGCTCACGCAAAGGCGCGGAGAAGATCGAGTTGAGTTCGCGCGGAGGCGTACGGAGCGCAGAGATGTCGGATTTCGCCGCGCCGGTAGCGCTATCAAACTTCGCGTGCGATGAAAGTCACCCCGCGGCGGACGCAACCGCTCTGCGCTCCTTCGCAAGCACCTATTTTGCGCCTTCTTGGCTTCTCTCGCCTCCCCATTCTTGTTGGCAAGAGCGATGACCGATCAGCAGAAGATCCTGCTGATCGTCGCGATCACCGGCCTTTACGTCTTCCTGCGCATTCGCTGGTTGCGGCGCAAATGGCATGTCACGCGGGCGAAGCTGGCGGCCGAGCAAGCAAGGGAGCGCGGCGAATGACGCCGGGTGCGCGGGTGCAGTCCGCGATCGAGATCCTCGACCTCGTCATCGGCGCGGCGAAAAGCGGCGGGGCGGCGGCGGACACGATCCTCGCGCGCTGGTTCGCAGGGCATCGCTTCGCCGGATCGAAGGACCGCCGCGCGATCCGCGAGCTCGTCTACGCCGCCATCCGCCGCTGCGGCGAGGTGCCGGCAAGCGGCCGCGCCGCGATGCTCTCGGTCGCCGAGATCGACGCAAACGTTGCGGCGGCGTTCGATGGATCGACCTATGGCCCGGCGCCGATCGGCCCGGGCGAGGCGGCGGCGGTTGCTGGCGCGGTGCCGGCGTGGCTGGCCGAAGCGCTGGCCGCATCCGGGCTGGATGAAAGCGCACAGGCCGCGCTGCTCGAGCGCGCGCCGCTCGACATTCGCGTCAACCGGCTACGCGGCGGTACCGTCGCGGTCGAGGGTGCCGAGCCGATCGATGGCCTGCCCGATGCGCTCCGCCTGCCGGCTGATACGCAGATCGAGCGATTGCCCGAATATGCCGCAGGCGCGATCGAGGTGCAGGATGCGGGCAGCCAGATCGTCGCGCTGGCCTGCGGTGCGAAGCCCGGCGATCATGTGATCGACCTGTGCGCCGGCGCCGGGGGCAAGACGCTGTCGCTCGCGGCTGCGATGGCGAACGAGGGAACGATCCTCGCTACCGACACCGACCGCGCCCGGCTCCAGCGACTGCCGCCGCGCGCCGAGCGGGCAGGGGTGACGATCGCCGGGACGCGGCTGCTCGACCCCGGCAGGGAGGCCGTGGCGCTTGAGGACTGGCGCGCGGCCGCCGATGTGGTGCTGGTCGATGCGCCCTGCTCGGGCACGGGGACATGGCGGCGCAATCCCGAGGCCCGCTGGCGGCTGACGCCCGAGCGCCTCAACCGGCTGACCGAGACGCAGGCGCGGCTTCTGGACATCGCCGCCGATCTCGTCCGGCCGGGCGGGCGGCTGATTCATGTCGTCTGTTCGCTGCTCGATGCCGAAGGGCGCGATCAGGTCGATGCGTTCCTCGGGCGCCATCCTGGATGGTCCACCGCACCGCTAGACGTGCCGTTCGGCAGCCCACACGGCCTTGGAATCCGGCTCGATCCCGCCCATCATCGGACTGACGGGTTTTTTGTCGCAGGGCTCACAAAGCCGTGATAGCCCTATGAGCGTGGTTTCGGAGAGCATCATGCGGTTCACCAGCGTTTCGGTCGCCCTTGCCCTGACAGCGGTCAGCATCTCGACCTCGCTGCACGGACAACGGCCCGACGATCAGATCGACCCAAGGTCGATGGCGCTGGTGGAACGGGCAAAGGCGGCTCGGGCGGCGGGCAATCTGTCCGGCGCCAACGACCTGCTCGAGAGCGCGACGGTCGTCGATCCGCGTAACCGGCAGGCATTTATCCTTCTTGCCGAGGTTGCGCGCCAGCAGGACCTGCCCGGCAAGTCGATCCGCTTCTATCGCGAGGCGCTGACGATCGAGCCCAACGACGCCGCCGCGCTGGCGGGGCAGGGGCAGGCGCTGGTCGACAAGGGCGCGGTATCGCGTGCTCGCGAGAACCTTGCCAAGATCAAGACGCTGTGCGGCGCGAAGCCCTGCGGTGAGGCGACCCAGCTCGCCGCCGCCATCGCCAAGGGGCCGCCGGTCACGGCCACCGCACAGCAGTCGGTGGCGCCCAGCCCCGCGGCGACGCCACCCGCGAAGAACTGAACGTCCCGTCTATAATCCCCTCCCGGGAGGGGGGCTGTCTGCGATGATAGGTATGGCTTGGCCCAGGCAGGGCCGACCCACCGGCGTCCCCTTCTTCCAGGCGGGGCAGAAAGCTAGCTGGCCCCCGCCAGCCGCGCCTGTTCCCACGCCGCTTTCGCCAGCGGCACCACCCGCTCCGCCATCGCTGCCGCGCCCGCGTTAGAGGCGTTGCCGTCGATGACGCGCTTCTTGATCCCCTGTACGATGCCGGTCAGGCGGAAGAGGTTGAAGGCGAAATACCAGTTGAGGTTGGGTAGGCCCTCTCGTCCCGTCCCCTCGCAATATTGCGCCACCGCCTCCTCCATCGTCGGAATACCCTCGGCGGCGAGGTCGAGCCCGGCCAACCCCGATCGCCCGTCGCACGGCATCGCCCAGTTCATCGCCAGGTAGGCGAAGTCGGCGACCGGATCGCCGAGCGTCGCCAGTTCCCAGTCGAGCACCGCGCGCACCCGTCCGTCCTCGCCGTAGATGAGGTTGTCGATTCGATAGTCGCCGTGGATCACCGACACCCGGTCCTGCGCGGGCAGCGTCTGGGGCAGCCACTCGATCAGCCGCTCGACCTCGGCCACTTCGTCGGTCTGCGCGGCGCGGTACTGGCGGGTCCAGCGCGCGACCTGCCGCTCGATATAGTTTCCCGGCGGAGCGAAGTCGGCGAGGCCGATCGCGGCGGGGTCGAGCGAATGGAGTGCCGCCATCGTGTCGATCATCGAAAGATAATGCGGCCGCCGCGCCTCGACCGGCAAGTCGGGCAGCGCGCCGTTCCAGAAGGTGCGCCCCTCGACCATTTCCATCAGGTAGAAGACCGCGCCGATCACCCCCTCGTCCTCGCACAACGCGATCGGGCGCGGGACGGGAAAGCCGGTCGGGTGGAGCGCGCTCAGCAGCCGGTATTCGCGATCGACGGCATGCGCGGAGGGCAGGAGCGGGCCAAAGGGCTTGCGGCGCAGCACGATGTCGCCGACGGCGGTCGTCACGCGATAGGTCGGGTTCGACTGGCCGCCTGCGAACTTCTCGATCGCTTCGACCTGCCCCAAGGCGGGTAGGGCGCCAGCGATCCAGCGGGCGAGCGCTTCCGGGTCCAGATCGGCCGATTGGGGCATACTCATCCTTCGATCGCGTACTTTATTTGCTCTGTCTGCTGCATACCGACCGCTCCAATCACCGCGCAAGCCGGACACAAAACGAAACGCGCGATTTATGGCACCGCGCGCGCCGTCCGACGTTCTATCTTCATGGAGAGCCGGGCTTTTTTCCGGGCACAAGAGCAGCGAAGATGACCGACGAGCACAGCGTGAACGATGCCGAATATCTCTATCGACGAGCGGAACAGGAACTGCTTCAGGCGCAGCGTGCCGAACATCCCGCGGTGGTAAAGGCGCATTACCTGCTCGCCGGCTACTATCTCGATCTGGTCTACGGCCCCGGCGAAGACGAAAAGGCGGCGGCCGAATAGCGGCTAGCCGTCGAGCATCGCCTGAAGCGGAGTCGTGAGTATTTCCGCCGTGTGGGTCACGATCCGCGCAGCGGGCTTGAGCGGTTGCAACATCGACAAGTCTGGCCAGGCGACGGCAATCGCGGTCGCGAGCGCGTCGGCGGCCATCGCGCTTTTCGCGACAACGCTGACGCTGACGACGCCGTTGCCCGGCGCGTGGCCGGTTCGCGGGTCGATCGAATGGGCACCGCGCACATAGGTGCCGCTCGTCGCGACGCCGAGCCCGTGCAACGCGATCCTGAGCGGCGCCGGCGCCAGGCTGCCGGTCGGCGGTTCGAGATCGACCCACCAAGGCTCGCCATCGGGCCGGATGCCGCGGCCCACGAGCTCGCCGCCTACTTCGACCAGGCAATGCGCGATCCCCGTGCCGGCCAGAAGGTCGGCAAGTTCGTCGGCGGCATAGCCCTTGGCGATCCCCGACAGGTCGAGCTGGAGCCCGCCGGGCTGGCGCAGGCGGCGCGCGTCGCGGTCCCAGTCGAGCCGCTGCCAGCCCGACCGCGTTCGCGCTGCCTCGACCACGGCGTCATCGGGGTCAGGCATCGGACCCGGCGGCCCGAAGCCCCACAGATCGACCAGCGCGCCGATCGCAGGATCGAAGGCGCCGCCGCTCAGCTTCGCCAGATGAAGCCCGGCATCGACGACGCGGGCCAGGTCACGCGGCAGTGTCACCCACTCGCCCGCGCTGCGATTGAAGCGGCAGAGCGCGGAGTCCGCCTCCCAATGGCTAAGCGCCGCGACCAGCTCGGCGAGCCGCGCCTCGACCTGCGTGCGCACTCCGTCCGGAGAATGGCGCGCGGCGTAGAGCACGCGCCACGTCGTCCCCATCGTCTCGCCCGCCAACGCTTCTACCGGCGCGCCGGGGTCGTGGCCCGCCAGCGCCGCCGGGTCGATCCGCGGCGGGAGGGCGATGCGCGGGGTCAGGGCGTCATTACCTCGACCGTCGAGGTAAAGCTCATCCGGCGCCCGGTCGCGCGCGGCTGCGTCACGGTTCTGTCCTCGGCCACGGCGTTGAGCCAGTACATCCCCGCCGCCGGCCAATCGAGCGCCACCGTGCCGTCGGCCGCCGTCACCAGCTCGCGCGCGCCCTCGGCATCGCGGTAGCGCTTGCCGCCGGGAACGAGCGTGACCTTAAGGTTCGCGGCGGGCTTGCCGTCGATCAGGAAGCGGACGCGCGCCGGCTCGCCAGCGACGAGCTCGTCGGGATGCGTCTGCCAATCGGCCTCGAGGCCCCTGCCGACGGGCTTGAGCACCGTCGTCGTCGGCTCGCCCGCGGTCACGTAGATCTCGTTGCGGCTCGACACCTCGGTCAGCTTGACCTCGGTCGCGTCGGCGGGGATGTCGGCGGCGGTGAGGGGGGGCAGGCGCTTGCCGTCGGGTCCCATTTGCGGCCGACCCCCGACGCGCTTCTCGACGCCGCCGACCTTGAAGCTGCCCATCAGCCCGTCCTGCACCATGCCGATCTTCCACGTACCCGGCGCATCGAGCGCCACGTCGAAGACCGAGCGATAGCGGCCGGTCGAGCCGTTCTGCATCCGCCCCTCGCTGCCATCGGGGCGCCACACCTTTACCCCCTCCAGCCGGCCGGGCTGGTGGTCGGCGTAGAACAGGTCGTTCGACGCCGCCATGTCGACTGTCACCCAGCTGTCGGTGCCCGAAAAGATCGTGCCCGAGGGGAGAAACCACAGCCGGTGCGCCGACACGCCGACCGGGATCGAGGCGAGCGCGGCGGCGGCGAGCAGGCGAAGGGTGAGCTTGTTCATCGGACGGGTCCTCAGCGGGCGGAAAGGGTGACGGTGCCGAGTTCGTGGCTGCCCGCGGCGCGCGCGGCGGCTTTCGTCGGCACCGAGAGCGGTACGCGGACGAGTTCGCGACCGCCGGTCTCGCGCGCGGCCTCGACGTTCAGGACATAGTCGCCGGGCTTCAGGTCGGCGGGCAGCGGGATGGTGTGGCTGCCGGGCGCGCGGGTGGCGCCGCTGACGCCGTTCGCCGGCATCTTCATCGACCGGCCGCCCTTGCGCCACCAGGCGCGCAAGTCGGCGAGCCATTTCGTACCGGGCTCAGCCCCCGCCTTCTTGATGTCGTACCAGATCGCGATCGTACGCGCGGGGCCACCGGCGGCGGGCTCGACCCACACCGCCACATAAGGCCGGTGATATTCGGCGACCTTGAGCCGCGGGATGGTGATCGTCACCGAACCGGCCACCGCTGGCACGGCAAAGGCACCGCCGAGCAGGACGAGCGAGGAAAGGCGCATGGGGGTCAAGGCTCCGGTCAATGGATGAAGAAGATTGCGAGGATCAGCGGCAGGACGAGGCCGGCCGCCACGATCGGCCACGTCGACGGGCGGCGACGGGCATGCATGTAAAGGAGCAGCAATCCGGTGATCGAGAAGACGACGCACGCAACCGCGAAAACGTCGATGAACCAGAACCAGGCCGCGCCCGAATTGCGCCCCTTGTGCAGGTCGTTGGCCCAAGCGATCCAGCCGCGGTCGGTCACTTCCGCCTCGACCGCGCCCGTGGTGCGATCGATGCTGATCCAGGCGTCGCCGCCGGGGCGGGGGAGGGCGACATAGACCTCGCCGTCCGACCACTCGCCTGCGCGCCCACGCGCGTCGAGGCCGACGGCATTCTCGACCGCGTCGGCGACGACGGGGGCGAGCGGCTCGGCCCCGCTGCCGGTCAGGCGGCGGACGAGTGGGGCCGGAAGCTGGCCGGTGCGCTGGGTGACGACGGGCTCGGCAGAGATCGTCGCGGCGTGGTTGAGCGTGATGCCCGTTACCGCGAAGAGCAGCATCGCCGCGAGGCTGATCGCGGCGCTGATCCAGTGCCAGGCGACGAACTGCCGCATCCAGAAGCTGCGCAGGTTGCGCTTGGCGGGTCGAACGGGGGTCTGCGCGTTCACGCGTCGGCCCAGCGGCGCAGGAGGTTATGATAGACGCCGGTCAGCTCGACGACGGCGCGGTCGCCTTGGCCCTTGTCGGCGGCCACCCGCTGGATCGCGCGGTCGAGGTCGAACAGGATGCGTCGCTCGCCGTCGTCGCGGACCATCGACTGGACCCACAGAAAGGAGGCGAGGCGGGTGCCGCGCGTCACCGGCTCGACCCGGTGGAGGCTGGAGGCCGGGTAGAGCACGGCGTCGCCGGCGCCGAGCTTCACCCGCTGCTCGCCGAACAGGTCCTCGACCACCAATTCGCCGCCGTCATAGTCGGCGGGGTCGGCGAGAAAGACGGTCATCGAGAGGTCGCTGCGCAGCCGGAACTCGCTGCCCCGCTTCAGCCGCACGGCATTGTCGACATGCGCGTCGAACGCCTGCCCGCCGGCATAGCGGTTGAACAGGGGCGGGAAGACCTTGAGCGGCAGCGCCGCGGCGACGAACAGGGCTGAGCGACCGAGGCAGTCGAGGACGATCCGCCCCGCCTCGATCCCCGCGGCATCGTCCTCGGCCAGCTGCTCGTTCCGCTTGGCGAGCGCCGCCTGCGGCCCCGACGTGGCGTTTCCATCGACCCACGCGCCGCCCTCCACCAGCGACCGCACATGGGCGAGGGTGGGGGCGTCGAGCAGGTCGGGGATGGCGAGGAGCATTTGCGACTGCTTATCGCGATCAGAAGCTGTAGAACAGGCTCAGCGTCGCTTGCCGCCGGTCGCCCGGCGTCGCCCAGCCGCCCGCCACCACGCCGGTCGTCGCGTTGAGGTTGTTGCGCACGCCGGTCAGATACTGCTCGTCGGTGAAGTTCTGGACATTGAGCTGAAGCGTCCAGCGGTCGGCGAGCGTATAGGCGGCAAAGGCGCGGTGGATCAGGTAATCATCGACGCGGAACTGGACCGGGTTGGCGGCGACGATCGCATTGGTCGCGAAAGCGCCCTGATAGGTCAGGCCATAGCCGATCTCGAGCCCGAACGGCAGCTTGTAGGTGGTGAACAGGCTGCCCGAATGCTCGGGCGTCTGGAACAGGCGGCTGCCCGCCTGCGGATCGGCGATGCCGGCGGCGAGGTCGCGGTTCGAGATGCTCTGGAGCACCTTGCCGTCGAGATAGGTATAATTGGCGAACACCGTCCAGGCGGGCGTGACGTTGCCCGACAGGCCAAGCGCGATGCCGTCCACCCGGCTGCGCCCGTCGAGCACCTGAAGCCCCGCGGGCAGCGCCGGATCGTTCGAGGGGACGCGGTAGTTGGTCCGCTCGTTGCGGAAGACCGCGGCGGTCAGCTGGAGCGTGTTGGCGAACAGCCCGGCCTTCACCCCCGCCTCGAAGTTCTTGGCGGTTTCCGGTGCGACGGCGCACGGATCGGCGGCGGTAGGCGAGGCGGGGACGCCGCAGCCGAGGCGGACGGTCGCCGACGAAGGCGTCCTGGCATTGCCATAGCCGGCATAGAGGCTGACGTCCCTCACCGGGTGGAACACCGCGCCGACGCGCCAGGAGAACAGGTCCTCGCGGCTCTCCTGCGGCTGCTGCTGGAGCGGCGTCAGCGGCGTCGTGCCCGGCGGCACGAAGGTAAGGGGCACGTTGCGGAACACGGCGTTCTGCCGCTCGAACCGGACGCCGCCGTTCAGCTCGAACATCGGCCCGATCTCGAGCGTATCGAAGGCATACACCGCGATACCCGAGGTTTCGCCGCGCGCCTGCGAGGTCAGCGTGAAGTTGATCGGTCCCGTCCAGTTCGTGTCCGGATTGGCGATCTCGATCAGCGGCGCGGTCACGGTGCTACCGTCGGGATTGCGCAGGAGTGATCCCTGCGACAGGCGATAGCTTTCCCAGATCGCCGCGACGCCGATGTTGAGGACGTTGTGCACGCCGCCCTTCGACCCCGCTTCGTGGCGCAGGTCGGTCTGGTTGTAGAGCAGCTGGTTCTCCTGGTCGCGCACCAGCCCGCGCGGGCCGGAGGGCGCATAGAAGCCGGGCGGCACGTTGGCCGGGCACGCCGCGCCAACCGTGTCGCCGGGCCGCGCAGTGATCGGCTGGCGCCCGGTCGAGGCGAGGCAGTAGGTCCCTTGCGGTGCCGAGGTGACGCTCGCCTGCTCGACCCGCTGCCAGCGGCTGAGGTTGCGGACCCCCAGCGCATCGCTGATCCGGTGCGCGAAGGTCGCGGTCAGGCGATCAACGGTTACGTCCTGCCGGTCGAGATTGACGATGCCGAAATAGTCGCTGCGGTCGACGCCGGGCAGCACGCCGCCGGTGATCTCGTTGTCGACATAGGGGACGCCGAACACGGGCGTGTTGCGATCCTCCTGGTGGACATAGGCGAGCGTTAGGCTGGTCGGCCCGCCGACGCCGAAGGTGATCGATGGCGCCACGCCCCAGCGCTCGAACCGCTCGACGTCGCGGCCGGGCACGTCGTTGCGGTGGACCATCGCGTTGAGGCGGACGGCAGTGAAGTCGGACACGCGGACATTGCTGTCGATCGACCCGCGGACATAATCGTCCGTGCCGATTGCGCCCTGCACGATTGTCAGGGTCTCGGCCTGCGGGACCTTCGAGACCAGATTGATCGTCCCGCCGACGCTGCCCGAACCGTTGAAGACACTGTTGGCGCCATTATAGACTTCGACCTGCTGCAGGTTGAACGGGTCGGTGCGGCTGTATTGCGCGCTGTCGCGAACGCCGTCGATCGTGATGTCGTTGTTCGCCGAATAGCCGCGCAGGTTGATGCTGTCGCCATATCCGCCGCCACCCTCGCCCGCGCCGAAGGTAATGCCGGGGATCGTCTGGAGCACGTCGCGGAGCGTCTGGAGGTTCTGCTTGCGGATCGTCTGTTCGCTGACGACGGTGATCGTCTGCGGCGTGTCGATGATCGCCGAGGTTGCCTTGGGACTTTCGACCTGCTGCGGCGCGCCGAGTTTCTGGCCGGTAACGACGATGTCGCGCTCGGCCGGCCGCGACTGAGCCGCCGGATCGTTTACTGCCGCCTTGTCGTCAGCGGCCGCATGGGCAGGCGCCGTCGCCAGAAAGCCGACGCACGACAGCGCGAGAAAATGATTGGACACCCTGAACCCCATATCTTGTGTGAGGTCCGGCTATTGCGAGTCACTCTCACTGTCAAGACAGTTGCGAACGATTATCGTTTACATCTTTGTCGCACGCACCACGTTCCAGTCGATCGGCTTGAAGCTGCCGCCGTTGCTCGCCGGCGCCGAGCAGGCGGTGAGGCCGATGATCAGATCCATCGCCGCCCGGAACCGGATGGTGTCGCCTGCCTTGCTGAGCGGGGGCAACACCTTGAACCGGCCCGTTTCGCCATCGACGGGCACGTTCATGAAGCAGTTGAACGCAACCGGGATCGCGTCGTCGGCGATGCCATAGGGCGCAAGTGCGGCCGCGAGGTTGCCGTGACAGCCGCGGTGCGGCGGCTCGTTCTCGTAGCACAGGCGAAACGTCGCCTCGCTGCACGGGGTCAACAGGAAGTCGTGGCGGCCGACATCGTCGTGAGTGATCTCGAGCATCACGTTCGAGCGATTCGAATAGAGCTTGTCGCCCGCGGTCAGGTAGATCCGCTCGGCGTAATCGAGCGTGCGGCCCGATGACAGCATCTCCCGCACGTCGGCGCGCGAGACGGCGAGCAGATCGGCGACCTGTCCGCCCAGCGGATCGATGACGATCAGCTCGTCGCCGGCGTCGAGCTCGAATGCGGTGCCGCTGCGCGGTTCGATGCGGCCGTTCATGACAGGATCTCCAGCCCCGAATCGCCGCCCGACCTGCGCGAGAACGGGCATCGCCAGTCTGCCCCGACTGCGCGGCCGCTATACTGACGCGCCTCCGACGTTTCGCCGTGGCGCGACAGCATCGGGTTGGGACTGCCGGCGAGCGCCACATCGCGCTCGATGATCGAGGCGCGCAGTTGTTCGTAGCGGTTCTGCTCGCGCAGTGTCTCGAACTGATCGTGAAGGTTGAAGACGAGCGCGGGCCGCTCGAACCGGCGCGCGGGTCGGCTCGCCTGCGGGTGCAGGCCGACGATGAAGAAGGCCTCGCCGCCGAAGCTCATGCCGAAATGCGGGTCGGCGGGGTCGCTGCTGACGCGGGGATCGGCCGCCTGGCCGCGCCACTCGTCCTTGTCGGCCAGCGACTGCAGCCGCGCCCACATCGCCGCCTCGAACCCCGCTTCGTCGAGGTCGTCCGGCCCTTCGAACAGCACGGCGAAGCTGCGGAACAGGCCCGGATCCTCGCGATAGGCCCAGGCGAAGCGCATCAACGCATCGTGGATCGCAAGATCGTCCCACGCGCTGGTGATTGATCGTGCAGAAAGGAGGTCGAGCGTGCCCCGACCCAGCGCCGACTTGGCACCGACGCAGGGGAACGACTTTTCGAGGATCATGGCCCGGAATGCCTCGGCGAGGTCGGGCGCGTGCGCTGTCTTAATCACACGCTGATAAAGTTTAAGGCAATCAATGGGTTCCGAAAAACTTCAAACGCCCGCTTCTGCCAACCTGCGTAATTGATCCTGGTCAAGATCGAGCTGCCAGGCCCCGATCAGCTCGTCGAGTTGCTCGACGCTGGTCGCGCTGGCGATCGGCGCGGTGACCCCCGGTTGCGCGGCGAGCCAGGCAAGGGCGACCTGCGCATGGGTCGCGCCGGTCTGATCAACGACTGAGTCCATCGCCGCGAGCACCGCCGCGCCCTTGCCCTCGAGCAGCTTGGCCATGTTGCCGCCGCGCACGCTCTGCCCAAGGTCGTCGGGGGTACGGTACTTGCCTGTGAGGAAACCCGCCGCCAGCCCGAAATAGGGCAGCACGCCAAGGTTGTGCGCCACGCACAGGTCCTGCAACTCGCCCTCGAACTTGCGGCGGCTGACAAGGTTGTACTCGGGCTGGAGCACACGGAAATGCGGCAAGCCCTCGGCGGTCGCGAGATCGAGCGCCGACTTCAACCGCATCGCGTGGAAGTTGGAGGCGGCGATGTGGCGCATCTTGCCCGCCTCGATCAGTCGCTGGAACGCGCCCAGCACCTCAGCCTGCGGCACGCTCTCGTCATCGCAGTGTGCGTAATAGAGATCGATCGTCTCGACCCCGAGCCGCCGGAGCGAGGCTTCGCACGCGGCGGCGATGCGGTCGGGGGCAAGGCCCTTGCCGCCTTGGCCGGGCAGCATCCCGACCTTGGTGGCGATCGTCACGTCACCGCGGCGGCCCGACGCCTTGAGCCAGCGGCCGATCACCGCCTCGCTTTCGCCGCCCGAATGGCCGGCGACCCAGGCCGAGTAGACGTCGGCGGTATCGATCATCGTCCCGCCCGCGCCCACGAACCGGTCAAGGATCGCGTGGCTCGTCGCCTCGTCGGCGGTCCAGCCGAACACGTTGCCGCCCAGTACCATCGGCGGTGTGTGGAGGTCGGTCGCGCCGATGCGGCGAAGCGCGGTCATTCCGCGGCCCCGCTGTCGTTGAGCGCCTCAGCAGAGACGGCATTCACGTCGAGCATCTCGGCGGCCTCGTTGAGCTCGCGTGCCTCGCTCGTGGTCACGCCGCCGGGGCCGGGGTCGTTATCGCCCGCACCGCAGGCGGCGAGCGCGAGAAGGGGCAGGGCGGCGAGAAGCGGGCGCATGGAAGCTCCGGAAAGCGACAAGGGGGTCGCGCCGCGGTTAAGCACGGTGCGACCCCCTTCGACAATTGCGTGCGGGATCAGTTCTTCTGCATGTCCTGACCAGCCTCTTCGAGCTCCTGGCCCGCCTCGCGCCGCGCATTGTCGGCGGCGGCGTCGGCCTTCTCGGCGCCGCGGTCGATCGCCGCGCCTGCGCGGTCGGCGCCGTTCTGGATCGCCGCGCCGGCCTCGTCGGCGGTCTGCTCGGCCGCGTCGAACGCCTCGGCGCTGGCGTCGCGCACGTCGCGTGCAGCCTCGCCCACCGTCGAGTTGACGTCGGCGGCGACGGCGCCCGCGGCCTCGCCCGTCTGCTGCTGCGCGTTCTCGCTGCATGCGGCCAGCGCCAGCGCGGTGAGGGCGGGAAGGATCAGCGCGGTCTTCTTCATCGGTCGTCCCTTTGTCGTCATGATAGCTGGCGAGCACGACGCACGATCCCCGCGCTTCGTTCCGCTTTTGCAAACATGGATCACGCACGGCATTCCGCGTTGACCGCATATAAAGATATCTTTATATGTTCATTCCATGTCCGGTGCGGTCGAAATCTTCCAGGCGCTTGCCGACCCGACGCGGCTCCGCATCATCGCGCTCCTGCGCGCGATGGAGCTGTCGGTGGGCGAGCTGGCGCAGGTGCTGGGCCAGAGCCAGCCACGCGTCAGCCGCCATGTGAAGATCCTGTGCGACGCCGGCCTCGCGCGCCGCCGCAAGGAGGGCAGCTGGGTGTTCGTCGCGATGGGCGAGGGGGCGGCGATGCCCGATCTGCTCGCCGCGGTCGATGCCGTGTGGGAAGCCTCGGGCAGCGATCACTGGGCGGTTGCCGACACCGCGCGTCTCGCCGCCGTCCGCGCCGACCGCGCAGCGGCCGCGGCCGAATGGTTCGAGGCGAATGCCGGATCGTGGGACGCGATCCGCAGCCTGCATGTGGCCGACAGCGAGGTCGAGGCGGCGATGGCCGCGGTGCTGGGCGAGGGCGAGATCGGCCAGCTGATCGACATCGGTACCGGCACCGGCCGCATGCTCGAACTCTTCGCCCCGCAGGCAAGTCGCGCGCTCGGCATCGACCGCTCGTCGGAGATGCTGCGGCTGGCCCGCGCCAAGCTCGCCGAGCAGGGCCTTTCACGCGCCGAGCTGCGGCAGGCCGATCTCTATGCGCTGCCGCTCGCCGACGGCGCGGCGGACGTCGCGATCCTGCACCATGTCCTTCACTTCGCTCAGCAGCCGGGAGCAGCGATCGCGGAGGCGGCGCGGGTGCTGGGGGCGGGCGGTCGGCTGCTCGTCGCCGACTTCGCGCCGCATGAGCGCGAGGAGCTGCGCACGCGCGACAATCACGCGCGCCTCGGCTTCTCGGACGAGCAGATGCTCGGCTGGTTCGCCGCCGCCGGCCTGTCGCCGGTGCGGACCGAGACGCTGGAGGGCGGCGAGCTCACCGTGAAACTATGGCTGGCGCGCCGGACGGGCGACGCCAAATTGGAGGTCAAGGCGGCATGACGCTTTCCGTTGGACAGCTCGAGGAGGCGCGACGCGCGCTCGACGGCCCGCTGTTCGCCGACGTGGCCGGCGACGCCGACGTGTCGTTCGAATTCTTCCCGCCCAAGACCGACAAGATGGAAGCGGCGATGTGGGAAGCGGTGCAGACGCTCGCGCCGCTCGGCCCTCGCTTCGTCAGCGTCACCTATGGCGCGGGCGGGACCACCCGCGACCGTACTCACGGCACCGTCGCCCGCATCGCGCGCGAGACGAGCGTTCCCGCCGCCGCGCACCTCACCTGTGTCGAGGCGAGCCGCGACGAGGTTGATGCGGTGGCGCGCGAATATTGGGCCGCGGGCGTTCGCCACATCGTCGCGCTGCGCGGCGACCCGCCGACGCTGGGCGACAAGTTCGTGCCGCACCCTGAGGGCTATGCCAGCGCCGCCGATCTGGTGGCGGGCCTCAAGCGCCTGCACCCCTTCGAGATCTCCGTTGCCGCCTATCCCGAGGCGCATCCCGAGGCGGCGAGCGCGTCGGCGGATATCGACAACCTCAAGCGCAAGCTCGACGCAGGTGCCACCCGCGCGCTCACCCAGTTCTTCTTCGAGCCCGAGACGTTCTTCCGCTTCCGTGACGCGGCGGCGGCGGCGGGGATCGGGGCGGAGATCGTGCCGGGCATTCTGCCCGTCTCGAACTTCGCGCAGACGCAGAAGTTCGCTGGGATGTGCGGCGCGGCGATCCCCGACTGGATGGGGCGGTTGTTCGACGGGCTCGACGCGCATCCGGCCGCGCGTCAGCTGGTCGCTGCGACGATCGCGGGCGAGCTCTGCCGCCGCCTCTATGCGGGCGGCGTGCGGCACTTCCACTTCTACACGCTCAATCGCGCCGAGCTGAGCTATGCGATCTGCCACCTCTTGGGCTTGCGCCCCAAGGCGGAAGAGACGCGGGCGGCGGCTTAATCCGTCACTCAAGCCAAGGCTGGGGTGACGTGGAACACAAACAAGGAGATCCCGGCCTGCGCTGGGGTGACGTACATATGACCAACGCCCGCGACCGCCTGTTCGCCGAAGCCGCCAAGCGCATCCTGATGACCGACGGGGCGTTCGGCACCGAGATCCAGAACTGGAAGCTGGCCGAGGCCGACTATGCCGGCGACCTTGGCCTGACCCACGACCAGAAGGGTAACAACGACATCCTCGCGCTGACCAAGCCCGAGGTGCCGCGGATTATCACCGAAAGCTATCTGAAGGCCGGGTCGGACATCGTCTCGACCAACACTTTCTCCGCCAACAAGATTAGTCAGGCCGATTATGGCGCCGAAGCGCTGGTGCGCGAGATCAACGTCGCCTCGGCCCGGATCGCACGCGAATGCGCCGATGCGTTCGAGGCCGCCGACGGCCGCCCCCGTTTCGTCGCCGGCGCGATCGGGCCGACCAACAAGACGTTGTCGCTGTCGCCCGACGTCAACGATCCCGGCTTTCGCGAGATCGACTTTGACTATCTCAAGGACGTGTACCGCGAGCAGGTGGATGCGCTGATCGAGGGTGGGGCCGACTTCATCCTGATCGAGACGGTGTTCGATACGCTTAACGCCAAGGCGGGCGTGATGGCGGTGATCGAGGCGGGCGAGGCGCTGGGGCGCGAGGTGCCGATCATGCTGTCGATGACGCTGACCGACCTGTCGGGTCGCAACCTCTCGGGGCATACGGTGGAGGCGTTCTGGCACGCGGTCCGCCACGCGCGGCCGGTGACGATCGGCCTGAACTGTTCGTTCGGGGCCGAGCAACTCCGCCCGCACGTCGCGACGCTGTCGAAACTCTGCGACACGCTCATCATGGTCTATCCCAATGCGGGGCTGCCCAACGAGCTTGGCGCCTATGACGAGGCGCCGGTGACGACCGCCGGCCTCGTGCGCGACTGGGCCGAGCAGCGCCAAGTGAACATTCTCGGCGGCTGCTGCGGCTCGACGCCCGCGCATATCCGGGCGATCGCCGAGGCGGTGGCCGGCCTGCCCCCGCGACCGCTGCCCGTGTCGCCGGTACAGACGCGACTGGCGGGGCTCGAGCCCTTCACGATGGCGGCCTGATCGCCGCGACGACGATCCGAATTGATGACTGACGGCCGGGCCAGATCCGCCCGACCCGAACGGAACCCTTGATGACCAATCCCACGCCCATCTTCGTCAATGTCGGCGAGCGCACGAACGTCACCGGCTCGGCCAAGTTCAAGAAGCTCATCATGGCCGGCGACTACACGGCCGCGGTCGAGATCGCGCGCGACCAGGTCGAGAACGGCGCGCAGGTCATCGACGTCAACATGGACGAGGGGCTGCTCGACGCGCACCACGCGATGACGACCTTCCTCAAGCTCATCCAGGCCGAGCCCGACATCGCCCGCGTGCCGGTGATGGTGGACTCGTCGAAGTGGGACGTGATCGAGGCGGGGCTGAAATGCGTCAGCGGCAAGCCGATCGTCAATTCGATCAGCATGAAGGAGGGCGAGGCCCAGTTCCTTTCGCACGCCCGCAAGTGCATGGCCTACGGTGCCGCGGTCGTCGTGATGGCGTTCGACGAGGTGGGGCAGGCGGACACGAAGGACCGCAAGGTCGAGATCTGCGAGCGCGCCTACAAGCTGCTCACCGGCATCGGCTTTCCCCCTGAGGACATCATCTTCGATCCCAATGTGTTCGCGGTGGCGACCGGGATCGAGGAGCACGACAACTACGCCGTCGATTTCATCGAGGCGTGCCGCGAGATCAAGGCGCGCTGCCCGCACGTCCATATCTCGGGCGGGCTCTCCAACCTCTCCTTCAGCTTTCGCGGCAACGAGCCGGTGCGCCGGGCGATGCACAGCGTGTTCCTCTATCACGCGATCCCCGCGGGCATGGACATGGGCATCGTCAATGCCGGCCAGCTCGACGTCTATGACGCGATCGACCCCGAGCTTCGCACCGCATGCGAGGACGTCATCCTCAACCGCGATCCGGGGGCGGGCGAGCGGCTGGTGGCGCTCGCCGAACGTTTCCGTGGCACCGATGCTGTGGCGGAGAAGGCGGCGCAGGAATGGCGCGGGTTCGAGGTGCGCAAGCGGCTCGAATATGCGCTGGTCAAGGGGATCGACGCCTATGTCGTCGAGGATACCGAGGAGATGCGCCAGGCGATGGATCGTCCGATCGAGGTGATCGAGGGGCCGCTGATGGACGGGATGAACGTCGTCGGCGACCTGTTCGGGTCGGGCAAGATGTTCCTGCCGCAGGTGGTGAAGTCCGCGCGCGTGATGAAGAAGGCGGTCGCTCACCTTCTCCCCTATATCGAAGCAGCGAAGGAGCCCGGCGCCAAGGGCAAGGGCAAGGTCGTGATGGCGACCGTCAAGGGCGACGTCCACGACATCGGCAAGAACATCGTCGGCGTCGTGCTTCAGTGCAACGGCTTCGAGGTCGTCGACCTCGGCGTCATGGTGCCCTGGACGAAGATCCTCGAGGCGGCGAACGAGAACGACGCCGACATGATCGGCCTGTCGGGCCTCATCACCCCCAGCCTCGACGAGATGGTGACGGTGGCGGAGGAGATGCAGCGTGCCGGCATGGCGATGCCGCTGCTGATCGGCGGGGCGACCACGTCGAAGGTTCACACCGCACTCCGTATCGCACCGGCGTACAAGGGGCCGGTCGTCCACGTCCTCGACGCCAGCCGCGCCGTCGGCGTGGCGACGACGCTCGTCTCCGACACCCAGCGCGACGCCTATGTCGACAAGATCGCCGACGAATACGAAGCCGTCCGCCGCGCGCGCGAGGGGAAGGGCCAGTCGGAGCTGATCCCGATCGAACAGGCGCGCGCGAACGGCTTCAAGGCCGACTTCGCGATCAAGCCGCCCGCGCCTGTGCAGCCGGGGCTCCATGTGTTCGACGACTGGGACCTGTCGGACCTGCGCGAGGTGATCGACTGGACTCCCTTCTTCCGCTCGTGGGAGCTCGCCGGCAATTTTCCCGCGATCCTCGACGACGCGGTCGTAGGGGAAAGCGCGCGATCGCTGTACGAGGACGCGCAGGCAATGCTCGACACGATCGTCGCCGAGAAGTGGCTGACCGCCCGCGGTGTTGCGGCCCTCTGGCCCTGCCGCCGCGAAGGCGATGACGTGGTCGTGAGCGGCGACGACGGCGAGACCCGCTTCCCGTTCCTGCGCCAGCAGATCGCGAAGCGCGAGGGGCGACCCAACATGTGCCTCGCCGACTTCATCGATCCCGCCGGCGACTGGATCGGCGGCTTTGCGGTGGGCATCCACGGCATCGACGACCATATCGCGCGGTTCAAGGCGGGGCATGACGACTATCAGGACATCCTCCTGAAGGCGCTTGCCGACCGCTTCGCCGAGGCGTTCGCCGAGCGGTTGCACCAGCATGTCCGCACGACGCTGTGGGGCTATGCCGCGGGCGAGCAGCTGGACAACGAGGCGCTGATCCGCGAGCAGTATCGCGGTATTCGCCCGGCGCCCGGCTATCCGGCCTGCCCCGACCATTCGGCCAAGCCGATGCTGTTCGAACTGCTCGGCGCGTCCGCGAAGGTGGGGCTCACGCTGACCGAAAGCTTTGCGATGTTGCCGACCGCCGCGGTGTCGGGCTTCTATTTCGGCCATCCGGACGCGAGCTATTTCGGCGTCGCGCGCGTCGGCCGCGACCAGCTGGAGGATTATGCCGTCCGCCGCGGCGTCGATCTGCGGTTGGCGGAACGCTGGCTGCGGCCCAATCTCGACTAATCGGAACGCTTATGGCCGCCTTGCCGTTCAACGATTAGCGGCTGATCGCGGAGGCCGACGGTGCGTAAGCCATTGCTGATCCTGTTCTCGCTCACGTCCGCCCCTCTTGCCGCGCAGGAGGTGGGGCCGGCGCTGGACCCCACGGTGATGACCGGCTGGACCGCCGGCGAGGCCGTGCAGCACGATCTGGAGCGGCGCGCCCGCAGTCCACGCGCGCGGCAGGCTGAGAGCCGTTACGAGCGCTGGCGCAATCGTCCGGGCAAGCGCGATTGCGGCGCCTATAACTGGAAATGCCCCGCAAAGGCGCGGCGCGCACGCTGAGGGTCGGGCGGGTCGCGCGGTGCACCGACAGGCCGTGAGCGCGCCTTGATGGTTGCGTGCGATGGGCGGCAGGGGCAAATGAACGGCCATGTCGACCTATCCCGCGCTCCGCCTGCGCCGCACGCGCGTTTCCCCGTGGAGCCGCGCGCTTCATGCCGAAAGCGTGCTGACCCCCGCCGATCTCATCTGGCCGCTGTTCGTGACCGAGGGGGCGGAGGAGGAGCCGATCGCCAGCCTGCCGGGCGTGTCGCGCTGGTCCGTCGCGCAGATCGTCGAGCGGGCGCGGGAGGCGGCGGTGCTCGGCATTCCCGCGGTCGCGCTCTTCCCCAACACGCCCGAGCATCTGCGCACCGACGACGGGCGCGAGGCCGTCAATCCCGACAATTTGATGTGCCGCGCCATCCGCGCGATCAAGGATGAGGTGCCGGGCGTCGGCGTGCTGACGGACGTGGCGCTCGACCCCTATACCGCGCACGGCCATGACGGGCTGGTGGATGCGGCGGGCTATGTCCTCAACGACGCGACCGCCGACGTGCTGACCGAGCAGGCCTTGGTACAGGCAGCCGCCGGCGCCGACATCGTCGCGCCCAGCGACATGATGGACGGCCGTGTCGGCCTGATCCGCGCGGCGCTGGAGGCCGGCGGCCACCACAATGTCCAGATCATGGCCTATGCCGCCAAGTACGCCAGCGCCTTCTACGGCCCGTTCCGCGACGCGGTGGGTAGCCGCGGGCGCCTGAAGGGCGACAAGAAGACTTATCAGATGGACCCGGCGAACGCGGAGGAGGCGCTGCGTGAGGTCGCCGCCGATCTGGACGAGGGTGCCGACAGCGTGATGGTCAAGCCGGGCCTCGCCTATCTCGACATCGTCCGGCGCGTGAAGGAACGCTTTGAAGTCCCTGTTTTCGCTTATCAGGTGTCGGGCGAGTATGCGATGATCGAACATGCCGCGGCAGCCGGGGCGGGGGATCGTGACGCGCTGGTGCTCGAGACGCTGATGGCCTTCAAGCGCGCGGGATGTTCGGGCGTCCTCACCTATCACGCGGCGCACGCGGCGCGCCTGCTCGGCGCGTGATCCGAACCGCGCGGCTGGCGCTGCGCCGGCCCGAGCCCGAGGATATCGACACGCTCGCCGAGATCTGGGGCGACCCTCGCGTTATGAACGATCTCGGCCCCGTCAAGGACCGCGCGATGAGCGAGGCAACGCTCGCCCGGCATCTCGATTATTGGGACCATGGCTATGGCTTCTGGCTGGTCGAGCGGGACGGCGCGCCGGCGGGGTTCGCGGGGCTGAAGCCCGGCGCGCCGGACACGCCGATCGAGGGAGAGGTCGAAGCCGGCTGGATGTTCGCGCCCGCTCACTGGGGACAGGGCCTCGCGCAGGAGGCGATGGCGGCGGCACTCGCCTGGGGCTGGGCACATCTCGCGCCGCCGCGCATCGTCGCGATCACCGCCGAACGGAACGCTGCCAGCCGCCGGCTGATGGCACGGCTCGGGATGGCGCATCTGCCCGAACTCGCCTTCGAGCATCCGCTGTTCGCCGCCGACGACCCGCTGCGCCACACTGTCACCTACGCCATCGACCGGCCGGCATGATCAGAACCGAGCGCCTGATCCTGCGCGACTGGCGCGAGGCCGATGTCGCGCCCTTCGCCGCGATGGGCCGCGATCCCGAGGTCATGGCCTATCTCGGTCCCATGCTGGACACGCACGAGGTCCGCGCCGCCATCGAGCGCCAGCGGGGCTATCAGGCGACGCTCGGCCATTGTTTCTGGGCGCTGGAGCGGCTGGAGGACGGCGCGTTCCTCGGCTTTTGCGGGCTCAAGCCGGGGGCCGCGGGCACGCCGATCGAGGGCGAGGTCGAGATCGGCTGGCGGCTCGCCCGCGACGCCTGGGGCCAAGGCTATGCGCGCGAGGCGGCGGCGGCGAGCCTCGACTGGGGCTGGGCGCGGGGCATGCCGCGGATCACCGCGATCACCGTGCCCGCCAATGTACGAAGCTGGGGGCTGATGGAGCGGCTGGGCATGCGGCGGCTGCCCGATCAGGATTTCGCTCATCCCGCGCTCGCGCCCGACGATCCGCTGTCGCGTCACATCGTCTATGCCATCGACCGTCCGGCCTGAGCGTCCCGGGCGGGAGCCGCGGATCGTTATCGTCCGGGGCGTTGCGATCTTCGTGATCCTCGTGAACCATTTGAGCCAAGTGGCTGAACTCGGCGGGATCCGGTCGGGCCTGATCCCCACGCCGACGCGGTTCGGCTGGTCGACCGCGGCCGAGCTGTTCGTGATGCTGTCGGGCTATATGGTCGGACTCGTCTATCTTCGCCGTCCGCGGCCCGCGCTTGCGGTCTGGAAGCGGGCGGGGCGGCTATGGGTCTATGACCTCGTGCTGCTCGCGCTCGTCGCGCCGCTGATCGCAATCATGCCGCCGGCCGAGATCGCCTTTTGGGGGCTGACCGGCTTTGCCGCCGATCCTGCCGCGGCGCTCCTGCGGTTCGCGCTCCTCCTGTCGGCACCGCCGCTGCTTGATATCCTCCAACTCTACATCGTCCTGATGCTCGCCACACCCATCGCAATCGCCGTGCAGCGGCGGTCGAACGCGCTGCTGATCGTGCTGTCGATTGCGATCTGGGCGGCGGCGCAGCTCTGGACGCTGAAGCTGGTCGGCGCGGGCGGGGTCAAGGACGGGCTGCCCGACCGGCTCGCGTGGCAGATGCTGTTCTTCGTGCCGATGGCGCTCGGCGCGATGCGGGTGCACCTGCCGCTGCTTGCCTGGCTCGACCGGCACCGCTGGGTCGCCGCGCCGCTGCTCGCGCTGTTCGTCGCGGGCGCGGTGCTGAGGGCCAAGGGCATGACGCCCGCGATCTTCGAGCCGCCCTACGGCCTCACGCTGCTGCGCGTCGCCCATGCGGTGCTGGTGCTGCTCCTCTACCTCTCGCTGCTGACGCTCGCCGGCCGGTGGACGCAGGTGCAGCCGCTGGCGGCGGCGGCGATGGTGGGGCGGCACAGCCTCGACTGTTTCGCGGGCGGGGTGCTGCTCACCTACAGCCTCGGGACCCTTTGGCTGCGACTGGAAGGGGGCTATGCTGGCTATCTGCTGGCGGTCGTCCTGGGCGTCGCCGCGACGATCGCGCTGGCCGCATGGCGCGACCGCCGACGCGGCTAGCTTTCGCGGCCCGCGCCGCTAAGCTTCGGCGCATGCGTATCGAGCCCGACGGCGGGGCGGGCGGCGAGCCCGTGTCCACGAGCCTGCCCTTCCGCCCCCTGTTCGTCGCCGCAATCCTGTCGGGGTCGTTCCTCCTGTTCCTCGTCCAGCCGATGGTCGCGCGGATGGCGCTGCCGCGGCTGGGCGGCGCGCCCGCCGTCTGGAACTCCGCGATGCTCGTCTATCAGGCGCTGCTGCTCGGCGGCTATGGCTATGCCCACTGGCTGGGCCGGTTCGGGGTGCGGCGACAGGCGGGCATCCACCTCGCGCTCTTGGCGGTGGCGGCGCTATGGCTGCCGATCGGTCTGATCGAGAAGGCGCCCGGCGTCGGCGATGCGCCCGTCCTGTGGGTGCCATGGCTGCTCTTTGCCTCGATCGGGCCGCTGTTTCTGGCCGTGTCGGCGCAGGCGCCGCTGCTCCAGCGCTGGTTCGCGGCGTCGGCGCCGGGGGTGAACCCCTATGCGCTCTACGCCGCCTCGAACATCGGCAGCTTCGCCGGGCTGATCGCCTATCCGCTGCTGGTCGAGCCGAACATGGGGCTGTCGTCGCAGAGTTGGCTGTGGACGGCGGGCTATGCGCTCGTCGCGCTGCTTGTCGCCGGCTGTGCCCTCCGCCTGCCTCGGGGCGGCGCGGCCGCTCGGGTTCAGGCCATCAGCCCGGCGCCGACCCGTGGCCGCGTCGCGCACTGGATCGCGCTGTCGCTCGTGCCCTCGGGTCTGATGCTCGCGACTTCGACCTTCCTCACCACCGATATCGTCGCGGTGCCGATGCTGTGGGTCCTCCCGCTCGGCCTCTATCTGCTGAGTTTCAGCGTCGCTTTTGCCGGCGGGCGGCGGGTCGCCGACTTCCTCACCACCTTCGCGCCCGTGACGATCCTCGTCTTCGGCGGGGTGATGATCGGCGGGACGCACGAATATCCCTACCTCAATGCCGTCATCGCGCTGGCGCTGCTGTTCATGGTCGCGACGGCGCTGCACACCGGGCTCTATCGGCTACGGCCCGAGCCTGACCGGCTGACGGGCTTCTACCTCGCCATGTCGGTTGGCGGGGCGTTGGGCGGCGTGTTCGCCGCGCTCGTCGCGCCGGTGATCTTCGACTGGACCTATGAATATCCCATCCTGATCGTCGCCGCCGGGCTGCTGGTGCCGCAGGAATGGCTGCTGCCGGTGCTCCGCTGGGCGTGGGAGGCGAAGCGTACGCTGACGCTCGGCCTCGTCGCCGCGGCGGCGGTGGCAGTGATGGCCGTCGGGCTGGAGAACCCCGGCAATCTGCTCGGCTCCAAGCACGAGAGCACCGCCTTCCTCGTGTTGGCCGCGATCGGCATCCTCACGATCGGCGCGCGGCCGGCCTTCGTCGCGGTGCTCGTCGCCTCGCTCCTCCTGTTCGGCGGCTGGCGGGCGTTGGCGATCAGCTTCGAGGGCGACAGCCGAACGCGCAGCTATTTCGGCGTCTACACGATCCGCGACTATCCGGAGACGGGAACGCGGACGCTGGCGCACGGAACCACGCTGCACGGCGTCCAGTTCGTCGACGATCCGGTCAAGGCGCGCGAGCCGACCAGCTATTACGTCCCCGGATCGGGCGTCGGACAGGCGATGCAGGCGCTGCCCGCGCTCTACGGCCCCAAGGCGCGCGTCGGCGCGGTAGGGCTGGGGACGGGGACGCTCGCCTGTTATGCGCGGCCGGGCCAGGACTGGCGCTTCTACGAGATCGATCCCGCGGTCGTCCGCATCGCCCGCGACAGCGGCAAGTTCGGCTTCCTCGCGCGTTGCCTGCCCGACCCGAAGATCGTCATCGGCGACGCGCGCCTGTCGATCGCCGCCCAGCCGGCGAACAGCCTCGACCTGCTCGCGCTCGACGCCTTTTCGTCCGACGCGGTGCCGATGCACCTGATGACGCGCGAGGCGATGGCGGCCTATGCGCGCGTGCTCGGCCGACGCGGGCTGCTGCTCGTCCACGTCTCCAACCGCTTTCTCGACCTTGAGCCGGTCGTGACGGCGACAGCGCGTGGGCGCGGCTGGTATGCGGCGGTGCTTCATTATGCGCCGGGCGTGACCGACAATTCGGAAGCGACGATGTCCGACTGGATCGCGCTGACCCGCGACCCGGCGGTGTTCGCCGAGCTGCTGACCACGGGCGGCGACTGGCAGCCGCTGCGCTATCGCCGCGACGTGACGGCGTGGACCGACGATTATTCGTCAATCGTACCGGTGCTCAGCGACCCACTCGCCGAACTCAAGGACTGAGGGGTCAGGCCTCGGGCACCGGGATACCGGGCAGCGCCTTCGACGTGCGGATCGTCAGCGACGTTTTGACGCTCGCCACATTCTCCGCGGTGGTCAGCTGCGTCGTCAGCATTTCCTGAAAGCTCTTGAGGTCGGTGGCAACGATCTTGAGGATGAAGTCGATCTCGCCGTTCAGCATGTGGCATTCGCGAACTTCGGGAATGTCGGCGACATGCCGCTCGAACGCGGCAAGATCGCTTTCCGCCTGGCTCTTCAGGCTGACGAGCGCGAAGACGGTGATCCCGTAGCCCAGCGACAGCGGATCGAGCGACGCATGATAGCCGCGGATCGCGCCCCCTTCCTCCAGCGCGCGCACCCGGCGGAGGCAGGGCGGGGCCGTCAGGCCGACACGCTCGGCGAGTTCGACGTTGGTCATGCGTCCATCCTGTTGCAGCAGCGACAGGATTTGGCGATCGATGCGGTCGAGACTCATGAAAACTCCGAAACTGTGGCACAAACAGCGCGACGTGCGCGGCCTCTTTAGAAGAAAATTGCTTGGCAGCGCAATTGTCCCACAATGCGACGTGCCGTTTTTGGTGGTTCCTGTGGCGAGTCCCAAGCGTTAAGGATTCCTTGACGGCGCCCCCCGGTGGCCAAGGAACCGATCCCGTTGCGCTTTGACGACACCCTCGACACCGTGCTCGCCGCCGACCTGTCGACGCCGCTCGGGCGCCAGTCGGTCTACCGGCAGCTGGTCGACCTGATCGGCAGGCGACGGGTGCCGGCAGCGGCACGCGCGATCGAGACGCTCGAGGCGATCGCGCCCGCGGTGCCGCTAGCGCATAGGACGGCGGCGGCGCGGGGTCTAGCCTTTGCACAGCCGCCCTTCGAGCTCGTCCGCCTGTTCGCCCGCGATACGCTGGCGGTCGCTGCACCGGTGCTGCGGACGGCGACGCTCGAGCCCGGCGAATGGCAGCGACTGCTCGGCGAACTGGCGCCGCCCGCGCGCGCAATCCTGCGCCACCGCCGCGACCTTGGCAGCGAGGTCGAGCGCGCACTTGCGGCGTTCGGCTCGACCGATTTCGTGCTCGCTGACGATCGGGTGGGCGGGGCCGACGCCGTGGTCCCTTCGCCCGCGCCCGTCGTTCTCGACCCGCCTATGGCCGAGCCGCTCGAGGCCGAGCCGGTCACTCCGCCACCCGTCCGCGCGGTGCCGTCCGTCCCCTCGACCTTCGCCAGCCTCGGTTCCGTCGCCCTTACGCTGCCCGTCGTCGCCGAGGCCGTGCGCCGCGCCGAGATCCAGCCCGCGCCGCCGCCTGCCGAGCCGGTACCCGACGGCCCCTTCCGCATCGCCGACGTGGTCGCGCGCATCGATGCCTTTCGCGACGCGCGCGAGCGGGCGCGGCCGCACGCCAATGACGGACCGCCGCCCGCAGGCGAGGCGCGGATGCGCTTCGAGACCGATGCCGAAGGGGTCGTTCGCTGGGCCGACGGGACCGGCCGCGCGGCGCTGATCGGCCTGTCGCTGCGGCTCGCGGGCGGCGGGGCGATGGCTCGGGTGGACGGAGTCGCCGCGGGCGCGTTTCGCCAGCGCGCGCGCTTTCGCGACGCGCGGCTGCGCATCGACGGCAACGGCCCCGCGGCGGGCGACTGGCTGATGTCGGCGATGCCGGCCTTCGACCCCGCGTCGGGCCGGTTCACCGGTTATCAGGGTACCGCGCGTCGTCCGCATCCGGGCGAGCTCGCCGCGCCCGCCGCGCCCGCTGCTCCTGCACCCGATGCGCTGCGGCAGCTCGTCCACGAGCTGCGCACGCCGACCAACGCCATCATCGGCTTTTCGGAGATGATCTCGCTCCAGATGCTCGGCCCCGTCGCCGACGTCTATCGCGACCGTGCCGGGGCGATCCATCGTCACGCCCGCGACCTCCTCGGCGCGATCGACGATCTCGACCTCGCCGCCAAGATCGAGAGCGATGCGCTGACGCTCCGGCCCGAGGCGGTCTCGCTGCGCGCGGTGCTCGGCTCGGTCGCGCACGACCTCGCGCCGCTTGCCGAGCTGCGCGGCGCGGCGATCGCGCTGCCCGAGCGCGATGCGGCGGTCGAGGGCGACCGGCACGCGATCGAGCGGCTGTTCGGCCGCCTGATCGCAACGCTGCTCGCCGCGACTACGCGCGGGGAGACGCTGGCGATGGCGATCGAGGAGGCGGGCGAGCGCCGCGTCCTGACGATCACCCGCCCCGCCGGACTGCCCGACCGGGTAGAGGCGGGCGGCGAGGTCAGCGAGGAGGAGGATGCCGCCTTCGCCGCGCTGCCACTCGGCACCGGCTTCGCGCTTCGCCTCGCGGACAATCTCGCGCATGAGCTGGGCGGTGAGATCGGCTTCGGCGACGCCGCCATCCGCGTCAGCCTGCCGGCGGCCGGCGGCGGAACGGGGCGCGCAGCAACCAATTCTTGACACAGGTCGCGTAGGGAAGGGCTCCATGTCGCCCGCCCCCTGGCCTGCCGCGGTCGCCCCGCCGACCGGCCCCCGCTTTCGCTGGCCCGCCGATTTCGGCACACGCTTCGCGATCTGCGTCGATACAGAGGAGGAGTTCGACTGGGAGGCGCCCTTTGATCGCGCGTCGACCGCCGTCACCGCGATCCGCGCGCTGCCCGACCTCCATCGCCGCTTCGCCGATCGCGGCGTGCCGCTCACCTACCTCGTCGACTATCCCGTCGCCGCCACAGCAGAGTCCGTCGACACGATCAGCGCGCTCCTTGAGGATGGGCGCAGCGCCGTTGGAGCGCATCTCCACCCTTGGGTCACGCCGCCGCACGACGAGGAGGTGAGCCGCCCGCACAGCTTCGCCGGCAACCTGCCCCCTGCGCTCGAGGGCGCCAAGCTCGACGCGCTGGGCGCTGCGATCGAGGCCGGGTTCGGCCGTCGCCCGCGCATCTTCCGCGCCGGTCGCTACGGCATGGGGCCGGCGACACTCCGCCTCCTGGCCGAGCGCGGCTATGTCATCGACAGCTCGATGCGATCGGGCTTCTGCTACACGAGCGAGGGCGGGCCGGATTTTCGCCACGTCGGCAACCACGCCTTTCGCGCCGGGCCGGGCGGCGCGCTCCTCGAGCTGCCGCTGACAACGGTCTGGCTGGGAGTGGCGCGGTCGGGCGGGGCGGGGCTCTACGACCTGCTCGGCCGTTTGCCGCGCGGCCGCGGCGTCGCCTCGCGCCTCGGGCTGCTCGATCGCATCGCCCTGACGCCCGAGGAGATGCCGCTTCCCGAAGCGCTGCGCGCCATCGATCAGGCGATCGAGGATGGCGTCACGCTCCTGAACTTTTCCTTCCATTCACCGACGGTCGCACCCGGCATGACGCCGTATGTGCGCAGCGTAGAGGGTCTCGCGCGCTTCCACCGCTGGTGGACAGGCGTGCTCGACCTGCTCGAACGGCGCGGCGTCCGCCCGGCGAGCGAGCGCGATCTCGTCACCGCTGCCAACGCACCTGCGCTTGCTGTCTCGGCCTAAGCTGGGCTAGGCCGGGCGGGCTGGGGGCCTGTAGCTCAATGGTTAGAGCTGGCCGCTCATAACGGCTAGGTTGCGGGTTCGAGTCCTGCCGGGCCCACCAGCGCCGATCGGCTTTGACGTACGCGGCTTTTGGTCTAAGGCCCCGCCACGGTCGGGGAGTGGCGCAGCCCGGTAGCGCGCTTGCTTTGGGAGCAAGATGTCGCAGGTTCGAATCCTGTCTCCCCGACCAATTTCTTCCGCTTTTCAGCAAAAATCGCTGATCCGGGGGCCTGTTACGTCAGGCCGACGCCGTCGTTGATCATCGGCTGGCTGGGGCGGGAGGATTCGAACCTCCGAATGACGGTACCAAAAACCGTTGCCTTACCGCTTGGCGACGCCCCATCGCTGCCCGTGGCGAGGGCGCGCTTATAGCGTGCCCTGTGCCCGAGGAAAGAGGGATCAGAGGATGCGGCGTACCCAGCCATGCGGGTCGGGCGCCTGCTGCTTCTGGATCGCGACCAGCCGCTCGCGAAGGCGGCTGGTGAGCTCGCCGGGGCCACCATTGCCGATGCGAAAGTCACGGCTGCGCCCGCGCACACGCCCGATCGGCGTCACGACCGCGGCGGTACCACAGGCAAAGCTCTCGCGCAGTCGTCCGCTTGCGGCATCCGCTTCCCACGCGTCGATCGAATAGGGCGCCTCGCGCACGCCGAGGCCTTCGTCGCGGGCGAGCGTCAGGATCGAATCGCGGGTGATGCCGGGCAGGATCGTGCCGGTGAGCGGCGGCGTCTGGATCGAGCCGTCGTCGAACACGAAGAAGGTGTTCATGCCGCCCAGCTCCTCGACCTCGGCGCGCTGCACCGCGTCGAGGAACACGACCTGGTCGCATCCCTCGCGGATCGCCTCGGCCTGCGCCTGGAGGCTGGCGGCGTAGTTGCCGCCGCACTTGGCCGCGCCGGTGCCGCCGGGGGCCGCGCGGGTATAGTCCTCGCTCACCCAGACGGTGATCGACGGTGCGCTGCCTTTGAAATAGGCGCCCGCGGGCGAGGCGATGACCATGTAGAGATATTCGGCCGATGGCTTGACGCCCAGGAACACCTCGCTCGCGATCATGAACGGCCTGAGGTATAGCGAGCCGCCCTCGATCGCCGGGATCCACTCGCGGTCCGCGGCGACCAGCGCGTCGATCGAGGCGAGGAACAGGTCCTCTGGCAGCTCGGCCATCGCCATGCGACGGGCGGATTCGCGAAAGCGGCGCGCGTTGGCGTCGGCGCGGAACAGCGTCACCCCGCCATCGTCGGTGCGATAGGCCTTGAGCCCCTCGAAGATCTCCTGCGCATAGTGGAGTACGGCGCAGGCGGGGTCCATCTGCAGCGACGCGCGCGGCTGGATGGCCAGGTCGTGCCAGCCCTTTTCGGCGTTCCAACGCGCCACCGCCATATGGTCGGTGAAGATGCGGCCGAAGCCCGGATTCTCGAGCAGTCCCGCGCGCGTGGTGGCATCGACGGGGCTCGCATGGCGTTCGAGCGGGAAGGTCGTGGTCACGTCGAGCGTCGGGGTCATGTCGTCCGTCCAGGCCAGCAAGGTTGCGGGACGCTAGGAGCGCTGGCAGAACAGGTCAACATGGCTGGCCCAACTGCACCCGAACCGTTCCGCCCCGCCTCGCCGCTGTTCCTGCGCGAGGCCGAAATCCGGAAGGGCGTCGAGCTTCTCTATTTCGGCTACAGCCACATGACCCGTGCGATCGACGAGGGGTTGGCGGCCAAGGGGCTGGGCCGCGCCCATCACCGCGCGCTCTATTTCATTGCACGCCAGCCGGGGCTGACGGTCAGCCAGCTTCTGAGCCTGCTGGCGATCACCAAGCAGTCGCTTGGCCGCGTGCTGACCGAGCTGACAGAGCGCGGGCTGGTCGAAATGCGCCCCGGCGACCGCGACCGGCGCCAGCGGCTGCTTCGGCTGACGGCGGAGGGGGCGGCGTTGGAGGCGGCCTTGTTCGAAGCGCTGCGCGAGCGCCTGTCCGCGGCGTATCAGAGCGCGGGGCAGGGGGCGGTCGGCGGTTTCTGGGCTGTCCTCGAAGGGCTGATCCCCGCCGACGAGCGCGCGAAGGTGGCGGCGCTGGGCAATCTTGCTTCACCCCGGACTTGATCGGAGAGGGGCCGGGATCGCCTAATACTGACCTCGCTTGGGCTTGTGCTGGCGCTTACTTGGCAGGCTGTCGGCCATGCGGGCGCCGCGCTGGCCCATCGGGCGTTCAGGGCCGGTGGTCGAATCGATTGCGGTCTGGCGCTCGGCCTCGGCATTGAGCTCGGCGCCGATCAGCACGGCATAGCTCGACACGAACAGCCACATCAGCAGCACCACGACCGCACCCAGCGCGCCATAGGTTGCGTTGTAATTGGCGAAATTGGCGGCGTAGAGGCCGAAGCCCAGAGTTGCCGCGAGCCACAGCAGCGTCGCCGTGACCGACCCGATCGTCAGCCACTGCCAGCGCGCGGGTGCGCGGTCGGGGCCGAATCGATAGATGAAGCCAAACGCGGCGCTCGCGATTGTCGCGGCAACGACCCAGGTCAGGACCTGAAGTGTCGCGACGCCCGCCGACCCTAGATAATGGGTGAGGAAGCCGAGATAGCCGAGCGCCACGGCCGACAGGAGCCCGACGATCGCCGCCAGCACCGCGCCCACCGTCAACATCGCGGACAGCAGCGTCGTGACGACGATGTTGCGGCTCTCCTCCTCCTCATAGATGACGTTGAGCGCCTGAATGATCGCGCTCGACGCGCGCATCGCACCGTAGATTGCGAGCACCAGCGCGATCAGCAGGCCGATCCCCGCCTTGCCCGAAGTGGTGGAGACGACAGCGATCAACTGATCGGAGATGAGCCGCGCGGCGTCGGCGGGCACGAGCTCGAAGATCGTCTGCATGTGATCGACGACGGTCTGCGGGTCCGCGAACAGGCCATAGCTCATCACGATCGCGCCGAGCAGCGGGGCAATCGACAGGAAAGCGTAAAAGGCGACGCCAGCCGCCATCAGCGACAGGTTGTGATAGCCGGTCATGATATAGACGCGGCCCAGGATCGATCGCCACGCGCGCCACGGATGATGCCATGGGCGTTTCGATTGGGCACCCGGCCGCGCGGCTGGGTCGAGCTCCTGCCTGTTCGTTTCAATCGTCGCGTCGGCCACCGAACCCCTTTCGCCGTGCCATCCGTTCAAGGGAATGAACGATCCACTCGCCGTCAGGATGCAGCTTGGTCGCTGATCTTCCGCCGAAAATTCACATTCGTTGTGGGAGCGAAACGCGAACCGGATCGTTCAGTGCTGAAATGGGGGATCTTGCGAGCCCCGGTCAGGGACGACGGGGACGACGTGGCGAAGCGGGGATCGAAGGGGTTGCGTATTGCGCTATGCGCCGGGAGCGCGCTGATCGCCGGACCACTTGCAGCGCAGATCACCCCCGATCCGACCCGGCCCGGACAGTCTGCACCCGCCGCGGCATCGACCCCCGCCGCCGAAGCGCCGGCGCCGGCGACGCCGACCGCACCGATCGTTCCCGACACGCAGTTCGAGGCGGAATTGCCGCCGCTTTCGAGCGACCTTAACGCGCCGCTCGAATCGATGCAGTCATTCGAGACGCCGGCAGCGCCGACGCCTGCCGCCCCCTCGCGCCCCGGCACCACCGCGGCCCCGGCACCCCTTGCCCCGCAGACCACCGACCCCGCTGCGATCCCGCCCCAGCCCCTTCCGGGCGAGCCGGTGCTAGCGCAGCCGCTGCCGCCGCTCGCGACCTTCGATGTGACGCCCCCGGCCGAGGTGGCGGGCGGCCCCGATCCACGCACGGTCGAAATCCGCTACACGGTGGTGCTCGAAGGGCTCAAGGACGCCGGCGTCGAGGCGCAGTTCAAGGACCTGTCGGCGCTCGAGGATGGCGACGGCAAGGCGGCGAACGCGACGATGGTGTCGGCGCGCGCGCGCGAGGACGAGCAGCTGGCGGTTCGCCTCCTGCGCTCGCTTGGCTATTACGACGCGACCGCGGTCTCGACCGTCGAGCAGAACCCGGCCAATTCGGGCAATCTGCGCGCCACGATCAGTGCGACGCCGGGGCAGCGCTACAAGCTGGGCGACATCACGGTCAGGGCGAACGCGACGATCCCGCCCGACCTGATCCGCCGCGAGCTGCCGCTGAAGTCGGGCGACCCGCTCGAGGCGACGCGGATCCAGGGCGCCGAGGCCAACGTCTCGCTCAAGCTGCCGCAGCAGGGCTATCCCTTCGTCAAGCTTGGGCAGCGCGACATCCTGCTCGACGAGCGCGACTTCACCGGCGACTATACGCTGCCCGTCGAAACCGGGCCGCGATCGTCGTTCGGCACGATCTCGACCGAGGGCGATCTCGCCTTCGATCTCGACCATGTGCAGATCTTCCCGCGCTTCAAGCCGGGCCAGCTCTATGACGCGCGGCTGGTCGACGACATGCGCGAGGCGCTGATCGCGACGGGCCTGTTCTCGACCGTCTCGGTCGAGCCGCAGCGGACCGGCGTGCCGGGGCCGGACACGACCGAGCAGGTCAATCTGCTTGTCCGGCAGAACAAGGGACCGGCTCGCCGGCTGACCGGCGAAGCTGGCTATGGCACCGGTCAGGGCGTTCGCCTTGAGGGGACGTGGCAGCATCGCAACCTTTTCGCACCGGAAGGGGCGCTGATCGTCAACGCGGTCGCGGGGACGCAGGAACAGGGCGCGGGCGTCACCTTCCGCCGCTCGAACGCCGGGCGACGCGACCGGACGTTCCAGGTGGGCGCCTCGGCCAACCGCTCGAACTATGATGCGTTCGAGGCGTTCACCGGCACGCTTTCGGCGCGCTGGAGCTATGATTCGACGCCGATCTGGCAGAAGAAGTGGACCTATTATTACGGTGGCGAGCTGATCGGCACCAACGAGGACGTGTTCGACTTCGAGCGGAACGAGCGCGTGCGGCGTACCTATGGCATTGCCGCGATCCCGCTGTTCCTCGGCCTCGACACGTCGGACGACCTGCTCAACCCGACGCGCGGCTTCCGCGTGAAGCTCAACTTGTCGCCCGAGACCTCGGTACAGGGGTCGGTGCGCCCCTATATCCGCTCGATGCTCGAGGTGACGGGCTATTTTCCCGTCATGGACAATCTCGTCATCGCCGGGCGCGCGCGCGCCGGGTCGATCGCGGGGATTTCGCGCGACGATCTCGCCCCCTCGCGGCGCTATTATGCCGGCGGCGGCGGATCGGTGCGCGGCTTCGGCTTCCAGGAACTCGGGCCCCGGACCGAGGAGGCGAACCCCGACTTCGATCCCGAGGAGGAGGTGTCGGACGACAATTCGCCGACGGTGTTCCGCCCGATCGGCGGGCGCAGCCTCAACGAGTTCGCGCTCGAGGCGCGGTACCGCTTTGGCAATTTCGGGATCGTGCCGTTCATCGACGCGGGCCAGGTCTATGACTCGACCCTGCCCAAGGGGCGCGACCTGCGCTTCGGAGCGGGTATCGGTGGGCGCTTCTATACCAATTTCGGGCCGATGCGCGTCGATGTGGCGACGCCGATCAACCGGCGCGAGGGTGAATCGCTGATCGCGCTCTACATCTCGATCGGGCAGGCGTTCTGATGGCCGAGGACACGCCCCCGCCCGTCGAGAACCCGACCGAAACCGTCGTCGTGATCGACCGCCGCCCGCTTTGGCAGCGCATCCTGAAGTGGATCGGCATCGCGCTGGTGGCCATCGCGCTGCTGCTCCTTGCCGTGGTGCTGGGGCTCAACACCTCGCCGGGCAAGCGCTTCCTCGCCGACCGGATCGGCGGATTCACGACTGCCTCGGGCCTCAACGTCAAGGTCGGGCGGATCGACGGATCGATCTATGGCGCGATGGTGCTGCGCGACGTGCGGGTCAGCGACCCACGGGGCGTGTTCGCCACCTCACCGCGGCTCACCGTCGACTGGCGGCCCTTCGCCTTCGCACGCAATCATGTCGACGTGCGCAGCCTGACCAGTCCGCTGGTCCGGGTCGGCCGCCTGCCCGAACTCAAGGAAGTGCCGAGCGACCCCAATGCGCCGTTGCTTCCCGACCTCGACATCGACGTCAACCGCCTCGCGATCGACCGCATCGACCTGGCCCCGCCGGTCGCGGGCAGGCGCTATCTCGCGCGGATCGAAGGCAACGTCCACATCGCCGACCGCCGGGCGCAGCTGACCGCCAATGCCGCAACGCTGAACGGCCCCGGGATCGCTGGCGGCGACCGGGTGACGGTCGCGCTCGATGCGGTCCCCGATGCCGACAAGTTCGACCTCGACCTCAAGCTCAACGCGCCTGCGACAGGGCTGGTCGGGTCGATGGCGGGGCTCAAGGCGCCGCTCTATGCAACGATCGACGGCGCCGGCAGCTGGAAGCAGTGGCAAGGGCGCCTCGCGGGCACGCTGGGCAACGCACAGCTCGCCAACCTCGCCATTACCGGCCGCGATGGCCTGTTCCAGGTACGTGGTGCCGCGCGGCCGGGCCTCTACCTGCAGGGGCCGGTTGAGCGGCTGACCAGCCCTGACCTCCAGATCGCGCTCGACGCGCGCCTGCTCGAGGCGCGGCGGCTCGACACCCAGCTGCGCCTGCGCTCCTCCGCGCTCGCCGTGGCGACGGCGGGCCTGCTCGACCTTGGCCGCAGCCGGTTCGAAAATTTCCGCGTCGAGGGCCAGCTCCTCACCCCCGGGGCGATCGCCGAGAATCTGAACGGTAATGCCGTGCGCGCCGCCGTCGCCCTGAACGGCGCGTTCGCGACTCCGACGGTCGACTACAAGCTGACCGCCGCCGCGATCGGCTTCGGCGAGACGGTGGTCGAGCGGCTCTATGCCGAAGGCAAGGCGACGGTCGACGCCGATCGTATCCTGATCCCCGTCAATGCCCGCGCCGCCCGGATTGCCGGCCTCAACGCCGCGGTCGGCGGGCTCGTTACCAACGTGGCGCTCAACGGCGACGTGGCGATCAACGGCGATCAGATCCTGTCGGACAATATGCGCATCCGATCCGACCGGATCGATGCGACGGCGATCCTCGTCGCCGACATGGGCACGGGGCGCTACACCGGCGCGCTCAAGGGTCGGGTCAACGATTACGAGGTCGCCTCGATCGGGATCATCGACCTGCAAACCGACGCCGACCTCGTGATGACCCCCGCCGGCTATGGCATCAAGGGACGCATCGTCACCCAGACCAAGCGGCTGTTCAACGACGGGATCCGCAACTTCCTGGGCGGCAACGCGACCGCGGCGGTGAATGTCGCGCTGACGCCGAACGGGATCGTCAATTTCCACGATCTCCGTCTCAACGCCCCGCAGTTCCGCATCACCCGCGGGCGCGGCAGCTACAATTTCGCGGGCCCGCTCGCGGTGGAGGCGGACGCCTATTCGACGCAATACGGCCCGCTCACCGCGCGCGTGTCGGGCAGCGTCGCCCAGCCCGTCGTCCTGCTGCGCGCGCCGCGACCGGGTGTCGGCGTCGGGCTCGTCAATCTCGAGGCGCGAGTGCGCGGGCAGGGTGAGGCCTATGCCATCGCCGCGACCGGGGGCACCAATTACGGACCGTTCAACGCCAACGTCCTGTTGCGGACCAGTCCGCGGCTGACTGCCGACATTCGCAACAGCGTGTTTGCGGGCATCACCTTCAACGGCCGCGTCGCCGCCACGCCGGCTGGGCCGTTCGCTGGCGCGCTCGACTTTGCGGGCTCGGGCGTCAACGGCCGGGCCGTGCTCGGCGCGGTTGGGCGTTTCCAGTCGGCGACGGTCGCCGCGCGCGCGGCCAACGCGACGATCCCCGGCGACATGGGCCTGACAATTGGTCAGGCACAGGCAAACGCCCGCGTCGTCCTTTATGACGATGCGCCGGCCGTCACCTTCGACGCGCAGGTCGCGAATCTGCGCCAGGGCGATTACGTCGTCACTCGGGCCCGTGCGCGCGGCGACTATCGCGGCGGCAACGGCTATGTGCAGGCGGTCGCGCGCGGCACCACCGGCGTGCCGTTCGAGCTCGCCGCCAATGCCCGGCTCAGCCCGGCGCTGTGGGTCGTCGCGCTCAAGGGCAAGGGCAATGGCGTCAACTTCCGCACCGCCAGCCCCGCGCGGATCGAAGTGGCGGGCGGCGGCTATCGCCTTCAGCCGACGCGCATCGACTTTGATCGCGGCTCGGCGCGGCTCGCCGGGCGCTACGGCAACGGCTATGCGCTTCAGGGGCGGCTTGACAGCCTCGACCTTCAGATCGCCAATACCTTCGTCCCCGGCATCGGTCTGGGCGGCACCGCAAATGGCAGCTTTGAGGTCAATCAGGCCGCGGGTGCAGCGGCGCCGACGGGCAACGCCCGCATCCTTGTCAACAATTTCACCCGCTCGGGCCTGTCGACGGTCTCGACGCCGGTCGATATCCAGTCGATCGTCGGCCTGACCGGCGGCCGCGCCGACATCCGCGCGCTGGTCCAGCGCCAAGGCGCGACGATCGGCCGCGTCGCGGTGCAGACGGGCATGAGCGCAGGTGCGCCGTTATCGGGCGGCATCCGCTATAACGGCCCTGCGGAGGTGTTGTGGTCGCTGGGTGGCATCGCCAACCAACAGCTTGCCGGACCGATCGGCATCGCTGCCGACATGAGCGGGACGCTGGGCAGCCCGCGCGTCGCCGGCCTGATCCGCGCCAACAACCTCGTCTATGAGAACGAGACCTACGGCACGCGGCTGTCGGCGATGCGGCTGACCGGGCGCTTCACCAACGATCGCTTCGAATTGCAGGAGCTGCGCGCGACCGCGGGCGAGGGGACCGTGACAGCCCAGGGCAATGTCGGCCTGGCCGCCAATAGCGGCTTCCCGATCGATGTGCGCGCCACCCTCGACAATGCGCGCCTTGCCCGCAGCGACATGATCGGCGCGACCGCGACGGGCAATGTCCGCGTCACCAACGGCGCGAACGGCGGCCTGATCGAAGGCGACATCCGCATCCCCGAGGCACGTTATCAGGTCATCCGCCAGGGATCGGCCGAAGTGCCGGAACTGACGGGGGTGCGCCGTCGCGGCGCGCCGCTCGAGGCCGCCAATGCTGAGCGCGGCAGCACGCCTGCGCCCTCGGCCGGGCTGTTCCGCCTCAATATCCGCGTCAGCGCCGACAATCGGCTCTACGTCTCGGGCATGGGGCTGGAGAGCGAGTGGCAGGCTGACCTGCGCATCACCGGCACCTCGGCCAATCCGCGCATCTCGGGCGAGATCGAGGCGATCCGAGGCACCTACAGCTTTGCGGGCAAGCGCTTCGAGCTCGACCGCGGCCTCATCACCTATGAGGGCAACGAACTCACCAATCCCAACATCACCATTTCGGCCTCGACCACGACCGAGGGGGTGACGGCGACGATCAATGTGACGGGCACCGCGCAGCGGCCGCGCCTGTCCTTCACCTCCACGCCCGCGCTCGCGCAGGACGAGGTGCTCGCCCGCATCCTGTTCGGCCGGTCCGTCACCAACCTATCGGCGATCCAGGCGATCCAACTGGCCAGCGCGCTCAATTCGCTGCGCGGGTCGGGCGGCGGCCTCAATCCGCTGGGCGAGCTGCGTCAGGCGGGCGGTATCGACCGCCTGCGCATCCTCGGCGCCGACGAGGCGTCGGGCCGCGGGACGGCGCTGGCAGCTGGGCAGTATCTGACCGACGACATCTATGTCGAGATCATCACCGACGCCCGCGGCTTCACCGCAACCCAGCTCGAGATCGCGCTGACAAAGGCGCTGTCGGTACTGTCGCAGACGGGCAGCTTCGGCGGATCGAGCGTGAACCTGCGGTATTCGCGGGATTATTGAGGCACTGCTCCTCTCCCCCAGGTGGGGAGGGGAGCAGGTTGCGCTTCCCCCGTCGTCCCCGATCGAATATCCGGTACGCTCGGGAGAGCGCTTGATGGCCGACGAGTGGTTCGACGTTGTGGTGGTGGGGGCCGGCCTGTCGGGCATCGGCATGGCGCGCCATTTGAAGGTCGAGTGTCCCGATCTCAGCTTCACCGTCCTTGAGGCGCGCGCGCGGCTGGGCGGCACCTGGGACCTGTTCCGCTATCCCGGCGTGCGGTCGGACTCCGACATGTACACGCTCGGCTACAGCTTCCGGCCCTGGACCGAAGAGAAGGCGATCGCCGAGGGCGGGTCGATCCTCTCCTACCTTCAGGACACCGCCCGCGAAAGCGGGGTCGAGCCGCATATCCGCACCCGCACGCGCGTCGTCGCCGCCGACTGGTCGAGCGCGGACGCCGCCTGGACGCTGACCGTCGACGTCGCGGGGGAGCGGCGGACCGTCGCCTGCCGCTTTGTCGTGATGTGCACGGGTTATTACGACTATGCACGCGGCCATGCGCCCGCCTTCGCCGGCGCGGACGATTTCGCCGGCCAGATCGTCCACCCGCAATTCTGGCCCGAGAACCTCGACGTTTCGGGCAAGCGCGTCGCGGTGATCGGCAGCGGCGCGACCGCGGTGACGTTGGTCCCCGCGCTCGCCGACCGCGGGGCGCAGGTAGCGATGGTGCAGCGCTCGCCCAGCTATGTCGTCGCGCGGCCCGCGTCCGATCGGATCGCCAACGGACTCCGCCGCCTCATCGGTGCGCGGCGCGCGACCGATGCGATCCGCTGGCGCAACGCCCTCATCGGCCAGTTCTTCTACAGCCGCATGCGCAAGCACCCCAAGGCTGCGGCCGAGAAGCTGATCGGCTGGGTGCGCGACCATCTCGGCCCCGATTACGACGTCGCGACTCACTTCACGCCGCGCTACGACCCGTGGGATCAGCGCCTCTGCCTCGTCCCCGACGGGGATCTGTTCGAGGCGATCAAGGCCGGCCGCGCAGAGGTGGTGACCGGGACCATCGACCGGTTCGAAGCCGAGGGCATCGTCATGGAAGACGGCACCCGCGTGCCCGCCGATATCATCGTCACCGCGACGGGCCTCGAACTCAAGCTGATGGACGACATGCCCGTCCGCATCGATGGCCGTCCGGTCGACTTCGCGCGGACGCTCAATTACAAGGGAATGATGTTCAGCGACGTACCGAACCTCGCCTACACCTTCGGTTATACCAATGCCTCCTGGACTCTGAAGGCCGATCTGACCGCCGCCTATGTCTGCCGCCTGCTCAATGCGATGCGTGCCCGCGGCATGCGCTCGGCGACGCCGCGGGTGGGCGAGGGGGAGGCGGGGGACGAGGCGTTCCTCGATTTCACCTCGACCTATGTCCAGCGCGCGATCGACCGCTTTCCAAAGCAGGGCAAGCGCGCGCCGTGGCGGCTGCACCAGAATTACCTCAAGGACCTGATGGCGCTCCGCTTCGGCCGGGTCGACGATGCGATCGAGTTCGCGCACCCCGAACGCGGTGAGCAACGCGCCGCCTGACAAAGCCGAGAAAATGCCGCAATGCGGAACCGCGTTCGGGGGCGAAACATTCCTTTGGCGCGGGAGGCAGACTTGAACGACACCACCACCCTGTTGCCGACGCCGCCGCGCGACCTGCTCGGTGGCGCCAGCCTGTTCCTCGATTTCGACGGGACGCTCGTCGAGTTGCAGGACCGACCCGACCTCGTCCATGCCGATGCCGAACTGATCCGGCTGCTCGCGCGCGTAGGCCATGCGCTCGACGGGCGTCTGGCGATCGTGACCGGCCGGGCAAGCGAGCGCATCGTCGAGATGTTCGGCGGCATCCCCTTCGTCATCGGCGGCAGCCATGGGGTCGAATTCCGCTATCCGGGCGGCCGCACGGCCGGGCCCGAGCTGCCCGCGGGGTTGCCCGACGTCATCGACCGGCTGCGCGCCTTCGCCGCGGCGCATGACGGGGTGCTGGTCGAAACCAAGCCCTATGGCGCCGGCCTCCACTATCGCATGGCGCCCGATGTCGAGGATGAGGCAAACTTGCTGGCCGAGGCGCTCGCCGCCGCACACGGCCTTCGCGTCCAGCCCGGCAAGATGATGGTCGAGCTACGCGCCGCCGCCGGCGACAAGGGCGCGGCGATCGAGCGGCTGATGGGTGAGGCGCCGTTCGCGGGCAGCCGGCCGGTCTTCCTGGGCGACGACGTGACCGACGAGGACGGCTTCCGCGCGGTGGCGGCGCTCGGCGGGGCAGGCATCCTGATCGGGCCCGAGCGGGGCACCGCCGCCCGCTATCGACTGGAGGGCGTCAGCGCCGTCCGCACCTGGCTCTCGCGCGCAGTGGAGGCATATCTGTGAACCCGACCCTCGATCTCTGGCCGATCGGCAATTGCCAGGTCTCGGCGCTGATCGACACCTCGGCGCGCTTCATCTGGGGCTGTGTCCCGCGCGTCGATGGCGACCCCGTTTTCTCCTCGCTCCTCGACGGCCGCGATCCCGAGAGCGACGATGCGGTGGGGCTGTGGGCGATCGACCTTCAGGACCTTGATCGCGTGGAGCAGCAATATCGCCGCAACACGCCCATCCTCGTCAGCCGGATGACCGACGCCAACGGCAGTGCGATCGAGGTGATCGACTTCTGTCCGCGGTTCGAGCGGCTGGGCCGCACCTACCGCCCGGTCGCCTATGTCCGCATCATTCGCCCCATATCGGGCAGCCCGCGCATCCGCATGCGCCTGCGCCCCACGCGCGGCTGGGGCGATGCAGCGGTCGAGCGCACTTCGGGCTCGAACCATATCCGCTTCCTTCTCGAAGGGATGCAGCTGCGCCTCACCACCAATGCCGCGGTCGGGCAGTTGTGGGACGAGCGGCCCTTCCGCGTGGAACGTCCGCTCTATTTCTTCCTCGGGCCGGACGAGAGCTTCGGCGGCGACATCGCTACTGCGGTCGAGGAGATGCTGAGCTACACGACACAGCATTGGCAGCACTGGTCGCGCGGCCTTGCGACGCCGCTCGAATGGCAGGACGTGGTTATCCGCGCGGCGATCTCGCTCAAGCTGTGCCAGCACGAGGAAACCGGCGCGATCGTCGCGGCGCTGACCACCTCGATACCCGAGCATGCCGGGTCGGAGCGGAACTGGGACTATCGCTACTGCTGGATCCGCGACGCCTATTATACTGTCCAGGCGCTCAACCGTGTCGGCGCGCTCGACGTGCTGGAGGGGTATCTCGGCTATCTGCGTAACATCGTCGACGATGCCAAGGGTGGCGCGATCCAGCCGCTCTACGGCGTGCTCGGCGAGAAGCGCCTGCCCGAGGTGCAGGCACCGCGCCTCGCCGGCTATCGCGGCATGGGGCCGGTGCGCGTGGGCAACCAGGCCGCCGAGCAGATCCAGCACGACGCCTATGGCCAGATCGTCCTGTCGAACGTCCAGGCTTTTTTCGACGAGCGCCTGTTCCGCATGGCCGGGGTCGAGGATTTCGAGGCGCTGGAGCGCGTCGGCGAGCGGGCGTGGGAACTCTACGACAAGCCCGATGCCGGCCTGTGGGAACTGCGCACCCGCCAGTCGGTCCACACCTATTCGGCGGCAATGTGCTGGGCCGCGTGCGATCGCCTCGGCAACGCCGCCGAGCGGCTGGGGCTGCCCGAGCGCGCAACCTTCTGGAACGACCGCGCGGCGATCATGCGCGACCGGATCGAGACCGCCGCGTGGCGCGAGGAGACCCAGCGCATGTCGGCGACCTTTTCGGGCGACGACCTCGACGCCAGCCTGATCCAGCTGCTCGACCTGCGCTTCCAGTCACCCGACGACCCGCGTTTCCGCGGCACGCTCGACGCGGTCGAACATGGGTTACGGCGCGGCAGCCACATGCTGCGTTATGACACCGAGGATGATTTCGGCCTGCCCGAGACGGCGTTCAACGTCTGTACCTTCTGGCTTATCGAGGCGCTGCATTTCACCGGCCGGGATGCCGATGCGCGTGCGCTGTTTGAGGAGATGCTGTCGCGCCGCACCGCCTCGGGCCTGTTGTCCGAGGACATCGACCCGCAAACCGGCGAACTTTGGGGCAACTACCCACAGACCTACTCGCTGGTCGGGATGATCAATTGCGCCGTCCTTCTTAGCAAACCATGGAGCTCGATCCGTTGAGTCGCCTCATCATCATTTCCAATCGTGTGTCGGCACCCTCGGATTCGCATTCGGGGGCGCAAGGCGGGCTGGCGGTGGCGCTGTCGGCGGCATTGCGCGAATACAAGGGCATCTGGTTCGGCTGGTCGGGGGAGACGACCGAGCAGTTCAACGGCCATATCAACTTCCAGCGTTCGGGCGGCGTAACGACGGCAACGGTTGATCTGGAGGAACAGGACGTCGACGAATATTACAACGGCTACGCCAACCGGACGCTGTGGCCGCTGTTCCACTATCGCATCGACCTCGCCGAGTATGAGCGCGACTTCGCCGGCGGCTACAGCCGGGTCAATGACCGCTTCGCCAGCACCGTCCGCCCGTTGATCGAACCCGACGACGCGATCTGGATCCAAGACTATCATATGTTTCCGCTGGGCAGTGCGCTGCGTGAGCGCGGGTGCCAGAACCGGATCGGCTTCTTCCTCCACATCCCCTGGCCGCCGCGCCGGCTACTCGCCGTCCTGCCCGAGGCGGCGGAGTTGGTCAGCCACCTGTTTGCTTATGACGTGGTCGGCTTCCACACACAGGAATGGCTCGACAGCTTCTGCGATTACGCGATCGACGAGATGGGCGCGGTGCTCGACGGCGACCACCTGCGACTGGGCGACCGCAGCGTGCAGGTGATGGCGAACCCGATCGGCATCGACGCCAAGGAATTCGCCGAGGCGTCGCGCAGTCCGACTGCTCGCCTCGCCTATCGCCGGATGCGCGACAGTGCGGTTGGCCGCGACCTGATCGTCGGCGTCGACCGGCTCGACTATTCGAAAGGACTGGAGGAGCGCTTTCTCGGCTATGAGCGCTTCCTGCAGGAGCATCCGGAGGAGCGCAAGGAGGTCTTCCTGCTTCAGATCGCGCCGCCGTCGCGCGGGGCGGTCGGCAGCTATCAGAAGATTCGCACGACGCTGGAAGGGCTGTCGGGTCGGATCAACGGCGCCTATGCCGATACCGATTGGGTGCCGATCCGCTACGTCAACCAGGGCTATCCGCGCGAGCAGCTCGCCGGCATCTATCGCGCGGCGAAGATCGGGCTGGTGACACCCTTGCGTGACGGCATGAACCTCGTCGCCAAGGAGTATGTTGCGGCGCAGGATCCCGAGGATCCCGGTGTCCTCATCCTCTCGCGCTTCGCAGGCGCGGCGGCGCAGCTGCAGGTGGGCGCGCTGCTCATTAACCCCTACAGCGCCGAGGAGATCAGCGACGCGATCATCGCCGCACTCAAGATGCCTCGGCACGAACGGATCGACCGCTGGCGCGCCATGATGGACAATGTCGAGGCCGAGGACGTGGTGTGGTGGCGCAAGCGGTTTACCGATGCGCTGATCGAGGAGAGAGTCGCGGGCTGATCGCGCCCGCCCGCCTCAGCCGGCGACGGGCAGCCGGACCTTCCCGTTCGTATCGCGCTCCAGCGACCCATAGGCCACCACCGCCGCCAAGGGCAAAGCGGCATAAAGATGCGGGAAAAGCGCGCCCCCGCGGCTCTCCTCCCATTTCACCGCCTCGCCGAGCGCCTCGAGATCGACCGCCGCCACGTGCAGGTCGGTCTGCCCCGCGAAATGCTTGTCCACCGTTTCCGTCAGCTGCGCCGCGGTCGACAGGTGGATATAGCCGTCCGCAACATCCACAGGCGCGCCCGCGAACGCGCCCTCCGTCTCAAGCGCCGCCATCTGATCGGCGGTCAGCACCTTGTAGGCGAGGGCGGGGCGATCACTCGCCATCGTCGTCCTCTTCCTCGACCCGCTCGCTGAGCGTCGCCTCGCTGGTGCCGTCATCGAGCGTGATCGCCTTGTCGGCCTCGACCTCGGCGATCGTTTCGAGCTCGTCGGCGACGGCGGCCTCGGCGGCGTTCTCGGGCTCGGGCTCTTCATCGATGCGCGCGACGCCGACGACGTGTTCGTTATCGGCGACGTTGAAGAGGCGAACGCCCGCCGACCCTCTGCCGATGACACGCAGCGAGGTGAGCGGCATGCGGATCATCTTCGCCTGATCGGTGACGAGCATCAGCTGGTCGGCTTGACGCGCGGGGAAGCTCGCGACGACCGGGCCATTGCGGCGGATGTTGTCGATGTTGGTGATGCCCTGACCACCGCGGCCCGTCCGGCGATACTCATATGCGGACGACAGCTTGCCATAGCCGTTGGCACAAACGGTAAGGATGAACTGTTCCTTCTCCGCCAGCTCGGCAAGGCGCTCGGGATTCGCTGGCTCGCCCTCGCGCTCGGGCTTCCAGGGGGCGAAGCGCAGATACTCCTCGCGCTCCTCCTGCGTGGCGCCGGCGCGGTGGAGGATCGACAGCGAAATCACCTCGTCGCCGTCCTTCAGGCTCATGCCGCGCACGCCGGTCGAGTTGCGGCTCTGGAACTCGCGCACATCCTCCCCGGGGAAGCGGATCGCCTTGCCGTTTCGGCTGGCGAGGAGCACGTCGTCGCCCTCCTCGAGCAGCGCGACGCCGATCAGGCGGTCGTCGGCATCCTCGCCCTCGAACTTCATCGCGATCTTGCCAGCGGTGGGCACGTTGGTGAAGGCGTCCATGGAATTGCGACGGACGCTTCCCCGTGCGGTCGCGAACATGACGTGGAGCTTGCCCCACTCGGCCTCATCCTCCGGCAGGGGGAGGACGGTCGAGATCGTCTCGCCCGCGGCCAGCGGCAGCAGGTTGACCATCGGCCGCCCGCGCGTCGCCGGGCCACCCTCGGGCAGGCGCCAGACCTTCATGCGATAGACCCGGCCGAGCGTGGAGAAGAACAGCACCGGCGTGTGCGTCGAGGTGACGAACAGGTTGGTGACCGCGTCCTCGTCCTTGGTCGCCATGCCCGCGCGGCCCTTGCCGCCGCGCGCCTGGGCGCGGAAGGCATCGAGCGGGGTGCGCTTGATATAGCCCTGCATGGTCACGGTAACGACCATGTCCTCGCGCTCGATCAGGTCCTCGTCCTCGATCCCGTCGGCGGCGGCGGCGATCTCGGTCCGGCGCGGCGTCGCGAAGGCGTCGCGCACCTCGACCAGTTCGCCGCGCATCACCTCGTAGAGTTTGACGCGGTTGCCGAGGATCTCGAGCAGCTCGGCGATCGAGGCGGCGAGTTCGGCCAGTTCGCCGCCGATCTCGTCGCGGCCGAGCGCGGTCAGCCGGTGGAGGCGCAAGTCGAGGATCGCGCGGACCTGAACGTCGGACAGGCGATAGACCTCGCCCTCGACTTCCTGCTCCATCGCCTCGACCAGCCGGATATAGGGCGCGATCTCGGCGATCGGCCATTCGCGCATCAGGAGCGCGTGGCGCGCCGCCGCCGGGCTCTCTGAGCCACGGATGATCCTCACTACCTCGTCGAGGTTGGTGACCGCGATAACGAGGCCCAGCAAGATGTGTGCGCGGTCGCGTGCCTTCGCCAACTCGTACTTCGAGCGGCGGGTGATGACCTCCTCGCGGAACCGGACGAAGCTCTCGATGATATCGCGCAGGTTGAGGAGCTCTGGCCGGCCGCCGCGGATCGCGAGCATGTTGGCGGCGAAGCTCGACTGGGCGGGGGTGTGGCGCCAGATCTGATTGAGCACCACCTCGGGCGTCGCGTCGCGCTTCAGGTCGATGACGATCCGAACACCCTCGCGGTTCGATTCGTCGCGGATGTCGCTGACGCCCTCGACGCGCTTGTCCTTGGCGGCCTCGGCGATCTTCTCGACCAGCGCGTTCTTGCCCTGCTGGAAGGGGATTTCGGTGAGGACGATCGAGCGCCGCTCGCCGCGCTGCTCGAAGGTGTGGCGGCTCCGGAGGATGATCGAGCCGCGGCCGGTGCCGTGAGCGCTCCGAATGCCCGAACGGCCGAGGATGATCGCGCCGGTCGGGAAGTCGGGACCGGGGACGATCTCCATCAGCTCGTCCGCCGTCACCGCACCCTGGCTGTCGACATAGGCGAGGCAGGCGTTGACGACTTCGCCCAGGTTATGCGGCGGCACGTTGGTCGCCATGCCGACGGCGATGCCGCCCGCGCCGTTGACGAGCAGGTTGGGGAAGCGCGCGGGCAGCACCGACGGCTCACTTTCCGACCCGTCGTAATTGGGCTGGAAGTCGACGGTATCCTTGTCGAGATCGGACAGAAGTTCGCCTGCGACGCGGGCGAGGCGCGCCTCGGTATAACGCATTGCCGCGGGCGGATCGGGGTCCATCGAGCCGAAATTGCCCTGACCATCGATCAGCGGCACGCGCATCGACCAGTCCTGCGTCATGCGCGCCAACGCGTCGTAGATCGCGGTGTCGCCATGCGGGTGATACTTACCGATCACGTCGCCGACGATGCGCGCCGACTTGCGATACGGCTTGTTGTAGGTGAAGCCGCTCTCGCTCGCCGAAAACAGGATGCGGCGATGGACGGGCTTCAGCCCGTCGCGCACATCGGGCAGCGCGCGCGCAACGATCACCGACATGGCATAGTCGAGATAGCTCGACTTCATCTCGTCGACGATCGAGATGCGGGAAATGTCCGAAGGGTCGGCGAGCAACGTCTCGTCGGTCAAGGCAGGCTTTCGCTTTCGTGTGGAGGTTCTGTGACGGTCCTAGACCCCTTGGGGGCACCGAACAAGTCTCGCGCGCTCGCGTGCGCGAGGGGAGGTGGTCACTTCGCGGGGGAGGGGAGGCGGGTCTGTTGGTGAGCGGCACCACGCCTCATGGCCGACCAATCACGGGCCTTCTCAATCCCGAAAGGGGTTAGAACGGCACTTCCGCCCCGTCCCAGGCGAAGACCTTGCCGCTGTCGTGCGGCTTCAGCCCGTCGATCACGTCGAGGAGCTGTACCGCGGCACGGTCGGGCGCGAACAGCTTGCCCGGCGCGACATTGCCTTGGAACGGCTTGGACAGGCCGGTATCGACCGTGCCGGGGTGCAGCCCGACGACGATCGTGCGATCGTACTTCCGCCGCGCCTCGATGGCGATGTTGCGCAGGAGCATGTTGAGCGCCGCCTTTGACGCGCGATAGCCGTGCCAGCCGCCGAGCGCATTGTCGCCGATCGAGCCGACCCGCGCCGACAGCGCGGCGAAGACCGGCGTGCCGGTTCGCGGCAGCAGCGGCACGAAATGCTTGGCCACCAGCGCTGGGCCGATCGTGTTGACGGCATAGACGCGCGACAGCCATTCGGCATCGAGATCCTTCAGCGCCTTTTCCGGTCCGCGCTGGCCCTCGTGCAGGATGCCCGTCGCGACAACGACGAGGGCGGGCGCCGGTCCCTCGGCCACCCGCGCGGCGGCGGCGGCGATGCTCGCCTCGTCGGTAAGGTCCAGCCCGTTCGCCCGGGAGAAGCGCCAGACGCGATCATACGCGCCTTCTTCCTCGATCGCATCGGCGAGCGCGCCGCCGATCCCGCCCGAGGCGCCGATGATGACTGCCGATTGCATGACCCCGCGGCTAGGCGCGCGATCGACGCGGGTCAATTCGGTCCAAAGGGATAGGTCGCGTTCAATATGCGTTCAGTGGGTTGGTGCCACGGGCAGGAGCGATCCGGTGTCGGCTTGTCTGGCGGCGCTCGGGCATTTAGGGGCTTGAAAACCCCCGAGAGGAGATTTCTGAAGATGTCGATCGTGTCCAAGGCCGCACTCACCGCGATGCTGGCGCTCGGCGGCGTCGCCGTGGCGACCGCGGCGCCGGCGGCCCCCGTGCAGAAGAAGGGCAAGGAGGGCGAGGCCCCCCAGCTCAAGGTCGGCGAGGAGTTCCGCAAGGCGGCGCTCGCCGCGCAGACCGCGCTCCAGGCAAACGACCTTGCCACCGCCGACACGCAGCTGACCGCCGCCGAAGCGCTCATCAAGAATGATGACGAGAAGTACTTCGCCGCGCAGCTTCGCCTGCCGCTCGAGGCGCGCAAGAAGAACAACGCCGGCATGAAGGCGGCGATCGAGACGCTGCTCGCCGACCCGCGCACTGCAGACAAGGCGAAGATGGCCTTTGTGCGCGGCGACATCGCGCGGCAGGAGAAGGATTATCAGGGCGCGCTCCGCTATTTCCAGCAGGCGCAGCAGCTCGGCTACAGCGATCAGGAAAACCTGACGCTCAGCATGGCGCAGACGCAGTTTGACCTCGGCAACTCGGCCGGCGGCGTCGCCGAGCTCGAAAAGGCGGTGCAGGCCAAGAAGGCCGCGAACCAGCCCGTGCCCGATGCGTGGTACGACCTCGCCGTCGCCAAGCTCTATGCCGCGAAGGATTCGGCGGGCGTCAGCAAGTGGCTGCGCCTCCAGCTCAACGACTATCCCAATGCCAAGAACTGGCGCCGGTCGCTGCTCGTCTATCGTGACAGCGCCAAGCTCGACGATCAGGGCAAGCTCGACCTGTTCCGCCTGATGCGCCAGACCAAGGTCCTGGCCGATCAGGGCGACTATGCCGAATATGCCGACATCGCCTATCGCGTCGGCCTGCCGTTCGAGACCAAGTCGGCGATCGAGGAAGGCCGCGCGCAGGGCAAGATCCAGGGGAGCGGACTGGGGCAGCTGCTGACCGACGCCAACACGTCGATCAAGAGCGAGGGCGCGCTCTCGACGCTCGAGGGCAAGGCGAAGGCGGCCGCCAATGGCCGCGCCGCGGCCCAGCTGGCCGACGCCTATCTGGGCAGCGCGAGCTATGCCAAGGCGGTCGAGTTCTACAAGCTGGCACTGCAGAAGGGCGGTGTCGATAACGACACGGTAAACCTGCGCCTCGGCAACGCATTGGTCGGCGCGGGCAACCGGGCCGAGGCCACGGCGTCGTTCGATGCGGTCAAGACCCAGCCCAAGGCCGAGATCGCCACATTCTGGAAGCAGTGGCTGGCGACCAGCGGCACCGCGACCGCCGCCAACTGATCGGACGATCCGACGCATGAAGGGCCGGGGGGCGACCTCCGGCCCTTTTTGCATGCCCTAGGTTGCGGCGGCCTCACTCTTTGATTAGTCAGACTAAAAGGCAGGAGAGGCGGCATGGACGGCGGACGCACGGGGCAGTCGAGACGAGGTTTCCTCGCGAGTGTGGGCAGCGGCGCCATCGTCGCGACCGCGGGTTCGCCTGCCTTCGCATTGCAGTCTGCGCCCGATGCGCCGCCGCGCGCGGTCAAGCCGCGCCTGACCGCCTTCGATATGGCCGATGTCGACCTTCACGACAGCCCGTTCCTCCACGCCCAGCGCATGACCGAGGCGTATTTGCTACGCCTCGATCCCGACCGGATGCTTCACAATTTTCGCGTCAATGCCGGGCTGAAGCCGCGCGCGCCGGTCTATGGGGGCTGGGAGTCGGAAGCGACCTGGGCCGACATCAACTGCCACGGCCACACGCTCGGGCACTATCTCTCGGCATGCGCGCTCGCCTGGCGCAGCACGCGCGACAAGCGGTACCAGCAGCGTATCGAGCATATCGCCGCCGAGCTCGCCGCGTGCCAGGCGGCGGCGAAGAGCGGGCTTGTCACTGCTTTCCCCGACGGCGCGGCGCTGCTCGCGCGGCATCTGGCGGGACAGCCGATCACCGGCGTTCCTTGGTACACTCTCCACAAAATCTATGCCGGGCTGCGTGACGCGGCGCTGCTGGCGGACAGCGCGGCCTCGCGCGAAGTGCTGATCCGTCTTGCCGACTGGGGCGTCGCGGCGTGCCGGCCGCTGAATGACGCCCAGTTCGAGGAGATGCTGGCGATCGAGCATGGCGGCATGAATGAGGTCTATGCCGATCTCTATGCAATGACCGGCAACGCCGACTATCGCGACCTGTCGCGCCGCTTTTCGCATAAGGCAATCCTCGACCCGTTGACAAAAAACCGCGACCATCTCGACGGGCTCCACGCTAATACGCAGGTGCCCAAGATCACCGGTTTTCACCGCGTCTATGAAACGACGGGCGAGACCAGATACCGCGACGCCGCCCGTTTCTTCTGGCGCACGGTCGCGCGCACGCGCTCCTTCGCGACGGGCGGGCATGGTGATGCCGAGCATTTCTTCGCGCCGGTCGACACCGCGCAGCACGTCTTCTCGCCCAAGGCGTCGGAGACTTGCTGCCAGCACAATATGCTGCGCCTGACGCGCGCGATGTTCCTTGATGATCCGCAGGCCGAATACGGCGATTACTATGAGCGGACGCTCTACAACGGCATCCTCGCCTCGCAGGATCCCGACAGCGGCATGGCGACCTATTTCCAGGGCGCGAAGCCAGGATACATGAAGCTTTATCACACACCCGAGCACAGCTTCTGGTGCTGCACGGGGACGGGGATGGAAAACCACGTCAAGTATCGCGATTCGATCTACTTCAAGGGCGACCGCGCACTCTATGTGAACCTGTTCATCCCCTCGAGCGTGCGTTGGCGTGAGGCGGGTGCGTCGCTCACCCAGACAACGCGCTTTCCCGACGAGGCGACGACACGGCTGCGCTGGTCGATGAAGGCGCCGCAGACGCTGACCCTGGCGCTCCGCCACCCGGGCTGGAGCCGGACGGCGGTGGTGCGCGTCAACGGCGCCGAGGTGATGCGGTCCGATGCGCCCGGCCGCTATATCGACGTCTCGCGCGAATGGCGTGATGGCGACGAGGTGACGCTTGAGCTGGCGATGGAGCCGGGGTTCGAGGCGATCCCCGCCGCGCCCGACATCGTCGCCTTCACCTATGGCCCGCTGGTGCTCGCGGGGGCGCTCGGGCGGCAGGGGCTGAAGCCCGGCGACGACGTCGTCGTCAACGAGCGCAAGTTCGGCGAGTATAACGACGCGCCCGTCACGGTACCGCAACTGGCAGGCGATCCGCGCGCTCTGGCCGGGGCAATCCGCCCGGCGGGTGCGCCGTTGACCTTCACGCTGGCCGCGGCGGACGGGCAGGCGGTGCGGCTGGTCCCCTATCACCGGATCGCTCATGAGCGGTACGCAACCTATTGGAAGCTCGCGCGCGCCTGACGCGGCGGAAGAAGAAGCGGGACAACGATTCAAGCCTGACTGGGCCGTTCGAAGCGTCCGGGTGACGGGACAGGAGAGGCCATCTCTTCACAAAACTCGTCGCCTCGGATCCAGAGAGGCTGAGTTCCGCTTCTTCCTTCTTTTACCGCGCGCTGCGCCACTTTAGACAGACTGCGTGCCGCTCGCTCTCTCCCCCGACGAATGGGAAGTCGTTCGCCTGTCGCTGCTCGTCGGCGGTGTCGCGGTGGCGGCGACGCTGCCGGTGGCCTTCGGACTCGCCTATCTCCTTGCGAGGGGGCGCTTCCCCGGTCGCCTGCTGCTCGACGGGATCATCCACCTGCCGCTCGTCCTGCCGCCCGTCGTCACCGGCTGGCTGCTGCTTATCGCCTTTGCGCCCCGGGGCATGATCGGCGGTCCGCTCGAGCGATGGTTCGGCGTGAGCGTGCTCTTTCGCTGGACCGGCGCGGCGATCGCGGCAGGGGTAATGGCGCTCCCCCTCATCGTTCGCGCGATCCGCTTGTCGATCGAGGCGGTCGACCGGCGGATCGAGGGTGCGGCGCGGACGCTCGGGGCGGGGCGGCTAGATACCTTCCTGACCGTTACGCTGCCGCTCAGCCTGCCCGGCGTGCTGGCCGGCACGGTGCTCGGCTTTGCGCGTGCGCTCGGCGAATTCGGGGCGACGATCACCTTCGTCTCGAATGTGCCGGGTGAGACGCGGACGCTGCCCATTGCCATCTATTCGGCGCTGCAGGTGCCGGGCGGCGATGCGCAGGTCTGGCGGCTTGCGGCGATCTCCGTCGTACTCTCACTGGCGGCGCTCGTGGTGTCGGAGGCGCTGACACGGCGGCGGAGCGGCCATGTCGTTTGACCTGTCGCTGGTGAAGCGGCGTGGCGACACGCTAATCGCCGCGCATGTCGAGGGCGGGGAGGGGGTGACGGTCCTGTTCGGCCCGTCGGGGGCGGGCAAGACCAGCGTGCTCGACATGGTCGCGGGGTTGCTTCGCCCCGATGAGGGGCATGTGCGCGTCGACGGCGTGACGCTGTTCGATCGTGCCGCGCGTATCGACCTGCCGCCCGAGCGGCGGCGTGCCGGCTATGTGTTTCAGGACGGGCGACTGTTTCCACACCTGAGCGTCGGCGCCAACCTGCGCTATGGCGAGCGGCGGGCGCCGCCCGAGGCCCGCTGGATCGGGTTCGAGGCGGTGGTGGACCTGCTCGGCATCGGCCACCTGCTCGCGCGCCGCCCCCGCACCCTGTCGGGCGGCGAGGCGCGGCGCGTGGCGATCGGCCGCGCGCTGCTGGCGGCGCCGCGCTTCCTTCTACTGGACGAGCCGACGAGCTTCCTCGACCGCGCCCGGCGCGAGGAGGTGGCGCGGGCGATCGAAGATGTGCGCGACCGGCTCAAGCTGCCGATCCTCTTGGTGACGCACGACCAGGGGGAGGCCGAGCGGCTGGGGACGCGGATCGTGCGGATGTAGCCTGGGAAAGGCCCAATTCCCCCGCGTCGCCCCGGGCTTGATCCGGCGGTCGCGCTGCCTCCCGTCTAACGAAGCCAAAGAAGAAGCCGCCGCCCGGCATCCCGGACGACGGCTTTCCTTCACTCAGACCCGAACGATCAGTCGTTCAGATATTCGCCCGCATCGGCGTCGGTGCCATGGCCCGAGGGGGCGAGCTCGGCCAGCGGGTCGTTGCCGGTGCCCTGCGCGTCGCGGACCGAGCGCGCCAGTTCGGCGGCGTGCTCTTCCTCGGCCGAATTGGGCGCGATGATCGTCGCCTCGGCCATCCGCCGCTGCGCGACGCGAAGCGCGGCATCACGCGACGAGGCGGCGACGCGCATCCGGTTCATGCCCGCGCCGGTGCCCGCCGGGATCAGGCGGCCGACGATGACATTCTCCTTCAGGCCGTTCAGCGTATCGACCTTGCCCTGCACCGATGCCTCGGTGAGGACGCGCGTCGTCTCTTGGAACGACGCGGCCGAGATGAACGAGCGCGTCTGGAGCGAGGCCTTGGTGATACCGAGCAGGACCGGCTTGCCCTGCGCGGGCTGCTGGTTCTTCTCGAGCTTCGAATTGGCCTCGTCCATCTCGTCGCGGTCGAGCTGCTCGCCCTTGAGCAGCGTCGTGTCGCCGCCGTCGGTGATCTCGACCTTCTGCAGCATCTGGCGAACGATCACCTCGATGTGCTTGTCGTTGATCTTCACGCCCTGCAAACGATAGACTTCCTGGATCTCGCTGACCAGATACTCGGCCAGCGGCTCCACGCCCATCGTCTCGAGGATGTCGTGCGGATCGGGCGACCCGCCGATCAGGTTGTCGCCGCGCTTGACGTAATCGCCTTCCTGCACGTCGATGACCTTCGACTTGGGGACGAGATACTCGACCACCTCGCCGCCGTCGTCGGGCTGGATGCCGATCTTGCGCTTCGCCTTGTAGTCCTTGCCGAACAGGACGCGGCCCGAAACCTTGGCGATGATCGCCGAGTCCTTGGGCGTGCGTGCCTCGAACAGCTCGGCGACGCGCGGCAAACCACCGGTGATGTCGCGAGTCTTGGCCGATTCGCGGCTGGCACGGGCGAGCACGTCGCCCGCCTGTACCTGCGCACCGTCCTCGACCGACAGCACCGTGCCGGGCGCGAGCATGTAGCGACCGCTCTCGCCCGAACCCTCGTCGAGCAGCGTCAGGCGCGGACGAAGATCTTCCTTCGCCTTCCCGCGATACTCGGTCACCACGCGCTGCGTGATGCCCGTCGCATCGTCGGCCTGTTCGGTCAGCGTCTTGCCGTCGAGCAGGTCCTGATACTTCACGACGCCGGGGTTCTCGGTAATGACCGGCATGGTGAACGGGTCCCACTCGGCCATGCGGTCGCCCTTGGCCACCACATGCCCGTCGTCGAACAGCACATAGGCGCCGTAGGGGATGCGGTGCGTCGAGAGCTCGCGACCGTCCATGTCGACGATCGCGATCTCGCCCGAACGCGAGAGCGTCACGCGTCGGCCGCGCTGGTCGACGATCAGGCGCAGGTCGCGGAACTCGACGGTGCCGTCGACCGGCGCCTCGAGGTTCGACTGCTCGTTGAGCTGCGCCGCGCCGCCGATGTGGAAGGTCCGCATCGTCAGCTGCGTGCCCGGCTCGCCGATCGACTGGGCGGCAATGACGCCCACCGCCTCGCCGATATTGACCGGCGTACCGCGGGCGAGGTCGCGCCCGTAGCACTTGGCGCAGACGCCCATCTTCGCCTCGCAGACCAGCGGCGAACGGATCTTCATGCCCTGGATGCCCAGCGCCTCGATCTGCGCGATCATCGGCTCGTCGAGAAGCGTGCCCAGCGGGATCGCCACCTTGTTGGTCTTGGGATCGACGACGTCCTCGGCCGTGGTGCGGCCCAGGATACGCTCGCCGAGCGAGGCGATGACCGACCCGCCCTGGACGATCGCGCGCATCTCGAGCGCGCGCTCGGTGCCGCAATCCTCCTCCATGACGACGCAATCCTGCGACACGTCGACGAGGCGGCGGGTCAGGTAGCCCGAGTTCGCCGTCTTGAGCGCCGTGTCGGCCAGACCCTTGCGGGCGCCGTGGGTCGAGTTGAAGTATTCAAGGACGGTCAGGCCCTCCTTGAAGTTCGAGATGATCGGCGTCTCGATGATCTCGCCCGACGGCTTGGCCATCAGGCCGCGCATGCCGGCGAGCTGCTTGATCTGCGCCTGCGAACCGCGGGCACCCGAATGCGCCATCATGTAGATCGAGTTGATCGGCTTCTCGCGGCCGGCCATCGGGCCGTCCTCGTAGCGCTTCACCGCCTTGATCTCGTCCATCATGGCGGCCGCCACCTGGTCGCCGCAACGGCTCCAGGCGTCGATCACCTTGTTGTACTTTTCCTGCTGGGTGATGAGGCCGTCCTGATACTGCTGCTCATAATCCTTCACGAGCGCGCGCGTCTCATCAACCATCCCTTCCTTGGCGGCGGGGATGATCATGTCGTCCTTGCCGAACGAGATGCCGGCGCGGAACGCGTGCCGGAAGCCGAGCGCCATGATCGCGTCGGCGAACAGCACGGTCTCCTTCTGGCCGGTGTGGCGATACACCTCGTCGATCACGTCGCCCACGTCCTTCTTGGTGAGGAGGCGGTTGACGATCTCGAACGGCACCTTGTGGCTCTTCGGCAGCGTCTCGCCCAGCAGCATGCGGCCCGGCGTCGTCTCGAAGCGCTTGAGGTACTGGTTGCCGTCCTCGTCGGTCTGCGGCACGCGGCTGACGATCTTGGTGTGGAGCGTCACCGCGCCGTTGAACAGCGCCTGATGCACCTCTTCCATGTCGGCCAGCACCATGCCCTCACCCGGCTCGCCCGACTTCTCGAGGCTGAGGTAGTAGAGGCCCAGCACCATGTCCTGCGACGGCACGATGATCGGCTTGCCGTTCGCGGGAGACAGGATGTTGTTGGTCGACATCATCAGGACGCGCGCTTCCAGCTGCGCCTCAAGGCTCAGCGGAACGTGCACGGCCATCTGGTCACCGTCGAAGTCGGCATTGAACGCCGAGCAGACCAGCGGGTGGAGCTGGATCGCCTTGCCCTCGATCAGCACAGGCTCGAAGGCCTGGATGCCGAGGCGGTGGAGCGTCGGCGCGCGGTTGAGGAGGACGGGGTGCTCGCGAATGACTTCGTCGAGGATGTCCCAGACTTCTTTGCGCTCCTTTTCGACCCACTTCTTGGCCTGCTTCAGCGTCATCGACAGGCCCTTGGCGTCGAGCCGGGCATAGATGAACGGCTTGAACAGCTCGAGCGCCATCTTCTTGGGCAGGCCGCACTGGTGCAGCTTGAGCTCCGGCCCGGTCACGATGACCGAACGGCCCGAATAGTCGACGCGCTTGCCGAGCAGGTTCTGGCGGAAACGGCCCTGCTTGCCCTTCAGCATGTCGGACAGCGACTTGAGCGGACGCTTGTTGGCGCCGGTGATCGTCCGGCCGCGGCGGCCGTTGTCAAACAGGGCGTCGACCGCTTCCTGCAGCATTCGCTTTTCGTTGCGGACGATGATGTCCGGCGCGCGCAGCTCCATCAGGCGCTTCAGGCGGTTGTTGCGGTTGATGACGCGGCGATAGAGATCGTTGAGGTCCGACGTCGCGAAGCGGCCGCCGTCGAGCGGCACCAGCGGGCGCAGTTCGGGCGGGATGACCGGCACGACGTCGAGGATCATCCACTCGGGACGGTTGCCCGATTCGATGAAGCTCTCGACCACCTTCAGCCGCTTGATGATCTTCTTGGGCTTAAGCTCGGACTTGGTGGTCGCGAGTTCCTCGAGCAGGTCGCGGCGCTCACCCTCGAGGTCGAGGTCCATGAGCATCGCCTTGACCGCCTCGGCGCCGATTCCGGCCGAGAACGCGTCCTCGCCATACTGGTCCTGTGCGTCGAGCAGCTCGTCCTCGGTGAGGAGCTGAAACTTCTCGAGCGGAGTGAGGCCCGGCTCGGTGACGATATAGCTCTCGAAATACAGCACGCGCTCAAGCTGCTTGAGCTGCATGTCGAGGAGCAGGCCGATGCGGCTCGGCAGCGACTTCAGGAACCAGATATGCGCGACCGGGGCGGCGAGCTCGATATGGCCCATGCGCTCGCGGCGGACCTTCGAGACCGTGACCTCGACGCCGCACTTCTCGCAGACGATGCCCTTGTACTTCATGCGCTTGTACTTGCCGCACAGGCACTCGTAATCCTTAATCGGACCGAAGATGCGCGCGCAGAACAGGCCGTCACGCTCGGGCTTGAACGTGCGATAGTTGATCGTCTCGGGCTTCTTGATCTCGCCGAACGACCACGAGCGGATGCGCTCGGGCGAAGCGATGCCGATCTGGATCTGGTCGAAGGTCTCCGGCTTGGCGACCGGGTTCGCGAAGTTGGTCAGTTCGTTCATTTTTTCTGTCCCTCTGAGGGGTCAAATTCGTCGCGTGCGGAAGGGAAGGGGCAGCGGTCCGGAAACCGCTGCCCTGTCCTCGTTACTCCGCCGCCTCGGCCAGCTCGTCGCCTTCGTCCATCGACTTCAGCTCGACGTTGAGGCCCAGCGAGCGCATTTCCTTGACGAGCACGTTGAAGCTCTCGGGAATGCCGGCCTCGAACGTGTCGTCACCCTTGACGATCGCCTCATAGACCTTGGTGCGGCCGACCACGTCGTCGGACTTCACCGTCAGCATTTCCTGCAAGGTATACGCCGCGCCGTACGCCTGCAGCGCCCAGACCTCCATCTCGCCGAAGCGCTGGCCGCCGAACTGCGCCTTACCGCCCAGCGGCTGCTGGGTGACGAGGCTGTACGGCCCGATCGAGCGCGCGTGGATCTTGTCGTCGACGAGGTGGTGGAGCTTGAGCACATACTTGTACCCCACCGTCACCTTGCGATCGAAGCGATCGCCGGTCCGCCCGTCGTAGAGATCGACCTGACCCGACTCGTCGAGGCCCGCCAGGCGGAGCATTGCCGTCACGTCCGCCTCGACCGCGCCGTCGAACACCGGGGTGCCCATCGGCACGCCCTTGCGAACATGGCTCGCGAGGTCGGCGATCTGCTCGGGCGTCCGCGCCGCGATCTCTTCGGCGTAGTTGTCGCCGTAGATCTCGCTCAGCAGCTCACGCACCGCTTCGGGGGGCTGGCCCGCCTCGGGGTTCGGATTCGCCTCGCGCCAGGCATCGAGCGCCGCACCGATCTTGCGACCGAGGCCGCGCGCGGCCCAGCCGAGGTGCGTCTCGAAGATCTGCCCGACGTTCATGCGGCTCGGCACGCCTAGCGGGTTGAGCACGAAGTCGACCGGCGTCCCGTCCTCGAGGAACGGCATGTCCTCCTGCGGCAGAATGCGGCTGATGATGCCTTTGTTGCCGTGACGGCCGGCCATCTTGTCGCCCGGCTGCAGCTTGCGCTTGATGGCCACGAAGACCTTGACCATCTTGAGCACGCCCGGCGGCAGCTCGTCGCCGCGCTCCAGCTTCTCGCGGCGATCCTCGAACTTCTCGCGGATGCGCTTGGCCGCCTCGTCATACTGGGCCTTCACGCCCTCGAGATTGGCCTGCACGGCGTCGTCGGCGACGGCGAACTTCCACCACTCGTGACGCTCGACGCTTTCGAGCAGCGCGTCATCGATGACCGAGCCCTTCTTGAGGCCCTTGGGCACCGCGGTCGCGGTCTGGCCGATCAGCATGTCCTTCAGGCGCGACCAGGTCGCACGGTTGAGGATGCCGCGCTCGTCGTCCGAGTCCTTCTTCAGGCGCTCGATCTCCTCGCGCTCGATCGCCATCGCGCGCTCGTCCTTGTCGATGCCGTGGCGATTGAAGACGCGAACGTCGACGATCGTGCCCGACACACCCGGGGGCAGGCGCAGCGACGTGTCGCGCACGTCGGACGCCTTCTCGCCGAAGATGGCGCGCAGAAGCTTTTCCTCCGGCGTCATCGGGCTCTCGCCCTTCGGCGTGATCTTGCCGACCAGGATGTCGCCCGGCTCGACCTCGGCGCCGATATAGACGATGCCCGCTTCGTCGAGGTTGCGAAGCGCTTCCTCGCCGACGTTCGGGATGTCGCGGGTGATGTCCTCCGGCCCGAGCTTGGTGTCGCGGGCCATGACCTCGAACTCCTCGATGTGGATCGAGGTGAAGACGTCGTCCTTGACGATGCGCTCGCTGATGAGGATCGAGTCCTCATAGTTGTAGCCGTTCCAGGGCATGAACGCGACGAGCACGTTGCGGCCGAGCGCCAGCTCGCCGAACTCGGTCGAGGGACCGTCGGCGATGACGTCGCCCGCACGCACGGTGTCGCCCACCTTCACCAGCGGACGCTGGTTGATGCAGGTCGACTGGTTCGAACGCTCGAACTTCATCAGCGTGTAGATGTCGACCCCGCTCTCGCTCGCGTCGACGTCGCCCGTCGCACGGATGACGATACGGGCCGCGTCGACCTGATCGACGATGCCGTCACGCTTGGCCGCGATCGCTGCACCGGAGTCGCGCGCCACCGTCTCTTCCATGCCGGTGCCGACGAACGGCGCCTCTGCCTGAAGCAGGGGAACCGCCTGGCGCTGCATGTTCGAGCCCATCAGCGCACGGTTGGCGTCGTCATTCTCGAGGAAGGGAATGAGCGAGGCCGCGACCGACACGAGCTGCTTCGGCGACACGTCCATGAGCGTGATCTGCTCGGGGAGCGCCATCAGGAACTCGCCGCCCTGGCGGGCCGAGACCAGCTCCTCGGTGAAGCGACCCTCGGCGTCGAGCGCCGCCGACGCCTGTGCGACGGTGTGCTTCTGCTCCTCCATCGCCGACAGATAGACGACCTCGTTGGTCACCTTGCCGTCGATGATCTTGCGGTACGGCGTCTCGATGAAGCCATACTTGTTGACGCGGCTGAAAGTCGCGAGCGAGTTGATGAGGCCGATGTTCGGCCCTTCGGGCGTCTCGATCGGGCAGATACGGCCATAGTGCGTCGGGTGGACGTCGCGAACCTCGAAGCCCGCACGCTCACGCGTGAGGCCGCCCGGCCCGAGCGCCGACACGCGGCGCTTGTGGGTGACTTCCGACAGCGGGTTGGTCTGGTCCATGAACTGGCTGAGCTGCGACGAGCCGAAGAACTCGCGCACCGCGGCCACCGCGGGCTTCGCGTTGATGAGGTCGTTCGGCATCACCGTCGACACGTCGACCGACGACATGCGCTCCTTCACCGCGCGCTCCATGCGGAGCAGGCCGACACGGTACTGGTTCTCGAGCAGCTCGCCCACCGAACGCACGCGGCGGTTGCCGAGATTGTCGATGTCGTCGATCTCGCCCTTGCCGTCCTTCAGGCCGACCAGCGTCTTGATGACCGCGAGGATGTCCTCGGTGCGGAGCGTCGTCACCGTGTCGGGCGCGTCGAGGTCGAGGCGCATGTTGAGCTTGACGCGGCCGACGGCCGACAGGTCGTAGCGCTCGGGGTCGAAGAACAGGCCCGCGAACAGCGACTCCGCGGTCTCCAGCGTCGGCGGCTCGCCGGGGCGCATGACGCGGTAGATGTCGGCCAGCGCCTGCTCACGCTCCTCGGCCTTGTCGGCCTTGAGCGTGTTGCGGATCCAGGGGCCGGTCGAGACATGGTCGATGTCGAGCAGCTCGACGCGGTCGATGCCGGCCTTGTCGAGCTTTTCGAGATTCTCGGCCGACACTTCGTCGCCCGCCTCGATATAGATCTCGCCCGTCGTCTCGTTGATGAGGTCGAACGCCGAATAGCGGCCGAAGATCTCCTCGGTCGGGATCAGCAGTTCGGTCAGGCCGTCCTTCGCCGCCTTGTTCGCGGCGCGCGGGCTGATCTTCTGGCCGGCGGGGAAGATGACCTCGCCCGACTTGGCGTCGACGATGTCGAACATCGGCTTGGTGCCGCGCCAGTTCTCCGCCGCGAACGGAATCTGCCAGCCGTTCGGGCCGCGGACATAGGTCACGCGGTTGTAGAAGTGGTTGAGGATGTCCTCGCTGTTGAGACCGAGGGCATAGAGCAGCGACGTCACCGGCAGCTTGCGCTTGCGGTCGATGCGGACGTTGACGATGTCCTTGGCATCGAACTCGAAGTCGAGCCAGCTGCCACGGTAGGGGATGACGCGAGCGGCGAACAGGTACTTGCCGCTGGCATGGGTCTTGCCGCGGTCATGGTCGAACAGCACGCCCGGCGAGCGGTGCATCTGGCTGACGATGACGCGCTCGGTGCCGTTGACGATGAAGGTGCCGTTCTCGGTCATGAGCGGCATGTCGCCCATGTACACGTCCTGCTCCTTGATATCGAGGACGCTGCGCGCCTCGGTATCGGGATCCACCTCGAACACGATGAGGCGCAGGGTGACGCGCATCGGCGCGGCATAGGTGATGCCGCGCTGGCGGCACTCTTCCTGGTCGAACTTGGGGCTCTCGAGCTCGTAGTTCACGAAATCGAGCTCGGCGGTGCCGGCGAAGTCGCGGATCGGGAACACCGACCGCAGAGTCTTCTCGAGGCCCGAGACATAGCCGATCGAGGGATCGGAACGCAGGAACTGTTCATAGCTCTCGCGCTGCACCTCGATCAGGTTCGGCATCTGCACCACTTCGTGGATGTCGCCGAAAACCTTGCGGATGCGGCGCTTGACGGTGCCGCTCTCGATTGCCTTGGTTGCCATAAGCTGCTGTTCGCCTCGCTCAGCCGGAATGTCGGGCGCAAATGCCTTTCGGGACGCAAAAAGCCGCGTGCCCCGGATGGGACCGCAGCTTCATGGGGCGTCCTGAAATAACCTGTCAGACCCATTCTTGGGCGCGCTGCGCGACGGCGCACCCTATCCCGGTCGTGAAGGCAGAGGCGCGATATAGGGGCGGGGGGTGAGGCTGTCAAACCACGCGCACGCCAAAAACGGCCGCACGCGCGAGCGGGGGCTAGCGGCGGGGGCCACAAGGGCGATAAAGCGCCCGGCCATGTTCCGGTTCCCCCTGTTGGTCCTTGCCGTCATCCCCGCGGCCGTCCCTGTCGCCGCGCAGCAGACGCCCGCGCCCGAGCGCATCCTGCCGCCGATCCGCTATTCGCTGCCGCCGGGCGAGGGGCAGGAGGCGCCCGCGCCGACGCCGACCCCCACTCCCGTCCCGACGCCCGCGCCCCCGCCCATCGTGGTCCCGACCGTCACCCCGACGCCCCGCGCCGCGCCGACGCCGCGCACGACCCCCAGTCCGGTCGCCACCGCCACGCCGCGCGCGCAGCCCACGGCTACGCCAGCGCGCGAACCCGAGGTCGTCGAGCCTGCGGCCCAGCCCGGCCCGGCACCGATCGAGTCCGCACCGCCCGCACCCGTCGCCACACCCGAGGCGGCACCTGTCGAAGACGCAGCGCCAGCCACCGCGGCCCCGGCGGAGACCGGCGGCAACGGCACGCTCTGGGCGGTCCTCGCCGGTCTCGTCATCCTTGCAGGGGTGGCCTTGTTCTTCTGGCGCCGCCGTGGGCGTAACGACGGCTTCGTCGAAGTCGAGGCGCCGATCCCCGCGCCAGAGCCCGCCCCGCGCCCGGTGACGCCGCCGCCCGCGCCGCGCCCCGCGACCCCGCCCCTCGCCACGCCGCCGCCCGTCGCGCCGACGCCCGTCGCGCCGCCGCCCGCGCCCGAACCGGCCGAGCCGCCGCAGTTCCTGTCGCGGCCTGCCGGTGCGCCGCTCGGCCCGCGGCCCGACATCCCCGCGGGCACCATCACCGCCTTTCGCGCTGCCCCCGCGACCCCGGCGGGCACGCTCACCGCGTTCAGCCGCCCGGCACCCCAGCTTGGCATCGAGCTTCAGCCGATCCGCGCAGGCCTTCAGGAGGACGCGGGCTTCGTCGAGTTCCAGTTCGCGATCCTCAACCAGAGCGATCAGGCGGTCTCGGACATGCTCGTCTCGGCATGGATGCTGACGGCCAGCGCCGATCAGGACGAGCGCATCCTCGCGCACCTTGCCGAACCCGTCGATCCGGCGCAGCACAGCCGCTACACGCTGCGTCCGCAGGAGCATCGCGAGCACCGTGCGGCGATGGGCGCGCCGCTCGATCAGCTCAACGTGGTCGAGGCGGCGGGGCGCCGCTTCTTCGCGCCGATCATCCTTGTCGACGCGCGCTACCGCGCCGAGGGGGGCGGGCAGGGGCGCAGCAGCGCGGCGTTCATGGTCGGCCGGCCGAACCCGACCACGGGCAAGCTTGTGCCCGTCTATGTCGATCGCGGGCCGCTCCTCGTCGAGGGGCTGACCGCACGTCCCTATCCGATCCGGCGATCGCAGGCGGCCTGACGGTAACGGCGGCAACGAAAAGCCGCTTGCGGGCGGCGACTGTCTTGCTAAGCTGATACAGTCACCTTCTGGGGGAAGTATCATGAAGCTGAGGCAGATGACCGCCGCGCTCGCGCTCGCGGCGTGCTGGCCGGGAATGGCCGCCGCGCAGGCGCAGCCCGCCGCCGCCGCGCCCGCGCGGCTCAACGTCGACATGCAGTATTTCACGCTGCCCAACGGCCTGCGCGTGGTGCTCGCCAAGGACACGATCGCCCCGACGGTGACGGTCGGCGTCTATTACGGCATCGGTTTCCGCGTCGAGCCGCGCAACCGCACCGGCTTCGCGCATCTGTTCGAGCATCTGATGTTCCAGGGGTCGGCGAACGCGCCCAAGGGCGTGATGATCGACACGATCGGCGCCAATGGCGGCATCCTCAACGGCTCGACCCGCTTCGACTTCACCAACTATTTCGAGGTCGTTCCCTCGAGCGCGCTCGACCGGATCCTGTGGCTCGAGGCCGACCGCATGGCGCGCCCCGTCATCAACGAGGAAGTGCTCAAGAACCAGCAGGGCGTCGTCGGTAACGAGGTCAAGGTCAACGTCCTCAACCAGCCCTATTCGACCTGGCCGTGGATCGACCTGCCGATGCTCGCCAACGAGAACTGGCACAACGCGCATAATTTCTACGGCGATCTGACCGAGATCGAGGCCGCGACGGTGGCCGACGCCAAGACCTTCTTCGACAGCTATTACCGGCCGTCGAACGCAGTGCTCGTCGTGGCGGGCGACATCGACTATGCGGCGACCCGCGCCACGGTCGAGCGGCTGTTCGGGCCCATCGCCTCGAAGCCGCGCCTTGCCCAGCCCGACATCAGCGAGCCGCGCCAGACGCAGGAGAAGTTCCGGAGCCGCGTCGACAAGCTCGCGCCGCGCCCCGGCTATGCGGCCGCGTACAAGGTGCCGCCGCGCGGTACGCCCGAATGGTATGCGATGGGCCTGATCGACCAGATGCTCGTCCAGGGCGAGGACAGCCGTCTCTATGCCGAACTCGTGCAGAATCGCGGGCTGACCGGCTCGATCAACGGCGGCATCAATGCGCTGCTCGGCGACATGTTCGACTATAACGGGCCGATGCTGTGGAGCTTCAGTTTCCAGCACGATCCGAAGACCACGCACCAGGCCATCACCGCGGCGGTGAACGGCGTCGTCGAGGGGCTGCGCACGACGCCGGTGTCGCAGGCCGAACTCGACCGTGCGCGCACCAAGCTGCGCTCGCAGCTCTATTCGAGCGTCGATGGTCTCGGCCGCATCGGCCTCATCAACCTGCTCGCGGTCTATGCGCTGTTCGACGACGACCCGACCAAGGTCAATCAGATCGAGGCCGGCTTCGCGCAGGTGACGCCCGCCCTGATCCAGAAGGTGGCGCAGGAATATCTGCGTCCGACCAACCGCTCGATCTACGTCATCGAACCCGGCGCCGCGCAGCCTGCCACCGCTGCTGCCCAGCCCAAGGGAGCCCAGTGATGCGCCGTCCGCTGATCTTCGCCACTACCGCCGTCGCCGCGCTGGCGACTTCCATGCCGCTCGCCGCGCAGACCGCGACCCCGCCGCCGCTCGGCACGCCCAAGCCTTTCGCGGTGCCGGCGAGCGAGACCTACACGCTGCCCAACGGCATGGCGGTGACGCTGATCCCCTATGGCACCACGCCCAAGGCGGTGATGATGCTCGACGTCTATGCCGGCGGGATCAACGAGGCCGACAGGGTCTGGCTGTCGCAGCTCGCCGCCGAGATGACGAAGCAGGGCGCGGCGGGCAAGTCCGCCGGCCAGATCGCGACCGCCGCCGCCGACATGGGCGGCAGCCTCAACGTCGTGCCGGGCGAGGAGAAGACGAGCTTCGCGATCGACGTGCTGTCCGAACATGCGGGCCATGCCGTCGCATTGCTCGGCGACGTCGCGACCCGGCCCGACTTCCCCGCGGCCGAGTTCGACCGGGTGAAGGCCGACGCCGCCCGCCGCCTTGCCATCAGCATGTCGCAGCCGGGCACCCTGGCGACCGCGGCGCTGTTCAAGCGCTATTACGGCGCCGAACATCCCTATGGCCGCTACGTGCCGAGCCAGGCGCAGCTGGAGGGCTATACGCTCGCCGACGTCAAGGCCTTCCATGCCGCCAATTTCGGGGCGAAGCGTGCGCATCTCTATGTCGCCGGGCGGTTCGACGCGGCGGCGGTCAAGGCGGCGGTGACGCAGGCGTTCGGCGGCTGGGCGGCCGGACCCGAGCGGGCGAAGGCGCCCTACACGCCCGCGCCCGGCCCCGTCGTGCTGCTGGTCGATCGCCCCGGTGCGCCGCAATCGACGCTGCGGCTCGCCTTCCCGGCACCCGCGGGCGCGAGTGCCGGCGACGTGCCCGAGCGCGTGTCGAACGCGATGCTGGGCGGCATGTTCAGCTCGCGCATCACCCGCAACATCCGGGAGGACAAGGGCTACACCTATTCGCCCGGCTCCTCGATTCAGTTCTGGCCGGGGGCGGGTACCTGGGTGTTCCAGGCCGACGTCACTACCGCTTCAACCGGCGCTTCGGTGACCGAGGTGTTCAAGGAGATCCGCGGGCTCCAGACGACGACCCCACCCGCGGCCGAGGTGACGGGCGCGCGCAACTACCTCGCCGGGCTGTTCGTCATCCAGAACGCGACCGCGCAGTCGCTCATCAACTCGATGGCGCAGCGCGACGGGCTGGGCTGGCCGAAGGACTGGCTTCAGACCTATGTCCCCGCGGTGCTCGCGGTGACGCCGGCACAGGTGCAGCAGGCGGCGGTCTCGACCCAGCCGATCGACAAGGCGACGCTGGTCGTTGTCGGCGACCTCGCCACCGTCGAGCCGCAGCTCAGGGCGCTTCCCGAGCTGAAGGGGGTGACGTTCCAGCGCGTGACCGTGCCCTGATCCGGGCTGCCCCGGCTTGACCGCCGCCGCCGCGGTGGCCAAGCCGGGGGCATGATCTGGAACGACAATCTCACCGCCGACCGCCCGAGCTTCGTCACGCATCTCGAATGCGGGCTGACCGGCGAGCGGTACGAGGCCGATGTGGTGCAGGGCCTGTCGCGCGCCGGACGGCCGCTGCTGGTCCGCTATGATCTGGGCGGCGTGCGGGGGGCGCTGACGAAGGAAGCGCTCGCCGCCCGCCCGCGCGACCTGTGGCGCTGGCGCGAGCTGCTGCCCGTACGCGACAAGGCCAACATCGTCAGCTTGGGCGAATGCGAGACGCCGCTGATCCCGCTGCTCGCCGCCGGCGAGCGCCTCGCGGCGCGGCCGCCGCTGGTGAAGGACGAGGGGCGGCTGCCCACCGGCAGCTTCAAGGCCCGCGGGCTGGTCATGGCGATCAGCATGGCCAAGGCGCTGGGCGTCCGGACGATCGCGATGCCGACCAACGGCAATGCCGGCGCGGCGGCGGCGGCTTATGCCAGCCGCGCAGGGATCGAGAGCGTGATCCTCTGTCCCGACGACACGCCCGAGATCAACGTGCGCGAGATCGCCGCGCAAGGGGGCCGGGTCTACCGCGTCAACGGCCTGATCGACGATTGCGGCGCGATCGTCGCGAAGGGCTGCGCGGAGAATGGCTGGTACGACCTGTCGACGCTTAAGGAGCCGTACCGGATCGAGGGCAAGAAGACGATGGGGCTGGAGCTGGCCGAACAGCTCGCCTGGGAGCTGCCCGACGCGATCTTCTATCCGACCGGCGGCGGCACCGGCCTCATCGGCATGTGGAAGGCGTTCGACGAGCTGGAGGCGATCGGCCTGATCGGCCCGCGGCGCCCGCGCATGTATGCGGTGCAGGCGTCGGGCTGCGCGCCCATCGTCCGCGCGTTCGAGGCGGGCGAGCGCCACGCCGAGCGGTGGGAGGACGCACACACCGTTGCCGCAGGTATTCGCGTGCCCAAGGCGGTGGGCGACTTCCTGATCCTCGACGCGGTGCGCGAGAGCGGCGGCAAGGCGCTGGCGATCGGCGACCCGGCGATCGTCGCCGCGACCGAGCGCGCCGCGATCGAGGACGGGCTGCTGCTCTGTCCGGAGGGCGGCGCGACGCTGGCGGCCTACGAACAGGCGCTGGCCGATGGTGAGGTCGGGCGCGACGAGCAGGTGGTGCTTTTCAACTGCGCGACGGGCCTCAAATACCCGATGCGCGACCGGTCGAAGACGCTTGACCGGCATGGGGCGATTGATCTGGCAGCGCTCTGATCGGCGTCACGCCGATCATCGGGCGACAGCCAGGCGAAGGTTTGCCCGTTAGTCCGGTTGATACTGTCGATTGCTCGCCGCGATCCGCTCCGCCCATTCGGCATCCTCGCTACCCGTCTCGCCACGCGAGGGCAGCGAGGGCAGCGCGTCAAACCATGCAAGCTTGCCTTCGACGCCCATCTGCGTTTCCGGCGCAAACACCTCGGGATCGTCGAGCGAGGCGATCGTCAGGTTGAACCGGCCGCTGTCGTCGCCGTGATAGAAGAGCGGCGTTCCGCAATTCGCACAGAAGCCACGCGTCGCAGCCGCGGAGCTTCGCCACACGGCGGGCGCGCCGTGCGTCCATTCGATCGCCTCATCCGGAACGCCGAAAAGCGCCGCGAACGGCCCCCCGACCGCGCGCTGGCACATGCGGCAATGGCAAATATGGGGGCTGCCGGCGTTCACCGCGGTGATGCGATAGCGGACCGCGCCGCACTGGCATCCACCGCTCGCCGGCAGCGCACCCATGGTCAGCGGATCGGCGAGTTGGGGTCGAGCCGCATGTCGAGATAGCGATCGACGCTCCCCATCAGCTGCGGCATCTCGTGCTCGAAGAAGTGGTTGGCGCCGGGGATGGTGTCGTGATGGATGGTGATGTGCTTCTGCGTACGCAGCTTGTCGACCAGCTTCTGCGTGGCGCTTGGCGTCACCACCTCGTCCGCGTCACCCTGGATGATGATGCCCGAGCTGGGGCAGGGGGCCAGGAAGGTGAAGTCGTACATGTTCGCCGGCGGCGCGATCGAGATGAAGCCGCGGATCTCCGGCCGGCGCATCAGTAGCTGCATGCCGATCCACGCGCCGAAGCTGACGCCCGCGATCCACGTCGTCTGCGCCTCCGGGTGGAAGCTTTGCACCCAGTCAAGCGCGCTCGCCGCATCCGACAACTCGCCGATGCCGTTGTCGAACGTCCCCTGGCTCTTGCCGACGCCGCGGAAGTTGAACCGCAGCGTGGCGAAACCGCGGCGCTGGAAGGTCTTGTAAAGCTCCTGCACGATGCGGTTGTTCATCGTGCCGCCCGACTGGGGGTGCGGGTGGAGGATCATCGCGACGGGCGCGCGGGGACGGGGGGCGGGGGCGAAGCGCCCCTCGAGACGGCCTTCGGGGCCGGGAAAGATCACTTCGGGCATCGGTTTCCTGTTACGACTGCCGGCGCCGCCAATGGTAGCGCCCACCAATGCGTGGGCTATATAAGCCGGGCGGCCCGACAAGCAACGCCGCCGGGAGACGAAGCGCTTGGGCAATCGCCTCTATCTGGATCACGCCGCCGCGACGCCGATGGTCGAGCCCGCGATGGCCGCCGTCGCGGGCGCCATGGCCGACTGGGCCAACCCGTCGTCCCCCCATGCCGAGGGGCGGGCGGGGCGCGCGGTGCTCGAGGGCGCGCGGACGCGGCTGATCGCCGCCTATGGCTGGGCCGGCGACCTCATCTTCACCAGCGGCGCGACCGAGGCGCTGGGCATCGCACTGACCCGCGCCGAGGCAGCGCGCGTGCTGGTCAGCGCGACCGAGCATGAGGCGGTGTTGCGCGCCGCGCCCGAGGCCGAGCGGCTGCCAGTGATCGAGGACGGGACGCTCGATCTCGACGCGCTCAGGGCCGCGCTTGCCTCGGGGCCTTCGCCTGCGCTCGTCGCCGTCCAGTGGGGGAACAACGAGACCGGTGTTCTCCAGCCGCTGGGCGAGATCGCAGCGATCGTGCACGAGGCGGGCGGGCTGCTGCTCGCCGACGCGGCGCAGATGCCGGTGGGATGGGACGACGACGACCTGCCGCAGCATCATGCCGATTTCGTCGCGCTGTCGGGGCACAAGCGTGGCGGGCCGCCGGGCGTCGGCGCGCTGTTGGTCCGCGACTTCGCGGCGCTGCGCCCCTCGGGCGGGCAGGAGCGCGGCTATCGCGGCGGGACCGAAAATGTGCCGGGCGCGGCGGGCTTCGTCGCGGCGGTCGGCGTGCCCGAGGACCTGATCGACCTGGCCGAACTGCGCGAGCGGCTCGACCATGGGCTCGCCGCGGCGGGGGCGGAGCGGATGGGGGCCGACGCGCCGCGCCGGACGCCGACGATCGCCGCCTATCGGATGCCGGGCGTGACCGCGGCGACGCAGCTCATCCGCTTCGACCTGATGGGCATCTCGGTGTCGGCCGGTGCGGCCTGCTCGTCGGGGACGATGCGGCCGAGCCATGTGCTGGCGCAGATGGGCGTCGCGCCGGAGGCGGCGGCGGAGGTGATCCGCGTGAGCTTTGGCCGCACGACCACCGCCGCCGATGTCGAGCGCTTCCTCACCGCCTGGACTGCGATCAGGCGCGAATCGGGCGGCACCGTCACGGACGGTGACCTCCGCATATGATCTATCTCGACTATCAGGCAACGACGCCGCTCGCGCCCGAGGCGCTGGCGGCGATGCTGCCCTGGCTCGAGCGCCAGCACGCCAATCCCCACAGCCCCCATGCCCCCGGCCGGGCCGCGCGCGCGGCGGTGGAGGTGGCGCGCGATGCGGTCGCCGCGCTGCTGCCGCCGGGCGGGCGCGTCGCTTTTACGAGCGGTGCGACGGAGGCGCTCAACTGGGCGATCAAGGGCACCGCCGGCCCGATCGTCACTTTCGCCACCGAACATGCCGCGGTGCTCGACACCGTTGCGGCAGAGGCCGCGAAGGGAAGGGCGGTGACGGTGCTGCCGGTCGGAAGCGACGGGATCGTCGACATGGCGGCGGCGCGGGTGGCGATCGGGCCGGGCACCGGCATCGTCGCCGCGATGCTCATCAACAACGAGATCGGCGTTGTCCAGCCGGTCGCCGAACTCGCGGCGCTGGCCCGCGCGGCCGGCGCGCGGATGCTGTGCGATGCGGTGCAGGGCTATGGCCGGGTGGTGATTCCCGAGGGCTGCGACCTCGTCGCGGTGTCGGCGCACAAGATCCACGGGCCGAAGGGCGTCGGCGCGTTGTGGGTGCGGGATGGCATCGAGCTCGGCCCGCTGCTCCACGGCGGCGGACAGGAGGCGCCGGGGCGCTCGGGCACGCTCAGCCCCGCGCTCTGCGCCGGGTTCGGTGCGGCGGCACGGCTGGCGGCGTCGCGGATGGGCGAAGATGCCGCCCATGTCGCGCGGCTGTTCGACCGGGCGATCGGTCTTGTGGGCGACGGCTGGACGCTCAACGGATCGGCGACGCGGCGCTGGTTCGGCAATCTCAACGTGCGGCGCGCGGGGCTCGACGTCGCGCGGCTGATGTCAGAGTGCCGCGACATCGCCTTTTCCGCGGGATCGGCCTGTGCGAGCGGATCCGGGCGCTCCAGCCATGTGCTGCGCGCCATCGGCCTTGCCGAGGCGGAGGCGCGGTCGAGCATCCGCATCGGCTTCGGCCGCGAGACGACGGAGGAAGAACTGGTCGAGGCCCTGACCCGGATCGACGCCGCAGCCGCGGCGCAAAGGCTGGCGGCGTGACCCGCATCCGCTTCGTCGCCGCCGATGGCGAGACCGTTCGCGAGGTGACGGGCGCGCCCGGCGATCGCCTGCTCGACCTTGCCCAGAATGACGGCCAGCCGCTCGAGGGGACGTGCGAGGGGCAGATGTCGTGTTCCACCTGCCACGTCATTGTCGCGGGCGAGGATTTCGACCTGCTCCCACCGCCGAGCGAGGAGGAGGAGGACATGCTCGACCTTGCCGCCGGGGCGACGCGGACCAGCCGGCTCGCCTGCCAGATCTGGATCGAGGCGGGGTGGGAAGCGCTGACCGTCCGCATCCCGCCCGAACGCCGCGATATGCGCGGGCGCGGCTGACCGCTTGCCATGTCGCCCGCGCGCCGCCATATGGCGCGCGGGAGTCGGGCGGACGTAACTGTCGCCAACCCGGTCAGGTCCGGAAGGAAGCAGCCGTAACGACCTCGTTGCGGGTCGTTCCGGCTCCCACCCTTTGAAATCGTGATGTGCCGTCGGCAGTCGCCTTCTGCTCCCCTTCCTGTCGGGAAGGGCTGAGAAGTGCGGCATCTTGGCCGATGCCCGATGCCTCAGCCCCTCACTGCCGCCCGCCGGACTCCTCGGTATAGGCGTGCCCGCCCGCCGGATACGGGTTGATCGCCACTCGAGTGCCCCATTGCCCCTCCGGCCCGCCGAAGCTCGCGCGGTGCCAGTGGCCCTGCGGCGCGGAGATGATGTCGCCGGCGGCGGCGGTGAAGACGGGCTGGCCCTCGACCTGAAGAGTCACATTGCCCTCCATCACAAACCAGAACTCGTCATAGCCGACATGGAAGTGGCCGAGATTGCTGGCGGGCGGTGTCGGCGTCGCCCGGCCGCGGATGTTGTTCACGAACATGTGCTGGTCGGCGATGAAGGCGCCGGGCCGTGCGCCCTTCCCGACGATCTCGCCATAATAGTCGAGGAATGGGTGGTGCCGCTCGTCATAGCCGCCGGGTCCACCGGTGACGATCCGCTTCTCATAGGCCCAGCCCGCGACCTTCGCCGGGGCGGGAGCGTCGGCGGGGTAGAGCGGCATGTCGCTCGCGGCGTTGAGCTGGAAGTAGAGTGCGGGCGTGCTGCCTACGCTCTCGAGCGTGAAGGGGACACGGAAGGGTACGTTGATCTCGAACCCCTTGCGCGCGGTGAAGGGTTCCTGCCCCGCCATCGTCACGCGCAACTCGCCCTCCCACACGATGATCGCAGTGCGGTTATCCGAATAGGCGAGCGTCGTCGTCCGCTTGCCCGGCGAAAGCTGGTGCCAGTCAGCGACCAGGTCCTTGTTGCGGATGACCGGCTGCGTCCAGTCCGCCTTGCCGCGATGGAGCGCCTTCACGTCGGCGAGCTTCCACCACGCGCGGTTGGGCGCGCGCCAGGGATTGGGCGGCGTCTTCTTCGGTGTCCAGGCGACGAGCGGCGGGGGCGGGGCGGGGCGCTGGCCCTGCGCCAGCAGCGGTGCCGCGATCGTGAGCCCGAGGATTGCCGCCAGTGTCGTCCGCATCGTCTCTCCCTTCGTCATGCCGTCACCGCTTCGCCGAAGCCCTCGTCCGCGGCAGGCTCGATCAGGCGGTTGGGATCGACCACCGCCCAGGCGAGCGTGCCCACCAGCACGATCGCCGCGCCCGTGCCGAACGCCGCGACCCAGCCATATTGCGCCGCGATCCACGGTGTCAGCGACGATGTGATCGCGCCGCCCACCTGACAACCGACGTTCATCAGCCCCGAGACGACGCCCGTATGCCGCCCGGCGATATCCGCTGTCACCGACCAGAAGCTGCTCTGCGACAGGTAGATCGCGCCGCCGCCGAGGGCGAGGACGAGCACCGCGAGCGGCGCATTGTCGACGCGGCTGCCGACCAGCAGGAACAGCCCCGTCAGCACGAACGCGACCATCGCGAGGCCTGACCGCCCCGCATAGAGCCCGCGCCGCTTCGAGATCGCGTCGTTGAGCACGCCGCCGCCCAGGCACCCGACCGTCATCGCGAGGAACGGGGCCATGCCGTAGAGCGCGCTCGCTTTCAGATCGAGGCCGCGCGCCTCGGCCAGATAGATGAAGAACCAGGAGAAGAAGATCCAGATGACATAGCCGAACGCGAAATAGCTGAGGAACAGGCCCCAGACGTTGCGGCTCGACAGGATCGCGCGCCACGGGATCGCCACGCGCTCCTGGGCGGGGGCGGGGGGCAGGCCCGCCTCGATATGCGCGAGCTCTTCAGGCGAGACCCCCGCATGTTCCTGCGGCCGGTCGCGGGCGACGACGTACCAGATGACCGCGACGATCAGGCCGATCGCCGCGCAGACATAGAAGGACGCGCGCCAGCCGGCGAAGGCGATCACCGCGGTGATGAGCGGCGGGGTGAGGCCCGACCCTGCGCCGACGCCCGCGAAGATCAGGCCGTTGGCCTTGCCGCGCTCGCTCGCCGGCACCCAGCGCGAGACGAACTGGTTGGCCGAAGGATAGACCGCCGCCTCGCCGATGCCGAGCGCGAAGCGGACGATCGCGAGCATCAGGATCGCATGCGCGCCCTCGGGCGGCACCAGCGCGGTCGCGACGCTGAACAAGCCCCACCAGACGAGCGCCCAGGTGAGGAGCCGGCGTGGGCCGTAGCGCGCGGCGAGCCAGCCCGCCGGCACCTGAAACGCGGCATAACCGATCAGGAAGGCGCTGAAGACCCAGCCCAGCTGGATCTGGTCGATGCCGTATTCCTGGCGCATCTGGACGCCGGCGACCGAGATGTTGGTGCGGTCGAGGAAGGCGATTGCGCTGATGACGAAGAGCAGGAAGACGAGCCCCACCCGTATGCGCGTCCGCCGGCCAGTCGCCATCACCCTCTCCCTCGCTTGTCGCGAAATATCCTATATGATTCTCGTGTAGAGCGGTTATATCCTTGCGTAAAGGCCGCAATGGCCGTTCATGGAGAGGGGAGCGGCGATGATCCGACTGGCGATGGGCGCCGCGCTGTTGATGGCGCTGCCGGCATCCGCACAGACGCTCGAAGCGCGGATCGGGCGCTACGATCCGGCCAAGGCACGCGAATTGAGCGCGGTGCACGGCGGGGCGGGGACGATGCGCTTCGCCGGGCTGCTCGGACCGGAAGCGCTCTCCACCAACCTCATCTTCGTCCATCGCGGCGTGATCGCGCCCAAGAGCAGCATCGGCCAGCATTTTCATAACCAGTGCGAGGAGATGTTCGTCATCCTCGACGGCGAGGCGCAATTCACGATCGACGGACGCACTTCGACCATCAAGGGCCCGGCGGCGGTGCCCGACCGCATGGGACATTCGCACGCGATCTACAATCCGACCGACAAGCCGTTGCAATGGCTCAACATCAATGTCGGGGTGACCAAGAGCTACGACAATTTCGACCTGGGCGACACCCGCGAGGGGGCGGCGCTCGACCGGGTGCCGCAGTTCGTCTCGATGCGTTTCGATCGCGCGCTCCTTAAGCCGGTCGAAGGGAGCACCGGCGTGCTTGGTCGCCGCGCGCTCGGGCCGGAGATCTTTTCGACGACATGGACCTATGTCGATCACCTGCTGCTCCAGCCCGGCGCCCGCAGCGCGCCCGCCGCGGCGCCGGGGATGAGCGAGATGCTCTACGTCATGAGCGGCGCGGGCGAGATCGAGGTGGCGGGCGAGCGCGCAGCAATCCGCGAGGGCGACGCGATCCCCGTTGAGGTCGGACAGGCGCGCGCAATCCGACAGACCGGCGACGCGCCCCTCGAATTGATGGTCGTCGGCGTGGCCAGGGACCAGGCCGCCAAGGCTGCCTTTGCCGCGGCCGCTCGCGCCAGGCGCTGAACTTCAGGGAGAGTGGAAATGAAGCGACGCAATCTGTTGAAACTGCTGGGACTGGCCGGTGTCGCCAGCACCGCACCTGCAATCGCGATGCCGCAGGCACGTGGGCGCAAGCCGATCGTGCTCTATTGCGACCTCGCCATCGACCCCGCGCGGGAGGCCGAGATGCTCGACCATTTCCACAAGCGCTTCCGACCGGCGGCCGAAAGCTTTCGCGGGCGCGGCTTCCTCGACCTCAAGATGCTCAAGATCCGCACCGTCATCCAGGGCCAGCCGGCGCCCGCGAACGGAATCAACTATCGCTTCCAGCTTACCTATGAGAGCGAGGAGCAGCGGCAGGTGTGGGTCAAGTCCGACCTTCACCAAAAGGTCTGGCCGCTGATCGAGGACACCGTCACCAACAAGGACTATCTCGTCCTCCTGACCGACGCCGTTTGAGGAGCCACCGCATGCGTTTCGCCCTGCCGATCGTCGCCGTCATCTGCGCCGCGCCGGTGCTCGCCCAACAAGCGCCCGCGCCGCGGATCGAGCGCGCCGACGCGGCGCTCGACGCGCTGATCGCTCCCGATGCCAAGGTCGAGCGGGTGGCCACCGGCTTCACCTTCGTCGAGGGGCCGCTCTGGCATCGCGGCAAGCTCTGGTTCTCCGACGTCAACGGCGACAAGCTCCGGACGGTGACGCGCGACGGCAAGGTGGTCGAGCTGCTCGACAATTCGGGCGGCCTGCCCAACCCGCCCAAGGGCAAGAGCATCGGCTCCAACGGCCTCGTCCCCGCTGCCGACGGGCGCGTGCTGATGGCGCAGATGGGCGCGCGGCGGATCGTCAAGGTGGACGAGGCGGGCCGCGTCGAGCCGTTCCTCGACCGGCTGGACGGCAAAAGGCTGAACAGCCCGAACGACATGGTCCATGCCCCCGACGGGTCGCTGTGGATCACCGATCCGCCGTTCGGCCTCTACAACGGCATGGACAAGGACCCGGCCAAGGAGCTGCCCTTCAACCCGGTGCTCCGCTACGCCGACGGCAAGCTGACCGCGCCGATCACCGACCTGGTGCTCCCCAACGGCATCGGCCTCTCGCCCAAGGGCGACACGCTGTACATCGCCGATTTTGGGCAGGCGACGATCTTCGCCTATCCGATCGCGCGTGGCGGCAAGCTCGGGACCCGACGGACGGTGTTCACCTTCCCCAAGGAGCCGGGCGGCGGCGCCGACGGGCTGAAGGTCGATAAGCGCGGCAACATCTGGGCGACGGGGCCGGGGGGCATCTGGATCATGACGCCCGCGGGCAAGCAGCTCGGCCGCATCCGGTTGCCGGAGGTAGCCGCCAACATCGCATTCGGAGAGGGCGGGAATGCAGCCTGGATCACGGCCTCCAAGAGCGTTTACCGCGTGCCGATCAAGGGTGTGGGGATGCTGCCGCGGTTCGCGAAGTAGAGCAATGGGCTCCCGCAAAAGCGGGAGCCCATAGTCAGGCAGGGGGAGCATCCTTTGTCGACGACGCCGGCGCGCGCCTCAATCGACCCGCGTCAGGTTTGCCCTGAAATGCGCCTGCCGCGCGGCGTAACCCGCCGCCGACGCCTTGAGCGCTGCAATCGCCTCGGGCGAAAGCTCGCGCACCACCTTGGCCGGCGATCCGACGATCAGACTGCCCGGCGGAAAGGTCTTGCCCTCCGTCAAAAGGGCGCCGGCGCCCACCAGGCAATCGTCGCCGATCACCGCATTGTTGAGCACCGTTGCGCCCATGCCGATCAGCACCCGGTCGCCGACCGTGCAGCCATGCAGGATCGCGTGATGCCCGATCGTGCAGTCCGCACCGACGATCAGCGGCACGCCGGGGTCGGAGTGGAGCATCGCCCCCTCCTGAACGTTGGTCCGGTCGCCGAGGACGATCGGCGTGTTGTCGGCGCGAATGACGGCGCCGAACCAGATACCGACCTCGTCGCCCAGCACCACTTCGCCGATCAGGTCGGCCGAGGGCGCGACCCAGCTCGAACCCGGCACCACCGGCGCGTGGCCATCGATCGCGTAGAGCGGCATCAGTTCTTCGCGGGCGCCGAGGCGTCGCCGCCGGCGAGGTTGGCGGCCAGGTAATCGGTCATCACCTTCTGCTCCTCGGGCTCGAGTTCCGCGCCGCGGTCGATCATCGACTGCACCGTTGCGGCCCAGGCGGCGGGCGTCTTTCGCACGCTCGTCACCTGTGCCGTCGAATGGCAGAAGCCGCAACGCTCCTTGATGAGGTCGAGGCCGGGGCCAGGTGGCGGCGGCGCGGCGGCCTGTTGCCCGGCAACGGCGCTGCCGATGCCGGCGCCGGCGAGCGCGAGGGTAAGGGCCAGGTCACGGATACGCATGGGATACCTCGTCACGGAAGCGTGTAGACGACCACCTCGTCGGCGGTCGCGGGCTGGAAGGCGAAACCGCCGGTGGCGACGACGCCGAGCGCCTGTTTGCCGCCGGGCAGCGAGAAGGTCATCGGCGTCCCATAGTTGGAGGCGGGCAGCTTGTCCTTCCAAAGGAGCTTGCCCGTCTTCGTCTCGAACGCGCGGATCATCGAATCGCGGGTGGCACCGATGAAGGTGAGGCCGCTCGCCGTGGTGATCGGCCCGCCTGCGCTGATGCCGCCGGCATCCTTGAGTTCGGGCTCCTCGTTGTCACCAAGCACGCTCCGCCACGCGACGTCGCCGGTGTTCACGTTGACCGCCACCAGTTCGCCCCACGGCGGCTTGCTGCACGGATTGCCCGTCTCCGGATCGAGGAAATAGGCATAGCCGGCCTTGAGGCCCCAGGTGCCGTCCTCCTGTTTCGCCATCTGCTGTGGGCTGGCGAGGTTGTTGATGTTGACGACGTAGAGCCCGCTCGACGGGTCGAACGACCCGCTGCCCCAGTCGATGCCGCCGAAGCTGCCGGGGAAGAAAGCGACCGCCGAATCGGCGCGGAGCGGCTGGAACATCTTCGAGCCGACCACCTTCATGTCGGCAACGATTTTGTCGCAGGTGGCGCGAAGCGCCGGCGGGCCGGCGACCATCTCGCTCATGTCGAACGACAGGCGGCTCAAGGGCGCGGGCTTGGCCGGCATCGGCTGGGTCGGCCAGGGATGCTCGCCGGTGTCGTTGTCGGTCGGAACCGGCACTTCCTTGACGTCGTACAGCGGCTTGCCCGTCACGCGATCGAGGATGAACATGATCGCCATCTTGTTCATGACGGCAATGGCGGGGATCGTCTTGCCGCCGCGCTTCACGTCGATCAGCGTCGCGGCGGGCAGGTCGACGTCCCAGATGTCGTGATGGATCGTCTGAAAGTGCCAGAGATACTTGCCCGTCGCCGCCTCCACCGCGACGATCGAGTTGCCGTACAGGTTCTGCCCCTTGCGGTCGCCGCCCCAGCGGTCGAACGTCGGCGTGCCGATCGGGAGATAGGCGATGCCGCGCTCGTCGTCGACGAGCGTGAAGGTCCAGATGTTGGCGCCCGAGCGCTCCTTCCAGCTGTCACCCTCCCACGTTCCGAAATTGGGCTCGCCGGGGCGGGGGATGGTGTGGAAGGTCCAGACGAGCTTGCCCGTCCGCGCGTCCCAGGCACGTACGTCGCCCGATGCGCCCTTGACGGGCATTTCCTGTACGCGGCTGCCGGTGATGATGAGGTTCTTGTAGATCGCCGGCGGGCTGCTCATGCCGAGCGGTGCACGAGTGCCGTTCATCACCTCCGGGGTCTTCATGTCGACGATGCCGGCGGTGCCGAAGTCCGCGGCCGGCTTCCCCGTTGCGGCATCGAGCGCGTAGAGCTTGCCCGTGCGCGTGCCGAAGACGATCCGTGCGCCTGTCTTGCCGTCGCCAGGCCAATAGGCGACGCCGCGGGTCGAGGCCTGATCATTGGTCGGGAAGGTGAAGACCCACTTCTCCCTGCCCGTTGCGGCGTCGAGCGCAACGACGCGGCGGTAGGGGGTAGAGAGATACATCGTCCCGCCGACAACCAGCGGCGTCGCCTCCGACGCCGAAAAGCCGGTCTTGAACTTTTGCGGCACGCCATCGGGCATCGGGATCGTGTCGGCGGTCACGCCCGCGGGGCGCATGTGATAGGTCCAGAGCCGCTTCAGACTGGCAACGTTGCTCGGCGTGATCTGGCGCAGCGGCGAGTGGCGTGCATGGCTTTCGTCGCGGCCGTAGCTGGTCCAGTCCCCTTGGCCTTGCGCAGCGGCAGGGAGTGCGGGCAGGGTACAGGCGGCGATCGCGCCGAGGAACATCAGGGGGGCGGGTCGCACGGTGCGGATCGTCAAGCAGGCTCTCCTTGTCGTTTGCCTGTGCGGGCCAACCCGGCGGCAAATCGCGTTGCGCCGCAGATTAGACCGACTATAGATCATATACAATATGATCCGAGCGGATTTGGTCCGCATCAACAAGGGGAGGGACACCGATGTCCGATCTGCCGCTCGCTGGCCTCCGCGTGCTCGACATCTCGCAGGTGATGGCCGGGCCGTTCTGCTGCATGCTGCTGGGCGACATGGGCGCCGACGTCATCAAGATCGAGCCGCCGAAGACGGGCGATTCGACGCGCCATTCGATGGGTTTCCGCCTGAAGGGGGAGGATAGCCCCGGCTTCCTCGCGCTCAACCGCAACAAGCGCAGCATCACCCTGAATCTGAAGGACGAGGACGACCGCAAGGTGCTGTACGCGCTGGTCAAGACCGCCGACATCCTCGTGGAGAATGCGCGGCCGGGCGTCGCGGCGCGGCTGGGGATCGATTACGACACGCTGGCCGCGATCAATCCGCGGCTCGTCTACGCCTCGATCTCGGGCTTTGGGCAGACGGGGCCGTGGGCGCAGCGGCCGGGGTTCGACCTGATCGCACAGGCGATGTCGGGCATCCTCTCCTCGAACGGCTTTCCGGGCATGGAGCCTGCCAAGAACTCGATCGCCGTCGCCGATCTCGGGGCAGGGCTGTTCAGCGCCTATGCGATCCTGTCGGCGGTGATCGGCCGGCAGACGTCGGGCAAGGGCCAGTATATAGACGCCTCGCTGCTCGAGGCCGCGATGGGCCTGTCGATCTGGGAGACGACCGAGTTATGGGGCACGGGCAAGGCGCCCACGCCGATCGGCTCGGCCAACCGCATGTCGGCGCCCTACCAGGCGGTCGAGGCGTCTGACGGCTGGTTCGTGATCGGCGCGGCCAATCAGGGGCTGTGGCTGACGTTCCTTCAGGTGATCGGCCGGCCCGAATTGCAGGATGACCCCCGCTATTCGACCAATGCCGCGCGGGTACAGAATCGGCTCGAATTGATCGACGATCTCGCGCCGACGTTCAGGACGCGCACCAAGCAGGATTGGATCGACGCGCTGCTCGCCGCCGGCGTCCCCGCCGCGCCGATCCTCGATTATGGCGAGGCGGTGGAAAGCGAGCAGGCGGTCGCGCGCGACATGGTGCAGATGGTCCCGCACCCGGTCGAGGGCGAGTTCAAGGCGCTGGGCTTCCCGGTCAAGATGCGCGGCACCCCGCAACAGGTGCGGATGCCGCCGCCGCTCCTCAACGAGCATGGCGCCGCGATTCGCGCCGAGCTGGCCGAAGCCGGCCTGTTGCCCGCGCGCGAGGCGGCCGAATGAGCGGTCAGGTTCTCGTCGCGCGCGACGGCGCGGCGGCGCATGTCCGCTTCGACAACCCGGCCGCGCACAATGCCCTGACGAGCGAGATGTGGCTGGCGCTGCGCGACGCGGCGCTTGGCTTCGCGCAGGACCCGTCGATCCGCGTCGTCACCTTTCGCGGCACGGGCGGCAAGGCGTTCATCTCGGGCACCGACATCTCGAAGTTCGCCGATTACACGACCGGCGAGCAGGGGGTGGATTATGAGCGCGGCATCGACGAGTGCATGGCAGCCGTCGACGCGATCCCCTGCACGACGATCGCGGTGGTCGAGGGATGGGCCGTGGGCGGCGGGATCAACATTGCATCGGCCTGCGACTTCCGCATCGCGACGCCCGACGCGAAGTTCGGCTCGCCGATCGGCCGGACGATCGGCAACTGCCTGTCGGCCGCCAGCGTCGCGCGGATCGGCGCAGCGGTCGGCGTGCAGTTCGCCAAGCGCATGGTGCTGCTGGGCGAAATGCTGACCGCCGAGCAATTGCTGGCGAGCGGTTTCCTGTTGAAGGTGGTCGAGCGCGAGGCGCTGGACGACGAGCTCTACGCCCTTGTCGCGCGCGCGGCGGAGAATGCCCCGCTGACGACCCGCACTACCAAGGCGACGATCCGTGCGATGACCTTCGGCGCGTTGCCGGAGATCGAGGAGCTTATCGCGGAGGTTTACGGAAGCGCCGATTTCCGGCGGGGCGTGAGCGACTTCCTGGTCAAGACGAAGCGGGTGCCGGACTGGGAAGGGCGATAGATCTCAACCCCTCCCCTTCAGGGGAGGGGGTTCAGCCAGGTGTTACCAACTCACCGCGATGTACTTCGCCTCGCAATATTCGATCAGGCCGTGGTGCGAGCCTTCGCGGCCGAGCCCGCTCTGCTTCACACCGCCGAACGGTGCCGCGGCGTCCGACACCAGCCCGCGGTTGACCGCAACCATGCCGCACTCGATCCGCTCGGCGACCTGCAAGGCGCGCTTGAGGTCGTCCGAATAGACATAGGCGGCAAGGCCATATTCGGTCGCGTTGGCGAGGGCGACCGCCTCGTCCGGCGCCTCGAAGGGGATCACCGCGGCGACCGGCCCGAAGACTTCGGTCGAGAGGATTTCCGACCCCGGCTGGACATTGGCGATGACGGACGGGGGATAGAAATAGCCCGGCCGGTCAAGCGTCTTGCCGCCCAGCTTCACCTCCGCCCCGCGCGACACCGCGTCGGCGACCAGTCGCTCGATCTTGTCGATCGAGGCCTTGTTGATCATCGCGCCGCACTGCGTGCCCGCCTCGGTCCCCGGCCCAACGGTCAGCGCGCCCATCGCCGCCGATAGCCGCTCGACAAAGGCATCGTGAATGCCGCGCTGGACGTAGAAGCGGTTGGCCGCGGTGCACGCCTCGCCGGCGTTCCGCATCTTGGCGACCATCGCGCCCTCGATCGCCTGGTCGAGGTCGGCGTCGTCGAAGACGAGGAAGGGCGCGTTGCCGCCGAGTTCCATCGACGAGCTGATGACCTGATCCGCCGCTTCGCGCAGAAGGATGCGGCCAACCTCGGTCGAGCCGGTGAAGCTCAGCTTACGGACGCGCGGGTCGTGAAGGATCGCGCTGCACACCGGGCCAGGGTCGCTGGTGTTGACGACGTTGACGACGCCCGCCGGCACGCCGGCGCGGCGCATGATCTCTGCGACCGCAAGCGCGGTCAGCGGCGTCTCCTCGGCGGGCTTGAGGATGACGGTGCAGCCCGCTGCCAATGCCGGCGCGATCTTGCGCGTCGCCATCGCCGCGGGAAAGTTCCAGGGGGTGATGAGCAGCGCGATGCCGATCGGCTGATATTGAACGAGGATGCGGTTGCCGCCCGACGGCGACACCGACAGCTCGCCGTTCACGCGCACGGCCTCTTCGGCATACCAGCGGAAGAACTCGGCGGCATAGGCGACCTCGCCGCGCGCGTCGGTCAACGCCTTGCCATTCTCGAGCGAGATGAGGTGGGCGAGCCATTCCTGATCGGCCATCATCGCGTGGAAGCAGGCGAGGAGGATGTCGGCGCGCTTGCGCGGGGCCGTCGCGGCCCAGGCAGCGGCCGCGGCGTCGGCGGCATCGACGGCGGCAATCGCTTCTTCGACGCTGCAATCCGCGACGCTGGTCAGTACGCTGCCGGTCGCGGGATCGGCGATGTCGATGCGCTTGCCGCTCGCCGAAGGGGTCCACGCATCGCCGATCAGATTATCGGTCGGAACGGCGAACGGGCCTTCCCGCCCGGCGGGCGTGTAGCTGTTGACGGTCATGGTTCGGTCGGTCCTGTCAGATCGCGGCGAGGCGCTGGCGCTCGCCGGCGAACGCCGCTTCGGTGATCGCGGTCATCGCCGCGAGGTCGAGCGGGCGGGGGTTGTTCTTGACGAGGCGCTGCGCGTTCAGCGACGCCTCCGCGACATAGCCCTGCTGGTCGGCGGCAAGGCCGAGGTCGGCGAGCGAGCGGGGAATGCCGATCTCCGCGAACAGCGCGGCGATCGCGTCGATGAACCCCTGTGCGCCGCCTTCGACCCCCACCAACTCGGCGAGTTCGGCAAAGGCGGACTCGGCGGCAGGGCGATTGAACTGCATGACGAACGGCAGCAGCGCCGCCACCCCGGCACCGTGCGCGGTGTGGGTCAGGTTGCCGATCGGGTACTGTAGCGCATGCGCCGCCGCCGTCCCCGCGGTCCCGAACGCGCAGCCGGCCATCAGCGAGGCGAGCATTACGCCCTCACGCGCTTCCATGTCGCTTCCGTCCCTGACCGCGCGCGCGAGGAACTTGAACAGGTTGGCGACCGCGAGGCGCGCGAACTGGTCGGAGATCGCGTTCTTGCCGACGAAGACGTGATCCTCGGTCAGGCGCGGGTCGATCGGCCGCGCGGCGTTCGAGAAGGCCTCGACCGCATGCGTCATCGCGTCGGCGCCCGAGATCGCGGTGAGATAGGGCGGGCAGGTGGCGGTCAGGTCGGGGTCGCAGACCGCGACCTCGGGGATGAGGTAGGGGCTGGCAATGCCGATCTTCGTCCCGCGCGCTTCATCATGGACGACCGCGACGGGCGTCGCCTCCGAACCGGTTCCCGCGGTCGTCGGCACCGCGATCAGCGGCAGGACGGGGCCCGGCACGGCGAACTCGCCATAATAGTCGCTGACCTCGCCGCCATGCGTCAGCAGGACAGCGGCGACCTTGGCATGGTCGATCGCGCTCCCCCCGCCAATGCCGATGACGACGTTGGGCATGAACGCGCGCGCCGGCGCGACGCAGGCGTCGATCGCCGAGACGGGGAGGTCGGGGATGACGCCCGCGAACACCTGCACCTCGACGCCGTGCGCCTCCAGATCGGACAGGATTGCGGCGAACTCGGGCTGCGCGGCCTGGCGCTCGTCGGTGACGACGAGGGCACGGCGGCCGATGCGCGCACTCGCCGCGCCGATCGCCGCGCGCTGGCCGCGCCCGAAAAGGATCGCGCGCGGCAGGCGGGCCGCGCCGAAAACGGGGGGCAGGCCGGTCACTTGCCCGAGACCGTCTTCAGATAGGCGACGATGTTCGCCTGATCCTGCGGATTGGTGACGGGCGGGGCCATCATCTTGGTGCCGGGCACGACCTTCGACGGCGCGGCGATGAAGCGCGCGATGGTGGCCGCGTTCCAGGTCAGCCCCGACTTCTGCATCGCGGGGGAGTAGCGATAACCGGGCACGCTCGCGGCCTTTCGTCCGACGACGCCCGCAAGGGTCGGACCGACGCCGTTCTTGCCCGGCGCGACGCTGTGACAGGCGGCGCAGCGTGCGAAGGTCGCCTTGCCCTTGGCGGGGTCGCCCGTCTGCGCGGCGGCGGCGGTGCCGCTCAGCGCGAGCGCGAGGATGAAGGTGCGAAACATTGTCTTCTCCAAAGTCACACGAGGCGCCCGGGGCGCTTCAGATATCGCTGGCGGATCGCGTCGGCCGCCCAGAAGGCGAGCGCGCCGACCGGCCCGGTGGGATTGCGCGAGGCGTTCTGCGGCAGCGCGCTGGCGCCCAGCACGAACACGTTGGGCACGTCCCACGACTGCATGTACTTGTTGACCGCGCTGGTCCGCGGGTCGTCGCCGAACACGGCGCCGCCGGTATTGTGCGAGGTCTGGTAGGGCACCGAGCTGAAGCGCCGCCCCGCCATCGCCCGGCCGGGCGTCGCGGTCGAAGGCGCCCTTCCGCTGATCTCGCCGGCGATCCGCTGGCAAGTGGCAAAAGTCGCCGCCATGATCTTGTGCTCGTTCGCCTGCCAGTCGAAGGTGAGGCGGAGGAGCGGCCGGCCCCAGGCGTCGCGATAGGTAGGGTCGAGGTCGAGATAGTTCTGCCGGTACGACATCACCGCGCCCTGGAACCCGACGCTCATCGTGTGCTGGTACGCCTCGACCAGCCCCTTCTTCCACCCCGCACCCCAGCGCGGCGCGCCAGGCGTCGAGGGGCGGTAGGTGAGGGGGTCGCCGCTGTTTTGCCCGGCGCTGATCCCCGCGCCGCCGATGAAGCCGACCTTTGCGAAGTCGTAATTGTCGGCGGCAAAGTCGTCGATCCAGGTGCCGAGTGCGCCCGATCCCATGAACGGGTTCATATAGACGTCGCGCGGCACCTCGACCCGCGCCCCGCCCAGGCTCTGATAGGCATAGTTGCGCCCGACGACGCCCTCGCCCGTCTGCGGGTCATAAGGCTTGCCGATGCCCGAGAGGAGCATCAGCTGAACGTTGTTCATCACGAACGCCCCGAGGACGACCAGGTCGGCGGGCTGCTCGAACTCGCGCCCGCGCGCGTCGGCATAGGTGACGCCGGTCGCCTTCTTGCCCGTCGAATCGAGGTTGACCTTGAGCACCATCGCATTGGTGCGCAGCTCGAAATCCTTGTTCGCGCGCGCCAGCGGGATCATCGTGAAATGCGGGCTGGCCTTGGCGTTCGCCTCGCAGCCGTAATTGGTGCAATGGCCGCAATAATGGCACTGGCCGAGCGCGACGCCGTCGGGATTGACATAATCGGTCGAGCAGTTGGCGGCGGGAATGGGGAAGGGGTGGTAGCCGAGCTTCTTCGTCGCCGCCTCGAACATCGTCATGCTCTGCGTCGGCGTCATTGGCGGCAGGGGAAACTCGTTCTGGCGCCGCGCCTCGAACGGGTTGCCGCCCGGCTGGATCTTCCCGCGCAGATTGCCGGCCTTGCCCGAGACGCCGCAAACCTTCTCGAAACGGTCGTAATAGGGCTCGATGTCCTTGTAGCTGATCGGCCAGTCCTGGATCGTCATGTCCTCGGGGATCAGGCCGGCGCCGTATTTCTCGATCGTCCCCGAGCGCATCCGGTGTTCCCACTCGGCCCAACGCCAGGTGAGGCCTGACCAGTGCGCACCCGACCCGCCGACGCCCGAACCCGGGATGAAGAAGCCGTATTGCCGCATCGGCAGCGCGGTCTGGCCGCGGTCGTTGCGGAAGGTAATCGTCTCCTTCGACAGGTCCTGCGCGAGGTCGAGGCGGCGCGAATATTTGAGCGCGTCGTGCGACTGCGGCGCGAGGAAGTCGGGATTGGTGTCCTGGAACTTGCCGCGTTCGAGCATCAGGATCTTGAGGCCGGTCTGCGCCAGCTCCTTGGCGACGATGCCGCCGGTCCAACCGGAGCCGACGATCACCACGTCTACGGGGGGAAGACGGGTGGCCATCAGCTAAGATCCAGAATCGATTGGGGGTCGTCGACGCGAAAGGGCTTGCCGCGCCATTCGGCGATCTTGTCGGCGAACATCTCGCCGACCCCGGGATAGCCGACCATCTTCCACGACGCCTTGCCGCGATTGCCGCCATGCACGGGGTCCGCAAAGAAACCGTCGGTCGTCACCTGATACAGCATGTTGAAGAAGACCGGCGTCGGCACGGCGGACAGTTCGATCTTGTTCGCCTCGAGCGCGGTGACGATCTCGATGCGCTGGGCGTCCGACACCGTGTCGAAGCTGTTGTCGGCATAGGTCTTGCGAACCCAGGCGTTGAGGTCGGCTATGCCGTGCCGAACGATGTCGGCGGGAGCGAGCGCCATCTGGTATCCTTGCTCGGGCGTTCCTTCCTGGAAGGGACCCTGGAGATACATGTTCCGGCCCTGGCCCCAGGCCGAATAGAGCTGGCGATCGACGAAGGTCGCGACGCCCAGCTCCGTGCCCTTCGGGCTATATTCGTCGGCGGGGATGATCGTGTCGACGAACGCCTCGACGAACGCCGCTTCCTCGGCATCGAGGAAGACGTAGCCGAAGCGGGGGGCGTCACCCGCGGGCTTGGGCGCAGCCGCGTGAGCCGCCATGTCATGTGGCTGGGGCGGGGCGGGCGGGGCAGGGACGGGGGCGGCGCCCGGCTGCGGGATCGGATCGGTCTGCTGTGCGGCGAGCGGAACCGCCGCCGCGCCCATGCCGAGCCCGGCAAACTTCAGGATCGTGCGCCGATCGGCGCGCGTGCGGTCGTCGTCGCTCATGCTTCAGGTTCCGGGACGTAGAGCGGACGCGAGGCGTCGATGCGGGTGAAGAGGAGCGCCGCGATCACGCAGAGCACGGCAAGCACCGCGAAAGCGGCGAACCACCCGCTTGCGGCGACGATGTAGCCCGTCACCGCCGCGGCGATCGCCGCGCCGCTGTTGCCCAGCGTGTTCATCACCGCCGATACCGACCCCGCATATTCGCCGCCGATGTCGAGCGTGACCGCCCAGCTGACGCCCACCGTCAGCTCAAGCCCGAACAGCGCGATGCAGAAGAACAGGATACTGGCGACATGCTCTTCCGAGGCGGCGGCGAGGGGGATCATCACAGCGGCGATCGTGAAGCCCGCAATCGCGACGACACGGCGACCCATCTTGAGGCCGGCGCCGCGCTTGACCAGCAGATCGCTGAACCACCCGCCCGCCATGTCGCCGACGACCCCCGCGGCGAGCGGCGCGCTGGCGAACAGGCCCATCGCGACGATATCGAAGCCGCGGGCGTCGGCGAGATACTTGGGAAACCAGGTCAGGAAGATGTTGATGCAATAGGCGTAGCAGAAATACATCGCCGACAGCGTCCAGAGCTGGGGGCGGGCCAGCAGCCGCTTCCACGGCACGCTGACGCGCGCCTTGCCCTGGCCCAGCGCCCCTTCGATGAGCGCGAGCTCGCTTGCGTTCACCGACTTATGCTCGCGCGGCGTGTCGCGATAATACCAGAACCAGAGCGCGGCCCAGCCGAGACCGATCAGTGCGAAGAGGAAGAAGGGCATTCGCCAGCCGAAGGCGAGGATGAGCGCCGCGACGATCGCCGGCGTCACCGCGCCGCCAAGGCGCGCACCGGCATGCGTCACGCCCTGCGCCCAGCCGCGCTCGGCCGGCAGCATCCAGCGCGACAGGCTTCGCGTGGCGATGGGAAACGCACCCGCCTCGCCCATGCCGAACAGGAAGCGCGTGACCATCATCGACCCCGCCGACCAGGTGGTGGCGGTCAGCGCGGTGAAGGTCGACCACCAGACGACCACGCCGGTCAGCGCGCGGCGCGGTCCGAACCGGTCGCCCAGCCAGCCGCCGGGGATCTGGAACAGCGCATAGGCGATCGAGAAGGACGCGAAGATCCAGCCCAGCGTCTTGTCGGAAAAGCCGAACTCCTGCTGGATCGACGGGGCCGCGGTCGCGATGACGACGCGGTCCATATAGGTGATGAGGTAGGCGAGCACCGTCAGCCACAGCACGACGTGCCGCGCGCGCGTGGGCCGCGCGCCGGTCGCCGCAGTTTCGGGGGCGAGGGCGTGATCGGTCACTGCGGCGCCGGTCCACAGGCATCGGCGGCGCGGCCGGTGCAGGTCTGCCAGATTGTCGGCTGCTTGCGCCCGGCGACATAGACCGCGCGGATGCTGCGCGTGTTCCGGATGTCGGCGGTGGGATCGCGGTCGAGGACGAGCAGGTCGCCCCATTTGCCGCGCTCGACGGTGCCGATGTCGCGGGCATTGAGAAACTTCGCATTGGTGCCGGTGGCGGCGGTCAGCGCCTGGAGCGGCGTGACCCCCGCCTTGACCATCAGCTCCAATTCCCAATGCGCGAAATAGCCTGGAAAGCGTGCTGTCGGGCCGCTGTCGGTGCCCATGCCGAAAGGAATGCCCGCCTTCGCCATCGCCCCGAAGTTCTTCAGCGCCATGTCGAGCACCGCTGGATACTTGCCGAAGTGCGGGCCTGCGGCCAGGCGCGCCTGACGTTCGGGGCTCTTGAGCGCCGCGATCGTCGTCGGCGCGACCCCTCGCAGAAAGAATGGATCATCGACGAAGGGGAGGAGGCGGTACGTAAACGAGGCTTCGCGGCTGAGCGTCGAGGCGAGCTGCCACGTGCCCTTGGTCTTCATGTCGGCGATCAGAGCGACATCGATGGGCTTGTCGCGCACCTGATGCATGAAGCCGTCGACGCCCTGGCCGACAAGGCCCGCGGCATTTTCGGCATAGAAGATGTGGCCGACCGCCTTCTTGCCGAGCGCATGCGCGGTATCGATCGCCGCCTTGCTGATAGAATAAGGCATGCGTTCGGCAACGTCGCCGAACTCATCATCCATCCACAATTTGACGAAGTCGTCGCCCTTGGCGACTTCGCGCCGGACCATCGCCTGCGTCTCGGCGGGGGTAGAGACCTGCTGGTCTAGGCCGGGAACGCCGCCATAGCTGCCCTTGTAGACGACGCCGCGCCCCGCGGTGAACGCCCGCGCGCCGTCGATCCGGCCGATCCGGCGCTGGTCGGCAATGATCGTGTGAATCTCGTCGCCGTCGGTGCCGAGCGTGTAGACCGAGGTGACGCCATAGGCGGCATAGAGCTTCAGCTGCTGCTCGACATTGGCGCGGTCGTAGTATTTGGGGAAGCTCTGCTCGATGCCGTCGACGAGCCCCAAATGAACGTGGCTGTCGATGATGCCGGGCATCAGGAACTTGCCGCGAAGGTTCTCGCGCACTGCGCCCTTAGGCGCCCTGACGCGGGCCGCGGGGCCGACCTGCGTCACGCGGCCATCGACCATGACGAGCGACTGGTCGCGCTGCGGCGCGCGGCCGGTCCCGTCGATCAGCGTGAAATGCTCGAGCACTACGGTCTCGGCGCTTGCGCCGCCCGCCATAAACGCGATGATGGCGATGCCGGCACCCAGCCGCCCCAATGTTGCCCTTCGCAGGCTGTGCCGCAGTCGCCGCCGCATCCGCCTCTCCATTTCCTATCCTATAGGATTTGGGTACGCAGCGCGCCCTAGGCTGTCAAGCGATCATCTGCCGATCAGGCGGTCGTAGCGCTGTCGCCGGCCAGCACCCGGTCCATTCGCTGCTGCGAGCGTTCGAGGTGAGTGCGAACCGCCTTGCTCGCCGTCGCGCCGTCGCGGGCGATCAGCGCGTCGATGATCGCGCGATGCTCCGCAGCCGCCTCGGTCGGGGCGTTGGTGCTGTAGAGCGCGCGAAAGATATGGAGATGCGCATGGAGCCGCTCAACCGTGTCGGCGATCAGGCGATTGCCGCTCAACGTCGCGATCAGCCGGTGGAGCCGGTCGTCGGCCTCGGCGAAGCGCGAATAGCCGCCGGCGGCGTCCTCCCCCACGTTCGACATCGCCTTGTCGATCGCCTCGAGTTCCTCGACTGCTGCCTCTGTCATTGCCTCGGCTGCGCGGGCGGCGGCATAGGGCTCGATCAGCTGGCGGAGCGTGTAGAGGTCGCGAACCTCCTCGCGCGTCATCTGCGCGCTCGCGCGATACCCGACATTGGGCAGCTTGTGGACGAGCTTCTCGGCCTCGAGCTGGCTCAGCGCCTCACGGATCGGGGTCTGCGAGATGTTGAGCCGGCGCGCGACCTGATCGATCGCAATCCGCTCGCCCGGCGCGATCTGAAGCGTCATCAGCGCCGTCAGCAGGTGGTCATAGGCCTGCTGCACCATCGTAGGCCCGGCCGCAGGGCGACCGACGCGCGGCCGCGGCGCGACGCCGGCGGCCAGCGTGGAAAGATCGTCATTGCCGTGCCGCATCGCGAGGTCACCCATCTTCATTCCGTCATCCTATAGGACCGACGGCGGCGGCGAAAGGCTTGTCGATCGGACCGTTCAGCTCCGGGTCAGCCTGAAGACCGAGGCGGGCGGCAGGTTGCGATAGGCGATGCCGATTCGACGGGCGTGAAGGCCGAGCCGGTCGAGGATTTCGCCGGGCACCGAGCAGCGCCGGCCATAGGTGAAGAGATAGAAGGCGGCGCCAGGGCGCATACGGGCGAATGCGCCCGACAGGATCGCCTCGATCAGCGCCGGCTTCATGTTGCGCAACCCCAGGCCGCAGACGACCGCGCCGAACGGCGACACGTCGGCGCCGATCGCCGTCTGCAGCTCGCCGGCATCGGCGACGAGGATCGAGGCGTGCGGATGCCGCTCGCGCAGCAGCTGGGCAAAGGCCGGATTGCGCTCGACCAGCGTCAGGTTCCGCTCCTCGACCCCGCGCGCAATAAGCGCACGCGTGAACACGCCCGTGCCCGGCCCGAGTTCGAGCACCGGCCCGGTCCAGCCGCCGATCTCGCGGGTGATGAGGGCGACCAGCGCATCGCCCGAGGGGGCGACGGCGGCGGTCGCGACCGGATTGCGCAGCCATTCGCGAAAAAAGCGCGCGCTGTCGTTGCCGCGCTGGCCGGGCTTGCACCGGCGCGATGTCCGGCCGCGACGTTCGCGCAGGCGGGTACGGCTGTCGATGCCGAGCCACACGCGCTTCCATCGTGGAAGATTGAGGCCAGGGTCGAGGTCGGTCATCGTCGCTCCGCTCAAGAAACCCGGCGTGGCCGGGCGCGGCAGCGGCTTTAGCGCGGCTTGCCCCGACAAGTCACGATCCAAGCGACGATCATGTGAGACGAACTGACCGGCGTTGCGCCGAAGGGAAGCTGGGCTATGCTCGGACAAATGGCGCACGGCGCCATCAGGGAGAGGATCGCATGACCATCGCGCTGTCGCGCCACCTTCGGATCGCCGTCGCCGGGCTCGGCCTGATGACCGCCGCGTTGCCAGCTGCGGCGCAGCCCGTACCCGACTGCCCGCTCGCCACGACGCCCTATTCGATCGAGACGCCGCTGATCGACTTGCTGATCGACCCGCGCGCGCGGGCGGTGCTCGATCAGGCGGGAATCCTCGCGAAGCTGCCGCCCTTCTTCAGCGGCACCCAGTTGCCGACCTTCTCGGCAATCGTGTCGCTGAGCGGGATGGGCGACTATAAGCAACTCGCCCCGGCGCAGCAGGCCGACCTTCGCGCGAAGCTCGCGGCGATTCCGATCGATGCGGAGGCGACCCGCCGCCGCTGCGCGCGCTACAGCGACGGGCCGCCGCCCGCCGACCGCGTGCAGCCGGGGCGGCCGGCAATCCTCGTCTTCGACCGGATCATCGGGTTCAAGGATACCCCGTCGGTCAACGCCGCGACCGCCGCGCTCAAGGCGATGGCCGCGCGCAAGGGGTGGCAGGCGGTGTTCACCGACAATCCCGGTGCGATCACGCCCGGCTATCTCAAGCAGTTCGGTGCCGTCGTCTGGAACAATGTGAGCGGCGACGTGCTGACCGTACGCCAGCGACAGGCGCTGCGCGACTATGTCGAGAAGGGCGGGGGCTTTGTCGGATTTCACGGCGCGGCCGGCGATCCGCACAATATCTGGGACTGGTATTCGGACGTGCTCGTCAGCGCCCGCTTCGGCGGGCATCCGAGCAAACCGCAGTTCCAGACCGCGCGGCTGCGCGTGGAGGACCCCGCCAGCCCGTTAACGAAGGGGCTGGGCGACGGCTGGTCGCTCAACGAGGAATGGTATTCCTTCCCCGCCAATCCACGCGACAAGGGCGTCCATGTCCTGCTGACGATCGACGAGGCGACCTATCAGCCCGGAAAGCTGGAGATGGGCGATCACCCGATCGCCTGGACGCGCTGCGTCGGTAACGGCCGATCCTTCTATTCGGCGATCGGCCACCGGACGGAGAGTTACACCGATCCGAAGAACGTGACGCTGCTGGAGAATGCGATCGGCTGGGCGCTGGGCCGGACGGGGCCGGCATGCCGCGGCGGACGCGAGGTGAAGCGCTGACGTCCGCCGCGGCCGGGGATTACTCGGCGGCTGCCTCGGCCTTCTTGCGGCGGCGCGGGGCGGGGGCGGCCGACGCGGTGGCAGCGGCGTCCTTGGCTGCGCCGGCGCGCGCCTGGCGACCCTTGGAGCCAAGGCCGATCTGCTTCGCCATCGCGCGGCGTGCGTCCGAATAGCTGGGCGCGACCATCGGATAGTCGGGCTTCAGATTGTAGCGCGCACGATATTCCTCGGGCGTCAGGCCGTGCGTCGACAGATGGCGGCGCAGCGTCCGATAGGGCTTGCCGTCGATCATCGACAGGATGTGGTCCTTTGACGCCAGCGACTTGCGAACCGAAACCGCGGGGACATACTCGCCGTCGGTGGCAGCGGCATCAGTGGTCGGCTCGCCCGCCGGGCCCCCCTCCGACAGTTCATTGATGGTCGAGTGCATCGTGCGCAGAAAAGCGGGCACGTCCTCGGCCGACACGCGGTTGTTCTGATTGCCGAGCCAAGCGATCGTCAATTCGGTGGCGAGCTCGACTGCGTTCAGCGTGACGTCTTCGGACATGAGGAAATCCTGTATTTGGTTGGATGGTAAACGGGGCGACCCGATTTCAGTCTCTACGATATGCAACTTTTTGCCGGCGAAGTCGATCCTAATAGATTTCCCGACATATCATTGATTTCCAGCTTCTTGGATCATCTGACTTTGATCTGGGTTGCGCCGAAGTCGCACAGTCTCAACCGTCGATCTTGCGCGCGAGCAGCCTGGGGGCGCGACTGACGGTATTACCGCAGTCTTCGCCCTTGCTGCATCACGCGGCGGCGATCGCCTGTCCCGCTGCAACGCCGCTCGCCCAGGCCCATTGGAAATTGTACCCGCCGAGCCAGCCGGTCACATCGACGGCCTCGCCGATGGCGTACAGGCCGGAGAGGCGGCGGGCTTCCATCGTTTTCGACGACAGCTCGGCGGTGCTGATGCCGCCGACCGTGACCTCGGCCTTGGCGAAGCCCTGCGTTCCCGTGGGGTTGAAGCGCCATGCGCCGAGCTGCGTCTCGGCCGCCGCCAGCTTGGCGTCAGAGAGGTCGGCGAGGGTGCCTGTCAGCGCCAGCCGCTCGCCGAGCGCCGCCGCCAGCCGCTCGGGCAGCGCGGCGCCGAGCGTGCGGGCAACCGTGGCGCGGGGCGCGTCGCGCTTGAGCTGCTTGAGCCAGCCGAGCGCGCGACCCGGCAGGAAGTCGATCGCGATCGGATCGCCGTGCCGCCAATAGGTCGAGATCTGGAGGATGGCGGGGCCGGACAGGCCGTGATGCGTGAACAGCGCCGCCTCGCGGAAAGAGGCTGTGCCCGCGCGCGCCACCACCTCGGTTGCGACCCCGGACAATTCGCGGAACAGGAGTTCGTCGCCGCCGAGTGTCAGTGGGACAAGGGCGGGGCGCGGCTCGACCACTTTGAGCCCGAAGCGGCGCGCGAGGTCATAGGCGAAACCGGTCGCCCCCATCTTGGGGATCGAAGGACCGCCGGTCGCGATGACGAGCGCTGGGGCGCTGACGGTGCGCTCGCCATAGGTCACGCGGAAGCGGCCATCGCCATGATCGACGCCGGTGATCGGCCGGCCGAGCGCGACCTCGACCCCGCCCTTGGCGCACTCGGCCATGAGCATCTCGACGATCTGCCGGGCGGAGCCGTCGCAGAAGAGCTGGCCGAGCGTCTTTTCGTGCCAGGCGATGCCGTAGGCCTCGACCAGATCGAGGAAGTCGGCGGGCGTGTAGCGGGCGAGCGCCGAGCGGGCGAAATGCGGGTTGGCCGACACGAAGCGGTCGGGGACGGTGCCGGTATTGGTGAAGTTGCAGCGCCCGCCGCCCGAGATCAGGATCTTCTTGCCCGGCCGGTCGGCATGGTCGATCACCAGCACGTGTCGGCCGCGCTGCCCCGCGACGCCCGCGCACATCAGGCCGGCGGCACCGGCCCCCAGCACGATCGCGTCATAGTCGCTCATGTCAGCGCAGCTTGGCGATCGACAGTCCGTCGGCCTTGGCGCGCTCCTTCACCGATTCTTCGCTGCGAGTCAGCGCCTTGGCGATCGCCTTCAACGCCATGCCCTTCTTGGCGAGGGTGTGGAGCTTCTGGATCTCGTCGGCGGTCCAGGGCTGGCGGTGTCGTTCGAAGCGTTCGGCCATGCCGCCGCCCTTATCCCTTGCGCTTCAGGCGTACCAGCGCCTCGTCGAGCGACTGGAGGAAGCGCGAGCGGTCTGTCTTCGAAAACGGCGCCGGGCCGCCGAGCTGGTCGCCCCCGGCGCGCAGGTCGGCCATGATCGCGCGCACGGCCACCGCCGAGCCGATCGAAGCGGCAGTGAAGGGCTTGCCATTGGGCGCGATCACCGTGCCGCCTGCCTTGAGGCAGCGATCGGCAAGGAGGATGTCGGCGGTGATGACGATCGTGGCCGCACCGACCCGCTCGGCGATCCAGTCGTCGGCGGCGTCGAAGCCGTCGCCCACTACCTCGCGGCCGATCAGCTCGTGCTGGGGCACGCGGATCGGACTGTTGCTGACGATCGTCACCGGCACCTCGTGGCGGAGCGCCACGCGGTACACCTCGTCCTTCACCGGGCAGGCATCGGCATCGACGAGGATGCGTAGCGGCATCAGCGGGGGCGGCGGGGCTTGTGCTGAGGGCGACCGCCCGCGGGCTTGGCGCGATAAGGCGGGCGACCCTGCGGCGCGCCGGTGCGCTCACCGCGAGGACCGCCGGGACTGGGCGGCTGGCCCTCGGCGCGCTCGATCCGGACGCCGCTCTCGTCATCGGCCTGCGGGTCGCCGCTCCGCTGGACGGCGCTGGCGAACTTGGGCGCGATGGCGCTCGGAACCTGGAACCAGGTCTCGGCCGGCAGGATGCGGATCGCGCCGATCTCGTTCTTGGTGATCCGCCCGCGACGGCAGAGCAGGGGGAGGATCCAGCGCGGATCGGCATTGTGACGCCGGCCGATGTCCATGCGGAACCAGACCACGTCGTCGAAGCCCGGGCGGTGATGCGCGGTCGCCGGATCGCGCGGGGCCGCCTCTACCATTTCCTCGGGCGCGGGGAGCTTGGCGCGGACGCTCTGCACATATGCGGCGGCGATGTCCTCGGCGCTCATCGCCTCGAGGAGCTGCGCCGCGAGCGCGCGATCGTCCTCGTCCGCCTCGACGGGGATGAGCAGCGTCGCCAGCATCCGCTCGCGGTCCTTGGCGCGAATGTCCTCGGGCGTCGGCGCGGTCGTCCATTCGGCGGCGATGCGAGCCGAGCGCAGCATCATGTCGACGCGGCGGCGGCGGGGATAGGGGACGATGAGCACCGCGGTGCCCTTGCGCCCCGCGCGGCCGGTGCGACCCGAACGGTGCTGGAGTGTCTCGGCATCGCGCGGTAGCTCGACATGGATGACGAGGCTGAGAGTCGGCAGATCAATGCCCCGTGCGGCGACGTCGGTCGCGACGCAGACGCGCGCGCGGCCGTCGCGAAGCGCCTGAAGCGCGGCGTTGCGCTCATTCTGGCTGTGCTCGCCCGACAACGCGACCGCAGCGAACCCCCGCTCGGTCAGGCTGGCGTGGAGGTGGCGGACATTGTCGCGCGTCGCGCAGAACAGCATCGCCGTCTCCGCCTCATGCAGACGGAGGAGGTTGATCGCGGCATGCTCGATATCGGCGGGGGAGATGGCGACCGCCTGATATTCGATGTCGCCATGCCCGCGATCCTCGCCGACGGTCGAGATCCGTTCGGCATCGCGCTGATAGCGGCGGGCCAGCGCGACGATCGACTTGGGCATCGTTGCCGAGAAGAGGAGCGTGCGGCGGTGCTCGGGCGTGAGGTCGAGGATCTCTTCCAGATCCTCGCGAAAGCCCATGTCGAGCATCTCGTCGGCCTCGTCGAGGACGACGGCGCGCAGGGCGGAGAGGTCAAGGGCGCCGCGTTCGAGATGGTCGCGCAGGCGGCCCGGCGTGCCGACGACGATGTGCGCGCCGCGCTGGAGCGTGCGGCGCTCCTTGGCGGCGTCCATCCCCCCGACGCAGGTGGCGATGCGGGCGCCCGCCTTTTCATAGAGCCACGTCAGCTCGCGGCTGACCTGCAGCGCGAGTTCGCGCGTGGGGGCGACGACGAGCGCGAGCGGCGTGTCGCTGCGGACGAGCGCGTCATTCTCGATCAGCTGCGCGGCAAGGCCGAGGCCGAAGGCGACGGTCTTGCCCGAGCCGGTCTGGGCCGAGACGATCAGATCGCGCGCGGGGTCGGGCTGTTCGAGGACGGCGGCCTGGACGGCGGTCAGCGTGTCATATCCACGCGCGGCGAGCGCTTCCGACAGAAGCGGGGGGAGGGTTTCGATTGTCATGAACGCCGCCCCCATGCGCCTTTGCGCGCCGCAACGCAAGCGCCGGGCGCGGGCGGCGTCACTGCGCCGTACCCGCGCCGTCGCCGACCGGCAGCGTCAGGGTCTTCGCCGGTGCATCGCGCAGCCGCGCGAACAGCGGCCCTTTCGCCGGCGCGGGCACCTCGATCGAACCGCCGGTGAAGCCGTCGGGCAGCTTGACCGGGTCGGCGAAGTCGCGCGTCGCGGCGATTGCATCGATCAGGAACAGCGCGTCGCCGGTAACGGTGCAACGCCCGCGCGGCTCGCCGCAGCGCACCGACTCGATCGCGGGCAGGCGGGCGAGCTGCGCCAGCGGCTGCCAGTCGCTCGCCTCGTCGCCATGGACTACGCGAAAGCGGAGCGGGCCGAAGGCGGCGGGGCCGAGCGCCGCAGGATCGAGCGTCGCGACCAGCACGTCGCGCCCCTGAAGTGCGAGTTGCGGCCCCATGGCGATCCGCAGCGGGTCGCCCTGCGGCGCGGCGACCTCGATCGCGTCGGTCGCGGCGAACGAACCGCCGACCGCGCGGATCGAAAAGCGCAGCTGGCCTGATGCGGGCAGCAGCGGTTCGCCGCCGTCGTCGGCCACGGTCAGGCGGTCCGCCGCGCCCGGGCGGACGCTGCGGTCGATCAGCGCGACGCGGATGCGGGGGGCACGCACCGTCACGGGGACCGACAGCGTGCGCCCGTCGCTCAGCGCCACGCGGGCGGTGACGCCACCGGGTTCGGGTGCCGCGCCGCTCCCCTCGACACGCAGCCGGTCGAGCCGGGCGTCGCGCGTCAGCCCCGCGGGCCGGGCATCGAGCGCGCCGATCTGTACGCGCTCGACCAGGTCGAGGCGCTGACCCGACAGCTCGGCCGCGGCGTCGCCGGCATGGATCTTGACCGCATCGATGCGACTTGCCTCGCGATAGGCCTTGATCGAGAGGGTGGCGGGGGTGGCTCGGCCATGCTGGCGCACCTCGATCGCGACGGTGCCGGGCCTCACGTCCTTGAGCGGCAGCTTGAGCGCCAGCGCGCGCTCGCCCCGCGCCTCGAAGGCCACGGTCTGCGCGGGGCCGTCGCCCACGCGCATCGTGACGCCGGTGACGCAGGCGGGGGCGGTGCCCCGAACCTCGACGCTCTCGTCGCGCCCGACGACCAGCGACGCGCCATCGGCGGCGGCCCAGCCGCGATCGTCGGGGAATTGCAGCCGGAACGCCGGGCCGTCGAGCGCGTCGAAGCCCCAGCGGCCGCGTAGCCGAGCCTCGACGCTGCCGCCCGATGCCACGGCGATCGGCGACTCAAGGACATAGCCGCCTCGATCGGCACGGGCGCGCACCGGCGTGTCGGCAGTGCCGATCCGGAGCGTCATGTCGCGCGCGAAGGCGGTGGAGAAAACGAGCGGCGCGCCCTCGACCGGGAGGACCAGGTCGGGATCAGCCCCGCAAAGCGGTGCGTCGCCGGCGGCGCGCAGGCGCGGCGGGCTGTCGGCGCCGATCGCGGGCAGCGCCGCCGCGAGCACCGACTTTGGCTTGGCGAAAGAGGGCGCGGCGTTGAGCAGCAGCGACAGCCGGTCGCCCTGCCGGATGCCGAGCGCTGGCAGGTAGCGGAATTGCGGATTGCCGAACGCGCCGAACAGCCGGGCGATGTCGCGCACGACCGCGATATACTGGCTGTAATAACCGAACCCCGCCTCGCGCGTGTAGCTTAGTTGCAGCGCGAGATTGGTCGGCGCGCCGGCGAGCGTTTCGGCGAGCGAGCTGCTGTGGACGTCGGCGAGCACCAGCGCGTCGCGGTTCTCGAGCAGACAGGCGACCTGGTTCTCGATCACCTTGTCGACGCATTCGGCATTGAGCTTGATCGACAGGCTCTTGGCGAGCGTAGGGGCGATGCGGCGCAGCTGCGCGGGATCGGCGTCGCCCTCCGCCCGGACCGCCGCGACGAAGGCGTCGAGGCGTGAGCGGTCGAGCGAGGCGCGGTTCATCGCCTGGAGCGCGCGGACGAATTCGCCCGGCTTGCCGCGAATCGCGCCGGCGATCGTCCCCTCGGCGCCGCCGGTCTGGGGCACGAGGAACAGCGCGACCTGGCGCGCGCCCTTAGGGACCGTCAGGGAGAGAATGCGGTCCTTGTCCTTGCGCTTCCAAGTCTCGGCCGAGCGGATCCAGTCGCGCGGCGGCGGATTGGTCGCGCCGCTCAGGAAGGCGGAGACGAGGACGAAGCGCGCGCGCTGATCCTCGGGCAGATCGGCGGCGATCTCGATCCGGTCGCCTGGCGACAGTTCGGGCACCTCGGCGATCGGCAGCGTCATGTTGCCGCGGGTGACGCGGATGCGCAGGTCCGGCCCCTGCAGGTCGAACGGTGCGGTGTCGGCTGCGAGCAGCGGCGCGGTCGCGCTGCCGGAAAGCAACAGGGCCGCGGAAGCAAGGAGGCGGAACATCATCGACCTCTAAAAGCCTTGAATCGGCAAGGGTTCAACCCGCCAGCGCATGGGGCATGCGGTCGGTGGAGGGGCGGTCGGACGGTTGGGCGGCGTGCATTCGGTCAACGCATGCCGCGGGCGCATCGGCTGCCAAGGTCCGGCATCCGCGTCTCCGTCTTTCGTGCGAGGACAGGGACGTTTCGATGTATGCGCGCGGATTAGGGATGACGACCATCGACCGGAGCGACGCGGGCGACGCCGTGCCGGCATCGACTCGCCGGACAGAGGCAGGGCGGGGACCGGCGGGGATTCGTCCTTTATCGCCCGACTTTCCCGAGCGGCAGTCGGCCGTTAGAAGCGCCGCTTCCTCATCAAGGATCGCGCCGCGCGCCATGCCGCCCACCGGCCTCGAAGCCGTCTTTCTGGACCATCGCGACAAGCTGCTGCGCTTTCTGCGCGCGCGCGGTGCGGGCGAGGCAGCGGAGGATCTGGTACAGGACCTTTGGATCAAGCTCGGCACGCGCGCCGACGGTCCGATCGCCAACCCCGTCGCCTATCTCTATCGCGCTGCCGATCTCCTGATGATCGACCGCTATCGCTCGCGCCGACAGGCCGAGCGCCGCGATCAGCTGTGGGAGGAGGATCGCCACCCGCTCGACGGCCGCGCGCCCAGTCCCGAACGCGAGGTCAGCGCGCGCCAGGAAACCGCGCGCGCCGCCGCGGTGCTGGCGGCGATGGGGGAGCGCAAATCGGCGATCTTCCGCCGCGTCCGCCTCGATGGCGTGCCGCAGCGCCGGGTGGCCGAGGAGTTCGGCGTCAGCCTGAGTACCGTCGAGAGCGACCTGCGCGACGTCGCGCGGGCCTTGCTGAAGCTGAAGGACGAAATCCGATGACCGCGTTCGGGGGCGAAGGCGACACGGGACCGGTCGATGGCGAAGCGCTCGACTGGGCGCTCCGCATGACCGATCCCGAGGCCGATTGGGAGGCGTTCACGGCCTGGCTCGAAGGCGACCCGGCGCGTGCCGGGCGCTATGACCGCGCGGTGGTCGAGCTCGAGCGGATGACGCGCGCGATTCCCGTGGCGGCACCGCCCGCGAGCGAGGATCGCCGCCCGCTCGCCGCCCCGCCGCCGCCGCGCAGTCGCCGCGGCTGGATGAGCGCCGCAATCGCGGCCGCGCTGGTCGGGAGCGTCGGCCTCGGCGTCTGGAGCCAGCGCGACCAGAGCTACACCGTCGCCACCCGCCCCGGCGAGCAGCGCACCGTCGAGCTGGCCGACGGCAGCAGCATCACGCTGGCGGGCGGATCGCGCGTGCGCCTCGACGGCGCCGACCCGCGCAGCGCCGCGGTCGAGGCGGGCGACATGCTGTTCACGGTGCGGCACGACGCCGCCATGCCGTTCCGGGTGCGCGCGGGCGACCTGACGCTCGTCGATCTCGGCACCGTGTTCGATGTGCGCACGGGCGGTGGCCGCACGCGCGTCGCCGTTTCCGAAGGCGCGGTGATGGTCGGCGGCGGCGGGCGCAGCCTGCGGCTCGATCCGGGGCAGGCGGTGGTCTCCGACGGCCGGGCGCTCCGCCGCGAGCGACAGGATGTGGCCGAGATCGGCGGCTGGCGCGAGGGACTCCTGACCTTCAGCGATGCGACGCTGGACGAGGTGGCGGCGGCGCTGTCGCGCCATCTGGGCGTCGCGGTGGCTGCTGCACCCGCGGTCGGCACCCGGCCTTTCAATGGCTCGATCGAGCTGGCGCCGCTGCGCCGCGATCCCCGGTTGCTCGGCGAGCTGCTGGGCGTCGAGATACGGCGCGACGGGGGTGGCTGGACGCTGGACGCGCCGCGGTGAGGCGCGTGGCCGGTGGCGTGGTGGCGGTCGCGCTGCTGGCGGCGGCGCCGGCGGTGCGCGCCGACTCGCTGGCGCTTAATCTGCCGGCTGGCACGCTGGGACAGCAGGTGACGGCGCTCGCGCGGGAGGCGCGATCGAGCATCGTCGTGCCCGATGCGGGCCTCTGGGCGCGCCGCATGCCCGCGCTGCGCGGGCGGCTGTCGATCGAGGCGGCGCTTGCCGCGCTCGCCCGGCGCGCGGGTGCCAGGGTCGAGCGGATCGGCTCGGTCGGCTGGCGGCTGGTTCCCGCCCCGGTGGCGCGGGTCCGGCCGCCGCGCCCGCGCCGGTCAGGTCGCGCCGTCGCTCCGGCCCCGCCGCCGCAGCCCGCCGATATCATCGTCACCGCCAGCAAGCGCGACACGACGCGAGATCATTTCGCCGGGCAGGTCGCGACCGTCTCCGGCAAGGAACTCGAGCGCGGCGGCGCGGGCGGCACCAACCGCCTCGTCCAGCGGCTGACCAGCGTCACCTCGACCTATCTGGGCGCGGGACGCAACAAGCTGTTCATCCGCGGCATTGCCGATTCGAGCTTCACCGGCCCCACCCAGGCGACCGTCGGCCAATATTATGGCGACCTGCGCCTCAGCTACAACGCACCCGATCCCGACCTGCGCCTCGCCGACCTCGCGTCGGTCGAGGTGCTGGAGGGGCCGCAGGGGACGCTCTATGGCGCCGGGTCGCTCGGCGGCCTCATCCGGCTGGTGCCCAATCCCGTCGAGCTGGACCGGGCGACCGGCAGCATCGTCGTCGGCGCGGTGGCGACCACGCACGGACGGCCCGGCTATGACGCGCAGGCGGTCGTCAACCTGCCGATTGTCGCCGATCGCGTCGCCGTGCGCTTGGTCGGCGGCCACAATGTCGAGGGCGGCTATATCGACAAGCCGCTGCTCGGCCGCACCGACGTCAACCGCACGACGATCGACGGCGGCCGCGCGACGTTGCACGTCGACCTGGCCGGCGACTGGAGCGCCGAGCTGATCGGTATCGGCCAGCGCATTCGCGGCGACGACAGTCAATATGCCGACCGGGACGGCCCGCCGCTCACCCGCTCGGCGCCCGTGACCGAGGGGTTTAGCGCCGATTATGCGCAGGGACAGCTCGTCGTGTCGGGTCGCATCGGCGAGGTGAAGCTGCGTTCGACCAGCGGCATTACTGCGCACGACCTTCGCGAACGCTATGACGCGACGGCGCCGGGCGGGCCGCCGCGCGTGTTCGAGCAGACCAACCGGACGCGAATGCAGGCCAACGAGACGCGCGCTTGGCAGACCGCCGAGGACGGGTCAGGCTGGCTCGCCGGGATCAGCTATATCCACAATCGCTCGCGCCTGCTGCGGCTGCTCGGCGATGCGAATGGGCGGCGCCAGCCGACGACGGGCGTAATCAACGGCGTCACCGAATGGACGGCGTATGGCGAGGGCAGCTTCCGCCCGATCGGTCGGCTGCTCGTCACCGCGGGTCTTCGCGCCACGCACTCGCGGCTCGACGGGCGCGGCGCGGACGTGGCGGTCGATCGGCGGCCCGTCTTCCTCGCCGATGCCGAGGCGCGGCGAACGCAGACGATCATCCTGCCCGCCGCCGCCGCGCTGTTCGACGCCTCGCCGCGGCTGAAGCTGTTCGCGCGCTACCAGCAGGGCTTCCGCCCCGGCGGCCTTGCCATCGAGGGCGATACCGTCCGCCAATTCCGCAATGACCGGGTTGCGACGATCGAGGCGGGGGCGCGTTATGTCGCGCCCGCCTTCGACCTGCGCCTGACCGGCGCGCGCGCCGCGTGGCGCAACATTCAGGCCGATTTCATCGATGGCACGGGCCTGCCGAGCACCGCCAATATCGGCAACGGCCGCCTGTGGACGCTCGAGGCGGCGGCGGGGGTGCGGCCGATCGACGGACTGCGGGTCGAGGGCGCGCTGTCGCTCAACGACGGACGCATCAGCGAGCCGTCGAGCGAGTTGGTCGCGCTCGCCGTCGCCACGCAGGCTGCGCCCGGTCCCGAGTCCGCCCGCATGATGGCGCTCGCCCGGCTGGAGCAGATCCCGAACATCGCCGGCGTGACAACGCGGCTCGGCGCGATCTACGAGGCACGGGTGGGCGAGGGCGACCTGACCGTCGATGGCTGGGCGCGCTATATCGGCCCGTCGCGGCTGGGTGTCGGCCCCGTGCTGGGCCAGCGCCAGGGCAGCTATGTCGATACCGAAGTGACGGCGCGCTTCGCGATCGGGCGGTTCGGCCTGTCAGCGACGGTGGCCAACCTGCTGGACACGCGCGGCAACCGGTTCGCGCTCGGCACGCCGTTCACCACCGGGCGCGACCAGGTGACGCCGCTGCGCCCGCGCACCTTCCGGATCGGCATCGACGCGCGCTTTTAGCCGCCAAGGTTTCGCCCAAGGTTTCACGGGCCCGGCTCCGTCTGAGCGAGGATGGATCGGCAATCTCGCAGCTATCTCGGGCCGGGGGCGAATCCCGTGCTCCTCGACGTCACCCGACTGGTGTCGCTCCGCTGGACCGGTCGGCGGGCGAACGGCATCGACCGCGTGTCGCTGGCGTATCTCGACCATTTCGGCCAGCGTGCGCAGGCGGTCGTGCAGCATCGCGGCTTCGTCCGGGTACTCGGCCGCGACACATCGTGCCGGTTGTTCGAGGATCTGGCTCGCGAGCGCGTGCATGGCGCGCGGCTCCGGCTCGTAGCGCATCTCGCGGGTGCGCTTGCAGGGTCAGAGCGGGCCGTGTCCGGCAGCCTTTACCTTAACACGTCGCACACCGATTTCGATCTGCCGGCGCATGCCCGCTGGACGCGGCGGCACGGGCTCCGCCCCATCTATCTTCTCCACGACCTGATCCCGCTGCTACATTCCGAGCATTGCCGCCCGCACGCCGTGATGCGTCACGCCGGCCGGGTGGAGGGTGCGCTGCGTCACGGCGCGGGGATCATCGTCGGGAGTGCAGCGGTCGCGCGCGACCTCGCCAACTATGCCGACGCGGCGAAGCTCGCGCTCCCCGATCTCGTCGTGGCCCCGCTCGCAGGCGCGAAATTGCCGACAAGTGCGCCGGCGCCCAAGTCCGCGGCACCCTATTTCCTCTGCGTCGGCACGATCGAGAGCCGCAAGAACCACGCGCTCCTCCTCGAGGTTTGGGAACGACTTGCCGCGCGCGGGGAAGCCTCGCCGCGGCTTGTCATCGTCGGCCGCTGGGGCAGCGGCAGCGGCCCCGTGCGGGCCGCGCTCGCAGCCTCGCGAATGGCGGGCGGTTTGATCGAGGTGATCGAGGATTGCGATGACGCCCGCCTCGCCTCGCTGATGCGGGGCGCTCGCGCGATGCTGATGCCCACCCTGGCCGAGGGGTTCGGCCTGCCGATGGCGGAGGCGCTGACGCTCGGCGTGCCGGTGATCGCCAGCGACCTGCCCGTCTTCCGCGAAGTGGGGCAGGGCATTCCCCACCTGATCGACCCGCGTGATGTCGAGGCGTGGACCGCCCGGATCGCCGCGTTCGACGAGGCGGCGGCCGCGCGCCAGCGCCGCATCGACGCGCTGCGCGGCTATTGCCCGCCCGTCTGGGAAGAGCATTTCGAGCGTGTCGATGCGTGGCTGGCGACGCTGGGCGGCGCGCGCCAGGACGCCTCCACGCCGCGCGGGCCGGCAACCGGGCGTGCGCTTCGGCTGGGGATCGAGCTTTAGTGCGACCCCTTGGCTGGCGGCCGTCGCCGCTGTTCGTCCTTTGCGTGATCGTCCCCACGGTCGCCGCCTTCCTCTATTTCGCGGTGTTCGCGAGCGACGTCTACGTGTCCGAGGCGCGCTTCGTGGTTCGCAGCCCGAGCAAGGCTGCGGCGACCTCGCTCGGGCAGGTGCTGGGCGGTGCGGGCCTGAGCGGCGTGACCGAGGAAAGCAACGCTGTCGTCGAATATCTCGAATCGCGCGCGGCGCTGGCCGACGCCGACCGCGATGGGTTGCTGACGCGCGCCTATTCAGCGCAGGGCGTGTCGCGCTTCGACCGGTTCGGCGGCCTGCTCCCCGCCAATCGCGAGCGTTTCTTCGACTATTATCTGGGCAAGGTCGAGGTCGAGCCCGACACCACGACGCAGGTCCTGCACCTGACCGTCAGCGCATTCGGCGCGGCGGAGGCGCGGGCGATCAACGAGCGGCTGCTCCAGCGATCTGAGGCCCTGGTCAACCGGCTGTCATCGCGCGCCCGCAGCGACGCGGTGACCGCCGCCGAGGACGAGGCCCGCACCGCGCAGGCCCGCGCGCGCGACGCCGCGGTCCGGCTCGCCGCCTATCGCAACCGCGCCGGCATCATCGATCCCGAGAAGGAGGCCGAGGCGCGGCTTCAGGGCATCGCCAAGCTGGAGGACGAACGCGTCGCCGCGCGCACCCAGCTCCAGCAGATGGAGGCCTTCACGCCCGAGGCGTCCCAGATCCCCTATCTGCGCACCCAGATCGCCACGCTCGACCGCGAGATCGCGCGGCGACGGTCGGGCATCGCAGGCGGGCGCAGTTCGCTGTCGGCGGCGGCGGCGCGCTATCAGGTGCTGCTGCTCGATAGCGAGCTCGCGGCCAAGAACCTCGCCGCTGCGCTCGCCTCGCTGCAGGACGCGCATGCCGAGGCGCGGCGCAAGCGCGCCTATGTCGAGCGGATCGCGCCGCCCAGCCTGCCCGATTATCCGATCCGCCCGCGGCGGCTGGGCGGCATCCTCGCCGTCCTCGTCCTCGGCCTGCTCGCCTGGGGTATCCTGACCGTGTTGCTGGCGGGCGTGCGCGAGCATCGCGAAGGATGAGCACCGCCCCGCGCCTTCGCGACAGCCTTGCCGTGCAGGGGCGCGTGCTCCACGCGCTGCTGCTGCGCGAGATGCTGACGCGCTATGGCCGTCACAATATCGGCTTCCTCTGGCTGTTCGTCGAACCGATGCTGTTCACGCTCGGCGTCGCCGCGCTGTGGACCGCGGCCAAGGCCTATCACGGCAGCGACCTGCCGATTGTTGCCTTTGCTCTCACCGGCTATTCGAGCGTGCTCCTCTGGCGCAACATGCCGGGGCGCTGCATCGGCGCGCTCTGGAGCAACCTGTCGCTCCTCTATCACCGCAACATCCGCGTCCTCGACATCTATGCCGCGCGCGTGCTGCTCGAGTTCGGGGGCGCGACCATGTCGTTCGCGGGGCTGAGCGTCCTGTTCATCGCGCTCGGCTGGATCGATCCGCCGCGCAACATCCTGGAGGTGGTCGGCGGGTGGCTTCTGATCGCCTGGTTCGGGGCGGCGCTGGCGATCACGCTTGGCGCGCTCAGTCACCAGAGCGAGCTGGTCGACAAGCTGTGGCACCCGGCCTCCTACCTGATCTTCCCGCTGTCGGGCGCGGCGTTCCTCGTCGACGCGCTGCCGTCGGCGGCGCAGGAATATGTGCTCCTCATCCCGATGGTTCACGGGACCGAGATCGTGCGCGAGGGCTATTTCGGCAGCCGCATCCACGCGCATTACGACCTCGGCTACGTTCTGCCCTTCTGCCTCGCGCTGACCTTCGTCGCGCTGTTCGCGGCGCAGTGGACGGCGCGGCGCGTGGTGCCCGAATGATCCGGCTGAGCGACGTCCGGAAGGTCTATCGCACGCGGTCGGGCGACAATGTCGTGCTCGATGGCGTGGGATTCGAGCTGGCGATGGGCGAGCGTCTGGGCGTGCTGGGGCGCAACGGTGCGGGCAAGTCGACGATGGTCCGCCTCATCAGCGGGGCCGAGCGGCCGAGCGCGGGGCGGGTCGAGCGGCAAATGTCGGTCTCTTGGCCGCTCGCCTTTGGCGGCGCCTTCCAGCCCACGCTGTCGGGCGTCGACAATATCCGCTTCATCAGCCGCATCTACGCCCAGGATTTCGAGCGCAACCTCGCCTTCGTTGCCGACTTCTCCGAGCTTGGCGGCTATTTGCGCGAGCCGGTGCGCAGCTATTCCTCGGGGATGCGGGCGCGGCTCGCCTTTGCCATCTCGATGATCATCGAATTCGACTGCTTTCTGATCGACGAGATCGGCGCGGTCGGCGATGCGCGCTTCCACGATCGCTGCAACCATGAGCTGTTCGGCAAGCGCGGCGATCGGGCGATGGTGCTCATCAGCCACGACCCGGGCTATCTGCGCGACCATTGCAACCGCTTCGCGCTGCTCCACGGCGGGCGCCTCGCGCTGTTCGACGAGTTCGACGAAGCCTATGACCGCTTCCGCGAGGCGATCGGGCTGGCGGGGGCGCCGGCGATCGACCGCGCCGCCGCGCGCGACCGCGCCGCGCTGATCGAGGTGGCGCAGCACCGCGCGCTTGCCGACGAGCGGTTCCGCATGGCGGTGCGCGAGGGCGACTGGCGGCGCGACGCGCGCGACTGGGCCGCGGCGGAGGCGCGCTACGCGGCGGCGCTGGCGCTTCATCCCTATCAGCGTTCCTACTGGGTCCAGCTCGGCCATGTCGCCAAGGAAGGCGGGCAGTTCGCGCGCGCCGAACTTGCCTATCGCACCGCCTGCGCGATGGGCGAGCCCGCCGCCGACGTGGCCGAGCATCTGGCCTTCGTGGTCGCGCGGCGCGGCGACGATCCGGCGGCGTGGCCGATCCACCCCTATCGCAAGGGAGTGGCACCGCTTCAGGTGCCGGGCGCCCCCGATGTCGAGGCGCTGGCGCGGCTGCTGTGGCACGGCACCGCGCCCGACGAGGTCGAGGCGGCGGCGCTGCTGCGCGCCAGCCCGACCTGCGACGCACTGGCGGCGGCGATGGTGCGCGACCCGCGTTTCGGCGACCGCGGGAGCGATCGGGTTTCGGTCGACTGGTCGGCACATGGCGAGATCGTCCGCGTCCTCGCGCTCGGTCACCTCGATCCCGACGCCGCCGACACGGTGCTCGCAAGTGTCGCGGGCGGCGAGCCTGCATGGCCGTCGATCCGCGACGCGGGTGCCTTTCGCGACTGGCCCGCGACGCAAGGGGCACTTTCCGAATGAAGCACGTGTTGATTGATGGCTATAATCTGGCGCTGGAGAAGGGGACCGGCGTCGCCACCTATGCGCGCAACCTCGCGCACGAGGTCGGGCGGCTGGGGCACCGCACCTCGGTTCTTTATGGCCATGGCAATATGGGGTCGCGCGAGCCGCTGCTCCGCGAGATCGCCTTTTTCGACGGCGACGGCGGGGGGCGGCGCAACCGGCTTCGCGACGTCGCGCGGATCGTTTCGCCGTTCGCGGTACGCGCGCGGGAGGTACCGCTCTCGGGCACCGTCGTCACTCGCCAGTTCGATGCGCGGCTGCCGCATCACGACGTCCTCTACAACGCGCCCGACCTGTTCCGCCGCGCACACGGCCGCTTCCATGCCTGGGGCAGCACCACGGCCGTCCGCCCGCCGGCGAATGTCGATCTGGCGCACTGGACCTATCCGCTGCCGCTCCGCGTGCCGGGTGCCGCCAATCTCTACACGCTGCACGACCTCGTGCCGCTTCGGCTGCCCTACACCACGCTCGACAACAAGCGCCGCTACCTCGCGCTGCTGCGCAACATCGCGCGGCGGGCCGATCATGTCGTCACCGTCTCCGAATGCTCGCGCCGCGACATCATCGACCTGACCGGCATCACGCCCGAGCGCGTCACCAACACCTATCAGTCGGTGGCGATTCCCGCCCGCCTGCTCGACAAGCCCGAGGCGCAGGTCGCGCGCGAGGTCGAGGGGGCGCTGGGCACCGGGTACAAGAGTTATTTCCTCTTCTGGGGCTCGATCGAGCCCAAGAAGAATATCGGCCGCATCGTCGAAGCCTATCTGGCGAGCGGGATCGAGGCGCCGCTGGTGATCGTCGGCGCGCGGGCGTGGCGGGCGGAGGGCGAACTGCGGCTGCTCGACGCGATGGCGGCGCGGCCCGCTGGGCGCAGGGACCGGCGGCGCGGGCGGGTGATCCAGATCCCCTATGTCCCCTTCGCGCTGCTCGTCAGCCTGATCCGCGGGGCGCGGGCGGCGCTGTTCCCCTCGCTCTACGAGGGATTCGGCCTGCCCGTGCTCGAGGCGATGCTGCTCGGCACGCCGGTGCTGTGCGCCGACACCGCCTCGCTGCCCGAGGTGGCGGGCGACGCGGCGCTAAAGGTCGATCCCTATGACACCGCCGCGATCGGCGCGGGAATGCGTGCGCTTGACGCCGATGCCGACCTTCGCGCCGACCTTGCGCGGCGCGGGCTCGACCAGGCGGCGCGGTTCTCGCCCGAGCGCTATCGCGCCCGATTGGACACGCTTTACCAGAGGTTCCTGTGATGGCCTTCGTCACTTCGGGCGGGCGCGTTGCGCTGATCGCCCTGCTGCTTGCCGGCTGTTCGAACATGAGCGGCGCCGGGCCGTCGGCAGGGGCGATCGAGCGCGCCGGGCGCCCCGCCGCCTCGGGGGAGGGGATCAGCATCGTCACCCTCGACGAGGGCGCGGCGCGGCGCACCGCCAGCTATGCGCGCTCGCAGGCATTCGGCGACCTGTTTGGCGGCGCGTCGCCTAGCGGCACGGTGATCGGCACCGGCGACGTGCTCGACATCGCCATCTGGGAAGCGCCGCCCGCGGTGCTTTTCGGCACCACAGCGCCAGGTGCGGGCGGCGGCGGGCTTGCCCAGAGCGCCGGCATCCCGCAGCAGATCGTCGGCGAGGATGGCACCGTCACCATCCCGTTCGTCGGCAGCCTCGCGGTGCGCGGCCGCACACCGCAGGACGTGGGCCGCATGATCGTCGCGCGCCTCGCCGGGCGGGCGCACAACCCGCAGGCGGTCGTCCGGCTTGCCCAGAACGACAGCCGCGCCGTCACGGTGATGGGCGAGGTGGGGGCGACGCGCCGCGTGCCGCTGACGCCGCGGGGTGAGCGGCTACTCGACGCGATCGCTGCCGCCGGCGGATCGCGCCAGCCGGTCGCCAAGACCACGGTCCAGCTCACCCGCGGCGGCCGCACCGGGGCGATGCCGCTCGACGCCATCGTCCGCGATCCGGTGCAGAACGTGGTGCTGGCGCCCGGCGATATCGTGACCGCCATCTTCCAGCCCTATAGCTTCGTCGCGCTGGGCGCGGTCGGGCAGAATGCCGAGGTGCCGTTCGAGGGCGGCGGCATCACGCTCGCCCAGGCGCTCGGGCGGATCGGGGGCCTGCGCGACGAGCGCGCCGACGTGCGCGGCGTCTTCATCTTCCGCCTCGAACAGCCCGAGGCGCTCGATCCCGCCGTTGCCGCGAGCGCGCGGCGCACGGCCGAGGGGCGGGTGCCCGTCGTCTATCGGCTCGACATGGGGCAGGGGACCGCTTTCTTCACCGCGCAGGACTTCGCCATCCGCGACCGCGACGTGATCTATGTCACCAATGCGCCGATCGCCGATCTGCAGAAGTTCCTCAACATCGTGTCGAGCGCGGCCTTCTCGGTCACCGGCATCAACAACGCGGTGCAATGAGCGAGTGGTGGCGACGGTCTGCATCGACTGCCGCTATGTCGGCCAGCGCCCGAGCGGGATCGGCGAGGTGGTGCGCGGGCTGATCGACCATCTGCCCGCGCTCGCACCCGACCTTCATTTTCGGCTGCTGCGCAATCCCGCACATCGCGGTCGGCTGAGCGAGGCGCCGAACGTCAGCGAGCAGGTGGTGTCCCAAGTGGCGAACGGCCCGGCGACGATGTGGTGGCTGCCGCGCGTCGCCGACCTGAGCGGGATCGACCTGTTCCACGCAACCTTCAACACCCTGCCGGCCGGGCTCGCCATGCCGTGCGTGGTGACGGTGCACGACGTGATGCGGCTGACCCATCCCGGCTGGTGCCGCACCGGCGTCCGCGGTGCGGTGGAGGCGGCGTTCTACGGCCACGGCCTTCGCCGCGCGATCCGCTCGGCCGACGCGATCGCGGCAGTGAGCGGGGCGACCGCGCGGGCGATCGCCGACTGGCATCCTGCGGCGGCGACCCGGACCGTGGTGACGCTGTCGGGCGTATCCCCTCGCTTTCGCCCCGGCGACCCCGACCCGGAGCGGCTGGCGGCGCTGGGCCTGTCGCCCGGCCGCCCGTTCGTCCTCACCGTGGGGCAGAACGCGCCCTACAAGAACCAGGGCGGGGCGGTGCACGCCTTCGCCCTCGCTTTTGCCCAAGATCCCGCGTTCGAGCTCGTCATCGTGCAGCGGCAGGGGGCGGGCAGCCGCGCGCTTGCCCGACTGGCGCGCGCGCTGGGCATCGGCGACCGGGTCCGGTTCCTGCGCACTGTCGACGGCGAGGCGTTGTTGACGCTCTACCAAGCCGCACAAGTGTTGCTGCACCCCTCGTTCGCGGAGGGGTTCGGCAATCCCATGGCGGAGGCGATGGCGTGCGGCTGTCCGGTCGTCACCAGCGACGTGTCGGCCATGCCCGAGGTGGCGGGCGGCGCTGCGCTGCTCGCGGACCCGCACGACCCCGCCGCGATCGCCGCCCGTCTCATCGCCGTGACGCGCGACCCGGCACTGGCGGCGTCGATGCGCGAGGCGGGCATCGTGCGCGCCGGGGAGCTGCAGTGGCGCGACTTCGCCGCCGCCAATCTGGCGATCTATCGCCGCGTGCTCGCCCGACGGCCGGTGCAACATTTTCGTCAAAGGTTTTCGGTCGGGCGCTCCGTCAACATCGGGACCTAGTCAGCGGGACCGATCACCTTGCCACAGATCATCGTCGTCTTTTCGAGCGCCGCGACGGCAGAGTATCGCGTCGCCGGCGTACCGGCCGCAGCCCGCGCGGCGCAGGCGCTCGCGGTCCTCGAACGGAGCGGTGACATCGGCGGCTGTGCGGTTGTCGCCGGAACAGGCTGGAGCCCAAGCGACGATCTGGTGTCCGAATGCAGGCGGCTCGCCCCGCGGCTGCGGCTGACCTTCACACCGGCCGGCCATGATGAACAAGTTGTCCGCGTCCGCGGCGAGCGCCTTGTTGCCGAGGTTGCCCGGCATGCGGATTCGCCGGGCCGCGACGCGGTGCTGACGGCGCTCGCCGCCGCGCTGGCGCGGCCGCAGGCGCCGCTCGCCTATCCCGCCGCCGCGCTTCGCGAGCTGCGCCGGGCGGGCCGCGACATTCTGGCTTCGACGGGCAAGGCGGGCGACGGCATCGTCTCGCGCTACGTCAACCGGCCGATCTCGCGCGCGATCAGCGGCCTGCTGCTCAAGGTGCCGGGCCTCACGCCGATGCATGCCAGCATCGGCACGGCAGTGCTCGCCGCGCTGATGACCATCGCGCTGATCCTCGGCGACGGGGCAGGCCTGATCGCCGGCGCGCTCCTGTTCCAGGCCGCTTCGATCTTCGACGGGGTGGACGGCGAGATCGCGCGCGCGACCGCGCGGACCTCGGCAGAGGGCGCGACGCTCGACAGCGTGATCGACGCCTTCACCAACCTCGCTTTCGTTGCCGGAGTGGCGGTCAATGTCGGACTCGCCGGCGATCTTTCGGGCGCGCTGGCGGGCGCCGTCGCGCTGCTCGTGCTCGCATCGGGGTTGTTCCTGATGAGCGCTCGGGCGACCGCCGGCGGCGGCCCGGTCAATTTCGACATCGTCAAGCAGCGGCTGCGTCGCGACGGGCGCGCAGGGCCGATCACCGAATGGCTGATCCACCTGACGATGCGCGACTTCTTCGCCGCGGCCAGCGCACTGATGATCCTGGCGGGGCAAGCGCACGTGCTCCTTCTGATCTTTGCGGCGGCGGCGACGGGCTGGTTCGCGGTGACGGTCGCAGTTCTGCGGTTTGCCGCCCGCCCGGATGACGAACGGGCGCAGCCCGAGCCGGAGCATTCCCTTGCCTGAAGCGGCCGGGGCAATGCGGGGCTGGTGGCGAACGGTCGCGTTTGCAGCCGATCCCTCACGCGATCCGCGGATCGAGGCGCTTTCGAACCGCTATCTGATCCATCCGGTCGCCCGCGCGCTGCTGCCTGTTGCGCTTCGCGCGCGCGTGTCGGCCAACGCCGTGTCGCTGGCGGGGCTGTTGCTCGGGGCGGCGGCGGCGGCATGCTATCTGCGGTGGGAAAGCGCTGCGTTCGCGCTTGCCGGTCTGATCCTCTCGATCGGGTGGATGGTCGCCGACGGGCTCGATGGCATGGTTGCGCGCGCGACCGGCACGGCGAGCGCCGCCGGCCGCTTCCTCGACGGGCTGTGCGACCACGGCGTCTTCGTCCTCATCTATGTCGCGCTGGCGGTGTCGCTGGGGAGCGCAACGGGCTGGATGCTGGCGATCGTCGCCGGCGTCCTCCATGCCGCGCAGTCGAGCCTGTACGAGGGCGAGCGCGCCCGGTTCCAGCGGCGCGCACGCGGGCACGCCAGCACCACGCCGCCGGTCGTCACGGGCCACTGGCTGGTGCGCGCCTATGATCGACTGGCGACGAGCATCGACCACGGCGCCCTGCCGTTCGAGCGGCGCATGGCGGGCGATGCGGAGCCCGCCGCCTTCGGCCAAGCCTATGCCCGCGCGGCGGTGCCGGTCATGCGCGCGATGACGGTGCTCAGCGCCAACATGCGCGTCGGCACGATCTTCGCCGCGTGCCTCGCCGGCAGTCCGACCCTGTTCTGGCTGTTCGAGATCGCCGTCCTCTCGATCGTCGCCGCGGCGACGATCATCGCGCACCGCCGCGTCGAGCGCCGGTTCGCGGCACTTCCCCCCTCTCGCCCGTCGGCCGCGCTGATCGCGGGCGCGGCCTACAAGGAACTAGCTGACCGATGAATGCCATCAGGATCGCCCTCGTCGGCGTTGGAAACTGCGCAAGCTCGCTGGTGCAGGGGCTGAGCTACTACCGGGAGGGGAGCAACGATACCGTCGGCCTGATGCACGACGTAATGGGCGGCTATCGCGCGTCGGACATCGAGGTCGTCGCCGCCTGGGACGTCGACGCGCGCAAGGTTGGCCGCGACGTGGCCGAGGCGATCTTTGCGAGGCCCAACTGCACCGCGGTTTTTGCCCCCAACGTCGATCTTACCGGCACGATCGTGCGGATGGGCAGCGTGCTCGACGGCGTCGCCGACCACATGGCCGACCATGCCGACGAGCGAACCTTCATCGTCGCCAACGATCCCGAGCCGAGCCGCGCCGACGTGGTGGAGGCGCTTCGCCGCTCGGGCGCGGAGGTCATGCTCAACTATCTGCCCGTCGGCAGCCAGAAGGCCACCGAGTTCTACGCCGAATGCGCGCTCGAGGCGGGTGTCGCCTTCGTCAACAATATCCCCGTCTTTATCGCCTCCGACCCCGTCTGGGCCAAGCGCTTCGAGGATGCGGGCGTGCCGATCATCGGCGACGACATCAAGGCGCAGCTCGGCGCGACGATCGTCCACCGCGTGCTGACCGACCTGTTCGCCAAGCGCGGCGTCAAGCTTGAGCGGACCTATCAGCTCAACACCGGCGGCAACACCGACTTCCTCAACATGTCGAACCACCGCCGCCTCGCCTCCAAGAAGATCAGCAAGACCGAGGCGGTGCAGTCGGTCGCGGGCGAGCGGCTGAGCGACGAGAATGTCCATATCGGCCCCTCCGACTATGTGCCGTGGCAGAACGACAACAAGGTCTGCTTCCTCCGCATGGAGGGGGCGATGTTCGGCGGCGTGCCGATGAACCTCGAGTTGCGCCTCTCGGTCGAGGATTCACCCAATTCGGCTGGCGTCGCGATCGACATGATCCGCTGTGCCAGGATCGCGCGGGACCGCGGTCTGGCGGGCGTCATCGATCCGGCGAGCGCCTATTTCTGCAAGCACCCGCGCACGCAGATGACCGACGACATGGCGCGGATCGCGGTCGAGCGCTTCATCGAGGCGGCCTGAGATGATCCGAACCGCGGTACTGCTCGCCGCGGGCGAGGGGAGCCGGCTGCGCGCCGCTGCAGCGTCCAAGCCGCTGTGTCCGGTCGCCGGCCGCGCGCTGATCGATCATGCGCTCGGCGGACTGGCGGCGGCGGGGATCGATCGCGCTATCGTCGTGCTTGGCTATCGCGGCGAGGGCGTCGCCCGCCACCTGGCCGCGCGGCGGCAACCGCTGTCGGTCGAGTGCGTCTGGGCCGACCCCAGCCAGCCCAACGGCGTTTCGGTACTCGCGGCCGAGCCGCTTCTCGCTGGCGGCGACGCGCTGCTGGCGATGTGCGATCATCTCGTCGATCCCGCGCTCTACGCCGCGGTCGCCGCGCACGGGGCGGTCAGCGGGCTGACGCTGGGCATCGACCGCCGGTTGGGTCATGGCTGGGTCGATCCCCTCGACGTTACCCGCGTCGCCACGCGCGGCGACCGCATCGCCGCGATCGGCAAGGGGATGCGGCGGCACGACGCCTATGACAGCGGCGTGTTCGCGATCGGAGGCAAACTGATCGCCGCGCTGAAGACGCTCGCCGCGCCGTCGCTGACAGAGGGCGTGCGCCTGCTGGCGGCACGAGGGGAGGCGGGGTTCGTCGACGTCAGCGGGTTCGACTGGATCGACGTCGATGATCCGCGCGCGCTCGCACTGGCAGAAGCGGCATGGCGCCGCCGCGGCCTTCGCGGCGACACGATGCCCGACTGGCCCTCGACCATCCCGGCCTGAACGCGCCGCGACCGCGCGTTGCGCGGTGCAATAAATGGAGTTGGTTTACCACGCAGCATTGCGATACCCAATCACAGGCGGTTCCCGATCATCATGGCCGGGAGCAATGGGGACGATCCCGAAGGGTCGCTCGCTGAAGTGTTGCTCGACCAGTGCCTCATCACCGACGCGACCGACAAGTCGAACAAGCTGACCGCCGGCCGCCCGCCGAGCATCTAGGCGGTGCACTGCACCTCTAGCTTCGCCGGCAGCACCAAGCTTCAGGGCGGAAGCGATCGCGTCCCGCGCTACGGCGACGACGAGAGCGACAGCTATGGCAACACCCTGTTCGTGGCGGCCGCGGGCAAGCTGCGATCGGGCTGAACGGCCGCTCGGCAGGGAGCGGAACGCCGGCCACGGGGGCGGTTCGCGCCGGTCGATCCCACACAATCCGGTATGTGAGCACGAACTCCGCGCCGTCGTCGGCTCACTCCGGCCTGAAACGCGCGTAGCCGCGCCCACCAACTCCTCCATTTCTCAACGGCCGGGCGACTGGATGCCGCCGATGAGCCGCGCCTCCTGGCGTCGCCGCGCGGCAGTGATGCCAACAAGATGAGCTTTCATTGCCCAAAGGAGACGGCGCGGCGCGCAGGACGGGTCGATTCTCTAGGAGCGCTCGGCTAGGCGATTGGAAACAAAGAGGGGTCGGCATGAAAGTTCGGATCGTGAGTCGCCTGGTCGCGGGCGTTTGCCTAGGTGACGCGGGCAGGGGCGCGCGGCGCACGCGGCGGTACGTCGCCGCATGATCGACCTTTTGTCCGCAGCGCCGCTTGCCCTCGTACTCGCCGCCGCCCAGCCGCAGGAGGTGCCGGCGCCGCCGCCCGAGATCGTTGTGACGGGCCGCGGCCTCTCGCTGCCCTCGACCGGCAGCACCGCGGGCACCGTCATCGAGCGCGAGCGTGCGACGAACACCGCCAGCGGTCGGCTGGAAGACGTGCTCGCCGATGTCGCCGGCCTACAATCCTTTCGCCGTGCGGATTCGCGCAGCGCCAATCCCACCGCACAGGGCATCACGCTGCGCGGGCTCGGCGGCAATGCGGCAAGCCGGGCGCTGCTGATCCTCGACGGCGTGCCGCAGGCCGATCCGTTCGGCGGCTGGATCGCCTTTCCCGGCTTCTCGACCGACCGCATCGGCGCGGTGCGCGTTCGCCGCGGCGGGGGTAGCGGGCGCTGGGGATCGGGTGCGATTGGCGGCGTGATCGAGATCGACAGCGCGACGCCCGACCAGCTTCGTCCCTTCACCGCCGAGGCTCTCTATGGCGAGCGCAACGCGGTCGACGCGCGCGCGACCGCGACATTGGCGCGGGGGCCGGGATTTGCGACGCTGTCGGCGGGCTATGCGCGCGGCGACGGCTTCGCGCCGATCGTTGAGGCCGATCGCGGCCCCGTCGATCGCGCCGCGCCCTATGAGCAGTTCAACGCCGCCCTGCGCGCGGTCGTGCGCGTCGCCCCCGACCTCGAGCTGCAATCGACCGTGCAGGGCTTTACCGACCGCCGCGACCGCGGCCTCGACTTCACGAAGATCGAGAGCGACGGCGCGGATGCAAGCGTCCGGCTGGTGGGCAGCGGCGACTGGCGCTTTTCGGTGCTCGGCTATGTCCAGACGCGCCGCTTCGCCAGCCAGTTCGCGAGCGTCAATGCCGACCGGACGACGGTAACGCCGACGCTCGACCAGTATAACACGCCGGGCACCGGGCTCGGCGGACGGGTCGAGCTGATCCCGCCGCTCGGGCCCGATATCGACCTCGCAATCGGTGCCGACATCCGCGCGCTGAGCGGGCGGACGCAGGAGCTCTATACCTATGTCGCCAGCATGCCGACGCGGCGGCGGCAGGCCGGCGGCGAGACGCGAACGATGGGCGCCTTCGCTAGTCTGTCGGCGCGGCTCGGCCCGGTGCGGATCGAGGGCGAGGGGCGGATCGACGATTGGCGGATCGGCAACGGCTCGCTGTTCGAGGCGGCGCTGGCGGGCGGCACACTGACCGACACACGCTTCGCCGACCGCTCGGGCAGCGAGGCGACGGGCCATGTCGGCATCGCCTGGGCGCTCGCCGAGCCGGTGACGCTGCGCGCCTCGGCCTATCGCGCGTGGCGGCTGCCGACGCCCAACGAACTCTATCGACCGTTCCGCGCGGGCGCCGATGCCACCGCGGCAAATGCCAATCTGCGGCCCGAGACTCTCGAGGGTTATGAGGGCGGCATCGACGTGGCGCTCGGCCGGCGCGTGACGATCGGCGCAACGGTGTTTCGCAATGTCCTGTCCGACGCGATCGCCAATGTGACCGTCGCGCGGGGACCGGGGACGTTTCCGGGCGTCGGGTTCGTGTCAGCGGCGGGCTTCTATCGGCGGCGTGACAATCTGGAGGCGATCCGCTCGACCGGGGTGGAGATCGACGGCCGGCTAAACCTCGGCCCGTTCCACGCGCAGGCGTCCTACGCCTATGTCGATGCCAGCGTTGACGGCGGTGCGCTCGCCCCCGCACTTGATGGCCTCGCGCCGGCGCAGGTGCCCGAGCATCAGGCGTCAGCGACGTTCGGCTGGACGCGCGGTGCCTGGGGGGCAAGCACGACGCTGCGCTATCTTTCGAGCCAGTTCGAGGATGACCAGAACAGCCGCACGCTCGGCGACGCCCTCACCATTGATGCGGTCTTGTCCGCGCCGATCGCGCGCGGCGTGTCGCTGGTCGCGCGCGGCGAGAATCTGTTCGATACGGTCGTGGAGACCGGCTTCAGCAACGCCGCCGTCGAACGCGCCCGCCCACGGCAATTGTGGATTGGCCTGCGGTGGGGCGGGGAGCAATGATGTGACCGTCGTCGAGACGGCTTCGTCACCTCTCGACGCGAACACGGAAATAATGCTGGGGGATCGTCGAAAAGACGGTCTCCAGAGAGCGTTTGCTACACAGAACTGCTACACAGTCCGGGGCACCAATCGTCCCCAAACCCTCGGAAAACTGCCGTAAATGGTCGCGAGGGCTGCTATCTGGCGTTCCACGCCAGATGGGAGATATCTACTTCGCGGAAGGAAAGCTGGCTGACCGCCTCTGCCAGCACCCCCACTCGATGCCCGCTGCCGTAGTTCTCGGATGCTCCCCGCTTCCCCGTTCCGTTCGTCCATCCGCCGAGCGCCATTGCAACGTCATGGTCTGTGCGCGCGGCGCGCAACTCGTCGCGGAAGTTATGACGGAATGAATGGAAGCAGGTGCGAGGTTGATAGGCACCGCAGCTTCGAAGAAACTGCGTGAACCATTTTGAAAACGCGACCGACCGCACGCCCTTGGTGCCGGGGTCGATCTCTTCGAACAGCTTCGTGCGACCGTTGCGGCGCTGCTTGTCCACGAAGTGTAGAAGCCCGCAGTCGATCAGGTTCTTGTGGATCGGCAGGAGGCGCTCACTCGTGTGGTAATCAATGTGGGATCACATTTTCAGGAAATCCACTTTATCGTGTAAAAACGACACGATAAAGTGGTTGACTGGTGCCCAGAAGAGGACTCGAGATCGCCACATAACACACTGTAATTATGGCCGTTTTTGTTTGAGCGACAACATCATACCATGGTCGATACCATGCCCCTCAAATTCTTGCAGTGGTTCGAGTCCTGGGAGCGCTTCGAGCTAGTCTCTTGGAGCGATTCGAAGCGCGGATGCGCGACTGATTGCTAACTGATTGATCTGGGCAACGAGACGAGGGAAAGCTACCCCAAAAGCATCTTCTGGTAACCGGACAATTCAGTATCGCGACCGTTTTCGGCACTGTCCGGGCCCCAGCGGCCGCATCCTAGCTTAGGGCTTGCCGACACACCGTCTTGAGCCAATCATGTGTGTGGGAGGGGCATATGGCGAGACGACCGGGCAATACCCTGGAGCGCTGGGAAGTGGCGTTGGTTAAGGCCATGCTCGCGCGCAATTTCGTGCCGCAGGACATCCAAGCTTATTTCTCTCGCCCCACGCGATCGATCAATCACGCGCGTATCTCGGAAATTCGCGACGGTGCGAAGCACCGCGCGGTCAGGGCAGCGAGCGATACCGAACTCGACGCCTATCTCGCAGCCTGGCCCGATGTCGACCCGGACACCGGCTTAAGCGCTCGCGGCGACGAACTGCTGATAAAGGCGCGAGAGGCCATGATCGCAGCGGTCCACACGTTCAACGGCGCCGGGCTGCTTTTCCGTGCCGAAATCTTCATCGTGACCGCGATCATCGCCTGGACCTACCTGATGCACGCCTACTACCGGCGGGAGGGGGTAGATTATCGCTACCGCCGCGCCGGCGTGGTACAGACCACACCGAGCGGCGCCGAGAAATATTGGGAGCTGGGCCAGTGCATCGCGACGGGCGCATGCCCGCTCGACCGCGGCACGATCAATAATCTGAAGTTCCTGCTCGAGATCCGGCACGAGATCGAGCACCGCTCGACCAATCGCATCGACGACGCGCTCAGTGCCAAGCTCCAAGCCTGCTGCCTTAACTTCAATGACGCCATCAAAGCGCTGTTCGGTGGGCAGTTCGCGCTCGAGCGACGCCTGCCAATCGCATTGCAGTTCGTGACGTTCTACGGCGGGCAGCGCGCGCTGCTCGCCGGAGAGAGCCTGCCAGCGCACATCGCAACCGCAATGGACAACTTCCACAACGCGCTGACTGAGGACGAGCAGAAGGATCCGCGCTTTCGGTACCGCGTCGCCTTCGTTCCCAAGGTTACAGGACGGGCCACCAATGCGGACCTTGCGATCGACTTCGTCCGGCCTGGCTCGCCCGAGGCGCAGGCGGTCGAGCGCGTCCTGCTCAAGGAGGTCGAGCGGCAGAAGTACCTGCCCTCGCAGATCGTCGCCAAGGTGCGAGAGGCAGGCTATCCCAACTTCAACATGTACGATCACACCAAGCTCGCGCAGCAGCTGGAGGCACGCACCCCAGCCAAGGGCTATGGCGTGTCCATCGCGAATGCCTGGTATTGGTATGAGGGCTGGTTCGAGAAAGTGATTGAGAAGCTTGCCGAAGGTTGGACTCGCCCCGTGAATCCTTGAGCTCGGTGGTGCAGGAATCATTGCACTGTACCAATCAGCGCTAGTGCTTCTCGAACAGCCGTTTGAGACTGGCATAAAGGATGAAGGTGGATCTCCCGATTTTAGCGGTTTCGATTTCGCCAGAACCAATCAGCTCATAAAGTGTGGACCGCGGGATACCCGTCAGTTTGACCGCGGCTGCCACCCTGACGCAGATCGGCTCGGTCGGTAGGTCCTCGAACAGGGTAGGCGTTGCCTCTGCCGCACTATGGCGGTCCTTGATGGTTCGCGCTCTGCTCATGGCTTTGCTCGCGAGCGCGAGAACGCGCGATCGCTCTCGACGAAACTCGCGAGCATTGCCGGGATGAGCTCAGTCACAGGTTCTTCGCGACCATAGGTTTCCGCATAGACCTTTGCGTAATCGTTCAGGGCGGCTTGGAGGTCGGGCGTGATGCTGATCGTGAGCCTGACGGGCGTGCGATCAGGCAGCTTGGGCAGCTTCAGGTCTGGCATAGGTCACCTATTCGGATGGTGGAGAGAGCACGAGATCGCGATGCACGACCAAGCGCACTGGCGTGCCTGGCCGCACGGTGATCGTTGGCTGAATCTGGAGGTTGCGCGAGGTGAGCTGGTCGCCGGCGCGCGCGACATTCTGCTGGGTCGATTCCCGGATGGCCTGTACGAGGTCGCTCTCGCCGGTGAAGGTGAGGTTGGAGCCGACGCCGAGCAGGGTCGAGATCGCCACGCCCTTGAGGAGCGTCCAGGTGTGGAAATCAACCTTGTCCTCCAACCCGGCATAGCCGGAGGGATCGGTGGCCGGCACGTTCTCCATCCGGATCGAACGGCCATCCGGGAAGATTATGCGCTGCCAGACGACGAGCGCGCGGCGCTGGCCGAAGGCCACCACGGAATCATAGGTGCCGATCAGGCGCGCGCCCTGCGGGATCAGCGGGATGCGGCCGGTGGCGCTGTCGAACACGCGCTCGGTGACCTGCGCCGTGACTAGCCCGGGAAGGTCGGATCGCAGGCCGGTGATGAGGCTTGCGGCGATCACGCTGCCGGCCGACAGCATGTAGGGCGAGGCGGCGGGGCGGATCAGGTGCGGATTGACGTCGCCGCCGCGGTCCGATGTCGACACGAAATCGGCCTTGCGCTGCTGCGCATTGGGATCGCGATTCGGGTCCAGTGCCAGCTTGGATGCATCGGCATCGCTCGGCGCCGTCGCGACGGCAGCCGGCGCGGCCTCGGCCGACACGGCGCGGGCACCACTATGCACCAGCACGCCGGATTCGCGCGCCGCCTTGCGCTCGGCCGCAGCCTGCTCCTGTGCCGTCCGCGCCGCCTCTTCGGCCGCATTCGGCTGGGGCGGCACGCCTTCCGTCATCGCCTGCTGGTGCTTGAGAATGGGCCGGCCGAGATCGCCGGGAAGCGGCGGGCCGAGCTTGGGCGCATCGCCGTAGCTGGCGGGGAGCCCGCTGAGGGCATCGCCGGGAGCCTTGGCCGGTTCGGCGAGATCGCTCTGCTCGCCCACAAGGTGCAGGTTTCGCGGTTTCAGCGCGAACCAGGCGGCCGCGACCAGCACGATGATGGCGATGGCCGCGAGTCCGACGACAAGCCCGCGCTTGAACCGGATCGCAGGTGCGGGCTGCGCGCGCAGGACCAATGTCTCGGGGTCGATCTTGGGCGCGACCGCGGGTTCGTTCGATATGATGGCGTCAGTCATGACGACCTCCGGCCGATCCGGCTGATCCGCACGACCTGCTGGCGCTTGGCGCCGAGGCGGAGCTCCGCATTATCGAACAGGCGGTCGACGACATAATAGCGTCCGCGCAGGCGGTAGTTGACCAGCTGGGCCTCGCCTTTGCGATCTACCAGGAACAGCGGGGGTGCTTCCCCGACGGCGAGCGACGGCGGGAATTCGATGAAGGTCTGCCGCCCGTCATCGAACGCTCGCAGCGGGCGCCACGAAGGCCGATCGCCTGAAATCGAATAGCCGAAATCGAGGCGTTCAATCTCCAGCCCCGCCGCCACCGGCGCGGCCGCCGCCGCAGCTTCCTGGGCGCGGCGGATCGCGAGGAGTGCATCCTGCGGATAGCTCCACGACAGCGCCGCCATCGCCGGCCCGCCGGTGCTGGCGAGCGCGATGTGATAGGTCCGCCGATCGGTGGTGATCACCAGGTTGGTGCTGAGGCCGGCGGAGAACGGTTTGACTAGGACGTGGACCCGCTTCTCCGCGCCCGTTCCGCTCGCGGTGTCGCCGATCACCCAGCGCACCGTGTCGCCGCTCGCCACCGCGATCAGGATCTCGCCCGGCTGGAGTGCGATGTCGGTCACGCGTTCCGGCGCGGTATAGACGCGGTAGATGGTGCCGTCGGCAAAGGGATAGACCGCAGTTCCGTTGATGAAATCGGGACGGCGCGGTTCCACGGTGGCGTCGGCATTAGCGGCGCCAATCGCGGCGACGCCGTGCGGCGGCCGGCCGGAAGCGAATGATGGATTGGACTGTGCACCGGCGGCGGGGGTGAACGCGAGCGCAGCCATGGCTGTAAGGGCAAGCTGACGGGTCATTGCCGGTTCTCCGGAACAGTGGGGGGTGTCGGTTCGGCGGCGAGCGTCGAGTCGAGCGGAGATCCGCGCGGCACGTTCGCAGGCGGAGGCGATGCAGGGGCCGGCGACGGCGTCGCCGCCGGCGCCGCCGCCGAATCGAGCTCGCGGCTCCAGTCGATGGCGTCGATATAGATGCCGAGCGGGTTGCGGCGGAGCGTCTCCGCCGAAGTCGGGGCCTTTCGCACCACGGTCAGGATGCCGGTCCAGTTCGACGTGCCGGTCCGCACGCCGCGCTCGAACCCGGTCTCGGTCCATTTGACCTGGAAGGAGCGATCCGACGCGCGGACGACGCTGGTCACCTGCACCGAGATCGTCTGCTCGCCCATCCTGCCGAACGGATCGGCGGCGCGCGCATAGTCGCCGAGGAACTGGGCGCCGCGCCTGGTCACCAAATCATAGGCCGACAGCCAGTCCCGGCGCATGAGGACCGGGTCGAGCGACACCGACCGGACGTGCTCGATGAAGCGCGCGAGATGCCAGGCGACCTGGGGGTCGCTCGGCTGGTAGTCGCGCTCGGCTTCGCTGACCGCCCGGGCTTCGCCTAGCCGGTCGACGGCGACCACATAGGGCACGACCTTGCTCTGCAGCGATTGCCAGACGAGCGCCGCGGACATGGCGGTGGTGAGCGCCAGGCCGCCGAAGGCCATCAGCCGCCAGTTCCGCGCCTGGACGCGCGCCGATCCGATGCGTTCGTCCCATAGCTGCCCGGCGCGCTGGTAGGGCGTCTCGGGTTCTGGGGTGCGCCCGTAGCGTTGGACGCTTCGCTTGAAACGCATGGCTTATTCCTCCTTTTCCTTGATGTCGGGGGTGGCCGAGGCGCCGCCACGGTCGCCCTCCTTGAGCGTCTGAAGCGCGATGTGGCGGTGATGCCGCGCGTCCTGCTGGCGCCGCAGCGCCTGTGCCCAGGACGGCGCGGCCTCCGCGCTCGCAGGCGCCGTCGGCTGCGCGCCGCTATTGCCGGAAAGTGCAGACCATGCGGCGGCGCGTCCCGATTCCGCTGCGGCCTTGAGCCCGAAGGCTGATCCGGCGCGCTGCCGGGCCGCGCCGGCGGCCGCCTGACCGACGCCTTTGAGGCCGGCGCCCACGCTTGAGGAGCCGGAGGTCTCCTGACCGAGCTTGTAGGCGGTCGACGCCGCGGAGCCCATCGCCGTCCCGGCGCGGACCGCGCCGAGCGCGCCGGCGCCCGCGAGGCGTGCCGCGCCCATGGCGGCGCCGCCGCCGAGCGCAACCACGCCCGCTGCGCCCAGCGTGGTGCCGACCGCCGCGCCCGCGCCGAGCTGCGGCGCGCCGGCGACGAGACCGGACGCGATGCCCGGGCCGAAGATGCCGAGCCCGAACAGTGCGAGCGCGCCCAGCGTCAGGCTCATGGCCTGGCCGAGATCAGGCTCCTGCCCCTGCATCGACGTCGTGAATTCGGCAAAGAAATTGGAGCCGATGCCGACGATGACGGCGAGCACCATCACCTTGATGCCCGAGGACACCACGTTGCCGAGAACGCGTTCGGCGAGGAAGCTGGTCCGGTTCCACAGCGCGAACGGCACGAGGATGAAGCCGGCCAGCGAGGTCAGCTTGAACTCGATGATCGTGACGAACATCTGCACGGCGAGGATGAAGAAGGCGAGGATGACGATCACCCAGGCGAACAGCAGCACCGCGATCGTCAGGAAATTGTCGAAGAAGCTGACGAACCCCATCATGCTCGACGCCTGGTCGAGCAGCGGCCAGGCCGCGGAGAAGCCGGTGCCCGCGAGGCGGCCGGGCTTGAGCAGGTCGTCGGCGGAAAGCGTGCCCCCGCCGGCGGTGAGCCCGGCCTGCGCGAACGAACGGAAGATGATGTCGGCGAGCGTCGAGAAGCTGTTCAGGATCAGCGCGAACGCGCCGATGTAGAGGATCTTCTTCAGGAAGCGGCCGATCACGTCCTGCTCGCCGCCCATTGCCCAGAACAGCCCGGCGAGTGTGATGTCGATGCCGATCAGCGTCGCCGTGAGGAACCCGACGTCGGGACCGAGCAGCCCGAACCCGCTGTCGATGTAGCGGATGAAGGCGGCCATGAAGCGGTCGATGACGTTGAGATCCTGCACGTGAGCCTTCCTTTGCGGATGAAGGGTGCCGCGGGACGTGGCGGGGGAGCTTGGCCACGCCCCGCGGCGCGGCGGCGGGAGGCGAGACCGCCGCCGCGTCGGGCCGGCCGCGCCTATTGGGGCGTGTAGGCGGAGCCGGTCCCGAGGAACTTCCGGGTGGCGACGCGACCTTCGGCCTCGGCCTGGGCGCGGCGTGCTGCCTCGGTGGCGTCGGCGCGATATTGCGCGGCCATCAGGTTCTGGATCTGGAACTGCTGCTTGGCGCTGAGTGCGAGGAGCTGGTTGGTGGCCTGCGCCGCCTGCAGCGCGCCTTCGGCGCCCTGGCTCTTCGCCATGATCGCGGTCAGCGTCCCTGCGTCGGCCGTGACGTTCTCCGCCACCTGCGCTTGGACCGTCATGGTCTGGCGATACGCCGCCATCGCCGTGTCGAGTCGCTGCCGTGCTGCGAGCACCCGGTCATTGGTGGAGAGCGCCTGGCTGAAATCCTGCGGGAAGAGCCGGCGAAGCTGTTCGTCGAGTCCGGAGACCCGGAAGTTCAGCCCCTGTGCCTGGCCCATCAGCCGGTCGATCTGCTGGAGCCGTTCGGTGATCGCCTGGATTTCCGGGAAGTCGATGCGGCTGAGGTTCTTCGCCTGGTTGAGCAGCATCGTCGCCTCGTTCTGCAGCGACCGGATCTGGTTGTTGATCTGCGTCAGCGTGCGCGCGGCGGTCAGGATGTTCTGGCTGTAGTTGTTGGGATCGAAGACGGTGATCTGCGCCGAAGCCGGCTGCGTGCTCACCGCCATGCCCAGCGACAGAATGGAAGCGGCGGCAAGCGCGGCCGCGATGGCGTGCTTGCGCGAAAGCGTGACGGTAGGACGAGGCATCATCATATCTCCTGTGGGGCTTGCGGTTGGGGACCAGGGAAGCGGACGAGCAGTTCGGCGGCCCAGTCGAGCCCTGCTGCGCGGAAGAAGCGGTCGGCGAAGTCGCCGGGGCCGTGCTCGCCGAGCAGCGCATCGACGCGCTCGACCCATTCGGGACCGGAGGCGCCGCACAGCGCGAGCGCCACAGGGCCGAGGCCGAGCTCGAACAGCCGGTTCCCGCGGGCGGACTGGAGGTAATAGTGGCGCTTGGGCGTGGCCCGGCTGACCAGCTCGACCTGCCGGTCGTTGAGCCCGAAACGCTCATAGGCCTGCCGGCTCTGCGGCTCGATCGCGCGGTCGTTGGGCAGCAGGATGCGCTGCGGGCAGCTCTCGATGATGGCGGGCGCGATGCTGCTTTCGGTAATGTCGGCGAGGGACTGGGTGGCGAAAACGACGGCGACGTTCTTCTTACGCAGCGTCTTCAGCCATTCGCGGATGCGCGCTGCGAACATCGGATCGTCGAGCAGGCTCCAGGCTTCGTCGATGACGAGCAGCGTCGGACGCCCGTCGAAGCGCGCTTCGAGACGATGGAAGAGATAGTTGAGGACCGGGGCGACGACGCCCGCCTGAAGCATCAGCGCCTCGGTCTCGAAGCACTGTACGTCGGCGAAGGCGAGCGTCTCGTCGGCCGCGTCGAGCAGCCGGCCATAGGGGCCTTCGACCGTATAGGGGGTCAGCGCCAGCCGGAGCGGGGCCGACTGCAGCAGCATGCCGAGGCCGGTCAGCGTCCGCTCCTCTACGGGCGCGGTGGCGAGGTTGCCGAGCGCCGACCAGACCGCGTCCTTGACCTGCGGCGTGACCGCGACCTTCTCATGGGCGAGCAGAGCGGCCAGCCATTCGGCCGCCCAGGCACGCTCCAGCGGATCGTGAATGCGGCGGAGCGGCTGAAACGCGAGGCCGATCTCTTCGCCGTGGCCGCCCAGGGCATAATGCGAGCCGCCCATCGCCAGCACCGGCACGCGAGCGGAGAAACCCAGGTCGAACATGATGATCTGAGAGTTCGCGTAGCGGCGGAACTGGAGCGCGATCAGCCCGAGCAGCACCGACTTGCCGGCACCGGTCGGTCCCACGACCAGCATATGTCCGACATCGCCGACATGGGTCGACAGCCGGAACGGCGTCGTGCCCGAGGTCTGCGCATGGAGAAGCGGCGGGCCGCCCAGGTGGCGATTCGTATCCGGTCCCGCCCACACGCCCGAGAGCGGCATGAGGTGGGCGAGGTTGAGGGTATGGACGAGCGGCTGGCGGACATTGGCATAGGCGTGACCCGGCAGCGACGAGAGCCAGGCCTCTACCGCGTTCATGGTCTCGCGCACGCAGGTGAAGCCCAGCCCGTTGACGATCCGCTCGACCGCGCGGACCTTCTCGTCGACCTTTGCGCGATCGGTGTCGGCGACGGTGATCGTCGTCGTCAGATAGCCGAACGCGACATGGTCGCCGCCCAGTTCCTGGAGCGCCAGGTCGGCGTCGAGCACCTTGTTATCGGCGTCGCTGTCGAGGAGTTGGGTCGGCTGGTTGTAGAGCACCTCGCGCAGGAGCGCGGTGATCGACTTGCGCTTGTTGAACCATTGGCGCCGGATGCGGGTGAGCACCTTGGTCGCGTCGGTCTTGTCGAGCGCGATGAAGCGGGTGGTCCAGCGGTAGCCGAAATCCGCCGCGTTGAGCGCGTCGAGGATGCCGGGCCGGCTCAAACTCGGAAAGCCGAGCACGGTCACGGTGCGCAGATGCCGGTCGCCAAGCCTGGGCTCGAGGCCGCCGGCAAGCGGCGTGTCGGCGAGCACGGCATCGATGTACATCGGCGTGTCCGGAACGGCGACGCCGTGGCGGATCCCGGAAACGGTGCCGTGGAGATAGGTCAGCGTCTCCGCGTCGTCGAGCGCGCGCACTTCCGGCATGAAGCCGCCGAACAGGTCGAGCACGCGGTCGGTCTCGGCAATGAAGCGGGCAAGTTCGCCGCGCCAGTCGCGCGTGCCGTCCTGGTCGGGCCGGTCGACCAGCGCGCGGCCGGCGGCATCGCTGCTGTCGGCAGGCGGCAGCCAGAGCAGCGTCATGTAATAGCGGCTTTCGAAGTGCTCGCCTTCGGCCTCGAAGCCGGCGCGGCGCTCCTCGTCGACCAGCCAGGATACGGGATCGGGGAAGCGGCTCTCGGGATAGCCGAGCGCCTCGCGCCGCTCGGCCTCGAAGAACAGCGCCCAGCCGGAGCCGAACCGTTTGAGCACGTTGTTGGCCCGCGCCGATGCCGCGACCAGCTCGGCCTCTGTCGCGCTTTCCAGGTCCGGGCCGCGGAAGGCGAGCGTGCGCTGGAAGCTGCCGTCCTTGTTGAGGACGATGCCGGGGGCGACCAGCGCCGCCCAGGGAAGATGATCGGCGAGGCGATCGGCGCGCCGCCGATATTCGTGCAGCGCTAGCATGCGAGATGCCCCTTTTGGCGCAGATGCCGGATCAGCACCGGCGCGAAGTCGGGATCGCGCCGCGCCGCGAACACCGCGAGGCTGTGCCCGACCGCCCAGATCGCGATGCCCGCCAGCCATTGCTGGAGGCCGAGCCCGATCGCAGCCGCGATTGTGCCGTTGACGATCGCCAGACCGCGCGGCGCGCCGGCGAGCAAGATCGGCTGGCCGAGGCTGGTGTGGACCGGCGCCTCGAAGCCTTCGATATGCCCGCCGCCGGTCATGCGACGAGCGCTCCGCCGCCGAAGCTGAAGAAGGAGAGGAAGAAGGACGAGGCGGCGAACGCGATCGACAGGCCGAACACGATCTGGATCAGCCGCCGGAACCCGCCCGCGGTCTCGCCGAAGGCGAGGGTCAGGCCGGTTACGATGATGATGATCACGGCGACGATCTTCGCCACCGGTCCCTGCACCGACTCCAGCACCTGTTGCAGGGGCTGTTCCCAGGGCATGCCGGAGCCGCTGGCCCAGGCGCTGGTCGAGAGCGCGGCGCAGCCGAGCGCGAGCAGCGGGAAGGACAGGAACGGGCGGATGGATATGCGGAATACGGGCATGGGTCAGTCTCCATGGATCGGGGGTTCGGGAGGGGGCGTGAGGTCGGCGAGGCCGTAGTTGCCGTCCGGATCGAGGCCTGCGAGCCGCGCGATCGTCTCGATCCGCCGGCCTGTGCCGCGTCCGGCGATGAACACGACGACGTCGATGGCCTCGGCGATCAGCCGCCGCGGCACCGTGACTACCGCCTCCTGCACGAGTTGCTCGACGCGGTAGAGTGCGGCGGCGGCGCTGTTGGCATGGACCGTGGCGATCCCGCCCGGGTGGCCGGTGTTCCAGGCCTTGAGCATGTCGAGCGCCTCGGGACCGCGCACCTCGCCGACGATGATCCGGTCTGGACGCAGGCGCAGCGTCGAGCGGACCAGGTCGGCCATGGAGACGCTGCCCGGTCGGGTACGCAGCGCGACGGTATCGGCGGCGGGCGACTGGAGCTCGCGCGTGTCCTCGATCAGCAGCACGCGCTCATCGAGATGCGCCATCTCGGCCAGCAGCGCGTTGGCGAGCGTGGTCTTGCCCGAGCTGGTGCCGCCGGCGATCAGGATATTCCGGCGCTCGACGACGGCGAGCGAGAGCAGGCGCGCCGCATCGGCCGACATGATGCCGTCGTTCACATAATCCATCAGCGTGTAGAGCCGGGTCGCGGGCTTGCGGATCGAGAAGCAAGGGCCGAGCGCGACCGGCGGTAGCAATCCCTCGAACCGTTCGCCGGCCCCTTCGCCATGCGGCGGCAGCTCGGCGGAGACGATCGGCCGGTCGGCATGGACTTCGGTCCGCGCGTGGGAGGCGACCAGGCGGATGATCCGCTCGACCTGCGCGGGGTCGAAGCGGACCAGCGTGTCGGTACGTCCCTCGCCGAGCCGGTCGAGACGGAGCGCGCCGTCGGGATTGACCATCACCTCGAGCACGAGGGGATCGGCGAGCGCCGCCGCGATGGTCGGCCCCATCGCCGTGCGCAGCATCGCGCGGCGCCGGCCCTCGGATACGGTGTCGGGAGCGCCGCTCATGCCGCGCCTCCGGTGTCCGGATCGTGACCGATGGAGCGCTTGCCGCCGGCGAGCTGTCGGCCGACTTGCGCCACGAATTTCTCGAACCGCTCGCGGCCGACGGCGACGGCAGCGGCATCGGCGTCGGGAAGCGGCGCCGTCACCATCAGCTGGTAGCGCACGAACAGCGACAGGCTTTCGAGCAGCACTTCGATGTCGCGGCGCGCATGTCCGATCTCGCGGGTGATCCGGTCGAGGCGGTGCTTGAGAAGGTCATCGATCTCTCGGGTGGCCCGCCGCGCCAGCCAGTCCGCGAGCGCGTCGTTCACCAGCCGCGACTTGTTGCCGACGGTGCCCGCCGCGAGCGCCTCCAGCGCGTCGCTCAGCTCGCGATCGATATAGAGGTTCTGCCGGACCTTCATGGCTTACAGCCCCGGCACGAGATCGCGGTCGCTGCCCTCGTTGAGGGCATAGCCGCGGGCGACGGCGGTGAGACCGCGCGCCTGGTCCATGGCGCGCTGGTCGGCGGCGATGTCCTCGTCGTCGGCGAGCGCCAGCGCCGGATCGGGCGCGGTTTCGGGCTGCGGCGCGGACTGTTCGGGTAGGCCGGGATGGCGCTGCTGCTCGAGGCCGCCGTCCTCGGTGAGCTCCTCGGGCGCGTCCGATTGGCCGAGCCGCACATCCGGGCCGCGGACGATCCCGCTCCAGTCATCCCTCCGGGCGCTGGGTCGGTCGGCATAGCGACCATCGGACAGCGCCGGCGGCGCGGCGACGCGACCGGTGAAGTTGCGATCGGCGAAATAGCGCAGCTTGCGGGCGCGAATCGGCGCCATGCCGGAGACGAGCACCAGTTCCTCGTCGGGCGATAGCTGCATCACCTCGCCGGGCGTCAGCAGTTGCCGAGCGGTCTCCTGGCGGCTGACCATGACGTGGGCGAGCCAGGGCGCGAGGCGGTGGCCGGCATAGTTGCGCATCGCGCGCTGCTCGGTCGCGGTGCCGAGCGCGTCGGAAATGCGCTTGGCGGTACGTTCGTCGTTGGTCGCGAAGGCGACGCGGACATGGCAGTTATCGAGGATCGAATTGTGCTCGCCATAGGCCTTCTCGATCTGGTTGAGGCTCTGAGCGATGAGGAAGGCGCGGATGCCGTAGCCGGCCATGAACGCGAGGCTGGTCTCGAAGAAGTCGAGCCGCCCGAGCGCGGGAAACTCGTCCAGCATCATCAGCAGCTTGTGGCGTCGCTCGGACCCGGACTGATCGAGACGCTCGGTCAGGCGTCGGCCGATCTGGTTGAGCACCAGACGCACGAGCGGCTTGGTGCGGCTGATGTCTGAGGGCGGAATGACGAGATAGAGCGACAGCGGGCGCTCGGCTTCGATCAGGTCGGCGATCCGCCAGTCGCAGCGCGAAGTGACCTCGGCAACAGTAGGATCGCGATAGAGGCCGAGGAACGACATGGCGGTCGAGAGCACGCCCGAGCGCTCGTTCTCGCTCTTGTTGAGAAGCTCGCGCGCGGCCGAGGCGACCACCGGGTGGACCCGCGGCGCATCTTCGGTGCCGAGATGGTTGGTCGTCATCATCCGCCGGAGTGTGGCGACGAAGGGGCGCTGCGGATCGGAGAGGAAGGTGGCGACGCGGGCGAGCGTCTTCTCCTCCTCGGCATAGAGGATGTGGAGGATCGCGCCGACGAGCAGCGAATGGCTGGTCTTCTCCCAATGGTTGCGCCGCTCGAGCGCGCCTTCCGGATCGACGAGGATGTCGGCGATGTTCTGAACGTCGCGGACCTCGTTCGGGCCGCGTCGGACTTCGAGAAGGGGATTGTAGCGGGCGGACCGCGCGTCGGTCGGATTGAACAGCAGCGCGTGGCTGAACCGCGCGCGCCAGCCGGCGGTGAGCTGCCAATTCTCGCCCTTGATGTCGTGGATGACCGCCGAGCCGGTCCAGCTCAGCAGCGTCGGTACGACTAGGCCGACGCCCTTTCCCGAACGGGTCGGCGCGAACGCCATGACATGCTCGGGCCCGTCATGGCGAAGATAGCGGGCGCCGAGGCGCCCGAGCATCACGCCGGCATCGCGCAGCAGCCCGGCGCGCTCGATCTCCTTCTGCGTCGCCCAGCGGGCGGAGCCATAGGTGGTCACGTGCCGCGCCTGCCGTGCCCGCCACAGCGAACCGAAGATCGCGGCGCCGCAGCCGATGAAGCCGCTTGCTCCCGCCAGCGCGCCGGCGCGGTCGAACACATGCGGCGCGTAGGCGTCGAAGTGATACCACCAGGCGAACAGCGCCCAGGGCCGGTAGACCGGCAGGCCGGCGACACGGAACCATGCGGGGCCGAGCTCCGGCTGGTAGCCCAGCATCGCCGCGGCCCATTGCGTCGCCGCCCACAGTCCCGCGACGACGATCGCGAAGACGACCAGGATCTGTCCGATGAGCAATTTGGTGGGCGTCACGTCGAGGGCTCCCGCCGGTCGACATCAGGTCGATCCGGACGGCCTCAAAGTCCGCCCAAGCCCTCGAAAAGAGAATGGCGCTGATGGGCCCCGATGGGCCGGGAACGGTCAGGTTCGGCTGGAAAACCGTCCGTGGCGGCTACAGGCCGGCGACGCTCCGCAGGTGATCGAGCCGCTCGCGCGATACCTGCTCGATGATGTCGCGGAGCTGGCGCACGGAGCCGAGGATTGCGTTCAGTTCCTCGACGGTGATCTCATAGGCGGTGGAGTAGCGCGCCTCGACATAGGCGCGCTTCAGTAGCTGGAAGCGTCGCCGGTCGATCCTGCGCTCGCGCGGCCACGCTTCGATCAGACGCGGTTCGCTGTCCTCGGCGAGCGAGCGCAGGAATTTGATGTTGTGTGAGCGCGGGAAATAGAGCGTTCGCACCAGCAGGAAGCAGATGTAGGCCCGCTCCACTGCTTGGTGCAGCGTAAAGGCGGCATCCTTTCGCCATCCAAGGTCGTCCGCCCCTTTTTGGACTTGGTCACTGGCCGTGGATAAGGCGCGATCGATGCTCGGCAGCCACTCTCCAAAATAGCCAGCTGCCATCTGATAGGCGTCGGCCGACGTGAGCGGCATCGGCGTCGCCAGCGGATGGCATGGCAGCTCGTACAGGATGATCCCGTCGCGGGCGATATCGACCCAGAAATACTCGCCGCGTTTGAGCGACTGGTTCACCTCGTCGAGCGAATGGACGATGATGTTGACGGGGCGCGCGATCGCGGCGTCGCGCAGGATACGGTCTTCGGCCACGTACCAGTAATGCGCAATGTCGGTGAGGTCGTCGTGGTTGACGACGACGAGCAGGTCGAAATCGGACTGGTAACCGTTCTCCGGCTCGTCGACCCAATCGTTCCGGGCGTAGGAGCCGAACAGGATGATCTTGAGGATCTTGCCGTTCTTCCGGCTCTCGGTGGTCGCCCTGCCGATCGCCTCGGCGAACTCCTCCATCAGCACGCACTGGACACGCTCCAGTTCGCCCTGTTGAATCGCCGGTAGGTGATCGACATCCTTTCTCATCAAGAGGAATCTTCGGCGACCGAGTCCCGCTTGGCAAGCACAGGTTGTCGATCCAATGATTTAGGCGCTATGCCTTCCGCGTTCGGCGGCGCCGGATGGCCGTTATCGGCGCGCGTTCTCAAGCGCGGTTCTCACAACTTCCGGGGCCGTCGGACACCCGAAATTTTTGCCCTGCGCCGACAAAATGGGACGCCTGAATCCGCAAAGCATCGCGGAATCGAGCATTTAATGCGCTGATTTGATGAGCGCCTGCCGACATTAATTCTGGCTAAAACCGGCACCCAACGCTATACAAAAATTCAATCGCTCGAGGGCATTGGGGGGCCTCATTTTGTGACGCTTGTCATCACCGCCTGTACGAATCGCAAGCGCAAGCCGGTTTCCGACAGTCTCCATATGGCCGCTCTCCCGGAGGCGGACCTTCCCAATCTCGCCGACGATTGGGCGCGCCGGCTTGCCCGCGAGCGAGCGCGTTTTCGCGGCGACGAAATCTATGGGGGCCGCAGCTTCAGGGAAGCGATCGCCGCGGCTAGGTTACTCGACGCAAGGTTGATGGTTGTCTCCGCGGGGCTCGGCCTTATCGACGCGGAGGCATCGGTACCGCCTTATGCCTGCACCGTGCTGATCGGCGCGCCAGACAGCATTTCTGCCCGGATCATTGGCGAATTTGATTCCGCGGCTTGGTGGCGAAAGCTGAACCAAGCTTCGCCATTCGCCGTCGCGCTGCACGATGTCGCCTCGCGGAACGACGGTTTGATCTGCGCTGCGCTCTCAGAAGCCTATATCGATATGATCGCTGCTGATCTTCTGTCGCTGCCCCGAACCGTGCTGGCGCGATTGCGGCTCTTCACACGCGCACCAGCCGACCAAATTCCGGCGACTTTGCGCGATTTTCTCATGCCCTATGATGACAGGCTCGATGGTCCGGACAGCTCAAATCGCGGAACGCGTAGCGACTTTGCCGGCCGGGCTCTGCGCCACTTCGCCGAGGTGATTGCGGATAACGTGGATGCGCGCGACGCGCACGCGCATGCCGAAGCTGTGTCGCACGCGTTAGAGGGCTGGCGGCTGCCGACGCAGTTTGCTCGGACTCGTCATGACGATGCAGCCTTGCTCGACCTGATCCGCGCGAACTGGGACGCAGAAGGGGGAAGCTCCTCACGGCTGCTGCGCCGGTTTCGGGACGATCTCGGCATAGCATGCGAACAGGGCCGCTTTGCGCAACTGGCGCGTATCGTCCGGCGTGAACGCGCATGAACGGGCGCGAATATCTCAAGGTGCGTGCGGTGCGCGCTGAGCAGGGCTCGGGCACGAGCATATTCGCCTTTTTCCTCTACGGTGCCGACATCAATCGCGTTGCAGACATTAGCCGCATTCGTCGTGATGAGCAGGAATTGAAAGGTTTCCAGCGGCGCGAGATCCGCGACCACGTCAAGGAAATTACCGCCTTTCTTGACAGCGGCCCGGTGCTGTTCCCCAATGCGATCATCCTCGCCCTCTCGCCGGAAGTCGAATTTGCGTCGGCACGCGGGCGTTCGCCCGGCAATCTGTGCGAAGTGGGCGACGCCGGAACGCTTTCGATCCCGATCTACCCGGAGGGACGCCGGGCGGCATGGATCGTCGACGGCCAGCAGCGCTCGCTCGCGCTCAGCGCCGCCAAGGACCGGACGATCGCCGTGCCAGTGGTCGGCTTCGTATCGGATGCGCTCGAGACGCAGCGCGAGCAGTTCATCCTGGTCAACAAGGCGCGGCCGCTGCCCACACGGCTGATCAACGAGCTTCTGCCCGAAGTCAGCGTGCTCCTGCCGCGTGATCTTGCCGCCCGGCAGTTGCCGAGCGCGCTGTGCGAAGCGCTCAACACCGATCCGAACTCGCCCTTCTGTGGGCTGATCAAGCGGGAGTCGGACGCCAAGGATCGGGCCGGGATCGTCACCGACAATGCCCTCATCGAGACGATGAAGGCGAGCCTCAAGACTCCGGCGGGCGCGCTCGGCCAGTTCAAGCACAATGGCGACGGCAACGACACGGCGGCGATGTACGACGCGCTCGTGCTCTACTGGTCCGCGGTGCGCGACACCTTCCCGGAGGCATGGGGCAAGCCGCCGTCGGAAAGCCGGCTCATGCACTCGGCGGGCATCCGCGCGATGGGGGCCTTGATGGACACGATCATGCTGCGCGCCGACGCGTCGCCGGACAAGGCGGCGGCGGTGCGCGCGATGCTCGCGCGGATGGCGCCGCGCTGCTGCTGGACCGGCGGCACGTGGGAGGGCTTGGGGCTCGATTGGAACGAGATCCAGTCGACCTCGCAGCATATCACCAAACTCAGCGATCATCTGATGCATATCGAGCGCGATCTCGCGCGGGCGGCAGCATGAAATTTATCTTCGCCGACAGCCTCGATTATGTGGACCCCGCGTTCGACTTCATCGCCGATCGCAGTCCGGCGGAGCGCCAGCCCTATTGGGACGATGCCTATCCGCACGAGATATTGGGCTATGCCCCTTATGACGGGGTGCTGGTCTCGCGCGGCATTGTCGGCGACCACCGGGTGAAGGGCAAGTATACCGCGAGCCAGGCGCGCCGGTTTCGGCTGGTCGGCGCACGCAAGTTCCTGCGCCTCGACAAGCCGGAATTCGCCCATCTCGAGATATTCGGCGACTGCGGCGCTTTCACCTATGTCCAGGACGAGCGGCCGCCCTACACGCCTGCGGAAATGGCCGAATTCTACGACGAATGCGGTTTCACCCACGGCGCCTCGGTCGACCATATCATCTTCGACTTCGATGCTGGCCTTGTGGGCATGGGCGGCGGGTCGGCCGAGGCCCGGCAGCGCTTCGATATCACGCTGGAGAATGCCGAGGGTTTCCTGCGCGAAGCCAGAGCGATGGACGCGGATTTCACCCCCCTCGGCGTGGTCCAGGGCTGGTCGCCGGACAGCATGGCGGACGCGGCGCGCCGGCTCGTCGCCATGGGCTATGACTATCTCGCGCTCGGCGGCATGGTTCCGCTCAAATCGCCCGAGATCAAGCTCTGCCTGGAAGCGATCCGTCACGCGGTGCCCGCCTCGACTCGCCTCCACATCCTGGGTTTCGCCAAGGCCGACGATATCGACAGCTTCCACGGCTACGACATCTCGAGCTTCGACACGACCTCGCCGCTCATCCGTGCGTTCAAGGACGCGAAGCAGAACTATTACCTGCCCGGTGATGGGCTGGCGCTGCGCTATTTCACCTCGATCCGGGTGCCGCAGGCGATCGAGAATCCCAAGCTGCAACGAGCCGTCAAGAAGGGCATGTTCCGCGCCGAGGACCTGGTCAGGCTCGAAGCGCTGGCGCTCGGTGCGCTGCGCGCCTTCGATCGGGGCGAGGCCGAGCTCGAGGAGACCTTGCACCACGTTCTCGTCTACAGTGCGCCGCTGTTCGAGGAGAAGCCGCACGAGGACTGCAAGGACAGTCCGACACTGGCGCGGCTCGCGCAGCGCTACCGCGCGACCCTGACGGAGCGGCCCTGGAAGCAATGTTCCTGCAAGATCTGCCGGGACGCCGCGATCGATGTCATCATCTTTCGCGGCAGCAATCGCAACAAACGCCGCGGGATCCACAACCTCGCGGTCTACCAAGACCATATCGAACGACTGGATTTGAAGCGTGCTGTTGAACCAAGTGATGACCTACCTCGCCGTCTGTGCGCAGCAGAGCAGTGAGCACAAAGTGCTCAGCTTCGCGGCGAAAGCCGCGGATGTGCTGCGCTTTGCGACCATCGATCGCATCGGGCGGGACGCGCAGGGCGAGCTCAACGGATTTCAGCGCCCGCAGGTCGCGGCCCATATCCGCGAGATTCGCGACTATCTCGAAAAGCCCGACGCCGTTCTTCCCAATCCGATCGTGGTCGCCTTCACCGAAAGGGTTTCGGTGGAAGGGCTGGAAACCGGCGTCGTGCGGCTGTCGATCGACATGAGCGCGGGGGCTCCGGGGCTGGTGGTCGACGGCCAGCAGCGGCTCTCGGCCTTGGCCGATCTGGACCGCGACTTCCAAGTGTTCGTCTCGGCGTTGATCTGCCGAGATGAAGCCGAGCTGCGCCGCCAGTTCGTGCTCATCAACAACACCAAGCCGCTGCCCAAATCGCTGATCTATGAGCTGCTGCCGACGGTCGGGGATCTCCCGCCGCGGCTCAGCCGCCGCTCGACGGCATCCGACCTGACGGCGCTCCTCAACTTCGAGAACACCGCGCTCAGGGGTTATATCAAGCAGCACACATGCCCCGAGGGCATCATCGCCGATACCGTGATGCAGAAGATCATCATGGAATCGCTCAGCAACGGCGTGATGCGCGAACTCATTCGCGGTCCGAAAGGCGTGGAACGCTGCGTTCGCCTCGTGTCGAACTTCTTCGAGGCCGTGAAGAAGACCTGGCCCGAGGCCTGGCACGGCCAGAAGCCGAACTCGTCGCGGTTGCTGCATGGCGCGGGCATTCAGGCAATGGGCGATGTGATGGAAGTGCTTGCCGAGCGCGCCGGCGCACGCAGTGTGGAGGACTTCCGCGATGGCCTTGCATCCCTCAAGGACAAGACCGCCTGGACCAGCGGAGAGTGGCACCTCGAGGGCGAAGTGCGGCGGTGGAACAGCTTGCAGAACGTCAATCGCGACGTCGCGCTCTTGAAGCATTATCTGGTCGGGCTCGTGAAGGCGGACCTTCGGCGCAAGGCCAAGCTCGCCCCGGCTCCGCTGCTCGAACCGACGGCGGCCCCGTCATGAGCTACGCCGTCAAGGAGATCTTCAAGACGCTTCAGGGCGAAGGTGCGCAGATGGGCCGCGCAGCGGTGTTCTGCCGCTTTGCCGGCTGCAATCTGTGGTCGGGCCGCGAGATCGACCGGGGCCAGGCGGTATGCAGCTTCTGCGATACCGACTTCGTCGGCATCGACGGCAGCGGCGGCGGCCGTTTCGCCGATGCAGGCGCCCTAGCTGACGCGGTCGAGGCCGAATGGGGCGACAGCCGTCCGGGCCGCTATGTCGTTCTCACCGGCGGCGAGCCCTTGCTGCAGGTCGATCAATCGCTGGTCGATGCGCTCCATGCGCGCGGCTTCGAGGTCTGGATCGAGACCAACGGAACGCAGGCCGCCCCGGCGGGTCTGGATTGGGTCTGTGTCAGTCCCAAGGCCGATGCCGAACTGGTGCTGCGAGCGGGCGACGAGTTGAAGCTGGTCTATCCGCAGGAAAAGGCGGCGCCCGAGCGCTTCGAGCATCTCGCGTTCGACTATTTCTTCCTTCAGCCGATGGACTCGCCGCAAGCTGCAACCAACCTGGAGGCGGCGATCGCCTATTGCACCAACAACCCGCGCTGGCGCCTGTCGCTCCAGTCGCACAAGATGATCGGGATCCGCTGATGTTCGAACTCAGCAAGCAATTTCGATTCGACGCGGCTCACACGCTCGAACGGTCGATCGACACGGAGTCGAGTCGACGCATTCACGGACATAGCTATCGCGCCGAGGTCGCGGTGCGCGGCCGCCCCGATCCGGTCACCGGCATGATCGTCGATCTCGGTCTGCTCGAACGGTCGATGGAGGATGCGCGCGATGCGCTCGATCATCGCTTCCTCGACGAGATCAACGATCTTGGTCCCGCCACCATGGAGAATCTCAGCCGGTGGATCTGGGATCGGCTGCACCCGGTCGTGCACAATCTCCATAGGGTCAGCGTCCATCGCGACAGCAGCGGCGAAACCTGCTCCTATTGGGGCGAGGAGGCGTCGGCGTGACCCCCGACACGGGCGCGCTGGTGCTCTTCTCCGGGGGGCAGGACAGCGCCACCTGCCTGGCCTGGGCGCTCGACCGGTTCGAAACAGTCGAAACCGTCGGATTCGATTATGGCCAGCGCCACCGCGTGGAACTCGAGTGCCGCGGCGATTTCCGGGCCCGTGTCGCTGAACTCGATCCGGAATGGAGCGATCGGCTCGGTCCCGATCATATGCTCGATCTCTCGGTGCTGGGTCAGGTGAGCGAGACGGCGCTTACTCGAGAAGCGGAAATTGCACTGCGCGACGATGGGCTTCCCAACACCTTCGTGCCGGGGCGTAACCTGCTGTTCTTCACGCTCGCGGCCGCACTCGCGTCACGCCGCCAGCTTCGACATCTCGTCGGGGGCATGTGCGAGACCGATTACTCCGGATATCCGGACTGCCGCGATGACACGCTGAAGTCGCTCCAGGTCACCCTCAACCTCGGCATGGGCAGCCGCGCCGTCGTGCACACGCCGCTGATGTGGCTCGACAAGGCCCAAACATGGGCCCTGGCCGACCGGTTGGGCGGACAGCCGCTCGTCGAACTGATCCGGACGGGTACGCACACCTGCTATCGCGGCGAGCACGAAATTCTGCACGACTGGGGCTATGGCTGCGGTGGCTGCCCCGCCTGCGAGCTGCGATCAAAGGGTTGGGAAGCCTTCGCTTCAGCTGCAGACAGGTGACGATTGGGCAAATGAATCATCAACGATGATGGCATAAGAGGATCGAATAGCGGGGGAATCAGTGTTCGTTCGGTCGACCGGGGGGCAGTATGCATCGCTGGGAATTGGCAAGCAGATCGATCGAAGCGGGTCTTTCTGCGCGGTCGAGTATTTCGATTCGCCGACTTCCGAGCCGGTCGTCCATGAGATCGAACACGATCTGATCGAGCGGGTAACGCTCGCCGAGCAGACCCGCGTCTATCATTTCGACGAGGCAGCCGGCGCGTGGGAGATCGGTCGGCTGCTCGACGATCATGGCGACAGCCAGCTCATCCAGTTTCCGAATGGCAAGGCGAAGCACCTGAAGCTCGAGGCCGTGTTCGTGCGCTGGGCTCGCCCCATCGAGGATCCGACACCGTTTCTCGCCAACCGGATCAATGAGAGCCCGCGCTTCTCCGATGGACGAAGCACCTTCATCCGCTCGCAGACGCGCCAGCGGGCAGCATCGATGGGCATGTCGGCGCTCCTGGCGTCGGCAGTCGAACTCGAGGCGCACCAGATCGAGGTGGTGCGACGCATCCTTCAGGATCCGGTTCAGCGGTATCTGCTCGCGGACGAGGTCGGCCTCGGCAAGACGATCGAGGCCGGCGTGCTGATCCGTCAGTGTATCCTCGACGCGCAGCAGAGGTGCAGCATCCTCGTGATCGTGCCTGCGGCGTTGGTCGGTCAGTGGCGGAGCGAGCTTGCGGGCAAGTTCTTCCTCGAGCGCTGCCTCGATCGCAACCTCCATGTGGTCGCCCTCGACGACGACGACCGCATCCGCGCGCTCCTGCCAAAGGCGACGATGCTGGTCATCGACGAAGCGCACCATCTGACCGAGCGAAAGGCGGGCGGCGTCGGCGGGATTTACGCAGACGTCGCGGCTGCGGCCCCGGCGATCGACCGGGTCTTGCTCCTGTCGGCGACGCCAGCCCTGCACAATGAACGCGGCTTCCTCGAAATGCTGCACTTGCTCGACGCTGCCACTTATCCGCTCGGCGGCGAGGATGCGTTTCGTCGCAAGGTCGAGAGCCGCCAGGCGCTGGCGGAGATCGTCGCGGGCCTGACGCCCGAAAATGCGATGTACCTGGACTATACGATCGACCAGTTGGCGGCTCTCTTCCCCGATGATGAACTGCTGCAGGAGCATGCGAGCGACCTGCGCGGCGTCATCGACACGATGCCGGAGCCCGACGATCCTGCCCTCATCGAGGCGATCGGACGGCTTCACGCCCATTTGAGCGAAGTCTACCGGCTGCATCGCCGCATTCTGCGTCATCGACGGCGGAGTATCGGAGGGCTGACGCCCGACCGAGCCGGCGCCGAGATCGTCCGATATCGCAGCAGAGATCGTGCCGCGCTGACCGTGGCCATCGATGACTGGCGGTTCGACGAGGCCATCAAGCTCGACGCGGCAGGCTCGGAGAAACTTTGGGGCGATCGTGTGCGCGCCTTCTGGCAGGTGCTCGACCGGGCCTCGCAATATCCGAGTTCCGGCCCGGGGATGATCGGATTCCTGGCTCGCCAGGCGGCGATGATCGGCGATCCCGAACGCTTTGCGGAGATCAATCGGTGCCTGGGACGTGCCGGGCTGTTCGAAGACCGCGCGGAGGCGCTGCTCGGCGCGCTGGCGTCCCTCGTGCGCAGCCACGCACAGTGCGTGATCTTTTGCTCCGACGCCAAGACCGCGGATGCGCTCGCGAAGCGTATCCGGGATGAGTTCAGGATTACGGTCGATCGGCACGATCCACAGGACGATGCGTGGACAGCGTTCGCCGGAGCCGCCGATCACCCGGTGCTCGTCTGCGATCGCCGCGCCGAGGAAGGCCTCAACCTCCAAGGCGGGAAGAAGGTGGTCGTCCACTATGACGTGCCGCTCAATCCGAACCGGATTGAGCAGCGGCTCGGACGGGCGGACCGCTACGGATCGGGCGAGGCGGTGCGCTCGCTGGTGCTGGCCTGCGAGGACGACCCCCTGGAAATGGCCTGGGTCGGCTATCTCAATACCGCCCTCAGAGTATTCGACCGGTCGGTTGCGAGTCTTCAATATCTGATCGAGCAGACGGTGCGCGACATAGCCCGCGCGCTCTTCACCGACGGGGCCGAGGCCCTCGCCGATCTCACCGAGAGCAGCGCCGGCGAGCAGGGCCTCATCGAGCGCGAGATCAAATCGATCGACCAACAGGACGCGCTCGACGCGCTCGGCACGCCTCCGACCGACCTGGTCGATGAGCTTTCCGAACTCGATGAGGATTGGCAGTCGATCGCCAGCGATACGGCGATCTGGCTCGAGCAGACACTGCAGTTCGGCCGCGCGGACGAGGCGGGCCCGGTTGCGGCGGCGGGCATGGCGGCACCGTTCCGCTACGTCTATTCGACCTCGAACCGGCATACGCTCATTCCGTTACCTGCCTTTATGGCGCAGTGTGCGGAGGCGCTCGATCTGCGGCCCGGGCCGAGGCTCGGGCGGGCGATCCGGACCATCCCCTACACATTCCGCAGGCGCACCGCGCTCAATCGTGCGGCCCGCGTCAACGGCGTTGGTCTGCTCCGCTACGGCGACGCTTTGATCAGCGGCATGACTGCGCTCACGCAAGCCGATGATCGGGGGCGGTCTTTCGCGATGTGGCGCTTCGCGCCGGACCATGTCGGCGACCCGCTCGCAGAATTCTTCTTTCGCTTCGACTTCGTCCTGGAGGTCGATACCGCGGCGGCGGACGAGGTGCTGGCGGCCCATGAGCGCGATACGAGCGCGGCCCGGGCGGCACTCGGTCGGCGCGGCGACATGGCCCTTGCGCCCTTCTATCGCTCGATCTGGCTCGATCGCGAGCTGGCGCCGGTGAAGGATGAGGCGCTGCTCGCGCGCTTGGGTCGCCCCTATGGTGTCGAGCCGGACCGTAGCGGCGCCGTCGATCTCAATTTGAACGTCAGGCGTTGGCAGCGCCTGCTGCAAATGCAGCTGCCGGAGCTCGCCTATTGGGGAGAGCTTTGCGGAAAGGCGCGTGTGACGGCAGAGGAGGTGCTTCGTGGCGACCCCGAGCTGGTCGCGAGCCTTGGCCAGGCAGAGCAGCGCGCGGCCCGCGTCGATCAGGGGCGGCTCGGGCAATTGCGAGCCCGGGCCCGAGCCGGTGCGACCGAAGCGGAAAGCGCCGAGCTTGCATTCGAGGAGCAGCTCGCCGCCGCGGTGCGAGCCGGGATCAACGCCCCGCGTGTGCGGCTCGATACGATCGGCGCGATCTTCATATCGGCGAGCCGATCGGCGACCGACCGAATTTCGGGCGGCATCTAATGGCGGTGCATGATTTCGGCAGTCTGCAGGACATTCTGCTCGACCTCACCAAGCTTGAGGCCGAGCCGCCAGCCGCCGATGGCCTTTTCGACAGGCTGACCCAGATTCTTCTCGCGTCTCGGGCGTCGGGACGGCTGCACAGTCTACCCGACGCGATGGCGCTTTTCCGGCACGTGCTGCGCCGGCAGTCGCTGCGCGCGGGTCAGCAGGCGCAGTTGCGCGTTCCGTCTGGCGCCGGTTGGCCCAGCCGAGATGATTGGGCGGTGTTCGGCATTCGGGCGCACAGCGAAGCAAACGGACATTTCCTGGTCGAAGCGCGGCCGTGGCGCGCGGCCTGGCTCGAGGACAGCGACAATCCGGTCTTCGAGGATGTCTTCGCCGAGCGGAATGTGCGGCTCGACTGGCAGCGGCCGATCGATCCGTTTCTTGGCGAGGCGAGCGGTTTCGACACCTATGTGTCTCCAGGTCAGCGCGAAGCCGTGCGCAGCGCGTTTCTGCTGCCGCCCGGAGAGACCTTGGTGGTCGCTCTGCCGACCGGGTCGGGCAAGAGTTTCGTCGCCCAGGCTCCGGTGCTCGCGCGAGGCCTTGAAGGCGGTCTGTCGCTCTGTGTCGTGCCGACGACCGCGCTGGTGCTCGACCAGGCGCGGCAAATGAAGCAGATGCTCAAGCGCCGCTTTCCCCGCCGCGAAGTGCCCGCGCTTGCCTGGCATGCCGGTCTCGGCGCGGAGGAGCGCGCCGCGATCAAGACCGCCATCCGTGAGGGCCGCCAAGGCATTCTCTATTGTTCGCCAGAGGCGGTGACGGGCGCGCTGCTGCCCTCGCTTTACGATGCGGCGCGCGCCGGGCTGATCTCCTACCTTATCGTCGACGAAGCCCATCTGGTGAGCCAATGGGGCGATGGGTTCCGCCCCGCCTTTCAGATGCTGGCGGGCGTGCGCCGCGGATTGCTCGCGGCGTGCCCCGGCGGCCGGCGGTTCAGGACGATCCTTATGTCGGCGACCCTGACGCCCGACACGGTGGAAACGATCGACGCACTGTTCGGGCCGGCGCGCACGGTCCAGATGGTCGCCTCGGTCCATCTTCGGCCGGAACCGCAATATTGGGTGCACCGCGAAGACGATCCCGACGAGAAGGATCGGAAAGTCCTCGAACTCCTCAGCCACGCGCCGCGGCCATTCATCCTCTACGTGACCAAGCGCAGCGACGCAAAGCGATGGGTGAGATTGCTGCGCGGCAAGGGCTATGCGCGGATCGACTGCTTTCATGGCGAGACAGCCGATGCCGATCGACGTCGCATCATCGACCAATGGTCCGAAAACCGCCTCGATGGGATCGTCGCGACCTCGGCTTTCGGAGTGGGCATCGACAAGCGCGACGTTCGCACGGTCATCCATGCCGCCGTGCCCGAGACGCTCGATCGCTTCTACCAGGAAGTGGGACGCGGCGGGCGCGATGGCTGTCCGTCGACCTCGTTCCTGATCTACTCGAGCCAAGATCAGGAGACCGCGAATCAGATCGCGTCGCCGACCCTGATCAGCGACGATCTCGCGTTCGAGCGGTGGTCGACCATGTATGGTCGCAGCACGCAGCTCGACACGATCGGGCAGCTGCTCGAGGTGGATCTGGCCGTCGTGCCTCCGCGGCTGCGGCGGCAGTCTGACTACAACCAGTCCTGGAACATGCGCACGCTGATCATGATGGCGCGAGCCGGCGTGCTTGGCCTTGAATCGCAGCCTCCGGCCCGCATCGCGCAGCAAGAGGAGGAGAGCGAAGCAGCGTTCGAGCTCCGCAGCGATGAGCATTGGTCGGAATATTTCCAACGCACCGTCGTCGGCCTGGCGGAGTTGGGGCATCTCAGCCGCGAACGGTTCGTCGCGCGGATCGGTCAGGAACGGCAGCGTTCGTTCGATGCGGCGACCGAAAACCGTGAACTGCTGGACAAGCTGCTGAGCGGGTCGACCGAGGTTTCGTTGCTGCTCGACCGGCTCTATCGCAGCAACGCGCCGGGGCGCTCGGTGATCGTGTCGCGAGCGTGCGGGGGATGTCCGGTGCATCGCCGCGCGGGGACGGCTGACACCGACTATTCGGCGCCGCCCGCCTACGGGATCGAGCAGGTCGGCCGGTTCGACCTCGGCCTCTTTGCCGGCCGTTTCCCGCAGCTCGACTTGAACGAGCCGATCATCCTGGCTGTCGACGATCCGGTCGACGATGCTGCGGTCGTCGGCCTGCTGCGCGATTTCGTCGCGATGTTCGGCGTGCGCGAGATCGCGACCTCCGCGGCATTTCGCCAGCGCAATCCGGCGCTGTCGGCCTTGCACAAGCAGAGCGAGGATCATGTGCTGTTGCTGCAGACGCTCGAAGAAGAAGTGCTTCGCCCCTCGTCCTACGAGCTTCCCCGGGTGACGCTCTGGACGGACGCGACGGGTGCGACACTGCCGAAACATCTATTCATCATGAAGCGACCGCTGCATGTCATCATGGCATCGGCCTCGACGCCGGATCCATGGAACTTCGCGCGCCGCATTGCCGACACCGGTTCCAATGTGCTGGCGGTCGATCAATTCAAGCTCGGAGCGCGTCTGTGAGTATCCTCAACCAAGCCAGCGACGGGCTGTTCAACGTCCTGATCGTGCTGGTTCGCGCGCTCGTCCGCTTCGGGCCAAAGAGTCGCGAGGATCTGATCCTTGCATGTGGCGGCGCCGCCGACGCGTTCGATACCAGCCAGTTGACGAGAACGCTGAATCGCTGGACCGAACTTGGTCTGTTCGGTGAGGAAGACGGGTCCGTTATCATTGCCGAGCCGTACCGCTCTGCGCTCGGCAAGAATGCCGACGAGGCAGAAGCCCGCCTCCCGAAAGTGGCGCGGACGGTGGCGTTGCAGCCTGCAAACAACGCGCGTTTCTGGGAGAGCGAGGGCGCCAAGAGCGCGGACCTGTCGCGCGGCGTGGCCTGGATGCTCGCCCAGGACGTCTATACGCTCGATGTCAATTCAGACCGTCTGGCTGAACTGGAGGGGCGGCAGTTGGTCGATAGCGGCGCGCAGAAGATCGCCCAGAACAATACGCGCTGGAACGGCCTCAAGACCTGGATGCTGTATCTGGGGTTCGCCCGCGACGGTATGCAGTGGGTCGTCGACCCGACGCAGGCGCTGCGCGAGGCGCTCCCCGAGATATTCGGATCGAACCGGGAATTGTCCGCTCCCGCTTTCGTGGAGCGGGCGGCGGGGGTGCTGCCGGTCCTCGACGGGGGCGCCTATCGGGTCCAGGTCGAGGCCGCATTGAAGGAGAGCGCCTGGCCCCGGCTGCGTACCGGCCTCGTCTCCTCGTCGCTGTCGCGGGCGATCCAGCGCCTTGATCGTGAGGGGTTGATCACGCTTTCGAGCAGAAGCGACACCGAAGGCGTCGTGTCGCTCACCGGCAGCAATGCGCGCATCTGGCAAGACGTGTCGCATGTGGCCCTGGTGCAGACAGGAAAGGTGCGCTGATGCTCGAGAGATATTGGCCGGAGGCCGACGAGGTCAACGCGTGCATCAAGAACGAGGCCGAAACCGCGGATGTGTCGGTCCTGCTGGCGGTTCATCAGCCGGCCCCGCTCACGACGCGCAATGCCGGTACGAACATCGAGGCCCAGGCAAGCGAGCAGGAACTGCTCGATGCTTTTCTGTCCGACGACGTGCCGGGCGGATATCTGCTGTTCCCGATCACCGGCCCTTCGGGCGTCGGCAAGTCGCACATCATTCGCTGGCTCGACGCGCAGCTTCAGCGCTCGCCCAAGCGCGAGCGTCTCCACATCATCCGTATTCCCAAGAGCGCGAGCCTCCGACGCGTTGTCGAGCTCATCCTCGAACCGCTGGAAGGCGATCCGCGCTTCGAAAAGTCGCGATCGGAACTGACGCGCGCGGTCGCCGAGGTCGACAAGCGCAAGGCCGTGGTGCTGTTCCGCGCGCAGATCGAAAATGCGCTGGCGAGCCGAGCAGAGTCGCTCCTGCTGGAGGCCCGCGAACATAAGGACCGGGCAGCGGAGTTGCGACCGCTGATCGGGCATGCCCAGATGCTGCCCAAGCTGTTCGGGGACGCGGCGCTCAAGGACCATTTCGACGAGACCGTCCTCGCCCGGGTCGTAGCGCGCGCTCTGCGGGGCCGGGAGGATGGCGCGGAGGGAGACGAGACCCAATCGCAATTCTTCGCCGAGGATCTGCTTCTCCCAGACACGATCGATCTCAACGAAGCGGCGCTGCCGGTAAAGACCTACTATCAGACCCAACTCGCGGTCCAGGATGTGCGCCGCCGCCAGGCCGCGGCCGACCTGCTCAACACGATCGTGGACACCGCGATCGGCAATGTCTTCCAGCTCGAGCAGAGCACCGGTGGGATCACCTTGCAGGACATCATCCTGGGAATCCGTGAGATCCTGCTCAAGGACGATATGGACCTGGTGCTGCTCGTCGAGGATTTTGCCGCGCTGTCGGGTATTCAGGATGTGCTGCTCAAGGTCTGCGTGCAGGAAGGCACCCATGACGGCAAGAAGGTGCGCGCCACCATGCGCACGGCGCTCGCGCTCACCGATGGCTATCTCGCCTCGCGCGACACGATCCTGACGCGGGCGCAACGCGTCTGGGTGATCGGCCACCGCGAGCAGAGCGACGACGAGATCAAGGGTGCCGTGATCGAAATGGTCGGCGCCTATCTGAATGCGGCCCGCTGGGGTGAAGACGGCCTGCGCAAACGCTTCGATCGCCGCGGTGCCGACGACGGGCTCACCGGCTGGTTGCCGGCCTGGCAGGACGAAGAGCAGAGCGACGAAGAAGCCGAGGCGCTAACGGCCTTTGGCTTCTCCGCGCGCGGACATGCGCTGTTTCCGTTCAACCGTCTGGCGATCGAGCAACTCGTCCAGCGGCATCTGACAGAGGCAAACCGGCTCATCTTCAACCCGCGCCGGGTGATCAACGAGATCCTTCGCCGTCCGCTGCTCATGCGGGGCACGTTCGTCAGCGGAAATTTCCCGCCGCCTGAATTCCACGGGCTGCGCCCGAACGTGTATCTCGCGGGGCTGGTCCGGCAGGCAAGCCAGCCCGAGCCCGTCAAGCGGCGTCTGGCTTCCGCCCTGGCCGTGTGGGCCGGCAATGCGGCGGATAAGGCTGCGCTTGCCCATGTGCCGCCGGCGATCTTCTCGACCTTTTCGCTGCCGACCCCGGCCGAACTCGCCAATGTGCCGTTCGTCCCGACACCCAGTCCGCCCACCTCGCCGGCAGCGCCGGCCCTCGGAGAGACTCCGCCATCTGCGGCTCCTGCTCCTGCGTCGGCACGAGCAGAGCAGGATCCGCGTGCCGCGGACTGGTCGAAGAAGCTGGATGCTTGGGCGTCGGGCACAGAATTGGTTCAGGCTGACGCGCGCGAGCTGCGAAGCGCCTTGGCGGCGATGCTGAAGGGCGCGATCAATTGGCCGGCGCTTCGCATTCCGGATCAGGAGATCAAGGCCACCTGGCTCTCGATCGCCGGGGCGCGCAACAATCCGGTCGGCGGGCGCATCCTTGTGGTTTGCGATAGCCACGACGACGAGGACGGAACGCTGCGCGAAGGCTTTCTCGGTGCGCTGCGGTTCGGCTTCAACGGTCATCGCTGGGATTATCCTGAGGCAGATCTCGACTATGTTGCGAGCGCTGCGATCGTCGATCGTCTGGTCGCGCAGTTGGTCCCGATGCTCGTTGCGGAAGCAAATGCGCAGACAGCGGTGATCGGCCGTGCGCTGCTCAATCAATCGCGGATCGTGGGGCTGTCCCCTCCGGTGCGGCCGGCTGGCGCCGAATCGCTTCTGCGCGGGCTGTTCGCGGCGCCGCCGCAGGTTGAGACGCAAGCCTTCGAAGAAGGTTGGGATCAGCTTCGCGCCCAGGCGACAGGGTCGGTCAATGGCCGGAGCACGCGCACGATCCTGCAGGAGCTGCTGCTCGATCGCAGCGCCAGCTTCCAGGGCGCCGGGAGCAAGCCCTTCGCGGTTGACAGCCCCCGGCTGCTCGACGTGCTTGCCGGAGATCCGCCGGCGGGGCTCCCGGAAGGATTGCCGGACGAGGCGCGGACCTTCATTCCAGCCATGACCGACGCGCGCATCTGGGGAAGGCTCCAGGCGGTCATCGCCAAGCTTCGTGCCTTCCGCAGCGAGATCGCGGATTATGTCGACGAGAGCTTCGACAAGAGCGCTTTCGTTGCTGACCTGCGCGAAATCATCCCGCTGCTGCAGAAGACCAACTGCTGGCCTGCCAATGTCGCGATCAAGCTCAGCGAGTTCGAGATTCGCCTGACAGAGTTCCAGACCAGCCGCTTCGTCGAGTTGGTGGATAAGACGGCGACGATCGTCGACGAAGCGGATCGCGAGCAGATCCCCAAATTGCTCAATGCGCTTGGATCGCTCGACCTCGGATTGATCCAGCGCACCATGTCGTTTCTGACTATCGCAAACGACATCGTATCGCAGGCGGAGCCCCGCGTCACGCTGCAGGAGTCGGTTCGGGGCCAATCGGACCCCAACGCTGTTGCCGCGGAGATCACCAGCCTGCTCGAAGGCGTGAGCGGAACGCCGCACGTAGCAGCGGAGGCCGCCGTATGAGCACCTCGCTTCCTGCTCGCGCCAAGGCGCTTCGCGAACGGCTGGTTGTGCTCGACCGGCTTGGCGCGAATGTCGAGGAGACCGGGCTGCTCGAGGACCTGCGCTCGGACCTTGCGCTGCCCGCAGCCGAACTCAGCCGCGCCCTCGACCAGCGTGCGCTGCTGTTCGGTTCGGGCATCGAAACGCCCGAGCCGTCCTCCCTCGAGACGGCGCGCAAACGGGCCGCGGCGCTTCTCGGCCGCTTTACCGCTGAACGAAAGGCGGCCGCGCTCAAGAAGGGCACCGGTTGGGCCAATCTGCTCAAGGAGATCAAGGCGGCCTCCACGGATGTCTCCGCGTCCGTCGTGCGGGCCTGGAAGGGATATCGGCAAACCGTGTTCACCGGCGAAGCTCCGGCATTGGTGAAAGGCCGCATCGCCTTCACGCCGACGAACAATGCCGCGTTCAAGACCTATGAACAGCTCCACCAGGCGTTCCGAGCCGAATTCGACAAATTCCCTGCGGACCAGGCAGCGATCGAGCGTGTGAAGGCACTGGCCGCACGCCTGACCGAGACGGCGAAGGCGTTCGACTTCGACGTTCCGGCCGACGTGAAGCGCTTCCTCGAGGCCATCCAGAGCGGGGGAGCGAAGCTCGACCTGCTGACCGAAGCGGTCCGCGAATGGCTCAACGCGAATGATGCGTTCGACAACTACCGTATCGTGCCGCGGAGTGCAGATGGAAGCCGATGAAGCCCTGCTGCTCGCCGCGCTGGATAAGATCGAGCAACGTGAAGCCCGGCTCCTGACATGGGGTCTGGTCGACGGTCACGTCTCGGCGGGCGAGCTGTATGGCATAGTCGATGCACTGCTCGACGATCCGAGACTGGGCGCCGGGGTTTCGTTCGCGGACGCCGGTCAGGTCATCGCCGCGCTGATCGATCGTGCCCTGCTGTTCGACATCGGCGAGGAATCGGGCTCGCAATATCGGTCGCGGATGGCGGAAGGCGTGCGGCTCCTGTTCCGGCTGCGCCAGCTCTTTCCTCAGCATCGCGGCCCGATCGGCTGGCAGACCGCGCCAACCCTCGTCGCCGACTTCCGCTTCATCTGGCGGCGGCGCCGCTACCCGCGGCGCGAGATCGACGCCGCAACGGCGCTCGCCGGCATCGCGGCGGCGACGCCCGATCAGGCCGCACGGGCTGCCCTGTCGGCGCTCATCGACAGCTATGGGCCCCGGTTTGCGCTGGCAGGCTTTCAAGTCGCGGCAGCAGCGCGGATTTTGGGGAGCTTCGAGGGCTCGCAATCGACGGCCACACTGGTCAGCTCCGGCACCGGCAGCGGCAAGACCTTGGCCTTCTACCTGCCCGCGCTGTCGCGCGTCGCCTCGCACATCCAGCGCGATGCCGTCGACGACCGGTGGGTCAAGGTCCTCGCGCTCTACCCGCGAAACGAACTGCTGAAGGATCAGTTCGCCGAGGTCTATGGCCAGGCGCGCCGTCTCGACGCGTCGCTCGCGGCGCGCGGACGCAGGAAGATCCTGATCGGCACGTTCTTCGGTCCGACGCCCCGATCGGCCGAGAAAGCGCATGAGGCGCGCAGCGGCTGGCGGCAAACGTCTGCCGGTCTCGTCTGCGAGTATCTTCGCTGTCCGTCGCCGGACTGCGACGGCGACATGGCGTGGCGCGAGACGGACCGCCGCGCCCGGCGTGAGCGGCTCGAATGCCTCGAATGCTCCGCCGTCATCGAAAGCGACGAAATCATCCTCACCCGCGAGCGGCTTCAGACGGAGGCGCCCGACATCCTCTTCACCACCACCGAAATGCTCAACCAGCGTATGGGGGACGACCGTTTCCGGCATCTGTTCGGGATCGGCGAGCGGGCGCAGCGGCCGGTGGAGATGATGCTGCTGGACGAGGTTCACACCTATGCCGGCAGTTCGGGTGCGCAGGTCGCCTTCCTCTTGCGCCGCTGGCGGCGGCTGCTCTGGCGGCATGTCAGCTTTGTCGGTCTGTCCGCCACGCTCAAGGACGGCGCGCGCTTCTTCGCGCAGTTGACCGGCCTATACGAACAAGCGTCGGTCGAAATCGCCCCTTCCAATAGCGACATGATCGCGGAAGGCGCCGAGTACCTGCTCGCGCTGCGGGGCGACCCCGTGTCGCGCACCGCACTGCTGTCGACGACGATCCAGACGGGGATGCTCCTTTCCCGGCTTCTCGACGCGCCGGATGAACGCAAGAGCCGGGGCATCATCGGGGAACGTGTGTTCCTGTTCACCGACGACATCGATGTTACCAACCGCATGTATTTCGCCATGCTCGATGCCGAGGGCCGACGGAGCAGCGGCGTACCCGACTTGGCGAGCAAGCCGGATGGCGGCTTGGCCTCGCTGCGCCGTCCGCTGCCGGTCCAGCATCGCAAGCTGCATGGGCAGGATTGGGAGGCCGTGGTCGAGATCGGCCACAGTCTCCAACCGCAGGACCGCAAGTCGGTTGGGCGGGTGATGTCGTTGGACCCTGGGGTCGGGAATAATCTCGACATCATCGTCGCGACCGCCTCGCTCGAGGTAGGGTTCAACGATCCCCGGGTGGGTGCGGTCATCCAGCACAAGGCACCGCGCGATGTCGCGCAGTTCCTGCAGCGTAAGGGCCGCGCCGGCCGATCGCGCCGGATGCGACCATGGACGGTTGCGGTGCTGTCCGACTATGGCCGGGACCGTCTCGCCTATCAGGGCTATGACCTGCTGTTCGACCCCGAGTTGCCGGTGCGTACGCTGCCGATCGCCAATCGTTATGTGATGCGCATCCAGGCGGTCTATGCGACGCTCGACTATCTCAGCCAGATGCTGGGCTCTTCGCGCCAGGGGAGCGTGTGGCTGGACCTGTCGAGCAGTACCGACAACAATTATCAGCGGGCGCGGCAGACAGCGCTCGCCGGCCTGATCCGCCGCATCCTCACCATTCCGGCCGAACTCGACCGCTATACGTCCTATCTCGCCTTGGCGCTCAAGGTCGATGAAGGCGCGGTCACACCGTTGCTCTGGGACCACCCACGGCCGCTGATGACGCAGGTTCTGCCGACTGCGCTTCGCCGGCTCGAGAGCAACTGGCGCGCCTGGGGCCAGCCCGGCGAGGACCATCAGGTCTTCAACTCGCCTTTGCCCGAGTTCGCGCCAGCCAACCTGTTCAGCGATCTCAACCTCCCGGAGGTCGACATCGTCTTGCCGCAGCCCGGCAGCGCAACGCCCGAGCGGGTTGCCATGCCGATCGCGAAGGCGCTTCGCGAGTTCGCCCCGGGCCGGGTCTCGCGGCGATACGGCATCAGCCATGCGTTCGAGCGGCACTGGTTATGCCCGGCGCTCGACCAGAATCGCGAGCAGGCCGTGCCGCTCGAGCCGTTCGCCCGTCTTGATCCTCTCGGCGATTGGCGCATCGATGTTGCCGGTTCGGTGCGGCTGGTGCCCGTCTATCGGCCGCGGGTTCTCGAAGTTCAGCCCCCTCCGGGCACTGTCGTCGATACGTCCAACGCCCGGCTTCGCTGGCGTAGTCAGCTTGTCGCGCGCGATCAGGGCATGGCGCTCGATCCGCCGCGCGGCAGCCCCTGGACATCGCTGATCGGGGACGTGCGGTTCTACACCCACGAGGGACTGAGCCCGATCGAGGTCCGCCGGATGGCGCTTGGGAGCGACGCGGGCATTCGCTTCCGCGACGGCGGATCGCTCACCAAGGAGTTCCGCTTCGAGGTGGGGGGAGAGGCAGCCGCGCTCGGGTTCGGTCTCGCGGTCGACGCGATGTGCCTCCGTCTGCGGTTCCCCGATGCCTTGTGGTCCAACCTCGGACCGGACTCGGACCCGCGCTATCGGGCGATGCGCACCGCGCGATTCCACCATCAGGCATTGCACGGGCCCCTCGGCGAACGGGTGGACAATCCATTCGCGCGCGAGTGGCTGGCGCATTTGATGCTCGCAGCCCTCAGCAACGAAGCGATGGCGCGTGGGATCTCGTTGCGGGAAGCGGCCACACGCTTGGCGGACGGGAGCGCCGAACTCACGCTCGATCAGACGCTCAACATCCTGTTTCAGTCGGCAATCGTCGATGATGCCAATGCCCAGGGCAACCAGCAGGACAAGCTGCGTCAGGATCTGGCCGGCTTCATCGCCGACGGGCAAGTGGTGGCCAGCCTGTTTGACCTGGCTGCGATCCTATGGACGCCGATCGACGCGAGCTGGGAGCCATGGCTGCGCGAGCGATATGCTTCGACCGTCGGCGCGGCTGCGCTCAGCGCCATTACCAGCCTATGTCCGCAGATCGACGGCGACAGTCTGATCCTCGATGTGACGGCGGGCCCGCGGGAAGAGGATGACGTGCTCGCCGGCGCGCCCGATAGCGAGATCTGGATCAGCGAGATGACGCCAGGCGGCAATGGGCAGATCGAAGAGGCGCAACGTCAATATGTCGAGGACCCGCGACGGTTCTTCAGCCTGATGACGGCGGCGCTGCGCGACAATGACTTCTCTCTCAGCGATTATCAACTCGGTCGCTTCCTCGCCTCGGTCGTGGAGGGCGATACCGACGATCCATTGCCGACCGCGACGCGTGCGTTCCGGCATGCCTCGGGCGCGGAGGAAAGCCATGCGAGTTTCACCGCGTTACGTCACGCGCTCGCAGAGGAAGGTTTCGTCACCTTTCACGCGTTCATCGTTGCGCTCGCCAACCGTATCCTCCGGCCCGGATCGAGCAGCGACAGCGACGCGTTCTTCCTCGATGCGGTGCGGCTGTGGGACGCCGAGGAAGCGCGGCTCGGCATCGAACTGGATGCCCGCGTGCTCGCCTATCGCTTGGCGCGCTCCGACGATATCGATGCGGCGCTTGCCCTCGCTGGCATCGATCCGCCGACGGTCAATCCGGATCAGTGGCGATTCGGCGTGGTCTACGGACTGCTGTGGCCGCGCGGCGCGCACATTCGGCAATCGGGCCTCCGGCCCTATTCGCCATTTGCCGATCTGCCGTCGCCTGATCCGCTGCTGTTGCGGACCTATCTGGCGGAGGATGCTGCGCTGATCGATCTCGAGTCTGACGGTTGGCAGGGTCTTTGCCTCGATCGTCTGGCCGACGTCGGCGCGGCGACTTTGGTCTGCCCGATGGCGGCTTCGTCGCTTTTGGCAGACGCGCTGAGCTTCCTAGCGACCAACCCGGTGCAGTCGGCCTATCTATCGGTCTTTGCCCGCGTTCAGGCGGTGCGGCGGGTGGAGAACGCCTTCCACGTCGATCTCGATGTCGCGGAGGCGGTGCAATGAGCTTCGAGACACGACGGATCTTCAAGAGCGCGGTGACCAGCCAGAATCTCATCCGCGAGCTGCTGCAGATGATGTTCCTCGGCGAGCTCCTCGCACCGGGCGGAGAGCGCGCCTGGCTGGTCAGCCCCTGGATCAGCAACGTGGTGCTATTCGACAATCGGGCGGGCGGTTTCGGTTCGATCAACCCGGAGTGGGGTAGCCGCGAGATCAGATTGGTGGACGTTCTGACCGACGTCATGGCGCGCGGTACGGCGCTCGGCATCGCGACGAGCCTGGACGGTCACAACGATCCGCTCATCGATGCGCTCGCCACGGCGGCCGACGAGGCCGGCCTCGGCGACAAATTGTGCGTCGTCCGGCGTCAGCATCTTCACATCAAGGGCGTGTTGCTCAAGCGAGGTCTGCTCACCGGGTCGATGAACCTCACCTACAACGGCCTCGAATTGAACGACGAGATGGTGGTCTACGACACGACGCCGAAGACGCTCGCCGAAGCGCGAATCAATTTCGAATCCTATGTGGGCACGGCCGCATGATCGAGGATCTGCCCGCGCGTGAGCAAGAATGGCTGGAACGCTTCTTCGCATCTCCCAACGAGCTGAGCTGGACATCGCTCGTCGACGGATCGGCGCCTACGGAACGGGCGGATCAGGTTCGGCGGTGGCTCGCGCATCTCGGCATTGGGCGGACCAACGCGCCGCTCATTCTTCCGTTCGTGCGCGGCGGGGAAGTCACCGGGTGGTATGCCACCACGCAGGGCTCCGCCGGCGGATATGAGCTCGGGGACGAGCTCAATGCATGGCTCGGGCCGACCTGGCTGAGCCGCTTCGAGCGAGTGCCGAGCGATGCAGCCGACCCGATGGCGGCGGCGCTTCGCAGCCGCTTCGGTGGAACCGTCTATCGCTTCACAGGTCCCGATGCCGCGGCGATGCGAACGATCGCTGCGCGCTTGAACGATTTTGCCGCACTGCTCGAACGAAGGCCGCGAGTGACACGCGCGCGGATCCGCCCGGTCGGCGCGATCCGTGGCGACTTCGAACGGGCGCTGCTGGCCGGCGACGAGACGCAAGCCGAGGCAATGATCGCCGAGTTGAAGCAGACAGGACGCCTCAACGAGGAGAACCTCAAATATCTCGACGTGCGGCTGAGCGCTGGTCTTGGCCTCTGGCCGCAGATTGCGCGCGATCACTGGCTCATCAAGACACTCGCGGATCTCGCACTTCCGCCGCAGATTCTCGCGGATCTGATCGAGGCACTCTACCGCACCTATGTCGACGAGGCCGAAGCGAGTGGCGATCCGGCCGCTCTGCGCGAAGCCTTCGCGGTTCACGTCGCGACACCGTATCCCAAATTGTTTGCGTCGCGTCGGGGCATTCGTGCGCCACGCGTGGTCAAGGCGTTTGCGCTGTTCGAGCAGCTGCAACCCAGTCCCGATCCGACGATCGTCGCTTCGCTCCTCGCGCTGTTACCTGCGGGTACGGACATGGCGGTGTTCGAGTCGGTGCCTGTCGCAGAGCCCACACCCGCATCTGCCACGACGTTGGACGAAGCGGACGAAGCCTTCGACGATGGGCAGATCGATCGTGCCTTCGAATTCTACATGCGGCTGCCGCCGAGCAGGAAGGCCATCAGCAGATTGGTGTCCTGCGTGGGCACGATCGGGACCGACGAAGCTCGGGATCGTCTCCTTACGTTACTGGAAGATTCCGATCCGGCGATCCTCGATTCCCTGGCGCCCGCCGTCGCGGCGAAAATCGAGAGCCTGAAGCAGTCGCAGGCCGACGATGCCGCGCCCGGACAAGCCGAACCGACGAGCGCAGCCGCGGTAAATCCCTGGTTGCGGTGGGCGGAACAGTTGCGGGCAGGCCAAAATCTCCCCGCCGCCGAGCGCGATGCGCAATCTGCTCCGACGACTTGGGACGCGTCAGAGGTCAGAGACAGCGGCCCGCTCGCGCAGCAGTTCGCCGATATAGTCGGTGGTCTCGACGGCGAGGCCGGTTTGATCTCTCGTGCTGCCGTTCCGCAGATCTTCGCGAGCTTCTTCCCCGATGACGCGAAGGTGTCACCGGCAGCCAAGCCGATCGCATCTCTGCTGTTTCTACTGATCGCGATGGACGATGCACTGTCGCGAGCGGATCTGGACCTGCTCGCCCAATTGACGAGCTTGCAGATCGAGCAAGGGCTGTCGTCGTCGGAATATGTGTCGCTGATGGGTGACCTCGAAGATGTGCAGAAGCGCATCGGGTCCTACGCCTATCTGCCATGGAGCCTCGATGTCAGTGAGGCACTCGCGATCCTGCCGAGTCCCTCGGATCAGGCGCGCGACGCCAGGCTGAGGCTGTTTCTGCAGGTGCTCGGCCAAGCGACCACCTTTGCCCACCGGCTCGTCCCCGCCGATCTCGTGCCGATCGAAACGCTGGCGAAGGATTATGGGGTCGGGCCGGAGGCGGTCAGTGCGCTGACGCGCGAGGCACAGGGGGATGACACGACATCAGCTGTGGTGACGAGCCTCAAGGACAAGACGATCGGCATCTACACGCTGGCGGAGGCCGCCGGCAGCCGGGCGAAGGCGGCGCTGGAGGAGCTATTCCCCGGCTGCAAGGTCGTCGTGAACTCGGATCTGGTGGCAACGGCGCAGCTTACCAGCCTAGCCAAGGCCGCCGACTTGTTCGTGTTCGCGTGGAAGAGCAGCAGCCACCAAGCATTCTACTGCGTGAAGGATGCGCTGGCCGGCAGGGAGCCGATCTGGGCGCCGGGCAAGGGAACGGCCAGCATCTTGCGAGCCATCTTGGACCATCTCGGGTAATCGCCGCTGCCGCTTTGCGATGATGTCAAACGACATACACGGACGAGAGAACCGGCCACTCAAGCACGCTCAACCTTGGGAGGGGGCGCGTAGCCCACCCGCTCTGGTGGTCTCTTTGACGCGCAGTAGATCCGATCGATTTACGCGATAGCCTGCAACCCCTTGTTCTTGACCAGGTTCAGCAACTTCAACGAGGGGCCATCCGGCCGCTTCTCGCCCCGCTCCCATTTGCTGACCGCATCCTTTCGGACATTGAGGTAATGGGCGAAGACCGGCTGGGAGACATTCTCGCGCTCGCGCAGCGCACGAATCTCCTCCGGCGCGAGCGGCTCGACCGGGCTGAGAAAGAGCGCGTCGAATTCGCGCATAGTGGCCTTGTCGATCAGGCCCGCGCCATGGAGCCCCGCTGCAGTCTCATGGACCGACGCGAGAATAGAGCTCTCAGCTTTCCTGCGCTTCGTCGTCATCTTCCACCTTCACAAACTCGCCCGCGGTAATGCCCTTGTCGATATCGGCATCCGACAGGGCCAGCAGCACCTCGGCGAGCTTCCTCAACGCCTTCAGCTCCTTGGCGGTGACGTTCGCCTTCTCGTTCTTGGCAAAGCCATGGGCGAAGAAGCTGTGCCCGCCGACCTTGAACAGAATGATCGTCCGAAACCCGCCTGACTTTCCTCCACCGGCCCGGGCGACCCGCTGCTTGTAGACGTGCCCGCCGAGATCGGCATCGAATTCTCCGGCCGCCACTTCGACGGCCGCCTTCGCAAGGCTGACATCCGTGAGGCCCGCCTTGCGGGCGAAGCGCGCGAACGCCTTGGTCATCAGCACCGTCATGGGCGCGTCCGGCCGTCATTGCGATTCATAGTATAGTCCTTAGAGCTATGGTATTCAAGGGGAGCGGAAGCATTATTGGGTCATTCAGGCGCGGCGCGCGCGACGCCGTCAAGCACCGCTTCTTGCGGGTCAACCAGGGCGCGGTTCGCGCGCCTTCAAGCGCAGCCGGACTTGCCATTCGTTCTTATAATGTTCTAACTCCGGTCCGACGCCCCTTGTGGCGATTCGTTCTATCCTGGAGCTCGCTATGCAGCATGACGTCTGCCTGCGCGCCGCCGCGCGTGCGATCTACGATGCCTGTTTTCCGACGGAAGAGCTGGCGCCGGTCGGTTTCGAAGAGGCCGAGCGATACGGCACCATCCACTATCGCCGTGCGGTCGAAGCCGCACAGAACGCGCGCGAGCATCTGCTGTACGACCGCGAGGCGCAGCCGAGCCTGTTTTAGGTCGGTCACGAGATCACCGGTCCGCTCCTGCCGCGGCCGATCGTCCAGCTGACGCCGTCGCCCCGAACGCGGCCGGACACCGTCTTGCCGACATGCCGGTCGAGCACGGGACGCCAGGGCACCAGCGTGAACTCACGGCTCTTCTCGATGAGCGCGTGACGCCCGCTCAGAAGCTCGACCGGGCGGCGGTAGATACCTTCGACGCGGGCGCCTTCCGGCGTCTCGCGGAAGGGCAGCCCGAGCTCGTCGGAAAGCTGCGCCGCGACACGAAGTAACTCGCGCCGCCGCAGCGCGTCGATCAGGCCCGGCGCGAAGGCGGCACCGTTCGCCTGCTCCTCGGCAAGACCCTGCGCGATCAGCCATTGTCGGCGCTGGTGCTGCGCCTCGCGCACTGCCTGCCCGAACCCGGCTTCGCGCAGCGGCTCGGGCGAGGACGTGACGAGCTCGCGATCGAGCCACGTCGCGGCATCGGCCCCGGCCAGCCGCTCGAGCGGCTCGGCGGACAGCGTCTCGACGTGGACCGGGGCTTCCCCGGCGCGGGCCGCCTCGTAGGCGGCGGCGCGGTCAAGATGATCGGGCGCGATGGTCCAGCTGCCGTCGCTCAAACGCTCCACCGCGCCGGACCTGCGCCGCATCGCTTCGAGCCGGCGGACATGCGTCTCGGCGAACGCCTCGGTCGCGGTCGGATCATGGCGCAGATGCGCGTCGATCGTATAGCGCCCGCCATTGGCGGCGGCGACCGCGGCGATGGTCCGATCGACCTCCCGGACCGCCGGCCGCTCTGGGGCGATCCGGACGATCGCACCGGCCGGCAGCGGCGCCAGCGCCTCGCCCTTGCCGATGTCGACATAATGGGCGCGGCCGTCGGTCGCCTCGACCAGCAGGTAGTGGCGATCCTTGTGCTCGTCCGACAGGCCGCGCTCGAGGACGCGGCCGATGATCGGCCGCGCGTCTCGGGCGGCGGGCTCGAAGATCGCGAGATCGGCCGCGGCCGGCGCGATGCCGCGCGCGGTATAGGCGCGCTGCAGGGTGCGAATGATGTCGCCGCGCTCGCCCATTCGGCGCAGCGTATCCTCGATGCCCTCGGCGAGACGCCAGCGTCCCTCGGGCAGGCGTTCCGCCAGCCCCAGCCGGGCCAGCGTTCCCAGGCGGCCCACCTGCAGGCTCTGCTGGAACGGCTCGCGCGCCGATGCGGCGACGACACGGTCGGCGTCCATCGCGCCGATCAGCCGGCGGTCGATGCTGGTCAGCCGTTCCTGGTCGATCTCGGCGCGCAGCCGCGCCTCGATGTCGCGGTCGCTGCGCGGGCCAAGGTCGAGGTCGACGAGTTCGGCCGCGCGCTCGCGGATGCCGCGGGTCAGATAGTCGGGCGCGATAACGAGATCGCGGCCGCGCTCGTCCTTCCCGCGCACGATGACATGGGTGTGCGGATGGCCGGTGTTGAAGTGATCGACCGCCACCCAGTCGAGCGTCGTGCCGAGGTCCTGTTCGAGCCGCGCCATCAGCCGTCGGGCCAGGTCCTTGAGGTCGGCATATTGATCGCCGTCCTCGGGCGAGACGATGAAGCGGAACTGATGGCGGTCGTCGGCCTGTCGATCGAGCCAGTTCTTGCCGTCGACGGTGTCCGCGTCGCGACCATAGAGTTCGCCCGGCCGGCCGTCGCGGGTCACGCCGTCGCGCTGGACATAGCGCAGGTGCGCGCGGGCGCCGGCGAAGCCCTTGCCGGCGAGCTTCGCCAGCCGCGCTTTGACGATGACGCGGCGCTGGCGAAAAGCGGCGTACCGGTCGCGCCGGGCGAGCAGCCGTCCGACGCCGGCGCCGCGGCCGATCCGGGTGGCCGAATAGGAGCCGCTTCGGCCCGGGCCACCGCGCGCGAGGTTGGTCGCCGCGAGCACGCGCGAAAGATAGGTCCGGCCGCGCTTGCCGCCGCGGCTGCGAATGCGGCCGAGCCGCGGCTCGAAGTCGTCTTCTGTCGCCATGGGTCGATCCCGCTTGGCGCCCCGCGGCAATCATGCCTTGCGCGCAGCCCGGTGAAAACCGGTGCCGCTGGAACTGGCGGATTTCTGCGGTTTCCCGCGCCGACGGCACTGCCCGCCAGGCGGCAGTGCCGCTCATTCTTCCGAAAAACGATGTGCAGACAGACACTTACGGCACCAGGGGTGCCGGTGCTTTATCTTGCCTTACGCGGCTCCCCGCCTGAATCCCTTCTTCCGCCCGTTTTGGCCATCCCGACGCCCGCTGATGTCGCCCGAGCCGAGGCAAAAAGAAGCCGGGACGCGGATGCCTGTCCGGCACCCTTGTCCCGGGGTTTCGATGCAGCCGATCAATGCGTCACCGCGAAGGCTTCGCGTGCCGCCCGTTCGCTCCGGAAATGGCGCCGCCCCATCAATCCGTGCGCGTTTCCATCGCCATCGACGATGCTCACCGCGACGAACCAGCGGCCATCCAGGCGCCCCATGATCGCCACCCGATCGAGCTCGAAATCCTCCTCATCGGCGCTCTCATAGGTCCCGAGCCAGCGCTCCGACCGCCTCGCATCCCACAGGAAATCGCTTTCCTCCGCCTCGAGAAACCGCTGCGCAAGCGCCTCGCCCGCACCGTGTCCGAACTCGATCTCGAGTCCAGCCACGAGTGTTGCCAACACGCGGTCCGATGCCACGCCGATGGGTTGAAACATGGTCATGTTCGCCTCCTTCGCTTGAAGTCCTCCTCATCGAGGACAGACCTCGCGCGACGGGCGGCGGAGCGGCCGTCAGGGCCGCGGAGGCGCAGCCGGAGCGCCGCGCCAGCGGCGGCGGAGGAACCGATTTTGTTGCGCCGAGACGAACAAAAGCGCGTGCGAAGCACGCTCCAATTCGCAGCAAAATTGGAGGGGCCGCCGGCCTTGCACAGCCGCTCCGCCGTCCGTCATGCTGGGCCTTGCCGAGACGAGCCCTCCCACCTCACCGCAGTCGAGCCGCCGGTGAATGCGTGCGCCGCCGCTTCCATCCGTCCGATCTGACGGTGACTTCGCTTTTGAAATATCATGGAATTTAGGTAGAATGCAGATCGTCATCAGCCAGAGTTTCACGGTCATGAAACAGGGCAGGTCCGTCGCCATCATAGTCGTCGCGCTCGCCATCGGCTTTGCGGCTGGCTTCATGGTGCGCCCCGTCATCGGACCGGCTGCGGGGGACGTCGCGGCTCCACGCGCCACCCAATATTTCGCCGCCAATCTCGATCAGGCGCGCGAAACCGTCGCAGGTTGCCGCGAGGGCACGGTGCGCGGCGACGAATGCGCGCATGCCGAAGAGGCGATCATTGCCGCGGAAGGCCGAAGCCGCACGAAGGCATTCCTGGGAACGCGGCCGCACTGAGCCGCCCGATCGTCTATCGATCGGGCCGATCGGACGACAGCGACACGAACAGGCTGCCGGAAGCTTGGGTACCCGCGCGCGACGGCGATGGTTCCACGGGCCCGCCGCCGCTCCGAAGCGCCACGAACAAGGCCGGCGGCGGCCGCTGGGGAAGTGACGGCAGCGGCCCGGAAGGCGTGCCCGTCACTGTTCCTGTCACCATGGCGAGATAGGCGCGCGTCTCGCTCGGTAGTGGGCGGCCCGAGGCGAGATAGGCGGCATAGCGGCCGGGACCGGCATTGTAGGCGCCGAACAGGCCCGGATAGCCGAAGCGCTCGTACATGAGCCGCAGATAGAACGTGCCGGCGAGGATGTTGTCGCGCGGGTCGTGGGGGTCGGCGCCGAGTCCCAGCCGGGCGCGCAGCTCGGCCCAGGTTCCGGGCATGATCTGCATGAGTCCCATGGCGCCCGCGCGGCTGGTGATCGGGCGTCCGGCCAAGTGCGTGCGGCCGCCGCTTTCGGCGCGCATCACCCGCTCGATCCAGTCGAGCGGCACGCCGAAGCGCTGCGAGGCTTCGCGCGAATAGGGGCGCCAGCGGGCCACTGCGTCGCCCGGAATCCCGCGCTCGGCAGTGTCGTCGGCCTGCGGCGCGGCGGCCGAGGGGATGCCGAGCAGCAGGACGGCGCCTGCCCAGAGCGCTGCGGGGGGGCGGATCATGCGCCGGTCTCCGCGGTGTGCCAGGTCCAGAGTGGATGCGCTGTCCCGACCACGTCCGAGGTCCGGCTTACGCCGAAATAGCGCCCGTCGAACGAGGCCGGGCTTGCCGGATTGAGGAGGAACAGTTCGCCCGCGTGCAGCGTCCGGCATCCGTCCCAGCGCGGCAGCGGGCGACCGAGGCGATCGGCGGCGAGCCGCCGGGCGACGGGTCGGCCGTCGATCAGAAGCAACGCGCCGAACCCGCAGACGCGCATGTCCACGACCGCTGCGACATGCTTGATCGCGGGCACGTTGCGCGGGAGGTAGCGCCGCTCCGCGGCGAGCCTGCGAGCGGATTCGGGTAGCCACGCCACGACCAGTTCGCCCGGCGCCGAAGTGGCCGTCGCACCGATCCAATAGAGGCCGATCGGCGCGCTCGCGCTCGCGTTCCAGAGCAGGCGCGGCCGCGGCGGAAAGGCGATGGTGAGGCCGAGCGCGGCGACGCCGAGCGCAAGCCAGAGGCCGCGGCGGCGAAGCATCCGGCGGCGGCGCCGGTCGCGCCGCAGCGTCTCACCGAAGGCGAACAGCGGCAGGTCACGGGCATCAGCCATGGTCGCCTCCGCGCGCGTTCGCGGCCGACCAGGCCTCGATATCGTCGATATGGTAGCGCCAGGTCCGCCCGTGGCGGCGGCAGCGCGGACCTTTGCCGGCGAGCCGCATCGCCTTCAGCGTCGAACGGGCGATGCCGAGATGGAAGGCGGTCTGCTTGGCGGTGAGGAACGGGCAGGATTCGCGCGCGGCCTTGGCCCGCGCGGCGGCGTCATCGTCCATGATGTTCGGGTCCGGTGCTGGGGTCGTGCGGCCCATTGCCGCGGTGGCCCCAAGCTGGCCCAAGCGCGCCGCCGCCGGCAGGGTCGAAAATCGATGCATGCATTTTCGACCCCCCCATTTCTGGGGACTTGCGCTCCCGCGCCATGGGCACGGGAGCGCTGCCGACTCAGTCGGCCGGGTTCCAGATGATGGCGAAGGCGTCATCATCGTCCTGGCCGGCGGCGCGGCCGAGATTGGCGTAGAGCCGGCGCGGCCCGAACTCGGGGGCGGCGAGGCTCAGCGAGACATAGTCCTTGCCGGACATCTCGCCGCGCCGGACCCAGCCCGCCCCGACCTCGACGCCGCCCGCCGAAACGCGATAGTCGGGCTGCGTGTCGCTGCTCTTCGAGCGGTTGGGCAGGATCTCGATCTCGGTGCGGATCGAGAGCGTCTTGAGCTGGCCCTTGAAGCCCTCTCCGTCGCGGGTGACATGACCGATTGCGGGCATTGATCGTCTCCTTGGTTGCTCGCCCGAACCGTTTCCGGGCGATGGGCGGACCGGAGGAACGGGCCCGAGCCGGACGCGCGAACCCGCGAGGGCCGCAGCGTCAGCGGAGGACCGGAGCGCCAGCGCTTATTTGGAGCGGAGCGGCCGCGAGGAGCCGGCGAAGCCGGCGGGGAAATAAGCGTGCCGCGCGATGGTTTGGCGGGTCCGGCGCCCGTTCCAGGTCATACGCCCACGGAGCCGGAGACGGTGGCGCGGGCAGCCAGGACGATCCTGTTCGCATGGGCATTGGCATGCTCGATGAAGGGCAACGAGGTCCCGGGACGGGCGCGCCGGGGCCGCCACGAAGCGTACTTGTCCCGCCGCCCGATGGGCGATAGCGGCCCGGTCATGGATGTGGATCGGCATGCGCGCGAGCGGGCGGAAGGGAATGGCGCGGCCGGCGCGAGGCCGATCGCAGCCCCGATGATCGCGCTTTCGGCGGTGCTCCTGCTTGGCGCGGCTGCGCCTCCCCGGCAGGCGTCGGTCGCCTATGTGATCGACGGAGATACCTTCCGGCTGGCGAGCGGCGAGCGCATCCGCATCTCCGGGATCGATGCGCCCGAGACGCAGCCCGGCCAGGCGAAATGCGGGCGCGAGATCGCGGCCGGAAAGGCGGCGACGGCGACCGCGCGCGGGCTGCTGCAGGGCCGCACCGCGCGGCTCGGGCGGGTCGGGCGGAGCTACAATCGCACCGTCGCGCGCGTAACTTTGGACGGCCGCGATGTCGCCGGCGAGCTTGTCCGGCTGGGCGCGGCGCGCTGGTGGCCGCGAGGCCAGCGCAAGCCCGACTGGTGCCACGGCTAGCCAGCCGATAGAATGATTTCGATGCCGATACAGCTATCACCGGAGCGCCTCGCAGACCTTCTCATCGACCCACGGGAGAGCCTTGATCTCGAGATCAAGAACTGGCTCGACCTCAGGAACGACAACGATGCCAAGGCTATTTTCGCAAAGGCGGCGCTCGCCCTCGCGAACCACGGCGGCGGCTTCATTCTTCTCGGGCTCACGGAAACCGAGAGCGGGTGCGTCGAGGCGGAGGGGCGGCCCGCGTCGCTGGACGGCTACACGCAGGATGTGATCAACGGGATCGTCCAGAACTATTCCGACCCGGCCTTTCATTGCGCAGTCCATATCGTCGCGCGTGGGGATGACCGGCTCTTTCCGGTCGTCGTGGTGCCGGGCGATCATCGTTCGCCGGTGCGGGCGAAGCGCGCCGGTCCGCACGGGAATATCGTCCAGGACAATGCGATCTATGTCCGCAAGCCCGGCCCGCGCAGCGAGGTGCCGACGAGCGGACAGGACTGGGATGCACTGTTGGCGCGGTGTCTCGCCAACCGCCGCGACGAGATGCTCGACCAGATTCGCGACCTGATCAGCGGCGCGGTTCCGGCCGCGGCGCTACCGGCCGCGCCAGCCAAACTCGACCAATGGATCGAGCAGTGTCTCGCGCGCTGGGATGCACTGGTCGCGAATCTGCCCGCCGATGCCCCCGAGCGTTGCCCGCACGGATTCCACTATTTCGCCTATGAGTTGAGCGGTGATCTCCGCGCCATTCCACCCGGCCAGTTGCCCGCACTGCTGCAGCGTAGCGTCGCCCGTCATACCGGCTGGCCGCCTTTCTGGTTTCCGACGCGTCGCGGCATCGAGCCCTATCCGATCGACGGGGTGGTCGAATGCTGGCTCGGCGGGGACACCGAGCCGGGCACGTTCGGCCAGCGTGACGCCGCGCATTCGGACTTCTGGAGGATTTCGCCGGAAGGCTATGCGTTCCTGCTGCGCGGGTATCAGGAGGATGGATTGGAACAGCGGCCGCCCGCGACGCTGTTCGACGTCACCCTGCCGGTCTGGCGGGCGGGCGAAGTGCTGCTACACGCCGAAAAGCTCGCGGCGAACCTCATCGACGGGCCGGCGACGGTGTCGTTTGCCGTCCATTATCGCGGGCTGGCAGGCCGCTCGCTGACCAGCGTGACCGGCGACCGACTCCTGTTCGACGGACATGTCGCGCGGCAGGACGCCATTACGATGAGGACGACGGTCGAAGCGGCATCCGTTGCGCCCAACCTGCCGGAAATCATCCATCCGTTGCTGGCTCCGCTCTATGGGCTGTTCGACTTTTTCGATCTGCCGATGGTGCTGGTGAACGAGGAACTCGGCAAGATGCGCAAGGGCAACTTCTAGGAAAACACCGCGCGCCGACGCCGGGACGGCGGAGGCGCGCGGCCGGATTCCGGGGCTGTCGGCAGGGAAAAGGCGGGGCGGCGAACCGCCCCGCCCTTGCAGGGCTCAGGCCGCGAGCGGGACCGGCTCGGCCGCCTCCGACGCGGGTGCCGGATCGTGGTCCGGCCGGGCGACTGCGGCAGGCGCTGCGGGTGGCTCGGGCGGCGTGGCGGACACGCGCGCCGCCTCGGCGAGTGCATGCGCGCGCACCGTGCCGACGCCGCCGCGCGCCGTATAGGCGGCGGGCGGGAACGCCATCCACTTGGGGACCCAGCGCTCGCGCTTTTCGCGTCCGTTGGCGCCGTCGAGATGATCGGCGACGATGCGCTTGAGCGTCTTGCCCTTCTCGCGCGCATTGGCGGCGGCGACGGCTTCGCCCGCGACATCGGCGACCAGCGCGGCCAGCACCTCGCGGTCTCGGACCAGTTCGAAGAAGGCGGGATCGGCTTGCCACCAGTCAGCCATGTCGAGGTCGATATGGAGCCCGACCGCCTCGACCGCCGCGCTTCCCGCCGCGAGGCTTTCGCCCATGATCACCGCGATCACGTCCATGACCGCCGCGTCGGGCAGGTCGAGCAGCCGCCAGAACAGCGCCGCGAGCGGGTCGCCGTCCGCGCCTTCCACGCTGCCCTCGACCACGGTCGGTTCGTCGGGCGAGAAGCCGAGCAGGCCGAGCACCGCGCGGCGACGTTCGTCGAACACCGTCTCGCCCTGCGCGGTCTCGACGCTTTCACGGGTCTCGTCGTTGCGCGCCGATTGCGGCTCCGCACGCACGCTCCACAGGTGCGAGCCCGCGATGGCGTGTGCGACCATCAGCCGGAGCGCCACGCCCGGATGGGCGAGCAGCGCCGCGCGCGCGGCGGCGTGGCGATGAAGGTCGATATAGACCTGCATCGGGCCGCTGACCTCGGGCCGGGACGGCTTGGGCTGTGCCGCCGCATCGCCGTCCGAAGCCGTCGCGCGGCGGGCTTCCCTGCGCGAGAGATAGCCTTCGTGGAACACGACCTCGCCGCTGGCGCGCACGTCGATATAGACGCGCCCGCCCTTGCGCTTGGCCGCCTTCTCATATTCCCAGCTATGGAAATGCTCAGACACCGGCACGATCACCGCATCGGCCCATCCCGCGTCCAGATATTCGGCGCGGCGCGCCTCGACCGCCGCATCCTGCGCCGTCCAGAAGGCGTCCGTATCGGCGAAATAGCTGTCCTCGCCGAACAGGTCGGCGATGGTGACAAGCCCGCTCGCCGCGAGGTCGAAAAGCGCATGGCGCACGGCGATCGACTGCCCTCCGAACAGCCACGCCTTCAATTGATGGCCGGTCGGCAGATAGGCGTCTGGATCGTCGGCGAGCGCCAGCCATGCGCGCTGCTGGCTCTTGCTGGCGAGCGTCAGGTGCCGGACGGTCGTGCGGTCGATCTCCTCGCGCGCATACATCTGACGGATGCGCGGCAGGAGGTTGCCGAGCGCGAGGACGCGCTTCACCGTCAGCTCGGGAAGCCCGAAGGTCGCGGCGATGTCCTCGGGCGTGCGGCCTTCCTTCACCAGCCGGGTGAAGGTCTCCCATTGGGTGACCTCGTCGGGATCGAGCCTTGCCAGATTCTCGATCAGCGAGGCCTCGATGGCGGCGGCATCGTCGCCCGCGTCGAGGATTGCGCAGGGCACCGGCTCGGCCTGCGCCGCCTCGTCGGCGACGATCCGCGCGGCGTGGAAGCGGCGGCTTCCGGCAACGATCTCGAACGCCTCGGGCACGTGCCCCTCGGCGTCCTCGGGGCCGGGTTGCGGGCGCACGATCAGCGGCACGAGGATGCCGCGCGCGCGGACGGTGGGCAGGATGTCGGACACGTCGGGCGGGCGCTTGGCGTAGCGCATATTGGCCTTGCTGACGGCCAGCTTGTCGAGTGGGATAAAATCGAGTTTCATGGTCAGCACTCCTTGTGAGTGCCGGTCCGTCGCTCTTTGCGGGGATGGCGGACCGGCTTTGGATAAGCGGCGGAACGCGCCGCGCGTCATCCGCCTTTCCCTTGGCTGGGATCGGTCGGAATCTCGGGGACCGGCGCGGACTCGATGCGCCAGATGATGGCTTGGGCCTGGAGGATCGAACCGACGCGGCGCGCGGTGTCGGCCCAGACCGACAGGCGCACGGTCGTCGAAAAGCCGATGTCGCGCTCGATGCCGAGCCCGAAGGGCAGGCGCAGCGAGGCGATCTCGGACAGGCTGAAATAACCGAGTTCCGGGCATCCGAACCCGAGATCGGCCAAGCCGAACAGCGTGTCGTCGTCCTCGTCGAGTTCGGTCGCGAGCCATGTCGCCGCGCCCAGCGGGTTGAACAGCTTGACCACCGGAACCGGGTCGGGCTCGGGCTGGCCGCGCTGCGCGGCGGCGCGGCGGGTGATGTCGTTGGCGCGCAGCGCGAAGCGCAGGTCGGGGGTGAGGAGGATCATGCCGCCAGCCTCCCTTCCTGTGCCTCGCGGTGCCGGGTGAGCAGCCAGTCGGCCGCCTTGCTGGCTTGGCCTGCGGCGCGGAAGATCGCGCGATTGTCCTCGCGCAGCACGTCGAGCCAGCCCGCCAGATAGTCGGCGTGGCGGACGGTCGGCACGATGCCGAGGCTCGCGCACAGGAAGGCCGCGCCCATCTCGGCGACCAGTTCCTCGCGGGCATAGTCCTTGCTGCCGAATGCGCCGGTCTGGTTCCGGCCGAGCCGCGAGCGATGGCCGGTCGCATGGGTCAGCTCGTGCAGGCAGGTGCGGTAGTAATTGACCTGCTCGAAAAAGGCGGGCTGCGGCGGGACCTGCACATAGTCGGCGCCCGGCACGTAGAAGGCGCGGCTCCCGCCGATGCGGAAATCGACGCCGCTTGCCGCGATCACTTCCTCGGCGACGGGCACGATCTCGCGTTCGGGGAGCGGCACCGGCTCGGGCGCGAGGCCGGGGCGAAGCCCCTCGCACTGCGCCACGTTGAACACGGTGAAACGCTTGAGGAAGGGGATGGCCTTGGCGTCCTCGCCGCTTTCCCGCGCGCGCTCCTTCTCGGCTTCGGGGGTGAAACGGTCGGCATAGACGACGGTGGTCCCGCGCTCGCCCTTGCGGACGCTGCCGCCCGCCTCCAGCGCCTGTTTAAAGGTCAGCCAGCCTTGGCTGGGATAGCCGCGCTCGATCACCGCGCCCCACAGGATCAGCACGTTGACCCCCGAATAATGGCGGCCGGTGAGCGCGTTGCGTGGCAGGCCGGGCGCAAGGCCCGCCGCCTCGGGGCGGCCCCAAGGCTGGACCCAAGGGAAGCGCCCCGCCTCAAGCTCGGCGATGATCCGGCGGGTGACTTCATCGTAGAGGCTGGCGCGGGGTTCGGCCTGCGGATTGGTCTGCTGCTTGAGCTGCCGTTCGGTGCCGGGCTGCGGCTTGCGCCGGGCGCGACGGGTGGGGGTTGCTGGCATTGTCCTCGCCTCCTTTCCCGCCCCAAAACCGCATGGCCTCCCCGGAAAGCGGGGGTGGGCGGCGAGAGGCGACCGGCAAGGCGCGGGCCCGAGCGGCGGCGGCACCCGAAGGGCCGCAATGGCAATGAAGGAGCCGGCCGCACGGCCGGCTTGCCGCCGCCGCGTCCGCGCCTAGGAGGGAGCGCCGCCCACTCCCGCGCATCCGGGAGAGGCCACCGACAGCGCCGCCGCGCGGCAGCGCGGCGACCGCTTCAAGCGCCAGCGATCGTCACCGCCAGGCCGAGACCCGTCTTCCGGGGCTCGGCGGCGAAGGGCGCATGCCCGAGCCGTAGAGCGCGGTCGCGCGCATAGCGCGCGAGGCGCGGCTCCTCCCCGATGACCAGACTATGATCCTGTGCGTACCGCCGAGATCAACTGCAAGAGCGATCAGTTTCTTAACGTATCAGCAGCGCGGCACGGAAGAGTAAGGACAGCCGTCCGCCACGAGTTGGAGTGTTGATACTTTACAACATTTTCTAAGAGACATAGCGTCCAGCTCATTGGGCTGGGGCAACGCCCAATCACGAAACGGGGTGAGCACTATCGCTTCGAACTACAACGCAACCGGGTCAATGCTCGGGTATCTGTACCAGTGCCGTGAGGCGCTGCTACTGGCCATCCTGGAAACAAAATCCCAACCAGGCCTTTCGGTTTCGATCGAGCGTTTCGACGATGTCGCCTTCGAGCAGCACGGCACGGCGACCGAGCAGCTTCAGCTTAAGCATCATGTAAATCCTTCGAGCCTGACCGACATGAGCGTCGACCTGTGGAAGACGCTAAGGATCTGGAGCGAACAGGTCGCCGCGGATCCGCAAGCGCCGTTCGAACGGCGGTTCACCATCATCACCACCGCCCAGGCGCCAGGCGGCTCGGCCGCCGAATTGCTCAGAGCAACGCGGCCTTCCGCAGACGCAGAGAAGACCGCGCTCCGTCTTCTCAAGGCAGCCGCCGTAGCTTCAACCAATCAGGATTCCGCCGCCGGCCGCAAGGCCTTTCTTGCGTTGTCCGAGCAAGATCAGGGCAATCTGCTTTCGGCGATGCGGATCCACGATAACGCGCCCAGCATCACTAATGCGCGAAGCGAGATCGAGGAGCAGCTCTACTTCTCGGCGCCGGACGGGAAGGTCTCGGACCTAGTCGACCATCTCGAGGGATGGTGGTTCGCGCAAGTCGTCACATCGCTTGCCGAGCCGGACACGCTCGCAATATCGCTCCTTGCGTTGCGCGCAAAGATCGATGAGATCGGCCGGGCCTTTCGCAACAATGAACTATTGATCAACCCGGAAACGCTGGCGGTCTCCGCCGACGCCTTGCCCGACTCCGATGACCGAATATTCGTCCGGCAGATGCGCTGTGTCGATGTGGCGGAGGAGTCTATCGAGCTCGCGAAGCTCGACTTTTATCGGGCAACAGCGCAACGCTCGAGCTGGGCGCGGGAGAATGCACTGCTCGACGGCGAGGCGGCCCGTTACGATGCCGATCTGGTCGAGCGGTGGAAGCGGGAGCGCCTTGCCCGCGAAAGCAGCGGCGCGCCTTCGACAGAAGACGAGAAGAAACTGTTCGGTCGCGACCTGTTCCACTGGGCCAACCGCGCGCAGGCACCGTTCCGCAACCGCCATGAACAATGGCTATGCACGGGATCCTATCAGATCCTTGCCGACGGCGTGACGGTCGGTTGGCATCCCGATCACGGTACAATGTTCGGCACCCCTGCCAAGGGCGAGGCCGCATGAGCCTTCTGGTCTGGGACAAACGCCCGCGCGAAGAGGCGCATCTGTTCAACCCCGCCTTCTGCGCTACGGCGCTGCATGAGTTCGTAAAGGAGTATCAGAAGGCGAAGGGAGCGGCCGCCCCTTATGCCCTGCTGTTCTGTGTTCTTGCGATCGCGGTCCACGGCAAGACTCGGCGCGCCTTGCCGGGCTCAACGCTCACGTCGCTCTATTCGTGGCGCGAGCGCAATCCCGAGGTCCTGGTCGGCTTTGCGGAACGCGCGCGCTCGCTGCGGCCGGTCGTGCAGGAAGCGCTGCGCTTCGCGATCGATCGTAGCGCAATGGCCTTTGCCGATGATGGCGGGGTTACGCTCGGCGCCAAGCCACTGGTAGTCGCGAAGAAATTTGAGGACGCTCTCACCGAGGACGCTCGCGAGTGCATCGCGGCAGCGCGCCTGCTTGGTCGCTGGCTTGCGAAGGCCGGTACGGCATCGACGATCATGGCTGCCTGGGGGATCAAACCGTGAGCATGAGCATCGGGGCGATCGTGCTCTATTCGCATTCAGGCGAGCAGCGCGAGCTCACTTTCAAGAGCGGTTGCCTCAACGTCATCACCGGCGATTCCAAGACCGGTAAGTCAGCGATCATCGACATCATCGACTATTGCCTTGGCCGGAGCAGCTGCAACGTGGCCGAAGGCGTGATCAGGCGTAGCGTTTCATGGTTCGCGGTGCGCTTGCTGAATGGCGACGACGAGCTGTTCGTTGCCCGCAAGAATCCGGGCCCTGGCACGGATACCGGCGGCGAGATCTATGTCCGCCGCGGTACGTTCGACGCGGCGCCGGCGTTCGACGAGCTCGCGCGAAACATGGTCGAACCCGAGCTTATTTCCCTGTTGTCGCGTTTCGTCGGCATCTCGGAGAATGAAAACAGGCCGCAGAGCGGGACGCGACTGCCGTTGCAGGCAACGATCCGGCACGCCTTGTTCCTATGCTTCCAGAAGCAGGATGAAATCGATAACCGCGACCGGCTCTTCCATCGACAGGGCGACCAGTTCATCCCGCAGGCGATCAAGGATACTCTGCCCTATTTCGTGGGCGCGGTCGATGAACAGCATTTCCTGCGGCAGCACGAGCTCGATCTAGCGCGCGAAACCTTGCGCGAACTCGAGCAGCGTGCCCAGCGGCAAAATGAGGCGCGCAACGTCGACATCGCCCGCATCCGCAGGCTGGTGACGGATGGCAAGCGTGTCGGCTTGATCGTCCCTGAGTATGAGCCGGTTGAGATTGATATCGCGCTGGAAGTACTTGATCGCGCCGTGCGCACCGATCTTGCCACCACGGCGGCGTTGCCCGACTTCGGGGATTCCATTAATCGGCTGCGGGGCGAACAGGCGACGCTCAGAAGCGGTCTCGAACGGGTGAACGACGAACTTCGGGCGTCGCGGCTCATGCTGTCCGAACAAAGTGCCTATTCGCGCGAGGGCAACGAACAGCGGGCTCGCCTTAGCTCGATCGGCCTATTCAAGTTCGATGCCGACGGTCATCAATGTCCGCTGTGCGACACGGCGCTCGATGTGCCGACACCGGGCGCCGCACAAGTCGCCGATGCCCTGCGCCTGGTGAGCGATCAACTCGCAGCGGTCGAGGTCGAGCAGCCGCACCTTCAACGTCACATCGAAAGCCTGGAGCAGCGAAAGGGAAAGCTTGAGCGTGAGCTGGTCGAAGCGCAGAATTCGCTGTCACGGCTGATCGCTGATGACGCTCGGGCTAAGGCGCAGCAGGACCTGCTGGTCGACCAAGCACGTGTCATCGGACGCATCGGTGCGTTTTTGGAAGCGGTCCGCCCGAGCGAGAGCGAGCCCGATCTGAAGCCGATGATCGAAACAGCGAAGCGCAAGGTCGAGACGCTCGAGGCGGCCGTCAACGCTGACGATGTTGCCCAGCGGCTCGATACTTATCTCAACCTCATCAGCAAGCAGATGTCGGCCTTTGCCGAGTCCCTCGATCTCGAGCATAGCGGCAGCGAGCTTCGATTAGACATCAAGAAGCTGACGGTGGTCGCAGACACACTCGATGGACCGATACCGCTCAACCGGATGGGAAGTGGCGAGAACTGGGTCGGCTATCATGTGCTCACCTACCTCGCACTGCACTGGTGGTTCAGGAAGCGCAACCGGCCGGTTCCAGCGATGCTGATCTTCGATCAGCCGAGCCAGGCTCACTACCCTGCCGAACGGGATCAGGAGGGCAGTCTCGATCCGCTTGACGACAAGGACCGTCACGCAGTGCAGGCCCTGTTTGAGCTGATGCATCGCGCCTGTCAGGAAATCGATGGCCTGCAATTGATCGTGCTCGACCATGCCCATCTCGCCGATGACTGGTTTGAGGCTTCGATTGTCGAGGAATGGCGTCGCAACGGCTTCCTTGTACCGCCGGCCTGGGACACACGTGGCCGATGACGACCGACATAGTCGCTTGAATGACGCACTCTGGACCCCAAAACGCCCATCGCTCCCCAAGTAGCCAATCAACGCCTCATTCCGATTTATCCAGGCCGCTGCCGGTTTCGGTAAGCGGTTTCGGGACAGCTTCCGGGCCCCGGGTGAGAAGGTGCCGATAGCCGCCCTGGGCCATGGCCCGCGCATCGCGCACCAGGCGGCGGATGCGCGAGCGCAGCGAATCGCGGCCGTCGTTCCAGTCGAGCACGATACGGTCCTCGCCGAACAAGGCGGCGCCGATCTCGCGCTGGCTGGCGCCTGCGGCGAGCGCGTCGTGGACGCGCAGCACCGTCAGCCAGCGATCGACCCGCGGGTCACGGGGGAAGAGTGATCGCGCGAAGCGGCCGCGGCGGCAAAGCTCGAGGAAGCGCCTCAGCGGCAGGATCTTCCGTTCGGCCGAGGTGACGCCGAGCAGGCGATACTGGAGCAGTACGGCTTCCTCACGGGCGATGCTGCCTTCCTCGACATCGACGCGGATGCGGTGCCATCCGTCCGAAAGCACGGCATGCTCGCGGCCGTCGCTATCGGTCGCGAGCGCGAGCCACGGCGCGAGACGGTCGGTGCGGATGCTGTCGGGGTCCGCCGGATCGGACGGCACGGCGATGACGCGCAGCGTGCCGGGGTCGAGATCGGCATGCCAGATGATCCGGGCCTCGGGCGCTGCGCGGTCCGGATCCTCGGCGAAAGTGAAGCCCCCACTGGATCGGTTCGATCCCCGTCTGGGCGTGGCCGCGCGTTGCGTCGCTCGCCCGCGCATACCAGGCTATGTAGCCGGGATCGCGGCGCAGCCATTCCCACATGAGCCCGGCCCGATCTATGCCGCGAAGGCCAGAATAGCGCCGGCCGTCGCGCCACCATCCGGGGCCGTCGTCTTGCGTATTCCCCGTCATGCGCGTGCGGGCAACTCTGCCGTGCCGTTCCGGCGACTCGCGGGCGGCGACCGGCGACGGCGCGGGACTTGCCGCCGCCTCCGCCATTTTGCTTGTTCAAGACATCTTCTTCGTGTGAACTCTTCATGATAATGGCTTGCAACCGCAAGAGTCGCCGGAGGACGGCGTGAGGCCCCGTCTTCCGGCCCGAGTACAAGGGAAAGGGCGGTCTCGGGATATGCGGTGGCTTGAGACGCCGCCCGGGGCCGTGTTGCTGCCCGATGGGCATGCACATGATGGCGATGCAGTTCATCCGCATCGTCGAGGAAGTGAGGACCGTCGACGATCTGACCGCTGCGATGCAGGCGGTGACCGACGAGCTCGGCTTCCAATATTTCGCGCTGACCCATCATGTCGATGTGCTCGCCGCAGAGGGCACGGCGATCCGGCTCCACAATTATCCGGACCGATGGGCCGACTATTACGACCGCAACGCGCTCGGCGTATCCGATCCGGTGCACCGCGCGAGCCACGTGACGAGTGTCGGCTTCTGCTGGTCGCGCATGTCCGAGATGATTCCACTCACCGCCGATGACCGGCGCGTGCTGGCGATGGGCCGCGAAGAAGGCATCGGCGAGGGTTTCACCGTCCCGGCCCATGTCCCTGGTGAGGCGCGCGGGTCCTGTTCGTTCGCGAGCGAGGCGGGCCGGCCGATCGTCGTCGACCTGCTGCCGATGGCGCAGCTTGCCGGCGCCTTCGCGTTCGAGGGCGCGCGCCGGCTCTGGTCCGATCGCGGGCATCTCTCCAAACCGCCGCCGCCGGCGCTCACGGACCGCCAGCGCGACTGCCTCCTGTGGGCGGCGCGCGGCAAGACCGACTGGGAGATCGGCCGCATCCTGAGCGTGACCGAGGAGACGGTCGCGCGCCATATCAAGATGGCCTGCGCACGATACGGGGTAAGCAAGCGAGCATTGCTGGCGATCCGGGCGCTGTTCGACGGAACGCTCACTTTCACCGATATCTTCCGCCGCTGATATTACCCTTTCCGGGAATAGCGGGCGCCGCCGTCCGGGCAGACCCTTGGCAGACCGACAGCCAAGGGAGCCCAGACATGCTTCACGTCATGCAAACGGCCGCGCGCCCGATCCCGGACGGCGTGCTCCGCGCGATGTTCGCCGCGCGCAAATCCGTGTTCGTCGATCTGCTCAAATGGGATGTGCCGGTGATCGACGGCACCTATGAGGTCGACCAGTTCGACGACACTCACGCGACCTATCTGGTGCTCGCCGACGGCGAGGGAAGCCATCTCGCCTCGGCGCGGCTGCTGCCCACCACGCGCCCGCACATCCTCGACAGCTTCTATGGCGAGCTGTGCGAGGCGGCGCCGCCGCAGGCCCCCGACGTCTTCGAGATCACCCGCTTCTGTCTCGATCGCGGCCTTTCGGCGCGCGAGCGTCGGGCGGCGCGCGATACGCTGGTGACGGCGCTCGCCGAGCACGCGCTCGCCCATGGAATCACCGCTTATACCGCGATCGCCGAAATGCCGTGGTTCCAGCAGATTCTCGCCTTCGGCTGGCGCTGCCGGCCGCTCGGCCTGCCGCAGGTGATCGACGGCACAATGCTCGTCGCGCTCGGGATCGAGATCGACGCCGATACGCCGGCAAAGCTCGCCGCGGCCGGCATCGTGCCGTCGATCGACATCCGTGCCGCCTTGCGCGTGGCCGCCTGAAGGGAGAGGCGCGATGACCGAGACCATGATGCCCCTCCTTGAGGGCCACGCGACCGAACTCAAGGAGCGCGGCTATTGCATCGTCGGTGGCGCGCTTCCGCCCGCGACGATCGCTGCGCTGGACCAGGACCTGGCCGAGGATTTCGCGCGCACGCCGTTCTGCGAGGGCGCCTTCTACGGCACCACGACCAAGCGGTTCGGACGGCTCCTGATCCGTTCGCAGCACGCCGCCGCGTTGGTCCGGCACGCGGCAATCCTCGCCACCGTCCAGACGCTGCTCTCGCGCTGGTGCGACCGAATCCAGCTCAACGTCGCCCAGGCGATCGCCGTCCATCCCGGCGCGCCCGCGCAGATGCCGCACCGCGACCAGGATATGTGGCGGGCACCCGCCGGCGAGGCCGAGTATCTGGTCAACGTGATCTGGCCGCTGACCCGCTTCACCGCCGCCAACGGGGCGACGATGGTCTGGCCGGACAGCCACGGCGCGAACGCGCTCATCCCGGAGCCTCGGACCGCGCCGGTCGCGGCCGAGATGGCGCCCGGAGACGCTCTCCTGTTCCTCGGCTCCACCCTGCACGGCGCGGGCGCGAACCGCACGGAGGAGGTGCGTCGCGGCATCGTCGTCGGCTATTCGCTCGGCTGGCTCAAGCCCTACGAGAACCAATGGCTCGCCTATCCGCCCGAGATCGCGCGCGGCTTCCCGCCGGACCTCGCCGCGCTCGTCGGGTATCGCCAGCATCGCCCCAATCTCGGCAACTATGAAGGGCAATGCCCGTCGGTGCTGCTCGACGGGCGCGCGGACGCCCCCCTGGCCGCGATCGACGCGCTGCGGCCTGACCAGACTGCGATGGTCGATGCCTATCTTGCGAGCCAGGCGACATGAACGCGGCCGGCCCGACCGCCGAGCGCATCTATGAGGCCGTGAAGGCATACGTTCTGCGCGGTGCGTTTCGGCCGGGCGCACGGCTCGATCCGGCCGTGCTCGCCGACCGGCTCGGCAGCAGCGTGACGCCGGTACGGGCCGGCCTCAACATGCTCGTCGGCGAAGACCTGGTCGAGACCGGCACCGGCGAAGGCTTCCATATGCCGCTGATCGACGAGCCCGCACTCAAGGACCGCTATGCCTGGAATGCCGAGATACTCGGTGTGGTGCTTCGCAAGCCGGGAACGCGAGCCACGGGGATGCCGCTTGTCGGGGAGTCAGGCAACCAGGCCGTCCGCACAGCGACGCTGTTCACCGACATCGCGCGCTGGTCGCCGAACGTCGAGCATGCTCGGGCGATCGCGCGAATGAATGACCGGCTCCATGCGGCGCGCGTGGCGGAGTCCACGGTGCTGGGCGAGATCGATACGGAGCTCGACGAGATCGCAGGGGCGGCTGGGCGCCGCGACAGCGCCAGGCTCCGGCCGCTGCTGGCGCGCTACCATCGGCGTCGTATCCGGTCGGCCGCGGCCATCCTGCGCCGACTCTATCGGATGGAAGATCCTCCGGCCGAATAATCGAAGAATCAAAACCGTATTCAATTCGGATCGCCCGTGGCCCTTCCTATCCTGCGCGACGCTGCACGTCCGCAGCGAGAAGGAGAGTGGCATCATGGCCTACGAACACGATGTGATCGATCTCGGTGTCGCCAGCGAAGAGACGCTCGGCGGCGACGGCAAGCTGCCGGATCTCGTCCGCGAGATTCCGGAGACCGGTCTCTCCGACGAGTGACATGACAGGCGCCGGCGTCCGCCCGGGCGTCGGCGTCGTGCCGCGCATCCGCAGTGGAAGGAATGGCGTTATGACCTACGAAGATGACGTGATCGAACTCGGCGTGGCGAGCGAGGAGACTCTCGGTGGCGAGGGCCAGATGCCCGACTTCGTGCGGGAAATCCCGCAGACCGGCCTGTCTGACGATTGATGCGAGCGATGCCGGCGTCCGCCCGGGCGCCGGTACGTCCGGCTATGGCCACCTACTGGCGCCTCAACGCGGACGTGACCGTCGCGGTCTCTGCCGGAAGAGCGGTGTTCCTCGATATCGCGCATGACCGCTATCTCATGCTGCCGCCGCCGCTGAATGCGACCTTCATCGAATGGCTCGGCGGGCCGGCCGGACCGATGCCGGAGGCGTGCCTCAAGGCCCTCGCGGCACGGCTGGGCTTCGAGGATGAAGACCGGCGTCCGGCGCACCCGGTCTCGCTCGCCATCCCCTGCGATGTTCCTGGAACAATGCTTCCGCGCGTGCGACCCGGCCTGGGCGAGGCGCTCGGCGTCGCCGCGGCCGTCATCCGGGCCAGGCGCATGCTCCGCAAAATGCCGCTTCGCACCAATCTCGAACATCGCCGGTCGGCGCTTGAGCGTCCAGCGCGCAGGGCCGCCAATCGCCAGGCGACGGCCGTCAAAGCCGCCGTCTACCACGCCGTGCGGCATCTCGCCCCCGTGCGACGCGTCTGCCTGCTCGACTCGCTGGCGCTGGTCGACTGGCTCGGAGAGGACCTCGATGCGGTGCAACTGGTGTTCGGGGTTACGGCCTATCCGTTCGGCGCGCACTGCTGGGTCCAGACGCGACACGCGCTGCTCGGCGATCCGCCCGACACGATCGGGCGCTATGCGCCGATCCTTCATCTCGGCTGATGGGTAGCTGGTGCCTCCTCGTCGGCACAGGCGGCGATACCGACAAGGTCGAAGCGGTGGCGGTCGCCTTGACGCGCAGCGGGGCGCTCCGGCGCGAGCGCACCGGTGCCGGGCTCACGCTGCTCGCGAGCGACGCGGTGACGGTCCGCCCTCTCGGGGACGGCATCCTTCTCGGCCACCTTTTCACGCGCTCGGCCGATCCCGCGTCGGACACCGCCTCCCGGCCTCCGGACGATGACGGCACCGCGTTCGTGCGGCGCCATTGGGGCGCCTATGTCGCGGTCCGGCCGGCGGCGGATGGCATCGAGCTGCTCCGCGATCCTTCGGGCATGGCGCCCTGCTATATGGCGCGGTCCGGATCGGTCTGGTTGGTCACCGATGCGCCGCGGCTCCTGTTCGCGCACGGCTTGCTCACACCATCGATCGACTGGCGCATCGTGGCCGCTTCGCTGGTGAGCCATGACTGGCGGGGCGAGCAGACGGCGCTTGCGGGAGTCGAGGAAGTGCTGCCCGGAACGGTGGTCTCCGTCGGCCCCCGAGGCTTGGTGCGTCGTCGGGTGTGGGACGCCTGGGACTTCGCGCGGCCTGCACCCGGGCAGGACTTGTCCGCCGAGGCGCTCGCCGAGACGATCGACCGTTGCATGGCGGCCTGGGCCGGCGTCTACCGGCGGCCGCTCATTGAAATCTCGGGCGGGCTCGATTCCGCCGTCGTCGCCGCGGCCCTGGTGCGCCGCGCGGAGGCGCCGCAGCTCATCACCTTCGCCGCCGGACCGGGCGATCCGACCGAGCTCGGTTACGCGCAGGCGATCGCCGATGAGCTCGGACTTCCACTGGAGATCACCCATCCGCAAGTAGAGGACGTCGACCTCACCCGGTCGCATGCGTGCGACCTGCCGCGTCCCAATGCCCGCGCGTTCACACAGGCGGCCGATGCGCTGAGTCGCGCGCATGCCGGCGCCATCGGTGCGGACGCGTTCGCCAGCGGCGGCGGGGGCGACGATCTGTTCGGCTATCGCCAGTCGATCGCGCCGGCCATCGACAGGCTGTGGAGTGAAGGCCCCCGCTTCGCGGTGATCCGCACGCTCGATGACATCGCGCGGGTCAGCCACGCCACCTCATGGGAAGCGGTGACACGGTTCGTCCGCCGGATGGTGGCGCGCCGTCAGGTCGGGACAGATCGGAACGATATCAGGCTGCTTGCGCCGGAGGCTCGCGGATTGGCAGCCGTCCCGCACAGCGCGGAGGCGTGCGGCAACGGCTCGATGCCGGGCAAGGCCGCGCATGTGCGGGCGATCGCCACGCTCTCCAATCACCTTGAGGGTCACGGCCGGGCCTCGTTCGCGCCGGTCCTGTTCCCGCTCCTGTCGCAGCCGATCGTCGAATTCTGCCTCGCGGTGCCGAGCTGGCGCTGGTGCGAGGGCGGCGAGAACCGTGCGCTCGCGCGCCGCGCCTTCGCCGATCGCCTGCCGACATGCGTCATCGAGCGCCGCTCGAAGGGCGCCTTCGACGGCTTCTGCGCGCGCCTGTTCGATCGCAACCGCGGGCTTGTCGGCGAGTTGCTGCTCGAAGGCGGACTGGCCGGCCAGGGCATTCTCGACCGGGCTGCGGTCGAGGCCGCGATCAGGAACCCGGCACCGTCGGGCGAGCTGGTGATGCGCCTGCTGGCGCTGGTCGATGCGGAGGCGTGGCTGCGGAACTGGTCGGAGTAGCCCGCGACCGGGCTGCGAGGGCACGCCAGCGGCTATATTGCTCGCGCTTCGCCGGCGCTGGATCCTCGCGTCCGTTGAGCCAGAAGTCGAACCAGTCGATCGCCCGATCGTAGATCGCGAGGCGGTGCGCCGGGTGCCATTTCACATGATACTCGTCGGGAAAGACGTACATCTCGATCGGCGCATGACGCCGGTCGAACGTGACATAGGTTTCGAGGCCGAGGCGGAACTCGTCGTCAGGAAGCTGGAGAAGGATCGGCACGTCGATGCGATCGGCATTGGCGGCGAGCGAGTAGCGCCGCCAGAACGCCGGATCGTCGGCGCCCGGCTCGGGATAGCCCCAGGCGGTGGTGTCGTTGAGATAGCCGAGGCCGGCGGCGAAGTGCACGCTGCTCGAATCGTCACAGCAAGAGCTCATCGCCGCTGTGCGGAACCGGGTCGAATTGATGAGTGCGAACTGGACGCTGGCCGCACCGTCGCTGAGGCCCGAGATGCCGATCCGGGCGGGATCGACCACGCCCAATGCGATGCTCCGGTCGATGCCGGTCTCGATCGCCGACAGCATGCGCCGGCGCTCGGCGAAGCCGGTCATGCCGATCCGGATGAAGCTGGCGAGGTCGCGCGCGCCGGAATCGCTGGCATAGGGCCGAACGCGGTTGAAGCTCAGCACCGCGAAGCCGCGGCTGGCCAGAGCATGGATCGGATATTCGTCGCCGGTCCCGCCGCGCAGGAAGCCGCGGCTCTGGTACTGGACGATGACGAGCGGGTGCCGGTCGCCGGGGCGATGCCCGGGCGGAAGGACGAGATCGCCATAGCCGGCAACGCCTTGCGCGTCCGTCCATCGCAACCGCTGGACGTGGCCGGTGCGCAGCCGTGCGAAGGCGGGATTGGGATCGTAGATCGTGGTCGCGCGGCCGCTGTCCGGATCGACGCTGACGATCACTCGTGGGCGGGTCGGCGTTTCGCGCGCGCAGATCAGTCGCCGCGCGAGCAGCTGGCAGCCGATCAGGGCATCGGTGGTGGCGAGAAGCGGCACCGGCGCCGCCTCGCTGTCGACGCGCCAGCGATAGAGCGTGGTCGTGCCGCCGTTCTCGGGCGTGCCGCCCTGCATGAAGAGCAGCTCGCCCGGATCGCGCCACCATAGCGCCCCGACCGCGTCCGCGCAGGCTTCCATCGTGCAGGTGCGGGTCTGGCCTCCGGTCTCGACCTTAAGGCTGATAGCACCGAGGACGCGTCCTGGATCGGTCGGCGAGGTCCAGGCGCGGGCGCCGCTCTCCGATTGGGCGAAGAGCCGTGCGTTGGCGGGCCGATCGGCCAAGTCCCTGTCCGGCGCATCGGTGTCTGCGATCGTGCCGCCCGTCTCCGGGTCGACCAGCCGGTCCGTCTTCAGCAGCGGCAGCCTCGGGCGCGGCCGGTCCTTGGACAAGGTCCAGAAGCGTTCGTCATAGAGGAAGCCGCTACGCCCTTCGCGCTCGATTGCGGCGTTCGCGGTCGCCATCGGCCGGGTGGTGACGATCAGCGCCTTGCCGTCCTCGGACCAGCGGACGGCGCGCACGTCCTCGGCGTCATGCGTCACCGGTCCCGCGAAGCTTCCGTCGCTCCGCGCACGCCAAGCCTGGGTCACACCCCGGTCACGCCTGAGATAGACGAGCCAGCGACCGCCGGGCGACCATAGCGGCGTCACCGGCTGTTCGGTGCCCACCGGCAGGTCGGGAACGCCGTGGCTGTCGCCGCGCGCGAGGATGAATTCGCCGCCGACGTCGATCAGCCGCGGCGGCCTGGCGCCGTCGAGCGGCACGACGACGATCCCGATGCAATAGCGATCGGTATCGGGATCGGCCCGGCGCAGAGCGATCGCGAGCTCGGTGCCGTCGGGCGACAGGCTGAACGGCGACGGCCCCGACAGTGCGGTATCGGATCGCCCGAAATCGCGCAGTTCGACAAGATCGCGCGGGCTGACATCGCGCGCCACCGCAGGCTCCGCCGATATCAGCCACGTGCGGCAGCTCTCGGCCATGGCGGCCGATGGAACCATTAGCCATGCCGCCGCGAGGCCATAGCGCAGCACGGGTCTCACCATTTCTTGGTGACCGTGAGCGAGACGACCCGGCCGAGCGGGCTGGCGTTGTCCGGATCGAACCCGACCGAGAAGGGGCCGAGAAAATAGGCCGCCTTGGGCGGATCGCGGTCGAACAGGTTGGTGGCGCTCAGCGCGATGTTGAGATCATGGTCGGTTCCGGCTTTGCCGAAGCGATAGCCGATCTGCAGGTCGAACGTCGTCCACGAATGGACCTTCTGCGGCGTGGCGTTGGTGAGGTTGGTGTAGCCGTCGAGATAATTGCCGAACACGAAGATGCTGAGGCGGTCGTCGGACCAGCCGGCGCGGCCACGCAGGCGCAGGTCGACCGGGTTGCCGAGCCGGTCCACGACATCGGTCGAAGGCGCGGTGGCGGTGAGCGCCTGGTCGATATGGAAGATGTAGGCACCCGTCAGGCCGACATCGGCCTTCCCGCCGAGGAGGTCGAAACCGTAGCCCAGATCGAGATCCAGCCCGCTTTGCTTCACGGTCGAGAGATTCTGCAGCCGGGCGTCGATCAGCAGCGAAATCTGGCTGGGCGTCAGGTTGAAGGGGTTCTGGAAGACCGGAGAGGCGAAGTAGCCCTGGATCGTCGCGAGCGAGGGATTGGCATCGATGATGCCGGCATAGGTCGCGCGGTTGACCAGGAAGTTGAGCAGGTTCGCCGCCGGCGAGGCGATGCGGTCGCGATAGTGGATGTTGTAGTAGGTCAGGCTGAGCTGGAGGTTGGGGATCGACGGCGGCCGCACGTCCGCGCCGACGGTCCAGCTCGTTGCCCGCTCGGGACGCAGGTCGGGATCGTTGCCGCGCAGCACCAGCACGTTGGTCTGGCCGGTCGGAGAAGCCGGATCGGGCAAGGTATAGGCGAAGAAAAGCGAATTGGCCGGGTCCTGCCGCAGGTTGTTGAAGTTGGGCGCACGGAACGACTTGCCCCAAGTGCCGCGCACGGTCAGGCCCGAAAAGGGCTCCCATGCGATACCGAATTTCGGGTTGGTGGTGGACCCGAAGTCGCTATAGCGCTCGGCCCGCACCGCCGCCGAGAGATCGAGCCGCCGAAAGCCCGGCAGCGTGAAATCCTCGCCAAACACCGGTACGTGCACTTCGCCGTAGAGCGCGCGGACCCGGCGCGGCCCGGGCAAGGCGATCGGCGCGAGCGTCACGGGCGTCAGCGTGCTGACGTCGCTGATCGTCGTGCTATCGTTGTATCGTTCCTCGCGATATTCCCCGCCGACCGCCAGCCGGATGTCTCCGCCCGGAAGCGTGGCGAGCGGCCCATCCGCCCGCAGCGCCGCCGACCACACCGTGCCGCTGTTGCCCGAGCGGGTGGAACCGCGGACCTTGGCGATCGTCGCGGGATTGGTGGAGGGGCCGTCGCCGAACAGGTTGTAGGCCGTCGCAGGATCGGTGTCGGCCAGTGCGGCATTGAGCCGGGCGGTGTTCACCCGGTTGGAGATTGTGGTGCGCTCGGTCTGACGCCCCCAAGTGCCGTGCAGGTCGATGTTCCAGCGGCCGAGGTCGGCATCGAGTCCGAGGCTGCCGCCATAGGCTTCGACCCGGCCGCTGGTCGTCTCCGGACCGAGATCGCGCACGAAGCTGTACTGGACACGCACCGGCTGTCGGGTATCGATGGGGTCGACATAGAAGGGATTGGTCACCGGCACGGTGCGGGCGGCATTGCTGATCGGCCGCTCGCGCTGGGTGAAGCTGCGCGACGAATAGAGCCCGCGGGCATAGAGCCGGACGTTCGGCGCGAGCTTCTGGGTGGCGGCGGCGAAGACCGAGTGCCGACGCTGGTCCGGGAGCAGGTCGGCATCGGTCCAGTCGTTGCCGAGGTTGAACGTGCCCGCCACCAGATCGCCCGGCTTCAGACTGCGACCATCCTGTCCGCGCGGGATCGCGAAGGTACGGCCGTTCGCGGCGATGATGGTTCCTGGGTTCGCGTAGCGGGTGCGATTGTCGGTGCCGCCATAGTTTCGCAGATCGTCGGTGGCATAGGCCCGGTCCGCCGCAGCCAAGCGCGTCCGATGGTAATATTCGTAGGCGATCATCGCCTGCCCGCCCGACCAGCGGGTGCCGAGGAGCTGGCTCGCGACGATGTCTTGGGAATCGCCGTCGGCGGTGCCGATCCGGAACTTGGTTTCGGCCCCGGTGAAGTTGAGCCGCGGGATGATGTTGACGACGCCTGCAACCGCGTCCGATCCGTAGATGGCGGAAGCCCCATCGGCGACGATCTCGATCCGTTCGATCGCGGACGCCGGAATCATAGAGACATCGCTGAACACGCCGGAGAAGCCGCCGAGCGGCGGCCGATCGCCGTTCAGCAGGACCAGCGTCGATCCGGTGCCGAGCCCGCGCAGGTTGATGCTCGAACCGGCCGCGGTGTTGAACCCTGAGTCCGAATTGAACGACCCGGCGCCGTTGCCCTCGTTGGGAGAACCCCCGAAATTCTGCGGGATGGTCTGGGCGATGTCCTGCGTCGTGGCATAGCCGCTGCGCTCAATCGCCTGCCGATCGACGACAGTCACGGTCGAGCCCACCGGGCCGGACCCGCGGATGCGGGTTCCGGTGACGACGATCTCGCCCGAGGGTGCCCCTTGATCCCCTGGATCGCTGTCGCTGGACCGGACGCGCTCGATCAGCAGTCCGTCGCCTACCCGGCGTGCGGTCAGCCCCGAACCTGCGAGCAGCGCTTCGACGACTTCGCCGAGCGTATAGTCTCCTTGGATTGCCGGTGCCGTCCTGCCCCGAAGCAGTTCCGCGGGAGCGGCGATATTGCGCCCCGACCGCATCGAAACTTCGCGGAGCGACCGGGCAAGCGGTTGGGCGGGTAAATCGTAGCTCTGCCGTTGCTCCTGGGCGGCGGCTGCGGGAGTCAGGGGCGCGGACAGGCCCGCGACCGAAATGGACAAAGCAAGCGCGACCTTCGGAACAATCGACATTCGTGTCTTCCCCCTTTTGCGCACGCCTGCGTGGCGTTGCTTGGGGGACTTCGACGCGACTGCGCCCCGCTACCCTGGGAAATTATTTGTCCGGCTCGAGAACCAGGTTGTCGGCTTCGTCGCGCTCGACGCTCAAATGGAACATCGACCCGATCATTTCGGCGAGCTGTGCCGGTTCCCTGGCCTTGAAGGTGCCGGTGAAGCGACGCTCACCGCTCGCAGGATCACGAAGCACAATCTGGGTCCGGCTGTACCGGTTCGCCGAGGCCACCACATCCGCGAGCGGCGCGTCATCGAAGGACAGCATGCCCGAGGGCCAGCGCGTTTCTGGGACCTTGATCGCGATCGGCGCGGCGGTGGCCCGACCTCCGCTGAGAGCGAGCTGCTGGCCCGGTCTCAGCATTGTCGACGTCGCCGGCATACCGGCGGCGGCGGTCCGGCGAACCTCGACCGAGCCCTGCAGCAACACCACCAGGGTCTTCGATTGCCGCAGGTCGACGTCGAACACGGTTCCGTGCGCCACCACTTCGCCCGATCCGGCGACCACCACGAAAGGCCGCCGCGTATCATGCGCGACTTCGAAACGCGCACGGCCCCGTTCGAGCTGAAGGCGGCGCTGTTCTCCATCGAAGCGCACCTGCACCACACTGTTCGTATCGAGCGTGACGCGCGAACCGTCCTCGAGGGTGAAGGTGCGGATCTCGCCGACCCTGCTCGCCAGCATGGTTTGGGATGCCACGTTGTGCCGACCGGTGCCGGTGAGAACGAGGCCACCGGCAACGAACAGTAGCAATACCGCGGCCACAGCGGCGGCGGCCTTCCACCATGACGGGCCGGCGGCGAGTCGCGGCTGCCGTGCGAAGGGCGTTCGCGATACGAGCGCGGTGTCGTCCCAGCTGTCGAGCAACGCGTCATAGGTATCGGCGTGCTGCGGATCGGCGGCGTACCAGGTCTCGAAGTCCGCGATGTCCCGGTCGGATGGCCCCGCTCGCAGGCGGGCGAGCCAGGCAATCGCCTGCTCACGCGCCGCCTCAGGCGCACCGGGGTCCATCCTTCGCTGCTCCATCAGCGCCTCAGGACTCGATCGAGATGATCAATTGCCTTCGTCATGTGCCACTCGACGCCTTTTACGCTCAAGCCGGATCGCTCCGCGATCTGCTTGTAGCTCAATCCGTCGAGGCGGTGGGCGAGGAATATCTCGCGGGTCTTCGGCTTCAGGCGCATCAACGCGGTCTGTAGCCGATTGAGCTTGTCCCGCGCTTCGAGGGCCGCGACCAGATCGGGGCCGGCCAGGGGAACGTCGTCCGCCGCGACATGGCTTGCGAGCGATCGCTGCACAGCAGACTTGGCGCGGTCGCGCAGCAGGTTCGTGGCGATCTGGTTGAGATAGGCCTCGGGGCATTCGATGGTCTGCTCGCGGCAGGCATCGGAGTTCGCGAAACGGACGAAACTCTCGTGCACGAGGTCGCCGGCATCCTGCCGGTCGGCACGACGGGAGAAATAGCGCAGCAGCCGCGGTCCATGGACACGATAGAGATCGTCCAAAGCCAGAGAGGCGCGGACGACGCGGTCCTCCGGCGGCAGCGGATCATCCTCGCACAGTCGGGGAACGGTGGCGGGCTTGAGGAAGCTGCCGATCATCCGCGCCGCCGTTCCTGGCCGAACGTGACCGCTTCCTTGCAAACCTGCTCGCTAGTGCTGAACCTGTCGACCATGCCCGTCTGACCCACAACCGTGAGCGCTCGGGGCGAAAGCCGGGTGTTGAGAACATGCTTGAGACATGCGCCGGCGCCTTTAGCCGCAAGCGGCCTGGACATGCGCGTCGGCCACCCGGCCGAACGGGTTGCGGGTCTCTACTCTCAAGCGAGGTTCTCACGCCTCGGCGCCACCCTCGTGGCGCACGATCAGATTAATATTCTGAAGACGATACGCAAGCCGTTCGCGCACCGTTAGGAATTCAGAACCGGATACCGGCGGCTAACCGCCGAATGCAAAAGCGTGGACGTGACGGTCTTGGGGGTTTGGAGACAACAGGCTGCATGCCAAGGGCGCGAGATTATCCCGAGCGTGGAACGAAAATTCGGCACAGGACACGAATGAGTGCGAAATCTGCCTCTTGCCGCGGGGCTGGGGTCCGGCCCCCGTCTTGACGCGCCTCCCCGTCGCACCAAAATTCTGACAAGCGGCACCCTGTCCGCAAACGAGAAAGGAGCGACGATAGAGAAAGGAGCCAGGATATGTCGCAACCGTTTTCCCGTTTTCTCCACCCCTTCGATGTTGCGCGTCATCCCAGTCTGGAGCCGGAGGTGAAACGCGCCATTCTCGCATCCTGGGCATCCGACCGGTCGGCGGTGAGAGATCAGCCCGGCTTGCGGAAACCGCCCGGCGCAAAACGCGCCGTTTCGATTGATGAGATTCTCACGGCGATGCATGAACTGGACAAGGGCCCAGATCCGATGCGGCAACTGCAATGACCCTGCGAGGCCTTATCGCTCAGCTGGAGGGCTACGGCCCGACGGAGGCGCGCGCGGTCGACGGCATCGCACCACTGCCGTGAAACGCAGCCTGGCGCAGCGCTGGCGGTCGCGCGGCGGGCGGAGAATCCGCATTGTGCTCGCCTTCGATGACATCATGGAGTTCGCCCTGGCGCTGCTTTCGCTCTCGCCTGCAGAACTTGCGGATCTGGGCTGGACGTTCACCGATCGGAAGCGGCTGCTCGGCTATTTCCTCGAATGCGGGAAGAAGGCGCAGGGAATTGCGCCCGAAAAGGTGGGAGAGACGCCGATCGAACTCAGTCTGCCCCAACGCGATGTCGCGCGATTGCGCCGTTTCGCCCGCCGCGAGCTTCCCAGGACGGCGCCCAATGCGCGCGTCATCACGAGGGTGCTGAATGCGCTGGATCAGCAGCACTAGTCGCCGGGCGTCCGCGAGCCGCGCGCAGGTCGATCAACGCGCGAGAAATGGCGCGGCCGCGAGGCCGTCGAATATGAACTGGATGGCCAGGCCGGCGAGCAGCACACCGGAAATGCGGCCCACCACGTCGGCGCCGGTGCTGCCGAGCAGTCGAACGAGGCGGTCGGCCGCGAGCATCGCCAGCCAGGTCAGCAGCGCACAAACGACGATCATGCCCAGCACGCCGCCGGCTTCGACCAGGCTTTGCGCGCGGCCCATGACGAGCACCGCTGCCGACAGGCTGCCGGGACCGGCGATCAAGGGAAATGCCAAGGGGAACACTGCGATATCGCCGGGCTGTTCGGCCTCGCGGCGCTCACCCTCGCTGATCGACGACAGCCCCGGACTCGAGAAGGTGAGCGTCAGGGCCTGAAGGAACAGAAGCGCGCCGCCCGCTACGCGGAACGCGGGCAACGAGATGTGCAGCAGCGAGAGGACGATGCCGCCGGCAAGCGCGAACAGCAGCAGGACCGAGACGGCTATCAGGACCGAGCGCGCGGCAAGGCTGATCCGATCGCTGCGGTGAATGCCGGAGGTGAGACCCGCGAAAACCACGGCCGTCTCAATGGGGCCGATCGTCACGAGCAGGGTAATGAAGCTGGAGAGCATGCCAGATGGCGCGTGCATGACCACGTCCCATTGCCGCATAGAAGAGCATCGTGGCGGGAGCGGCATTCACGCCGCTCCCGACGATCGTCCTTCCAAGTCGATGTGTCGGTTCGAAATTTATCCTGCCGAAGCCACTGCCGGTTGCTGCATGGCGTGATCGAGCTGCGGAGCCATAACGATCGGATATTGGCTGCAGCATCGCGCATGCGGACCCGTGGGCCAGCAGCACAGTCGCGGCGGCGCTTCGCCGGTCAAACAAGGCTGCGCCGGCCTGCGCAAAGCCGGCGAGCCTCGCAGCTCGAACGGCACGCCTTCGCGCCGGCAATAGCGCTCGGCCGCTTCACGGTCGGGAAAGCGAAGCTCGATCTGTGCGAGCGGATCGCCACCGCCGGTCCATCCGGTCAGCGGATCGACGCGCGGACGCCAGCGTTCTGCGAATCGCAGCCGCCAGGCACCCGCACCCGCCCGACCCGCCTGATTGACCGCCACCGGCACGGACTCGATGATCGCCACGGCATCGGGCGGCAACGCGCTCGCATGGCTCGGACCCGCCCGGCGATTGTCATTGGCGGCGAGCGCCCTGGCCTCGCGCCGAGTCCCAACCGGTTGGAGGCTCGGCCCGGGACCGAGGTCCCGGGCCTGCCCGTCATGCCGCCTTGCCATTGACCGGGATGCGGCGAATATTTTCGTTCGCCGCCTCCGTTTTCGGCAGGGTGACAGTCAGTACGCCGTTCTTGAAGCTGGCGTCCGCCTTGTCGCGATCGACGCCCTTCGGCAGGCCGATGCGCCGCTCGAAGCGTCCATAGCTGCGCTCGGTATAGCCGCGATCCTTGTCCTCGACCTCGGACTTCTTCTCGCCGCGCAGCGTCAGCACGCCTTCCTCGACGGTGATCTCGACATCCTTCTCATCGAGGCCGGGAAGTTCGGCTGTGACCCGGATTTCCTTGTCGGTCTCGGCGAGCTCCAGGTTCGGCCAGGAAAGCCCGCGGTCGAAGCCGCCGAGCGACGGCACGCCGAAGCCGCGGAAGACATCGTCGAACAGACGGTTCACCTCGCGGTGAAGCGAGAGCAGCGGATGGGTGTTGTCGTCGCGGTCGCGCTCGGCGCTGACCGGAACGGGGAGCCGGTTTTCCTGCCGGCTCCAGGGAATGAGATTACGAAAAGCCATGACAATCTCCTTTCTCTCTGAAGAAGGGCAGAACCTGCCCGGCGCCGCTAGCGGGGGGGTCTTGGGAGCGGCGCCGGCAGGCCGGTGCGGCGCAGGATCAAGCAGCCTCGCTGATCTTGTCCTTCGCCGCGCCGATCCGATTCTGGGCGGTCGCACCGCCACCGATTTCGATCCGGCGCGGCTTCATCGCCTCGGGCACCACGCGCTTGAGCGCGATGCTGAGCAGGCCGTTCTCGAAGCTGGCGTCGCCCGCTTCGATGAAGTCGGCGAGCTGGAAGCGCCGCTCGAACGCGCGCGCGGCGATGCCGCGATGCAGATATTCGCCCTTGCCGTCGTCCTCGGCGCGCTTGCCGGTGACGGTGAGCTGGTTCTGCTGCGCCACCACCTCGATATCCTCGGGGCGGAAGCCGGCGACCGCGAGCGTGATGCGGTAGCTGTCCTCGCCGTCCTTGAGGATGTCGAAGGGCGGATAGCCGTCGTCCTCGCGCGCGCCTGCCTCAAGCAGGTTGAAGAGGCGGTCGAAGCCGACCGTGGAGCGCCTGTAGGGCGCGAAGTCGAAGTTGGTTCTCATCGCCAAATCCTCCATTTGAGCAATTTGGGCATGAGACGCGCCGGAGAGAGCCGACGCTCTCAGTGTCCAACCGGACCCGGTTCCCAGCGTCCGGCGACAAAGAGCTAATAAGCCGAAAACCGGTTTCAAGAGAAAAATCACGTTGCCGGCTCGCCGACCGATCCACCTTTCGAAAACCAAATGCTCTTCGAAAGCCCCCTTGAAATCGCCATGACGAAAACAAGATTAGGCCTGCGGACCGGGCCCCTCTGACGGCGGCTGTTCCAGCCTCCGTGATGTCGGACCGCATCGAGCGCGCTCGGTGCAGGATCGCAGGCTTCACGCCGAAGCCCCCGAGTGCCTCATCGACTTGGAAACAATGGAGTGAGGCATGAACAGACCATTTGATCCCGTTACTTATCCGCCGCCTTCGTCTGCGCGCGCGGCAAGCGCCACTGTGTACGACGAGGGCCTGCGCCGGCACATGCTCGGCGTCTATCGCAACATGGCGCTGGGCCTCGGCATCACGGCGCTCGCCGCGCTGCTGATCGCGAGCACGCCCGCGCTCTATCAGCCGATCTTCGGCACGCCGCTCAAATGGGTGGCGATCTTCGCGCCGCTGGCTTTCGTGCTGTTCTTCTCGTTCCGGGTCGAGCGGATGACGATCGGACAGGCCCGGACGGCCTTCTACGCCTTCGCGGCGGTGATGGGCGTGTCGATGGCGAGCATCTTCCTCGTCTTCACCGGCACCAGCATCGCACTGGCCTTTGCGAGCGCGGGGGCGATCTTCGCAGCCATGAGCCTGTGGGGCTACACGACCCATGTCGACCTGTCGCGCTGGTCGACCTTCCTGATGGTCGGCCTCATCGGCGTCGTCATCGCCAGCCTCGTCAACCTGGTCGTCGGGTCCTCGACGCTCCAGCTCGTCTTCTCGATCGCCGGCGTGCTGGTGTTCACCGGCCTCACCGCCTGGGACACCCAGCGGCTGAAGAGCGAGTACCTGGCCTATGCGGGCAGTGAACGCGCCGACAAGCTGGCGGTGATGGGCGCGCTGTCGCTCTACCTCAACCTCATCAACCTGTTCCAGCTGCTGCTGGGCCTGTTCGGGCAGCGCGAAGAGTAACGGAGAGCCGCGGCATGTCGACAATCGCGCACAATGCTACCCATGCCGGTGCGGGCGGCGAAGCCCGCGCCGGCGCTTCGCTGCTCAGCCGCAACTGGGGATGGTTCGTCGTCCGCGGCTTCCTCGCGCTTCTCCTGGGCGCGGTGGCCGTCCTGTTTCCGGTGAGCGCGCTGTTTGCCTTCACCATGGTGTTCGCCGCCTATGCCGGCGCCGACGGCCTGTTTTCCACGATCGCCGGCGTGAGGGGCGCAACGCGCAACGAGGAGCGCTGGTGGGCGCTCGTCCTGCGCGGCATCGTCGGCCTCGCGGTTGCGGTGCTGTTCGTGCTGATGCCCTTTGCTGCGACGGTCAGCTATGCCTTGGTGACGCTTGGCATTCTGAGCGCGTGGGCCATTCTGGCCGGCGTGCTGGAGATCGCCGCAGCGGTCCGCCTGCGCAAGCAGATCGAAGGCGAGTGGCTGCTCGGCCTGTCGGGTGCGCTCTCCATCGTATTGGGGTTGGCGGTGCCGGTGGCGCTCGCGGTCACACCCTTTGCCACGATCCTGTCGGTCGCCTGGGTAATCGCCAGCTATGCGATCATCGCCGGCGTCGTGCTGATCGGCCTGGGCCTGCGGTTGCGCCGCCAGGAGGAGAAGAAGCCGGAGGAAGGAGCCCACACCCTGTGAGCCCGCGCGCACCGGGTTTGCGCCTGCCGCGCAGCTGGCTGGCCTTGCTGGTCGCGACCGGGCTGGCCTCCGGTCTGGCGGGCGGGGCCGCGGTAGCCTGGCTCGAGGCCGGGCCCGAAACGGCCACGGTGGCGGGCAGTGCACCCGCCCCGACCGATGCGGTTCCGCTCAACCGACTGACGGTCGCTCCGCTCGTTGCGCGGGTCGCGCCCGCCGTGGTCAACGTGGCGGTATTGCAGGCCTCGCCCTATGCGCAGAACCCCCTCCTGCGCGATCCCTACTATCGCTTCTTCCTCGGTGTGCCCGATGAGGCTCTGGCGCCGCGGATATCGGCGGGCTCTGGGTTCGTGGTCGATGCGGCACGCGGACTGGTGGTCACGAACCACCATGTCGTCGAGAACGCCCGCGCCATAGCCGTCGGCCTGGGTGATCGTCAGGTCGAAGCCGAGTTCCTCGGCAGCGATCCCGCCACCGATATCGCCGTGCTGCGCATTCCTGCACGCGGCCTGAAGCAGATTCCGCTCGGCGATTCCGACCGGACGCGGGTCGGGGACTATGTTGTCGCCATCGGCAATCCGTTCGAGGTGGGCCAGACCGTCACGGCCGGCATCGTCAGCGCCTTGCGCGCGCCGTCTGAAGGCGGTCCGCGCTACGTTCAGACCGACGCGCCGATCAACCCGGGTAATTCCGGCGGCCCTCTCATCAACATGCGCGGTGAGGCGATCGGCGTGAACAGCGCGATCATTGCTCCCGGCGGCGGCAACGTCGGTATCGGTTTGGCGGTGCCGTCGCGGGTGACGCGCCAGGTGGTCGAGCGCATTTCGCATGTCACATTGGATCGGTAGACCGCAGGTCCCCGGCCGAACGTTGCGCATTTCCGATCCACGGCTCTCCTACTTTTCGCCAGGGTCTCTCGTTCCTCGGTCGTCAACTACGTCGTAGCCCCAAGACATCGGTGCGATTCTATTGCCGCAGGTTTCCCTCACACGCGCCGAACTCTATGAACTCGTATGGGCTGCGCCGCTCAAAAGGGTCGCCGCGCAATTCGGCATTGCGGGCGCGCGCCTCGCCCAGATCTGCGATGCGCATCATGTTCCGCGCCCGGATCAGGGCCATTGGACCCGATTGGAACTCGGCAAAGCCGTGCGGGTGCATCCGCTCCTGGCCCCGCCGGCGGGGGTGTCTGAAACGGTTTCCATTCCTTCAAAGCCACCAACCGCCAGTAAAAAGGAAATCGCGCCACCAAGAGCAGCGGCGGTTGCGCCGAAGCTGCAGGTCGCCGAGCGGCTTGTTCGTCCACACCCGCTGGTCGCCGAATGGATTGCCACTCGCGAACAGCAGGTCCGCAAGAAGGACAAGGTTTACGACACCCGTCTGAAGCGTCTTGTCATGCCGATGCCGCTGACCCCGGCCGACCGCAGGCGGCTCCGTCTTGCCGACGCGATCTTCAAGGCGGTCGAGAAGCAGGGCGTGCAGGTCAAAAAGGGCGATCGCCGCGAATTGCTGATGGTGCGCGCCGGCGAGCAACTTACGTTTCAGCTGCGATATCGGCTCAAGCGTGGACAGCGCCAGCCTACGGCGGACGAACTGCGCTGGCGCGTAGCGGACGCGCAGTGGGTTTATGAACTCTACGAAACCGACGCGCTGGTCTTCGAGATCAAGACCTGGCTTCCGCGGGGAACGCGCTCTGAATGGGAAGATTCAAAGCGCGCAACCCTCGAACAGCAGCTCGACGATATCGTCGCCGGGATCATGGTGGCATTCCCGGCGCTGGAGCAGCTTCGCAGGGAAAGGGAGGAAGAACGCCGCCGGAGCGAGATCGCTGCCCGCGAACGGCGCGAGCGCGAGAATGCCCAAAGGCTCGACGCCGCACGTTTCCGGCGCCTGCTCGAACTGGCTTCCGCCTGGCGCGAGGCCGAGCTCGCCCGGGCGTTCCTCGCGGCCTTGCGGGAGTGGGTGCCGCCCGGTTCGCCACCGGTCGCCGGCATCGAAACCACAGACTGGCTCGCCTGGGCGGAGCGGAAGGTCGACGAACATGACCGGCTCGGCAGCGATCCCGGCTCGATCCTGGAATCGATCGCCGAGGTGACCTTGTGGACCTACCCCGGAGAGTGAAGGGTCGAGCTAGGTGCGCCGCGCGCCGAAGTTCGGCTTCAGGACCTTTGCGCCGTCCCGGAGATGGTCGAGGTGATCGGACCAGTGCTGCATCATCCGCACCCGCTCATCCCAATATTCGCCGCGGGTATAGGCCCGGCGCACGCCGTTGTTTTCCATGTGCGCGAGCTGGCGTTCGATCGCGTCCGGGTTGAACAGGCCCGCTTCGTTCAGGAGTGTCGCCGCCATTGCGCGGAAGCCATGCGCGGTCATCTCGTCGTGCTTGAAGCCGAGCACGCGAAGCGCCGCATTCACCGTGTTCTCCGACATCGGACGGCGCGGCGAGCGGAAGGACGGGAAGCAGTAGCGCCAGGTGCCGGTAAGTTCGTACAGTTCCTCGAACAGACCGATGACCTGGGTCGAGAGCGGAACGCGGTGCGGCCGGCGCATCTTCATCTTTTCCGCCGGGATCGCCCAGACCGCGCGCTCGAAGTCGAACTCGCTCCATTCGGCCTGCCGCAGTTCCCCGGGCCTGACGAACAGATGGGCGGAGAGCCTGAGCGCATAGAGCGTGATCGCGTGGCCGCTGTAGCCTTCGATCGCCCGCATCAGCTCGCCCGCGCCCTTCTCCGTGGTGATCGCGGCGAGGTGCTTCACCTTGGGAACGGTAAGCGCGCCGCGAAGGTCGCGCGCCGGGTCGTGCTCGGCCCGCGTCGTGGCAATCGCGTAGCGGAAGATCCGGCTCAGCACGCTGCGCATCCGGCGCGCGCTTTCGTAGCGGCCGGTGGCCTCGATCGAACGGAGCACGGCGAGCACTTCCTGTGCGGTGATCTTCGCGATCGGGCGGTTGCCGAGCTTGGGGTAGGCCTTGGCAAGTAGCCAGCGGACCTTGCTCAGCGTGACCTCCGCCATCCCCTCGCGTTCGTTCTTGGCGATCCATTCCTCGGCGACCAGCTTAAAGCTGTTCTCCTCGGACAGCTTCTCCCGTGCCGCGGCGAGCTTGGCTTCATGCGACGGGTCGCGGCCGGCGGCGATCATCCGCCGCGCGTCGTCGCGCTGCCCGCGCGCATCGACGAGGCTGACCTCCGGCCATGCGCCGAAGGAAAGCGTCCGCTGCTTGTCGAGATGGCGATAATTGAGTCGCCACAGCTTGCGGCCGTTAGCCTTGACGAGAAGGTAGAGGCCTTCGCCGTCGGACAGCTTGTAGTCGCGCTCCCTCGGTTTGGCGTTGGCGACGGTCGTGGCGAAAAGCTTTCCCATGATGGTATCGTCCCTGTCCATCAGGGGCCACCGATACCATCAAGAATACCAACTTTGTTCCCGATTGGTGCCGGAACAGCCCGGATTTGACCGGACGGTCATAGCACAAAAAACGGCGGAAATCTGCCGTTTTTTTGCCGTTCTCGGATGTCCTCGGAAGAACAAATGGTGCCCAGAAGAGGACTCGAACCTCCACGCCCTTGCGAGCGCCAGCACCTGAAGCTGGTGCGTCTACCAATTCCGCCATCTGGGCACGGGGTAGGCCGGCGCCTCTAGGGGAGGGGGTGCGGGGTTGTCAACGCACTTTGGCGGTAAAAAATGCGGAGCCTTGCTCGCGGCTTGCCGTTTGGGTTGGGACGCGGCATTGCGGGGCGCAATCGACGGGTGCGAAAGGCAGTTTTGACGACCATGCGGGACAAGCTCATCACCCTTTTCGGCGGCGGCGGCTTCGTCGGGCGCTATGTTGCGCAGGAACTGATGGCGACGGGCGCGCGCGTTCGGATCGCTCAGCGCGACCCGCGGCGGGCCTTTTTCCTGAAGCCCTTGGGCGGCCTCGGCCAGGTGCAGTTCGTCGGTGCCGACGTGACACGGCCAGACACGATCGCACGAGCCGTCGACGGCGCCGATGCGGTAGTGAACCTCGTCGGCACCTTCACCGACTATCAGCGCATCCAGGTCGACGGTGCGCGGCTGGTGGCCGAGGCGACCGCCGCTGCGGGGGCAGGGGCGCTCGTCCATGTCTCGGCCATCGGTGCCGATCCGGCGAGCGCGTCGCGCTACGGCCGCAGCAAGGCCGAGGGCGAGGCGGCGGTGAAGGCCGCGTTCCCGACCGCGACGATCCTGCGCCCCTCGGTCGTGTTCGGGCGCGAAGACCAGTTCGTCAATCGTTTCGCCGCGCTGATCGCGGGGCCGCTGCCCGTCATCCCGGTGCTCAAGCCCGGGGCGAAGTTCCAGCCCGTTCACGTCGTAGACGTCGCCCGTGCCGCGGCGGCGTCAATCGCCGACACCAAGGCGCACGGCGGCCATACCTACGAGCTTGGCGGACCGGAGGTCTTGTCGATGCTCGACCTGCATCGCTGGATCGCCGACGCGACTGGCCGACGGAAGACCTTCGCGCCGCTGCCCGACGTTGCCGGCGCGGCGCTGGCGAGCCTGGGCAGGCTGCCCGGCGCGCCGATCACGCGCGACCAGTGGCTGATGCTTCAGCGCGACAATGTTGTGGCCGACGGGGCAGCGGGGTTCTCTTCGTTCGGCATCGCGCCGACGCCGCTGGGCGCGGTCGCGCCGGGGTGGCTGGTGCTCTATCGCCGACAGGGGCGTTTCGGACAGACCGGCCACCCGGCCTGAACCTTTATATCTGTTTCAAGCGCCGGCGGGGGATTGCATGGGCGAGTTACTGACGGTTCTCCTGCTGGGCGCGATCGAGGGGCTGACCGAGTTCCTGCCGGTGTCGTCGACCGGCCATCTGATCCTGGCGGGCGAGCTGCTGGGCTTCAACGATGCGAGTTCGGTCGCGTTCAAGATCGCGATCCAGCTCGGTGCGATTTTGGCGGTGCTGGTCGTCTATTGGCGGCGCTTCTGGAACGTCGGCACGGGGATGTTGGCGGGGCGCGCCGATGCGTGGCGGTTCGTACGCAACATTCTGGTCGGCTTCGCGCCGGCGCTGGTGATCGGCGTCGTCGCTTACGACGTGGTGCGCGCGGCGATGCAGACGCCGGTGATCGTCGCGGTCGCGTTGATCGTCGGCGGCGTCGCGATCCTCGCGATCGAGCGGATGGTGAAGCGCGTGCGCGTCGCCAGTGTCGAGGCAATGCCGCTCGGCACCGCGGGCGCGATCGGCGTCGTCCAGTGCATGGCGATGGTGCCGGGCGTCAGCCGGTCGGGCGCGACGATCATGGGCGCGCTCTTGATGGGTGTCGAACGCAAGACTGCGGCCGAGTTCAGCTTCTTTCTCGCGGTGCCAACCATGGTCGCGGCGACGACCTACGCCTTGTGGAAGGACCGCGCGCTGCTGAGCTTCGACGACCTGCACGCGATCGCCATCGGCTTCGGCGCGGCGTTCGTCGTGGCGCTGCTGGTGGTCAAGGCATTCGTTGCGCTGGTTTCACGCTACGGGTTTGCGCCGTTCGCCTGGTATCGGATCGTCGTGGGAAGCGCCGCGCTGATCTGGTTGCTCGCGCGCTGATACCGGATCGGACCTATTGGATTTGCTGTGAACGCTTAGGAGATCAAGCCTTCAGCAGATTACAAGTAAGTGGGTCTGTATTGCTTACCTAATTACGGTTTTGTGCGTGACAGCGTGACCGATTGAAATTATACGCGCCTCCGGATCGAGAGGGACGCGAGATGACTGCCACGCTCAAATTTGTCGAAACCGCGCAGGATTATCCATCTAAGCGCGCCGCCGACGAGCGTAATCGCGACTTTCGCGAGATCGCCGACCGCTTCGCGCCGCCAAAGGCGGGGGAGCAGGCGGGTCGCTGTTCACAGTGCGGGGTGCCCTATTGCTCGGTGCACTGCCCGCTTCACAACCACATTCCGGACTGGCTGCGCCTGACCGCCGAGGGACGGCTGCGCGAGGCGTATGAGCTGTCCAACGCCACCTCGACCATGCCCGAGATCTGCGGGCGCATCTGTCCGCAGGATCGGCTGTGCGAGGGCAATTGTGTGATCGAGTTCTCCGGCCACGGATCGGTCACGATCGGCTCGGTCGAGAAGTACATCACCGACACCGCGTGGGAAGAGGGCTGGGTCGAGCCGCTGGTGCCGGGCCGCGCCCGCGGCCAGTCGGTGGGCGTGATCGGTGCAGGACCTGCGGGGCTGACGACCGCCGAATATCTGCGCGTCGCCGGATACGAGGTCCACGTCTATGACCGGCATGATCGCGCCGGCGGGTTGCTGACCTACGGTATCCCCGGCTTCAAGCTCGAGAAGCATGTCGTCACCCGCCGCGTCGATCGGCTGAAGGCGGGCGGTATCGTCTTTCATGAGGGGTTTGAGGTCGGCCGCGATGCGACCCTGGACGAGCTGCGGTCGCGGCACGACGCGATCCTCATCGCGACGGGCGTCTACAAGCCGCGCGCGATCAAGGCACCGGGCGTGGGGGCGGGCGGGGTGGTCGATGCGCTCGACTATCTCATCACCTCGAACCGCAAGAGCTTCGGCGATCCGGTGGCGGCGTGGGACGACGGCAGCCTGAATGCCGAGGGCAAGGACGTGGTCGTGATCGGCGGCGGCGACACCGCGATGGACTGCGTGCGGACTGCGGTGCGCCAAGGGGCGAAGTCGGTGAAGTGCCTCTATCGCCGCGACCGGGCCAACATGCCCGGCAGCCAGCGCGAGGTGGCCAATGCCGAGGAGGAGGGCGTCGAGTTCGTCTGGCTTGCCGCGCCAGAAGCGTTCGATGCCGCGGCCGAGGGCCATGTCGAGGGCGTGCGCGTGACGAAGATGCGCCTCGGCGCCCCTGACGCCAGCGGCCGCCGCGCGCCCGAACCCGATCCGGGCAGCGAGGAGACGCTGAAGGCCGACCTCGTCATCAAGGCGCTGGGTTTCGATCCCGAGGACCTGCCGACGATGTTCGGGGCGCCCGAACTCGGCGTCAATCGCTGGGGGACGCTGCGGGTCGACAACAAGTCGATGATGACCAGCCTCGACGGTGTATTCGCGGCCGGAGACATCGTGCGGGGCGCGTCGCTGGTGGTGTGGGCGATCCGCGACGGCCGCGACGTCAGCGACCGGATGCACGCCTGGCTGCGGGCGAAGGCGAAGGCGGCGAAGGTGGCGGCATGATCGCGCTGGCATTGCTTCTCGCGCTCGGGGCACCGCAGCAGGTGCCAGCCGGCCGGGTGCTGCCAGCAGCCGTCGAGCCGGATCGGACCGCTGCTGCGTTGGAACTGGTTCGCCTGATCTATTCGGAGCGGCTGATGCGTCTGCAGGCAGAGATCATGCTGAACGGCGTGCTGCCGAGTGCGCTCGCCGCCGATCCCGAAGTACGTGCGCTCGAAGCGAAGTATCCCGGTTTCACGGAGCGGATGATCGGAATCGGCCGGGCGGAAATGCTCCCGACGGTAGTCGCGCGGCTGCCCGATCTTCATGCGCGACTCTCGCCGATCTATGCGCGCAGTTACAGCGTCGCCGAGTTGGAACGGATCGCCGCTTTTTATCGCAGCGAGGCTGGCCAGCGGATGCTCGAGGCCGGGACACAGAATGCCGATTTGGGCGAGTTTGCGCGCGAGGCCATGTCGACGGGCGGTGCGGCCCAACTTTCTGACTCGCAGATTTCGGCGATCCGCGAAGCCGCACTTGACCGTACGCTCGCCGGGATGCCCGAAGCCGATCTCGACGCTTTTGTTGCGATGACACAATCCGTTGGGGCCGAACGCTTTGATCGGGTCGCAGCCGAAGCATCGGCGGTGCAAAACTTCTGGTCGCGAGAACCCAACCCGGCGCTCGATGCCATAATCCAGACCCGCGCCGCCGAACTCGTTGCTGAGTACGAGGCTCGCGAGCGGGGAAAACCTGCGGTTCCATGACCGTCCGCACATGCCCGAACCTCCCGACCGTATTTCAGGGGCTACCTGCCATGACTTTCGAAACCGAACGCCTCCGCCTCGCCGCGCACGGCATGTACCGCCCCGAGTTCGAGGGAGATGCCTGCGGCGTCGGCCTCGTCGCTGCGACCGACGGCAAGCCGTCGCGCCGGGTCGTGCAGTCGGCGATCGACGCGCTGCGCGCCGTCTGGCACCGCGGCGCGGTCGATGCCGATGGCAAGACCGGCGACGGCGCGGGCATCCATGTCGACCTGCCGCACCGCTTCTTCGACGACGCCGTCGTCGCGAGCGGACATCGGGTGCTCCCGAACCGGCTTGCCGTCGGCATGGTGTTCCTGCCGCGCACCGACCTTGGCGCGCAGGAGACGTGCCGCACGATCGTCGAGGCGGCGATCATCGAGGCCGGCTACACCATCTATGGCTGGCGGCAGGTGCCCGTCGATGTGTCGGTGATCGGGCAGAAGGCGCAGGCGACCCGGCCCGAGATCGAGCAGATTATGATCGCCGGGCCGCTGCCGGCGGAGCAGGACGAGAGCGAGTTCGAAAAGAACCTCTACCTCGTCCGCCGCCGGATCGAGAAGGCGATCATCGCCGCGCAGATCACCGGTTTTTACATCTGCTCGCTGTCCTGCCGATCGATCATCTACAAGGGCCTGTTCCTGGCGGAGAGCCTCAGCGAATTCTATCCGGACCTTGAGGACGAGCGGTTCGAAAGCCGCGTCGCGATCTTTCATCAGCGTTATTCGACCAACACCTTTCCGCAATGGTGGCTGGCGCAGCCGTTCCGGTGCCTGGCGCACAATGGCGAGATCAACACGATCCGCGGCAACAAGAACTGGATGCTGAGCCACGAGATCAAGATGGCCTCGATCGCGTTCGGCGAGCATTCGGAGGACATCAAGCCTGTCATTCCTGCGGGCGCCAGCGACACCGCCGCGCTCGACGCGACGTTCGAGGCGATTTGCCGCTCGGGCCGCGACGCGCCCACCGCCAAGCTGATGCTGGTGCCCGAGGCGTGGCAGGGCCGCGCCGACATGCCGCCAGCGCATGTGGCGATGTACACCTATCTCGCGAGCGTGATGGAGCCGTGGGACGGCCCCGCCGCGCTCGCGATGACCGACGGTCGCTGGGCGGTCGCGGGGCTTGACCGCAATGCGCTGCGTCCGCTGCGCTACACGCGCACCGCCGACGGCCTGCTGATCGTGGGCTCCGAGACGGGCATGGTTGTCGTGCCCGAGACGAGCGTGGTCGAGAAGGGCCGGCTGGGGCCGGGCGAGATGATCGCCGTCGACCTCGCCGAAGGACGGCTGTTCCACGACCGCGAGATCAAGGATCGGATCGCGGGTGAGCACGACTATGCCGCGATGATCGCCGGCTATCTGTCGGTCGCTGACCTGCCGCAGGTCGAGGAGGAAGCCGTCCGCTTCGATCGTGCCGAGCTGGCGCGCCGACAGGTAGCGGCAGGGCAGACGCTTGAGGACATGGAGCTGATCCTTGCGCCGATGGTCGAGACATCGAAGGAGGCGGTCGGCTCGATGGGCGACGACACGCCGCTTGCCGTCATCAGCGACAAGCCGCGCCTCATCAGCCAGTTCTTCCGCCAGAATTTCAGCCAGGTGACGAACCCGCCGATCGACCCGCTGCGCGAACGGCATGTGATGAGCCTGAAGACGCGCTTCGGGAACCTCGCCAACATTCTTGATGTCGAGGCGGCTAAGGGCCGGGTCTTGATACTCGAATCGCCGGTGCTCGTCGGCAGCGAATGGGCGCGCCTCAAGGCCTATTTCGGTGGCCAGTCGGCGGAGATCGACACGACGTTCGAGGCGGGTAGCGGTCCCGAGGGTCTGCGCGCTGCGATCGCGCAGCTTCGCCAACAGGCCGAGCAGGCGGTGCGCGAGGGGCGGACCGAACTGTTCCTGACCGACGAGCGGATCGACGAGGATCGCGTCGCGATTCCCGGCGTGCTCGCCGCCGCCGCCGTCCACACGCACCTCGTCCGCCGGGGGCTGCGCTCCTACGCAAGCGTCAACGTGCGGACGGCCGAATGCCTCGACACGCATTACTTCGCGGTGCTGATCGGCGTCGGCGCGACGACGGTGAATGCCTATCTGGCGGAAGCGGCGATCGCCGACCGGCACGCGCGCGGGTTGTTCGGCGATCTTACCCTCGCTGACTGCCTCAAGCGCTACCGCAAGGCGATCGACGAGGGGCTCTTGAAGATCATGTCGAAGATGGGGATCGCGGTGATCTCCAGCTATCGCGGCGGCTATAATTTCGAGGCGGTGGGATTGAGCCGCGCGCTGGTGGCCGACCTGTTCCCCGGCATGCCCGCCAAGATCTCGGGCGAGGGCTATGCCTCGCTCTACGTCAATGCCAGCGACCGGCATGCGGCGGCGTTCGATGCCGCGATCGTCAATCTGCCGATCGGCGGCTTCTATCGCCAGCGACATTCGGGCGAGGTCCACGCCTATTCGGCGCAGCTGATGCACCTGCTGCAAAGCTCGGTGTCGACCGACAGCTATTCGACCTACTTGCAATTCTCGCGCGGGGTGCGCGACCTGCCGCCCGTCTATCTGCGCGACCTGCTCGAGTTCAATTTCCCGCGCGAGGGGGTGAACATCGATCAGGTCGAGGCGATCACCGAGATTCGCAAGCGCTTCGTCACCCCCGGCATGTCGCTCGGCGCACTCAGCCCCGAGGCGCACGAGACGCTGGCGATCGCGATGAACCGCATCGGCGCCAAAGCGGTGTCGGGCGAGGGCGGCGAGGACAAGGTCCGCTACCAGCCCTATGACAATGGCGACAACGCCAACTCGGTCATCAAGCAGGTAGCGTCTGGCCGGTTCGGCGTGACGGCGGAATATCTCAACGCCTGTGACGAGATCGAGATCAAGGTGGCGCAGGGGGCCAAGCCCGGCGAGGGCGGCCAGCTGCCCGGCTTCAAGGTGACCGAGTTCATCGCGCGGCTGCGTCATTCGACGCCGGGTGTCACGCTCATCAGCCCGCCGCCGCACCACGACATCTATTCGATCGAGGATCTGGCGCAGCTCATCTACGACTTGAAGCAGATCAACCCGCGCGCCCGCGTCTGCGTCAAGCTGGTCAGTTCGGCGGGCATCGGCACCGTCGCGGCGGGCGTGGCGAAGGCGCATGCCGACGTCATCCTCGTCTCCGGCCATGTCGGCGGCACGGGCGCCAGCCCGCAGACGTCGATCAAGTATGCCGGCACGCCGTGGGAAATGGGGCTGAGCGAGGTCAACCAGACGCTGACGCTCAACGGCCTGCGCGGGCGGGTGAAGCTGCGCACCGATGGCGGGCTCAAGACCGGACGCGACATCGTCATCGCCGCGATCCTGGGCGCCGAGGAGTTCGGCATCGGCACACTGAGCCTCGTCGCAATGGGCTGCATCATGGTGCGCCAGTGCCATTCGAACACCTGCCCGGTGGGTGTCTGCACGCAGGACGAGAAGCTGCGCGCCAAGTTCGTCGGCACGCCCGAGAAGGTCATCAACCTCATGACCTTCATCGCCGAGGAAGTGCGCGAGATCCTCGCGCGGCTCGGCGTCCGGAGCCTTGACGAGGTGATCGGCCGCACCGAGTTGCTGCGTCAGGTCAGTCGCGGCGCCGAGCATCTCGACGACCTCGACCTCAACCCCATTCTCGCCAAGGTCGATGCGACCGATGCCGAGCGGCGGTTCAGCCTGTCGACCTTCCGCAACGAGGTGCCCGACAGCCTCGACGCGCAGATGATCAAGGATGCCGCGCCCGTTTTCGCGCGCGGCGAGAAGATGCAGCTCACCTACTCGGTTCGCAACACCCACCGCGCGGTCGGCACGCGGCTTTCGAGCGAGCTGACACGGCGGTTCGGCATGTCGAAGCTGGCCGACGATCACGTCCATGTCCGCCTGCGCGGAAGCGCGGGCCAGTCGCTCGGCGCGTTCCTGTGCAAGGGCGTGACGCTGGAGGTGTTCGGCGACGCCAACGACTATGTCGGCAAGGGGCTGTCGGGCGGGCGCATCGTCGTGCGACCGATGGTCTCCTCGCCGCTTGCCAGTCAGGAGAACACGATCCTCGGAAATACCGTCCTCTACGGCGCGACCTCGGGCGAACTCTTCGCCGCGGGCCAGGCGGGCGAGCGCTTCGCCGTGCGCAACTCGGGCGCGAAGGTGGTGGTCGAGGGCTGCGGCGCCAATGGCTGCGAGTATATGACCGGCGGCATCGCCGTGGTGCTGGGCGAGGTCGGTACCAATTTCGGCGCGGGCATGACCGGTGGCATGGCGTTCGTCTACGATCCCGACGGCAAGTTCCCCGAACGTGCCAATGGCGAGAGCCTGATCTGGCAGCGCCTCGCCTCCGCGCACTGGGAAGGGGTGCTCAAGGGTCTGGTCGAGCGTCATGCCGAGGTTACCGACAGCAAATGGTCGACCGGCCTGCTCGAGGATTGGGACCGGACGCGCGGCGCCTTCTGGCAGGTCGTCCCGCGCGAGATGCTCGAGCGGCTCGAAGTGCCGATCGATGACCGGACGGCACCGGAGGTGGTCGCGGCGGAGTAGCGGTCAGGCGGTGCGCGCGGCCCTGCGCCGGCGCACCGCCAGCCATCCGGCCAGGCCGAACAGCGACAGCGCCGGCCAGCCCCCATCGGTGACGAAAAGATACGCCGCGCCGATCCCGGCACAACCAATCAGCGCCGCGAACCGCCAGCTGACGGTGACCGGGCGCGGTTGCCAGAAGATACCGATCGCCATCGCCGCAAACGCGTTGACCGTCAGCCACAGATACGATGCGTCGCGCCCGATCGATCCGGCCAACGGCAGTTTGACCATGGCGTAGCCGCGCATCGCGTTGGGAAAGCAGTCGGCCGCCAGATGGACGCCGAGGCCGATCGCGAGGCCGGGGGCAATCGCCCTCCCGCCGCGCCGTGCCGCCAGCAGAAGGACCGGGAGCACGCTGTGCGTCAGCGCGCTCCGATGGGCGAGCATCATCGTGAAATCGAGGTCGGGCAGGGTGGTGCCTGCCACGCATGCCAGCATCGTCGCCGCCGCCCATGCCCAGTCGTCGCGAGGTCGCCAGCGCGAGACGAGCCACGCGCCCGACAACCAGATGATGCTTTCCACGCTCGCCTCTTCCCCTTGGATGGCGGCCCCGATAACAGACGGGCATGTGGCTTCTCTACCAGTTCCCGCTCTGTCCCTTTTCGCGCAAGGTCCGGCTGCTGCTGGCCGAGAAGGGAGTGGGATACGAGCCGGTGCGGGAGTCGCCCTGGCTGCGGCGCGACGAGTTCATCGACATGAATCCAGCCGGCGAGACGCCGGTGATGGTCCATGCCGAGCGGCCGGGGCGGCCAATGATCGATTCGATGGCGATCTGCGAATATTTCGAGGAGACCGTCGACAAGGCGGCGATGATCAACGGGACCGCCGCCGACCGGGCGGAGATCCGACGGCTGGTGACGTGGTTCGACGTCCATTTCTATCGCGACATCACGCGCCCCCTGCTGACCGAGCGGATGGAAAAGCGCCTGGTGCTGCGGACGGCCCCGGATGCGGGCCGGTTGCGCGAGGCGATGAAGGCGGCGGTCGCGCATCTCGATTATGTCGATTACCTGCTCGACCATCGTCAGTGGTTGGCGGGATCGACGATCAGCCTTGCCGACCTGGCCGCCGCGGCGCAGATTTCGGTCGCCGATTATCTCGGCGGCATCGACTGGAAGAGCCATGAGCAGACCAAGCGCTGGTATCTGGGCATGAAGAGCCGCCCGTCGTTCCGGCCGCTGCTTGCCGAGCGGATGGAGGTGATTGCCCCGCACGCCGACTATGAGAAGCTGGATCACTGACATGCTCGAGCACGTTCCCGGCTGGCTGGGCAAGGCGCTGAAAGGCCTGCGCGCGGGCGAGGAGAAGCTGGCGATCGTGCAGCCGGGGCTCGGCAGCTTCGTGTCGCTCAACCTTGCCAGCCCGGCCTTTGCCAACGGTGCTCGGCTGCCTGAACGGTTCACCGCCGACGGCGAGGGGGTGTCGCCGCCCTTGTTCTGGACGGGGGTTCCCGTCGAGGCGGTCCGCATGGCGCTGCTGGTCGAGGATGCCGACGCGCCGACCCCGTCGCCGCTGGTCCACGCCGTCGTCTGGGATCTGCCCGCCGGCGACGGCGAATTGAAGGAAGGCGCGATCGTTGCGGACGGCGCGGGCGGAGAGGGCGGCGATGTCGGTCGCAACAGCTATCTGGCGGAAGGCTGGCTGCCCCCCGATCCGCCGACCGGCCATGGCGTTCACCATTATGCCTTTCAGCTGTTCGCGCTTGGCGAGGGGCCGGACCTGAAGCGCAACCCCAGCCGCTCGGCGATGCTGAAGGCGATGAGCGGCCGGGTGCTCGCGGCGGGCGTGCTGACCGGCACCTATTCCCGCGGCGAGGAGAAGCCCGTGGGACCCGCCGCCGCCGCTGTCCCCGCGGGCGGCTGACTGCCGCCGAACCGTCACATGCGCGTGCAAGGCAAAGCTGCTATGCGACCGATCCTGATCCTGCCCACCCTTTTCGCGGCAGTGCCCGCCGCCGCGCAGATCGCGCCGGTGCCGCAACAGCCTGCCTCCGCCCAGGCGGCCGAGGCGGGGGTGACGGTGTTCTTTCCCAACGAAAGCGCCGCGCCCGTCGACCCGCGCGCGCCGGACACGATCGAGGTGACGGCGGCCGACGGTTCGCGTCTGACCCTTGTGCGTGACGGTCCAGCGCTGCTGCCGGTGCCGGCGGGCGGGTTCGGGCGGGCCCGCTATCGTCCCGCACCGGTCGCCGCTGCCGAGGCGGCCGTGCCGATGCCCGCGACCCCGGCTACCGAGGCGGCCGAGGCGATCGCCGCCTCTCGCGAGCAGGAGGTGCTGGGGTCGGCAGGCACGGCATCGTCCATCGCCTCGCGCTTTACGCCCTATCGCCCGACCTATGGCGCGTTCGGACTCGATGATGCGGGTGCGAAGCTCCAGTTCAGCTTCGCCTTCCAGCCGTTCGAAACCAACGGCGCGCTCAACGGGCTGCGTTTTGCGTATACGCAGACGATGTTCTGGCGCATCGACCTGCCGTCCGGCCCATTCGTGTCGACCAACTACAATCCCGAAGTCTTCTACGAAGTCCCGCTGACGCAGGATGCGGTCGCGGCGGTAGGCTATTCGCACGAATCGAACGGTCGGGGCGCCGCCGGGTCGATCGACGTCAACCGCATCTATGCGCGCCTGACCCGCCGCTTCGATCTCGGCGACCGCTGGTATGCGGAGGTGAGCCCGCAACTCTGGTTCTTTGTCGGCAACCAGGGCGTGGCGGGCGATATCGAGCGGTATCTCGGTTATGGCCAGGTGGGCGCCGCGATCGGGCGAACCGACGGTCTCAAGCTCCAGTTGGTCGCGCGCGGCAATCCGGGGACGGGGCGCGGGGCGGGCGAGCTGTTCGCCTCCTACCCGCTCGCCCGGCTCGGATGGGGGCTTGGCATCCATGCCTTTGGCCAGGGCTTTACCGGCTATGGCGAGGCGCTGGACGACTATGACCGCCGCGACACGCACGTCCGGTTCGGAATCGCCCTTAGCCGGTAATCGACAGCGCGCGCGGGGCGGCGTAGCAAGGGGCAAGCCAGGGAGAGATCGACCATGCGTATCGTCCGCACCGCCGCCGTCATCGCCGCCGCCAGTTTGGCGCTGCCCGCCGCCGCCGCGCTCGCGCCCGGGGTCAAGGCGCCCGACTTCACGACACAGGGTGCGCTCGCCGGCAAGGTGTTTCGCGTGAACCTGGCCCAGCAGCTCAGGAAGGGGCCGGTCGTCCTCTATTTCTTCCCTGCCGCCTTCACTTCGGGTTGCAATGCCGAGGCCAAGGCTTTTGCCGAGGCGGTGCCGCAGTTCCGCGCGGCGGGCGCGCAGGTGATTGGCATGTCGGCCGACGCGGTGCCGCAGCTCCAGAAATTCTCGACAGAGCATTGCGCGGGCAAGTTTCCGGTCGCCAGCGCAAGCCCGGCGTTGCTCCGACAGTATGACGTGCTGCTCGACCGGCCGGGCATGACCCGGCCGATGAGCGACCGGACCAGCTATGTCATCGCGCGCGACGGCAGGGTCGCGTTCGTCCACAGCGACATGAGCCCCGTCGATCACGTCCGTCAAACTCTGGCCGCCGTGAAGGGGCTGAAGGCGCGCTAAATCACCCGTTTCTGCGCCTTTGCTGACCAGTTGTTAGGCATTCGAGATTAAGACACGCAGCTTGTCGAGCCGGGGGGGCCGGATCGTCGGGGGGGCCATGCGAAGGAAGATGCCGCCGCTCGAGCATTTGCCCGATGCCGTTGGCGGCATCGCCACCCGCGCGCTCTACAAGCGGATCGGCGACTTCCTCTTTGCGCAGGCGATGGCGCCGACGCCCGCCAATTATGCGCTCGCCTATGCGGTGCTGACCGATCCGGCCGGCGACCTCGCCAAGTCGATCGCGGCGCGCACCGATGGCGGCGTTCGCCTGAGCCAGCGCGATCTCGACGAACTGGGGCTGCGCGCGGAACGCGCGGCGGCGGCCGGCCAAGATGCCGAGCCGGACAAGGTCGAACTGCTCGCCGCGCGGGCGCAGAGCCAGATGGACGGCTTTACCGATGTCGTGGTGCGAATGCACAGCCATACCCGCGATTTTGGCCGCGAACTGATCGCGAGCGCCGATGCGATCGAGCGCAGCCGCGTCGAGCAGGGATCGTCGCGGCTGTTCGTCGACGATGTCGCTCGCATCACCAGCGCGATGATCGGCCGCGTGCGCGAGGCCGAGCACCAGCTTGAAGATGCGCGACACGAGGCCGAGGAACTGCGCCAGGCGCTGGAGGAAGCGCGCGGCGATGCGCTCAGCGATCCGCTGACCGGGCTGCCCAACCGGCGTGCCTTCGAACAGGCGTTCGCCGAGCGGTTGGCGGCGGGCCGAAACCCGTGCGTCGCGGTCTGCGACGTTGACCATTTCAAGGCGGTCAACGACCGGTTCGGCCATGCGGTCGGCGATCGCGTGCTCCGCGCCGTCGCCGCCACGCTCGCCGACGCCTGTCCCGATCATCTCGTCGCGCGCCATGGTGGGGAGGAGTTCGCGGTGCTGTTCGATGGCGACCTGGCACAGGCGATCGCGGCGATCGACGTTGCCCGCGCTACCATGGCGCGCCGGCGTCTGCGCGTGCGCGAGAGTGACGAGCTGATCGGTACCGTCACCTTCTCGACCGGGATCAGCGCGTCCAACCATGCCGAGCGGTTGGAGCAAGTGTTCGAGCGTGCCGATGCGCTGCTCTACGCCGCTAAGGCCGCGGGGCGCGATCGCATCTTCTCGGATGCGGAGACCGCCATCTGATTGGCGGATTTCACCAATAGGGTTGGTTGAAAATACGAACTTCGTCGTTTCGTGATCAGAAAACGCCGGTTTCCCCTGCGTTTTCGAAACTGGCACAGCCCCTGCAAACACCTTGGCATCGGCCGCCGGATGGTCCGCCAGGCCGAAATCGGGGAGTTCAAACCATGTCGCTTCGCCTTTCCACGCTCCAGAACTCGGCCGTCTCGCTGGTCGGCGCGCTGTTCTTCACCGCGGTGCTCGTGGCCGCCTCGTCGCCCGCCGTGCCCTTCGCATGATCGCGCGCGGCCGCACCGGTAAAGCGCCGGGTGCGATGATCGAAAGTGTCAGGATCGGCGCCTTGTCCTTCTTCGCGACGGCGGCGCTGATCCTCTTCCTCGGCGCCGGGAACAGCCTGATCGGCTGACCCGGCGTCCGCTTATCCGCTGATCGGCGCGATGTTCAGCCGCCGCAACTCGATCGCGGGACAGCTGTCCATTACGACCTTGAGGCCCGCCGCCTCGGCTCGCGCCGCTGCCGCCTCGTTGACGACGCCAAGCTGCATCCACACCGCCTTTGCACCGACCGCGATCGCCTGATCGACGACCTCGCCCGCAGCGTCGGATCGGCGGAAGATGTCGACGATGTCGATCGGGTCACCGAGCTGCTCCAGCTCGCGGAACACGAACTCACCATGCAGATGTTCACCCGTGATCGCGGGATTGACCGGGATCACGCGATAGCCGTGCTGCTGTAGCGTCGCCATCACGCCGTAGCTCGGCCGGTCGGGCCGGTCGCTCGCCCCCACCAGCGCGATCGTGCGTGCGCCCTCTAGAAGCGCGCGGATATCGTCGTCGGCGGTCAGCGGCATGGCCCTATCCCTGGTGGTCGATCCAGTCGGCCACGCGGGCCGCGATCCCTTCGAACGCCGTGCGCTCGGCCACGTTCCCCGCGTCCGAAGCCTCGCGGATCGCCATGGCGAGCGGCACGCGACCGAGAAAGGGGATGCCCATCGCTGCCGCCGCCGCCTCCGCGCCGCCTGAGCCGAAAGGGTCGGATACCTCGCCGCAATGCGGGCAGGCATAGCCCGCCATGTTTTCGACCAGGCCGATCACCGGCACGCCCGTCTGCCGGAACAGGTCGATCGCTCGCCGCGCGTCGATCAGCGCCAGATCCTGCGGGGTCGAGACAATGACGACGCCCGCGGGCTTGTGCTTCTGGATCATCGTCAGCTGAACGTCGCCGGTGCCGGGCGGCATGTCGACGACGATCGTACCGGTTCCGCTCCAGTCGCCGTCGATCAGCTGCGTGAGCGCATTGGTTGCCATCGGCCCGCGCCAGGCCAGCGCCTTGTCCGGCCCGACCAGCTGCCCGACCGACAGCAGCGGCACGCCGGCGGCGGTGGGAACGGGCACCAGCTTGTTGTCGCGCGCCTCGGGCTTCACGCCCTCGACCCCCAGCAGGCGCGGCTGCGAGGGGCCGTAGATGTCGGCATCGACCATGCCCACGCTGCGCCCGGCCGCGGCCAGCGCGGCGGCGAGATTGGTCGAGACGGTGGACTTGCCGACGCCGCCCTTGCCGCTGGCGACCGCGATGAGGCGGCGGGCGGTGCGCTGGCTGGTTTGCGCGACGCGCACTCCGGCAATGCCCGGCACGGTGCGCGCCGTAGCCTCGACCTCCGCCGCCAGCGCCTCGCGCGCACGCTCGGACAAACCGCTCACGTCGAGGATGATGCTGGCGCGCTCACCCTCGACCCGCACGGTGGCGCGGCCGGCAGCAAGGGGGGCGAGCAGGGCGTCGAGCTGTTGCCTAGGGTCCATGCGCGTCCATCTAGGGGATACGCCCTTTCGCGCCACTGTTAATCGCCGCGCGGCCCCCTATAAAGACCCACATGACAGGATGGATGGGCTGGATGGCGCGCGGTCGCGTGCTTCGCAACGACAACCCCAAGGGGCCGTGGGGCGGCAGTGGCGGCGGTTCCGGCAATGGTGGCGGCGATGGCGGCCCGCGCAACCCATGGGCCTTCCCGCCGGAGGGCCGCCGGCCCAAACCCAACGCGACCTCGCTCGACGAATTCCTGAAGCGCGCACGCGGAGGCGGCGGGGGCGGCGGCTTTCCCGGCGGTGGTAATTTCCAGATTCCCGGCGGCCAGAATATCTGGTTCGCGGCGATAGGCCTGCTGGTCCTCGTCTGGGTCGCCTTTACCTCGGTCCATTCGATCGCCCCGCAGGAAAAGGGCGTGGTCTCGCTGTTTGGTCGCTATTCGACGACGCTCAACCCCGGTATCCAGTTCACGCTGCCTGCGCCGGTCGCGTCAGTGCAGAAGGTCGATGTCCAGGAAAATCGCGTCGAGGACTTCCCCCAGGCCGCGACCGAAAACCTGATGCTGACCGAGGATCAGAACATCATCGATCTTGCCTATTCGGTGCGCTGGAACATCCAGAACGCCGAGGATTACGCCTTTCAGCTCGCCAATCCGCGCGACACCGTGCGCGCGGTCGCCGAAAGTTCGATGCGCGCGGCAGTCGCCAGCGCGACGCTGAACGAGGCGATCGGCGCCGGCCGCACCAATATCGAGGCCGACGTGCAGCAGCGGATGCAGGCGATCCTCGACGAGTATAATTCTGGCGTCCGCGTGCTCGGCGTCGCGATCAAACAGGCGGTCGCGCCTCAGGCTGTAGACGAGGACTTTAAGGCGGTGAGCGCCGCGCAGCAGCAGGCACAGGCAAACATCAACCAGGCACGCGCCTATGCCCAGCAGATCGTCGCGCGGGCGCAGGGCGAGGCGGCGTCGTTCGACAAGATCTATGAGCAGTACCGCCAGGCGCCCGAAGTGACCCGCCGCCGCCTCTATTATGAGACGATGGAGGCGGTGCTCGCCAAGTCGAACAAGACGGTGGTCGAGGCGCCGGGGGTGACCCCCTATCTGCCGCTGCCCGAGGCGTCGGGCCGTCGCCGCGAGCCGACGCCGCCCGCCGCGCAGGAGCCGGCACAGCCCCAGACACCGCCCGCCGCGCCGCAGGGAGGCAATTGATGAACGCCCGCCTGTTCCGAAACCCGATGGCGATCGGCATCCTCCTGCTCGCGCTGGTCGTGCTGCTCGCCAACACCTTTGCGATCGTGCCCGAGACCAAGCAGGCGGTCATTCTGCGCTTCCAGAAGCCGATCTCACTCATCAACCAGTATCAGCCGCGCGAGCAGTTCGGGCGGACGGGGGCGGGCATCATCGCCAAGATCCCGTTCTTCGACCGCATGGTCTGGATCGACAAGCGCGTGCTCGACATCGAGCTCGACAACCAGCCGGTGCTTTCGACCGACCAGCTGCGGCTGGAGGTCGATGCCTTTGCCCGTTTCCGCGTCGTGAACCCGCTTCAGGCGGTGATCTCGACGGGCTCGACCGCGAACACCGAGCAGCGCGTAGCCGACCAGCTTCGGCCGCTGCTGTCCTCGGCCCTGCGGAACGAACTCGGCAAGCGGCCCTTCTCGACGCTGCTCAGCCCCGAGCGGGCGCAGGTGATGGACAATATCCAGATCGCCCTTGATCGCGTCGCACGCCAGTACGGCGCCGAGATCGTCGATGTGCGCATCCGCAAGGCCGACCTGCCGACCGGCACGCCGCTCGAATCGGCGCTACGCCGAATGGCGACGGCCCGGCGTCAGGAGGCGCTGACGATCGAGGCGCAGGGGCTGCGCGAGGCGCAGATCGTCCGCGCGAATGCCGATGCCGAGGCCGCGCGCGTCTATGCCGCCAGCTTCGGCAAGGATGCCGAGTTCTACGACTTCTATCGCGCGATGCAGTCCTATCGCTATAGCTTTGGCGCCGATGGCGATGGTGAGCGCGGCGGCACGTCGATCATCCTGTCGCCACAAAACGATTACCTCCGCGCCTTCACGCGCGGCGGCCGCGGAAACTAAGGGCGGAACCAAAGAGGGATCGGACGAGTCGGGCAATCTGACCGTCCGTTCACATTCAAACGCAGTTCAGCATCGGTTTGCGAAAACAATTGTAAACCACAGTCTGGAAGGAACCTGATTTCGTGCGTTACGCCTACGCGATCACCAGTGCGCTCCTCCTCGGCGGCGCCGCCGCCACTCTCGCCGTCCAGCCCTCGATCACCTCGGCGCAGACCGCCCAGAACGAGCCGGGTGCGATCAATTCCGCCGCGCCGCGTGCCGGGGCGCCGATGAGCTTTGCCGACATGGTGGCCAAGCTCCAGCCCGCGGTCGTCAACATCTCGACGACGCAGCGTGTGACGGTGCCGTCAAATCCGTTCGCGGGCACGCCATTCGAGCAGTTCTTCGGCCAGCAGGGCGGTGGCCGTCCGCGTACGCAGGAAGGCCAATCGCTCGGCTCGGGCTTCCTCATTTCGGCCGACGGCTATGTCGTCACCAACAACCACGTCATCTCGGCCGGTTCGCCCAATGCCACGGTCGAATCGGTGAAGGTGACGCTTGCCGACCGGCGCGAGTTCACCGCCAAGGTGGTGGGCCGCGATCCGACCTCGGACCTCGCGGTCCTCAAGATCGAGGGTACGACGTTCCCGTTCGTGCGCTTCGGCAATTCGGGCGCGGCGCGCGTCGGCGACTGGGTGGTCGCGATCGGCAACCCCTTCGGTCTGGGCGGATCGGTGACGGCGGGCATCATCTCGTCAGTCAACCGCGTGACCGGCGGTGGGCCGTTCGACCGTTTCATTCAGACCGATGCCTCGATCAATCGCGGCAATTCGGGCGGGCCGCTGTTCGACATGCAGGGCAATGTCATCGGCATCAACTCGCAGATCCTAAGCCCCACCGGCGGCAATGTCGGCATCGGCTTCGCCATCCCCGCGGAGCAGGCGCGGCCGATCGTCGATACGCTGATGAAGGGCCGCGCACCGCAGCGCGGCTATCTGGGTGTTGGCATCCAGCCAATCGACGATGATCTCGCCGCCGGACTCGGCATCGAGCGCAATCGCGGTGAACTGATCGCGCGGGTCGAGCCGGGCCAGGCCGCCGAGCGCGCCGGAATCCGTGAGGGCGACGTGATCGTCCGCGTCAATAACCGCGACGTCAATCCGGAGAACTCGCTGAGCTATCTCGTCGCCAATTCGGCGCCGGGCACGCGCATTCCGATCGAGTTGATCCGCGACGGCCGCCGCGTAAATGTCACCGCCACGGTCGGTACGCGGCCGAGCGACGAGGAACTGGCCGGCTTTCAGATGGATGACCAGAACCAGGCGCCGGGTGACAATCCGGGGCCCGCAGTGCCTTCGGGCGCGGCGACGCTGGGGCTCACGGTGCAGCCGCTGACGCCGCAGATTGCCCGTTCGATCGGCGTCGAGGTGACGACCCGCGGTCTCGTCATCGCGGCCGTCGACCCGTCGAGCGATGCCGCGACCAAGGGCCTTCAGCGCGGCGACGTCATCACCTCGGTCGGCGGTCAGCCGGTGCTGACCGCGGCCGATTTCCAGCGTCAGGTCGCCGCCGCCCGGGCGGCGCGCCGACCGTCGGTGGTGATTCAGATGCAGCGGCGCGGTGTCGCCCGCTACCTCGCGCTGTCGCTGGCTGCGACGCCCAACTGATCGGCTGCTGACGAACCCGCCGTTTCCGCCTATTCCTGCCGTATATCAGCAGGAGTGGCGGGAATGGCGGATGTCGGTGGGTCGATCTTCATCGGGGCGGGGGCGGGCGGTGTCGATCCCCAGGCGCTCGTCCTCAAGCGCGCCAACCGCCATGGCCTGATCGCCGGTGCGACCGGCACCGGGAAGACCGTGACGCTTCAGGGGCTGGTCGAGGGCTTTTCCGACGCGGGCGTCCCCGTCTTCGTCGCCGATGTGAAGGGCGACCTGTCCGGCCTCGCCATGGCCGGCTCGCCGCAGGCCAAGACGCATGCCATCTTCGCGGAACGCGCGGCCGAAATCGGCGACAGCGGCTGGTCCTACCGCGAATGCCCTGTCCAGTTCTGGGATCTGTTCGGGGAACAGGGCCACCCGATCCGAACCACCGTCAGCGAGATGGGGCCGTTGCTGCTCGCGCGGCTGATGGGCCTGAACGACACGCAAGAGGGCGTGCTTTCGATCGCCTTCCACCTCGCCGACGAGGAGGGGTTGCTGCTCCTCGACCTCGACGACCTGCAGGCGATGCTCGCCGAATGCGCCAGCCGCGCGGACGAGATTTCGACCACCTACGGCAATGTCAGCAAGGCGAGCGTCGGCGCGATCCAGCGCCAGCTCCTCCAGCTGCGGGGGCAGGGGGGCGAGCATTTCTTCGGCGAGCCGGCGCTCGACATCGGCGACTTCATGCAGCTTGACGAGAGCGGTCGCGGCATCGTCAACATTCTCGCCGCCGACAAGCTGATGGCGAGCCCGCGGCTATACGCCAGCTTCCTCCTGTGGCTGCTGTCCGAGCTGTTCGAGACGCTGCCCGAGGTCGGCGATCCCGACAAACCCAGGCTCGTCTTCGTCTTTGACGAGGCGCATCTCCTGTTCGACGACGCACCGCCGGCGCTGCTCGAGAAGGTGGAGCAGGTGGTGCGGCTGATCCGGTCGAAGGGCGTCGGCGTCTATTTCGTCACGCAGAACCCGATCGACATTCCCGAGAGCGTGGCCGGGCAGCTCGGCAACCGCGTTCAGCATGCGCTGCGCGCGTTTACCCCGCGCGACGAGAAGGCCGTTCGATCGGCGGCGGAGACGTTTCGCGCGAACCCGACCGTCGACGTGGCGACGGTCATCACCGAGCTCAAGGTGGGCGAGGCGCTGGTCTCGCTGCTCCAGCCCGACGGCGCGCCGTCGCCGGTGTCGCGCACGCTGATCAAGCCGCCGCGCAGCCGGGTGGGGCCGGTGACGCCGGTCGAGCGCGGGGTGCTTACGCAAACCGACGGCGTGGGAGACAAGTACGACACACGCATCGACCGCGAGTCCGCCGAAGAATTGCTTGCGGCGAAAGCGGGCGAAGCGGCAGCGGCGGCGCAGCAGGCCCAGGCGGTCGCCGAGGACGCGAAGGCGAAGGCGGCCGAGGCCAAGGAGGCTGCGCGCCTTGCCAAGGAGAACGAACGCGCCCGCATCGCCGCGCAGCGCGATGCCGACCGCGCCGCGCGCGAGACGGAAAGGGCCCGCCGAACCGCCGAGCGCAAGGCGGCGAACTCGCCCTGGAACAAGGCGGTGACATCGGCCACGCGGTCGGCCTCGTCGGCCGTCGGCCGGACCGTAGCGAACGAAGTCACCAAGGCGGTGTTCGGCTCGAGCCGCGGCGGCGGGATCGGCGCGAAGATCCTGCGCGGGGTGTTGGGGGGCTTGTTCCGGGGGTAAGGTGCGAGGAAGCGGTGCAACTCCGGCGTGACGCAGTTGGCACCCATACCGTCCCGACAGAGTGTTTCACCCCCGGAGTTGATCCGGGGTCGCGCCTCTTCATTCTCTGAGCCAGGCTCGTGACGTCGTTGCCGCAGCGAAGCCCGAGCCCGCGCGTAGCTCATGCCGCACCCCGTAACAGGGGAATCCCAGCTTTCGCTGGCGACGAATGCGTCTCGCCGAGTGCGATGAACGGGCGCTTACGCCCAGCGACGGGCGTGCTCCTCGTCATGGCCCTCACGAAGCAGCGCGGCCTGTTCGCGCCATTGCTGCTGCGCGATGCGGCCGCGGCCGAAGCCTAGCCGGTCCTCGAGCGCCGCTTCGTCGGCGGGCGTCAGTGCCTCGATGGCTGCATAGGTCTTGATGCCCTCGGCCCGGAGCGCCTGTTCGGTCGGCTCGTCGATGCCGTGGATGCGCGACAGATTGTCGCGGCCCCAGCCAAAGAACCCGCCGCCGCGCGACGTCGAACTGCCCGCTGCCGTCGCGGTCGCAGCCGTGCCCACCGCCGTTGCCGCTGTGCCGCTAGCGCGATGTCGCAGGGCCTCATCGCGTTCGCGCTCCAGCTCGCGGATGCGCGCATCGCGCGTTGCTAGGCCTTCGCGGCTTGCCTTGAACTCGGCTTCCTGTGTGCGATAGCGCTCCTTCCACTTCCGACCGCCGGGATGACTGGCGAGGCCGAACAGCCAGCCGGCAACCAGGCAGAGCGCGAGCACGGCGAACTGGGTAGGGGTGGAAAACAGCATCGCATCGCCTCCTGTTACGGAGGCTGAACGGCGCGCCCGGCAGGCCGTTCCCTTATCCCGCCAGCAGTGCGTCGTTGATGTCGCAGGCCGCAGGGCCAAGGATGACGACGAACAGCGTCGGCAGGATGAACAGGATCAGCGGCACCGTCATGATCGCGGGCAGGCGCGCGGCCTTTTCCTCGGCGCGCATCATCCGCTCGTTGCGGAACTCGGCCGACAGGACGCGGAGGGCGGAGGCGAGGGGCGTGCCGTATTTCTCGGTCTGGATCATCGTCGTGACGACGCCCTTCACCGCCTCCAGATCGACGCGGGTCGCGAGGTTCTCGAACGCCTGGCGACGGTCGGTGAGGAAGCCGAGCTCGATCGCGGTCAGCGAGAACTCCTCGCCGAGCTCTGGATAGGCGCGGCCGAGCTCGCGTGCGACGCGGTGGAAGGCGGCGTCAACGGTCAAGCCCGCCTCGGCGCAGATGACGAGCAGATCGAGCGCGTCGGGCAGGCCCTTGCGGATCGCGTCCGACCGCTTCTTGATCTTGTTCTGCAGATAGAGGTCGGGCGCCTTGTACGCGCCGATGAACGTCATCGCGACAAGACCATAGGCCTTGAGCGGCGACCAGTCGGCAAAGCCGTCGGTGCCATAGACCCAGTAGAGCATCGGCCCGCCGAGCACGATCGGCATCACCAGCCGGCCGAAGATCACCGCGACCGCCCAATCCTTCGACCGGATGCCGGCCTGAAGGAGCTTGCGCTGCGCGACCTTGAGCTGTTCGTCCTGAAGCACCTTCAGCGACGACAGGAAGTCGCGCATTCTGTCGGCGGCGTCGTTCTTTTGGACGAGCTTGGCGCGCCGCTTGCTGGTCGAGGCGGTGATGCCCGCCTTCAGCTGCTCGCGGCGGTCGTTGAGCGCCTTGACGCGCTTCGCCATGGGATCGCGGATGCTGACCGCGGCATAGATCGCCATGATCGTCGCCAGCGCCGCGACCGCGGACAGAAGAGTGGCGACGAGATAGATGTCGAAGCCGAGCAGGGTAGGGCCGGGTGCGGTAGGCATGTCAGATCTCGAAATCCACCATCTTCGCCATGATGAAGGCGCCCATCCCCATCCACACGAGCCCACCAAGGCCCGCGACGATCAGCCGTTCGTCGATGAAGAAGCGCTGCATGTAATTGCCGTTGATCATCCAGATAAGGCCGAAGACGATGAATGGCAGCGAGCCGACGATATAGGCGGACGCCTTTGATTCCGACGACATCGCCTTGATCTTGAGCTTCATCTGGCCGCGCTTGCGCAACACGTCGGCAAGGTTGGCGAGCGTTTCGGCAAGGTTGCCGCCCGTCTCGCGCTGGATCGCGATGGTGATGACGAAGAACTGAAACTCGGGCGTACCCAAACGCTCCGCCGTCTCCTGAAGCGCGGCATCAAGCGTGCGGCCGATCTTCATCTTGTCGGAAACCGCGCGGAATTCCTCGCCGACGGGGCCGGGCACTTCCTGGCCGACGACGCCTATCGTCTCGGTGATGGGCAGCCCCGACCGCAGGCCGCGGACGAGCAGTTCGATCGCGTCCGGGAACTTCGCCGTGAACTTGGCGATGCGGCGCTTGATCGTCTTGCTGACGACAAAATGCGGTACGAACGCGCCGACGAACGCACCGAAGCAAAGCGCGAGCAGAAAGGGAAAGCCGCGGAGCCAGGCGGCCAGCGTCACCACCGCGAACAGCCCTGCGCTGGCGGTGCCATATTGGCTCACCGTCCAGGTCTTGCCCGTCATCGCCAGCCGCTTGGCGAGCTGCGCCGGGTTGGGCAGGAAGCGCATGAACGCTTCGTCCAGCCGCGTCGCCTTCGCGGTCGAGATCCGGCGCATCTGCGCCTCCATCACCCCGTTGAGGCCGGTGTGACGCTCGCGCACCGCCGCGAGGCGGCGGCTGCTCGCCTTGGCGGCCGAGGGGCCGGCGAAGGCGAGCGTGGCCATGCCGAGCATGAGCGTCGCGCCGATCGTCAACATCAGGACCGGCATCATTTCGGCGCCGATGGTCGCCTCCCATCCGTCTGGCGGCGCCCCGCGTGAGCGGGGCGGCGCGGGGTTTACTTCTTCGCCTTGATCGGCAGCTTTGCAGTCAGCTTGGACATGAGCGATCCGCCCGCGGCCTTGGCCTTGACGGGCGTATCGTCGGCAGCCGCGTCGCCGATCGCGAGCAGTGCGCGCGACAGCTCGCCGATCGGCGCGACGGTCTTCGAGCCCTTGCCCGCCTCGGCCATCGGCTTGCCGAGCTTGGCCGCCTGCGCACAAAGCTTCTGGTCGTAGCCGATGACGTAATCGACTTTGCGCTCGATCGAACTTTCAAAGTCCTTGCGCGTGATCTCGAGGACCGCGGCCGGCGGCACGCGGTTGGCGGCGAGAATCACCTGCACGTGCGGTGCGTTCGACTTGAACCACGAGAGCAGCCGGATCGCGTCGCGCGCAGCGGCGAGCGTCAGTTCGGTCACGATCACCGCTGCCTGGATTTCGGCCAGTAGATGCGGGAACTGGACCAGCATCGCGCGCGGCAGATCGACGACGGTGCACTCGAACGCCGAGCGCAGCTCCTCCTGCAACTGGTAGAAGGCGGCGCCGTCGGTCATCACCGGCGAATGGATCGGTGCCTCGGCTGACAGGACGGCCAGCTTTTCCGACGCGCGGACCATCGCGCGCTCGATGAAGAGCCCGTCGATGCGGCTGGGATTCTCGATGGCGTCGGTCAGCCCGCGGCCGGGCTCGAGGTCGAGCGCCAGCGCACCGGTGCCGAAATGGACATCGAGGTCGAGCAGCGCGGTCGTGCGCCCACCCTTGTCGCTCATCAGCCAGGCGAGCGAGGTCGCCAGCGTCGAGGCGCCGACGCCGCCGCGCGTGCCGATCACCGCAACGCCGCAATGTGCGCGCTCGACGCTCGCTTCGACCGCCTTTGGCGCGTTAATGTGCGCATGCGCCTGCGCGAACGTCTCGCGAAGGGCGTCGGGATTGAGCGGCTTCAGCAGATAGTCGTGGATGCCGCTGGCAACGAGGTCGCGATAAAGTCGCACGTCGTTCACCTGCCCGCAGGCGATGACGACGGTGCCCGGCTCACAGACCTCGGCCAATGCGTTGATGTCGTTGAGCGGATCGCCGCTTTCGGACAGATCGACGAACAGGATCACCGGGCTGGCCGATACCGACAGTGTCTGGACGGCGTTGCGCAGGCCGCCCTTGTTGACCTTTTCGGCGGCCCAGCCCTGCTCGCTGGCGACCTGCCGCATCGTCTCGGCCGAATTCTCATCGCAGACGAAGGCGACGAAGGGATCGCGCGTGCCCGCGCGGGCGGGATTCCAGGGCGCGTTCATGTTACTGGGCTCCCGAATTGCTGGTGCGCGTGGCCTGCAGCGCCTGGCCGACTGCGGTCGGGCTCTTGCGAAGCGCATCGATCGGCTTTGACGCGGTCATCGGATCGGTCACGCCGTCGGTCGAACGGCCGCGAACGAGATCCTCGGGCTGGGCGATCATCGCGGCCAGGTTGCGGTTGATCCCGCAGCCGAAGTCCGAACTGGTGTGGGCGCCGAAGTTGGGCTGGTAGGTGCGGCTTTGGTCTGGGCAGCCGGGTACCGCTGCGCTCATGCGCGATACCACCACCCGAACGATTCCCGGCTCGACGGCGCCGGGCGTCACCGGCGCACTGTCGCCCAGGAGCAGGCCATAGCGGCCTGCGACCGCGGCGATGTCGCCGCGCGTCGCGGTATCGCCGTTGCCGCCGTCATCGACGGTCAGCCGGTCGCCGTAGCGGGTGCCCAGCGCCGCCAGCCAGCCGGCAAGCCGCTGCTGTTCGCCGGTTGCAAGTCCGCCCGGTCCGGCGCTCAGGTCGAGCGTGTAGTCGGCGCGACTGACCACGGGCTGGTGGACCGAATTGACGCTGCGGTTCTGCGTCCCGCCGCACCCGGCGAGAAAAGTTGCGGAAAGGACGAGGGCGGCGGTCGAAAGGCGCATGTCACGCATCCTTTAATTGCTGCTGAAGCCGGGGGCGGCTGCGCCCTTGTCCGACTTTTCGCGCCTGACGGGGGCCGGCGCCGGGGCGACCGGGGCAGGCGTCGCCAGGCCGAGCGTCGGGGGCGATGCCGGTGGGACGGCCATGCCCGGCTTGGGACGATCGCGGTGGCTTGACAGGCTTTCCAGCTGGCCGAGCAGGATGCGTTCGACGTCGGTCGGGGTCTTGTAGCCGTCGGTCGGCAACGCGATCTGGTTCGCGTCGACCGGCTTGACCAGATAGGGCGTGACGACGATCACCAGCTCGGTTTCCTGGCGGCGAAAGCCGTTGGAGCGGAACAGCGTGCCGAGCACGGGCAGGTCGCCGAGCCCGGGGGTCTTCTCGATCTGGTTGTCGTGATTGTTCTGAAGCAACCCAGCGATCATGAAGCTTTGGCCCGAGCCGAGCTCGACCGTCGTTTCCGCGCGCCGCGTGGTAAGCGCCGGGATCTGGATGCCCTGGAACACCACCGCGCCGGCGGCCGAGAGCTGCGACACTTCGGGACGGACGCGCAGCGAGATGCGGCCGTCGGCGAGCACGGTCGGCGTGTAGGCAAGGCTGACGCCATATTGCTTGAACTGGACGCTGACCGCGCCGAGCCCCTGGCTGATCGGGATCGGGATCTCGCCGCCGGCCAGGAAATTGGCGGTCTCGCCCGACAGTGCGGTCAGGTTCGGGTTGGCGAGCGTCGTCACCTGGCCGATCGTTTCGCCCAGATCGAGCGAGGCGAGCAGGTCGAGGCCGAGGAAGCGACCGGCGGCGCCCACCAGCGAGCTCGAGTCCTGCTGGGCGGGGAAACCGAAGAGCGTGTCGCCCGGCCGCGCGCCGTTTGAATCGACCGGTGCGCCCGGTACGCCGGGAACGCCCTCGACCGTCGTGATCGTGCCCTGGCGTCCGCGCGACAGGCCGAACAGGAACGACCCGTTGTCGCGCGTGGTCAGGTTCGTGCCAATGTTTTTCAGGAAGCTGCGGCTGACCTCGGCGATCTTGACCTGCAGGTTGACCTGAAGCGGCGTCGCCGTGCGCAGGCGCGAGACGACGTTCGTCTCCTTGCCGACGAACGCCTGGACGAGGCGCTCGGCCTCGGCGGCGTCGGCGGGCTGCGCGACGGTGCCGGTCAGCAGGACGACGCCGTTCATCGTCGTCGTCCGGATCGTCGCCTCGGGCATCGCCAAGCCCAGCATCTGGTCGAGCGAATTGTAGTTGTCGCCGACGCGCAGCTGCGTGGAGTAGACCACCTTGCCCGACTTCGACACGGCATAGACGGTGGTTTCACCCCGCTTCTTGCCGAAGACCCAGAACTGGCCGGGGCTGCGCACCTGGACGTCGGCGATGCCGCCATCGGCCACGAACACATCGGTGATCGGCGTCGCGACCGTGACCATCCGGCCCAGGCCCGTGTTCAGTTGCATCGTCTCGCGAGGCTCGTTGATGCTCTGCGCGGTGGCCGGTGCGGCGATCGCGATCGCAAACGGAGCCGCCGCCGCGAGCGCCAGCGCAATGCGCCGGCTGTTCGGCAACGTCGCCATGTCAGTTCTTCCCCCCGATTTCGACTTCCGTCACGTTGGTGCCCCGCGCGACGCGGACCACCGGGCCCTTCGGCTTCGGCGCCGTGGCGCCCGGATAATTGCCCCCCGGGGCGCTCGCGAGCTGCGGGCCGGCGATCGTCGCCCCGCCTGCGCTGCGGCCGGGCACGGTGGCGCGCTGGAAGCGCGACACGTCGGCGCCGGTCGAATAGCTGCTCTTGCCCTCGATCGGGCGCGCCGCCACTCGCGCGAGCATCGCCTTTTCCGCATTGGGATCGTTGCCGTCGGGCACGCTTACCTCGCCCGAGGCGATCGCTTCCTCAAGGTCGGCGGCGTTGTCGGCGATCGAGCGCAGCGACAGCGACAGCGACCCGACCTGCTGCGCGACCGAGATCTTTTCGGCGATGCGCGGGGTCACTTCGAGCGTGACGGTTGCATAGGGCGTGACGACGGTGTTGCCCTTGTCGTCGGTCTGCTTGTCGGCGCGCTGGTCGGTCGCGAGCACGCGCAGGTTGCGCAGCACCGTTTCCGAGGCCTTCAGCGGCGGGCCGTCGCCGCCGCCCGACACCGACTGGGTGAGGATGAGATCGACGCGGTCGCCCGGGAAGACGAAGCCCGCGACCGCCGACTGGGCGTTGACCGGCACCGTCACGGCGCGCATGCCCGCGCCGAGCGCAGCGGCGAGGAAGCCGCGGTCCCCCGGCTTGACGAGGTTGCCCTGCGTCACCGGTTGGCCGGCGGGCACGGCGAAGCGCACGACCGTCCCCATCACCGCCTTGGGATCGAACTTGTCGCCCTCGACGAAATAGGCGTTCTCGATCAGCTCTTCGGGCCAGGGCTGGAACTTCACCATGTCGGGGCTGATGATCGTGCCGACGGGCAGTGCCTTCGTCGCGACCATGACCTTGGGACCGGTCTGCACCGGGGGTGCGGGCTGGGCCGTGGCGACGGGCGCCGACTGGCCGACGAACAGGCTACGCGCCATGACCGCGGTGATCGCCGCGACGATGAGCGCTCCCACCAGCAGAATGATCTTCCGTGCATCCATGACGCGATTGGCCTTTCCGATTCGGGCCCGGTTTCCTGGAAGCTAACCAGTCACCGAAAATGGTTAAGGAGTGGTTCGTGAAAGGTGAGAAGCGCCGCACAGGCAATCGCCACCCCATAAGGAACTTGCGGCACCGCCGGATCGCGGCGCCATTTACGCTCGATCAACATCAGCGCCGCAATGACGCCGCCGATCAGCGACATGAGGACGAGCATCGAGATCATCGGCAGCAGCGGCACCCACAGGGCAAGCGCGCCGATCAACTTGACGTCGCCGCCGCCGATCTGGCCGAGTGCCCACAAGCCGGTGAACAGCGCGAAGATCGCGAGCGCGATGCCGATCTGAACGGCCATGTTGGGCCACACCGGCATCCCCGTTGCCCACCACCATATGGGCGCGAGCAGGGCGATGGCCGCGTTCTTCCAGTGAGCGATCTCGCGCCGGCGCACGTCCTCGATGCCTGCCGACACGAGCAGACACAAAAGCGCCACCGGCAAAAACCATGCGAATCCCGCCCCCATGGCAACGGGCCTAGACGACATGGCTTGCCAAAACGTAACCATCGCGCATGGCAGGGAACTTGAGCTTGCGCCGCGCTTATCCCGCGGACGCCGTGATCGCCGAGTGGCGGGCGCCCGACGGTTGGGCGCACCGGACGTTCGACTGGCCTGCCGCGGGTGGCGCGCGCGGGTCGATCCTGTTCCAGGCCGGACGCGGCGACGTGTTCGAGAAGTATCTGGAGGCGTTTCACCACTGGCATGATCGCGGCTGGCACGTATCGAGCTTCGACTGGCGCGGGCAGGGCGGGTCGGGCCGCTGCGGCCCGCATGCCCATTGCGGTCATGTCGAGCGCTTTGGACTGTTCCACGGCGACCTCCGCGCCTTCTGGACCGGTTGGAGCGCGCGGGTGCCGGCGCCGCATGTGCTGATCGGCCATTCGATGGGTGGATTCCTGGCCCTGAAAGGTCTTGTCGAGGAAGCGGTCGATCCGGCCGCCGCGGTGCTTGTGGCGCCTATGCTGGGCTTCAAGGGGGCGATCCCGCCCCGGCTGGCCGAGCGGCTGGCGCGGCTGATGCGCGGGCTGGGCGATCCGGCGCGGCCGGCGTGGAAGGGGAACGAGCGGCCGGCGGCGACCGAGACGCGCGAGAGCCTGCTCACCCACGATCCCGATCGCTACGCCGATGAGATCTGGTGGCAACAGGCCGATCCAAGGCTGCTGACCGGCCCGCCCAGCTGGGCGTGGGTCGCCGATGCCTTTGCGGAGACGCGGATGCTGCGCGAAGATGCACGGCTGGCGCGCCTAAACGTGCCGGTGCTGGGGCTGGTCGCCGAGGCCGACGGGCTGGTCGATCCAAAAGCGGCCAAGGCGATGCTCGCACGTGTTCCGACGGCTCGGACGGTTGCCTTCGGGCGAGAGGCGGCGCACGAGCTTTTGCGCGAAGCCGATCCGGTGCGTGACCGCGCGTTGGTGGCGATCGACGACTTCCTTGAAGAAAAGGCGCCTGCTTGAACCAGAGCTTCGACATTGCCGTGGTTGGCGGCGGCATCGCCGGCGCCAGCCTTGCGGCCGAAGTGGCGGCCCATGCCCGCGTGCTGCTGCTCGAGGCCGAGGATCAGCCCGGCTATCATTCGACCGGGCGCTCGGCTGCCTTCTGGTCGGAGACCTATGGCGGCCCGGGCGTCCAGCCACTGACCACCGCGTCCGGTCCGATCCTGACCGACCCGCCCGAGGAACTTGGAGGCGAAAGCTTCCTCAAGCCGCGCGGCGAGCTGTTCATCGGGCGCGAGGGTGACACCGCCGCACTCGATGCGTTCATCGCCGAGTTCGCCGATACGGGCGTCGCGCTGGAGCGGGTCGATCCCCACATGATGCTGCCGGGGCTGCGGCCCGACTGGGTGCAGGCGGTCTATGAGCCGACGTGCATGGATATCGACGTGGGGCGGCTGCACGGCGCCTATCTGGGGCTCGCGCGGCGGCGCGGGGTGACCATCGTCACCGGCGCGGGGCTGGAAGAGGCGCGGCGTGAGGGCGGCGGCTGGACGCTGAGGACGCGGGCCGGCGACTTCGCCGCGGGCATACTGGTCGATGCGGGCGGGGCCTGGGCGGATGCGGTCGCGGCGGCGGCGGGGGTGCCGCCGATCGGCATCGCGCCGCTCCGCCGGACGATGGTCCAGCTGCGCACCGATCCGCCGATGGCGTCGGACCTGCCGCTGGTCCGTGACGGCGCCGACCTGTTCTATTTCAAGCCCGAGGCGGGCGGCCGCGTGTGGTTGTCGCCGCATGACGAGGTGCCCGACGAACCCCGCGATGTCGCGCCCGAGGAACTGGACGTCGCGATCGCCATCGACCGGTTCGAGGGCGCGGTCGACTGGCGGGTCGAGGCGGTCGAGCGGCGCTGGGCGGGGCTCAGGAGCTTCGCGCCCGACCGCCTGCCCGTCTATGGCTTCGATCCCGCGGGCGATGGGTTCTTCTGGTTCGCCGGGCAGGGCGGCTTCGGCATCCAGACCGCGCCCGCCGCCGCCGCGCTGGCCGCGTCGTTGTTGACCGGCGCGGCATGGCCCGACTGGCTGCGGGGGGTCGATCTGGCACGCTACGCCCCCGACCGCTTTCGCTGATCGCCAACCTGCGTTAGTTTCACGGTGCTGACGTTCCTTGGAGAGGCATGATGGCGCACAAGTTCGTGATCGAGAAGAACAAGGCCGGCGAATATGTCGCCAAGTTCAAGCACAACAGCGAGACGATCTTCTGGACCGAAGGCTATTCGTCAAAGGCGAGCGCGCGTAACGCCATCGCCTCGATCCTCAAGAACGGCCCCGACGCCGCCGTCGAGGAACCCGAGTGACAGGTGGCGGTCGATCACGCGCCCGGCTAGGGTCGAGGCCATGATCGACCGCCTGTTCCTTCGCCATCCCACCTCGGTGGGCGAGAGCTATTTCGAGCATCTGGGCGTCGCCTTTCGCTTCGGCGGGCGGCTGCTCGTCGCCGGCGGGGCGGCGATCGTCCATGGCCTCGTCCCCGCGCTCTGCGAACGTACCGCGAGCCGGGCGGTCAAGACGCTCCATGCCGAACTCGCCGCGCGTCAGCCCGCGCCGGCGCGCGAGACCGCCTGGCTGCCCGAATACGAGATCTGACCGCTCCCATGTCGATGCGGGAGCATGTGCTCGTCGTCGGCGGCGGCTTTTCGGGGACGCTGCTTGGCATCAACCTGTTGCGGCACGACGGACCGCGGGTGACGCTGGTCGAGCGGCGGCCGAACCAGGTCGCCCGGGGTGTTGCCTATTCGGCGGCGGACGACAGCCACCTCTTGAACGTGCGTGCCGCCAACATGAGCGCACTTCCCGACGATCCCGACCATTTCGTCCAATGGCTGGAGCGCGAGGGCGAGGGTGGGCCGCGAAGCTTCGTGCGTCGGACGAACTATGGCCGCTATCTGAGCGCGCTCCTCGACGCCGCGCGGGCGAGGGCAGGCGATCGGCTGGTGGTCGAGACGGGCGACGTTTCGGCGGTCGAGGCCAATGGCGATGTGCGGGCGGTGATCGACGGCGCCGAGCGGACGTTCGATCGCGCAGTGCTGGCGGTCGGCAACCTGCCGCCGCACGCGCCGCCGGGGATCGACGCCGACGTACTGCCGCGCGGCCTTTATTGCGACGATCCCTGGGCGGCGGACATCGCCGACGGGCTGTCGGGTGAGGACGAGGTGCTGCTGCTCGGCACGGGCCTCACTGCGATCGACGCGGCGCTGCTGCTCGACCGGCGGGGCTTCGAGGGGCGGATCGTCGCCATGTCGCGGCGCGGCCTCGTCCCCCGCGCGCATGTCGAGGGGCAGGCCAAGGCACCGCCCGCCGAAGAGAAGCCCGCGCGCACGCTGCCCGCGCTGGTCGAAGCGGTGCGCGAACAGGCCGCGGCGGCAGGCGACTGGCGCGCCGCAGTCGACGCGCTGCGGCCGGTGACGCAGTTGATGTGGGCGGGGGCGGATCTGACCACGCGCCAGCGCTTCCTGCGGCATCTCCGCCCGTTCTGGGATGTCCATCGCCATCGACTCGCGCCGCAGGTCGCGGCGCGGATCGAGGCGATGGTGGCTGAGGGGCGGCTGGCGTTTCAGGCAGGCAAGCTCGCCGCGATTCGGCCGGAGGGAGTGAGCGCGACTGTCGACTGGCGGCCGCGCGGCGCAGATGCCACGAGCAGTGCGCGGTTTCGCCGGATCGTCAACTGTACCGGGCCTCAGGGCGACCTGAAGCGCGCCGCCGACCCGTTGCTGCGCCAGCTGATGGCGGCAGGCGCGATCCGGCCCGATGCGGCCCGGCTGGGGATCGACGTCGCGGCCGACACGCGGGTGATCGGCGCGGACGGGCGGGCGGCGGAGCGCCTTTATGCGATCGGCCCGATGACGCGCGGCGCATGGTGGGAAGTGGTCGCGGTGCCCGATATCCGGGTACAGGCGTGGAACCTCGCGCGCACGCTCGCCAACGCGCATTGGGTGGGCGGCGAGGGGCTGTAGGCGCCTGTCACTGGATCGGACGGGTTATGCCCCTCTCTGGAAGGAAGGGTTGGGGAGCGGCTGGTGACGAGCGTTACGCCGCCTCGCGGGCCGACCCACCCCCGGCCCCTCCCTTTCAGGGAGGGGAGAACGGTCGGACCCTACAACCCGAGCGCCGCCTTCACATCGTCCCACGCCAGCAGCTTGAAGTTCTGCGCCGCGGGCGCATTGTCGCCGTCCTGCACCACCATCAGTCCGCCGGGGAAGGCGGGGCCGACATTGCCGAGCGTCACCTCGATCCCGTCGGTCTCGCTCGTCGCGCCATAGCGCCCGGCGACGACGCGGAAGCGGCCCGCGGGGGAAAGGTCGGGCAGACGGAATAGCTGGTACGCATTGTCCCCCTGGCTCGAGGCGACGAGCCAGCCGCCATCGGCACCGTTGGCCGCGATCGCCAGCCCTTCCACATCGGCGACGAGGGTTCGGCCATCGACCTTCGCGACCGGCACGGGCGTCGTGTTGCCGCCCGGCCGCGCGTCGAAGCGCCAGATGCCGACATCTTCCTCGGCCACGAACAGCGTCGCGGTGCGATCATCGACGACGCAGCCCTCCGACTGGGTGGCGAGCTTCATCGTGCGGACGACGGCGCCATCGGCAGGATCGATCTGCCGGATCGTGCCGTCCTTGAGAACGACGAAGGCGTAAAGCTTCGCCTCGACGATGCCGAGGCAGAGGCCATAGGCCTCGCCCGCGCCGGCGGCCCGCGTCCCCGCGGGCATCAGCTTGCCCGTCGCGCCATCGAGCGTGAACAGCGCGAGCTTCGCATTGGCCATGTCGGTGCGATCGGACGCGGCGACGACGATCCGCCCGCCATGTTCACGCAGATCGACATTGTTGACGCGACCTGCCTGCACGAAGTCGCGCCGCCGGCCGTCAAGGCCATAGACCCACAGCCCCGACTTCTTGTCGGTCGCGATGATCAGGCTCGCCTCTGGGTTCGCGGCATTGCGCCAGATCGCGGGGTCGTCGGCAGCGTCGGCCGCGGCAGTGCCGACAGGCTCGGTTTCGCCGCGTGCCGTGACATTCTCTGCAAGCGTCGTCGGCGCGGGAGGGAGAGTCGCGCAGCCGGCGAGCACCATGGCGGGGAGGAGCGCCCGCATCAGAAGTTCACCCGCGCGCCGAACTTCAGCGTGTACGAATATTCCTCGTACTGGAGAAGGCGGCGCGACACGGGGCCGTTCTGGTACGCAACGTACTTGGCGTTGTTGATGTTCACCCATTCGCCGAAGAGCTGGACGTTCTTGGTCAAGCGGAAGCGTGCGCTGGCGTCGAGCTGGAAATGCTCTCTGACATAGCGGTCCTCCTCGGCGACGGCATTCACCTCGTCGAGATACTTGTCGCGGTAAGTGCCGGCGAGGCGGATACTGACCGGGCCCTTCTCGTACCCCAGCACGCCGTTGACGGTGTGGCGCGAGGCGGCTGGCAGGGGAATGTCGCGCAGGCCGCCGGTATCGCCGTCGAACGTCTGACCGTCGGCATCCGTGAAGGTATAGTTGACGCTCGCCAGCAGGCCGCTCAGCGCGCCGGGCAGCATCGTGAAGCTCTGCGAATAGCCAAGCTCGACGCCCCTGATCTTGGCCGAGCCGCTGTTGAGCGGGATGTCAGCCTCGGTAAAGCCGATGCCACGATAGACGCCATTGTACGGCGCATCCCCGTCCTCGAAGGTGACGGTGACGATGTAATCCTCGATATCCTTGTAGAAGAAGCCTGCCGACAACACGCTCGACTTGGCGAAATACCATTCGGCGCCGGCATCGAAGTTCCACGCGCGATAGGGCTTCAGGTCGGGATTGCCGAATGCACCCTCCAGATCGTCGCCGTCGCGCTCGATCGCGAAGCGCGGGGCAAGCTGGCCGATGCCGGGGCGCACCAGGCTCCTGAACACGCCTGCGCGTAGGATCAGGTCCTCGCCCACTTCGTAGCGGGCGACCGCGCTCGGCAGCCAGTCGGTATAGCTTCGGCGGATGACGTTGGGCGTCGCGGTGACGGTCTCCTCGTCGCCGTCGAGGGTGACGGTACTGCCCGCGATGATGTTCTCGGTCGCCTCCATGCGCAGGCCGCCGATCAGTCGAAGCGGCCCAGCCTGCAGCCGGCCGAGGACATAAGCCGAGTAGATGTCTTCATCGACGCGGTAATCCTCGGCCAGGCTCGCGAAATCACTGTCGAGGACGGCACGCTCGAAGCCCGCGGCATTGCGCTCAAGGAAGCCGCGCTCGCCGCGCTTGGCCGGCAGGGGACCGAGATCGGCGAGGCGATAGGTCTGGGTGCCGAGCACGTCGGCGAGGATGAAGTCGCCGTCATAGCCGTCGAACGTGTCGACGTTGAGGTCGTAGGCCTTGTTGCGCCAGCGGCCCTTGACCCCCGCCTGCACCTCGAAGCTGCCGCCGTCGAAGGCGAAGCTGCGGGCGAGGTCGAGCCGCGCGGTCCATTCGCGGTCGGTGGAGTCGCTCAGCGTCGTGCGCTCGAACTGGTCGAATGCATATCCGCCGGCGTCGCCGAACGCGCCGGCATCGGCGCCTCCGACGGTGAAACGCGGCAGGAGATAGTTCGAATAGTCGAAGGCGACGGTCACGTCTTCGTCGTCCTCGAAGCCGCGGGCGAACTCGATCGGGTCGATCGAGCCCTCCTCGAGCTCCTGCGCGCGGCTGAACGCCGCCGCATATTGGACCCGCCACGGCCCCGTCACGGTCTCGCCGCCGAGCGTGTAGGACTGAATCGTCTGGACCTCGAACCGGTCCTTGAGGTCGCGGATCACCGCGATCTCTCCGTCGGCGCTGTCGAAGGTCGCGCCGCTCGCGGTCGAGGCGGAGGGATCCTCGTCGAACTCGAAGATCAGGCGGCGGCGATCCTCCTGGTCGGAGAAGCGGTTGTAGACGCCGCGCGCATAGAGCGTCGTCGTCGGGCTGGGCTTGAAGTCGAACGACAGCGAGCCGCCGGTGCGCAGGCGCCGCACGTCATAGTCGCGATATTCGACGGCGTCCGCAAAGCCGTTGCCCGCATCGTCGGTGCCCCAGCCGTCCATCTCGATATTGTCGGTCTCGAACTTGCGGAGGTAATAGCTCGCGCCGCCCGAGATGCCGAAATTGTCGGTGACGCGGGTCGAGAAGTTGACGCTGCCCTTGGGCGTCACCTGACCCACATAGTCGTTGTACGAGCCCTCGAGCGAGCCGGCGAGCAGCGGCTTCACCCGGTCGAAGGCGCTGGTCGTCTTGATCTCGACCGAGGCGCCGATCGTGTCGGCGTCCATGTCGGGGGTGAGCGACTTCTTGACCTCGATCGATTCGACCAGCTCGCTCGCGACTACGTCGAGCGCGACGCTGCGCGTGTCTGCCTCGGGTGCGGGAACGCGGACGCCGTTGAGGCTGGCGGCGTTGAGGCTGGGGTCGAGCCCGCGGACCGCGACGAAGCGGCCCTCGCCCTGGTCGTTGAGCACGTTGACGCCGACCGCGCGGCGCACCGATTCGGCGACGTTCTGGTCAGGAAACTGGCCGATCGAATCGCGGGTCAGCACGCTTTCGACGCCGTCGGCGGCGCGCTGACGGCTAAGCGCGCTGGCCAGGTTGGCGCGCTGTCCGGTAACGAGGATGTCGCCTAGCTGGCCGACCGCGACCTCAAGCGCGAGGTCGCCGGTCGCATCGACGCTGATCGGCCGCTCGACCGGATCGATGCCGGCATAGGTGACGCGCAGCGTATAGCTGCCCGCGGGGACGTCGGCGAAGCGGAAGCGGCCGTCGCGATCGACCTCGACCTTGCGGCCGAGTTCGACGATCTCGACCTCGGCGCCCTCGAGCGTGCGGGTTTCCGACGAATCGGTGACGCGACCGGTCACCTGGCCCGCCAGCGCGGGCAAGGGCAGCGCGAGGACCGCGGCGCCCAGCAACAGGCGCACGCGCGAGCGTGTCGAGATCATGGTTTCCCCCAAGGAAAGATCGACCCGTATCGGATCGCTTCAGGGGCCTTGCCGCGCGTCGATGGCGTTGCCGTTTCGGGACGGCGGCGTCGCGGTTGCGGTTACAAGTCTATTTGATGACCGCGCGCGCGGCGTCGCTCGCCAGCTTGTCGGCGCGTTCGTTGTCGGGGTGGCCGGCATGGCCCTTCACCCATTTCCATTCGACGCGGTGGCGCGCGGCCGCCTCGATCAGTGCCTGCCACAGTTCGGCATTCTTGACGGGTTTCTTGTCGGCGGTCTTCCAGCCGTTCTTTCGCCAGCCATGGATCCACTTGGTCAGGCCGTCCATGACATAACGGCTGTCGGTCGACAGCGTGACGCGGCAAGGCTTCTTGAGCGCGTTGAGCGCCTCGATCGCCGCCATCAGCTCCATGCGGTTGTTGGTGGTCAGCGGCTCGCCCCCCGACATCTCCTTCTCGCGCGTGCCATGGCGGATGAGCGCCCCCCAGCCACCGGGACCGGGATTGCCCTTGCACGCGCCGTCGGTCGCGATCTCGACATGCGGGAGTTCGGTCATGAAAGGCTGCCGAGCCGCGCGGCGAGCGCGGGCTTGTAGACGCCAAGGCGCCGCCAGAAGGCGAGCGGGTCCTTGCGCGTCACCAGCGCGTCGGCGGGGGTGTTGAGCCAGTCCCACGCGCGCGACAAGGTGAATCGGATGCACGCGCCGGCGGCGAGGTCCCCGAACGCCGCCTGCTCCTCGTCGGAGAGGGGATAGTGCCGGGAATAGCCGGCGATCAGCGCATCGCCGACGCTCGCGTCATGATCGCGGCCTGTCGCGTCGAAGCTCCACGCGGCGTGCATGACGGCGAGATCGTAGAGGCGAAGGTCGGTGCAGGCGAAATAGAAGTCGATCAGCCCCGTCACCCGATCGCCGAGCATCAGCACATTGTCAGGGAACAGGTCGGCATGGATGGCGCAGGCGTCGAGCTGTGCCGGCCAGGTCGCCATCAGCTCGCCGAGGGCGATGGAAATGTCGGCGTGCAGCCCCGGCGCGATCCGGTCGAGGCTGTCGCCGCAACGGTCGAGCAACGGCCGCCAGGTGGCGATGCCCATCGAGTTTTCACGCGAGCCCCCGAAGTCGGCGACCGCGCGGTGCATGGCGCCCATCGCGTCGCCCGCGGCCAGCGCCTGTGCGGGAGTGGGGTGCGACAGCGACACGCCGGGCAGGAAACGGATCAGGCAGGCGGGGCGTCCGGCCAGCTCGTGGATCGCCCGACCCTCCCGGTCCTTGATCGCGGGCGGGACGGGCAGGCCCTTTGCGGCGAGATGGTCGAGGAGCGACAGGAAATAGGGCAGGTCGCCCGCCGAGACGCGCTTTTCGTAGAGCGTCAGGATGAAACGGTCCTGCGTCGTCTCAACCAGATAGTTGGAGTTCTCCACCCCTTCGGCAATGCCCTTGGCCGACACGAGATCGCCGACGTCGAAGCGGGTGAGGAAGTCGGCGAGTAGCTCGGCGGAGACTTGGGTGTAGACGGCCATGGCGATCCGGGGTGGGGGTGAGGGGCAGATGATGCGAAATCTAACCCGCTTGTCCCGAGTAGCGACTGAGTAGCCGGCGTCAGCCGGGTGCGTATCGAGGGACCTGAGAGCTGCCCAACGTACCTCGATACGAGCCTTCGATACGCTCCTTCCGGAGCTACTCAGTCTCTACCCGGCGCAAACGGAGTAGGACCGGTTTGACGGGCAGGTCGGGTCACGCCGCCTCCAGCCCGCGCGGCAGCTTGAAGGCGATCGTCTCGCGGGTCGTCTCGACCTCGCGCTCGATGACGTCGTAGCGCTCGGCGATGCGGGCGACGACCTCGCGCACCAAAACTTCGGGCGCGGAGGCGCCGGCGGTGATGCCGAGCGCGCCGATGCCCTCAAGCCAAGCGAAATCGAGGTCGCCAGCGCGCTGGATGAGCCGTGCGCGGGTCCCCTCGCGCTCGGCCACCTCGACCAGGCGCAGCGAGTTGGACGAATTGGGCGCGCCGATCACCAGCATCAGGTCGACGCCGCTGGCGATCGCCTTGACCGCGGTCTGACGATTGGTGGTCGCGTAGCAGATGTCGTCGGCGTGCGGCGCGACGATCATCGGGAAGCGTTCGCGCAGCGCCGCAAGCACCGCCGCAGTATCCTCGACCGACAGCGTGGTCTGGGTGAGGAAGGCGAGATTGTCGGGATCGGGCACGACCAGCGTGGCGACCTGATCGGCGGTTTCGACCAGCGTCATGTTGCCTTCGGGCACCTGGCCGAAGGTGCCGATCACCTCGGGGTGCCCGGCATGGCCGATAAAGATGATGTGGCGGCCCGCGGCGACCAGCCGCTCGGCCTGGCGATGCACCTTGGAGACGAGCGGGCAGGTGGCGTCGAGATAGGAGAGGCCGCGCTCGGCTGCCTTGGCCGGGACCGCCTTGGGCACGCCGTGCGCCGAGAACACGACGGGCACGTCATCGGGCACCTCGTCCAGCTCGTCAACGAAGATCGCGCCCTGCGCCTTCAGCATATCGACGACATATTTGTTATGGACGATCTCGTGACGGACATAGACGGGCGCGCCATAACGCTCGATCGCAAGCTCAACGATGCGGATCGCGCGATCGACCCCCGCGCAAAAGCCGCGCGGGGCGGCGATGAGGAGTTCGAGCGTCGGCTTCTGGCGGTCGGTCATGCGCCAAGGCTCTACGCGATTGCTTGCTTGTCCGAAAGGCGGTTCCTATGGCATCCCCCCTCCGACGGGCCGGATCGCGGCCCGTTCGCGTAAGTAGATGGGAAGGGTACGCCCGAATGAAGATCGTCCGGCTTGCCGCACCGCTCGCCGTCGCCGCCGTCCTGGCCGGCTGCTCGCGCGACGGCGAGATCAGCGTCGAGGGGGGTGTCGGCATCCAGGCGACGCGCACCGCCTGTCCGATCGTCGGCGTGCCCGCGAATACCGGCGACATCACGCTGTTCGACCCGCCCGCCAGCCGCGACGCCGCCGCGATCGATGTCGTCGCCAACATCACCAATGTCCGCTCGCAATGCAGTGAAACCGGCGACGACGTCATCACGACGGTGACCTTCGACGTGCTCGCCCGGCGCAGCCGCGCCGATGCGGCGCGCACCGTCACGCTCCCTTATTTCATCGCGATCGTGCGTGGTGGCACCAACGTCACCGCCAAGCGCGTGGCCGACGTGACGATCAGCTTTCCCGCGGGCCAGCCGCGCGGCCAAGCACAGGCGACGGCGACCAGTGTCATCTCGCGCGCCGCCGCGACGCTGCCGCAGGAAGTGCGCGACCAGCTGACCAAGCGCCGCAGGGCGGGGCAGGAGGATGCCGCCATCGATCCGCTGACCGCCCCGGGCGTCCGCGCCGCGGTTGCCCGCGCGACGTTCGAGGCGCTGGTGGGCTTTCAGCTGACCGACGAGCAGTTGCGGTACAACGCCACGCGGTAAGTGTCGTCATCCCAGCGAAAGCCGGGGTCAGGGGCTAGGGAGCTGCGCGATCGGATCGCGGCCCCCAGCGTTCGCTGGGGCGGCCGACTCGTGATCGGGTAATGTAGCGAAGGGCGTTTTTCACACCACGTCGAGGACGAGGCCCTTTTCCTTCGCTTCCTCCGCCTCGATGTACCAGTTCTCCGGCGCGCGGCGGACGAGTTCGTCGAACTCGACCCGGCTGCCTTCGACGATCTTGCGAAATCCCTCTTCCTCGATACGGATCGAATGCTCGATCTCGTGCAGCGTGGCCTTGAGCACCGCGACGCAGGTCTTGAGCGGGCCGCTGACCTCGACCGTCTTGTTCATGATCCGTTCGTGCAGCATCAATCGGGTGCCGCGCGTCAGGAAGCGCTTGTCGACGGGGAAGGCCGACATGAAGGTCGCACCCGCCGAATAGACCGCGACCTTGCCGAGAAACAGGATTTCCCGCCCCTCCGCCTCCCGCAGCAGGCGAACCTCGTCGCCCATCAGCCGTGCCACTTCGGGATCGCCGCCCAGCGTCGAAATGGCGACGACGATCGCACCCTCGCGCGGGGCATTCGCCAGCTGGTCGCCGAAGCTGGCGTACATCGCATGATCGACGGGGCCCGCAAGCTTGATGTGCGGGTTGGCGAGCAGCGGGTAGCGGTTGATCGCGCCGGGTTCGCTTTCAAGGGGAGGGGCGGCGGGCTGATCGGACATGGGCAGGGGCCTTTGCTGGATGTCGGCGGACGCTCTGAACGGGCTTCGGCTGCGGGCACCCGGCTGACGCCGGATGGGCCGGAACAGCGCGCCCAATACGATGGCGGCGCCTGCAGCCCCGAGAGCCGCGAACGCCGCATACGCCAGCGCATCACCGATCCCCGCATCCACGACAGGCGCAATGCGGGGAGGGTGAGCTTGGTTCCGTCAGGCCTTAGAAGCGCCCGGCAAGCGAGACGCCGATGACGCGCGGTTCGTTGACGACCGCGGCCATGAAGTTCTCGATTACGCCCTTCAGGTTCTTCTCGTTGGTGATGTTGCGCGCGAACACCGAAAATTCGAACGCATCACCGGGCAGCGCATAGCCGATCCGCGCGCCGCCCTCGAAATTACCGTTCGAGGTGAATTCGTCGGACTTGTAGAGCACGAAGCTCGTATAGCCCTGCACGTTCCAGTCGGTCGACACGAAGAAGCGGTCGCCGCCCGCCAGCGGCACGTCGTAGCGCGCAGCGAGATTGAGGTTCCAGCGCGGCGCATTGGGCAGCGGATTGCCATCGATCTGCGCGAATACCGCCGGGCCGAACGCGGTGGCGACGGTGATCGTCGGATCGCCGACATTGCAGACGACGCGCCCGTTGAGCGCGCAGACCTGCGCAAAGACGCGGTCGTCCTGGATCTCGCTGTGCAGCGCGCTGAAGCCGGCGGTCAGCGACAGGTTTCGCACCGGCCGGGCGTCGACTTCGACCTCGACGCCGTACACCTTGGCCTTGTCGGCATTGAACAGGACGCCGTTCCCGTCCGAATCATTGCCGTTCAGCTGGATGTCGCTGACCGTGTAGTAGAAGCCGGTGGCGTTGAGCCGCAGGCGGTTGTCGAACAGGCTCGACTTCGCGCCCGCCTCCCACGACAGGATCGTCTCCGAGTCCGCGGTGGTGAAGTCCGAGTTGAACACTGCCGAGCGCCCCTGGATCGTCGGGCCGCGGAAGCCGCGCGCGACGCGGGCGTAGAGGCTCACCTGATCGTCGATGCGGTAGAGCGCCGACACGTCCCAGCTCGGCTCGGTCGCGTCGAGCTCGACATCGGTGCGGCCGCGATAAGTGACGACGCCGGCGGCGGTGTCGGCGGTCTTGAGCAGGCGCGTGCGCTTCCGGTCCTCGGTGATGCGGCCGCCCGCGGTGATCGTCAGCGCGTCGGTGACGTCGAAGCTCGCCTGGCCGAACGCCGCCCAGCTGGTGTTGACGTTGCGGAGCCGCACCCAGTTGTTGGGATTGCGCGCTGCCGTCGTCAGGAAGAAGGCGCGCTGGTAGAAGTCGGTGGTGTCGCGGCTGTCGAAATAGAGGCCGCCGACCTGCCATTTGAAACGGCCCTGATTGTCCGCCAGGCGCACTTCCTGCGTCCACTGGTCAAGGTCGCGCAGATTGCCCTGGCTCTGGCCGAAACCATTGGCGACCCCGCCCACCGGAAAGTCGGCCGCCGCTCCGCCATCAGTGTCGCCGCGGCTGTAACCCGAGGCGCTCTCATACGCGGTGATCGAGGTGAGCGTCAGGCCGCCGACGTCGAAACTGGCGTTGAGCGAGCCGCCATAGGTTTCGTAGGCCTGCGGGTTGTTCATCGCTTCGTCGTAGCGAACCTGATCGCGAACCACGCCCGAGACGTCGTTCGAGCCGCGGGTCAGCGCCGCGCGGCGGAACAGCGTCGAGGTGCCGACATAGTCGCGATAATGGCCGGACAGCAGCAGCCGAACCGCCTCGCTCGGGGTGCCAAGCAGCTGAACGCGCAGGTTGCGGTCGTCGAAGCCGCCCATCGCCTGTTCGAGCGGACGCGGCGTGCCGTCGGCGCTCGGCCCAGTATAGCTGTTGTCGACCCAGTCCTCGCGGTGCTGCACGAGTGCCGAGAAGCGCGCCGACAGCTTGTCGCCCGCGATCGGCCCGCCGATGCCGACATCGGCGTTCACCGTGCCGTACTCGCCCACCGACACCTGGCCTCGCCCCGAAAAGACGTTCGAGGGCTTGATCGTGTCGAACTTGATGATGCCGGCCGTCGTGTTGCGGCCGAACAGCGACCCCTGCGGGCCGCGCAGCACCTCGACCTGCGCGACGTCGAATACGGGGTTCGACTTGAGCACGACATGCTCAAGCACCACTTCGTCCTGGACGATCGAGACGGGCTGCGACGCGCCGAGGTAGAAGTCGATGTTGCCGAGGCCGCGAATGTAGAAGCGCGGGAAGATGCGGCCCGTCGTCGTTTCGGCATAGAGGCCGGGGACGCGGCCCGACAGCGCGAGGATGTCCTCACCCGCCTGCTGGAACTCGCGCAGCTGGGCGCCCGCGACGACGCCAACCGAGATCGGCACGTCGCGCAGGTTCGCCTCGCGCCGCTCGGCGGTGACGGTGATTTCCTGAAGCGCCGAGTCGTCGACCTCCGCAGCGGGCGAGGCGGGCGTCGTGTCCTGTGCATGCGCAGCGGCAGCGGTGGTCAGCGCGAACAGCGCACAAGCGGAACCGAGCGCCAGACGGCGCGTCATCGAATGCTTCACGAAATTGCCCCTTTTGGTGGACGGCGGTCCTCTCCATCCGCCGCATGCGGGGTCGTGCGCATGTCCTCCGCGCCTCGATCCCCCGCGCGCGCATGGGCGCGATTTGGGTCAGGATCGTGACAGCGGCCAATTCCGGCGGAGGCGGCGATCCAGTTGCGAGCTTTGTCGCGCTGAAGCGCAGCGGCCGACCAAGGCCACTGCTCAATAGGACCCCGGCCGCCGCCGGGGTCCGAGCTCAAATCAAGTCAACCGGACTGCTCGCGAGCGCCGATGTCGATCAGTACACCCGCTTCTTCGGCTTGATATACTCGACCTCGTCGGTGAGCGTGTAGTCGTGCACCGGGCGGTAATCGAGCTTGCAAGCGCCGCCCTTGCCGCCCCAGCCGTCGAAAGTCGCGATGGTGTGCTTCATCCAGTTCGCATCGTCGCGCTCGGGAAAGTCCTCGTGCATGTGCGCGCCGCGACTTTCCTTGCGGTTCTCGGCCGAGCGGATGGTGACGACCGCCTGGCCGATCAGGTTGTCGAGTTCGAGCGTCTCGACAAGGTCGGTGTTCCAGATCAGCGAGCGATCGGTGACGCCGATGTCGTTCATGCCCTGATAGATTGCGTCCATCTTCTCGACGCCCTCGGCCAGCAGCGCCGAGTCGCGGAACACGGCGGCGTTGCGCTGCATCGTCTTCTGCATTTCGGCGCGGATCTGTGCGGTCGGCGTGCCGCCCTTGGCATGGCGGAAATGGTCGAGGCGGCTGAGCGCCATCTCCTCCGACCCCTTGGGCAGCGCATCGTGCGCGGCGTTGGGCTTGAGCAGTTCCTTCAGGCGCAGGCCCGTCGCGCGGCCGAATACGACCAGGTCGATCAGGCTGTTCGAGCCGAGGCGGTTGGCGCCGTGAACCGACACGCACGCCGCCTCGCCAACGGCGAACAGGCCGGGGACGACTGCATCGGGATTGCCGTCCTTCAGATGGACGACCTCGCCATGATAGTTGGTCGGAATGCCGCCCATATTATAGTGGACCGTCGGGACCACGGGCAAAGGCTTGCGCGTGAGATCGACGCCGGCGAAGATCTTGCCCGTCTCGGTGATGCCGGGCAGGCGCTCGGCCAGCACCTTGGGATCGATATGGTCGAGGTGAAGGAAGATATGATCCTTCTCCTTGCCGACGCCGCGACCCTCGCGGATTTCCATCGCCATCGAGCGCGAAACGACATCGCGGCTGGCGAGGTCCTTGGCCGAGGGGGCGTAGCGCTCCATGAAGCGCTCGCCCTCGGCGTTGGTGAGGTAGCCGCCCTCGCCGCGCGCACCCTCGGTGATGAGGACGCCGGCGCCGTAGATGCCGGTCGGATGGAACTGCACGAACTCCATGTCCTGGAGCGGCAGGCCCGCGCGCAGCACCATGCCGTTGCCGTCGCCGGTGCAGCTATGGGCCGAGGTCGCCGACTGATAGACGCGGCCGCCGCCGCCGGTCGCCAGCACCACAGCGTGGCTGCGGAAGCGGTGGATCGAGCCGTCCTCCATGCAGAGCGCAATGACGCCGCGGCAGGCGCCATTCTCCATGATGAGGTCGAGCGCGAAATATTCGATGAAGAAGTCGGCGTCGTACTTCAGGCTCTGCTGATAGAGCGCGTGAAGCATCGCATGGCCGGTGCGGTCCGCGGCGGCGCAGGTGCGCTGGACCGGCGGGCCTTCGCCCATATTCTGCATGTGGCCGCCGAACGGCCGCTGATAGATGGTGCCGTCGTCGTTGCGGCTGAACGGCACGCCCGCATGCTCGAGTTCATAGACCGCGGCCGGCGCCTCGCGAACCATGTATTCGATCGCGTCCTGGTCGCCGAGCCAGTCGGAGCCCTTGACGGTGTCGTACATGTGCCACGACCAGTGATCGGGCGAATTGTTGCCGAGGCTGGCGGCGATGCCGCCCTGCGCCGCGACGGTGTGGCTGCGCGTCGGGAACACCTTGGTGATGCAGGCGGTCTTGAGGCCCGCCTCCGCCGCGCCCATGGTCGCGCGAAGGCCCGAGCCACCCGCGCCGACGACGATGGCGTCATAGCTGTGGTCGATGATCTTGTAAGCGTCGCTCATCAGGAAACCGCTCCCGCCGTAAAGGCGAGCTTGAGGATCGAGAAAATCGCCGTGGCCCCGGCCGCGACGACGAAAAGGTTGAGGAGGACGAGCAGCACGACGCGCGATTCGGCGTGGCTGTAATCCTCGATCACCACCTGAAGACCCAGGCGGAAGTGCATGAACACGCTGATGATCAGCAGCGCCATCGGTACCGCCGCCCAGGGTGATGACAGCCACGACTGGATCGTCGCGTAGTCATAGCCGGGCAGCATCGCGATCGAGGCGATGAACCACAGCATGAGGAGGAGGTTGCTGCCCGCGGTCAGGCGGTGCGTCCACCAGTGATGCGCGCCTTCCTTGGCCGCGCCGAGGCCGCGGACGCGGCCGATGCTGGTTCCCGTGCCCATCTTACTTCCCCGCGACCAGATAGAGCCAGAAAGCGGCGGTCGCGACGACCGAAAAGGCGAAGGTCGCCTGCGCGCCAAGCTTGTTACGCTTCAGTTCGTAGCCCGCACCGGTGTCGAGCACGAGGTGGCGGATGCCCGAGGCCATGTGCTGAAAGAAGCTGAGCGTCAGGCCGATGCCGAGCACATAGCCGACGATGTTGAGGCCGCCGTCCTCCGTCGTGAAAAGACCCGCGAACGCCGCATAGGCCTCTTCACCCGCCGCCGCGCTGGCGAGCCAGGCGACCAGCAGCAGCGCGCCCACCGTCGCCATGCCGGTGCCGGTCACGCGATGCGCAATCGAGACCGCCATGTGCGGCCCCCATTTCCAGATCGACAAATGCGGGGAAAGCGGCCGATTGACAGATTTGGATGCCACGAGGTCAGTTCCTTTCGCAGGCGCTAATGGCCCCCGTTCTTCGCAGATGCAAGATCGGCCCTTGGTCCGTGACCCGATCCGCTCCGTGACTAACCGGCTCTTAACGGATCGCGGTCTAGACCGGGGCACAGGTGCGGGCGAGGGGGTCCGTCGCCGACGTTTTTTGGTACAAAGGGCCGCACGACGCCATGCATGACAAGGATTTGCCCGAGCCGGGATCGATCGCGCGCCAGGTCGAGCTGGGCGCGCGCCTGCGCGTGTTCGACTTCGATGGCGGGATGATCGACGGCGCGCGGCGCGTCTGGGCCTTGATCGAGGGCGATATCCGCCAGGTGGCTGAGGCCTATTGGCGGCACTGGATGCGCTGCTTCTCGGACACGCGCACCTGGGCGCCTTATGAAACCGAGAAGATGATCGACGTCGGCGTGACGTTTTTGCGCAACCGCTTCCTCGACACTGCCGGCCATGCCTGGGTCGAATCGATCGAGCGATCGGTTGCCGCCGCCTATGCCGCCGACGTGCCGCCGATGGCGCTATTGTCGATGATCAACGCCAGCGATCGGGCGGCGCTCGATCTGCTGCTCCAGCGCGTGCCACAGGGCGACCCCGATCTGGCGATGCTGATCGACACGCTGATGCGGCTGTCGGCGCTGGAAACCGACATCACCGTTGCGATCTATGCCGACCATGTCGCCTATGGCACCGATCGCCAGCGCGAGAAGCTGGCGGGCGAGTTCCGCGACAAGATCGTCTCGAGCGTCGAGCGGGCGAGCCATGAGGGCTCGGCGCTGCGCGGACAGGCACAGGCCGCCTCCGGATCGGCGCGCGGCATGCTGGGCAAAGCGAGCGAGGTTGCCGCCGCCGCCGAGCAGTCGGCGGTCGCGATGCGTGAGGCGGCCCAGACCGCCGCGGGCCTTATCCGCGCGATCGAGGATGCCCGTGCCGAGGTCGAGGCCGCGGCCGAGATCGCCACGCGCGCCAGCGCGCAGGCAGGGGCTGCGGTCGAAACTTCGGGCACGCTGTCGGACCATGCCAAGTCGATCGAATCGATCCTGGGCCTGATCCGCGAGATTGCGGGCCAGACCAACCTGCTCGCGCTAAACGCGACGATCGAGGCGGCACGGGCGGGCGATGCCGGCCGCGGCTTCGCCGTCGTCGCGCAGGAGGTGAAGAGCCTCGCCAACCAGACCGCGCGCGCGACCGACGACATCGCCGCCAAAATCGCCGCGATCCAGGCGACGACGCGGCTGACCGTCGATACGTCCGCGTCGATCCGCGCGACGGTGGACGAAGTGCAGGACTCGGCGATCCGAATCCGCCGCGCGATGGAGGCGCAGGCGCAGACGGTGACGGCCATCACCGCGGCGGTCGACGAGACCGCGCTCGCCGCCGATTCCATGTCGAACACCATCGCCGCCATCCGCGAGGATACCGAAGCGGTGGCGAGCGGCATCGACGCGGTGGGGCAGGGCGTCGTCGCGTTCGAGGTCGACCTCGACACGCTCAAGACCAGCGCCACCGACTTCGTCCAGCGGGTGGCGGCGTAACCGACGCGCCGCTCAGCCGATAAGGCCGAGCCCCAGCACCAGCACGAGGAACAGTGTCGCGATCACCTGCACGAAGACCAGCAACACCAGTGTGCGTGCGAGCGCCGAGGCGCGGCCGAGGCGATAGGCGCCGCGAAGCTGGCGATAGATGTGGAAGGGCGGGATCAGCGTCGCGGCGAGGAACAGGCCGCCGGACCAGACGCCGAACGCGCCGAGGATTGTCAGCACGATGAACAAGAGCGACATGAACGCCAGCGAATAGGTGACGAATACCGCGTGATCATAGGCGTGAAACTGGCGCTTCCAGGCGAACAGCAGCCAAACGAACGGCACCGACAGCGGGATCAGCAGCCACGAGAACTTGTAGCTGTTCGCCTGTAGCTTGTAGAGGGCGAGGCCAGGATTCTTGGTCGCCTTCTCGATCCCGTAGTCGAGACGCTTCCAGCCGGTCTTGAAGTTCGCGGTGTATTCGTCCTGGGCCTTGAACACCGGCTGCGCCTCGACCACCACCTTCAGTTCGCGGTCGATCTCGGCCAGCCGCTCGCGTGCGCGCGCTTTTCGCGCGTCGGTCGATTGGGGGTCGTTCAGCCGCTTCAGCTGCACCTCGCGCGTCGAGACGAGCTCCTTCTTGGCTTCCTCAAGGCCCGAGGCGACCTTGCCCGTGGCGTTCCCCACATCGGCGGGCGGCGCGATGCCGAGGATCGACAGCACGGCGAACAGCGTGAAGACCGAAAAGAGGAACATCGCCATCGGCGACACGAACTTGGCGCGCTCGCCTTCGATATAGCGGCGGGTGAGCTCGCCGGGACGGCGGATCAGCATCGGCAGCGTCGCCCACATCCGCCCCTCGAAATGGAGGACGCCGTGCAGCAGGTCGTGCCAGATCGCGCCGATCGAGCGATGGAGGTGCGCCGCCTGGCCGCAGGCATAGCAATATTCGCCGATCAGCGTCGTGCCGCAATTGAGGCAGGCGCCGTGACCGGCCGCTCCCGCATGCGCGTGTCCGTGACGATCGACCGCCTGCGCCATCAGCGCACCGGTGGCCAGATCGCCGAGCCCCTCGATTTCCCCCGCCATGCCCGCTGATCTATCGCGAAGCTTTCGTCGATGCGAGCGCAACTTCGTTGCAGTGCGGCGAGGCTTGCGCGAAAGGCAAGGCATGACCGACCGCGACTGGCAGCAATGGATGATCGCCGCGGGCACGCGCGCCCGAGCCGCCGCACGAATCCTCGCGCGCACGCCGGCTGAGGCGAGGCGCGCCGGGCTGCGCGCGGCGGCGGCGGCGATCCGTGATCGGGCGGACGCGATCCTCGCGGCGAATGCGGCCGATATCGCGCGGGCCGAAGCGGCGGGGCTGTCGGGGGCGATGCTCGACCGGCTGCGACTAGATCCCGCCCGGCTGGAAGGCGTGGCCGCGGGGGTCGAGGCGGTCGCCGGCCTCGACGATCCGGTGGGATCGGTGATCGATCGGCGCGAGCGGCCCAACGGCCTCGACCTGACGCGGGTTCGGGTGCCGGTGGGAGTGCTCGGCATCATCTTCGAAAGCCGGCCCAATGTGACCGCCGATGCCGGCGCGCTGGCGGTGATGTCGGGCAACGCCGCCATCCTGCGCGGCGGGTCGGAGGCGGTGGAGACCAACCGCGCGCTGTACGCCGCGCTGGTCGCGGGGCTCGTCGACGCGGGGCTGCCGGCCGACGCCGTCCAGCTGGTCGAGACGACCGATCGCGCGGCGGTGGGCGCGATGCTGGCGGCAGCGGGGTTGATCGACCTCATCATCCCGCGTGGCGGCAAGAGCCTGGTCGCGCGCGTGCAGGCAGAGGCGCGGGTGCCTGTCCTCGCGCATCTCGACGGGCTCAACCACACCTATCTCCACGCCGCCGCCGACCCGGCCAAGGCCGAGGCGCTGGCGATCAACGCCAAGCTTCGCCGCACCGGTGTCTGCGGCGCGACCGAGACGCTGCTGATCGACCGGGCGTTTCCGGAGCCCGGCCGGGTCCTCGCGGCCCTCGTCGATGCGGGCTGCGAGATCCGCGGCGATGCCGAGGTACAGGCGCTCGATCCCCGGGTCGTCGCGGTCGAGGACGCGGACTGGGACACCGAGTATCTCGATGCGGTGCTGAGTGTCGGCTTCGTCGACGGCCTCGACCAAGCGATCGCACATGTCGAGCGTCACGGCTCGCACCACACCGACGCGATCGTGACCGAAGACACCGCCGCCGCCGAGCGTTTCCTTGCCGAGGTCGATTCGGCGATCGTCATGTGGAACGCCTCGACCCAGTTCGCCGATGGCGGCGAGTTCGGGCTGGGGGCGGAGATCGGCATCGCCACGGGTCGGCTTCACGCGCGGGGGCCGGTCGCGCTGGAGGGTCTGACGACCTACAAATGGCAGGTCCGGGGCACCGGCCAGACCCGGCCTTGAAGGGGGACGGGCAGGGGCGTAGCCTGGCGGCATGAACGAGCCAGCGAAAATCCGCATCGGCGCTGCTGATCGGGGCGACGTGGTGCCTCATGAAATCGTCATGACCGAACTCGACGCGACGATCGCCAAGCATCAGGCTCGATGCGGCGGATAGTCCGGGCTGCGCCGGCTATTCAGGACCTGCGACGGATCGAGAAGTGGCTCGGCGAAAAGCGCTCTGCTGAGGTTGCCGCGCGGACGCTGACACGGATCGGGCAACGAGCCGATCAACCCGAAACATTCGCGGCGCTGGGTCGCCGCGAGCGCGGCGATGTCCGGACGCTGGTGGTCTATGACAGGCCCTATCCGATACTCGACCGCATCGACTCGGCCGTCGTGGATGTTCTTCGCCCACGCCACGCGCGCGAGGACTGGCGGGCGCAGCCATGACCGCGCGGCGGATCGGGCTGATGGGCGGGTCGTTCAATCCGGCGCATGGCGGGCACCGCTTTATTGCGCTGCAGGCGATCCGCGCGCTCGACCTCGACGAGATCTGGTGGCTCGTCTCGCCGGGCAATCCGCTCAAGGAAGCGGCGGGGGACATGGCGCCCTATGCGGCGCGGGTCGCCTCGGCGCGGGCGATGGCGCGGCATGCGCCGATCCGCGTCTCGACGATCGAGGCGCGGCTGGGCACGCGATATACCGTCGATCTGCTCGAACGACTGCCGCTCCTTTATCCGAAGAAGCGGTTCGTGTGGATCATGGGGTCGGACAATCTTGCCGGATTTCACAAGTGGCAGCGCTGGCGCGACATCGCGCGTGCGCTGCCGATTGCGGTAATCGCGCGTCCGGGCTATGACGGAGATGCCCTCGCAAGTCCCGCGATGGGCTGGCTGCGGCGCGCCGTGCGGCCCGCAGGCCAGGCAAGACGATGGGACGAGTGGAGATTGCCCGGCCTCGTGCTGTTGCGCTTCCGCCCCGACCGACGTTCGGCGACCGGCATCCGTGCCGCCGATCCTGCCTGGCACCGCCGTTATCTGGACGATCGGCGTTCCTCCACCCCTTCCGCACGCGCCTAGGAGCAGCATTGGCCCAGACCCGTCCCGTTTCGTCCACGCCCGACGCCGACCCGGCCGGGGCGCTGCACGCCCTCGTCCTCGCCTCGCTGGACGACGATCAGGCGCTTGAGACGGTTTCGATCCCGCTGACCGGCAAGTCGAGCATCGCAGATTACATGGTGATCTCGTCGGGCCGCTCGACGCGCCAGGTCGCGTCGATGGCGCAGAAGCTGGCCGAGCGGATCAAGCGCGAGCGCGGCATCTCGGCCCGGGTCGAGGGGCTGACCAATGCCGACTGGGTGCTGATCGACGCCGGCGACGTGATCGTCCACCTGTTCCGGCCCGAGGTGCGCAGCTTCTATAATCTCGAGCGGATGTGGGCGTTCGGCGACGCGCCGCCAGTGCCGCCCGCGCCCGCCGCCTGACCCCCGCTTGCTGCTCCACATCGTCGCGCGCGGGCGGATCGGCCGGGGGCCGGAGGCCGAGCTGGTCGATCGATATCTGAAGCGGGTCGGCTGGCCGGTGCGCGTAACCGAGCTGCCCGATACCGGCGGCAAGCTGCCCCCGGTCGAGCCCGGCACCCGACTGATCCTGCTCGACGAGAAAGGGGAGCAGCCCGGCAGCATGGCCTTTGCCGAGAAGCTTGGCCGCTGGCGCGACGATGGGGTGCGCGAGGCGCGGTTCATGCTGGGTGCCGCCGACGGCTTCGGCGAGGCGGAGCGGGCGCGCGCCGACTGGCTGATCGCGTTCGGGCGGATGACCTGGCCGCACCTGATGGCGCGGGCGATGCTCGCCGAGCAATTGTGGCGCGCGACGAGCATCCTTGCCGGCCACCCCTATCATCGCGAGGGATGAGGCAGGCGCTCGCCCTGATCGCGCTGCCCGCGCTGCTGATGCCCGTGGCGACGGGCGCGCAGCAGGCGGGCGTCGATCAGCGTGAGCAACTGGTCCGCGCCAACCGCGCCTCACGGGCCGCACAGGCGCGGGCCGAGGCGCTCGAGAAACAGGCCGACGCCGCGAAGAATGCCGCCGAGCAGGCGCGTCGCGAACAGGCGGCGGTCGCCGCCCGCGCCGAAGCGGCCGAGGCCGATATCGCCGCGGCGCGCGCGCGGATCGCGCTGGTCGATCGCGCGCTGGCCGATCAGCGCCGCCGGCTGGATGCACAGCGCGCGCCGACGATGCGGCTGGTCGCGGCGCTCCAGTCGCTCGCCCGCCGACCCGCGTCGCTTGCGCTGCTCCAGCCCGGTTCTACGCGCGACGCGGTGCATGTCCGTGCCCTGCTCGCCGGCATCGTGCCGGTCGTGCGCGCGCGGAGTGCTGCAGTGCAGGGCGAGATCGAGCGCACTCGGCGCCTGCGCCGCGGCGCCGAACTCGCCGCCGCCAGCCTGCGCGATGGGCGTGCGCGGCTGGAAGCTGAACGACAGAAGCTGCTCGAGCTGGAGAGCGCCAGCCGCCTCCGCTCGCGTCAGCTTGCGCGCGGCGCGCTCACCGAATCGGATCGGGCGATCGCGCTGGGCGAAGAGGCGCGCGATATCGTCGATCAGATCGCCGTCGCCGACGCGGCCAAGACGACGCGCGCGCGCCTGCTGGAACTCGGCGAGCCGCTGCCGCGCCCCGATGCGGCGGCGGAGAAGTTCGAGGCACCGCCCCCCTATCGCCTGCCGGTGCGCGGCCGGATCGTTACCGGCCTCGGTGAAATCAGCGAGAGCGGCGTCCGCTCGCGCGGACTGACGATCGAGGTGGCGGCCGGGACGCCGGTGGTGGCGCCTGCGCCCGGCCGGGTGATGTTCGCGCGCCGCTTCGGCGGCTATGGCACTGTCGTCATCCTCGATCACGGCGAGGGATGGACGACGTTGCTCTCCGGCCTCGACGGCGCGCAGGTCTCGCCAGGCGGTGCGGTCGGAGCAGGGATGCCGCTGGGGCGAGCGGGACCGCGCGTGACCGTCGAATTGCGCCGTCGCGGCCAGCCCTTCGACCTTGTCGCGCTGCTCCGATAAACTTGGGTCTGTGGCTTTAATGGCACGCAACTTGCCGCTATCTTCGGTCGCAGCGTTTGAAAAGGAATTGCGTTCGATGCCCCGTCCGATGCTTCAGGCCCTCGCCGCGACCGCCGCCATCGCGATGGTGCCGCTCGCGACGGGTGCGATGGCCCAGGTCGATACCAACAGCTATCGCGAACTCGACCTGTTCATGGACGTCTACAACCGGGTGAAGGGCGAATATGTCGACAAGGTCGACGACAAGACGCTGGTGAAGGGCGCCATTCAGGGCATGCTCGCCGCACTCGATCCTCACAGCGCCTATGTCGATGCGCTCGATTTCGAGAATATGCGCATCCAGACCGAGGGCAATTACGGCGGCCTCGGCCTGACCGTCACGCAGGAGGACGGCGCGGTCAAGGTGATCGCCCCCACTGAGGATTCGCCCGCGTTCCGCGCCGGTATCAAGGCAGGCGACTACATCACCCACATCGGCGGCAAGCTGATCTTCGGCGAGGCTTTGGACGAAGCGATCGAGGGGATGCGGGGGCAGCCGGGGACCAAGGTCACGCTGACGATCGTGCGCCCCGGCCGCGACAAGCCGCTCGAACTCACCATGGCGCGCGAGATCATCGTGCAGAAGCCGGTGAAGTGGGAGGTCAAGAACGGCGTCGGCATCATCAATATCAACACCTTCTCGGCCTCGACCGGCGCCGACACGCGTGCGGCGATCACCGCGATCGACAAGTCGCTGGGGCGCAAGCCGACGGGCTATATCGTCGATCTGCGCTCGAATGGCGGCGGCTTGCTGACGCAGGCGATCGAGGTGTCCGACGTCTTCCTCGAACGCGGCGAAATCGTGTCGCAGCGCGGGCGCGAGAAGGCCGATATCGAGCGTTACTATGCGCGCGCCGGCGATCTGGCGGGCGGCCTGCCGATCATCGTGCTGGTCGATGCGGGCACCGCCTCGGCCAGCGAGATCGTCGCCGGCGCGCTGCAGGACCATCACCGCGCGATCGTCATGGGCGAGCGGACCTTCGGCAAGGGATCGGTGCAGACGCTGCTCCAGCTCGGGCCGGCGAACGCGCTCAGGCTGACGACGGCGCGTTACTTCACCCCCTCGGGCCGGTCGGTGCAGGAGGGCGGGATCGAGCCCGACCTCGCCGTGCCGCAGCTGTCCGACGAGGATTACAAGACGCGCCCCGTCTTCCGCGAGGCCGACCTGCGCCGCCACCTGATCAACGAGGCGAAGGTCGACAACAAGGTGCTGGAGGAGGACGCGAAGACCGATCCGCGCTTCGCCGCCACCGCCGAGCAGCTGAAGAAGCAGGGGGTCGAGGACTTCCAGCTCGATTATGCGGTAAAAACGATCGCCCGGCTCGGCGCGCCCGCGCAGATGGCGGCGGCGGCGCCGGCAAAGGTCGCGGCGAAGCGCTGAGCCGATGCCGCAATCGCTGACGCTCGCGCGCTTGCTGGCGCTCGTCCTGCCGCTCGCGTTGCTGGCGGGGGCATGGGCATCGCAGCTGTTCGGCGGGCTCTATCCATGCGAGATGTGCCACTGGCAGCGCTGGCCGCATTATGCCGCGCTCGCCCCGGCGCTGCTCGCCTTCGCCCTGCCGGGCAGGGCGGCGAAGCGCGCGATGGTGACGCTCGCGGCGCTGCTGATCGCCGTCAGCGGGGCGATTGGCGTGTTTCACGCGGGGGTCGAATATCACTGGTGGCAGGGGATCACCGCCTGCACCGCGCCCGCGCCGCGCGGCGGCGACCTCCTCGCCGACATCCTGTCGCGCCCGATGATCCGCTGCGACGTGGCGCAATGGACCTTGGGCGGGGTTTCGCTGGCGGGATTCAACGCCATCTTTTCGCTGACGGGCGCGACAGCGATCCTCGTGCTCGCATGGAAGAGGCATAGGGCATGACCGAGACAAGCTGGCGGCCGGGCGACAGGCGCGAGAAGATCCGCTCGATGATCCGCGTCGATCAGGCGGGCGAATACGGCGCAACGCGAATATACGCCGGGCAACTCGCGATCCTGGGCGATCACGGCCCGCACGCCGCCGAAATCGCCGGCATGGCGCAGCAGGAAGCGCGGCACCGCGAGTATTTCGACCGGCTCATCGCCGAGCGTGGCGTGCGGCCGACGCTGCTCCAGCCCTTCTGGAACGTCGCGGGTTTTGCGCTGGGAGCTGTCACCGCCACGATCGGGCCGGAGGCGGCGATGGCTTGCACGGCGGCCGTCGAGACCGAGATCGACAAGCATTACGAGGACCAGCTCGCGGAGTTGGGCGACGACGATCCCGAGCTTGCCGAGCACATCCGGCAATTCCAGGCCGAGGAGCTGGAGCACAAGGAAGCCGCACTCGCCGCTGGAGCCGAGCAGGCGCCTGCCTATCCGCTGATGAGCGCGGTGATCCGCGCAGGCTGCCGTGCGGCCATCGCGATTTCCAAACGTATCTGATAGCCTGCAAAGGCACCGTTCGCAGCGCCGGGCGTTTTGCCGGCAGGAGATAGTCTCATGACGTTCAAGTCGATCGCTCTTGCCGCTGCCGCCACGATCGGCGTCGCGGCGTTGTCCGCGCCCGCCGCCGCGCAGGTGCAGAACGGCGTCCTTTACATCTACGGCAACGACAAGTGCCCGACCAACGCCGATGGCGAGGAAATCGTCGTCTGCGTCCGCAAGAGCGAGGCCGAGCGCTTTCGCATCCCGCAGGAGCTACGCGAGCTCGAGATCACGCCGCAGAACGAAGCGTGGGCGGCGCGCGCCGAAGGCACGCTCAATGCCGGCCAGTCGGGGATCGGCAGTTGCTCGGCGGTCGGCATCGGCGGCGCGACGGGTTGCTACGGCCAGGCAGCCGACCGCAACCGCGCCGAGCGCCGCGCGCGTCGCGACGCGCAGAATGTGCTGGACGACTGATCCTTAACGCGAGAGGCGGCGGCGGTTCGCCGCCACCTTGCGCCGATAATGGCGGACGGTGTTCTGACCTGCGGCGAGCGGCGTCGTTCCCATGCCGCCGGTCAGGTAGCGCATCTGAAGCTCGGTGATCGCGGCGATCTTCTCGCTAACCATCCGTACCGCTTCCTTGTCCGATCCCGGCGCTTGCCAGGCGAAGCCGCTGAGCCGCGTCGCGATGACGAACGACGCCTCCACGCCCAATAGCCACGTCTGATAGCCGAGCATCGCCCAGTCGGCATAATGGGGAGTGCGCGTCGACATGATGGTGCTCCCGCGCCGGCCCGAAGCTGTCCGGCCGCGATGCCTATATCAGGTCGTGTTGCATCGCACCAACGGCCGGTTGCCGGTCGCCGTGCTTTTCCGCTAGCCGGTGCGCATGGCACGTCCGTCCGCCTTGCTGTTCGCGCTCGTATGGCTCTCGGCGGCTTGGTTCGGGTCTTGGTGCTGGAACCCCAACAATGCCGTGCGTCTGTTCGCGGCGATCTCGATCGTCGAGCGGCACGACGCGGCGATCAATCGTTTCGAGCATCTGACGATCGACAAGGCACGGTTCGGCCCCAACTTCTATCTCGACAAGCCGCCGGGCATGACGCTGATGGCGCTGCCTTTCGTCATGTTGGCCGACGCGGCGACGGGCGACCGCGCCGACGACAAGGTGCTGGCGGCCGAGGATGCGAGCTTCGACCGCTACATGAAGCTGCGCCTGTGGCTGGCCGCGGCGGCGATCAATGCGACGCTGCTGGCGCTCGCGGCGGTAGCGGTGATGGACATTGGCCGCCGCGTGACCGGGTCGGTCGCGGCGGGGGTGTTCGGCGCGCTCGCGTTCGCGATGGGCACCCCGCTCTGGGGCTGGGCAACCACCTTGTTCGGGCATTGCGCGGTCGCGTCGTTGCTTGTGATCGCAATCCGCCTCATCCTGAAGGGAACGAGCGACGATCGCGGCCGCGGCGATGCGCCGCTCGCCGGGCTCGCCCTCGGCTGGGCGCTGGTGATCGAGCACAGCGCGTTGATCTTCGCGCTGCCGGTCGGTGCTTTCGCGCTGTGGCGAATGCGTGGACTGGCGCGCGCCGAAGCGTCAAGTGTAGCGATCGCCGTCGTTGCGGGCGCTGCAGCGATGGTGCCGCTCCTCGCCTACAACCTCTTTGCGTTCGGGACGCCGTTCCGGCTCGGCTACCAGGGCGTGGTCGGCTGGGAGGGGATGGACCAGGGGCTGTTTGGCCTCACCTATCCGCACCTTGCGGTGTTGGGCGAAGTGTTGTGGGGAACGCGTCGCGGGATCGTCTGGGTCGCGCCGGTGCTGGTCGCCGCGTTGCCGGGGTTTCGGTTCCTGTGGCGAAGTGAATGGCGCGATCTGGCGGTGCTGGCGCTCGTGGGTGCGGTCGTCGCGTTCCTCTACAATGCCTCCTATGTCTATTGGGACGGGGGTAACTCGACCGGCCCGCGCCATGCGATGCCAGCGGTCGCGTTCCTGTCGCTCGCGCTGCCGAGTGTCTGGGCGGGGGGAGGGTGCTGGGTGCGAGCGGGTCTCGCCGCGCTGCTGACGGGCAGCATTGCCATCAATCTGACGATCGCCGCGGCCGAGATCACTGCCCCGTGGAGCGCCGACAATGCGCTGATCGACGGCGTGTGGGCCGACCGGTTCGGGCCGGGATATCTGCGGACCATCCCCAATGAGTTTTTCGGCTTCACGCCATGGCAGGGGCTCGGTCTCTGGGCGGTGCTTGCCGCGATCACTTTCGCGCTGCTGCTTTCTTCGATCACTCGACAGCCGCATGCCGCGAACATATATCGAACGGATGGCGCAGCTCGACGTTCGTGAGAAACTCGGCATCCTGGCGGACGCGGCAAAGTACGACGCCTCCTGCGCATCGTCGGGCACGACCAAGCGCAACTCGGCCGGCGGCAAGGGGATCGGTTCGACCGAGGGGATGGGAATCTGCCATGCCTATGCGCCCGACGGCCGATGCATCAGCCTTCTGAAAATTCTGCTGACCAACAGCTGCATCTTCGATTGTCATTACTGCATCAACCGCAAGTCCTCGAACGTCCGCCGCGCGCGATTTACGGCGCAGGAGGTCGTCGCGCTGACGATGAGCTTCTACAAGCGCAACTATATCGAGGGATTGTTCCTGTCTTCGGGCATCATTCGTTCGCCCGATTACACGATGGAGCAGATCGTCGAGGTGGCGCGATCGCTGCGTGAGGATCACCAGTTCCGCGGCTACATTCACCTCAAGACGATCCCTGACGCCGATCTCGAGCTGGTTCGGCTCGCGGGGCTGCACGCCGATCGCGTGTCGATCAATGTCGAACTGCCGACGGTGCCGGGCCTCACCCGGCTGGCCCCCGAGAAATCGGCGACGCGGATCGAGGGGGCGATGCGCGACATGAAGACCGCGATCGTCGACACCGCCGATGCGCGCAAGCGCTATCGCTCTGCCCCGCGCTTCGCCCCTGCCGGTCAGTCGACACAGATGATCGTGGGGGCCGACGCCGCCACCGACCGTGACATCGTGACCAAGGCGGCAACGCTCTACCACCGGTTCAGCCTGCGCCGCGTCTACTATTCCGCATTCAGCCCGATTCCCGAGGCGAGCGCGGTGCTGCCGCTCCAACGCCCGCCCTTGATGCGCGAGCATCGGCTCTATCAGTCCGACTGGCTGATGCGCTTCTACGACTATGCGCCGGGCGAGGTCGCCGCGGCGGCCGATCCTGCGACGGGCATGATGCCGCTCGATATCGACCCCAAACTTGCCTGGGCGCTCAAGTTTCGCGAGCGTTTCCCCGTCGACGTCAACCGCGCGCCGCGCGAGGACCTGCTGCGGGTGCCCGGTCTTGGCGTGAAGGCAGTCAATTCGATCCTCAAGGCCCGGAAGTGGCGACGGCTTGCGCTTGATGACGTGGGCCGGCTGACGGTCTCGGTCGCCAAGGTGCGGCCGTTCATCGTCGCAGAGGGCTGGCGGCCGGTGATGCTGACTGACCGGGCCGACCTGAAACCGCTCGTCGCGCCGAAGCGTGAGCAGCTCGAACTCTTTGCGGCATGATAGCGGTTCGCAGGTGAAACGCCCACGCGGCTGGCGGGTTGGACCTGGCGAACTCCCGCTCAAGGAATTGCCCATGGCCGATGCCAAGATCTTCGCCGACCTGAAGAAGGATCACGACCTCCACCGCCAGCTCCTGAAGCAGATCGACGCCGCCGATGAGGGCAAGCGCGCCGACCTGTTCGAGCAGTTCCGCGTCGAAGTTACGGCGCATGCCGCGGCAGAGGAGGAGTCGCTGTACGCGACGATGCTCGCCAAGCCCGACCTGCGCGACGAGGCGCGCCATTCGGTGTCTGAGCACAAGGAGATCGACGACTTCTTCGAGGAGATGGTCGAGCTCGACCCCGCGTCGGACGAGTGGAAGGAAAAGTTCGACGCGATGCGCCATCGCTACGAGCATCACATCGACGAGGAAGAGGAAGAGATGTTCCCCGAGGCGGCCGAGGACCTTGACGATGCCGAGGTCACTCGGCTGGCGAAGGTGTTCGAGGCGCGCAAGCCGAGGGAGCTCGAAATGGCCGAGGCGAACGAGCCCGGCGACGATCGCGAGTAAACCGGCCGCATGGGCATTCGCGTCGCGCGTCTCGACGCCCCCGACGATTTCGAGGGGTGGCGAGATGCCGCGCGGATGCTCGCAACCGAGCGGGTGCCGCCCGATCGCGTGATCTGGCAGGTGGCGGGACATGCGGCCGACCTGTTCGCGGAGGCGCCGCCCTCGATCGACCCGCCGCCGCCCGCGCCGCCACCGGCATTCCGTGTGCCCAAGGCATTCGTCGATCTGGCTCGCGACGTCGTGCTGCACAGCGATCCCGAGCGGTTCGCGCGCCTTTACGCGATGCTCGTCCGGCTGATCGAGCAGCCCCGGCTGATCGACGATCGCGCCGACCCGGCACGCCGCCGCCTCGACGAGATGGCCAAGGCGGTGCGGCGCGACATCCACAAGATGCGGGCATTCCTCCGTTTCCGCGAAGTCGCTGATGACGGGGAAGAGCGGTTCGTGGCGTGGTTCGAGCCCGAGCATCATATCGTCCGCGCCAATGCCGCCTTCTTCGTCAACCGGTTCAACACGATGCGCTGGTCGATCCTGTCGCCCGAGGTGTCGCTGCACTGGGATACCGAAACGCTGCGCGAGGGGCCGGGGGCGGTGAAGGCCGATGCGCCCGACGGCGATCCGATCGAGGCGGTGTGGAAGACTTACTACGCGTCGATCTTCAACCCCGCGCGGCTGAAGGTCGGGGCGATGCTGCGCGAGATGCCGCGCAAATACTGGAAGAACATGCCCGAGACGGCGCTGGTCGGCGAACTGGTCGCGGGCGCGCGGGCGCGGGAGACGGCGATGATCGAGACGGCACGCGCGGCCACGCCCGGCGGCAATGTCGAGGGCGCGTGGAAGGCGCTGCGCGAGGAGGCGATGGGCTGCACCCGCTGCCCCCTCTACAAGCCGGCCACGCAGACGGTGTTCGGCGAGGGGCCGCTCGATGCGCGCCTGATGTTCGTCGGCGAGCAGCCGGGCGATCAGGAGGATCTGTCGGGCCGGCCCTTTGTGGGTCCGGCGGGACAGGTGTTCGACCGGGCAATGGGCGAGGCGGGGATCGACCGCACGGCCGTCTATGTCACCAATGCCGTCAAGCATTTCAAGTTCGAGCCGCGCGGCAAGCGCCGCATCCACGCCAAGCCCGATGCGGGCGAGATCGATGCCTGTCGCTGGTGGATAGAGCAGGAGCGGATGCTGCTGACGCCCAAGCTGACGGTGGCGCTGGGCGCCACGGCGGCGCGGTCGTTGACGGGAAGAACGGTGACGATCTCGCGCGAGCGCGGGCGGCCGATCGCGCTGGCGGATGGCGGCGAGGGGTGGATCACGGTGCACCCGAGCTTTCTGCTGCGTCTGCCGGACAAGGCGGCGGCGGAGGCCGAATTTGCGCGGTTCGTCGAGGATTTGCGGAACGCGGCGGCGTACATCGGCTGACCGCGCCCTGGGCTTTTGCCGGGGTACGTGAGGGCGGTCAGGCGGGCATCACCCCGAACCCGCGCGCGATCCGCCGCTCGTGCTGTACCCGCGCTCCCAGGACCTCGACCAGCGCCGCCAGCGCCGCATCGGGATCGCACCTTCGGCCGCAGACGAAGATATCGACTGCCGCATAGCCATGCTCGGGCCAAGAATGGATCGAGATGTGCGACTCGGCGAGCAGCGCGACGCCGGTGATCCCCTGTCCCGGCCCGAAGGCGTGGAGGCGCAGCTCGATGAGGGTCGCTCGCGCGACCGCTGCCGCCTCGCGCAGCGCCCGCTCCACCAGCGCGGGGTCGTCGAGGCCCGACCCGCCGACCAGATCAGCGATCAGGTGAACGCCGTCATAGGGGGGCGGGGGCGTCATATCAGGCTCGCGTGTGCGTGGCCGAGCGTCGTCATCGCTGCCTCTGCCGCCTGCACCCCGTGGAAATGCGCTTCCTCGAACAGCGACAGGCCGGACAGGTCGCTGTGGGCGAGGAACAGCGGCAGCTCGGTCCGGTGGCGCGGGGCGGCGCCCCAGACATAGCCCGGCGTCGGCCGAATCATCGCATGGCCCCAACGCCACAGCGCGATCTCGCCGATCTCGAGCTCGGGATGCATGGCGAGCAGGTCGTCGCGGACGATCCGCTTCCACTCGTCGGCGGGGCGTTCGAGCATCAGCCGGCGGGCGCTCGCCGGGGCCATGTCCGAAAGCGGCAGGTACCAGCTCAGCACCGTCGCCCCGGCCGACGCCGCGACATCCTGATGCGTGGCGACGACATAGCCGAGCGACTCGCTGGTCGAGGACACATTGTCCCAGGCGAGCGGCACGCCGGCCCCGCGCGGTGGTTGTGCAACGGTGACGTTTGCGACGATCCAGGGGGCGTAGGTGCAGGCCGTCGCATCGACCTCTGGCACCAAGCGCGCGGTCACGAACAGCGGCATGGCGAGGATCGCCCCCCGGGCGTGCGTGCGCACGCTCTCGCCCCGAGCCACGTCGAAGCTGTCGATCGCGACGCCTTCGCCGGTGCGGGTGACGGCGTGGACGATGCGGCCTGCGCGGATGCGATTCCCGAGGCGACTCGCCATCAGCCCGGCGAGGTGCCCGTTCCCGCCGGGCCAGGTGAGTACGTTGTCCGCGACGTGGGGTGCGGCGAAGCCGCGCCGCCCCGCCCAGTAATGCATACCGGCCCAGGCGGACACATGCTCGGGCTCAGTCCCGTAATCGTCGCGCATCGCGTAGCGGACATGCGCGCGCAGTACCGGCGAGGTGAGGTCGCGCGCGTCGAGCCATGCGGCGAAGCTCTGGCGATCGAGCGCGCGCCACGCCGGGTCGGCGGAGCTGTAGGCGGTCGGCGTCGCAAATGCCGGCTTGCCGTCGTTGCCAATCGCCGCGGTGGCGCGCGTCATTTCCGCATCGAACGCGGCAAGGTCGGCTCTGTCCTTTACGGTCAGCCCGGTGCGTGGAACCAGTCCCTCCTGCCACTTACCGCGCCACAGCAGCCGTTCCTGGAGATCGGCGCACAGCTGCATCGGGTCGTAGACAGGCAGGCCGTCCGCCGTGCCCGTAATGATCCCCATCCGCTCGAGCATGTGGCGCAGCGCCGCCGCCTCGCGATTGGGGATGGGCAGGTAATGCGCGCCGAGCGGATAGGCGCTGACGGCATTGCGCCCGCTGCGCGCATTGCCGCCCGCCTCATCCTCGAGTTCGAGGAGCGCGAAGTCGTCATATCCCGCCTCGGCCAGCGCCCAGCCGGCGGACAGCCCGGCAATGCCGCCACCGGCGATGACGAGGCCGACATGCTCCTCGCGCGAGGGGGCGGGGAACTTGCCCTGCCGCAGCCGGTGTCCCCGCGACAGGTCTGCCCCGGAGAGCGGCCCCGGCGGCAGCGGCGGCTCACGAAACGCAAGCGCTGCGCCGCCGCCCGCCAGCGCCGCCGCGCCCGTGCCCAGGCCGAGTAGGGCGCCGCGCCGGTCAGCTTTCATACCGGCTCCACGCGGCGTCGAACACACGCACCAGCGCCTGGTTGTCGAGCCGGTTCACCTCGACCGGGCGACGCGCCATGTCGGGGGGGAAGGCGAACATCTGTGGCTCGCTGGCCGCGGTGACGAAGCGGCCTGGCGTCAGCCGCGCGCGCACCGGGATCGGCCGCAACCCGGCGAGGGTGAAGCCCCATTCGCCGAAGCTCGGCACATAGGCGTGATAGCCCCTAGTCGCGAACCCCACCGCCTCCAGCGTCGTCGCGATCGTCCAATATGCATCGGGCGCGACCAAGGGCGAGGTCGACTGCACCACCATCATGCCATCCGGCGCGAGCAGGCGGCGGACCTGCGCGTAGAAGCTGTCGGTATAGAGCTTGCCCACCGAGTAATCGACCGGATCGGGGAAATCGACGATGATTGCATCATACCGCCCCTTCGCCTCGCGCGCCCATCGGAAGGCGTCGGCGTTGATGACGGTCATGCGCAGGTCGGACAGCGAGCCGCGATTGAGCGCGGCGAGCGCGGGGGTGTCGCGGAAGAGCGCCGTCATCTCCGGATCGAGATCGACGAGCGTCACGCGCCGGACGGCGGGATCGCGGAACACCTCGCGCGCGGCCAACCCGTCGCCGCCACCGAGGATCAGCACGCTGGCCGGGTTTGCGACGCGGCCGAGCACGGGCTTCACCAGCGCCTCGTGATAACGATATTCGTCGCGCGCGGAGAATTGCAGATTGCCGTTGAGATAGAGTCGGAGATCGTCGTCCTTTCGGGTGAGGACGAGGCGCTGGAAGCGGCTGGAGCGCGCATAGACGACGGGCTCGCCATAGCTCGCCTGCTCGCCCCAGCGCTGGAGCCGGTCGGAGGCGGCGAAGCCGGCGGCGAGGAGCGCGAGGATGACCACCGCTGCCGCGACCTCGCCGCGCATCCGCCGGCCGCGCGGCAAGGCCAGGAGCAGCGCGAGGGCGACGCCGGCATTGGCGATCCCGAACGCGAAGCCCGTGCGGATCATGCCGAGCTGCGGCATCAGCACGAGCGGGAAGAGCAGCGACGCGGCGAGTGCGCCGACATAGTCGAAGGTGAGGACGCTCGACACCGTTTCGCGGAAGTCGAAGTCCTTGAGGATGCGGATGAGAAGGGGGATTTCGAGCCCGACGAGGAAGCCGATCGCGAGGACGATGCCGTAGAGTGCGACGCGGAAATGCTCGATCAGGGGAAAGAGCATGAAGAGGAGCGCCGCCGAGCAGCCGCCGATCACCGCGATCAGCAGTTCGGTGCGCACGAACAGACGAAGCTCGCCGCGCTTCACATAGCGCGAGCACCACGACCCGATGCCCATCGCGAACAGATAGGCGCCGATGACGGTCGAGAACTGCGTGACGCTGTCGCCCAGCAGATAGCTAGCGATCGTCGAAGCGAGGAGTTCGTAGACCAGCCCGCACGTCGCGACGACGAAGGCCGAGACGAGGAGCGCCCCCGCCGGTGCCGTCACCTTGCCGCGCGATTGCGGGTCGGCATCAGCCATGAATGGCCGCGGCGACGATGATCGCAAGCCCCAGCGCCATGGCGCCGGCGACGATCGCCACGCCGATGTTCCGCTGGTCGTGAATCTCGGCCCAGAGCTTCCCGGGCGTCAACTTGTCCAGAATGAAGAAGCCGACGAGGAATACGAAGATGCCGACGCCGGCATAGAGCAAGGTGTTGAGGAAGGTTGCGAGCGAGGTGACCATCCGAAATCCCCTTATTTGTGATTGGGTCCGCCGACAAAGATGACGCCGCCGCCGCCCGTACCACGCGGACCGGCGCGCCCATCGGCGAAGGGCGACCAGGCATAGTTGCTGGCGACCATGAACAGCCCGACGATACCAAGGCACCAGAGGCCGTAGAGAAAGATCGGCGTGCGCATTAGTCGTCATCCCCCTGCGCTGCGAAATCGCTTTCGGCTCTCCGTGCGCTCTCGAAATGGGCGTGAATGAGCAGGCCGATGCCGAGCGGGATCAGCAGGAGCACGAGCATCAGGAAGAACACGCCGCCTCCCGCGCCGCCGCGGCTGACCACGCGCAGGTCGATCTGCGGCGCAAAGGCACCGCTGCGGCGCCAGTCGGGCGCGGGCTCGTTGGCATTCAGGTCCCAGAAGTTCGAAGGCGGGCGCGATGGATCGATCCAGTTGTTGCCCTTGTAGTCGACGACAAGGTCGTAAGTGCCGGCTGGAAGCGTCGCGAAGTCGGCCGTGGCACTTCGATCGCCCTCGGTCCAGTCGCCGTCCGAATCGCGGCCCGAATATCGCTCGGCCGCTTTCGACGCGGTGAAGCTCGCCTGGTTTTTGCGATCTACCAAGGTGTAGCCGAGGTCGACCCAGCCGTTCGACAGCGCCGGCACGTCGGCGACGACGCGGACGCGTTGCCAGGGCCGAGTGAGCTCTATCGGGCCGACTATCGCCTGCTGGTCGCGTCCGTCTGAGGCGATGGTGACCGAACCCTGCCACAACGTTCGACCGCCGCCCATGACGACCGCGCCGAGGATCAGCGCCGCCACTGCGAGCAGCGCGATGACGATGCCCGCCTTCACGAAGGGCAGCGCAGGCGAGGGCTGGTGCGGAAGCGGCGGCCAGGCTTTGGTGTGCGCGGGCACGCCGAACGCCCCGGCAACAGCCGGCGTCGAGAGGTAGCGCGAGCGCGACCAGCTCACCTCGTGATCGTCAGCCTCGCGCGACAGCATCGCGCCGGGGCGCACCCAATCGTCGGTGCGTACGCTGTCGCCGCGCTTTACCCGCCAGTAGAACTCGCCGACCACGTCCGTGACGCGCGCAGTGCCGTCGGCGAAGAAGGGCGTATAGCGCTCGCCATCGACCTTGAGCCCGCCCCAGGCGCCCTCCGGCGTCCGGGTCAGCTGCTCGCCAAGGCTCCAGCCGCCGCGCTGCTCGATCAGCCAGCGATAGCCGTGATAGGGGTTGAACAGGAGAAATTCCTGCCACGCATAACCGCTATCGTCGCGCGCCATCCAGCCGACGACTTCCCACTCGGTGCCGTCGAGCGTCCCTCGCGTGCCGAGCGGGATGGCGAGCCGTGTCGCGCGCTCGTTGTAGCGCGTGACCAGCTGCACCTCGGGCTGGCTCACGTCGAGGATGCTGGCGCAATACTCGCACGCGACCGTGACCGAGTAGCCGGCGGCGCGCAGCGTGACGGTGCCGCCGCAATTGGGGCAGGACACCGCCTTCGCTGCGGGTTGGGGAGCGGCGGCTTCAGCCATAGCGAGGCATCTGCCACCCCTCGATCGCGCGCAGGCCGGTCGGCGCAAGCTCCGCGAGCTTGACGTAGCGGCCGTCATAGAACCACGCCTCGTCCCCCTCGCGCTGGAGGCTGGCGGCGCGGCCCGAGGCGGCCTTGAGATCGACCGAGTAGATGCGCCAGTCGGGCAGCGCGGTGAAGGGGAGCTCGCCCTCGGCGGCGATGCAGGCGACTTCACGCGCGTCGGCGATCGTCAGTTCCTCACCGTCCAGCTCGACCTTGCGGCCGGGAATGGCGGGGCTACCGCGTGCGATCCGGTCAAGCTCGGCGGAGCCCGCATCGGCGAGCGGGCGCTCGAAGGTCATCATGAAGTCGCCCATCGCCTCGCCCAGCCAGCCATGCACGCCGCCCTCGAACAGGCACAGCCACTCGTTCCACGACCCGTCGTCCCACGACCAGCGCACGCGGCCGATCACCTCGAAAGCGCGGCGATCGAAGCGCCCCCGAGTGCCGAGCTGGATCGGCGACACGTCGAAGGGGAGCGCAGCCTCTATTCCAACGATGCCGACGCCCCCGTCGCTGCGGACGAGCATCGAGCGGCAATGGCCGCACACGCGGTTGGGCAGCGCCGGCGAGCGGAAGGTGACGGGCGCGCCGCAATTGGGGCAGGGGAGGGTCAGCATCGGATCAGATCACCCAAAGCATTCGTGCGCAGCACCGCCACATTCCACCCCGTTCGTAGTGAGTAGCGGCCGAGTAGCCGGCGCAGCCGGCGTATCGAGGTCTCGTATCGAAGTACCGCCTCGCGCCCCGCCAATGTCCCTTGGTCCGACACCTCGATGCGCTGCTGCGCAGCTACTCGGCACCCACTCTGGGCAAACGGGGAGGCCGGGCAGCGATCGCAGCCGCCTTACCGGATCCGTCCCAGCAGCTCGGCCTTCTTCGTGTCGAAGTCGGCCTGCGTGATCGCGCCGATCGTCAGCAGCTTGTGCAGCTTTTCGATCTGGCCATAGGGATCGTCGCCGGCCCCCGCGACCACGCCCGCGCCGCTCGCCTGGCCGCCACCAAGGCCCGCGGCCATCGCCTGGCCCAGCGCCATGCCGGCCCCCGCGCCGACGCCGAGCCCCGCGACGCCGCCGTCCGCGCCGGCGGCCTTCTCGATCGCGTCGGCGCTCTGGAACTTCACGAAGCGGTCGAGGTCGCCGACGACACGCATCGACGATGCCTTGTCGAGATATTTCTGCACCTCGTCGGGCAGCGACAGGCTCTCGACGAAGAAGGTCTGGCAGCTGAGGCCCCACTGGGTGAAGGCGGGTTGCACCATCTCGCGCAGCCGCTCCGACATCGCGGCCTGATCGGCGGCCATGTCGACGAAGCCGAACTCGCTGCGGCCGAGCGAGGTCGCGAGCTGCGTCGCGATCGCCGAGCGGAGCTGCGTCTCGACATCGCCGACGCGAACATGGTCCAGCGTGCCCATCAGCTTCGCCTGGAACACCGGCGGCTGTTCGATGCGAAAGCTGTAGCCGCCAAACGCGCGGATGCGCAGCGGCCCGAACTCCTTGTCGCGCACCGTGACGGGCTGCGACGTGCCCCATTTCAGGCCCGCCTGTTCCTTCTGCGTGAAGAACAGGACGTCGGCCTTGAACGGCGACTGGAAGCCCTTGTCCCAGTTCTGGAGCGCGGTGAGGAGCGGCAGGTTCGAGGTGTTGAGCGTGTGCTGCCCAGGCCCGAACGCGTCGGCCATCTGGCCTTCATTATAGAAGAATGCGACCTGCCCCTCGCGCACGGTCAACGCGGCGCCGTTCTGGATCTCGCGATCCTGCATCGGATAGCGGATGGCGAGGTCGCCGGGTTCCTCGACCCAGTCGATGACGTCGACGAACTGCTTCTTCAGGAAATCGAGAATGCCCATGAGGTCCCTCCGGTTATGCCATGAGTGTAATGGGGAACCATGACACTTGGAAGCGAAACCGGCGGGGACGGCTCAGGCTTCTTTCACCCGCAGCATCGCGGCGGCGGCAAGGACCATGACGCCCGCGCCGATCGCCATCGTCCACACGGGCTGGCCCGGGAAGAAGGCGTTGATGACCGCGCCCATCACCGTCGCCACGATCAGCTGCGGCACGACGATGAAGATGTTGAACAATCCCATATAGATGCCGTACTTCCTGGGATCGAGGCTGCCTGCCAGGATCGCATATGGCATCGTCAGGATCGACGCCCAGGCGATGCCGATGAACACCATCGCCAGCAGCAACAGGTGGGCGTCCCGCGTGACCAGGATCGTCGCGAACCCCGCCGCGCCGCAGAGCAGGCCGAACACGTGCGTCCTTACCTTGCCGATGCGTCCTGCGAGCCAGGGGAGCAGGAACGCGCCGATCGCGGCGACCCCGTTATAGCTCGCGAACAGCACGCCCACCCAGTCGGCGCCCTCGTTGTACGCAGCGCTTGTCGGGTCGGTCGATCCGAACACCATCTGTGTCACGACGGGCGTGGTGTAGATCCAGAGAATGAACAGCGCCGACCAGGCGAAGAACTGGACGAGCGCGAGGCGGCGCATCGTCGGCGGCATCTGCGCGAGGTCGGAGTTGATGAGGACGAGCGCGTTGCGGCCGCCGCCCGCCGCCATCGACCGCGCCGCCACGCGCGCGAGGCCGAAGGCGATCAGCGCGCCGCCGAGCACATAGACAGCCTTGTCGAGCCCGAGCGCATAGACCGCCGCCGTGAGCGCGACGCCCGCGACCGCCCAGAGCGGGCCGTTAGCAGGGGCGACGATCCGCCCCTCATGCTCGGGCGAGGCGGGGCCGGCGAACGCCTCCAGCTGCTCGGGCGGATATTCGCGGGTGGTGACGACGGTCCAGAGCACCGCGATCAGGATCGCCGCCGCGCCGCTATAGAAGGCATAGCGGACCGAGGGCGGGATGACGCCCTCGGGCGCGGTATTGGCGACGCCCGCCATGTTGAGAAGCTCGGGCGCGAGCGAACCCACGACTGCACCCGCGCCGATAAAGGCGGTCTGAAAGGCATAGCCCGCGGTCTGCTGGTCCCGGCCGAGCATGTCGCCGACGAACGCGCGGAACGGCTCCATTGAGATGTTGAGTGAGGCGTCGAGCAGCCAAAGCATGATTGCCGCGGTCAGCAGCGCGCCGGCATGCGGCATCCCGAACAGTGCCAGCGCCGCGAGCACAGCGCCGCCGAGAAAGAACGGCCGGCGGCGGCCGAAGCGGCTCCAGGTCCGGTCGGAATAGTGGCCGATGATCGGCTGGACGAGCAGGCCCGTCACCGGCCCCGCGATCCACAGGAAGGCGAGCTGGTCGATCTCGCCGCCTAGCGACTGGAAGATGCGGCTGACATTGGCGTTCTGCAGCGCGAACGCGATCTGGATCCCGAAAAAGCCGAACGAGATGTTCCAGAGACCCGCCATGCTCTGGCGCGGCTTGTTCATGCATCCTCCCTGTGGACGTTGAGCGCCCTTGCGCTTCGACCCTTAGGAAGCGAGGGGGCGGGGCGCCTCACGTATTCGTATGCGCGCCGCAACTGCCCCGCACGATCAGGCGCACGGGGAGGGGGCCGGCGGGCGGCTCGCGGCCAGTGATCCGGTCGAGTAGGGTGGCGACCAGCGCCTCGCCCGCGGCCTTCGCATCCTGCTGGACCGTGGTGAGCGGGGGCGAGGCCTGCTGCGCCGCCGGAATGTCGTCGAAGCCCACGACCGACACCGCACGCGGCACGTCATAGCCGCGCCGCTCCAGCGCCTGCATCGCGCCGATCGCGATGAGGTCGCTGGCGGCGACGACGCCGTCGAACGCGACGCCGCGCTCGAACAACTCGCCCACCGCGTCGGCGCCCGCCTGTTCCAGCGTGATCGCATCGACCTGTAGCGCGGGATCGGGCTGAACCCCCGCGGCGGCAAGCGCGTCGCGGTAGCCGAGATAGCGGTCGCGGAACTCCGGATAATGGTCGTCGCCCGCGCCCAGAAAGGCGATGCGGCGGCGGCCATGGCCGATCAGATGCTCGGTCGCGATCCGCCCGCCGGCGCGATTGTCGCAGCCGATCGTCGCGCCGCCGTCGCCGGGCTCGGGCGAGCCCCAGCGGACATAATGGGTGCCCTGCGCCTGCAGCTGCTCGAGTCGCGGGCGATATGCCTCATAGTCGCCATAGCCGAGCAGGATGATGCCGTCGGCCTTCCGGCTGTCCTCATAGGCCTTGTGCCAGTCGCCGGAGAGCTGCTGGAACGAGATGAGCAGGTCGTAGCCGGCATTCGCAGTGTGCCGGGTGATCCAGCCGAGCATCGACAGGAAGAAGGGGTTGATGAGGCTGGCATCGGCCGTCGGGTCCTCGAAAAAGAGGAGCGCGAGCGTGTGCGACTGCTGGCTGCGCAGCGACGAGGCATTCTTGTCGACCGCATAGCCGAGCTCGCGGGCAATCGCCTCGATCCGCGCGCGTGTCTCCGCGCTGACCGAGGTCGAGCCGCGCAGCGCCCGGCTGACGGTGGGCTGCGACACGCCTGCGCGATAGGCGATGTCGAAGGATGTAGGGCGCTGCGACGCCGGGCGGCTCACGATTGGCTTCCTCGTCCCCTGATGGCGGGTCTGCGCTCGCCCGTAGGCCCTGAAACTAGAGCAAGCGGCACGGGCGGTAAAGCGTCGCCCATCGGCGGGTTGTGGCCGCCGGGCAACAAGCGCGACATTGCCGCATCGCATGACATACGTATGCCTTCTGTTCGCCCGGCCCCCGTCGGCGATAATGACCGCAACGTGAGGGGTAGGGCCGCGTCGTTGCCATACCCGATTTTCGGAACCGAGCCCGCGGCCACAAGCGGGCGTGCGACAGGGGGAGAGACATGACCAAGGCAATTTCGTTCCGGGCCGCGCTGCTGGGCGCCACCGGCCTGACCCTGGCGGCCGTTGCCGCCCCCGCCGCGGCGCAGGACGCCGGCGACACCACCAACCCGCAAGCGCAGGAAGAAGCGCCCACCGACGACATCGTCGTCACCGGCTTTCGCGCCAGCCTGGAGAGCGCGGTCAACGCGAAGAAGTCGCGCGATCAGGTGGTCGAATCGGTCTCCGCCGAGGATATCGCCCGCCTGCCTGACGCCTCGATCGCAGAATCGATCGCGCGCCTGCCGGGCCTGACCTCGCAGCGTATCTCCGGCCGTTCCTCGGGCGTTTCGATCCGCGGCTTCGCCCCCGACTTCTCGACCACGCTGCTCAACGGTCGCGAGCAGACCTCGACCGGCGACAATCGCGCGGTCGAGTACGACCAGTATCCGTCCGAAGTCATCAACCAAGTGCTGGTCTACAAGACCGCGCAGGCGACGCTGATCGGGCAGGGCCTGTCAGGTACCGTCGACCTGAAGACCATCCGTCCGCTCGAGTACGGCAAGCGGACGATCGCGGTCGGCGGCCGCGGCGTCTACACCGATCTTGGCAAGCTCAATGCCGGGTCGAAGGAATATGGCTACCGGGTGTTCGGCACCTATGTCGACCAGTTCGCGAACGACACGATCGGCATCGCGCTGTCGGCCAACTATCTCGATGAACCGTACCAGATTCAGGAATTTAACGCCTGGGGCTATGCCGGCGCGGCGCCGTTCGATCCCAATGCGGGCGTCATCGGCGGATCGAAGTCCTACGTCACCTCGACCAACCTCAAGCGCCTCGGCCTTCAGGGGACGGTTCAGTACAAGCCGGCGCCCAATTACACGATCACCCTCGACGGCTTCTATTCGGACTTCGACGATCCGCAGATCAAGCGCGGCATCGAGCTGCCGCTCGCCTTCGGCAACGCGACGCTGACCCAGGCGAACATCGATAACGGCTTTGTCACCTCCGGCCAGTTCACCGGTGTCGAGGGCGTGATCCGCAACGACAGCTTCAGTCGCAAGGCCAAGCTCTACTCGTTCGGCATGAACCAGCGCTACGAAGGCGATGACGGCTGGAACGCGATGCTGGACATCAGCTATTCGCGCACCGACCGCAGCGAGACGATTATCGAAAGCTATGCCGGCACCGGCTATGGCCAGAATGTCGGCGCGCGCGATACGCTCGGCTTCACCAGCGGCACGACGGGCACCGTCTTCTCCCCGACCCTCAACTATTCGGACCCCAGCCTCATCCTGCTCACCGATCCGCAGGGCTGGGGCGGCGCGAACATCCAGGCGGGTTATTTCAACGACCGCATCGTCAAGGACGAGATCCAGCAGTATCGCGGCGAAGTCGAAAAGGAGATGGACGGCTTCCTCCGCTCGATCCAGTTCGGCCTCAACTATACCCGCCGCGAAAAGTCGCTGACCCCGGACGAGGCGCTGCTCCAGCTGTCGGGTGGCCTTCGCGAGCGCGCCATTCCGCAGGAATATCTGCTGGGATCGACCAACCTGTCCTATCTCGGCCTCGGCCCGATGGTGAGCTATGATCCGGCCGAGCTGCTGGCGGGCGGCGTCTACACGTTGTCGCCCAACACCAGCCTCGACGTGCCGGCCAAGGCGTTCCGCGTGAACGAGGACGTGATGAGCGCCTATCTCCAGGCGAACATCGACCATGAGATCGGCGCCTCGGTCCTGACCGGCAATATCGGCGTCCAGTTCGTCTCGACGGTGCAGAAGTCGTCGGGCCTCGTCGCCGCGGGCGGCGTGCTCCAGCCGACGCAGGCGGGCGACGATTATATCGACGTGCTGCCGGTGCTGAACCTGTCGCTGCGCCTGCCGAGCGATTTCGTGATCCGCGTCGGTGCCGCGCGCCAGATGCAGCGCGCGCGCATGGACGATATGCGGGTGGCGATCGGCTATGGCTACAACACCGCGCTCAACCTCTACACCGGCAGCGGCGGCAACCCGTATCTGCGCCCGATCCGCTCGAACTCGTTCGACCTGACGCTGGAGAAGTATTTCGGCACCAAGGGCTACATCGCGCTCCAGGGGTTCTACAAGGATCTCAAGAGCTTCGTGTACAATCTCGAGGTGCCGTTCGATTATACGACCTATCCCAAACCGGCGGGGCTGCGGCCGCCGACCGATGTCGGCCTGCTGACGCAGCCGATCAACGGCGCGGGCGGCAACATCTACGGCGCCGAACTCGCGGCGACGCTGCCGCTCGGCGAACTGGTGGGTGCGCTCGACGGGTTCGGCGTGACCGGCGGTGTCAGCTATACCGAGACCGGGATTTCGCCGACGCCGGGCGCGCCGGCCGAGGATATCCCCGGCTATTCGAAGTGGGTCGCCAACGGCACTGCTTATTTTGAGAAGTGGGGCTTCAACCTGCGCGGCTCGGTCCGTTATCGTTCGAGCTTCATCGGTGAGCTGTCGGGCTTCGGCGGCAACCGCGTCCGGCGCCGCGCGCTCGACGAGACGATCATCGACGGGCAGATCGGCTACGACTTCCAGTCGGGCTCGGCGCTCGAGGGCGTGTCGATCTTCGTGCAGGGCCAGAACCTGACCGACGAGCCGTTCGTGACCGTCGATCCGCGCGATAGCCGCGCGATCATCGACTATCAGAGCTTCGGTCGCCGCTTCCTGGCGGGTGCGACGCTGCGTTTCTGAGTTTAAAGGGGGCGCGTGGACCTGTGCCGGCAACGACTGGCGCAGGTCCCCCGCTCGCTTTCAGCCGATGAATGGCAACCCCGGCAATCCGGAACGTCTTGAGGTGCCCCAATGAAGCGTCTGATCGCCGCGCTTGCCCTGGCGTCTGCCGCCGTGCCTACCCATGCCCAGCAGGCGCAGTTGCCGCTGCGCGAGCGGCTGCCGTCGGAGGAGGTCATCTATTTCGTCCTGCCTGACCGCTTCGAAAATGGCGATGCGGGCAACGACCGCGGCGGCATCTCCGGCGACCGCCTGCGCCACGGGTTCGATCCGGCGAGCAAGGCCTTTTTCCAGGGCGGCGATCTCAAGGGCCTGCTGAAGCGGCTCGATTACGTTCAGGCGCTCGGCGCGACGGCGATCTGGCTGACGCCGGTGTTCAAGAACAAGCCGGTGCAGGGCGGGCCGGGACAGGAATCGTCGGGCTATCACGGCTATTGGGTGACCGACTTCACGACGGTCGATCCGCACCTGGGCACCGATGCCGATTTCAAGGCGCTGGTCGACGCGGCGCATGCCCGTGGGCTGAAGGTGTACATGGACATCATCGCCAACCACACCGCCGATGTCCTCTACTTCGCCGAATGCGAGGGGAAGGCCGAGTGCCCGTATCGGTCGCGCGCCGATTATCCCTATTCACGCAAGGGCGGGCCTCGCGGCAAGGCGATCAATGCCGGCTTTGCGGGCGATCAGACGATGACGGCGGACAATTTCGCCAAGCTGACCGATCCGAACTTCGCCTATACGGTGAAGGTGAAGCCGGGTGAGCGCTCCATCAAGGTTCCCGCCTGGCTCAACGATCCGATCTACTACCATAATCGCGGCAACTCGACGTTCTCGAACGAGAGCTCGACGATGGGCGATTTCGTCGGCCTCGACGACCTGATGACCGAAAATCCGCGCGTAGTGGCGGGGATGATCGAGGTGTTCGGCGGCTGGATCGACCGGTTCGGCATCGACGGCTATCGCATCGACACCGCGCGCCACGTGAACCCCGAATTCTGGGCGGGGTTCGTGCCGGCGATGCAGGCGCGCGCCAAGGCGAAGGGCATTCCCAACTTTCACATCTTCGGCGAGGCTGCGTGGTCGGAGCTCGAGATCGGGCTGCTCCAGCGGCACACCGTCGTCGACAAGCTGCCCGCGGTGCTCGACTTTGCCTTTGCGACCGCGGTGCAGCAGGTGGTGGCAGAGGGTAAGCCGACCGCCGCGCTCGCCAAGCTGTTTATGGGCGACGCCATGTACGCGGGCGGCGAGGCGACGGCGCTGCAGCTGCCGACCTTTATCGGCAATCATGACCAGGGCCGCTTCGGCATGTTCGTGATGAAGGCGAACCCCCAAGCTTCCGATGGCGAGCTGTTGGCGCGCACCAAGCTGGGGCACGAGATGCTGCTGACGCTGCGCGGCGTGCCGACCATCTATTATGGCGACGAACAGGGGTTTACCGGCAAGGGCAACGACCAGGCGGCGCGCCAGTCGATGTTCGCGAGCCAGACGCCCGATTATCTGAGCGACAAGCTGATCGGCACCACCTCGACCCATGCCGAGGCGCATTTCGGCACCGACCATCCGCTGTTTCGCACGATCGCGACGCTGGCGAAGCTGCGCCGCGCCACGCCCGCGCTGTCGCACGGGCGTCAGGTGACGCGCGCCTTTCTCGACGACAAGCCCGGTCTGTTCGCGGTCAGCCGCTTCGATCCGAGCAGTGATGCCGAGGTTCTGGTCGCCTTCAACAGCTCGGCCGAGCCGATCATCGCCAATGTCGAGGTCGAGACGCGCTCGGCCCGCTTCCGCCCGCTTTATGGCAAGGGCTGTCCTGCCGCAGCCACCGCGCCCGGCAGTGTCCGGGTGACGATCGCGCCCTTCTCGACGCTCGTCTGCGCGGCAGAGGCGGCGCGGTGAGCAGCGCGCCGCTGCCCATGCCCGCGACCGAAGCGGCGCCCTGGTGGAAGGGTGCGGTGATCTATCAGATCTATCCGCGCAGCTTCGCCGATGCGAACGGCGACGGGGTTGGCGACCTGCCCGGCATCACCCAGCGGCTGGGGCATGTCGCGGATCTGGGCGTCGATGCGATCTGGATCTCGCCCTTCTTCACCTCGCCGATGCGCGACTTTGGATACGACATCGCCGATTTCTGCGGCGTCGATGCGGTGTTCGGGACGATCGAGGATTTCGACGCGCTGGTCGCGCGCGCGCACGAGCTTGGCCTCAAGGTCATGATCGACCAGGTCTATTCGCACTCTTCGGACCAGCATCCGTGGTTCGCTGAGAGCCGGTCGAGTCGCGACAACCCCCGCGCCGATTGGTATGTCTGGGCCGATCCCAAGCCCGACGGCTCGCCGCCGTCGAACTGGCAGTCGGTGTTCGGCGGCCCGGCATGGCAATGGGATGCGCGGCGCGGGCAATATTACCTCCACAATTTCCTCGTCGAGCAGCCCGACCTCAACCTTCACAATCCGGCGGTGCAGGATGCGATCCTGGGCGTCGCGCGCTTCTGGCTCGAGCGCGGCGTCGACGGGTTCCGGCTCGATGCGCTCAACTTCGCGATGCACGACCCGCTGCTGCGCGACAATCCGCCGCTGCCGCCCTCCAACCGCCCGCGGTCGCGTCCCTTCGACTTTCAGGACAAGATCCACAACCAGAGCCATCCCGACATCCCCCGCTTCATCGAGCGGTTGGCGGCGGAGATGCGGTCGCACGGCGCGATCTTCTCGATGGCGGAGGTCGGCGGCGATCACTGGGCGCGTGAGATGGCGCTCTACACCGCGGGCGAGCAGCGGCTCGACAGCGCATATGGCTTCAATTTCCTCTATGCCGAGCGGCTGACTCCCGGCCTCGTCGTCGATGCGCTGTCGGTCTGGCCCGACCGGGCCGACGCCGGCTGGCCGAGTTGGGCCTTCGAGAATCACGATGCCCCGCGCGCGATCTCGCGCTGGACGACACCCGAACATGCCGACGCCTTTGCGCGGATGAAGATGCTGCTGCTGCTGTCGCTGCGCGGCAACGCCATCCTTTATCAGGGGGAGGAACTGGGGCTGACGCAGGTCGACATTCCGTTCGACCGGCTCGTGGATCCGGAGGCCATCGCCAACTGGCCGATGACGCTGTCGCGTGACGGGGTGCGCACGCCGATGCCCTGGGCGGCGGGGGTGCCCGACCGCGCCTTTGGCTCGGCCGAGCCCTGGTTGCCGCACGGCCCGGATCACGAGGCGCTGGCCGTGGACGTGCAGACGAACGATCCGCGCTCGCTGCTTCACTGGACCCGCCGCCTGATCGCGCTGCGACATGAGGAGCCGAGCCTCGCACGCGGCACGATCGAGGTCCGAGTGGCCGAGGGCGACCTGCTGGTATTCGAGCGGCGGGCCGCCGGCGCCCCACCGGTGCTCTGCGCCTTCAACTTCGGCACCGCGCCGGTCGCCGCGATGCTGCCGCCGCACCGCATCCTCGCCTCGACCGGCGAGATCGAGGGCGACCGGCTGGGCGCGCACGCGGCGCTGGTGGCGCGGCTGGCATGACGACCCGGCGCGGGGCGCTGGGCCTGATCGCGGGCGCGGCGCTGATCGGCTGTGCCGAGCCGTCCAGCGCGGTGACGTCTGACGAAATGACGCTCGAGGCAGCGGGCATCGGTCCGATGCGGGTAAGTGTCTCGACGCCGCCCGGCTATCGCTTGGGCGCCGCGCGGCACCCGGTGCTCTACATGCACGACGGGCAGAACCTGTTCGATCCGGCGGTCAGCGGCTATGGCAAGGTCTGGCATGTCGATCGTGCGGTCGAGCGACTGGAGCTCGGCGACCGCGCGCCGATCGTCGTCGGGATCTGGAACCCGGGCGCGGCGCGCTTTCGCACCTATGTGCCCCAGCCGATCGTCGATCGCCTGCCCGCCGCGGTGACGGCGGGGCTGGCAGAGCGGATCGGCGGGCCGGTGCAGTCGGCCGCCTATCTCGATTTCCTCGCCGGGCCGCTCAAGACCGCGATCGACCGCCGCTATCGCACGCGCACCGGGCGCTCCGACACCTTCGTCATGGGGTCGAGCATGGGCGGGCTCATCTCGCTCCATGCGCTGGTGCGGCACCCGCAGGTGTTCGGCGCGGCCGGCTGTCTGTCGAGCCACTGGCCGCTGTTCATTCCCGAGGGAGAGGGCGAGGCGCCCTTTCGCGCCGAGGTGACGCGCGCCTGGACAGGCTGGCTGGGCGAGGCGCTGGGGTCGCCCGCCGGCCGCCGCATCTGGTTCGATCACGGGACGGCGACGCTCGACCGGCTTTATGCTCCTTATCAGGCGGCGGTCGATCGGGCGTTGCCGCCGCTCGGCTGGCGGGCAGGGCGCGACTTCACGACGCGCGTCTATCCCGGCGCGCCGCATGAAGAGAATGCCTGGGCCGCGCGGCTGACCGATCCGCTGGCGTGGCTCTACCGGCAACCAAGCCGCGGCTGACGCATTGGGGCGGGGACTTCCCGAACCACAGGACCACCCCATGCTCGACCTCAACGACGGCAACCGTATCCCCGCGCTCGGCTTCGGCACCTGGCAGATTCCCGACGCGCAGGCGGGGCTGATCGTCCGCAAGGCCGCCGACATCGGCTACAAGTTGATCGACACCGCCGCCATCTATCAGAACGAGCGCGGCGTGGGCGAGGGGCTGGCGAGCGTCGAGGACGTGTTTCTCACCACCAAGCTCTGGAACGATCGGCACGAGGATGCGGAGGCGGCGCTCGACGAGAGCCTGGCGCTGCTCGGGCGCGAGTCGGTCGACCTTTATCTGATCCATTGGCCGGTCGCGGGCAGCGAGGCGTATCTGACCGCGTGGGAGACGCTGATCCGCCTGCGCGAGGCGGGCAGGACGCGCTCGATCGGCGTGTCGAACTTCCTGCCCGAGCAGATCGAGCGATTGGTCTCGGCAACGGGGGTGACGCCGGTGCTCAACCAGATCGAACTGCATCCCCGCTTCCAGCAGGCCGAAGCGCGGGCCTTCCACGCCGAGCACGGGATCGTCACGCAGAGCTGGAGCCCGCTTGGCAAGGGCGGGCTGATCTCGGATCCGACGATCTTGGGCATCGCCGAAAAGCACGGTGCGACAGGCGCGCAGGTCATCCTCGCCTGGCACCTCGCGCTCGGCCTGTCGGTGATCCCGAAGGCGTCGGACGAAGCGCATGCGCGCGACAATTTCGGCGCCGCGGGCGTGACGCTGGATGACGAGGACATGGCGGCGATCGCGGGGCTCGACGATCCTGACGGACGGACGGGGCCAGATCCGCGATCGTTTGGCAACTGACAGAGCACCCTTGCGGAAGCGGGAGCCCAAAGTCGCTTAGGTCAACGCATTTCGACCCCAGACCTCCCGCTTTCGCGGGAGCACATGGGCACTCAGATCACGCCCATGTCGCTGCGATAGTGATGCCAGGTGAAGATCGCCGCCGCGCCGCGATGCGGTCGCCAGTCTTCCGCAATCTCGCGCGTCAGCGCCTCGCTCGGCCGCTCGGGCAGGCCCATGATCCGCCCGACCTCGATCTGGACGGCCAGGTCGCCTGCGGGCCAGATGTCGGGCCGCCCCTCGGCGAAGAGCAGGTAGATTTCCGCCGACCAGCGGCCGATGCCCTTGACCTTGACGAGCTCGGCGATCGCGGTTTCGTCATCGGCGGGCAGGTGGGAGAGGTCGAGCTCGCCGCTCTCGACCAGTCCGGCGAGGCTGCGGGCATAGCCGATCTTCTGGCGCGACAGGCCTGCGCCGCGCAGCGTCTCGTCACTTGCGGCGATCCACGCGGCGGTGTCGGTCGCGTCGCCGCCCAACGCAGCCTCCAGCCGCTGCCACACCGCGTCCGCCGCCTTGTAGCTGACCTGTTGACCAACGATGGTGCGCAGCAGGGTGGCCACCCCGCGATCGCGGATGCGCGGTTCGGGATAGCCGACCCGGGCCACCGCTGCGGCGATTGCTGGCTCACGCGCCGCCAGCGCATCCAGCGCCTCGCGAAGCTGGTCGGCGCTCAAACCCATGCCTTTGGTCCCTTGAAACTCGCCCGCTCACACGGCAAGTCGCGCCGGTCCGCAGGAGAAGATGATGCCGCAGCTTACCGTCGTGACCCGCCAGGGTGAAGAGCGTACCGTCGAGGGCGAGGTCGGCCTGTCGGTGATGGAAGTCATCCGCGACAACGGTTTCGACGAACTCTTGGCGCTGTGTGGCGGCTGCTGTTCGTGCGCGACGTGCCACGTTCATGTCGATCCCGCCTTTGCCGACAAGCTGCCCGCGATGAGCGAGGACGAGGACGATCTGCTCGACAGCAGCGCGACCCGCGACGCGACCTCGCGCCTTTCGTGCCAGATCCAGTTCACCAGCGCGCTCAACGGGCTGAAGGTGCGGATCGCCGAGGAGGACTGAGGTCAGCGCCGCTTGCGATGCGGGCGGCGCATCGCCTTAGCCCTTTGCCGACGCGACCGCGTAGAGCGCGATCGCCGCGGCGTTCGAGACGTTGAGGCTCTCCACGCGCGGGCTGATCGGCAGCTTGGCGAGGATGTCGCAATGCGCCTCGGTATTCTGGCGCATTCCCTCGCCCTCGGCGCCGAGCACCAGCGCGGTCTTGGGCGCGCCGGTGAGCGCGTCGGCGAGCAGGGTGTCGGTGTGGCCGGTCAGGCCCACGCGCCAGAACCCCGCCTCCGCGATCTCGTCGAGCGCGCGGGCGAGGTTGACGACGCGCACCCATGGCACGACCTCGAGCGCGCCCGAAGCCGCCTTGGCGAGCGCACCGCTCTCGGGCGGCGCATGCCGGTCCTGCGTGACGATCGCCAGGGCGTCAAAGGCGGCGGCCGAGCGCAGCACCGCGCCGACATTGTGCGGGTCGGTCACCTGGTCGAGGATCACCAGCGGTCGCCGGTCGCCGGCCCCGCGCTCCAGCACCTCGCCCAGCCATAGGTCGTCGAGCGGATCGACCTCGATCACGAGTCCCTGGTGCGGGGCGTCGCCGGGCACCAGTCGCCCCAGATCGGCGACGTCGGCATAGGTGATCGGGAGGACCGGTGGCAGGTCGAGCGCGCCGATCGCCTCGCGCGTGCCCCAAAGCTTGCGCACCTGCCGGTCCGGGTTCGCGAGCGCGGCGAGCACTGCATGCCGCCCCCAGAAACGGGGGCGGTTGCCGGTCGATTGAGAGGGGCGGTGTCCGCGTCGGGCCATGATCTTACTCGGCGTTGGGGTCGGGCGTCTGGAACGGGTCAGTCGGGAGCGGCTGGCGCGGGATCGGATTGCGCGGCAGCGGCGCGTCGGCATTCGCCGCCTTGATGAGCATCCAGGCAAGCACCATCGCGCCCTGGCGCATGTCGGCGGGCTTCAGATGGTCGAAGGTGTCGGCGTTCGAATGGTGCGTGACGCTCGAATAATCGAGTGGGTCCTGGATGAACTGGAAGGCGGGCAGGCCGACCGCGGCCATGAATTGATGATCGGTCCCGCCGGTGCGGCCGAACACCACGCTCCCCGCGCCCATCGGCGCGAAGGGGGAGAGCCATTCGCGCAGGATCGGCACCGCCGCCGAATTGTTCTCGGCATAGATGCCGCGCAGCTTGCCCGAGCCGTTGTCGATGTTGAAATAGGCGGCAAGATCGCGATAGCCGGGCAGCGGCGTCACCGGGTAGCGCCACGTCTGGCCGTAATAATTCTGCTCGCTGTTCTGCGGGGCCGCGGGGGCGGGGCGGCGCGCCAGATATTTCTCGATGTACGAGATGCTGCCGTAGAGCGACTGTTCCTCGCCGTTCCACAGTGCGAAGCGGATCGTGCGCTTCGGCCGGATGCCGCTCGCGCGGATGATGCGTGCCGCTTCCATCACCATCGCCGAGCCCGCGGCGTTGTCGGTCGCGCCGTCGCCCGCGACCCAGCTGTCGAAATGCGCGCCGGCCATGACATAGCTGCCCGTCCGGTCGGTGCCGGGAATGTCGGCGAGGATGTTGTACGCCTGAGGGTTGCTGTCGTCGAACTTCACGTCGCTGACGACCTCGAGCGTCGGCGCCTGACCCATCGCGGCGAGGCGGGCGAGGCGGCGATAATCCTCGTTCGCGATCTCGATCCCCGGCGTCTGCGCACCGGTGCGGTGCTGATAGCCCTCGCCGTGGAGCAGCTTGTTGTCGCGATAGCTCTTGCGCACCAGCCCGACCGCGCCCTCGGCCTTGAGGAAGGCGTCGAGATCCTCCTCGAACGTCGATGCTGCCAGCGTGCGCTCGTTGCGCGCCGGGTCCCAGGTGGGTTCGCGATAGGTGTCGAGCTTGGCGATGTCCTCGCCGCTCAGCCGCTTGAACGCCGGTTCGGTCCCTTCCTTGGGCGCGCCGGGTGGCGAGACGAGGACGAACTTGCCGGCAAGCTTGCCGCGCCACGCGGCGAAATGTTCCTTCTTTTCCATCGGTGCGACGATGATCGGCGCGGTCGCGTTGACCGGCGGGGTCCAGGCGATCGGGATCGCGGTCAGCTGGACGGGCCGCGGCGTCACCATCCGCACGCTCGACCGTTCGATCGACCAGCCGCGGCCGAAATCGAACCCGTCCTTGCGCACGTTTGAGAGGCCTATGCGCTGGAACTCCGCGACCGCCCAGTCCTCCGCCCGGCGCATTGCCGGCGAGTTGGTGAGGCGGGGGCCGAGCACGTCGGTCATCTGCTGCGCCAGCACCATCACCTGGCTGCGGTTGGTCCCCTCGTCGACGATGCGCGCAAACTCGGGCGCGGGGGGCGGCGTATCCTGCGCCGCGAGCGGGGCGGAGGCGAGGGCGGTCGCGGCGAGCAGATGAATGAGGCGCATGCATTTCCCCCGAACGTCGGTCTGGTTTCGCGCGTTGCTATTGCGGCGCGAGCGATCGTGCAACGGCGTTGACAAGCCGAAGCTGCCGGGGCTAGGGGGCGCCCTCGCTTTACGAAGCGGCCCCTTGGAAGGGTGGCCGAGTGGTTAAAGGCAGCAGACTGTAAATCTGCCCACGCAAGTGTACGCTGGTTCGAATCCAGCCCCTTCCACCATCTGCCGGCGGCACCGGACATGGGCATGAGAACCGACCGTTTCCGCACCGCCGTCGCTGCCGACATTCCCGCGCTCCATGCCCTCATCGAAAGCGCCTATCGCGGCGACAGCGCGCGTGGCGGCTGGACGCACGAGGCCGATCTGCTCGGCGGGCAGCGCACCGACGCGGCGGCGCTGGCGGAGATGATCGCCGACCCCGCCCAGCGTGTCCTGATCGCCGGCGACGATGCGCCGACGGGCTGCGTCGCGATCACCGCCAAGCCGCCCGCCACCGCCTATCTCGGCATGTTGACCGTCCGGCCCGATCTTCAGGGCGGCGGGCTCGGTCGCGCGCTGATCGCTGCGGCAGAGGACGCGGCGCGGGCGATCTTTGCGGCCGAAGTCATGGAAATGACCGTCATCCGCCAGCGGCCCGAACTGATCGCCTGGTACGAGCGGCGGGGCTATGGGCAGACGGGCGAGCGGCGCCCCTTCCCTCACGGCGACGAGCGCTTCGGCGTCCCGGTGGACCCGGACCTCGAGTTCGTGGTGCTCGAAAAGCCGCTTCGGTAACGCTGCTGGCGCGGGACCGCGCAACCCGATAGAGCGGCGCGATGGCGGGGGCTTCGACATGAGCGGCGTGACGCGGCGGCTGCTGCTGGTAGGCGGCGGCGCCGGGCTCGGCCTGATCGTCGCCTGGGGCCTGTGGCCGCGCCAGTTCCCCACGCCCGCACCAGTGCGCGACGACGAGCACGGCTTCGGCGCGTGGATCCGCATCGCTGAAGATGGTCGCCTGACCGTCGCGATCCCCGTCGCCGAGCATGGGCAGGGCGTGTTCACCGTGCTGGCGCAGGTCGTCGCCGACGAGCTCGGTGCCGATTGGCGGACGGTCGGCGTGGAGCCGGCGGCGATCGGTGTCGCCAGCGCCAATCCGCTTGCCGCGACCGAACTGTTCGGCGGTATCGATGCGCGCGTGCCCGTCATCCCCGCGGTAAGGGCGGCACGCGGCGCGCGACTGATGCTGACCGGCGGGGCGACGTCGCTGCGCCAGTTCGAGCTGCCGCTGCGCGAGGCGGCGGCGGCGGCGCGGACAATGCTGGTCGAGACGGCGGTGGCGCGCTGGGGCGTCAGTACAGCGAGATGCGCCACGCGCGACGGTTTTGTCGTCGAGGGTACACGGCAACTGCGCTTCGGCGAGCTGGCAGCCGACGCGGCGGCGCGCACGCCGCCCAAGCGCCCGGTGCTGCGCAGCGACGAGGATAATCGCCTGTCGGGCACCAGTGTCACCCGCCTCGATACGCCGGCGAAGCTCGACGGCAGTGCCAATTTCGCGGGCGATGTGCGGCTGCCCGGCATGCTCTATGCGGCGATTCGGCAGGGGCCGCTCGGCGACACGCGCCTGATCGCAGCCGACCGCGCCGCCGCCGATGCTGTGCCCGGCGCGGTGAAGGTGGTGACGACCGAGCGCTGGATCGCCGTGCTGGCCACCGACAGCTTCGCCGCGCGCCGCGCGCTCGACGCGGCGCGGCCGCGATTTGAGACGCGCGATCCGGTGAGCGACGAAAGCCTTGCCGCTGCGCTTGATGCGGCGCTGATGGCCCCCGGGGCGCGGGTGGCGGCGGTCGGCGACCTTGACGCCGCGCTGTCGGGCCGTCGGCTGTTCCGCGCACATTATGCGGCGGCGCCGGGCGTTCATGCGTCGCTCGAGCTGCCTGCCGCTACGGCGCAGTTCGAGGACGGGCGGCTGCGCCTGTGGATCGGCACGCTCGCGCCGGCCGCAGTACGGGCGGCGGCGGCGCGGGTGCTGGGAATCGGCGAGGACGCGGTGAGTGTCATCCCGATGCAGCTTGGTGGTTCGTTCGGAGCAGGGCTGGATACGCTCGTTGCCGAGCAGGCGGCGTGGCTCGCCAAACAGGCGGGGCGTCCGGTGCAGCTGAGCTGGAGCCGGGGCGAGGATATCATTCGCGACCGTTTCCGCGCCCCGGCCAGGGCGGCGATGACCGCGCGGATGGAGCGCGACGGGCGGGTGACGGCGTGGCACGCGAAGGTCGCCGCGCCCGCAACAGGCCGCGAGCTTGCCACGCGGCTGATGGCGGGGGATGGCGTCGCCGACCTGTCGCTTGCGCTGCCCGCGCGCGGTGGGGACGCAGCGGCAGTGGGGGGCGCCGAGCCACCTTACGGCATCGCCAATTGGGCGGTTGATCATCACGTCGCCGCGATCGGTACGCCGACCGGCCATCTCCATGGCGGTGCCCACGGCTACACCGCCTTCTTTGCCGAGAGTTTCATCGACGAACTCGCGCGGCGTGCCGAGTTCGACGCCAGCTATTTCCGCATCCGCATGCTGGGGCAGCAGCCGCGGCTCGCCAACTGCCTCAACACCGTCGCGTCGATCGGCGGCTGGCAGGGCGGCATCGCGGGTAGCGGGCAAGGGATCGCCGCGCACGCCTTTCGCGGATCTTACATCGCCGTGCTGGCCGAGGCGGGCATCGAGGGCGGGCGCGTGCGCTGCTCGCGCCTGGTCGCCGCGGTCGATTGCGGGCGCATCGTCCACCCCGATATCGTGCTCCAGCGGCTGGAGGGCGGGCTCGTCTTCGGGCTCGCACAGGCCCTAGGGTGTGCGACGCGGTACAAGGCAGGGGTTGCGGCCGCGCGGACGCTTGCCGATCTGCGGTTGCCGATGATCGACGACCTGCCCGATATCACCGTGGAGCTGATCCGCAGCGAGGCCGAGCCCGGCGGCGTGTCCGACCTGTCCGTGCCGCCCGTCGCGCCCGCCATCGCCAACGCAGTCGCGGCGGCGTCGGGGCTGCGCCTGCGCCGCCTTCCCCTCGATCCGGCGAACCCCTGATGCAGCTTCCCCCCGACCATCCGCCGATCGTCCCGCGCAAGGTGGGCGTGCTGCTCGTAAACCTCGGCACGCCCGACGGCTCGGACGTGCCCTCGGTCCGCCGCTATCTGGCCGAGTTCCTGTCCGACCGGCGCGTGGTGGAGATCCCGCCGCTCGTCTGGCAGCCGATCCTACGGGGGCTGGTGCTGACCACCCGGCCCAAGAAGTCGGCGCATGCCTATCAGCAGGTGTGGACGAAGGACGGCTCGCCGCTGGCCGCGATCACGCGCGAGCAGACCGCAACGCTTCAGGGCGCGTTCGGGCCAGGCGTGATGGTCGACTATGCGATGCGGTACGGCCGCCCGGCGATCGCCGACCGGCTCCAGGCGCTGAAGGACGAGGGGTGCGAGCGTATCCTGATCGCGCCGCTCTATCCGCAATATTGCGCGGCGACGACAGCGACGGCCAATGACAAGGCGTTCGCGCATCTGGCGACCATGCGCTGGCAACCGGCGGTGCGGACGCTTCCGCCCTATCATGACGACCCGCACTATATCGCCGCATTGAAGGAAAGCATCGAGGCGGGGATCGCCGCGCTCGAGTTCGAGCCCGAGATACTGGTCGCGAGCTTTCACGGCATGCCGCAGCGGACGCTGATGCTGGGCGACCCCTATCACTGCCAGTGCCAGAAGACCGCGCGCCTCTTGGGCGAAGCGATGGGGCGCGAGTTGATCGTCACCTTCCAGTCGCGCTTCGGGCCGGCCAAATGGCTGGGACCGGCGACCGATGAGGTGTTGATGGATTTGGCGCAGAAGGGAACGCGGCGTCTGGCGATCTTCGCGCCCGGCTTCTCGGCTGACTGCCTTGAGACGCTGGAGGAGCTGGCGATCCGCGGGCGCGAGGAATTCACCGGAGCGGGCGGCACGCATTTCGCCTATCTCCCGTGCCTTAACGCCTCGGCTCCCGGCATGCGAATGTTGCGCGGCATCATCGCGCGCGAGCTTGCCGGGTGGATCGACCAAGGCTAGGCCTGCCTGCAATTCCGTAGCGGCCGATGGTCGGTCGGACGGAAACGACAGGAGAGAGAGCCATGGCACGCGTCGCGATCGTCACCGGGGGTACGCGCGGGATCGGCGAGGCGATCAGCCTTGCGCTCAAGGACGCGGGCATCACCGTCGCCGCCAACTATGCCGGCAATGACGAGCGCGCCAAGGCGTTCACCGATCGCACCGGCATCGCGGCGTACAAGTGGGACGTCGCCGACTATGACGCCTGCCAGGCGGGCGTGGCGAAGGTGGCGGCAGATCTCGGCCCGGTCGACATCGTCGTCAACAACGCCGGCATCACCCGCGACGGCACGCTGCTCAAGATGACCTACCAGATGTGGAAGGAGGTCATGGACACGAATCTGGGCGGCTGTTTCAACATGGCCAAGGCGACATTCCCGGGCATGCGCGAACGGAAATGGGGCCGGATCGTCAATATCGGCTCGATCAACGGGCAAGCCGGCCAGTATGGCCAGGTCAACTATGCCGCGGCGAAGTCGGGCATCCACGGCTTTACCAAGGCGCTGGCGCAGGAGGGCGCGCGCTTCGGCGTGACCGTCAACGCGATCGCGCCGGGCTATATCGACACCGACATGGTGGCGGCGGTCCCCGCCGACGTGCTCGAGAAGATCGTAGCGAAGGTGCCGGTCGGTCGCCTCGGCCAGGCGCACGAGATCGCGCGCGGCGTGGCGTTCCTGTGCGCCGAGGATGCTGGGTTCGTGACCGGATCGACGCTGAGCATCAACGGCGGGCAGCATATGTACTGATGGGCGAAGGCGCGGGTGATGCCCGCGCCGACCGGCCGCCGAAGGCAGGTCTGTTCGCCCGGTACGGTCGGCGGGGCCAAAGCCCCGACCGACGGCGGCGGCTTCGCCGTCGCCGGTGCCTAACACTCTCATTCGTGCTGAGCATGTCGAAGCACCCGCCCTTCTTCTCCAAGCGCGAAAAGAAAGGACAGCGGTTAGACAAGCTCAGCGTAAACGGGTGGAGGGGTGAGTTCTCCCCAGACAGCAGAAGGCCGGCTCCCGAAGGAACCGGCCTCCCTCCCTCGATACGCTACGCGAGGGACTCTCTCAGCTACGCTACTGGAGAGAGCGTAGAAGGTTAGCGGCAGTAGCCGGGGCGGTCCGACCGGTCGATCGCGCGGCCGGCAAGGGCGCCGACGCCGCCGCCAAGGATCGTGCCGAGCGTCCGGTCGCCGCGGCCGGCGATCTGGTTGCCGAGCAGGCCACCCGCGATCGCGCCGACGATCGTGCCGCCGTCACCGTCGTTGCAGCGCTGACGAGCGCGGTTGCGATAGTAGCGCCGATCGTTGCCGTAGTAGCGGCGGTCGCCCCAACCGCGGCGGTCGTCCCAGCCGCGACGGTCGCGCCAGCGCTGGCCGGCATAACCGTAATCCTGGCCATAATAGCCCTGGGCCGCAGCAGGAGCAGTCGGCACGACAAGCGCCGTCGTCCCCATCGTCAGCGCGGCAGCGGCAAGGGTGAGCTGCTTGAACATGAACTTTCTCCTCGTACCCTGTTCGATCCGAACCGGCGGCGGGCGACTCGTTTCCCACCGTCGTTGATCCTCTTATGGGTGATTCGCATTGAGCCGACGCTGAATGCGGCTGTTAGGCAATGTTCAGCTAATCGCGCGGTTGAGCCGGGCCGCCGCGGCCTCTACGGCCGCGGAACATGCGTATCTCGCTTTCGGTACTCCTCTGCCTGATCTTCGTTCAGGATTACTCGGGCGAGCCGCGCGTTCCGTTGCCGCTTGGCAATTCGGTGCGGGCAGTGCCTGTGCACCCGTGGCCGGACGATCCCGCGCGGCGGCAGGTCGGCGCGCTTACCTTCCTTGACGGAATCGAGCTGCGCGAGCGCGGTCGGGCGATCGGCGGCTATTCGGCGTTGTCGGTCAGGGCGCCGCGCATCACCCTGCTCAGCGACAGGGGTACCGTGCTCGCGTTCGACTGGACCGGTGGTGCCCGAATCGCGCGGGTACGTTATTCGGCGTTGGGTGAGGGACCGGGCCGCGGCTGGTCGAAGCTCGATCGTGACAGCGAGTCGCTGACACGCGACCCGGTGACGGGGGCGAGCTGGGTCGGGTTCGAGCGCGTGAACGAGATCTGGCGCTACTCGCCGGACCTGTCCCGCGCGACCGGGCATGTGCGCCCCCCGGCGATGTCGGGCTGGGAGGAGAATGGCGGGCCGGAAACGCTCGTCAGGTTGGCCGATGGACGTTTCCTGACGATTGCCGAAACCCGCGCGAATGCGAAGCGCGGGCAGCGGTTCGTCCTGATCTTCTCGGGTGATCCCGTTGCGCCCGGCACGCGCACCTTCGGCTTCACCTATCGCCCGCCTTCAGGCACCCAGCCCGTCGACGCGGCCGAACTGCCCGACGGGCGGATCGTCGTCCTCAATCGCGGCGTGGGGTTGCCGCACGGCTTCTACACGGTCGTCACGATGATCCCGCGCGGTGCGATCCGCCCCGGTGCCGATATCAAGGGCCGCGAGATCGCGCGCCTGGCGGCGCCGGCGATCCACGACAATTTCGAAGGTGTGGCCGCGACGCAGGAGGCCGGGCGCACGATCCTGTGGCTGATCAGCGACGACAATCAGTTCTTCGTTCAGCGCACGCTGCTGCTCAAGTTCAGGCTCGACGGCTGAACGCCGCACATGCGAAAGGGCGCCGGTCCATCAGGACGGCGCCCTTGCATTCCTAACCGCGCAACGGATCAGGCGGCGGCGTTGCCCGCCAGCTTCTTGGCGACTTCGCGCTTCAGGCGACGCGCGCGCAGCGAAAGGTCGGTGTCGCTGGTCTTGACCAGCCAGTTGTCGAGGCCGCCGACATGCTCGACCGAACGCAGGCCGTGCGTCGAAACGCGCAGGCGCACGCCCTTGTCGAGCGCTTCGGAGATCAGCGTGACGTTCTGCAGGTTGGGCAGGAAGGTCCGCTTGGTCTTGTTGTTGGCGTGCGACACGTTGTGCCCCACCTGCCGGCCCTTGCCGGTCAGCTCGCAAATGCGCGACATGATGATCTATCCCGAGTTTCACCTGATCCGGGTCAACCCCGGAAAGGCCGCGCCACTAGCCGTTCGGGCCGCCCGCGTCAACCAGTCGCGCAACCGCGCGCGTCGCGCGGCGTTGTTGCGGCGACGTATCATTTTGCAGATAGGATGTCCCGGCCATGCGCACCCTTCTCGTCCTCGTCGGGCTCGTCGCCCTCGTCCTCGTCGTGTTGATGTCGCTGGGCATGGTCAGCATCGACCAGACGCGTCCGGCGGTCGTGCAGGCGCCCGAGTTCAAGGCCGATGTCGGCAAGGTCGAGCTTGGCACCACCAACAGGACGGTGGAGGTGCCGACGCTGCAAGTCGAAAAGGCCGATGGCGCCAAGCAGTAATCCGGGGTTCGAGCCCGCCTTTCGCCTGCCGCAGCCGATGCGCGCCGCCCTTGATGCGGCGGCGGCGGCGGGGCGAGCGGGCGAGGTGCCGGTGGGCGCGGTGGTGACACGGGGCGACGCGATGGTCGCGGTCGGCGCCAATGCGCCGCGCGCCCTTTCCGACCCTACCGCGCATGCCGAGATCGTCGCGATCCGCGCGGCGGCGGCGGCGCTGGGCCGAGACCGGCTCGAGGACTGCGATCTGTGGGTCACGCTTGAGCCCTGCGCGATGTGCGCTGGCGCGATCGCCCATGCGCGCATCCGGCGTCTCTATTACGGGGCGGAGGACGAGAAGGGCGGGGCGGTGGCGCACGGCCCGCGCTTCTTCACCCAGCCGACCTGCCATCACCGGCCGGAGGTCTATGCCGGCATCGGCGAGGGCGAGGCGGCGGCGCTGCTCAGGGGGTTCTTCGCCGCGCGGCGCTGAGGTGGGTCATTGTAGGAACCAAGCGGGCCCCGGATCCTGAATGCCCACAGCGTCGGACTTGAACCCCGTGTCCCGCTTCTTCTCCTCCTTCCAATCGCAGAAGAAGAAGCGGGATGCAGGACCAGGTCCGGCATGAGGGCAGGGGACGTACTATCCCACGTCGTTCTCGGTGACGGGCACCAGCTTGATCTCGACCCGGCGGTTCTCGGCACGGCCCTCTTCGGTCTCGTTCGAGGCGACCGGCTCGGTCTCGCCGAAGCCGCGGGTTGCGAGGCGAGCGGACTGGACGCCGCGGCTCGACAGGTAATCGGCAACGGCGGCGGCGCGGCGTTCCGACAGCGACTGGTTGTACGTCTCCGACCCGACCGAGTCGGTATGGCCGTAGACGTCGACATAGGTCTGCTCGTAGCGGCGCAGCGTGTCGGCGACCTGATCGAGCGTCGAGCGGAATTCGGGCCGCACTGCGCTGCTGTCGAAGCCGAAGGTGATGCCCGAGGGCATGTCGAGCACCAGCTCGTCCCCGCGTCGCACGACCTCGACTCCGGTGCCGGCGGTCCGCTCGCGCAACTCGCGCTCTTGCCGGTCCATGTACGCGCCGATGCCGGCGCCCGCGAGCGCGCCGATGCCGGCGCCGACGATCTTCTCGGTCCGGTCGCGACGACCGCCGACGATGTCTCCGAGCAGATAGCCGCCGAACGCGCCCCCGAGGCCGCCGATCGCCGCCTTCGAGATGCGGCGCTCGCCGGTCTCGGGATCGGTGACGCAGGCGCTCGTGACGCCGAGGGAAGCGATGACGGCGACGATGCCGATCCGCTGGCGAAGGTGCATGGAAGGTTCCTCCTGTTCTGGTTCGATGGCGGCGGCAACCGCCGCGCGGGCGACTTGTTCCGGCTTCGCACTGAACCGACGGTGAAGCCCGGAAACACTTTGACAGTTGTAAGCCCCTCGCGAACGGCTATTGGCAGCGGGAGCCCTGATGGACCCGCTTCCGCCCTTCCCCTGGATCGATGTCGTCATCATCGTGGTGCTGTTCGCTCTGAACGGCGTCTTTGCGATGAGCGAACTTGCGCTGGTCTCCTCGCGCCGCGCGCGGCTGGAGGCGATGGCAAAGGGACGAAGCCGCGGCGCGTCGGCGGCGCTGGCGCTGTCGGAGGATCCGGGCAAGTTCCTGTCGACCGTCCAGATCGGCATCACCCTGATCGGCATCCTGACCGGCGCCTATTCGGGCGCCAGCCTTGGCGCGCCCACCGGTGCGCGGCTCGCGCTGATCGGCGTGCCCGCCGACATTGCCGACACGGCGGGCTTCGCACTGGTGATCGTCATCACCACCTTCCTCTCGCTCATTATCGGCGAACTGGTGCCCAAGCAGTTCGCGCTCCGCTCGCCTGAGGTGATCTCGGCGTGGATCGCGATCCCGATGCGACTGCTCGCAACCGTCTGTGCGCCGTTCGTGTGGCTGCTCGATTCGACGACGGGGCTCGTTTTCAAGCTGCTCGGCCTCAGCCGGGAGGCCGAGAACCGCGTGACGGCGGAAGAGCTCCACCTGATTGCGACAGAGGCGGCGAAATCGGGCGTGATCGAAGAGCATGAGCGCTCGATCATCTCGGGCGTCGTGCGGCTGGCCGACCGCCCGGTGCGCGAAATCATGACCCCGCGAACCGAGGTCGACTGGCTCGACCTGTCGCTGCCCGAGGCCGCGGTACGCGAGACGCTGCTCCACACCGCGCATACCCGGCTGCCCGTTGCGGAGGGCTCGATCGACACGGTGCTGGGCGTCGTCCAGGCGCGCGACGTGGTGGCGGCGCTGATCGCCGGTCAAGCGATCGACCTGCGCGCGCTCGCCAAGCAGGCGCCGGTGCTGCCCGACCAGGTCGATGCCATGGATGCCCTCGCGCTGCTGCGCGGAGCCGAGGTGCCGATGGGCTTTGTCCATGACGAATATGGTCATTTCGAGGGGATCGTGACCCCCGCCAACCTGCTCGCCGCTATCGCCGGGGACGCACGCGGGCGCGACGACGCGGCGGACGACCGGGTAGTGACGCGCGAGGACGGCTCGCTGCTCGTCTCGGGACAGATGCCCGCCGATGCGCTCGCCGAATGGATCGGCATCGAGTTGCCCGAGGATCGCGACTACGCGACCGTCGCGGGCCTTGCCCTCGCCGTGCTCAAGCACCTGCCGACCGAGGGCGAGAGCTTCATCGAGCAGGGCTGGCGCTTCGAGATCGTCGATATGGACGGACGCAAGATCGACAAGCTGCTGGTGGGCAAGCAGCCATGAAGGCGCGGGCGAGTGCGCTGCTGCTCGCCGCGTTTGCCGCCGGCTGCGCGACGCCGATCCCGCCGCTGCCGCCGGGTGCCGATCCCGGTGCCCGCCCGGCGCGCGAACCCGATATCTACTACGAACCGAGCCCGCCTGAGGTTGTCGAGGCGATGCTGAAGTTGGCGGGCGTCGGGCCGGGCGATACCGTCGTCGATCTCGGCTCGGGCGACGGCCGCATCCCGATTGCGGCAGCGACGGTGTTCGGGGCGAGGGGGCGGGGGATCGAGCTCGACCCGCGCCTGGTCGCGGTGGCGCGCGCCAACGCCGCGCGGGCGGGCGTTGCTGACCGGGTCTCGTTCGAGGAAGGCGACATCTTCAAGGCCGACCTGTCGGGCGCCACGGTGGTGACCTTGTTCCTGCAGCCGGGGATCAATCGGCGGTTGAGCCCCAAGCTGCGTGCCGAGCTGCCACCCGGGGCGCGCATCGTCAGCCATTATCACGACGGGCTGCGCGGTTGGGCACCCGCGGGGCGGAGCCGGTCGAGAGGACGCCCGCTCTATCTCTGGATCGTGCCGCCGCGTCAGCCCGCCAGCCGATAGCGCTCGACCGCATCATAGCTCGCGCCGCCCTGACCCAGGTGGCTTTCGAACAGCATGAAATGACCGATCGCGAAGGGCGCGCTCGACAAGCCGGCATGGTCGGCGAGCCAGCGGTCGGGCGCGCCAGCGCCGCCGCCCATCCGCGCCAGCGTGACATGGGGCAGATAGGCGCGCCCCTCCGCGCCGAAGCCGGCGCGCACCAGCGCCTGATCGATCTTGCGGTGGAGCGCGGCGATCGCATCGTGCGGGCGAACGCCAGCCCAAAGCGCGTTGGTCCGGCCGCGCTTGTCGAATAGGCCGACGCCCTCGATCCGAAGATCGAGCGGTGCGGCGCGGACGCTCGCCAGCGCGAGGGCGGCATCGTCGGCTGCACGGCTATCGACCTCGCCGATGAAGCGGAGGGTGATGTGGAGCTGCTCGTCCGACTGCCAGCGCGCGCCGGGCACACCGCCCATCGCCTCGATCAGGGACGCGCGAATGGGCGCAGGCGGGCGAAGGCCGACGAACAGGCGGTGCATGGGCGCACGATGCCGCGTCGAAGCGGCACCGCGCAACCTTTCGTCAATCACTGTAACGAAACATGTCTGCGTTCCGGCTCGGCACCGGTTTTGCTTGAAAGCAAGGGGGCGCCCTACGATATTCGCGGTATCCGGCATGAGCCGGGCAAAGGAGTTCAAGATGGCAAACTGGTCGGATCCCCGGACCGCTTCGTCCGCTCCCTACGCCACGCGCGCAGGCACGCGCGACGCGGCGTATGATGCGGGGCTGCGGTCCTACATGCTTTCGGTTTATAATTACATGGCGTCGGGCGTGCTGCTGACGGGCATCGTTGCCCTGCTGTTCGCCTCGTCGGGCATGGCGCAGGCGGTCCTCGGTACGCCGCTTCGCTGGGTCATCGCTTTGGCGCCGCTCGGTTTCGTGATGGTGATGAGCTTCGGCATGAACCGGCTGTCGACCGGCGCGCTCCAGGCGCTGTTCTGGGCGTTCGCGACGGTGATGGGCCTGTCGATGTCGTCGATCTTCTTCGTCTACACCGGCGCGTCGATCGCGATCACCTTCTTCGCGACGACGGTCGCTTTCCTGTCGCTCAGCCTCTACGGCTATACGACGAAGCGCAATCTTTCGGGCCTCGGCACTTTCCTCATTATGGGGCTGGTTGGCCTGATCGTCGCGTCGCTGGCGAACCTGTGGTTCCAGTCGCCGGTGATGAGCCTGGTCATCAGCGCGATCGGCGTTCTGCTGTTCGCGGGTCTCACCGCTTATGACACGCAGCGCATCAAGAGCATGTATGACTGGGTCGCCGGCACGGACATGATGGGCAAGGTTGTCATCATGGGCGCGCTGTCGCTCTATCTCGACTTCGTCAACATGTTCCAGTTCCTGCTTTCGTTCATGGGCAGCCGCGAATAATCGCTGGAAACTGATGCAGGTAAGGGGCTCGGCGGGAAACCGCCGGGCCCCTTTCTGTTTGTGGAACAGCGGTCGCGCCGCGCTCGTTCACGGTATGAAGGAGAGCGACATGGCACACCCCCACAACGGCATGAGCGAAGAGGCGATCGACAGCCTGGCGGTCGCACCGCCCGATCCGGCGGGAGACGGCGACACCCCCGCAAGCGGCAGCAGCGGCGATGCCGAGCAGGACGCCGTCGATATCGGATCGGAGGATTCGATGGATGCCTCCGACCCGCCCTCGACCTCGGCACCCGGCTCTAACCGCGATGCCGAACAGGCCGGCGAGACGTCGCGCCAGCAGGACGCCTGACGCGCGCGCCGGTTAGCCCGCGCGGCGCGCGCGGGCGGCCGGCGCTTGCAGGCGTTCGATCTGGAAGGGCTCGTCGAAGCGAAGCCCCGCCTGCTCGCCCTGCGCCCAGCGAAGCTCGGCGGTCATCAGGGTCCCCTCTATCAATTCGATCGCCACGGCCGAGCCGACCATGCTGGCGGGGAACTCGATCCCGTCGATCATCGCCCCCCATGAAGACACGTTTCGGATGCGCACCTCGCCCGTCTGGCCGCCAACGACGAGCCGTGCCCAGCGGAGCGTGCGAACGCGCGGCGCGCGGCTGACGCGCACGCCGGTCGCCGCCGCCTTACCCTCGGCCGCCAATGCCGCGGCCTGATCGGCTAGCATCGGCCGGCCATAGACGAAGCCCTGGATATGGCTGCACCCCAGACCCGCGATCAGCGCGATCTCGTCCTGGATCTCGACCCCCTCGGCAGTCGTTTCCATCCCCAGGGTGGTCGCGAGCGTGACGATCGCCTGGATGATGGCGGCGTTGCGGTTGCCCGTGACGGCGGCGCCGCGCACGAAGCTCTGGTCGATCTTGATCTTGTCGAACGGCGCCTTTCGCAGATAGCCGAGCGACGAGTAGCCGGTGCCGAAATCGTCGAGCGCCAGGCGCACGCCCAGCCGCTTCAGCGACGCGAACATCGCGTCGGACGACGCGCTTTCGTTGAGGAACACGCCTTCGGTGATCTCAAGCTCGAGCCGCTGCGGTGCCAGCCCGCTGTTGGCGAGCGCCGAGGCGACGATCGTCGGCAACTGCGCATTGGCGAACTGGATCGGGCTGACGTTGACGGCGACGCGGACCTCGCCTGGCCATTTCGCAGCCTCGGCAGCGGCGGTACGGAGCACCCATTCGCCGATCGGTTCGATGAGGCCGCTCTCCTCGGCGATCGGGATGAACTCGCCCGGCGACACGGGACCACGCAGCGGGTGGTCCCACCGCACCAGCGCCTCGAACCCTACGACGCTGGCATCGCGCGTCGCGACCACGGGCTGGTAGACGACGTGGAACTCGCCGCGCGCGAGCGCGCCGCGCAGATCGTCCTCCAGCGCCTTGCGGTGCCGCGCGCCCTCCAGCATGTCTTCGTGATAGAAGCGGTGCGTCCCGCGCCCGTCGGCCTTGGCGGCATAGAGCGCGAGGTCGGCGCTGCGGATCAGCGTCTCCGAATCATTGCCGTTCTCGGGCGCGACCGCGATGCCGATCGAGCAGCCGATGGTGATGTTCGAGCCCGCAAGATAATAGGGCTGCGACAGCGTGGTGATGATCGTGCGCGACAGTTCGGACAGCGCCTCGTGTCCCGGCGCCTCCGGCAGGATGATCTGGAACTCGTCGCCCCCCAGCCGCCCGACCAGCCCGTGATCGGCGGTGCAGCGCTGGAGCCGCTGCGCTACCTGCTTGAGCAGCGCGTCGCCGACCTGATGGCCGAGCGTGTCGTTGACCGCCTTGAACCGGTCGAGGTCGAGAAGGAGCAAAGCGACGTTCCGCCAGCCGCGACGCGAATTGATGAGCGTCTGGTCCAGCGACAGTCGCATCCGCTGCCGGTTCGCAAGGCCCGTTAGCCCGTCGAACAGCGCAAGCCGCGTGATCTCGGCCTCGGCGCGCCGCTTCTCGGTCAGGTCGCTGCCGGTGCCGGTAAAGCCCTGGAACTGGCCGAACTCGTCGAAGCGCGGGCGGCCCGAAACCGTCCAGTGCCGAGTCGCCTCACCCGAGCCGGTTTCAAGCGAATAGTCGGAAAAGGACGTGCGCGAGGAAAAGTGGAAGGCGAGCGTGCGCTCGGTATCGCCAGCGTCGCCCGACAGGCGGAACAGGTCGGTGAAGGTGCCGCCGGGTTCGCCGCCGCCGAGCAGCCGCGCAACCTTGTCCGACAGATAGCAGAGCTGGCCGGTGCGATCGGTTTCCCAGAACCAGCCGGCGCTGTGCTCCTCGGCCTCGCGGATCAGGCGCAGCGCGATCGAGCCGCTCGCGCTAGGGGCGGGCGGTGTTGTGACCTCTCCGGCGCGCAGGCGCTCGCGCATCTTGCCGAACGTACCGATAAGCTCAAATCTCCCGGACACTTGGCGGCTATGCGGTATGGAGCCTTTCGGAATCGTTGCCGTCAGGGCGGCTGCGCGGCATAGGGCGCGCCATGACCGTCACGATCCGCACCGCAGACCTGATCGACAGCGTCGCCGACGCGCTTCAGTTCATCAGCTACTTCCATCCGATGGATTACATCCGCGCGCTGGGCGAGGCCTATGCCGCCGAGCAGGGCCCGGCGGCGAAGGACGCGATCGCGCAGATCCTGACCAACAGCCGCATGTGTGCCGAGGGGCGCCGGCCGATCTGTCAGGACACCGGCATCGTCAACGTGTTCGTCGAATGGGGCATGGACTGCGTGCTCGACGACACCTCGCGGTCGCTTCAGGAAGTGGTGGATGAGGGGGTGCGCCGCGCCTATCTGCACCCGGAGAACAAGCTGCGTGCCTCGGTCCTCGCCGACCCGGCGTTCACGCGGCGCAACACCAAGGACAACACGCCCTCGGTCCTGCACGTGACGATGGTGCCCGGCTCGACCGTCTCGATCGACGTCGCAGCGAAGGGCGGCGGCAGCGAGAACAAGTCGAAGTTCAAGATGATGAACCCGTCGGACTCGATCGTCGACTGGGTGGTCGAGATGCTGCCGCAGATGGGCGCCGGCTGGTGCCCGCCGGGCATGCTGGGCATCGGCATCGGCGGGACGGCCGAGCATTGCATGCTCCTCGCCAAGCAGGCGCTGATGGAGCCGATCGACATGGCGCAGCTGAAGCAGCGCGGTCCGTCGAACGATATAGATGCGCTGCGGATCGAGATCTTCGACCGGGTCAACGCGCTCGGCATCGGTGCGCAGGGGCTTGGGGGACTGTCGACGATCCTCGACGTAAAGATCATGGACGCGCCCTGTCATGCGGCGGGCAAGCCCGTCGCGATGATTCCCAATTGCGCGGCGACGCGCCACGCGCATTTCACGCTCGACGGGTCGGGGCCCGCCTATCTGGAGGCGCCCGATCTCGACGCCTGGCCCAAGGTGGACTGGAAACCCGATGCGGCGGCGATCCGTGTCGACCTCGACACGCTGACCCCGGCCGATGTGCAGGGCTGGAAGCAGGGCGACCGACTGCTCCTCAATGGCAAGATGCTGACCGGGCGCGACGCCGCGCACAAGCGCATCAAGGACATGCTCGATGCCGGCCAGCCGCTGCCCGTCGAGTTCAAGGGCCGCGTCATCTACTATGTCGGCCCCGTCGATCCGGTGGGCGAGGAGGTGGTCGGCCCTGCCGGTCCCACGACCGCGACGCGCATGGACAAGTTCACGCGCATGATGCTCGACCAGGGGCTGCTGGCGATGGTCGGCAAGGCCGAGCGCGGTCCCGCGGCGACCGATGCCATTCGCGAGGCGAAGTCGGCCTATCTGATGGCCGTGGGCGGCGCTGCCTATCTGGTCGCACGCGCGATCAAGGGTTCGAAGGTCGTGGGGTTCGAGGACCTGGGCATGGAGGCGATCTACGAGTTCGAGGTGAAGGACTTCCCCGTCACGGTCGCCGTCGATGCCGAAGGTAACAACGTCCATCAGCTGGCTCCGCTCGTCTGGCGCGAGAAGATCGCGAAGGAACGGCTGCTCGAAGGCGCATAAGCGCGGGAACGACCCCGTCCGTCATCGGTTCATCGCCGCAACCCCCTGAAAATCAAGGAGTGCGGCGATGAGCGACGTGATCGAGCGGATTCACGAGGACGGCCTGCCCGGCAGCGAGGCGGAGCTCGAGCCCAAGCCCGAGTGGCAGCCGCGCTATCCGGGCTCGGGCCGGCTCGAGGGCAAGGTGGCGATCGTCACCGGCGCCGATAGCGGCATCGGCCGCGCGGTTGCGGCGCTCTATGCGCGCGAGGGGGCGGACGTCGCCATCCTCTATCTCGACGAGCATGAGGATGCCGAGAAGACCGCCGAGATCGTGCGCGGCGAGGGGCGTCGCGCGCTGACGATCGCGGGCGATGTCGGCGACAAGGCGTGGTGCGCCGAGGCAGTCGAGAAGGTGGTCGGCGAGTTCGGCCGGCTCGACATCCTCGTCAACAATGCCGGCGAGCAGCATCCCGATCCCGACATCACCAACATCACCGAGGAACAACTTCGCCGGACCTTCCAGACCAACATCTTCGGCATGTTCTTCATGGTTCAGGCGGCGATGCCGCACCTCAAATCGGGCGCTGCGATCGTCAATTGCACGTCGGTGACGATGTACCAGGGCGAGAAGGAACTGCTGGACTATAGCTCGACCAAGGGCGCGATCACCGCGTTCACGCGCAGCCTGTCGGAGAACCTGATCGGCAAGGGTATCCGGGTAAACGCCGTCGCGCCGGGGCCGATCTGGACCCCGCTCAACCCCTCGGGCGGCGCGACCGAGGAAAAGCTCGAGACCTTCGGCGAAGGGACGCCGATCGGGCGGCCGGGCCAGCCGAACGAAGTGGCGCCGTCGTTCCTGTTCCTCGCCTGCGAGGATTCGAGCTACATGTCGGGCCAGGTGCTCCACCCGAACGGCGGCACGATCGTGAATGGCTGACGCTTTGGGCTGACGGGCGCGGCCCAAGCCGCTAGGGCAGGGTGATGCCCGTCAGCCAAGCCGATATCGATCTCGCCTACCGCCTCGCCGATGTGGCGGGGCACGTCATTCGCCCTTATTTCCGCGGCGCCTTCGGGCTCGAGACCAAGGGCGACCAGTCGCCGGTCACGCTCGCCGACAAGGAGGCGGAGGCGGCGATGCGGCGGTTGCTCGATGCCGAGCGATCGGGCGACGGTATCGTCGGCGAGGAATTTGGCGAGAAGCCGGGCGTCACCGGTCGCCAATGGGTGCTCGATCCGATCGACGGGACGCGGAGTTTCACGGTCGGGCGGGCGATCTTCGGCACGCTGATCGCGCTGATCGAGGATGGCTGGCCAGTGCTCGGCATCATCGACCAGCCGGTGCAGCGCGAGCGGTGGGTCGGCATCGCCGGGCGCGACACGCTGTTCAACGGCGCGCCGACCCGCACGCGCCTGTGCCCCGCGATCGAGGGAGCGATCGTCGCGACGACCAGCCCGCATCTGTTCGCCGATGGCGACGTGCCGCACTTCATGTCGCTCGTCCGCGCGGTGTCGAAGGGGGCGCCACGGCAGGGGCCGGTCTATGGCGGCGACTGCTACAACTATGGCCTGCTGGCGAGCGGGCACCTCGACATCGTCGCCGAATCGGGGCTCAAGCTTTACGACTTCGCGGCGCTGGTGCCGGTGGTCGAGGGGGCGGGCGGGCGCATGTGCGACTGGAACGGCGACCCGCTGACCGCCGCCAGCGAGGGGCATGTCCTCGCGATCGGCGACCCGGCGCGCACCGACGAGGTGCTGGAGGCGCTGCGCGGGGTGGACGGGCACGATCACGACCACGATCACGACCATTGATCTTGCCAAATGGCGGCGCGCACGCTAACCGCCGCCGCTTCCACGATCGGATAGACGAACGGCCTGGCCAGTGTGGGCTGCCATGGCGGTTCCGGATCGTCGCGATAAGGAGACGAAAATGCCCAAGATGAAGACCAAGAGCGGTGTGAAGAAGCGCTTCAAGTTCACCGCGACGGGCAAGGTGAAGCACGGCGTCGCCGGCAAGCGCCACCGCCTGATCAGCCACAATTCGAAGTATATCCGCCAGAACCGCGGCACCAGCGTGCTGTCGGATGCGGATGCCGGTCACGTGCGCCTCTGGGCGCCGTACGGCCTGAAGTAAGAAAGGGCTGAGACATGGCACGAGTGAAGCGCGGCACGACGACCAAGGCCAAGCACAAGCGGATTCTGGATCAGGCGAAGGGCTATTACGGCCGTCGCAAGAACACGATCCGCATCGCCCGCCAGGCGGTCGAAAAGGCCGGCCAGTACGCCTATCGCGACCGTAAGGTGAAGAAGCGGACCTTCCGCGGCCTGTGGATCCAGCGTATCAACGCCGGCGTCCGCGCCGAGGGTCTGACCTATTCGCAGTTCATGCATGGGCTGAAGCTGGCGGGCATCGAACTCGACCGGAAGGTCCTGGCCGACATCGCAATGCACGAGGGCGACGCCTTCCGCGCGATCGTCGCGCAGGCGAAGCAGGCGCTGCCGCAGGCGGCGTGACTTGGAGGTCCGCGCAGGCGGGCATCCAGGTCAAATCAGCGTTGCGTTTGCGACGCTAGGCTCCCGCCCTCGCGGGAGCACGATCTAGAGAGGGGCGCCGATCTTTCGATCGGCGCCCTTTTTGGTGTCGCTCAGCGGCACTCGACGTTGTTGCGGTCGATCGCCTCGCCCGCCGCCGCGCCCGCCGCGCCGCCCAGCAATGCGCCCAGCAGGCCCGAGCCGCCGGGGCGCAGAGCCGTGCCGAGCACGCCGCCCGCGAGGCCGCCGACGATCAGGCCTGTCGTCCCGTCCGAGCGGCGGCAATAGTAACGCCCGTCCTGCCCGGCATAGACGCGGTCGTTGCGCGACAGGCGGCGGGGGCGATAGCGCGGATCGTCGCGATAATAGCGGTCGGCATAATAGCCGCCATAGGACGGGTCCGGCCGATTCCAGTCATAGGCCGAATAGCCGCCGCCCGCGTAACGCGGACCACCGAGGCCGTAGTCCGAACAGCCCGCCGACAGGGCTACGCCGCCCAGCGCCGCGCTCGCCAGCGCCAGTTTGATCGCACGCATCGCCATCTCCTTTTTTCCCCCGCGGAAACGAAATGCAGCAGGCGAGCCTTTTGTTGCGTACCCGACATTTTGCCCGGAGGGTGCGCATCGTCTTTCGGGCGGTTGATGACGCCGCGGTCGCATGCGACAAGCCGCGGCGATGACCGCCGCCACCGATGCCGCGCAGCTGCGCGACCGCCCGTTCCGCTATTTCGACTTCGTGATGGCGGCATTCGTCGTCGTCCTCGTCCTGTCGAACGTCATCGGCGCGGCGAAACTGTCGTCGGTGGGCGGGTTCGTGTTCGGGGCGGGGATCCTGTTCTTCCCGGTCAGCTACGTCATCGGCGACGTGCTGACGGAGGTCTATGGCTACGCGCGCGCGCGGCGCTGCATCTGGGCGGGGTTCGGTGCGCTCGTCTTCCTTGCGCTGATGAGCTGGGTGGTGGTCAGCCTGCCGCCCGCGCCGGGCTGGGAAGGGCAGACGGCCTATGAGAGCGTATTCGGGCAGGTCTGGCGGATCGTCATCGCCTCGATCACTGCCTTCTGGGCGGGCGAGTTCGTCAACAGCTTCGTCCTCGCGCGGATGAAGCTGCTGACCGAGGGGCGCGCGCTCTGGAGCCGGACGATCGGCTCGACCGTGGTGGGACAGGCGGTGGACAGCCTGATCTTCTACCCGGTCGCGTTCCTCGGCGTGTGGACGACCGACCAGGTGCTGACGGTGATGGTCACCAACTGGGCGATGAAGGTGGCGTGGGAGGTGTTGCTCACCCCGTTCACCTATTGGGTAGTCGGCGGCCTGAAGCGCGCCGAAGGGGTGGACGTGTTCGACCGGGGGACGAACTTCACGCCGTTCCGGACGCAGGTTTAACCACTCAAGTCATCCCACATGAGATCCGGGATCCAGCTTCTTCTCGGCGATCGTCGAGGAGACAGCGGAACCCTGGATCAAGTCCGGCGTGACGATCGTCAGGCGACCGCCTTCACCAGTCCCTCGAACAGCCGCCGCCCGTCGGCGCCGCCATGCGCATCCTCGATCCTGCGCTCGGGGTGCGGCATCATGCCCAGCACGTTGCCGCGGTCGTTGAGCAGCCCAGCAATCCCGCGCGCCGAGCCGTTGACGTCCTCGGCATAGCGGAAGGCGACGCGGCCCTCGCCCTCGAGCCGGTCGAGCGTCGCCTCGTCGGCGAAATAGTTGCCGTCATGGTGTGCGACGGGGATGCGGATGGTTTCGCCCGCGTCATAGCCGCTGGTGAAGATCGACTGGCTGCTGACCACGGTCAGATCGACGTCGCGACAGACGAAATCGAGCCGCTTGTTGCGCATCAGCGCGCCGGGCAGCAGGCCGATCTCGGTCAGGATCTGAAAGCCGTTGCAGATGCCGATCACCGGCACGCCGCGTTCGGCCGCCGCGACCACGCTCTTCACCACCGCCGACCGCGCCGCGATCGCGCCGCAGCGAAGGTAATCGCCATAGGAAAAGCCGCCCGGCAGCGCGATCAGGTCGGTGCCCGCGGGCAGTTCGCTCTCGCCATGCCAGACCATTGCCGGGGCGGTGCCGGTCACAGCCTCGATTGCCACGGCGACGTCGCGGTCGCAGTTCGATCCGGGGAAGACGATGACCGCCGACTTCATGCGACGTGCTCGATCCGGTAGTTTTCGATGACGGTGTTGGCGAGCAGCTTCTCGCACATCTCGCCGATCGCCGCATCGCTCGTGCCCTCGGCCACGTCGAGCTCGAAGATCTTGCCCGCGCGCACGTCGGCGACGCCGTCGAAGCCCAGAGAACCCAGCGCGTGCTGGATCGCCTTGCCCTGCGGATCGAGGACGCCGGGCTTGAGGGTCACGACAACGCGGAGTTTCATGGGACGGCCTGTTCGCTAGGGGGCGGGATCGCCGCCGCTATGGCGCGAGCAGGCCGTCGCCGCAACCCGCGCGTTCGTTCGCGCCGGCGGTTCCGCGGACCCGGAGGGCGCGCTAGGCTGCCGGTCAGACGATGCGACTCGCCGGGAGAGATGCTGCCATGACCGATCTGCGCCGCCACGCCATCGATCTCTACGACGCCTTCACCCACGAGCATCGCGACCGCCGCCGGCTGCTGACCGAAATGACCGCGCTGGCGGGCAGCGTCGCCGCGGCGGAGGCGCTGATCGCCGCGGTGGCCGCGTCGCCGGCGGCGGCGCAGCAGGTCGATCCGGGCGACAAGCGGCTGAGGACGACGCGTGCCCCGGTGCCGACCGGGGTCGGCGAGCCGCTCAACGCTTATTTCGCGACGCCTGCATCGGCCGCTGGCGGGCGCGGTGTCGTGATGGTCATTCACGAAAATCGCGGCCTCAACGCGCATATCGAGGATGTGGCGCGCCGTGTCGCGCTTGCAGGCTACATCGCCGTCGCGCCCGATTTCCTGTCGCCCGTGGGCGGGACGCCCGCCGATGCCGACCAGGCACGCGAACTGATCGGCAAGCTCGACCTTGCACAGACTGTCGCGGCCGCCGCCGGCGCGGTGAAATCTCTCGGCATCCGCGACCGCAAGCCGATGAAGGTGGGGGTCGTCGGCTTCTGCTGGGGTGGGGCGATGGTGAACCGTGTCGCGGTGGCGGCGGGGCAGGGGCTCGACGCGGCGGTCAGCTATTACGGCCCCGCGCCCGATCCGTCCGAGGCGGCCAAGGTCGGCGCGTCGATCATCCTCCAGCTCGCCGGCAACGACGCGCGTGTCAATTCGACCGCCAAGCCCTGGGGCGCGGCACTGAAGGCGGCGGGCAAGGACGTCGCCGTATACGAATATCCGGGCGTCGAGCACGCCTTCAACAACGATACCTCGGCCGAGCGGTACAATGCTGCCGCGGCCAAGCTCGCCTGGGATCGTACGCTGGCGCTGTTCGATCGCAAGCTGCGTTGACCAAACTCCGCGTTCGTGTTTTGTTCGCACACGAAGGAGAGGGACGATGGCCGACGAACTGACGCTCTATACCAACCCTATGTCGCGCGGGCAGATCGCCCGCTGGATGGTCCACGAGACGGGCCTGCCGCACGGCGTCGTGGTGCTCGACTATGGCACGACGATGAAGGCGCCCGACTATCTGGCGATCAACCCGATGGGGAAGGTGCCGGCGATCGTCCACAACGGACAGGTTGTGACCGAGTGCGCAGCGATCTGCGCCTATTTGGCGGACGCGGTGCCGGAGCGTGAGCTGGCGCCGCCGCCCGCCGATCGCGGGGACTATTATCGCTGGCTGCTGTTCGCGGCGGGGCCGCTCGAGCAGGCGGTCATCACCCGCGCGCTGGGAATGGAGGTGCCCGAGGACAAGGAGGCGATGGCGGGCTTCGGCAGCTATGACCGTGCGGTGGCGGCGCTCGAAAGCTGGCTGAAGGATCATGACTATGTCGCGGCGGGGCGCTTCACCGCCGCCGACGTCTATGTCGGGGCGCAGGTGATCTGGGGGACGCAGTTCGGGACATTGCCCAAGCTGCCAGCGTTCGAGGGCTATGCCGCCCGGCTGCTCGAGCGCGAGGCCTATCGCAGCGCCAAGGCGATCGACGATGCGCTGATTGCCGAAATGCGCGCCGCGGCGCCCGCGTAGAAAGTCGCGCGAGGCCGCTTGCGTCGGCGGGCGAGGCTGCTATACGGCCCGCCTCGCCAGCGGGGTTCGCCCCGTCGGCGCCGGTCGGGGAATAGCTCAGCCTGGTAGAGCACTGTCTTCGGGAGGCAGGGGCCGGAGGTTCGAATCCTCTTTCCCCGACCAATTTCTTTCCCGCTTTTCGCGAGTCCGCGTGTCATCGCGGCGTCCTTTTGGCCGCGTTTCATGTCTGGGCGTGTTGCGCGGGTCACCGCCCGGCCGGTAACGGAAAGCCGCCCTACTGCGACATCAACGCGCAGGTCGCCCCGACAAACACCTCCGATGGTATTGCCGCGCAGCCGGGAAGCCAGGGCCAGCCAAGGCGGCGCAGGGCCTGACCCTGTAGTCTGGCATTTGCAGGAGCAAACGACCAGCAGTCGCGTCCCCCCTAACCTCACTTGACTCCAAGGTCTACATATGTGGCTTTAGCGCCATCTTAACGGGATAAGGAGGTCAGGATGGCTCGATGGCGCGCTGCGGGTCTGGTCCTCCTCGTCGCCGCGCTGCTTGCGGGCGGATATCGGCTCTTCATCCACGACCCCTATGTGCCGGCGGGCGAGGCGGGCGTGTACCGCAACATGTGCTGCGGCACGGTCGAGCTGTCGGGCGGCGACATGCTGCTCAACGGGCAAAAGGCAGTCCGCTATGTCGTGAGCCGTGACGCGGCAGGCCCCTATGTCCTGCCCCGCGTCTATGTCGGTGCCTTCCCCTATCGACGCTTTGAGATCGACGGCTCGGCGCGTGCAGTGAAGCTCCGCCTCGACCGGCTGCCGTCGCCGACGCGGATCACCCTCTATAAGGGGGAGGCCGCCTATGACTTCAGGCGACAGCCGCCCGTCGCCCGGTGACGATCCGGGCGACGGGGCGCGGCTCACTGCGCGATGGGCGCCGCGGCGGCCGCATCGGTGGGCAGGCCGCCCATCTCGTCCACCAGCTTGGTATAGGCGTCGAGATAGGCAAGGACGATGACCTGCCCGATCTCGGTATTGGCATAGCCGCCGCCGCCCACGCCGGCGAAAGCGCCGAAGAAGCCGCCGCCGCCGCCACCAAAGCCGATATCGGTCTTGCGGGCATAGCCCTCGGTCAACGCCTCTTCCTCGGTCGTGCGGGCATTGACGACCGACAGCGTGACGCTCGCCTCGCGCTTCTTCATGTTGATGCCGCCGACGATCCCGCCTGCGAAGCCGCCGATCAGGCCGCCCAGCGCCCCGCCGATGCCGCTGCCCCCCGAATTGCGGTTGGCCTGAACGATGTTCGGCTCGAGGAAATAGTCAGCCGTGCGCACCTGGCCGCGGCCGAGATTCGAGCCCGCCTGCAGCTCGCCCTGCTCGGCGAGCGCGCGCTCCATCGCGCGGCTCTGCATCGATCGGCCGCGATTGACCATCGTGAAGCAGCCCGACTGCTGGACGAACACCTTGAGGATCGCCTCCGGGCTGCCAAGGTTGAGCTCGCGCCACCACTGGTTCTCGGGCTCGACGATGGCGATGGTGCCGAGCTTCTTCTGACAGCGCGGAATATCGCGCTGGGCGCGCTCCTGATCGCGCCGCCCCGAACTGGCGCCGCGCGTGGTTCCGTCCCGATTGGTGCGGCCCGACGACATCGAAGTCTGCGCCGACAGCGGCGCCGGCACGGCAAGATGGCTGGCGACCAGCGCGCCGGCGACGGCGGCGGAAATGAGACGATGCATTGCGAATGGCTCCCCCGGACTGGCATGATGCCGGCGGCTTGCTCGCCCCGGCCGCGGACGCAACGCTGACGCGCGCGGACGATCACCCCCCCGGCCGCGCGGGAAGCGTCCATAACATCGCCATGGCCCCGGCGGAAAGGGCACTTTGGCAACCGCCGCTTTCGATGCTATCGGCCGCGCCGACCATGAGCACGCCCCAGTCCAAGATCCGCAATTTCTCGATCATCGCCCATATCGACCATGGCAAGTCGACGCTGGCCGACCGCCTGATCCAGCGTACCGGCGGCCTCGCTGACCGCGAGATGTCCGAGCAGGTGCTCGACAACATGGACATCGAGAAGGAACGCGGCATCACCATCAAGGCGCAGACCGTGCGCCTCGACTGGAAGGCGCCGGACGGCGAGGATTACGTCCTCAACCTGATGGACACGCCGGGCCATGTCGACTTCGCCTATGAGGTGAGCCGCAGCCTTGCCGCGTGCGAGGGCGCGCTGCTCGTCGTCGATGCGGCGCAGGGGGTGGAGGCGCAAACGCTCGCCAACGTCTATCAGTCGATCGAGCACGACCATGAGATCGTGCCCGTCATTAACAAGATCGACCTGCCCTCGGCCGAGCCCGAGAAGGTGCGGCACGAGATCGAGGAGATCATCGGCCTCGACGCCTCGAACGCGGTGCTGGCGAGCGCCAAGGCGGGGATCGGCATCGAGGATATCCTGAACGCCGTCTGCGAGCGCATTCCGCCGCCCAAGGGCGACGCCAACGCGCCATTGAAGGCTATGCTCGTCGACAGCTGGTACGACCCGTATCTGGGCGTCGTCATTCTCGTCCGCGTGATGGACGGGACGCTGAAGAAGGGCCAGCAGGTCAAGTTCATGCAGTCGGGGACGACGCACCTCGTCGACCGCGTCGGCTGTTTCCGGCCCAAGATCGAGCAACTGGCGGACCTTGGGCCCGGCGAGATCGGATTCATCACCGCGCAGATCAAGGAAGTGGCGCAGGCGCGCGTCGGCGACACGCTGACCGACGCGAAGAAGCCGGCGGCCGAGCCGCTGCCGGGATTCAAGGAGGTGCAGCCGGTCGTGTTCTGCGGCCTGTTCCCGACCGACGCCAACGACTTCGAGAAGCTGCGCGAATCGATCAGCAAGCTGCGCCTGAACGATGCGAGCTTCAGCTTCGAGATGGAGACCTCCGCGGCGCTCGGCTTCGGTTTCCGCTGCGGGTTTCTCGGCCTCCTGCACCTCGAGATCATTCAGGAACGGCTGAGCCGCGAATATGACCTCGACCTCATCACCACCGCCCCGTCGGTGGTCTATCAGATCGAGCTGACGCATGGCGGCGGGCACCTCGAGCTCCACAACCCGGCCGACATGCCCGATCCCAACCGGATCGAGACCATCGCGGAGCCGTGGATCGAGGCAACGATCTATGTCCCCGACGAATATCTCGGCCCGATCCTGAAGCTGTGCCAGGACCGCCGCGGCATTCAGAAGGACCTGACCTATGTCGGTGGCCGCGCGCAGGTGAAGTACGAGCTGCCGCTCAACGAAGTGGTGTTCGACTTTTACGACCGGCTGAAGTCGATCAGCCGCGGCTATGCCAGTTTCGACTATGAGCAGGTCGGCTATCGCGAGGGCGACCTCGTCAAGATGAGCATCCTCGTCAACAACGAGCCCGTCGATGCCCTGTCGATGATCGTCCACCGCTCGACCGCCGAGAGCCGCGGGCGCGGCATGTGCGAGCGGCTGAAGGACCTGATCCCGCGTCACCTGTTCAAGATCCCGATCCAGGCGGCGATCGGCGGCAAGGTCGTGGCGCGCGAGACGATCGCGGCGCTGCGCAAGGATGTGACCGCCAAATGCTATGGCGGCGACATCAGCCGCAAGCGCAAGCTCCTCGACAAGCAGAAGGAAGGCAAGAAGCGGATGCGCGAGTACGGCTCGGTCAGCATCCCGCAGGAGGCCTTTATCGCCGCGCTGCGAATGGGCGACGACAGTTGAGCGTCAGTCGGCGGCGCGGCTGAGCGTCGCCTGCCCGCCGGGCGTCGCGGCGATGGCGGTGCCGTCGCCCTGATCGGCAAAGGACAGCAGCGTCCGACGATCCGCGGCGGCGATCTCGATCCCGTCGGGCGCGGGCCGCCAGCCGGCGACCGGCGCGCCGGCAAGCGCGGCGAGGCAACCCGATTCGTCGGCAAGGAGATGCGCGTTCGCGCTTTCCAGCCGCGCGGCGAGCAACTCGATTCTGCAATCTTTTCCGGCGGTAACGGTAACGGTCCAGCGGCCGGTCAGCGAGGCGGCCTCGGCCATGCGCAGGCTGGCGCGGGTATCGGGCGATTGGGCGTTCACGGGCGCTCCTTGCGATGAAACGAGGGCGGCGAGTATTGTCGCGTTAACGAATTGGGCGAAACTTTTCGAACGGCGGCGGGGCATGCCCTCGCCGTGGCGGGATCGGTCAGCGATGGGGCGGCCGGTCGGGTGAAGGGGAGTTTCGTACATGAAGCCGTTGTCGCATCTTCAGTTTGCGGAGGATCTGGGCACCGACCAGTCCTACCTCCTGAATGCCTTCTCGACGACCCTGGCGGCGATGCCCGCGGGTCATTCCGACGCGCTTGCCGCACAGGGCGGCTGCGGGTGTGGCTGCGACGGGTTCGTCGAGCCGAGCCGGCCGGGGCGCGGCGGTGGCGGCGATGGCGGATCGCTGGCGGCGCTCAACCTCGACGATCGCGGCGGGTCGGGCAGCAACGGCAAGCAGAGCTTCACCATCGACGAGGCGGCGGCGCAGATCGGTCGCGCCAACACGACGTGGAACGGGTCGGGCACCGGCGCGCTGGGGGACCCAGCGACGATCACCTTTGCCTTTCGCGCGAGCGCGCCGGCATCGATGCCCAACGGGACCGCGGGCTTCTCGGTCTTCAACGCGACGCAGATCAACCAGACGTTGCTATCGCTGCAAAGCTGGTCCGACGTCGCCAACCTGACCTTCCAGCGCGTCGGCAGCGGGACGAGCGGGTCGGGCGCGTACAGCAACAACGCGCAGATGCTGTTCGGCAATTATTCGTCGGGCGCCTCGGGCGCGGCGGCGTTCGCCTATTATCCGGGCAACGGGGTGGGCGGCGACAGCTGGTACAACAGCTCGCTGAGCTACAATCGCGCGCCCGCCAACCTCAACTACGGGCGGCAGGTGCTGACGCACGAGATCGGCCACGCTCTCGGCCTCGGCCATCCGGGCGATTACAATGCCGGCAACGGATCGCCCACCTATGCGAACAGCGCGCTCTATTACGAGGATACGCGTCAGTATTCGCTGATGAGCTACTGGTCGGAAAGCAACACCGGTGGCAACAATGGCGGCTATTATGCCGCCGCGCCGCTGCTCGACGACATTGCTGCGATCCAGCGGCTTTATGGCGCCAATCTCGCCACGCGAACGGGTGACACGGTCTATGGCTTTTCGTCGAACACCGGCCGCGACTTCTATTCGGCGACATCGTCGTCGAGCCCGGTGATCTTCGCTGTCTGGGATGCGGGCGGCAACGACACGCTCAACTTCTCGGGCTATAGCCAGGCGCAGCGCATCGACCTCAACGACGGCAACTTCTCGAACGTCGGCGGGCTGACCGGGAATGTCGCGATCGCCCGCGGCGTGACGATCGAGAATGCCAGTGGCGGGTCGGGCGCCGATATCATCATCGGCAACGACGTGGTCAATGTGATCCGCGGCAATGGCGGCAACGACGTGATCGACGGCAATGGCGGCGCCGACCAGCTCTATGGCGGGGCAGGGGCGGACCGCTTCGTCTACGACCAGCTGTCGGATTCGCTGGTGAGCGCGGCGGACCAGATCCTCGACTTCACGCGGGGCAGCGACCGGATCGATCTGTCGGCAATCGACGCGCGCACGGCGGTGTCGGGCGACCAGGCGTTCAGCGTGGTCGGCGCCTTCACCGGCGCCGGCGGCGAGGCGCGGCTCGCCTACAATGCGACAACGGGGTTCACGACGCTGACCCTCGACGTCAACGGCGACCGGGTGGCCGATTTCTCGCTGCAGGTGAACGGCCAGCTGACGCAGTCCGACGTCATCCTCTGACTCATGGGGCCGGGCGGGCGAATCAGGCTCGTCCGGCACCAAGGCTTGTGGAACAAGCCTCCCGTTCGGGCGTCGAGCCGACAGCAACGGGAGCGACGATCATGGCGAAGAACCCCAATGAAGCGATCGATCAGGCGAGCAGCGCGGCGCAGGCCGGCGCCAGCCAATTCGAGGCCGCTGGCGAGCGGATGAAGGCAGCCGGCGAGACGATGGCGGACGCCGGATCGCAGCTCGGCCTCAAGATGCTCGATCAGGCGGAGACGAACACGCGCGAGGCGTTCCAGGCGATGCGCGCCGCGGCACAGGCGAACGACCTGAGCGACGTGATGCGCATCCAGTCGGATTATCTGCGCGAACAGGGTAGCCGGTCGGTCGCGCAGGTGCGCGAAATCGGCGAACTGATTGCCGAGTTTGGCCGCAACGCGATGGGCCAGATGACAGGTCGCCGTTGAGCCGAGATCGACTGCCGGCTCGTCGCCTGATTCTGGCTGCCCTCGCGCTTGCGCTGGGGGCAACCCCTGCCTTTGCGCAGCGCGGCCCGCTGGTATTGGCGGCAGCGAGCATGCAGGATGCGCTCGACGCGGCGGCGGATCGTTATGCCGGGCCGGGGCGGCCCCGCCCGATCCTGTCCTATGCCGCCTCCTCGGCCCTGGCGCGGCAGATCGCGGCGGGCGCACCCGCGGACCTGTTCGTGTCGGCCGACGAACCCTGGATGGGCGATATCGAGCGGCGCGGCCTGATCGTGCCGCGCACGCGCGCAAACCTGGCTGGCAACCGGCTGGTGCTGGTGGCGCCGGTTACGAGCCGGGCGCGGGTCGTGATCCGACCGGGGCTCGACCTGGGTCGCACACTCGGCAAGGGGCGGCTTGCGATGGCCGATCCCGATGCGGTGCCTGCCGGCCGCTATGGCAAGGCGGCCCTCGAGCGGTTGGGCGCTTGGCGCGGCGTCGCCGGGAGAGTGGCGCGCGCCGAGAATGTCCGCGCCGCGCTGGCGCTGGTCGAGCGCGGCGCGGCGGCGCTTGGCATCGTCTACGCCACCGATGCGCGGGCTGCGCGCGGCGTGCGTGTGGTCGGGGTGTTCCCGGCCGCGAGCCATCCGCCGATCCGCTACCCGATCGCCCGGCTTGCCCGATCGCGCGACCCGGGCGGCGAGGCCTTTCGCCGCTTCCTGCTGAGCCGGCGAGGACAGGCGATCTTCAAACGCTATGGTTTCACGGCGCCCTAGCGGCGAAAGCTCAGATCGTTTCGAAGGTAGAGGACGGTCCGCCAGCCGTTCCGCGGCGTCGTCCAGACGCGGCGATAATCCCGCCGCATCGCCGCCTTGACCGCAGCAAGGCTCGCCGGGTTCCAGATCGTCAGCGTGCGCGTCGAGCTGACGATAACCGGCGGCCGCACAGCGAGGATGCGGCGCACCTCGGCCGCCTCATCGATGCCCGTCGCGCCCTGCTCGGTCGAATAGGCGAGGAGGTTGGGAAAGGCGTAGGCGGTTGGCAGGCAGCTGCCTGACAGGTGATAGGTGATGGTGTCGCCGATGAACACATAAGGGCATTCGCCGCGTGCGTTGAGCCGGACGAGCCGCGCCGTCTCACGCGCGCCGGGGCCGTCGTCGGGCACGAAGGCGCGCTCGGCGAGGAACAGCAGCAGGCCAAGCCCCAGCGCGCCCACTGCCGCACGCGGACGCCGACCGAAGGTGGTCGCCGAAAGGAGCGCCAGCGGTGCGACCAGCGGCAGCGCATAATGATCGAAGAAGGTGCCGATCGCCGCGAAGCCGAACAGAGCCGCGATCAGCCAGGCATAAGCGAGGCCGAGCGGCGCGGGCGTTGGCCGCCGCCGCAGCCGCCAGCCGAGCAGCGTGCAGGCGATCAGCGGCGACAGCTGCGCGGCGATTCCCAGCAGGCGCATCGCCAGTTCGTCCGGCGGATAGGGGGGACGAAGGAAGATCGAACTGAAATTGGCGAACCAGAACGCCTTGGCCGCGGCCGGGCCCATCGCCGCATAGGCGCCACAGGCGATCGCGGTCGGCGTGAGCCCCGCCAGCGCCCACGCGACGGCGGCGGCCGTCGTTCCGCGCCAGCCCGCACCCGCGCGTCGCAGCCACCACAGGTGCGCGAGGCCGATGAACGCCCCCTCAACCGCGGCGGTGTACTTGAGCTGGATCGCGATCCCTGCAAGCAGGCAGGCGATCAGGCCGGAGCGCAGGATCGCCTCACGATCGTTCCTTGCGGCACGGGCGGGCAGGGCAAGGGTCCACAACACGCCGAGTGCGATGAGAAGGTTGTAGAAGACCGGCGCCTGCCCGCCGCGCCCTCCCAGCATCGGCAGCCACAGAAGATAGGCGAGCGCAGCGAGCAGCGCGCCGTTTTCGCGCGCGCCGATCCTGAGCGCCGCGACGCGCACAACCGCTGCGGTGGCGATCGCGGCGGCGGTGGCCATCAGCTGATAGGCCAGGATGCCGTCGCCCGGGAATGCCGCCGCCATCGCATAGATGAGGAAGAGGCCGACGGGCTTACGGTCCCAGATGTCGACGAACGGCACCGCACCGTCCCACATCCGCCGGCCGACGAGGAGGTAGAATTGCTCGTCGATATGGATGACCGGATTGCCGAAATCCCAGGCGCGCAGCGCCAGCGCCGCCAGCGTGAGCGCGATCAGCGGAGCCGCGGCTCGCGTCCAGGTCGGCAGGGCGGTCACGTCAGTAGAAGCGCTTGAGCGTCAGCCGCCGCTCGGTCCCGTCGCACATGCCGAAGACGATGGTGCGGCCGGGCGTCCCCGCCGACCAGCTCGTATCGACACTGCCGCCAGAGGGAGGCGGGACGGGCGCGCCGTTGACGGTGCAGATTTGCTCGCGCGGCTTCCATCCCGCGGCGGCGGCGGGGCTGCCACGCATGACGTGGAGGACGCTAAGCCGGCCGCTGTCATAGCCGACCAGCAGGCCGCTGGTGGAGCGTAGCGGCGCCTCCTTCGCCGCCGCGGTCGGCGACAGGATCATGTGACCGGCCTTGGCGTCCATCAGCACCCGATAGCGCTGGAACAGGCCATTGCCGAGGCGTCCGATCGTGCCTGTCTGATCCGAGAAACCGCCGGCCGGCTCGATGCGCGTCTCGATCGCCACGGGGGCGAGCGTGCCGAAGCGTACCGCGGGCAGCACCGCCATATCGGTCTCGATCGCACCGCCCAGGCCGAAGGCGACGGCGCTGGTGATCGCCCGCGGCCGGGCGCGCAGCCCCGTCCAGCCGGCGCGCGACAGCGTTAGTGACGCGCCGTCGCCGGTATCGACGATGATCGGCCGCACCTGCCGCCCGCCGATCGTCGCGGCGGTCGCAAAGACCCCGGTGCGGGGCAGGCGCGTCAGCGGTGCCCGCGGGCCGTCATAGGGCAGCCGGCCGCTTGGCAGCAGGCGAAAGCGGCGCGCGGCATAGTCGATGTCGAGCGCGCAGCAGGCGAGCAGGTCGCTACCGATCAAGAGATCGACGGGTTCGGTCCCGCCGGTTGCGACCGCTGACAGATCGACCACCGCCAGCCGCGCCCGCGCCTGTGTCAGGCCGCCCAGCGTCAGCCGCTCGACCTGCGTCCAGCCGAGCGCCACCGCGCCGCCGATCGCATCTGCACGCTCGCCGCGGGTCGGCTCCAGTCGTAGCCCTGCCCGGCCTGCAAAGGCGCGCGAGGCCACGCTTGTGCTGACGCCGGTGTCGAGGATCGCGCTGGCGCGGGTACCGCCCACGTCCATCGCAAAGCGGATCTGATTGCCGGGGGTGAAGTCGAAGGAAACCCAGCGCGTCTCAGCGTCTCGAGCGAGCAGCGGTTCGACTGCCTTGCGCGGCGTGCCCGTCGACGCGGGTGCGGACAGTGTGGCGAGCGCCAAAAGGGGGAGGTTCCAACGCACGGCCGCACGCCTAGCGCGCTTCGTCGCAGCATCCTAGCAGATTGGCGATCAACTCGCCGCGATCAGATCGGTGATGCGCTGGAGCAACGCTGCCGCCTTCGCCTCGCTTGCCTCGTCGTAGCGAACGATGGGAATGGCGAAGCTGAAAGCGCCTATCGGCTCGTCATCGACCATCGCCAGCCGGGCGACGCCGTGGATGCCGGGCGTATGCTCCTCGCGCGTGTGCGCAAAGCCGGTCTGGCGGATCGCGAAGATCTCGGCCCGCAGCCCTGCCTCCGAACAGATGGTGGTGGGCGTGAACCGCACCCGCTCGGTTTCGGCGAAATAGCGTTCGAGCTCGTCCTCCGGCAGGGCGGAGAGCAGCGCCTTGCCCGCGGCGAAGCCGTGGAGCGGCACGCGGCGGCCGGTCTGCACGGCATAGCGGAGCGCATGGTCGCTGGTCTCGGTAACCACCGCCTCGCACTCCCATTCGCGGCGGACGAAGAAGGAGGCCGTCTCGTTGAGCTGGACGCGCAGCGCACGCACCAGCGGTGCGGCGCGCTCGGCCAGCGAAAAGCCCGGCGCTCGCGCATGCAGTCGCTCCAGCCGCGGCCCCGCCAAATAACGCCGCCCCTCGCGCACCAGATAGCCGCGTTCGACCAGCGTGGTGAGCAGGTAGGACAGGCTTGAGACCGGGATCAGCAGCGCACCGGCGATCTCCTGCGCCACCAGCGGGCGACCGTGCGCGACGACGTATTCGAGGATGTCGAGCGTGCGCATCGCCGATTTGACGGTCGCGATGGGGGGCGGCGAATCGGCCATGATCGCGGGCTATAGCGCGCCGATCACGAGGGCGCGAAGGTGAGCGAACCGCGCCGCTCAGCGAAGCGCCATCCCTCGCCCGTGCGGACGAAGCGGTCGTCGAAATTGCCGACGAGCGGCGGGCCGAAGGCGGTGAAGAGCAGCATGACGCTCGCCCCCGATGCGTGGTCGGCGTCCTCGACGTCGATGACGATGTTCGAGCAGATATGGCGGGTGACGCGCGGCGGCCGCCCCTCGAACGACGCCAGGACTGCCGCGCGCCCCTCGATCGGGACATCGGGCGCGGTCGGGCGCGTCATGACGCCATCCTCGGCATAGAGCGCCGCCACCTCGGCCCAGCGCCCTTCGTCATTGAGCGTGGCATAGAGGCTGACCAGCCGCGTGCAGTCCCATTCGATGCTGCGGCGTTCCTCTTCGGTCAGCTCCATGCCGTTCTCCTTCAGAAGTTGTAGCCGATCGCGATGCCATAGGTGCGCGGCGGCAGCCAGGTGACGCCGATCAGTCGTCCCGTGGCCAGCGCGAAGGTAGAGGAGGGGCGGAAAGTATCGAAGGCGTTCTTGACGAACAGATCGACCTTCAGCTTGCCCTCCATCGTCAGATAGCTGAGCCAGCCATCGACCATCGTGTAGCTGCGCGAGCTCTCGATCTCGCGCTCGAACTCGGTGAAATAGATGCGGCTCTTGTAGGACACGTCGGCCATCGCGGTGAGCTTGCCGTTCAGATACTGCTCGCCGCCCGGCACGTCCCACTCGCCGTGCACGTTCCACGCCCATTCGGGGGTGTTGCGCGTGCGGTTGTCGGCCAGCTGGATGTTGCCGCTCCCCGGCGCGCCAAACGCGGTCGGATCGGGATTGGTGACGGGGTTGTAGGCGGGCGCGCCCGGTGTCGCCACGTTCGCCGGGTTGAGCGGGTCGAGCGTCACGTAATCCTCGAACGTCGCGTCGGTATAGGACACCGCGCCCGAGAAGCGCAGGTTGGGGGCGGGACGAATAAAGGCCTCCGCCTCGATACCCTTCGCTTCGGTGCTCGCGGCATTTTCGAAGATCGTAGTGTAACCTGTCGGACCGCCCGCGATCGTCTTGTTGAGCTGAAGTCCGTCGAGGGTGTAGGTGTAGGCCGCGAGGTTGAAGGTATAGCCCGGCGCGAGCGTCGCCTTCACGCCCGCTTCGTGATTCTGGATCGTCTCAGGATCGACGATCGTGCGGCTGCCCGAGGCGTTTTCACCCGAGCCAGCCTTAAAGCCCTCCGAATAGGTGTAATAAAGGAGCAGGTCGGGATTGACCTTCCATTCCAGGCCGACCTCAGGCGTGAAGTCGCGGAAGGTGCGCTGACGGCGCGTCTGGTCGGCAGTGAAGCGCAGGACCGGGCCAAGGCCGTTGCGTGTGATGACGATCGAGGGGTTTTCCGACGACGCCGTCTCGGCGCTGTATCGACCGCCGAGCTTGAGCGAGAGGCCGTCGAGCCCGCCGCCGAACAGGTTGCCGAGGGCGATGTTGGCCTGGCCGAAGACGGCGAACGCGCGAGTGCCGAGGTTCGACCTGGTGCAGACGCGCTTGGGCGCGATGAGGTTGCCGTTGGCGAGGGTGCCGGGGCCGTAGCCGCACAAGCCGAACGCCTCGTCGAGGCTGATGCCCGCGGCCTGAAGCACGGCGATGTTGCTCAGCTGGCCGTTGCGCGGCGCAAGCCCGACATTGTCGATCGGCCGCTGCCGCTCGTGAAAGTAGAAGGCGCCGAGCACGAGGCTGCCGAGATCGCCGGTGTAGTTGAGTTGCAGCTCGTTGCTGAACTGGCGCGAATCGATCCGGCGCTCCTGATTGGTCGTCGCCTGACCATTGGTGGCGAGGCTGTTGATCACCGCCGACAGGTCGAGGTCCTGGAACAGCGAGCTCCTGAACTGGCGGTAGTTCGTGATGTTGGTGATGCCGATCTCTTCGCTCAGGTCCCAGCGAAAGGTGCCGGTCACTGCCCAGGTTTCGGTGTCGGTGCCCACCTGGCTCTCGGTCGCGAGATCGCGCGGGCGCACCGCATAGCCGCCGACGCCGAGCGGAGCGAGGCGCGCCACGCCGGGGAAGGAGGCGCGCAGATAGTGGATCGCGCCCGAGGAGTCGTCCTGACGGAAATACTCGCCCGACAGGAGGAAGCTGGCCCGGCTGCCGAGGTCGAGGTCGAATTGCGCGCGGGCCATCCGCCGCTTGAGGTCGTCGACGTCGCGGCCCGTTACCGGATTCTCGCCGAAGCCGTCTCGATTCTCGGTGCGGACGGCGACGCGGGCGCGCAGCCAGTCGGTGATCGGCCCGCTGATCGCCGTCTCGGCGAAGATCTGGTTGTAGTTGCCGTAGGTGAGCCGCGCATAACCCTCGAACGTCGCGGTCGGCTTGGCAGTGATGAGGTTGACCGAGCCACCAACGGCGTTGCGGCCATAAAGTGTGCCCTGCGGCCCGCGCAGCACCTCGACCCGCTCGAGGTCGAAAAGCGAGGTGAGCTGCGCCTCGGCGCGGGCGATATAGACGCCGTCGACATGCAGCGCGACGCCGGTGGAGCTCCCGGTCGTCGAGGTATTGGCGCCGACACCGCGGATGAAGATCTTTGCCTGGTTGAAATCGCTCCCGAAATTGACCGACGGGACGATCGTCTGAAGGTCCTGGAGGTTCGCGACCTGGCTGGTGGCGAGGCGGTCGGCGCCGATCGCGGTGACCGCGGCGCTGACGTCCTGCAGGCTCTGTTCGCGCTTCTGCGCGGTGACGATGATGTCGGCGGGATCGTCCTGCGCGGCGGGATCGGCGACGGGCGTCTGCTGTGCCGGGTTGGCGGCGGCGTCGCCGGTGGGCGAGGTCTGAGCATAGGCGCTGGTCGAGGCGAGCAGCGCGGCGACAGCGGCGGTCAGGGTCTTCATAGGCTCCTCTCCGTGATTGCGCGCCGCTCTTCGACGGCGTCGTTCGGGTTGCTGACGATGACTTCGAGCAGGCGCGGCCCGCGGGCGGCGAACAGCGCCGCGATTGCCGCATCGAGCGCGGCCGGGTCGGCGACGCGGGTGGCGGAGACGCCCTGTCCCGTGGCCAAGGCGACGAAGTCGATGGCGGGCAGCTTCGAGCCGACGACCTCGATCCCGAACAGCGCGCCGAACTGGTCGAGCGCGGCGTAGGCGCCGTTGTTGACGATGACGAAGGCGATATCGGCGCCCGACTGCGCCGCTGACCAGAGCCCCTGGATCGCGTACATCGCCGATCCGTCGCCGAGCAGGCAGAGCACCGGCACCTCCGGCCGCGCGAGTGCCACGCCGATCGCTGCGGGCAGGCCGTGGCCGAGCCCGCCGCTGGCGCAGGTATGGAACTCGTCTCCGGCGCGAATGGGGAAATGGTCGTGGAGCGGCCCGCGCGTGCTCGGCGCTTCCTCGACGACGGTCAGGCGATCGGGGCGGAGCGCCGCGAGCCGCGCCATCAGGAGCGCGTCGGTCAGCCGGTCGGCGGCGGGCGGTTCACGTCGCGGCGGCGGCGTCGCGCTCGGAGGGCGCGCGGTCAGCTGCTCGGCGAGGGCGGGGAGGGCGAGCGCCAGGTCGCCGACGATGCCCAGCCCCTCGGGCAGGCGCGCGGCCTGCGCCGGGTCGGAGCCCATCTGGATCAGCACACTGTCCGGCGGCACGAACGGCCCATGGCCTTCGACATGCTGGGTGAAAGCGGGAGCGCCGAGGACCAGCACCGCGTCATGTCCGTCGAGCGCCGCGACGATCGCCTCGCGAGAGGCGGGCAGGAAGCCGCGGAAGCGCGCATGGTCCTCGGGAAACGGGTTCCGCGCTGCCATCGGCGCGATCCAGACGCCCGCGTCGATCCGCGCGGCGAGGTCGAGCAGCGCCGCCCGCGCGCCGTCATGCGCCACGCCGGCGCCGGCGATGATGGCGATTCGGGTCGCGCGGCCCAGCATTGCCGCCGCCTCGGCGATCGCGGCCGGATCGGGGGCGACGCGGTGGCTCGACCTCGCGATGGCGATCGGCGCGCAGGGTCGTTCCCAGTCGTCGATGGGGATCGAAACGAAGGCGGGGCCGCGCGGCGCCTGCATCGCCACGTTCCACGCGCGCAGGATCGCGGCGGGCACATCCTCGGCGCGCGCGGGCTCGCATGCCCATTTGACGAAGGGTCGCGGCAGCTCGGTCGCGCGCTCGGCATAGAGAAAGGGCTCGTGCGGCAGGATCGATCGCGCCTGCTGCCCTGCCGTCACGACCAGCGGCGTCTGGTTGCGATAGGCGGTGAACAGGTTGCCCATCGCATGGCCGAGCCCCGCCGAGCTGTGCAGGTTGACCAGCGCCGCCCGACCGCTCGCCTGCGCATAGCCGTCGGCCATCCCCAGCACGATGCTTTCCTGAAGGCCGAGTTCGTAGCTGAACCCGGCGGGCAGGTCGCGGAACATCGGCAGCTCGGTCGAGCCGGGATTGCCGAAGATGCGCGTCATGCCGAGCTCGACCAGCAGCGCCATGACGGCATCGCGGACCGTCGGCCCCCCGCCACGCGCGAGCGCCGCGACGCGGAGCCCCGCGGCGGTCATTGGCCGACGAATCGCGATTGTCGCGCCCCGTTCATCCTGCTCCCCGGCTTCCTGTATGTGAAAAATTCGCCGTTCTGAATTGAAGCATGCTTGAGCGTCGATGCAAAAACAAGCGGCGACTTGGCCGCTGTCGCCTAAAGTCCGTAGGCATCGCAGAATTGTCGCGGCTGGCGGCCGGGCGCGATTGACAGTCTTGCTGCACCGCGACAGGTCTGTGGCGTCGCAGCCGGGCAACCGGCGGATACGCGCGGGAGAGTGCGGGCCGCAAGGGTCGCCACCGAAGGAGCAACCGCCCCGGAATCTCTCAGGTGCCAAGGACCGCGCGGGTCAGGCGACGCTCTGGAAAGCGGCAACGGGCCATCCGCCCCGCGCCCACCGAAGGGGTAACCCGGGTATGCCCCGGGGAAAGCTCTCAGGTTCCCGTGACAGAGGGGGCGATGCGATGATGGGCCCGGGCGGCCGGTCATGCGCGTCGCGACGACCCCTTGTGATCCGTGGAGCCGAGCTTGACCGACGATACCCTTTTCGAAGACGAGCTTGCCGAGCCTGAGATCCTGACGCTTCCGCTCGACGGCTGGCACCGGTCGCAGGGCGCCCGGATGGTCGAGTTCGCCGGCTATCACATGCCGATCCAGTATGAAGGCATCATGGCCGAGCACCTGTGGGTGCGCGATGCCGCGGGGCTGTTCGACGTCAGCCACATGGGCCAGCTGCGCATCGCCGGGCCGGATGTGGTCGAGGCGCTGGAGGCATTGCTGCCAGCCGATGTCGCGGGGCTGGGCGAGGGGCGGCAGCGCTACTCGCTGCTGCTCGCTGACGATGGCGGCATCCTCGACGACCTGATGCTCGCGCGGCTGCCCGCCGGCGATCCGCTGGGGGAGGGTGAGGGCGCGTTCTACATGGTCGTGAACGGCGCGACCAAGTGGGACGATCTCGCCCACCTTCGCGAGCGGCTGGACGACGCGATCACGCTCAACCTGCTCGACGAGCGCGCGCTGCTGGCGCTGCAGGGGCCGAAGGCGGTCGAGGCGCTCGACCGGCTGGTGCCGGGCGTCGCGGCACTCGGCTTCATGCAGGCGGGGGCATTCGATTGGAACGGCGCGGCGCTGTGGGTCAGCCGCTCGGGCTATACCGGCGAGGACGGGTTCGAGATTTCGGTGCCCGAGGAGGCGGTCGAGGCACTGGCCGACGCGCTGGTCGCCCAGCCCGAAGTCAAGCCCATCGGCCTCGGCGCGCGCGATTCGCTGCGGCTCGAGGCGGGGTTGCCGCTCTACGGCCATGACCTGACACCCGAGACGACCCCGGTCGAGGCCGATCTCGGCTTCGCGCTGTCGAAACGGCGGCGCGAGGAGGGTGGTTTTCCCGGCGCCGAGCGCGTGCTTGCCGAACATGCCGGCGGCAGCGCGATGAAGCGCGTCGGCCTGACCGTCGAGGGACGCCAGCCGGTGCGCGAGGGCGCGCTCGTCGTCGATGCCGAGGGTGCGCCGATCGGCCGCGTCACGTCGGGCGGGTTTGCGCCCAGTGTCGGCCAGCCCATCGCCATGGCCTTCGTCCCGGCCGCGCTCGCCGCGCCGGGCACCGCCATCCAGCTTCTCCAGCGGGGCAAGCCGCACGCCGCCACCGTCGTGCCGATGCCCTTCGTCCCCCACCGCTATGTCCGCAAGGGAGCGCCCAAGTGACCCGTTACTTCACCGACGAACATGAATGGATCGAGGTCGAGGGCGACACCGCCACGGTCGGCATCACCGACTATGCGCAGGGCCAGCTCGGCGACATCGTCTTCGTCGAAGTGCCCGAGGAAGGGTGCGAGGTGTCGAAGGGCGGCGAGGCCGCAGTGGTCGAAAGCGTCAAGGCGGCAAGCGATGTCTATGCGCCGGTGAGCGGCACCGTGACCGAGGGGAATGCGGCGCTGACCGACGACCCGTCGCTGGTCAACAGCGATCCCGAAGGGTCGGGCTGGTTCTTCAAGCTGACGCTCGCCGACACCAGCGAGCTCGACGGACTGATGGACGAGGCCGCCTACAAGGACTTCGTCGCGAAGCTCTAACAACAAAGCCCTTCCCGTCAGGGGAGGGGTCGGGGTGGGGTAGGTGCCGCGGGCGCTGGTCTCGGTGAGGCATCCCCACCCCCTGTCCCTCCCGACAAGGGGAGGGGGAAGGAAGAAAATGCGCTACTTGCCCCTGACGGATACCGACCGTACGGAAATGCTTCGCGTCATCGGCGCGCCGTCGATCGATGCGCTGTTCGCCGACGTGCCCGAAGAGGCGCGGCTGACCGGTCCGATCCACGGCCTGCCGAACCACGCGAGCGAGCTCGCGGTCGAGCGCCACATGTCGGCGCTGGCCCGACAGAACCTCGTCGCGGGCGAGGTGCCCTTCTTTCTCGGCTGCGGCGCGTATCGGCATCATGTGCCAGCGAGCGTCGACCACCTGATCCAGCGCGGCGAGTTCCTGACGGCCTACACGCCCTATCAGCCCGAGATCGCGCAGGGCACGCTCCAGATGCTGTTCGAGTTCCAGACGCAGGTCGCGCGGCTGCTCGGCACTGACGTTGCGAATGCGTCGATGTACGACGGCTCGACTGCCTGCTGGGAAGCCATCGTGATGGCGCGGCGGGTGACGCGGAGGGCGAAGGCGGTCCTGTCGGGCGGGCTCCACCCGCACTACGTTTCGGTCGCGACGACGATGGCGAAGTTCACCGGTGATGATGTGCACGCGTCGCTGCCCGAGCTGGCGGCCGAGGGCGATATCGAGACGCTGATCGCCGCGATCGACGACGATACCTCGTGCGTGGTCGTTCAGTATCCCGATATTCTCGGCCGCATTGCCGACCTGTCGGAGCTGGCCGCCGCGTGCCAGGCGAAGAAGGCTCTGCTGATCGCCGTCGTCACCGAGCCGGTCGCACTCGGCGCGATCCGCTCGCCCGGCGAGATGGGCGCGGACATCGTGGTCGGAGAGGGGCAGTCGATCGGCGTCGGCCTTCAGTTCGGCGGGCCCTATGTCGGCCTGTTCGGCTGCAAGGAGAAATACGTCCGTCAGATGCCGGGCCGCCTGTGCGGCGAGACCGTCGATGCCGAGGGCAAGCGCGGCTTCGTCCTGACGCTCTCGACCCGCGAGCAGCATATCCGGCGCGAGAAGGCGACGTCGAACATCTGCACCAATTCGGGCCTGTGCGCGCTTGCCTTCTCGATCCACATGACGCTGCTGGGTGAGAAGGGGCTGCGTGGGCTGGCCGAGGCGAACCACCTCGCCGCCAGCGCCGCCGCCGACCGGCTGGCGCAGGTGCCGGGCGTCGAGCTGGTCACGCCGACCTTCTTCAACGAGTTTACGCTGAAGCTGTCGAGGGAAGCGCGGCCGATCGTCCGCGAGCTTGCCGATCGGCGTATCCTTGCGGGCGTGTCGCTCGGCCGGCTCTATCCGGGCATCCAGGCGCTGGAGAAGGGGCTGGTCGTCGCCGTAACCGAAACCGCGACCGCCGAGGATGTCGAAACGCTCGCCACCGCGCTTGAGGAGGTGCTGGCATGAACGCGATCAATCAGAGCGGGTGGAAGCCCGAGATGAACGCCGTCGAGGGCGCCGCCCCCGCGACCCGAACCGGCAACCGCGCGCTGATGCTCGAGGAAGCGCTGATCTTCGAGATCGGCACGACCGAGACGACCGGCGTCGACCTGCCCGAGACGCCGAAGGGCGCGAGCCGGCTGGGTGCGCTCGCGCGGTCGAAGCCGATCGGCCTGCCCGGCCTGTCGGAGCCCGAGACGGTGCGCCACTATACGCGCCTCAGCCGCCAGAATTATGCCATCGACCTGGGGCTCTTCCCGCTCGGCTCGTGCACGATGAAGCACAACCCGCGCCTCAACGAGCGGATGGCCCGGCTGCCCGGATTTGCCGACATCCATCCGCTCCAGCCCGTGGATACCGTGCAGGGTGCGCTCGGCGTCATTAACGAGCTCGCCTTCTGGCTGATCGACCTGACCGGCATGTACGGCGTCGCGATGAGCCCCAAGGCGGGCGCACATGGCGAGCTGTGCGGCATCCTCTGCATCAAGGCGGCGCTGGAGGCTCGGGGCGAAGGGCACCGCAAGGTCATTCTCGTCCCCGAAAGCGCGCACGGCACCAACCCGGCGACCGCTGCATTCGCAGGCTTCACCGTCGAGAACATCCCCGCGACCGATGAGGGCCGCGTTGATACCGAGGCGCTGAAGAGCCGGCTCGGCCCCGACGTCGCAGGCGTCATGATCACCAACCCCAATACCTGCGGGCTGTTCGAGCGCGATCTGAAAATCATCTCGGATGCCGTTCATGCGGCGGGCGGTTACGTCTATTGCGATGGCGCCAACTTCAACGCGATCGTCGGGCGAGTGCGACCGGGCGACCTTGGCGTCGATGCGATGCACATCAACCTGCACAAGACCTTCTCCACCCCGCATGGCGGCGGCGGGCCGGGGTCGGGGCCGGTGGTGCTGTCGGAGGCGCTGGCGCCGTTCGGGCCGCTGCCCTTCACCGCGCGCCACGCCGACGGGCACATCCAACTCGTCGAGGAAGAGACGGTGGGTGAGGATCATCCGCACAGCTTCGGGCGGATGACCGCGTTCCACGGCCAGATGGGCATGTTCACGCGTGCGCTGACCTATATCCTCAGCCACGGGGCCGATGGGCTGGCGCAGGTCGCGGGCGATGCGGTGCTCAACGCCAATTATGTGCTTCGCCGGCTGGAGGGCGTGCTCGACGCGCCGTTCGCGAAGTCGGGACCGTGCATGCACGAGGCGCTGTTCAGCGACGAGGGCTTCCCCGCGGGCTTTTCGACGCTCGACGTCGCCAAGGGGCTGATCGACGAGGGCTTCCACCCGATGACGGTCTATTTCCCGCTGGTCGTCCACGGCGCGATGCTTGTCGAGCCGACCGAAACCGAGTCAAAGGCAGCGCTCGACCAGTTCGTCGATGCGCTGGCGAGCGTCGCCGACCGGGCAAAGGCGGGCGACGCCAGCCTCAAGGCCGCGCCGCACTACGCCCCGCGCCGGCGCCTCGACGAGACGCAGGCGGCGAGGAAGCCGGTGCTGGTGTGGAAGGAAGCGCCACTTCCTGAAGCGGCGGAGTGATGTAGAAACACGCGTACCCCGACGCAGGCCGGGGTACGCGCTCAAAGATCGTCATCCCAGCGAAGGCTGGGATGACGGGCGGCTTGGATGGACCAGCATCCGGCCCCCCGCGCCGGCGGGGGCCCGGCCAAAGCTTAGCCGAACAGCTTTGCCGCGGTCTCCGCCACGCGCTTGCCCTGATAGCGGGCACCGCCCAGCTCGACTTCGGTGGGCTGACGGCTGCCGTCACCATTGGCAATCGTCGAGGCGCCATAGGGGGTGCCGCCGTTGACCGCATCGTTCGACATCTGCGCCTGATAGCCATAGTCGAGGCCGACCACCGTCATGCCGAAATGCAGCAGGTTGGTGATGATCGAGAAGAGCGTCGTCTCCTGCCCGCCATGCTGGGTCGCCGTCGAGGTAAAGGCCGCACCGACCTTGCCGTTGAGCGCGCCGCGGAACCACAGGCCGCCTGCCTGGTCGAGAAAGCTCGCCATCTGGCTCGACATGCGGCCGAAGCGGGTCGGGCTGCCGACGACAATGGCGTCATAGTCGGCGAGCTTCTCGACGCTGTCGATCACGGGGTGGGTGTGGTCGGACTTGAAGCCCGCCGCCGCGGCGACCTCGGCCGGTGCGGTCTCGGGCACGCGCAGCACGTCGACCTCCGCACCGGCCGCGCGGGCACCCTCGGCCACGGCGTCAGCCAGCTGCGACATGTGGCCATAGGACGAGTAATAGAGAACCAGAACCTTCGCCATCTCACGTGTCTCCATCTGAAAAGGGGTGGGAGGAAGGCGGGGTGTAGGGGAGATGCCTTCCTCCCGGGGCGCCCGCCGGGAGGGACGGGGCGGGCACCGAACGCTTACTCGCTGTCGACGAGGACCAGTTCGGCCTCTTCGATCGCGCGGATCGTGTAGGTCTTGCCGCCGGTCAGCGCCGCGCCATCGCGCGCGTCGAACCGCTCGCCGTCGATCTCGATCGCGCCGGTGGCGGGGACGAGATAGGCGTGACGACCATCGCCGACGCTGTGCTCGACGCTCTCGCCGGCCTGCAGCGTCGCGCCCATCACCCGAGCATCGGCGCGGATGGGAAGTGCGTCGGCATCCTCCGCGAACCCGCTCGCCAGCGTGACGAACTTGCCCGAGCGCTCACCCTTCGGGAACGGCTTGGCCCCCCAGCTCGGAGCGCCCCCCAGCCGCTTGGGCTCGATCCAGATCTGGAACAATGTCGTCGTCTCGGGCTCGAGATTATATTCGGCATGGCGCACGCCGGTGCCCGCCGACATCACCTGGACGTCGCCCGCCTCGGTACGGCCCTGGTTGCCCATCGAGTCCTGGTGGGTGATCGCACCCTTCCGCACATAGGTGATGATCTCCATGTCGCGGTGAGGATGCGGGGGGAAGCCGCTGTTGGCCGCGATCTCGTCATCATTCCAGACGCGGATCGCACCCCAGCCCATGCGGGCGGGATCGTAATAGTTGGCGAACGAGAAATGATGCCGCGCGTTAAGCCAGCCATGATCGGCGTGGCCGAGCGAAGAGAAGGGGCGTTTGTCGATCATCGGTCGATCTCCTTGGTTGGACGGGAGATAGGCGATGCGGTTCGCGACGAAAATGGAAACGAGGGAAACGGATCGTTTCGCCGATAGCGCGTGATCCGCGCTCGGTGCTCTGTCAGGAAGGCTCATGGCCCGCATCGTCATCACCCGCGCCATCGCGATCGATAGCGACGAGATCGACGAACGCTTCACGCGCGCGGGCGGTCCTGGCGGCCAGCACGTCAACACGACGGATAGCGCGGTTCAGCTTCGCTTCGACGTGGCTGCCAGCCCCAACCTGCCCGATCGGGTGAAGGCACGGCTGGCGGCGCTGGCGGGCCATCGCATGACGCAGGAGGGCGTGCTGATCCTGCGCGCCGAAGCTGCCCGATCGCAGGAACTGAACCGGCGCGAGGCGCGCGAGCGGCTGATCGCGCTGATCCGCGAGGCCACGATCGTCCCCAAGGCGCGACGCGCGACCAAACCGACGCGCGCGTCGCAAGTGCGCCGGGTGGATGCCAAGGCAAGGCGCGGGGCGATCAAGAGCGGGCGGGGGCGGGTCAAGCCCGACTGACGCAATCAACAATTGCAGAAACTGCAATCGTGATGGTTTTGTTCGCACTTGCAACATTTCCCGCTGCAACGCAAAAAGACCCTGCCTTTCAGGCATCCTCTCCTAAAACTTTTCAGGCCGGTCCCGCTGGGGCTGGCCTTTCTTTTTGCCGGTGGCCGGCTTGCGCTAAAAGGGTGGTGCCCCGGAGGAAGCTGATCCAGGCGCCAAGCAGCGTATTGCTTGCAACCCTCGACCCCTGCGTCTGCGGAGGTAGGTTGCGATATGGGAGAGCGGGTGTGCTAACCGACGCGTTCGGTGTGCAGCGCCTCGAACCCCTCGATCGACAGCGCCAGGATGCGCTCTGCCACCACCTCGGGCGCCTTGACGCTGGCGGGATCCTCGCCCGGATAGGCGCGGGCGCGCATCTTCGTCCGGGTGGCGCCGGGGTCGAGGATCGCGGTGCGCACCTTGGTGATGTTCTTCATCTCCTCGCCATAAGCGGCGAGCAGCGTCTCGAACGCGGCCTTGGATGCACCATACGCCCCCCAATAGGCGCGGGGCGTGCGACCGACGCTGGACGTCACCCCGATCACCCGCGCGCCCTCGCTGCGGCGGAGGAGCGGGTCGAACGAGGCGATCAACGCCGCCTGCGCGCTGACGTTGAGCGTCAGCACCTTGGCGAGTTCCTTCATGTCGATCGCCGGCACCGCGGCGAGGCTGCCGAGCATCGCTGCGTTGAGGACGAGGATGTCGAGCGCCTGCCACCGCTCCGACACCGCGGTCGCAAGCTTGGCGACCCCATCGGTCTCGGTCAGGTCGAGCGGGGCGATCGTCGCCGAGCCGCCGGCTTCATAGATCGCGTCCTCGACTTCCTCGAGCCCGCCCGCGGTGCGCGCGGTGAGCACGACATGCGCGCCCGCCCGGCCAAGCGCGACGGCGGTCGCCGCGCCGATCCCCCGCGACGCGCCGGTGACGAGCGCAAGCTTTCCGGCAAGCGGGCGGTCGGTCATCGTCATTCCTTCCTGATGGCTCAGCCGACGCGCTCTTCGAGCATCGAGAACTGCTCGACCTGGCCGAGTTCGTCCTGGTCGGTCAGCGTCGTCGGATAATCGCCCGTGAAGCAGGCGTCGCAATGGCTCGGCCTGATGTCGGCGCGCTTGGCCTCGCCCAGCGCCTTGTAGAGACCGTCGATCGACACGAACGCCAGGCTGTCGGCATGGATGAAGTCGGTCATGCCGCCCACGTCCATCTTCGCGGCGAGCAGCTTGGCCCGCTCGGGCGTGTCGACGCCGTAGAAGCAGCTATGCCGCGTCGGCGGGCTGGCGATGCGCATATGGATCTCGGCCGCACCTGCCTCGCGCATCATCTGCACGATCTTGAGGCTGGTGGTGCCGCGGACGATCGAATCGTCGATCAGGATCACGCGTTTGCCCTGGATGAGCGCGCGATTGGCATTGTGCTTGAGCTTGACGCCGAGGTGCCGAACCTTGTCGCCCGGCTGGATGAAGGTGCGCCCGACATAGTGCGAGCGGATGATGCCGAGCTCGAACGGAATGCCCGACTGCTGGGCATAGCCGATCGCGGCGGGCACGCCCGAATCGGGGACGGGGATGACGAGATCGGCCTCGACCGGCGCCTCGATCGCCAGCTGCGCGCCGATATTCTTGCGCACCGAATAGATCGACTGGTCGTCGACGATCGAATCGGGGCGGCTGAAATAGACATGCTCGAAGATGCACGGGCGCGGCGCCACCGGCTTGAACGGCCGGATCGAGCGGACCTTGCCGTCCTGAACGATCACCAGTTCGCCCGGATCGACCGCCCGCTCGAACTCCGCGCCCACCACGTCGAGCGCCACTGTTTCCGACGCGAAGATGATCGTCTCGCCCAGCCGGCCCATCACCAGCGGGCGGATGCCGAGCGGGTCGCGGCAGGCGATCATCCCCTCGGGCGTCATGCAGATGAGGGAGTAGGCACCCTCGACCCGCTTCAGCGCGTCGATGAACTTGTCGAGAAGCGACCGGTAGCTCGACGTCGCGACGAGGTGGATGATGACCTCGGTGTCGCTGGTCGACTGGAAGATCGAGCCCGAGCGGACGAGATCGCGCTTCAGGCGCAGCGCATTGGAGATGTTGCCGTTGTGCGCGACCGCGAAGCCGCCGCTGGCGAGGTCGGCATAGAGCGGCTGCACGTTGCGCAGCGCCGTTTCGCCCGTCGTCGAATAGCGGACATGGCCCGCCGCGACGTTGCCGGGCAGCGCGCGGATGATCTCGTCACGATCGAAATTGCCCGCGACATGGCCCATCGCCCGATGGGTGTGGAACTGCACCCCGTCGAAGGTGGAGATGCCGGCGGCTTCCTGCCCCCGATGCTGGAGCGCGTGAAGGCCGAGCGCGACGAGCGCGGCAGCGCCCTCTGCGCCCGAGACGCCGAAGATGCCGCACTCCTCGCGCAGATGATCGTCGTCGAACGGATGGGTGGTCAGCATGCGCCCGGAGCTTTCCCTTGGGGGAGTCGTTGGCGGCCATATAGGCGTGCGGTTCGGCTTTGTCGCCCCATTGTCACAATGGTTACGGGGAGCCGCTCTCGAAACCCAGCGTTTCTGACCCGAAGGAGAATGGCGATGGCGGCGAAAGCAGCGACGGACCACGGCAATTCGGTCAAGGACGACAAGCTCTACGAGGATCTGCGCCGACAGGGTGCCTCGAAAGAGAAGGCGGCGCGCATCGCCAACGCGAAGGCCGCGGGCACGCTGAAGCACAAATCGACCGAGCTCGACGATCGCAGCAAGGCCGAGCTTTATGCCGAGGCGAAGAAGATCGGCATCGAGGGGCGGTCGACGATGAGCAAGGCCGAACTGGTGAAGGCGATCCGAAGCCATTGAGGGCGGGGCGGGGGACCGCTATCGACCTCGGATGCCCGACCCGCGCGAAACCGGCCTGACCCTCGATCCCAAGTACGATGCCGCCGGCCTCGTTACCGCCGTCGCCACCGACGCCGCGACCGGCGAGGTGCTGATGCTCGCGCATATGAATGAGGAGGCGCTGGCGGCGACGCTGGCGACGCGCGAGGCGACCTTCTGGTCGCGCAGCCGGGGCAGGCTCTGGAAGAAGGGCGAGACCTCGGGGCATGTGCTGCACGTTCGCGATATCCGCATCGATTGCGATCAGGACGCGGTCTGGCTGCTCTGCGAGCGCGCCGGCCCCGCGTGCCATACCGGCCGCCGGAGCTGCTTCTATCGCCGCGTGACCGAGCATGGCCTCGAAGCGCTGGATTAGCCTCATCGCCGCGCTGGCGCTGGCCGGGTGCGGCGATCGGGCGCCTAAGGCCGCGAGCAACGCCGTGTCGCTCGAGGCGGCGGCGCGGTCACGCGGGCTGGTCGTCGATCCTGCCGACGCGCCGCTCACCGGCCTTTATGCGCGCGACAGCGACCGGCTGTGCCTCGTCGAACAGGGCGGGGCGGCGCGGATCGGGGTCGTCAGCGACTATGGCGAGGGCCTCGCCTGCGCCGCAACGGGCGTCGCTCGACGGAGCGGCGACTCGCTGTCGATCGAACTGGGCGCGACGGGCGATTGCACCTTCACCGCGCAGTTCGATGGCGAGCGGATCGTTTTTCCAGCGCGGCTGTCCGATGGGTGCAGGCGGTTCTGCGGTCCGCGCGCCTCGCTGTCCGCCTTCTCAGTCGAGCGCCTGTCGGCGAGCGCGTCGGAGGCGTCGGCGCTGCGCGACCCACAAGGACGGCTGCTCTGCCCCAGTTGACGTTTACGTAAAGGGCATATATCTCGGGTGCCATGCTCAGCACCGCCGCCACGCACGAGGCGCTTGCGCCGATCGAGCCGCGTCACGATCGCGACGCCTTCAGTATCTCTGACCTGTGCGCCGAGTTCGCCGTGACGCCCCGGGCGCTGCGCTTCTACGAGGACGAGGGGCTGATCGCGCCCGAGCGCCGCGGCCTCCAGCGCATCTATTCGCACCGCGACCGCGCGCGGCTCGCCTGGATCCTGCGCGGCAAGCGGGTGGGGTTCAGCCTGTCCGACATCCGCGAGATGATCGACCTCTACGACATCGGCGATGGTCGCCGCGTCCAGCGACAGGTGACGATCGAGAAGTGCCGTGCGCGCATCGACCTGCTCGAGGCACAGAAGCGCGACATCGATGCCGCCATCGCCGAACTCAACGAATTCCTCGCCGTCGTCGAAGCGGCGAGCGACAACAAGCACGCCTGAGAGGAAGCCCATGCCCCAGTACACGCCCCCGGTTCGCGACACCCGCTTCGTGCTCGACCATGTCGTCGGGCTCGACCGCCACGCCAACCTGCCCGGTTTCGCCAATGCGACCCCCGACATGGTCGATGCGGTGCTGGAGGAGGGCGGACGTTTCGTCGCCGAGGTGCTGTTCCCGCTCAACCATTCGGGCGATCAGGAGGGCTGCACCCGCCATCCCGATGGCAGCGTGACGACGCCCAAGGGTTTCAAGGAAGCCTATGACCAGCTGCGCGAGGCGGGCTGGATGACGCTCGGCGCGCCGGAGGAATTCGGCGGGCAGGGGATGCCGCACACCGTCTCGACCGCGTTCGAGGAATATATGATCTCCGCCAACATGGCGTTCGCCATGTATCCGGGCCTGACGCATGGCGCGATCGCCGCCCTCTTGGCCAAGGGGTCGGACGAGCAGAAGGCGCTCTATGTCCCGCGCATGGTGTCGGGCGAGTGGGGCGGTACGATGAACCTCACCGAGCCGCATTGCGGCACCGACCTCGGCCTCATCAAGACCAAGGCCGAGCCGCAGGCGGACGGCAGCTACGCGATTACGGGGACGAAGATCTTCATCTCCTCGGGCGAGCATGACCTCACCTCGAACATCATCCATCTCGTCCTCGCCAAGACGCCGGGCGCGCCCGACAGCGTCAAGGGGATCAGCCTGTTCGTGGTGCCGAAGTTCATGGTGAACGAGGATGGATCGCTCGGCGAGCGCAACACGCTGTCGTGCGGTTCGATCGAGCACAAGATGGGCATTCACGGCAACTCGACCTGCGTCATGAACTATGACGGTGCGAAGGGCTGGATGGTCGGCGAGGAAAACAAGGGCCTCGCCGCCATGTTCATCATGATGAACGCGGCGCGGCTGGGCGTCGGCCTTCAGGGACTGGGCGTCGCCGAGGTCGCGTACCAGAATGCGGTGCAGTACGCCCATGACCGGCGTCAGGGCCGCGCGCTGACCGGCCCGAAGGAGCCGGACGAGAAGGCCGACACGCTGTTCGTTCACCCCGATGTGCGCCGGATGCTGATGGAGGCCAAGGCGCTGACCGAGGGGCTGCGCGCGCTGTGCCTGTGGGGCGCGCTCCAAGTCGACCTTTCGCACAAGGCGCCCGACGATGCCGAGCGCCAGCTGGCAGACGACCTGATCGGCCTGCTCACCCCGGTCATCAAGGGATACGGCACCGACAAGGGCTATGAGATCGCGACCAGTGCGCAGCAGGTCTATGGCGGCCACGGCTACATCGCCGAATGGGGCATGGAGCAATATGTCCGCGATGCCCGCATTGCTCAGATCTATGAGGGTACCAATGGCGTGCAGGCGATGGACCTGGTCGGCCGCAAGCTCGCCCAGAATGGCGGGCGTGCGGTGCAGGCCTTCTTCAAGCTGGTCGGCGACGAGATCACCGCCGCCAAGCAGGACGAGGGTTCGGCCGACTTCGCCGCCCGGCTGGAGCGCGCGCTGAACGAGCTTCAGGCGGCGACGATGTGGTTCCTCCAGAACGGCATGAAGAATCCCGAGCATGTCGGCGCGGGCGCGCACAGCTACATGCACCTGATGGGCATCGTCGCGACGGGCCTGATGTGGCTGCGCATGGCGCGCGCCGCCGCCAAGCTGATCGCGGCGGGCGAGGGGGATGCGAAGTTCCTCAATGCCAAGCTGGTGACGGCGCGCTTCTATGCCGAGCGCATCCTCCCCGACGCCGGCGCTCTTCGGCGCAAGATCGAGGGCGGGGCGGAGAGCATCATGGCGCTCGAGCCCGAGTTGTTCATGGCGGCTTGACCGCGACGGCGGTCCCGCTCCTTCCTGGCTGTTGAAGCAGGAAGAAGTGGGACCCAGGCTCTAGGCCGAGGTAAAGGTGGCGTTCCGGGGCAGGAGGTGCTCGCCTCGACGCGAGCCCATCTCCTGTTGCGAGCCCTTATGAGGTTCAATGCTGAGCCGAGCACGCGCGTCATCCTGGATTCGATCCGATGCCAACTCGGCCCGCGCCCGCGGCGTTGCGCGCCTGGCCTAGAGCGGGTGGGCGACCGGATCGCGATCAGCTGGGAACGCGCTGCGCCCTGTCGTCTTCTGGAGAAGGGCGGGCGGTAGCTCCCTTCCCTGACAGGCCAAGCTGCACCGCCGCCCGATAGCCCCGCTCGCGGCGGCAAAAGCCAATCCCTTGTTGCAGACTCGGGCTTTAGGTTCCAACTGACGGGGCATGTCGGCACCGCATCCCTTCACCATTTCCAGCTTCCGCGCCTACTGGATCGCGCGCCTCGCCTCGACGCTGGGGCAGATGGCGATGGTCATCGTCATCGGCTGGCAGGTCTACGACATCGCCCGCGAGACGATGGGGATCCAGGCCGCCGCGTTTCAACTCGGCCTGATCGGCGTGGCGCAGTTCGTGCCGCTCCTGTTCCTCAGCCTCCTCACCGGCTGGGCCGCCGACCGGATCGACCGGCGCTTCATCGCCCGCGCCTCGGTCGCGCTCGAGGCCGGGTGCGCAGGGGCGCTCGCCTTCCTCACCTATACCGACGCGATTACGCTGCCCGCGTTGTTCGCCGTCGCCGCCCTGCTCGGCGTCGCACGTGCCTTTGCCAGCCCGGCGCTTCAGGCGCTCGCGCCGAACCTCGTCCCCGCCGCCTCGCTGCCGACCGCGATCGCGCTGTCGTCGCTCGCATGGCAGTCGGGGTCGATCGTCGGCCCGGCGATGGGCGGCTATCTCTACGCCTGGGCCGACTGGGGCGCCTATACGGCCTCGGCGGGGCTGTTCGCCCTCGCCCTTCTGTGCTTGCTCTTCATCCAGCCGATTCCCCGCTCAAAGATCACCGGCGCGGCGAACCCCTGGGCGCAGATGGTCGACGGCCTTCATTATGTCCGCCGCAACCGGCTGGTGCTCGGCGCGATCAGCCTCGATCTGTTCGCGGTGTTGCTGGGCGGTGCGACGGCGATGCTGCCCATCTATGCGCGTGACATCCTGATGGTCGGGGCAGAGGGTCTCGGCCACCTGCGTGCCGCGCCCGCTGTCGGTGCTGTCGCGGTCGGCATCTGGTTTGCCTGGCGACCGCTCAAGACCGATGTAGGGGGCAAGATGCTGCTTGCGGTCATCGGCTTCGGCGCGGCGACGGTGGTGTTCGGCCTCGCCGCGCCGGTGCTGGTGCCGATCCTCGGCCCCTCGGCCGTCGGCAGCGACTTCGCACCCGCCGTCGCGCTGTCGCTCCTCGCCCTTGTCGTCGTCGGCGCGACCGACATGGTGTCGGTGTATGTCCGCCAGTCGCTGATCCAGCTCTACACGCCCGACGAGATGCGCGGCCGCGTCGGCGCGGTCTCGACGCTGTTCGTCTCGGGCTCGAACGAGCTGGGCGAGGCGCGTTCTGGCTTCCTCGCGGCTGCGCTGGGCCCGGTACTGGCGGTGGCGGGCGGCGGCGCGCTCGCCATTCTCGTCACGATCTTCTGGGACAAGCTCTTTCCCGAACTTCGCGCCGCGCGCAGTTTTGATCCCCCCAAGACACTCGAATACCCCCCGCTCGAGGAGAAGATGGCATGAAGGCAGCAACGATCCTGGCGACCATCGGCAACACCCCGCATGTTCGCATCCAGCGCCTGTTCGGCACCGCCGAGGTCTGGATCAAGTCCGAGCGGTCGAATCCCGGCGGCTCGATCAAGGACCGCATCGCGCTGGCGATGATCGAGGCGGCCGAGCGCGACGGCAAGCTCCAGCCCGGCGGGACGATCGTCGAGCCGACCAGCGGCAACACCGGCGTCGGCCTGGCGATGGTCGCTGCGGTTAAGGGCTACAAGCTGATCCTCGTCATGCCCGAGAGCATGTCGATCGAGCGCCGCCGCCTGATGCTGGCTTACGGCGCGGCGTTCGACCTCACCCCGCGCGAGAAGGGCATGAAGGGCGCGATCGAACGCGCGCTCGAGATCGTCGGAGCGACGCCCGGCGCGTGGATGCCGCAACAGTTCGAGAATCCGGCGAACGTCGATGTCCATGTCCGCACGACGGCGCAGGAAATCCTCAATGATTTCCGCGACGATCCGATCGACGTCATCGTCACCGGCGTCGGCACCGGCGGTCACATCACCGGCGTCGCCGAGGAATTGAAGAAGGCCTGGCCCGCCCTCAAGGTCTATGCCGTCGAGCCCGAGCTGTCGCCCGTCATCTCGGGCGGTCAGCCCGGCCCGCACCCGATCCAGGGCATCGGCGCGGGCTTCGTTCCCGCCAATCTCCACACCCAGGCGATCGACGGCGTGATCCAGGTCTCGGCCGACACCGCCAAGGACTATGCCCGCCGCTCGGCGCGCGAGGAGGGGCTGCTCGTCGGCATTTCCTCGGGCGCGACGCTGGCGGCGATCGCGAAGAAGCTCCCCGAATTGCCCGAGGGCACGCGGGTGCTCGGCTTCAACTACGACACCGGCGAGCGCTATCTGTCGGTGCCCGATTTCCTGCCCGAGCAGTAAGCCCGGTTTTTGCCACGCCCTGCGAAATGAGCTAACGCCCCGCCGCCTCCCGCGCGCGGGGCGTCTTGCCGATGCATCAGATGAGCCCGCCCCGAACGCCGCTTGGCCGGCGCCTGCTGCCCGAGGGATCGGTCCCGCGGCCCCTGCTGGCTGTCCTGACGATCGTGGCGCTGCTGGCGATCCTGATGCCACTGGTCATCGTGGCCAATGCCCCGCGGATCGTGCCCATCGAGCGCAAGGTCGCCCGCGCCCGCCCACCGCAGCGCGTGATCCCGCCCGCCGAACTGCCGCCGGTCGAACCCGCGGAATTTGTCGCCGTGTCGCGCGAAGACGCCGTGGCCTACAACGCCTCGATTCCCTTCTCGACCGCGCCGCTGCTCTCTGCCCGGCCTTTCCGGATCATTGGCGACGAGGCGAGCATCGCGCGCGCCACCGACTGCCTGACCGCCGGCGTCCTCTATGAAGCGGGCGACGATACCGTTGGACAGCGCGCGGTGGCGCAGGTCATCCTCAATCGCGTCCGCCATCCCGCCTTTCCTAAGACCATCTGCGGCGTTGTTTTTCAGGGGGCGGAGCGGCGCACCGGCTGCCAGTTCACCTTCACCTGCGATGGCGCGCTCGCCCGCCGCTATTCGGAGGCCGCCTGGGCACGCGCGCACGATGTTGCCGCGGCGGCGCTGCGGGGAAAAGTCGAAAAGGCGGTGGGCACGGCCACGCACTATCACACCAATTGGGTCGTCCCCTATTGGTCGTCGAGCCTCGACAAGATCAGCGAGGTCCATACCCATCTCTTCTTCCGCTGGACGGGCTGGTGGGGCACGCCGCCGGCATTCAACGGCCGCTACGTCGCCGCCGAGCCGCTGATCGCGAAGATGAAGGGCATCGCGCCATCGCACGGCGCGGCCGAGGACGTGCCGATCGTCGCCGGGGAGGTCGCGATCGACCTCCCGATCCTCGCGCCCGAGGCGATGCCGAAGCCGCTGGCGGGCGACCCGAACAGCTTTCTGGTGACGCTCGACCGTCGATTGCCGCCCGGCGAATATGCCGCCTATGCCGGGCTCGTCTGTGCCGACCGACCGTATTGCAAGTTCCTCGCCTGGACCGATCGCGCCGACACGCCCGCGGCGCTACCCGGCGACCCGCGCCAGATGGAGCGGATGGCGTTCAGCTACCTGCGCGATCGCGCGCGGGGGTTCGACAAGGCGCTCTGGGCCTGCGACCGCTTCCCGCGGCCCGAGCCCGGCCAGTGCATGAAGGTGCAGGTGTTCATGCCGAGCCCCGCACGGGCCGACAGCCCCCGGCTGGAGGCGCTGCCCGGATCGGGGCTGCGCGCGGCGCTTGGGGCCGGCGAAGCGAAGGAGAACGCCCCCACCGAGCTGACGGGTGTTCGGCGGCGGACGGGCACGCTCGCGCCAACGGTGCCAGCGCCGGCCGCTCCGCCGCCCGTCAGGCGGACGATGGGACCCGAGTTGCCGAAGCCGCAATAGGGGGCGTCACTCGACGGACGCCACCGCTCCGCCGCCGGCCCGAGAGGGAGAAGCGGGATGCGAATCGGGCATGGTCACATCGTTCCCCAAACCCACGCCGGGTCAACGCTATGTCGAAAGGAAGCGGTCGAGCGCTGCCGGGTAGAGCCGATGCTCCGCAGCCAGCACTCGCGCGGCCAGCGTGTCGGGCGTATCGCCGGGCTCGACCGGCACTTCGGCCTGCGCGATGACGGGGCCGTCGTCGAGCGCTTCGGTGACCAGATGCACGGACGCACCCGCCACCGTGTCACCCGCTGCGATTGCGCGCGCGTGGGTATCGAGGCCCTTGTACTTGGGCAGAAGAGAGGGGTGGATGTTGAGGATGCGGCCCGCCCAGCGCGCGACGAACTCGGGCGAGAGCAGTCGCATGTATCCGGCGAGCGCGATGACCTCGACCCCTGCGCCGGTGAGCGCCGCGTCGATCTCGGCCTCATATTCGGGCTTGGGCCGACCCTTGGGCGAGGCGGCGAAAGTGGCGATGCCCTGTCCGGCGGCCCAGGCGAGGCCGGGCGCCTCCGGCTTGTCGCTGGCGACGAGCACGACCTCGTAGCGGGCATCGGCGGCGCGGCTGGCGGCGACGAGCGCCTGCATGTTCGAGCCGCGGCCCGACAGCAGGATGCCGACGCGCGCGCGGTCAGCCATGGTTGTGCGTCGCTTCCCAGTCGCTGCGCGCCGACCAGGTGCCGGCGCTCCCGGCCACGGTGCAGCCGCGCGGCCCTGCCTCGATCGCGCCGATGCGATGGACGGTCTCACCCGCGGCGGCCAGTTCGTTGTCGATGGCCTCGGCCTGATCGGCGGCGACGATCGCAACCATGCCGATGCCGCAATTGAAGGTTCTCGCCATCTCCTCGGGCTCGATCGCGCCCTGTGCCTGGAGGAAGGCCATGAGGCGCGGCTGGTCCCATGCGTCGGCGTCGATGCGGGCGTGCGTGCCTTCCGGCAATACACGCGGGATGTTCTCAAGAAGGCCGCCGCCGGTGATGTGCGCGAGGCCCTTGATCCGGCGGGCACGGAGCAGGGGCAGCAGGCTCGCGACATAGATCCGGGTCGGTGCCATCAGCGCGTCGATCAGGATCACCTCCTGGTCGAACAGCGCGGGGCGGTCGAGCTTCCAGCCCTTGTCCGCGGCGAGGCGGCGGACGAGCGAGTAGCCATTGGAATGAACGCCCGTCGAGGCGAGGCCGAGCACCACGTCGCCCGGCGCGATCGCGCGGCCCGTGAGCAGCGCGTCGCGCTCGACCGCGCCGACGCAGAAACCGGCGAGGTCATAATCGCCATCGGCGTACATTCCCGGCATCTCGGCCGTCTCGCCGCCGATCAGCGCGCAGCTCGCCTGGCGGCACCCCTCGGCGATGCCGGCGATCACGCGCGTCGCGACGGCGTTGTCGAGCTTTCCGCTGGCATAGTAATCGAGGAAGAATAGCGGCTCCGCGCCTTGGACGATCAGGTCGTTGGCGCACATCGCGACCAGGTCGATGCCGACGCCGTCATGCGCGTCATGCTCGATCGCGAGCTTCAATTTGGTGCCGACACCGTCGTTCGCGGCCACGAGCAGCGGGTCGGTGAAGCCCGCGGCCTTGAGGTCGAAGATGCCGCCGAAGCCGCCGAGATCGGCATCGGCGCCCGGCCGCCGTGTTGCGCGCGCCAGCGGCCCGATCGCGCGCACAAGCGCATTGCCGGCGTCGATCGACACGCCCGCCTGGGCGTATGTATAGGGCTTGGGGTCGGTCATCCCGCGCCGATAGGACGGGGGCGGGGGCGAGGCAATGGGCGAGCGCTTGCCCGATCGTCAGCGCGTACCTGACTCGAGATCCCGCTTCGTCCGTTCCGCCCTATGCGCCTCTTGGGGCGAAAGAAGAGCGGAGCCCGGATCGCGGCCGGGGTGACGGCGAGGCGCCGCAATTCCCTTGGATTTCACCGCGGGCTTCGCCAAAAGGGCGGCGATGCGGGGCCGTGCTGCCAGATTTACGATGTTCGCCGCCAGCGCCGCCATGGTGCTGGGCGTCGCCTCGAGCCAGGCGCAGGACGGCTCGGGCAGTTTCGAGGTGTCGGGCGTCACCGTCGACGTGACCGCCAAGAGCGCCGAGGCGGCGCGCACCGGCGGCTGGCGGCTCGCCCAGCGCAAGGGCTGGTCGATGCTGTCGCAGCGGCTGACGGGCAAGGCCGGCGGGCTGCCCGATGGGACGCTCGACGGCCTCGTCACGGGGATCGTCGTCGAGAACGAACAGATCGGCCCCAACCGCTACATCGCCCGGCTGGGCGTGCTCTTCAATCGCGCGCGCGCGGCGGAAATCCTGGGCGTCAGCGGGTTTATGACGCGATCGCCGCCGATGCTGCTCGTGCCGATGATCCGCTCTGGCGGGACCGAGGCGGTGTTCGAGCGTGAGACGCCATGGCGCGCCGCCTGGGGCCGGTTCCGCACCGGCAACACCGCGATCGACTATATCCGGCCGGCGGGGAACGGGACCGACGCGCTCCTGATGAACGCGGGGCTGACCGGGCGGCCGGGACGCGGCTGGTGGCGCAACGTGCTCGACCAGTACGGCGCCAACGACGTGCTGATCCCGCAGGTAACGCTGTATCGCCAGTGGCCGGGTGGCCCCGTGATCGGCGTTTTCCGCGCCGGATACGGCCCCGACAACCGCGAGGCCGGCAGCTTCAGCCTGCGCGTGGCGAATGGGGACGGACTGCCCGCGCTGCTCGACACCGGCGTCCAGCGGCTCGACGCGCTTTATCAGGCGGCGCTGCGCGGCGGGCTGCTGCGGCCCGACCCGCTGCTCGAGTTCGTGCCGCCCACCGACCAGCCGGTCGCCGAAGAAGTGCTGCCGGGCGACATCCCGCTGATCGAGGAGGGGCCTGCCGCCACGCTCCCAAGCGAACCGCTGTCGACCGTGACGCTCCAGTTCGACACGCCGGGCGTCGGCGCGGTGAGCGCGGCCGAGGCGTCGGTGCGCGGCATTCCCGGCGTACAGAGCGCCGCGACGAGCAGCCTGGCACTGGGCGGCGTGTCGCTGATGCGGGTCGAGTTCGCGGGCGACCCGGCGGTGCTCGCGGTGGCGCTCGGCCAGCGCGGCTGGACCGTCGAGGGGAGCGGCGCGACGCTGCGCATCCGGCGGTCCGCGCCCGCGGCTGAGGCACCGCCGCCCGAATGAGCCAGCTGCGTCTGCCGCTCCAACGCCCGGAGGGAGCGCGCAAGGACGAGTTCATCGTCGGCGACGCCAACATGGCCGCCGTCCATCATCTCGAACATTGGGGCACCTGGCCGGTAATGGCGGCGTTGCTGGTCGGGCCGCGCAAGTCGGGGCGTAGCCTGCTCGCGCGGCTGTTTACGCGCCGGGCGGGCGGCCGGCTGATCGACGATGCCGAGCGTGCGGGCGAGACCGACATTTTTCATGTCTGGAACCTCGCTCAGGCCGATCGCAAGCCGCTGCTGATCGTCGCCGACCATGCACCGCCCCAGTGGAGCGTACGGCTGCCCGACCTGCGCTCGCGCCTCGCCGCGACGCCGGTGCTCCGGATCGAGGAGCCCGATGACGTGCTGTTCGCCGCGCTGCTGCGCGACCAGTTCGAGCGGCGCGAGCTTTATGCGGGCGAGGAGTTGGTCGCCTGGCTGATGAAGCGGGTGGAGCGCAGCTACCTGTCGCTCGTCCGCATCGTCGATGCGCTCGACGATGCCGCGAACGAGGCGGACAAGCGGCGGATTTCGATCCCGCTTGCCCGTCCGGCCTTGTCAGCACGGGGGCTGCTGGTCCAAGGGGGCGGCGAACTTCGGCACGAGGAAGCATGACCCGTCCCGTTCGCCCCAATTTCGACGCCTCGCCCGATCAGGCGCCGGCACCCGACGTTCCGACCGGCCGCTATTTCAATCGCGAACTGAGCTGGCTGGCGTTCAACAAGCGGGTGATGGAGGAGGCGTGCAATCCCGCGCATCCGCTGCTGGAGCGCGTCCGCTTCCTGTCGATCTCGGGCTCGAATTTCGACGAGTTCTTCATGGTGCGCGTCGCGGGGCTGAAGGGGCAGCAGGTGCAGGAGGTCGACTCGCGATCGATCGACGGCCTCAATCCCAACCAGCAGCTCGCCGCGATCGTGGCGGAGGCCGGCCGCCTCGCCGACGAGCAGCAGGCGATCTGGCGCGACCTTGCGGGACAGATGGCCGAGACGGGTATCCGAGTGCTGGGCGAGGACGCGATCGAGGGCGAGGCCGACGAGTGGCTCGACCGCCATTTCCGCGAGCAGATCTTCCCGATCCTGACGCCGCAGGCGCTCGACCCCGCGCATCCGTTCCCGTTCATCCCCAACAAGGGGTCGAGCGTGATCTTCGACCTCGTCCGCAAGTCCGATGGACAGGCGATCCGTGAACTGGTTCTCCTGCCGCCGACGCTGCCGCGGTTCGTGCGCGTGCCGGGGGACGCCGCCTGCTACGTGCCGATCGAGGCGATGCTCAAGCGCTTCGCGCCGCAGCTTTTCCCCGGCTACGAGATCAAGGGATCGGCGGGATTTCGCGTTCTGCGCGACAGCGACATCGAGCTGGAGGAGGAAGCCGAGGACCTCGTCCTCTACTTCCGCACCGCGATAAAGCGCCGCCGCCGCGGCCGGGTCATCCGCCTCGAGATGGAGACGGCGATCACCGCTGAGCTCGAAGCGGTGCTGATCGACGAGCTCGAGGGGAGCGAGGCGCTGCTGACCGAGAAGGTCAGCTTCCTCGGCATCGCCGACCTTGCGTCGTTGGTTGACGAGGATCGACCCGACCTCAAGTTCCCGCCCTTCTCACCCCGCTTTCCCGAGCGCATCCGCGAATATGGCGGCGACTGCTTCGCGGCGATCCGGGCGAAGGACATCGTCGTCCACCACCCATATGAGACGTTCGACGTGGTGCTTGCCTTCCTCAAGCAGGCGGCGGCCGACCCCGATGTGGTCGCGATCAAGCAGACGCTCTACCGCGCGGGCAAGCAATCGGCGGTCATCAGCGCGCTGATCGCCGCGGCGGAGGCGGGGAAGTCGGTGACCGCGGTCGTCGAGCTGAAGGCGCGCTTCGACGAGGAGCAGAATCTTCTCTGGGCCAACGCGCTCGAACGCGCGGGCGTTCAGGTCGTCTATGGCTTCATCGACTGGAAGACGCACGCCAAGGTGTCGATGGTCGTCCGGCGCGAGGGCGGCGAGTTCAGGAGCTACGTCCATTTCGGCACGGGCAATTATCACCCGATCACCGCGCGCATCTATACCGACCTCAGCTTCTTCACCGCCGACCCGGCGCTGGGGCGCGACGCGGCGCAGCTGTTCAACTACATCACCGGCTATGTCGAGCCGCAGGGCCTCGAACAGCTGCGCATGAGCCCGCGCGACCTGCGCGCCAGCCTGATCGCCCTCATCGACCGCGAGATCGGCTTCGCGCGCGCGGGCAAGCCCGCCAGCCTCTGGGCCAAGATGAACTCGCTGGTCGATCCCGCGATCATCGAGAAGCTCTATGAGGCGAGCGGCGCAGGGGTCGAGATCGACCTCGTCATCCGCGGCATCTGCTGCCTGCGCCCCGGCGTGCCGGGCATGTCCGACCATATCCGGGTCAAGTCGATCGTCGGCCGATTCCTGGAGCACAGCCGCATCTGGGCGTTCGGGAACGGCAAGCCGCTGCCCAACGACGATGCGCGCGTCTATATCTCCTCGGCCGACTGGATGCCACGCAACTTCGACCGGCGGGTCGAGTTCATGCTGCCGATCACCAACCCGACGGTCCATGACCAGATCCTCGACCAGGTGATGACCGCCAACCTGCTCGACACCGAGCAGAGCTGGGAATTGCAGCCCGACGGTACGTATGAGCGGGACGAGCCGGGCGCCAAGCCCTTCAACCTCCACCGTTATTTCATGACCAATCCGTCGCTGTCGGGCCGCGGCGCGGCGCTGGCCAGCCGAGGGGCGGTCCCCAAGCTCAAGCTGCGGCGGAACGCGCCGATCGGGCCCGCGGCGTTGCCGCCCCCGCCACCTGCCCAGGACCTCGATCCGGCGTGAGCCTTTTCTTCCGCAAGCCTTCGGGCGAGGCGCGTGCGCGCACGGCGATCATCGACATTGGTTCGAACTCGATTCGCCTCGTGGTCTATGAAGGACCCGCGCGGCTGCCGGCGACCCTGTTCAACGAGAAGGTGATGGCCGGCCTTGGCCGCGGGCTGGCCGAGACCGGGGCGATCAGTACCGAGGGGATGGCGACCGCCCGCGCCGCGCTGGCCCGCTTCGCGATGCTGGCGCGCGCGATGGAGGTCGACGAGCTGCGCACCGTCGCCACCGCGGCGGTCCGCGATGCCTCAAACGGTGCCGACCTGCTGGCGATCGCGAGCGAGCTCGGCCTGTCGGTCGAGCTGCTGCCGGGCGAGGCCGAGGCGACGGCGTCTGGGCACGGCGTGCTGTCGGCGATCCCCGATGCCGACGGCATCGTCGGCGATCTGGGCGGCGGCAGCCTTGAACTCGTGCGCGTCTCGAATGGCGCGGTGGGGGAGCGCGTGTCGTTCCCGCTTGGCGTGCTGCGCATCGCGGCGATCCGCGCGCGCGGCAAGGGCACGCTCGACCGCCATGTCGCCCGCGCGCTGCGCGAGGCCAACTGGCTGGGGCGCGGGCAGGGGCTTCCGCTCTACCTTGTCGGTGGATCATGGCGTGCGCTCGCGCGGCTCGACATGCACCAGACCGCCTATCCGCTGCCCGTCATCCACGGCTATCGCCTGGACGCCGCGACCATCGAGCGGCTGATCCGCCAGATCGGCGGCCTGCCCAAGGCGAAGCTGCGAAACATCCCCAACCTGTCGGGCGGGCGCATCGCGACGCTCGACGACGCGGCGCGGCTGCTGACGGTGCTGATGCGGCATCTGGGCAGCGAGATGGCGATCGCCTCGGCCTTCGGCCTGCGCGAGGGGTTGCTGCACGAGCGCCTAGATCCGGCGACGCGCGCGCTCGACCCGCTGATCGTGGCGGCGCGCGAGGAAGGGCGGCGGCTGGGGCGGTTCCCCGAGCATGGCGACCTGCTCGACGCCTGGATCGCGCCGCTGTTCGGGCATGAGGATGCGGCGCTTGCGCGGCTGCGCCACGCCGCCTGTCTGCTCGCCGACGTTGCCTGGCTCGCCAATCCAGAGTTCCGTGCCGAACGCGGGCTGGAGGTCGCGCTTCACGGCAACTGGGTCGCGATCGAGGCGGAGGGGCGTGCGCTGCTTGCGCAGGCGCTGTTCACCTGTTTTGGCGGCGGCACTGAATCGCCTGATCCGCTCGCGCGCCTCGCCGCGCCAGATCGGCTAGAATGCGCCGCGCGCTGGGGACTTGCGATGCGGCTGGGCCAGCGGCTGTCGGGCGGCGTCGCCGGGCCGCTCAAGCGCACGGCGCTCGCCCGCACCGGCGACCGGCTGACGCTCCGCACCGAGCCGGCGCAGGCCGCACTCTATGGCGAGGCGGTCGAGCGGCGGCACAAGGCGCTGGCTGGCGCGCTCGGGCTGACGCCCGCCCATGTGCCCGATTTCGAGAGAGTGTGATGACGCTTCCCACCCGCCGCATCGGTCCGTTCGAGGTATCGGCGATCGGCCTCGGCTGCATGAACCTGAGCCACGCTTACGGCGAGAAGCCCGCGCCCGCCGATGCGGAGGCGCTGCTAAACCGCGCGCTCGACCTGGGCGTGACGCTGCTCGATACCGCGGCGCTCTATGGTTTCGGCGAGAACGAGCGGCTGGTCGGCCGCGCGGTGGGGCATCGCCGCGGCGAATACACGCTGGCGAGCAAGTGCGTGCTCGACGTGATCGACGGCAAGCGTGGCCTCGACGGGTCGCCTGCGGCGATCGCGCGCACGCTCGACGCGGCGCTCCAGCGGCTGGGGACCGATCACATCGACCTCTATTATCTCCACCGCCTCGACAAGAATGTGCCGATCGAGGAGTCGGTCGGCGCGCTGGTCCGTGCGCATGAGGCGGGGAAGATTGGCGCGATCGGTCTGTCCGAAATGAGCGCGGCGACGATCCGCCGCGCCGACGCCGTCCATCCGGTCGCGGCGGTCCAGACCGAATATTCGCCGGTGGTGCGCAATGCCGAGATCGCCGTCCTCGACACCTGCCGCGAGCTCGGCATCGGCTTCGTCGCCTTTTCACCCGTTGCGCGCGGATTGCTCGCGGGCGGGATCGCGGGTGACGATTATGTCGAGGGCGATATCCGCCGGGCGATGCCGCGTTTCACCGGGGAGGCGCTGGCGCACAATCTGCGCGCGGTCGCGGCCTATGATACGCTGGCGGTCGAGATCGGCTGTACGTCCGCGCAGCTGTCGCTCGCCTGGGTGCTGTCGCGCGCCGAGCACATCGTGCCGATCCCCGGCACCCGCTCGGTCGCGCATCTCGAAGAGAATGTCGGCGCGCTCGGCGTGACGATCACGCCCGAGATCGCCGCGCGCATCGACGCGGTCTTCGCGCCCGGCGCGATCCGGGGGCCGCGCTATGCCGCGGCGATGCAGGCGCAGATCGACACCGAAACCTTTCCTGACGAAGAACTCGCCTGACCGCCTCGCTTTGGTCGCAAAGCCGGGGTAGCGGCGCGGCATCGGTTGAAGGTTGATCGCCCGCTTGCCCCTGTCGCTTGCCCCCATCCTTCACCGAATGCCCGAGCGTTTACGCGGCGAACGCGCGCGCCGGATCGCCGGCGTGGTGCTGGCGCTGCTCGTCGAGCTGCTGCTCGTGCTGATCCTGCTGACGCTCAAGCCTGATCTGGTCGGGCGTGAGGACGCGAAATCGACGCCGGTCTTCACGATGGAAGCCGCCGACGAAGCCTCGCCCGAGCCCGCCGCCGAGGCGCAGCCGGAAACCGAGACCCCGCCGGCGGAGGCCGAGACGCCGCCCGCCGAGACGCCGCCGACTACCGAGCCGCGCCTGGCGCCGCCCGTGCCGACGCCGCCCAGCGACGCGCCGCCCGCGCCGTCGCCGCCGCCCTATATCCTCCTGCCGCGCGAAACGCTGGCGCAGGCCGACATACGCCGGCCGAGCGCGCCGGCCGCTGCCCCCGCCGCGCCCGCACGACGCCCTACCTATGGCCCGGTCGATCGTGGCCCGCCCGGCCCACCCGACAGCGAGGTGGTCGGCCGCGCGCCCAATGGCGAGCCGCTCTACGCCGCCGCCTGGTACCGCGAGCCCTATGACGACGAGCTGCGCGGCTATCTGTCGACCGCAAGCGGGCCGGGCTACGGCCTGATCGCGTGCCGGACCGCGCCCAACTGGCGGGTAGAGGATTGCGTGTCGCTGGGCGAATCGCCCGAGGGATCGAACATCGCGCGCTCGGTCCTCGCCGCCGCCTGGCAGTTCAAGGTCCGCCCGCCACGTGTCGGCGGCGAATACCGCGTCGGCGAGTGGGTGCGCATACGTATCGACTATGGCGTCGAGCGACGTCGCCGCTGAACGCCATTGGCAAGCCGCCGCGAACATGGCTTGTTAGCGGTAAAGCAAAAGGCGGGGAGGTTTGCGTGGCAGGATTGACGGGCGCAGTGCCCGATACGGGTCGGGTGGGCCAGAACGAGAAGCTGGTGATCGCCGCCTCGTCGCTCGGCACGGTGTTCGAGTGGTATGATTTCTACCTCTACGGCCTGCTCGCCGCGCATATCTCGGCGCAGTTCTTCTCGGGCGTCAACGAAACGACGGGGTTCATCCTCGCGCTCGCCGCCTTCGCCGCGGGGTTCGCGGTGCGGCCGTTCGGCGCGCTGGTGTTCGGGCGGATCGGAGATCTGGTCGGGCGCAAGAACACCTTCCTCGTCACCATGGGGCTGATGGGCCTGTCGACCTTCGCGGTCGGCCTGCTTCCTTCCTACGCCGCGATCGGGATCGCCGCGCCGTTCATCCTCGTCACGCTGCGGCTCTTGCAGGGCCTTGCGCTGGGCGGCGAATATGGCGGCGCGGCCACCTATGTCGCCGAGCATGCGCCCGAGGGGAAGCGCGGGCTCTATACCAGCTGGATCCAGACGACGGCCACGCTGGGCCTGTTCGCGGCGCTGCTGGTCGTGATCGGCCTGCGCACCGCGATCGGCGAGGAAAGCTTCGCCGCCTGGGGCTGGCGGGTGCCGTTCCTCGTCTCGATCGTGCTCCTGGGCGTGTCGATCTGGATCCGGCTGCAACTCGCCGAAAGCCCGGTCTTCCAGAAGATGAAGGAAGAGGGGACGACGTCGAAGGCACCGATCAAGGAGGCATTCGGCGAGTGGCGCAACCTGCGCTGGGTGCTGATCGCGCTGTTCGGCGCCGGGGCGGGGCAGGCGGTGGTCTGGTACACCGGGCAATTCTATGCGCTCTTCTACCTCGAGAAGGTGCTGAAGGTCGACGGCGCGACCGCCAACATCCTGATCGCGGTCGCGCTGGCAATCGGCACCCCGTTCTTCGTCTTCTTCGGCTGGCTCTCGGACCGGATCGGACGCAAGCCGATCATCCTCGCCGGCTGTGCGCTGGCGGTGGTCAGCTATTTCCCCTTGTTTCACGCGCTGACCCGCGCCGCCAATCCGGCGCTGGCGGCGGCGTCGGCCAGCGCGCCGATCGTGGTCACGACCGATCCTGCGACCTGCTCGCTCCAGTTCGATCCGGTGGGGCGCAACAAGTTCGACACGACGAGCTGCGACCTGGCCAAGGCGTACCTGGCCAAGGCAGGTCTGCCCTATGCCACGCAAGCCACAACCGGGCGGGCGAGCGTGGTCGCGGTCGGCGACGTCCGATTCGAGGTGCCCGATCCTGCCGCGGTCCCCAACGATCCCGCGCGCTGGACGGCGCTGGGCGATGCGATCGCGGCGGCGGGTTATCCGGCCAAGGCCGATCCGGTGCGCATCGACCGGGTACAGGTGGTGGCGATCCTGTTCGCGCTCGTCCTGCTCGTGACGATGGTGTACGGCCCGATCGCGGCGCTGTTGGTCGAGCTGTTCCCCAGCCGCATCCGCTACACGTCGATGTCGCTGCCCTATCACATCGCCAATGGCTGGTTCGGCGGGTTCCTGCCGACGACGGCGTTCGCGATCGTCGCGGCGACGGGCAACATCTATGACGGGCTGTGGTATCCGGTGATCGTCGCGGGCGCGACGGTAGTCATCGGGCTCACCTTCCTGCCCGAAACCTTTCGCCGGCGCATCGAGGATTGAATCAAAAACCCCGGCAAGCCGCTGGGCTGCCGGGGTTTTCGATGGTGGGCGTGGCAAGGATTGAACTTGCGACCCCTGCGATGTCAACACAGTGCTCTACCACTGAGCTACACGCCCGCCGGGAGTGGCGCTGTTAGCGGCGGCGATGGGGCCGCGCAAGCGCAAAAAGCGGGTCAGCCGGCGAAATCGATGCGGTCGATCCGGTGGCCGCGCGCCTCAAGCCGGGCGCGCAACTCGGCGCGCTGCGCCTCGGCATCGCTATCGCTGTTGGTCGAGACGTCGAGCGACAGGCCGCCCGCATTGTCGCGCGCGACGACGGCATGGCTGGCAAGCCAGCGCGTGTCGGACATCGACAGCTGGAACTCGCCGCCGAGCGGCTGCGTCGGCAGGTCGAGGCGCTGCGCGAACTCGGCATGCGTCGTGGGGAGCGCCGCTGCCTGGGGCAGCGCGGACGGTGCTGCATCGGCAGGTAGCTGTGCAGGCGCGGGAGCAGGGCGGAGGCCGTCGAGCATCGCCAGCGCCTCCTCGCGCGTGCCACGGTCGCGGCGACCCTGGTCCTGGGTAAGGTCGAAGCCCTGGTACGGCGCGTGACCGAGCTGGGCGAGATCGGGGGCGGGCTGCTCGCCGTGGAGTTGCTTCCCCTCCTGTCTGGGCTCGCGGCGCGACAGCGCGTCCTCAAAACGGGCGCGCTGCTCAGGCTCGGGCGCGGGGTCGCCGCGGCGGGGCGGGGGGGCGGTGTGGACGGGGCGGTCGTTGGCGACGGGGCTCATCGGCGGGCTCCTGCGCGAAGAATGGGTTCGTCAGCGATGCGGTTCTCGGCCGCGCGCCGGCTGTCGCGGTGCGCCTCTTCGACGAGGCCGCGCATCGCGTCGCGCCGCGCCTCGGCCCGCATCCAGTCGCGGCGCGCTTGCACGCTGGCGGTTTCAGCCGCCTCGAGCGACTGGCGAGCGGCTTCGAGTGCACGCTCGGCCTCGGCGACGCCCTGTTCGCAGCGCTGGAGGTAGAGCGCGACACACTCGTCGGCGGGATGCAGCAGCCGGCGGGCGGCGGCAGCGTGACGGGCCATCGCCGCGGTCTCGAGCAGCAGCTCGACGGTCGAAAGCTCGGCGGCGGCGGCATCGACCGCCGCGGCTGCCTCCCGTGCGGCGCGCGCGGCACGCTCCACTTCGCGATCACGCAGGCCAGCCAATTGAGCGAGCGTCGTCATCCAAAGCTCCTGAGCAGCGCCTGCGTCGTCGCAACTGCCACCGGCTGATCGTGCGGCTGTCGGAGGAAGGCGTCGATCGCCTCGCGCGCGGCGATCGCGCGGTCGGCGGCGGCGTCCTGGCCGGGCTTGTAGTCGCCGACCTGCAGCAGGATCTCGATCTCGGCGAGCTTGGCGAGATGCGCACGAAGCGCCGTCGCCGAGCTTTGCTGCGCAGCATCGGCAAGCTGCGGCATCAAACGCGACAGGCTGCCGAGCACGTCGATCGCCGGATAGTGGCCGCACGCGCCGAGCTTGCGCGACAGGTGGATATGGCCGTCGAGCAGCGAGCGGACCTCCTCGCCAACGGGATCGTCGACCTCGTCCTCGAGCAGCACAGTGTAGAGTGCGGTGATCGCCCCGCGGTCGTCGGCGCCGGCCCGCTCGAACAGCCGCGGCAGCTCGGCGAAGACCGAAGGCGGGAAGCCGCGGCGGACCGGCGGCTCGCCGCTCGCCAGTCCGATCTCGCGCAGCGCGCGGGCGAAGCGCGTCACCGAGTCCATGAGGAGGAGGACGTGGCGCCCCTCGGCGCGCAGCCCCTCGGCAACCGCGGTCGCGGCATGGGCGGCGCGCGCGCGTTCGAGTGCGGGGCGATCGGACGTTGCGACGACGACGACCGAGCGCGACAGGCCCTCGGCACCCAGATTGTCCTCGACGAACTCACGCACTTCGCGCCCGCGCTCGCCGATCAGCGCGATGACGACGGCGTCGGCACGCGTCTGACGGGCAAGGGTGGCGAGCAGGGTGGACTTGCCGCCGCCCGCCGCCGCGAACACGCCCATGCGCTGGCCGCGGCCGAGCGGCATGAGGCCGTCGATCGCGCGGACTCCCGTCTCGACCGCGGTGTCGATCCGCGCGCGCGACATGGGGTTGGGGCTCTCGCCATAAAGCGGGCGAAAGCCGTCGCCCTCTATGGCAGGTCCGCCGTCGAGCGGACGCAGGCGCGCATCGACCACGCGGCCGAGCAGCGCCGGGCCAACGGGCACGCGATCCTCGCCAACGCGGACGACGACTTCGGTCTCGCTCGACAGCCCGCGCAAGTCGCCCAGCGGCGACAGCAGCACCTCGCCGTCGGCGAGGCCCACAACCTCGGCCGACAGCACTTCGGCCCCGTCGCGGTCGAGCAACGCACAGGTCTGTCCGATCCGCGCCGACAGGCCGGCAACGCGGATCGAGGTACCGATCGCGCCGCGCACCCGCCCGCGCTGCTCGAAGGCGGGCGCCTCGCCCAACGTGCGGACGAGGTCCTGGACGCGCGCCTCAAGGCTCATCGCTGACGCTCCAGCGTTCGGCGACGCCCGCGATCTGGCGATCGAGATCGGCGATGATGCGGCTGTCGGGGCCGGTCACGCGGCACTCACGCTCGCCGAGCGTCGGGTCGGCGCGCACCGTCACCTCGGCCCCCGGATCGAGGCGGCCAAGCCCCGCCTCGACCTCCGCGGCGATGGCGGGTGCGACTTCGATCGCGACGGGTCCTTGCGGCACGACCGCCCGCGCGGCGCGGAGGGCCACGCCCTGCATCACCGCCGCATCGCCCAACTCGCCCGCGATCTGGCGGAGCGCGGTGAGGGCGAGGGCGGCGACCTCGGTCTCCTGCCGGGCGCGATCCTCGCTCGCCTGGGCGGCCACGGCGGCGATCGCGTCGGCAAAGGCAGCGCGGCCGGCGGCATAGCCCTCGTCATGGCCGCGGCGGCGCGCCTCATCCTCGGCAGCGGCGCGGGCGGTGTCGGCGGCGGCAGCCTCGGCGCGCAGTCGCCCGATCAGGGCGAGCGCGTCGGTCAGGTGCGCACGCTCGCCCGCCTTGACGATCGGGCGATCGGTGGCGAGCAGCGAGCCCTCGCTCCGATGGAGGATGAAGCTCATGCGGCGATCTCCTCGGCGGCAGCGACATGGTGTGCCGCGTCCGGCCGGTCGCTCGCGTGACCGAGCCGCGTGGCAAGCGCAGCGGGCAGCGCGGCTTCGGCAATGCGCCGACCCGCTTCCCCGAGCGTCGTCGTGGGTGGGAGTGCCGCGTCGCCACCGGGCGGCAGGTCGAGCACCGCTTCCAGCCGATCCTCGCCCACCGCGGCGGCAAGGCCGCGCAGCGTCGCGCCGTCGATCACGTCGGGCAGGGCGTCGCGCGCGGCAATAAGCGCGGTCAGGCGCCACACGCGCTCGCGCTGGTCGGGCGGCAGCGCGGGCCAGCGCGGCCATGTCATCAGATCGGCGAGCGAGCCGGCCCGCGCCCCGCGGTCGAGCAGCCGCGCGGATCGCGTCACGGGCACACCCGCGGCTCGCGCGGTCGCAAGCGCCTCGTACAGGCGTGCGCGTCCGCTCAACTCTTGGGCTCCACCGTCGCGGGCAGGTTGGCGGGCCGCCGACGCCGGCGCAGCAGGATCACGACGGGCCAGGCGAGCACGCCCAGCACGAGCAGGATGCGCATTAGCGGCGTGTCGAACTGCGCCACCGACAGGTCGCGCTGCACGGGCGCGGCCTGGCTGGGGAACATGACGACCGACACCTTTTCGTACTGCAGCCCCTCGACCGAGTTGGTGACGAGGCTCTTGATCGCACCGGTCTGGCTGCGGAGTTCGAAGCCGGGCTGGTATTTGACGAACACCGCGGCGGACGATGGCTTGGTCTTGTCCGACAGCGGGTCGACCTCCGGAATGGCGAGGTGAACGCGCGCCTCGACCACACCGTCGATCGCGCTGACGGTGCGGCTGAGTTCCTGGCTGAGGCCGTAGATCAGCCGCGCCCGCTCCTCGACGGGCGAGGAGACGAAGCCCTTCTTGGCGAAGACGTCGCCCAGCGATTGGAACTCGTCACGGGGCAGGCCCTGCGCCTTCAGCACCTCGACCGCACGCGCGAACTGGTCGGGGCTGACCGCCACCGACCACTCGCCCTCGCCGGAGCTTTGCTTGCTGGCGTTGATGTTGGCGCCGCGCAGCGCCGCGATCATCTCGTTCGCCTGAGGTTCCTTGAGCTTGCCGTACACTTCCTGCTCGCCGCAGCCCGACAGGGTCGCGGCGGCGAGGAGCAGGCCGATCGGCATCAACGAGCGCTTGAGGGCGCGCATAGGTCTCTCCCGTCCGCCTCAGCTCTGCTGGCGGAACAGCTGCTGGACACCGTCCGAGCTGCGGTTGGCGATGTTCGAGGTCAGCTGGCAGTGGAACATGAACTCCTGACAGCGCATCGTGAGGTTCACGATCTCGCCCGGCGTCAGCTCCCCGCCCGAGGTTTCGGCGGTGCGGGCATAGTCGGAGACCGACTTGGCCTCTGTATTCACCTTGTCGAGGGTGCCGAGCAGGTCCTTGACCGCAGGCGGCACATCGCTCGCGCCGCCGACGCGCTGCGCCTGCTGCGCCGCCATGGCGTTCTCGAACTGTGCGGTCGCTTCCGGCCCCACCTGCTGCGGCATGGCCGGGGCGATGTCGAACGACTTCGCCCCCACCATCTCCGGCGATGCCGCCTGTGCGGCGATAGCTTCGATCGACATCGCGTTCAGCTCTTGCGCGCCATCGTCTCGAGCGCCTTGGAGACGCTGTCGAGCGAGGTGTGCGAGCTGTTCGACAGGAAGCTCATCTTCATCGATTCGGCGGTCAGCTGGGTGATGGCCGAGGGAGTGTCGCCGCCGTCATTGGCCATCAGGTCGCTGCGCTGCTCGATCGCCGACGCCTGACGGTCGAGCGCGTTGCCCCAGGCGGCGGCGAACGCCTCGAACCAGTTGCCGGGCGTGTTCTTCTGCGTGCGCTGGCTGGTCAGCGGGCTCGCCGCCAGCGTCGACAGGTCGGTGTTGACGGGGATGTTGTTGATCTGGGTCACATGCACTCTCCTTCGGGGGGGTCAGAGACGAAGCTCCTCGACGCGGCCGTCCTTCTCGAAGCGGACGACGCCGGCCTCGACCGCGATCAGGCGGTGGCCGGTCGGCAGCACTGCGCCGGGGAACCAGCGGGAGCCGTCGGCGGTGGCGATGTGCGGCGGGTCCTCGACCACGGTAGCGAGGCCGGTGCCGCTGGAGGCGAACAGCGTCTGAAGCGGATTGCCGCCGCGGCTATCGTCCACGCGAAAGCTGACGCGGCGCAGGCCGGGCAGGTCGCGCGAGAGGAGCGCACGAAGCTGATCCTGGCGGTCGGCGGGCAGATATGGCGCCTCGACCGCGATTCCGCCGAGCCCCGCGGGCACCGCGCGGGCGTCGAGGCCCTGGGCGGCCAGGATATCGGTCGCGGCATTGGCGAGCGCCTGCGCCGAGCTGACATCGACCATGACCGGGCCATAAGCGCGTTGCGCGATCTCGCGCACACGGGCGATATCGCCCTCGCTCTCGACCGCGCCGGCGACGACCAGGCCGCCGCTCGGATTGCGCGTCACCTCGAGCGCTCGATAGCCGGCGTCGCGATAGGCACTTTCGAGCGCAGCGGGGCCGCCGAACTGCTCCTCGATGAAGGCACCCGTGGGACCCGCCGCTGCACCGACGAGCATGATCGCCGCGCTGGCGATCGCAACGTGCAGCACGCTCACCCGCTCCGCCACGGTCGACAGCGCGCTGCGGCCCGCCGCCTCTGCCCGGTCGAGCAAAGTCGGCGCGGCGAGCGGCACGACCGGCGCGGCGATCGGGCCGGTCGCCACCTCCGCCGCGTCGCTCCAGCGCGGGGAGGTGCGTTCGCCATGCGCGATCAGATGCTCGCCCAGGCGGAAGGGAAGATAGGGCGGCAGCCGCGCTTCCTCGCCCGCCGCCAGCGTACGGCCGAGCAGCTCTACCTGGCCCGACAGGACGCGAAGGTCGGCGGCGGCCTCGCCCAGTGTCAACTCGACCGCGCACCCCTGACACCCCGCGCCGCGCAGTACGACGTCGTTGGCTAGCCCGTGGCCGATGCAGATGCGCCGGTCGCGGGCGAGGGGGTATTCCTTGCCCGACAGGCGGCCGCCGACGATGCGGAGCACCGCGGCAAGGTCGGTGGCGGGGGTGGCGCGATGCTGGGTCATGGCGTGCCCTTCTTGTCCTTGAGCACCGGCGGGGTCAGCGGATTGCCGGTGGGAAGCCGCGCGGTCACTTCGCCTGCCCCGGCTGCCGGAAGGGCGGCGACCGCGCCGCCCTGTTGAAGCTGGTCGAGGCGGATGATGCGCGGGGTGATGAGGAACAGCCGCTCGGTCTGCTGCCGATTGCGGTTGCGCGTCTTGAACAGCTCGCCCAGCACCGGAATGTCGCCGAGCAGCGGGATCTTCGACTCGGCGTCGAACTGCGCGTTGACGGTCAGGCCGCCAAGCAGCAGCCCTTCGCCCTCGTTGATCATCGCCTGCGTGTTGACGCTCGCCCGCTCGACGACGGGGATGTCGTCGACTTCCTGGTTCAGGAGCGTGCCGTCCTCGACCCCCACGACCATACGGATCCGCGGCTGGCCATTGTCGATCAGGACGTGCGGGTTGACGCGCAGCACGGTGCCGGCGGTAACATTGAACAGATCGACCTGCCGGTCGCCGGCGATGCGGACGTAGAAGGTGCGCGTGCGGTCGAACACCGCCTCGATATTCGACAGGGTGACGATCTGCGGACGCGAGACGATCTTGGCCGCGCCGCGCCGCTCGAGCGCGGAAATGCGGCCGATGAACTCGCGGTTGGCGCCGATCACGCCCGACAGCGACAGCCCTTCGTTGGGCGCGCCGAAACGGCTGGTGTCGGTATTGGGGTTGCCCGAGCGACGCAGGATGTCGCCGCCGAACAGCGCATTGAACCCTTGGCTGCGGATCCGCCAGTCGATGCCGAGGTCGCGCAGCTTTTCGATATTGAGATCGATGATCGTCGCTTCGAGCTCCACGATCTGCGGCGCGATGTCGAGCGCGCGGACGAGGCCCTCATAGGCGGGCATGTTCTCGGGCCGGTCGCGGACGATGACGGCGTTGAGCGAAGGGTCGATGGCGATGCGCGGACCGCCCTGCGGGCTCGGCTCGCGCGCCGAAACCACGGGGACCGGGGCGCTGGGCGGCAGGCCCAGATATTCGTCGTCGTAGGGGGTGAGCTGCGGCGTCTGGTTGGCATCGGGGGCGATGCTGTTGAGGCCGCGGCCGCCCAGCCGCTGCGCGCTCTGGCGCAGCGTCCGCCCGCCGTAGCTGGCGCTGATGCTCCCCGCGACCGCTGATCCGTCGCCCATGATCCGGCTCAACGACGTGCCGACGCCCGGCACCGTCAGTTCGCGCCCGCCCGCCACCAGCTTGGTGTCGTCGGCACGCACATAGCGCAGATAGAAGACGCGCAGTTCGTAGGGCTCGATATAGCTCGGTCCCGGCGCGGCGGCGGGAGCGATCTGTGCGGTGTTCGGCCCGATGCCGCCCATGCCGGGCAGCGAGCGGCTGGGTGCGGCGGCGGCGAGCTGCTGCACCTGATCGAGGAATCGCGGCACACCGGTCGCGAGGATCGTCGCCTCGCCGGTCGGACGCACGCGGTTGGTCGAATCGGCAAGGCCCGCGTCAGCGACGCCCGCCGCCAGTTCGGGCGCGCGGCCGGCGGGGACGGAGACGGTGCGGCTCTCGACCTGATCGGCCGAATAGACCGTCACCACCGACCCGTCATAATAGGCAACGAGGTTGAAGGCACGCGACACCTGGTTCCAGACCTGTGCCGGCGCGCCCGAGAAGCGGCCGTTGATCTTGCCCGTGACGCGCGCATCGACATTGACGGTGAGGCCCGCGGCCGAGAAGAACTCGCGCACGAACGCGCCCACATCCTGATTACGCGGGGTGAGCGTCACCGGCCGCGTGCGAAAGGGCGGATCGGCGGCGACGCCCGGCTGCGGCGCCACCACCATCAGTGCGGCGATGACGGCAGTGGCGGTGCCGCTCAGCGTGAAAGTCCGTGCAAGGCTCACTCAGTCGCTCCCATATCGTTGTTTTCCAGGGCGGCAGGGGTCCGGTCGAGCTGGCCCACCACGTCGAGCGGGATCGAGGGCGACAGCTCGTTGAAGGCAAGGATCGGCACCTCGAACAGGTCAGGACCGACCAGGCGGCGCAGCGGCCGGCGCAGTTCGAATGCGGTCAGCACCGCGCGGGCGCCGGTCGTGGCGACCTGCTCGCGCAGCATCGCGATCATCTGTCGGGCGTGCTCTGGCTCCATGGCGAGGCGCGCAACGCCATCGACGGTGCGGATATTGTCGCGCAGGAAGCGCTCCAGCGCCGCGCCGACGACGAGCACGCGGAAGCGCCCGTCGACGACATGCGGCAGCGAGAGGTAGCGCTTGAGCGAGTTGCGCGTGAGGTCCGCGATGGGGATTGCTGCCCGTTCCGACTGGCCCGCCTCGGCAATCGCCTCGAGCACGTCGCGCATGTTGCGAAGCGGCACTTCCTCTTCGGCGAGGAGGCGCAGCACCTCGGCGATCTTGGCGGCGGGCACCGCGCGGACCACCTCCTTGACGACGTCGGGATAATCGGCGCCGACGCGGTTGAGCAAAGCCGTCGTCTCCTGAAGGCCGAGGAAGCGGCCAATCTCGCGCCGGAGCATCGCCTCGAGCGCGGGCGCGACCTGGGTCAGGTCCTCGCCCTCGATCGCGCCGCTGGCGACGGGGGCGTCGTGGACATAGGCGGCCCACTTGCCCGGCTCGCCCGCGGGCAGCGCCCTGGGCTCGATCGCGGCGGCGGGGAGGGGCAGGCCGGTGCGCGCCTGCACCCGTTCGAGCATCGCGGCGATGCCCTCCGCCAGCGCCGCGACGCGCGCGGCGTCGAGGCCGGGGGCCGCCACCTCGATGAGGAGCGGGCGGACCTGGGGCGGGGCGGGGGCGCGAACCTCGACCTCGGTCGGCATCGCCGCCGGGCGATTGTCGACGCGCGCCCATTTGGCGTCGATCCACTTGCGCGTCGTCGGATGCTGCATCGCCCCGCCGCCGAGTAATGCGGTCGCGAGGCCGAAAAAGACGAGCGTCGGAAAGCCGGGGATCAGCCCCATCAGCACGCAGACGCCGCCGGCGATGAACAGCACCCGCGGCTTGCCGCCGATCTGCGCGGCGATCGCGGGTCCTAGGTCGCGCTCGGCATCCTCATCGGTCGTGCGGGTGACGAGCAGGCCCGCGGCCATCGCACTGAACAGGGCGGGCAGCTGCGCGACGAGGCCGTCGCCGATCGTCAGGATCGAATAGGTCTCGATCGCGTCGCTCATCGCCATGCCCCGGGAGAACATGCCGACCGCCAGCCCGCCGATCAGGTTGACGAGCACGATGACGATCGAGGCGATCGCATCACCCTTCACGAACTTCATCGCGCCGTCGAGGCTGCCGTGCAGCTTCGATTCGTTCTCCAGCGTGCGGCGGCGCGCGCGCGCCTCGTCCTTGGTGATGAGGCCCGAGCGCAGGTCGCTGTCGATCGACAGCTGCTTGCCGGGCATCGCATCGAGGCTGAAGCGCGCCGCGACCTCGGCCACGCGCTCGGCACCCTTCGAGATGACGATGAACTGGACGATCGTGATGATGAGGAAGACGACGAGCCCGACGACCAGCTCGCCGCCCGCGACCATCTCGCCGAACTGCTGGACGATGTGGCCGGCATGCGCCTCGGTCAAAATCATGCGCGTCGCCGCGATCGATAGCGACAGGCGGAACAGCGTGCTGAGGAGCAGCACCGTCGGAAAGGTCGAGAAGTCGAGCGGCTTGTGGATGTAGAGTGCGCTGAGCAGGAGCAGCACGCCGATCGTGATGTTCGCCGCAATCAGGATGTCGAGGACCAGCGCCGGTAGCGGCAGGATGAGCAGCGCGACAATCGCCACCACGCCCGCGACGAGCATGACGTCGGCGGCGCGCAGGCCCCCGCGCGGCAGGCGGGCGAGGAGCGCGGCGGCACTCACCGGGTCAGCCCCGCGCGGCGATACCCCTCGTACCGGGCCATGACCTTCCGGACATAGCTCTGCGTTTCGGCATAAGGGGGCACGCGGTTGCCGTATCGCGCGACCGCGCCCTCGCCGGCATTATAGGCACCGAGGATCAGGTCGAAGTTGCGGCCGTAGCGCTTCTGCAATCGCTTGAGGTGCCGCGCGCCCGCGTCGACGTTGACGGCGGGATCGAACAGCGCGACCGGCTCGACACCCAGGCCGCGACCCGTCGCCGGCATGATCTGCATGAGGCCGCGTGCGCCGACATAGCTGACCGCGCGCGGATTGCCCGCCGACTCGGTCGCGATGATCGCGTGGAGGAACAGCGGATCGACCTTGTACGCCGCCGCCGTGCGGAAGATGTGCGCGTCATAACGGCTGACGGGCACGCGGCTGCCGCTGCGGGTCGAGATGCTGACCAGCTGGCGGGCACGCTTTTCACGGGCGCGCTTCTTGGCCGGGCTTTCGTCCTCGTCCTCGACGCCGATGATCCGCGCGACGCTCGGGTCGGCGGGCAGCGCGGCGGGCGGCGCGTGAACGAGGCGATCGCCGCAGTTGCTGAGCGCCGCATAACGTTCGCCGGCCCGCGGATTCGCGACGCGCACCTGTCCGTCGAGCGGACAGTCACCGAAGTAACGCGCCGCATCGATTTTCATCTTCTGCGCAGTTTTGTCTGCCTGCTGCGCCGATGCGCCCGGAGTTGTCAAGAATACCGACAGTATAAGCGCGACAGTCGCGGATTTGTAACTGTAAGTCTTCACGGGCTCGCCCCTCCAACGGAGATGATGTTTCCATCATGCTCCAGGTTCGATCCGTGCAGCGGGGTCACGCCGAAGTACGCCGGGCAACCCGTCCCCGAGCGGCCGACTAGCGACCTTATGTTGCCCAAATGTTGCGGTTTTCGACGAGATCAAAGCATGGAGCGTTGATCCGACGGGAAAAATCGGACGAACCGACGCAACCGATCGAGAGCAGCGATCAGCGCTTTTCCGTTGCGTAAACGTAACATCTTGTCGATCACTCTACTGATCGTGTCTGACCCTAAAGAGCTTGACCGCCGCAATTCGGCCACGTCTTTTAAAGGGCATTACTTGTTCGTGCAGTGAAGTCCCCGCTTCCACTCGCCCCTGTTGGGCGGCCCGACCAACCCGCACCCGGCGCTAAATGGAGCGCGCGGGGTGCGTTTGGAGTAGCGGATGGCGGACAAGAACCAGGGCGGCGACAAGACCGAGAAACCAACCGCCAAGCGCCTGCGCGACGCCCGGCTGAAGGGCGACATCGCCAAATCGAAGGATCTGTCGGCGGCGATTGCAATGATCGCCTGGGGCGTGCTGTTCATGGTCGGTGCCGGCCTGGTCGCCGCGCGGATCGCCGATTTCACCGAACTCAGCATCGCCCATGCGACAGGCGATTCGTTCAGGGCGACGCTGCAGGGTATCGGCACCAGCGCCTTCGTGCTGGTGCTGGTCGTCGCGGGCATCGTCCTGATCCCGGCCGCACTCGCGGGCGTGGCTGGCGAGTTCCTTCAGACCGGCGCACTGGTCACCACCGAGAAGCTGAAGCCGCAGCTGTCGAAGCTTGACCCTGTTGAGGGCCTGAAGCGGATGTTCAGCCCAGACAATCTGTTCGAGCTCTTCAAGACCGTCATCAAGGCGGCGCTGGTGATCGCGATCACCGCGGGCGTGCTCTACGCCTCGATCGACAAGTTCGCGGCGCTGATGCACGCGGCGGGCTGGGGACTCGACAGCCGCGCAGGGCCACGCCTCGCGGCCGCGGTGCTCGACCTCATTCAGTCGCTGACGCTGCAACTCGTCGGCTGGACGGTGGCGGTGTTCCTCGTCGTCGCGGCGGCCGACCGCGCCTGGGTCCAGCACCGCTACGTCAAGAAGCTGATGATGAGCCGGCGCGACATCCGCCAGGAGCACAAGGACAATGAGGGCGACCCGATGCTCAAGCAGCAGCGGCGCCAGATGCACGAGGAGTGGGCCAATCAGAACGCCGTCGCCGCGGCGGGCACCGCCAATGTCCTGCTCACCAACCCGACGCACCTGGCGGTCGCGCTCGATTACGACCCTGCCGACTGCCCGGTGCCGGTGATCGCGGCGAAGGGCGAGGGGCCGCTCGCCGCCGCGATGCGTGCCGAGGCGGAGGCGAACGGCGTGCCGATCGTCCGCAACGTGCCGCTCGCCCGCACCGTCTTCGCCACATCGGGCGTGGGCGACGTCATTCCGGAGGACCAGTTCGACGTGATTGCCGAAATCATCCTGTGGGCTCGGCGCGCCCGCGCCGACGAGACCCCGCGCCTGCGCGAGGACGGCCATGGGGAATGGGCGTGAGCGTCTGGACCGTCCTGTCGAGCCTGCTCGCCGTCGTCATCGCGCTGGCGGTGGTGCTGGGGCTGGCTTTCGTCCTGCTCAAGGGTCTGCGCCGGTGGCAGGACCGGTTCCAGACGGCCGAGAGCGAAGGCGAGCGACCCATCCGCTTCCTGCGCGCCATGCCGCTGGGGCAGAGCGAGCGCGTCGTCCTGATCGAGGCGCGCGGCGAGGTGATGCTGGTCGGCGTCACCGCGGGCGGCATCAGCCTGCTCAAAAGCTGGCCCGCCGGCGAGGAGCCGCTGACGTGAATGCGGTTCTGACGCTGCCCGCGATGGATCCCGACGAGGCCGAGCGTCGTCGGGTCGCCGTTGCGGCGCTGACCGGCGTGAAGGTGGACGGGCTGGTACTCGGTGCCCGGATCGAGGGAATGCCCGATTTGCGCGGCGGCTGGCTGCGCTTCGCCAATGGCGCGGGGCTGGCGATCGACCGGCTGGAGGGCGCGCCGCTGCGGTTCGACGCCGATGATGCCGTCGGTGCGGCCGCGTTGATCGAACGCGCCGAGTCCCTGATCGCTGCGGTCGAGGCGGCGCTGGGCGTATCGTTGGAACCCGAGGATCTGAGCGCCGAACCGCCCGCGGGGCTGATCGTCACGATCGAGCATGGCGCGGCGTCGCGGCTGCGGCTGGCGCTGCCCGTCGCACTCCCGCTGCTGCCCGCACGCGCCGATTTTGCGCCCGAACTGGTCGGCGCCCTGACGCTACCCGCGACCCTCTCGATCGAGGGGCCGCGGATCGCGCCGCACGACGCCGCGGGACTGGGGCAGGGCGACCTGCTGCTCATCGGTGGCGACACGCTGCCCGCGCGCCTGAATGTTGCGGGCCGTTCGATTGCGGGCCGGTTCGACCCCGCGGCCCGCCAGTTTCACATCCTCTCCATCGGAGCATCCTGAATGCAGGACCTGACCGAACGACCTGCCGCCGATGCGGTGGCGACGCCATCCCCCGACGCCCGCTTCGCCGTGCCGGTGATGATCGAGATCGACGCGGGCGCCCTGACGCTCGGCGACATTCAGGGCCTGCGGGAGGGGAGCGTCGTGCCTGTCGATGCCGACGAGGGGGGCGGTATCGCCGTGCGCTTGCTCGCCAGCGGACGGCCCTTCGCGCGCGGCACGCTCGTGTCGGTCGGCGACGCCTACGGCGTGCTGATCGGGGAGTAGGCGCATGGACCTTTCCGCCTTCACGCCGGGCACGGCGCTCGTCACCGTCGTCCTTATCGCGCTCGCGCCCTTTTTCGCGGTGATGGTGACGAGTTTCACCAAGATCGTCGTGGTGCTCAGCCTCGTCCGCAACGCCCTCGGACTTCAGCAGGTGCCGCCCAACCTCGTCCTCAACGGGCTGGCGCTGATCCTGTCGCTCTACGTCATGTACCCGACGATCCAGCAGATGCAGGCGGCGGCCGGGCCGAACCCGACCGGCCAGCAGACCGCACAGATCTTCGACACCGCCGACCGCGCCAAGGAGCCGCTGCGCGCGTTCCTCATCGAGCATAGCGATCCCGGCGAGCGCGACTTCTTCGTCCGCACCCAGGCGCGAGTCGCCGCCAAGACCAATACGCTGGCGGCGGCGCCGACCGACTTCATCGTCGTCATCCCGGCCTTTGTCGTGAAGGAACTGACGACGGCGTTCCAGATCGGCTTCCTGCTGTTTCTGCCGTTCCTGGTCATCGACCTGGTCATCTCGAACATCCTGCTGGCGCTCGGCATGATGATGCTGTCGCCGGTGACGATCTCGCTGCCGTTCAAGCTCCTCTTGTTCGTGCTGGTCGATGGGTGGGTAAAGATCAGTCACAATCTGGTGCTGAGTTATGTGTGAGGCGCTTCCAATCCGGTCGCCCCGAGCCAAGTCGAGGGGGCCGGCTGAGCGTAGTCGAGGCATGCAACAGCACTGGCCTCGGCTTCGCTCGGCGATGTGCCTCGACTTCGCCCGATACGAACGGATGGGATGGAGGGAGCGGGCGGCATGACCGATTCGATCCTATCGGTCACGACGCAGGCGCTGTGGCTGGTCCTGCTCCTGTCCGCCCCGCCGATCGTCGCGGCGTCGGCCGTCGGCCTGCTCGTCGCGATCGTGCAGGCCGCGACGCAGCTGCAGGAACAGACGCTGCAATACACGCTCAAGTTCTTCGCGGTGGTGGCGACGCTGTTCGTCACCGCCGGGCTGCTGGCGGGCAGCCTGTTCACCTTCAGCGACCAGATCTTCTCGGGCTTTGCGGGGATGGTGCGCGGCTGATGGGGGGCGGGATTGCGTCGCAGCCCTGGGGCGCGCAGTTGCTGCTCGTCGCACTCGCCTCGGCGCGGTTCGGCTTCGCCTTCGTATTGGTGCCCGTGTTCGCGCGCGACGTCATTCCGCCGACGGTGCGCAACGCGATCATCCTGACGCTGGGCGGCGTCGCCTTCGTCATGCAGCCCTCGGTCGATCCCAGTGGCATGGGCGCGCTCCAATGGGCGCGGATGCTGCTCAAGGAAGCTGCCGCCGGGCTCGTGATCGGCTTCTTCTTCGGGACGTTGCTCTGGGCGATCGAGGCGGCGGGGGAGATCATCGATGCGAAGGTCGGCGCGACGATCGGCCAGGTGCTCGAACCGATGGGCGGCAACATGACCTCATTGAACGGCGCGCTGCTGGGGCGGCTGGCCAACGTGATCTTCTGCGCCAGCGGCGGCCTCTTGCTGCTCGTCGGGACGGTCATCGAAAGCTATGCGATCTGGCCGATCGCCGCCGACTGGCCGAGCCTCGACATGGGGTCGCTCCGTGTCTTCGAGAACGAGTTCGGGCGGCTGATGATGCTCGCTTTCCTGATCTCCGCGCCCGTCCTCATGGTCCTCTACGTCATCGATGCAGGGCTCGGGCTGCTCAACCGCTTCGCGCAGCAACTCAACGTCTTCTCGCTGTCGCTGTCGCTCAAGGCTTGGGCGGCGACGCTGCTGCTCGTCACGCTGATCCCCGCGATCGCCCAGGCGGTCGTCAACGACCTCGCCGAGCGCGGCGGCGTTGTGAAGGCGGTGATCGGGGCGCTGGCACGATGAGCGACGACGCCTTCGACCCCGCCGAGGAAGTCCGCCTGCGCGAGCTGATGCGCCTGCTGCGCAAGGCCGACGCGGTTGCGGCGACCGAGGAGGAACTGGTCGGCGAGTTCCGGATTCCCAAGAGCCGCATCCCGGCGCGCCACCTGGAGGCGATCCAGACGCTGACCCGGACCGAGGCGGCGGTGCTGCGCTTCCTCGGCTGGGGCCGCGCCAACGCCGATATCGCGACGCTCCTCGTCATCAGCGAGAATACGGTGCGCGTCCACCTCAACAACATGTGCCGCAAGCTCGAGCTCGACGGCGTGCGCGAGCTCATCGCGCTCGCGGGCGTGCTGTTTCACCCGCTCAGCTAAGCGATTCGATTAGGCCGCTAGTCGGATCGGTGAGTGTGGCGGCGGGGGGAATGGGGGAGAAGGATGGCGACGGCGGTGGGGAGCATCGCCGGGAAAGATCACTCAAGGAGACAGACGATGTTCGGTATCGGCGGTTTCAACCCGGTTTCGCTTCTCGCCACCGCGGCGCTCGGCCCGGCGGGCGGGATCGTCGCGCAGCTGGCGACGCAGATTATCTCGCAGATGGGCCAGCAGATCATCCAGTCGATGGGCAACCAGCTTGGCCTGCCGCAGTCGACGATCGACATGGCGCAAGGTGCATTCGCTGGTGCGAACGGCGACTTCGCGGGGCAGTTTCGGAACGCTGATGAGGCGCTGCAAGCCTTTGGTGCCGAGTATGGCGCAAGCCCGGCGGAGATCGGCAATGCGCAGCGTGTTTCCAACGACTTCATCCGCGATATCGTCGATCAGATGAGCCAGAGTGAGGACTTCAAGGAAGCGAAGGCCAATCCGAAGGGTAAGGCTGGCGTGCCTGGAGCCCCCGGCTGGTTGATGGCGATGGCAACCGTGCTCGGTGAGAAGCTGGACGAGCTTGCGGCGGACATGGAGCAGCGCGCGGCTACCATCAGCGAAAAGGATCCGAGCTCTTCGGCCGAGTTCGGCGTCGTTTCTCAGCAGTTCAGCATGCTCATGAATGCGACTAACAACGCGATCAAGACGATCGGCGAGGCTCTCGCGGGTATGGCGCGCAAGCAGTAACTCGCTTCGTCCCATAACTGCCACGCACTAGGGGCTGACCCATTAAAGGTCAGCCCCATTTGATGCTAGGACGATGATCGGATGTTTCGGAGTTGCGACATGAAGTATCCTATGGCTCTATTTGCGATCGCATTGGCCTGTCCGGCTGCAGCACAAGACATATCGCCCGTCATCGATACAAGCGCTTGGGCGCGCGATCGCGCGATCAGTGACTCGGCTCGTCTTCATGCCGAACGGGCGCGCGGAACGTCGGTTCGACGTACAGGGAAAGCTCGCAATGCCTCGCAAGCGGCAGCCTGTTCACAGCGAGCGCGATTTCGTGCCCAGCAAGGTGCGTCGCATCCGTCGGTCGTCAAGTTGGAACGATTGTGCAGGAACGCCGGGTACTGATGCCTCCGACATTCTCTCAAATTTGGAAATGTCTATGACGGTTCCCCTAACTGGCGAGGTTGCCGCCGCACGGTGGTTTCTACCGCTGCGAACACCTGGCGATCAGGCGACAGAGGATCGCGTGGAGTGTGGCGTCATCGAAGCTTCGCTTAGTATGGCGGCCGCGCCGATCCAGACGCAGCGTTTTTCGCCGCTTAGCCTGAGCGAGCCAGCCGACCTCGCTGACGACATCTTCCGACAGGCTGGTCCGGACCTTCAATTCGGCGACGCTGAAGGGCGAGCCGCAGTGGGCGCGGCAGTCGCAAAGCCCTGATCTGAATGCCGGGGCGACGCTCCGATCTCACAACCCCCTGATGGCGTGAGGCGTGCGGGCGGAGTCCAACTCGGCACGACACAAGTGACAGCGACGAGGTCCGGTCGGCCCGCTCGGGCGGCAAGGCGCCGGGCTGGCTGATGGCGATGGCGATGGCGAAGGCGCTGGGCGATCAGCTCAACGAGCTGGGCGACGAGATGACCACCGGGCCAAGGCGATGACCAAGGACGATCCCAAGGCATCGGCCGAGTTCAGCGTCGTGTCGCAGCAGTTATCGATGCTGATGAACGCGACCAGCAACGCGATCAAGACGGTCGGCGAAGCGATGTCGAACACCGCTCGTAAGCAGTAATGCCCGCTTTGTCGTAATGCGGTTTCGAAGGAGGAGCAGCCTTGATGCGCTGTTCTCCCAGTGACTTTCGCAGGAGGTGTTGATGCGTAGCCCGATTAGACATACGGCGGTACCGCTCGGACTTGCGACGCTATGCTTCCCGACGAGCGGTGCCATGGCACAGATCGATCCTGTCGCTGTCGGCCAAGCGGGGGTGCACAGCGCAACGATGCGCAATCACGCTGACCGAATTGCCCGCGGCGGCGGCAGCCGGCGCGTCGACAACGCGGCTCGCGCGCGTTCGACCTGTGCGCAACGCGCCTCGATCCGAGCGCGTTTTGGGGCAAGCGACCCCCGGGTGCAGCAGCTCTACGGCCTGTGCAATCGCCTCGGCTATTGACGGGATAATGCGCGATGCTCGACACCTATCGGCCGGCCACAATGCTTGGTCACTGATCGGATCCCGTTCGTGCCAACCCCGCTCAACAAGGACGACGGTGCGCGCACGGCGCAAATCGCGGCCGAGGCGGCGACGAAACTGTCAACGCCGCCCCTGCAAACCCCCGCGGCCCGGCCATGCCGAAGTCGACGACCTGCCTCGTCAGTCGCCGATCGCAAGCGACGAACATGACGGCCGCGCCATGGTCGCCGCGGCACCGGTCGCGGTCGGTTGAGGATCTCGGCGCGACCTTGATGACTGGTGCTTCCCGGGCGGAGTGATCCGGCATCATCGTATCCGAAGGCCGGAGCATGAGTGGCGTCATGCAATGATCGGAGCAGGTTGACGTCAATGGTGCCCGCGGTCGGCTTCGAATCGTCTCGGGAATCATCGCCTGCGGGGATTGTCGCTGTGAACGCGCATCTGAAAGCGTCACGGCGACGCGCGCCGCGGACGAAGCGGCGGCGGCGGATCGCCTGTGCCGGTCGCGCGCGGCTCGCCGCGATGCACGGCACAGGGCATGCAAAGGTTCGGCCGCTCTACGCGCTCTGCGCCAAAGCCGGGCTTTGAGGATGGGGGCGGCTCGATAGCCGAACTCGGTTGCGAGCGTCCGATCGAGGCGGCGCCGGCCAGGACGCCCCTTGCGTTTACCCCGCGCTCGCCACGACTAATCGTTCCGATTATCTCGTCTAAGCGTTTCGCGGAGCGCGCCGCGTGCTTTGCGATGCCACAACGCTGATCGGGAAAGACGATGACCATCGACCGCATCCATACCGGGCCGCTCGGCCCCATCGACCCCGCCGGCCGCGACGGGCGCAGCCCCGCCAGCGTCGGCGAGGCGAGCGTGCGCAGCGTCGCGCTGGCGGTGGTCGGGCGGATTGTCGACGAACTGGGGATCGGGGTGGGCGGCCGAGCGCCCGCCGCCGACCCCTATCGCCTGCGCGAGGTCGCCGACATGGCAACGCGCGCCTTTCCCGGCAGCGCGCCGGCCGCGGAGGGCGAGCTGATGCGCGCGATCGAGGCGCTCGCGGGCACGATCGCCGCACATATGGCGGCGCGCGTCGACGGGAGCACGCTGGAGCGCGTCGACGACGCCCTCGCGGGGCAAGCCCCCGCCCGCGAGGGCGTCGAAGGCGTGACCGAGTTTCTGGACCAAGTGACCATCCGGCTGGAAGCGTCGCGCTGACCAGCGCGTCGTCCCGGCCATTCGACTGCCAAGGGAACGGGACGATGATCGACAACAGCTTCAATGCCGCCTTCTCGATCGCCGCGGGTGCGCGGCTGGGTCAGGCGGCGGGACTGATGATGGGCGGGCGCATCGCCGCCAGCTTCGCTGACCGGCTGGAGGCGAGCGCATATGCCTTTCGTGAGCTGGCCTCGCTCTATCAGGTGCAGGCCGGACTGCTCGCGGGTGGCGAATTCGCGCCGCTTCCCGAGGCGAAGTGGGAAGCCAAGCTGACCGGCGAGCATGGCGGCGATATCGACCTGGGCGACGGCTACACCCTCCAGCTCGACGAGCGCAATTCGGAGATCACTATCCGCAACGCCGCGACCGGCGAGACCACGCGCATCTGGGGCGACCCGCATGTCGAGGTCGACGGCCAGCATGTCTATGACTTCTGGGGCACGACGACCTTCACGCTCGAGAACGGGACCAAGATCACGATCGGGACCGAGCCGTTCGGTGACAATCCCAATGCCTATGTCGCGAGCTCGCTGACGATCACCAAGGACGACCGCGCGATCCTGGTCGAGGGGATCAGCCAGAACCAGCTCGGCGACCTCAGCATCTCGATGTCGAACGATGGCGAGGCGCTAGACGCGGCGACGCGCGACGGGTTCGTGCTCAACGAGAATGCGACCGGTTCGGGCTGGCGCTCGGAACTGACGGGCGAGGTCGCGACGCAGGCAGATCTCGACGCCACCCGGCCCGGCGCGCTCTATGGACCCGACAGCACGATGCCGAGCCTGGGCGAGCTCGGCCAGCTGTTCGGCGCGTTCCTGCTGTTCGGCTTCGCGATCGACCTGGCGGCGGCGACGAGCACGCCGGTGCGCACCGTCCCGGCCGATCGGCCGCCGCTGTTCGCCTGAGCAGTCAGCGGGCGGGCGCGCGCTGCGCCCGTTCGCGGATCAGGTCGAGGACGTGGGGCGGAATGGGCGCGGCGCCATTCGCTCCCGTCGGGGGCCAGGCGCCTTCCAGCGCGAGCTTACGGATGGCGCGCGGATCGGGGGCGGGGCGGGGCCAGCCGAGCGCCTCGACGCGGGCCAGCAGCCGCCTCTGTGCCTTCGCTTCAGCTTCGTCCTTGGTCAGCATCGGCGTCGCGGCCGACGTGGCGAGATTGGCACCGCCCGCATCGATCGCCCAGGGATCGGCGCCGCGGTCGAGCAGCAGCTCGGCGATACGAAACCGCTCCATGTCGAGCGCCTGATGCAGCGGCCGATTGCCCGTATCGTGCGCGGTGTCGCGCTGGCGCGGGCCGTCGGGCGACGCACCGGCGTCGAGGAGCATCGCGACGCGATCGGGCTGGTTGAGGCCGATCACGGTCGACATCGGGATCGTGGGGTTGCCGCGCGGCTCGGGCGAGGCGCCCGCCTTGAGCAAACGCTCGGCGAACCAGGTGTCGCGGGCGCGAAGGGCGAGGATCAGCGGCATGCCGTCGTCGCCGCCGTTCACCGGCGCGCCGGCGGCGAGCAGCGCATCGACCGCGCCGCGCCGACAGCTGGCCACCGCGAAGCTCAGCATATCGTAACGCTTGCCGAGCGGCTGGCGCGCCAGCTGCGGATCGGCGTTGAGCAGGCTCGCAACTTGCGCTTCGTCGCCCGCGGCGAGTGCCTCAATCAGCGACCGGGCGCTGTCTCCGACCCCCGCCGAGCGTATGGCGGCGCCGGGATCGGGCAATTGGGTCTCGGGATAGAAGCAACCCGCCGCCGGAGCCGCTGCGCACCCCATCAGAAGCGACGCGGCCATGGGCGGAAAGATGGCACGACGCACATCACGCACTCCCGTCGGGGTGCCGCGCCGGGTCAGCGCAGGCCGGTGGTTCCCGCGACCACCCAGTCCATGCCGTGCCGATCGACCGGGTTCAACCCGTCGAAGAAGCCCTTACCCTCGGGTCGGATGTCGGGAAGCGCGCGCTGCGTGCCATAGGCTTCCGGCGCGTCGGCGACCAGCGCGCCGGGAATGCCGCCGAGCAGCCCGCCCAGCGCGCGGTCGCCGCCATTCTGGACGAGATGCAGGATCTCTCCGGGCACATACCAGGCATCGACCGACGCGGTGCCGCGCCCCGAACTCGCCGCGATGCCGCGTGCGGCGGCGATCGTGTCGTCATGAAGGCCGGCCGCGTTGAAGGTGTCGGCGGTCCGCCCGCTGGCGACCGCCGCAGCCGAGGCGAGCCCGCCGCCGAGCGAGTGGCCGGTGAAGCTCACCTGCTCGTCGCTTCGCGCGATCTGGCGGCCGATCTGCAGCGCCTTCGCATAGCTTTCCGAATTGAGGCCAAGCGCCTGCTGCGCATTGTTCGCCCAGTCCTCGCCCGCCGAAGATCCGCGAAAGGCGACGACATATTCGGTGCCGCTGATCGTGTCCGTGGCATAGACCCGCGCCCGGAACGACGAGCCGGGCATTTCGAGCATCGCCGGGGTCAGCCCCAGCGCCTGAAGGTCGTCGGCGGACGCCACGCGATAGCCCGCGGGCGGCGTCGGTTCTGCGCGGTAGACGTCTTCGGAGAGGAGCGCATTGGTGCGCACGTCGTCGGCGGTCGAGACGTCGTTGGCGGCGATGCGCGGGATCGCGGGCGCGGCTGTGGGCTGGATCGACAATGTTGCGGCAGAGGAAGCGCCGACGAACGGCACGACGCTAATTGAGTTTTGGACGGGCAGGCTGCGCGCGGCGGCTTCGATCATGACGGTCGCTCCCTGATACTGGGGCGACGCTACGCGCCGCGGCGGGCGACCGACATAAGCGTTTCGATTAGGCCGGTTTCAGGCCGCGGCGCGTTCACCCTCGCGCAGGGTCAGCACCTCGACGCCCGTCGCCGTCACCGCGACGGTGTGCTCGAACTGCGCGGACAGACGGCCGTCGCCCGTTACCACGGTCCATCCGTCCTCAAGCGTGGCGGTCCGCCGCGTACCCTGGTTGAGCATCGGCTCGATCGTGAAGGTCATGCCCTCGCGCAGCAGCACGCCGGTGCCAGGCCTGCCGAAGCCGGGGACCGAGGGCGGCTCGTGCATCTCGCGCCCGATGCCGTGGCCGCAATAGTCGCGCACCACCGCATAGCCGTGGCGCTTGGCGTGGCGCTCGATCGCATGCCCGACATCGCCGATCCGCGCGCCCGGCCGGACCGCGCCGATCCCTTTCCACATCGCCTCCTGTGCGACCCGCACCAGCCGCCGCGCCCCAGTGCTGGCATTGCCGATGACATACGTCTTGCTCGAATCGGCGATGAACCCGTCCTTCTCAAGAGTGATGTCGAGATTGACGATATCGCCGTCCTTCAGGATCGCCCCGGCATCGGGCACGCCGTGACAGACGACATGGTTGATCGAGCAGTTGAGGACGTGGGCATAGCCATACTGTCCCTTGCTGGCGGGACGCGCGCTGAGGTTGTCGACGATGAAGCGCTCGACGATGGCGTCGATCTCGAGCGTCGATTTGCCGGCAAAATCCTGCTCGTCGAGCATCTCGAAGACGCGCGCCAGCAGCCGCCCGGCGGTGCGCATCCTCGCCAGCTCGTCGCGAGTCTTGACCATCGTCAGGCGGCGGCGAGGTCGGGCAGGTCGATATCGGCCGCGGCGAGCTGGATCCGAACGATCTCGTTGAAGGAGAGCGTAGGGTTGGCTTCCGCCAACATACCCATCTTCATCCAGAACTCGGCCTGCGCGTTGATCGAGCGGCACATGACGGCGCTAGCCCGCCGGATCTCCGCGTGGAGCGTTTCGTCGATCTTCACGATGCCCACCGGCGTTCCTCGTCGCGGCCTGTATATGCAGCGTATATGGAACGTATATAGCCTGGTCAATCGGCCTCGAAGCGAAAACTCCCGCAAAGGCGGAGCCCAGAGCCCCAAGCGCCATCGACTGCCGCCCTGGGCTCCCCCTTTAGCGGGAGCGCGTTTTTCGAGTTTGTATCCCGGCGGAGGCCGGGGCAGCTATGGCGCCGCTGATGTCGCGCCATCCATCGCAGCCGTAATCCCGGCCCTCGCCGGGTTACGGCCGGCTCACTGGTCGAGGAAGGAGCGCATCTTGCGCGACCGCGACGGATGCTTGAGCTTGCGCAGCGCCTTCGCCTCGATCTGGCGGATGCGTTCGCGTGTGACGCTGAACTGCTGGCCGACCTCTTCGAGCGTGTGGTCGGTGTTCATGCCGATGCCGAAGCGCATGCGCAGCACGCGCTCCTCGCGCGGCGTCAGCGATGCCAAGACGCGCGTCACGGTCTCCTTCAGGTTCGCCTGAATCGCGGCGTCCACCGGAATGATCGCGTTCTTGTCTTCGATGAAGTCGCCGAGGTGCGAATCCTCCTCGTCGCCGATCGGCGTTTCGAGGCTGATCGGCTCCTTGGCGATCTTCATCACCTTGCGAACCTTCTCGAGCGGCATCGACAGGCGCTCGGCCATTTCCTCGGGCGTGGGCTCGCGGCCCTGTTCGTGGAGGAACTGGCGGCTGGTCCGAACGAGCTTGTTGATCGTCTCGATCATATGGACGGGGATGCGGATCGTCCGCGCCTGATCCGCGATCGAGCGGGTGATCGCCTGACGAATCCACCACGTCGCATAGGTCGAGAACTTGTAGCCGCGGCGATACTCGAACTTGTCCACCGCCTTCATCAGGCCGATATTGCCTTCCTGGATGAGGTCGAGGAACTGCAGCCCGCGGTTGGTGTATTTCTTCGCGATCGAGATGACGAGGCGAAGGTTCGCCTCCACCATCTCCTTCTTGGCAATGCGCGCCTCGCGCTCGCCCTTTTGGACCATGTTGACGATGCGGCGGAACTCGCCGAGCGCCATGCCCGTCGACTGAGCGATTTCCGCGATCTCGACGCGGATGCGGTCAACCGCGCCCGCTTCGTTGTCGGCGAACGCCTTCCACTTCTTGTCGAGCCCGCCGACGCTTCCCAGCCACTGCTCGTCGAGCTCATGGCCCATATAGCGGTCGAGGAAGTCCTTGCGGTTGACCTTGTGCCGCTCGGCCAGGCGCAGCATCTGGCCGCCCAGCGCGGTCAGGCGCCGATTGAAGCTGTAGAGCTGATCGACGAGATATTCGATCTTCGCCTGATGGAACTGGACGCTCTCGACCTCGGCGGTCAGGTCCTCGCGGAGCTTCTGGTACTTCTTCTCGTCGGCCGCGCTAAGCTCGCCGCCCACCGCCATCGCGTCGAGGCGCTTGGCCTGCATCTTGGCGAAGGTCTTGTAGAGCGCGGTGATGTTGGCGAACTTCTCGAGCGCCTGCGGCTTGAGCGTTTCCTCCATCTGCGCGAGGCTGAGCGTATTGTCCTCATCGTCGTCGTCCGACGGGCGCGGGGTGCGCCGCTCGGTCATCGACTCCTCGTCCTCGTCGGCAGACGCCTCCTCGGGCTCCTCCTCTTCCTTGAAGGAGGGGCCGGCGTTCTTCTCCGAGATTTCGCCATCGTCCTCGCCGTCCTCGGACAGCGATTCGGGCGCAGGATCCTTCGACAGCATCGCATCGAGATCGAGGATCTCGCGCAGCTGCATCGTGCCTTCGTTGAGCGCGGTCGACCAGTTGATGATGGCGTTGAACGTGATCGGGCTCTCGCACAGCCCCAGGATCATCGTGTCGCGGCCCGCCTCGATCCGCTTGGCGATCGCAATCTCGCCCTCGCGGCTCAGGAGCTCGACGGCTCCCATCTCGCGCAGATACATGCGGACGGGATCGTCGGTGCGATCGACCGTCTCCTTCTTCTTGGGCGCTTCGAAGGCGGGGGCGCTGTCGTCCTGACTGTCAGCAGTCTCGGCATCGTCGGCGCTGTCGTCGTCGGGCTCGGAATCCTCGCCGGCTTCCTCGTTCTCGACAACGTTCACGCCCATGTCGTTGAGCGCGGCCATGATGTCCTCGATCTGCTCGCTGGACATCTGGTCCTGCGGCAGCATCTCGTTCAGCTGATCGACGGTGATGTAGCCGCGCTTCTTGGCGCGGGCGATCAGCTTCTTCATCGACCCTTCGTTGAGGTCGATCAGCGGCGCGTCGCCTACCTCGATCGTGTCGTCGCCGCCGCCACCGTTCGCCTTCGCCATCAACTGCCCTCGATTACCCGATGGCGCATTATACAAGGGAATGCGCCCCTACATGCCGATTGATATGGATTTTGCAACTCGCATGAGCGCGCCGCTCCACGATTGTGACAGCGATATGGGGATTGGGCCACAGGGATCAAGCGGCTTCCCTGAACTGCTCCAGCCATGTCGAGAGGCGCTGATGCACGCTGTTGGTTTCTAGGACGGCCGCACGTTGAGCGGCGAAGCTCGCCTCGGTCATCTCGCGAACAGCCTCGGCGTTCCGTAGCGCAGCCGCCCGCCGCGCAACATGCTCCTCGATGAGCAATTCCAGCAGCCTTCGCAGATCGTCGGCCGGTTCTGTCGACTCCGAGCGCTCGAAGTAGAAGCTGAACGCCAGGTCCTTGCGATAGCAGCGCCTCTCGATCTCGAGCCCGAAATCACTTCCGAGCATCTCATGAGTGAGTTCAGCCAGTTCCGGCGCTGGCCATTGCAGCGCCCATTCGACGAGAATGTCACGCCACTCCCGAAGTTTCCTGTGAACGATAGGAAGACTCGAGACCTCGTCGCTTCGCTCAACAAGCACTTCAGGGTAGCGCATCAAGCCCAAGAGCACTGCGCGATGCAGCGTGAATTGCAGGCCACGACGCTCCTCGTGAACGGGACCGTCCGCCGCGGCCTGCACGACCGACATGCGCTGCGCCCGGCTGCCGAAGACGCCGTAGAAGCGCTCGCGTAGCGCGCTGCGATACTGATCTCTGATGATCGGCTCGCGGATCGTGTCGGCCGCTTGCTGAAGCCGGTGAAGCAACGCCGCACGCTCGTCTGGCCCAGCTTGCGGTGGAAGCGTCCCGAACTCGCTCGTCCAGATATGGTCATCGAGTGAGCGCGCGCGCTTGATGATGCTTTCAAAAGCCTTTGCGCCGCCAGCACCGACGATATCATCGGGATCGAGGCCGTCGGGCAGCGTCGCAATCTCAAGGCTCTTGCCCGGCGCCAGCATCGGCAGCGCGCGCTCGGCGGCGCGGATGGCGGCCTTCTGGCCCGCGGCGTCACCGTCGAAGCAGAGGATGGGCACGTCGGCCATCCGCCACAGCCGTTCGAGCTGCGCCTCGGTCAGCGCGGTGCCGAGCGGGGCAACCGCCTCGCCAAAGCCCGACTGGGCGAGGGCGATGACGTCCATATAGCCCTCGACCGCGATCACGCGGCCGGCCTTGCGCGACGCGGCGCCGGCGCGGTCGAGATTGTAGAGCGTGCGGCCCTTGTCGAAGAGCGGTGTCTCGGGCGAGTTCAGATATTTGGGCTCACCCGCGCCGATGATGCGGCCGCCAAAGGCGATCACCCGGCCGCGCGCGTTGCGGATCGGGATCATCAGCCGGCCGCGGAACCGGTCATAGGGCTCCTTGCCGTCGACCTGGATCAGCAGGCCGCATTCGACGAGCATCGCGTCGCCGAACTCGGCAAGCGCCTTGCGCAGCTGTCCGCGGCTGTCGGGCGCGAAGCCGAGGCCGAAGGCGCGCGCCGTGTCCGGCCGCACGCCGCGCCGGTCGAGGAGCGCGCGCGCCTCCTCGCCGCCGAGGCCCCAGAGCTGGTCCTCGTACCACTTGGCCGCCGCTGCCATTGCATCGTGCAGCGACCTGGCGCGCTCGGCCTTCTGCGCGGCGCGGCGGTCCTGTTCGGGCATGTCGAGCCCGGCCGCCTGCGCCAATTCCTTGACCGCGTCAATGAAGGGCAGGCCCTGCTGCTCGGTCATCCAGCGGATCGCATCGCCATGCGCGCCGCAGCCAAAGCAGTGATAGAAGCCCTTGTCGTCGTTGACGTAGAAGCTCGGGCTCTTCTCGTTATGGAAGGGGCAGCAGGCGCGATACTCGCGGCCCGCGCGCTGAAGTTTTACGGTGCGACCGACCAGCGCAGACAGGGTGGTCCGTGCGCGGAGCTCGTCAAGGAAGGCGGGCGTGAGGCTCATGACCGGCCCGCCATGCCGGGCCGGCGCATCAGCGCGCCACCAACGCGAAAATTGAACGAGTCGGCCATCGGTTTCTCATGGCAGAACCCGCCGGAGGATCGAAGCCGAAATGCCGGCCCCGACGCCGGCGAGGACCTCAGTAGCGACGCAGCAAGCCCGCGAGCCGGCCCTGTACGCGCACCTGATCGGGCCGATAGCGCTGGGGATCGTAGCTGCGGTTGGCGGGATCGAGGCGAACCATCCCGCCCTCATGCCGGAAAAATTTGAGCGTCGCTTCACTGTCGTCGATCAACGCCACGACGATCTCGCCGTCGCGCGCGACTTCCTGGCGGCGGATCAGCGCATAGTCGCCGTCGAGGATCCCTGCCTCGACCATCGAATCGCCCGACACTTCGAGCGCATAATGCTCGCCCGAGCCGAGCAGCGCCGCAGGGACAGGGAGCATCGTCGCGCCCTCCATCGCCTCGATTGGCACACCGGCGGCGATGCGGCCGTGCAACGGGATCTCGATGACGTCGTTGGCGGGGGTGGGCAGGGGGGCGGAGACGCTCGGTGCGACCGTGGGCGCGGCCTTCTTCGCGGCGGCCTTCACCTCGGGCATCTTGAGCACTTCGAGCGCGCGGGCGCGGTTGGGGAGGCGGCGCAGGAACCCGCGCTCCTCGAGCGCGCTGATCAGGCGGTGAACCCCCGACTTCGACTTGAGTTCGAGCGCGTCCTTCATTTCCTCGAACGAGGGCGAGACGCCGGTTTCGGCCAGTCGGTCGGCGATGAAGCAGATGAGTTCGTGCTGCTTGCGCGTGAGCATCGCGCCTCTCCTATGGGAACAGACGCTGAACGTTTATGTCTTGTTCCTCTTGCTGTCAAGCGAGGTCGAGGATCTCCACCGAGTCGCCCGCGGCCGCGGCCGGTTCATGCGCCTGACGCAATACTAGGCAGTCGGCGCGCGCGAGCGTTCGCAACATCGAGCTGTCCTGGATCGCGGCGATGTGGACGCGCCCGTCGATGCGTCGACCCCGCAGATAATCGGTGCGCTCGCCATTGGCGGGCAGCGGCTCCCCGAGGACGGCGGGCGCCGTGGCGGGGAACGGATCGGCGGCGCCCGAGAGATGGGCGATCAGCGGGCGAACGAACAGCGTCGCCGTGACGAAGGCGGAGACCGGATTGCCCGGCAGGCCCACGACGACGCCGTCGCCCAACCGGCCCGCGAGCATCGGTTTGCCGGGCCGGAGCGCGACGCGCCAGAAGTCGATCGCCGCGCCCGCGGCCTCCAATGCCGGTCGCACGAGGTCGTGGTCACCCACCGATGCGCCGCCGGTGGTGACGAGCACGTCTGGCCTCGCGCCCGCAAAGGCGTCGCGCAGCACCTCGAGCCGATCGGGCAGGATACCGAGGTCGAGGAGATCGACCGGCAGGTCGGCGAGCAACGCCGACAGCATGACGCCATTACTCTCGGGCAGGTCACCGTCACCGAGCGGCGCACCTGCGGGGCGAAGCTCGTCCCCGGTCGCGGCGATCGCGACGCGGACGCGGCGGCGAACGGGCAGCGTGGCATGACCCGCGACCGCGGCGAGCGCGATCCGCGCTGGGGTCAGGCGTTCGCCCGCGGCGATCAGCCCGTCGCCCTCGCTGAAATCGAGTCCGGCGGGGCGGACGTTGCGGCCGGGATGGCCTGGTCCTTCACCCGCAAGGTGGACGAGGGTGCCCTCGACACGCGCTTCCTCCTGCACTAGCACACAGTTCGCGCCTGCGGGCATCGCCGCGCCGGTGAAGATACGCACCGTCTCAATCGCGCCGACGCGGCCCGCAAAAGGGCGTCCGGCCGCGCTCTCGCCGATCATTCGGAACGGGCCGGGCAGGTCGGCATGGGCAATTGCAAAGCCGTCCATGGCCGACAGGTCGCGTGCGGGCTGAGTCCGCTTCGCCGTCACCGCCGACGCGGCCCAGCGGCCCGCCGCGAGGCCGAGCGGCGCGTCCTCGATCGAGAGCGGCGGCGCCAGCGCGAGCAGGCGCGCCTGCGCCTCGGCAACCGGCAGCAGCCCCATCAGGCGGGGGCGTGCCAGTCGCCGGACTTGCCGCCCGCCTTCGACAGCAGGCGAATGTCCTGAAGAATCATGGCTTTATCGATGGCCTTTGCCATGTCGTACAAGGTGAGGAGCGCGGTGCTCGCGGCGATCATCGCCTCCATCTCGACGCCGGTCTGGCCCGTCGTCGCCGCCGTGGCGGTAACGGTGACGCCGTCGTCCTCGACCGCGAGCGCCACCTCGACGCTGGTGAGCGGGAGCGGGTGGCAGAGCGGGATCAGGTCGGCGGTGCGCTTCGCCGCCATGATGCCGGCGACGCGCGCCACGGCAAGCACGTCGCCCTTGGCCACCGCCCCGTTGCGGATTGCGCTGGCCGCCTCGCGTGACATGGCGATGCGGCCGGCGGCGACCGCGCGGCGTTCGGTCGCTGACTTGTGTCCGACGTCTACCATCCGCGCCGCGCCCGCCTCGTCGAGGTGCGTGAGGCCGCTCATCCGACCAGCGCGCGGGTTGCCGCCTCGACATCGGCCTGCCGCATCAGCGCCTCGCCGACCAGGAAGCAGCGGATGCCGCGCTCGGCCATCGCGTCAAGCTCGACGCGGGTGTTTAGCCCGCTTTCTGCGACGAAGGTGCACCCCTCGGGCGCCAAGCCGACGAGCTCGTAGGTCTTGTTGAAATCGACGTCGAACGTCTTGAGATTTCGGTTGTTGACGCCGATCAGGCGGGAGCGGAGGCGGGCGGCGCGTTCCATCTCGGCGGCGTCGTGGACCTCGACCAGCACGTCCATGTCGCGCTCGAACGCCGCCGCCTCGATCTCGGCCATCGCGCCGTCGTCAATCGCCGCGACGATGATGAGCACCGCGTCCGCGCCCATCGCGCGCGCTTCGGCCACCTGCCAGGGGTCGACCATGAAATCCTTGCGCAGGACGGGTAGGTCGCAAGCGGCGCGGGCGGCGATCAGGTAATCGGCATGACCTTGAAACCCCGGCCCGTCCGTCAGTACCGAAAGGCAGGTCGCACCGCCCGCTTCATATGCGCGGGCATGAGCGGGCGGATCGAAATCGGCGCGGATCAGGCCCTTGGAGGGGCTGGCCTTCTTGATCTCGGCGATCAGCGCGTGGCGGCCCGACGCGGCGCGTGCGTCGAGCGCGGCTTTGAAACCGCGCGGCGGGCTCTGCTCGGCGGCGCGGGCGTCGAGATCGGCGAGCGAGGCGCGGGTCCGCCGTTCGATCACCTCATCATATTTGCGATCGATGATCGCGGTCAGCATGTCGCTCATACGCGCTCGATCCAGCGGCGGAGCAGCGCGGCGGCGCGGGCGCTGTCGATCGCCTCGGCTGCCTGTGCCGCGCCGCCAGCGAGCGTCTCGACCCGGCCCGCGACGATCAGTGCGGCGGCGGCATTTAGCAGCACCGCGTCGCGATATGCGCCGGTGCCGCCGGCGAGCAGGTCCTTGAGCGCTTCGGCGTTTTCCGCCGCCTCGCCGCCGCGGATCTTGGCGAGCGGGTGGCGGGGCAGGCCCGCATCCTCGGGAATGATGGCCTCTGGCAGAGTGGCGCTGCCGACATTCGCCGCGACGCTCGGGCCGGCGCAGGAAAGTTCGTCGAGCCCCTCTTCGCCCGCGACCACGGCGGCGGCGTCGGCGCCCAGCAGGGTCAGCGCCTCGGCATAGACGGGCACGTAATCCGGCCGTGCGATCCCGACGAGCTGGCGCCGCACCCGCGCCGGATTGGCGAGCGGCCCCATCAGGTTGAAGATCGTCCGCCGTCCGATCCGGCGCCTCAGCGGCGCGAGCCGCGCGAGCGCCGGATGGTGGTTGGCGGCGAACAGGAAGGCGATGCCGAGCTCGCCCAAAGTCGCCTCCGCACTCGCGGTTGCGGCGTCGAGGTCGAGGCCCAGCGCCTCGAGCGTGTCGGCGGCTCCCGCTTTCGAAGAGGCGGCACGGTTGCCATGCTTGGCGACCGGTACTCCGCATGCCGCGACGACGATCGCAACTGCGGTCGAGACGTTGAGCGTGTGATGCCCGTCGCCGCCGGTGCCGCACACGTCGATGGCATTGTCGGGCGCGTCGAGCCCGATCATTCGCTCGCGCAGCGCGCCGGCCGCGGCGGCGATCTCGACCGAAGTCTCGCCGCGTTCGGTCAGCGCGATCAGGAACCCCTCGATCGCGGCATCGTCGGCACGCCCGTCGAGGATGTCCGCGAACGCGCGTGCGGCGCTGTCATTCGACAGCGGAGTCGAAGGATCGGGAAGGAGGGTGGTTACGCTCATGCCGCCAGCCCCCTCGGCAGATTTGCCGGCATCGTCGCGGGCAGGCCGGCGTCGCGCAGGAAATTTGCGAGCATCGCATGGCCATGCTCGGTGGCGATGCTTTCCGGATGGAACTGGACGCCGTGGATCGGCAGGTCGCGATGGCGAAAGCCCATGACGCTGGCGTCGGCGGCGGTGGCATTGACCACCAGCTCGGACGGCACATCGGTGACGATCAGCGAGTGGTAGCGCGTTGCCGTGAAGGGCGAGGGGAGGCCCGCAAACAGCCCGGTGCCATCATGCTCGACCGGACAGGTCTTGCCGTGCATCAGCCCGCCGCGCACCACCTTGCCGCCGAAATGCTGGCCGATCGCCTGATGGCCAAGGCAGACGCCGAGCAGCGGCTTCTTCAGCTCGGCACAGGCGGCGACGAGGTCGAGGCTGATCCCCGCTTCGGTCGGCGTGCAGGGGCCCGGCGAGATCAGAAAGGCCTGCGCGTTCGTCTCAATCGCGTCGCGTGCGGTCAGGGCGTCGTTGCGCTCGACCCGCACCTCGACCCCCAGCTCCATCAGATAGTGGACGAGGTTCCAGGTGAAGCTGTCGTAATTATCGATGACCAGAAGCATATCCTGTCATCTAGCCCTCGTTCAGCCGCGCGCAAGCTTGGGCAGCGGATGAGCGGACTAACTGCCGGAGAATTGCCATGCGTCGCCTCACCCTGGGCCTGCTCCTCTTGCCCCTGCTGGCGACGCCCGCGCTATCGCTGGCGCAGGAGGCGCGGCAGGGCGGGACGCCGAACCGCATCCGCAATATCATGCTGAAACAGGGTGAGAAATGCCCCGAGGCGACAGGCGACGAGGTCGTCGTCTGCGGCAGGATCGACCCCGAGGAGCAGTATCGCATCCCCAAGGAGTTCCGCGATCAGCCCGTGGTCGCGGGCAACCAGTCGTGGACCAACCGCGCGCAGACGATGATGGAGGTCAACCGCGCGGGCCTGCCCAACAGCTGCTCGCCGGTCGGCACGGGCGGCCAGACGGGCTGCAACCAGCAGATGATCGACCAATGGTTCGAATGGCGCCGCGCCCAGCGGGCCGAAGCGGCGAAGCTGCCATAGGGCTTTGGTCACCCGGATCAGGTCCGGGGTGACGGTTGAGTGAGGAAACGTCCGAGGACCTGCCCGGAACGGGGCGGTGTCTTCACCCTATTGTCCGAACCCGGCCTCGCCGGCTCTCGCCACCGCCTCGCGTGCGGCGGCCAGCAGCGCGCCGGCCTTCGCCTCGCATTCGCGCTGTTCATAGGCAGGGTCGCTGTCGGCGACGATGCCGGCACCCGCCTGGACGTGCATGACACCGTCCTTGACGATGCCGGTGCGCAGCACGATGCACGAATCCATCGACCCGTCGGGCGAGAAATAGCCGACACCGCCGGCATAGGCGCCGCGCGCCTCGGGCTCGAGTTCGGCGATGATCTGGCAGGCGCGGACCTTGGGCGCGCCGCTGACCGTCCCCGCCGGGAAGCCCGCGAACAGCGCGTCGATCGCGTCACGCTCGGGGTGCAGCCGCCCGACCACGTTCGAGACGATGTGCATGACGTGGCTGTAGAGCTCGACCGTATAGCTGTCGGTCACGCGCACGCTGCCCGCCGCCGCCACGCGGCCCACGTCGTTCCGGCCGAGATCGAGAAGCATCAAGTGCTCGGCGCGCTCCTTGGGATCGGCGAGCAGGCTCTCGCGATTGGCGGCATCGGCCTCGGGCGTGGCCCCGCGCGGCCTCGTGCCGGCGATCGGGCGGATCGTCACTTCGCCGTCGCGCACGCGTACGAGGATCTCGGGACTCGATCCCGTCAGCGAAAAGCCAGGCAGGTCGAGATGGTAGAGGAACGGCGAGGGATTGATCCGGCGAAGCGCGCGGTAAAGCTCGATCGGCGGTAGCGCGAAGGGCGCGGTAAAGCGCTGCGCCAGCACGACCTGAAAGATGTCGCCAGCGGCGATATAGTCCTTCGCCGCCGCGACCATCTCGCCATAGCGGCCGGGTTCGAGGACCGGGGTGAAGACCGGTGGCTCCGCCTCGCTGCGCGCCGGCGCGGGGAGCGGTGCGGCGGCAAGGCGGGCGCTCGTCGCCTCGATCGCCTCGCACGCGTGATCGACGGCCTGCGCCCCATGCTCGGGCCAGGCCGGGGCGACGACGAACAGTGCGTCGGCCAGCCGGTCGAAGACGAGCAGGACGCTCGGCCGCACGAACAGCATGTCAGGAATGTCGAGCGCGCGCGATTTAGGCGCCGGCAGCTTTTCGACCAGCCCGATCGTCTCGTAACCGAAATAGCCGACGAGGCAGGCGAGCGCGCGGGGCAGTGCGGCGGGCACGTCGGCCCGGCACGCCTCGACCAGCGAGCGGAGCGCGGCGAGGCTGCCGGCTTCGCACGGCTCGAACGCCGCGCGGTCGGTCAGCCAGTGGCGGTTGACCTCCGCGCGCTCGCGAACCGCGCGAAAGACGAGGTCTGGTGCGAGGCCGATCAGGCTGTGCCGGCCGCGCACCGCGCCGCCCTCAACCGACTCGAGCAGGAAGTCGCCGCGGCCGGGCTCGATCAGCTTGAGCGCGGCGGCGACGGGCGTCTCGGTATCGGCAAGCTGGCGGCGCCAGACGAGCGCCGGCCGCCCGGCGGCGAGCGCAGCGCGAGCGGCGTCGATCCCCTCGATCACTCGGCGACAGCGCCCTGGCCGGCGAGGTCGGCCTTGAGCTTGGCGAGGCCCGCGGCGTTGCGCGTGGCGCCGAGCTGCTTCTTGGCGGCGTTGGTGAACTGCTCGGCATATTCGCGACCGACGACCGAGCCGAGGCCGGCGCGCGTCGACTGGACCGCGCCCGGCGCCTTGCGGGCGTCGCCGGGGGTGATGCCGGTCACCGTGACGACGAACCAGCCGCCATTGTTCGGCGCCTCGAGCAGCTTGGCGGTCCCCTGCTTCAGTTTGAACATCAGCTCGACGGGCGGCGGCAGCTGGATCTGGCGCGCCGCCAGCTCGGCGCGCGAGACGTCGACCGTCTGCACCGCCGGCGCGCCGGTCACGCCGGCCGCACCCAGCGCCTGCCGGAGCGCGGTGCCGCGGCCGACGTTGGCGACGACCGCATCGGCGATGCGCCGGGCGGCGAGCTTGGCCTGCTGGCGGCGCCAGTCCTCCACGACCGCCGCGCGGATCGACTGGAGCGGGCGCGCGGCGGCCGGAACGATGCGGCCGAGCGCGACGATGGCGAAGGTGCCGTCCTGGCCCACCGGCACGATCTGCGGCGCATCGCCGTCCTGCGCGGCGAAGCCCGCCTGCATGATCGTCGCCAGCCGCGGATCGGGCGCTTGGCCCGGCGCATCGGGATTGATGCCCTGTGCGGTGAGGGCCGGCGTCGTCTGCGCCTGAAGCTTCTGGTCGGCGATCAGCTCGTCGAACGTCGCGCCATCGGCGATGCCGGTGTCGAGCTCCTGCTGCGCATCGGCCAGCGCCTCCGCCTCCTTGCGCTTGCGCACCTCGGCGGTCAGTTCGTCGCGAACGGCCGCGAGCGGACGTCCCGCCGACTGGCTGATGCCCGTGACCTTGATGATGTGGAAGCCGAGCGGCGAGCGCACCGGGCCGACGACGCCACCCTGCGGCGCGGCGAAGGCCGCCTTTGCGACATCGGCCGAGGTTTGCGTCGCGAAGGCCGACTGCCTGATGTCGGTCGCAGTCGTCGCCTCAAGCCCCGCGGCGCGCGCAGCGGCGGCGACGGCGGTGCCGCCCTTCACCTGACCCGCGATCTTCGATGCAAGCGCCTGATCGAGGACGACGACCTGCTCCAGCGTGCGCGTTGCCGACGGGGCGTATTTGTCGCCCGCCGCCTTGTACGCTGCTTGAAGGTCGGCGTCGGTCACCTGCACCCGCGCCGCATAGGCGGCGGGCGTGACGACCGCGTAGCGGACCACGCGCCGCTCGGGCACGGTATAGCGCTGGCGGTTGTTGCCGTAGAAGGTCGAGAGCTGCTGGTCGGTCGGGTTGGCCGAAGCATCGACGCGCGTCGGCACCAGCGCGATCTGGCCCTTGCGCCGCTCGAGCAGCAGGTTGGCATAGGGGAGGGCCAGCTGGTCGCCGACCTGGCTCGCGCCGATCGTCGGCGTCAGCAGCCACTGGGCATAGGTTTCGCGCGCGATATCGGTGCGCAGCTGCTCGGGCGTGATCTGCCGCTGGGCGAGCGCGCGCTCGAAGTTGGTCTGGCTGAACTTGCCGTCGAAGCCCTGAAAGGCGGGGATGCTGGCGATCTGGCCGTCGACCAGCGCTTTCGACGCGACCATGCCGCTTTCCTCGGCGAAGCGTTCGAGGGCGAGGCCGTTCTCGACCCGCGCGACGACGCTCTCGAACCCGCCGGCGTTGAGGAAGCCGGGCATGTCGAGCCCTTCCTGCTGCTGCCGCACCGCATCGAGGGCGAGGCGCGTGCGCTGGCGCAGGTCGTTCTCGCCGACGCCCTCGCCCGCGACCTCGATCAGGGTGGCGCCGCGCGCGCCGCCCGGCTGGCTCAGGCCGTTGATGTCGGCCAGGCCGAAGCTGATCGCGATGATCGCCAGCGCCGCGAGCGTGAACAGCACGCCGAACTTCGACTTGACCATCCGGCGGAAGAAATTGAGCATCGAAGCGTCCGTTCGTTCGCGAAGCACTGAAATCAGGAATGGCGCGCTTTAGGGGGCGATGCCGGCCGCGACAAGCTTGTGCGCGCGCGGCCATGCTGGCATCGGCTGCATACGAATGCAGTTCAAGAGGAGTTCGGATGACGAGGCGCAAGCTGGTGGCGGGCAACTGGAAGATGCACGGCCTTCGCGATGCCGTGCGCGAGGTCGAGGCGATCGCCGCCGCCGCCGCCGCGCATCCGGATGTCGATGTCGCGCTCTACGTGCCGACCACGTTGCTGGCGCTGGCGGCCGAGCATGCCGGTACCCTCGCGATCGGCGCGCAGGACGTGCACGAGCGCGATTCGGGCGCGCATACCGGCTGCATCTCCGCCCCGATGCTGCGCGAGGCGGGGGCGACGACGGTAATCGTTGGGCATAGCGAGCGGCGCGCCGACCAGAACGAGACCAGCCACGACGCCTGGGCCAAGGCCGCCGCGGCGCGCCGCCACGGCCTGTCGGTCATCCTCTGCTGCGGCGAGACCGAGGCCGAGCGCGACGCCGGCCGCGCCGAGCGCGTCGTCCAGGCGCAGATCGAGAAATCGGTCCCCGAGGATGCGAGCGGCGACTGGTTCACGCTCGCCTATGAGCCGCGCTGGGCGATCGGTACCGGCCGCACGCCCACGGTCGAGGAGATCGCCGCGATCCATGCGATCGCGCGCGCCAAGATGCGCCAGATGGTGGGGGAGGCCGCGGACGGCATCCGTATCCTCTATGGCGGGTCGGTGACGGGCGCGAACGCGGGCACGATCCTCGCAGCACCGCATGTCGACGGCGCCCTCGTGGGCGGCGCCAGCCTGACGGCCGAGAAGTTCGTGCCGATCATCGAGGCGGCGGCTGCGCTTTGAGGCGGCGAGCGGTCCTGGCCTTTACGGCTGCGCTGCTCACGGCGGGGTGTGCGGGCACGCCCGCGCCGCAGACGATCTACGTCATCCGGCACCTCGACACGCCCGAGGGGGTGAAGGACGCGCGGCTGACCTCGACAGGTGAGGCGCGGGCGCAGGCGCTCGTGCGCTGGTTCGGTGGCAAGAAGCTGGCGGCGATCTACGCCACGCCCTTTGCCCGCACGCGCCAGACCGCGGCGCCGCTGGCGCGCGAGCGGGGGCTTCAGCCGATCGACTATGATTGGACCGACGCGGCCCGACTGGTCGAGGCGGTGAGGGTGCAGCCCGGCGATGTGCTGATCGTCGGCCACAGCAACACCGTGCCCGAGATCGTCGAACGCTTTGGCGGCCAGCGACCGGCGCCGCTGGTCCACGTCGATTTCGGCGACCTCTGGCTCGTTCGAGAGGGTAGGAGCGAGCGGGTGAAGATCGAGCCCTAAGCCATAACGTCATGCCAGCAAAGGCTGAGATCGCCCGGTGGCAGGCCCCCGGCCCGCGCTGGGGCGCCGGTCGAGATCAGGGCCGGACCGGCGTCGCCGCCAGCGCACCCACGACCGTCGTCCAGGGCTTCAGCGTCCAGTCGAGCACCAGCCCCGCCGCCACATAGGGGTCGGCGCCAGCGAACGCCTCCGCCGCCTCGCGCGTCGTGAAGACCAGCAACCCCTCGTCCGGCGGATCGCCCGCCGCTCCGCCGAGGATCAGCGTGCCCGCATCCGCCGCTTCCCACGCGATGCCCAGATGCTCGGCGCGAAACGTCGCCCGCCGCTCGAGATAGTCGGGCGCGAAGCGGTAGCGGAGCAGCCAGTGGGTCATTCGCCGTACCGCGACTTGAGCATCGCCCATGCCGCACGCAGCCCGACGGCGTCGCCCCCCTTGGGCCGGCCCGGGCGAGTCGCCGGACGCCAGGCGAACACGTCCAGATGCGCCCAAGGCACATCGGCAGGGACGAACCGGCGCAGGAACAGTGCCGCGGTGATCGCGCCCGCGAACGCCCCCTCGGCTGCGTTCACCATGTCGGCGACATCGGACTTCAGCATCTCGTCATACCCGTCCCACAGCGGCATCCGCCACAGGGCGTCCTCCACCCGCTCGCCCGCAGCGAGGAGGTCTGCCGCCAGCGCCTCGTCATTGGCGAACAGGGGTGGCAGGTCGGGGCCGAGCGCCACGCGCGCCGCGCCGGTCAGGGTCGCATAGTCGAGGATCATCCCCGGCTTGCCCTCGACCGCGCGGGTCAGGGCATCGCACAGGATCAGCCGTCCCTCGGCATCGGTATTGGTATTCTCGACCGTCAGGCCCTTGCGCGTCCTCAGCACGTCGCCGGGGCGGAAGGCAGCACCCGACACGGCATTCTCGACGGCGGGGATGAGGAGGTGCAGCCGCACCGGCAGGCGCGCCGCCATGACAAGCTCAGCAAGCGCCAGCGCGTGTGCCGCGCCGCCCATGTCCTTCTTCATCAGCCGCATCGCCGCCGACGGCTTGAGGTCGAGCCCGCCGGTGTCGAAGCACACCCCCTTGCCAATGATGGCGACGCGTGGATCGTCGTCGCGACCCCAATCGAGCTCGATCAGCCGCGGCGCGCGCTGCGCCGTCGCGGCCGCGCCCACGGTATGGATCATCGGATAGCCGCGCTCGAGGTCGACGCCCTTGGTCACTGTCAGACGCGCACCGTGGGCCGCGCCCACGTCCACTACCTCGGCCTCGAGTTCGGCGGGGCCGAGGTCGCCGGCGCCGGTGTTGACGAGGTCGCGAACGCGCATCGTCGCCAGCGCCTCGCGCAGCACCGGCTCGATCCGTTGTGGCTCGCCGGTCAGCAGCGTGCGGACGCCCGACGCCTCCTCCTTGCGATAACGATCGAAGCGGTAATGGGCGAGCGCCCAGCCGAGCATCGCCTCGGCCGGCTCGCGCCCGTCGAGGCGATAGCTGCCCTCGGGCAGCATCTCCGCCGCGCGGGCAAGGCACCAGGGCGTCAGCACCCCGGCGTCCTTGACGCCGAGCACCGCCGACCATGCCTCCGCCGCATCGCCGGGCAGGATCGCGAATGCGCCCGGCGTCGGCTTGAACCGCTGGGCGATCAGCGCGGCACGGTGGCGGGGCGGCTGCTGGCGGAGCCAGTCGTCATGGCCCGCTGCATCGACGAGGTGGAGGGCGCGCGCGGGCTGGCCGCGATCAGGGGCGAGAATAGTCTTGAAATCGATCATCACGCGCGACGCTAGGGGCTCGTGCGACCCCGCGCCAGCGCCTCTCGCTTTTTGGACCTAAAGACCTTATCTGCGCGGCCGATCATGGCAACGCGACTTCCCGACTCCCCCAAGGTGGGGATGGTGTCGCTCGGCTGTCCCAAGAACCTGGTGGACAGCGAGCGCATCCTGACCAAATTGCGATCCGAGGGTTATCGGATGTCGGCTGACTATGCCGGCGCCGACGTCGTGCTCGTGAACACATGCGGCTTCCTCGACAGCGCCAAGGAAGAGTCGCTGGAGGCGATCGGCGAGGCGATCGCCGAAAATGGCCGCGTCATCGTCACTGGCTGCATGGGCAAGGAAGCCGAGGCGATTCGTACCCGCTTTCCGCAGGTCCTCGCAATCACCGGCGCGCACGAATACGAGCAGGTGGTCGAGGCGGTGCATGAGGCTGCGCCGCCGATCCCGTCGCCCTTCGTCGATCTGGTGCCCGAAGCCGGCCTCAAGCTCACGCCGCGCCACTACAGCTATTTGAAGATCTCGGAAGGCTGCAACCACCGGTGCAGCTTCTGCATCATCCCGTCGCTGCGCGGCGACCTCGTCAGCCGCCGTCCCGACGCGATCCTGCGCGAGGCGGAGAAGCTGGTCGCGGCGGGCACGCGTGAGCTGCTGGTCATCAGCCAGGATACTTCCGCCTACGGTATCGACATCCGCCGTGAGCCGCGGATGTGGAAGGGGCGCGAGGTCGTGCCGCACATGACCGATCTCGCCCGTGAACTGGGGCAACTCGGGGCGTGGGTACGGCTCCACTATGTGTACCCGTACCCGCACGTCGATCAGGTCATCCCGCTGATGGCCGAGGGGCTGATTCTCCCCTATCTCGACATCCCGTTCCAGCATGCCGCGCCCAACGTGCTGAAGCGGATGAAGCGCCCCGCCAACGAGGCCAAGGTGCTCGAACGGCTGAAGGCGTGGCGCGCGATCGCGCCCGATATCGCCATCCGCTCGACCTTCGTCGTCGGCTTTCCCGGCGAGACCGACGCCGATTTCGAATATCTGCTCGACTGGCTCGACGAAGCGCAGCTCGACCGCGTCGGCGCGTTCCGCTTCGAACCCGTCGAGGGCGCGGCGGCGAACGATCTGGACGGCGCGGTGCCCGAGGCGGTCAAGGAAGAGCGCTATGCCCGGATCATGGAGCGGACCGCCGCGATCTCCGCCGCCAAGCTGCAGGCCAAGGTCGGGCGCGAGATCGACGTCATCCTTGATGCCGTCGACGACGAAGGCGGCGCGACTGGCCGCTCGATGGCTGACGCACCCGAGATCGACGGCGAAGTCTTCCTGCGCGACGTGATCGGCCGCGAGCTCGGCGACATCATCCGCGTGCGCGTGGAGGACGCCGACGAGCACGACCTGTACGGAGCGCCGGTCGGCTGACCGCTGCCACTCTTTCCCGTTGGTTTTGAGCGAAGTCGAGAACCGCTGGCGAGCGCAGCCGAGGCGTTCTCGACAAGCTCGAACCAAACCGGGAAGGGCGGTGGGGTCCCTTACCAACCTGTCACCCAGACTTGATCTGGGGGTCCCCTTCTAGGTTCGGCCGGGCAAAGCAGCGGGATCTCGGATCAGGTTCGGGATGGGGTAAATCGTGGGGCGTTTGCTGTGGATAACCCGCTCGTCTGCCTTTCCCCTCGGCCCTGCAACGCCTAGCCTCATCCCATGCCGCACGCCGAATACGTCCCGCTTCGCGTCTTCTCCTGCTATACGATGCTCGATGGCGCGATTGAGCCGAAGGCGATCGCCAAGCAGGCACGCAAGCTGGGCTTCCCCGCGGTCGCGCTGACCGACCGCAACGGGCTCTATGCGGCGATGGCCTTTTCCGACGCGTGCAAGGCGGAGGGGGTGCAGCCGATCATTGGCACGATGCTGTCGGTTGCTCGCCCCGGCACCGCGGACGGGCGCGCGCCGACGCTCGACTGGCTGGCGCTCTATGCACAGGACGAGCGCGGCTACGACAATCTTTGTGCGCTGGTGTCGGAGGCGCATCTCGGCCGCCCGGTCGAACTCGACGCGCACGTGCCCATCGAGGCGCTGGAGGGGCGCACCGACGGCCTGCTCTGCCTGACCGCGGGCGGCGAGGGCGGGCTCACGCGCCTGCTGGCGGAGGAGCAGGCGGGCGAAGCGGCGGCCTATCTCGACCGGCTCCAGCATCTGTTCCCCGACCGCCTCTACATCGAACTCGCCCGCCGCGGCGATGCGGTCGAGACGGCGGCAGAGGCGGCGCTGATCGACCTCGCCTATGCCAACGACCTGCCGCTCGTCGCCACCAACCCAAGCTGCTTCGCCGAGGCCGATTTCCACGACGCGCACGACGCCATGCTGTGCATCGCGCATTCGAGCTATGTCATGTCGGAGGACCGCAAGCGCTCCTCGCCCGAGGCGTGGATCAAGCCCGCGCCTGTCATGAAGGCCGACTTCGCCGACCTGCCGGAGGCGATCGCCAACACCCTCGTCGTCGCCCAGCGCTGCGCCGTCGCCGCGCCCAAGCGCAAGCCGATCCTGCCCAGCCTCGCCGGCGATCGCGAGGGCGAGGCACGCATGCTGCGCGAAACCGCGCGCGAGGGCCTCAAGGCGCGTCTCCGCCGCATCGCCGAGCTGGAGGGGCGCGAACTCGCCCCCGGCTGGGACCGCCCGCACCATGGCGACGTGTCGCCCGATCAGGTGGCGCCGACGCCCGAAGAACTGGCGAATGCCGAGGACTGGACCGCGATCTACTGGACGCGGCTCGACTATGAGCTCGACATCATCATCAAGATGGGGTTCCCGGGCTATTTCCTGATCGTCGCCGACTTCATCAAATGGGCCAAGGACCACGACATCCCGGTGGGGCCGGGGCGCGGTTCGGGCGCGGGCTCGGCTGTCGCCTGGGCGCTGACCATCACCGATCTCGATCCGATCCGGCTGGGCCTCCTCTTCGAGCGCTTCCTCAATCCCGAGCGCGTGTCGATGCCCGACTTCGACATCGACTTTTGCGAAACCCGGCGCGGCGAAGTGATCCGCTACGTTCAGGCCAAATACGGCCACGACACGGTGGCGCAGATCATCACCTTCGGAAAGCTGAAGGCGCGCGCGGTGCTGAAGGACACCGGCCGTGTGCTCCAGATGAGCTATGGCCAGGTCGACCGCCTCGCCAAGCTCGTCCCCAACCACCCGACCGATCCCTGGACGCTGGACCGCGCGATCAACGGCGTCAGCGAGCTCCACCAGATGTACGAGCGCGAGGACGACGTTCGCCGCCTGCTCGACCTCGCCATGAAGCTGGAGGGGCTGCCGCGCCACTCCTCGACGCACGCGGCGGGCGTGGTGATCGGCGACCGGCCGCTGGCGCAGCTCGTGCCGCTCTATCGCGACCCGAGATCGGACATGCCGGTCACCCAGTTCGACATGAAATATGTCGAGGGCGCGGGCCTCGTGAAGTTCGACTTTCTCGGCCTCAAGACGCTGAGCGTCCTGCGCAAGGCGGTCGATCTGCTCGCCAAGCGCGGCATCTCGATCGACCTCGACGGTCTCGCCTGGGACGACGAGGAAACCTACGCCCTTCTCCAGCGCGGCGACACGGTCGGCGTGTTTCAGCTGGAATCGGAGGGGATGCGTCGCACGCTGTCCGCCGTCCGCCCGTCGAACTTCGGCGACATCATCGCGCTCGTCTCGCTCTATCGGCCGGGTCCGATGGACAACATCCCGAGCTTTGGCGCGCGCAAGAACGGGCGCGAGGCGGTGACGTACCCGCATCCGCTGCTCGAAGGCATCCTGTCCGAGACCTACGGCATCTTCGTCTATCAGGAACAGGTGATGCAGGCGGCGCAGATCCTGGCGGGCTACTCGCTCGGCGGCGCCGACCTGCTCCGCCGCGCGATGGGCAAGAAGGTGAAGGCCGAGATGGACGCGCAGCGCGCGATCTTTGTCGCCGGCTGTGCCGAGCACAACGCGATCCCGGCGGCCAAGGCCAATGAGCTGTTCGACTTGATCGACAAGTTCGCGGGCTATGGCTTCAACAAGTCGCACGCCGCCGCCTATGCGCTTCTCGCCTATCAGACCGCATGGCTGAAGGCGCATTACCCGCACGAGTTTTTCGCCGCGTCGATGTGCTTCGACCTCGCGCTCACCGACAAGCTGGCGATCTTCGTCGACGACATGAAGCGGCTGAACATCCCGTGCCTGCCCGCCGACCTCAACGCTAGCGAGGCCGAGTTCGACGTGCAGCCGCACGAGGGCGGGTTCGCAGTCCGCTATGCGCTCGGCGCGCTCAAGGGCGTGGGCGAGCGGGCGATGGAGCAGGTGGTCGACGAGCGGAAGGCCAAGGGGCCGTTCAAGAGCCTCGACGACTTCGCCCGGCGCGTCGACCCGCGCCTCCTCAACAAGCGGCAGGTCGAGACGCTGGCGGCCGCGGGCGCGTTCGACGCGATGAATGACAACCGCCCCGGCGTCCACGCCGCGGCCGAGACGATCCTCGCCACCGCACAGCGTATCCATGCCGGGCGCGCGAGCGGGCAGGGCGGCCTGTTCGGCGACGGCGAGGCGAGCGAGCCGCCGATCCGCCTGCCGTCGAGCGCGAGCTGGACGCTGGCCGAGCGCATCAATGCCGAGAAGGAGGCGTTCGGCTTCTACTTCTCGGCCCATCCGCTCGATCGCTACGCCCACCTCGCCAAGGTCCATGCCGCCAGGCCGATCGCGGCGCTGGGCGAGGTTCAGGTTGCCGAGGGCGCGCGGGCGGGCGCGACGATCGCCGCGCTGGTCGAGGATGCGCGCTGGCGCACCTCCGCCCGCGGCAAGCGCTACATGATGGCGACGCTGTCGGACGCCAGCGGGCAGGTGGTCGCCACCTGTTTCGAGGACATGACCGCCGATGCGCTGGAGGAGGCGGCGCGGGCCGGCGGCTGCGGCCTGATGCAGGTCGAGCTCGACCGCCGGCCGGGCGAGGACACGGCGCGCGTCACGGTCAAGACGATCCAGCCGTTCGAGACGCTCTCCAACAATGCGCGCCTCGTCCTCACCATCTGGGTCGACGATCCCGCGGCGATCGCACCGCTCGCGGGGTTGCTGCGCGACGAGCGCGGCGGGCGCGCGCGGGTCCGCATCGTCACCCCGATCGAGGGCGGTGAGGCCGAGGTGTCGCTGGGCGAGGATTTCCTGATCGACGGCGAGCGCGTCGATGCCATCCGCGCCATCCCCGGTATTCGCGAGGCCGAGCTGATGGCGCCGAAGCTGCAGCTCGCTGGTTAGCCGCTGCGGCCGGCCGTTCCTTCTCACCGTCGGAAGGACACGGGCGTGACCCGAGGAGGCGGACGCATGGCGCGTTGGCGGCAAGGTACATAATGGGGCCGCGCTCGTGATGCTGGGCATTCTCCCGGCAGGGTGCGACGCGGTGGACGCGAACAGCGGCGCAATGGCGACACCCGATCGCGCGGCGGCGCTGTTCGCGCTGCTCGATCTGGCGAGCGAAGCCGATCCGCTGGCGGCGCTGGCCGACTCCTGTTCGAGGTGCCGGGCGTCGCAGGATTGGGGGCGACGGTTGGCGGCGCTACCGGGACAAGGGTGGCGCATCGAGGATCGGACGGGGGATTGGCGGACGATTGTCACCTATTCGGCGTCCCCCCGATCCCACCAGCGCCCTCGTCCGGATCGAGCGGCGCACGAACTGACCTTGAACCGCGGGCCTCGCTTGCGCATCATCGGCTTCGAAGATCGGGCATGGAACTGACCCGACGCATTGGAGACGATGATGCTGGGCAAGATGCAGGAGTTCGAGTTACGGGTACCGCACCTGGTCGAGCACGCCGAGCGCGAGTATCCGCACCGCGAGATCGTCACGCGCTGGTTCGATGGCAGCGAGACGCGGACCAACTGGGCGCAGATCGGCCGGGACTCGCGGCGGCTGGCGCAGGCGCTCGAGCGTGCGGGGCTGAGGCCCGGCGACCGTGTCGCGACACTGGCGATGAACCATTCGCGCCACTTGGTCGCCTGGTACGGGACGATGGGGATGGGCGGCATCCTCCACACAATCAACCCGCGGCTTTTCCCCGACCAGCTCGCATTCATCGCCAATCACGCGAACGATCGCGTGATGCTCTACGACCGGATGTTCGCGCCCGTCGTCGAAAAGATGAAGCCGCACTGGACGACGATCGAGCACTATATCTGCTTCGATCCCGCGCCCGGCGAGAAGGGGTTCGAGGACTGGATTGGCCGCGAAACCGGCGACTATGCCTGGGTCGAGGGGAGCGAGCGCGAGCCGTGCATGCTATGCTATACCAGCGGGACGACGGGTAATCCGAAGGGCGTGCTCTACTCCCACCGCTCTTCGCTGATCCACGCGATGTCGGAGGTGCAGCCCTCGGTCTTCGACCTGTCCACGCGGGCGGTCGGCATGCCGATCGTGCCGATGTTCCATGCAGTAGGCTGGGGCATTCCCTTCTCCGCGCCGATGGTGGGAATGAAGCTGGTCTTCTCCTGCGTCAACGAGCCCAGCGTCCTGTGCGAGCTGATGAACCGCGAGAAGGTGACGCATTCCGCTGGTGTGCCGACGGTCTGGTTCGCGATGTTCCAGCATATGGACGCGACCGGAGCGGCGCCCGAGCACCTCGAGCTTGTGACGATCGGCGGATCGGCGGCGCCGCGATCGATGATCGAGCGGCTGATGAAGATGGGCATCCGCGTCAACCATGCCTGGGGCATGACCGAGACCTCGCCGATCGGCACCGTGGGCGCGCGCAGCCCCGACTGGGACGAGCTGACCTTCGAGCAGCAGGTCGATCAGGTCTGTCGCCAGGGCCGCGCGCCGTTCGGCATCGACATGCGAATTGTCGACGACGCGGGCAACGTCCTGCCCCGCGACGGGGAAACGTCGGGCCGGCTGATGGTGAAGGGGCCGTGGGTCGTAGATCAATATTTCGAAGAGGCCGAGCGCTGTGTCGATGCGGATGGCTATTTCGATACCGGTGACGTCGCGATGATCCATCCCGACGGCACGATGCAGATCACCGATCGAGCCAAGGACGTCATCAAGTCGGGCGGCGAGTGGATCAGCTCGGTCGACCTCGAGAATGCCGCGGTCGGCTGTCCCGGCGTGGCAGAGGCGGCGGCGATCGGCGTCCATCATCCGCGCTGGGAGGAGCGGCCGATCCTGCTCGTCGTTCGCAAGCCCGGCGCCGACGTGACCGCCGACGCGATCCTCGCGCATCTGGCGAAGCATGTGGCAAAGTGGTGGCTGCCCGACGAGGTGCATTTCGTCGAGGAACTGCCGCATACCGCGACAGGCAAGCTCCTCAAGACGGCGATCCGCGAGCGGTTCCGGGGCTACAGCCTCAAGGCCGCTTGAAGGCGAGAGTGGCGATCACCGGGAAGTGGTCGGAGGGATAGCGCCCGCCGACTTTCTGCCGGTCGATCGTGGCGCGCTTGTTTTCGAACCCGCGGCTGAGCACCCAGTCGATCCGCCTTTCGGCCATGCCGGCGAAGCCGTGAAAGGTGCCTGCCTCGGGTCGGCCCAGCGCAGTCCAGCTGTCGGAGAGCGTGGCGGTGAGGGTGCGGTACGCGGCGCTGCCCGGCACGTCGTTGAAGTCGCCGGTCACGACCACCGGCTCATCCTCGGGCAGCGCCGCGACGAAAGCAGCGACCCTGGCAGCGGCCTTGACGCGCGCGGCGCCGTCTTCTGCCCGGTAGGGGAAATGCGTGTTGACGAGGGTGAAGCGCCGGCCGTCGGTCAGGCGCTCGAACCGCCCCCATGTGACCATCCGCGGGAAGGGGTGGCCCCAGCTGATGCTGCCCGGCAGCTCGGGCGTGTCCGAAAGCCAGAAGTCGCCCTGTTCGATCAGCTTCAGCCGGTCGCGGCGATAGAAGACGCCCATATGCTCGTCGGCGTGCCCGCCGCGCCGGTCGCGCCCGAACCAGGCGTAGCGCGGGTCGGCGGCAACGATGGCGTCGCCCTGATGCTGGAACAGCTCCTGCGTGCCGACGATATCGGCGCCGATCCGCCGCCACGTCGAGGTGAGGCGCGCGGCGCGGCTGTCCCACTTGTCCGGACCGTCGCCCTCGGCCGGATAGCGGACGTTGAAGCTCATGACGGTGAGTGGGGTAGGGCTCTGCGCCAATGACGGAACGGCGAGCAGAAGCGCGATGAGGGCGATCAGGCGGCGCATGGTTCCGCCTTGCCGGGACGGGGCGGTCAGAACAACTCCCCCTGCGCCCCGGCCGGTCGCCGAAACAGGTCGGTTCGCAGCTCGATCCGCTCGCCCTCCAGCCCGTATTTGCGGCACGCCTTGTGAAAGCGGGTGCGCAGCAAATCGGCCCACGGGCCTTGCCCCTGCATCCGCGTGAAGAAGCCGGGATCGTTGTCGCGCCCGCCGCGCAGCGACTGGACGATCGCCATCACCTTGCCCGCGCGCTCCGGATAATGGGTGTCAAGCCAGTCGCGGAACAGCGGCGCGATCTCGTGCGGCAGGCGGACGGGGATGAAGAAGGCGCGGCGCGCGCCCGCTTCCGCCGCGAGTTCGAGGATATGCTCCATCTCGTGATCGGTGATCGCGGGAATGACGGGTGAGATCGAGACGAAGGCCGGCACTCCCGCTGCCGCCAGCTCGCGTATCGCGCGCAGCCGCCGGATGGGTGCCGCCGCGCGCGGCTCGAGAGACATCGCGATCTTCGGATCGAGCGTCGTGACCGAGATCATCACCGCCGCCAGCCCCTTGGCCGCCATCGGCGCGATCAGGTCGAGGTCGCGCAGCACCCGGTCGGACTTGGTGGTGATCGTGATCGGGTGGTTCGTCTCGGCCAGCACCTCGATACAGCTGCGCGTGATGCGCCAGTCGCGTTCGATCGGCTGATAGGGATCGGTGTTGGTCCCGAATGCGATCGGGCGAGGGACGTAGCCGGGCTTGGACAACTCGGCGCGGAGCAGGGCAGCGGCATCGGGTTTGGCGAACAGCCGCGTCTCGAAATCGAGGCCGGGCGACAGGTCGTGGAACGCATGCGTCGGCCGCGCGAAGCAATAGATGCAGCCATGCTCGCAGCCGCGATAGGGGTTGATCGATCGGTCGAAGGGCACGTCGGGCGACTGGTTGCGCGCGATGATCGTGCGCGGCTGCTCGATGGTGACGGTGGTGCGCAGCGGCGGCAGTTCGCCATCGACGGCCTCGCGCGCGTCGAGCCAGTCGCCGTCCGCCTCCCTCGCGGGCAGGTTGAAGCGCGCGCTCGCGTCGTTGCGCGTGGCGCCGCGGACCGGGCGGGTGGCTGGCATGACACTGACATAGCAACTGTGCAAGAACAAATAAAGAACGAACTTGCCTCGCCGTTTCAGTCGGCTAGGTTTGGATCGGGGACAAGATGGGGGCCGACATGAAGAAGACGATCGCTTTGTTCGCGCTCGGACTGGGAACGCCGGCGGCGGCGCAGGATGTGCTGATCGACGCGACCGATCCCGCCGTGATCGCACGCGCGATGCAGGCCGAGGGCTACAAGGCCGAGCTGACCACGAACAAGCAGGGCGAGCCGGTCATCAAGAGCGGCGCCAACGGCGACAATTTCACCGTCGAGTTTTATGGTTGCAAGGGTGTCACGGGCTGCACCTCGTTCCAGTTCTTCAGCTGGTACAAGAAGGAAGCGAACTTCACCCCCACGCTCGCCAACGAATGGAATGCGAGCAAGCGCTTCATCAAGGCGGCGATCGACAAGGACGGCGACCTGTCGATTTACATGGACGTGACCGGCGTGGGGAAGATGACGCAAGCCAATTTCGCCGATGCACTCGACTGGTTCGCGGTCATGCAGGGCGAAGTGCAGAAGTTCCTGGCGGCGCGCCGAACGCAGGCAGCGAGCGGCAGCTGATCGTGCGACTCATTTGACGGCAGGACGGCGTGCGCATATGCGGAGTGGGTTCTGCATACGTATGCGGCGGCGCAGCATCCGCCCCGAAGGAGACCGACGTGACCGATCGCACCCCCCTCCACGGCCTGGACGCGCAGGGCATCACGACGCGCGCGACGCTCCACTGGAATCTCGGCACCGCGCCGTTGGTCGAGCAGGCGGTGGCGCGCGGCGAAGGTCGGCTGGCCAAGGACGGGCCGCTGGTGGTCGAGACGGGGCGCCACACCGGCCGATCGGCGCAGGACAAGTTCATGGTCCGCGATGCCGAGACCGAGACGAGCGTCTGGTGGGGCAAGTCGAACAAGCCGATGACGCCCGAGGCCTTCGCGGCGCTCAAGGCCGACTTCCTGGCTGAGGTGGGCGAGGCCGACACGCTGTTCGTCCAGGACCTCTACGGCGGCTCGCAGCCCGAGCACCGCGTCAACGTGCGCGTCATCAACACGCTCGCCTGGCACAACCTGTTCATCCGCACGATGCTGGTGCGGCCGGAGGTCGACGAGCTGGCCGGCTTCGTCCCGGACTTCACGATCATCGACCTGCCCGACTTCCGCGCCGATCCCGCGCGCCACGGCTGCCGGACCGAGACGGTGATCGCGGTCAGCATCACCGAGAAGCTGATCCTGATCGGCGGCACCAAATATGCCGGCGAGATGAAGAAGTCGGTGTTCGGCCTTTTGAACTACCTCCTCCCCGAAAAGGGCGTGATGCCGATGCATTGCTCGGCCAATATCGGCCCCGATGGCGGCACGGCGGTGTTCTTCGGCTTGTCGGGCACGGGCAAGACGACGCTGTCGGCAGATGCCAGTCGCACGCTGATCGGCGATGACGAGCATGGCTGGTCGGACACCCACGTCTTCAATTTCGAGGGCGGCTGCTATGCCAAGATGATCCGTCTGTCCGAAGAGGCGGAGCCCGAGATCTTCGCGACGACGAAGCGCTTCGGCACGGTGCTCGAGAACGTCGTGATGGACGCAGGCACGCGCGAACTCGACCTCGACGACGCCACGCTGGCCGAGAACAGCCGCGGCGCCTATCCGATCGACTTCATCCCCAATGCCAGCGCCGACAATCTCGGGCCGGTGCCGCGCAACATCGTGATGCTGACCGCCGATGCGTTCGGCGTGCTCCCGCCGATCGCGCGGCTGACGCCCGAGCAGGCGATGTACCACTTCCTGTCGGGCTATACCTCGAAGGTGGCGGGGACCGAGATCGGGGTGACCGAGCCCGAGCCCGTCTTCTCGACCTGCTTCGGTGCGCCGTTCATGCCGCGCCACCCCTCGGTCTACGGCAATCTCCTGAAGGAGCGGATCGCGCGCGGCGGGGTCGATTGCTGGTTGGTCAATACCGGCTGGACCGGCGGCAAGTACGGCGTCGGCAAGCGGATGCCGATCAGGGCGACGCGCGCGCTCCTCAACGCCGCGCTCGACGGCAGCCTGAAGGATGCGGCGTTCCGCCGCGATCCGAACTTCGGCTTCGACGTGCCCGTGGAGGTGCCGGGCGTCGATCCCGCGATCCTCGATCCGCGGTCGACCTGGGCAAACCCGGCTGAATATGACGCGGCCGCTGCGCGCCTCGTCGACCTGTTCGTCGAGAATTTCGCGCCGTTCGAGGATCATGTGGACGACGGCGTACGCCAGGCGGCACCCGCGCGCCTCGCCGAAGCAGCCGAGTAACGATCGACCCAGGATCCACGCGCTTCCGCAAATCGAATAGCCGGCAGCGGCTTTCGATTTGTTGGGGACGCAAACGACCGGCAAGGTCGGGCGCATGGTCGAGAGGATCGCCACGATCGGGTTCGGGGAAGCGGCGGGCGCGTTCGCGGGCGCTTGGGCGGTCGCCGCGTCCGCCTACGACCTCAAGCTCGACGATCCGGCCACGCGTGAGGGGATGGTCGCGCGGTTCGCCAGCCATGGCGTCGCCGCCGCTGCCGATGTGCGTACGGCTATCGACGGCGCGGATCTGATCCTCTCGCTCGTCACCGCCGGCAGCGCCATGGACGCGGCGCGTGCGGCGGCCGTTGCGATCGCGCCGGGCCAGCTCTTCTGCGACATGAACAGCGTCGCGCCCGATACCAAGCGCGCCGCGCAGGCGGCGATCGAGCGGGCAGGGGGGCGCTATGTCGATGTCGCCGTGCTCGCGCCCGTCTTTCCCAAGCGCCTCGCGGTTCCGCTGCTGCTGAGCGGTGCACATGCCGCGGACGCCGCTGCGGCGGTGCGGGAGGCTGGCTTCACCGACGTCTCGGTCCTCGATGGCCCGGTCGGCGCGGCCTCCTCGGTCAAGATGATCCGTTCGGTGATGGTCAAGGGGATCGAGGCGCTGACCGCCGAATGCGTGCTCGCCGCTGCGAGCGCCGGCGTGCTGGACGAAGTGCTCGCGTCGCTCGACGCCAGCCCGCCGCCGCGCGGATGGGCAGCGATCGCCGACTATAATCTCGACCGGATGATGCTCCACGGCCGCCGCCGCGCCGAGGAAATGCGCGAGGTGGTGAAGACGCTCGACGCGCTCGGCACCGGCAGCGTGATGACGCGCGGCACGGTCGAGCGCCAGGACGCGCTCGCCCGGCCCGGCGCACCGGTGCCGGAGGGCCTGCCCACGAAACTCGATACGCTGCTCGGCCGCGTGCGCGCCGAAGCCGCCGAATAGAAGAGGAGAGGACCGTGACTCAGCCGCGTGACATCCACGCCTATCTCGCCGAGTTCGAGGACATTCCCGGCACGCGCGTCTTCACCGCTGCCCGCGCGCGTCAGGGCTATCACATGAACCAGTTCGCGATGAGCCTGATGAAGGCCGAGAATCGCGAGCGGTTCAAGGCCGACGAGCGGGCGTATATGGACGAATGGCCGCTCACCGAGGAGCAGAAACAGGCGCTGCTCGACCGCGATTACAATCGCTGCCTCGATCTTGGCGGCAACGTCTATTTCCTGTCCAAGCTGTTCTCGACCGATGGCCTGCCCTTCGCAAAGGCGGTGGCGACGATGACCGACATGGATTTCGACCAGTACACCCAAATGATGCTCGCGGGCGGTCGCTCGCCCGAGGGTAATCGCAGCATCAAGGAGGGCCGCTGATATGGCACGAATCACCGCAGGCGTCGCCTCCAGCCATGTGCCGCTGCTCGGCGTCGCATCCGACCAGAACAAGGACGCGGACGGCTATTTCGGCCCGATCTTCGAGGGCTATGAGTGGACGCGCGAGTGGGAGAAGGCGGAGAAGCCCGACGTTGTCATCCTCGTCTACAACGACCATGCGTCGGCTTTCGACATGAAGATCATCCCGACCTTCGCGATCGGCTGCGGCGAGCGCTACAAGCCCGCCGACGAGGGCTGGGGACCGCGCCAGGTGCCTGATGTCGAGGGGCATCCCGACCTTGCCTGGCACATCGCGCAGAGCCTGATCCTCGACGAATTCGACATGACGATCATCAACGAGATGGACGTCGATCACGGCCTGACCGTCCCGCTGACGATGATGTACGGCAAGGTCGACAAATGGCCGGTCAAGGTCATCCCGCTCGCGGTCAACGTCGTTACCTATCCGCCGCCCTCGGGCAATCGATGCTGGGCGCTGGGCGAGGCGATCCGCCGCGCGGTCGAGAGCTTCGATGGCGACCTCAACGTGCAGATCTGGGGGACGGGCGGCATGAGCCACCAGCTCCAGGGCCCGCGCGCGGGGCTCATCAACAAGGAATGGGACAACCGCTTCATCGACGGGCTGATCGGCGACAGCGACCATCTGCGCCGCATCCCGCACATCGAATATCTGCGCGAGACCGGCTCGGAGGGGATCGAGATGGTCATGTGGCTGGTGATGCGCGGGGCGCTGGGGCGGAACACCCGGCTGCTTCATCGCCACTATCACGTGCCCTGCTCGAACACCGCGATCGGCCATGCGGTTCTGCGCCCCGACAATGGCGAGGGGTTCGACATGACCGGCAGCGACGCCGTCCACGCGGTGGCGGCGGAGTAGCGCTGCTCCCCTGACACCAACCCCACACACCCAAACCCTCCCGGGCAAGGAGGGGCTTTGTTTGGAGCCTCCCATGAAAATCGCACTCGCCGGCGCCGGTGCCTTTGGCGAAAAGCACCTCGATGCCCTCCGCCAGATCGACGATGTCGAGGTCATCTCGATCGTCGGCCGCAATCTTGAGCCGACGCAGGCCGTCGCGGCGAAGTATGGCATTGGCCACGCCTGCACCGACCTGGCCGAGGCGCTCGAGCAGCCCGGCCTCGATGCCGTCATCCTCGCCACCCCGACGCAGATGCACGCGGCCCAGGCGATCCAGTGCATGGAAGCGGGGAAGCATGTCGAGGTCGAGATACCGCTCGCCGACAGCTGGGCCGATGCCGAGGCGGTGATGGCCAAGCAGGTTGAAACTGGCCTCGTCTGCATGGTCGGTCACACGAGGCGCTTCAATCCGTCGCATCAATATGTGCACCAGCGGATCAGGGCGGGCGAGTTCGCCGTCCAGCAGATGGACGTCCAGACCTATTTCTTTCGCCGTCGCAACATCAATGCCAAGGGAGAGCCGCGGTCGTGGACCGACCACCTCCTCTGGCACCACGCCGCGCACACGGTCGACCTGTTCGCCTATCAGGCGGGGCCGATCGTCGCCGCGCACGCGATGCAGGGGCCTATCCATCCCGAACTCGGCATCGCGATGGACATGTCGATCCAGTTGAAGGCGGAGAGCGGCGCGATCTGCACCTTGTCCTTGAGCTTCAACAACGACGGCCCGCTCGGCACCTTCTTCCGCTACATCGGCGACACCGCGACCTATATTGCGCGCTACGACGACCTCGTGACGGGCAAGGAAGAGCCGATCGACGTCAGCGGCGTTTCGGTGTCCACCAACGGCATCGAGCTTCAGGACCGCGAGTTCGTCGCCGCGATCCGCGAGGGACGCGAGCCCAACGCCAGCGTCGCGCAGGTGCTGCCATGCTACCAGGTGCTGGGCGACCTGGAGCGGCAGCTGGCTACGTGATGGGGAAATGGCGCCCGTTCACGCGCACGTAAACGGGCCATCGCCACCTTAGCGGACGCGCTTCACCTTAACCCCGCGGCCGGCACCGGTCACGCGGGCGTTGTAGCTGCCGAGGATCCCGGCTTCGATCTTGATCGCCTGATCCTTTCGCGGGGCGAAGTTCACGCGGCCCTCGGTCGTCTGCCACTGTGACCCGTCGGCAAGGGTCAGGATATACAGCCCGCCGCCGATCGGCGTGACGCGCGCCAGGGTCGATTCGATTTCCTTGACCTCGGGCTCGCCGCGCCCGTCCGCCTCGTCGCCATCCCCGAACAGGCCGAGCTTGGGCAGCTGGAAACCGAATACCTTGCGTTTGGCGCGCCGCATTCCCTCCCGGTCGAGGATGACCACCTGCCCGGCGTCGCGCGCTGACAGCAATGCCGACGATGCTTTGTCCAGGCAGGCCAGGCGCGGCGCGTCGGCAGCGATGGTGGCGCATCGCGCAAGGTCGCTCGCCAGGTCGTCAGCGCGCGCCTGCATCGAGCGATCCTGGGCGTGCGCGGTCGCCATCGGTGCGGTTGCCATGGTGATGCCCAAAATCAACGCCCGCTTCATGTCGCCCCCTCGTGCTCAAGCTCTGCAAGTCGCCATAGCCGAACGCGTGGCGTGACAGAACTGTGACTATAATGACACCCTTCTGTTCGAAACCGCACTGCACCATGAAATGTCGTTGCTCGCGGAACGATGCTGGCCTTAGATTTTAAGCATGTCGGTTTCAGGGACCGGCAGTACGCGCCGTGTCGGACCACGGTGCGACTTGAAAAGGGAACGCGCAACTCATGAAGAAGCTGACTCGCCAGAGGCTCCTCGCCTCGACGCTGCTCATCGGCTCGACCTTCGCCGCCGCGCCTGCCTTCGCGCAGGCCGTGGCCCCGACAACCGAGTCTGTCGAAACCTCGCAGGAATCGCCGACGGCCGGCGGCCAGTCGGAAGACATCGTCGTCACCGGCACGCTGGTCCGTAACCCCAACCTGATCGCGTCGAACCCCGTGGGTGTCGTCACCGCAGAGGAACTCGACCTGCAGCAGGTCAATGTCGCCGAAGAGTTCCTGCGCGAGTTGCCTGGTGCCGTCCCCAGCATCGGTTCGGCCGTCAACAACGGCAACGGCGGTGCTTCGTTCGTCAACCTTCGCGGCTTGGGCACCAACCGTAACATCGTGCTGCTCGACGGCACGCGCCTTGTGCCGGCCGGCCTGGGCGGCGTGGTAGACCTTAACAACATTCCGGTCGCGCTGATCGAGCGGACGGACATCCTGACCGGCGGCGCCGTGACCACCTATGGTGCGGACGCGATCGCGGGCGTGGTGAACTTCATCACCAAGAAGGACTTCGCCGGCATCGACCTGAACCTGTCGAACCAGATCACCGAGCGCGGCGATGGCCACACCATCCGTGCCGACCTGACCGTGGGCGCGAACTTCGCCGACGGCCGTGGCAACGCGGTGTTCAGCGTGGGCTATCAGCAGGCCGACCCCGTCTATCAGGGTGATCGCGATTTCTCGGTGAGCAACATCTCGTCGAGCACCGGTCGCCCCAGTGGTTCGGCGACTGCGGTTCCGACGGTGTTCAACGGCGTTCCCGGTCTTGGCCTAGTGCAGCTCAATCCTGCCGGCAACGCGCTGGTTCCCTATTACGCGCCGTTCAACTTCAATCCGCAGAACATCTTCCAGACGCCGTTCGAGCGTTACAACCTGTTCGGCCAGGCGAACTACGAAGTCGCGCCCGGCATCGAAATTTATAACCAGGGCATGTTCTCGAAGAACCGGGTGTCGACGATCATCGCGTCGTCGGGCACGTTCGGCAACGGGCTGGAAATCCCGTACAGCAACCCGTATCTGCCCGCCAACGTTCGGTCGCAGTTCTGCACCGCCGGCGGCCTGACCGCCGCCCAGTGCGATGCCGCCGCGGCAGCGACCGATCCAAGCGATCCGGCGTTCGACACGTTCAACTACGCGACCTTCCGCCGCTTTGTCGAAGCCGGCCCGCGTCTGAGCGAGTACACCACGACGATGTTCCAGTATAAAGCTGGCGTTCGTGGTGATATCACCAGCAACATCGGCTTCGACATCTTCGGCACCTATGGCGAGAGCGAGAATGTCCAGCGCCAGAGCGGCAATGGTCTCTTGTCGCGTCTGCAGCAGGCGGCGTTCGCCAGCAGCACCGACGCCTGCTTGAATGCCACCGACTCGGATTGCGTTCCGATCAACCTGTTCGGTCCCGCCGGCAGCATCACGGCCGACATGCTGAACTATGTGACCGGGCCGACCACCAGCAGCACCACGCAGACCACGCTCGGCACGGTTCGCGCGCTCATCAATGGCGACGTCGGCTTCGCGCTGCCCTGGGCATCCGAGCGGATCGGTTTCGCGATTGGTGGCGAATATCGCGACTATACCGCAGCCAGCGTGTCGGATCTAGCGACGCAGACGCCGGGCGAGGTCCTGGGCAACGGTGCGGCAGCGCCGGATGTCTTCGGCAGCTACAACGTCAAGGAAGCGTTCGGCGAGCTCGTCATTCCGATCGCCGCGCAGCAGCCGTTCTTCGAATCGCTCACGATCGAGCTGGGCGCCCGGTACTCGGACTACTCGCTGTCGGGCAGCAACTGGACGTGGAAGGCCGGCGGCAGCTGGGAGCCGTTCCGCGGCCTACGTATCCGCGGCAACTACAACAAGGCGACGCGGGCGCCGAACATCGGCGAGCTGTTCTCGCCGGCGGTTACCGGCCTCGACAACCTTGAGGTCGATCCGTGTTCGGGCAACAAGCCGGTCGGCGATGCGCGTCTGACCGCTATCTGTACGGCACAGGGCGGCGGTGCATTCATCGGCAGCATTATCGATCCGGTGGCCGCCCAGGTGAATGTCACGACTGGCGGCAACCTTGATCTGGACGTCGAGAAGGCGGAAACTTGGACGATCGGCGGTGTCTTCCAGCCCAACTTCGTGCCGGGGCTGGCTATCACGGTCGATTACTACAACATCGTCGTGACCGACGCGATCACCACGCCGACCATCGACGACGTGCTTGACGCCTGCTTTGTCAGCGGTTCGGCGACCGACGTTGCTTGTACCTCAATCCGTCGTGACCCGGCCACGGGCGCCCTGTCGGGTCCGGTTGCCACCACCTTTGGTCTGCCGCTGGTTCTTTCGAACCTTGGCCGCATCGAAACCTCGGGTATCGACTTCACGTTCAACTACCGTCGCGACCTCGGTTTCGCCGGCCTGAACCTGGTGATGAACGGCAACTGGACCGAAAAGTCGGTGTTCCAGGCGACCCCGACCAGCTTCGCTCGCGATTGCACCGGCTACTACAGCGTCAACTGCGCCTCGATCCAGCCGGAGTGGACGCTGAACTCGCGTGCGACGCTGACAGTTGATGATGTCGATGTCTCTCTGCAGTGGCGTTATATCGATGGCGTCGAGGTGGAGCCTGATGTTGGCACCTATCTGCCTGAGTTCTCGTCGATCGGTGCGAAGAGCTACTTCGACCTGACGACGCGCTTCCAGGCGACCGACGAGATGACGTTCACGTTCGGTGTGCAGAACCTGCTCGATCAGCAGCCGCCCGTAGTCGGCTCGACGATCGGCTCAACCGCCTACAACAGCGGCAATACCTATCCTTCGACCTATGACGCACTGGGCCGGCGCTTCGTCGCCGCGACCCGCCTGCGTTTCTGATCGGAAACACCGCTAGTCTTCGGGGCCCCGGAAATCATTTTCCGGGGCCTTGTTGCATCTGACGGACAAGGACGGCACTCTGCGATCGAAATGATCTCCGGGAGATTGTGATGAAAATTCTGCTATCCGGGCTGGCGGTGCTTTCGCTAGCGGCGACCTTGGCGCCTGCATCGGCGGGCCAGAGGGAAGAGGGCAAGCATGCCGCCGCGGCGGACAAGCGGGTCTGCAAGTCGTCGGCGCGCACAGGGTCGCTCGTCCGGCGCACGCGCGTGTGCCTGACCAAGCGGGAATGGGCCGAAACTGAAGAGCGTTCGCAGTCGGTCGGCCGGTCGATGCAGGATCAACTGTTCATCCCGCCGTCCAGCTGACGCCTGATGATGGCGGTGGCCCGCGCGATCGTCCATCACGGTCAATTTTTTGACCTGTAAGGCTCGTCTTCGACTGGCTCAGGCGGCGTGCGCGGAGCCGCAGGATACACGAGGAGCAGGCGATGCACGCGACCCACGACCCCGCCGCGCCGCCTGCGCCGACGATCGGCTTCGATGATTTTCTCGAGGTCGATATCCGCGTCGGCACGATCGTCGCGGCCGAGCCGTTCCCGGAGGCGCGCAAGCCGGCCTACAAGCTGACGATCGATTTCGGTCCGACGATCGGGCGAAAGCGGTCTTCCGCGCAGATCACCGAGCATTATACGATCGAAGCGCTCGTAGGTCGTCAGGTCGCCGCGGTCGTTAACTTTCCTCCGCGCCAGATCGGGCCGATGATGTCGGAGGTGCTGACGCTCGGCTTCCCCGACGCCGACGGCCGCGTGGTCCTGGTGGCGCCATCGGAGCCGGTGCCCGATGGCGGGCGGCTGTTCTGAACCTCAGGCGGCGCGGGCAGTCAGCAGATAGTTGAGGCGGCGATCCTCGCCGAGCGTGAAGCCGCGGGCGGGAAAGAAGGCGAGTCCGGTCACGTCGGTGACGATCAGGCCCGCCGCCTCGACATGCGCGGTGAGTTCTTCGGGCGTCAGAAACTTGTCCCAATCGTGTGTGCCGCGCGGGATGAGCCCCATCGCTTCGGCCGCGCCGACCAGCGCCAGCTTCGACATCGGCGTGCGATTGGGCGTCGACATGACGAGCAGCCCGCCCGGTGCCAGCGCGGCGGCGAGACCGCTGACGAAGCCCGTCGGGTCGGTCACGTGCTCGACCACCTCCATCGCGGTGACGAGGTCGAAGCGCTCGCCGTCCAGTGTCTCCAGCTCACCCGCCAGATAGCGGATGTCGAGACCGGTACTTTTGGCATGCGCGGCGGCGGCGGCGGCGTTCTCGGGCGCGGCGTCGATGCCCGTCGCCTTCGCACCGAGCCTTGCCAGCGGCTCCGTCAGCAGCCCTGCGCCGCAACCGACGTCGAGCGCGGTCTTGCCCGCGAGGGGCGTGAAGGCGGCACCGTCGCCATCCCAATGACGGTCGATCGCCTCCCGCACGTAGCGCAGGCGCACCGGGTTCAGCCGATGAAGCATCGCCGAACTGCCGCGCGGGTCCCACCACTCGGCGGCCATCCGCCCGAAATGCGCCGCCTCGGCCGGGTCGATCGTCGTTGCCTTTGCCATGCGCTCCCCCTATCAGCGCCCCCCAGCGGACCCAAGGGGGGATTAGGGCACCATGGCGCGCATCGTGATGAAGTTCGGCGGCACCTCGATGGCTGGCATCGAGCGCATCCGGACCGTCGCGAAACTGGTCAAGCGCGAGTGGGAGGCGGGCAACCAGGTCGCGGTCGTCGTTTCGGCCATGGCGGGGGACACCGACCGGCTGGTCGGCTTCTGCCGCGAGGCCTCCTCGCTCTACGACCCGCGCGAATATGACGTGGTAGTTTCCTCGGGCGAGCAGGTGACGAGTGGCTTGCTGGCGATCGCGCTGCAGGCGGCGGGCGTGCCCGCGCGCAGCTGGCTCGGCTGGCAGCTGCCGATCAAGACGAGCGACGTCCATGCCTCGGCGCGGATTGAAGATATCGACACCAGGGCGCTCGACGAGAGCCTGGCGAACGGCGACGTCGCGGTGATCCCCGGCTTTCAGGGCGCGACCGAAGCGGGCCGCGTGACGACGCTCGGCCGCGGTGGATCGGATACGTCGGCAGTGGCGATGGCGGCGGCGATGAAGGCCGACCGCTGCGACATCTATACCGATGTCGACGGCGTATACACGACCGATCCGCGCATCGTGCCGCGCGCACGCAAGCTTCAGAAGGTAACGTACGAGGAAATGCTCGAGCTGGCGAGCGTCGGGGCCAAGGTGCTCCAGACGCGCTCGGTCGGGCTTGCCATGAAAGAAGGGGTGCGCGTGCAGGTGCTCTCCTCCTTCGTGGGAGAGGACGGTGTGGTGCGCCCCGGCACGCTGATCGTGGGCGAGGAGGAGATCGACGACATGGAACGCCAGCTCATCACCGGCATTGCGCACGACAAGAACGAGGCGAAGGTGACGCTCGTGGAGGTGCCCGACCGACCCGGCGCGGTGGCGGCGATCTTCGGCCCGCTCGCCTCGGGCGGCATCAACGTCGACATGATCGTTCAGAACATCGCCCACGCCACCGGCTCGACCGATGTGACGTTCACGGTGCCGAAGGCCGACCTCGCGCGCGCGATCGATCTGCTCGAAAAGGCGCGGGCAGTGATCGGCTATACCAAGCTCATCCACGACACGCGGATCGCCAAAATCACCGTCGTCGGCGTCGGCATGCGCAGCCATGCGGGTGTCGCGGCCACGATGTTCAACACGCTCGGTGCGCGCGGCATCAACATCCTCGCGATCACGACGAGCGAGATCAAGGTGAGCGTGCTGATCGAGGAGGACTATACCGAGCTAGCGGTGCGCGTCCTGCATACGGCGTACGGGCTGGACGCGGCTGAGGAGCCGGAGGCGGCCTGATCAAGACCGCTCGCGTCGAGCGAAGCCGAGACACATCGCCTAGCGCAGCGAGGCTAACGAGGCGTGCCTCGCTTCGCTCGGTCATGCCCTAGACTTTGCTCGGGACGAACCGGGGGTTCTATGCCGCTTCCCCACGCCGGAAGGTGGCAACGCGGTACACATAGTAGAGCGCAATCGCGGCCATGATCGCGGTGCTGGCCGGGCCCATGTAGCGCTCGACGCTGTCGAACTTCGAGCCGAGCACCCAGCCTGCCATCCCCAGCGCGCTCGTCCACGCGCCGGCGCCAAGCGTCGTCAGCAGGATGAAGGGCACCGGCTTCATTCCGAACAGTCCCGCGGGGATCGAGATCAGCGTGCGAATGCCGGGGACGAGGTGGCCGGCGGGCACTGCCCAGCGGCTGTGGCGGTCGAACCAGTTATCGATCCGGTCGATCTCGCGCGGGTGGAGCGTGATCCAGCGGCCGTGACGATCAGCCCAGCGCTTCAGCCGCTCCTCGCCCAGCCAGCGCGCGACGACATACCAGAACAGCGCGCCGAGCACCGTGCCCGCCGTGCCCGCAGCGAGGACACCGATGATACTCAGCTCGCCGCGGCTGGCGGTGAAGCCTGCCATCGGCATGATGACCTCCGATGGCAGCGGCGGGAAAAGGTTTTCGAGGAACATCAGCAGCATGATGCCGAGATAGCCGGTACCCTCGATGAGATCGGTGATCCAGTCCGTCATGCCAACTCCGCAAAAGCGCCGAGAGATGGGAACCAGCGAGCCGCTGAAGGTTTCCCTCATGGGGCGACGAAGGGGGACGACAAGCGAATGCGGCAAGCGGCGGTGAGTGTCGGTCTGCTGGCGTTCCTGTCCGGCTGCAACCGCCACCAGTCCGCGCTCGCGACCTTCGGGGCTGAGGCCGAGGGTATTCGGACCATCACGATCGCGCTGGTCGTCGGCGCAGTCTTCATCATCGCGATCATGGTCGGCATCTATTGGCGTGCCGTCCGCGCGCCTGAGGGGCAGCTGACGCACAAGCAGGGCATGCGCCTTGTCCTCTGGCTCGGCGGTATCGGGCCGACGATCCTCCTGACCGTCATCCTGATCTTCGCGCTGCCCGCGATGCGACCGCGGGTGACCGCACCGGGCGATCTCACCATCCATGTCGAGGGCGAGCAGTTCTGGTGGCGCGTCGGGTACGAGCGGCCGGGCGGCGGCGTGCTCGTGGCGGCCAACGAAGTGCGCGTGCCCGTCGGGCGGACCGTCGCGTTCGAGCTGACCGGGCGCGACGTGATCCACAGCTTCTGGATCCCGGGGCTGGCCGGCAAGATGGACATGATCCCCGGCCGCACCAACAGCCTGGTCGCGCGCGCCGACAAGCCGGGACGCTATCGGGGGGTCTGCACCGAGTTCTGCGGGTTGAGCCACGCGCTGATGGCGTTCGACGTGATCGCGATGGAGCCCGCGGCATTCTACGCCTGGCTTGCCGATCAGTCGCGACCCGCCGCCGGAGCCCGGCAGGGGCAGGGCGCGCAGCTGTTCGCCGCCAATGGCTGCGGCGGGTGTCATGCGATACGCGGGACCGAGCATGACGCGCGCATCGGCCCCGACCTCAGCCGCTATGGCGATCGCCTGACCCTGGGTGCCGGCATCCTGCCGCCGACGATCGAGCGCACCGCCGACTTCATCCGCGCGCCGCAGGACGCCAAGCCCGGCGTGCGCATGCCCGCCTATCCGCAGCTTTCGCACCAAGAGGCCCGTGCCATCGCCGTCTATCTCAAGGGCCTGAAATGAGCCTCCACGCGCAGGACGATCCCGAACTTCGCGCCGCACAGGAGGCGCGGCTGCGCGAGGTGTGGAAGCCGCCGCAGGGCCTGTTCCTGCGCTGGACCGACACCAACAACGACCGGGTGGGGGTGTGGTACACGCTGACGGCGTTCGGCTTCATGCTGTTCGCGGGCGTGCTCGCGCTGATCATGCGCACGCAGCTGGCGGTGCCCGACAACGATCTGGTCAGCGCCAACAGCTTCAACCAGCTGTTCACGCTGCACGGCTCGATGATGATGTTCCTCTTCGCCGTGCCGATGTTCGAGGCGGTGTCGATCCTGATCCTGCCGCAGCTGCTCGGCGCGCGCGACCTGCCGTTCCCGCGGCTGTCGGCGTTCGGATACTGGTCGTTCCTGCTGGGCGGCGTGTTCGTCGCCGGATCGATCTTCTTCAACGAGGCGCCCGACGGCGGCTGGTTCATGTACCCGCCGCTCACGACGCGCACCGACCTGTCCGGGCTGGGTGCCGACATCTGGATGCTAGGGCTCTCCTTTATCGAGGTGTCGTCGGTCGCCGCCGCGGTCGAGCTCATCGTCGGCGTGCTCAAGTGCCGGCCGCCGGGGATGCGGCTCAATCTGATGCCGCTCTATGCCTGGTACATCCTGGTCGTCGCGGTGATGATCCTGTTCGCCTTCCCGCCCCTGATCGCGGGCGATCTGCTGTTCGAGATGGAGCGGCTGCTGAACTGGCCGTTCTTCGACTCATCGCGCGGTGGCGATCCGCTGCTCTGGCAGCACCTGTTCTGGATCTTCGGGCATCCGGAGGTCTACATCATCTTCCTTCCTTCGATTGCGCTGTTTGCGATGCTGGTGCCGACCTTCGCGCGGCGGCATCTGCTCGGCTATCCGTGGATCGTGCTGGCGGCGGTGGGGACGGCGTTCCTGAGCTTCGGTCTATGGGTCCACCACATGTTCACGACGGGGCTGCCCAAAATCAGCCTCGCCTTCTTCTCCGCCGCGTCGGAGGCGGTGGTGATCCCGACCGGGGTGCAGATCTTCGTGTTCATTGCGACATTGTGGGCTGGTCGTGTGACCTGGTCCACGCCGCTCCTCTATGCGACGGGCAGCCTCGCCATCTTCGTCATCGGTGGCCTCACCGGCGTGATGGTCGCGGTCGCGCCGTTCGACTGGCAGGCGCACGACACCTATTTCGTCGTCGCGCACCTGCATTACGTGCTGATCGGTGGCACGCTGATGCCGTTGTTCGCGGGCCTTTACTATTACTGGCCGCTCATCACGGGGAAGAAGCTGTCGGACCGGCTCGGGCGGATCGCCTTCTGGATGCTGTTCGCGGGCGCCAACATCACCTTCTTTCCCATGCACTTCTCGGGGCTTGAGGGGATGCCGCGGCGGGTTTTCACCTATCCCGCCGAGCTCGGGATCGGTGGCCTCAACCTCGTCTCGACGCTGGGGGCCTATCTGTTCGCCGCTGGAGTGGCGGTCGTCTGTCTCGACCTCGCGCTCTCTCCGCGGCGCAGGCCCGGCGCGCGCAATCCCTGGGGAGCGGGGACGCTCGAATGGCTGGAGGACCCGGCCGACGACGCGCATTGGGGCGTGCGGTGCGTGCCGCTGATCTCTTCGCGCTATCCGATCTGGGACCAGAAGGACTTCGTGAAGAAAGTCGATGAAGGCCGCTTCTTCCTGCCCGATGCCGAGGAGGGGCGGCGCGAGACGATCATCACCACCGTGCTCGACGCGCGGCCCCTGTCGGTGGTCCGCCTCGGCACGCCGAGCTTCAAGCCGATGCTGACCGCGGTCGCGCTCGGCGGTGTCTTCATCCTCACGACCTTCCACCTCTACTGGGCGGCGCTCGTCTGTGCCTTTGCGACACTGTTCATGGTGCTGTGGTGGCTGTGGACGGGGACCGCCGAAATCCCAGAGAAGGAATGCAAGCCGATCGGGCACGGGATGAAGCTGCCGCTCTATATCTCGGGCGCGGCGGCGCCGGGGTGGTGGGCGATGTTCATTACGATGATGGCCGATGCGACGGCGTTCTCGGGCCTCGTTTTCGGCTATTACTTCTTCTGGACGCGCCATGCCGATTTCCCGCCCGAGGGTATGGACGCGGCGCCCGGCGCCTTCTGGCCGATGGTGGCGCTGGCGGTCGCGCTGGTGAGCTGGGCGCTGACGGTCGCGGCGCGGCAGCTCAACGCCGCGGGCGCGGTCGGGGTGGCGCGCGCGGCGCTGGCGGCCGGGGCGGCGTTCAGCGCTTACGGCGTCTATGCGGGGCTGGCCGGGCCGTGGCTGTCGGGCATGGACCCGGAGGCGCACGTCTATCCGGCGATCGTCTGGACGCTCGCCGTCTGGACCGCGGCGCATTCGGGCGTGGCGGTCATCATGCAGGGTTATGCGCTGGCGCGCAGCATCGCAGGGCGGATGACGCCCAAATACGACGCCGATGTGCGCAACATCACCGTCTACATGCACTTCTTCGCGCTGACCGCACTCGTCACCTACGCGACGATCGGTCTGTTTCCGGGGGTGTCGTGAAGCGCGGGCTGCCCGGCTGGGCGCAGCGGCTGCGCGTCACCTTGTGGACGCTGATCGTCCCGCCGGCGACATGGGCGGTGCATTTCCTGTTCGCGTATCTGTGGGCGGCGATCAACTGCGCCAAGGTCGGCCGGTTTGCGACGTTCCCGACTCTGTTCGTCGCGGGGACGGTGGCGGCGCTCCTCGTCATCCTCGCGTCGGGGTGGATCGCGTGGCAGCAATCGCGAGTGCCCGGCGACCCGGCACCGCACGAAGAGTCGACCGACATCGATCGGCTGCGGTTCCTCGCCAAGTCGACGCTGCTGCTCTCGGGCCTCAGCTTCGTCGCGGTGATCTTCACCGCGTTGCCGGTGGTGTTCATCGGGGATTGCCGGTGAGGCGCGGGCTGCTCGGGCTGGGCGCCGCGGCGCTGCCGTTCGGCTGGTGGCTGGCAGCTGGCGACTTCGGCATGACGGGGCACATGGCGGGGCACATGCTGGCGGTCGCCGTCGCAGCTCCGCTGATCGCTGCGGGACTGTCGGGCACGCGGGCCGATCCGGCGCGGCGCTGGCCCCGGCTCCTCACGCCGATGGGGGCGATGCTCGCCGAGCTCGTGATCGTGTGGAGCTGGCATCTGCCCGCCGCGCGCGAATGGGCGGCGGCGTCGCGAGGAGCGATGGTGGCCGAACAGGCGATGTATCTGGTTGCGGGCTTCGCGCTCTGGAGCGCCGCCTTCGCCGCGGCCAACCGGGCCAGCGGGATCGGCGCGCTGCTGCTCACCTCGATGCATATGACGCTGCTCGGCGCGCTGATCGGCCTCGCGCCGCGGCCGCTTTACGAAGGGATGGCGATGCATCACGGCCTCGATCCACTGGCCGATCAGCAACTGGGCGGCGTGGTGATGCTGATGATCGGCGCGGCAAGCTATCTGGCAGGCGGCCTCGCGTTGCTCGCCAAGCTCCTGATGGGGCGGGAGGCGTCGGCATGACGATCCGCATCACGTGGAAGCGGGTGCTGCTTGCGCTGCTGGCGATCTTCGCGGCGGGGATGGCATTCGCCTGGTCGGGGCTGTTCCAGGTCGCGGCGTCGTCGGGGCACTGGAAGGTGACCGAGTGGTTCCTCCACTGGGTGATGCGCAACTCGGTCAAGACGTACAGCGCGCTGCAGACGCCGGAGGTGGTGCGCGACGATCGCGGCCTCGTCAGCGCGGCGGGGCATTTCAAGCAGGCCTGTGCCAGCTGTCACGGTGCGCCCGGGCAGCGGCCGAACCCTGTCATGCAGAAGGCGACGCCGCCGGCGCCGGATCTGACGGTCAACGCGCGGCAATGGACCGACCGGCAGCTGTTCTGGATCCTCGAGCATGGCGTCAAATATTCGGGGATGCCCGCCTGGGGTGCCGAGAAGCGGCCCGACGAAGTGCGTCGAATGGTCGCCTTCGTCCGCCGATTGCCGACGATGACGACGGCACAGTATCGCGCGCTGACCGAGACGACGACGGTGCCGCCCGTCACTGGGCTGCGGCCGGGGCTGATCGAGAGCTGTGCGGGATGCCACGGTGTGGATGGTCGTGGACGCGGGCCGGACGTGCCGGTGCTCGCCGGGCAGAAGGTGGCGTATCTGGAAGGCGCATTGCGGCGCTATGCCGCGGGGCACCGGGCGAGCGCGGTGATGCGCGTGGCCGCCGCCGCGCTCTCGCCGATGGAAATGCGGGTGCTCGCACGACATTATGCGGCGATGCCGGGCCTGCGCGACGTGGCGCTGCCCGCGACGCACCCGATCCTGACCGAAGGGCGGCGCGATGACCAGCTCCCGGCGTGCGCCAGCTGCCATGCGCCTAACAAGGCTTATCCGCTGATCGCCGGGCAGAAGGCGACCTATGTCGCGGATCGCCTGACCCATTGGCGCGGGGACGAGAAGATCGTCGATGCGCGTAAGCCGTCTGCGACGATGCCGGTCATCGCAAGGCGGATTCCGGAGGAGCAGATCGAGCCGCTGGCGCGCGCGTTGGCGGGGGCGGAGTAACGGTCATCCCAGCAATGGCTGGGATCGTCTCCTACAAACAGAGCCCCTGCGGCGAGCGATCTTAGCTTTCGCTCAGATGGCGGACGATCTCCTCGGGTAGGCAGTTTGTCGGTGCAGCGATCGGCCTGCTCCACTCCGTTGTGCCCGCGGCGTTCGCAGGGTACTGTTCGCGCCGCGGTTAAGTGCAGATCGGCCGCAGGATCGCCGCCCTGATACCGGTCACGCCACGATCCGAACCGGCACCGACTTGGCCGCAAGGACGTGGCTGACCTCGGCATGGTGGTCGATCGGGATCAGCACATTCGCCTCGGGGTAATAGGCACCAAGGCAGCCGCGCGGGATGTCGTAGGGCGTCACCAGTAGATTATCGAGCCGCCGCTCGACCCCGTCGCCATAGTCGGTCGAAAGCGCGACCCGCTGGCCTTCGGCAAGGCCCTGCGCCGCCATGTCCTCACGGTTCATCATCAGCACCTCCCGTGTGCCTTTGATGCCGCGGAAGCGGTCGTGATAGCCGTAGACGGTGGTGTTGAACTGGTCGTTCGAACGGAGAGTCATCAGGCGAAACCGGCCCTCGGCATCGTCGAAGCCCGCGGCGTTGAGCGTCGTCGGCACGAAGAACTCGGCCTTGCCACTCTCGGTCTGCCAGACCCGCTCGGCCGCCTTGTTCCCCTTCCAGAAGCCTCCCGGCGTCCACATGCGTTCGTTGAAGTTCTTAAACTTCTCCGGATAGGTTCGCTCGATTGCATCGCGCACCAGCGAATAGTCGGCCACCCATGCGTCCCAATCGACCGCCGGGTTCGGCGGCAGCAGCCGCTTGGCAATGGCGCCCACGATGTAGGGCTCGGATTTGAGGTGCTCACTCGCCGGATCGACGCGGCCGTAGGAGCCGTGGATACAGCTGGTTGAATCCTCGACGCTGACCGACTGCGCGCCCGATGCCTGCACATCGCGTTCGATCCGGCCGAGGCAGGGGAGGAGGTAGGTGACCTCACCGGGAAACAGGTGGTTGCGGTTGAGCTTGGTCGCGATCTGCACCGACAGACGCAGCTTGTGCCACGCCGCCTCGATCGGGCCGGTGTCGGCGACCGCGCGCAGGAAATTGCCGCCAAGGCCGACAAAGGCCTTCACCGATCCGTCGATGATGCCCTTTACCGTCTCAACGGTATCGAGCCCTTTCTCGGTCGGCGGGTCGAAGCCGTAGAGTTCCTTCAACTTCTCGACCGGCGCGAGCTCGGTCTTTTCAGTGATGCCCACGGTCCGCTGGCCCTGAACATTGGAATGGCCGCGCACGGGTGTCGGGCCGGCGCCGGGCTTGCCGATATTGCCGCGCAGGAGGAGCAGATTGACGACCATGCGGACGTTGTCGACGCCCTTCACATGCTGGGTCAGTCCCATGCCATAGACGACCATCACCGCCTTTGACCGGGCATAGACCTTTGCCGCTTCCTCGATCGCCCATTTGTCGAGGCCGCTTTCGTGAACGATCTCATCCCAGTCGGCGGCGCGCACGGCGTCGAGAAAGGGTTCGACATCGTGGCAATGCTGATCGAGGAAGGGCCAGTCGAGCACTGCCTCGCCGCCCGAGGCCTTGGCGGCATCGTCCCACTCGACCAGCAGCTTGGCGATACCCGTCATCGCCGCGATGTCGCCGCCGGCGCGCAGCTGATGGTACTGGGTGGCGATGCGCGTCTCGTCGCGCATCAGCATCTCGCGCGGGTTCTGCGGGTCGGTGAAGCGCTCCAGTCCGCGCTCGCGCAGCGGATTAAAGACGACGATCTCGCAGCCGCGTTTGCGCGCGTCGCGCAAGGGGTGGAGCATGCGCGGTGCGTTCGAGCCGACATTCTGGCCGAAAAAGAAGATCGCGTCGGCGTGCTCGAAATCGTCGAGCCGGGTGGTGCCGACGGGCTCGCCGATCGCCGCCTTCAACCCGACCGAGGTCGATTCGTGGCACATGTTCGAGCTGTCGGGCAGGTTCTGGTTGCCGTACATGCGCGCCATCAGCGCCCACATGTACGAGGTCTCAAGGCTCGCCCGGCCCGAGGCGTAGAAGACCGCCGACTTGGGTTCGATTGCCTTCAGCTCGGCGGCGATATGGTCGAACGCCTCGTCCCAGTCGCACGCGACGTAGCGATCGGTGGCGGGGTCGTAGCGGAGCGGGTGGGTCAGGCGGCCATGCTGTTCGAGCTCGTAGTCGGTCCAGCTGCGCAGATCGCTCAGGCTGTGCTCGCGAAAGAAGTCGGGTGTGGTGCGCAGGGTGGTCAGCTCCCACGCGGTCGCCTTTCCGCCCTCCTCGCAGAACTCGAAGGTCAGCGGCTTGGCCGATTTGGCCCAGGCGCAGCTGACACAGGCGAACCCTTCGGGCTTGTTCTGCCGCGCGAGTTCGGCGAGCGCTGAGGGCTTTACCCGTTCGCGCGGTAGGATGTCGGCCAGGCTGCGCACCGACCCCCAACCACCGGCCGGCCCTTCGAACGGCTCGATCCGAGGCTTGTCGTCGCGCTGCTTCATCGGCCGGATTCCTTAACCTGTCTGTCCCTTGGACAACGGTCGGTCTAGCCGATGGTTCAGGCGGCGCGAGTCCGAAACGCCCAGCGCAGTGCCCCTGCGACCGCATCGACGCCCCCTGCCACGATCGGCCGCGCCAATCCCGAGCGTCGAAGGCCGTGCATCGCGCGTGCCCAGTCGGGTAGCAGATCGATTGCGGCCTGTGTGGCGAGGCGTTGCACCGATCGCTCACCGATGGTGCGCGCGGGTGCCTCGATCACGCGGCGCGCGACGTCGCGGGTGCGATGATCGACGCGCAGCGCCGGGCGCATCGCCTGTACATAGGCGATCGTGTCGGCGCGGGTGGTGGGCACCGGATCGGCACCGAGCGCACGGGGGACCACAGCCGCTTCCTCGAAATAGCGCTCCTGATCGGCGACGCTCATGTCGGGCTCGCCATGCGCGATCCAGGCGTCGAGGAAGCACAGCGCCTCGCACGCATGGACCCAGGCGAGGCTGGCCGGATCGTCGGCGCGATAGGGGGTGCCATCAGGGAGGGTGCCGGTGACCGCCGAGTGGATACGCCGTACGCGCGCGATTGCCGCCTCGGCCGATCCGGCATCGGCGTAGGTCGTGATCGCGATGAAGCGCGCGGTGCGGCGCAGCCGACCGAGCATATCGGTGCGGAAGTTCGAATGGTCCCACACCCCCGCGAGTGTCGCCGGATGCAGCATCTGCATCAGCAATGCGGCGATCCCGCCGACCATCATCGTCGTGACGTCACCATGCACGCGCGCGATGACGCTGTCGGCGGGGAAGAGCGCGTGCTCGCTGCGCATCACCGGCTTTTCCCCGCGCGACTGGTCGTTGAAGGTCGCGCGGACGCGGCCGATCAACGCGGTGCGGGCGGCGTCGGCGATGGGGCGGGGCAGGACGGGCATCGCGTCCGACATCGGCATCGCCCCGCCCGAACGCAAGACGGCCCGGCGATCCGTGGACCGCCGGGCCATCGATGCGGCAAGGCGCCGGCGCGGACTTACTTCAGGTGTGCGCTCAGGTGCTTGTTCATCTCGAACATGCTGGCCTTCTTCTTGCCGAAGATCTTCTCCAGCTTGTCGTCGGCCAGGATTTCGCGCTTGTCCTGCGGGTTCTGCAGGTCGTGCTTCTTGATATATTCCCAGATCTTGCTGACGACTTCGCTGCGCGGCAGCGGGCCCTTGCCGACGATTTCGGCGAGTTCGGGCGACGGCGTCACCGGCGTCGCGATACCTCCGCGCGCGCCACCCTTCGATGCAGTTGCTTCCTTGGCCATACGCCCCCCATTTTCACGCTACGTCCCGCGACAGTGCGGTCGTCACCCGTGCGACTGTTCCGGGCTATTTGCCCAAGATCAAGCGGTTTTCGATGCGGCGAAGGCGGGCGGACCCGCCGTCGCCGCGACGTTGTTGCCGAGACGCAACAGCTTCGCTCAAAAACCGAAGCGGGCGCGCACGCCGTAGAAGCGCGGGAAGCCCGGATAGCCTGCATAGGTCCCGGTCTGCTCGGGCACCGCAAAGCCGGTAATGTAATAGAATTGGTTGGTCAGGTTCTCGACGAAGACCTCGACGCTTTTCGACCGGTCGTCCGTCTGGATGCCGGCGCGCGCGGAGATCAGCGGATAGCCCTGATTGTAGAGCGCCGTGCGGCCGGTGATCGGGTCCGGCGGACCCGACGGGATGCTGACCTCGCTGTTGTAGCGCATGTCGACATGGAACAGCGCATTGAGCCGCTCGGTCAGCTTGGGCGTCCACGTGGTGGCGATACTGACGGTGTGGCGGGGCTGGTTCTGGACCTGAAGCCCTTCTTGACCCTGGAGCGGGGTGCCGGTGAAGTCGTTGCTGTCGGCATAGGCCGCATCGATATAGCTGTAGCCGAGCCGCATCGTCAGCTCTCGCACCGGCTGGATGATCGATTCGAGTTCGACGCCCTTGCTGATCGTTTCGGGCACGTTCTGGACGACGAAGTTGTTGCCCGCGAAGACCAGCGACTGAAGATCGTAGAACTTCTGGTAGAAGGCCGCGACGTTGAAGGTGAACTGGCGGGTGATGCTGGTCTTAAGGCCGATCTCGAATGCGTCCACGGTTTCGCCGCCGAAGGCGAGGTCGGATCCTTGGGCGCCGTTGCCGCCGAGCGTCACCGAATCGAAGGTCGCCTGGTCGAGATTGTAGCCCCCCGACTTGTAGCCCCGATCGTAGCTGGCATAGCCGAGGGTATCCCGGCTGAACTTGTAAGCGATCTTGGCGGTGCCGGTGACGCGGCTTTCCGACCGGTCGTCGGCGTAGTTCCCGTTGAACTCGGGGTTCACCGCCGGATTGCAGCTCAAAAGGAACAGGTTTGTGAAGAGCGTCGGGCTCGACTGGCGGATCGCGTTGCGCAGCGTGACGGCGCGCGGATCGCTCGAGGAATAGAGTCCGCAAGCGGCGATGTTGTTGTTGATCGACGCGGTCAGCTCTTTCTTTTCGTAATTGTAGCGCGCGCCGAGAGTGAGCGACAGCTTGTCGGTCACATTGATGATGTTGTGGGTGAAGACGGCGAAGGCGTTCGTCTTCACCTCGAAATTGTCGTCGTTGTTGCCCTGGCCCGAGGCGTTGCCGGTCAGCGGCGTGTTGAAATAGGCGAGCAGCGCGGGGTTGGCCTGCGCCGCGGCGAGCAGCTGCGGGCTCTGCAACAGGAGGAGCTGGCTGAACAGCGGTACCGATCCCGCGGGGATGGGCGGCCCGCCCTGGAACGAGCCGGCGAGCTGCGCGAAGGTCGGAATCGGCGAGGTGCCGAAGAACTGCGCGCGCCGGCCGATGCCGCCCGCCGAAGGAGGGGCTGCTAGCGCACCGCCGAGCAGTGTATCGACGAACAGATTGGCGTCGTCGCCGACGCGCACCGTATCGCGCAGCCTGTTCGATTCGTTGAGGTAGAAGCCGCCGATCAGCCAGTCGAGCTTGCCCTCGAACGCCGATCCCTGAAGCCGCAGCTCCTGCGTGAAATCTTTGAGTTGGGTGCGGTACCCCTCGCGGTACGCGCGGTCGATGCCTGAGAAGTCGATGTCCTGGTTCCTGAGCGCGCGCCACTGGCGATAGGCGGTGATCGAGGTGAACTTGGCGTCGCCGATCTCGGTATTGAGCTCGCCCGACACGCCCCAGTCGCGCACCCTCTCCGAATAATCACGGTTGGGGCTGATCGCCTGGATGCGGTCCGACGGCGCGCCGGTGTAGAGGCCGACGCGACCGCGCGCGGCGGCGATGCCTTGAATCGCGGCGGCAGTCGGCCCGCGCACGACGCTGATCGCACCGCAACAATTCTCGTCGGTTTCGTAATAGTCGCCGATCAGGCGGAAGGTGGTCGCGCCGCCGTCGAACAGCGCCTGGCCGCGGGCGTACCAGCGGTCGACGTCGTTGATCGCGCGATCGCTGTTGGCGTCGCGGATGAAGCCGTCGCGCTTGCGATAGCCGCCGTCGAGCCGCAGCGCGATCTTGTCGGAGACGGGGCCGGTCAGCCCGCCGCGCAGCTCGACCGCGTCGTAATTGCCGTAGACGCCCTCGACATAGCCCTTGAGGTCGAATTGCGGCTGGGCGGTGAAGATGCTGAGCGCGCCGGCCGAGGTGTTGCGGCCGAACAGTGTGCCCTGCGGTCCGCGCAGGATCTCGACACGCTCGAGTTCGGGCAGTTCGGCGACGGCGATGCCGGCGCGCGCACGGAACACACCGTCGATGAACACGCCGACCGCGGGCTCGAATCCCGGATTGTCGCCGCCCGTCGTGATGCCGCGAATGTAGATCGTCGTGCCCGTCGCCGAAGACTGGCCGGTTGAGGTCTGAAGCGAGGGCGCGAGCTGTTCAAGGCCGCGGATATCGACGACGCCGGCATTGTCGAGCAGCTCGCTGCCCACCGCCGTCACCGCGATCGGCACGTCCTGCACCGTCTCGTTGCGTCGGGTGGCGGTGATGACAATGTCGTTGGCCGAGCTGTAGTCGTCGGCCTGCACCTGATCGACCGAGGCAGCGCCGGTCGCGTCGCTGGCAGCCTGATCGCCCGATTGGGTAGTCTGCGCCAGCGCCGGCGCAGCGGACAGCAAAGCGATCGCGCTGGCCGCGAGCAAACGAGCCTTCATGCTCAATCCCCTCCTTTTTCGGACTACCGGCTTTTGCCGACCGGCTTTTTGTCCATATTGTTTCACGAGCGTAGAGCGCCGATTTCGCGGCGGTCAATGGCGCATCGTCTGGTTTCCGCAGCTTACGGGGGCTTTTCGAAGAACGGGTCCGTTCTGTGGCCCAGCGGTGACACGCTTGCCGTAGCGTTTGCGGCGCCCACCGCCTAAGGACCCGACATGATCCACGACCACGATGCCGCCGCGGACGGCGACCTCATCGCCGGCCTGCCCGAGGTCGAAGTACCGGGCGACGTCGCCGACGCGATTCGCACATTGATCCGCTGGGCCGGCGACGATCCCACCCGCGAGGGGCTGATCGATACGCCGCGCCGCGTCGCCAAGGCGTGGCGCGAATATTGCGCAGGCTATGCCGACGATCCTGGGCAGCACCTGGCGCGGGTGTTCGAGGAAGTCGGCGGATACGACGACATCGTGCTGCTGCGCGACATCCCGTTCCAGTCGCATTGCGAGCACCACATGGCGCCGATCACCGGGCGCGCGCACATCGCCTACCTGCCCAAGGACCATGTCGTCGGCATCTCGAAGCTGGCGCGGGTACTGCATGCCTTCGCCCGGCGGCTGCAGGTGCAGGAGCGACTGACCGCGGAGGTCGCCGACTGCATATGGAGCCATCTCAAGCCCCGCGGCGTGGCGGTGGTGATCGAGGCGACGCATGGCTGCATGACTTCGCGCGGGGTGCGCACGCCCGGCGTCACGATGACGACGAGCCGGATGATGGGCGTGTTTCGCGACGACGAGCGCAGCCGCAAGGAAGTGCTGGCGCTGATCGGAAAGAAGTGAAGGGTCGCGCTCCGCCCCCGTGAACGGGGGAGGATAGCCGAGCTTGCCGCTTCAGCGGTCAGCGCAGCTTGGGGAGGGTGAGCGGCGCGAACGCCGCGCGTTCACCTACCCCTCTCCGCCTTCGACTAGGCGTGCGCCGCCAAGTCTTCGTATCCTCCCCCTTCGCGGGCGGAGGGTTTCGCGCGTTCATCCCCGCGCCGCGTTTGCGGCAGACAGCACCGCCCGCACGCTCGCGGTCGCCACATCCTCGTCGATGCCGACGCCCCAGTGCGTGCGCCCATCGCCATCGCGGCATTCGACATAGGCGGCGGCGCGCGCATCCGAGCCGGTGCCGATTGCATGCTCGCTGTAATCGACGACCTCGAGCGCGATGCCGAGCCCGCCACCGAGCGCATCGAGGACACTGGAAATGAGCCCGTTGCCGCGTCCGCTGATCGAGCGTGCCTCGCCGCCGGCGTCGACATGGCCGGCGAACAGGCGGTCGCCATTGGGCGCGCGCGTCTCCTCATATGCCCGGAGCGTGAAATGCTGGTCGCCGGTCAGCCGATAGGCACGCTCGAACGCGCCCCAGATGTCGGCGGCGTCGAGTTCGCGGCTGGTGGCATCCGCCAGCGCCTGCACATGCCGGCTGAAATCGGCCTGGAGCCGCTTGGGCAGCTTCAGCCCCTTGTCCTGCTCGATCACCCAGGCGACGCCGCCCTTGCCCGACTGCGAATTAACGCGGATCACCGCCTCGTAACTGCGGCCGAGATCGGCGGGGTCGATGGGAAGATAGGGAACCTCCCACAGATCGTCGTTGCGCGCCGCCTGCGCCGCGAACCCCTTCTTTATCGCGTCCTGATGGCTGCCCGAAAAGGCAGTGAACACCAGCTCGCCGGCATAGGGGTGGCGCGGATGAACGGGCAGCGCGTTGCAATACTCCACCGTCTTGATGACGCGGTCGATGTCGGAAAAGTCGAGGCCCGGATCGACCCCTTGCGTGTATAGGTTGAGGCCGAGTGTGACGAGATCGACGTTGCCCGTGCGCTCGCCATTGCCGAACAGGCAGCCCTCGACCCGATCGGCTCCCGCCAGCAGCCCCAGTTCCGACGCGGCGACGCCGGTGCCGCGGTCATTGTGGGTGTGAAGGCTGACGATTACCGCCTCGCGGTTCGGCACATTGCGGCAGAAATACTCGATCTGGTCGGCATAGACGTTGGGCGTCGCTGCCTCGACCGTCGCGGGCAGGTTGAAGATGATCGGGTCCGCCGCGGTGGGGCGCAGCACGTCCATGACCGCGGCGCAGACCTCGAGGCTGAAATCGAGTTCGGCGGTCGAGAAGGTCTCCGGGCTGTATTCGAAGCGCCAGTGCGTGTCCGGGCGCTTGCCCGCCTCGTCGCGCAGGATCCTGGCACCGGTGATCGCGATCTCTCGCACCTCGTCGCGGCTCATGCCGAACACGATCTTGCGCCAGGCCGGGCTGACGGCGTTGTAAAGGTGAACGATCGCGGTGCGCGCGCCCTCGAGGCTCTCGAAGCTCCGTTCGATCAGGTCGCGGCGCGATTGCGTCAGGACCTGCACGGTCACGTCGTCGGGAATGCGGCCCGAGCGGACGAGGCCCGAGATGAAGTCGAACTCGGTCGCTCCGGCGGACGGGAAGCCGACCTCGATCTCCTTCAGCCCCACCTCGACGAGCAGGTCGAAGAAGCGGTGCTTCTTTTCGGCGTCCATCGGGTCGATCAGCGCCTGATTGCCGTCGCGCATATCGGTGGACAGCCAGATCGGCGCGTGGTCGATCGTTTGCGAAGGCCATTGTCGGTCGGGCAGGGCGACAGGCGGGAAGGGGCGGTATTTGGTCGAAGGATCGCGCAGCATCACTCGGGTCTCGCATCGCTCGCCGGCGCCGGGCGGCGCAGGCGGGAAGGCCGTTCGGGGTTCGGATGTCACCCTTAGGGGCGGATGCGCAAGCGCGGATCGCCCCTAAGGGCGGATAAGTCGCGGGAAGGGGGCGCTGAGCGAGAACATCGTTGGGCCATGCCATGGGCAATGCGGCGCGTCCAGTAGGCTTCCTCGCCATCACGGCCTTGTACCGGGATCCCGCTTCCTTTTGCTTTTGATCGTCAATCAGGCGGGATCGGAGCCGGATCACGTCCAGGGTGACGAAGGTGCGCGAGTGATAAGTTCTGGCACGGCCGCACATCGCCCGGGGACGGCAACTATGACGAAATTGGTAAGGGTTTGCGATTATGCGCTTCTGCGCGCCGGGGGGTGCCAATGAAGGAAGCGGTCGATGTTTCAGCTCGTCTATGTCAGCAGCGTCGCGGCCGGACAGCCGATCGACATCGACGCCATCCTGTCGATTTCGCGGCGCAACAACCGCATCGCCGGGCTTACGGGCATGCTATATGCCGATGCGCGACGCTTCCTTCAGGTGCTCGAGGGCGAGGAGGTCGACGTGATCGCGACATTTGAGCGGATCAAGGCCGATCCGCGCCACCGCGCCGTCGTTGTCCTGTCGCGCCGCCACATCGCCGCGCGCGAGTTCGGAGCGTGGGAGATGGCGCATGCCGCACCCGGCCACGACGCCGACGCGCTGCTCGCCCGCGTCGAGGCGCTGTCGGCCGGTGCCTCGCCGACCGTCCGCGCCACCTTCGCCGGCTTCGTCGAAGCGCGCCGCGCGGCCTGAACCGACGCGGCGCGCTCGCGCATTACTGCTTTTCGAAGGCGACGGTGACGTCGATGCTCACCTCGTCCGACACCATCGGCACGGCATAGCCGATGCCGAACTCGCTGCGCTTGATCGTCGCCTCGCCGTGGAAGCCGACGGTTTCCTTCTTGCTCATCGGGTTGGCGCCGGCGCCGACGAACTCCGCCTCGACCGTCACGGGCTTGGTCACGCCGTTGAGCGTCAGGTTGCCGTGGATCGTCGCCTCGGTGCCCTTCACGATGATGTGCTGTGAGACATAGCGTGCGTCGGCGGGGTTGGGACCGAAGAAGTCTGGCTTGCCGCCATCCTTGCCCGCGCGGAGCAGGTGGTCGTTGAGGCCGGCGCTGGCGGTCACCACCTTCGAGACAGGGATGGTCACGTCGAGCTTGGCCGCGGCGGGGTTCTTGGGGTCGAGCACCAACGTGCCGCCCACGTCGCCGAACAGGCCGAAATAGTCGTTGAAGCCGAAGTGATTGACCTCCCATTCGATCAGCGAGTGGCCGGGATCGGTCTTGTAAGTGCCGGCGGTGACCCGCGACGGATCCTTCTGACCCGGCAGCTGCGGTGCCGCCGACTGGGCCGCGAGCGGCGCGGCGATGGCGACGGCAACGATGGCGAGCGTCTTGCGCATTGAACTTCCCCTTTTGTGGACTGGGCGAAACGTCGGCGCGGGAGAGCGCGAAGTCAAATGCGCGCGCCGGGAACGATGCGTTTCCGAAACGCACCGTTCCCGTGCGGAGCTTAGTTCTTGGTCTGATCGACCAGCTTGTTCGCGCCGATCCACGGCATCATCGCGCGCAGTTCGCTGCCGACCTGTTCGATCTGGTGGCGCTTCGCTGCGCCGCGGCTGGCCTTGAGCTCGGGCTGGCCGGCGCGGTTGTCGAGCACGAAGTCGCGGACGAACCGGCCCGACTGGATATCGGCGAGGACGCGCTTCATCTCCTTCTTCGTCTCCTCGGTGATGATGCGCGGGCCGGTGCGGATGTCGCCGAACTCGGCGGTGTTCGAGATCGAGTAGCGCATGTTGGCGATGCCGCCCTCGTACATCAGATCGACGATGAGCTTCAGCTCATGGAGGCACTCGAAATAGGCCATTTCGGGGGCGTAGCCCGCCTCGACCAGCGTCTCGAACCCGGCCTGCACGAGCGCGGTGGTGCCGCCGCAGAGCACGGCCTGCTCGCCGAACAGATCGGTTTCGCATTCCTCGCGGAAGTTGGTCTCGATGATGCCCGAGCGGCCGCCGCCCACGCCGCTGGCATAGGCGAGCGCGACGTCATGCGCATTGCCGCTGGCGTCCTGATGGATCGCGATCAGGCAGGGGACGCCGCCGCCGCGGAGATATTCGGAGCGGACGGTGTGGCCCGGCCCCTTGGGCGCGATCATGATGACGTCGATGTCGGCGGGCGGCTCGATCAGGCCGAAATGGACATTAAGGCCGTGCGCAAAGGCAAGCGCGCTGCCGGGGCGCATATTCCCCTTGATGTCGTTCTCATAGATCGCCGCCTGATGCTCGTCAGGCGCGAGGATCATCAGGATGTCCGCCCACTGAGCCGCTTCCTTGTTCGGTAGCACCTTGAAGCCTGCCGCTTCCGCCTTCGCCGCCGAGGCCGAGCCGGGACGGAGCGCGATCGCGACGTCCTTCACGCCCGAATCGCGCAGATTCTGCGCATGGGCATGACCCTGCGACCCGTAGCCGAGGATAGCGATCTTCTTGCCCGTGACGAGGTTCAGGTCGGCATCGCGATCGTAATAGACACGCATTTTCTAAGGTCCCTCTTCATGCGTCATCCCAGCGAAAGCTGGGATCGTTGGCCGCGAGCGCGGCAGTGATGGAAAGCGACCCCAGCGTTCGCTGGGGTTGGGGTTTGTCTCAGGCCGCCTCGGTCCCGCGGGCGATGGCGACGATGCCGGTGCGCGCGACCTCGATCAGGCCGACTTCGCGCATCAGTTCGACAAACTTGTCGATCTTGTCGGTGCCGCCGGTCACTTCGAAGACGAAGCTGGTCGTCGTCGCGTCGACGACGCGCGCGCGATACACGTCGGCGAGGCGCAGCGCCTCGATCCGGTGATCGCCGGTGCCCTTGACCTTCACCAGCGCCAGCTCGCGCTCGACATGCGGGCCGGCGGCGGTCAGGTCGACGACCTTGTGGACGGGCACCAGCCGGTCGAGTTGGGCGATGACCTGCTCCAGCGTCGCGGGGCTGGCCGAGGTGACGATGGTGATGCGGCTGACGCTCTCGTCCTCCGACACATCGGTCACGGTCAGGCTTTCGATATTGTAGCCGCGGCCCGAGAACAGGCCGGCGATGCGCGCCAGGATGCCGGGTTCGTTGTCGACCAGAACCGCCAGCGTATGGCGTTCGCGTTGTTCCTCGCGGATGTGCATGTTCGTTCGTCATCCCGGTCAGGCCGGGATCTCCCTGTTATCGAGCGGGCGGCGGGGCGGGCCTGTTCAAACCAGCGCCTTGGCCTCGTCGTCCATCGTCCCGGAGACCTCGTTGGCCTGGAGAATCATGTCGGTGTGCGCCGCCCCCGACGGGATCATCGGGAAGCAGTTGGCAAGCTTCGCCACCATGCAGTCGACGATCACCGGGCCGTCATGCGCCAGCATGTCGGCGATCCCGGCATCGAGCTGGTCGGGCCGCTCGATGCGGATGCCCTTCCACCCGTAGGCCTCGCCAAGCTTCACGAAGTCGGGCAGGCTGTCCGAATAGCTTTCGGCATAGCGGCTCTCATAGGTCAGCTCCTGCCACTGGCGCACCATACCCATATATTCGTTGTTGAGGATGAAGATCTTGACCGGCAGCCGGTACTGCGTCGCGGTCGCCAGTTCCTGGATGTTCATCTGGATCGACGCTTCGCCAGCGATGTCGATGACGAGCGCGCCGGGATTGCCGATCTGCGCGCCGATCGCGGCGGGCAGGCCATAGCCCATCGTGCCGAGGCCGCCGCTGGTCAGCCACTTGTTCGGCGCCTCGAACCCGAAATGCTGCGCGGCCCACATCTGGTGCTGGCCGACCTCGGTCGTGATGATCGGCGCGCGCGCCTTCGTCGCCTCGTACAGCGCGCGGATCGCGCGCTGCGGCATGATCTCGGCGCCGCTCTCGGGGAAGTCGAGGCAGCGGACGGCCCGCCAGCCGTCGATGCGCCGCCACCATTCGGACAAGTCGGGCTTCGGATGCTGACGCGACTTCCAGACGAGCACCATGTCCTCGATCGCGCGGCCGGCATCGGCGACGATCGACAGGTCGGCGCGGACGATCTTGTTGATGCTCGAACGGTCGATGTCGATGTGAATCTTGCGCGCGTTGGGCGCGAAGGCGTCGAGCCGGCCGGTCACGCGATCGTCGAAGCGCGCCCCGATCGCGACGATCAGGTCGGCCTGGTTCATCGCGTGATTGGCCTCGTAAGTGCCGTGCATCCCCAGCATCCCCAGCCATTGCGGGCTGGAGGCGGGGAGGGCGCCGAGGCCCATCAGCGTCGAGGTGACGGGCGCGCCGGTGATGCGGGCAAGCTCGCGCAGCATCTGCGACGCCGCCGGCCCCGCATTGATGATGCCGCCGCCGGTATAGAGGATCGGTCGCTCGGCCGCGGCGAGCATGTCCACCGCCGCCTCGATCAGCGAGCGCTCGGCCTTCACCTGCGGGCGATAGGTCTTGTGCTGGATCGGGCCGGGCTTGCGGTACTTCGCGGTCGCGACCTGAACGTCCTTGGGAATGTCGATCACCACCGGACCGGGGCGGCCCGAGGTGGCGATATGAAACGCCTCGTGCACCACGTCGCCGAGGCGTGCGGGGTCCTTCACAAGATAGTTGTGCTTGGTGCAGTGGCGGGTGATGCCGACGGTATCGGCTTCCTGAAACGCATCCGAGCCGATCAGTGTCGTCGGCACCTGTCCGGTGATGACGACCATCGGGATCGAGTCCATCAGCGCGTCGGTGATGCCGGTGACAGCATTGGTCGCGCCGGGGCCGCTGGTCACGAGAACCACGCCAGGCTTGCCCGTGGCGCGCGCATAGCCCTCTGCCGCGTGGGTCGCGGCCTGTTCATGGCGGACGAGGATGTGGCGGATCGCGCGGTCGCCGCGTGCCGCGCCGTTCTTGAACAGCGCGTCATAGATCGGCAGCACCGCGCCGCCCGGATAGCCGAAGACGACCTCCACGCCGAGGTCGGTCAGCGCCTCGACAAGGATATCGGCTCCACTCTTCTCGGTCACGTCGCGTCTCCACTCATGCTGCGCCGCGATACCATCGCGAGAGCGGCGCTGCTACCCGCATGAAAAATGCGCGTCAACCAGAAAAAGGGAAATAATCTAACAACTCGATCGTGGGGCTGCGGGTTTCGCGCGGCCAGTCGGCGGGCGGCTGGTTGCGGAACCAGGTATACTGGCGCTTGGCATATTGGCGCGTGGCGAGGCGGGCGCGCGTGAGCGCCTCGTCTCGGTCGATCTCGCCGGCGAGCAGGGCGGAGACTTCGGGCACGCCGATCGCGCGGCGGATGGGGGCGTCTGCGGGCACGTCAGTGCGGGTGAGGAGCACGCGGACCTCCTCGATCCCGCCTTCGTCGAACATCTTTGCGAGCCGCGCGTCGCAGCGGGCGACCAGCCATTCGCGGTCGGGTAGCAGGATCAGCGGGGCGAGCGCCACGCAATCGCCGATCCCGCCCTCGCGCGCGGCCTGCCAAACGGCGAGCGGGCGGCCGGTTGAGCGGACGACCTCAAGCGCGCGGGCGACGCGGGTGGTGTCCGCGGGGGCGAGGCGGCGGGCGGCGTCGGGGTCCTCGCGGGTGAGCGCGGCGTGCGCCTCGGCCACGGGCAGCGCGCGCGCCGCCTCGCGCACCGCGGGGTCGATCGGCGGGACGGGGGCGATCCCGTCGAGGAGCGTGCGGATATAGAGTCCGGTGCCGCCGACGAGGATCGGGAGCGATCCGGCGGCGTGCGCCGCCTCGATCTCGGCGCGCGCGTCGGCGGCCCAGCGCGCGGCGGAGCAGCTTTCAGCGCCGTCGATATAGCCGAACAGGCGGTGCGGTGCGCGCGCCTCTTCCTCGGGCGAGGGGCGCGCGGAGAGGATGCGGAGGTCACGATAGACCTGCGCCGAATCGGCGTTGATGACGGTGCCGCCCGTCCGCTCGGCCAGCGCGATCGCCAGCGCGGACTTGCCGCTGGCGGTGGGGCCTGCAATGAGCGCGAGCTTCATTCTGGAAATCACATCCGCACCGATCGCCCTGAGCTTGTCGAAGGGCTGCCAGTCTTCTTCTGGAGAAAGGACGGTGCGTCGACAGGCTCAGCACGAACGGGGGTAAGGGTGTTCATCGCCACACTGGTAGCATCGGATCACCTGAAGGAAGAGGTGGTTTCCGCCGCCTGCGCCCGGATCGGCTGTCTGGGCGAGCCTGAATGGCTCGATGACGGCTTGGCCGCCGATATCGCTTTCGCCGGCGATCCTGCTGTGGCCCGTAAGGCGCTGGAGGGTGCGTTCGAGGGCGTCGACATCTTCGTCCAGCCCGCCGCCAACCGCGAAAAGCGCCTGATCGTCGCCGACATGGATTCGACGATGATCCCGGTCGAGTGCATCGACGAGCTGGCCGACTATGCCGGGATCAAGCCGCAGATCGCCGAAGTGACCGAGCGGGCGATGCGCGGCGAGCTCGACTTCGCCGCGGCGCTCGACGCGCGGGTGGCGCTGCTCAAGGGGCTTGAGGAAAGCGCGATCGACCGGTGTTTGGCGGAGCGGGTGACGCTGATGCCCGGCGCGCGGACGCTGATCCGCACGATGCGCGCGCGCGGCGGCCATGCCGTGCTGGTGTCGGGCGGGTTCACGCGCTTTGCCGAGCCGGTCGGGGCGGAGATCGGTTTCGATCGAGTGATCGCCAACCGCTTGCTGATTGAGGACGGCGCGCTGACGGGTTTGGTCGAGAAGCCGATCGTCGATTCGGCCACCAAGGAAGCGACGCTGCGGGCGGTTTCGGGCGAATTCGGGCTGTCGCTCGAGCAGACGATGGCGGTGGGTGACGGCGCCAACGACCTGCCGATGATCCGCGCGGCGGGGCTGGGCGTCGCCTATCACGCCAAGCCGATTGTCGCCGCGGCGGCAGGGGCGCGGGTTGATCATGGCGACCTGACTGCGCTGCTTTATGCCCAGGGCATTGCGCGCGCCGATTGGGTGAATGGCTAAGCACACCTTCACTGTCGCCCCGGATCACTTCCGGGGGGATAAAGAAGATCTCAGCCCTTTACCGGCAGGCAGGCGATGCCTGCGCGCTTGACCGCAGCGCAGGCCTTGGCCGCCTCGGCGCTCGAGCCATAGGGGCCAGCGAGGAGGCGGGTGATCGCGCCGGCCTTGACGTAAAAGGGCTGGGCGCCGGGCAGGCTGCGAGCGGCCTTGCCCCACTGATCACGGGCATTGCCTGCGTCACGGAAGGCGCCGAGCTGCACGCGCCAACCACCGTCGCGGCGCGCCGGCACCGCCTTGGGCTCGGCGCGCACGGCGGCGGGCTTGGGAGCGGCAGGTCGCGGTACCGGTGCAGGACGCTCGGCCACCGGCTGGGCGTTGCGCGCGGGCGGCAGGTCGGCGCTAGCGACCGTCGTAGCCGCGGGCGGCGTGGGCGCTGCGGCGAGCGCCGGGCGACCGGCTTCGCTCTCATATCGCTTCGCGAGCGCGAGACCCTGCTGCCGTTCCTGAAGCCCCACATAGCGATCCATCTGCGCCAGCGACGATGCCGCCTGTGGCAAGCCAGTGGCATTGGCGCGGACCATCAGCGCATAGGCGCGGACCCAGTCCTTTTGCACAACATCGCCGTTGAACAGCATTGTGCCGAGCACGAATTGCGCGCGCGGTTCGCCGCGGGCGACGGACTTTTCGAGCCACTTCACCGCTTCGGAGCGCTTGTTGTTCTGGAAAAGGGCAAGGCCGTAATTGTCCTCAGCCTGACGATGGCCCTGAAGCGCGGCCTTGCGATACCAGTCCTCTGCGAGGCCGAGGTCGGTGGGCACGCCGCGGCCGAGCTTGTACGCCTGGCCGAGGTTGAACTGCGCATCGGCGTCGCCGGCGACCGCGGGCGCGCGCCACAGTTCGACCGCCTTGCGGTATTCGCCGCGCGACCACGCATCGACACCCGACTTGACGACGTTTGCAGGCGCCTGTCGGGGCATTGGCGCGGCGACGGCAAGCGGCGCGAAAAGAAGAGCGGCAACGAACAACGGCTTGCGCATAACGACGGACCCCACCCTCAACGGCATATGGATAACGCCCATCAACCATCGTTGGCAAAGCTTTCCTGACCTTTAACCCGTGCGCCATGCATCTCAGGGGGCGGGCGTTAACCGCTTCTTATCCCTCCGATGGCATCCACGATACTGAACTGGTGGGCAATTCAGGGGATCACATGCGCGTTCTGGCGATGGCGTCGCAGAAGGGCGGCTCGGGCAAGACCACGCTGTCGGGGCATCTGGCGGTGCAGGCGCAGCGCAGCGGTGCTGGGCCGGTGGTGCTGATCGACATCGACCCGCAGGGCAGCCTTGCCGACTGGTGGAACGAACGCGAGGCGGAGTATCCCGCCTTTGCCCAGACCACCGTTGCGCGGCTCGCCGCCGACCTCGAGGTTCTGCGCCAGCAGGGCTTCAAGATCGCCGTCATCGACACGCCGCCCGCCATCACCATGGCGATCCAGAGCGTGATCCAGGTCGCCGAGCTGATCGTCATCCCCACGCGGCCAAGTCCGCATGACCTGCGCGCGGTCGGCGCCACCGTCGACCTGTGCGACCGCGCGGGCAAGCCGCTGATCTTTGTCGTCAACGCCGCCACGCCCAAGGCGCGGATCACCAGCGAGGCGGCGGTCGCGCTGTCGCAGCACGGCACCGTCGCGCCGATCACGATTCACCACCGCACCGACTTTGCCGCGTCGATGATCGATGGCCGCACGGTGATGGAGGTCGATGCAAAAAGCCGTTCGAGCGCCGAGGTCGAGGCGCTGTGGACCTATGTCTCCGACCGGCTCGAGAAGAATTTTCGCCGCACCGTCTTTGCCGCGCCGACGATCAACGGCGCGGGGTTCGCGCCGCGCCCCGCGGGCGGCTTCGGCCGCCGCGTGGTGAGCTGAGGGAGAGGACCATGTTCGGCAATTCCAAACCGCTCGCCTCGCTGTCCTCGGGCCTCCTCGCCCGCAAGGGACAGGCGCGGCCGGCGATGCGACCGCAAGGTTTCGTCGGCATCAACTCGCCGCTGGAAGATCTAGGCTGGAACGACCTGGGTGAGGCACAGCCGCGCGCGACGATCGCGCCGCTGACGCCCGAGACGCCGGTGCCCGACACCGCGCCCGAGCCGGCGGTCATCGCCGAGCGCGAGGCGCTGTCGCGCGAGGTCAAGGCAAGCTTGCCCGACGTCGCGGCATCTGTGGTCGAAGCGCCGCAACTCGCCGCGGCGCTGTCGCCCCGAAAGGGGAGGGCGGCGTTCACGCTGCGTCTCGATGCCGAACGGCACCTGAAGCTTCGCCTGGCGAGCGCGATCGAGGGGCGTTCGGCCCAGCTGATCGTGACGCAGGCGCTGGACGCGTATTTGGACAAACTGGCCGAGGTGGAGGCGCTGAGCGCGCAGATCCGCCCCGGCGACGGCAATCGCTGAACCGGGGGACGGGACAATGCATTGGGGCAAGCGGATCGGGCTCGGGATGGCGGCGGCGTCGGTGATCGGCGGCGCGGTCGTCGGCGGCGTTGCGCTGCAATCGTCGGCGGCGGTCGCGGGCGACCGCGACGCCGCAGCACAGGCGCGCGCGGCGGACAAGCAGGCGAAGCTCGCCGAGCGGGCGCTGAAGGCACGCAAACATGACGAGGCGATCGGCCGCGCCGAACAGGCCGTGCTGCTGGCGCCCGACAGCGCCGCGCACCGCGCGCTGCTCGGACGCACCTATCTTGGCGCTGGCCGCTTCGCTTCGGCCGCGCAGGCGTTCGAGGATGCGCTGGCCCTGAATGGCGCCGATGGTCGCGCGGCGCTCAACCTGGCGCTGGCCAAGGTAGCGCTGGGCGACTGGGCGGGCGCGCGCAAGCTGCTCGACGCCCACGGCGCAGATATTCAGCCCGCAGATCGCGGGCTTGCGATCGCCCTTGCCGGCGACCCGATGGCTGCGGTGGCGGTGCTGGGTGAGGCCGCGCGCGACCCTGCTGCAACCGCAAAGGTTCGCCAGAACCTCGCCCTCTCGCTCGCGCTGGCGGGCAAGTGGCAGGAGGCGCGGACGATCGCGGGCATCGACCTGGCCCCGGCCGAGGCGGACAAGCGCATCATGCAATGGGCGCAGTTCGCCCGGCCGAACAAGGCATCGGACCAGGTTGCCTCCCTCCTCGGCGTGAGTGCGGTCGAGGACGGGGGCATGCCGGTCCAACTTGCGCTGCGGGGCCGCGGCGAAGCAGTTGCGATGGCCGCCGCGCCGACCCCGCTTGAGGCTTTCGCGCCTTCGCTTCCCGCCGAGGTGTCACCGCCAGCGGCTGAGCCTGCTGCCATCGGGACCGAAATGCCGCGCGCGGCGGGGATCGTCTTTGCCGAGCGCCGTGAGATCGTCCAGGCGATTCCCGACTCGCGTCTCCGGCCCGTGCGGACCGCGACCGCAATGTCTGCCGCGCCCGCGCGCGTCCGCGCCGCGGCTGCCGATCTGACACCGGGCAGCTATTTCGTTCAGCTCGGCGCGTTCGAGAATGCCAGTGTCGCCCGCGACGCCTGGGGACGGATCAGCCGCCGGGTGCCGGCTCTAGGCGGCCAGACGCCTCGCGGCATGGCGGCGACGGTCGGGTCGGCCAGCTACTACCGACTTTCGGTAGGAGGCTATTCGCGAGGCGATGCGGTTGCCCTGTGTGGCAGCGTCCGGGCCAAGGGTGGACGCTGCTTCGTCCGGCCCGCGCTCGGCGAGCAGGTGGCCAGCTGGGCGCGCGGCACGCAGCTGGCCTCGCGCTGATCGTCGACGGATAAGAAGAGCGGGGCGGCGTCAGGCGGATAGCCGGACGCCGCCCTTGATCGTCCGCAGAACCCGGCCCTCGACAGGTAGGCCGTCGAACGGCGTGTTGCCCGCGCGCGCGACCATCGTGTCGGCGACGATCTGCCATGGCGAATGCGCGTCGAACAGGACGAGGTCGGCCGGCGCTCCGATGGCGAGGGTGCCGCAATCGAGCCCCATCAGCGTTGCCGGTTGACGCGACAGGCGGTCGAACAACTGCGGCAACGACAGTTCGGCTGTGCGCGCGGCGGTCAGCGACAGCGCGAGCAGCGTCTCCGCCCCCGACATGCCGGGCGCGGCATCGACGAAGGGCAGACGCTTCTCCTCCGGCCCGCGCGGATCGTGGCCCGAACACAGGATGTCGATCGTACCGTCGGCGAGCGCCGCCAGCGCCGCCACACGGTCCGCCTCGTCGCGGAGCGGCGGCGACAGGCGAGTGAAGGTGCGAAAGTCGCTCACCGCCTTGTCCGACAGGAGCAGATGAGCGGGGGTGATGCCACAGGTGACGGCGACCCCGCGCACCTTTGCCCGGCGGATCAGGTCGAAGCCGGCAGCGGTCGTTACCTGCCTGAAATGCAGCCGCGCGCCCGATTGCTCGGCCAGCATCAGGTCGCGGGCGATCGCGAGCGCCTCGGCCATGGCGGGCGCGGCGGGCAGGCCCAGGCGCGTCGCCGTCTCGCCCGCGGTGGCAATCGCACCGGCGGTGAGGCCGCCATCCTCGGCATGGGTGACGACGGCGAGGTCGAGGTCGCGGGCATAGCCAAGCACGCGGGCCATGACGCCCGAGTCGGCGATCCAATGGCGGCCGGTGGCGACAGCACGTGCGCCTGCTTCGGCATTGATCGCCATTTCGGCGAGGTCCACGCCCCTAAGGTCGCGCGTTGCGGCGGCAATGGGGTGGACCCACAGCTCGGGCTTGCCGCTGGCGGCCGCGCGCTGGACGATGCCGGGATCGTCGAGGATCGGTGACTGGTCGGGCATCAGGCCGACGCGGGCGATGCCGCCGGCGATGCACGCCGCCTTGTCGACCGCGAAGACCCCGAGATCGACGATCGCAGGGGCGAGCCACTTGCCGTTGCAATCGACGATTGCAGCATCCTCGGGGGCTTCGACGATCCCGGTCGCGACGATGCGGTCGCCCTCGACCAGCAGGCTGCCCTCACGCTCCCCAGCTTCGGGACAGACGAGGCGTGCGTTGCGATAGAGCGTCCTCATGCCCAGCCCTCCACGCCGCGCTCGCGCCGGGTCAGCACGTCGAGGCAGGCCATGCGGACCGCCACCCCCATCTCGACCTGCTCGGTGATGGCCGAGCGGCCGGCGAGGTCGGCGACCGATGATGTGATCTCGACCCCGCGGTTCATCGGGCCGGGGTGCATGACGAGCGCGTCGGGCTTCGCACGCGCAAGCCGCTCGGGCGTCAGGCCGTAGCGACGGTGATATTCGCGCGTCGAGGGGATGTACGCGCCCGACATCCGCTCGTTCTGAAGGCGGAGCATCATCACGACGTCAGCGCCTTCCAATGCGGCGTCGAAGTCGGTGAAGGGGGTGACGTGCATCGCCTCGATCGCCGGGGGCATCAGCGTCGTGGGGGCGACGACCCGCACCTCGGCGGCGAGCGCGGTGAGCGCGAGGATGTTCGAGCGGGCGACGCGGCTGTGCAGAATATCGCCGCAGATGACGACGCGCTGGCCCTGGATGCCCCCGCGCCGCCGCCGGATGGTAAGCGCGTCGAGCAGCGCCTGGGTCGGATGCTCGTGCGCGCCGTCGCCGGCGTTGAGAACGGGGCAATCGACCTTGTCGGCGATCAGCCCCACCGCGCCGGAGGCCATGTGGCGAATGACGATGACGTCGGCGCGCATCGCGTTGAGCGTGACCGCGGTGTCGATCAGCGTCTCGCCCTTCTTCACGCTGGAGGCGGCGACGGTCATGTTCACGACGTCTGCGCCCAGCCGCTTGCCCGCGATCTCGAAGGAGAGGAGCGTGCGGGTCGAGTTCTCGAAAAAGGCGTTGATCTGGGTCACGCCCTCCAGCCGGCGGTCGGATTTGGCGCGGCTGCGGTTCGCCTCGATCCACTGCTCGGCTTCGTCGAGGAGGAAGGTGATCTCGTGCGGTTGCAGCCCGGCGATGCCGGTCAGGTGCCGATGCGGGAACACGGCGCCGCCGGGCAGCAGCGTGGCGGGGCGGTGATCGGAAGCTGGCATCGGAGGCGCGGACTATCGGGGTGGAGGTGCATTTACAACACCCCCGTCACCCCGGACTTGATCCGGCGTAACGGAAGCGGGATCAATCGTCTTCAGCCTCGCGCCACTCGCGCTCCTCGCGCTTGCGGCGGCGTTCCTCCTCGCGCAGGCGGCGGCCTTCCTCGGCCTCCTTCTTGCGCATCTTGCGGCCGTAGTTGCGGTCGGCCTCTTCCTGGCTGGTGGTCGCCCAATCGACCGCCTGACCGCCCGCCTTGACCGGCAACGTCGCCACGTCCCAAGCGGTCTTGGCAATGCACCCGCCGCTCAACAGCGGGAGCGACAGCGCCGCCAGCACCAGTCCGATACGCATATCAACTACTTCCCCGTCCCCGCAAACGCATCGCGCGCCGCCACGCCATCATAGGGGAAGTCGGTGAAAAAACCATCGGCTCCGGCGGCGAGCTGGCGCGCGATCTCGTCGCGCAGCCGCCCGTGCGCGCGCGGGTCGGCGCCGGCGCGGTCGATCGGGGGCAGGAAATAGTTTTCGGCGCGGATCGTCCAGGGATGAACCTTAAGGCCCGCGCGGTGCGCGTCGACGACCAGCGTCGTCGCCTTGCCGTCATCGCCGACGACGAGCTTCTTCTCCGGGCCGATGCCGTCGGCATAGTCCGCGATCGCCTTCAGCCCGGCGGGTGTCAGCATCGCCGCATAGCTGGGCTGCGCGCCGTCCGCCGGTCCGCCCTCGCTCGCGACGAGCTGGATCAGGCGGACCTGGGTCATCTTGCGCAGTGCCTTGAGGTTCTTGACCTCGAACGACTGGATGAACACCGGCGCGGCGGCCGAATCCCAGCCGGCGGCGTGCAGCTGGTCGACGAGGCGACGCTCCATCGGTTTGCCGATCGAGGCGAAGTAGGTCGGGTGCTTGGTTTCGGGATAGATGCCGATCGTGCGGCCAGTGTCCTTCGAGCGGCGCTTCGCCAGCGCGATCACCTCGGCCAGCGTCGGCACCTCGAACTTGCCGTCATAGGCGGCGTTCTGCGGGCGCAGCTGCGGCAGGCGTTCCTTGGCGCGCAGGGTCTTCAGCTCGGCCAGGGTGAAGTCCTCGGTGAACCAGCCCTCGTGCCGCGCGCCGTCGATCGTCTTGATGGTCTTGCGGCTCGCGAACTCGGGATGGGCGGCAACATCGGTGGTGTCGGTGATGTCGTTCTCGTGCCGGGCGACGAGGACGTCGTCCTTCGTCAGCACAAGGTCGGGCTCGATGAAGTCAGCGCCCACCTCGATCGCGCGCTCATAGGCGGCGAGGGTATGTTCGGGCCGCTCGCCCGAGGCGCCGCGATGGGCGATGACGATCGGGCGGTCAGAGGGGGGCATCGCGACCGCCAAGGCAATCATCGTCAGGAGCAACATCCAGCCTCGTCATCATCAAGGGTTAGCAAGCGCGCACCCCCGTGCCTATGTGATCCGCGCATGACGGCGAGGTGACAGCGTGAGCGACAATGACGGCGTCCTCGAAAAGGCGCGCGAATGGGCCGGCGCGCCGCTGGCGCTGGCGACGGTGGTGTCGACCTGGGGATCTGCGCCGCGGCCGCGGGGGAGCCACATGCTCGTCCATGGCGACGGGCGGTTCGAGGGGTCGGTGTCAGGCGGCTGCGTCGAGAACGACATCCTCGCCACCGCCGCGGAGGTGATCGGCGGCGCGCCCGCGGTGCTCAAGCGCTACGGCGTCGCTGACGCGGCGGCGTGGGAAGTGGGGCTGCCCTGCGGCGGCGAGATCGCGGTGCTGGTCCAGCCCGTCGCCGCCCACGGTTTCGACCCCGAACTGTTCGAGCGGATCGCCGAGGCGCGGGGGCGGGGCGAGAGCGTGCTCGTGTCGACCGACCTCGACAGTGGCCAGTCGTCGCTGCGCCCGGTCGAGGGGGCGGCGTTCGTCAACCGCTACGACCCGCCACGACGTCTGATCATCGTTGGCGCGGTACAGATCGCGCAGGCGCTTGTCGGGCTGGCGCGACCGCTCGGGATCGAGACGGTGGTCGTCGATCCACGCGCGCGCTTCTTGACCGAGGAGCGGTTTCCCGGCGTCACCCTCGACGATCGCTGGCCTGATGAGGCGATAGAGGCGCTGGCCCCCGGCCGCACGAGCGCCGTAGTGACGCTGAGCCACGATCCCAAGATCGACGACCCCGCGCTCGCGGCGGCGCTGTCGCGGCCGACGGGTTATGTGGCCGCGCTGGGCAGCAAGCGCAGTCATGCCGCGCGGCGCGATCGGCTGGCGGCGGCGGGCGTCGCGGCGAGTGACCTCGACCGGATCGACGGGCCGGCGGGCCTCTCGATCGGCGCGGTCGGGCCGGCCGAGATCGCGCTGTCGATCGCCGCAGCAATGGTCCAGGCGTGGCGCGGGGGGTCGGCATGATCGCGGCGGCGGACACCGCGCTCGTCCTGCTGGCGGCGGGCCGTTCCGAGCGGTTCGGTGACCTCGACAAGCTTGAGCAGCCCTATCTTGCCGAACCGGTGGGGATGCACGTCGTCACCGCACTCGCGGCAGTGCCGTTCCGCACGCGGATCGCGGTCGTGTCGGGCACCTGCCTCGATTACGGCGCGCGAGGGTATCGCGTGGTGCAGAACCCGCGGCCCGAGGAGGGGCAGGGGCGGTCGCTGGCGCTCTGCCTGCCCGCAGTGCGCGAGAGCGGGGCGCGCGCCGTGCTGATCGCGCTCGCTGACATGCCGCGGGTGACGGCGGCGCACATCTATCGCCTGCTCGACACCGCCGATGGCGAGGCGGCGGTGGTCGCCTCGAGCAACGGCGAGCATCCGACCCCGCCCGCGCTGTTCGGGGCGGCACATTTCGATTTTCTAGCCGCGCTGACCGGTGACGAGGGCGCGCGGCGGCTCGTGATGGGCGGGCGGCATGTGGTGACGAGCCCCGCGGAGCTTGTCGACGTCGACACCCCCGAGCAGCTGGCGGCGCTGACCGAAACGGTGATGCGCAACGCTAGAACTTGACGTCACCCCGGCTCAGTGGCCGGGGTGACGAATAGCGGTTAACGGAAGCTTCTCGGCGCGGGGCTGACCGTTACCGTCGTGCCGCCTCGCACTTCCTTCACCTCAAGCGCGCGCTCCGCGATGCCGTCGCGGCCGAAGCGGAAGGCCCCGTCGAGGCCGGCGAAGCCGTCGCGGTCGGTCAGGCGGCTCGCGGGAAAGGGCGACCCCACGCGCCAGTCGCGGGCGATGCGTATCGTCAGCAGCACCGCATCATAGCCCATCGACGACAATCGATAGGGCGCGGCGCCGAAGCGCGTCCGGTACTTGCCGGCGTACTGCGTGTAGAGGTTGTTGGCGACGCTGGCATACCAGGCACCCGAGAGCGCGGCATTGGCACCGACATTCGAATCGCTGTTCCAGAGTTCGGTGCCGAGCACGCGCGCGGCCTTGCCCGCGGCGCTGCGGCGGATGACGGGGACGGCGCCCGCCGCGGTCTGTGCGCCATCGGCGATCAGCACCGCGTCGTAGGGCACCGTCAGCCGGCCGACCGCCGAGGCGACGGCGCGGGGCGCACGATCGAAGGTCTGGAGCGCGACGACGCGGCCCCCTGCGGCCTCGACCGCGCGCAGGAAGCTGGTCGATGCACGCTCGCCGTAGAGCCCCGTCGGGACGAGGCCGGCAAAGTCGCTGACGCCGCTGCGCCGCGCGTGATCGACGACGCGCTCGATCGACTGGGCCGGGGTGTAGCCCATGATGAACACGCCGTCGCCCGCGACGCTGGTATCGTTCGAGAAGCTGATCACGGGCACGCCGGCGCGCCGGGCGATCGGCGCGATCTCGCGCGCGTCCTCGGACAGCAGCGGTCCGAGGATCAGGCGGTTGCCGTCGCGGATCGCCGCCTGGGCCGCAGCGGCGGCACCGCGTGCCGTGTCGTAATTGGTGATGCGCACGGCTTCGCTGCGGGTGTCGAGGAGTGCGAGTTGCGTCGCGTTGGCAAGGCTCTGGCCGACGCGCGCATTGGAGCCGGTCAGCGGCACCAGCAGCGCGACGCGGTGGCGCGCCTGATCCTGCGGCAGGCCGGGGCCGATCGGCGCTGGCCCGGGCTCGGGACGGGTCGCCGGCGGCGGGGCCTCGCCCGGCGGCGCACCGCGCGGGACCAGCGTCGAACAGGCGCTGAGCGCCATGGCGAGGACCACGGCCGCAAGGCGGCGCATGTGCCTTCCCGCCAAGCGCGGAGCGCGCATTCCCGGTTGCGGTATCGCGTACGCCTCTGCCATGGCTCTCCCCTGATGAACGCCGAACTGTCGCCCGGTCTCTATATCGTCGCCACCCCGATCGGCAATCTCGGTGATTTGTCGCCTCGCGCGGCGCATGTGCTTGCAAACGCGGACGTTGTCGCGGTCGAGGACAGCCGCGTCACGGCCGGACTTCTCCGACATATCGGCGCCCGGCGGCCGATGACGCCCTATCACGATCACAATGCCGATGCCGTCCGCCCCGGCCTGATCGCACGAATGGGGGGCGAGGTGGTAGCGCTAGTGAGCGATGCGGGCACCCCGCTGATCTCGGACCCCGGCTACAAGCTGGTGCGCGACGCGCGCGCGGCGGGGCATCAGGTGGTGACGGTGCCGGGGCCGTGCGCGGCGGTGGCGGCGCTGACGCTGGCAGGACTGCCGACCGACCGCTTCCTGTTCGTGGGATTCCTCCCGTCCAGGCAACACGCACGCGCCGAAGCGATCGCCGAGATCGCAGGAATCCGTGCGACGCTCATCCTCTACGAATCGGGGCCGCGGCTGTCGGCGTGCCTTACCGCGCTGGCCGAGGGGCTGGGCGACCGAGAGGCCGGCGTGGCGCGTGAGATCACCAAGAAGTTCGAGGAATGCGTGACCGGCCGCCTCTCCGTGCTCGCCGAACGCTATGCCGACGCGCCGCCCAAGGGCGAGATCGTTGTCGTCATCGCACCGCCGGACGCGCCGCCACCCGCCAGCGCCGACGATCGCGACGCGGCGCTGGCCGAAGCGCTGACCCGCCTGCCGCCCGCCAAGGCCGCCGGAGAGGTCGCAAAGCGCCTCGGCCTCGACCGCAAGGCGCTCTACGCGCGGGCGATGGAGATGAAGGGCGGGCAATGAGGGATCGCCACGCCGCCGAGGCTCGCGGCCGGCGCGGCGAGGAACAAGCAGCCTGGTATCTGCGGCTCAAGGGCTGGACGATCGTCGCCAGCCGCGTGCGGACCAAGGCGGGCGAGGTCGACCTGATCGCGCGGCGGCGCGGCGTGGTCGCCTTTGTCGAGGTCAAGGCGAGGGCGACCGCCGAGGAACTCGACCATGCGATCGACGAGCGCAGACTGGTGCGCGTGGCGGCAGCCGCCGAAATCCTCGCGCCCGAACACGCGATGGCGGGAGAGGCGATTCGCATCGACGTGGTGCTGCTCGCGCCCGGATGCCTGCCGCGACATATCGAGAATGCTTGGATCGGGTGACACGCGGTTGCAGCATCCCTAAGTCCCGGCTTCACTCAGGGAGAAGTTCATGTCGCTGACCGTCGCCGTGCAGATGGACCCGATCGCCGGCATCAACATCGCGGGCGATTCGACCTTTGCGCTGATGCTGGCCGGGCAGGCGCGCGGGCACCGGCTGTTCTATTATACCGCCGACCAGCTCAACTGGTCCGGCGGACGGCTTTGGGTGAATGCGCGCCCGGTCGAGGTGCGGCCCATTCCCGGCGATCACTTCACGCAGGGCGAGCCGCAGCCGCTCGATCTCGGCGACGAGGCCGATGTCGTGCTGATGCGGCAAGATCCGCCTTTCGACCTCGGCTACATCACCGCGACGCATCTGCTCGAGCGGGTCAAGGACCGGACGCTGATCGTCAACGATCCGACGAGCGTCCGCAACGCGCCCGAGAAGGTCTGGGTGCTCGATTATGCCCGGTTCATGCCGCCGACGCTGGTGACGCGCGATCTGGACGAGGCGCGAGCGTTCCTGGCCACCCACGGCTCGGTCGTGGTCAAGCCGCTGCACGGCAATGGCGGCAAGGCGATCTTCAAGATCGACGAAGGCGGGCAGAACCTTTCCTCGCTGGTCGAGGTGTTCAACATGACCTGGCGCGAGCCGCACATGGTGCAGGCCTTCCTCCCCGGCGTGGCGAAGGGCGACAAGCGCATCGTCCTGGTCGACGGCGAGGTCGCGGGGGCGATCAACCGGCTTCCCGGGGAGGGCGAGATTCGCTCGAACCTCGCCGTCGGGGGACGCGCCGAGGCTGCGGAGCTGACGCCGCGCGAGCGCGAGATCTGCGCGGCGCTGGGCCCCGAGCTCAAGGCGCGCGGGCTGATCTTCGTCGGGATCGACGTGATCGGCGGCGAGTGGCTGACCGAGATCAACGTGACCTCACCGACCGGCATCCTCGCGATCGACCGGTTCAATGGGACCGACACGGCGGGCGCGATCTGGGATGCGATCGACGCGCGGCTGAGTGCGCGGAACGCTCGCTGAACGCCACCCTGAACAACTCAGGGGTGAGGCAAGGCGAGCGGGGGGCGCATTGCCAGCTTCCCCCGACCCGCCTAGAGCGCGCGGCGCTGCAGCAAGGAATGCGTGAATGACCGACCGCCTGATCGAACTCGTCGGCGCCTGGGGCTATCTCGGCATCGCGATCGCGATGTTCCTGGAGAACGTATTCCCGCCGATCCCGTCGGAAGTCATCATGGGCCTGACCGGTATGGCGGTCGCCGACGGCAAGCTCGGCTTCGTAGAGGCGGTAACGGCGGGGACGATAGGCGCGGTGCTGGGCAACTGGGTCTGGTACTGGATCGGGCGCGTCGTCGGCTATGCGCGTTTCAAGCCGCTGATCGATCGGTTCGGCCGCTGGCTGACGCTCGACTGGGCAGAAGTCGAGAAGATCGTCGGCATCTTCACCCGCTACGACCGCGCGATCGTGTTCTGGGCGCGTTTCCTGCCAACCGTACGCACGATGATCTCGCTGCCCGCGGGCATGCTGCGGATGAGCCAGGTCAAGTTCCTGTTCTGGACGACGCTGGGTACCGCGATCTGGAACGCGGTGCTGATCGGCGCTGGCTATATCCTCAAGAACGAGTTCGGGCAGTTCGAGCGTTACTATGGCCCGGTCGCGATCGTGCTGATGGTCGCGGTGGTGATCCTTTATCTCTACCGCGTCTTCACTTGGAAGCCGCAGGCCTGACGCGCCGGGCCGTAAGGCCCCGTTCGGCAAGCGCGCGCTGGACGGTGTCGCTGCCGGTCAGATGGCCGACGCCCACCGCCATGAAGACGGTGCCGGGGCGCTTGAGCCGATTGACGATCCAGCCAGCCCAGCGGCGGTTGCGGTCGGAGAGAATCGCCTTGCCAAACGCGGCCGAACTGGCGCGCTGATCGGCATCGACGATGCGGCCGAGTGCGGCGGCGTCGCCCGCAATCCAGGCGGCGAGCACCGCGTCGGTCGAGTCGCCGGTCTGGTCCATGTTGTCGAGCTGGCGCTTGAGCATCGCCAGCTGCGCTTCCTCCGGCAGCGTGTCGAAATAGCCGAGCTGCTGCGTCCGCGGTTCGAGGCCAACGATCGGCTTGCCCGCGGCTCGCGCCGCGCCGGTCAGGACCGCCTCGACCCCCGCCGACACGTCGTAGCCGCGTCGCTTGAGCGGCAGCACCGACAGCGTGGTCGCGGCGAGCCACGGCTTCACGCGGTCGAAGGCACCCGCAGGATAGCCGAGTTCGGCAAGCGCGGCAGCGAGTTTCGGCCGATAGCCCGCGGGCAGGCGCTCGGGGAGCGTCGGGCCGTCCTTCGTCTTGCCGACCGCGTCCTGCACCCGCTGCGCCTCGGCGGTGTCGACGGGCGGCGTTTCGAGGACCAGCGTGTCGGCACGATCGAAGGCAGCGCGGACATCGTCGTCGAACCAGCCGAGATTGGGCTTGAGCCAATGCACGCTGCCGAAGAGGTAGATGGTCGTATCGGCGTCGCGTACCATCCAGAGCGGCGGATCGGCCGGAACGGGCGGCGGCGGCGTCGCCGGCCCGGCAAGGACGAGCGCGAGCGCGGCGAGGAGGAGGCGCAGAGGCATTGTTTTGGGCATAGGCTGCGCTGGCCGCGATCTGAAGCCCCTCACGATCCTCCCCTGCAATGGGAGGGGAACCGTGCGAAGCATGGTGGAGGGTCAGGGCCGCAAGTGTGGCGTCGGTGGCGAGCCCCCTCCACCAGCCTGCGGGTGGTCCCTCTCCCAGTACCGGGGAGGATCCAGGCTGTCCCGAATTGCGCGCGTTCGCCGGCACTTTAACCATTGCGAAAGCTGGCGTGCGCGAGGAAGAGTGGGACCATGAGCGAGGATACGCCCGACGCCCCGACGCCTGCGACGCCCGGCCCCGAACTCGGCCGTCGCGCGCTGATGCTCGGTGCAGTGGGCGCCTCGGCGGTGATGTCGATCCGCCCGGCGCTGGCGCAGACCGCCGCCTCGATCTCGAACTGCCAGATTCCCGTGCCTGACCCGGCACGCGCGGGGCAGTATGTCGCGGCCGATGGCAAGCTCGTGCCCGCTGGCACGCAGGGCGCGTTTCCGCCTGCCGGGCGGCCGTTTACCGGCGAGGAAGTGAAGCGCGCGCTCAATGGCGGAACGCTCCCTGGCGCCGATTATCAGCGTAGCAAGGCTTACACCAACTATATCCGCCGGTTGCAGCAGGGGACGAGCGGCTTCACCTGCTTCGCCTCGCTGCAGATGCCCCGCGCCTGACGCGCCACGCGATGCGCTATCGTGCCGCCGACCGGGCGAGCCTGCGCATCGTGCCGCTCGACGTGCTCACCGCCATCTATCACCGCGCGTCGGGCCAGACGCATATCGTCGAGGCACCGGTTCCCGAGATTCTCGCGGCGCTGGGGGATGACGCTCTTGACGTCGGAGCGATCCTCGACAGGCTCGCCCGCGACTATGCGCTGATCGATCCCGATCCCGCCGCGCTCGCCGACCGGCTCGAGGAGCTTGCCGCCGCCGGCCTGGTGATACGGACGTGAGGCACGTGTTTTCGGTACGGATCGGGCCGGCGGGATTCCGCGTCGGCAGCGACTGGCGCCGGCCGGTCGCCGAGCTAGAGGATTTGTACCGCGACTATCCGAAGCCCGAGGACGGCGTGCCCGACTTCACCGTGCGCCTGTTCGCGGCGCGGCCGTGGCGGCGCGTCGTGCGGCCGGCCGTGATGATCGGCGGCGATTTCACCATTCCCGACGCCGCCCCCCTGCCGCTCGACCTCGGCCTGCTGGCGGCGGAGATGGGAATGAACCTGCAGATGGCGCTCGCCCAGCGGCGCTACCTGCTGCTACACGCGAGCTGCGTCGAGCGCGGCGGGCGGGCGGTGCTGATGACGGGGGAGAGCGGGGCGGGCAAGTCGACGCTCGCCGCGCTCCTGATGGCGCGCGGCTGGCGGCTGATGGGCGACGAGTTCGCGCTGGTCGATCCCGCGACCGGCCTGATCCACGGCTTCCCGCGGCTCATCAGTCTCAAGAATGAGAGCGTGGGGGTGATGCAGGCGGCGCTGCCCGACGGGCGGTTCGGCCCGCCGCAGCTGGCGACGCCCAAGGGCGATATTCGCCACCTCGTACCCGATGCCCGCTCGATCGAGGCGATGGCCGAGCCGGCGGTGGCGGCGCATATCGTCTTCCCGCGCTTCGGTCTGGAGCGGGCCGAGCGCGAGGTGCCGCCGGCTGAAACCTTCGTGCGGCTGACGCAGGCATCGACCAACTATGTCGCCTTGGGCGAGCGCGGGTTCGACGCGCTGACCCGGCTGGTGCGGAGCGTGCCCGCGACGGCAATCGACTATCCCGACGCGGCGACCGCAATCGCGCAGGTGGAGGCGCTGGCATGAGCGCTCGGCTTCTCGTCGCGGCGCTGCGCGATCCCGCCTGCACCGGAGAGTTCAATGCGGCGGGCTGGACGGCGCTGATCTCGGCGGCGCGCGCCGAGCAGATGATCGGCACGCTGGCGGTTCGTGTCGCGGGGCTGCCGATGCCGGCGGCGGTGGCGCGCATCCTGGAGGACGCCCGCGCTTCGGCCGAGCAGGGGCGGATCGCGGCGCTGTGGGAGGCGGAGATGGCGCGGCGGGCGCTGGCGGCGATCGGGGTACCGGTGATCCTCCTCAAGGGCACCGCCTTCGTCGCGGCGGGGCTGAAGGCGGGGCAGGGGCGGCATATCGGCGATCTCGACATCCTCGTGCCGCGCAACCGGCTGGAGGAGGTGGAAGCGGCGCTGCTGGCGGCGGGATGGGAGTGGGTGAAGCCCGACCCCTATGATGACGCCTATTACCGGCGCTGGATGCACGAGCTGCCGCCGCTCATCCATCGCGAGCGCGACCGGATGATCGACGTTCACCACACGATCCTGCCGCTCACCGCGGCGCCGAAGCCTGATGCGGCGGCCTTGGTGGCCGGTGCGGTCGAAATCGGCGGCGGGCTGTCGATGCTAAGCCAAGAGGACGTGGTGATCCATGCCGCCGCGCATCTGTTTGCCGATGGCGAGCTGGCGGGCGGGCTTCGCAACCTGTGGGATATCCACTGCCTGATCGGTGAGTATGACACGCCGGGCTATGTCGAGGGGCTGCGGGCGCGGGCGCGGGTGCACGGGCTGCTGCCGGCAGTCGATCGCGCGCTCCGGCTCAGCCAGTGGCTGTATGGCGCGGGGGCGCCGCTGACGCTCACCGATCGGCTGTTCGTGCGGCGCCTGCTCGGGCGTGACGGGTGGGGGCGGCAGCGGCGCAAGGCGATCGAGTTCGGCTTCTACCTGCGCGGGCATCTGCTGCGGATGCCGCCTGCGATGCTCGCGCGGCACCTTTGGACCAAGTGGCGCAAGGGATATCGGCCGGTTCACTAGCATCTCCCCGCTCCGAGGGGAGGTGCTTGGGGTTAGAGCAGCTTCCCCATGCTGATCCGCGGTTCGATCGTGTAGCCGAGGCGTTCGTAGAAGGCCGTGACCGCGGCATTGCCTTTGCGCACCTGGAGGTTGACCTTGAGGCAGCCGCGCGCGGCCAGCGCCGCCTCCGCCGCGCGGACCAGCGCGGCGCCGAGACCCTGACCGCGGTGCGAAGGCGCGACCGCGACGCCCCACAGCCAGCCGCGATGGCCATCATAGCCGTGCATGATGCTGCCGACGATCCGCCCCGCATCCTCGGCGACGAGGACCGAGCCGGGTTCGACGCGCAGCTTCTCGGGCACCGAGACGGGCGCGGCGTTACGGGGCGGGTCGTCGGGGAAGCAGGTGCGCCACAGCGCGTCGAGGCCCGCCATGTCGCCCGCCTCGAACGGCCGGATCATCCGAGCCGCTCAAGGGTGGGCACCAACTCGTCGAAATGGTGGATGATCGCGTCGGCGCCGAGCTCGTCGACGGGCTGCATCAGGAAGCCGAAGCTCACGGCGATCGCCGGTATGCCCGCCGCGTGAGCGGCGCCGACGTCGTAGATCGAATCGCCGACGAACGCCGCACGTCCGCCGCCCAGCCGCTCGATCATCGCGTGGATCAGCGCGGGGCTCGGCTTGGCCTGACCGGGGCCGAGTGAATCGCCGCCCAGCAGCACCTCGAACCGGTGCGACAGGCCGAGTTCGCGGACCAGCTTGTCAGCGAGACTATGGAGCTTGTTGGTGACGATGCCGATCCGGACGCCCCGCGCGGCCAACGCGTCGAGCGCGTCGAGCATCCCCGGATAGGGCACCGTGCCTTCGGAGATGTTCGCTTCGTAGAAGGCGAGCAGTTCGGGCAGCAGTTCGGCCAGCGCCGCCTCGTCGCAGCCGCCCGAGACGCGCAGTCCCTCGGCCAGCATGTGGCGCGAGCCGCGGCCGACCATTGGCTTGACGGTCTCGACATGCAGCGGTGGGCGGCCAGCGAGCGAGAGCGCGTGATTGACCGCGCGCGTGAGGTCGGCCGAGGTGTCGAACAGCGTGCCGTCGAGGTCGAAGCCAACGATATCGAATGAAAAATCGGTCATGTCGGGGCCGATGCCCGCGCCGCTATGGAAATGGCAAGGCTTTCATGGCACCGCGCCGGCAATGATCGAGCAAACGAAACCCGCGCGGCCGATCGCCGCGATCGTGCTCGCCGCCGGGCGCGGCACGCGGATGAAGTCGGAGCTGCACAAGGTGCTGCACCCGATCGCGGGCAAGCCGATGCTGCTTCATCTGCTGGACAGCGTCGAGGTGCTCGGGGCCGAGCGGCAGGTGGTCGTCGTCGGCGACCGGCGCGAGCAGGTCGAGGCGGCGGTCGCGGGCCGCGCCGACACCGCGCAGCAGGCCAAGCAGCTCGGCACCGGACATGCCGTGGCACAGGCGGAGGCGGCGCTGGCGGGCTTCGCGGGCGACGTGCTGATCCTCTATGGCGACGTGCCGCTGGTCCGGCCGGAGACGATGCGGCGGATGCTCGATCGGCTGCATGGGCCAGATGCGCCCGCCTGCGTCGTGCTCGGCTTCCGCCCCGACGATCCCGGTGCCTATGGCCGGGTGATCGCCGATGCGGACGGGCGGATCGACCGGATGGTCGAGTTCAAGGACGCCTCGGCTCAGGAGCGGGCGGTGACGCTCTGCAATTCGGGGCTGATGGCGGTGCGGGCCGAGGATCTGTTCGCGCTGCTCTCGCGCGTCGGCAACGACAATGCGGCGGGCGAATATTACCTGCCCGACATCGTGATGCTGGCGGGGCAGGACGGCCGCGCCTCCGCGGTGATCGAGACTGCGGCGGACGAGGTCGACGGCGTCAACAGCCGCGGCGAGCTCGCCCGGCTGGAGGCGAAGTGGCAGGCGGCGCGGCGGGCACGGGCGATGGCCGACGGGGCAACGCTGATCGCGCCGGAGACGGTCTGGTTCTCGCACGACACAGTGCTCGGCCGCGACGTGACGGTAGAGCCGAACGTCTGGTTCGGGCCGGGTGTATCGGTGGCCGATGACGTGGTCATCCACGGCTTCTCGCACCTCGAGGGCTGCTCGATCGCCAGCGGGGCTGAGATCGGCCCCTATGCGCGGCTGCGACCCGGTGCCGACATTCGAGAAGGCGCCAAGGTCGGCAACTTCGTCGAGCTGAAAAAGGCGGTGCTCGGCGCAGGCGCCAAGGCGAACCACCTGAGCTACATCGGCGATGCCGAGGTGGGATCGGGTGCGAATATCGGCGCGGGCACCATCACGTGCAATTACGACGGCTATCTCAAGTACCGCACCGTGATCGGCGAGGGCGCATTCGTCGGCTCGAACAGCGCGCTGGTCGCGCCGGTGACGATCGGCGCGGGCGCGATCGTCGGGGCAGGTTCGGTAGTGACCGCCGACGTGCCTTCCGATTCCTTGGCACTGGCGCGCGGACGACAGGAAGTGCGCGAAGGGTGGGCGGCCCGGTTCCGTTCGGTGATGAAGGCGCGAAAGGCGGCGAAGTAACATGTGCGGCATCGTAGGCATTCTCGGCACCAGCGACGTGGCCGATCGGCTGTTCGACGGGCTCAAGCGGCTCGAATATCGCGGCTATGACTCGGCCGGCATCGCGACGCTGCACGGCGGCGCGATCGAGCGCCGACGCGCCCAGGGCAAGCTCGCCAATCTCGGCAAGCGCCTGCACGAGGAGCCGCTGCCGGGCCATGTCGGTATCGCCCATACGCGCTGGGCGACGCACGGCGCCCCGACCGAGGACAATGCCCACCCGCACGTCGCAGGGTCGGTCACCGTCGTCCACAACGGCATCATCGAGAACTTCAAGCCGCTGCGCGACGAGCTTATGGCCCGCGGCCGCACCTTCCGCAGCCAGACCGATACTGAGGTCGTCGCGCACCTGATTGACGAGGCGTTGCAGGCGACCGGCGATCCGGTCGAGGCGGTGCGAACCGCGCTTCCGCGCCTGCACGGGGCGTTTGCGCTCGCGATCCTGTTTGCGGATCATCCCGACCTGTTGATCGGCGCGCGGCTCGGGTCGCCGCTGGTCATCGGCTATGGCGAGGGCGAGACGTATCTCGGCTCCGACGCGCTGGCGCTGGCGCCGCTGACGCAGCGCATCGCCTATCTCGACGAGGGCGACTGGGTCGTCATCGAGCGCAACGGCGCGCAGGTCTATGACCGCGACAACAACCCGGTCGAGCGGCCAGTCACGATCAGCGGCGTCACCGGCGCGCTGATCGACAAAGGCAATCATCGGCATTTCATGCAGAAGGAGATCTTCGAGCAGCCGATCGTCGTCGCCCAGACGCTTCGCTCGTACCTCCAGCGGCTCGAGGGGCAGATCGTGCTGCCGATCCCCGAGTTCGACCTGTCGGGCATCCGCCGTGTGACGATCGTCGCGTGCGGGACGAGCTACTATGCAGGGATGGTCGCCAAATACTGGTTCGAACAGTTCGCGCGCGTACCGGTCGACATCGATGTGGCGTCCGAGTTCCGCTATCGCGCCCCGGTAATGGAGCCGGGCGGGCTGATGATCGTCATCAGCCAGTCGGGCGAGACTGCCGACACGCTCGCGGCGCTGCGCCATGCCAAGGCGGAGGGGCAGACGATCGCCGCGGTCGTCAACGTGCCCACCAGCACGATGGCGCGAGAGGCCGACCTGCTGCTCCCCACCCATGCGGGACCGGAGATCGGCGTCGCTTCGACCAAGGCGTTCACCTGCCAGCTGTCGGTACTCGCTGCGCTTGCCGCCAATCTGGCCAAGGCCAAGGGTCGCCTTTCGGCCGAAGAGGAGCGCGCGCTCGTCCGTCATCTCGCCGAGGCGCCCGCGGCGATCAACGGCGCGCTTGCCTATGACGAGGCAATCGAGGCGATGGCGCCGCTGATCGCGGGCGCTCGCGACGTGCTGTATCTGGGTCGCGGCACCGACTATCCGCTGGCGCTGGAGGGCGCGCTCAAGCTCAAGGAAATCAGCTATATCCATGCCGAAGGTTATGCCGCGGGCGAGATGAAGCACGGGCCGATCGCGCTGATCGACGATGCCGTCCCCGTCATCGTCATCGCGCCGTCGGGCCCGCTGTTCGAGAAGACGGTCTCGAACATGCAGGAAGTGCAGGCGCGCGGCGGCAAGGTGGTGCTGATCTCCGACTATGACGGGATCGAGGCGGCCGGCGAGGGGTGTCTGGCGACCATCACGATGCCCAAGGTCCACCCGCTGATCGCGCCGATCGTCTATGCGGTGCCCGTGCAGTTGCTCGCCTATCACGTGGCGGTGGCGAAGGGCACCGACGTCGACCAGCCGCGCAACCTGGCGAAGAGCGTGACGGTCGAATAGCGCGCAAAAGGTCAGGAGTGGCTTGGTAGCGATAACTCCGACAAATAACTGTTGCTCAGGCCCAGTTAACGCTCTTTAGTATGACAAGTCGTCACAGGTGGCGACGGGAGAGCGTGATGTCTGCCCGATTATCGGTTCGTGCCGTACTGCTGGCGCTGACGCTCGTCGGCGCCGCCCCGGCCAGCGCGCAGGTGCCAGAGGGTGACGTGAGTCCCGTTCACGACCCGGTCCTGCTCCGCGAGGGCGGGGTCTGGCACGTCTTCTCGACCGGCATCGGGAAGGATGGGCAGGGCGTCCTCGCCGAGCGCACGTCGGACGATCTGGTCCAGTGGCGGGCGGGAACGCCGCCCTTCACCAAGCTGCCCGACTGGGCGGTGCGGGCAATCCCTGGAGCGCGCAACCTTTGGGCGCCCGATATCAGCTATGTGAACGGGCGGTACCGGCTCTACTATTCGGTCTCGACCTTCGGGTCGAACCGCTCGGCGATCGGGCTGGCGATGAGCGCGACGCTTGACCCCCGGGCGCCGGGCTATGGCTGGCGCGATGAGGGGGTGGTGCTCGAGTCCAGGCCGGCCGACGATTTCAATGCGATCGACCCAGCCTTCATCGCCGATCGAGAAGGCAGGCACTGGCTGGCGTTCGGCAGCTTCTGGAGCGGGTTGAAGCTGGTCGAGCTCGACCGCCGCACGGGCAAGCCGCTAAGGCCCGGCGCGAGGCCGCTGGTACTTGCCCGGCGCCCCGTGCCGCAAGGCGCACCCTCGATCATCGAGGCACCGTACATCTTCGAGCGGGGCGGCTGGTACTGGCTGATCGCCAGCTACGACTATTGCTGCAAGGGGGCGGCGAGCACCTATTACACCGTCATCGGCCGCTCGAAGTCGATCACCGGCCCCTATCGGGGCAAGGATGGAAGTTCGATGCTGGCGGGCGGTGGCACGGTGCTGCTGCGCGCCGATCTCGAAGAGAAGGGGCGGTTCCGCGGACCGGGCCATGCGGGGCATTTCCGCGGGGCCGACGGCGTCGATCGGCTCGTCTATCACGCTTATGACAAGGAAAACAAAGGCGCGCCGACGCTGCGCATCGCGACGCTCGACTGGGGCGCCGATGGCTGGCCGGTGATCGCCGCGAGGGGAGAGAAGCCATGACGACGAAGATCTCACGCCGGTTGCTGATCGGCGGCCTGGCGACGAGCGCGGCGTTGCCCGCGTTGGCGCAGCGGCGGCGGGCGGGCACGCGCATCGTCAATCCGCTGGTGAAGAACCGCGCCGACGCGCAGGTCTTTCGGCACGAGGACGGCTGGTACTACATGACCGGATCGGTGCCCGAGTACGACCGGCTGGTGCTGCGGCGGTCGCGGACGATCGCGGGCTTGACGACGGCAACCGAGCGGGTGCTGTGGCGGCACGAGGCGAATGGGCCGATGTCGGGCTTCCTCTGGGCGCCCGAGCTGCACCGGATCGACGATCGCTGGATCATGTACTTCGCCGCGGGTCCGAGCGGCGGCGGCGAGGACGTGTTCCGCATCCGCACCTATGCCGTCGTCTGCGACGGACCCGATCCGATGACGGGCAGCTGGTCGGTGCTGGGACAGCTCCAGACGCCGTGGGACAGCTTCAATCTCGACTCGACGGTCTTCACGCATCGCGGCACGCGCTACATGGCCTGGGCGCAGCGCGAGCCGGGGATCGAGACCAACTCCAACCTATATCTTGCGCCCCTCGCCACGCCGCTGACGCTCGGGGCGAAGCCGGCACGGCTCACCGTCCCCGAACTGCCGTGGGAAGTCAGGGGCTTCAAGGTGGCGGAGGCGCCCGCGGTCCTGGCGCGCAATGGGCGGCTGTTCATGACCTATTCGGCTAGCGCAACCGATGCGCGCTATTGCCTGGGTATGCTGACCGCGCGCGACGATGCCGACATCATGGACCCGGCAGTCTGGTCCAAGTCACCGGTGCCGGTGATGCAGACCTCGGCCGCGCGGCGCATCTATGGTCCCGGCCACAACAGCTTCACCACCGACGAGCGGGGGCGCGACATGCTCGTCTTCCACGCGCGCGACTACGAGAAGATCGAGGGCGATCCGCTGTTCGACCCCAATCGCCACACGCGCGTGCAGCCGATCCGCTACGACGCCGCAGGGGTGCCGGTCTTCGATCCGCCGGTCGCCAATGGGCCGCTCGCCTGAACGAAAGCGACCCGGCAGCGTGGAGCTGCCGGGTCGGTCGAGGTTGGGCGGGCTTTTTTGGGGGAGAAGCGCCCGCCCCGTTTATGCCTTACCGCCCCGCCGTCAGCGTCGGCGCGGCCTTGCCGTTGGTCATGCGGATCGGTCGAATACTACCGTCGGGGGCGTAGTTCACGCGGTCGATCGCGATCTGGCGCTCGCCCTTGTACGGCTCTGGCCCCTGCGGATTTTCCCAGCGGTGATAGACGATCAGCGTCTCGCCTTTTGGGGTCACGACGAAGCTGTGGTGCCCCGGTCCCTTGCGTGTCGCGTCGCTTTTCAGGATCGCACCGCGATAGGTGAACGGACCGGTGGGCGAGGGGCCGGTGGCGTAGTGGACCGAATAGCTCTCGCCGTTGAACCGGCCATGGCTGTAGGACAGGTAATAGGTGCCGCGCCGCTCGTGCATGAACGCGCCCTCGGTGAACTGTGGCGGGTTGGCCACGGCGATCTCGCGCTTGATCGAGACCATGTCACGATTGAGCTCGAACACGCGCAGCGTCGATCCCGCGCTGCCGCCCGCGTAGAAATAGGGCGTACCGGTTTTCGGATCTACGTAGACCATCGGGTCGATCGCCTCGAACCCCTGCCGCCCGGTGAGCAGCGGCTTGCCGCTGTCGCGGTAGGGTCCCTCGGGCCGGTCTGCGACGGCGACGCCGATATGGCTGAACTTCGGCGTGTTGGGGCCGAGCGAGTAGTAGAGATACCATTTGCCGTTCGCGCGGGCGACGCCGGGCGCCCACAGGAAACGCTCGGGCGCGCCGTCGTCGCGCACCCACTTGATCGACTTGCGGTTGAGAAGCTGGCCGCGGTCGCGCCACGACTTCAGATCGCGTGAGGAGAAGGCGTGGAAGCGGTCGGCGTCCCACGCCCCCACCGGCCCGCCGGTGGGGAACACCCACAACTCCCCGCCGATCATCAGCGCGTGCGGATCGGCGCCCTGGAACTGGGGATTGCCCTGGGGCGCCGGTGCGGCGGCCCCCAGGGTCAGGACGAGGGAGAGGAGGGCGAGGCGCTTCATCAGAAGCGGAACCGCACGCCGACCGAATAGGTCCGCTCCAGATACAGGATCTGGCGGGCATATTCGTCGCCCGCATCGTTGAACTCGCGATACCGGCGTAGCGGATTGCCGAGCACGTTGACGACATCGAATGCGAAGGTGACGTTCGGCACCGGCGTGACGGTGGTCGAGAAGTCGAGCTGACCGCGACCCTTCTCCACGACGCCACGGGTGCGCGGGCTGCCGTCGGGGCCGACGTCGAGCGCCTCCTGGCTATAGAACTGCACGAAGTCCGAGCGGTAGTTATAGGCGAGACGAGCCGAGAAGAAGGGCTTCTCGTAAAGGCCGACCAGGTTGCCGGCCCATTCGGACACGCCGTTGAAGCGAACCTGCTGCCCCGCGATGTTCGGCGCGCTGGCGAGCGTCGAGCTGAGATCGCCCTTCGAGTCGATGTAGGTCGCGTTCGCCTGAATGCCGAAGCCCCGCGCCCATTCCGGAATCCCCTCGAAATCGAGGAAGCTCGTGAAGCCGATCTCGGCCCCCTGGAAGCGGGTCTGGCCGGTATTCTCGGGAAGGTCGAGGCGCGAGGGGCCGTAGCCGACATCCACCGGCGCCAGCTGGATGCGACTGATGAAGCCGTTGGCGTCGCGGCGGAACAGCGCGCCGGTGAGCGACCCCGAGCGTGAGAAATACCATTCGAGGCTGATGTCGTAATTGTCCGACGTCAGCGGGCGGAGATTGGGGTTGCCGCCGCTAATGAAACGAAGATTGCTGTTCGGATCGTTGGGGTTGGGCGGATTGTTCGGGTCGATCGTCGGGGGCGGGCCGACCGTGAGCGTCGGGTTGAGATCGAAGAAGTTCGGTCGGGTCCGCGTCTGGGTATAGTTGAGGCGCAGTTGCACCTCGCTGCCGATGCCGAAACGGGCGCTCGCGTTCGGCAGATAGTCGGTATAGTCGTTCTCCGCAGTAATCGGCGAGAAGGTCGGGGTCGCGCCCGAATTGTCCTGCACGAAGCCCGAGATCGTCGTTTCGGTCTTCACCGCTCGCAGGCCGATGAGGCCGTCGAGCGTGATGTTGCTGCTGATGTCGAAGCCGTATTTGACCTGCGCATAGGCGGCGTAGGACTTTTCGTTGGCGACGAAGTTCTCGGTCGGGTTAAACGCGGGCTGTCCTTCGGGCGCGCCGTAGAAGGCGCGCAGTTCCGCGAGGTTATCGCGGATGCTCTCCGACGGGATCGCCGCGAAGGTACGCAATGGCCAAGCGCGGTTATAGTCAAAGCCCGGCCGCGTCGATTCGATCGAGACCGGCAGCGCCGTCAGCGGAATGCCCGCGGGCAGGTTGAAGATATAGGCCGAGCCGCGGTCGCGCGTCGCGTCGCGGTCGTTGAAGCGAACGCCCGCCTGGATGCGCTTGATGAAGCCGCTGTCGAAATCATACTGGGCGTCGGCGCGGGCCTGAATGTCCTTGCCGGTGACGACGAGGTTTTCCTGAAAGAAGCCGCGGCTGAGGAAATTGTTGGGATCGGTGACATCGAAATCGCGGAAGCTGAGGCTCGGCCCGCCATCGTTGCCCTCCACCTCGAAGACCACGTCACGTACCGGCGAGCTGGCGAACGCATGGTCGATGTTCACGAGGTCGAAGGTGTATTTGCTGTCGGTATAGGCGACGTCCGCCGACAACTGGAGCCCACCCTTCTTCCAGGTTAGGCCGCCGCCGATCTGATAAGTATCGGTCTTGCCTTCGGCCGACCCGTAATAGCCGTCGGGCGCGTTGGCCCCCGTCACGGTCGCGCTCTGCATGATGTTGGTGCCGGGGCGCGTCGTCACGTTGGTGAGCTGGAAATCGGGGCCGCCGAAGATCGGGAAGAACAGGAACCGGTTCTCGTCGCTGCCGCGATACCCCTGGAACAGTCCGTCGACATAGATTTCGAGCTCGGGCGTCGGCTTCCACTGGAAGGCGGCGTTGGCCGAGGGGCGGAAGCGGTCGCCATAGCCGTAGAACAGGCCCTGCGCGTCGGGGAAGCGGACATTGGCGTTGCCGGGCGCGTTCGCCTCGCTCGTGGTGCCGATCACCAGCGACTGCTCGCGCGTCGCGTCGAGGAAGTTGATGCCGACATAGCTCGCGTTGACGAGCAGGCCCATCTCGCCGATGCCGGTATCCCAACGATTGCTGACGAGCAGATTGCCGTTCCACGACAGCTCGCCCGACTGTTCCCACGATACGCCGTTGAGCGAGCCCGAGAGCTCGAACCCGTTGAAGTCGAAGGGGCGGCGGCCGCGCACGTTGATCTGGCCGCCGATGCCACCCTCGATCAGGTTGGCGGTGCCGGACTTGTAGACCTCGAGCGCGGCCACGGTGCCGGCGGGGAAGTCCTGGATCTGGACGAAGCGACCCTCGGCGGTGAAGATCTCGCGTCCGTTATAGGTTGTGCTGATGTCGGGCAGGCCGCGGACCTGCACGCCCGCCGCCTCGCCACCACCGCGCGTCACCTGCACGCCGGTCACGCGCGCGAGCGCTGCGGAGGCGAAGGTATCAGGTAGTTTACCGATATCCTCGGCGACGATCGCATCGACGATGCCGTCGGAATTGCGCTTCACCGCCTGCGCCGATTCGAGGCTGCGGCGAAGGCCGGTGACGACGATCTCGCCATCCTCTGCCGCGCCTTCCTGCGTCGAGGGGCCGGGCGTGGCGGGGTTAGCGGTCTGGTCGGAGGCGGTTTCGGGCTTGGGCGTTTCCTGCGCGCCGCTCTGGGCCAGCGCCGGTGCCGCGGTGCCGATGGCGATCAGCAGCGAAGCCGATCCCAGAAGAAATGTTTTGGCGTTCATTGTCTCTCCCCGTGTGGCCCATCCACGTCTGCCGCGTGGATAACTCCGACATATCGCTGCGGAACGGCCGCTGCAATACACATTTATCTGATATATTCGATTTTGATAGCTTGTGGAAGCGTTTCGCGGCGCGTTAGGGTCGATGACAGAGGCGGTAATCCCGCCTGCAACATCGGACGAACGCGGCGCACGACAGATGCCGGTCGCGCAATATGGGGAGAGTGAGATGAAGGCGATTGTTGCGGGTCTGCTGGCGTCGATCAGCCTGTTCGCCGCGCCGGCGGCGGCGCGCGAGCGCTGGACCGAGGCCGAAGCCAAGGCTTGGTACGACCGGCAGCCGTGGCTGGTCGGCGCCAACTATGCGCCCGCGAGCGCGATCAACCAGCTCGAGATGTGGCAGGCCGATACCTGGAACCCGGCCGAGATCGACCGCGAGCTGGCGCTCGCCGAGGGGATCGGCATGAACACGATGCGCGTGTTCCTGCACGATCAGCTCTGGGAACAGGATGCCGAGGGCTTCAAGCGCCGGATCGACGAGTTCCTGACGATCGCCGCGCGGCACAGGATCAAGCCGCTGTTCGTGCTGTTCGACAGTTGCTGGGACCCGAACCCGAAGCTCGGGCCGCAGCATCCGCCGATTCCCGGCGTCCACAATTCGGGCTGGGTGCAGGGGCCGGGCATGGCTGGGCTGCGCGACAAGCGGCGCTATCCGGCGTACAAGGCCTATGTGCAGGGCGTGATCGGCGCGTTTGCGAACGATCAGCGCGTGCTCGGCTGGGACCTGTGGAACGAGCCCGACAACGGGGCCGACCAGTACAAGGGGCAGGAGGGCAAGGAGCCCCTAGTCCGCGCGCTTCTGGCGCAGGTGTTCGAATGGGCGCGCGACGCCGACCCCAGCCAGCCGGTGACCTCGGGCGTGTGGATCGGCGAGGATTGGACGCCGGGCGGCAAGGGATCGCCGATGGAGAAGCTCCAGCTCTCGCAGTCCGACGTCATCACCTTCCACGACTATAACTGGCCCGAGACGTTCGAGCGGCGCATCCGCCAGCTATTGCCCTACAACCGCCCGATCCTGTGCACAGAGTATATGGCGCGCGGCAACGGATCGACCTTCGACGGGTCGCTGCCGATCGCCAAGCGGTACAATGTGGCGATGATGAACTGGGGCTTTGTCGACGGGAAGACACAGACGCGCTTCCCCTGGGACAGCTGGCAGAAGCCCTATGTGATGGCTGAGCCGACGATCTGGTTCCACGAAGTGTTCCGCGCCGACGGCACCCCATACCGGCAGGCCGAGGTCGATCTCATCAAGCGGCTGGCCGCGGCGCCCAAGGGAGTGGTGCCGGCAGCGCCGATCGCGATGGTGCAGCCGGCGCGGCGGCGGCGCTGATCGCGTCAGGGGGCGGGCGCAGGGCCGGCGGCGGGGCGAGGGAAGATCGGCTGACCGTCCCGCGCCCACGTCACTTGCTGGACATGGGGCGCGCGGTCCTTGCCGCAACCGAGCCCCGCCCGGTTGTTGGCGTGATAGACGATCCAGCTGCGCCCGCCCGCGGTGAAGAAGCCGTTGTGGCCCGGCGCCCAGATGTTCGTGGAGGGTGACTTGGCGAGCACCGGCGTCCGCGCCTTTTGCCAGCTTGCCGGGCGCATCGGATCGCTGCCGGGCGCGGCGCTGAGCAGGCCGAGCGCGTAGTCGTCGGACCAGCAGGCGCTGCCCGAATAGGCGAGGTGGAGCCCGCCGTCAGGACCGCGCAGGAACGCCGGCCCCTCAAGGATCTGGCGGCCGCCCTGCCGCTCCCACGCCCGGTCGGGCCGGGCGATGATCGCTTCCTCGCCCGCGAGCTTCCAGGGATCGGTCATGCGTACGATGGCGATGACACTGTCGGGGCCGACATAGGGCGAATAGGCGAAATAGCGCCGGCCGCCGGCGGTCAAGGTGGTGCCGTCGATGCCGGGCCGGGCGGTGTTGATGCGGCCGCGGTCGATCCACTTGCCCTTCAGCGGATCGGCCGAGCGGTTCTCGAGCACCCAGATGCCGCGATGTGCGTCGTCGTCGGCCGCCTTGTCGCTGGCGGTGTAGTAGAGGAACCAGCTTCGCCCGATGCGGTGCAGTTCGGGCGCCCAGATCGACGCGCTGTTGGGGCCGCTTGCGGGCGCGCGCCAGACGACGTGCTCGGGCGCGTCCGCGAGCCGTGCGAGGTCGCGGGTCGCGCGGATCGCCAGCCGGTCGCCGCGCGTCGCCATGAAGTAAAAGATGCCGTCCGCCTCGACGATCCACGGATCGGCGCCCGAGGGGAGGATGGGGTTGGTGAGCGTCCGCGCGTCCGAGGCGGCGACCAGCGTGGCTGCCGCAAGCGCCAGTATCGCGTGCATCATCCCTCGTGCCAGGCTTTGACGAAGGCGCGTGCCGCAACCCCGACCTCAGCTGCGGTGGCGCCGCGCTTGTAGAGGGCGGAGCCGAGGCCAAAACCGTCTGCCCCCGCCGCCCGCCATGGCGCCATCGTGTCCGGGCCGATCCCCCCGACCGCCAGCACGGGCACCTGCTTCGGCAGGACCGCACGCTGCGCCTTGAGCACGGTCGGCGTCGCGGCCTCGGCAGGGAACAGTTTGAGCGCGGTCGCGCCCGCCTGAAGCGCGGCGAACGCCTCGGAGGGCGTGAAATAGCCGGGAAGCGACGCCATGCCGCGCCGCGCGGTCTCGGCGATGACGCTAACGTCGGTGTTGGGGGAGACCACCATCCGCCCGCCCGCATCGGCGACGCGGCCGACATCCCCGGGCGTCAGCACCGTACCCGCGCCGATCATCGCCCGGTCGCCATGCGCGCGCGCCAGCGCCTCGATACTCGCAAAGGGATCGGGCGAGTTCAGCGGTACCTCGATCAGGGTGAACCCCGCCTCGACCAGCGCGTCGCCGATCGCGACGACTTCGTGCGGCTCGACCCCGCGCAGGATCGCGACGAGCGGCATGGCGGCGAAGGCGGCGGCGAAGTCGGTCATGCTTGAAGCTCCCGGATGCGGATGATGCCCGCGAGGAACGCGGCGTGGCTGTCGACGAGGATCGCACGCGCGCCCAGCGCCTCGATCGCGGCGGTATAGAGCGCGCCGAGCGCGGGGTCGGCGAGCAGGTGGACGGTCTCGCCGACGCGGACCTGTGCCCGGCAATCGCTGCCGATCAGCAGGCCGCTGACATAGGCGGCGGCATCGGCATCGTCACGCAGGCCCAGCACGCTCGCGGCGCGCACCCCGAACAGCGCAGCGGTGAGGTCGCCTTCGCCGCTTCGGGCCACGCCCTCGCGAAAGGCCGGGCCGTCGATGACCGTGCCTTTCATCGTCGCACCGATCAGCGCATGGTCGCGCAGCAGCGCGAACAGCTCGCCGGTCATCGCCGTCGCGAAGGAGACGAGCGCGCCGCGCTCGATCCGTGCCCATTTGCAGTGGGTGCCCGGCTGGCACATCAGCGCGTCGGCGGGGGCGAGCCCAGCGGCGACGGCACCGAGCAGCTGAACCTCCTCGCCGCGCATGACGTCGCCGCGGCTGCCCTCGGCGGTCGAGACGCCGGGCACGATCCAGGCGTCGTCGGCGACCTGACGAAGCCCGGCCGCCAGCGCATCGAGCGTCGCCGGGCACGGGACATAGCCGGCATCGGCCCAGCCGCGGTTCGAGCCCACCATCCCGGCCATCAGCATCGGCAGAGAGCCCAGCCGCGCGCGGACGGCCGCTGCCGCTTCGACGAAGCCACCCGCCGGCACCGCAAGGATGCCGTGACCGTCATGCATCATGTCTGCGACGCGCCCATCCTCGACGCGCCAAGCGCGGCGATTGGTCGTTCCCCAATCAACGGCGATGAAGTCGCTCATCGGCTGCGTTCCGATTTCGGACGTACCATCGCAGACAGTTCCTCGGCGGTTTTTTATAATATCAATCGTTCTTGTCGATCTCACACTGATCTGCAACAGTCTTTCGCCGGGAAAAGAGAGCAGGGGTGCGTAAAGATGGCCGACGATCCGCTGGTCCGCGGCGAGCTGGGCCGGAACCTGACCTTCGGGCTGCTCGAGGTGCTCGGCCGCGCGATCGTGACCGGCGAATATCGTGACAAGCCGTTCCCGATCGAGGCTGACATCGTCAAACGCCACGGCGTCAGCCGGTCGGTCACGCGCGAGGCGGTGAAGATGCTGGCCGCCAAGGGACTGCTGGCGGCACGGCCCAAGCAGGGCACTTTCCTCCGGCCCGAAGAGGCGTGGAACCTGTTCGATACCGACGTGCTGCGCTGGCTGCTCGAGCGGCGGTCGAGCCTGACGCTGCTGCGGCGGTTCAGCGAGTTGCGCATCGCCGTCGAGCCCGCCGCGGCGGCGCTGGCCGCGCGTCACGCGACCGAAGAACAGATGGCCGCGATCACTGCCGGGCTTGACCGGATGCGCTCGGCCGAGATTGGCGACGACGATGCGCTCGAGGCCGACATCGCTTTTCACGTCGCGGTGCTGCGCGCATCGAACAATCCCTTCTTCGCGCAGTTTCGCGACGTCGTGGCGACGGCGCTGCGCACCTCGATTCGCTTCACCAACCGGCTGGCGGGGCGCACAGCCAGCATCGCCGACCACGCCGCGGTCGCCGATGCGATCCTCGCCCGCGACGGCGGCGCGGCGCATGCCGCAATGGAGCTGCTGATCGCCAAGGTGCTCGACCTGATCGTCGCCTCGGTCGAGGGAGAGGGCGCGCAGCGGCAGTAACGCGCGCAACCGCTTGCGGCGGCGTCGTTCCGAGCACTACAAGTCGGTGTTCCCGATAGCCTGAAGGATCGCCGATGCCGCGTCTGAAGCCGTTGTTCCTTGCTGCCACGATCCTCGCCGCGCCGGTGGCGGCGCAGCAGCAGCCAGCCGCCCCGGCGGCCGCCTCGACCCGGCAGGTCGGCACCGCGACGCTCCAGAACGTGCCCGAGATCCCGGCCGACGTGCGCGCGGCCGTGCAGCGCTATCAGAACAGCCGCTCGGCCGAATTCCAGGACTGGCTGCCCGACGGGACGATGCTGATCGCCACCCGTTTCGGCGCGACTGCACAGCTGCACCACGTCGCGGCGCCCGGCGCTGACCGGCGCCAGATCACCTTCTATGCTAGCCCGGTCGCGGGCGCCGACGCACTGCCCGGACAGGGCAACCGCTTCATCCTGACGCGCGACACCGACGGCGACGAGTGGTTCCAGCTGGCTGTGAAGGGGCTGAGCGGCCCCGAGGCCCTGCTGACGGAGCCCGGCACGCGCAATGGCTCGCTTGTCCTTGCAAAGGACGGCAGCCTCGCCGTCTGGGCGCGTGCAACCAAGGGTGCGGCGACCTACACGATCCTCTCGGCCGATCCCCGGCAGCCGGGCACGCGGCGCGAGCTCTACAAGGCCGATGGGGCCGTCGCGCCCGCCGACCTTAGCGAGGACAAGTCGAAGCTCGTCTTCCTGCGGTCTATCTCGAACCGCGAAAGCCAGATTTTCGTACTCGACCTTGCGAGCGGGCAGGCGAGCCGGATCGCGCCAACCGCGCCTGCCGCCCGCTACGAGGATCCGCGCTTCCTGCCGGGCGGCAAGAGCCTGATCGCCATTTCCGACCGCGACAGCGACGTGCGCCGGCTGGTCGAGATCGACCTGGCGACGGGTGCCGAGCGGGTGCTGACGCCGGGATTGAAGTGGGATGTGGAGAGCTACGACCTGTCGGGTGACGGCCGCATCCTTGCCTATGCGATCAACGAGGACGGGTTCAGCCGCGTGGTGGTGCAGGATCGCGTCACGCGCCGCGCGCTGCCGCAGCCGACCCTGCCCAAGGGCGTGCTGTCGGCGCTGAAGTTCGCGCCCGACAATCGGCGTCTCGCGATCGGGCTGTCGACGGCGACCTCGGCAGGCGACGTCTGGACCTATGATGCCGTGGCCGGCGGTCAGCTCACCCGCTGGACCAACAGCGAACTCGGCGACCTCGATCCCGCGAAGCTCGCCGAGCCGAGCCTCATCCGCTTCAAGTCGTTCGATGGCCTGTCGGTCCCGGCCTTCGTCTACCGGCCCACGGGCGTGCCCGCGGGCACGCGCACGCCGGTCATCATCGACATCCATGGCGGGCCGGAGGCGCAGACGCGGCCGAGCTGGAACTACGGCGCGCAGTATTTCGCGGATGTGCTCGGTGCGACGGTGATCCTGCCCAACGTCCGCGGCTCCGACGGCTATGGCAAGCGCTACCTCAACCTCGACAATGCCGAGAAGCGCGAGGATTCGGTCAAGGACATCGGCGCGCTGCTCGACTGGGTGAAAGCGCAGCCGAACCTCGATGCGGGCAAGGTCGCGGTCTATGGCCAGTCCTATGGCGGCTATATGAGCCTTGCCGTGATGACCCATTACAGCGACCGGCTGGTCGGCGGGGTCGAACGCTATGGCATCAGCGACTTCCGCACGTTCCTCGAACGGACCGAGGCCTATCGCCGCGACAATCGCCGCGCCGAATATGGTGACGAGCGCGATCCCGAGATGGCGAAGGTATTCGCGCGGATCGCGCCGATGGCCAACCTGCCGAAGATCACCAAGCCGATGCTGGTGATGCAGGGGGCGCAGGACCCGCGCGTGCCGCAGTTCGAGAGCGACCAGGTGGTCGCCAAGCTGCGCGGGCAGGGCGTCGAGACCTGGTACGTCCTGTTCAGCGACGAGGGCCACGGTTTCCAGAAAAAGGGCAACAACGACCTTCGCCGCGAAGTCGAGACGATGTTCCTGCGTAAATTGTTCGCTCAGACGCCCGCGAAGTAGGCGTCCGTTAACCCTGTCCGCTTACTCCGTCGAAAGGCCGATCGCGGGGGAGCGGGACAGGTGCGCATTCTGATTGTCGATGACGAAGCGGCAATGCACGACAGCTATCGCCATTGCCTGTCGCCAAATGCGCACGGCGAGGCCGCTTTGCGGGCGATGGCCGACGAGCTGTTCGGTACCGCGGCGCCCGTGGCGGATGCGCCGCACTTCGAACTGGTGCATGCGCATCAGGGGCAGGAAGCGGTCGATCTGGTCGCCGCGGCAGGCGAGAATCGCTTCGCCGTCGCCTTTGTCGACATATGCATGCCGCCCGGAATTGACGGGCGCGAGACCGCGCGCCGCATCCGCGCGATCGATCCCGACATCAACCTCGTCGTCGTCACCGGCTTCTCGGACTATGCTCCGATCGAGATCGGTCGCGTCGCGGGGCCGGTCGACAAGCTTTCCTACATCGCCAAGCCGTTTGAGGTCGAGGAGGTGGTGCAGACCGCCACTGCGCTCGCCCGGCGCTGGCAGGTCGATCGGGAATTGGCGGCGGTGCGCGCCCAGCTCGCCGAGAAGGTCGAGCTCCTCGAGGAGCAGACGCGCGAGCTGGCCGTCAACGAGATGAAGGCACTGCACCTCGCCAACCACGATCCGCTGACCGATGCGCCCAACCGTCTGGCCTTCATCCGCTCGCTGTCGGGCTGGGTGCGGGCGGACGAATGCTTCGCGATGGTGATGCTCGATCTCGACCGCTTCAAGCTGGTCAACGACACGCTCGGCCATCTGGCGGGCGACGAGATGCTCCGGTCGATCTGCGACATCCTGTCGGCGCAAGTGCCCGAGGGCGGCATGGTTGCGCGTCTTGGCGGCGACGAGTTTGCACTGCTGTTTCCCACCCCCGGCGTCGAAGCCGCGGTGATGGAAGCCGAGCGCATGATCCACGCCTGTGCCGCCAATTTTCGCATCTTCGGCCATACGCTGCAGGGAAGCGCCTCGGCCGGCCTGGTCGTGATCGAGCCCGGCGCCGATGCCGATCCGACGGATGTTATGCGCCGGGCCGATCTGGCACTCAACGATGCCAAGAAGAATGCGCGCGGAGGCGTGCGCCTGTTCGACGAGCGGATGGACGAATCGGTCCGCTTCCGGCGCCTGATCGAGAGCGGCCTGTCCAGGGCGATCGAACAGGGCGAGCTTCGCCTCGTCTATCAGCCGATCGTCTCGCACGACACGCTGGAGGTTGTCGCATTTGAGGCGCTGATGCGCTGGGACAGCGGCGAGTACGGCACGATCAGCCCGGCGATGTTCATCCCGATCGCCGAGGAATCGAACCTGATCCATGAGCTGGGCGATTGGGTGCTGGGCGAGGCGCTCAAGACGCTGGAGCACTGGCCGGGGCAGTATGTCTCGGTCAATTTCAGCCCGCGCCAGTTCCGCCGACCCAATTTCGTCGGCCACATCGTCGAGCGGGTTGATCGCGCGGGCATCGCCCCTTCACGCCTCCAGATCGAGATCACCGAGACGGCGATCTTCGACGATGCCGAGCGTGCAGCGGAGACGCTCTATCGCCTGCGCCAGATGGGCTTCCGCATTGCCCTTGACGATTTCGGCACCGGTTATTCGAGCCTGTACAATATCCGCAAGTTCGCGCTCGACTGTCTCAAGATCGACCGAAGTTTCATCGACAGCATGGGCCGCGAGCGCGAATCGGCGGCGATCGTCCATTCGATCATCCATCTGGGCCGCGCGCTCGGTCTCGAGGTGGTTGCCGAGGGGGTCGAGACCGAGGCACAGGTCCAGTCGCTGCGCATCGCTGGATGCAGCCACCTGCAAGGCTTCCACCTCGCCCGACCGCTCGAGGCCGATCGCACATTCGAGATTGCCGAGGCGGGACACGTCGCGACCAGCGCGGTGATCGCCGACGCGCCGCGCGGAAGCGGGACGCACGGGTGATGCCCGCGCGCATCGCGCGCGGCATATCGGGGGTAGCACGTTCCGCGCGGGGGTGGATCGACCGCTCGCTCGGCGCGCAACTCGTCGCGATCCTGACCGGCGTTGGCCTGCTCGGATCGGTGGCGATCACGCTGCTGCTGGCGATCGTCATTACGCCGGGCTTCGACCGTCTGGAGATCGAGGCGGCGGCGGCACAGCGGGACCGCGTGGCGGCGACGCTGGCGGAGATCGGCGAGCGCACCGTGGCGGCCGCGGCGAGGGCCCGTGGTCGGTCGGCGGCAACCGGCGTCGATGCGATTTACCCGGCGGGCGCGCGTCGCCTGCCCGCCTGGCTGCCGGCGGGAACCGCGCGGCTGGCCTATGTCGTGGGCGATGGTCGGCTGGCCATCGTGGCGCGTGCCGAAGGATCGGTCGCGGTCCGCTTTATCGACGAGCCGATGCTCATGGAGAGGATCGGATTCCCGGTCGAGATCGTGGCCGGGCTCGCGGGTGCAGATGCGGTGCGCGACGGCAGTCTTATACGCGTGGCGATACCGCTCACCGATAGCGACGGGGGGACTGCCGGATCGCTGCGCCTTTCGATGCCACGTGACCTTTCGAAACTGGGTCAGCGGATGCTGATGCTGGCGGTGGGCGGGTCGACCCTGCTGCTCCTCATCGTGCTGGCGGTGCTGCGCCGGTCGATCACCGCGCTGGTACTCGGGCCGCTCGGCCGGCTCGAGGCGCAGATGCAGGCGGTACGCGCGACCGGCACGCTGGCAGCGCTGCCGACAGAGCCGCGCGGTGACGAAATCGGCGGCGTGACAGCCAGTTTCAACGCGATGATCGCACAGCTGGCGGACCTCAGCGAGCAGTTGAAGGCCCAGTCCTATCGCCTCGGCCAGTCCGAGAGCGCGGTGGCGATGATTCACAATGTACGCAACGCGCTGACGCCGGTCAGCACGATCCTGTCGCAGGGGCTGGCGCAGCCGCCGCCCGTCGAGCTCGAGCTGATTGCGCGCGCGCTGTCGGAGCTGGCCGACGATGCGGTGCCGGCGGCGCGGCGACGCAAGCTGACGGCCTTTGTGGCGGCGGCATTCGAACAGGAGCAGGCCGCACGGACCGAGCGGGTCGAGCGACTGGAGGTCGCGCGCGACTCGATGCGCCACGCGCTCGCGATCATCGGCCGGCAACAGGCCGACGCGCAGGCGCGTCCGCACCTCGCCCCCTGTGACCTTGGCGAGATCGTCGCGGCCAATGCGGCGATCGCCCGGTTCGCGGGCGCGCTGCCGGTAACGCTCGACCTGCCCGAGGATATGGGCTGGGCAATCGCCAGTCGCGTGGTGCTGAGCCAGGTGGTCGGCAATCTGCTCGCCAACGCGGTCGAGGCCATCGCGGCGACGGGACGGGCGGGACGGATCGGCGTGACCATCGACGCGCACGGCGATCGGCTGAAGCTGACGATCGCCGACAATGGCGAGGGGTTTGACGAGGCGCGGGCCGGTCGGCTGTTCCAGCGCGGCTTTTCGACCCGCACGGACAAGGCCGGCGGGCTCGGCCTTCACTGGTGCGCGAATGCGGTCAACGCGATGGGTGGATCGCTGACGCTCGAGAGCGACGGGCCAGGGCTCGGCGCGCGCGCGATCCTGACGCTACGCGCGGCCCCGCTCGATCAGGCGGGCTCGCGCGCCGCTGCATAAGCCTGGGTGCCGCGGTGGATCACGCGATCGCCCTCGACCAGCTGCGCGACCGGGATCGAGGGCCGAGGCAGGATGCGTTCGTAGAGCGGGGCGAAGTCGGTTTCGACCGTTACGCGCAGCAGTTCGTCGAAGCTCGGCACCACGAAGTAGTTCTGCTGGAAATCGTCGATCCGGTACTCGGTGCGCATCACCCGTTCGAGGTCGAAGCCGATCCGATGCGGGCTCGGATCGTCGAGCGCGAATACGCTCTCGGCGGATGACGATACGATCCCTGCACCGAAGATGCGCAGCCCCTCGTCCTCCTCGACCAACCCGAACTCGACCGTGTACCAGTAGAGTCGCGCCAGCTGCGGCAGCGCGCCGAGCTCGAGCGCGCGCAGCCCGCCGCGGCCATAAGCGGCGAGATAGTCGGCGAACACCGGGTCCGCGAGCATCGGCACGTGGCCGAACACGTCGTGGAAAACGTCGGGCTCCTGAAGATAGTCGAGCTGGTCCGCGCGGCGAATGAAGTTGCCCGATACGAAGCGGCGATTGGCCATATGCTCGAAGAACACGTCGTCGGGGACGAGGCCGGGGACGGCGACCACCTGCCACCCGGTCAGCTTCATCAGTCGCTCCGACAGGTCGTCGAAATTGGGGATGCCGCCGTCGGAGAGGCGAAGCGCGTCGAGGCCGCGCAGGAACGCCGTGGACGCGCGGCCGGGCAGCAGCTTTGCCTGCCGCTCGAACAGCGTATCCCAAACGGCGTGCTCTTCGCGCGTGAACGCATCCCAATTTTGTGGGATGGTCCAGTCGGCGGCAGCACCTTCGGGCGGGGCGGCGTGGATGTGCAGGTCGGCGGTCATCAGCGAGATATAGGCAGTTGCGGGCGAAACTGAACAGGTTGAAAGGTTCGCTGGTCGCGGCCGTGCTGCTGATCGCGATCGTCGTGCAGGGCTATTGGGCAGCGGGCTGGCTCGGCGCTTCGTTCAAGGCGCCGGGCGCGGAGGCGCGGTCGGCCGAGGGCGTGCCGATCTTTGTCGAGGACAATGGCATTCACACCGGCATCGTGCTGCCCAAGGCGCTGCTTACCCGGCGGTTGGCGGCGCGGTTCAAGCCCGCCGACCTCGCCGACCCACGCTATGGCCGCCATGAGTGGCTGGCGGTGGGTTGGGGCGACCGCGCCTTCTATATCGGCACACCGACCTGGGCCGACCTGAGCCTCTCGACGGTCGCCGCGGCGGCGATGGGCAGCGACTCGACGGTGCTGCATGTCGAGCATGTGCCCGCGCCGCGACAGGGTGGATCGGTGCGCCGCCTTTTCCTGCGGCCCGATCAGGCGGCGCGGCTGGTGGCGTTCATCGACGCGAGCCTGGGCGACGGCGCGCCGTTGCGTGGCTATGGCGGCTGGGACGTCTTCTATCCTGCGCGAGGGCGTTACAGCGCCATCCGCACCTGCAACGCCTGGACGGGAGAGGCGCTGAAGGCGGCGGGCGTGCCGATGGGGCGCTGGACGCCCTTTTCGGGGACGGTGATGTGGTGGCTCTGAACCCGCCGCCCTGGCGCTACACGCTGACCGAGGTGCCGCGCGGCGCAGCCGGGATGCTTCGACTGGCGGCGGACTGGCGGGCGATGGGCGAGCTGCCGCGCGGGCGCGGCGAGCCGGTGATGGTATTGCCGGGGCTGTTCAACTCGGACCGGGCGAACGCGGTGCTGCGGCGGCACTTGCGACGACTGGGCTACCACGTCGAGGGCTGGGGGCTCGGCCGCAATCTGGGGCAGCGGGCGATCGGGGCCGACGGGGAGCGCCTGTTCGATCGGATCGAGGCGATGGCGGAGCGGCGCGGCGCGCCGGTGGCGCTGGTGGGGATCAGCCTGGGCGGACTGATGGCGCGGATCGCGGCGCAGCGCCTGCCGGGCCGCGTGGCGCGGGTGGTGACGATCAGCTCTCCCTTCGCGGGTCCGCCCGATGCGACCCGTGTCTGGCGCGCCTATCAGGCGCTGTCGGGTGCACGGATCGACGACCCGGAGGTGCGCGCGTTGGTCGAGGAGGCGGGTCGGCCGCTCGGCGTGCCGACGACGGCGATCTGGAGCGCGAGCGACGGACTGGTCGGCGGCCCAATCTGCCGCGGCGAGGGCTGTGACGCGGTGCAGGTGCGGTCGAGCCATATCTGGGTGCAGTTCAATCCCGACGTGCTGCGGGCGGTGGCGATGGCGCTTGCCGCTTAGAAGGGCGGGGCCCCGACCGTGGTCTGCGTCGACGGACCTGAGACTAATCCTGGTTCCGCTTGCGCTGAGCTTGTCGAAGCGCTGATCTTCAATGCGCGACGTTCGCCAGCGCATCGATCGCGCCCTGGAGGATGTGCGCCGCCGCCAGCGAGTCGACGCGTTCGGCGCGCTTGGCGCGGCTCAAATCCTGTTCGATCATCAGCCGCTCGACCGCGACGGTGGACCAGCGCTCGTCCCAGAGGAGGATCGGCAGGCCCATATCGATCAAGTTGCGGGCGAAGGCGCGCGTCGATTGGGTGCGCGGGCTGTCGCTGCCGTCCATGTTGAGGGGCAGGCCGATGACGATGCCCTTGACCGACTGCGCCGCGATCAGGTCGGCGAGCGCTGCCCTGTCGGCGGTGAATTTGGTGCGGCGGATCAGCGGCGCGGCGCTGGCGAAGCTCCAGCCGGCATCGCAGAGCGCGGTGCCGATCGTCTTCGTCCCGACATCGAGGCCAAGCAGCCGGCCCCCATCGGGGAGCGCAGCGGCGAAGTCGGCGGCCAGTGTCGCGATCAACCGCCGAACGCCTTCAGCCGCCGCCCGGCATCGGCGCGAGCATTGCCCCAGAACAGGCTGTAGTCGAACACGTGATAGTTGTTGCCCGGCAGCACATAGTTGCCGAGGTTCGGACCCGCCCCGATCATCAGCAGGCCGCGCCCCTCGCACCGGGCCGGCACCATGCCCCGCTCCAGCGTCGCGCTGGTCAGGTCGGCCGAGGGGACCAGCGTGCCCAGGTTCGCTTCCGCCGGCGCAGCGTCGCCGGCATTGCCGGTGATCGGATTGGTGCAGACCATCGGGGTGCCCGCGCGGCGTATGCCGTTGAAGCCAGTGGTCGCGTCGAAGGTGTCGAGGATGAGCGAGGGGTCGGCGGGCTCGGCGAAGCTCTGCCACGACAGGATGCAGCCCGCCTGCTCGGCGCGCTGGCACTCGGGCAGGCCCATCTCGGGCAGGTCGGCGGTGCGTGAGATCGGCCAGCCGACGACATAGGCCGCGACGATCCGCCGCGCGAGCGGCTGTCCCGCCACGCGATCCTTGAGCAGGCGAGAGAGGTGCAGTGCCCCCTGGCTGTGCCCGGCAAGTATGATCGGCCGATCACCCGCCTCCATGAGAAAGCGGTCGAACGCGGCGAGCACGTCGCCATAAGCGAGGTCAAGCGCCTGCGTCGCCGCGTCCGCATTGGTCAGGAACGCCCCGAAGGTCGCCTGGCGGTAACGCGGTGCCCAGATCGCGCCGACGCCGTTGAACGCCGACGCCTGCCCTCGAAGGAAGAGCGCCGCACGGTCGTTGGCGTCGCGATTGTCGAGCGGCGCGTTCCAGGCCGCACGGTCAAGGAACGAGGTGGGGTGGATGAAGAAGACCGCAGCTTGCGGATCGCGCGCTGGCTGCACCCCCGGCGGCGTCCAGAGCGCAGGGTTGCCCGGCCGCGTCGGGTGCGCGATCCACATCTCGCGCCGGGCATAGGCATCAGCCGGTGGCGGGGGCAGCGCCCTGAACGCGGCGGTCGGCACCATCGTCTGGCGCAGCAGCTGCACTCCGAAAAGGCGATAGGCGAACATGGCGGCGATGGCGAGCACAGTCAGGATGGCTACCAGATAGAGGAATTTGCGGGCCACTATGGGCCTCCATTGTGCAATGCAGCATGAACGGGCGGGCGGCAATTCCGATCCGATGCCGCGTGTTTGCGAAACGTGCAACCATGTGCGGTGCTTGAAGCATGCCGACCCGGATGCTAGCCGCGCGCTCATGTCCGTAGACACCCCAACCGTCAAACGCATCGCCGGGCTCGCCCGCATCGCGATCACCGATGAAGAGGCCGCGCGCCTCGCACCCGAGCTCGGCAACATTCTCGGCTGGATCGAGCAACTCGGCGAGGTCGATACGTCCTCGGTCGAGCCGATGACTGCGGTCATCCCCAACAAGCTGCGCCTGCGCGACGACGTCGTCACCGATGGCGGCGTGCGGGAGGCGGTGCTGGCCAATGCCCCGCAGGCCGAGCACGGCTTCTTCGCGGTGCCCAAGGTGATCGAATGACCGAGCTGACCGATCTGACCGTCGCGGGCCTGCGCGACGGGTTCCGCGCCGGTGACTTCTCGGCGCGTGAGGCGGCCGAGGCGTTCAACGCCGCGGTCGCGGGGGCGAAGGTGCTCAACGCCTTCATCGTCGAGACACCCGAGCATGCGCTCGCCGCCGCTGACGCTGCCGATGCGGCGCGCGCCGCTGGGGAGGCGTCGAAGCCGCTGGCGGGCGTGCCGATCGGCATGAAGGACCTGTTCGCGACGAAGGGCGTGCAGACCACCGCGGCGAGCCACATCCTGGAGGGGTTCACGCCCACCTACGAATCCACCGTCTCCCAGAAACTGTGGGATGCGGGTGCGGGGATGCTGGGCAAGCTCAACCTCGACCAGTTCGCGATGGGGTCGTCGAACGAGACGAGCGCGTTCGGCAACGTCATCTCGCCCTGGCGGCGCAAGGATGGGGCCAATGCCGCGCTCACCCCTGGCGGATCCTCCGGCGGCAGCGCATCGGCGATCGCGGCGCGGCTTTGCCCGGCGGCGACGGGGACCGACACCGGCGGCTCGATCCGCCAGCCCGCGGCGTTCGTCGGCATCTCGGGCATCAAGCCCACCTATGGCCGCTGCTCGCGCTGGGGCACCGTCGCCTTCGCCTCCTCGCTCGATCAGGCGGGGCCGATGGCGCGCGACGTGCGCGACTGCGCAATCATGCTGGAGGCGATGTCGGGCTTCGATCCCAAGGACGCGACCTCGCTCGACCTGCCCGTGCCCGCCTGGGAAGCGGGGCTGTCGCCCGACATGAAGGGCAAGCGGATCGGTATCCCGAAGGAGTACCGCGTCGACGGCATGCCGGCGGAGATCGAGGCGCTGTGGCAGAAGGGCATCGAATGGATGCGTGATGCCGGGGCCGAGATCGTCGAGGTCTCGCTACCGCACACCCGATACGCGCTGCCCGCCTACTACATCGTCGCGCCGGCGGAGGCGTCGTCGAACCTCGCGCGCTATGATGGCGTGCGGTTCGGCCAGCGCGAGCTGCCCGATGGCGCGAACCTTCAGGAGATGTACGCGGCGACGCGCGCGGCGGGCTTCGGCGACGAGGTGAAGCGGCGCATCCTGATCGGCACCTATGTGCTGTCGGCGGGCTTCTACGACGCCTATTACACGCAGGCGCAGAAGGTCCGCACGCTGATCGCGCAGGATTTCGAGAAGGCTTGGGAGGTCTGCGACCTGCTCCTCACCCCGACTGCGCCGTCGGCGGCATTTGCGCTGGGCGAGAAGCAGGCCGATCCGCTGGCGATGTACCTGAACGACGTGTTCACGGTGCCCGCGTCACTTGCCGGGCTGCCCGCGATGAGCGTGCCGGGCGGGCTCGACGGCGCCGGCCTGCCGCTGGGGCTGCAGGTGATCGGCAAGCCGCTCGACGAGCAGGGCGTTCTGAACGCCGGGTTGGCGATCGAACAGCGCGCGGGCTTCATGGCGCGCGCGGACAAGTGGTGGTAAGATGAGCGATTATCGCATTCACGGCGCGACCGGGGACTGGGAAGTCGTCATTGGCCTAGAGGTCCACGCGCAGGTCACGTCGAAGGCCAAGCTGTTCTCGGGCGCGGCGACGGCGTTCGGCGCGGAGCCGAACACGCAGGTCAGCCTGGTCGACGCGGCGATGCCGGGGATGCTGCCCGTGCCCAACCGCGAGTGCATCCGTCAGGCGGTGCGAACCGGCATGGCGATCGACGCGGCGATCAACAAATGGTCGCGCTTCGACCGCAAGAACTATTTTTACGCCGACCTGCCGCAGGGCTACCAGATCAGCCAGCTCTATCACCCGCTGGTGGGCGAAGGGCGGATCGAGATCGCGCTGGACGAGAAGAACCCCGATGCTGGCACCAAGGCGATCGGCGTCGAGCGGATCCATGTCGAGCAGGATGCGGGCAAGCTGATGCACGACCAGCATCCGACGCGCTCGTACGTCGACCTCAACCGATCGGGCGTCGCGTTGATGGAGATCGTGTCGAAGCCCGACATGCGCTCGCCGGCGGAGGCGGGGGCCTATGTCCGCAAGCTGCGTACGATCCTGCGCTATGTCGGCTCGTGCGACGGCAACATGGAAGAAGGCTCGATGCGCGCCGACGTCAATGTCAGCGTGCGCAAGCCGGGTGAGCCGTTCGGGACGCGGACCGAGACGAAGAACGTCAATTCGGTGCGCTTCGTCATGGCGGCGATCGAATACGAAGCGCAGCGGCAAGTCGACGTGCTCGAGAGCGGTGGAACGATCGTGCAGGAAACGCGGCTGTTCGACCCCGACAAGGGCGTCACGCGGTCGATGCGGTCGAAGGAGGATGCGCACGACTATCGCTACTTCCCCGACCCCGACCTGCTGCCGCTCGAACTCGACGATGCGTTCCTCGAGGAATGCCGCGCGAGCCTGCCGGAGTTGCCAGACGCCAAGCGCACGCGGTACGAGGCCGAGCTGGGACTGTCGCCCTACAACGCCGCGGTGCTGACCGCAGAGGCGGAGACGGCGCGCTGGTTCGAGGCGCTGCTCGCCGCGGGCGGTGACAAGGTGACGGCGAAGGCGGCGTCGAACTGGGTCATCTCCGACCTGTTCGGGGCGCTCAACAGGATCGGCAAGGACATCGAGAGCTCGCCGGTGACGCCGGCGCAGGGCGCCGAACTGCTGCGCCTGATCGCGGACGGCACCATCTCGAACACGCTGGGCAAGCAGGTGTTCGAGATCATGCTCGAGACCGGCGAGGGGGCCGAAGCGATCGTCGAGGCGCGCGGCCTCAAGCAGACCAGCGACACCGGCGCGATCGAGGCCGAGATCGCGAAGGTGCTGGCGGCGAACGAAGACAAGGTCGCCGATTATCGCGGCGGCAAGGACAAGCTGTTCGGCTTCTTCGTCGGCCAGACGATGAAGGCGATGGCGGGTAAGGCCAATCCCGGCATCGTCAACGAGCTGCTGAAGAAGGCGCTCAACGGCTGAAGCATTTCGCGGCGCGAGGCCGGAGTCGAGAGGGAAGGTGCCATTGATCGGCGCTGCCCGCGCTTTCGATGGCCCTTCCACCCGGACCCCAGCCTTTGCCGGGGACACGTCGCTTACTGCGCGTCGTCGTCCTGATTGCGCACCACGCCGCCCGCACCCCCGGCAGTATCGGGCGAGACTGTCGGCTCGAGCGGCGTCTCCTCGTCTTCCTGCACATTGGTGATGTCGCGATTGCCGCGATCCTCGCTCACCGCGCGCTCGATATCGGAGGGGCGGTCGGCAGGCGGGCTGTCGGGATTGCGGTCGGGATCGGTCATGGCGGTTCCTTTCGATCGCTCAACGCGCCGCAGGACGATCGGGTCGCTTCCTGTTGAGCTTTTTGCCTTGCGGGCTTGACGGCTCGGCACGAACGGTCGGTCTAGACGACCGCGGCGACCCCATGACGGCGTGGATTGCCCGTCCGGCCGCACCCAAAAGGAAAGGGCCGGGAAGTCGCCCTCCCGGCCCTGTCCTACAAACGTCGATCTGTGCTTAGACCGCCGACACGTCCGCGACATCGACCTTGATGCCCGGGCCCATCGAGGAGCTGACCGCGATCTTGCGCAGATACTTGCCCTTGGCACCCGACGGCTTGGCCTTGACCACCGCATCGACCAGCGCGTCGAAGTTCGCGCGCAGGTCCTCGGCGGGGAACGACGCCTTGCCGATGCCCGAGTGGATGATGCCGGCCTTTTCGACGCGGTATTCGACCTGGCCGCCTTTGGCCGCCTCGACCGCCGCGGCGACGTTCATCGTCACGGTGCCGAGCTTGGGGTTGGGCATCAGGCCCTTGGGACCCAGGATCTTGCCCAGACGACCGACGACGCCCATCATGTCGGGAGTCGCGATGCAGCGATCGAAGTCGATCTTGCCGCCCTGAACGATCTCCATCAGGTCCTCGGCCCCGACGACGTCGGCACCAGCCTCACGAGCCTCGTCCGCCTTCGCGCCCTTGGCGAACACGCCGACGCGGACGGTTTTGCCGGTGCCCTTGGGCAGGGTGACGACGCCGCGGACCATCTGGTCGGCGTGGCGGGGGTCGACGCCGAGGTTGAGGGCGACTTCGATCGTCTCGTCGAACTTGGCGGTCGCGTTGGTGCGAGCGAGGGCGATCGCCTCGTCCACGCCGTAGAGCTTCTCGCGGTCGACGGCGGCGGCGAGGGCCTTTGCCTTCTTGGTCAGCTTGGCCATGATCTCAGCCCTCCACCACTTCGAGGCCCATCGCGCGGGCCGAACCTTCGATGATCTTCGTCGCGGCGTCGATGTCGTTCGCGTTCAGGTCCTTCATCTTGGCCTGGGCGATTTCCGACAGCGCCGAGCGCTTGATCTTGCCCGCCGACACCTTGCCCGGCTCCTTCGAGCCCGACTTCAGGTTCGCGGCCTTCTTGATGAGATAGGTCGCCGGCGGCGTCTTGGTCTCGAACGAGAACGAACGGTCCGCATAGACGGTGATGACGGTGGGCAGCGGGGTGCCGACCTCCTGATCGCCCGTCGAGGCGTTGAACGCCTTGCAGAATTCCATGATGTTGACGCCGCGCTGACCCAGCGCCGGGCCGATCGGCGGCGACGGGTTGGCCTTGCCGGCCGGCACCTGCAGCTTGATATAGCCGGTGATCTTCTTTGCCATGTCTCTTCACTCTGTTGCCGAGACGCCGGAAGCGCCGCGGATCAAGTTGAGCGGTGAAAGCGGCCGGGCCGAAACCCGAGCCTCCCGCATGTTCCCGTCGATGTCTCGATGGAAGCCGCGCGCCTAGCGCAAAGCGGGCGCACTTGCAATGTAGGATTTCATGTGAACATATCCGGAACATGGCCCGATTGTTCACCGCCGCACAGGCAGACGAGAACCGCCGCTTCCTGACCGAACTCGCGCGCACGGGCAATGTCCGGCTGGCGGCGCGGACGGTCGGCAAAGCCTATTCGACGATGCAGCACCGGCGCGCGCAGCACCCGGTGTTCGCGACCAAGTGGGACGCGGCGATCGTCGCGGCACAGGCGCGGCTGGCACGGAAAGGCGCGTCCGGGCCCGAGGCGCGGCAGCCCGGCGCACGGGCCAAGCGCGCCGCGCCCGAGCTTCGCACCGCGGGCGGCGAGCCGGTGATCCTGCCGCTCAGGAACGGCAAGCTTCAGCTGCGCGCCGCCCAGCCCGGCAAGCTGACGCGCGCGGCCGAGCAGGCGTTCCTGATGGCGCTGGCGGCGACGTGCAATGTCACCCTGTCGGCGGCGGCGGCGGGCGCGGCAGAGGCCGCCTTCTATCGCCGCCGCCGCCGCGACCCCGGCTTCGCCCGCGAATGGGAGGACGCGCTGAAGATGGGATATGAGCGGTTGGAGGCGGCGCTGATCGAGGGGTTCAATCCCTGGAGCCACGAGCATGACGGCTGGCGCGACAACGAGCCGCTGCCGATCCCGGCGATGACCACCTATCAGGCGATGGCGCTCCTCTATCACCACGACAAGCGCATCCGCGATCCGAACCCGCTGGCGATCAAGTACGATAGCCTCGGCCGCCCCAAGCGCGACACCAGGCCCGCCGAAGTCCGCGCCGCGCAATATGTCGAGGACCGCGCGCGTCAGGCCGACGCGATCCTGCGCGCGCATGTCGAATGGAAGCTGGGGATCGCGGTCGACAAGTTGCAGGGGCGACCGGAGGGGGCGGGGCCGCCGATCGCGCCGCTGGATCTGGTGGCGGAGTGGGAGAAGGCGGGGAAGCGGTAAGTTAGCGAGGTCGAAGTTTATGCCTCATCATCGCTGGATTCGGAATCTAACGAGCGAGACGAAATATCGCCTAAGTAAACTGCGCTGTTACGTGCGCGTGAGAGCTTAAGCCACTGGTTATTCAATTGAGATATTCTATCTTCCACATCTGATAGTTCTGCAATATTCATAGACCTCAGGCGGCCAATACTACCGATACGGTCAGTGAAATCGGCTTCGTCTTCACTGGAGTTTTCACCATGTTCAACAATTTTCTGAAGGCCATTCTGCATCCTATCTAAGAGGGCAAGCTTTTCGATTATGCCGTTACGCTTTGAAACTAGGTCTGCAAACTCCGAATTGTGCAAAGCCTCCTTTCGCAAACGTTTTCTTAAAATTCGAACCGCATCCAATTGTCGAACATCAACCTTTTGAATACTCTCTGCCTCCTTTACCTGTTCAACTACTTCTTTGCTGGCTTCAAAAGTGGCTAAAAGAAACGACAAAGGAACGAGGTGTAATGACTTTCCCTCGGATGCTCTTCGATACTCGTCGATAAGTTCAGGTCTTGGTTGAAAAGTTCCCTTCCTTTTTATCCACCAGTCCGACTTCTGTTCCTCGGTGACAAATATGCAATGTGACTTTCGGCGAGACGCTTCTGATAATATGGTTTTCCAAATAAGAAAATCACCGACTCCATAGTCATCCTTGTTTTGGTCTTTGTATCCCGGGGCAATCTCTAGGCTGGCACGTCTCTTCACCTCAGACAGCAGTTCCTTACGCGCCTGGCTGTCCGGCAGATCGCAATCGATTACACAGTCAGAAAGCAAATTTCGATATATTATAGAAACCCTGTCTCCGACGAGCTCGTCCTTTAGCTTTCGATTAACCAATTCAAGTTTTGACGATATCGTCCTCCCCAAGTCCAAATACCGCTTGGCCTCTGATTTAGCTTCTACATAGTCTTCGTCTTCTTCCAAAAGAGGAATGGATTTTTCAAAAAGCTGCCGTTTGGCACGCTCAATTGCCCCATCAATAGCGTCGGCTATCAACGCAATCTTCTTTGACCGGTTCTTGTAGAATTCTCTGACGGATTGACCGGGGACAACAAGGCGGTCTTCCCTTTTTAGCTTACTATAAATCCTCTCGATTTCTCTGATCGAAGCAGATGTGAATTCGTAGGGCAAAAGAAGGACATTGGCATCTAATACGACAATCGCATCTTTGCTCACCTCCTTCAAATCTATGATTTCATGCCTGAAAAGGGCCGCAGCATCCGGATACAGGTCGGTTAGCCAAAAAGCATCGTCATCAGATGTCTGGTAAGTAGCTTGTGAGGGCGACTTTTTGGACGAATCGCTCATTCCGGTAGCCCCTATCACGCTGAGAAGGCCGCGATAATGCACAAGGGAAAAGCTGACGCTAGCGGGTTTTTCGGTCGAATGGACGGTGGTGGTTCCGCAATCCATAGATCAGAGACTTATCGCTTGCCCTTTACCTAGAATGCCTTTTTCTCAATAACGCGGGAGGCTACCAGTCCTCTTTATTGCCATCATCAGGAAAGCAGGAGTCTCCATGGCCGGCGGCCTAATCGCACTACTTGATGACGTGGCGGCGATCGCCAAGCTGGCGGCGGCTTCCGTGGACGACGTGGGCGTCGCGGCGGCTCGGGCGGGGACGAAGGCCGCGGGCGTCGTGATCGACGATGCGGCGGTGACGCCGGGCTATGTCGTCGGCCTCGCCCCCGCGCGCGAGTTGCCGATCATCGCCAAGATCGCGGTCGGCTCGCTTCGCAACAAGCTCATCATCCTGCTGCCCGCGGCGCTGCTCCTGTCGGCGCTCGCGCCATGGGCGATCACGCCGATCCTGATGCTGGGCGGCGCCTTCCTCTGTTACGAGGGGGCCGAGAAGCTGCTCCACAAGCTGACCGGCGACAAGCACACCGACGACGCGGCGGCGATCGCCGATCCGGCGGAGCTGGAGGCGCGGCAGGTGTCGGGGGCGATCCGCACCGACCTGATCCTGTCGGCGGAGATCATGGCGATCGCGCTCGCCGAGCTGCCGCAGCAGAGCCTGTGGATGCAGGGCGTGGTGCTGGCGGTCGTGGGCATCGCGATCACGGTCGCGGTTTACGGCGCGGTGGCGCTCATTGTGAAGATGGACGATGTGGGGCTGCACCTCGTCCGGTCGGGGCGCGGGGTGGCGCTGGGCCGCGGGCTGCTCGCGGCGATGCCGGTGCTGCTCAAGCTGCTCGCCTGGATCGGCACTGCGGCGATGCTGTGGGTCGGCGGCGGGATCATCGTCCACGGGCTGGCGGGCTTCGGGCTCGCGGGGCCGGAGCATGTCATCCACGACGCGGCGGTGGCGATCGGCGGCGGCGTCGGCGCGATCGAGTGGCTGGTGACGGCCCTGGGGTCGGGGCTGCTGGGGCTGGTGGTCGGCTTTATCGTGGTGGGCGCGCTCAAGCTGCTGCCGGGGAAGCGCGGGCATTGATCCTCTGACGGGTTCACGCCCGTGGTGCGGTGCCGGGCCCGTTGAAGGGTCAATCGCGCCCCGCGCGGTTCACCCGAAACGGGCCGGCGCTGCCTCAACCAGTCACGCCGCCGCCTTCAGCGCCTCCGCCGCGCCGAGCAGCTCGCCCTGCGGCACCGTGTCGAAGCGGATCGGCACCTGCGCGATCGAGCGGGCGTGGCGGCCGGTGCCGGCAAAGGCGGCGGTGACGCGCGGGCGGCGGAACATCGGCGCGAGCGCGGCGCCAAGGCCGCCGGCGACGATCACCCCGTCCCATGCGCCGTGGCAGAGGACGAGGTTGCCGAGATGCGCCGCGAACGCCGCGGCGATCGTCTCACACGCCGCCTCCGCCACCGTGTCGCGGTCGGCGCCGGCGGTGATCGCCTCGGGACTGGTGAAGCGCGGCGCGGTGCCTTGGGTGCGGGCGAGATGGGTATAGACCTCGACCAGGCCCGAGGCGGAGATCAGCTCCTCCGCCCCCACCGACAGCCGGCCGGGGAACAGCGCGGCGACGATCGCGGCCAGCTCGGCATCGGGGGGCGTGAAGGCGGCGTGCCCGCCCTCGGTCGCGATCACGGTGATGCCGCGCGCCGGATCGCGCCGCAGGATCGCGACGCCGAGACCCGAGGTCGCCCCCGCGACGCAGTGGGTGGTGGCGAGCGCGCCCGCCCCGTCGCGCGCGGCGAGGGCCCAGGCCTCGGCCTCGAAATCGTTGAGGATGATCGGCGGGTGCCCCAGCATCGCCGCGAGGCCCGAGCGCGACAGGAACCAGCGCGTGCGCGTGACCGAGATCGCGTCGCCGCGGACGAGGCCCGCGACCGCAAAGGCCGAGCGGATCGCGCCCGGCGGCAGCGCCAGCTCGCGCTGGAAGCCGCTGATCGCGCCCGAGATGCTGGTGACCGTCGCCGCCTCGTGAAAGCGCGTGCTGCCGGGCGCGATGCGCCCCCCGGCATCGACCAGCGCCAGCCGCATCCCCTTGCGCCCGACATGGCCGACGATTGCGCGTGCCCCCGCGCTCGTCCCCTCGTACATCCTCATCCCCCTGTTTTTGCGGGGATGTTAGCGGTCACGGGTTAACGATCAATCCCCAAATCCGCAGGGCCGAAGGCGTGGGGGAGGAGGTCGGACAGGCGATGGCGCTCGGTCGCCTCGCCCTCGGCCCCCGCGCACAGGACGACGAGGTCGCGGCCCGCCATGCCGGCGGCTTCGTTGAGCACCTGGCGGCAGCGGCCGCAGGGGCGGACGGGGTCGGTGCCGGTGGGGCGGCCGTCCTCGATCATGCCGCCGATCACAGCGACGGCGACAATGTCGCGAAGCCGCCCCCCGGCGCTGGCGGTCGCGGTCGCGACCGTCTCGGCACAGAGCGACAGGCCATAGCTCGCATTCTCGAAATTGGCGCCCGTCACCACGCTGCCGTCCTTGAGCAGCAGCGCGGCACCCACGCCGAAGCGCGAATAGGGGGCGTGGGCATTCAGCGCCGCGGCGCGGGCGGCGGCGATCAGCGCGGTTTCGTCGATCTCGATCACGGTGCCACCACGTCCCAGCCCACCGGCGCCTCGAACCCCTCGACCGCCCTCGCGGCGTTCGCCTGCCACATCCGCCACGGCCGCGCCAGATAGCTGGGCGCGAACCAGCCGCCCGTCGCCCAGAAGGTGCGGGGCAGCCCCTCGCTCAGCCGGTACTGCTTGTCGAAGGCGGGAGTGACGCGGATCAGCACGCGCTCGCCGGTATGGCGCTCGACGCGTTCGAGGAAGGTCGCGACCTCGCGCAGCAGCACCTCGCGGGCGGGGCGGTCGGCGCAGTCGGGGGCGAAGTCGAAGGCGACGACCGCGGGCAGCGCATCGGGCATGCGCGGCACGACGGCGTTGAAATGATCGGCCTGGTCGGCGGCGAGGCGGCAGAGCGACCAGGCGTGCATCGCCCCGCGCCGGATGCCGCTGTCCGCGAGTGCGGCCCAATGCCCCTCGAACGCCGGGTCGCGCCCCTTGTCGCCCGTGGTCGCGAGGACATAGGCGAAGTCGACACCCTCCGCCTTCGCCGTCCCCCAGTCGATCACGCCGGTCGCGGCGCTCACATCGACGCCCTGGATCGGGAATTCCTCGGTCGAGGGGCGCCAGTGCACGGCGAACCACCAGCCCGCGAGCCCCAATACGACAAAAACGATAACGGCGCCGATCCAGCGCCCCAAACCCCACATCACTGCCCCCATTCAGCCCTTGATGTGCAACACGCAGATCAGCGTGAACAGCCGCCGCGCGGTGTCGAAATCAATCTCGATCTTGCCCTCCAGCCGCTCGCGCAGGAGCTCCGCCGCCTCGTTGTGGATGCCGCGCCGGGCCATGTCGACGGTCTCGATCTGCTGGGCGGTGGCGCTGCGGATCGCCTGGTAATAGCTGTCGCAGATCGCGAAATAGTCCTTGATCGGTCGCCGAAACCGCCCGAGCGCGAGTACCAGCGTCTCGAGCGGCGACTTGTCCTCGCGCGCGATGGCGAGCGCAAGGCGACCCTCCTCGACGCTCAAGGCGAGGTGATAGGGGCCGGCATAGCCGTCGGGATAGGCGCGCAACGGGCGGAAGTGATTGCCCTCGAGCAGGTCGAAGATCGCGATGCGGCGCTCCTGCTCGACATCGGCCGAGCGCCACAGGATCGTCCGCTCGTCGAGCGTCACGTCGATGATGCGGGGATCGGCCATCGCCGCCCCCGCTTGCCGCGTTCGGATCGTGATTACAACGGCCCACAGCTTTCACAGGGTGTGCGGCTTGCGCGTCGCGGGGCGATGCGCCCATGAGGCGGGATGGCCACTCAACTGATTCCGACCGCCCCCGCGGAGCCCCTTCGCCTGCCGCAGAATGTAGAGGCGGAGGCGGCGCTGCTGGGCGCGATGATGATCGACAATCGCTTGGCCGACGACATCGTCGACATGCTGAAGCCCGAGCACTTCCACGAGCCCGTGCATGCCCGCATCTTCGGCGCGATCGCCAAGCTGCGCGGCGACGACCTGCTCGCCAACCCGCTGACGCTGAAACCGATGTTCGAGGCCGATGCGGGAATGGCGGCGCTCGGGGGGCCGGCCTATCTTGCGCAGCTCACCGGCTCGGGCGCCGGCCTGATCGGCGCGCGCCAGTTCGCCAAGCAGATCTACGACCTCGCCCAGCTGCGCACGCTGGTCGAGGTCGGCCGCGAGCTGGTCGACCGGGCGATGGACACCTCGGAGAAGATCGACCCGTCGGCGCAGATCGAGGCCGCCGAGGAGCGGCTGTTCGCGGTCGCGGCGGGTGGCACCACGACTAAGTCGATCAAGACCTTTGCCCAGGCGACGGCGGCGGCGGTCGACATGGCGGCCAAGGCGCTCAATGCCGGCGGGGGCCTGTCGGGGTCGACGACGGGGTTCGAGAGCATCAACCAGCGGATCGGCGGCCTGCACCATTCCGATCTCATCATCCTCGCCGGACGCCCCGGCATGGGCAAGACGTCGCTCGCCACCAACATCGCCTTCAACACCGCACGGCGGTGGAACGACGACATGGCGCTCGGTCTTTCCCCCAAGGAGAGCGTGGGCGCGAAGGTCGCGTTCTTCAGCCTCGAAATGTCGGCCGACCAGCTCGCCACACGTATTCTCGCCGAACAGTCGCGCATCAGCTCCGAGGCGCTGCGCATGGGGCGGATCAGCAAGCAGGAGTTCCGCCAGCTCGCCGATGCGGCCACCGACCTCCAGAACCTGCCGCTCTATATCGACGATACCGCGGGCATCTCGATCAGCGCGCTGCATACGCGCGTGCGGCGGCTGAAGCGGACGCTGGGCGACGACCTGAAGTTCATCGTGGTCGACTATCTCCAGCTGCTGTCGGGATCAGGCAGCCGTGCGAGCGACAACCGCGTGCAGGAAATCTCCGAGATCAGCCGCGGGCTGAAGACGCTCGCCAAGGACCTCAACGTCTCGGTCATGGCGCTGTCGCAGCTCAGCCGACAGGTCGAAAGCCGCGAGGACAAACGGCCGCAGCTATCCGACCTGCGTGAGTCGGGCTCGATCGAGCAGGACGCCGACATGGTCTGGTTCGTCTACCGCGAGGATTATTACGTCGCCGCCAAGGAGCCCAAGCGCCCTGTCGAGGGTGACGATCCCAAGGTGTTCGAGGACCACCAGAAGTGGCACATGGACATGGAACGCGTCTTCGGCCTCGCCGAGCTCATCATCGCCAAGCAGCGCCACGGTGCGACGGGCAAGGTAACGCTGAAGTTCGAGCCCGAGATCACGCGGTTCAGCGACTATGCGGGGCCGCAATATCAGGGGCCCCTGGAGTGAGGTGAGGGGGGCTTCCCTCCTTCGCCGGGGGTACGGGCGGTTTGTACCAAGGGTGGCCACCCCGTTCGGTCCGAAGTCGGTAGCGCGATCCTAACGCGGTCTTCACCATTTCGGCTCTAGGCGTAACCCATGGTTAAGCTGTTTTCGGGGCCGGTCGCCGTGGCCGCCCAATGCATGCTCGCGATCGGCGGGATCGGCTCGCTGTTGCTGGCGCCGCCGGCAAAGGGGCCGCTGCTCATCGTGCCCGTTGCAGGTAGCAGCGTCGGCGCGCTCAATGCCGCGATCGGGGCCGGCGCGCGGCTGGTCGGCAAAGGCACGGTGCCCGGCAGCCTGATCGTCGAGGGCCGGCGCGACGCGATGATGATCGCGGTACTCCGCGCGGGCGGCCTGATCGTCGCGGCGCAGCCGGGCCTGTGCGGACGGACGGAGATCCCGGCATGATGGCGACGAATCCGGATTGCGCGCTGGCGGCGCTGCGGCGGCGCGGCCTCACCTTCGTCGCGGGGGCAGGGTGGGCAAGTCTTGTCGCGATCCTGTTCGTCGCGTGGTCGACGGGGCAGCCGATGCTGCCCGTCGCGATCCTGGGCGGGGCGGTCAATGTCCTGCCGACGCTGTCCGCGTTATCGGGCCGATCGGATGCGACCGCACGACTGCTGGCAGGGACGCTGTCGGCGGTGATGCCCGCGCTACTGGTCTATGCGCTGGCCGGTCATGGCTGGCAGATGGATGCGCACATGTACTTCTTCGTCGCGCTCGCGCTGTTGACGGTGCTGTGCGACTGGCGGCCGATCCTGCTCGCCTCCGGCTTGATCGCGGCCCATCACCTGGCGCTGGAGTGGCTGGCGCCCGACTGGGTGTTCAACGGCAACGGCAATCTGGGGCGCGTGGTGTTCCATGCGCTGGCCGTGGTGCTGCAATTCGCTGTGCTGGGATACGTGACGACGCAACTTGCACAGTTGGTCGCGGCGCAGGATCGCGCGATGCACGAGAGCGGGCGCCTGCTCGCCGCCGCAGAGGCCGAGGCGACGCGCGCCGAGCGGGAGACGCTGCGTGCCGAGAGCGCACTGGCACAGGCGCGGCGCGCGGAGGCGCTTGCCGAGACCGCCCGGACCGAGCGGCGCGACGCGGAGCGGCGCCATGCCGCCGAACGGCGACGCGAACTTTTGGCGCTGGCAGGCGATTTCGAAGCATCGGTGACCGGCATCGCGGTGGCGATCGAGGACGCGGCGCGGGGGCTGGAGCAATCGGCGGCCACGCTGGACGCGATGTTCGGGGCGGCGGGGCGCGAGGCGGGAATTGTCGCGGCGAATGCCGCCGATGCGGCGAGCGAAATCCGGCGCGTGGTCGGCGCGATCTCGACGCTCGGCCAGTCGATCGGGTCAATCGCCGCGGCGGCGGAGCAACAGCGCGAGTTGACCGGCATCGGCCGGGTCAAGAGCGAGCAGAGCCGCACGACAATCGCGGCCCTGTCGGACCGCACCGAGCAGATTGGCACGTTCATCAACGAGATTCGCGGCATCGCGGCCAAGACCAACCTGCTGGCGCTCAACGCGACGATCGAGGCGGCACGCGCGGGCGATGCCGGGCGCGGCTTTGCCGTCGTGGCGGGCGAGGTGAAGGGGCTGGCGGCGGAGACCGAGCGTGCGAGCGGACGGATCGTTGACATCCTCAACGACGTACGCGGATCGGCGGCGGCCTCGAGCGTGGACGCCGACCTCGTTTGCGATGTCGTGGGCGAGGTGTCCGATGCCGCGGCGGGCATCGCGGCGGAGGCGGCCGAGCAGCGGTCGCTGGCCAGCGCGATCGAGACGAGCGTGACGCGGGCGGCTGGCAATGCCGATCTGATCGAACAGCGGATCGAGGGGTTGGCCCAGCGCGTCGATACCGCCGGCACGCTGGCGACCGATCTTCGCGCCAGCACGCAGGCGCTGTCGGTCACCGCCCACGCGCTGCGCGGTTCGGCCGAACGGTTCGTGCTCCATCTGCGCGAGGAGCCGCTGGCAAATGCGGCCTGAACCCGCTCAGAAGCTCGGCTGGTCGGGGTCGCCGTCGTTCGGCTGGACGTGGATGCCGCATTCGGTCTTGTCCCAACCCTTCCATCGGCCCGAGCGCGGGTCCTCGCCGGGGGCAACCTTGCTGGTGCAGGGGGCGCAGCCGATCGAGGGATAGCCCTGCGCCACCAGCGGATGGGCAGGGAGGTCGTGCTGGCGGAAGTAATCCTCCAGATCCTCGCGGCTCCAGGTGATGAGCGGGTTGATCTTCAGCCGCCCGTCTTTGCTGGCGCTGTCGAGTTCGAAGCGCGGCAGATGTGCGCGCGTCGCCGCCTGGAATGCCTTGCGTCCGGTGATGCTGGCGTCGAAGTCAGCCATCGCCTTTTCGAGCGGGAGGACCTTCCTGATCTCGCAGCAGCCATCGGGGTCGTAGGACCAGCGCAGGCCAGTGGCGTCGCGCTTCTCGAGCGCTTCGGCATCGGGGGTCAGGACGCGCAGGTCGGTAAGGCCGAGGCGTGCCACCAGGTCATCGCGATAGGCAAGCGTTTCGGGGAAGTGCTTGCCGGTGTCGAGGAACAGCACCGGCGTCGATCGGTCGGCCTGCGCGACGAGGTGGAGGAGCACGGCCGATTCGGCGCCGAAGGAGGAGACGACCGCGACCTCGCCCACCATCCGCTCGCCGAGCAGGACGCGCAGCATCTCGGCGGTGTCGCGGCCGCGGAACAGGTTGTTGAGGCGCAGCGCGTCGGCCGCGGTGAAGCGGGGGGCGACGTCAATGCGATCGATGCGCCGGACGGCGGCTTCAGCCATGACGGAGTCTCCACACGGGGCTGCGGCCGTCGGCCGCCCCCTGATACACATGCGCCTGTTGTTCGAGGGCGCGGGCCAGCGCCGCCGCGTCCACCGGCTGGGCGGGCGCGAAGCTGTCGAAGCCGCAGCGGCGCATGAGCGGGATCTGATCGACGAGCACGTCGCCCTCGGCGCGCAGCTCGCCCCGATAGCCCGCCTCGCGCAGCACCGACGCCGCCGAATAGCCGCGACCGTCGCGGAAGCTGGGGAAGCTCACCTCGACCAGGGCGAGGCGATCGAGATGGGGGAGGAGCGCGCGCGCATCCTCGCCCGCCTCGATGCGGACCGCGGTGGCGTTCGACTGGCCGAGGAACGCGTCGAGCGTGACGGCGGGCTCGTCATGCTCGGGCTCGTCGCGGAAGCGGAGCGGGGAATTGGTCATGCGGCACCTTGGGGCAGGCTGACGATCGCCTTGATCTCGAAACGGAAGCCCGAGAGCCAGGTGGTGCCGGGCACGGTGATCGCCGGCCGCGGGCCGTCGCCGAAGCGCAGGGCGAACTGCTCGATCGCGAGCGGCAGCACCGTGTCGGGGTCGATCGCAAAGATCGTCACGTCGACAACGTCGTCGAAGCTCGCGCCCGCGGCGGCGAGGATCGCCGCGAGATTGTCGAAGGCGAGCGTGATTTCCTCGCCGAGATCCTCGGGCGGGGTCCCGTCCTCGCGCGCGCCGACCTGGCCCGAGACGAACAGGAACCCGTTGGCGCGTACCGAGGGCGAGTAGCCGTGCAGCTTGTAGAGCGCGTGCGGCTTTTCGGGCCAGACGGTGTCACGGGCGGGCATAGATGACCTCCTTGAACGGCTCCATGCCGAGGCGGCGATAGGTGTCGACGAAGCGCTCGCCGGGTTCGCGGCGAGCCTTGTAGAGATCGGTCACGCGCTCGATCGCGTCGACCACCCCGTCCTCGTCGAAGCCGGGGCCGGTGATGCGGCCGAGGCTGACGTCCTCCGCCCCCGATCCGCCGAGGAGGAGCTGGTAGTTCTCCGTCCCCTTACGGTCGACGCCGAGGATGCCGATGTGACCGGCATGATGGTGGCCGCAGGCGTTGATGCAGCCACTGATCTTGAGCTTGAGCTCACCCAGGTCGCGCTGGCGCTCCGGATCGGCGAAGCGATTGCTGATCTTCTGCGCGAGCGGGATCGAGCGGGCGTTGGCGAGGCTGCAATAATCAAGGCCGGGGCAGGCGATGATGTCGCCGATCAGGTCGAGATTGGCCTCGGCCAGCCCCGCGCCATCCAGCGCCTGCCAGACCGCATACAGGTCCGCCTTGCGCACGTGCGGCAGGACGAGGTTCTGTGCGTGCGTTACCCGCAGCTCGTCGAAGCTGTAGCGTTCGGCGAGGTCGGCGATGAGCTCCATCTGCTCGGCGGTCGCGTCGCCGGGGATGCCGCCGGCGGGCTTGAGGCTGATCGTCGCGATCGCATAGCCGGGCTGCTTGTGCGCGGCGAGATTCTGGTCGAGCCAGAGCGCGAACGCAGGATCGCTGCGGTCGATCGTGTCGGGCGCGTCCGCCTGGAACGGCGGATCGGCGAAGAAGGCAGCGATGCGGTCGAACTCGGCCTTGGGCGGGTCGAGGCCGAGCTGCTTGACGGCCAAGAACTCTTCCTCGACCTGCTCGCGATAGGCATCGACGCCGATCTCGTGCAGCAGGATCTTGATCCGCGCCTTGTAGATGTTGTCGCGCCGACCAAAGCGATTGTAGACGCGCAGGCACGCCTCAAGGTAGCTGAGCAGGTCGTCGATGCCGACGAAATCGCGGACTTCGTGCGCGATCATCGGCGTGCGGCCCATGCCGCCGCCGACGAAGATGCGCGCGCCCTGCTGGCCGTCCGCGTTTCGCACGATCTCGATGCCGATGTCGTGCAGGCGCATCGCCGCGCGATCCTTCGGCGCGGCGATCACGGCGATCTTGAACTTGCGCGGCAGGTAGCTGAACTCGGGGTGGAAGGTGCTCCACTGGCGAAGGAGCTCGGCCCAGGGGCGCGGGTCGGTCACTTCGTCGGCGGCAGCACCGGCATACTGGTCCGAGCTGATGTTGCGGATGCAGTTGCCGCTGGTCTGGATGGCGTGCATCTCGACCTTCGCCAGCTCGGCGAGGATGTCGGGCGCGTCCTTCAGCTGGATCCAGTTGTACTGGAGGTTCTGGCGCGTGGTGAAATGGCCGTAGCCGCGGTCGTAACGCCGGGCGATGTCGGCGAGGACGCGCAGCTGCGCCGAATTGAGCGTGCCATAAGGGATGGCAACGCGCAGCATATAGGCGTGAAGCTGAAGATAGAGGCCGTTCATCAGCCGCAGCGGCTTGAACTGGTCCTCGCTCAGCGCACCCGACAGACGGCGCTCCACCTGATCGCGGAATTCCGCGACACGAGCGTCGACGATGGCCTGGTCATATTGGTCGTAGCGGTACATGTATTCAGCTCCAGCGCCGTTCGGTCCGAGCGAAGTCGAGGAGGGCCGCCGAGCGAAGCGAGGCACGTCGCTGCGCTCGGCAATGTGTCTCGACTTCGCTCGACACGAACGGGAAGGTCATATCACCCAGCTCCCCGCCGCGGGGTCGGCGGGCTTGAGCGTCAGGTCGGCGCGGACGGTGGGGCCGAGTGCGCGGATGCGGTCCTTGATGTGCGCGGGGCGGGGGCCGCCTTCGGTCGCTTCCGCGTCGATCACATAGGGCACGTTGACCCGGCGCGCGGCCTCTTCCTCGCGCGCGAGGCGTTCGCCGTCCTCACCCACGTCGACCGCATCCTCGACATGGCGCGACCAATCGCTGCCCGTCCACCAGACGACGTCACCGGTGGGCAGATCGTTGCCCGTCAGGATTTTCATGCCGCCATTCCTTCCGCGACCTTGGCCCAGCGCGCGAGCTTGTCCTCGGCGTCCGAAAGTTCGACTACTTCGCCGACGACGATGATCGCCGGGCTTTCGACCCCCTCGCGCTCGACCATCGCGCCGAGGTCGGCAAGGAGCGTCTTGAGCGCGCGATGACCCGGGCAGGTACCCTTTTCGAGCACGGCGACGGGCATGTCGGGCGCAACGCCGTCAGCCATCAGCTTCTCGGCGATCGCGCTTGCTGTGGCGACGCCCATGTAGATGACGAGCGTGCGGCCGCGGCCGGCAAGGCCCGACCAGTCCTGTTCGGACAGGCCCTTGCACTGGCCCGCGACGAAGCTGACCGCACTCGAATGGTCGCGGTGCGTGAGCGGCAGCATCGCCTCCGCGGCGCAGCCGAGCGCCGCCGAGACGCCAGGAATGACCTCGACCGCAAGGCCGGCGGCGCGCACCGCCTCGACCTCCTCGCCGCCGCGGCCGAAGATGAAGGGGTCGCCGCCCTTCAGCCGCACGACGATCGAGCCGGCCTTCACATGCGCGACGATCAGCGCGTTGATCCCCTCCTGCGGCACGGTGTGGCGCGCGCGCTTCTTGGCGACCGAGATGCGCTGCGCGTGCGGCGGGGCGAGGTCGAGGATGCGGGGGTCAATCAGGCCGTCATGGACGACGACATCGGCCTGTCCCAGCGCCTCGACCGCGCGAACGGTCAGGAGGCCGGGATCGCCGGGGCCGGCACCAACGAGAATGACGCGCCCGCGCGCATCGGGATCGAGAAGGCTTGCCATGGCTCCGGATGTGGGCCGCAGAAACCGTCATCGCAATCCAGCGATGCTTGGTCGATGGGTAGCAACGCTATCGTCCGCGGGTCCGTCACTCGGCGATATGGAAGTCCGGATTGGCGGGGTCCACATAGGCGGTCTGAAGCGTCAGGATGCTGCAGCCGCTGCGCGATTCGTGCGGGCCGTGAACGACCCCGGTTGGATGGGTCACGAAGGCACCCGGCCCTAGCGTCTCGCCTGCATTGATGAAGTCGCCCGACAGCACGTAGTGCGCCTCTGCCCCGTCGTCATGATAATGCGCGGGGATGCGCGCTCCGGCGCGATGTGAATGATCTTCGTGACGAAGCCCCGCGCGGCATCGACGTTGACCAGCGTGGCTGTCACGCCGTCGGGGGTGCCCCCGGAATGCCGAACGGGACGGGTTCGATCGCGTCGGTCTGAACCGTCAAAGAAGTGCCGTCGACCTGCATTGCCGCCTCCCCTCGGAATTGTTATTGAACGTTACAATACTAGGCGCTCAATGTGACAGGTTCGCGTCGTGTGACGGCGGCAATTCTCAGCTCTCCCGCAACCCGATCCCGATCGACGCGCGGGCGGACTCGGCCTCGCTCGATACGACCGGGAAGGCGCAATAGTCGGCGGCGTAATAGGCGCTCGGGCGGTGGTTGCCCGACCAGCCGACGCCGCCGAAGGGCGCCGAGGAGCTGGCGCCGTTGGTTGGCTTGTTCCAGTTGACGATGCCCGCGCGGATGCCCGCCCAGAACTGATCGTAGAGGTGCGGGTCTTGGCTGACGAGGCTGGCGGACAGGCCGTATCGGGTTGCGTTCGCCTCGGCCACCGCTTCCTCGAAGGTTGCGGCGCGAATGACCTGGAGGACCGGGCCGAACAGCTCGACATCGGGCTTCTCGCGCGCGTCGGTCATGTCGACGATGCCGGGCGACAGGAAGGGGCGCCCCTCCACCGGCCGCTCCATGTAGCGGATCGGGCGGCCGCCCTGGCTCATCAGCGCGAGGAAGCTCTCGGTCAGGAGATCAGCCGTGTCGTTGTCGATCACCGGCCCCATGAAGGGTGCCGGATCGGCATGCGGCTCGGCGATGATGAGGCGGCCCGAGAGCTTCACGATCTCCTCGACCAGCGGGTCGAACAGGCGATCCTCGACGATCAGGCGGCGCGCGGCGGTGCAACGCTGGCCGGCGCTGGTGAACGCCGACTGGATCACGAGCACGGCGGCCGAATAAAGGTCGGGCGTGCCCCAGACGATGATCGGGTTGTTGCCGCCCATTTCGAGCGCGAGGATCTTCTCGGGCGTCTCGGCGAACTGGCGGTTGAGCGCGAGGCCGGTGCGCGCCGAGCCGGTGAAGAGCAGGCCGTCGATGCCCGGATGCGAGGCAAGCGCGCGGCCCGCCTCGGGCCCGCCGAGGAGCAGGCGGATGCAGTCCTCGGGCACGCCCGCGGCGCGATAGCAGTCGACAAGGAAGGCGCCGACCGCGGGCGTCTTCTCCGACGGCTTGAAGACGACGGCATTGCCCGCGATCAGCGCGGGAACGATGTGGCCGTTGGGCAGGTGCGCGGGGAAGTTGTAGGGACCGAGCACCGCAAGCACGCCATGCGGCTTGTGCCGGAGCGCAAGGCGGCTGCCCATCGGCGCGTCGATGCGGCGCTGGCCGGTTCGCTCCGAAAAAGCGGTGATCGAGATGTCGACCTTGGCGATGACGGTGTCGACCTCGGTCCGCGCCTCCCATAGCGGCTTGCCCGTTTCGCGCGCGATCAGGTCGGCGAAGGGGTCATATTTGGCGCGCACGACATTGGCGAAGCGGCGCATCGTCTCGATGCGATAGGTCAGCGGGCGTGCGGCCCACTGGCTCCACCCGGCGCGTGCCGCGGCGACCTCTGTATCGGCATCGCCGGCGGTCCCGCGCCACAGGACCGCGCCGGTAGCGGGTTCGAACGAGATCAATTCGCTGGCTGACACTGATGGCTTTCCGGCTGGCTCCCCCCGAGCGGGGGCGTTCTGCAACAAACGCGGGGGAAAGGCTACCCGTGGTTGTGGAGCGCGTGCGCCCGACGAACCGCGTCGTTTTTGGCCCATGGCACCAGACTTCGCGGAAGCACTCGCGTCGCAGCGGCGGGAGCCGGGGCCAAACGGTGCTGCACCCCTCAGGCGAGCGCCTCGCCCAATCCGCGGACCGCCGCCACCTTGTCATAGAGCGGCTGCCAGTCGTCGCGCTGGTCGATCGCGGACCACAGCGTCTCGACCTCGTCGATGAGCATCGACACCGGCGGGCCGGACCAGTGCGGGTGGCTGCGTTCCTTGCGGGGGGCATAGGGGGCTAGGTGCTCGCGCGCCTCGGCAAAGGCGTCGCCATTGCACGGCGCAATGATACCGCCGAAGCTGTCGTGGAAGAAGGCGTCGATCGGGGCGTCACTTTCGCGCAGGCCGCGCTCGATCGCCTCGACGAGGGGCAGGTCGTCGGCGCCGCGCGGGCTGACGCCAAGCCGCCACAGGATCGCGCGGGCCACCGCGGGCGGGTAGAGGTCGCCGAACCGCTCGAGTGCCTCGATCAGCGGGGGTGCGTCCGAGATCGTCCGCAAGGCGACGGCCAACTGCATGCAGTTCCAGTGGATCGCCTCCGGCTGGCGGGCAAAGGCGTAAAGGCCTGCATGATCGAAATAGGCGGCGGTGAAGCCCGGGTCCCAGCTCGGCGCGAACCGCCACGGGCCATAGTCGAAGCTCTCGCCCGACACGTTGATGTTGTCGGTATTGAGCACGCCGTGAACGAACCCCGCGGCCATGTAGGACGCGGCCAGTGTCGAGGTGCGATCGACGACATGGCCGAGCAGGCGCGCGGGAGCGTCGGCGCCGCCCTCCTCGCCATAGAAGTGGCGGAGGCAATAGTCGGTCAGCGCCGCCATGTTCTCTGCCTCCCGCAGATAGGCGAGGCGCTGGAAGGTGCCGATGCGGATATGGCCGTGGCTGAGCCGCGTCAGCACTGCGCCGCGTGTGGGCGAGGGTTCATCGTTGCGATCGAGCGCCTCGCCCGTCTCGACGATCGAGAAGGTGCGGCTGGTGTTGACGCCCAGCGCCTCGAGCATCTCGGTCGCGAGCAGCTCGCGCATCGCACCCTTCAGCGTCAGGCGGCCGTCGCCGAAGCGGCTCCACGGCGTCCGGCCCGACCCCTTGGTGCCGAAGTCCATCAGGCGGTCGCGATCGTCGCGAAGCTGGGCATAGAGAAAGCCGCGGCCGTCGCCGATTTCGGGATTGTACTGGCGGAACTGGTGGCCGTGATAGCGAAGCGCGAGGGGGGCGGGGAGGCTACCGGGCAGCGGCTCGAACCGGGCGAAGCGGGCGAGCCATTCGTCGTCGGACAGTGTCGCCAGCCCCACCTCCGAGGCGGCGCAATCGTTCCGCCAGCGCAGGATCGACTGCGGGAAACGCGCCGGCTCCACCACATCGTAGAAGGCATCGCCCAGTGCCTCGATCGCGCGTTCAGGGCGGGGCGGGATCGACGCTTGCGGGAAATCGGCCATGCGGCGATATGGGTAGCGATGGCCACTGCCCGCAACCCGAGCCCCTATTCCGACGGCTATTGGTGGTCGGGGGACGGCGTCCGGCTTCATTACCGCGACTATCCGGGGCCGGCGGACAAGCCGCCGATACTGTGCCTGCCCGGCCTGACCCGCAACGTCCGCGATTTCGAGGCGGTGGCGGCGCGTCTGTCGCCCGACTGGCGCGTGATCGCGGTCGAACTGCGCGGACGCGGCGAGAGCGGCTACGCCAAGGACCCGATGACCTATGTGCCGCTCGCCTATCTGCAGGATGTCGAGCGGCTGATCGACGAGCTGAAGTTGGAGCGGATCGTCGCGTTCGGCACGTCGCTGGGCGGCATCCTGACGATGCTGCTGGCAGCGACGGGACGCCCGCCGCTCGCCGCGGCTTTGCTCAACGACGTGGGGCCGGAGCTCGGCAAGGCAGGGCTCGAGCGCATCCGCGGCTATGTCGGCAAGCCCGCGCAATACCCGACCTGGATGCACGCCGCGCGCGCGCTGGCCGAGGCGAATGGCGACGTCTATCCGACCTATGGCGTCGAGGACTGGCTGGCCATGGCCAAGCGGCTGCACCGGCTCACCTCGGCGGGGCGGATCGTCCTCGACTACGACATGAAGATCGCCGAGCCGTTCCGCGTGCCGGGGAACGAGGCGGGGGTCGATATGTGGCGGGCGCTCGACGCGATGAAGGACGTGCCGACACTGATCGTGCGCGGTGAGCGCTCCGACATCCTCGCGGCCGATGTCGCCGAGCGGATGACCCAGCGGCTGGACCGCGCAGAGCTGGTGACGGTGGCGGATACCGGCCACGCGCCGACGCTGGATGAACCCGCGGTCGAGGCGGCGATCGACCGGCTGCTGGCGCGCGTGCCAGCGGCGTGACCGTCAACATCCTTCACCTCCATTCGAGCTTCGACCTCGGCGGCAAGGAGGCGCGCGCCGTCCGGCTGATGAACGCCTTCGGCAAGCGCGCGCGGCATACCATCGTGTCGGGCGTCGAGGGCGCGTATGGCGCGAGGGGCGCGATTACCAAGGGTGTGGCACATGAGATCGCGCAGGACCCGCCGCCGCTGACCGGCAAGCCCTCGGTCGCGCGGTACGAGGCGATTGCGCGCTATATGCGGCGGTTCGACCTGGTGCTCACCTATAACTGGGGCGCGGTCGACGGGGTGATGGCGGCGCGGGTGTTTCCCAAGGGCGCGCCGCCCGTTGTCCATCACGAGGATGGCTTCAACGCCGACGAGGCCGAGCGGCTCAACCGGATGCGCAACTATTATCGCCGCGTCGCGCTGGGGGCCGCGCATGCGCTGGTCGTCCCGTCCGAGCGGCTTGAGAAGGTCGCGCTGACCGCGTGGAAGCAGCCGGCTGCGCGCGTTCACCGCATCTCCAACGGCATCCCGACCCGCCTCTACGCCGGGCGGCCCGACCCGAGGGCGATCCCCGGCTTCGTCAAGGGCAGGGATGCCGTGGTCGGTACGCTTGCCGGGCTGCGCGCGGTCAAGGACCTGCCGCTGATGGTCCGCGCGGTCGGCGGCGTGCCGCAGAATGTCCGCCTCGTCATCGTCGGGGAGGGGCCGGAGCGGCAGGCGATTGAGAACCAGGCGGCGGCGATGTTCATGCACGACCGCGTGCACCTGCCCGGCTTTCTCGCCGAGCCGCACCGTTATATCGGGCTGTTCGATCTCTTCATGCTCACCAGCCTGTCCGAGCAGCAGCCGATTTCGGTGATGGAGGCGATGGCGGCGGGGTTGCCGATCGTGGCACCGCGCGTCGGTGACATCGCGTCGATGGTCGCGCCCGAAAACCTGCCCTATCTCGCCGACGGCCGATCGGAGATCGAGCTGCGCGACCGGCTGGCGCCGCTGGTCGCCGATCCCGACCTTCGTGCCGCGGTGGGGGCGGCGAATCGCGCGCGTGCGTCGGCGCTTTTCGACGAGGGCCACATGATCGGAGCGTACACAAGGCTTTATGAGGGTGCGATGCGCCGGCCGGGTGTGTTACAACCTTAATCTTCGCTCGCACGCGCCGTCGAATGACGCTAGCGCGGGGCGCATCAGGGTCCATTCGGAGGAAAGCTTGTTCAAGGGTCTGTCACCCATTCGCTACAACGGTCGCGAAGTCTGGCCGCTGATCGAAGGGGGGAAGGGTGTCGCCGCCACGAACCACGCATCGGCGGGCGCCTGGGCCGCGGCGGGCGGCATCGGCACGGTGAGCGCGGTCAATGCCGACAGCTACGACGCCGAGGGCAAGATCATTCCGCAGGTCTATCACGCGCTGACGCGCCGCCAGCGGCATGACGAGCTGGTCGAATATGCGATCGAGGGCGCGGTGCAGCAGGTCCGCCGCGCGTTCGAGATCGCCGGCGGCAAGGGCGCGATCAACATCAACGTGCTTTGGGAGATGGGCGGCGCGCAGCGGGTGCTGCACGGCGTGCTCGAGCGGACGCGGGGCATGGTCGCGGGTGTCACCTGTGGCGCCGGCATGCCGTACAAGCTTTCCGAGATCGCGGCGTCGTACGGCGTCAATTACCTGCCGATCGTGAGTTCGGGCCGTGCGTTCCGCGCGCTGTGGAAGCGCGCCTATTCCAAGGCGAGCGAGTGGCTGGCGGCGGTCGTTTACGAGGATCCGTGGCTGGCGGGCGGGCATAACGGCCTGTCCAATGCCGAGGACCCGCTGGCGCCGCAGGACCCGTATCCGCGCGTCAAGGCGCTGCGCGACGTGATGCGCGAGGGCGGCATCTCCGACGAGGTGCCGATCGTGATGGCGGGCGGCGTCTGGCATCTTCGCGACTGGAACGATTGGATCGACAATCCCGAGCTCGGCGCCATCGCCTTCCAGTTCGGCACCCGGCCGCTGCTCACCAAGGAGAGCCCGATCCCTGAAGAGTGGAAGGCGCGGCTGATGGAACTGGAGCCGGGCGACGTGCTCCTCCACCGCTTCTCGCCGACGGGCTTCTATTCATCGGCGGTGCGCAACCCGTTCCTCCGCAGTCTGGAAGCACGGTCGGAGCGGCAGATCCCCTTCTCGACGCAGGAAGCGGGCGATCACATCTTCCAGCTCGACGTCGGCGTGAAGGGCAAGAACTTCTGGGTGACGCGCGGCGACCTGCTCCGCGCGCGCGAGTGGTTCGGCCTGGGATTCACCGAAGCGCTGAAGACGCCCGACAACACGCTGGTCTTCGTGACCCCGCCCGAGAAACAGGAAATCCGCAAGGATCAGGCCGACTGCATGGGCTGCCTGTCGCAATGCGCCTTTTCGAGCTGGGCGGATACCGAGACGAACTCGACCGGCCGCCTCGCCGACCCTCGCAGCTTCTGTATCCAGAAGACGCTGCAGGACATCGCGCACGGCGGGCCTGTAGACCAGAACCTGATGTTCGCGGGCCATGCCGCGTACAAGTTCAAGCAGGACCCCTTCTACTCCAACGGCTTCGTACCGAGTGTGAAGCAGCTGGTCGACCGTATCCTGACGGGCGACTGACCTGGGTTGCGGCGGGCCGTGCTGGCCCGCCCTTCCGGTCGATCAGTCGTCGGTGACGGTGCCGATCACCGCGCCGCCGACGCCGCCAACGGCCGCGCCCTTCTCGACATCGCCGCCGGTTGCCGCAGCAACGCCGGCCCCGCCCGCGCCGCCGATCGCCGCGCCACGGAGAGTCGAACAGGCGCCGAGGCTACCGGCCGCGGCGACGAGCAAAGTGGTGGCGAGAAGCGTTCGCATGCATGGCTCCTGTTGATGTGGATCAGGAAAGATACGCACCAGCAGCCAAGCGCGTTCCCGGCCATGTGCGGCGGCAACGAACAATTACAAACGCTTGCGTAATCAGCGCCCGCGCCAGATGCGCAGCGGCTGGCCCGCCGGGCGGCCGCGCTGGCGCGCGGGACAGCGCGTATAGCCAAGGCGCGTGTCGAGGCAGATCCACACCTCGTCGAGCCAGCCTTGGCGATCGGCGGTGACGCGCAGCATCGCCGGAGTGAGGCCGGGATTGGCGCGGGCAAAGGCCTGGGCGAACTGGCCGGTGGTCAGCCCGCGGCGGCGCGACAGCGCGTCCATGTCGGGATAGCGCAGCCGGCCGTAGAGCCGCGTCGACTGCTCGAAATAGGCGGCGGGGGACACGCCCATGCAGGTGCCATGCTTGGCATATTCGTGCTGGAGCAGCTGCACCGACGGCGTCGCGCACAGGTTGCGACGGATCACCGCAGCGGGGAGGGCAGGGGCCGCGCGGCAATATTGCGGCCAAGCCTTGCCCCGCCCATCGGGCCACAGGCCGTGGAGCGTGAAGCCGAAATCATTGCCACCGCCACATTGAACTCGCGACGACGGCCGGTTACCCGAGGTACGGCAGAATTGGGGACTCCAGCTGATCGCAAGCGTGTAGCTGCCGATCGGCAGGACGCGGCGCGGCTCGCGCTGGGTTGGTCCCTCGACGCGAGGGTCGGGCAGGCGCTGCGGGATCGCACAGCGATACGCCTGCGCTGAGGCGGCGCCGGGCAGCGCGACCAGCGCGGCCGCGGTCGCCAGGGCGAACTTCACTCGAACGTCTCGCCCAGATCGTCGTCGCGGGTACCGCGAAACCATGCGGCTGCATCGCGGCGAAACAGCATCGTCACCGCCGCCGCTTGAAGCAGCCAGCCAAAAGCGCCGAGCAGCCCCGCCGTCCCCGACGGATAGCTGCCCATCGAGACCGAGAAAATGAGCGACACCGCGCCGAAGAGGAACAGAACGACCAACACCCAGCGTGCCCCGTTGCTCGCGCGGCGAGCGATGAAGAACCAGAGCGCCAGGTTGATGACGACACCAATCGCGATCGACCCGATCAGAAAGCCCGGTCCCAGGGGCTGTGCGCCGGGAATCTCGCGAAGCTGGTCGAACACCATCGCCGAGTTGACGAGCCCGACCGCAACCGCGCCGAGGAAAAGCCGCTCGAACCAGATGATCGATGGTGGCCGCATGATCTCGAATCCCCCTTTGTTTCGGCGACGATAGCCGGGCCGAAGCGCTCGCGAAAGCTCAGCCCGGCGCGAGATCGAGGCCGATATCGGCGGCGGGCGCTGACTGGGTCAGGCGGCCGACGCTGACATAGTCGACGCCGGTCTCGGCGATAGCGCGGATGGTGTCGAGGCGGACGCCGCCCGACGCCTCGGTCGCGGCGCGGCCGGCGACGATCGCGACCGCCTGTCGCAGCGTCGCCGGCGCCATGTTGTCGAGGAGAAGGTGGGTCGCCCCCGCGCCGATCGCCGGCTCGATCTGGTCGAGCCGGTCGACCTCGACGATGATGCGCGGGATGCCGGCCGCGACGGCACGAGCAGTGGCGGCCTCGACCGACCCGGCGACGGCGACATGATTGTCCTTGATCATCGCCGCATCCCACAGGCCCATGCGGTGATTGGTCGCGCCGCCCATCCGCGTTGCATATTTCTCGATCACGCGAAGGCCGGGCAGCGTCTTGCGCGTGTCGAGCAGCGTCGCGCGGGTACCCGCGATCGCCTCGACATAGGTGCGGGTCAGCGTGGCGATGCCCGACAGGTGCTGAACGGTGTTGAGCGCCGATCGCTCGGCGGTCAGAAGCGCACGTGCCTTGCCGGAGATGCGCATCAGGTCGGTGCCCGCCGCGACGGCCGTACCCTCCTCGACCAATCGCTCGACTTGCACCTCGGGGTCGAGCGTGCGGAAGAACGCCTCGGCGAGCGGCAGTCCGGCGACGACGATCGCGTCGCGGCTGTCCATGACCCCGTCGAAGCGCGCCTCGGCGGGGATGACCGCGACCGAGGTGACATCGCCGCCGGGGCCGAGATCCTCGGCCAGGGTGGCGGCGACGAAGCCGTCGATGTCGAAGCCGGTCAAGTCGATCATCCCCCGCGCCTAAACCGTGTGGCCCGGTGCGGCAACGGATCGTCGCACGAAAAATGCGGTGAGTCGTCGTCGGGGCCGTTGACAGGCGCAGGTTGAAGTTGAAACTTTCCGTTCAGTTAAGGGCCGGGGGCAGTGTGCCACCGGGGGACGGGAATGGGTCGGCGCGCGACCGACCGGCGCGGCGGAGCTGGTACCAGGGATCAGCTTGCCGCGTCTGCGCACCGGGTCATGGTCAGCCGCTGTGCCGGATCACGGACTGAACGTCCGCCCGGCGCGGCCCCGCGCGCAAGGGCAAGGGGACGAGCATGGGTATCATGAACAATCGCACGACCTTCTCCAGCTTCGAGGGTGGGGACGCCCTGGCCGCGGTACGAGCCAGCGGCAGCTTCAATCCGCTGCGCGCGGTGGATGCGGGGCTGCACCCGCAGGGTTGCGATTGCGGCCTGCACGAGGCGAGCGATATTGACCCGCGCCTTGTGACCAGCGACGCCTCGGTCGATCCGCTTGCCGGTACCACCGCGCCCAACGGCAAGCCGATCTGGAACCTCGATCAGATCACCGCCAATCTCAACCGCAACGGCCACAGCTGGAACCCGGGCGGCGACAATACCGAGCAGCGCGGCGATGCCGATCCGCGGACGATCACCTTCGGCTTCTTCAACACGCAGGCCGATCTGGTCGGTCAGGGCTATACCTTCGACTATCAGGGCGTTTCCTACGGCGCCGAGGAGTTCTTCAACTTCGGCGCCTTTACCGATGCGCAGCGTGCGGCGGCGCGCGAGTCGATCGGCTATTGGGACGATGTTCTCGATGTGAGCTTCGTCGAGACGAGCTCCGACCAGGCCGATATCAATTTCGGCGGCCTGGCCGACGCGCCGCAGACGCAGGCCTATGCATATTTTCCCGCCAAGACGCTGTACGGCCTCGACGAGATCGACGCGCAGGTGCAGGGCCTGGGCGGCGATGTGTGGATTTCGGCCAGCCAGGCGAGCAACTTCCAGTTCCAGCAGGGCGGCTATGCCGGCAACACGCTGACGCACGAGATCGGCCATGCGATCGGTCTGGACCATCCGGGCCGCTATAATTTCGGGCCCGGCTTCTCAGTCAACTATGCCAACGGCGCCGAATATTATCAGGACGCGCGCAACTACACGATCATGTCCTACTGGAACCCGCGCGACATCGGCGCGCGCGATTTCGATTTCACGATCCACACGATCTCGTACGGATCGACGCCGATGATCCACGACATCTATGTGGCGCAGCAGATTTACGGCGTCGACACGACGACGCGGACGGGCAACACCACCTACGGCTTCAACAGCAATGCCGGCCGCGATGCGTTCGACTTCACCAAGAACACGGCGCCGTTCGTGGCGATCTGGGATGCCGGCGGCAACGACACGCTCGACGTCTCGGGCTTCAACACCAACCAGATCATCGACCTCAATCCCGGCACGCTGAGCTCGATCGGCGGATCGACCCAGGCCGAGGCGCTGGCGCTCTCGTTTGAGGAAGTAAACGCCAAGCGCGTGGCGCTGGGCTACACGCCGATCACCCAGACGCAGTATCAGAACAACATTAACGCGATCCTCAACGATCCCTTCCGCGGGCAGCTGACCGACAATGTCGGCATCGCTTACGGTGCGACGATCGAAAACGCGGTGGGCGGCGGCGGCAACGACGTCATCATCGCCAACTCGGTCGCAAACCGGATCGACGGCGGCGCCGGCAGCGACACCGTGAGCTATGCCACCGCCACGTCGGGTGTCACCGTCAACCTCATCGCCAAGCTGACGCTGGGCGGGGCAGCGGGCGACACGCTGACCTCGATCGAGAACATCACCGGTTCGAAGTACAACGACATCCTGTCCGGCGATCTGGGCGACAACACGATCAGCGGCGGCGTCGGCGGCAACGACCTGCTCGACGGGGGCTGGGGTACCGACACGCTGAGCTATGCCGACGCGCTGACCGGCGCGACCGTCAACCTCCAGACGTACCAGTTCGCTGGCGCGGCTGCGGGCGACTTCGCGTTCAACTTCGAGAACGTCCTTGGCTCGGCCTATGACGACGTACTGACCGGCAACGTCTTCGCCAACGTCCTGACCGGCGGGGCGGGCAACGACCGGCTCGACGGCGGCGTGGGCAACGACACGCTTGATGGCGGCGCGGGAAGCGACACGCTGACCGGCGGGGTCGGCAAGGACCTCTTCAAGTTCAGCCATGCCGATGGCGGCTATGACGTCATCACCGACTTCGCGAAGAACGAGAAGATCGACCTGTCGGCGATCGATGCCAAAACGACCGTCGCGGGCAACGACGCCTTTACGTTCGTCGGCGCAAATGCATTTACCGGGGTGGCGGGCGAGGTCCGCTTCGCGAACGGCCTGCTGCAGGGCGACGTGAATGGCGACGGCACCGCCGACTTCACCGTCGATATCGGCAACAAGTCGCTCGTCGTCGGCGACCTGGTGCTCTGAGGCGCGGAGCGGGGCCGGCGGCTCGCCCCCGGTCCCGCGCTTCAGCCCGTCAGAAGGTCAATCGACATCCTCGTCGGGGGCAACGCCCCACAGGCGAGCGGTCTCTACGAAGCCGCCCCGCCCCTTGACGTCGAGATAGCACCAGCCGCGGGCGCAGCGGCTGATCCGGCCCACGACACCCGGGGCTGCGCGCCAGGCGACCCGCGCCGACGCGGAGGGAGCGTCGCGCAGGATCGCGACGCCGCCCTGGACGAAGGCAGTACGCGTATCGCTGAGCAGTCCGACCTGCATCCAGCCCTGCGTCCCGCCAGGATCCTCGACCTTGCGCCAGTCGCGATAGATATCGACCACCTTGATCGGCAGGTCGGCGCGAACATAGAGCCAGCTGGCGGGATAGTTGCGGCCCGGGCCGGTGCGCATCCGCGCCTTGTCCGCGGCGATCGAGGCGAAATAGGGGGGCTTGCGCGTCTGCGCCTCGAGCGCCGACAGGCCGGTCGCGGCCATCGCCACGGCGGCGAAGCCGGCGGTCAAACGGGGTACGCGATGCATCGACATGTCCTGTTGCCCTTTGGTCCGCCCTAACGCGAAGCGCCGGCCAGCATCAATGGCGTTGACGCCGCCGCGGGCGCGGGCCAATTCCGATGGATGGCCGATCCCGCCCGCTCGCCGCGCCCCCGCCGCCCCCGCGTGATCGTGACGCGCCGGCTGCCCGACCCGGTGATCGCGCGGATGCACGAGCTGTTCGAGCTTGTCCCGAACGAGGACGATCATGCGTTTTCCGCGCAAGAGCTCGCGGCCGCGGTCGCCGATTGCGACGTGTTCGTGCCGACCGTCACCGATGCCGTCGACGGCGACCTGCTGGCGGGAGCGGGCGAGCGGCTGCGGCTGATCGCCAATTACGGCGCGGGCGTGAACCATATCGACCTTCGCGCCGCGCGCGCGCGCGGCATCGTCGTCACCAACACGCCGGGCGTCCTGACCGAGGACACCGCCGACATGACGATGGCGCTGATCCTGTCGGTGCCGCGTCGGCTGGCCGAGGGCGAGAAGCTCGTCCGGTCGGGTGCGTGGACGGGGTGGAGCCCCTGCGCGATGCTGGGCCACCGGATCGGCGGCAAGGCGCTGGGCATCGTCGGCATGGGCCGGATCGGCCAGGCGGTGGCGGCGCGGGCGCGGGCGTTCGGGCTCACCGTCCATTATCACAATCGCAACCGGCTGCCCGCGGTGCTCGAGGCGCAGCTGGGGGCAACCTGGCACGCCGATCTCGACGCGATGCTCGGCGCGATCGACATCCTGACCATCCACACGCCGCGCAATGCCGACAGCGAGGGGTTGATCGACCGGCGGCGGATTGGGCTGCTGGGACCGCACGTCTACCTTATCAACGCCTCGCGCGGCGGAATCGTCGACGAGGAAGCGCTTGTGGAGGCGCTGGAGGGCGGCCGGCTGGCGGGGGCGGGGCTTGACGTCTGGCAGTTCGAGCCGGCGATCGACCCGCGGCTGCTGGCGCTGCCCAATGTGGTCATGACACCGCACATGGGATCGGCGACGATGGAGGGGCGCGTCGCCTCGGGCGAGAAGGTCATCGCCAACATCCGCGCCTGGGCCGACGGCCACCGCCCGCCCGACCAGGTGCTCGAGGGCTGGATCTAGCGCCCGCAGCGCCTGCGCATCTCGGTGACGCCAGCGGGATCTAGCGGTCGAGATAGCTCGGCACAGATCCGTCCCGCCGCGTCGGTCATCACGCTGTATGGCAGCCCAGCGGTACGGCTAGAGAGCGCCGCCACGACGACCCGCGAGGTCGCGATGCGATCGGGATCGACGCGCGCCAGCATCCGAGCGGTCGCCGGGCGGCGATCATAGGGAACGACGCGAACCTCCACCGGCCCCGCCGCCGTCTGAAGCGCGTCGAGGCGCGCGATCTCGCCATAGCAGGGCACGCACCACGACGCGACGAGGAGGAGCAGGCTGTCGGCGGGCAGCGGCTCCGATGCCGGTGCGGACGCCGCCAGCGAAGTTGCGGCGAACGGCAGCGCCAAATATCGGGAAAGCGTGGACAATCGCATCGCGCTTTGATCTTTTCCCCGCGGGAGATGCGTGGGGAGGTTCAACGATGTTTAGCGTGATGATCGCCGGTGCCGCAATGGCCGCGGCGTCGCCGCAATCGGCGCAGGCAGCGTTCGATGCCGCGACCAAAGCGGCGGAGGCAGGGCAGTGCGAGGAGGCGATCGCCGCCTTTGACAGGCTGGCGGCGGGCCCGGCGGGCAGGAACAAGACCGTTGCCGCCGCGATCGCGGTACGCCGCGGCCAGTGCCTGCGTCGACTCGGGCGACATGAGGAGGCCGAGCGGTCGATCCGGGCCGGCGTCGCCGCGATCGAGGCGCAGGGCGGCAGCTTCCGCGCCGAGGCGCGAGACGCCTATGTCGCGCTGGCGCAGATCGGAACGACCAACCTCACCTATGACCAGGCGATCGCCGATGTGAACAAGGCGCTGGCGTTGTCGGAAGGGACCGAGCGGGTCGTGCCACTCCAGATTCGTTCGCGGCTGACGCGGTTCGACGGCGACGGCGCGGCGATCCGCGATGCCGAGGAGGCGCTGAAACTGCTGCCGGCGGCGACGCCCAAGCCCGACCTCGCCAGTGCGCAGATCTTCGCGGGCCGGGCGCTGCTCGCCGCGGGGCGAGTCGCGGAGGCCGATGCGCTGCTCAAGAAGGCGCTCGCGAATAACGGCGGCCTGACGCTGCGCGTGAGCCTGGCCGACATCGCCACGCGCTACGACCTTGCGCAGGTCGCGCTGCTCAAGAAGAACATGGACGATGCGCGCAAGTATCTGGTCTACACCGGGGCCGGCCGGATCAGTGAGGCGCCCTTCGCCTCCGCCCGGTCGATCGAGGCGCCGACGTGTGACAGCGCGCCGGGGCTGACGCCCGACAGCTATGCAGTCGTCGAGTTCGCGCTCGACGACAACGGGGCGGTGCAGAGCGCACAGCCGATCTTCGTTCAGGGCGGGCGCGAAGTCGCGCTCGCTTACGCCCGCGCGGTCCGTGAATGGTCGTGGGCGCCCGAGGATGCGGCCAAGATTCCCGTCTTCTACCGCGCGCTGACGCGCGTCGAGTTGCGCTGCTCGAAGGCGGGCGAGACGATGGACCTGCAAGCGCCGCTCATACAGGAGTCGGAGGCGTGGCTGGCAGGCAAGGGGGCGACGGGCACGCCAACGGAGCAGCAGGCCGCGGGCCTCGCCACACTGCGTCAGGCGGCGGGCGGCAGCGATGCTGCGGCGCTTCGTGCGAACCTGGTGCTGGCGGGTTCGGGGTTGATCGGCACCCCCGAACGCACGGCAGCGAGCGACCGCGCCGTCGCGCTTGCCGCGACGCTCGCGGCGCCACAAGCGGTGCGGACCCATGCGGCGTTGATGCAGATCGAGGCGAGCGGATGGCCCGACCGCCGCGAACAGGGCGTGCGCCTGCGCAAGCTCGATGCACTGCTCGCCGATCGGGCCGTCGCCGCCGATCCGGTCAGCCGGGCGACGGTGCAGCTTCGCGTCGCCGAGATCCGTCAGCGGCTGGCGGGCAATCGCGCCGCCGATCCCGCACTCGATGCGGCATTAACAGCAGTCGCCGACACACCTGACCTGCCCGAGCGGCATCCGCTGCGTGCCCGCGCGCTGCTCGGTCTGGCCAACAATGCGGCAGCGCGCGGTGATTTCGAAGCGGCGCAGCGTGCCTTTGCCAGAACCGGCCTGGACGAGCAGCAATGCTCGCTGGTCGGCGCCAAGCCCGACATGAAGCGGAGCGGCGCGTCCTCCGCCTTCTATCCGACCGAGCTGACGCGGCTGGGGTTCGAAGGCTGGTCGCGGATCGAGTTCGACATTGCCGCCGACGGCAAGACGGTCGGGCCGCGGACGATCATGTCCTATCCCCCCTTCCTGTTCGGCGACGCGGCCAAGGAAATGATCGCGAGGGCGCGCTTCGAACAGAGCTACCGGCCCGCGAACGGCCTGGCGTGCGCGGCCGATCAGCGCACGTTCGTCTTTCGGCTTCCGACCTGAGCTACAGCCCCGCCAGCCACTCGCCGACGACCGCACGGCCGGCGGCGACCGCGCCGGCGCCGTGGGTCTCGTGCGCGGCGCGCATCGCGGGGGGGTCGGTTCCGGCTTCGGCGAGGTAGGCGACGTCGTCCAGCCATTCCTCGAACCGTTCGTCCTCGCCCATTTCGGGGTGGCATTGCAGCGCGAGGAGTTCGGGACCGCGGCGATAGGCCTGGTGCGCGTAATGCGCGGAGGAGGCGAGGAGTTCGACGCCGGGTGGCAGGTCGAAAGTGTCCCCATGCCAGTGGAGCACCGGCACGCCCGCCAGATGACGGACGGGCGAGGCCTGTCCCGCGGCGTTGATCGTTATAGGGGCGAAGCCGACTTCCTTGACCGGGCCGGGAAATACGCGCGCGCCGAGCGCCGCCGCGATCATCTGCGCGCCGAGGCAGACGCCGAGCACTGGCAGGTTGCGGTCGAGCCGCCCCGCCAGAGCCTCGACCTCGCGGGCGATCCATGGGTTCTCCTCGACCTCATAGACGCCCATCGGTCCGCCCATCAGCACGACAAGGTCGGGTGAAAGGAAGTCGATCTGGGCGAACGTCGGATCGGTCACGTCGACACGGTCGATGACATATCCGGCCTGTTCGACCGGCTGGCGGAAGCCGGCAATTCCTTCATAGGGCGTGTGACGGACGACGAGGGCGCGCTTCATGGCGGGCAGGCTAGCCCGGCCCGCGGCGCGATCAAGCCGTCAGCAGACGAAGAATCGCTTGGGCCTGCTCCATTCCCGATTGCGGCACCCGCTCTCGTGCACGGTCGGTGATCGCGGCCCAGTGCGCGGCAACTCCCTCGGGCGACAGATCTTCGCCGGCCAGCGCCACCCCCTCGGTGAGGGTGATATAGGCGGCCTGGAACACGCCCGCGCCCGCACCGACGATCATGTTCGAGGGCGCCTCGTCACTGACGAGGAACAGCGCGGCGGGAGCGACGCTTTCGGGGGTGAAGCGGGCAAACGCCTCGGCGGGGAAGATGTCCTCGGTCATGCGCGTGCCCGCGGTTGGGGCAAGCGTGTTGACGTGGATGCCGTACTTCGCACCCTCCAGATGAAGCGTGCGCGCGAGACCTGTGATCCCCAGCTTCGCCGCACCGTAATTTGCCTGGCCGAAATTGCCGTAGAGCCCGCTCGACGAGGCAGTCATCAGGATGCGGCCATAGCGCTGGAAGCGCATCGTCTCCCAAACCGCCTTGGTGACGATCGCCGAGCCGATCAGGTGGACGCGGACGACGAACTCGAAATCGGCGGGCGTCATGTTGGCGAAGCTCTTGTCGCGCAGCACGCCGGCATTGTTGATCAGGATGTCGATGCTGCCGAAAGCCTCGCGGGCGCGCTCGACCATGCGGGCCATTGCGCCCTCGTCGGTGACGTCGCCGCCATCGGCGATGGCGATGCCGCCCGCCGCGCGGATCTCCTCGACCACGGCATCGGCGGCGGGGGAGGCGCCCGCCCCGTCGCGTGCGGCGCCGAGGTCATTGACGACGACCGCCGCCCCGCGCCGGGCGAGTTCGAGCGCATAGGCGCGGCCCAGGCCCCCGCCGGCGCCGGTCACGATCGCGGTACGGCCATCGAAGCGGATGGTCATTGTGGTATCCCCTGTAACGATCTCTGCCCGCACGGTGTCGCGGACGGGCGCCTGGCGCAAGGGGGAAGGGCACCAGGGGGCGGGAGTGTGCGCCGGGCTCCGACGCGATTTCCCCATCCCGACGGCCGGTTGAACTCGTTAGTTGGGGGACCGGGGCATTATCGAGAATGGTCCGGCTTTCGCCTGGATGACGGGTCGAACGACGTGTGTCTCGACCTTCGCTGGCTGACGGTCGCGGTCAGCGTCAAGCTGCGACGAAAAAGGCCCCGACAGATGTCGAGGCCCTTCGTCAGCTAGTCGGGGATCGATCAGCCGCCGCGCTGGCGGCAATTGTCGGTCTGGCCCTTCTTGCAGATCGGATATTCGGCCTCGGGTGCCGGCGGCGGAAATGCCTGGCTGGGCGACATCGACGGCTGGACGCGGACGGTGGCGCCGGGCGTCGGCGTGCCCGACAGCGGCGGGGTCGAGGGCATGTAGCCGCCCGTGGTCTCGGTGCCGCCGGTGGCGCCGGTCGGCGTGCTTGCCATCGGCTGCTGGGCCATTGGCGCGGTCTGGGTTGGCGCCGACTGCATCGCCGGGTCGGTCGCGGGGGCAGTGGCGGCGGGCGCGTTGGGGTCGCTCGGCGGGGTGTTGGCGTCGGGCTGCGTCACGCCGGGCTGGGTCATGCCGGGATCGGCGGGGGGCGTCTGCTGCGCATAGGCGGCGCCGGTCAGCGCCAGCGCGGCGGTCATTGCGATGAGCTTCATTGCGAACTCTCCTCGTACCAAACGCGCTGGTTACGCGCGCGTCGGGCCGATGAACGCCCGGCACGGCGAAGGTTTCCTTCGTTGCGCTGCCGATTCGGCTTTAGGGGAGGTTGATCGCGATCAATTGCCCGCATCAAGCGCATAGCCCGCCGAGCGGACGGTGCGGATGATGTCGGGCTTGTCGCCGACATTGATCGCCTTGCGCAGGCGACGGATATGGACGTCGACCGTCCGGCTTTCGATATCGCTGTCATGGCCCCAGACGGCGTCGAGCAGCCGCTCGCGCGAGAAGACCCAGCCGGGATGTTCGAGGAAATGCTTGAGCAGCCGGAACTCGGTGGGGCCGAGCGGGATCACCTCTCCGCCGCGGCGCACCTTATGGCCCACCGTGTCCATCTCGATATCCGAATAGGTAAGCTGCTCGCCTGCCAGCGCGGGACGCACGCGGCGCAGCACCGCGCCGACACGGGCGACCAGCTCGCGGGGGGAGAATGGCTTGGTCACATAGTCGTCGGCGCCGGTCTCAAGGCCGCGGACGCGATCCTCCTCCTCGCCGCGTGCGGTCAGCATGATGATCGGTACGTTCGCCGTCTCGGGCATGCGGCGCAGGCGGCGACAGACCTCGATCCCCGACAGCCCCTCGACCATCCAGTCGAGCAGGACGATATCGGGCGTCGCTTCCTTGGCGAGGAGCAGCGCCTCCTCGCCATCGGGGGTCTGCTTGACCTCGAAATCCTCGCGTTTGAAATGCCAGGCGAGCAGTTCGGCGAGCGCGGCGTCATCCTCGACCAGCAGCATCTTTACCCGTGCCATCGTCGTCCCTTTCAACTCACTCGCTCGCGCTCGCCCATCCGCTCGCCGGTGGCGGCGTAATGGACCATCTCGGCCAGGTTGGTCGCCTGGTCGCCGATGCGCTCGAGATTCTTGGCGATGAAGAGCAGGTGCGCGGCCTGGCTGATGGACTTGGGGTTTTCCATCATGAAGGTCACGAGCGCCCGAAAGATCGAATTGTAGAGGTCGTCGACTGCGCGGTCGCGCTCGCAGACGCGCTTCGCCGCCTCGACATCGCGCGCGGCAAAGGCGTCGAGCACGTCGTGCAGCATCTCGCCCGCGACGGTCGCCATCGCGGGCAACACCGACATGGGCTCGATGGGGACCGACCGGTCGATCTCGCCCACGCGCTTGGCGATGTTCTTGGCATGATCGGCTACACGCTCGAGCGTATTGGCGAACTTCATGCCCGTCAGCACCTCGCGCAGGTCGTCGGCCATCGGCGCGCGCAGCGCGATGAGCTGGACCGCGAGGCGCTCGACCTCGCCCTCCAGCGCGTCGATGCGGCGATCGCCCTCGACGACACGCACCGCCGCGGCGAGGTCGCCGCGGACCAGCGCCTCGACCGCGCTTTCGATGGCTTCCTCGGCCAGCCCGCCCATCTGCGCGACCAGTCCACGCAGTTGACCCAGTTCGTCGTCGAAAACCTTGACCGTATGCTCGTTCATCATGGTTCCTGTCCGGCTCAGCCGTAGCGGCCGGTGATGTAATCCTTGGTGCGCTCCTGGCGCGGATTGGTGAAGATCTCCGACGTCACGCCGTATTCGACGAGGGTGCCGAGGTGAAAGAAGGCGGTGCGCTGCGACACGCGCGCCGCCTGTTGCATGTTGTGCGTGACGATGACGATCGCATACTTGCCGCGCAGCTCATGGATCAGCTCCTCGATCTTCGCCGTGGCGATTGGGTCGAGCGCGCTGCATGGCTCGTCCATCAGGATCACTTCGGGATCGACGGCGATCGCGCGGGCGATACACAGGCGCTGCTGCTGGCCGCCCGACAGTGCGGTCCCCGAATCGTTCAGCCGATCCTTGACCTCGCCCCACAGGCCGGCGCGCGTGAGCGACTGTTCGACGATGCGGTCGAGGTCGGCCTTGCTCGCGGCGAGGCCGTGGATACGCGGGCCATAGGCGACGTTCTCGTAGATCGACTTGGGGAACGGATTGGGTTTCTGGAACACCATGCCGACGCGCGCGCGCAGCTGCACCACGTCCATGTCGCTGGCATAGATATCCTCGCCATCCAGCCGGATCTCGCCATCCACGCGCGCGGTGGCGATGGTGTCGTTCATGCGGTTGAGCGTGCGCAGGAAGGTCGACTTGCCGCAGCCCGAAGGGCCGATGAAGGCGGTGACATTCTCCATATCGACGTCGATCGACACGTCGTCGATCGCCTGCTTGCGACCATAGAAGACGTTGACGTGGCGCGCCGACATCTTGGGCGAAGCGGTGGGGGCGGGGGCGTGCATCACCAGCGGGTCTCGAAACGGTTGCGGAGGTAGATGGCGAGGGCGTTCATCGCGAGCAGGAAGACGAGAAGGACGATGATCGCCGCCGACGTCTTCTCGACAAAGCCGCGGCTGACCTGATCGGACCAGAGGAAGATCTGGACGGGCAGCACGCTGGCGGCGTCGGTCAGCTTGTCGGGCGGGGTCGCGATGAAGGCGCGCATGCCGATCATCAGCAGGGGCGCTGTCTCGCCCAGCGCCCGCGCCATGCCGATGATCGTGCCGGTCAGGATGCCGGGCAGCGCGAGAGGGAGGACGTGGTGGAAGACGACCTGCACCCGGCTCGCCCCCACGCCCAGCGCCGCGTCGCGGATCGAGGGGGGCACCGCCTTGACCGCGTTGCGCCCTGCGATGACGATGACGGGCATGATCATCAGCGCGAGCGTCAGCCCGCCGACGACCGGTGCCGAGCGCGGCATGTTGAAGGTGCCGAGGAAGACGGCGAGGCCCAAAAGGCCGAAGATGATCGAGGGGACGGCGGCGAGGTTGTTGATCGACACCTCGATCAGGTCGGTCCAGCGGTTCCGGGGGGCATATTCCTCAAGATAGATCGCCGACAGCACGCCGATGGGGAATGCGAGGCCGAGCGTCACCAGCATCGTGAGCAGCGAGCCCTTGAGCGCTCCCCAGATGCCCGCCGCGGTCGGATCGGTCGAATCGGCCCCGGTCAGGAAGGTCCAGTTGAAGCCGCTGGTGAGCGCACCCGCGGCCGCGAGGCGGGCCGCGGCGGCCTCGTCATCAGGCCGGGCTTCACCGGTCGCGGCCTCGTGGATGCCGGGCGCAGCGGGGACAGTGATGGTGGCACGGCGCGAGAGGAGCGAGGGGTCTGCCTTGATCGCCTCACGCACCGTCACCCAGGCGCTGTCGGAGATGACGCGCTCGCCATCGTCACCGAATGCCTGCACCGCCGCAGCGCCGACCGCATTCTGGAGCCCCGCGCCGGCGAGCGCGAGGTCGGCGCCCGCGCGGCCGAGCTGTTCGGGGCGTACGTCGAGCGCCATCGCCGGAAAGTCGAGAGGCAGTCGGACCTCGGTGCGTGAAAAGCCGCCGAGCCCGCTAGCCAGCATCGTCCACAGGAGGAAGGCGAGGAACGCCCCCGACAGCGACACCGCCGCCAGCCCCAGCCAGCGGAAGCGGCGCTCGGCGGCATAGCGGCGGCGGATGCGGCGCTGCATTGCCTGTGCCCGCCAGTCGGTGGGCGCACGGTCGGGGATGGCGGCGCTATTCATAGGCCTCGCGATACTTCTTCACGACGCGCAGCGCGACGATGTTGAGCAGGAAGGTGATGACAAACAGCGTCAAACCTAGCGCGAAGGCGGCGAGCGTCTTGGGGCTGTCGAACTCGGCCTCGCCGGTCAGCAGATCGACGATCTGCTTGGTGACGGTCGTCGCGCTGTCGAAGGGATTGAGGCTGATCGTCGCGGCGCCCGATGCGGCCATGACGACGATCATCGTCTCGCCGATCGCGCGGCTGACGGCGAGAAGGATGCCGGCGACGACGCCGGGCAGCGCGGCGGGCATCAAGACGCGGCTGATCGTCTCGGACTTGGTCGCGCCCATCGCCAGGCTGCCATCGCGCATCGCCGAGGGAACGGCGGCGAGCGCGTCGTCGGCCATCGAGCTGACGAAGGGGATGATCATCACCCCCATCACCAGCCCCGCGGCGAGCGCGCTCTCCGAGCTGGCATAGGGCATGCCGATCGCGACGGCGAACTGGCGGATCGCCGGGCCGACGGTGAGCGCGGCGAAATAGCCGTAGACGACGGTGGGCACGCCCGCGAGAATCTCGAGCATCGGCTTGACCCAGCGGCGGACGGCGGGGGCGGCGTACTGCGTCAGGTAGATCGCGCTCATCAGGCCGAACGGGATGGCGACCGCCATCGCGATCACCGCGCCGATGAAGAAGGTGCCCCAGAAGAGCGGCACCGCGCCGAGGTCGGCACCCGGATCGGTCGCGCTGACGACCTGCGGGCTCCAGTGTGTGCCGAACAGGAAATCGCCGATCGGCACGATCGAGAAGAAGCGCGCGCTTTCGAACAGCAGCGAGCCGAAGATCCCGAGCGTCGTCAGGATGGCAATCAGGCTGGCGACGAGCAGGATCAGCATCACGCCGCGCTCGACATGACCGCGCGCGCGGAACGGCGGGGCGATGCGGCTGAAGGCATAGGCGCCGCCGGCAAAGGCAAGGAGCAGCGCGATCGCCGTGCCGATCCAGGAATAGCGGGTGAGGTAGGTACGATAGACGGGTGCCAGCAGCTCGGCCTGCGGATTGAAGGCGCCGAGGTCGGGATTGCGGGCGATCGCGCGAGCCTCGGCGAGGATCGCCGACCGCTCGAACGCGAAGGTGGGCAGCCCCGCGGCCTGTGGGCTCGCCAGCACCCCCTCACGCGCCAGCTGCGGACTGAGCCAGCCCCATAGCGCGAGGAACACGAAGGCGGGGATCGCCACCCACATCGCGACATACCAGCCATGCTGGCCGGGCAGCGAGTGCAGCCGCGCGGTCCCCGACAGTCGTACCGCGCGCGCCCGCGCCGTCAGCCAGCCGATCAGCGCAAGGCCGAGGACAAGGAAAAGGAGCGCCGAGCCCGACATCGGTTATTGAAGCGCCGCGGGGTCGAGCGTGGTGCCGCGCGCCACGATGGCGGCCGAGGCAGCGCGCACGGCGCGTGGCGCGGCGATCATGCCCTTGCGCACCAGCGGGCCGTCGGGTCCCCATGCGGCGGCATAGTCGGCCAGGAAGTCGGCCAATCCCGGGACCGGCCGCAGATGGCGCTTCTTCACATAGATGTAAAGCGGTCGCGCGCCCGGATAGCGGCCGGTCGAGATCGTCTCATAGGTCGGTTCGACGCCGTCGACCGGCACGCCGTGTAGCCGGTCGGCATTTTCCTCGAGATAGCTGAAGCCGAAGATGCCGACGGCGCTGGGATTGGCGTCGAGCTTCTGGACGATGAGGTTGTCGTTTTCGCCCGAGTCGACATAGGCGGCATCGTCGCGCACGCGGGTGCAGGTGCGCGCGAAGCGGTCGGGGTCGACCTCCTTCCACTCGGCGGCCTGCGGCAGCAGTGCCTCGCAAGCGGGGGCGAGGATCAGTTCGGCGAGCGCGTCGCGCGTGCCGCTGGTTGCGGGCGGGCCGAGCATCTGGATCGGCACGCGCGGCAGGCCTGGATTGACGTCGGACCAGAGCCGGGCGGTGTTGGGCCGCCCGCCGGGGAATGCGGCGAGAGCGCGATAGATGTCGGTGCGACCGAGCCTGAGGCGCGGTCCCCGGTTCGATTCGGCGAAGGCGACGCCGTCGAGCCCGACCTGCACCTCGATGATCTCGCTCACGCCGTTGGCGGCGCAAGCGTCATATTCGGACTTCTTGAGGCGGCGCGAGGCGTTGAGGATGTCGGGGTGGAGCGGGCCGATGCCGGCGCAGAACTGCTTGATCCCCGCGCCGGTGCCCGTCGCCTCGATCACCGGTGCCTTGCGATCGGGGCGCTTGTTGCGGAATGCCTCTGCCACGGTGGTGGTGAAGGGGTAGACGGTGGAGGAGCCGACGATCCTGATCTCGTCGCGCGCGACCCCGCCCTCGTCGCACGCGGCGAGTGCAAGGGCGATGAACCCCGCAAGGGTAAGCGGTCGAAGCATCTGCACGGTCCCCCGGACGCCTGGACAGGCGGTTCCATGAAGGCCGCTAGCACCCGATCGACGCCCCTTTGTTGCATCGACGTTGCGGTTTGATGACAACGAGGGCGGGCGGGGCCGATCCAGTGCACCGGTTCGTCGCCCCGGCCTTGATCCGGGGTGGCGCCATTCCTTGGTGTTGGCGCGAGATCAAAGAAAGAAGCTTGGCGCGAACGTCACGGACGTGCTGGCGGGATCGGCGTATACTGGGTGGAGACCAGCTTCCACTTCCCCGCCTCCCGCCGCGCGAGGTGGCGGACGCGGAGTGCGCGGGTCTGCCCCCCCGGCAGCGCCAACGACTGGCGAAGCGTGACGACGGCAACGTCGCCCCTCGCAGCGCCGGCCCATTCGTCGGCAGTCATCGGCGGCACGGGCGCCTTCTTGTCGGCGGTGTAGAAGCCGATCACCTCGGCGCGCTTGTCGACGGTGCCGACGGGCGAGATCTCCTCGTAATCGGGGGCGAGCGTCGCTTCGAGCGCGGCGGCGTCATAGCCCGCGCGGGCAGCGGCGAAGCGCTCGGTAAGGTCGCGCAGCGGCTGTTCCTGCGCCGCGACCGGCGAGGCGGCGGCGGTCAGGGTCACGGCGATCAACATGGTCCGCATCGTTCAGGTCCCCCTTTGGTCGTTCTTCACCCCGCCACCACCGGCAGCAGGATCGTCACTGTCGTGCCCGTCCCCGGCACGCTGGCGATGTCGAGCCGCCCGCGGTGACGTTCGACGATATGCTTGACGATCGAGAGGCCGAGGCCCGTTCCGCCCGCCTGCCGACTGCGCCCCGAATCGACGCGATAGAAGCGTTCGGTGAGGCGCGGCAGATGCTCGGCGGCGATGCCATCGCCCTCGTCGCGCACCGCCAGCCGGAGCATTGCGCCGCCATCGTGGCGCAGCTCGACCGTTACCGGCGTGCCGGGGCGACCATATTTGAGCGCATTGCCGACGAGGTTGTGGAGCACCTGGCTCAGCTGCGCACGATCGCCCTTGACCGGCGGCGCGTCATGGACCGCGGTGACAAGGTCGGCGGCGCGCGCGTCGGCGACGCTCGCCACCTCGGCGCGGACTTCCTCCACCAGTTCGCCGAGACGGACGATCTGATCGGGCTCGCGATATTTCTCGGCCTCGATCCGCGAAAGGCTCATCAGGTCGTCGACCAGCCGGCGCATGCGCGTCGCCTCGCCGAACATGATCTTGAGGAAGCGGTCGCGCGTCTCGGGATCGTCGCCCGCGCCCTCGCGGAGCGTCTCGATAAAGCCGAGGATTGAAGCGAGGGGCGTGCGCAGCTCGTGGCTCGCATTGGCGACGAAATCGATCCGGATCTTGTCGGCCGCGTAGCTGCCCGTCCGGTCGATCAGGTGGACGACCCGCAGCGACGGGCCGGCGGCGCGGACATGCATTTCCCAGCGCTGCTCGCGCGTGCCGACGCCGACCAGGTCGATCGGCGCGTCCCCCTCGGGTAAGGGTGCGGTCAGCCGCTCGGCGGCGGCGGGGTGCCGGATGGCGAGGCGCACATCCTCGCCGAGGATATGCTGGCCGAGCAGCGCGCGCGCGGCCGCGTTGGCGCGCACCACGCGGCGGTCGGCGACGACCAGTAAAGGCTCCACCACCGCCTCGATCACGTCGCTGACCAGGGCGTCGGGTGCGGGTGGCGGCGGGGGCGCGACAGGCGCGGGCCGCTCGTCCGATTCGGTGCCGAGCGCGACCAGCACCGCGGCGATCGCACCGACGATCGCGACGAGGGTCGCCGACACGTCGCCGCCGATCAGCAGCGCCGCCGCGCCGCTCGCTACCGCAAGCGCAAGCGCGATGCCCGCCCGAATCGCCCGATCGCTTCCCATCGGCCCGTTCGCTACCGCATCGAAGCGGCCTTGTCGCCGCCGTCGCCCGTGTTGACCGGCGGCTGGGGGTTCGCCAAGGGGTCGGCTTCACACGATCCGACATGAAGGTGCGCCTTGTCCCGACCCGATGCGCCGATGAGCTTCCAGCGCATGATCCTGACGCTCCATGATTACTGGAGTGCGCGCGGCTGCGTCATCCTCCAGCCCTATGACATGGAGATGGGGGCGGGCACCTTTCACCCCGCGACGACGCTTCGGGCGTTGGGGCCGGAGCCGTGGAACGCCGCCTTCGTCCAGCCGTGCCGCCGGCCGACCGATGGCCGCTATGGGGAGAACCCCAACCGGCTCCAGCATTATTACCAGTATCAGGTCATCCTGAAGCCGAGCCCGACCGACTTGCAGGAGCTTTATCTCGGCAGCCTCGCGGCGATCGGCGTCGACATGGCCAGCCACGACATCCGCTTCGTCGAGGACGATTGGGAAAGCCCGACGCTGGGCGCCTGGGGCCTCGGTTGGGAGGTCTGGTGCGACGGGATGGAGGTGACGCAGTTCACCTATTTCCAGCAGATGGGCGGTTTCGACTGCAAGCCGGTCGCGGGCGAGCTCACCTACGGGCTCGAGCGGCTGGCGATGTACATCCAGAATGTCGACAGCGTGTACGACCTCGCCTTCAACGACGCGGGCGTCACTTATGGCGACGTGTATCACGAGAACGAGGTCCAGATGTCGACCTGGAACTTCGAGGTCGCGAATACCGACAGCCTGTTCGACGCCTTTCGCAAGCATGTGGCCGAGTGCGAGAACTCGCTGAACGCCGCGCTGCCGATCGCCGCCTATGAGCAGGCGATCAAGGCGAGCCATGTCTTCAACCTGCTTCAGGCGCGCGGCGTGATCTCGGTCGCCGAGCGACAGGCCTATATCGGCCGCGTCCGCGACCTGGCGAAGGGCGCGTGCAAGGCGCAGATCGACAAGATGACGCCGGTGTGGAGCACGCGATTTCCGGAGTGGAGCCTGTGACCGACTTCCTCCTCGAACTCCGGTCGGAGGAAATCCCGGCGCGGATGCAGGATCGCGCGCGTGCCGACCTTGAGAAGTTGTTCGTCGCCGAGCTTGCCAAGGCTGGCATCTTGGCGGGCGGCATGGTCACCTATGCGACGCCGCGCCGGCTCGCCCTGATCGCGCGCGACCTGCCCGACGCGACCGAGGGGGCGCGCGAGGAAGTGAAGGGGCCGCGCACCTCCGCGCCCGAGCAGGCGCTGGAAGGGTTCCTGCGCAAGACCGGCCTCACCAGGGACCAGCTGACCGAGCGCGACGGCGTGTGGTTCGCCGTGACCGAGAAGCCCGGCCGTGCGACGGCCGAGGTGCTCGCCGCGGCCATCCCGGCGATCGTTCGTGCCTTCCCCTGGCCCAAGTCGATGCGCTGGGGCGACGCCTCGCTGTCGAGCGAGAGCCTTCGCTGGGTTCGGCCGTTGCAGGGGATCGTCGCGATCTTCGGGCAGGAGCTTGTGCCTTGCGAGGTGGCGGGGATCGAGAGCGGGTTCGCGACGGTCGGCCACCGCTTCCATAGCCCGCATGCGATCACGATCGGCGGCGCGCACGACTATGCCGAGAAGCTGCGGGCGTGCCACGTCATCGTCGATCAGGATGAACGACGCGCGCTCATCCGCGAGCGGGCGGGTGCGCTGGCGGCGGGGGCCGGGCTCAAGCTGATCGAGGACGAGGGGCTGGTCGCGGAGAATGCGGGACTGACCGAATGGCCGGTGCCGCTGCTCGGCCGCTTCGACGAGGCGTTTCTCGACGTGCCGGCGGAAGTCATCCAGCTGACCGCGCGGGTGAACCAGAAGTATTTCGTGTGCGAGGGAGCAGATGGCGGCCTCGCCAATGCCTTTGTCTGCGTCGCGAATATCGAGGCGAAGGACGGCGGCGAGAAGATCGTCGCGGGCAACCAGAAGGTGCTCGCCGCGCGCCTTTCAGATGCGCGCTTCTTCTACGAGACCGACCTCAAGGTGCCGCTCGAAGAGCAGGCGAAGAAGCTCGAGAAGATCGTTTTCCACGAAAAGCTCGGCACCGTCGCCGACAAGGTCGAGCGCGTGGCGAAGCTCGCGCGCTGGCTGGTCGAGGAAGGGATCGTCAAGGGCGCCGACCCCGCCCACGCCGAACGCGCCGCGCGGCTGGCCAAGGCCGATCTCGTCACCGGCATGGTCGGCGAGTTTCCCGAATTACAGGGCCTGATGGGCGGCTACTACGCTAAGGCGCAGGGCGAACCGACCGAAGTCTGGGAAGCCGTCCGCGATCACTACAAGCCGGTCGGGCAGGGCGACGAGGTGCCCACCGTGCCGCTGACGGTGGCGGTGTCGCTGGCGGACAAGCTGGATACGATTGTCAGCTTCTTTACTGGCGAAATGCCGCCGACTGGGTCCCGCGATCCTTATGCCCTCAGGCGTGCCTGCTTGGGCGCAATCCAGCTTATAGCACAGTCTGATCTAAGATTGCCGCTGGAACAGGCTCTCAGCCTGGTGACTGCAATGGTCTGGATTCAGAGAGAAAATGCTGAGATCGAGCGAGATCGCCCGCGCACTGAACTTATCGACGAGGCTCTGCGAATCGGTGGGATTGATCAGGACGGATTATCTGAACGTGCGCGTCTAGCCCTCGTCATCGCGGCGCATCCGGATATCGAAATACTTGACTCCAAGGCGCCTGCAAAGGTGCTCGATTTCTTCGCCGACCGCCTCAAAGTCCAGCAGCGCGAGGCCGGCGTCCGCCACGACCTGATCGACGCGGTGTTCGCGCTCGGCGGCGAGGACGATCTCGTCCGGTTGCTCGCGCGGGTGCATGCGCTTCAGGGGTTCGTGGCGACGGGCGAGGGGACGAACCTGCTTGCCGGGTACAAGCGTGCGGCGAATATCCTGAAAAAGGAAGCGTGGCAGGAAGGCCCGGCGCTTGCTGCCTCGCCGGCGCCCCAGTTCTCCCTCGCCGACATGGCGGAGCAGTCGAAGCCGTTCGGTGACGAGCCGCGGCGCATGCCCGACGAGGCGCGCTTCATTGCCGCGGACCTCGCCGGCGGGAACATCCCGCAGACCGGCGAGGAGGACCCGCTCGCCGAACCCGCTGGGCAGGACGCGGCGGGCGCGGCCGCGGGCGAGAGGAGCGACGACGCGACCCCTGTTTTCGAGCCCGCCGAGGCCGCGCTGATCGCGGCGCTCGACGCCGCCGAGCCGCGCGCCGCCGCAGCGATCGAGGCGGAGGATTTCGAGGGCGCGATGGCCGCACTCGCGAGCCTGCGCGCGCCGATCGACGCCTTCTTCGAAACTGTAACGGTCAATGACGCCGATCCGGCCAAGCGGCAGCGGCGGCTTGAACTGCTCGCACGGATGCGCGCGGCGGTGCACCGGGTGGCCGATTTCTCGAAGATCGAGGGTTGATAGCGCTATAGTCGGAGTGGACACCCGCCATCGCTGCTGCAATGCAGCGCATACCTATGCAAAGACCAGAGGCAGGGACTGAATTAATGGCGAGCCAGGGCACCGAACCGCAATATGTCTATCGCTTCGGCGGCGGCGTGTCCGACGGCGGCAAAGGGGACAAGAACCTCCTTGGCGGAAAGGGCGCGAACCTTGCCGAAATGGCGTCGATCGGCCTGCCGGTGCCGCCGGGCTTTACGATCTCCACCGCGATGTGCGCACGCTATTACGAGGAGGGCGAGGCCTTTCCCGACAGCCTGCGCGCCGAGGTTGCGGACGGGATCGCGCATATCGAGGGGGTGACGGGCAAGGCGTTCGGCGACCCGGCCAATCCGCTGCTCGTCTCGGTCCGCTCGGGCGCGCGCGTGTCGATGCCGGGGATGATGGATACCGTCCTCAACCTGGGGCTCAACGATCAGACGGTCGAGGGGCTGGCGACGGTATCGGACGATCCGCGCTTCGCCTGGGACAGCTATCGCCGTTTCATCCAGATGTATGCCGACGTGGTCCTCGGCCTCGACCACGACCGGTTCGAGGAAGCGCTGGAGATCGCCAAGGAGGATCGGGGCTATTTTCTCGACACCGACCTGACCGCTGAGGACCTGAAGGCGCTGGTCGCCGAATATAAGGGGCTGGTTGAAGAATTGTGGGACAAGCCCTTCCCGCAGGACGTGCACGACCAGCTATGGGGCGCGGTGGGTGCGGTGTTCGGGTCGTGGCAGTCGGAGCGGGCCAAGGTCTATCGGCGGCTGAACGACATTCCCGGCGATTGGGGGACCGCGGTCAACGTACAGGCGATGGTGTTCGGCAATATGGGCGACACGTCGGCCACCGGCGTCGCGTTCACCCGCGATCCCTCGACCGGCGAGAACGGTTATTACGGCGAGTTCCTCATCAATGCGCAGGGCGAGGATGTGGTCGCCGGCATCCGCACGCCGCAATATCTGACCCGTGCGGCGCGCGAGGCGGCGGGGGCCAAGCCATTGTCGATGGAAGAGGCGATGCCCGAGGTCTATGCCGAGCTCGCGGGCGTGTTCGACACGCTCGAGCGGCATTACCGCGACATGCAGGACATCGAGTTCACCGTCGAGCGCGCCAAGCTCTGGATGCTGCAGACGCGCAGCGGCAAGCGGACGGCGAAGGCGGCGCTCAAGATCGCGGTCGATATGGCAAGCGAAGGCCTGATTACCGAGGAGCAGGCGGTGGCGCGGGTCGATCCGTCGGCGCTCGACCAACTGCTGCACCCGACGCTCGACCCGGCGGCCGCACGCGACGTGCTGACCAAGGGGCTGCCCGCGTCGCCGGGCGCTGCGTCGGGCAAGGTCGTGTTCGACGCCGACACCGCCGAGAAGATGGCGGCAGCGGGCGAGGACGTGATCCTCGTGCGTGTCGAGACCAGCCCCGAGGACATTCACGGCATGCACGCGGCCAAGGGCATCCTGACCGCGCGCGGCGGCATGACCAGCCACGCTGCGGTGGTGGCGCGGGGTATGGGGCGCCCCTGCGTTTCGGGTGCCGGGAGCCTGTCGATCAAGGGCAAGGACGGCGTGATGCGCGTCGGCGACCGCGAGGTGCAGGCGGGCGAGGTGCTGACGATCGACGGCTCGACCGGCGAGGTGATGCTGGGGGCTGTGTCGACGGTGCAGCCCGAGCTCGCCGGCGACTTCGGGACGCTGATGGGCTGGGCCGACAAGGTCCGCCGGCTGAAGGTGCGAACCAACGCCGAAACGCCCGCCGACTGCCGCACCGCGCGCGAGTTCGGGGCGGAAGGCATCGGGCTTTGCCGGACCGAGCACATGTTCTTCGACGCGGGCCGCATCACGTCGGTGCGCCAGATGATCCTGGCCTCGGACGAGGCGGGGAGGCGGGCCGCACTCGACAAGCTGCTGCCCGAACAGCGCGCCGACTTCGCCGAGATCTTTGCGGTGATGGCGGGCCTTCCCGTCACGATCCGCCTGCTCGACCCGCCGCTCCACGAGTTCCTGCCGCACGAGGACGCCGAGTTCGAGGAAGTGGCGAAGGCCACCGGCTTGGAGGTCGAGGCGCTGAAGCGGCGCGCGGGCGAGCTCCACGAGTTCAACCCGATGCTCGGCCATCGCGGCTGCCGCCTGGGCGTCACTTATCCCGAAATCTACGAGATGCAGGCGCGCGCGATCTTCGAGGCGGCGGTCGAGGTCGCGGAGTCGTCCGGCGCGGCGCCGGTGCCCGAGGTGATGATCCCGCTGGTCGCGACGGCGAAGGAGCTCGAGCTGATGAAGGCCGTGGTCGACAAGGCGGCAGAGGCTGTGTTCGCCGAGAAGGGCCGGCGGATCGAGTATCTCGTCGGCACGATGATCGAGCTGCCGCGCGCGGCGCTGCGTGCGGGCGAGATCGCCGAGGTGGGGGAGTTCTTCAGCTTCGGCACCAACGACCTGACGCAGACGACGCTCGGCGTCAGCCGCGACGATGCGGCGCGGTTCCTCGGCGTCTATGTCGAGAAGGGGATCTACGCGCGCGACCCGTTCGTCAGCATCGACATCGAGGGCGTCGGCGAGCTGGTCGAACTGGCGGCCGAGCGCGGGCGGGCGACGCGGCCCGACATCAAGCTCGGCATCTGCGGCGAACATGGCGGCGACCCCGCCTCGATCGCATTCTGCGAGAAGGTTGGGCTCGATTACGTGTCGGCCAGCCCGTACCGCGTGCCGATCGCGCGGTTGGCGGCGGCGCAGGCGGCGCTCGCGCAATGAAGCATCGCCGCGCCCGCACCACCCGCGACGGCTATGACCGCGTGGGGCCGTTCCACCCTTTAGTCGCCTGGGCGGGGGTGGCGCTGTTCGACCTGTCGCTGGTGGCGTTCGTCGTGCTCACGATGCTCGTCGGCGTCGACTGGACCGAGGATCTGATATTTCCGGGCGGGCCGGAGTTGCTGCCATTCTGAGGCGGCGTCGTGCCCCCGCTTTCGCGGGAGCACGACATCAGTCCATCACCTTCAGCATCGATCCGATCGACACAAAGGCAAACGCGACCGAGCTGTCGGCCACGCCATACGGGATGAACAGACGGTCCCCGTGCCGGATCGCGCCGCACGAATAGACGACGTTGGGGACGTACCCCTCGCGATCCTGATCCGCCGCCGCCAGCAGTGGCTCGCGGGTACGGCCGATCACCTTGGACGGATCGTCCTTGTCGAGCAGCACCGCGCCGATCGAGTATTTGCGCATTGCGCCCACACCGTGGGTGAGGAGCAGCCAGCCCTCGTCGATCTCGATCGGCGGGCCGCAATTGCCGATCTGGACCAGCTCCCACGGGTAGTGGGGTTTCAGCAGCAGCTCGCCCTCGTCCCAGTGGGTCAGCGTGTCGGACTGGATCAGGAACAGGTTCTCGCCGTCCTGACGCCCGATCATCATGTACTTGCCGCCGATCTTGCGCGGAAAGAGCCCCATGCCCTTGTTGCGCGCGGCCGAGCCGGTCATCGGTACGAGGTCGAAGGCCCTGAAGTCTCGGGTGCGAAGCATCTCCGACTGGATAACCGAGCCATTATAGGCGGTGTAGGTGCCCAGCCATTCGACCGACCCGTCGTCATGGGTGAAGTGCACGAGGCGCATGTCCTCCAGCCCGTTCGACTGCGCACGCGTGATCGGGAAGATGACGGTGCCCGACAATGTCGAATCGCGGTGGCGGTGGACCGTCACCTCGCCTTCGGGGATACCGAGTTCGTCGGCGCCCTCGCGGTCGACGGCGGTGGCGAAGGGGGGCTCGGGCGCGAGGATCAGCTCGTTCTGGTCGGTGATGATTCCCTCACGGAACGCGACCGAGCTGATATGCCCCTCGCCCACGGCGCGCAGTGACATGAGGATGCGCAGCGACCCCTTGGGCATCCCAGACTGGTCGAAATGCGGCACCGCGCTGGGGTTCATCAGAGCGGCGGCGGCATAGCTGTATTCGTGGCAGAAATAGGCGCCGATCAGCTGACGCTTCTCGTCGGAGATCGACGCGCCGTCGAGCTTCAGCAACTCCTCGATCTGGTCGTAACGGGTCATGAACACGCGCCGCGTCTGCCAGTGGCGCGCCTCGAAATCCTTAAGCACGGTATTGAGCTGCCGCCGCGCCTCGATCGGCGACATGGCGAGCACGGCGTGCACCAGCCGCTCGGTCCGACTGGGCGCCGATCCGTTCGACTGCCAGGCGATGTGAAACGGACGTACGACCACGCGCGACGGATCGGCATGCAGCCGCAGCGCGTGGGTTTCCAGTTCGAGCATTCAAGCCCCCCGTAAGGCCGTCGCTCTCCGACCCGATTGTTCTAGGCGACGACGATGCGAGGCGGGTCTGCCAGATTTGCTGCCGCCTTTGAAAGCCCGGAAATGGCGCAATTGGCCAATTGTAGCGCCAGAATCGATTCGGCGCCCTGGTTGCGATTAAGTCCGGTGGGCTGGAGCCCGTCGAAACAGCCGCCATCCTGCGCCGTCGCCAGCGGCAGTTCGAGGTCGTTGCCGCCGAGGTACCAGCGATAGGCCTTCATCGCCTCGTCGAACCAGCGCTTCTCGCCCGTTGCCTCGAACGCGGCGGCGCACGCCTCTACCGTCGCCTGCGCCTCGAGCGGCTGCTGGTCGAAGGGGAGCGGCTCTGCATAGGCTCGGCCAAAGCTCTCGGTTCCGACCGCGCGGAAATTGCCCGCGGGCGACGTCTGACGCGAGACGATCCATTCGAGCGTCTCGATGCCGCAGGCGATGAAGTCGCGCCGGCCGAGCACATGACCCGCGCGGATCAGCGCCTCGGGCAAGCGGGCATTGTCATAGGCGAGGACGATCTCGAACCACTGCCAGTCGGGGCGCCGATTCGTCTCGCACAGCGCGACTAACTGCTCGCCAAAGGTCTCGAGGATGCGCGTCGCGATCGGATGCGACGGGAAGCCGTCGCGCATCGCCGCCGCACCCAGCATCGCGAACGCCTGCGCGCGCGGGCTGCCGAGGTCGAAGGCGAGGCTGGCCGTCTGGTCGAACATCGCCGCCGCCCAGTCGCGATGCTTCTGCTCGCGCGCCTCGGTCGCGGCAACGCCGAGCGCCCAGAGCGTGCGACCGTTCGAATCCTCCGACCCCTCGTCCTCGCACCAGGCGCGGTCGAAGCGCATGAAGTTGCGGAAGCGCCGCTTATCAGGGTTCCAGGCGTACTGAACGAACGAGGCATAGATGCTCGTCCATTTGTCTCGCACCACCTCGTCCAGCGGATCGATCCGGCACATCAGGATTAGCGCGCGAGCATTGTCGTCGATGCAATAACCGTGACGGCGATCGGGGATCGAATAGATCGAATGCTGAAGCATCCCCGTCGCGTCACTCATCCGCTCCACCGCCGACAGGTCGGGACGAAGCGGCGCGAACTCGGCGGCGACGCCGGGGATCCGGCGGGGGCGGGCGGTCGCGATTTGCTCCGCCGCCTTCATGATCCCCTCGGCCAGGCACGGCCACATCATCGTCCGGCCGCGAGCATAGGCGCGCGTCGCCAGCGCCATGCGCGCACCATCATCCGCGAGCAGTCCGCCGATTGCTCGCGCGAAGCCGGCGACATCACGGAAGTCGACGAGCACGCCATGGTCTTCGGCCAGGATCTCGGTCGCATGGACATATGGCGTCGAGACGACGGGCTTGCCCATGCCCACCGCGAAGCTGAGCGTGCCCGAGGTGATCTGGGCGGGGTTATGGTACGGGGTCGCATAGATATCGGCGGCCTGGAGATAGTCGAGGAGTTCCGGCTCCTCGGCGAAGCCGTCGAGCAGCTCGACATGATCCGATACGCCGAGCTCGGCCGCTTGCGCGATCAGCCGCTCGCGATATGCCTCGCCCTCGTGCGCGACGAGGTTGGGGTGGGTGGCGCCGAGGACGATATAATGCGCGCGTGGTTCCGCCTTCACGATCTCGGGCATTGCCGCGATCATCGTCTCGATACCCTTGTTGGGGGCGAGGAGGCCGAAAGTGAAGATGACTCGCCGCCCCTCCCAGCCGAAGCGCGGCTTCATGGCGTCGGGGTCGAGGAAGGCGCGGTCGGGTACGCCGTGCGGAATGGTGACGATGCGGCGCGGGTCGGCGCCGTGTACACGGGTCAGGATCTCGCGGCCCTTCTCGGCCATCACCATCACCTTGCTCGCGCGGCGGAGCAGCGCCTCCATCACCCGCCGTTCCTCGGCGCTCGGCTTTTCGAGGATGGTGTGCAGCGTGACGATGACCGGCAGCGACGTGCGGTCGAGCAGCGCGAGCAGATGGTCGCCCGCCGACCCGCCGAAGATGCCATATTCGTGCTGAACCCACAGGACCTGCGCGCCCGACATTTCGATCCGACGCGCCGCGGCGAGATAGGCCGACAGGTCGTGCTGCGGGATCGTCGCGGTCACCGCCTCGGGATAAGCGTGGCGGCCAGGATGGTCGTCCATCGCATAGACATCGACGCGAAGGTCGGGATAGCGGTCGATCATCGCCTGATGGCAATGCGTGGTGAACGTCGCGAGCCCGCACTGGCGGGGCAGATAATTGCCGATCAGCGCCAGATGATTGATCCGCGGCGCCTTCGCTCCCTCAAGCGTCGACATGGCTTACCTTTCGCATATGCAACACGGACCGGGCAGGCCCTAAGCTTCGTCTCCCAAACGACTTGATCGAAATATGGTTGCAACATTGGTGCAATGCAACACGGGTCGGTTCAGCCCGCGTTCAACGCTATCAGCCGCGACCGCGATATCCCGCAACACCCTGATCCGGGACCCAAAGCCCCTCGGGCGCTAGGCCCGATTGCCAGAAAACATCGATCGGGATGCCGCCGCGCGGATACCAGTAGCCGCCGATCCGCAGCCATTGGGGCTTCATCTCCGCGACCAGCCGCTCGCCGATCCCGACGGTGCAGTCCTCGTGGAACGCCGCATGGTTGCGGAAGCTCCCGAGGAAGAGCTTCAGCGACTTCGATTCGACGATCGTTTCAGCCGGCGCATAGTCGATGACGAGGTGCGCGAAGTCGGGCTGCGCCGTCACCGGGCAGAGCGAGGTGAACTCGGGTGCGGCGAAGCGGACACAGTACAAAGAACCCGGGCGCGGATTGGGAACATAGTCCAGGACCGCTTCGTCGGGGCTGGCGGGCAGGGCACTGGTCTGGCCGAGATGCTTGGGGGTCATGGGCTCGCCATATAGTCGGACGCGCGACGGAGGGAAGATTTGACGGTTCTGATCCCGGTGCTGGGCGACCAGCTATCCGACAATCTCTCCTCGCTGGACGGCATCGACAAGGGCGAGGCGCGGATCCTGATGATGGAGGTGGGGGACGAGGCGACCTATGTCCGCCACCACGTCCGCAAGATCGCCTTCCTCTTCTCGGCGATGCGCCACCATGCCGAGCGGCTGCGCGCCGCCGGATGGAAGGTCGACTATGTCACCCTCGACGATCCGGACAACGAGGGCAGTTTCTCGGCCGAGGTTGCGCGCGCGGTCGAGCGGCTTCGCCCCGAGCGGATCGTCGTCACCGAAGCGGGGGAGTGGCGCGTGCGCGCGATGCTCGAAAGCTGGCAGGATCGTTTCGACTGCGCGGTCGAGATCCGCCCCGACACCCGCTTCGTCGCGAGCCATGCCGAGTTCGAGGCCTGGGCGGCGGATCGCAAGTCGCTGCGCATGGAGTTCTTCTACCGCGAAATGCGGCGCAAGACCGGCCTCCTGATGGACGGCGCCAAGCCCGAGGGCGGGCAATGGAACTACGATGCCGAGAATCGCAAGCCGCCCCCCGCAGCCGCGAGGCCGCCCGCGCCGCTCGCGTTCGAGCCGGACAAGATCACGCAGGACGTGCTGAGCCTGGTGAAGGCGCGCTTCGACAATCATGTCGGCCGGCTCGAAGATTTCGGCTTTGCGGTGACGCGCGAGGATGCGCTGAAACAACAGGCGCATTTCCTCAAGCATCATCTGCCGCGCTTCGGCGACTATCAGGACGCGATGGTGACGGGTGAGCCGTATTTGTGGCACGCGGTCCTGTCGCCCTACCTCAATGCCGGGCTGCTCGACCCGCTCGACCTGTGCCGTGCGGTCGGGAAGGCGTACCGCGCCGGGCGCGTGCCGCTCAACGCAGCGGAAGGCTTCATCCGCCAGATCATCGGCTGGCGCGAGTTCGTGCGCGGCATCTACTGGCGCGAGGGGCCGGACTATACCACGCGAAACTTCCTGAATGCGAAGCGCGACCTGCCCGATTTCTATTGGACGGGCGAGACCGACATGCACTGTATGGCAGAGGCGATCGGCGGGACGATCGACCATGCCTATGCCCACCATATCCAGCGGCTGATGGTGACGGGCAATTACGCCCTCCTGATTGGGGCCGATCCCGAACAGGTGCAGCGCTGGTATCTTGAGGTCTATGCCGACGCCTATGAATGGGTGGAGGCGCCCAACACCCTGGGCATGAGCCAGTTCGGCGACGGCGGCCTGCTCGCGTCGAAGCCTTACGCCTCCTCAGGCGCATACATTAATCGCATGTCTGATTATTGCGGGCACTGCCGCTATGACGTCAAGAAGCGCGAGGGAGCGGACGCCTGTCCCTTCAACGCGCTCTACTGGGACTTTCTCGCGCGCAATCGAGCCAAGCTCGGCAACAATCAGCGGTTGGCCATGCCGTACCGGAACTGGGACCGGATGGATGAGGCGACGCAGAAGGCCGTCCGGAAACAGGCCGCCACCTACCTTCGGACGCTTGGCGGGAGCGACGCTTCTACGTAGGCTGGCAAAAAACCGCTGGGGAGGACTGCCATGGATTCGCTCGTCTCGACCGACTGGCTCGAAGGTGAACTGGGGGCCGGCGACCTGCGCGTGGTCGACGCGACGTGGTTCATGGCCGGGCAGGGCGACGGCGCCGCCGATTACGAGCGGGCGCATATCCCCGGGGCGGTGTTCCTCGATCTGGAGGACGTGCGCGACACGTCGAGCGACCTGCCGATGATGCTGCCGGCTGCCGAGAAGTTCGCCAGCCGGATGCAGTCGCTGGGGCTCGGCGACGGTAGCCGCATCATCCTCTATGACAATTCCCCGTACAAGACCGCGGCGCGCGCGTGGTTCATGCTCAAGACCTTCGGCGCGCATGACGTCGCGATCCTCGACGGCGGCTTCGCCAAGTGGCTGGCCGAGGACCGGCCGGTCGCGAGCGGGCGCGAAACGCTGCGCCATCGCCACTTCACCGTGTGGGAGGATCGCGGCAGCGTCCGCACGCTCGCCGACATGCAGGCCAGTCTGGCGAGCGGCACCGAGCAGATCGTCGATGCCCGCTCGGCCTCGCGCTTCTCGGGCGAGGAGCCGGAGCCGCGCGCTGGCACCGCGTCGGGGCATATCCCCGGTTCCGCGAACGTGCCGATCGCCCGGCTGTTCAATGCCGATGGGACGTACAAGTCGAAGGACGAGCTTCGCGCGGCGTTCGAGGCGGCGGGAGTGGATGTGGAGAAGCCGATCGTCACTACCTGCGGCTCGGGCGTCACCGCGTCGGTGCTTGCCTTCGCGCTGCATCTGCTGGGGCAGAAGGCGGCGCTCTATGACGGCAGCTGGTCGGAATGGGGTGCGCATCCTGAGACGGCGAAGGCCTGAAGATCCTTGCCGGCACGCGGAGGAATTGTCCACTCCGGCCGCGGACGCTACCACCCGCCGCATGACTGACCCGACCCACCCTGCCGCCCCGATCGCCGATGCCACCCGGGTGGTGCAGGGCGGGCGGCGGGACGAGTGGACGCGGGGGATCGTCAATCCGCCAGTCTGGCGCGCGTCGACGATCCTCTACGACAGCGTCGCCGACCTGCGCACGAATGCCAAGCGCGACACCACCCACCGCCTGTTCTACGGCCGGAGGGGCACGCCGACTCAATGGAGTCTCGCCGATGCGCTCGATGAGCTTGAGCCGGGTGCGGAGGGGACGCTTCTTTACCCCTCGGGTGTCGCCGCGATCGCGACGGCGCTGCTTGCGGTCCTGTCGCCCGGCGACGAGGTGCTGATTCCCGACAGCGCCTATGACCCGACGCGCTCGCTGGGGGGCGGCATCCTCAAGCGGATGGGAATATCAACGCGCTTCTATGATCCGCTCGTCGGCGCGGGGATCGCCGATCTGATCGGCCGGGCGACGCGCGCTGTCTTCATGGAAAGCCCCGGCAGCCTGACTTTCGAGGTGCAGGACGTGCCGGCGATCGTCGCGGTGGCGAAGGCACGGGGGCTGGTGACGTTGCTCGACAATACCTGGGCAACGCCGCTCCTCTTTCCCGCGATTGCGCGGGGGGTGGATTACACGATCCTCGCCTGCACGAAATATGTCGTCGGGCACTCGGACGTGATGCTGGGGTCAGTGACGGCGGGTCCGGGGCGGCTTGAGGCGCTGCGGACGGCGACCTATCAGCTCGGTCAGTGCGTGAGCCCGGACGATGCGTGGCTGGGCAGCCGCGGGCTGCGCACGATGAAGCTCAGGCTCGACGAGCAGGGGCGTTCGGCGCTCGCCATCGCCGAGTGGCTGAAAACGCGGCCGGAGGTGGCGCGGGTGCTGCACCCGGCGCTGCCCGACTGCCCGGGGTACGAGGTGTTCGCGCGCGACTTCAAGGGGGCGGCGGGGCTGTTCAGCGTGGTTCTGAAGGGTGACAGCGATGCGGGCCGCGCGGCGATGATCGACGGGCTCGCGCATTTCGGCATCGGTTATAGCTGGGGCGGCTATGAAAGCCTTGTCATCCCCGTTGATCCGCAATTCTACCGCACCGCGACACGCTGGGCAGCCGACGGGCCGATGATCCGGCTTCAGATCGGGCTGGAGGATACGGGCGATCTGATCGCCGATCTGGAGGCGGGCCTCAAGAGGTTTGCCGCCGCCTGAGCGGGCCGTCGCAGAGAAAGTAGGATCCCTGAGCAATTTGGGGGCTAGCGTTCTCAACCGGGCTTGTCGATTCCCGCCACCCGGCGTGCCTTGGCGATCGCGCGGTATGCCGTCGATTTGGCCAGGTTCTGCGCCGGATAACGTTTGGGGGCCGAGGGTGACAGGCCGACATCGCGCAGCATTGCGTTGAGATTGTGCGCGTACTGCTCGCGATAGCTCCATCCGGAGCGCCAGGTGATCGAGAAGGACACCGACGTCGCCGGCCCGTTCTGGACCCAGTGCGGCGCCTTGACCGGCACGTAGATCGCCTCGCCTGGCGCGATCGTGATCGGCTGGCCGCGGTCCTTGATCTCGTCGCGGAAGGGCAGGTTGCGATGCGCGCCGCGGTGGAAAGCCTCATGAGCTTCCGGTTTCACCACGTCATGGTCGGCCGGGTCGAAGACGGTCATCGTCTTTGACCCGCGCAGTTGCAGCAGGATGTTGTGCTCGGGATCGAAGTGGAACGGCGTGACCGCTTTGGGCGACGACACGAAGATGAACGCCTCGCGTTTCAGCATCGGCCCGGTCGAGGGGGCGGCAAGCGGTGCGATCTCGTCGAGCACTTCGTCCATGAGCGCCTTGTAGGCGGGATCCTGCTCGACGAACTTCAGCACCATCCACGAGCCGTTTTCCTCGATCGACCGGATCGTATCGGCGAAGGACAGACCGTTGTCGCGCACCGCGTCGGGATCGACCCCGATCGGTAGGTCGGCGAGATTCTGCTCGACATCAACCGGCCGCATCCGCTGCGCAAGGGCGACGAGCGACTCGAGCTCGAACAATTTGTGCCCGACAAGGCCATGCGTCAGCTTGCCCGCGGTTTCGGGATAGAGCGCGTCGAACGTGCTGCGCGCGCCGTCGTCAAAGATCTGCGTCATCGTGGTCGTTCCGTGGCGGTGAAGGGGTGGGTGCGCGGCGCGCCTTGATCGCGGCCCAACTGCGCTCGACCGCGCGCGCCGCGGCGAAGGCGAGGCGCCCGCGTGCGCCGCCGATGGGCAGCGTCAGCCGGACGATGCCGCGACGCTCTGCCCACAGGCTGTCGATCATCGGGTGGTTGGCCGCCGCGCAGCTGTCCATCCAGTCGATCGCGGGGTCGGTGAGCACCTCGTAATTCTCGATCTGTATGAGCACGCCCGGCGAGAAGCGCGCATAATCCTCGTCATAGGCGATCTTGAACGAGGCGCTGCCGGGGGGGCAGCGGAAGTTGACGAGCATCGCGATCGTCCGCCCGGCGACGGTCATGCGCAGGATTTCGAGCCGCCCGGCATCGCGAGCGCCCGCCAGCGCCTCGGCAAAGAAAGCTCGCTTGGACGCGTCCCTGCCGAGGGCCGAACCCTCGCGCCCCTTCCAGCCCGACGCCTCGAGCGTCAGGAACGCCTCGATCCAGTCGTCCAGCTCATCGCCCTCGCCGAAGCGGGTCGTGACGACGGGGCCGAGCTCCGCGAGGCGATTGGCGAGGCGCTTCAGCTCCTTGCGCTTCTTCTTTCGCACCGTTGCTTCGTAATAGGCTGCGGGCGACAGGTCGCTGGCGAGCAGCGCGCGTTCGTATCGGAGGACCGCCGCGATCGGCCGGTCGGCGGCAGCGGTGAGCGCGCGGTGCGCAGCGCCGCCCTCGGCGATTGCCGTCAGATGAAGGAGCGGGGGCAGGCCGGGTGCCTTGTCGAGGCAGGCGAGCATCGCCCGGATCGCCGGCGCCTCGTCACCAGCGTGCAGCAGCGGCATGCCGAGAAAGGCATTGGCATGGACCCAGTTTGCGAGTGTGGGCAGCGGGATACGGTAGTAACGCGGCTCAGTCGCGAGCGGCATCAGGCCGATCAGCCGCTGGCCGCGAAACGCCGCGACCGCGCGAATGGCACCTGCATCGCCGAGATGCCGGGCCGATGCCATGACGAACCAGCGCTCGGAAAAGGGATTGGGCTCAGCGGCGCAAGCGGCGCAATCGTCCCACGCCGCCGCATGCAGCGCATCGAGGTCGGCAAGCGTCAGCAGGCGCGCCGACACGGGCGCATCCGCCGGCTGTGGCCGCTCGATCGCTTGATGGTACAGGGCCGCCTCCACAATGACGGCAGATCTTAGCGGTCAGCCGTTAACAAGCCGCGACCACGTACACAGAAACGGCGCCGGATCCCCCGAACCGGCGCCGTTCCCAGTTTCCCCCGCTCTGGGGAAGTTCATCGGTTGGGGATCAAGCGACCTGCGCCTCGCGCACTTCCTCCGGATCACGCAGCACATAGCCGCGGCCCCAGACGGTCTCGATATAATTGTCGCCCTCGGTCGCCATCGACAGCTTCTTGCGCAGCTTGCAGATGAAGACGTCGATGATCTTGAGCTCGGGCTCGTCCATCCCGCCGTAAAGGTGGTTGAGGAACATTTCCTTGGTCAGCGTCGTGCCCTTGCGGAGCGACAACAGCTCCAGCATCGCATATTCCTTGCCGGTCAGGTGGACGCGGGCGCCATCGACCTCTACCGTCTTGGCATCGAGGTTGACCGCGAGCTTGCCCGTCTTGATGACCGACTGCGAATGGCCCTTGGAGCGGCGGACGACGGCGTGGATACGCGCGATCAGTTCCTCGCGATGGAACGGCTTGGTGACATAATCGTCAGCGCCGAAGCCAAAGCTGCGCACCTTCGAATCCATCTCGGCCACGCCGGAAAGGATCAGCACGGGCGTCTGGACGCGCGCCACGCGCAGCTTCTTGAGAACATCGTACCCGTGCATGTCGGGCAGGTTCAGGTCGAGAAGAATGATGTCGTAGTCGTAGAGCTTGCCCAGGTCCAAGCCCTCTTCGCCCAGGTCGGTCGAATAGACGTTGAATCCCTCGGTCGCGAGCATCAGCTCGATCGCCTTGGCAGTGGTAGGCTCGTCCTCGATCAGCAAAACGCGCATCGGCCGGATCCCCTGTCCTGTCGCGAGATGCGCTATGCCCCCTTTGGCCGGCCGCTCGCTGGACGCTTGCATTAACCTAAACAGCTCTGAAGCCAAAAGGTTAATTTCTCGCTAATCGGCAGCAATCCGCGAGTCGGCGTGCTTACCTTCTCGTTCGCAAACATTACGGAAGCGTTCGGAGAGCCATGCGATCAGCAATTCGACGCGCGCGGGGCGACGCGGACTGGGCGGGGTGAGCAGGTGCAGCGCGACCGGCGGCGCGCGCCAGTCGGGCAGGATCGAGACCAGCGCACCCGACGCCAGCTCGCGATCGACGATGAAATCGGGCAGACGCGCGATGCCGAGGCCGGCCACCAGCGCGGGCAGCATCGCTTCGCCATTGTTGGTCGACAGCGGTCCTGCCGCGCGGACGGCGGCGACTTCGCCGCCCGGCCCGTGGAACAGCCAGGTCGGGTTGGCGATGTTGGTATAGCCGAAGCATGGATGCTCGGCGAGCTGCGCCGGATGCGTCGGCGTGCCGGCGCGCGCCAGATAGGCGGGGCTGGCAACGACGTGCGACGACACCGCGGACAGGCGCCGCGCGCGAAGCGAGCTGTCGGGCAGGTCGGCGATGCGGAGCGCGATGTCGATCCCCTCGGCGACGATATCGACGCGCGAATCTGACAAGGCGAGCTCGATCTCGATGCCCGGATGCGCGGCCATGAAGTCGGCAATGGCGGGGGCGACATGGCGGATGCCGAAGGTCATCGGCGCGGCGACCCGGACGAGGCCGGTCGGCGCGCGGGCGCTTTCGAGCGCCTGCTCCTCGGCCGCCTGTCCCTCGGCAAGGATGCGTTGGGCATGCTCGGCGAGCGAGCGGCCGCTGTCGGTCAGCGTCAGCCGACGCGAGGTGCGGTGGAAGAGCGCGGTGCCGAGCCGCGCCTCGAGCCGGCTGATCGCCTTCGACACTGTCGCCTTGCTAAGGCCGAGTGCCTGCGCCGCCCCACTGAAACTGCGATGCTCGACGACGCACGCGAAGATCGCCCAGGCCTCGAAGTCGGGCAGCTGCATCGCCTAGCCCTCGCCGAATCCGGCCGCGGCAAAGCGGTCGGGCAGCGGCGCCTCTGCCTCGACCGCCGCCTTGCCCTCGCGCGGGAGCGAAAGTCGCTGGGCGTGGAGCAGCATCCCGCCGCGCTCGGCCCGGCCGTAGTTCGGATCGCCGACGATCGGGAGGCCGAGACCGCTCGCCGCATGGACGCGGATCTGATGAGTGCGCCCGGTCTTGGGGGTGAAAGCGACGAGGGCGCGGTCGCCTTCCGCGCGCAGCACTTCCCAATGGGTGACAGCGCGCTTGCCGCGCGGGTCGGGCACGATCCGCCAGCCGGTCTCCGCGGTCGAGACCTTGGCGAGTGGCAGATCAATCGTGCCCCTCGAGCCCTCGGGCACGCCGGCCAGCACGGCCAGATATCGTTTCGTCACCAGGCCCGCTTCGAACACCTGCTGGAACCGCTTGTGCGCCTTGGGGTTGCGCGACAGGAGAAGGCAGCCGCTGGTGTCGCGGTCGAGCCGATGGACGGGAAGGGGCGCGCGCTTGAAGCCGAAGGTCAGGTCATCGAGCATCGCGGTCACGCTGGGCGAACGGTCGCGGGGTTCATCGACGGGCAGCCCCGCGGGCTTGTCGAGGATCAGCGCCTCGCCGTCGATGAACAGGACACGGTCGGCAAGGTCGGGACGGGTCATGCGCGCTCGCCTAGCATGGGCGGGGCTGATGGGGGAGGGGGCGCTGCTTGCGCTCGCCGGCTGCGCACCGACGGCCAAGCCCGCGCCCGCCGTCGTAGTGGCGACGCCCGCGCCCGTCACGCCGCTGCCCGCGGCGCCGCCGTCGGTGCTCGTCGCAGCCGCGCGGCCGCCGATGGCGCTGTGCGGGCGGGGCGTCGTCGCGCCGGGACCGGACGGGCGGATGCTCAATCACTTTCCCTATCCCGAGATGCCAGTAAGCGCGCTGGTGCCAGCGCCGGCCGCGCTCGGCGACGATAGCTGCCGGGTACATCCTGCGACGCTACCCGACCTGCAGCGACTGATCGCGGCGGCCGATGCCGATCCGCGTGTGGCGGGCAAGCTGCGGGCGGTGTCGTGCCAGCGGAGCGTCGCGTTCCAGGCACAGACCTTCTGCGCCGGCATCCTGTCGGGCCGTAGCCAAGGGTTCAGGGACCGCGCCTGGGCCTCGGCACCGCCCGGCCACAGCGAGCATGCGACGGGCTATGTCATCGATTTCGGCACCCGCGACCGCGGCGGCTGCCCCGATGCCGATGCCTGCTTTGCGGCGACCGACATGGGCAAATGGCTGCTCGCCAATGCGTCGCGCTTTGGATTCGAGCTGAGCTTCCCGGCGGGGAACCGGCAGCAGGTGAAATGGGAGCCGTGGCACTGGCGCTGGGTAGGCACCGCCGCGAGCGCACCGGGGGCGACGACGGCGCGGCGGACGTTCGCGCTCGCCCGGGCGAAATTTCCGGCGCGGCCGGGGGTGGAATGAGCTAGCGATCGTTCAATCCGCGGCCTCGATACGCCGCTGGCGCGCCTACTCGATCGCTATTCAGCAAGAACCGAGGGATAAGCGAGAGCAGGGAGGCCCAGCAAACGCTCTGCGGGCGCAAAGCGCTCCCTCCGTTCCAGGGAGGGGAGGCAGGATCAGCCGCAGGACAGCTTCACGATCTTCCCCCCGCCATCGACCTCGACGTTCAGGCGGTCGGGGCGGAAGTCCATCGTCAGTGCCGAGCCGGTCGCATAGCGACGCACCGTCCGCGCGCCCGAACCGACCTTGGCCCTATCGACCGTCGCGGCGTCGCCCGCCTGGCCGACAAGAGCCTGCACCGGAGTCGCGTCGCACTGCGCGCCCGTCGCCGGATCGGCGGTCGCGGGCTCGGTCGTCGGCGCGCAGGCAGCGAGGGCGATCAGCGCGATGGGGGCGAGGCGGATCATGCGGCTTCCTCTTCGTCGGCCGCTGCCGCGGCGGGCTCTTCGGTGCGGGTCATCTTGAGCTTGCCGCCCTTGACCGCGAAGCCCAGCCGCCCCTCGACCAAAGCCAGCGCATCACGGCCGAACTGTTCGTAGCGCCAGCCGTCGAGCACCGCGAGCCCGTTACGCTGTCCTGCCGCCAGCGCTTCGAGATCATCGGAGCGCGCGAGCAGGCGGGCGGCGACGTTGATCTCCTTGGCGCGGATCTTGAGAAGGAGCTTCAAGAGGTCGGCGACCAGCGCGCCATCCTTGCCGACGCCCGGCCGGCGATCGTCGCGCGCGGGCAGCTCGTCGCCGCGCATCGGCTTCGCGTCCTCGAGCGCCGCCATCAGTCGCCCGCCGATATCGTTGCCGCCCCAGGTTGCCGACAGGCCGCGCACGCGGGCGAGGTCGCTCTGCTTCCTGGGCGGATTGGCGGCGAGGTCCGCAATCGTCTCGTCCTTGACGATGCGACCGCGGGGCAGGTCCTTGCCCTGCGCCTCCAGCTCGCGCCAGCGGGCGAGCGCCTTGAGGCGCCCGAGCACTTCGGGCTTGCGGCTGTTGATCCGGACGCGCTGCCACGCCTCGTCGGGATCGTTGAAATAGTTGGCGGGGTCCGCCAGCCGCTCCATCTCCTCGTCGAGCCACAGGCCGCGGCCAGTGCGCTTCAGCTTCTCGAGCATCCGCGGGAAGATCTTCGACAAATGCGTCACGTCCGCGATCGCATAGTCGATCTGCCGCGCATCGAGCGGCCGGCGCGACCAGTCGGTGAAGCGCGCGCCCTTGTCGACGACGATGCCGAGATAGCTGTCGACGAGGTTCGAGTAACCGATCTGCTCGCCCTGACCCAGCGCCATCGCCGCGATCTGCGTGTCGAACAGCGGATGGGGGGTCTTGCCGGTCAGGTTATAGACGATCTCGATATCCTGTCCGCCGGCGTGGAAGACCTTGAGCACGTCCTCGTTCTCGGTGAGCAGGTCGAGCAGGGGCTTGAGATCGATGCCCGGCTGCATCGGGTCGATTGCCGCGGCCTCGTTCTCGTCGGCGATCTGGATCAGGCAGAGCTCGGGCCAGTAGCTGTTCTCGCGCATGAACTCGGTGTCCACCGCGACGAAGGGCGAATTGGCAAGGCGTGTGCAAAGATTGGCGAGGGCGGCATTGTCCTCGATCAGGCCGTGTATGTGCATCGCCTCCCCATAGAACCAGTTGCGCGGGTTGACAAAGAGGGGAAGGGACAGGATGCGCCGGGCCGTGACCGGCGTCATCCCAGCGAAGGCTGGGATCTCCCTCCACCTGCGCCTCGCCAGCGGATGGAGACCCCAGCCTCCGCTGGGGTGACGGGCTTATTGGATAGAGAGATGACGACCATGCACGCCTATCGCACGCACCATTGCGGCGCCCTTCGCGACACCGATGTCGGACAGGAAGTCCGCCTGTCGGGCTGGGTCCACAAGAAGCGCGATCATGGCGACCTCGTCTTCATCGACCTGCGCGACCATTACGGCATCACCCAGATCGTGACCGAGGTCGATGGCCCGGCATTTGCCGTCATCGAATCGCTGCGGAGCGAGTCGGTGGTGACGATCACCGGCAAGGTCGTTGCGCGAGCGGCGGAGGCGGTGAACCCCAATCTGCCCACCGGCGCCATCGAAGTGCGCGCGGTCGAGGCGGTCGTCCAGTCGATGGCGCACGACCTGCCGATGCCGGTCGCGGGTGAGAACGAATATCCCGAGGATATCCGCCTCCGCTATCGCTTCGTCGACCTGCGCCGCGAGAAGGTACATGCCAACATCATGCTGCGCGCCAGCGTGATCGCGAGCTTGCGCCGGCGGATGATCGATCAGGGCTTTACCGAGTTCCAGACGCCGATCCTGACGGCGAGCAGCCCCGAGGGCGCGCGCGACTATCTCGTCCCCAGCCGCGTTCATCCGGGCAAATTCTATGCGCTGCCGCAGGCACCGCAGATGTTCAAGCAGCTGCTGATGGTCGCGGGCTTCGATCGCTATTTCCAGATCGCGCCCTGTTTCCGCGACGAGGATGCGCGTGCCGACCGGTCGCCGGGCGAGTTCTATCAGCTCGACTTCGAGATGAGCTTCGTCACGCAGGAGGACGTGTTCGCCGCGATCGAGCCGGTGCTGCACGGCGTGTTCGAGGAGTTCGCCGACTGGCAGGGCAAGGGCCGCAGCGTCTCGGCGCTCCCCTTCCGCCGCATCCCGTACCGCGAATCGATGCTCAAGTACGGCAACGACAAGCCCGACCTGCGCAACCCGATCGAGATCGTCGACGTGACCGAGCATTTCGTGGGCTCGGGCTTCGGCATCTTCGCGAGCCTCGTCGAGAGCGGCAGCGTCATCCGCGCGATCCCGGCGCCGGGGGCGGGCGCGGGCAGCCGCAAGTTCTTCGACGACATGAACAACTGGGCACGAGGCGAGGGCTATTCGGGCCTCGGCTACATCAACATCAAGGACGGCGTCCCCGGCGGCCCGATCGCCAAGAACCATGGCGAGGAAGCCACCGCCACGCTGATCGCGGCGCTGGGCCTTGGTGCCAACGACGGCGTGTTCTTCGCCGCGGGCAAGGAAGGGCAGGCGGCCAAGCTCGCCGGCCTCGCCCGCACGCGCGTTGCCGAGCAGTTGGGGCTGATCGACCAGAACCGGTTCGAGTTCTGCTGGATCGTCGACTTCCCGATGTTCGAGTATGACGAGGACGCCAAGAAGGTCGATTTCAGCCACAACCCCTTCTCGATGCCCCAAGGCGAGATGGCGGCGCTGGAAACCAAGGACCCGCTCGATATCCTCGCCTATCAGTACGACATCGTCTGCAACGGCGTGGAGCTGTCGTCGGGCGCGATCCGGAACCACAAGCCCGAGATCATGTACAAGGCGTTCGAGATCGCGGGCTATTCGCAGGACGAGGTCGATGCCAATTTCTCGGGGATGATCAACGCCTTCAAGTGCGGCGCGCCGCCGCATGGCGGGTCGGCACCGGGCGTCGATCGCATCGTCATGCTGCTCGCCGACGAGCCGAACATCCGCGAGGTCATCACCTTCCCCATGACGCAGAAGGCCGAGGATCTGATGATGAACGCCCCCTCGGCGGTCACGGCCAAGCAGCTTCGCGAGCTCGGCATCCGCATCGTCGAGGCGCCGGGCACCAAGCCCGCGACGGCGTGATCTTGCGCCCGCGAATTTACGCTAACCTTCTTTAGAATAGCCATTTTCTCCGGAACATGGGTTGCGGGCGCCCGTTAGGGGCCTCGCAGCACATGACCCTGGCCGACGCGTCTCGAAGCACCGCTTCGGGCAACGGCCGTTCTCGTCCCGAACCCGGAGGAACGCGAATGTATTACACCGACAAGCTCCTGCAGTACCCCGTCCGCGTCGAGCGGCCCGATCCGGTGTTCGCCCGCGCGCTTCAGCAGGCGATCGGCGGAATCGAGGGCGAGATTCGCGTCTGCCTGCAGTATTTCTTTCAGGCCTGGGGCGCGCGCGGGCCAGCCAAATATCGCGACCTCCTGCTCAACACCGCGACGGAGGAGATCGCGCATATCGAGATGCTGGCGACAGCCGTCGCGCTCAATCTCGAGAAAGCGCCGCTGTCGATCAAGGAGGATATCGCCGCCGATGCCGCAGGCGGATCGGTGCTCAACGGCATGGACATGCGCCATGTGCTCTCGACCGGCCTTGCCGCGCTGCCGACCGATGCCAATGGCGTGCCGTTCGACACCAGCCACGTCTATGCCAGCGGCAACCTCGCCGCCGACATGCTCGCCAACGTGACCGCCGAGGCGACGGGCCGGATGCTTGCGACCAAGCTGTACAACATGACCGAGGATCCGGGGATGAAGGACATGCTGTCCTACCTCATCGCCCGCGACACCTATCACCAGCAGCAGTTCCTGGCGGTGATCGAGGAACTGGGCGGGCTCGACGCCAACCTGCCGATCCCCAACAGCTTCCCGCAAGAGGCCGAGGCGACCGAGTTCAGCTATACCCAGTTGGGCTTCAACCGCGACGGCACGCCGCCGCCCGCGGGCCGCTGGTCGGAGGGTCCGTCGCTCGACGGTAAGGGCGAATATTCGCAGCGGCCGATGGAGCCGTTGGGCGGCGAGCCGATGCTCGCGCCGCCGCGCCCCGGCGGCGGCGCGCAGGCGCAGCAGATGAGAGGCGTTGCAGAAGGCGACGGCGTGCTCGGCAAGGCCGCGCACGCCGTCAAGGAAGCGCTCCGGGAATAAGGGGAAGGAGCGCGAGGGAACTTGTCCCGCCGGCGTATTGTCCACGCCGGCGGGCCGGATGCGTCACACCGTCTCGGTTTCGACCTGAACGGGCTGGGGGAAGTGAAACTTCCCGTCTTCGCCAAGCACATGCAGCTCGCCGTCGATGAGCGAGAAATAGGCACCGTGGACCTTGAGCTCGCCTGCGGCCTTGGCCTTCTGGACGAAGGGGAAGGTGTCTAGGTTGGTGATCGAGGTGCGGACCGCCTCATACTCCATCTCGCGGCCGGCACTCGGGCTGTCGCCGAACTCGGCCTTCACCTTCTCGCGCGCGTCGTCGAGGATGCTGACCCAGTCGCGCACGAAGCCGCCCTCGCCGGGCTCGGCATCCTTGAACACGTTCGACAGCGCCGCGGCGCAGCCGCCGCAGGCGCCATGACCCATGACGACGATCTCCTCGACCTTGAGCTTCGTCACCGCGAACTCAAGCGCGGCCGACACGCCATGGCGACCGCCGCCGATCTCGCAAGGCGGCACCAGTGCGGCGACGTTGCGCACGACAAAGATCTCGCCGGGCAGCGTGTCGAAGATCTGCGCAGGCTCGACCCGGCTGTCCGAACAGGCGATAACCATCACCTTAGGCTCCTGCTTCTCGCGCAGCTCGAGCCAGCGCTCGTGCTGGCGGCGCAAATCAGCGGTACGGAAGCGGTGATAACCGTCGATCAGGTCGTTGAAGTAGGTCATTAGGCCTCCCGACAGGGGTTATGATGTGAGCGTCAGCTAGGGACCGGCATCTTGCCGGGCAACGAACGCTTTGTGTCAAATCGTGTCCGACACGATTGTTTCCGGCCGCGCCCGGCTCTATTTGGGCGCCATGACCGACAGCCCCGTGCTCGCCCCCCGCGCGCCCCGCACGCGCAAGCCCGACTGGATTCGCGTCAAGGCCCCGACCTCGGCCGGGTTCGCCGCGACTCGCGAGCTGATGCGCGCCAAAAGCCTGACGACCGTCTGCGAAGAGGCGGCGTGCCCGAACATCGGCGAATGCTGGTCGAAGAAGCACGCCACCGTGATGATCCTCGGGGACACGTGCACGCGCGCTTGCGCGTTCTGCAACGTCAAGACGGGCATGCCGCGCGCGGTCGACCGGATGGAGCCGCAGAATGTCGCTGACGCCGCGGCGCAGATGGGCCTCAACCACATCGTCATCACCTCGGTCGATCGCGACGATCTACCCGATGGCGGCGCGAGCCAGTTCGTCAAGGTGATCGAGGCGATCCGGCGAACAAACCCGACGACGACGATCGAGATCCTGACGCCCGACTTCCGCAACAAGGCCGACGCCGCGGTCGAGGCGATCGTGGCGGCGCGGCCCGACGTCTATAACCACAATCTGGAAACCGTTCCGCGGCTTTATCCGACGATCCGGCCGGGCGCGCGCTACTACGCCTCGCTTCGGCTGCTCGAGAGCGTCAAGCGGCTAGATCCGTCCATCTTCACCAAGTCGGGGATCATGCTGGGCTTGGGCGAACAGCGACTCGAGGTCCATCAGGTGATGGACGACATGCGCTCCGCCGACGTCGATTTCCTCACAATGGGCCAGTATCTTCAGCCCACCCCGCGCCACGCCCGGGTCGAGGATTTCGTGACGCCGCAGGCGTTCGACGCCTATGCGGCAATCGCACGTGCCAAAGGCTTCCTGCTCGTCGCGTCCTCGCCGCTCACCCGGTCGAGCTATCACGCGGGCGACGATTTCGAGCGCCTGCGCGCCAATCGCGAGGCGAAGCTCGCACGCACCCGCTGATGCCCAAGCATAGCGAGACGCGGGCGCTGCCCTATAGCCCCGAGCAGATGTACGACATGGTGGCCGATGTCGGCCGCTATGCCGAGTTTCTGCCCTGGGTCAGCGCGATCCGCGTGCGGTCGAACAGCGAGACCGAGATGGTCGCCAACATGATCGTTGGCTTCAAGGGCCTGCGCGAAAGCTTCACCTCGCGCGTGCAGAAGGTGCGGCCGGAGAAGATCCGCGTCGAGTATATCGACGGGCCGCTCAAGTACCTGCATAACGACTGGACCTTCCGGCCCGACGGCAAGGGCGGCTGCCTGGTCGATTTCACCGTCGATTTCCAGTTCAAGAGCCGGATGTTCGAGATGCTGGCGGGGCAGGTGTTCGACCGCGCGCTCCGCAAGATGATCGGCGCGTTCGAGGAGCGGGCGGCGACGCTCTACTCGCCTTCGGGCGCGGGTGAATCGGGCAGCAGCAGTTCGAGCGCGCAAAGCGCCGCCTGAAGGCGGATGCCGGCGCGGCCATTGTCCTCGAACAGTTTCGAATCGGCGTGAACATCCTGTGGGTCGGCGCCGCGGACGGCGCGGGCAAAGACGACGGTGCCCACGGGCTTCTTCTCGCTGCCGCCGCCCGGCCCGGCGATGCCGGTGATCGCCACCGCGATATCGGCCTGTGACTTTTCAAGCGCGCCCTGCGCCATCCGCCAAGCGACCGCGATCGACACCGCGCCGAAGGTTTCGAGCACGTCGAGGCTAACGCCCAGCGTCTTCATCTTCGCTTCGTTCGAATAGGTGACGAAGCCGGCATCGAGCACCTCCGACGACCCTGGAATCTCCGTCAACGCCGCGGCGACGAGCCCGCCGGTGCAGCTTTCGGCAAGCGCGACGCGGCGGCCCTGGGCGCAGTTTTCCTCGACCACGCGGCGGGCGAGGGTGACGAGTTCGGGGGGGAGCATCGTTTCCATGCGTGTCACTTCGTGCAGATCGGCAGCGGCGAGCGACGACCGGCCCGGCGATCACGGTCGTTGGCCAGCTGCAGGAAGGCGACGGCGATGCCCGCGACATTCTGTGGCGGGAGCGGGGCGACGAGCGACAGGATGCGGTCGATCTGCGGGCAGTCGCCGGCGGTGATCTCTTGCGCGACCAGCGGCGCGACCAGCGACGAGACGGCGGCCGCCGCGAACGCGCTGTCGAGCAGCGGGGCGACGTCGGGACCGGCGATCTTGGCGATCCCGCCGCGCGCGGCGGGCCAGGCGTCGGCGCTCGCCCCGGCATAGCGGCGGCCGAGATCCGCGTTGCGGCGCAGATAGGCGCTCGCCGGCAACACCGGCGCACAGGTGCGCGTCGCCTGCGCCAGCAGGTCGGGCGCGAGGTAGAGCAGGACCGCCTCACCCTCGCGCGGGGTCAGGCAGGCGTTGGTCTGGGCGAGCGCAGGCGCGGGTACTGCCAGCGCGGCGAGCCACAGCGCGCCGCGTGCCAGCGGCGAAAGCGTGTTCATCATGGTTCCTGTCCCGGTACGCGGACCGTCGCGCTCGCCAGAGCCGCGATCCCCTCGCCGCGGCCAGTGAAGCCCAGCCGTTCGGTCGTCGTTGCCTTGACGCTAACGTGGGCGGGCGGAAGCTGCAAGATTTGGGCGATCCGATCGCGCATCCCCTCGCGGTGCGGGCCGATCTTCGGCGCCTCGCACATCAGGGTCAGATCGACGAAATCGATAATGCCACCGGCCGCGCGCACCAGCGTGGCGGCATGGGCGAGGAACTGGTCGGACCGCGCGCCCTTCCATTGCGAGTCGCTAGGCGGAAAATGCTGGCCGATATCACCCGCGCCAATCGTGCCGAGCAGCGCGTCGGTGATCGCGTGGAGCGCGACATCTGCGTCGCTATGGCCCGACAGACCCTTGTCGTGCGGGATCAGCATGCCGCCAAGCCACAATTCCTCGCCCGCCTCGAGCCGGTGGACGTCGAAGCCGGTCGCCGTACGACTGACCATGCAGGCGGCGAGCATCGCCTCCGCACGCGCGAAGTCTGCTGGGAATGTGATCTTGTCGAGCGCGGGATCGCCAGCCACGAGGGCGACGTCGTGGCCCGCGCGGCGCAGTATTTGCGCATCGTCGGTCGCCGCCTCCCCCTCCGGCCAGGCGCGATGCGCGGCGAGCAGTTCAGGCAGGTGAAACGCCTGCGGCGTCTGAATGCGGACCATGCCGCCGCGCGGCACGGTGTCACCCAGCACCTCGATGCCGCGCGCGAGCGTATCGGTCACGGGAATAGCGGCCGTCGCGCCGCTGTCGGCATCGAGTGCCGTGAGCAGCGCATCGATCACGGTGCCGGGAAGGAACGGGCGTGCGGCGTCGTGGACCAGAACGCGCTCAACACCATCGGCGTCGAGCGCCTCCAACCCGGCGCGGACCGAAGCCTGGCGCGTCGCGCCGCCGATCACGAACGGCACGTCGCCCAGCGCCTGGACCAGCGCCGCCTCCTGGCCGGCACCGATCACGACCAGCACCTGACCGATCGCGTCATGGCCGGCAAGCGCGTCGTAGCTCCACGCCAGTATCGGCCGACCGCCGAGCGCGCGGAATTGCTTCGGACCGCCCGCGCGTGTGCCCCGGCCTGCGGCGACGATCAGTGCGGCGGTTCTGGGGCGTTCCATCGGCCGGCGACTAGCCCAATCGGACACGGCTCGCCAGCCTTGCCAGCGATCGCCCCATCGGCTAGGGGCTGCCTGTTTTTCAGGCAGTTCCGATGACCCAGCTTGCGCCCATCCAGATCGGTCCGGTGCGGATCGACAGTCCCGTGATCCTCGCGCCGATGACGGGCGTCACCGATCTGCCGTTCCGAAAGCTGGTGCGCCGCTTCGGATCGGGCCTGAACGTCACCGAGATGATCGCCAGTCAGGCGATGATCCGCGAGACGCGGCAGTCGCTGCAGAAGGCGGCGTGGGATCCGGTCGAGGAGCCGGTGTCGATGCAGCTCGCCGGCTGCTCGCCCAAGGAGATGGCCGAGGCGGCGAAGCTCAACGAGGATCGTGGCGCCGCGATCATCGACATCAACATGGGCTGCCCGGTGAAGAAGGTGGTGAACGGCGATGCCGGCTCGGCGCTGATGCGCGACCTGCCGCTCGCCGCCAGTCTGATCGAGGCGGTGGTGAGGGCGGTGAAGGTGCCGGTCACCGTGAAGATGCGGATGGGCTGGGACCATTCGAGCCTGAACGCGCCCGAGCTGGCCCGCATCGCCGAGGACCTGGGCGCGCAGCTCATCACTGTCCACGGGCGCACTCGCAACCAGATGTACAAGGGCAGCGCCGACTGGGCGTTCGTCCGCAACGTCAAGGATGCGGTCAAGCTGCCGGTGATCGTCAATGGCGACATCTGTTCGATCGAGGATGCCGAGACCGCGCTGGCGCAGTCGGGCGCCGATGGCGTGATGATAGGCCGCGGTGCCTATGGCAAGCCGTGGCTGCTCGGGCAGGTGATGGCGCATTTCGCCAGCGGGCGGCAGGTCGCCGACCCAACGCTGGAGGCGCAGTACGAGCTGATCGCCGAACATTACGACATGATGCTGTCGCACTATGGGATCGAGACCGGCGTCAACATGGCGCGCAAGCATATCGGCTGGTACACGCGCGGGCTGCACGGCTCGGCCGAGTTCCGCAACAAGGTGAACCAGATCGCCGACCCGAAGGTCGTGAAGGCGATGCTCGCCGACTTCTACGCGCCGTGGCGTTCGCGCGCGGCGGCCTGACCGAGGCGGAGGGGCCGAGCGCGGCCGAGCTGTTCGCGGCGCTGCCCGTGGCGGTGCTCGTGCTCGATCCGGGCGACTGCATCGTCTTCGCCAATGGCGCGTGCGAGCTGCTCCTCAACCAGTCGGAGCGGTCGATGCGCGGGCTGGGAGTAACCCAGGTGCTCGATCTGCCCGAGGATTATGTCCGCAATCGCGATCGCGGCGGACTGGCGCTGCTCGATACCGAGCTGGTGACGCGCCGGGGGCACCGCATCCGCGTCGACATGACCGAGGCGCTGCTGCCCGAGCGCGGCTGGCGCGTGGTCAGCCTGCACGATGCGTCGGCTGGACGGCGGCACGGCGTCGGCGACCGCGGCGGCGCGCGCGCGGCGATGGGCGCGGCGGCGATGCTGGCGCACGAGATCAAGAACCCGCTGTCGGGCATCCGCGGCGCCGCGCAGCTGCTGGGCGATGCGGGCGGCGAGCGCGAGCTGACCGAGCTCATCACCACAGAGGTCGATCGCATCGCCGCGCTGATCGACCGGATGCAGGACTTCACCGACACGCGCCCCCCCGCGCTGGCGGCTGCCAACATCTATCCGCTGCTCGCCCATGCCAAGCGCGTGGCGCAGGCGGGCTTCGCGCGCGGCGTGACGATCGAGGAGCGGTTCGACCCGTCGTTGCCCGACGTCATGATCGACGGAGACCGGTTTCTGCAGGTGATCCTGAACCTCATGAAAAACGCGGCCGAGGCGCTGGCGGGGCGGCCCAATCCGCGGATACAGATCGCCACCGCCTATCGCCACGGCATGTCGGCGAGTGCCGCGCCGGGCCGCCCGCGCCAGAAGCTGCCGATCGAGATCTGCGTGCTCGACAACGGCCCCGGCGCGCCCATCGACATCACCGAACATCTGTTCGAGCCGTTCGTGTCGGGCAAACCCGAGGGGCAGGGGCTGGGCCTGCCGCTGGTCGACAAGCTGGTGCGCGACATGGGCGGGATCGTCGCCTATGCGCGCGAGGGAGAGCCTGAATGGACGGTGTTGCGTATCCTGTTGCCGCGGGCGGACGCATGAGCGAGGGGCGGATCGGCAGCATCCTCGTCTGCGACGACGATGCCGCGATCCGGACGGTCATCGCGCAGGCGCTCCGGCGCGCGGGGCACCGGGTCGATACCGTCGCCAGCCTCGCCCAGCTTCGCGGCGAAATCGCGCGCGGGCTGCCCGACGTGCTCGTCACCGACGTGATCCTGCCGGACGGCAACGGGCTTGACGTCGTGACGTCACTGACGCGCGACTTTCCCGGCCTTCCCGTCATCGTCCTGTCGGCGCAGAACACGCTGACCACCGCCGTTCGCGCGACCGAGGCGGGGGCGTTCGATTATCTGCCCAAGCCCTTCGACCTCGCGGCCCTCGCCGACGCAGTGCAGGGGGCGCTTGCCCGGAGCGCCGCTCGCCCGGCCGACCTGGGGCCGGCGGAGGAGGGCGGGGGGCTGCTCATCGGTCGTTCGCCGGCGATGCAGGAAGTCTATCGTATCATCGCGCGCGTCGTCGCGACGGACCTCACCGTGCTCGTCTCGGGGGAATCGGGAACGGGCAAGGAACTGGTCGCGCGCGCGATCCACGAGCTTGGCCCGCGCAGCGCCGCGCCTTTCGTCGCGATCAACATGGCGGCGATCCCGCGCGAACTGATCGAGGCAGAATTGTTCGGGCACGAGCGCGGCGCGTTTACCGGTGCTGCGGCCCGGATGGCAGGCCGGTTCGAGCAGGCGGCGGGAGGAACGTTGTTCCTCGACGAGATCGGCGACATGCCGATGGAGGCGCAGACCCGGCTCTTGCGCGTGCTCCAGTCGGGCGAGTTCACCACCGTCGGCGGCGCACGGACGATCCGCGCGGACGTGCGCATCGTCGCGGCGACCAACAAGGACCTGACCGCCTCGGTCGCGCAGGGCGCGTTTCGCGAGGACCTGTTCTACCGCCTCAACGTCGTGCCGATCAGCCTGCCGCCGCTTCGGGAGCGGCGGCAGGACGTCGGGCTGCTGGCGCGCCATTTCCTCGATCGCGCGGCCGAGAGCGGGCTGCCGCGCAAGGGCATCGACAAGGGCGCACTGGCGCTGCTCGAGAGCCATGACTGGCCAGGCAATGTCCGCGAGCTCGAGAATCTGATGCGCCGCGCCGCCGCGCTCGGGCGCGATGCGACGATCGACGCCGATGAGATCCGGGCCAATCTGGGCAAGGGCGGGCCGCCCATGGTCGGCGCGGAGACCGATCCCGACCTTTCGGCTGCAGTCGCCGCCCGCCTCGAACGACTGGCGCGCGAGATGCCGCAGGCGTTCGAGGACGGCAGCCTCTACGAGCGGATCATCGCCGAGGTCGAGCGGCCGCTGATCGAGGCGGTGCTCGCGCGCTGCGGCCAGAACCAGCTTCGCGCCGCCCGCATTCTCGGCATCAATCGCAACACCCTGCGCAAGCGGCTCGACACACTCGGCATCGACACCTCACGGCGAAGCGTGGGCGTGTAGCGATCAGATGAACCAAACTATGTGTTTTCTCTGCCACGGCGATGTTGTACGCTTGCAACGATGGAGGCTATTGCCGTTCCCGACATGCTGAGTTCCGAGCCGCGCCGACGGCTGAGCGTAACGCCGCTGATCGAGCTTGGCGTGCTCGCCGCGGCGGTCGCGATCGGCATCGCCACCTATTTCATCATCACCGCAGACCCGACATCGCCGCGGCCGCTGACACCACCGCTGGTCGCGCTGCTGATGGTCGCCAACCTCGTGCCCGCAGTCGCACTGCTGGTGCTGATCGGGCGGCGCATTGCGATCAAGCGCGCGATGGCGTCGGCGGCGGGGGGGCAGGGGCGACTGCACGTCCGCCTCGTCGCGCTGTTCTCCGTCCTTGCCAGCGTGCCGATGATCCTCGTAACCATCGTCGCGTCGATGCTGTTCCAGTACGGCGTCGAATTCTGGTATTCCGACCGCGCCAAGGACATGATCGAGCGTGCCGCGACGCTCGCCGACGAATCCTATCGCGAAATGACGCGGTGGATCGACGGGGAGAACATCGCGCTCGGCAAGGATATCCAGCGCGTGCTGGCCGCGGGATATCCGTTCGACACGCCCGAGTTCATCGCCACGTTCGAGCAGAGCGTCTTCCAGCGCAGCCTGGCCGAGTCGATCGTCTTTACCCTGGCGCCCGACGGCGAGGTCCTGACCTATGCGCTACTCGACCCCTATGAGCGCGGCCTCGCAAGCAGTCTAAGCGTCGCCGACGCCAGGGCGGTGCTGGCCGGCAGGCCCAGCGTCGTGATCGTCAGCGGCGAACGCATCCAGTCAATCGCGCCGGTGCCGGGCACGCGATACCTCGTTGCCTCGAGCCGCGTGGTCGGCGCGCGCGAACTGATGGAGCGAAAGCAGCGCGCGGAGGGAGTGGTCGCCGATTATCGGGCGCTGCGCGAGCGGTCACGTTCGCTGCAGTTGAGGTTCAATCTGGCGCTTCTCGGCATCTCGCTGTTCATCGTCGGCCTCGCAGTGTTCGCGGCACTGGCCATCGCCGACCGGCTCGTGCGCCCGGTCAACGACCTGGTCGATGCCGCGCGCGGCGTCGCCGGCGGCAATTTCGACGCGCGTGTCAGCCAGCCCAAGCGGATGGACGAAGTCGGCACGCTGGCCAGCGCGTTCAACACCATGACCGAGCGGTTGAAGGAGCAGACCGGCGCACTGGTCGCCGCGAACGCCGAATCGGAGGGTCGTCGCGCGCTCATCGAGGCGGTGATGTCGGGCGTATCGGCAGGCATCGTGTCGATCGGTGCCGAGCGGACGGTCCGCCTCATCAACAGCTCGGCCGCGCACCTCCTCGAGATCGGGGAGGACGATGCGATCGGCCGCCCGCTGACCGAGGTCGCGCCCGAACTCGACGCGCTGCTCGCCAGTGACCAGCGCGAGGCTGTGGTCCAGGTCGCGCGCGGCGGCGAGGCCCGGACGCTCGCGGTCAAGATCACGAGGGACGCCGCCGGTCCGATCCTGACCTTCGACGACATCACTCAGCAGCTGGCCGACCAGCGCCGCGCCGCCTGGGCCGACGTTGCCCGGCGCATCGCGCACGAGATCAAGAACCCGCTTACCCCGATCCAGCTCGCCGCCGAGCGGCTCCAGCGCCGGTACGGCAAGAGTATCGAACCGTCCGACACGACTTTCTCGCGGCTGACCGAGACCATCGTCCGGCAGGTCGGCGATCTGCGCCGCATGGTCGATGAGTTCTCATCCTTCGCGCGGATGCCCAAGCCCGTGTTCCGGCGCGAGTCACTGGTCGATATCGCCCGCCAGGCGATGTTCCTGCACGAGGTTGGGCATCCCGGCATCGCGTTCCGCCTCGATACCGATCCCGACGCGCCGGTCAGCCTCGTCTGCGACCGGCGGCAGATCGGCCAGGCCTTGACCAACGTCATCAAGAACGCCGCCGAGGCGATTGAGGCGCGCCCGGCCGCCGATAACCTGCCGCAGGGCGAGATCGTGATGACGCTTGCCAAGTCGAACGGCCGCGTCACGCTGTCGGTCGCCGACAACGGCGTCGGCCTGCCGCTCGAGCGTGATCGCATCGTCGAGCCCTATATGACGACACGCAGCCGCGGCACGGGCCTCGGCCTCGCGATCGTCAAGAAGATTGCCGAGGAGCATCTGGGCGCAGTGAGCTTCGCCGATCGGCCCGGTGGTGGCACGATCGTGACGCTCGCTTTCGACGCACGCGCGCTCGAACCGCTGGCGGTGCCCGAGGATGCCGAGGCGACGCCCGCCTCCACGGACGACGACCGCCTTCACATGCTCACCCGGACCCGGAACCCTAATTCATGACCCTCGACATTCTCGTCGTCGATGACGAACGCGACATTCGCGAGCTGGTGGCCGGCGTGCTCGAGGACGAAGGCTATGACACGCGCTCGGCGGGCGACAGCGACGCCGCGCTGGAAGCGATCGCGACGCGCCGGCCGAGCCTTGTCCTGCTCGACGTGTGGCTGCACGGCTCACGCCTAGACGGGCTCGAACTGCTCGAGGAGATCAAGCGGCGCGACCCGTCGCTGCCGGTGCTGGTAATCTCGGGCCATGGCAATCTCGACACCGCGGTGGCGGCGATCCGGCGCGGCGCGTCGGACTTCATCGAGAAGCCGTTCGAAGCCGAGCGCCTGCTTCTCCTCGTCAAGCGCGCGACCGAGACCGAGCGCCTGCGTCAGGAGGTCGAGGATCTGCGCGCAAGTGCCGGGCGCGACACCGACCTCACCGGCAGCTCGGCCGCGATCAACACCGTCCGCGCGACGCTGAAACGCGTGGCGCAGACGGGCAGCCGGGTGCTGATCTCGGGCGGTCCGGGGGTGGGCAAGGAAGTCGCCGCCCGCCTGCTGCACGCCTGGAGCCAGCGCGCGACGGCGCCCTTCGTCATCGTGAGCGCCGCGCGAATGACGCCCGAGCGCGTCGAAGAGGAGCTGTTCGGCGTCGAGGAAGCGGGCGACCTTGTGCGGCCGGGCCTGCTCGAACAGGCGCATGGCGGCACTTTGTTCCTCGACGAGATCGCCGACATGCCGGTCGCGACGCAGGCCCGGATCCTGCGCGTGCTGACCGATCAGAGCTTTACCCGTGTCGGCGGCACGCGCGTCGTCAAGGTCGATGTCCGCGTCGTCTCCGCCACCGCCCGCGACCTGATGGTCGAGATCGGGGAGGGGCGGTTCCGCGAGGATCTCTATTACCGGCTCAACGTCGTCCCCGTCGTCATCCCGCCGATCGCCGACCGCCGCGAGGACATTCCGCCGCTCGTCGAGCATTTCGTCGCGCGCTATGCCACCGACCGCCGCGTGCCCACGCCCGAGGTCGCACCCGATGCGATGGTCGCGCTGCAGAGCTATGAATGGCCGGGCAACGTCCGCCAGCTGCGCAACGTCGTCGAGCGCACGGTGATCCTGGCGCCCGGCGACCGGATCGGCCGCATCGACCTCGACCTCTTGCCCCCCGAGGTGCTCCAGACCGGCCGCGATGCGAGCGGGCTGGGCGCAAGCGCGATCATGGGCACGCCGCTGCGCGAAGCGCGCGAGACGTTCGAGCGGGAGTATCTGCGCGTCCAGATCCGCCGCTTCTCGGGCAATATCAGCCGAACGGCGAGCTTCATCGGCATGGAACGCTCGGCGCTGCACCGCAAACTGAAGTTGCTCGGCATCACCGAGACGCGCGAGGACTAGCCGCTCGCGGCTGGACGATCGCGGCAATCGTCCCTACCTTGGCGGCGCACGCCACGGTGGCGCGCGACCGACGTCGCACGAAGCGGCGCGCAGCGGGCAAACCCCGCCAAGAACAAGGGATCGACCGATGGCCGACAAGCAGACCTCGCTCCAGGACCAGTTCCTCAACGCCCTGCGCCGCGCGAAGACGCCGGTGACGATGTTCCTCGTCAAGGGCGTCAAGCTTCAGGGGATCGTCACCTGGTTCGACAATTTCTCGGTCCTGCTGCGCCGTGACGGCCAGTCGCAGCTGATCTACAAGCACGCGATCTCGACGATCATGCCGACGGGCAATGTCGACTTGTCGCCCATCATTGACAGCGTGTCGGATAACGGCAGCAAGAACCCGGTCTTGCAGGAAATTTTCCTGAGCGCCGTGCGCCGCCAGCAGGAGCATGTGACGATGTTCCTCGTCAACGGCGTGATGCTGCAGGGCCAGATCGCCGCGTTCGACCTGTTCTGCATGCTGCTCCAGCGCGACGGCATGTCGCAGCTCGTCTACAAGCACGCCGTGTCGACGATCCAGCCCGCGAACCCGCTGAATCTTGCCGAAGAACAGGCACAGGGGGACGCAGCCTGAGTACCGGATTCGATCGCGACGCCGAGGAGTTCGCCCGCGGCGCGCGCGCCATCGTCGTGTTGCCCGACCAGGGCGGCGCGAGCCGCGAGGTCGACGCGCGACTGGAGGAGACGGCGGGCCTTGCCGCGGCGATCGGTGTCGAGGTGGTCGAGCGCGTCGGCCTGCGCGTCCGGCAACCGCGACCCGCGACGCTGATCGGTGGCGGCCAGGTCGAGAGCCTGCACGAGCGGGTCGAGGCGCTGGGCGCGAGCCTGGCCGTGTTCGACGCGGCGCTTTCGCCGGTGCAGCAGCGGAACCTCGAAACCGGGCTCGGCTGCAAGGTCATCGACCGGACCGGCCTGATCCTCGAAATTTTCGGCGAGCGCGCTCGGACGGCCGAGGGGCGGTTGCAGGTCGAGCTCGCGCATCTCGATTATCAGTCCTCGCGCCTCGTGCGCAGCTGGACTCACCTCGAGCGGCAACGCGGCGGCTTCGGCTTCCTCGGCGGCCCCGGCGAGACGCAGATCGAGGCCGACCGGCGGATGATCCGCGACCGCATGGCGCGCCTGCGCCGTGAGCTCGATCAGGTCAGCCGCACGCGCACGCTCCATCGCGACCGGCGCCAGCGCGCGCCGTGGCCGGTCGTGGCGCTGGTCGGCTATACCAATGCGGGCAAATCGACGCTGTTCAACCGCCTGACCGGGGCGGGGGTGATGGCAGAAAACCTGCTGTTCGCGACGCTCGACCCGACGCTGCGTCAGATTTCGCTGCCGGGCATCGACAAGGCGATCCTGTCGGACACGGTGGGCTTCGTCTCCGACCTGCCGACGCAGCTGGTCGCCGCCTTCAAGGCAACGCTGGAGGAGGTGGTGTCGGCCGACCTCCTGATCCACGTCCGCGACATCGCGCACCCTGACAGCGAGGCGCAGCGCCATGACGTCGAAGCGGTGCTGGGCGAGATTGGCGTCGATCCCGAAACGCCGCGGATCGAGGCGTGGAACAAGCTCGACGCGCTTGAGGACGATCGCCGCGACGGGGTGATCGCCGATGCGGCGGCGCGCGCCGACGTCGTGGCGATCTCCGCGCTGACCGGGGAGGGGGTGGACGAGCTGATCGCGGCGGCAGCGGCGCGGCTGACGGCGGGACACCGCCGCTTCATGCTGACGCTCGACCCGGCCGACGGGGCGGGGGCGGCATGGCTGCACCAGCATGGCGAAGTGCTCGACCACTGGATGGCCGATGACGGCGCGCATTATGAGGTTCGATTGGCGCCGGAGGATCACGAGCGGTTCGTGAGCCGGGCGGGCTAAGTTACTCGTTCGCCTTGGCTTTCTGCCAGAGCGCTTCCTTTCCATCGAGGTCGAGCGCAGCGAATGCTGCGCCCGCCGAGCCCTCCATCGCCCTGAAGCGGCGCTCGAACTTGGCATTGGCGTGTCGGAGCGCGGCCTCCGGGTCGATGATCTGATGTCGGGCCCAGTTAACGACGGCGAAGAGCAGGTCGCCGACTTCCTCGGTGCGAGCATCGGCATCGGTGGCCGCCTCGGCCTCGGCGAGTTCCTCGTCGATCTTGGCGCGCGGGCCGTTGGCATCGGGCCAGTCGAATCCGACACGCGCGGCTCGCTTCTGAAGCTTTTCAGCGCGGGTGAGCGCCGGCAGGCCGAGTGCGACGCCGGCAAGGGCGCTCGGGTCGGACTTGACCGCGCGCTCCTCGGCCTTGATGACTTCCCAGAGGTGATGGCCGCCCTCGGCCCGGTCGCCGAAGATGTGCGGGTGTCGGCGCTCCATCTTGTCGCTGATCGCAGCAACCACGTCGGGCAGCGCGAAGGCGCCGGCTTCTTCGGCCATACGGCTGTGAAACACGACCTGGAGGAGAAGGTCACCAAGCTCGTCCTTGAGCTCGGTCATGTCGCCGCGCTCGCAGGCATCGGCTACCTCATAGGCTTCCTCGATCGTGTAAGGCGCGATCGAGCGGAAGTCTTGCGCGCGATCCCATTCGCAGCCGTGGACGGGATCACGCAGCCGCGCCATAATCGCAACCAGCCGCTCGATCATCGCGCCACCTCCGCCAATTCGATAATACACATTATGTAAAGTTCAGTTTCGTATCGGCTCGAGGATCAGCGTGCGGCCTTCAACCCGCCAGCTGCCCAGCCGCGACAGGAAATTCATGCCGACCACGCTCATGTCGCCGAAGCTGGGCGAGATGACGACCGACAAATCGCGCGTCTCTAGCTCGCCAATGGCGAACGTCGCCGCAACGCCTCGCCGGGCCTGAACCTGACCATTGGCCGTCGCCAACACCACTGGAAAGCCGCTCTCTGCGGTCACACCGGCCGCTTGGGCAGCATCCTCCGACAAGGCGGTGATCGTCGCGCCGCTGTCGACCAGCATCCGCTGGCGCACGCCGTTGATGCGCACATCGGCATAGAAATGCCCGTCGGCCGACTGGCGGATGCGCACCGTATCGCCCGACACCTGCTGCCCGGTGAGCCCGGCGCGCTCGGCAAGTAGCGCCAGCCGGTCCTGATTGGCGAACAGCACGAACAGTACGCCGGCGATCGCTGCCCAGCCGAGAAGATTGCGCACGATCACCCGTGCCGACACGCGCCGCGCGGTGAGCCCACTCAGCACCAGCACCAGCGCACCGACGCCCCAGAGGAGCTCGACGGACTGGTCCCCATTCATGGCAGCAGCACCATGCCGTCATAGCCAAGCTCGACCCCGGTCGGCAGCTCCGCATTGAGCGTTCGGTAATCCATCGAATTGTCCATGTGGATCAGCACCGCGCGGCCGGGGCGGACGCGCTCGATATGCTCCAGCGCGAGCGACAGATGGTTGTGGGACGGATGTGGATGCCGACGGAGCGCGTCGAGGATCCAGATCTCTGCACTGTCGAACGCCTGTGTCATTTCGTCAGTAAGTGCGTGAAAGTCGGTCGAATATGCGATGCGTTTACCATGATGTGCGAAGATCAGGCCGGCGCTCGTGATCTCGCCATGCGGCTGATCGACCGTGGAGATCGTCACGTCGCCGATCGTCAACTCGTCGGGTAACGGCGCGAGCGTGGCAACCGGCCGGTACCCGCCCCCGCCCTCGAATACATAAGTGAAGCGTGCCGCCAGCACCGCCGCGGTCGCAGGGCGGGCATAGCAGGGGACCGGTCGGCCAAGCGACTGGGCGAGCTGGCGCAGATCGTCGATGCCGTGCGTGTGGTCGGCATGGTCGTGGGTCCAGATCACCGCATCGACGCGACCGACATTGGCAGCGTTGAGCTGCTCGCGCATGTCGGGGCCAGTATCGATCAGGACGCGGGTGCCGCTGCTCTCGACCAGCGCGGCGCAGCGAGTGCGGCGGTTGCGCGATTCAGACGGATCGCAACGCCCCCAGTCATTGCCGATCCGCGGCACGCCCGACGACGTTCCGCATCCGAGCAACGTCAGCTTCAAGCGAGCGTCTTTTCAAACAGGGTGTGAAAGTTTGCAGCCGTTGCCGCCCCGAGTTCCTCAGGCGTTGTGCCGCGAAGCCCGGCGAGGAACGCGCATGTATCGGCGACAAAGCCCGGCTCCCCCGGCCTGCCCCGGTGAGGCACGGGGGCAAGGAAAGGCGCATCGGTCTCGATCAACAGCCGCTCGATCGGCAGCCGCGCGGCGGTTTCCTGAAGATCGCGCGCGTTCTTGAACGTCACGATCCCCGAGATCGAGATGTAGAATCCGAGTTCGAGCATCCGATCGGCGAAGGGGCCGGTCCCGGTGAAGCAGTGGATGACACCGGGAAAGGCCCCCTTCCCCAGTTCCTCCTCCAGCAACGCGGCAGTGTCGCCCTCGGCATCGCGGGTGTGGACGATGATCGGCAGGCCGGTCGCGCGCGCGGCGGCGCAGTGCGCGCGAAAGCTCGCGGCCTGCGCCGCGCGGTCACTATGGTCGTAATAGTAATCGAGACCGCATTCGCCGAGGCCGACGACGCGCGGGTGCCGCGCCGCCGCGATCAGCTTGGCGGCGTCAACGTCAGGATGCGCATCGGCCTCGTGCGGGTGAATGCCGACGCTGGCCCAGACGTCGGCTTCGCGCTCGGCTACCGCGATGACGTCACCCCATTCGCGCTCGCGCGTCGAAATGTTGAGCATCGCAGTCACGCCGCGCGCGCGGGCGCGTTCGAGGACCTTGTCCTGTTCCTCGACCAACCCCTTGTAATTCAGGTGACAGTGGCTGTCGGCCAGCGTCATGCCGCCGCTTCCTCCTCGGGCACGTCCAGTCGAGGAAAGATGGGGGTCGGGGGGCCGATGCGAAAGCCCTCCCCTGCCTTTCGCGCATACCAGCCGTCGTCCGCGAGCGCGGCATGGTCGCGCTCGTCGGCGCCGAACTGGTCGAGCATCGCGCCGGCCGATGCGGGCACGACGGGCAGGATCGTAATCGCGAGCAATCGGATCGCGCGGACCAGCGTGCCAAGCACGGCGTGCATCCGCTCGGGGTCCGTCTTGCGCAGCGACCACGGGGCCTGGACGTCGATATACTGGTTGCAGGCGAAGACGCCGCGCATCCACGCCTCCAGCGCGGGGGTGATCGACTGTTCGGCGAACAGGCGGATGAACTCGCCATTCGCCTCCGTCACCGCCGCCAGCAGCGCGGCATCGGCCGGATCGGCGCGGCCGGGCTCCGGCAGCGCGCCTTCGAGGTTCTTGGCGATGAAGCTCAGCGTGCGCTGGGCGAGGTTGCCGAAGCTGTTCGACAGGTCCGCATTGGCGCGCGTCGCAATCGCGCGCGGGCTGTAGCTGCCGTCCTGACCCCAGCTGATGTCGCGCAGCAGGAAGTATCGGAGCGCATCGACCCCGAACGCATCGGCGAGCGCCAGCGGATCGACCACATTGCCGACCGACTTCGACATCTTCTCGCCCCGGTTGAGGACGAAGCCATGGCCGAACACCTCGCGCGGCAGTGGCAGCCCCGCCGACATGAGGAAGGCGGGCCAGTAGACCGCGTGGAAGCGAACGATGTCCTTGCCGATGACGTGGAGGTCGGCGGGCCAGTAGCGCCAGAGGTCGCCTCCGTCGGGATAACCGGCGCCGGTCAGATAGTTGGTGAGCGCATCGACCCAGACATACATGACATGCCCCGGGCTGCCCGGCACCGGCACACCCCAGTCGAAGCTCGTCCGCGAGACCGACAGGTCGGTCAGCCCGCCCTCGACGAAGCGCAGCACTTCGTTGCGGCGGCTCTCCGGCCGGATGAAGCCGGGATTGGCGGCGTAGAGATCGAGTAGCGGCTGCTGGTACCTGGACAGGCGGAAGAACCAGGTTTCCTCCGCAGTCCATTCGACGGGCGTACCCTGCGGCGAGAGGCGCTGGCCGCCCTCCCCCTCGGTCAGTTCCTTCTCCTCGTAGAATGCCTCGTCGCGGACCGAGTACCAGCCCTCGTAGCGGTCGAGATACAGGTCGCCCGACGCCTGCATTGCCTCCCAGATCGCCTGGCTCGCGCGGTAATGATCGGCCTCGACCGTGCGGATGAAGCGGTCGTGGCTGATGTGAAGAGATGTCGCCATCTCGCTGAAAAAGGCTGACATCTCGTCGGCCAGTGCGCGCGCGGTCATGCCGCGGTCGCGGGCGGTCTGCGCCATCTTGAGGCCGTGCTCGTCGGTGCCCGTCTGGAAGCGGACGTCGCGGCCCGCCTGACGCTGAAAGCGGGCGATCGCGTCGGCGGCGATCATCTCATAGGCGTGGCCGATATGAGGGCGGCCATTGGGATAGTGGATTGCGGTGGTGATATAGAAGGGGTCGGCCATGGCGCCTGCTCTAGGCGGCGCGCCGCAGTGCGGCAAGCCGGGAGCGGGCGCGTCAGCGCGGGGCGAGGCGCGCGACGATGCCGCCGAGTTCGAACACCGTGCCCGCGGCGTCCTGCGTCAGCGCGACGGCGATCCCGCCCACCGATCGCGCCGCCTCGTGCGCATCGAGTGCGGTGCGGAGCGCCTCGCCGCTTGCTGCGCGCGCGCGTTCGGCGATGAAGGCGGGCACGCGCTCGACGAAGGCGGCGAAACGCTCCGCCGCGCCCTTTCCTGACAACGCCTTCGCCAGCCGCCCACGAACCGCATTGTCGCGGTCGCCGGTCGCGGCGATTTCGGCCAGATCGCGCTCGATCGTGGCCATATCAAGCCCGGCAAAGGCGAGCGCGCGGCCGGGGGAGCCGGCGCCGGCGCGCACCAGCGCCGCGACCTCGGCATCGGGCAGGTCGGGTTCCTCGGCGCGGAGCACCCTCGCCACCTGATCGTCGGTCAGCGCCGAAAAGCGAAGCGAGCGACAGCGCGAGCGGATCGTCGGGAGGAGGCGGCCGGGCGAATGGCTGACAAGAAGGAAAATCGTACCCGCGGGCGGTTCCTCGAGATTCTTGAGGAGTGCGTTGGCGCCGCTCCGCTCGAGATCGTCGATCGCGTCGATCAGCACGACCCGGCGGCCCGACAGCGCCGGCTTGGTCGCGAACATCGGCTGGAGCGTGCGGACCTGGTCGATGGTGATGCTGCGCTTTAGCCCATCCTCGGGCTTGGACGCGTCCTTGGGCAGGCGGACGAGTTCGCGGTAATCGGGATGCGCGCCGCTCGCGAGCAGGCGGGCGACGCGGTGCTCCGGCGGCAGCGGCCCGCCCGGGGGCACCGACGGGTCAAGCGCGCGAGCGAGCAGCAGCGCGGCGGCCTCGCGGGCGAACCGGCCCTTCCCCACCCCCTCCGGCCCCGCGATCAGCCAGGCATGGTGGATCGCCTCGCCGCCGATCGCCGCGGCAAAGGCGGCGCGGGGGGCCTCGTTGCCGACGAGTGACGTCATGGCAGCAGGTCGGCGAGCGCCTCGATCAGCGCGGCGGTGACGCGTTCCGGTGCCGCGGCGGCGTCGATGCGACGGACGCGGTCGGGCTCGGCGGCAGCGATGCGCGCGAATCCCTCCGCCACCGCGGCGTGGAAACCGGTGCCGCGAACCTCGAACCGGTCGTTGGCGGCCGAGCCCCGTCCCGCCGCGCGCGCCGCGCCTTCTTCGGGCGGAAGTTCGAGCAGGAAGGTGCGGTCGGGCATCAGCCCGCGCGAGCCGAAGCCGTGCAACGCGAGGATCGCGGCGTCGTCGATCCCCTGCGCTCCCTGATAGGCTCGTGTCGAATCGACATAGCGGTCGCAGATCACCCAATGCCCCGCACCGATGGCCGGGCGGATACGCTTCTCGACATGATCCGCGCGAGCGGCGGCGAACAGCAGCGTTTCGGCGTGCGGGCTCCAGCGGCCGACATCGCCCTGCATCAAGAGTTCGCGCACCGCCTCTGCCCCGTCGCTGCCGCCCGGCTCGCGGGTAACGAGAACGTGGAGCCCGCGCGCCTCCAGCGCGGCGGCGAGCGCGCGCGCCTGCGTCGACTTGCCCGCGCCCTCCCCGCCCTCGAGCGTGATGAAGCGGCCTGGGCTCAAGCGCCGAAGAGCCCCATCAGCCCCGCCCAGACGCGGCCGAAGAAGCCCGCCTCGCCGACCGCGCTCTCGGCGACGAGCGGCAGGCGCTGCTCGCCGAGGTCGGCGCTGGTGATGACAAGGTCGGCGATATGCTGACCCTGCCTGATCGGGGCCTTGACCGGTCCCTGATAGACGACCTTGGCCGTCATCGCCGCCGAGCTGCCCGCGGGCACGGTCACGTTGAGGTCGCGCGGTGCGACGAGGCCCACGGTCGCGGAATCGCCGAGCTGCACGTCGGCGCTCTCGACGCGCTTGCCCTGCTTGACCACGGGCTTGGCGCGCCAGGCGTTGAAGCCCCATTCCATGAAGCGCACCGATTCATTGGCACGCTGATTGAAGCTCGTCAGCCCGGCGACGACCATGACGAGGCGGCGCCCATTCTGCTCGGCCGAGCCGGTGAAGCCATAACCCGCTTCCTCGGTGTGCCCGGTCTTGAGCCCGTCGGCGCCGTTGACGCGGCCGAGCAGCGGGTCGCGATTGGCCTGGGTGATGGCGTTCCCGCCCATCGTCTGGCCCCAGGTGAAGTCGCGGCGGCTGTAGAACTTCTTGTAGAGGTCGGGGTAGTTCTCGATCGTCGCCTTGGCGAGATGGGCGAGGTCGCGCGCGGTCACAAAGGTGCGCCCCTCGTCGGGCCAGCCGTTCGAGGTGCCGAACTGGCTGTTCTTGAGCCCGATCGCCTTGGCGCGCTGGTTCATCAGGTTGACGAACGCTTCCTCGGTGCCCGCCACGCCCTCGGCCAGCACGACGCAGGCGTCGTTACCCGACAGCACGACGACGCCGTAGAGCAGATTCTCGACGCTCACCTGTTCGTTCGGCGACAGGAACATCGTCGATCCCGCCTGCGGCCCGTGCCATTTCTGCCAGGTCTCGGGCCGGACGGTGATCTTCTGGTCGAGCTTGATCTCCCCCTTCTTGATCATGTCGAAGATGACATAGGTCGTCATCATCTTCGCCATCGACGCGGGCGGCATCCGGCGGTCGGCGTCCTTGGCATAGAGGACCGCGCCCGAGGACAGGTCCTCGAGATAGGCCACGGGCGCCGGCGTATCGAAGGGCGGGCGCTGCGCCCCGGCAGGCGCGGCGGCGAGGAGGACGAGCGGCGAAAGGGCAAGCAAGCGATTCATCGGTGGCACAATACCCGGTGGCTTGAGGAACATCAGGGGATGCGGACGAGCGCCGCGCCGGCATGGCCGCGGCGGATAGCGCCGGCCCGCGCAGCCTCTGCCGCGGCGCGATCGGCAAATGGGCCAAGCTGGACGCGGTAGAGCTTGCCTGCAGCACGCACGCGACCGCCGAGCCGGCTGGCGAGCGCGCGGGCATTGGCCTCGTTCGAGAGGGCCGCCACCTGTACGCCCCAGCCCGATGCGGGCGCGGTCTGCGGCTTGGGCTGCACGGCGACCTGACGCTCGGGCGGGTCGATCGGGCGCTGCTGCGGGCGGGGTGCGGGTTTGGCGACCGGTTGTTTCGGCGCGGCGATCGGCTCGGGCGCAGGCTTGGCGGCCATCGGGGTGCCTCGGGGCGGTAGATCCTTGCGCAGCCCTGCGAGCAGCACGGGCGGTGCGTCGAGCCGTGCCGGCGCTGCCTGCCCGGCCCTTAGCGCCGCCTCATCGGGCGGCGACGGCCGCGCAGTGCGGACGCGGACAGGCGCGCCGGGCGCGATCGCAAGTTGGCGCAGCGCGTCGGGCGAGAGCGCGATCGGCTGCATCGCCGCGGGCGCGGCGACGGCGGCAATCATCAGCAACACGGTGCGCCCGCTGTCGAGCGCCGTCACCTCGACAAAGCTGCCGACGGGCAGCGTCGCATGTGCCGCGCCCGTGGCCTGCTCGGTCGCGCCGGCATAACCCACCGCGTCGTAGCGCTCACCCTCGTTCGAGGCGGCGCTCGGCCCCGCGGCAGGGGGCGGAGCGTCCTGGCCGGGCAGTGCGGCGGCCAGCGTCAGGGCAATGAGGTCAACCGGCGACGGCATCGGCGAGCAATCCCACGGAAAGCGCGTAAAAGTTCGAGCAATTATAGTCGAGGATGACGCGGTAATTGCCCGTCAGCAGATAGGCAGTGCGTCCCGGCCCGTCGGGCTCGATCAGCGTGGCGAGCACGTCGTCGGCGGGCCAGCGCCCCGCTTGCGGCACCATCCCGAGCTGGCGCCATTCGCGCATCGTCCGCCACCGGCTGTGCCGCTCGAACACGCGCGGGCACCGCGGCGAGATCGTGCGGGTGGTCAGTGCGCCCCGGTTGAAGCTGGCGGGCACGTTGACCGCGACGCCCCAGGGCTGGCCCGCGCGCCACCCGGCATTGACGAAATAGTTGGCGATCGAGGCGAGCGCATCGGCCTCGCTCCTCCAGATGTCCGCCTGCCCGTCGCCATCGCCATCCCGCGCAAGGCGCAGATAGATCGAGGGCAGAAACTGTGGATGGCCCATAGCGCCCGCCCAGCTGCCCTTCAGCCGTTCGCGGGGGATGCCGCGGTCCATCATCTTTAGAAGTGCGATCAACTCGCCCTCGAACAGCGCGCGCCGCCGCCCCTCATAGGCGAGCGTAGCGAGCGACCGGGCGAGATCGAAGTCGCCGGTATAGGAACCATAATTGGTTTCGTGCCCCCAGATCGCGACCATGATCGATTCGGGCACGCCCGTCTCGGCCTCGATCCGCGACAGGCGCGTTCGATTGGCGGCATAGGCGCGCTTGCCGCGGCTGATGCGAGCCGCATCGACATGCCGCGCGCGGTAGGGCGCGAAGTTGAGCACCGCGCTCGGCGGGCCAGCGGTGCCGCCCGGCTGGCCGCGGTCGAGCTCGATTACTCGCGGGTTGACGGACAGCGTCGGGAGCACGGCGTCGAGCGTCCGCGCCGTCACGCCGGCGGCGAGCGCCCGCCCGCGCACCTGTGACAGATACGCCTGAAAACCTGCCTCGCCCTGCGCCGCCGCCCCGCCCGCGGTTCCGGCCGCCAACCAGACGCCGAGCAGCGCCGCACACCATTTACGCATTTTACCGAACCCCAGCATCGCGCCGATGTGCCACAGTCGCGCCGCGGCCTGAACCCCCCTTGTCGTCGGCGCTTGCACAAATACGCCACAGGGCGCTAACGCCGCGCTCGGGCGCTGGAGAGGTGGCCGAGTGGTTTAAGGCAGCGGTCTTGAAAACCGCCGTGGGTGCAAGCTCACCGTGGGTTCGAATCCCACCCTCTCCGCCAGTCCGCGCTCAATCATCGAGGAGCGCGTCCGTAACCCGCATCAGCGCGCCGCCCAGGCCGCCGAGCGCGAAGGCGGGGCGCATGGCGTCGCGGCCGCTGTCGAGGCGCATCGACATGCGCGCGCGAACGGGCGCACCGGGCTCGCGCGGGCGTTCGGTCGTGTCCGCGCAGAGGTCGGCGGCGGGGCGGTCGCCGGGCAGCAGGTCAAGCGGCAGCGCCTCGGCGGCGATGCGCGGCAGGCGCGGGGTACGGGCTTCGGCCGGGACCAGACGAAGGCCGAGCGCGAAAGGCACGGCGCCGAGGGGCGCGGCGGAACGATCATCGGATGCGGCGCCGCTTGCCAGCATCATGCCCAACGCGACCCATGTGCCCGCCATCGATGCTCCCTGCGCCAAACCGGCCGCGCGACCGTGGTTGTGGCGGAAACATGGCCGAACTCGGGCGATGTGGCCAGCAGGAAATAGCGTTGGCGACGGATCGGGATCAGCCGGCGGTCAGCAGCTCGAGCTCGAAGTTCGAAAGCGGCTGTTCGAACTGGCAGCCAGCCTGGTAATCGCGCGACCACACCACGCGGCTGACTCGCCGGACCCCGCCGGGTAGCGTCAGCAGGATGCTGGTGTCGGCCACAAGATCGGTGAACGTCTGGATGCGCGCGCCGCTCATCGACAAGTCGGTTATGCGGCAAAGACTGCCGTGATAGCCCGCGTCAAACAGTCCGGCATCGAGCGACACGGATTTGCGGGCGGCAGCGCGTCGGCTCTCGCCGGCCGCAAGCGGAATCAGCTCGGCGGCGATACGCGTGCGTACGGGGACATGGCTCTCCATGCCCCCGACGCTACGCCGCGTTGGTAAACGCGGCGTGAAGAACTCTTACTTCGAGCGAAGCGACAGCCCGCCGAACCGCTTGTTGAAGCGCGCGACCTGACCACCGGCGTCGAGCAGGCGCTGATTGCCGCCGGTCCAGGCCGGGTGCGCCAGCGGGTCGATGTCGAGCGTCATCGTGTCGCCTTCCTTGCCCCAGGTGGAGCGCGTTTCGAACACGGTGCCGTCGGTCATCTGGACCTTGATCATGTGATAGTCGGGGTGGCCGGTCTTCTTCACGTTCAATTCTCCGGAAAAGCCGCTGGTTTCCGACCAGCGGCGAAGGGCGCGCGCATAGCAGCGGAAGGGGAACAGCGCAATGCAGCTCCTTCCTTACGTCACCGGATCAAGTCCTCGACGACGAATAGAAAAAGCCGCGGCCGATTACGCCTTGGGCGGGTCGGCGATCATCGCGGTGAAGTTGGCGGTTGCCGCCACCGCATCGCCCAACAGCGCGCGGCCGGCAAACTTGCAGACGCTCGACCGCTTCTGGACGAACTCGACCTCGAGCGTCAGGAGCACGCCGGGTTCGACAGGCTTCCGAAACTTGGCTTCCTCGATCGCCATGAAATAGACGAGCTTGCCCGAGCCGGCGAGGCCGAGGCTCTCGACCGCAAGCACGCCGGCGGCTTGCGCCAGCGCCTCGACGATCAGTACGCCGGGCATGATCGGGCGGCCTGGGAAATGCCCCTGGAAGAAGCCCTCGTTGATCGTCACTGCCTTGACCGCGCGGATCGACCGGTCGGGGACGATCTCCTCGACCCGGTCGACGAGCAGCATCGGATAGCGGTGCGGGAGCGCCGCCATCACCCGGGTAACGTCGAGCGGGCCGAGCGCGGCGCGCCCGGCCTCGCCCGTCACGACGTCTTCGCTCACCGGCCGGGCGTTGCCGGACGCGGCGCCGCGGCTGCGGGCGCCGCCGCAGCACCCTGCTGACCACCGGGCTGCCAGTTGGCGGGCGGCGTGATGCTAACATTGGGGACGAGGCGGTTGAGCTCGGCCGTCACGTCGGCAGTGATGTCGGTCGAGGGCTGGGCCGAAACCGCCGCTTCGGGACGAAGCAGCAGCGTCACCTTCTTCTTCGACATCGCGGCATTGACCGCGGCCTGAAGCTGCGCGCCGATCTGCTCGGCGGCATAGGCGCGTGCGCGCTGCACGGGCTGCGTCAGGCGCTGAAGCTCGGCATTCGCCGTCTGCTCGCGCTGCTGAATCGTCGTCGCCTGGGTACGCAGCGACGCTTCGTTGGCGTTCGGGGCGGCGCGGGCCTTCTCGAACGCCTCGACCAGCGGGCGAAGCTCGTTCTGGACGGCGGTCTGGCGCGCCTGCGCCTGGTCGAGCTGCGTCTTGTACGTCGTCTGGATCTGCGAGATCGCGGTCTTCCAGGCGTTCGACTGGAGGACGGCGCTCTCGGGATTGGCGACGGCGATGCCGTTCACCTGCGCCAGCGACGGCGCGGCGATCGCGACCGGCGCGAGCGCCGCGGCGATGAGGAACTTGTTCATTAGAAAGCGGCTCCAACGTTGAAGGTGAGAAGCTTGGGATCGTCGCCGTCGACCGAGATGATGTCCTTGGCAAGGTCGATGCGGAGCGGACCGAACGGCGAGTTCCAGTTGACGCCGACGCCGACCGTAATGCGCGGCTTGGGCGTATCGCCAACGAAGCGCTCGAGGAAAGGCGAGATCGTCGTCACCTGGGCGGCATTCGGCTCGCTGCCGACGCAGGCGCCACCAACCGTTGCGGAATAGCCGACGGCGCAGGTCGTCTGCCGCTGGCTCGTCACGCCATTCTCGGTGAAGGTGTTGAGGTAGATCTGCTGCCCCGTGTCGGTCGTCACCGGCCTGGTGAGATCGAGCAGGCGCGGCGAGCCGTCGACGTTGAACACGGGGTTGCCGTTCGAATCCGTCGCCTGGCTGAAGGTGGCGGTCGGCAGCGGCCGCTTGATGTTGAACAGCGAACCTGCCTGAACATAGACCGACGGCCGCAGCCCCAGCTCCTGTGCGCCCGAACCCAGCGGGATCTCGAGCTCGGCGCGGCCGAGATAGTAAGCCTTGCCGCCCAGCGGATCGTCGACGATGCTCTGGCGGTCAGTCTGGAGGATCGTGTTGCCATTCTCGTCGGTGGTGTACGGGATGCGCAGCACGCGCGGTCCCACACCGCGAATGTCGAAGCCGCGGAACTGCGGTTCGCCGAGGTAGAAGCGGTCGACGATCCGAACCGGATCGATGCCGGGGCCGCGATCGCTTTCGAGGCTATGGATGTAGCCGCCCTGCGCGTTGACCGAGAAGATGAAGCCGCCGCCCAGGCCCCAGAAGCGGCTGTATTCGCCGCGACCGCGGATATAGCGGACGTCGCCGCCGAGGCCGGCGAAATCGACGCCCAGCGTCAGCCGCTGGCCGCGGGTCGGGCGCAGGCGACTGTTGAGGCTGTCATAGACGAGGCTTGCACCCACTAGCGAGGTCAGCCGGTTGCCGATCTGCTCGCACAGATATCGGCCGGCACGCAGCGGGTCGCACTGGCCGTTGGTGAAGTAGATCGACTCGTCGAGGCTGACATCGTCCTGGCTCAGCTGATAGCGGCCCGACAACGACCAATATTCAGTCAGCGGCACGCCCGCGACGATCTGGAACCCGGTCGAGGTCTGGCTGAAGGTCGTGTTGCGATCGTTGCCGATGAAGTTGAACGAATTGAAGTCACGGCGAAAGATCGTGCCGCCCAAGGCAATGTTCTTGTCGAACAGATAGGGCTCGGTAAAGCCCAGCTCGACCGACTTCGAATAGGCCGAATAATTGGCCTGGAGGCGCAGGTCCTGGCCCTTGCCGCGGAAATTGCGCTGGCGGATCGAGCCCTGGAGGATGAACCGCTCGAGGCTGGAGAAGCCTGCCGACAGCGTCAGTTCGCCAGTCGAGCGCTCCTCGACATTGGCACCAAGGACGACGCGATCGGGGGCCGAGCCCTCCTTCTCCTCGATCTCGAACTTGTCCTGGAAGAAGCCGAGCGAGTTGACGCGGTCCTGCGACCGCTTGCGCAGGAAGCTGTTGTACGCATCGCCCTCGGCAAGGCGCATCTCGCGGCGGATCACCTCATCCTGCGTCTGGGTGTTGCCAGTGATCTCGATCCGCTCGACATAGGTGCGCGAGCTTTCGGCGATGTTGAACGACAGCCCCATCGTCAGCGTTTCGGGATCGCGGCGATATTCAGGGCGGACGTCGGCAAAGGCATAGCCGAACAGGCCCGCGGTCTCGGTCAGCGACGTGACCGAGTCCTCGACCAACTTCGCATTGAACCAGTTGCCCTTCTTGATCGGCAGGCCGGCGGCGAGCTTTTCGCCATCGAAGTCGCGGATGCCGCTGTCGACCTCGACATCGCCGAACTTGTAGCGCGGCCCTTCCTCGACCACGTAGGTGATGATGAAGTCTTCCTTGTCGGGCGTCAGCTCGGCCACCGCGGAAATCACGCGAAAGTCGGCATAGCCCTCAGTCAGGTAGAACTGGCGCAGCTTCTGCTGGTCGTACGCCAGCCGGTCCTGGTCGTAGGACGTATTCGAGCTGAAGAAGCGGAAAAAGCGCGCCTGCTTGGTCGCCATCTCCTTGCGCAGCTCATTATCGCTGAACTGTTCGTTGCCGATGATATTGATCTGGCGAACCTTGGACTTCGGCCCTTCGGTGATCTCGAACACGACATCGACGCGGTTCTGGTCGAGATTGACCTGCTTGGGCTCGACGATCGCGGCAAAACGGCCCTGACGCCGATACAGTTCTACGATGCGCGCCACGTCAGCGCGCACCGCGGTGCGGGTGAAGATCTGGCGCGGCTTGAGCCTGATCTCGGGCAGGATCTTGTCGTTCTTCAGCCGCCGATTGCCCTCGAGCACGATGCGGTTGATGATCGGGTTCTCGCGCACACGAACGATCAGGTCGCCATTCTCGACGCCCTCGATCTGCACGTCGTTGAGCAGATCGGATGCAAGCAGGTCCTTGATCGCCTGATCGACGCTCTCGTTTGTATAGGGCTGGCCGACGCGCAGCTTGGTGTAGCTGAGCACCGTCTCGGGCTCGATGCGCTGGCTGCCCACGACACGCAGCGACTTGATGATGCGCGCAGGGGCGGCCTGCACGACGGGCGCCGGGGCCGGTGCGGCCGCCTGGGGCTGGGCCGGCGCGGGGGCAGCGGTCTGCGCCTGCGCCACGCCCGCCAACATCGTGCCGGCAAGCAGCATCGCGCCCTGCGCACCCATCTTGCTCGCCTTGATCGCCGTCACCGTCGTCCCCACCCAAAATGTCCCGAGGAAAAGTCCTGCACCGGGGCGCAACGCCCCTGCACGAAGCATGTCAGCCGATCAAGCCGGCGAGGCTGCGCCAGAGGCCGAATGCGCCGAGATCGTTGATCGTCACGAGCAGCATCAGCGCCAGCAGCGCTGCGACACCGCCCCGAAACGCCCATTCGAGCACCTGCGGATCGACGGGGCGACGGCGCACCGCCTCGATCGCATAGAAAAGCAGGTGGCCACCATCGAGCGTCGGCACTGGCAAGAGGTTAATGAACCCCAAGTTAATCGAGATGAGCGCAATCAGGCCGATGAACTCGGGGAGGCCAAGGCTGAGCTGCTGGCCCGACACTTGCGCGATGCGCAGCGGCCCGCCGAGTTCGTCGACCGAGCGGCGTCCCGTCACAATCTGGCCGATGGTATCGACCATCATCCCGACGATCTCGCCGGTACGCTCGACGCCGATGAGCGGCGCCTCGATCAGGCCGATCGGCTCGCGCACGGGCGCGGCGGGGCCGATACCGAGGCGACCGATGCGATAGTCGTTGCCGAAGCGATCACGCTCGCGCCGCTCGCCGATCGTCACGGCCAGCGTCTGCGACGCGCCGCCCCGGTCGATAACGATCTCGATCCGTTCGCCGGGACGCAGCCGCGCAAAGCCGGCAATATCGTCAAAGGTATCGACGCCTCGACCGCCCAGCGCCGTCAACCGGTCGCCCGGCAGCAGTCCTGCGGTGGCGGCGGCGCTACCCGGCTCGACAATGCCGACCACCGGCGGCGTCCGGCTGACGCCGTAAGCATAGGCGAAGCCGCCGAGGATCAGGATTGCCAGCAGGAAGTTGATCGCCGGTCCCGCCGCGACGATGATCGCGCGCTGCCAGACCGGCTTCGACTGAAAGGTCCGGGCGCGCTGTTCAGGCGGGAGCGACAGCCATTCGGCGCTGGGCTGGCTCGCGGGGCTCATGTCACCGGCGAAGCGGACATATCCGCCGAGCGGCAGCCAGCCGAATTTCCAGCGCGTGCCGCGGCGGTCGGTGAAGCCCGCGATCTCGCGCCCGAAACCGATCGAGAAGGCCTCGGCCTTTACCCCGAACCAGCGACCGGCGAGATAATGCCCCATCTCGTGTACGAAGACGAGCGGACCGATCACCCCGACAAAGGCCAGCAGCGTGAACAGGAAACCGGGGTTCTCGATCAAGCGACGCGATCCTTTACCCGCTCGGCCGCGATACGCCGCGCCTCGCCATCGACCGCCAGTACCGCATCGACATCGTGCGCCGCGGGCGGATCATATGCATCGAGCGTATCGGCAACGATTGCGGCAATTTCGAGGAAGCCGCAACGCCGCTTGAGGAATGCCTCGACCGCGACCTCGTTCGCGGCATTGAGGATTGCGGGCCGTGCGCCCCCTGCCCCCAACGCCGTCCGCGCGAGCGCGAGCGCGGGGAAGCGAACCGGATCGGGTGCCTCGAACTCCAGCCGGCCCAGCTTGACGAGGTCGAGCGGCGTCAACGGCGTCGCCATCCGGTCGGGCCACGCGAGCGTGTGCGCAATCGGCACGCGCATATCGCTGGGGCCAATCTGCGCCAGCATCGATCCGTCGACATACTCGACCAGCGAATGGATCGCCGATTGCGGATGAACGACGATGCCGATGGCGTCGGGATCGACGGGGAACAGCCGCGCCGCCTCGATCAGCTCGAGCCCCTTGTTCATCATCGTCGCCGAATCAACGCTGATCTTGGCGCCCATCGACCAATTTGGATGCGCGACCGCCTGTTCGGGTGTCACCGCCGCCATTTCAGCGAGGCTCCAGGCGCGGAACGGGCCGCCGCTGGCAGTCAGGATCAGGCGGCGCACGCCGGCAGGGCGGTCACCCGCCAGGCACTGGAAGATCGCGTTGTGCTCGCTGTCGGCGGGGAGCAGCGTCGCGCCGCTCGCCTTCGCCGCGGCGAGGATGATCTCGCCGGCGGAAACGAGCGGCTCCTTGTTGGCGATGACGACGGTGCCGCCGCCCTCGATCGCGGCCAGCGTGGGGCCGAGCCCGGCGCAGCCGACGATCGCACTCATCGTCCAGTCGGCACCGCTTTGCGCCGCATCGCAGACCGCCTGTCGCCCGCCGGCGACGCGCGTGGACGTGCCGGCCAATGCCTCCGCCAGGGTGGGCAGGCAGCTTTCGTCGGCGACGACCGCCAGCTCGGCACGGGTCCGCCGCGCCGCCTCGGCCAACCGGGGGACGTCGCAATTGGCGGTGAGTGCGACCACGCGGAAACGATCGGGCTCGCGTTCGATCAGGTCGAGCGTCGAGGTGCCGATCGAGCCGGTCGCGCCGAGGATCGTCACCGTCCTCATGACGCGGCACTCCCCAGCGCGATCACCATCAGCGCGGCGAGCGGCGCGACGGGGACGATGCCGTCAAGCCGGTCGAGCATGCCGCCATGGCCCGGCAGCAGCGTCCCCGAGTCCTTGATCCCCGCCCGCCGCTTGAGCCAACTCTCGTAAAGGTCGCCGAGCGCCGAAACGACCGCGAGCACCGGCGTCATCGCCGCCAGCCACGGTGACAGGCCGTACTGCGCCATGATGAAACCCAGCACCGCCGCGGCGACCAGGCCACCGATCAAGCCCGACCATGTCTTGTTGGGGCTGATCGACGGCGCAAGACGTGGGCCGCCGACCGACCGACCGACAAAGAAGGCGGCGGTGTCGCACGCCCAGACGAGGCCCATCGCCCAGAGCGACAGAAACAGCCCGTCAGGGATAGACCGCAGCAGCAGCAGCGCCAGCGCCGGCAGCGCGACATAGAGGATACCGCCCGCCAGCGCCCGGCGGCCCGTTACCGCGCCGACGAAGAACGCCGCCCCAACGACAAGACCGAGCGAGAAGAAGGACGGACCGCTGGCGATCGGCGCCATGATCGCGAGTGGAACCGAGATCGCCAGCTGGCCGAGGCGTTTTTGCCGGGGGGTGGCCGCGAACATCGTCGACCACTCGCTCATCATCACGAGCGCGCCGATGACAACGACCAGCCAGAAGATGAAGCCGCCCCACCAGAGCGCGCAAAATGCGAGGGCGAGCAGGCTGAAGCCCACCGCAAGCCGCTGGTTCAGGTTCGCCTTTCGCCGCGCCCTGTCATCCGCCACCACGGGATCGCTGGGCGTCACAGGCCACCGAAACGCCGCTGGCGGCGCGAAAAGCTCTCGATCGCGGCGGCCAGCGTGTCTCCGTTAAAATCGGGCCAGAGCGTGTCGACGAACAGCAACTCGGCATAGGCTGCCTGCCAGAGGAGGAAGTTCGACAATCGCTGCTCGCCCGAGGTGCGGATGAGAAGGTCGAGCGGCGGCAGCTCGGCAGTGGTCAGCTCTGCCTCGATCCGCGCCTCGTCGATCTCTGCCGGGTCGAGCGCGCCGTCGCGCGCGGCAGCGGCGAGGCGGCGGGCGGCGGCGGCAATCTCCGCCTGCGCGCCATAGTTGAGCGCGATCACCAGGATCGGACCGGTATTTGCCGCCGTCCGCGCGATCGCATCGTCGATCATGCTAACAAGGTCGGGCGACAGCACGCGATAGTCGCCGATGACGCGCAGCCGTACATTGTCGGCGACCAGCGTCGCGATCTCGGCGCGCAGGAAATGGCGGAGCAGGCCCATCAGGTCCTGCACTTCCTCGGCCGGACGGCGCCAGTTCTCCGAGGAGAAGGCGTAGAGCGTCAGTACCTCGAGCCCCAGGTCGCGAGCGGCGCGGGCGACGCGGCGCACCGCCTCCACCCCCTGCTTGTGCCCGGCGGCGCGCGGCAGGCGACGGGCCTTGGCCCAGCGACCGTTGCCGTCCATGATGATCGCGACATGGCGCGGCCGGTCACCGGCCAGCGCCGAGGGATCGAGCTGCGTCGCCATTACCGCGCCCGTCCGCCGTGTTGCCCCACCGCCGGCATCACTTGCCGAGGATTTCCTTTTCCTTGGCCGCGGCGGCCGCGTCGATGTCCGCGATCGTGGCGTCGGTCAGCTTCTGCACCTCGGTCTCGTGGCGCTTGCGCTCGTCCTCCGAATAGACGCCCTTCTTCTCGTCGGTCTTGAGCGCGTCCATCCCGTCGCGGCGGACGTTGCGGACGGCGACGCGCGCCTTCTCGGCATATTGCCCGGCGAGCTTGGCGAGTTCTTTGCGACGCTCCTCGGTCAGGTCGGGGATCGGCAGGCGCAGCGTCTGGCCGTCGTTGATCGGATTGAGGCCGAGCCCCGCCGACCGGATCGCCTTCTCGACGGGGCCAACGTTCGACTTGTCCCAGACCTGCACCGACAGCATCCGGGGTTCGGGCGCCGAAACAGTCGCGACCTGGACCAGCGGCATGTGCGCACCGTAGACCTCGACGGTCACCGGATCGAGCAGCGAGGTCGAGGCGCGGCCGGTGCGAAGGCCCGACAGATCCCCCTTCAGCGACTCGACGGCCCCCGCCATGCGGCGTTCGAGATCGGCCTTGTCATATGCGGCCATGATCGGCTCTCCTTATGCTTGTGGCTTGCGGACAATGGTCGCGGTCCCTTCGCCGCCCACGACCGCGGCAAGGTTGCCCTCGTCGCGGATCGAGAAGACGACGATGGGAATGTCGCTGTCGCGGCAGAGCGCAACGGCACTGGCGTCCATTACCTTCAGATTATCGGCGAGCACGCGGTCATAGCTAAGCTCGTCATAGCGCCTGGCGGTCGGCACCTTCTTGGGATCGGCGTCATACACGCCATCGACGCTGGTGCCCTTGAACAGCGCATCGCAGCCCATTTCGGCTGCGCGCAGCGCCGCGGTGGTATCGGTCGTAAAGAACGGCAGGCCGGTGCCCGCCGCGAACAGCACCACGCGGCCCTTTTCCATGTGCCGCTGCGCGCGGCGGCGGATATAGGGCTCGCACACGCTCGCCATCGGGATCGCCGACTGGACGCGGGTGTCGACGCCCGCCTTTTCGAGCGCGTTCTGCATCGCCAGCGCGTTCATGACGGTCGCGAGCATGCCCATATAGTCGGCCGACGCGCGGTCGAACCCCTGGGCGGCGCCCGCGAGGCCCCGAAAGATGTTGCCGCCGCCGACGACCATGCAGAGCTCGACCCCGCTGTCGACGATCGCCTTCACCTCGCTGGCGACGCGGTCACAGGTTTCGGGATCGATGCCATACTGGCCCTGGCCCATCAGGACCTCGCCCGAGAGCTTCAGAAGGATGCGCTTGAAGGTGGGGCGGCTCATAGGTCCCGCTCGATTGGATGAAGGGGGCAGCAAAACGGCGCGGACCTTAGGAGCCCCGCGCCGTGATGCCAACCTATTACGCCCTTCCCCGCAGGGGGCAAGGGCGGAACGGCTTCAGTTCTTCGTAAGGCCCGCGGTCGCGGCGACTTCGGCGGCGAAGTCGCTCTCTTCTTTCTCGATGCCCTCGCCCAGCTGGAAGCGGACATAGTCAACGAGCTTGATCGACGTGCCTGCGTCCTTCCCCGCCTTGGCGATGACGTCGCCAACGGGGGTCTTGCCGTCCATGACGAACGCCTGGGTGAGGAGCGCGTTCTCCTTCTTGAACTTCTCGATCGGCCCGTTGAGGATCTTCTGCGCGACCTCATCCGACTTGCCGACGATCTTCTCGGCGTTCTTCTCGCGCAGGATCGCGGCCTCGCGCTCGACGACCTCGGGGTCGAGGTCCTCGGCGGTCAGCGCCAGCGGGAAGGCCGCGGCGACATGCATCGCGATCTGCTTGCCCAGGGGCTCGAGCACGTCGACGCCCGCATCCGACTCGAGCGCGACGAGCACGCCGATCTTGCCGAGGCCGGGAGCGGCGGCGTTGTGGACATAGGGGATCACCGCGCCCTGCGTGACCGACACCGCCTTTGCGCGGCGCAGCACCTGGTTCTCGCCGATCGTCGAGATGTTGTTGGTCAGCACTTCCTCGACGGTGCCGCCCGCCGGCATCTGCGCGGCCTTGAGCGCGTCGATGCTGTCGCCCTGCTCGAGCGCGATCGCGGTCACGTTGCGGACGAAATCCTGGAAGATCTCGTTCTTGGCGACGAAGTCGGTCTGCGAGTTGACCTCGACCGCCACGCCCTTGGTGCCGGCGACCGCGACGCCGACCAGCCCCTCGGCCGCGGTGCGGCTCGACTTCTTCGCAGCGGCGGCGAGGCCCTTGGTGCGCAGCCAGTCGACCGCGGCTTCCATGTCGCCACTCGTCTCGGCCAGCGCCATCTTGCAATCCATCATGCCGGCGCCCGAACGCTCGCGCAGTTCCTTGACGGCAGCTGCCGTGATCTCGGCCATGTCGATTTCCTTCTTAAAATGCGGGCGGGGTCAGTGCGAATGCCCTGCCCCGCCCGAATGACAGTTCGGTGACGCGGGCGATGTCGCCGCGTCGTGTCAGGCGATCAGGCCTCGGCGGGCGCTTCCTCCGTCAGGGCGGGCTCGGCCGGCGGCTCAGCCATCGAGCCGAAGTCCTGGCTCTGCATGGCGGCCTGGTTGTTGCCGCGGGTCGCGGCGATCGCCATCGCCTCGCAATAGAGGCGGATCGCGCGGCTCGCGTCGTCGTTCGCGGGCACCGGGAAGGCGATGCCGTCGGGCGAGACGTTCGAATCGAGGATCGCGACGACGGGAATGCCGAGCGTGTTGGCTTCCTTGATCGCCAGCTCTTCCTTGTTCGCATCGATCACGAACATGATGTCGGGAATGCCGCCCAGATCGCGGATGCCGCCGAGGCTGAGCTCGAGCTTGTCGCGCTCGCGCGTCAGGTTGAGCACTTCCTTCTTGGTGAGGCCGTGCGTGTCGCCCGACAGCTGCTCCTCGAGCGTCTTGAGGCGCTTGATCGAGCCCGAGATGGTCTTCCAGTTGGTGAGCATGCCGCCCAGCCAGCGATGGTTGACGAAGTGCTGGCCCGACTTGCGCGCCGCCTCGGCGATCGGCTCCTGCGCCTGGCGCTTGGTGCCGACGAACAGCACCTTGCCGCCGCCAGCGACGGTCGACGACACGAAATCGAGCGCGCGCGCGAACAGCGGCACGGTCTGCGACAGGTCGAGGATGTGGACGCCGTTGCGCTCACCGAAGATGTACGGCTTCATCTTGGGGTTCCAGCGGTGGGTCTGGTGGCCAAAATGCGCGCCCGACTCGATCAGCTGGCTCATGGTGACGACAGGTGCCGCCATAGGGATATCTCCTTCCGGTTAGTCCTCTGGGAAGCGAGCGACCCTCGACACACCTGAAAGGCGGCGTCGGGCACCGGGTTATGAGCTTCCCATGCGGGTTGAGCGGCGGCGCTTAGCCTAGCGCGAGATCAAGATCAACACTTGACATGCAGAACGCAATAGGAACATATGGCGTTCACAACGGGACCGTGGAACCGGTCCGTCGCAAAGATGTTGATAAGTCACACTTTGTTAACCGCGATTTGTGGTCCGGGAGTGAGTCAGGTGGTCGCTATCCTCGCCTTTGTTCTGTTCGCGTTCGCCGCCGCCGTCGCCATCGGTGTTATCGTGATGACCGTGGCGCCCTATCACGCCCGTATTGTCTGCTTGCTGACACACGGGACGCAAACCCGGCTGGCGGCGCTGCCACCGCTGCCCTCGCGCGGTGAGACGCGGGCTATTCCCCGGCTGACGGCTTTGCCGGCGCACCTGCGCGCAGCCGCCTGACCCGCGCATAGCCGGCGATGCTGAACGGGATGGTCGCGAGGTAGCCGAGGCAGATGACGCTGAGCGTCTGCCACGGCGCCGACACCACCGCCGCGGCGAAGATCACGACGACGGCCAGTGCTTCGAACCGGACGCGCCGGCGCAGGCGCATCGAGGACCAGGAAAAGGTCGCCAGACTCGACACCATCAGGAAAGCAGTGAACGCCACCCACGGCGCCACGACCCAAGGCGAGCGGAAGATCGCCTCTTCAGTCCAGAACCAGAGATACATCGGCAGCATGGCGAGGCCGGCGCCCGCAGGCGCGGGCACGCCGGTCAGGAAGCCGGCCGACTTGTGCGGCTGATCCGCGACATCGATATTGGCGTTGAACCGCGCGAGGCGAAGCGCGCAGAACACGGCATAGATCAGCGCCGCCAGCCAGCCGATGCGCGGAATGCCCATCAACGACCAGAGATAGACGATCAGTGCGGGCGACACGCCGAAGCTGATCGCATCGGACAGGCTGTCGAGCTCGGCCCCGAAGCGGCTCTCGCCGCGCACCAGCCGGGCGATGCGCCCGTCGATCCCGTCGAGCGCGCCGGCCAGCAGCACCATCAGCACCGCCCGCTCCCAGTCACCCGCGATCGCGAAGCGGATACCGGTCAATCCCGAACACAGCGCCATCGCCGTGACGGCGTTGGGCGCGATCGCGCGGAGCGGCAGGCCGCGGCGCGGGCGGCGGGGGCGAAGGCCCATTATTGTGCGACGCCCGTCGGCGCGCCGGCTCCCTGCCGCCCGATGATCGTCTCGCCGGCGATGCTGCGCTGGCCGAGCACCACCTGCGGCGCGTAACCCGCGGGGAGGAACACATCGACGCGGCTGCCGAAGCGAATGAGGCCGATCCGCTGACCCGCGACCACCATGTCACCCGGCTTTACGAAGGCGAGGATGCGACGCGCGACGAGGCCGGCGATCTGGGTGAAGCCGAAGCGGGTGCCGTCGGGTGCCTCGACAACGATATGCTGGCGCTCATTCTCGTCCGACGCCTTGTCGAGGTCGGCGTTGACGAACTTGCCGGAGATATAGACGACCTGCCGGATCGTGCCGGTGACGGGCGTGCGATTGATGTGCACGTCGAACACGCTCATGAAGATCGACACGCGCGTGAGCGGCCCCTCGCCCAGCCCCTGCGGCCCGGCGAGCTCGGGCGGGAGCGGCACCTGCTGGATCATCGTGACCAGTCCGTCGGCGGGCGCAACGATCAGGCCCGGCCCCTGCGGCGTCACGCGCACCGGATCGCGGAAAAACGCCGCGACCCAGATCGTCAGCCCAATCAACGGCCATGCCCAGAACCAGCCGCCCCACCAGAGCGCGAGCAGCGAGATCGCACCGGCGATCAGGACATACTTACGGCCCTCGGGATGGACGGCGGGGAAGCGCCACTTGACGGTCGAGGTGGCGATCGGCGGCTTTTCGAGTGATGGCATCGCCCGGGTCTACCCATCGCCGCCCGGGGTTACAATCAATTGTGGCAATATCGTGCGCGCAAAGCCGATGGCCCCGCGGTTGATCCCGCAGCCGTCGCGCCCTAGGGAGCGCCGCAACCCTCCCTCAGGACACAAGCGAGACGTTGATGGCGAAGATCAAGGTGAAGACGCCCGTCGTGGAGATCGACGGCGACGAGATGACCCGGATCATCTGGGCGTGGATCCGCGAGCGCCTGATCCTCCCCTATCTCGACATCGACCTCGAATATTACGACCTTGCCGTCGAGAAGCGCGACGAGACCGACGACAAGATCACCGTCGATTCAGCCAAGGCGATCCAGAAGTACGGCGTCGGCGTGAAGTGCGCGACGATCACCCCCGACGAGCAGCGCGTCGAGGAGTTCGGCCTCAAGAAGATGTGGAAGTCGCCGAACGGCACGATCCGCAACATCCTGGGCGGCGTCGTCTTTCGCGAGCCGATCGTCATCAAGAACGTCCCCCGCCTCGTCCCCGGCTGGACGCACCCGATCGTCGTCGGCCGCCACGCGTTCGGCGACCAGTATCGCGCGACCGACTATCGCGTGCCGGGGCCGGGCAAGCTGCGCCTCGTCTTCGAGGGCGATGACGGCACCGTGATCGACGAGGAGGTGTTCAAGTTCCCCTCGGCCGGCGTCGCGATGGCGATGTACAACCTTGACGATTCGATCCGCGACTTCGCGCGCGCCAGCCTGAACTACGGCCTCGGTCGCGGCTGGCCGGTGTATCTCTCGACCAAGAACACGATCATGAAGGCCTATGACGGGCGCTTCAAGGACATCTTCCAGGAAGTGTTCGAGACCGAATTCGCGCCGCAGTTCAAGGAAGCGGGCATCGAATATCAGCACCGCCTGATCGACGACATGGTGGCGAGCGCGCTCAAGTGGCACGGCGAGTTCGTGTGGGCGTGCAAGAATTACGACGGTGACGTCCAGTCGGACACGGTGGCGCAGGGCTTCGGCTCGCTCGGCCTCATGACGTCGGTGCTGATGACCCCCGACGGCAAGACGATCGAGGCAGAGGCGGCGCACGGCACCGTCACTCGCCACTATCGCCAGCACCAGCAGGGCAAGGCGACGTCGACCAACCCGATCGCGTCGATCTTCGCCTGGACCGGCGGCCTCAAGTATCGCGGCAAGTTCGACGGCACGCCCGACGTGACCCGCTTCGCCGAGACGCTGGAGCGCGTCTGCGTCGAGACGGTCGAAGGGGGCGCGATGACCAAGGATCTGGCGATCCTGATCGGCCCGGACCAGCCCTGGATGACGACCGAGCAGTTCTTCGAGGCGATCCGCGTGAACCTTGAGACGGCAATGGGCGAGTGGAAGTAAGCTACTGCCGTTGACGGTTTGAAGGGGGCGCTCCGGGGGACCGGGGCGCCCTTTTCCTTCATGGGTGGACCCGGCTGCCGCGGCTGTCCGGTTCGGTCACCGTCATGCTGGTCGGCAAGGCCTTGGCGATTGCGCTCGTCACTTACAGCGTGGCGTTGGTGACGGGCGTGTGGCTCCTGTTGATCCTCACCACCATCGCGATCTGGCGGTTCGCCAGGAAGAATGCCAACGAGATCGGTGAGGTTACTTTCACGGCGGCCGACAACTAGGCGCTTACATCTCCCCCCGCGCCTTACGGATCGCGTACCATTTCGCCACATTGGCGTTGTGCTCGGCCAGCGTGTTCGCGAAGACGTGCCCGCCCTTCCCGTCCGCGACGAAATAGAGCGCCGGCGACGCCGCCGGGTCGAGCACCGCGTCGATGCTCTTGCGGCCGGGATTGGCGATCGGCCCTTCGGGGAGGCCCGCCATCGCATAGGTGTTGTAGCCGTTGACTGCATTGACCTCCGACCGGAGGATTCGGCGGCCGAGGGGGCGACCTTTGGTCAGCGGATAGATGATCGTCGGGTCGGCCTGTAGCCGCATCCCCTGGCGCAGGCGGTTCGAATAGACCGCCGCGACGGTGCGACGCTCGGCCTCGACCGCGGTTTCCTTCTCGACGATCGAGGCAAGGATCAGTGCCTCGCGCGGGGTCGATACGGCGATGCCGGGTTTCCGGCGCTTCCAAGCCTCGGCGAGGTAGCGGTCCATCGCGCGCTGCATCCGGGCAAGCACTGCCGCACGGGTTTCGCCGCGCTCGTAGCTGTAGCTGTCGGGCAGCACCGATCCTTCGGCGGGCACGCCGACTTTCCCCGTCAACTCGGGCGCGCGCATCAGCGCCTCCTGAACCAGCACCGAGGGCAGTCCCTCGGGCACCGGCACGAAGCGCTGGAGGGTCTTGCCGCCCTGCATCAGCTTGAGAAGATCGGCCTGGCTGATCCCCGCAGGCAGCGGATATTCGCCCGCGCGGATCGGGTCGGAGCCACCGAACAGCTTGGCAAACAGCACGAAACGGCTGGCCGAACCGATCGCCCCGGCCTTCTCCAGTTCCTCGGCGGCGCGCGTCAGGCTGGCGCCCTGCGGCACGACGACGCTGGTATTTGCGGCAAGCGGCCCCTTGCCGCCCCAGCTCTGCATCACCCCGAACAAGGCCGCGATCGCGGCGAGGCCGAGGATCAGGCCGAGGCAGCCGAGCCGCTTCATCGTTTCGGGCTCAATCGACCGCCTTCATGACGAGCGAGGCGTTGGTGCCGCCGAACCCGAACGAGTTGTTGAGGATCGCGCGCACCTTGCGCTCCTTGGCGACGTGCGGGACCAGGTCGACGCCCACACAATTCTCGCTCGGATTGTCGAGGTTGAGCGTCGGCGGCACGATCCCGTCGCGCATCGCCAGGATGCAGAAGATCGATTCGACCGCACCCGCGCCGCCCAGAAGGTGGCCGATCGCCGACTTGGTCGAGCTCATCGACATGCCCTCCAGCGCCGGGCCGAACAGCCGGCGGACCGCGCCCAGCTCCAGCTCGTCGCCGAGCGGGGTCGAGGTGCCGTGCGCGTTGACGTAATCGATGTCGGCCAGGGCGAGCCCCGACTTGCGCATCGCCATTTCCATGCTGCGATAGGCGCCCGATCCCTCGGGATGCGGAGCGGTCACGTGATAGGCATCACCCGACAGGCCATAGCCGATCACCTCGGCATAGATCTTGGCACCGCGCGCCTTGGCCCGCTCATATTCCTCGAGCACGACCACGCCCGCGCCCTCGCCCATCACGAAGCCGTCGCGATCGCGATCATAGGGCCGGCTCGCCTTTTCGGGGGTGTCATTAAAGGCAGTCGACAGCGCCCGCGCCTGGGCAAAGCCCGCGATACCGATCGGGCAGATTGCGCCCTCCGCGCCGCCCGCCAGCATCACATCTGCATCGTCCATCGCGATCATTCGCGCGGCGTCGCCGATCGAGTGCGCGCCGGTCGAACAGGCGGTGACGACCGCGTGGTTCGGCCCCATCAGGCCATACTTGATCGACACCTGACCCGAGATCAGGTTGATGAGGCGGCCGTGGACGAAGTGCGGGCTGACACGGGCAGGCCCCTTGCGGTCGAGCACCAGCGACTCGCTCTCGATCCCCGGCAGGCCGCCGATGCCGGCCCCGATCGAGCAGCCGGCGCGATACCGCTCCTCCTCGCTCATGTCGGTGAGCCCCGCGTCCTCGAGCGCCTGGCCGGCGGCGTCGATACCGAAGACGATAAAGGGATCGACCTGACGCTGGACCTTGTGATCGACGCGCTTGTAGGCATCGAAGCCGTATTCGTGGTCTGCGGGCTTCACCTCGCAGGCGATGCGGCACTTGTAATCGGTGGCATCAAAGCGCGTGATCGGGCCGGCGCCGGACTTGCCGGCAATCAGATTCTTCCACGCGGTCTCGACCTCGGCGCCGAGCGGCGTGACGAGACCGAGGCCAGTGACGACGACGCGGCGCATGCGAAACTCTCCGTCCATCGGCCCCGCCCATGGGGGCCATCCTTCTTGATCGCGCGGATCCCTGATGACGTGACGGAACCCGCTCGCGACATGGCGATCAAGGGGTTGCCGGACGTGCTGTCAAGCGCCGCGCAAAAACAAACGGCTCCCCGCCCGGCCCCAAGGGCACGGGCGGAGAGCCGCGAACGTCCTCAACGAGACCGGCTCAACTCAGCCCTTGTGCTCGTCGATATAGGTGATCGCGTCCTTGACGGTCGTGATCTTCTCCGCGGCATCGTCGGGAATCTCGACGCCGAACTCTTCCTCGAACGCCATGACGAGCTCGACGATGTCGAGGCTGTCGGCGCCCAGATCGTCGATGAAGCTGGCGTCCTCGGTCACCTTCTCGGCCTCGACGCCCAGATTTTCGACGACGATCTTCTTCACGCGATCGGCGGTGTCGCTCATTCCCAATTCCTCTTTACGGGGTATCTGTCGATTAGCTGAACGCCCTAGAGCGCGGCGCTTCGCCTTGCAAGTGGGTGGCGGCGGGTTGCTTCACAGCATCGCCATGCCGCCGTTGACGTGAAGCGTCTGGCCGGTGACGTAGCCGGCCTCGCGGCTGGCGAGATAGACGACGGCGGCACCGATATCCTCGCCGGTGCCAAGGTCGCCCGCGGGGATACGGCCGAGGAGCGCGGCCTTCTGCGCCTCCGGCAGCACGTCGGTCATCGCCGATCGGATGAACCCGGGCGCGACGCAGTTGACGGTGATGTTGCGGCTGGCGAGCTCCTGCGCCAGCGCCTTCGACATGCCGACCAGCCCCGCCTTTGAGGCGGCGTAGTTGGCCTGGCCCGGGTTGCCCGTCGCGCCGACGACCGAGGTGATCGAGACGATCCGGCCGAAGCGCGCCTTCATCATCGGCCGCGCAGCGGCGCGGGCAAGGCGGAACGCGGCCTCCAGGTTGACGCGGATCACGCTATCCCACTCCTCGTCCTTCATCCGCATGGCGAGGTTGTCGCGCGTCACGCCGGCATTGTTGACAAGGATATCGAGCCGCCCGCCCAGCGCCTCGACCGCCTGCGGCACGAGCGCATCGACGGCATCGCCGTCGGAGAGGTTGCAGGGCAGCGCGACATGATCGCCGCCAAGATTCTGTCGAAAGCTTTCCAGCTTCTCTGCATTCGAGCCGGACACGGCGAGGCGCGCGCCCTGCCCTGCGAGCGCCCTCGCGATCGCCGAGCCAATCCCGCCCGATGCGCCGGTGACGAGGGCGGTCATGCCTGTGAGGTCGAACATGTTGGTCATCCTTTGTTTTGTTCGCGCAGAGGCGCCGAAGCAGCAGCCCCAAGGCGATGACGGGTCAGGTGCAGATATATAGGCAGTTGGCTGACATGGACGCTTGCGAGATGCTCGCCCGATCGGACCTCAACGGGCTCGCGCTTGCTGATGGGAAACCGATGCGGAAAGCGACGCCGCAGGCGATCCATCGAACTCGACCCCGATCCCAGCGACAAAAGTCGTCCGGCGATCACGGCTTCACCGAAATTCTTGGGCAGGCCCGGCCCGGGATCGCGATGACTCCGGAAAGCCGCATCGACGACATCCCGCGTGATCCGGTCGATCTCCTCCATCGCGACCCCTCTGCGCCTCCGCGCCTCGAACCAGCATCAAATCGCCTTCAGCAGCGCCTCGATGTCGTCCATCGTGATGACGCTCGTGGTGGTCGCATCGGGGGCGGTGCGCTTGACCATGGGAGCGAGAACCTTGCCGCCGAGTTCGACATAGTCGGTGACGCCCGCCGCCCACATCGCCGAGACGCTTTCGCGCCAGCGGACCATGCCCGTCACCTGCTCGACCAGCAGCGCGCGGATGACGGCCGGGTCGGCGGCGGGGGCGGCGGTGACGTTGGCGTAGACGGGGACGAGCGGCGCCTGCATAGGAGCGTCCGCCAGCGCCGCCGCCATGACGTCGGCGGCGGGCTGCATCAGCGGGCAGTGGAAGGGGGCCGAGACGGGGAGCAGCACCGCCCGCTTGGCACCGTGGTCCTTTGCTATCGCGACCGCGCGCTCGATCGCAGTGCGGGCGCCGGAGATGACGACCTGCCCGGGATCGTTGTCATTGGCGACGGTGCAAACCTCGCCCTCGGCCGCCGCGTCGGCGATCGCCTGCGCCTTGTCGCGGTCGGCGCCGAGCAGGGCGGCCATCGCCCCCTGGCCCACCGGCACCGCCGCCTGCATCGCCTGCCCCCGCTGCTTGAGCAGCCGCGCCGTGGTCGAAAGATCGAGTGCACCCGCCGCGCAAAGGGCCGAATATTCGCCGAGCGAATGGCCAGCGACATAATCGGCCTTTTCGGCCAGCCGCACCCCGCCTTCGCTCTCGAGCACGCGCAGCACTGCGATCGCGTTTGCCATAATCGCGGGCTGGGCGTTTTCGGTCAGCGTGAGGTCGCTTTCCGGTCCCTCGGTCATCAGGCGATAGAGATGCTGCCCCAGCGCCTCGTCCACCTCGCCGAAGACCTCGCGGGCGTGGGGGCTGGCCTCGGCCAGCGCGCGGCCCATGCCGACCGACTGGCTGCCCTGGCCCGGAAAGATGAACGCGCGCATCGCTGGCTCCCGCTTGGATTGGAAGCGCCCGCGCCTACGCCCGAACACCGAAAGCTTTCAAGTCCCGCCGGGGTTGCGACAATCTGTGACCCTTTCGTTCTCCTGGCGCGATAGGTCTGCGACACGGCGGATCCAGATTGGCTTCATCGAAATCGAGCCAGAGGAGATGAAGATGTTCAAGAAGCTGATGCTCGCCGGTGTCGCCGCCTCGATAATCGCGGCTCCCACCATGGCCAGCGCCGCGCCGCAGGGCTACCGCGTTGTCAAGGAGCGCCCGAACCGCACCGTCGTGGTCCAGCGTGGCCCCGGCTATCGCGAGCGGACAGTGATCCGGCACAACGACGCCCGCCGGTTCAACGCCCGCAACTGGCAGCGCGGCCAGCGCTTCGATCGCCGCTATGCCGCCAACTATCGTCAGATCGACTATCGCACCTATCGCGGCCGCGGCCTCTATGCGCCGCCCCGCGGGTACCAGTGGGTGCAGTCGGGCAACGACGCGGTGCTGGTGGCACTGGCGAGCGGCCTGATCGGCGCGGTTATCGGCGGTGTGATCCGGTAAGCCTTGCGTTTCGGCCCCATCTGTGATGTAGGCCCGTCAACCGGGGTGGAAGGGTTCGCCTTTCCGCCCCGGCTTTGCATTTCGGACGACAGCCGGAGGGGCCGCGCGATGGGCGCACGGTCAGCGATCGGCCAAGACAGGACAGAAGACATGGCTCTTTACGAGCACGTCTTCCTCGCCCGCCAGGATCTGGCGCAGGCGCAGGTGGATGCATTGGCGGAAAACGCCACCAAGATCGTCGAATCGATGGAAGGCAAGGTCGTCAAGACCGAGACCTGGGGCCTGCGCAGCCTCGCCTATCGCATCGCCAAGAACCGCAAGGCGCACTACGTGATGCTCGAGATCGACGCTCCGGGTGAGGTCGTCGCGGAGCTGGAGCGCCAGACCCAGATCAACGAAGACGTGATCCGCTACATGACCGTCCGCGTCGACGGCCATGAGGCCGGCCCGACCGTCATGATGCGCAAGGGCGACCGCGAGCGTCGCCGCGACCGTGACGACCGCGGTGACCGCGGCCCCCGCCGCGAGCGTGAGGAAGGGGAGAACAACTGATGGCCCGCCCGTTTTTCCGCCGTCGCAAGAGCTGCCCCTTCTCGGCCAAGGACGCGCCGCGCATCGACTATAAGGACGTGCGCCTGCTCCAGGGTTTCGTGTCGGAGCGCGGCAAGATCGTGCCCTCGCGCATCACCAGCGTGTCGGCCAAGAAGCAGCGCGAACTGGCCCAAGCCATCAAGCGCGCGCGCCATCTGGGCCTGCTGCCCTACGTCGTGAAGTAAGGAGCGGATCCTATGCAAGTCATCCTGCTTGAGCGTGTCGAGAAGCTCGGCCGCATCGGCGACGTGGTCACGGTGAAGGACGGGTTCGCCCGCAACTTCCTGCTGCCGCGCAAGAAGGCGCTGCGCGCCAACGACGCCAACCGCCGCGTGTTCGAGGCGAACCGCGAGCGGCTCGAGGCCGAGAACGCCGCGCGCCGCACCGATGCCGAAGGTGAGGCCAAGAGCCTTGACGGCGTGTCGGTCACGCTGATCCGCCAGGCGTCGAACGTCGGCCAGCTCTACGGCTCGGTCGCGGTCCGCGATCTGGTCGATGCGCTCGTCGCCGACGGGCACAAGGTCAACAAGAGCCAGGTCGTGCTCGACAAGCCGATCAAGTCGATCGGCCTTCACGAGGTGCGCGTCGCGCTGCACCCCGAGGTGTCGGTGACGGTCAAGGTCAACGTCGCGCGTTCGCCCGAAGAGGCGGACATGCAGGCGCAGGGCGTGGACGTCATGTCGGCGATGTTCGAGAAGGAAGAGAGCGGCTTCATCGAAGAGCGCGATCCCAATCTCGAAGCCGGCGAGATCGCTCGCGAGCCGAGCGACAGCGAAGAAGCCTGAGGCTTTTTACTCGATACGAGAAAGGGGCTGTCCGAGCGATCGGGCAGCCCCTTTCTCATGCGCGCTAGCCGGGTGCGGTCAGGGCACTGCGACGCAGGCGCTGATGACCGCCGCGAGCGGGATCAGCGACAATATGACTGGAACGACCTTGCTCATCTGAACGCCTTCAAAAAACCCCTCGCCGCAACAATGCGCGAGTTTGTCAAAAGGTTTCCGGCGGATGAATGTGGGCGTCAGCCGCGATCAGGATCGACGCCCGCCGCGCGCAGGTGGCGGTCGAGCCGACCGGCGAACCACAGGAAGAACATGCGATAGTCGCTGACCAGCGACCAAATAGGGTGGATGAAGGTGGCGGGCCGGTTCCGCTCGACCCTGAAATGCGCGGCCCAGGCGAAGCCATAGCCAGCCAGCGGTACGGCCAGCCACCACCAACCGCCTGCCGTCAGGGCGAGCGCGGCGAAGACGAACGTCAGCGCGGTCCCGGCATAATGGAGCCGCCGTGTCGTCGCCCGCGCATGTTCGCGAAGGTAGAAGGGCCAGAACTCGGCATAGGTGGCGATACGTGCCATTACGCCATGATGCCCACTTTCGGGCAAAACACCACCCGGCCCTGGTCCGGGGTCTCGCTGCTTCGTTCAGAAGGGCAGCTTGAAGCCGGGCGGGAGCGGCATGCCCGCGGTCAGCTTCGACATCTCGGTCGAGCTCGCCGCATCGGCCTTGGCCCGTGCGTCATTGAGCGCGGCGGCGATCAGATCCTCGAGCACGCCCTTTTCCTCTGGCTTGAGAAGCGAGTCGTCGATGGCAACGCCGATGATCCGCCCCTTGGCGCTGGCGCGGACCTTGACGAGACCGCCGCCCGACACACCCTCGACCTCGATCGTGTCGAGTGCCGCCTGCGCCTTGGTCAGCTCGTTCTGAACGTTCTGGGCCATCGCCATGATGTCGTCGAGATTCTTCATGTCATGCTCCGTCGGGTCTTGGGGCCGATCAGCTCGGCGCCGGGGAAGGCGGCGAGCGCGGCGGCCACTACGGGGGTTTCGCGGATCGAGGCCTCGAACGCCTCGTCGTCGGCGCGCTCGGCCTCGCGCAGCGACGGCGTGCCGGGCGCGTCGCTGGTCGTGATCTTCCAGCGGGTGCCCGTCGCGATCTTGAGCGCGTCCATCAGCTCGCGCGGAAAGTCCGAGGGAATCGGGCGCGCGGTCGACAGCTCGATCTCCGGCGGCTCGATCCGCACAGGACGCGCATGGTTGCGCCACGCCTCTGCCAGCGCCATGCGGCCAGTCTGCGCGATGGTGTCGCCGATCGCCTCGGCAGTCGCGGGCAATGCAGGGGCAGCGGGCCGCGGCGCGGCGGCGGCGGCAGGCGCGACCTGCACCCCGCCCTCGCGAATCTGGCGCGCCAATTCGCCGGGATCGGGAAGCTGCGAGGCGTGCACGACGCGCAAGAGCGCCATCTCGCACGCCTCGATCGGGAGGGCGGCGCGGACGACTTCCTCATGGCCCTTGAGCAGCAGCTGCCACAGCCGGTGGAGCAGCGGGAACGAGAGGCGCGAAGCCCATTCGGAAAGCGCCTCGCGCTCCTCGACCGGCTGGGCGGGATCCGGCGGCGTACCCACCTTGACGAGGGTCATGCCGTGCACCGCCTCCAGGAGCGTACGCAGCACGGCCTGCGGATCGACGCCGAGATCGTATTGGCGTCGGAGCGACGCCAGCGCCCCCGCCCCGTCGCCGGCAAGCAGATGGCCGAACAGCTCGCGCACCGCACCGCGATCGGACAGGCCGAGCATCTCGCGCACCGCGTCGGCGCGGACACCCCCTCCTTCGAGACCGGCATGGGCGATCGCCTGGTCGAGGATCGACAGGCCATCGCGCGCCGATCCCTCCGCGGCGCGGGCGATCAGCGCCAGCGCCTCTGGCTCGGCCTCGAATCCCTCCGCCTCCACCACATGCGCGAAATGCGCGGCGAGCTTGTCGGCCGGGATACGGCGCAGGTCGAAGCGCTGGCAGCGCGACAGGACGGTGATCGGGACCTTGTTCACCTCGGTCGTGGCGAACAGGAACTTCACGTGCGCGGGCGGTTCCTCGAGCGTCTTCAGAAGCGCGTTGAACGCGTTCTTCGACAGCATGTGGACCTCGTCCACGATGTAGATCTTGTAGCGCGCGGAGACGGCGGCATAGCGCGACGCCTCGATAATCTCGCGCACGTCGTCGACGCCGGTGTGGCTGGCGGCGTCCATTTCGATGACGTCGATATGCCGACCCTCGGCGATCGCGCGACAGGGTTCGCACTGGCCGCAGGGATCGATCGTCGGCCCGCCCTGCCCGTCCGGCCCGACGCAGTTGAGCGCCTTCGCAATCAGCCGCGCGGTCGAGGTCTTGCCCACCCCGCGCACGCCCGTCAGCAGGAAAGCGTGGGCGAGCCGGTCGCGCTTGATCGCGTTGCCCAGCGTCTGGACCATCGCGTCCTGGCCGATCAGCGCGGCAAAGGTCTGCGGCCGGTATTTGCGCGCGAGGACACGATACGCCTCGCCCTTGGCAGGCGGCGGCGCGGGCGGTTCGCCCAGATCGAAACCCATTTCGTCCATCGCGATCAATCTAGGGACTGGGGGCGGCGGGCGATAGCCCCGTCAGCGCTGGAGCGCCTTCTGGATGTCGGCCTCGATCGCCTCGGGCTTGGTTGTCGGCGCATAGCGTTCGATCACCCGGCCGTCGCGGCCGACGAAGAACTTGGTAAAGTTCCACTTGATTGCCTCGCTGCCGAGCAGGCCGGGCGCCTCCTGCTTCAGGTGGCGCCACAGCGGCGCGGCGTCGGCCCCGTTGACGTCGATCTTGCCCAGCACCGGGAAGGTCACGTCGTACGTCGTCGAACAGAAATTGGCGATTTCCGCCGCGTCGCCTGGCTCCTGCGCGCCGAATTGGTTGCAGGGGAAGCCGAGCACGGTCAGCCCGCTGCCCTGATGCGCGCGATAGAGCGCCTCAAGCCCGGCATATTGAGGCGTGAACCCGCATTTCGACGCGACGTTGACGATAAGGAGAACGCGGCCCCTATATGCGGACAGGTCGGTCGTGCTGCCGTCTGCTGCGGTGACGGGGATCGAATAAAGGTCGGTCATTCGAGCACTCCCTCGTGCAGACGCACCACGCGGTCCATTCGCGCGGCGAGCCGTTCGTTGTGCGTCGCCACCAGCGCCGCCGATCCCTCGCCGCGGACGAGGCGAAGAAACTCGGACAGCACCACATCCGCGGTCGCTTCGTCGAGATTGCCGGTGGGTTCGTCGGCGAGGACAAGCGCTGGCCGGTTGGCGATCGCGCGGGCGACCGCCACCCGCTGCTGCTCGCCGCCCGACAGCTGGCTTGGCCGATGCGTGAGCCGGTGGCCAAGGCCGAGCGCCGACAGCAGCCGTTCGGCGCGGTCGGCGGCTTCTTGCTCGCCCGCGCCGTGGATCAACTGCGGAAGGACGACATTCTCCGCCGCGGTGAAGTCGGGCAGCAGGTGGTGGAACTGATAGATGAAGCCGAGCCGGTCGCGCCGGACCTGCGTCCGCTCGCCGCTGCCGATCTGGGCGACTTCCTGGCCGGCGATGCGGATCGACCCCTCGAACCCGCCCTCGAGCAGCCCGACCGCCTGGAGGAGCGTCGATTTGCCCGAGCCCGAGGGGCCGAGCAGCGCGACGATCTCGCCGGGCCCGACGGTCAGATCGACGCCGCGCAATACCTCGATCGTGGCACCCCCCTGCGTGAAGCTGCGCGTCAGCCCGCGCGTCGCGAGGATCGGCTCACTCATAGCGGAGCACCTGTACCGGATCGGTGCTCGCCGCCTTGAACGCGGGGTAAAGCGTCGCGAGGAAGCTGAACACGAACGCCATCAGCGCGATGCCAGCGATTTCGACGGGATCGGTCTTCGACGGCAGCTCGGTGAGGTAGCGCATCGACGGATCCCAGATTTGCTGCCCGGTGATCGCGCCGAGGAAGCTCAGCACCCCCTGCCTGAAATAGAGCAGGATAAAGCCCATCACGAGCCCGGCGATGATGCCGAGCGAACCGATCGTCGTACCGACCGTCACGAAGATGCGGATCAGCCCCTGCCGCGTCGCACCCATCGTGCGCAGGATCGCAATGTCGCGCGTCTTGGCGCGCACCAGCATGATGAGCGACGACAGGATGTTGAACACCGCGACAAGGATCAGGATGGACAGCACGGTGAAGGTGACGAGGCGATCGACCTGAAGCGCCTCGAAGATCTCCGAATTGAGCCGGCGCCAGTCGTTGAGCTGGCCCCTGGCCCCCACCTTCACCGCCAGCGGCTGTAGGATCTGCTCGACCTTGTCAGGATCCACCGTGTCGATCTCGATCATGCCGACCGAATCGCCCATCAGGAGCAGCGTCTGCGCATCCTCCATCGGCATGACGACGAACGCCTTGTCGTAATCGTAGACGCCGACCTCGAAGATCGCCGCCACCCGGTAGGAGACGATGCGCGGCACCGTCCCCATCGGTGTCGACACGCCCTGGAAGCTGATGAGCGAGATTTCGCTGCCGACCGTCGCGCCGAGCTGCTGCGCCAGGCGCGAGCCGATCGCGATGTTGCCGCTGCCGGGCGTCAGCTGCGCGAGATTGCCGAAGACCACATTGTCGCGGATCGTCGGGTTGCCGCGGATATCCTCGACGCGCATCCCGCGCAGGATCACTGCCTCGGTCCGGCCGTTATAGTCGGTCATCAGCGGCTGCTCGATCAGCGGGGTCGCGCTGGTCACGCCGGGCGTCGCCTTGGCGTCGTCGAGCACCTGACGCCAGTCGCGCAGCTGCCCGGCATAACCCTGCACCACCGCATGGCCGTTCAGACCGACGATCTTGTCGAACAGTTCGGCGCGGAAGCCGTTCATGACGCTCATGACGATGACCAGCGCCGCGACGCCGAGCATGACGGCGACCAGGCTGATGCCCGCGACGAGGAAGATGAACGCCTCGCCCCGTCCGGGCAGCAGATATCGCCGCGCGATCATGCGCTCATAGCGCGACAGGATCATGGATTGGCCTTGGTAAAGGGGATCATTCGTGCCCGCCTTAGCAGCGTTATGGAGGGGTGCAATCGGGGCTGTTGCCGAATGAACACAGGGTGAAGCGATTCGGAATCAGGTTGCTGGTTTGTGAATGACACGTGGATGACGACACCGTAATCAATCCCCACGAAGCTCAGGCAAACAGGCCGTGGTTCGGGGAGGTTCCAGTCCCGCCTTGTCCTAAGGTCAAGTGCGAGTGGACGGAGCCAACATTAGGGGGCTGACGAGCGATCGTCACGCAGGCGCCCGGGCTGCAGGATGCGGCCCGGGCGTTTCCTTTTGCACCCGTTGCGAATAGCCGCATTCCAGCCTTGTTTATACTGAGCTTTCAGAACAATCGCCTGAGAGAGCGGGTCTCCTCCCCGCGATGGGAGGTTCGGACGCGCAGCGTGCCCGCGGTGCTCTCCCACGATCGCACCGCCCGCGCCCCTGTCCCTTCACTGCCTGTGGCGGCACCCGATCCCCGGGTTAGTTACTGCCCCCGCGCCTGCTCGACGATCAGCGCCACGTCGAGCATCTCCTCGCCCGGCCCCAGTCGCGAGCCGGCGACCGGCGTGACGGATGCGGTGTCGAGGCCGATGGCGACGCGGACATATCGCTCGTCGATCCGACCGCCCGCCGAGGGATCGACCGCAATCCAGCCCTCGGCGCCGGCAAACGCCTCGACCCAACCATGCGGGGCACAAGCGCGACCCTCGCGCTGGCGATAACCGCTCACGTAACGCGCAGGGATCTCGGCAGCGCGAAGGCCGGCGACGAGCATCTGCGCCAGTTCGCGCCCCGTTGCCGCTTCGGCGGCGAAGGTGGCGGCGGCGTCTCGCAATTCCTCGACATGGGATGCCAGCTTGAAGCGCCCATGGATCGCGCGCGTCACCGCATCGATCGCGGCGGCGTCTGCACCGCCCGCCAATGCCTCGACCATGAAGCCCGACAGCGCCGCGCCCGCTACCGTCCGCTCAGTTTCGCGCAGGTAGAAGACGGGTGGCAGCGGCTCGTGCGTGCCGCGCACCACACCGCCATGATCGCCGGTGAGCACCTCGCCGCGTACGCTGATTTCGATCCCGTCGATCGGCCCGTCGGCATAGAGCATCGCCTGCCGGTTGCCGAGCCCGTCGCGGCTCTCGCGCAGCCGCGCGTCGCAATCGACGTCGATCGACCAGCCGATCACGGTCTGGTCGTCGGTATCGTCGGGCGTCATGCGCAGGCACTGGATCAATCGCGTCTGCGGCTCGCTGAAGCGGTAGCGGGTGCGGTGCTCTACGATCAGACGCATCAGATGAACCTGAACTGCTGGGCGATCGCGCGGTCGAGCGCGAGGTTCTCGGCGATGAACGCGGAAAGCCATTCGTGAAGGCCACCGACAATCACCTCGGGCGTGCGCGTCTTGTGCATTCGCGCGAGGCGCGCGCGCGCCATCCGGTCGGCACCGCCCTGAAGCCCGGTGCGCTTGCCGAGCAGGCCGAGCATCTCGACCGTCTCCTCAACGCACGCCGCCAGCGACCGCGGCAATTCGGGTCGTGTGAGAAGGAGGTCGATGACCAACCGCGGCTCAAGTCCCTCCGAATAGAGCCAGCGATAGGCGGTGACGGCGGACACGGTCTGGAGGATCGTCGTCCACTGGTCGCGATCGACGATGCCGCCGACGGGCGCCCCTTCAGGCAGGAGGAGATGATATTTGACATCGATCAGCCGCGCGGTGTTGTCGGCGCGCTCGACCGCAGAGCCGAGGCGGATGAACCACACCGCTTCGTTGCGCATCATGCGCAGGATCGCACCCTCGAACCCGCGCGTCTCGGCCTTTACGGCTTCGACGAGATTGAGCGTCGCCATCGCGTTGCCGGGGCGCATCCGCGAGTTGAAAAGCAGCCAGGCGCGGTTGATCGCGGTCCACGCCTCGCGCGTCAGCGCCGTGCGGACCGCGCGCGCATTGTTGCGCGCCATGTCTAGGCACTGCACGATCGAGCCCGGATGCCCGGTGTCGATGGTGAGGAAGCGGGCGACATTGGTCTGGTCGGCACGCGCCCCTGACGCGGCAAAGGCTTCGTCGGTGTAGGTGACGCGCAGCGCGCTCTCCCAAGCCGCTTCGCCTGCGGGAGTCGCCGACAGGGCGTCGAGACGGACGGTCGCCTCGACCAACCGGGCGATGAAGTCCGCGCGCTCGACATAACGGCCAAGCCAATAGAGCGACGCCGCGGTGCGCGAAAGCATCAGCATGACGGAGCGCTCTTACCGGAGAAGAGGTCGACTGCCCCCCTCACGACCCCAGCTCCTGCTGCTGGAACATGCCGCCCATCTTCTGCATCTGCCGCGCTTCGGGGAGCAGGACGAAGCTGTCCTTGGTGCCCCCGCCCTGGCTCGAATTGACGACCAACGACCCTTCCTTGAGCGCCACGCGGGTCAGGCCGCCGGGCACCACCTGCACCCCGTCGCGCCCGGTCAGCACGAAGGGGCGGAAATCGACGTGGCGAGGCGCGAGACCCTTTTCGGTGAGCGTCGGGACGGTCGAGAGCGCCAGTGTCGGCTGGGCGATATAGCGGTGCGGTTCGGCGATGAGCGCGGCGCGGAAGCGTTCGATCTCCTCGCTGCTCGCGGTCGGCCCGACCAGCATGCCATAGCCGCCCGACCCGTCGACCAGCTTGACCACCAGTTCGGGCAGTCGGTCGAGCACGTATTTCAGCGCCTGCGGTTCGCGGCAGCGATACGTCTCGACATTGGGGAGCTTGGCCTCGCCGCCCGAGTAATAACGCACGATCTCGGGCATGTAGCTGTAGATCGCCTTGTCGTCGGCGATGCCGTTCCCCGGGGCGTTGATGAGCGTGACGTTGCCCGCGCGATAGGCCGACATAATGCCCGGGACGCCGAGCAGCGAATCGGGTCGGAAGACGACGGGATCGAGGAAGTCGTCGTCGATCCGCCGATAAATGACGTCGACCTTCACCCGGCCCGCGATCGTCTGCATCCAGACGATGTCGTCATCGACGACGAGATCGGCGGGCTCGACCAGTTCGATGCCCATCGAATCGGCGAGGAAGCTGTGCTCGTAATAGGCGCTGTTGAAGTGCCCCGGCGTCAGCACGACGCAGACCGGCCGGCTCCCCGCCCCCGGCGGTGCCACCGAACGCATCGTTTCATGCAGCCGGTCGGGATAGCTGTCGACTGCCGCCACGCGGAAGTTGCGGAACAGCTCGGGACAGAGGCGGATCATCGCCTCCCGGTTCTCGAGCATGTAGCTGACGCCCGAGGGGGTTCGGGCATTGTCCTCGAGCACGAAGAAGTCGTCGGGGCCGGTGCGGACGAGGTCGATGCCGCAGATATGCGCCCAGATGCCGTGCGGCGGACGAATGCCGGCAACTTCGTGACGGAACTGCGGGTTTCGAAAGACGATATCGGGGGGCAGCACGCCGTCGGCGAGGATGCGGCGATCGCCATAGATGTCGTCGAGGAAGGCGTTGATCGCCTCGACCCGCTGGATCAACCCTTCGGAAAGGCGCGCCCACTCGTCGGCGAGGAACACGCGCGGTACGATATCGAAAGGGATGATCCGCTCGGCGGCATCGCGGTCGCCATAGACGGCGAAGGTGATACCTAATTGGCGAAAGGTGTTCTCCGCGGCTTCGAGCCGGCGAGCCAGTTCTTCGCGCGGGGTTTCGGCGATCCAGTCGGCGAGCATCGCCAGCGGCTCGCGCGGATTGTCGGGCCCGCCCTGGCCCCAGATTTCATCGAACGCGCGTAGATCCCCCATCCGCCCCTTCAATGTTTCAGCTTCATGTCGGTTGCATGCTGACGCGCATTGTTGCGCTGCACAAGCCCAACTTGTTCATCGCGCCTCCACTTACCCTTTTGGGGTTGATCCAGCTTACCCAGATCGCGTAAGCGACAAGGATGACGACGTTGGCAGGCATCAAGATCAAACGGTTTCGCGAGCAGCGCGGCATCAGCCGGGCGGCGTTTGGCACCTGGTATGGTGCCCCGGGCAGCACCGTTCAGGGCTGGGAGGAGGACGGCAAACGTGCCGCCGCCCCCATCGTCAATCAGATCGCTGCCAACGGCATCGCGCACCACGCCGACTGGTTCGTCACCGCGCGCAACATGGAGAATGTGATGGGTAGCTGGTCCCCCGCAAGCTGGCAGACGGCCGAAGCGCGGCAGATGCCCGACTATCCCGACAAAGCCGCGCTCGACGCCACGCTGACCGAGCTCGGCCGTTTCCCCCCGCTCGTCTTCGCGGGCGAGGCACGGCAGCTGACCGCCGAACTTGGCCGCGTGGCGGAGGGGCATGGCTTCCTCCTTCAGGGCGGCGACTGTGCCGAAAGCTTTGCCGAGTTTCATCCGAACAACATCCGCGACACCTTCCGCGTGATCCTCCAGATGGCGGTCGTGCTGACCTTCGCCTCCAAGCTGCCGACCGTGAAGGTCGGACGCATGGCCGGCCAGTTCGCCAAGCCGCGCTCGGCCCCGACCGAGGTGATCGATGGCGTCGAGCTGCCGAGCTATCGCGGCGACAATGTCAACGACATCGCCTTCACGCCCGAGGGGCGCGTGCCCGATCCGTCCCGCCTGCTGCGCGCATATTCGCAGTCGGCCGCGACGCTAAACCTTCTGCGCGCCTTCGCGCAGGGCGGTTATGCGAACCTGCATCAGGTGCATAAGTGGACGCTCGACTTCATGGGTCGCAGCCCCTGGGCCGACCGTTATGCAGACGTGGCCGATCGGATCGGCGAGGCGCTCGACTTCATGGAAGCATGCGGGATCAACCCGGAGACGGTGCCGCAGCTCGCCCGGACCGACTTCTACACCAGTCACGAGGCGCTACTGCTCCCGTACGAGCAGGCGCTGACGCGGCAGGATTCGCTAACGGGCCAGTGGTACGACACCAGCGCGCATTTCCTGTGGATCGGCGATCGCACGCGGTTCGAGGGGTCGGCGCATGTGGAGTATCTGCGCGGCATCGGCAATCCGATCGGCATGAAGTGCGGACCGAGCCTTGAGCCCGATGCGCTCCTCCGCCTGCTCGACACGCTCAACCCGCACCGGGTGGCGGGGCGGGTGACGCTCATCACCCGCTATGGACATGACAAGATCGAGGCGCACCTTCCCGCCCTCGTCCGCGCGGTGAAGCGCGAGGGGCATCCGGTCGTGTGGAGCTGCGATCCGATGCACGGCAATACGGTGAAGGCGGCGACCGGCTACAAGACGCGGCCATTCGAGCGCATCCTCGCCGAAGTGCGCGGCTTCTTCGCCGTCCACCGGGCCGAGGGGACGCATGCCGGCGGCATCCACGCTGAGATGACGGGACAGGACGTGACCGAATGCACTGGCGGCGCGATCGCGGTGAGCGAGCAGGCGCTGGCCGATCGCTATCACACGCATTGCGATCCGCGGCTTAATGCCGGGCAGAGCATCGAGCTGGCCTTCTTGCTGGCGGAAATGCTCAACGAGGAGCTGGCCGAGCGGAAGAAGGCGGCGGCCTGACCCACCCTCATCCCGGATCAAGTCCGGGGTGGCTGGATGAGCATGCCGCGCGCCTTTGCCCGGCGGGTCGGGGCGTGGAAGTCTGGGGGCTTGTCGGCCACCCAGCGCAAGAAGCTCGCGAGGGCCGGATGTGCGGCGAGCGCGGCCATGTCGCCCAGCGCCGCCAGTTCGGCATTGGTCAGCGAAGCGTGGATCGCGCGGTGGCAGATGGGGTGCACTGGCACGGTCGTGGTGCCGCCCTCGGCCTTGGGCACCGGATGATGCCACTCGACCCTGGCGCCTAGCCGACGCCCGCAAAGCGCGCAGATCAGAGGCGCGACGACCCCGCCCGCGCGGCGCTCGCTCGCCTGCGCCGCGAGCTTGCGGCGAACGCGGCCCATCAGGCGACGCGTGCATCAGCGCTTCATCGCCTCCAGCAGCTTCTTGACGTCCTGGCTGCGGCCCCGCGGCAGGATCAGCACGTCGTCGCCGCTTGCCACGACGATCAGGTCCTCGACCCCGACGAGCGCCACCCGCTTGCCATCGGCGCGGACGAGGCATCCGCGCGTGTCGATCGCCACCACGTCGCCGCGGCAGACATTGCCGCCGTCGTCGCGGTCGCTGATCGCGTGCAGCGCGTCCCAGCTGCCGACGTCGCTCCAGCCCATCGCCACGGGGACCACTGCCACCCGATCCGCCTTCTCCATCACCGCATAATCGATGGAGTCCGACGGCGAGGCGGCAAAGGCGTCACGGTCGGGCCACACCCGTGCCCCGTCGCGCGCGGCATCGAGCATCGAACGGCGGACCGCGTCCAGCATCTCGGGCGCGTGTTCGCCGAGCGCCTCAAGGAAGCGATCGGCACGGAACAGGAAGATGCCGCCGTTCCACGCATGGTCACCGGCGGCGACCATCGCCTCGGCCACGTCGCGCGGCGGTTTTTCGACAAAGCGCGCGACGCGGTGGACGCCGTCGGCCAGCGCCTCGCCGACCTGGATGTAGCCATAACCTGTCTCCGGCGCGTCAGGGGCAATGCCGAAGGTGACGAGCCAGCCCTGCTCGACCAGCGGCAGCGCGCGCTGGATGGCGGCGTGGAAAGCGGCCACGTCGTTGATGACATGATCCGACGGCATGACGAGCAGCGGCGCGCCGGGCATCTCGACCGCCAGCGCGGCGAGCGCGATCGCGGGCGCGGTGTTGCGGCCCATCGGCTCGAGGATGATCGCCGCCGCGGTCGTCCCCGTCTCGGCCAGCTGTCCCTCGATCTGATCCGCGTGCATGGCGTTGGCGACGACGATCGGGGCGGCGAAGCGCTCCCCCGTTTCGGTCCGGCGGGCGGTGAGCTGGAGCATCGTCTCATCGGCGGTTAGCGCCAGGAACTGCTTGGGCAGTTCGGGTCGCGACATTGGCCAAAGGCGGGTTCCCGATCCACCCGACAGGATCACCGGCACGATCAGCTTCGTTTCGGACATCGGCGCGCTTCCCCATCGCCGCCGGGGGGCGGTCGATCGGGCCTCCTTAGCGCGCTCGCGCCGCGAAGGAACCACCTTCGTCGCAGCCGGTGTTCAGCTTTTCTTTGGCAATTGGTGCGACACGGGCGCTCATGTCGGCAAATCTTACACCCCGCCGGCGGGGGGCTTTGCGATGATCCGGTTGTTCAAGCACTATGTGCCGAATGCGGTACTGCTGCTGGGGCTGCTCGACTTCTTCTGCCTGATCGCCGCCGCCGAGTTTGGGTGGCAGTGGCGCATCCATCAGCTCGGGTTCACACTGGAGCCGGTGGCAGACCGCATCCCCCAGCTGCTGAGCTTCGCGGCCAGCCTGATGCTGGCGATGGTGGCAGTGGGCGCCTACAGCCCGCGTGCGCTGACCTCGATGCGCTTCGCCACGGCGCGGCTGATCGTCGCGGTGTCGCTCGGCACGATCTTCCTGTCGGTCATCTTCTTCCTCGTTCCGTCGATCACGTTCTGGCGCTCGAACCTCCTCTACGCGATGCTCGCCGCGCTGGTCCTGATGTTCGTGCTGCGCCTGCTGATCGGCAAGACGCTAGGCGGACAAGTGTTCAAGCGGCGTGTGGTGGTGCTGGGCGCGGGCGCGCGCGCCGAGCGGATCAAGGTGCTCGCCCGTGCGCCCGGCGCAGGCTTCGTCGTCGTGGGCTATGTGGCGATGAGCGAGAGCACCCGCGTCATCCCTGAGGCGATCGCCCGCGACGCGATCTACAATCTCGCCGATCACGTCGTCCTGTTGAACGCCAGCGAGGTCGTGCTGGCCCTCGAGGAGCGACGCAACGCCCTCCCCTTGAAGGACCTCGTGCGGATCAAGACCACTGGCGTCCATGTCAACGAGATCTCGACCTTCCTCGAGCGCGAGACGGGCCGCGTCGATCTCGACAGCGTCAACCCCAGCTGGCTGATCTTCTCCGATGGCTTTTCGTCGGGGCGAATGTTCTCGAGCGCCTTCAAGCGCCTGTTCGATATCAGTGCCTCGCTGCTTCTGCTGGTCCTCACACTCCCGCTGATCGTCGTCGCCGCGATCATCGTGAAGCTCGACAGCAACGGACCGGCCTTCTACCGGCAGCGCCGCGTTGGGCTCTACAATCAGGGCTTCGACATTGTGAAGCTGCGCTCGATGCGCGTCGATGCCGAGGTGCCGGGCAATGCCGTGTGGGCCGAGAAGGACGATCCGCGCATTACCCGCATCGGCCGCATCCTGCGCAAGCTCAGGATCGACGAGCTCCCGCAATGCTGGAGCGTGCTGAAGGGCGAGATGAGCTTCGTGGGCCCGCGCCCCGAACGGCCGCAGTTCGTCGAGGATCTCGAGCAGAAACTTCCCTATTATGCCGAGCGGCACATGGTGAAGCCGGGGATCACCGGCTGGGCGCAGATCAACTATCCCTATGGCGCCTCGATCGAGGATTCGCGTCAGAAGCTCGAATACGACCTCTATTACGCCAAGAACTACTCGCCCTTTCTCGACGTGCTGATTCTGCTCCAGACGCTGCGCGTGGTGCTCTGGCCCGAAGGGGCGCGCTGAGGCTGCGATGACGGGCGGCGCTCTCGACCTTCTGACACTGTGGAGCCATTCGCTCGCGGCCTTGCTGTTCAGCCTGCTGGCGGTGCTCGCCTGGCGGGGGGCGCGGCGGCGGCGGGCCCTGGCTGCCGCGTTCGCGATGACTGCGCTGTGGGCGCTCGCGGTCGCCGGCCTGGGCGGCGGCGACGGCGTGACCCGGCTCGCCGAGATGTTGCGCAACCTTGCCTGGCTGGGTTTCCTCTGGCGAACGGAGAGCGCACGAGCCGGGGCCGAGACTCGCTGGGCCGGCGTCGCTTTCCCGCTGGTGCTCGCGGCGATCTTCATGGCCGGCGGCGTGGTCGGCGCGGCCGGCGCGGCTGTCGGCGATGCCCAGGCCTCAACCGCGCTGGCCGCCGCAAGCGTCGTGCTGCGGTTGCTCGCCTGCGTCGCGGCGCTGGTCCTCGTCCAGCATGTCCATGCGCGCGCCTTGGGCGCCAGCGTTCGCGCCGCGGCGCTCGGCATCGCGGCGATGTGGCTGATCGACGTCAACGCGCTCACGCTCGCCTGGGCGACGCAGAGCTGGCCTGCCGCGATCCAGGCGATGCGCGGGGCGGTGATGGTCGTCGTTGCCGCGGTGTTCGCCGCCGACCTCCAGCGCCAGGGCGACCGGCCCGTGCAATTGTCGCGCGCAGTCGCGGTGCAGAGCCTGTCGCTGCTCGCGGTGCTGAGCTATTTCGCGATCTTCGCAGGCGTGACCGAGGGGCTGGCGATCCTCGGCGGGCCGCACGCCCGGCTGCTGCAGACTGCCTTTGTCTTCGGCTCGACTGCGGCGCTGCTGGCGCTGCTGGCCTCACCGCAGGCGCGTGCGTGGCTGCGGGTCAAGGCGACCAAGCACCTGTTCCGCCATCGCTACGACTATCGCGCCGAGTGGATGCGCTTTACCGACACCTTGGGCGACGCAGGTGCGGGCGAGGCGCTGGGCGAGCGCGTGACGCGCGCCGTCGCCGAGCTGCTGGAGGCGCCGGGCGGGCTGCTGCTCACGTCCACCGGTGGCACGCTGGCACCGATGGCGGCGTGGCACTGGGATCTGCCGCCCGTCGCCGGCGACGACGACCTCGCGCACCATCTGGCGGCGACAGGCCGCATCATCGAACTCGACGCCGTGCGTGCCGGGCGCGCGCCCGACGACGCCGGGGCAGCGGGCGCGATCGTCGATTGCGCCGAGGCATGGGCCGTAGTGCCGCTGCCGCATCCGGGCGGGCTGGTCGGGGCAGTCGTGCTCGCGCGCCCGGCCCTCCCACGCCCGCTCGACTGGGAGGATTTCGACCTCCTCAAGGTAGCGGGCCGGCAGGCGGCAAGCTGGCTCGCCGAGCAGCAGGCGCAGGCCCGCCTCGCCGAGGCCGAGCGGTTCGACGAGTTCAATCGACGCTTCGCCTTCATCCTTCACGACATCAAGAACCTGGTGAGCCAATTGAGCCTCGTCGCGCGCAACGCCGAACGCCATGCCGACAATCCCGCGTTTCGCGCCGACATGGTGGCGACGCTCAACGAATCGGCGACGCGCATGACCGAGCTGGTCGCCCGCCTGTCGCAGGGGCGAACGCCCCGCACCGAGGCACCGCGCGGCGTGCCGCTCCTGCACATGGCCGAAGCGCTGGCGACCGAACGGCGCCTCGCGCATCCGGTCGTCGCGACCGGCGATCCCGCCGCAGTGGCGCTCGCCGATCCGGCCGGCGTCACGCAAATCCTCCGCCACCTGATCCAGAACGCGATCGAGGCGAGCCCGCCCGGCGAGCCCGTCGGCGTCGCCGTCCGATGCGAAGGCGCGCGTGTCGTCGTCGAGGTGATCGACCGTGGCTGCGGAATGTCGCCGGCCTTCGTACGCGAGCGCCTTTTCAAGCCGTTCGTCTCTACCAAGCCGGCGGGCTTTGGGATCGGCACCTATGAGGCGCGCGCGATCGCCTCTGCGATGGGCGGCGCCATCGAGGTGTCGAGTGTCGAGGGCGAGGGTAGCCGCTTCCGCCTGATCCTCCCGTCCGCCAGCGCGCCAGCGATGGAGGCGGCGGCATGAGCGAGACGCGACCTAAATTGCTCGTCGTCGAGGACGATCCCGGCCTCCAGCGCCAGCTGCGCTGGGCTTACGACGGATACGAGGTGCTCATCGCCGCCGATCGCGCCGCCGCGCTGACCCTGCTACGCGCCGAAGAACCGGCGGTCGCGACGCTCGACCTCGGCCTGCCGCCCGATCCCGACGGGGTAAGCGAGGGGTTCGCCGTGCTCGGCGAAATGCTGGCGCTCAAGCCCGACCTCAAGGTCATCGTCGCTTCCGGCCATGGCGAGCGCGAAAGTGCGCGCCGCGCGATCGCCGAAGGGGCGTGGGATTTCTATTCGAAGCCGATCGACATCGATGCGCTTGGCCTGATCGTCGCGCGCGCCTTTCACGTCCAGGCGCTCGAGGCCGAGAATCGCCGCCTCGCCGCGCGCGAGGGCGGCGGCGCCAGCGGCCTCGTCACCGCTGCGCCCGAAATGCAGAAGGTCACGCGGATGATCGAGCGCGTGGCCGGCGCCGACGTGTCGGTGATGCTGCTGGGCGCGAGCGGCACCGGCAAGGAAGTGCTGGCCCGCAGCCTGCACGAAGCGAGCTTGCGTGCGAAGGGTTCCTTCGTCGCGATCAACTGCGCCGCGATCCCCGAGACGCTGCTCGAAAGCGAGCTGTTCGGGCACGAGAAGGGCGCCTTCACCGGCGCGGTCAAAACCACCGAAGGCAAGATCGAGCAGGCCGCAGGCGGCACGCTGTTCCTCGACGAGATCGGCGACGTCCCCCTCCCCCTCCAGGTCAAGCTGCTGCGCTTCCTTCAGGAGCGCGTCATCGAGCGGATCGGCGGGCGACGGCCGATCGCGGTCGACACGCGCATCGTCTGCGCGACGCATCAGGACATCGACGCAATGGTCGCCGATGGCCGCTTCCGCGAAGATCTTTACTACCGCCTCGCCGAGATCGTCGTGCGCATCCCCGCGCTCGCCGAGCGGTCGGGGGACGCGGTGCTGCTCGCCCGTCATTTCCTCAAGCGCCATGCCGCGGCGATGAAGCTGCCGGTCAAGGGCTTCACCCCCGACGCGATCGCCGCGATCGAGGGCTGGAATTGGCCGGGCAATGTCCGCGAGCTCGAGAACCGGGTGAAGCGTGCGGTCATCATGGCCGATGGCAGCCACGTCACCGCCGACGACCTCGACCTGACGGGCGACGCGGCTCCCGCGCTCCCCATCAACCTGCGCGCCGTGCGCGAGGCGGCGGACCGCGCCGCGATCCGCCAGGCCCTCGCCCATGCCGGGGGCAATATCTCCGGCACCGCCCGACTGCTCGGGATCAGCCGCCCTACCCTCTACGACCTGATGAAGGCCTATGACCTCCAGCCCTGAAGCCACGCCCCCGCGCCGCCGCAGCCTTCGTCGGCGGTGGCAGCGGCGCATCGTCATCGGCATCATCTCGCTGTTCGGGCTGGGCGTCGTCACCCTCGGCATTCGCGGCCTGCTGCCCGACCGCGCCGATCGACCGGCGGCCGAAAAGGCGCTGGCGCAGGCCGACGCGCTGCTCAAGGCCGGCAATCCGTCCGGCGCGCGCGCCGCCGCGGGGGATGCGGTCGCCGCCGATCCCAACTGGGGCGCGGCGCAGGTGGGGCTGGCCCGGATGCAACTCGCCCTCGACGACGGGCTGGGGGCCGGTGCCTCGCTCGACCGGGCGCAAGCGGCGGGGTTCGACATGCGCCGAACGCGGCATCTTCGCGCGCGGGCACTGATGCTGATGGGTGATACGAAGCGCGCCGGCGAGGAATTGGCCGCCGCCGATCCGGCCGATGCCGCCGAAGCCGAACTGATCCGCGCCGAACTCGCGACCCGTACCGGCCGCTTCGGCGACGCGCTGCCGATCCTCGAGCGCGCGGTCGCTGCGCGCCCCGCCGACGGCACTGCCTGGCTTGCACTCGCCCGAACACGTCGCGCTGCTGCAGACCTCTCGGGCGCGATCGCGGCGAGCGAGCGGGCCGTCGCCGTCGCACCGCGATCGACCGACGCGCTGGCGCTGCGCGGCGAGCTCGTTCGCGACCAATTTGGCCTGACCGCCGCCCTCCCCTGGTTCGAGCGCGCACTGGCGAGCGACCCGCGCAATCACGCGGCGCTGATCCAATATGCCGCAACGCTCGGCGAAGTCGGCCGCACGCGCGAAATGCTCGCCGCGCTTCGCCGCGCGACGCAGGTGCGCAAGGGCAGCCCGCAGGCGCTCTACCTTCAGGCCGTGCTCGCCGCGCGCGCGCAGAAGTTCGATCTGGCGCGCGAGGTGCTCGAGCACACCAACGGCGCGATCGACGACCTGCCGGGCGTGATGCTGCTGCGCGGCGTCCTCGACCTTCAGGCGGGCGAGCAGGAGCAGGCGATTGCCGGCCTGCGCACATTGGTCGCGCGCCAGCCGATGAACATCGCCGCGCGCAAGCTGCTCGCCACCGCCTATCTGCGCTCCGACGCCGCGCGCAACGCGATTGGCGTGCTGGCGCCGGTGGTCGCACGCGACGATGCCGACAGCTATGCCCTCGCCCTCAGCGCCCGCGGGTTCGAGCGGATTGGCGAGCGACAGGCGGCGGCGGCGCTGCTCGACCGCGCGGCGCGAGCGGGGCCCGCGGAGGTTGCGACCTTCAGCCCCGACGACGGCCTGCCGGTGCTGCGTGCCCGTGCCGCTGACGGCGAACCGGCCGCGCGCATCGCGCTGGTCCGGGGTCTAATCGCCGCCGCCGACGGACCGCAGGCGCTTGCCGAGGCCCGTCGCCTTGCGAGCACAAACCCCGGCGTGCCCGCGGCGCAAGTGGTGCTCGGCGACGTATGGATGATGGGCAGGCGGCCCGCCGATGCCGCCGCGGCTTATTCGCGCGCCGCGGCGCTTCGCTTCGACGAGCCCATCGCGATGCGGCTGATCGAGGCGCTCGACCGAGCCGGACAGCGCGGCGAGGCGGCGAACACGCTCGCGCTGTTCCTGTCGCAGAATCCGCAGAACGTCGCCGCGCTGCGCCTGTCAGCGCATTGGCAGCTGGCCGCGGGCGATCATGCCGCCGCCGCGGCGACGCTGGAGGAACTGCGCCTGCGCGTCGGCGATCGCGATGCCGGGCTGCTTGCCGAACTGGCGCTGGCGCATCTGGGGCTGGAGAATGATGCGCGCGCGATGGAGTATGCAGCGGCGGCCTATGCGCTGCAGCCGCAGAACCCGGCGGTCGCGGACGCTTATGGCGCCGCACTGCTCGCCAATGGCGATGCGGGCGCGGCCCGCGACCTGTTACGCAAGGCCGCGTTGCTGGCACCGGGCAATGCCGTGATCGCGGCGCACCTGAAGGAGGCAGAAGCTGCGGGTTGAGGCCGCCCCTTCCTTCCATGGAGGGAGGAAAGCTGGTAGTCTCGGAGCGGAGGAGCAGCCCTGACAAACGCCCCGATCCTGAAGCTTGCCACCTATCTCTGGATCGCCGCGGGGACGTTACTCGGCTTCACCGTTTTCGCCGCCTTTGTCGCCGATCCGGCACTGATCAAACTGGCCCTTCTCCTGAACGGCCTGTTCGCGCTGCTCGGGGCCGGCGCGGGCATCTGGGCCGGGCGCTTCCTCGCCCGTCGCTGACGCTGGACCCCGTGCGACCAATCGGCTAACCGGCCCCGGCGCGCGGCCTCTTTTCGGGTTTCCGGCCGGCACGATCCCTTCCGAGCCCGAGTTGCAGGAGACGAAGATGGCGTGGGTCATCCTCGGGGTCGCGGTCGTGACCGAAATCATCTGGGCCTTGAGCCTCAAATGGGCCGCGACGCAGGCGACATGGTCGGCGTCGGTCGTGCCGATCGTGCTGAGCTTCGTGAACATGGGCCTGCTCGCACTGGCAATGCGCGGGCTGCCGGCAGGGACGGCCTATGCGGTCTGGACGGGTCTTGGCGCGGTGGGCGTAACGCTGCTCGGCATCTGGCTGTTCGGCGAAAAGGTGAGCACGGTCCAGCTCGGCTTCATCGCGCTGATCGTGGTGGGCGTGGTCGGCACCAAGCTGACCGCCGCGGCCTAGCGCGCCGCCACCGCCTCCACCCGCCGCATCACGCGCAGGATGTTGCCGCCGGCCAGCCTGGCGAGGTCGGCGTCGCTCCATCCGCGGCGCATCAGTTCGGCGAACAGCAGCCGCCAGCCGTCGACGCCCTTCATTCCCTCCGGTCCCGTGCCGCTGATCCCGTCGTAATCGCCCCCAAGGCCGACATGATCGCGGCCGGCGATGCGGGCGATGTGCTCGACATGGTCGGCGACGTCGGCGGCGGTGACGGGCGGCTGCGGGTTCGCGGCGACCCAGACGGCGAGCTTCGCCTCGACCTCTGCCTTGGGCGCGCCGAGCATCAGGCCGGCGGGCGAGCCGGTCAGCCGCGCTTCCGCCGCCGCCTTTTCGGCCTGCCACGCGCGCACCTTGGCGGAGACGAACACGGGATAGACGTTGACCATCACGACGCCCCCGTTCGCCTTCAGCAGCGCGAGCACGTCGTCAGGCACGTTGCGGGGGTGCGGATTGACCGCATAGGCGTTCGAATGGCTGAACATCACCGGTGCTTTCGAGGCGGCAATGGCGGCGCGCATCGTGTCGGGCGAGGTGTGGCTGAGATCGACGATCATGCCGATACGATTCATCTCGGCGATCACCTGCCGCCCGAAATCGGTGAGCCCGCGCGTGTCGGGCACGTCGGTGCCGCTGTCGGCCCAGCCGACATTCCTGGTGTGCGTGAGCGTCAGATAGAGGACGCCGAGCGCGCGGTACTGGCGAAGGATCGACAGGTTGCCGTCGATCTGCCCGCCGCCCTCGGCCCCGATCAGGCTGGCGATCTTGCCCGCTCGCCGCGCCGTCTCGACCTCGGCCGCGGTGGTGGCCAGCGTCAGGCGATCGGGGTGCGCGGCGACCATGCGGCGGACGATGTCGATCTGTTCGATCGTGGTCTCGACCGCCGCGGGGCCGGTGGTCGCGGCGGGGATCCACACTGACCAGAATTGCGCGGCATAGCCGCCTCGCTTCAGCCGCGGCAGGTCGGTCTGGAGCGGTTCGGCGGCACGCGAGGTATCGCCGTCCAGTCGAGCGCGCTCGGGCGAGGCGCCGTATTTTTCGCGCAGCTCCCAGGGAAGGTCGTTGTGCCCGTCGATCACCGGCCGCGTGGCGAGGAAGCGGTCGAGGCGTGCTTCCACCGACTGCGCCGCGACCGGCGCCGAAGCTGCGGCGAGCGCGAGACCGATCCAGAACCGTCCGCGCATCGCCGCCCTCCCCTTTGCTTCGTCAGCCGAGTTTCTGCGCGATCATCGCCTTCAGGTCCACCTCGGGCCGCGCGCCATAGTGCGAGATGATCTCGGCGGCGCACAGCGCGCCCATGCGCAGCGAGGTCGAGAGGTCGCGGCCCTGCGCCTGACCGTGGAGGAAGCCCGCCGCAAACAGGTCGCCCGCGCCCGTCGTGTCGACCACGCGCTCGATCGGCTCGGCGGCCACTTCGGCGCGCTCGCCGTTCGAGAGGGCGATCGCGCCATGTTCGCCGCGCGTGACGACGAGGACGGGGACCCGTGCCGAGATCGCCGAAACGGCAGCTTCGAAATCTTCGCCTTCAGCAAGCGCGAGCAGCTCGTTCTCGTTGGCGAACAGGATGTCGATCAGACCATCGGCGATCAGTGCGCGGAAGTCGTCGCCGTGCCGACTGATGCAGAAGACGTCGGACAGGGTGAAGGCGACCTTGCGCCCCGCCCCGCGCGCATAATCAATCGCGGCGCGCATCGCGGCGCGCGGCTCCTCCGGATCCCAGAGATAGCCCTCCAGATAGAGGATCGCGCCCGCCTCGATCATCGTGCGGTCGAGCGCAGCCTCCGGCAGGAACTGCGACGCGCCGAGGAAGGTGTTCATCGTCCGCTGCCCGTCGGGCGTCACGAAGATCAGGCAGCGCGCCGTCGTCGGCTCGCCCTCGCGCGCCGCCGTGTCGAAGCGGACGCCCTGCGCGCGAATGTCGTGCGCAAACACCTGGCCCAGCTGATCGTCGGCGACCTGGCCGATGAAGCCGCACTTGCCGCCCAGCGCGGCGATGCCGGCAACGGTGTTGGCCGCCGACCCACCCGAAATCTCGCGCCCCGGTCCCATCTTGGCATAGAGCGCGTCGGCCGCCTCGGGCGAGAACATGAGCTGCATCGAGCCCTTGTTCATCCCTTCCGCCGTGAGGAAGGCGTCGTCGGCCTGCGAGAGAATGTCGACGATGGCATTGCCGATCGCGACCACGTCATACTGGGTCTGGCTCAATGGATGCTCCTGAGTTTGGGCGCGCCTATCGTCCGCGTCGCCGCGGTGCAAGCGGCGCTGGCGTTCGCAGGCCCCAGCGGGCACAAGCGCCAATGATGCTCCGTGCCCTCGTTCTTTCGGTCCGGCAGCTCGGCGACCCGCCGCTGCTCAGCGTGCTCGCCAAGTCGCTGGCGCTGACGATCGCGATCTTCGTCGCGTTCGGTGGTGTGGGCTGGTGGGCGGCGCGGGCGATCGCACGGAGTTATGGCGCGGGCGGGTGGAGCGAGCTTGTCGGCGTCGCCGCGGTCTTTGTGGCGCTGCTGGCGTCATGGCTGCTGTTCCGCGCGGTGGCGATCGCCGTGGTCGGCATTTTCGCCGATGAGGTGGTCGAGGCGGTCGAGCGGCGCCACTACGCCGCGGCGTTGGCGGGTGCACGCCCGGTGCCGTTCGCACGCGGGGCGGCGATGGGGCTCGGCTCGGCGGCCCGCGCGATCCTCGTCAACCTCGTCTTGTCGCCGCTTTATCTTGCGCTGCTCGTCACCGGCGTGGGCACGGCGGCGGCATTCTTCATCGTCAATGGCTGGCTGCTCGGCCGCGACCTGGGCGACATGGTGGCGGCGCGGCACCATCCGCGCGCGGCGATGCGCGACTGGCGGAGCGGGACGCGCGGCGGGCGCTTCATGCTGGGGCTGGCGGGGACGGCGCTGCTTGTCGTACCGGGCGTCAATCTCGTCTCGCCGGTGCTGGCCGCGGCGATGGCGACGCACTGGTATCATCGAAGGGAGCGCATGTGAGGCATCTGGTTTCGGCGGCGTTTGGCGCTCTCCTGCTCGCCGGATGCGCGGCGGTGCCCGCGCCGATGGCGAGCCCCCCGCCCCCGCCGCCCGCAAAGCCCAGCTTCACCAATGTCGGGCTGGAGCGGGTGATGGGTCAGAACGCGGCAGCGCTCCGCCAGCTGTTCGGCGAGCCCGATGCGGAGGTGACCGAGGGAACGGGCCGCAAGCTCCAGTTTTCGAGCGGCATCTGCGTGCTCGACACCTATCTTTATCCCAAGGAAGGCGGCGGGGTGCCGGTCGTCACCTATCTCGACGCGCGACAGCGCGACGGGCGCTCGATCGACCGCGCGAGTTGCGTCGCGGCACTGACGCGGCGAACCGGGGGGCGGTAGCACCGTTTCCGTTTGGTTCGAGCGAAGTCGAGAACCCCTCCCGAGCGTAGACGAGGCACTATTCTCGGCTTCGCTCGAAAATGGTTCTCGACTTCGCTCGAACCAAACGGAGGGGGAAGGCTCACCGCTCCCGCGTGGCCGCGAACTTCACCTTCGAATAGCGGTCGGCGATGTAGCCCACCTCCCATGCCGATTTCGCCAGGAAGACCGGATTGTCGTCGCGGTCCTTGGCCATCGCCGAGCGGTTCTGGTCCATGAAGGTCTTCAATTCGGCCGGATCCTCCGCGCTGATCCAGCGTGCGGTCTCGAACGGTGCGGGTTCGAGGTTGGCGCCGACCTTGTATTCGGCCTCCAGGCGAGACAGCAGCACCTCGAGCTGGAGCTGGCCGACGACGCCGATCACCCAGTTGGAGCCGATCTCGGGATAGAAGACCTGGGTCACCCCCTCCTCGGCCATGTCGTCGAGCGCCTTGCGCAGCTGCTTGGTCTTCGTCGGGTCCTTGAGCGCCACGCGGCGCAGGATCTCGGGCGCGAAATTGGGCAGACCGGTGAAGCGCACGCCCGGTCGCTCCGACAGGGTATCGCCCACGCGCAGCACCCCGTGATTGGGGATGCCGATGATGTCGCCGGGAAACGCCTCATCCGCCAGCTCGCGTTCGCGGGCGAAGAACAGGATCGGCGAATGGATCGCGATCGGCTTGCCATGGCCAGAGGGCGTCAGCTTCATGCCACGCTTGAAGGTGCCCGAGCAGAGCCGCATGAACGCGATCCGGTCGCGGTGGTTGGGGTCCATGTTCGCCTGAACCTTGAACACGAAGCCGGTGACTTCGGGGTTCGCGGGGCTGACCGGCGCAGGCTCGGCGGGCTGCGGGCGCGGCGGAGGCGCGTGTTCGGCCAGCGCCGCGATCAGCGAATCGACGCCGAACTCCTTGAGCGCCGAGCCGAAATAGACAGGCGTCAGGTCGCCGTTGCGATACGCCTCGGCATCGAAGGGCGCATAGCCCGCCATGGCGAGCTCGGCATCCTCGCGCAGCTTGGCGACACCCGGCGCGGAGAGCAGTTCGTCGAGCTTCGGATCGTCAAGGCCGGAAACTTCGACCACCTTACCAAGGAACTCGCGGCTCGGCCCCTCGGGCAGCAGCAGGCGGTTGCCGACCAGGTCGTAGATGCCCTCGAACTCGCCGCCCATGCCGACCGGCCACGTCATCGGCGTCACGTCGAGCGCGAGCAGCTCGGCGATCTCGTCCAGCGTCTCGAACACCGGGCGGCCTTCGCGATCGACCTTGTTGACGAAGGTGATGATCGGAACCGAGCGGAGGCGACAGACCTCGAACAGCTTGCGCGTCTGGCTCTCGATGCCCTTGGCGACGTCGATCACCATCACCGCCGAATCGACGGCGGTCAGCGTGCGATAGGTGTCCTCGCTGAAATCCTCGTGGCCCGGCGTGTCTAACAGGTTGAAGGTGATCCCCTCCCGCTCGAACGTCATCACCGACGAGGTGACGGAGATGCCGCGCTGCTGCTCGATCTTCATCCAGTCAGAGCGGGCACGCCGCGCCGCGCCGCGCGCCTTGACCTCGCCCGCCAGATGGATCGCGCCGCCGAACAGCAGCAGCTTTTCGGTGAGGGTGGTCTTGCCGGCGTCGGGGTGCGAGATGATCGCGAAGGTGCGGCGGTCGTCGAAATGGCTCATCGTGCGCCGCCCCTAGCGGCTATTCGTGCGCGGCGCGAGTGGGGTCAGCAGGGTGCGGGTACCGGCTCAGCCTGTCGCTCGAGCAGCATCGAGACGCCGAGGAACAGCAGGCCACCGAGCGCCAGCAGCGCGCCAACCCAGCCGGTCGAGGTCCAGCCATAGCCCGCCGCGATCGCGATGCCGCCCAGCCACGGTCCGAGCGCATTGGCGGTGTTGAACGCCGAATGGTTGAGCGCGGCGGCCAACGCCTGTGCCTCGCCCGCGACGTCCATCAGCCGGGTCTGGAGCACGGTGCCGAGCGCCCCGCCAATGCCGATCGCCAGCGCGCCGAGGCACAGCGTCCAGAGCGTGCCGGTGGCGAGCGGCCACATCAGGAGCGCGATCGTCGACCAGATCAGCAGCCCCGCCGCAGTGGGCAGCAGCGCCTTGTCAGCAAAACGTGGGACGATCAGGTTGCCACCGGTCATGCCGATGCCGAACGCCGCGAGCGCGACCGGGATCGCCGCCTCGCTCGTCCGCGTCACCTCCAGCATCGTGTCGGCAAGATAAGTGTAGACCGCGAACATGCCGCCGAAGCCGATTGCGCCGACCGCGAGCGTCAGCCAGATCTGCGTCTTGCCCAGCGCCTTCAACTCGCGAAGCGGGCTTGCCGCCGGATCGGGCTCGTCGCGCGGGGCGAGGATGTAGACGAGCAGCGCGGTGGTGAGCGCGAGCGCCGCGACGAGCGCGAACACCCAGCGCCAGCCCACCGCCTGCCCTAGGAAATTCGCAAGCGGCACGCCGACAATGGTCGCCGCGGTCAGGCCGAGCATCACCCGCGCCACCGCCTTGGTCCGCTCGCCGGTCGGCACCAGCCCCGCCGCGACCAGCGCGGCGATGCCGAAATAGGCCCCGTGCGGCAGCCCCGCGAGGAAGCGGAAGCCAAGCATCTGCTCGTAGCTGCCGGCGAGCCCCGAGAGGCCGTTGCCGACCGCGAACAATGCCATCAGCGCGACCAGCAGCATCCGCTTCGAGAAACGGGCAGCAAGGATCGCGAGGACGGGCGCGCCCACGACGACGCCCAGCGCATAAGCGCTGATCGCGTGCCCGGCAGTCGTCGCGTCGATGCCGAGGTCGCGGGCGAAGAAGGGCAGTAGGCTCATCGTCGCGAACTCGGTCGTGCCGATCGCAAACCCGCCCACGGCGAGCGCAAGATGGATGAGGCCCGCGGGGGCCTGACGGGCTTGAGCGAGGGCTGGCATTGCGCCGAGATCGTGATGCTGCACCGCAGCGTCAACTGCACGCCGCGCAATCGTCAGTGCGTCAGCGTCACCTGCATCGCCACCGACCACGTTTCGCCAGGCGCCAAGCGCTTGATTCCGGGCTTTTCCCAGATCTCACCCGCGAACCCCTCAGGATCGGCGATGCCGTGCCAGGGCTCGACGCATACGAATGCCGCGCCGGGCTTGGTCCAGATGCCGAGCATCGGCGTGTCGGGGAAATCGATGCGGAGTTGCGGCGCGCCCTCGACCCCGTAACGCACCGACTGGCTGCGGATTGACTGCCAGACCAGCGCATCGACGGCAAACAGATCGTCGTCGAGCGCCAGCGTGCGTCCGACAAGCGGGCTCTCGCGATCGGCGGGGCCGATCAGGCCACCGGGCACGATCCGCGCGAGCTTCGCCGGCTCCTCGGCATTGAACACGATGCGGTGGTCGGCGCGATCCCGACCATAGGGGAGCGGCCAGGCGAAGGCCGGGTGGAAGCCGATGCCCGCGGGCATGTCGCGGCCGCCGCGATTATGCGCGGTGACCGTGGTGGTCAGCGTCGGTCCATCGAGCGCGTGCCGCACGTCGAGCGCGAAGGCGAAGGGATAGACCGCGCGGCTTGCCTCGCTGTCGGTCAGGCGCAGCGTCGCCGCATCGCCTGACTGCTCGATTACCTCAAAGGTCGAACGGCGGGCAAAGCCATGCTGGGGCAGCGGATATTCGCGGCCGTCCAACCGATAGACGCCGCCATTCAGCGCGCCGACGATCGGGAACAGGATCGGCGCGTGGCCAGTCCAATAAGCCGGATCGGCGTCGGTCATCAGCTCGCGAGCGTCGGCATCGCGAAGCGACACGAGCTCGGCGCCGAGGGGGTCGATGCGCGCCGACAGATGCTCGCTCGCCAGTTCGATCATGCGTGCCGCCATTGCCAGCGTATCAGCGGCCGCGCGAGCGCCACGCCGACGATGAAGCCCCCGACATGCGCCGCGCCGGCGACGGGCATGTCGGTGCCGGCGCTGATGAAGGTGACGAGAAGGTTGATTGCGGTCCATGCCGCCACCAGCCAGATGATCTGCACCGCGCGCGCCGAAACGGGACCGATCGCGCGCGTGCGGTTGCGGCTGTAGAGCAGCGAATAGGCACCGACGATCGCGGAGATCGCGCCGCTCGCCCCGATCATCGGCACCGCGGAAGCAGGATCGATCAGCCACTGCGCCGCTACCGCGCCGATCGCGCCGACAAGATAGAGGACGACTATGCCCTTCGTCCCTAAAGCCCGCTCGGCCGCCATGCCGGTATAGCCGAGCATGAGGAGGTTGAAGCCCAGGTGGAAGAGGCTGGCATGGACCAAGGTCGCGCTGAACGGCGTCAGCCAGACCGGCAACAGGTCCGACTGGTCGAGCAGCGGCAGCGCATCACCGATCCGCGCAGGGATGAAGCCGGCATAGACCGCGGCATAGCCCACCATGTCCGACAGGATCAGCACCGCCCCCGCGATCGCCGTCACGATGGCGATCGCGGCCGTGGCGGACGCGCGCGTCAGCATCGAAGCGCTCAGACGAACTCGATCTTGGATACGACGTAATAGCGGTCGCCCGCAGGCACCGACACCTCGACCTCGTCATCGACGCGGCGGCCGATCAATGCGCGGCCAAGCGGCGAGTTGTAGCTGATGCGGCCCGTCTTCGCATCGGCTTCGGTCTGGCCGACGATCTGATAGGTCACGGGCTTGTCGTCCTCGTCGAGGAGCGTCACCGTCGCGCCGAACACCACCTTGTCGCCCGACAGGTCGCGCGGGTCGATTACCTGCGCGCGGGAAAGCTTGTCCTCGATGTCCGCAATCGACGCCTCGATCTGGCCCTGCCGCTCCTTGGCGGCATGGTACTCGGCGTTCTCAGACAGGTCGCCGTGCGCGCGCGCTTCCTCGATCGCGTCCACGATCAGGGGACGCTCCGCCTTCAACCGCTTCAGCTCGCTGGAAAGCTTCTCATAGCCCTCCTGAAGCATCGGCATCTTCTCGACGGTCGCCATAGCCAGTTCCTTCAACAGCCCCTTTTCGCGCGATCCGTCACCCGGACCGCCCGCACACCAAACCGATTGTTATGGGGATTAATCGTGCGAGCGCGAATAATAGGCCTGTAGTGATCGCACTTCAAGGGACTGGCGCCCTTGTGCCGCGATCCCCTGCGCCGCCGCGACGCTGGCGGGCGCCGTGGTGAAATATGGCACCTTCATGTTCAGCGCCGATCGGCGGATGTCAGCCGAGTCCTTCAGCGACTGCCACCCCTCGGTCGTGTTGAAGATCAGGTCGACGCTGCCGTCTAGGATGCGGTCGACGATGTGCGGGCGGCCCTGCGCCACCTTGTTGACGCGCTCGACCGCAATCCCCTGTTCGCTGAGGAAGTCGGCGGTGCCGCTGGTCGCGATGATGTTGAAGCCGAGCTCGGCGAGCAGCTTGACGCCGGGCAGCACCACCGCCTTGTCGCCGGCCTTGACGCTGACGAACAGCGTGCCCGACTGCGGCAGGATGGTGCCCGCCCCCAGCTGGGACTTGGCAAAGGCCGTAGCGAAATCGCGATCGATCCCCATGACTTCGCCCGTCGACTTCATCTCGGGCGAGAGGACGGGATCGACGCCGGGGAAGCGCGCAAAGGGGAAAACGGCTTCCTTGACGGCGATGTGATCGACGTGCCGGTCGATCGGCGGCAGGTTCGCCAGCTTCTCGCCCGCCATCACCCGGCTTGCGTACTTGGCGATGGGCGCGCCGATCGCCTTGGCGACGAAGGGTACGGTGCGGCTGGCGCGCGGGTTGACCTCGATCAGGTAGACTTCGCCGTCCTTCACCGCGAACTGGATGTTCATCAGGCCGACGACGCCGAGCGCCTTTGCGAGCACCGCGGTCTGCCGCTCGATCTCGGCAATCACGTCGGCGGGCAGGCTATAGGGCGGCAGCGAGCAGGCGCTGTCGCCCGAATGGACGCCCGCCTCCTCGATATGCTGAAGCACGCCGGAGACGGTCACGTCGGCGCCATCGCTGATCGCATCGACATCGACCTCGATCGCGTCGCGCAGATACTGGTCGATCAGAACCGGCGCATCGCCAGAGACTCGCACAGCGGTCTGGATATAGGCTTCGAGCTGCGGCGTGCCGTCGACGATCTCCATCGCCCGGCCGCCGAGCACGTAGCTGGGGCGCATCAGGACGGGATAGCCGATCCGTTCGGCCACCGCGATCGCCTCTTCGCGGCTGCGCGCGATGCCGTTTGCTGGCTGCTTCAGGCCCTGCCTGGCGACGAGCGCGGCGAAGCGCTCGCGGTCCTCGGCAAGGTCGATCGCGTCGGGCGAGGTGCCGAGGATCGGGATGCCGGCCGCTTCCAATGCGCGGGCAAGATTGAGCGGCGTCTGCCCGCCGAACTGGACGATCACGCCGACCAGCTCGCCGTTCGACTTTTCGGTCTCGAGGATCTCGAGCACGTCCTCGGCGGTCAGCGGCTCGAAATATAGGCGATCGGACGTGTCATAGTCGGTGCTCACCGTCTCCGGATTGCAGTTGACCATGATCGTCTCGTAACCCGCCTCCGCCAGCGCGAAGCAGGCGTGGCAGCAGCAATAGTCGAACTCGATCCCCTGCCCGATCCGGTTCGGCCCGCCGCCCAGAATGACGATCTTGCGCCGGTCGGTGGGCTGGCTCTCGTCCTCCGGCGCGCCGAAGATCGGCGCTTCGTAAGTCGAGTACATGTACGGCGTCTTGGCCGCGAACTCGGCGGCGCAGGTGTCGATGCGCTTGAAGACGGGGCGGACGCCGAGTTTGTGGCGAAGCTCGCGCACCTCGCTCTCGGTCACGCCGCCGGTCATCGCCTTCACCGCCTCGCGGATGAGGCCGCCGCGCGCCTGGAACCGGTCGCGCAGCCCCGCCGAGGTCATCGAAAGGTAGCCGAGCCGCTTGTCGCTAAAGCCCATCGCCTTCAGGCGGCGCATCCCCGCGGCGTCGCGCGGCAGGCCGTTGGCGATCACGTCGGCCTCGGCGTCGACGATCTCCTTGATGCGGTTGAGGAACCAGGGATCGTATTTGGCGATCGCATGGACTTCCTCGACCGACAGGCCCTCGCGAAGCGCCTGCGCCGCGACGAGCAGCCGGTCGGGGGTCGCCTGCGAAAGCGCCGCTTCGATCTCGGCCTTGGGTGCGCCCTTCAGATGCTCGACATCGTTGAAGCCGGACAGGCCGGTCTCGAGCCCCCGCAGCGCCTTTTGCAGGCTCTCATGGATCGAGCGGCCGATCGCCATCACCTCGCCCACCGACTTCATTGCGGTCGACAGGAGCGGTTCGGAACCCTTGAACTTCTCAAACGCGAAGCGCGGGATCTTGGTCACGACATAGTCGATCGTCGGCTCGAACGATGCTGGCGTCGCCCCGGTAATGTCGTTCTCGATCTCGTCGAGCGTGTAGCCGACTGCCAGCTTCGCCGCGACCTTGGCGATGGGGAAGCCCGTCGCCTTGGACGCGAGCGCCGAGGAGCGGCTGACGCGCGGGTTCATCTCGATGACGATCAGGCGGCCATCCTTCGGATTGACCGCGAACTGGACGTTGGAACCGCCTGTTTCGACGCCGATTTCACGCAGCACGGCGATGCTCGCCGAGCGCATGATCTGATATTCCTTGTCGGTCAGCGTCAGCGCCGGGGCGACGGTGATGCTGTCGCCGGTATGGACGCCCATCGGGTCGATGTTCTCGATCGAGCAGACGATGATGGCGTTGTCGGCGCGATCGCGCACGACCTCCATCTCGTATTCCTTCCAGCCGAGCAGCGATTCCTCGATCAGCACCTCGGTGGTGGGCGAGGCGTCGAGGCCCTTGCGGACGATCTCGACGAACTCTTCCTTGTTGTACGCGATGCCGCCGCCGGTGCCGCCCAGCGTGAAGCTCGGGCGGATGATCGCGGGCAGGCCCGTCTTCTCAAGCCCTTCGAGCGCTTCCTCGACCGTGTGAGCGATGGCCGAGCGGGCGGATTCGAGCCCGATCTTGTCCATCGCGACGCGAAACTTCTGCCGGTCCTCGGCCTTGTCGATCGCCTCGGCATCGGCGCCGATCATCTTGACGCCGTATTTCTCGAAAGTGCCGTCGTGGAACAGCGCCAGCGCGGTGTTGAGCGCGGTCTGGCCGCCCATCGTCGGCAGGACCGCGTCGGGCCGCTCCTTCTCGATGATCTTGGCGACGATCGCGGGCGTGATCGGCTCGACATAGGTCGCGTCGGCGAGCTCGGGATCGGTCATGATCGTCGCGGGGTTGGAATTGACGAGGACGACGCGATAGCCCTCCTCCTTCAACGCCTTGATCGCCTGCGTGCCCGAATAGTCGAACTCGCACGCCTGCCCGATGACGATAGGCCCCGCGCCGATGACGAGGATCGAGGAGATGTCGGTGCGTTTGGGCATTAGTTTGTCCAAAGAAGGCCTTTGAGGTCGCCGGCGAAGCCCACGACCCCAACGATTAACAGGATGCGCTGAACCAGAAGCCGAATGAGATCCGGCTCGGGGTCCGGCAATTCAGCTAAAAGTTGGGCGCTTTCGACGTAAGCAGCGACTCTTGCAGCCTCGGCATTGGACAGCTGCAACTGGGCGACCTCAGCACGTGCCCGCTCAAGAATCAGAAGCAGCTTTGATTGAACCTGCGGCGTAAACCGAAGCGCTCGATGCTCTCCCGTCCATTTTGAGGAATCAATTGGAAGCAACTTAATCAGTCTGAGTGCTTCTGACAGGCCACCATCTGCGGCTGCCTCGGACACTGAGTACAGGTCTTGATGCATCTCTACGGCGAAGCTCGGACCGATCGCAAAGAATGTGTCAACGGTGATCGGTGAGCACTCTTTGAGGTCAATCTGCCCATGATCCGGATGATCCAAAATCACTCCGTCCAAACCATCAGCCTCAACGTCAAACGCGATTATCGTGTCATTTGCCTTCAGCGCGGCCAAAGTCGTGCTGTATTCCTGACTATTTGGTTCGCCAAACGCCTGTTCAAAATCGCGCTTCAATCCGAAATCTGTAAAAAAGCTATCCTGCTCTAAAAGCATTGCTAGCAGGCGCGCTTTCAACATTACTGCATACCATCCAACATCCCCACGAACCGCTCGAACAGGTAAAAGCTGTCCTGCGGCCCCGGTGACGCCTCGGGGTGATACTGCACGCTGAACGCGGGGCGGTCGGTCAGTTCGAAGCCGGCGTTGGAGCCGTCGAACAGCGACACGTGCGTCTCGCGCGCGGTCTCGGGCAGCGTTTCGGTCACGACCGCGAAGCCGTGGTTCATGCTGGTAATCTCGACCACATTGTCGGCGAGGCGCTTGACCGGGTGGTTGGCGCCGCGATGCCCCTGATGCATCTTCGTCGTCTGCGCACCCACCGCCAGCCCGAGCAGCTGGTGGCCGAGGCAGATGCCGAACACCGGCAGCTTTGCATCGAGAATCTGGCGGATGACGGGCACGGCGTACTCGCCGGTCGCCGCGGGATCGCCGGGGCCGTTCGACAGGAACACGCCCGCGGGCTTCAGCGCCATCACTTCCTCGAAGGTCGCGGTGGCGGGCAGCACCGACACGCGCGCGCCGGCAGCGACGAGATTGCGGAAGATGTTGCGCTTCGAGCCATAGTCGATCGCGACGACGTGGGGGCGGTCGCTCTCGTCGCCCGCGGGCCGGTCCGCGCCGTCCTCGACGCTGTCGTCATAGCCCGCGCCGAGCCGCCAGAGACCACCCTCCCAGCCATAATGCGTCGCGGTGGAGACCGACTTGGCGAGGTCCATGCCCTCCAGCCCGGGCCAGGCCCGCGCCTCCGCCAGCAGCGCGTCGATGTCGAACCGGCCCTCAGGCGAGTGAGCGATGACGGCGTTGGGTGCGCCCCCTTCGCGGATACGTCGAGTCAGCGCGCGGGTGTCGATGCCGGCGAGGCCGATGCGGGCGTGCTTCTTCATCCACTCGTCCAGCCGCTCGGCCGAGCGGAAGTTCGACGGCTCGGTCACGTCCTCACGGACGATCATGCCGAGTGCGTGGGGGTCGTCCGCCTCGATATCCTCGGCATTGGTGCCGACATTCCCGATATGCGGAAAGGTGAAGGTGATAATCTGTCCGGCATAGGAGGGATCGGTCATCACCTCCTGATATCCGGTCATCGCGGTGTTGAAGCACACCTCGCCCACCGCCGCGCCCTCGGCCCCGAAACCGCGGCCCCAGATCACCTCGCCACTGGCCAATACCAGTACCCCCGTAGCTCCTTCAGGCGCATGACTAGGGTTGGCGTCGGCCATGGGGCTGGCTACTCCGTAAGCAGGGTTGGCGATGTCGCTAAGCCGCGTCCGCTAGACCCCGTTCGCTCCCCCGTCAACCGGGTGACGGGCGGGGCATCGTCGGCTAGGCGTCACCGTTTCCGCTTCACCGAAGAGACCGCACATGATTCGCGACGACATCAAGGCCGCGCTCGTCACCGCCATGAAGGGCGGCGACAAGGAAGGGACGGCCGCCATCCGCCTGATCCAGTCGGCGATCAAGAATCGCGATATCGAGGTGCGGACCGGCGGCGCCCCGGCGGACGACGACGCACTGGTGGTCGAGGTGCTGCAGAAGATGGTCAAGCAGCGCCGCGAGTCGATCGAGATGTACGAAAAGGGCGGCCGCCCCGAACTTGCCGCCGCCGAAGCGGCCGAGGTCGCGGTGATCGAGCGCTTCCTGCCCCGTCAGATGGACGCGGCCGAGACCGCCGCGGCGATCGAGACGATCAAGGTGGAGCTGGGCGCGAGCGGCATGAAGGACATGGGCCGGGTGATGGCCGAGCTGAAGGCGCGCCACGGCGCGGTGATCGATATGAGCAAGGCGAGCGCGGCGGTGAAGGCGGCGCTGAGCTGAGCTTCGATCTCTCCACCAAGGAGAGGATTTACACCCCGCCCTTCGCGGTCTGCCGCGCCAGTTCCTTCTCGAACGCCGCCTTCGTCGCGGCGAGCCGGCGTGGCCATTCGCCGGGATCGACGAAGGCCGCCGCATCGCCACCAGCCTGCCGAGCACGCTTGGCGGCAAGGTCGAAGCCGCTGGCGTGGAAGTTGACGAAGATGTCGGGCCGCATCGGCGCAAGCCTCGCAAAGCTGCGCCGGAAATCGGCGGCGGCGTTCGGATAGCGCCTGCTGCCGACCAACTGCTGGTCGGCGACGGTCAGGCTGCACGCCAGCAGCACCTTGAGCGGCCGCCCGCGCCCGATCGCAGGATCGCGGACGGTGGTGGTGAAGCTGGTGCAACCCGGCGTGTGCCCCGGCGTGGCAAGCGTCGTGATCCGCGTCGCGCCGACGCTGACCACCTCGCCGTCCTTGAGTACGCGATCGACCTTCACCGGCGCGAAGGGCGGCAGGTCGTCGCGGTCGATCGCTCGCCCGGTCTCGAGCGTCCGCCGGTCGGCCGCGCTTGCCCAGAGCGGCGCGCCGGTCGCGGCCTTGAGCGCCGCCAGCCCGTCGGCATGATCCCAGTGCGCGTGGTTGACGAGCAGCCGCTTCACGTCGCGCGGGCGGAAGCCGAGCGCCTCGATATTGGCGCGGATCTGCGGCACGCTTTCGGACAGCGCGCCGTCGATCAGCACGTGCCCGTTCGGATCAGTGACGAGATAGGCGGCAAGCTCGCTAGTCCCGACATAATAGAGATTGCCGGCGATACGGAACGGCGTCTGCGGGCGATTCCATTCGGTACGCTGGTCGGATTGGAGCGTAGCGAGGGCGAGGAGAGCGAGGGCGCGGATCATTCCCCCGGCCTGCCCGATCGGCCGGGCTGCGGCAAGCGCGGCGGCGCCACGCGGACGGGGCTGAGCCACGGCTGGTCGCCGGGCCATGCGACCCTGGCTACGCGCGCGCTGTCGAGGTCGATCGACACGCCGCCGGTCTTGGCCAGCTTCGGCCGGTCGAGCCGCAGCCAGCGGGGCTCGCAGCCGCGCGGCAGTCGGCGGTCGCTGACGACGATGTCGCTCGTCCGGCACAGACGGAGCATCGCACCGATGGGGATCAGGTCACCGCTCCGCGTCGCCGCCACCCGCCACCGCCGCCCCCCGGCGCCCAATGTGGCGGTACAGACGTCGCGGCTGCACCGCGCATCGTCGGCATCGTCGATCGCGCCGAGCTCGCCATCGATCCCGGCCGCCTCGCTGAGCATGCCGCGGACATACTCCCCCGCCCGCTCGCGCAGAACGCGCATCGACCCGTCGCGTCCGCGGATCTCGACATGGCGACCGTCGCCGGTGACGATGAGATCGGGCGCGGGCGCTGCCACCGCCATTATGGCACCGGTTGCGAAGGGCAGCGTCCCCAACCACCGCCACCGAGTCCGCCACAGCGCGATCCAAAGCCCGCCAGCAACCATCAGCGCGAACGCCGCGACCGGCATCGTGGGCAGCGCCGCGACGGAGCCCGGCGCACCGGCGACGGCATTCGAGAGCCACAGCAACCCCTTGAGCGCGACCTCCGCCACCCACCAGATCGGTGCCCCCAGCCCCACTGCGTCGAGCAGCAGCGCCAGCGCCTCGGCCGGCATCACGACGAAGGTGGTGAGCGGGATGGCGACGAGGTTGGCGAGCGAGCCGTAAAGCCCGGCCTTGTGGAAATGGAACAGCCCGATCGGCATTAGCACCAGTTCGATGACGAGCCCGGTCAGCAGCAGCGAGCCGAGCCCGCGCAGCAGCCGCCACTGCCGCCCCTCCTCGCGGGGGGCGAACCAGCTGTGAACCACCGGGCTCTCGTGCAACGCGACGATGGCGGTGACGGCGGCGAAGCTCAGTTGGAAGCTCGCCGAGGCGATCGATTCGGGCCAGAGGACGAGCACGACCAGCGCCCCCGCCGCCACCAGCCTGAGCGTGATCGCCTCGCGCCCGAGCGCCAGCGCGGCGAGCACGATCAGCGCAGCGACGAGGCTGCGGACGGTCGGCACCTCGGCACCCGTGAGCCAGGTGTAGAAGCCCGCCACCCCCGCCGCGATCAGAGCGGCAACGAGGGGCAGCCGAAAGCGGATCGCCAGCACCGGAAACAGGGCGAGGAGCCGCAGCGCCACCAGCATCGTCGCGCCCACGACAGCGGTGACGTGGAGGCCGCTGACCGACAGGAGGTGGGCGAGGCCCGCGCGGCGCAACGCCTCGTCATCCTCGGGCGTGATCGCACCGCGGTCGCCAGTGACGAGCGCGGCGGCGATGCCCCCGGCGCTACCCTCGACCCGGCCATGGATATGCCGGGTCAGCCGGTCGCGCATCCGCTCGCCCGAGGTCGCACGCGTCGGTTCGATCGTGATCGGCCCCAGCGCCGTGCCCGTCGCGCCCAGCCCTGAGAACCAGGCCACGCGCGCAAAGTCATAGGCACCGGGCACCGCAGGCGCCGCTGGCGGCATCAACCTTGCCTTGAGCATGACCCGCGATCCAGCACCTATCCCGGCTCGCAGCTTCGCCGCATCGACATTGACCCGCACGCGCGGCGGCAGGTCGCTCCGCTCAGTTGCCAGCGTCAACCGGACGATCCCGCGAGCGGGCAGCCGCTCGATCCGCTCGACCGGCGCGGCGAGATCGACGACCGCCGGGCGCGCCAGCACCGGCGCCGCCACCCGGTCGGCCCGCCACCAGATCAGCGAGCAGCCGAGCGCCGCCGCCAGCGCGCCCACGGCGATGGAGCGCGCCAGCCGCCCGCCCCGCCCCGTCGCCAACGCCGCCGCCGCGAGCGCGAGACAGCCGAGGATGAACGCGATCCATTGCCCCCGCGCCGGCAGCATCAGCCAGGCGGCCATGCCGCCGCCCAGCGCCACCGGCAACCACAACGCCAGCTGGTCGCGCTCTCGTTCAAGCCAGTGCTCGATCCAAAGCAGCGGGTTGAAGGCGGCCGCCCACGCCCCGATTTGAAGCGTGCCGGGGTGCGTGCTAGGGGCGCGGCCGGGCCGAGAAGCCATCACCTGTTCAGCTTGGGAGCAACGGCGCGTGGGCGCAACCGATCAGATCACCGCCGACACTGCCGCCCCCGTGGTCACGCGCTTTGCCCCCTCGCCCACCGGCTTCCTCCACATCGGCGGCGCGCGCACCGCGCTGTTCAACTGGCTGTTCGCGCGCCATCATGGCGGCAAGTTCCTGCTCCGCATCGAGGACACCGACCGCGCGCGCTCGACCCAGCCAGCGATCGATGCGATTCTCGACGGGATGCGCTGGCTCGGCCTCGATTGGGATGGCGAGGCGGTGTTCCAGTTCGCACGCGCCGATCGCCATGCCGAGGTCGCGCACCGGCTGCTGGCGGCGGGCCACGCCTATAAGTGCTTCGCCACGCCCGAGGAGTTGACGGCGCTCCGCGAGGAGCAGCGCGCCGCGGGCAAGCCGATGCGCTACGACGGGCGCTGGCGCGACCGCGATCCGGCCGAAGGTGGCGACCGGCCCTTCGTCGTCCGGCTCAGGGCGCCGACCGAGGGCAGCGTTACGATCGAGGATCGCGTGCAAGGGTCGGTGACGGTCGCCAATGCCGAGCTCGACGATTTCGTCCTGCTCCGCTCGGACGGCACGCCCACCTATATGCTCGCGGTCGTCGTCGACGATCATGACATGGGCGTCACCCATGTCATCCGCGGCGACGACCATCTCAACAACGCCTTCCGCCAGCTGGCGCTGATCCGCGCGATGGACGCGGTCGAGGGCGGCTGGCCCGATCCGATCTATGCCCATATCCCGCTGATCCACGGGTCGGACGGCGCCAAACTGTCGAAGCGCCACGGCGCGCTGGGGGTCGAGGCGTATCGCGACGAGCTCGGCATCCTGCCCGAGGCGCTGGGCAATTATCTCCTCCGCCTCGGCTGGGGGCATGGCGATGACGAGATCATCAGCCGCGAGCAGGCGACCGAATGGTTCGACCTCGCCGGCGTGGGCAAGTCGCCCTCGCGCTTCGACCAGAAGAAGCTCGAAAATCTGAACGGCCTCTATATTCGAGCCGCCGACGATGCGCGGCTGGCGAGCCTCGTCGCCGAACGGCTCGGCGTCGACGCGGACGGCCGGGCGGTCATTCAAAGCGCGATGCCGGTATTGAAGCTGCGCGCGGCGAACCTCAACGAACTGGCCGAGGGCGCGCGATTCCTGTTTGCGGTCCGGCCGCTTGAGATCGACGAGGATGCGAGGCCGCTGATCGAGGGTGGAAACGCCGAGGTTCTTGCTGCGTTGCACACCGTACTTGACGCGCTGCCGCACTGGGATACGGAAGCGCTCGAAACGGCGGTACGCGGGGTCGCCGAGGCGCGCGGGATCAAGCTGGGCGCGGCGGCACAGCCGCTGCGCGCGGCGCTCACCGGGCGGCGGACCTCGCCGGGCATCTACGACGTGCTGACCTTGCTCGGCCGTCACGAAAGCCTGGCGCGGATCGCCGACCAGATGGCCGTCACGGCCGACCGATAGGAAGGACACGCGAATGAGCGACACCACCGGCCAGACGATGAAGATCGGGGACAAGGACTATGCCGTCAGGCAGGGCAGCGTCGGGCCGGACGTCGTCGATATCCGCAAATACTACGCCCAGTCGGGCATGTTCACCTACGACCCCGGCTTCACCTCCACCGCGAGCTGCGAATCCGGGCTGACCTATATCGACGGTGATCAGGGCGTGCTGCTCCACCGCGGCTATCCGATCGGGCAGCTGGCCGAGCAGTCGAGCTTCATGGAGGTCGCGTACCTCCTGCTCAACCACGAGCTGCCGTCGAAGGACGAGCTCGACACCTTCATCTATACGATCAGCCGCCACACGATGCTGCACGAGCAGCTCGCGCAATTCTATCGCGGGTTCCGCCGCGACGCGCATCCGATGGCGGTGATGTGCGGCGTCGTCGGCGCGCTGTCGGCCTTCTATCACGATTCGACCGACATCGCCGACCCGCACCAGCGCATGGTCGCGAGCCATCGCCTTATCGCCAAGATGCCGACGATCGCGGCGATGGCGCATAAATATTCGATCGGGCAGCCTTTCCTCTATCCCGATAACTCGCTCTCCTACACGGGCAATTTCCTGCGCATGACGTTCGGCGTGCCGGCCGAGCCCTATGTGGTCAATCCGGTGGTTGAGAAGGCGCTGGACCGTATCTTCATCCTCCACGCCGATCACGAGCAGAACGCTTCGACCTCGACCGTGCGGCTCGCGGGCTCGTCGGGTGCCAATCCGTTCGCTTGCATCGCGGCGGGCATCGCCTGCCTCTGGGGCCCGGCGCACGGCGGCGCGAACGAGGCCGCGCTCAACATGCTGCGCGAGATCGGCACGCCCGAGAAGATCCCCGAATATATCGCCCGCGCCAAGGACAAGAACGATCCGTTCCGCCTGATGGGCTTCGGCCACCGCGTGTACAAGAACTACGATCCGCGCGCGACGGTGATGCAGCAGACGGTGCGCGAGGTGTTCGAATCGCTCAATGTCAGCGATCCGGTGTTCGAGACCGCGCTCCGGCTCGAGGAAATCGCGCTCAAGGACGATTATTTCGTCGAGAAGAAGCTGTTTCCGAACGTCGATTTTTACTCGGGTGTGATCCTGTCGGCGATCGGTTTCCCGACGACAATGTTCACCGCGCTGTTCGCGCTCGCGCGCACGGTGGGCTGGGTCGCCCAGTGGAACGAGATGATCTCCGACCCCGAGCAGAAGATCGGTCGTCCGCGCCAGCTCTACACGGGGCCGACGCAGCGGGACTACGTGCCGGTCGACCGGCGCTGATGCACCGGCTGCGATCGGTCCTGTCGGTGCTGGGGCTGGTCGTTGCCCTGCTCGGCATCCTCTGGATGCTGCAAGGCCTCGGCATCGTCGGCTGGCCGGCTTCGAGCTTCATGATCGGCGACCAGGTGTGGGTGACGATCGGCTCGGCGGTGGCAGCGGCGGGCGTGCTGCTGATCCTGATCGGGCGCCGGTTGCGCTAGAGTAGCAGGTCAGCCTTCGGGCAGGGTCAGCGTGAAGCGCGCGCCCTGCCCCGGTTCGCTGTCGACCGTGACGTCACCGCCCATCGCCCGGGCCAGCCGCCGGGCGATATAGAGGCCGAGCCCGTTGCCGCCCGGCTCGTTGGTGTCCACCCGGCCAAACTTGTCGAAGATGCGCGCCTGATCCTCGCGCGCGATGCCGCGGCCCTGGTCGGCAACCGTCACCGCCACGCCGCCCGCACCGCGGTCGAGCCGCAGCCACACCATCCCGCCGCGCGGGCTGTAGCGGACCGCATTGCCGATCAGGTTGACCAGGATCTGGAGCGCGCGGCGGAACTCGCCGATCGCGGGCAGCACGTCGTCGATCGCGGGTCGGTCGATGCGGACGTCGGCGTTGGTGGCACGCACCGCCAGCAACCCGGCAGCCCGGCGGGCGACGTCGGCCAAGTCGATTGGCTCGGCCTCGACCGCGAAGTCGGGCCGCTCGATCGCCGACAGGTCGACCAGGTCATCGACCAGCCCCATCAGGTGCCGCGCCGCACTCGAGATATCCTGCGCATACTCGACATATTCGGGCCGGACGGGGCCGTCCGCTTGCGCGCCGATCGAATCGGCATGGGCAACGATGCGTTGCAAGGGCGTTCGGAGTGCGCGGTCGAGGCGATCGGCGAACTGCTCGCCAAAGGCAGGCGGCGGCGGAGCGTCCGGTTCAGGCGGAGCGTCGGCGAAGCGGCCGATGCCGACGAACCCCGCAAAAGCGCCCGCGCCGTCCACCAGTGCCCGAGCACCGAGTCGCACCGCGCGTCCGTCCGCGGCGATCCGGGCGGGCTGATCGGCGAAGCTGCCGCGATTGGCGGCGGCGGCGAGCAGCGGGATCAGCGCGTCGTCGGTGCTGAGATCGAACATGCGCGTCAGCGGCTGGCCGATCGCCCCGCCATCCAAGCCCTCACCGGTCAGAGCGGTCAGCAGCATGGCCGCGTCGCATTCCCAAGCGAACTGCGCCTCCGCCTCGTCGAAGCGGTCGCGGTCGCGCGGGGCGGTCGCTGGCTCGACTTCCCCGACGGGCCAGCCGCTCACCTCGATCTCGGTGCCGGCGGCGGTCGGGCGGGCACGAACCCAAAGCTCGATATCCGCCTCCCCGTCCGCGACGACGGCCGGGCGGGCAATGACGATCCCGAGCCGCCGCGCGAGCCGCGCCAGCGCCGCGATTGCTGGCAGCGCGAGCGGCAGCCCCTCGCCGCCGCCGGCTGCGGCATTGAGCGATGCAAGCCGTTGATCGGCGCGGACGAGCCGGCCGTCGAGGTCGATCGTCGCGGAGGCGACGTCGGACGTTGCAACGGTCATGATCCGGCGGGCCCGTCTAAACGGACGTCGCGATACCCCTGTGGCAGGCGAAGCGCCGCGATGGCCTTCGTCACTGCAACGGCGGGCAGGGCCATCATGATGTCGAGCTGGTCGGCAAAGCGCTCGAGGTCGCGCCGGCGGTCGGCCTCCGACAGCGAATAGCCGACGCGGGCGATGCTTTCCCTAGGCAAGTCGAGGCTGCGGAGCAGCAACCACAGGCGCGGATCGGCGGGCTCGACGATCAAGCCGCGCACGGCCTCATATGGGGCACCGGCTGCGTGTGCGATCAGTGCGGCGAGCAGGACGATGCGTCGCTCGGCCAGGCAATGATCCATGGCCTCGGCCAGTGCGGGACCACGCCGGTCTGCCAACCCGGCCAGCCGCATCGCGGCCGCTTCCAGCCGCTCGCCCTCATCGGCCTGCGAAAGTGCCTGCACGGCCCCGTCGGCGAGCGCCCGGTCGATCGCCGCAGCGGAATCGGCTGGTGCAGCCGCTTCCTCGGCGATCGCAGCGGCGATCCACCAGGTAAACTGTGCCTGGCTCTCGGCAGGAAGGTCGATCGCATAGGGCGGCTGGTCCGGGGGTGTACGGCGGCGGCTCTCGGCCAGGCGCAGCGCCGATGCGGCACGCTCGGCCGCGTGGCCAGCAGGGGCAAAGGGAGGAACGGATTCGACTACCCCGCTCGGCAGTGCGGCGCCGATCAGGTCGAGCGTCACGCGGCCAATCAGGTCGGCGGCCACCTCGCCCTTCCGGGCCAGCCGATGCTCGATCTGCGAAAGGATACGAGGCGCCGCCACCCCGGCGAGCGCGGTGGCAGCGCCCTCGTCTTCCCGGCGCAGGCGGCGGAGCGCAAATTCATGGATGTCGGCGCCGATCGTGCCGACGATCGCCCGAAGCAGGGTGCGCAATGCAGCGCGGCGACGGTCGTCGAGCCGCGCGGCATCGGGAATCAGCAGATCGCGCACCGCCCCCTCGCGCAGACGGCGGGCAAGCGCCTCCGCCCCATCGGCCTCCGCCAGCAGGGTCGCGGCATCGACGGGGGGGCCGCCATGCGGGTCGGTCGGGTCGAGCGACATGCTGGCAACGTCCTAACCGGCTGTCGTTAAAGAGCCGCTAAGCCTTCAGCCGCAGCGTTTCGATCGCCGCGCCCAGCGTTATCATCGCATAGGCGGCGATCACCGCCAGCCCTGCCCAGGAGAAACCGGCGAGCGCGAAGGGCGCGAGGATCAGCGGGTAGCCAGCCGGACTCCCCCACCACCAGCCTGCGCGTGCGCCGCTTCGTTCGGTCATGCCGGCTGCGGCCACGGCGACCACGGCGAGGACGATCGGCGTCGCGGTCGCATCGACGAACGAGGCGGCAAGGCCGGTCGCCAGCACGGCGATCGCGGCGATCGCGGCGATCGCCCGCTCCTGCGCCAGCGCCCGGCGATCGTCGCCGCGCAGCCAGCTGAGCAACGAGCCCGTCGACAGCGCCGCGATAGCGAGCAGCGACAGGACGAGGCCGGCTCCCGCGCTCCCGAGCCACGCTGCGACGAGCCCGCCCGCGGTCAGTAGGCCGGCGGCAGCCGGTGCGCCCCAGTGCGGTACGCCGCGCGCCGCCAGCTTCGGCAAGGCGAAGCGCGAGATCGGCGTGAAGACGAAGCGGTCGGGCCAGTCGGTGCGCCCGTTTGCGAGCGCAGCAAGCACGGCATTGCCGCGGCTGGCGAGCGCGCCCGCATTGCGCTCGACGCCGTGGCCCGCGCGCTTGGCGGCGGCGGGAAGCTGAACCTGTGCCGCGCCGCCCGCGACGACGACACGCAGCAGCGTCGACTGGAAGTCGTATTCTCGCGGCATGCCGGCGATTTCCTTGAGCCGTGTGGCGCTCAGCGCGGCAAGACCCGCCCAGACGTGACCGGCATCCACGCGCTCGACCGCGGCGGGCGAGGCGGCCTCGGCCAGCACCATCAGCGTGTCGGGCTGGGCGAAGGCAATGGCGCGCACGGCCTGATCGGTGGTCACGAGCGAGTCGGCGACGACGACGATGCTGGCGAGCGGATGCGCCTTGGCCGCCGCTTCCTCGGCGGAGCGAACGACATCGATGGCGATGCCTCGCCGGCCGATCCGGTTGACCGCGGCGAGCAACGCCGGCGTCACTCGCGCGACCGCAATCATCAGGTGAGCCGCGCCGCAGCCGATCAGCAGTCGCGCCTGATATTCGATCAGTGTCATGCCGCCGAACGGCAGCGTCGCCGCCAATGCCTCGCCGCGATCCTCGGCGGCCTCGGTTGCGAAGATCAGGCCGGCGATCATGCGCCCGCCCGGTGCAGCGTTCCGCCGGTCAGCGGCGCAGGGGCGCCGGTAGTGCCCGGGAAGCTGAGCGGCAGGCCCATGAGCGACCGCACCGCCATATAGGCGAAGCCTTCCGCCTCGAGCGCGTCGCCGTTCCAGCCGAGCATGTCGGCGGGCTCGGGGATCAGGCCGGTGCGCTCGGCGATCATCGCCATCAAAACCGGATTGCGCCGGCCGCCGCCAGCGACGATCAGCCGGCTGGGCCGCGCGGGCAACAGCCTCAGCCCCTCGGCCACGGTCTGGGCCGTGAACGCCGTCAGCGTCGCCGCGCCGTCGGCGTCGGCGAGGCCGCGGGCGGGCTGAACGGTGAAGTCGTTGCGGTCGAGCGATTTGGGCGGTGGCATGTCGAAATAGGGATGGTCGAGCATTGCGGTCAGCACCGCCTCGTCCACCCGGCCCGTTGCGGCAAGTGCGCCGCCGTCGTCGAACCGGTCGCCGCGCGTCTCCGCCACCCAGCTGTCGATCAGGCCGTTCGCCGGGCCGGTGTCGAATGCGATCAGCGTCTCGCCGTCGATGAAGGTCACATTGGCGACGCCGCCCAGGTTGAGCACCGCGACCGGCCCCTCACCGCCCGCGACCAGCGCCCGGTGATAGACGGGGAGCAACGGTGCCCCCTGCCCGCCCGCCGCCACGTCCGCGCTGCGGAAATCGGCCACTACGTCGATGCCCGTCGCCGCCGCAAGCGCCGCGCCATCGCCCAGCTGCCACGTCCAGCCACGATCGGGCCGATGCGCGATAGTCTGGCCGTGGAAGCCGATCACCGAGACGTCCGCCGCACCCGTCTCGCGCAGCAGCGCCGAGACCGCCGCCGCATGGGTGACACCGATCCGCGCCGCTGCCTCATCGATCAGCGGATCGGGACCGGGTGCGGCCATCGCCAGCGCCCGCTCGGTCGCGGCCATCAACAGCGCGCGATCGGCGTCGCTCCATTCGATCGCGACGAAGCCGAGCGACCGCACCACGCCTTCGCCATCGGTCTCGACCAGTGCGGCGTCGATCGCATCGATCGACGTGCCCGACATCAGTCCGATCGCCTTCACGCAAGCACCCCTGTCCATGGGCATTCCTCTAGCCCGTCGTCCGGCGAAGTATAGATGCCCCCTCGCCTGGCCACGATTTCATGCTATCGGCGCGCCGTCATGAGCGAATACCGGTCCGAGCTTCTTCGCACGCTGTCGGCGCGCGGTTACATCCATCAGGTGACGGACGCCGCCGCGCTCGACGCGCTGGCCGCGACCCAGGTGGTGCCCGGCTATATCGGCTTCGACCCCACCGCGCCGTCGCTCCATGTCGGCAGCCTCGTCCAGATCATGCTCCTGCGCCGGATGCAGCAGGCGGGGCACAAGCCCGTCGTGCTGATGGGCGGCGGCACTGGCAAGATCGGCGACCCGAGCTTCAAGGACGAGGCGCGGCGGCTGATGACCGACGAGGTAATCGCGAGCAACGTCGCCTCGATCAGGACGGTGTTCGACCGCTTCCTCATCTTCGGCGACGGGCCGAGCGACGCGGTGATGGTCGACAATGCCGACTGGCTCGACAAGCTCGAATATATCCCGTTCCTGCGCGACATCGGCCAGCATTTCTCGGTCAACCGGATGCTGAGCTTCGATTCGGTCAAGCTGCGGCTCGATCGCGAACAATCGCTGAGCTTCCTCGAGTTCAACTACATGATCCTCCAAGCCTATGACTTTCGCGAGCTGTCGCGGCGCATGGGCGTGCGGCTCCAGATGGGCGGGTCGGACCAGTGGGGGAACATCGTCAACGGCATCGAGCTGACGCGGCGCGTCGATCGGACCGAGGTCTACGGCGTCACCACCCCGCTCATCACGACGGCCGATGGCGGCAAGATGGGCAAGACGATGTCGGGCGCGGTCTGGCTCAACGAGGATGCGCTGCCGGCCTATGACTATTGGCAGTTCTGGCGGAACACCCACGATGCCGATGTCGGCCGGTTCCTGCGCCTCTTCACCGACCTGCCGCTCGAGGAGATTGCGCGGCTCGAGGCGCTGGGCGGCGCTGAAATCAACGAAGCGAAGAAGGTCCTCGCCGACGAGGCGACGACGATGTGCCGCGGCCGCGACGCCGCGGTCCTGGCTGCGGAGACCGCGCGGCGCACCTTCGAGGAGGGTGCGGCCGGCGAGGCGCTGCCCACCCATCCCGTGCCCGGCGGGTCGATCGGCATCGTTGATGCGCTCGTCGCGCTCGGCCTCGCCGCATCGAAGGGCGAGGCGCGCCGCCTGATCAAGGGCGGCGGCGCGCGAGTCGATGGCGAGCGGGTCGAGGACGAGACGCTGCTCGTCTCGGTGGCGGGCGAGGGTGTGCGCGTCTCGGCCGGCAAGAAGAACCACGGGCTACTCGTGCCGCAAGGCTAACGCCGCATTAGCGCTGCTCGTTTTCCTGGCTTTCAGCCCGCATCTCCAATGCTGAAACCATCGGGGGCGGAGGGGCCAGGTGGGGCAGGCGATAGAGCGTATCTTCTTCGACGAACGGGCCGAGCATCGCGACGAGGTTCACCTCCGCGCACGCGGGTTCGGTCCCGATGCCCGGCCGCTCCCGCTGACGATCGTCAACCTCTCCCCACACGGCCTTATGGCGCGCTGCGACGCCGCCTTTGAGGAGGGCGCGCGGCTGCGCGTCACGCTGCCGGTGGTCGGCGTCATCGTAGCGGAGGTTCGCTGGTCGCTGGGCGGGCGGATCGGCTGCCGCTTCGAGCAGGGGATCGATCGCGCAAGCTATTACGAGATGCTCGCAGCGATCCTGCGCCGCTAGCCCTTGCGCACCACGACGACGCCGACCAGCACGAGGGCAACACCGGCGATCTTCACCCAGGTGACGGGCGCGCGCGGCAGGCCGATCAGGCCGAAATGGTCGATGACGAGCGCGGCGACGAGCTGGCTGGCGATCATGATCGTCAACATCGAGGCAAGCCCGAGCCGCGGCGCCGCGAACGCCGCCGCCGCGACGAAATAGGCGCCGTATGCGCCGCCGACGAACATCCACGGCTTCGCGCCCTTGAGCGTAGCCAGCGGAGTCCGGTCAAAGCTGAGCCACGCGGCCACGAGGATCGCCGTCCCCACCGCGAATGAAATCAGCGCCGCCAGCGTCACCGATCCGATCGACCGGCCCAGCGCGGCATTGGTCGGCGACTGGGTCGCAAGGCCGACGCCGGCAAGCAGCGCGGCAAGGATCGGAAGGATCGGGCTCATCGCCGCGGCGGTAGCCGAAACGCGCTGGTCGGCAAAGCCTCGCCTAACGGCGCCCGAACAGCTTCTCGATATCGCCGTGCGCCAGCTTCACCCATGTCGGGCGGCCGTGATTGCACTGGCCCGAATGCGGCGTGACCTCCATCTCCCGGAGCAGGGCGTTCATCTCAGGCACCGACAGCACACGGCCCGCACGGACCGAACCATGGCAGGCCATCGTCGCGGCGACATGATCGAGCCGCTCCTTCAGCGACAGGGCCTGATCGTGAGCGGCAATCTCGTCGGCGAGGTCGCGGATCAGGCCGGCGACGTCGCTCTGGCCGAGCAGCGCGGGGACGGCGCGGACGAGCACGGCCTGCGCACCGAAGCGCTCGATCTCCAGCCCCATCTCGGCCAGTTCGCCGGCACGCTCCTCGAGCCGGTCGCAGGCGGGTTCGTCGAGTTCGATCACCTCGGGCAGCAACAGCGCCTGTCGCGGCGCCCCGCCCGCCGCCAGCGCGCGTCGCAGGCGTTCGAGGACGAGGCGCTCGTGCGCGGCATGCTGGTCGACGATGACGAGGCCGTCCTCGGCCTCTGCGACGATATAGGTGCGCGCAACCTGTCCGCGCGCCACGCCGAGGGGATGCGTGGTGGTCGAGGGGACGGGCTCCGACGCCGGCTCGGCGCAGGCGGCGGGGGGCGGCGACAGGAAGGTGGGGCGCGCGTCCCTGACGAGCAGGTCGCCCGCCGGCGTCCCCCAGGCGAACGCCTCCGGCGGGGGTGCCGATGACGCCATGGGCTCGGCCTGCCAGTTGGCCATTGCGCCGGCATCGGCGGCCTGCACGACCCGGTGCCCCGCCTCGTCGAGCGCACGCCGGAGGCCGCTGACGATCAGGCCACGCACCAGCGCCGGATCGCGAAAGCGGACCTCGGTCTTGGCGGGGTGGACGTTCACGTCGACGCCGTCGGCGGGCACGTCGAGGAACAGCGCCACGACGGCATGGCGGTCCCTCGCCAGCATCTCGGCATAGGCCCCGCGCACCGCGCCTACGAGCAGCTTGTCGCGCACCGGCCGGCCGTTGACGAACAGATACTGGTGGTCGGCGATCCCGCGGTTGAAGGTCGGCAGGCCCGCGACGCCGCCCAGCACATGGCCGGCGCGCTCCAGATCGACCGCGACCGAATTGTCGGCAAGCGCACGGTCCGTCAGCGCCGCCACCCGCTCGGGCCGCGTCTCCCCGGGCGGTACCGACAGCACGCGGCGGCCGTCATGCTCGACCGCAAAGCCGATCTCGGGCCGCGCCATCGCGAGGCGGCGGACGATGTCGAGACAGGCGGCATATTCGGCGCGCGGGCTGCGCAGGAACTTGCGGCGCGCGGGGATCCGCTCGAACAATCCCTCGACGCGGACGCGCGTACCGGGCGGCAGGGCCGCCGGCCCCTCCTCGACCAGCGTGCCGTTGTCGACGATCCGCCGCCACCCCTCACCGCCGCGCTCGCGGCTTTCGAGAATGAGGCGGGCGACACTGGCGATCGAGGGCAACGCTTCGCCGCGAAAACCGAGCGTTGCGACGCCTTCGATCGCACCCGTTTCCCAAAGCGATTCGGGCAATTTCGACGTGGCGTGGCGCTCGAGCGCCAGCGCCATGCTGTCGGCGTCCATGCCGCAGCCATCGTCGATCACCTCGATCCCGTCGATCCCGCCGGCGGACAGCCGCACCGAAATGCGGCAAGCCCCTGCATCGACGGCATTTTCGACCAGCTCTTTCAGTGCGGAGGCGGGCCGCTCGACCACCTCGCCCGCGGCGATGCGGTTGATCAGGGTCGGCGGGAGGCGGCGTATTGACATGCCCGAGCGTGTAGCCCAAGCGGCGGCATCCCGCGACCCGCATCCGCCACCCTTTACCGGCGCCGGACTTCCGGCAGGCGGTGGGTCCGGCTAGACGCTGCAGCACCTCCGCGCGCTCGCCTTGCGTGCGGCAACAACGGGTTGGTCGATGATTTTCTCGCGATTGTTCAAGTTCATGTCGCACGATATGGCGATCGACCTGGGGACGGCGAACACCGTCGTATATCTGCGCGGCCGCGGCGTCGTGCTCAACGAGCCGTCGGTGGTGGCGGTTGAGACGCTCAACGGCGTGAAGCGCGTGAAGGCGGTCGGCGACGATGCCAAGCTGATGATGGGCAAGACGCCCGGCTCCATCGAGGCGATCCGGCCGCTGCGCGACGGCGTGATCGCCGACATCGACGTCGCCGAGCAGATGATCAAGCACTTCATTGAAAAGGTGCACGGCCGCCGCCGCGGCCCGTTCAGCTTCCCGCAGATCGTCATCTGCGTCCCCTCGGGCTCGACCAGCGTCGAGCGGCGCGCGATCCGCGATGCCGCCTCGAACGCCGGCGCCAGCCAGGTCTTCCTGATCGAGGAGCCGATGGCCGCCGCGATCGGTGCCGACATGCCCGTGACCGAGCCGATCGGCTCCATGGTCGTCGACATCGGCGGCGGCACGACCGAGGTTGCGGTGCTCAGCCTGCGCGGCCTTGCCTATTCCACCAGCGTGCGTGTCGGCGGCGACAAGATGGACGAGGCGATCGTCAGCTATGTCCGCCGGAACCACAACCTCCTGATCGGCGAGGCGACGGCCGAGCGCATCAAGCAGGAAGTCGGCTGCGCCAAGCCGCCGATCGACGGGATCGGGGCGACGATCCACATCAAGGGCCGCGACCTCGTCAACGGCGTCCCCAAGGAGATCCAGATCAACCAGGGCCAGATCGCCGAGGCGCTGTCGGAGCCCGTGGGCACGATCATCGAGGGCGTCCGCATCGCGCTGGAGAACACCGCGCCCGAACTCGCCGCCGACATTGTCGATCAGGGCATCGTCCTGACCGGCGGCGGCGCACTCCTTCAGGGCATCGACGAGGTGCTGCGCGACGAGACGGGGCTGCCGGTGACGATCGCCGAGGATCCGCTGACCTGCGTCGCGCTCGGCACCGGCCGCGCGCTCGAGGATCCGATCTACCGCGGCGTCCTGCTCGCGGTCTGAAGTCGATAGGGAGGGCGCGACGATGGCGCCGCCGCGCAAATCGCGCCCCGGCTTCTCCCGGCGCGCACAGTTCGGGCTGTTCCTCGGCTATGTCGCGGCGGTCGTCGGCGCGCTGGTCGGTGCGGTTCTGATCGCGCTCTCCTTTCTCCACCCGCCCGCCTATATCGCCGCCCGCGGCATCCTTCGCGAGGCGACGACGCCGGTGTCCACGGGCCTCCATTGGGCACGCCGGCGCGTCGCCGATATTCCACCCGGCGTTGGCGGCTACTTCGGCGTAATGGGCGAGAACCGACGGCTCAAGGCCGAGCGCGAGGCCGAGAAGCAACTGGTCGAGCGCGCGCGTGGGCTGGTGATCGAGAATATCCGCCTGCGCCGCCTGCTTCAGCTGCGCGATCGCGAGGCCGAGACGGTGGCAATGGCACGGCTGGTGAATGCCACCTCCGCTAGCACGCGCCGCTTTGCCACGCTCAACGCCGGGCTGTGGCAGGGCGTGCGCGCGGGCTATCCGGTGCGCGGGCCGGAGGGGTTGATCGGCCGCGTGCTCGAAGTCAGTCCCAATACCGCCCGCGTGCTGCTCGCGGTCGATCCCGAGAGCATCATTCCGGTCCGGCGGGTGCGGGACGGCATGCCGGCAATCGCCACCGGGCGCGGCGATGGGCTGATTCAGGTGCGCGTCGCCGGCATCGCCAACATGCCCTATCGCACGGGCGACGTGTTCGTGACCTCAGGCGCGGGCGGCCTCTATCCGCCGGGCATCCCGGTGGCGCGCGTCCTCGGCAACGCACGCGACACGGCCGCGGCACGCCCGCTCGCCAATCCCGACGCGCTTGATTTTGCGCTGGTGCAGCGGCCCTATCTGCTGCCCCCCGCGCGGCCCGAAGCGGCGCCCAAGTGAACGAACCGCTCCGCTCCGCATTTTCTGAGCCAGAGCCGCCGCGCCGCTCGCGCCGGCTTGCCCCGGTCACGGTGATGCTCGGTTCATTGGCGACGCTGTTGCCCGTCATCTCGACGGTGCCCTGGATGCCGCCCTTCGGGCTGATGCTGCTGCTCGGCTGGCGGCTGCTCCGTCCCGACGTGCTGCGCGTCTGGGCGGGGGCGCCGCTCGGCCTGTTCGACGATCTTGTCAGCGGCCAGCCGATCGGCAGCGCGATGCTGCTATGGGGCCTGTCGCTGATCGTGCTGGATATGTTAGACCTGCGCCTCGTGTGGCGTGATTTCTGGCAGGATTGGCTGTTGGCGAGCGGGACGATCGCATTCTGCCTGATCGGCGGCCGGCTCATCGCCTCGCCGCTGGGGTCGAATGTCGATACCGCGGTGGGGCTCCAGATCCTGTCGTCGGCCGCACTCTATCCGCTGGTCGCGCGCCTCTGCTTCGCGCTCGACGTCAAGGGCAAGCCGTGAGCGGTCCGATCCGCCAGGTGACGGAGGCGGCGCAGGCCTTTTCCTTCTCGCGTCGTGCGCTGGCGCTCGGACTCGGGCAATTGGGCATCGGCGGGTTGCTGATCGGACGGATGGCGTGGCTCTCGGTCGCCGAGAACGAGCGCTACAAGCTGTTGTCGGAAAGCAATCGCGTCAGCATGACCCTGATCCCGCCGCGGCGCGGCTGGATCGTCGATCGCGCTGGCCATGCGATCGCCAACAACCGCACCGACTTTCGCATCGACCTGATCCCGGAGCGCGTGGTCGACCCCGCGCGCGTCGTCGCCGATCTCGCCCGGCTTCTGAAGCTCGACCCGAGCGAGGTCGAGCGGATCACCCGCGAACTCGCCAAGACGCGCGGACTGCAACCCGTTCCCGTCGCTGAGAACCTCGACTGGGACCGATACGCCTCGGTCGTGGTGCGCCAGCCGGAGCTTCCGGGGGTCGCGCCCACGCAGGGATACGCGCGCAATTACCCTGCAGGCGCAGCGGTTGCGCATCTCGTCGGCTATGTCGGCGCGGCCAATGCAGAGCAGTACAAGGCTACCAAGGATCCGCTCTACCTCGCGCCTGGCTTCAAGCTCGGCAAGGACGGGCTAGAAAAGTCTTTGGAAACCGACCTGCGGGGGAGGCCCGGTGCACGCCGGGTCGAGGTGACGGCAGGCGGGCGACCCGTTCGCGACCTCGAGACGCGTGGCGATGTGCCGGGCCGCACCGTCAAGCTGACGATCGACGTCGGGCTTCAGGAATATGCCGCGCGCCGGCTCGGCAACGAAAGCGGCAGCGCGGTGGTGATCGATGCGCGCACCGGCGGCATCCTCGCCATGGCATCGATGCCGGCCTATGACCCCAACAGCTTTTCCGACGGCATCAGCCGGCTCGAATGGGGGATGCTGAGCGGGGACGACCATCTGCCCCTGATGAACAAGGTGCTGCAGGGGCTATATCCACCGGGTTCGACGTTCAAACCGGCGACGGCACTCGCGGCGCTGCGGTCGGGGATCGATCCCGAACGCACGGTGCATTGTCCGGGCGGCTACCAGCTCGGCAACCGCTTCTTCCGCTGCCTGGGGCGCCACGGCTCGGTCAATCTGCACCGCGCGATCGCCAAGAGCTGCAACACCTATTTCTACACCATGGGGCGCGAGGTCGGGATGGACGCCGTCGCCGCCGCGGCGCGTGAACTGGGCCTCGGCGCCGAATATCCACTGCCCTTCCCCTCGCAGCGTTACGGCACGATCCCCGACCCGGCGTGGAAGCTGCGCAAGTACGACCAGAAATGGTCGCAGGCGGACACGCTCAATGCCTCGATAGGCCAGGGCTATATCCTCACCAGTCCGCTCCAGCTGGCAGTGCAGGCGTCTCGGATCGCGTCGGGTCGCGGGCTGATGCCGCGCATCCTCTCCGACGCGCCGGTGGTGGCACCGATGCTCGACGTTCCGCCAGAGCGCATGGCGCTGATCCGCTCGGGCATGGACGAGGTGGTGAACGGCGCCGGCACCGCGGTGCGCAGCCGGCTCCAGCTCGACGGCGTCCGAATGGGGGGCAAGACCGGCACCGCACAGGTCCGCCGCATCGCCGGCGGGGCGCGCGGCGGCCTCAACGTGCCTTGGAAGTACCGCGACCACGGGCTGTTCATCGGGTTCGCGCCGGTAGAAGCGCCGCTCTATGCCGTCGCTGTCGTGATCGAGCACGGCATGTCGGGATCGGGCGCCGCGGCCCCGGTCGCGCGCGACCTGCTCACCTATCTGTTCGACCGACCCAAGGCGATGGAGACGCTGGCGGCGTTCGAGAAGCAATGGGGCGGCGACCTCAACACACGCATGGCGGCCAAGGCCGAGGCGTATCGCCTCGTCCAGCAGGCACCGATCCCCATCCCCACACCATCGCCCAATCCGGAGGTCGCCCCGCCGACCACTCGAGACCGGGACTGACCAGAACGACATCGGCCGCGCGCGCCCGATCGGAAGGATCGCGAAAAAAGGGGTTGCCGCCCCCCGGACCCGATGCTAGTGGCGCGCCTCCCGACGCGGGAACGGGCCGATAACGGCCGGTTGCCACTACCGGAACGGACGCATAGCTCAGTTGGTAGAGCAGCTGACTCTTAATCAGCGGGTCCTAGGTTCGAGCCCTAGTGCGTCCACCATCTCCATCGACATTGCGCAGATTTTGAGCCCCCACCGGGCGTCTGGGCGGCGGTCGATTTGCAACGTGGGCGTGCGCGCTCATCGACCTAGCTCCCCCTCCAGCAGTCAGCCCTGCGCCGGCCGAAAGTCTCGGAACCTTTCGTAAGCTCCTGCTGTTGCGCCGAAAGACGGGCTGACGACCAGAAATCCGACGCTGCCCCCAGGGTCAGCATCGAAGCCGGACGGTTAGCGCCGCCGGGCGTCCAGACGACGCCATAGTCTTTTGGGGTCGACGGAATAAGTCGAAGCACGCGGTGTCATACCTCCCATTCGCTGACGAATGAGGCCCCCGTGATCCGACGGAACATCTTGCTGACCGGCACCTTGCTGCTGGCCTCCGCTGCGCAGGCGGCGGCGTTGCCCGAGGCGTTCTCGGAGGCAATGGGCGTTGCAATGGACCGGATGATGGCGGACATGCACGTGCCCACCACCGGCGATGTCGACCGCGACTTTGTCACCATGATGATCCCGCATCATCAGGGGGCGATCGACATGGCCGTGGCAGAGCTGCGCTACGGCAAGAACCCCAATCTCAAGCGGATCGCGCAGGAGATCATCATCGAGCAGCAGCAGGAGATCGCTGCGATGCGCCTTGCCATGGGTGATCCGCTGCCACCCTCTGTGCCCGCGCCTACCCAGCAGCGCGCCCACGAGCCCTTCGGGAAGGGACACTGACATGAAGAGCGCCGCCCTGATCCTGGCACTGGCCACGACTCCCCTTCCCGCGCTCGCCCAGGCCACCGGTCAAGCGCCCTGGAACCGCGATGTTCCGGCCAGCCACCGCGACCGCGTCTACGCTGCCGAGCAATTCTCGAACACGGTCTCGGTCATTGATCCTGTCGACGGCAAGCTGCTCGGCGTGATCCGCCTTGGCGATCCTCAGCCTGCCAATTTCAGCCCGCTCTACAGGGGGCAGGTGCTCGTTCACGGCCTTGGCTTCTCGCCCGACGGCAAGACGCTCGCCGTGGTATCGATCGGATCGAACGCAGTGACGTTCATCGACACCGCCACCAATCGTGTGAAGCATACCACCTATGTCGGCCGCAGCCCGCACGAGGCTTTCTTAACGCCAGACGGCAAGGAGGTGTGGGTGACGGTACGCGGCGAGGACTATATCGCGGTTCTCGATCCAACGACCTATCAAGAGACCTTACGGCTCAAGACGCCAGGCGGGCCCGGCATGACGACCTTCTCGCCCGACGGGAAATACGGCTATGTCTGTTCCTCGTTCAATCCCGAGCTCGTCGTGTTCGACGTGGCCAGCCACACCATCGTCGGTCGCGTCGCCCAGCCCAGCCCCTTCTGCCCCAACATCGCCGCCACTCCGGACGGCGAGCAGGTCTGGTATACGCTTAAGGACATCGGCAAGACGGTGGTGATCGACGCGAAGCCGCCTTTCGCGACGCTGAAGGTGATCGACACCGGCCCGATCACCAACCATGTCAACTTCGCGGCGACATCTCGCGGCATCTTGGCCTATGTCACGATCGGCGGCCGCGGGGACATGCAGGTATTCCGAACCGACAGCTTCGAGAGGGTCGCCACCGTCCCGGTTGGTCGGCTCCCCCACGGCATCTGGCCGTCGGGCGATGGCCGTCGCATTTTTGTCGGTCTCGAAAATGACGACGGTCTTGCCGTCGTCGACACGGCGACCAACAAGCTGGTCGGCACGGTGCCGATCGGCCAGGCGCCCCAGGCCATCGCCTATGTCGCCAATGCCGTTCCGCGCGGTGACGGGCTCCAGAACCTGCAACCGCTTGGCCTTGCGGGCCAGTCCAGCACGCTTTCGCTCGGCAAGGGCGGTCGGGCGCTGACCAACGTCACGCTGTTCGACCAGGGACTGATCCAGGTCCTCCAGGCATCCGCAACCGGGCTCATGCCGAAGCGCCCCTATCAGCTCGTTCTCGCAGCCCGTGCCGACGGGGGCGGCGAGGTGCAACCGCTCGCCAGCTTCACGACCAATCCGAGCGGCGCGGCGATCGTAAATGCGAGCGGCCCGATCCGGCAGGTGGTGCAGGCAGATGCCTCGTCCGGCCGACGCTGGCTTGCGATCAGGGAAGGGACTGCCGACGCGCCCGGCGCCATCGTGCAAGTGCAGCAGCGCTGAAGCGCCATGCACGACATGATGCTCCTGATCGAACCGCTGATCCCCCGGCTGCGGCGCTATGCGCGCGTACTGCTGCGCGACAGCGCCGCAGCGGATGATCTCGTGCAGGACTGCCTCGAGCGCGCGATCAGCCGCTGGCACCAGCGGCGCGCCGATGGCGATGCCCGGACCTGGCTGTTCACAATCCTGCACAATCTGGCGATGAACCGCATTCGCCAGACCGCTCGCCGCGGCGCACATGTCCCGGTGGAGGATGCCAGCCCGGCTGCGATAGCGCGAGCACCCGACCAGGAATCGCGCATCCATCAACGCGATGTAATGCAGGCACTCGATCGATTACCCGACGACCAGCGCGCGGTGCTGCTGCTCGTGACGATCGAAGAACTGAGTTACGCCGATACGGCAAAAGCGCTGGACGTGCCGATCGGCACGGTGATGTCGCGGCTGTCGCGCGCGCGATTGCGCCTGCGCGACGAGATCGCAGGTCGCGAGCAGCCCGCAGTGCCGAGTTTGAGGAGAGTGAAATGAGTGGCGGCCGCCCGATCACCGAGGACGACCTCCAGGGCTATATCGACGATGCGATCGACAGCCGCCGTCGCGGCGAAGTCGAAGCCTATCTTGCCATCCATCCCGAGGTCGCAGAGCGCGTCGCGATCGACCGGGCTCTGCGCGACAGTTTGCGCGATGCCCTGGCCCCGATCGCGGACGAGCCGGTGCCGGCGGAGCTCAACCTCAGCCGCCTGGTCGATCGTCATCGGCGCCCGCGCCGGGATTGGCGTGGCGGTCCCTGGCAGGTGGCCGCCGCATTGATGCTGATGGTTCTGGGCGGCGCCGGCGGCTGGGGCTTGCGGTCAGTCCAGGAAGCTCCGCACGCCGGCATCGCTGCGCTCGCTCAGGAGGCTGCGGACAGCTACGCGGTATATGCGCCGGACACGGGCCGGCCAGTGGAGATCAAGGCCGCCGATGCGCCCCAGTTGGTCCGATGGGCATCGCGTCGTCTCGAACGCCCGGTATCGATCCCCGACCTGTCGGGCGCGGGATACAGCTTCATCGGCGGCCGCGTCGTCCCGACGCCACATGGTCCTGCGGTGCTGTACATGTTCGACGACGGCAAAGGCACACGGCTGACGATGCTCGCGCGCAACATGGCGATCGATCGCGATTCGCCGATGAAGCTCGAGTCGACCGGGCAGGTCACGTCGGTCAGTTGGTCGCGCGACGGGCTGGGGTTCAGCCTGGTCGGTCCGCTCGATCGAGCGCGTCTCCATCCCATCGCGGATGTGGCCCGGGCGCAGTTCAGCGGCCCGATCTAGTTGATTTTGGGGAATAGAGCCAGCTGGCTAGGCTAGGTATCGTCCGCGTTTCGATGGGGCCGGCTGATCCGATCCGTGATCGACAAGGACGCAGCGTATCGTTCTGTCCGTTGTGGCCCCTGTGTCGCGACCCGGACGCCGGCCGGCGCCGCACCCAGCCTCTCGCGCATGGTGACGAGTCAATCGTGACGCGCGACGATGGCAACGGCCAACGGACCGATCCTGAACGTCCGCTCTATCGCTGGGCCATGAACGCGAAGCTCGGCGCTATCAGCGGCGACGCTTGCTGAACAATGCACGGCATGTCGCACTGATCGAGGCGAAATATATCCGACTCTCCGAAATAATCGGTGCCAACCGGTGTCTAACAAGCACCGTGTCCGCCACGTAGCGGGCCGGCGATCAAAAAACAAAAGGGGAAGGTCCTTCATGTACTCTTACAGCAATGGCGGGCGCCTTGCCCGCCATATCCTGTCGTGCGCCCTGCTCATCGCGAGTTCAACGAGCGCTCCGGCGCTCGCCCAGGCCATTTCCGATCCCGCCGGCGACTTTATCCCGAGCTTTACCGGACCGAAGAATGGCGACCTTGACCTGATCCGCGTTGAAGCGACCTTTGACGGTGCCAAGTTCCGCCTCGACGCGGCGACTGCCGCGCCGATCGGAACCACGCCGACCGGGCTCTATGTCTGGGGCTTCAATCGCGGAAAGGGCACCGCGGGCTTCGCCGCGATCGGCGCCACCGGCGTGCTGTTCGATTCGGTGGTGATCGTAAATCCGCGCGCGGGCACGGTGACGGTTCGCGACCTGATCTCCGGCACCGGCACCACGGTGCCCGCAAGCGCGATCAAGATCTCGGGCAACCAGATTAGCGCCGAAATTCCCGCCAACCTGCTCTCCCCGCAGGGGCTCGAACAGGCCAAGTTCCTCGTTAATCTGTGGCCCCGCAGCGCCAATGGCGGGAACGAGACGATTCCCGACTTCGGACCCGACAATGCGAATACGCGACTGGTCCTCGCCTTCCCGACGCCGGCAGAAGCTTCGGTCCAGACCGAAGCCGTCTTCGACGATGCCAGCGACCGGTTTGCGCGTATCAAGCGCCGGCTGGACGCGCAGCGTCGCGGTGGTGGCGGGAACATTGGGGGCTTCCTCGATCTGGGCGCGCGTTTCGGCACGCGCGGCATCGGCGAATCGCTCGCGCGCGATACCGTCAATCGGATCACGGCCGGGGGCATCGACTATGCACTGACCCGCAATGCGGTGGTCGGTCTCGGCTTCGCCGCGAACCGAACCCATGCCGATCTGGCATCGGGCGGAACGCTTAAGGCGAACATCTATTCGCCCGAACTCTATTTCGGCTTTCGGTCGGGCGCGCTGCATCTCGACGGCTATGCCGCCTACAGCATCGTCGAGTATGATTCGCGTCGCCTGTTGCCAATCGGGGCCGACCTCCTGCTCGCGACCGCTCGCCCAGAGGGGGATGCCCTAAGCTTCGCCGGCTCAATCGGCTATGAGGTCGGTGCGAAGAGCCTCACCTTCACGCCCGGTATCGATCTGCTCGTGACCCGCGCCCACGTCGATGGCTATGCCGAGACCAACGATCAGGATTTCGGCGCGGCGCTTGCCGACCGCCGCCGCACCAGCGCCCGGTTGGGCATCGGTGCGGCCGTCCGCTATGCGAAGCTCTATGGCTGGGGCAGTGTCGCCCTTCATGCGAAGGGCCGCTACATCACCGAACTCGCCGACAAGCGGGATGGCATCGCCTTCGCCTACACCGCACAGCCCGACGTCTTGTTCGACCTGCAGGGGCCAAAGACCGGCATCGATCACGGTCTCATCGAGATCGGCGCCGATGTGACGAGCCGGACCGGCCTTCGCGCCGCCCTTTCCTACGCGCCGCGGCTCGATGGACATGGCTTTATCGACCACGCCGCCGTGTTCACAATCGGCATGGCGTTCTGATCAGGCGGGCGCTTCGCGATACCATGGCGAGCGCCCCAACCCTCGACACTGCTAAGAGCCGAGGCCCATGCGGCCTGACTGGTCGCATTCGTCCCCTCCCTCGATCAGGTCGAGTGCGAATTTGACGGGGAGCCCGCTCCGCCAACGTCCGGACGCTTGGCCCATACTGCTCGCCATGGCCCAACAGAAGGAAACGACGCCGCTCACCCGGACGATTCCGATCGCGGTGCGCGCCCCCCGCAGGAATGGTCGCATCCGGCCTGCCTGAACCGATAGGGCGAAACCACAGAGCGAGATGTCGACGCAAACCATCGCAAGCAGCCACGCAGACTGCACGTGGCTGCCCTCCCTGTGAAAGCATCTCGCAGGTAATCGAGCACTCGTTGCAAGGGAGGTCGTCTCAGCTGGTATGCCAGCCCCTTCGCAGCAGCCCACTGCATAGCGGCCCCACACCGACCGCAGCAGGTTTGCGTCGTGTGGAAAGGATCGCGGCACTGGCCCTTCACTACTCCGGTCACCCACGCGCGGCGAGTGGTAGCGCGAGGGTAGCCGGACGTGCCGCAACCTGCGCGCATGAGCAACGAAAGCCGGTCCGCCGATGTCATCGAACCCCTGGACGCCGCCTACTTCGAAGCGGCGCTCGACCGACTCCCGATCGAGGCGCTGAACGTCGCCCAGCCCGAGCTGTTCGCCGCCGGGCTGGCGCCGCAATATCTCGCCCGACTGCGCCACGAGGCGCCGGTGCATTACTGCGCGGAAAGCCGCTTCGGCCCCTATTGGTCGATCACACGCCACGCCGACATCGAGGCAATCGAGCTCAATACCGAAGTCTTTTCGTCGGCGCATGCGAACGGCGGCATCACCATCGGCTCCAGCGCCGACGATCCGCAGTTTCTCCCCGCCTTCCTCTCGATGGACCCGCCGAACCACGCGGCGCAGCGCAAGGTCGTGGCGCCCGCCTTCGCGCCCGAGCGGCTGTCGGCAATGACGCCCCGGTTGCGCGCCTGGGCGGCCGAGATCCTAGACGGGCTGCCGCGCGGCAGCTGGTTCGACTGGACCGACCGTGTGTCGATCGAGTTCAGCGCGCGCACGCTTGCACTGCTGCTGGGCTTTCCGCAGGCGCGTTCACGCGACCTGATCCACTGGTCCGACACGATGGTGGCGCTGCCCGGGCACCCCGCCTTCGTCTCGCTCGACCACAAGCTGCGGGTGATGCACGAATGTTTCGGCACATTCGACGCGATCCGGGCAGAGCGGCGCGCGGCGAGCGAGGGAGACGACCTGATCTCGCTGCTGGCGCGGGGTGCGGAGACACGGGACATGCCGAAGGAGGAGTTCTACGGCAATATCCTGCTGCTCATCGTGGGCGGCAACGACACCACCCGCAACAGCATCAGCGGCAGCATCCTCGCCATGCACCGCTTCCCCGAGTCATGGCGCAAGCTACAGGCAGATCGGGATCTCCTCGCCAGCCTCACGCCCGAGCTGCTGCGCTGGCAAAGCCCGATTGCCCATATGCGCCGGACCGCCATGTGCGATGCGACGATCGGCGGACGAACCATTCGCCGCGGCGACAAGGTGGTGCTTTGGTATCTCTCCGCCAATCGCGACGAAGCGCTGTTCGAGGGCGCCGACGATTTCGTGCTCGATCGACAGAATGCGCGCCGCCATCTCGCATTCGGCTTCGGCATCCACCGCTGCATCGGTGCGCGGCTTGCCGATCTTCAGATCCGCACGCTGTGGGAAGCCATCTTGGAGCGCGGACTGTCGTTCGAGGTGGAAGCGGAACCGCTGCGCATCCCCTCCACCTTCATCAACGGGTATCAACGCGTCCTCGTGCGCCTGTCTTGAACGACCCCGGGATGCGCCGGGAGCGACGATTGTCGGCTCGAGGCGTCCTGAATGTTTGCTGTGATCAATCTGCAGTGGATGCGTCCACACACATCCCGGGGATAGGAAACAGCATAGCAACGCTCGTCCCGTTGAATGCTCCCATGCCGAGAGCACAGGATCCCCCAAGGCGAGCCACCCCAGACCTGACCAATGTGTCGCATAAGACGAACCCCAACGGCGTCGTATTTACAGAGCCTTGGGCGTCAAAGATCGTACTAGTATTCTCTCGATATGAATCGCGCTATGGTCGCAGCAACCTAATCGCGGGCTCCGCCTGCCGCTTCTCTCGACCGATCCACCGCCCTTTAAATTGCCGATTCTATCAATATGTTTGGCCATCTGTCCGCGCTTAGCGTGGAGACGTCGCACAGAGGTTGCGAATAGGTCCGTCGGGTCGAGGAGTCGGAAAGCTTGAAGGATATTTTGACCACGGCAGACGCAGCGAAGTTGCTGGGCGTATCGGTACGCACGTCCCAAGTGCTGATTGAGGGCGGCACGATCCCTTCGTGGAAGACTCCGGGCGGCCATCGCCGGGTCTATCTCGCCGATGTGCTGGCATTGATCGACAGCAAGCAGGCGCCGGCGGATACCGAGGCCTCCGCGATCCTCGTCGTCATCGCGGCAAGCGACCGCATGCCAGACTATCATGCTGCGACCGCAAATGCCGCCGATTTCGAGATCGAGTATTTCGACGACGTGCTAGCTGCGCTGGTCCTGATCGGCTCGACGCGGCCCTATGCCGTACTGGTCGACTGCGCCTCAGGGTTCAACAGTCAGCCGCTGTTGCGTAGCCTAGCGGCGAACAAGTCGATCGCCGCGACCCGGCTCGTCGCAGTCGGCAGCGATGGCTGCGTCCCGATCGAACTCAGCGCGCGGGTCACACGCGCCGCGGCACCGGCGCAAGCGCTCGCGCATCTGCGCGGATCGGCATTCCTCACAGAGGGTACGGAGTTTGCAGATTGGGGGGTCGCCTTTCCGGTCTCACAGGACGAACGGCGGCGACTGATGGCGGTCGAGCGCTCGGGCCTGCTCCATTCTGAGAACGAAGAGAGTTTCGACAGACTGACCTGGCTCGCCGCGCAGACCTTCGACGCGCCGATCGCGCTACTGACTCTGCTCACTCCGACCAAGCAATGGTTCAAGTCGAAGGTCGGCCTCGACATGACCGAGACGCCGCGCAGCTGGGCTTTCTGCAACCATACGATTCTGCAACGCGAGATCTTTACCGTCCCCGATCTTTCAGCCGACCCGCGGTTCGCCGACAATCCGGCGGTGGCAGGCGATCCGGGCTTCCGCTTCTATACTGGCGCGCCGGTGACCGATGATGACGGGTTCATCGTCGGATCGCTTTGCGTGATTGATCGCAAGCCGCGTGTGATCGGCGACCGCGAGGCCAAGACACTGCAGGCACTCGCAGCCATGGCTTCGGACGAAGTCCGGCTCCGTGCGCTTGACCGGAAGCTGCGCTCGACAGCGCGCGCAAAGCGCTAGCCTCTTCGCCGCGCGGCATCGACAATCGCGCGCCGATCAATTGTCCCCCGAGAGCGCCCGGTCATGCATCGAATGCCACCGCCGTCTGCGTGGATTTCCGCGTTCGTTGCGGCGCTGGTCGGCTTCGGCGGCACTGTCGCGCTGGTAATCCAGGCACTGCACGCGCTCGGCGCAACGGGCACGCAGATCGGCACGGCGCTCACTGCCCTGTGCCTGGGGATCGCCATAGGCAGCGCGGTGCTGTCGTTTCAGCAACGGGTGCCGGTGATCCTCGCATGGTCCACGCCCGGCGCCGCATTGCTCGCGGGCATGTCTGGCCTGTCGTGGAGCGTCGCGACCGGCGCCTTCGTCTTCGCGGCGCTGGTCGGGATCGCATTCAGCCTGATCCCGACGCTCGGGCGGCTGGCGGCGGCGATCCCGCACGCGATCGCCGCTGCAATGCTGGCGGGCGTACTGATGCCCTTCTGCCTGGCCTTGTTCCGGCTGGGCAGCGTCGATCCGCTGCTGGTGGCAAGCCTTGCCCTCCTCTTCCTCGTCGCACGGCAGCGTATCCCGGTCTATGCGCTGCTGGTCGTGCTTGCGGCCGGCATCCTGCTCGCGTTCGTGCGCGGCCAGGTTGGGGGCGTGGCGCCTGGCGCCGTCTTCGGCAGCCTCGTGCCGGCGCCGATGGAGGTTGACGCCAGCGTGCTTGCCAGCGTCGGGCTACCGCTGTTCTTCGTGACCCTCGTGTCGCAGAACCTGCCCGGCCTCGCGGTGCTGCGCGGGGCCGGCTATCCGGCGAGGCCGACGCCGCTGCTGCTTGGGACCGGGCTCGCCAGCCTCGCTGCGGCGCCGTTCGGCGGACATGCAGTGAATCTGGCGGCGATCACCGCAGCGATCTGCACCAACGAAGAGGCCGATCCGGAGCCGCACCGCCGCTGGAAGACGGGCCTTCTCTATGGCGGCTTCTACCTTCTGCTCGCCGGCTTCGCGCCGCTGCTGGTCCGCCACTTCCTCGCTTTGCCCCCGACGCTGATGGCGGCGCTCACCGGCATCGCGCTACTCCCGCCGCTCGGCGCCGCGATTAGCAGCCTCGCGACGGCGGCGCAGGACCGTGATGCCGCGATCTTGACCCTGCTCGTCACCGCATCGGGCGTGTCCGTTTTCGGGCTGGGATCAGCGCTCTGGGGGATCGTCGCCGGGCTAGTCGCGCTGGCCGTCTCCAGGCTGCTGAAGCGCAGATAGCGTCTCTCGAAAGGCTGGCTTGGGGAACGTGTCCTCCCGGCGCCGCGGCCGTAACATGTCTGTAGCCAAGATTTTGATCCGGCAGTATTGCCATATTTGATAGAAATGATAGGCCGCCTGCGCCGGAGGTGGACGCACGAACCCCAACCCTTCGGACTGCCGGATGTGGAGAGCCCCCGCTGCGTCCGGCAGCGCAAACGAGTTGAGAGTCACCCGTCCTCAGGCGCGGCCGACGGCATTTCCACGCCGTCGCGGCGCCAACGGATCCGCGTGCCTCCTTCCCGACCGCGCATCAGCCATTCGAAGGAGTTTGACGATGACCCAAGCACAGCCCACCAGCCATCCGGACTTCCTGCGCCGCGCGGCTGAAAACCAGGCCCGCCTGACCGCCGACCTCGAGCCCGCCTATGACTTTGTCGTCTGCGGCGCCGGCTCATCCGGCTCGGTCGTCGCGCGGCGGCTCGCCGAGAATGCGGCCGCCCAGGTCCTGCTCGTCGAAGCCGGCGGCAGCGACGACGACGAGTCGGTGCTGAACCCCGCCTTGTGGCCGACGAATCTCGGCAGCGAACGCGACTGGGGCTTCACCGCCGAGCCCAACCCGCATCTGAACGGCCGCGCCCTGTCAATGGCGATGGGCAAGGGCCTGGGCGGGGGCTCCAGCATCAACGTGATGGTCTGGGCGCGCGGCCACCGCAACGACTGGGAGCATTTCGCGGCGGAAGCGGGCGATCCAAGCTGGAGCTATCAGAACGTCCTCGACATCTATCGCCGCATCGAGAACTGGCAGGGTGCCCCAGACCCCGGCCATCGCGGCACGGGCGGTCCGGTCTGGGTGCAGCCGGCCGCCGATCCGAGTCCGATCGCGCACGCACTGCTCGATGCTGCCGGCGAACTCGGCATCCCCACCTATGACAGCCCCAATGGCGCCATGATGGAAAACGAGGGCGGCGCGGCGATCAGCGACATGCTGGTTCGCGACGGCCGGCGCCAGTCGCTGTTCCGCGCCTATGTGCAGCCCTATCTCGATCGCCCGAACCTGACGGTACTGACCGGCGCGACCGTCGAGCGGATCGCCTTCGACGGCAACCGCGTCGTCGGTGTCGACCTGATCCATGGCGGCGAGCGCAAGCGGATCGGCGCGCGGCACGAAGTGGTGCTCTCGATGGGCGCGATGCAGACGCCAAAGGTGCTGATGCATTCCGGCATTGGCGACGAGGCCGAACTGCGCCGGGTGGGCATCCCCGTTCGCCAGCACCTGCCGGGCGTGGGCGCCAATCTGCAGGACCATGTCTCGTTCGGCTGCACCTGGGAATATGCCGAGCCGATCGCCCCGCGCAACAGCGGCAGCGAGGCGACGCTCTACTGGAAGAGCCGCCCCGAACTGACCGCGCCGGATCTGCTGTTCTGCCAGGTCGAGTTCCCGGTGCCGAGCGAACGCACCGCCTCGCGCGGGGTGCCCGAACACGGCTGGACAATGTTCGCAGGGCTGGCGCAGCCGCACAGCCGTGGCCGGCTGCGCTTGCGCAGCGACGATCCGGCGGCGGCGCTGCAGATCGACGCGAACATGCTGTCGGAGCCAGCGGACATGACCGCGGCGCTTGCCTGCGTCGAGCTTTGTCGCGAAATTGGCAATGCGCAGGCCTTCCGCCCCCTGGTGCGCGGCGAAGCGATGCCGGGCCACCTGAGCCGCGACGCGCTGAAGGACTATGTGCGCGACGCGGCGGTCACCTACTGGCACCAGACCTGCACCGCAAAGATGGGGCGCGACAGCATGTCGGTGGTCGATGGCGCGCTGTGCGTCTATGGCATCCATGGGCTGCGTATCGCCGATGGCTCGATCATGCCGCGCGTCACGACGGGCAACACGCAGGCGCCGTGCGCAATCATTGGCGAGCAGGCCGCAGCCAGACTCCGCGCCACGCATCAACTTTAATCCCTCGACCCGCCGGGTGTGTGCGCGGATCGCAGGACACACCCGGTGCTCCGGCCACCTGCGCAAGTCCCCTGCGGAGTTCCTGCCATGTACCGCTTTCCCATGCATGCATTCTCTGAACAGGGTCGGCGCGCGACCAGCATCGGCCGGATCCTCGTCGTCGATGAAGACGAGCGGGTCCGCGACCATGTCCTCACCTATCTGCGCGACCATCGCTGGACCGCGATCGGCTCCGGCACGCGCGACCTCGCTCACCAGCTGCACAACCGCGCGCTGAGCCTCGTCTTCCTCAGCGCGCGGCTGTGCAGTCGCGACGCGCTGGACGTGTTGCGCGAGATCCGCAGCCGATCGGATGTGCCGGTGATCCTGTACGATGATGGCGAAAGCGATCGCGTCAGCGCCATTGTGGGATTGGAGCTGGGCGCCGACGACTTCCTCACCGGCCCACTCAATGTCGCCGAGTTGTTGGCGCGCGCGCGAGCGGTGCTGCGGCGGCAGGAACTGGGCCGCGTCGTCGGTACGCCGCTGCGCGGCGGCTATCGTTTTGCGGGATGGGAAATGCGTCATGCCGGGCGCGCGCTGATCGCTCCTGATGGGGCCGAAATCGATCTCACCAAAGGAGAGTACAGTCTGCTCTCCGCGCTGCTCGACGCCCCCGGACGATCGCTGTCGCGCGTCCACCTGATGCGTGCCACCCGCGCCCATGACGACATCTACGACCGCAGCATCGACGTGCAGGTTCTGCGGCTTCGCAGGAAGCTGGCGCGGGTACCCGGCGGCGAGACGCTGATCAAAACCGAGCGGGGTTTCGGCTATCGACTGGAGGCCGAGGTCGAGGCGCTGTTTTGACAGCTGCCCGGGAAGCCGGCAGTGCGGCCGACCGGCTCCCTTCCCTCGATGCTGCACAGGATCTTGAGCAGAGTCGCAGCGTATGTGACGTATCGGTAGCGGCGTCGGGGCAATCCAGCGGTACCACCGGATGCCAACGTCTCGCCGGTGATACTAGCACCGACAGCCATTCTTCCCGTGCGCCCTGACGCGCGCCAGACCTGGGGTACGAGCTTCGCTCCGGCCCGCCGCTCAGGATCCCGAGGCCAGCAGTACCGTCACGCGCTTCAGCCGCGCGCGGACCGCCGGCGCATCGAGTGGTACGTAGCGATGCAGGATCTTCCCTTCGAGGTCCCGCACGACGATGGCGGGGCGCACGTGCCACCGCGCCTCTAGCTGCTGCCACGCGATCAGTTCGGCGAGCTCTTCGCCCGGTGCCACGCTGGCGTACAGCGACACGAACGGCGTCTGCCTCATGCCGGCATAGAGCGCAGCCGCATCGCCTATCGGTCGCTTGGCGCCGCCACGCCAGGCAATGCTGCCGGTTGCATTGTTGACGAGGCCCGGTGCCAGCGCCCTTCCCTCGCCCCGCGCCCAGACGCCCTCGCGAAACGCGTTGCGCGTCGACAGGCCGAGCACCCGGTCGACGATATGGCTGCTCTCGTGCAGCAGGATGTAAGGAACGGCGGGCAGCTCGCCTGCCTCGATGCGCACCGTCGTGCCAGAGCCATCAGCCTCGAACAGCCCAGCCTCCTTGTCCGTGAGGAAGCGACTCAGCGATTCTCGGAACAGTCCCGCGCGCAGCGTCAGGTCGAACAGCGCCTCCCCGCAATCCGCGTCCACCTGGCTGGTCAGTGCATTGCCCGCACCGTCGGAGGCCTCGACGAAGCTGATGCGACGAAGGTGGCGCTGCAGAATATCACGATGCTGGCGCGGCAGCGCTGCGATCGCGGCATCCACCTGTTTCCACTCGGCGTCCGAAAGGTTGTGCGGACCCACGCCCGTTGCGCCCGATCCCCGATATGCGGCGAGGACGTCGCGCGAGGGCTCACCCACCCGCGCGCGCAGTGGCATTGCCGGATCGAATGGGATCGCACACGGCGGCTCGCGATCGGCGCGGGACAGGGCAGAGGCGCCCGGGGCGAGGACGAACGCTGCGGTGATCACCACCGCAAAAACCCGGTTATGCATGTCGCATCCCTTGTCAGTGGGTCGATGGCAATCGCTGGGCGCCGCCCCGCTGTTGGCGACGGCGACGTAAGGCGCTGCCGGGCCATTCTAGCGCGAGACGCTGAAAAGCTCCCGCCTGCCAACTGCCCGGTCAATATCCCGAAAACAGACACGGCGCATCTTGAATCGTCTCTCTTATTGCCCAAACCCGGCGTGTTCTTTTTCGCGACTTATTTCCACGAGGATCGACACGGCGATCTCGAGGACGTCGTCGCCCGCTTCACGGCCGATGCCACCGTTCGCGACGAGGACGTGATGAACCGCGGCCACGACGCAGTTGGCGCTTGGAAGACAAAATCCCCCACCGTCTACAGCTATACCAGCGAGCCCTTAGCGGTGACGACCACCGGCGATCAGACGATCGTGACGAGCCATCTTGTCGGCGACTTCCCCGGCAACCCGCTCGACCTGCGCTATCTCTTCACATTGCGCGACAGCAAGATCGCCGCGCTGGAGATCCAGCCGTAAGCGGCTTTCTCGACCTGAAACGCGGGATCGCGCTAGCACAAGGATCGCCGCTGCAGACGCGCTCCCCGCGACTTCATGGCGCGTCAGCTTCCGCATTCCTCTATCCGGTGCACAGGATCACAATTGCGCCGTTCTGCGCCTTGGCTTCGGAGGTGGCCTCGGGCGCAACTGGATGGAGGGCCCGCGTCGCGACGAGTGACTGGAGAAAATCCTGATCGGCGGGGGGCGCGCGGCCCATGTCTTTGCAAGCCGGACGCCCGCTTGCTGGAGCGGCGTCGACTCGAAGACGGTTTGGCTCGGAGCGGATTCACCGAAGGAGTGCACGGGCGTGTCGGAAGGCATGGTCTACGATCCCGGCTATAGTGCAGCACCGATTGCGTATCGCTGGGCCGAAGCCGCGCACCAAAAAGGGCGCACGAAGTTCGACTGGCAGAGGATTGCTATGAGCGCGTGCCGAAAAGGCGTCGATCAGCGCACGCGCTGTCCAGTGGGGGGCCGTATCAGCAGCAGTTTTTCGGGGCATTGGAATAACCGGCACTCGGAATTGTCTTGCACGGGTCACACCGACGAGGGAGCCGACCCATGAGAATCGGGGCAGTCGCCGCGACGTTTATCGTATTTTGCTTACCCGGTGACGGACGGGCGGAAGCGCAGGCCGCCGTCGGCGTCGCCGTGCTGTTTCCGAATGGATCAAGCTTTCGGAATTTCGCGGCCAGCCTTGGCGAGGTGCGCTGCGGCGCAGCCTGCCAAAGAACAGCGCAGATCGTTCACAATCACCGCTATGATGATGGGGACGGGATGTGAGCGCTGCACCTCCTCGGCCTCCGTCCAAGCGGCGCCCTCTCCGGTGGTTCCCGCCCCTTTCGGCGGAGAGGGCCTCATCAGATGGACGCCGCGCCTCAAGGCACCGTCCATCTATCCGAGGCCATGCCAAGCGCCAGCCCGAACCGCTTCGACCGCGCCTATCCGGCGCGCCCCGCCGGGGCGGCGGCGCTCCGAAGCGCGGCACCGAGGGACGCCAGCTTGTGGTTGAGCGCCGTCAACTCCTCGGCACGCATCCCGGTCGCTTCGAGCAACGCGGCAGGAATGCAGCCGAGTGCATCGTCGATCAGGCTCCGACCGGCGTCACTCAAGGCAACCCGAACGACGCGCTCGTCCTGCTTGTCCCGCGTTCTCGTGACCAGTCCGGCGGATTCGAGTCGCTTGATGAGCGGAGTCAGCGTGTTCGACTCCAAATGCAGCTTAGCCCCGAGCGCGCTCACCGTTTGCGCATCAGCGCCCCGCAATGCCACCAGTGCGAGGTACTGGGGATAGGTGATGCCGAAGCGATCAAGCAGCGGCTTGTAGACGCGGTTGAACGCCAGCCCGGTCGCATAGACCGAGAAGCACAGGAACTGGTCGAGCGGATCGCCCTGAGGGGCGGGAGGCGATGTTTCTGACATGGGGCCCATATAAATCGCGCGCGATTAAATCGCAACGCTTGACAGTGAACGTGACCCAGCTATTTAGGTCGTGTGCGATTTAATCGCTCATACCTCTAACAGGGAGATCACCAATGCGCAGCATGACGCACTTCGCCGCCCTTGCCTCTACCGCGCTGCTGCCGCTCGCCGCGGCGCCCGCGTCAGCCCAGGCGCTCGAGCCAGCTGCCGCGGCCTTTGCCAAGGCTGCCGCTGCCGGGAAGCCGATCTACGAACTGCCCTATGCCGACGCACGTGCCGTGCTGGCGGGCGCGCAGGCCGAGAAGGTGGCCGCATCGGCTGCCACCTCGACAAAGGACGTGGTGTGGAAGATCGGCCCGACCGGCCAGGTGCGCGTCCGTATCGTGCGCCCGGCCGATGCCGCGGGCACCCTGCCCGCCGTGCTCTACTATCATGGCGGCGGCTGGGTGATGGGCGACCGCAACACGCATGATCACCTGATACGCGAGCTGGCGGTGCAGGCGCGCGCTGCAGTCGTCTTCGTCGAATATGACAACGCACCGGAGGTTCGCTACCCGGTCAACAACGAACAGGCCTATGCCGCGCTCGAGCAGGTCGCCGCCAATGGCGCAGCGCTCGGCATCGACCCGTCGCGGCTGGCGGTGGCGGGAGACAGCGCGGGCGGCAATATGGCGATCGCCGTCACGATGATGGCCAAGGACCGCGCTGGCCCGAGGATCAGCCATCAGCTGCTCTTCTATCCGGTGACCGATGACGTTTCGGACAACGCATCCTATCGCGCCTTCGGTGATGGCCCGTTCCTTACCCGCCGTGCCATGGATTATTTTCTGGAGGCGAATTTTCCCGCCGACCGCCGAAAGGACGTGCTCGCCTTCCCTTTGCGCGCCTCGCTCGACCAGTTGGCGGGCCTTCCCGCAGCGACCGTGATCGTGGCCGAGAACGACCTGCTTCGTGACGAGGGCGAGGCCTATGGGCGTCGACTGATGGACGCCGGCGTGCCCGTCGCCATCACCCGCTACAATGGCACGATGCACGATTTCGTGATGCTGAACGCGCTTGCCGGGAGTGAGCCGGCCCGCACCGCCATTGCCCAAGGCGCCCAGCGGCTGCGCAGCAGCTTTGTACGTTGACCCCCTCGACCAGGAATGGAGTCATGACCACGATCCTGTATGCAACCCGTGCTACCGCAACCGGCGGCCGAGACGGCGCCGCACGCACCGACGACGGCACCTTCGAAGTGGCGCTGGGAACGCCGAAGGAACTGGGCGGCAACGGCCGGGGCAACAACCCGGAGCAATTGTTCGCCGCCGGCTACGCCGCCTGCTTCCTCAGCGCGCTGAAATTCGTCGGTGCGCAGGGCAACCGCGCCCGATTGTCAGCCGATACGAGCGTGGCGGCGACCGTCGGCATCGGACCGCGCGAGGACAAGGGCTTTGGCCTTGTCGTGACACTTGAAGTCTCGCTCCCCGGTCTCGATGCCGCAGAGGCTGAAGCACTGGTCGAGGAAGCTGACGCGGTCTGCCCCTATTCGCATGCGGTGCGGGGGAACATCCCGGTCCGCCTGACCATCACCGAAAACGCCTGACATTGTGGCGACTGGCCCGGACAATCTCGGCGGTCCGGGCCACCTCGTCGTCCAAATCACCGCAAGCAACTCGCAACACTGGCCCCATCGCGTGGAACAGGTCTTAGTTGGACCCGATGCGCGACGCGCACGTTGAATTCAGTATGCGCGTGGTTTCGCTGTAACCCCGATCCAGTGGCGAAAGATGTCAATGCGTCAGGAGCATCCGGCAGCAGCTGCCGGGGCGGCGTGTCAAGCGAGAAGGGTGGTCCTTCGGTTTTGGGGCGGTGTCTGACTGCTCTACGGCCCCGCGCTGGCGGCATGGTCGCGCAGCCGACCGCGAACGTGCTTCCGCTCGGCGAGGCGGGCGACCTCAATGCTTGCCGACACGGCCGCTAGTCGGCCCGATCGAGTGCGAGCAGTGCGAAGGTCGCGAGCCAGTGCTCGCCCATATAATCGTCGCCGAGGTGCGGCAGGCTGGCCGCGAGGTGGGTGGCGGCGGCCGCTTCGGCGCGGGGGGCGACAGAATGCACCGGGCCGAGAACCGCCGCGATCTGGCGCCAGCACCAGGCGCGGCTGAGGTTGAGGCCGTCGAGATGCGCGATCTTGCCGTCGCTGCGATCGGACACGTGCGCGGGGGTGAAGAGGGTCGCCGGCTCGCCGGCTGCCGCGCGAGGCAGGAAGCCGTCGAACCAAGCGCGAAACGCCCCGGCGCCGAGCACGCGGCTCATCAACATCGCCTCGCACAATGCCGGCGACAGGAACTCGTCGCCCCCCGGCTCCCACGCCTGGCAGTCACGGTCGCTGCCGAACCAGAGGCACGCCGCATCCGCGATCGCGGTCCGCAGCGCCGGGTCGCGGTGCTCCGCCCAGTCCCAGGCGAGCGTCAGCGCAAAGGCGATGTTGAAATGCGTGCCGACCCGCAGCGGATAGGTGAGCCGCGGGAGAAACCCCTTGCAACGCTCCGCGAGCAGCCGAGCGAGCGGCTCCAGCGCCGTGCCCCAACCGGCGTCGTGACGGCATGCCTCGTCGTGCAGTGCCAGCGCCCAGGCCCAGCCATAGGGCCGCTCGAACCCCGCCGCGCCCGGCCGCTCGAAATAGGCGATCTCGCCCGCGACCTTTTCGGGCACCAGCATCGGATCGGCGCGGGCACGGATCGCGGGGGCGAGGTCGAGGTCGGGGAACCGCCGGATCAGCCGCAGCAGCTGCCACCAGCCATGCACGCAGCTGTGCCAGTCGAAGCTGCCGTAGAAGATCGGGTGGAGCACCGACGGCGGCCTCACATCCTCAGGCCCATTGAGCAAGTGCATCAGCATGTTCGGATATTCGCGGCCGACATGGCCGAAGGTCATCGCGGCAAAGGCGCTGGCGGTCTCACGATCGAGGCGGGTCATGCCACCATCGCGTAGAGGAGCGCGATGTTGAATGCGAGCAGCGGCAGCGCGGTGCCGACCTGCGCACGAATGACGCCGTACTTGTCCCGGAGGTCGAGGAGCGCGGCGGGCAACAGGTTGAAGTTGGCCGCCATCGGCGTCAGCAACGTGCCGCAGAAGCCCGCGAGCATGCCGACTGCCGCGACGATCGCCGGATCGCCGCTCGCGCCGCGGATCAAGAGCGGCACGCCCACCGCCGCCGCCATCACCGGGAACGCGGCGAAGGCATTGCCCATCACGATCGTGAACAACGCCATGCCGAGGCCATAGGCCGCGACCGCGCCGAACACGCTGCCCGCTGGGATCACCGCGCCGATCAGTCCGCCCACCACCTCGCCGACGCCTGCGAGCGCAAAGACGGCGCCGAGGCTCGCCAGCATCTGCGGCATGACGGCGACCCAGCCGATATCGTCGATGAGGTCGCGCCCTGCCATGAACGGCTCGTCGGGACGCGCGCGGAGCAGCATGGCGCAGAGTGCGAGCGCGAGCAGCGTGCCGAGAGTCAGCGCCACGAGCGTCACCTGCTTGGGATCGACGAGGCCCGGCAGCTGCTTGAAGAGGATCGTGCCAATGACCGCCGTCGCCGGGATGACCAGCGCGGGCACGAACACGCGGGGCCCGTAGCGCGGCTCTGCGGGCGGCGTCGGCTCGGCCCGGCGCATCCGCCCTGACGCCGCGATCGCGACGAGCGCGAGCACGAGGACGCCGTTGATGACGTCGCCCAGCCGGTCGCCCGCAAGGAAGGAGAGCGCGATCAGCGCGTGGAACGCCGCGTTGGCCCAGCGCCGGTCGCGCACGCCCGACACCGCGAAGATCGCAAACACCGCGCCAGCCACGGCATAGACGAGGTCGAGGCCGATCACTTCGCCCTCCCCAGCCGCCGGTCGAGCCACATCAGCCGCGCGCCGTGGATCAGGGACGCGGCGATCGCCGTGGGGATCGCCCAGATCGAGAGCTGAAAGGGTTCGAGGACGATGCCATAGCCCTCCAGCACGCCCTTCATCAGCAGGATCGATCCGATCGCGATGAAGATATCCTCGCCGAAGAACAGCCCGACATTGTCGGTGGCGGCGGCCATCGCTTTCACCCGCTCGCTCTCGCCGTCGTCGCCGGTCTGGCGCTCAGCCGCGGCCTCTGCCATCGGCGCGACGAGCGGGCGGACGGTCTGCGCCGGCCCTCCGACCGACGTGAGGCCGAGCGCCGCCGTCACCTGTCGGAACAGCAGATAACCCATCAGCAGCCGCCCCACCGTCGCCCCGCGCAAGCCCGCGACGAGCGACCGCGCACGTGCCTGAAGCCCGCGCCGTTCGAGCAGGCCGATCACCGGCAGCACCATGTAGATCGCCGTAACGTAGCGAGTGTCGTTGAACGCGCGGCCGAAGGTGGCGAGGATGCGACCGGGATCGAGCCCCGCCGCCAGCCCCGTCACCGCCGCCGAGACGATGATGACGAGGAGCGGGTTGAAGCGGAGGAGGAACCCGCCCGCGATCACCGCGATGCCGGCCAGCACCAGCATCAGCGGCCGGCTCCGTAGCCGCCGCCACCCGGCGTTTCGATCACGATCACGTCGCCCGGCGCCATGTCGGCAATCGCGGTCGAGCCGAGCGGCTCGATCTGGCCGTCCGCCCGCTCGACCCGGTTGACGCCCGCCCGGCCCCCTTCGCCTCCTGCCAGCCCAAAGGGCGGCACCACGCGGCGATTGCTGAGGATGCCGGCCCGCAAGGGCGCAAGGAAGCGCAGCCGCCGCACCGTGCCGTCGCCGCCGCGCCACTCGCCCGTCCCGCCCGACGCGCCCCGGATCGCGAACTGCTCGACCAGAACGGGATAGCGTGTTTCAAGCACCTCGGGATCGGTCAGGCGGCTGTTGGTCATGTGGGTCTGCACCGCGTCGGCGCCGTGATGACCCGGTCCCGCGCCCGCGCCGCCGGCGATCGTCTCGTAATATTGATAGGTCGCGTCGCCGAAAGTGAGGTTGTTCATCGTCCCCTGGCTCCCCGCCATCGCCCCCAGCGCGCCGAGCAACGTGTCGGTGACGACCTGGCTCACCTCGACATTGCCCGCGACGACTGCGGCGGGGAAGCGCGGGTTGAGCATCGACCCCTCGGGCACGATCAGCGTGACGGGCCGCAGGAACCCCTCGTTGAGCGGCACCGCCTCGTCGACCAGCAGCCGCAGGACGTAGAGGACCGCGGCGCGCGTGACCGCGAGCGGGGCGTTGAAGTTGCTAGGGCGCTGCTCGCTCGTCCCGGTGAAGTCGATCAGCGCCTCGCCCGTCGCGCGGTCGATGCGGACGGCGACCTTCACCACCGATCCGTCGTCAAGTTCATAGGCGAAGGTGCCGTCGTCGAGCGCCGCGATCATCCGCCGCGCCATCGCCTCGGCATGCGCCTGGACATGGGCCATGTAGCGCGTGACCACCGCCCCGCCCTGCTCCGCCGCAAGTTGGCGGAGACCCTCCGCGCCGCGTGCGCAGGCGGCGACCTGAGCGGCGAGATCGGCGAGGTTCTGGTCGATGTTGCGCGCCGGATGCGGCCCGCCCGCCAGCAGCGTGCGGATCGCGTCCGACTGCATGACGCCATTGGCGACGATCAGCACGTCGTCGAAGATCACACCCTCGTCGGCGATCGTCCGGCTGTCAGGTGGCATCGAGCCGGGCGTCGTCCCACCGACATCGGCATGATGCCCGCGCGCTGCGACATAGAAAGCGGGTGCGTCGCCACCCGCGAACACCGGCATGACAACGGTGATGTCGGGCAGGTGGGTGCCTCCGCGATAGGGATCGTTGAGGGCATAGACCTCCCCCGCGCGCATCGTCCCCGCCCGATTGGCGATGACGGTGCGGATACTTTCGCCCATCGATCCCAGATGCACCGGAATATGCGGGGCGTTGGCAACAAGGCCCCCTTCCGCATCGAAGATCGCACAGGAGAAATCAAGCCGTTCGCGGATGTTGACCGAGGCGGCACTCCGCTGGAGGGCGGCGCCCATTTCCTCGGCGATGCCCATGAAAAGGCCCGCGAAGATTTCAAGCCTGACAGGGTCGGCGACTTCGCTTGATGCCGCGACACCGGGTGCTTCGCTGCGTTCGAGCAGGAGCGTCCCTTCGCCGAGCACCCGCGCCTGCCAGCCCGGCTCGACGACGACGGTGGACACGGGGTCGAGGATCAACGCCGGTCCTGAGAGGCGCGCGTCGGCGGCGAGATCCTCGCGCCGATGGACCGGCACGTCGTGGCTTGCGCCCGCGAGATACATTGCGACGCGATCGATCGGGGCGGCCGTCTCGATGGGCAGCGCGGCGGCGGGCAAATCCTCACCATCGCTCGCCCGCGCCTCGACGCGCAGCCGCTCGGCGACGAGGGCATCGTCGCCGGTGAAGCCGAAGCGTTGGCGATGTGCCCCGGCGAAGGCGGCGGCCATGGCGTCGGAGCTGCCCCAGGGCACCTCGATCGTCTGGTCGCCACGCGCATAACGGAGATGCGCCGCCGCCTCGATCCGGATCGCCTTCGCGGCGACCCCGTGCGCAACCAGCGCGGTTCGCGCGTCGTCGGCAAGGCGGTGCAGCGCCGTCGCAATACCGGCATCGCCGACCGGCAGTCCGAGCGTCGCTTCCCGCACCACGCTCCGCTCGGCCAGACCGATGCCCACCGCCGACAGCACCCCGGCGAGCGGGTGAATGAGCACCTGTCGCATCCCCAGCGCATCGGCGACGAGGCAGGCATGCTGCCCGCCCGCCCCGCCGAAACAGGCGAGCGCATAGGCCGCCGGGTCCTCGCCCCGCGCAACGGAGACGGCGCGGATTGCGCGCGCCATGTTGGCGACCGCGATCGCCACCAGCCCCTCGGCAGCGGCTTCGCGGGTCAGGCGGTCGCCGGTCGCCGCCTCGACCTGATCGAGCAGCGCATCGAGTGCAGCCTCGGACGCAGCGCGGTCGGGCGGCAGGTCACGGTTCGGCCCGAACAACGCAGGAAAATGCGTGGGCTGGATTTTGCCCAGAACGAGGTTGCAGTCGGTGATCGTCAGCAGGCCGCCGCGGCGATAGCAGGCCGGGCCGGGATCGGCGCCCGCCGACGCAGGGCCGACGAGCAGCCGCCCGCCGTCGAAATGGCAGATCGACCCGCCGCCCGCGGCAACGGTGTCGATCCGCATCATCGGCACCGCGACGCGCACGCCCGCGAGCACCGCGTCAGAGCGCAGGTCATAGGTACCGGCATAAAGCGAGACATCGGTCGAGGTACCACCCATGTCGAAGCCGATGACGCGGTCGAACCCTGCCGCCGCGGCAGTTCGCGCCATGCCGACGATCCCGCCCGCCGGGCCGGAGAGCAACGCATCCTTGCCGCCAAAGCCAGAACCCGCGACCAGCCCGCCGCTCGACTGCATGAACAGGAGGTCGGGTCCCAGCGCCCCCTCCAGCCCCTCGACATAGCGGCGCAGCACGGGCGAGAGATACGCATCGGCGAGCGTCGTGTCGCCGCGCGCGACAAGGCGGATGAGTGGCGCGGTGCGGTGGCTGACCGAGACCTGGGTGAACCCTGCCGCGGCGGCGAGTTCGGCCAGCGCCGCTTCGTGCGCGGTGTGCTTCCACCCGTGCATCAGGACGATCGCAACCGCGCGCAGGCCCCTTTTATACGCGCCGGCGAACGCCGCGGCGGCCGCGCCGTGGTCGAGCGGGGTCAGGACCGTGCCGTCCTCGCCCACGCGCTCGTCGATCTCCACCACCTCCGCGAACAAGGGCGGCGGGCGGCGGATGTCGCGGGCGAAGATGTCGGGCCGATCCTGATAGCCGATGGTCAGTGCGTCCCCGAAGCCCCTGGTAATGGCCAGCAACACCGGCTCACCGGCGCGTTCGAGCAGCGCGTTGGTGGCGATCGTGGTGCCGATGCGGATGCGGCACGGCGGCAGCGGCCCGTCGCCCACGCCGGTCAGCTCGCGGATCGCCGCCTCCGCCGCGTCATGGCGGCGGGCGGGATCTTCGGACAAGAGCTTGGCGGTCGCCAGCGTGCCATCTGGCCGCCGCGCCACCACATCGGTAAAGGTGCCGCCGCGGTCGATCCAGAAACGCCATTCGCTCATCGCCGCTGTCTGACATCCTTCGCAGGCTTGGGGAAGCTGCGCGCGCCTGCTAGGCGGTGGCGATGCTCAACCTCAACGACGTGACCGTGCGCCTGGGCGGCCGGACCATCATCGACGGCGCCAGCGCGCGCCTGCCGCCCAAGGGCCGCATCGGCCTGATCGGTCGCAACGGCGCGGGCAAGACGACGCTGGTGCGTACCATCACCGGCGCGATCGAGGCCGATGCCGGCAGCATCGACATGCCGCGCGGCGCGCGCCTCGGCTACATCGCCCAGGAAGCCCCTGCGGGCGACCGGACGCCGTTCGAAACGGTGCTCGCCGCCGATACCGAGCGCGCTGCGCTGATGATCGAGAGCGAGACGTGCGAGGACCCTGATCGGCTCGGCGACGTCTATGAGCGGCTGATCGCGATCGACGCCTATACCGCGCCGTCGCGTGCGGCGCAGATCCTCGTCGGCCTCGGCTTCGACGAGGATATGCAGCAGCGCCCGCTCGACAGCTTTTCGGGCGGGTGGAAGATGCGCGTGGCGCTTGCCAGCCTGCTCTTCTCACAGCCCGACCTGCTGCTTCTCGACGAGCCGTCGAACCACCTCGACCTCGAAGCGGTGATGTGGCTCGAGGACTTCCTCAAAAGCTATCCGGCGACGATCCTGCTCGTCAGCCACGAGCGCGACTTCCTCAACAATGTGGTCGACCACATCCTGCATCTGGGCGGCGGCAAGCTGACGCTCTATCCCGGTGGCTACGACGCTTTCGAGCGGCAGCGGGCCGAACGGCAGGCGCAGATCGCCTCCGCCCGCGCCAAGCAGCAGGCCGAGCGTGAAAAGCTGCAGGACTATGTCGCCCGCAATTCCGCCCGTGCCTCGACCGCCAAGCAAGCGCAGGCGCGCGCCAAGATGCTGGCCAAGATGCAGCCGATCGCCGAGCTGATCGACGATCCGACGCTGTCCTTCGGCTTTCCCGATCCCGAGGAACTGCGCCCGCCACTGGTCACGCTCGACATGGCGGCGGTCGGATACGACGCGGTGCCGATCCTGCGCCGCCTCAACCTTCGGCTCGACCCCGACGACCGGCTGGCGCTGCTCGGCCGTAACGGCAACGGCAAGACGACGCTGGCGCGGCTGCTGGCGGCACAGCTGCCCACGATGGAAGGCGGGATGAGCGCCAGCGGCAAGATGCGCGTCGGCTATTTCACGCAGTATCAGGTCGAGGAGCTGGACCGCGATGAAACGCCGCTTCAGCACATGACGATCGCGATGAAGGGTGCGTCGCCCGGCGCGGTGCGGGCGCAGCTTGGGCGGTTCGGCTTTGCGGGGCAGAAAGCCACCACGCAGGTCGGCAAGCTGTCGGGCGGCGAGCGGGCACGGCTGGCATTGGCGCTCATCACGCGCGACGCACCGCACATGCTGATCCTCGACGAGCCGACCAACCACCTCGACGTCGATGCGCGAGAGGCACTGATCCAGGCGCTCAACGCCTATACCGGCGCCGTCGTGATCGTCAGCCATGACCGCCACATGATTGAGATGACTGCCGACCGGCTGGTGCTGGTCGACAACGGCACCGCGCGCGACTTCGACGGGTCGGTCGACGACTATATCGCGATGATTCTCGGCAAGGAGTCGCCGGCCAAGGCCGAGGCGCGCGGGGGCGAGAAGAAGTCGGGCCTCGATCGCGACCAGCTTAAGGCGCTGCGCCAGCGCGCGAAGGCAGCGGAGAGCGATCTCGCCAGGCTGAGCGCCGAGCGCGAGGCCCTCGATCGCACGCTCGCGGACCCGGCGACAGCCGGTGCGCCGGTCGGCGACCTGATGAAGCGCAGGGCCGAGCTCGACCTCGCGGTTGCGGCGGCGGAAGCGGCGTGGCTCGAGGCGAGCGAGGCGGCGGAGGCGATCGCCGCCTGAGCCCCGAAAGGCCCAGGCGGCGGTCGGTCAGGTGCGCAGCTGCTTCACTGCATGGTCGGCGGCGCGGACCGTCAGCGCCATGAAGGTCAGCGAGGGATTGACGCACGCCACCGATGCCATCTGTGCACCGTCGGTGACATAGAGGTTGGGCGCATCATGTGCCTGGCTCCACCCATTGAGCACCGACGCCCGCGGATCGGCGCCCATGCGCGCGCCGCCCATCTCGTGAATCGCGTCGCCGGGGACGTGCTCCCCCTCATAGCTCGACACGTTGATGAGGCCGGCCTCGCGCAACATCTTTTCACCCTGCTCCTTGGCGTCGGCCATCATCTTCAGCTCGTTCTCACGGAAGGTAACGTCGAACTTCATCAGCGGCACGCCGAACCGGTCGACCTTCGACGGATGGAGCGACACGTGATTGTCCCTGTAGGGCAGGCACTCGCCGAACGCGCCCATTCCGAAGTTCCAGCCGCTATATTTGCGCATCCCGTGCTTCATCTCGGCCCCGAAGCCGACCGGACCCATCGGGTTGCGGCTGGCGCCGCCCTGGTAGCCATAGCCGCGCTTGAACCCCACGCCTTCCTCGCCGCCGATGTTGCGGAAACGCGGGATATAGACGCCGCCGGGCCGCCGGCCATATTCGATATACTCGGTCATGCCCGGGATGTCGCCCGACACGCCGACGCGGAAGATATGGTCCATGACATAGCGGCCGAGCGTGCCGCTATTGTCGAACCAGCTCTTCTCGCTGCCCGGCGCGCGCGAGTTCATCAGGATCTGAACCGACCCCATCGCCGAGGCACAGAGAAAGACGAGGCCGGCATTGACGACCTGGGCCTGACCCGTCTTGGCGTCGATATAGCGCACACCCGTCACGCGCTTGGCCCTGGGGTCGTACTCGAGATTGGTGACGACCGCATCGGACTGGAGCGTCAAGCGGCCCGTCGCGCGCGCGGCGGGCAGCGTCACCGCCTGGGTGGAAAAATACGCGCCGAACGAGCAGCCATTGCCGCACTGGTTGCGGTGCTGGCACTTGGTGCGGTTCTGCTCGGGCTTGTCGACGGTGATGTTCGACAGGCGCGTGTTGATGAGCTTGCGGCCCGGGAACTTGGCCTCGAGCCGCTCCTTCATCCACTTCTCGGCGATGTTCATCGGCATAGGCGGCATGAATTCGCTATCGGGCAGATAGGGCAGGTTCTCGCGCGAGCCCGAGACGCCGATGTACTTCTCGACCTGGCTGTACCAGGGCGCGACATCGTCATAGCCGATCGGCCAGACACCATCGATCCCCTCACGCTTGTTCGCGGCGAAGTCCTCTTCGGCCCAGCGGAAGCTCCAGCGGCCCCAGATCAGCGACTTGCCGCCCACCGCGCCGGGGCGAATCCAATAGAACTTGCTGCCCTCGTCATAGGCGTAGGGATTGAGCCGGTCGTCATTGTAGAACTTGCGGCTGCTCGGCGCGACATAGCCGTGGCGGGCGATAAAATAGTCGCTGTCGCGCAGCGGCTCGGGCATGCGGTTGCGCGCCGGCACCTCGAAGGCGGGCTTGCCCTCGTAATCATAGCCCTCGCTGTGCTCGACCATCACGCCGCGGTCGAGCATCAGGACCTTGAGGCCCTTTTCGGTCAATTCCTTGGCGGCGAACCCGCCGCTGATCCCCGAGCCGATGACGATCGCATCGAAACGGTTGGTCGAAGCCGTCTGCATAAATCCCTCCCGGTACGCGCTCAGTAACGCAGCGCGCGGAGCGTCTTGAAGCTGGTGGTGATGTCGGGAAGATAGGGCGCAGGCGCCTGATCGTTCTCGACATAGAAGTGGCGCACGCCCTTGCTCGACGGGCGGGCGAAGATCGCGCCGAAATCGACGGTGCCGGTGCCGACCGCGGTCATGTTGCCGTCGGCGCGCCGATCCTTGACGTGATAGGCGTAGAGCCGTGGCGACAGCCGATCGAGCAACGCCTCCATGTCCTGCCCCGCGACGATCGCCCAGAACAGATCGAGCTCGATCTTCACCAGCGCCGGGTCGGTCGCCTCGAGCAGCAGGTCGTACATCGACTTGTCGCCGATGCGCGTCGTGAACTCGAAATCGTGGTTGTGATAGGCGAAGCCGAGGCCCGCTGCCTTCAGTTCGGTCGCGAAGCGGTTGATGTTGGGCAGCGCCCCCTTCCACCCGGCCTCGTTGCGGTACTCGTCGGTCATGTACGGCAGCACGACCGTGTCGGCTCCCAGCGTCTTCGCCATCGCCACCTGCTTGGGCAGGTCGGCGAGCAGCGCGTCATAGCCGATGTGCACCGACGGCGACTTCAGCCGCAGGCGGTCCATCGTGCGGCGGAGCAGCTTGTGGTCCATCGCGTCATAGCCGCCGCCACCGAACTCGACCTCGCGATAGCCGATGCGGGCGACCTGCTCGAGCGTCTTGACCGGATCCTTCTGGAAGATCTCGCGCACGGTGTAGAGCTGGAGGCCTATGGCGCCAAGCTGCGCGCCCGCGGCAAGGCGCGGCATCGCCGCGAGCGCAAGCGCCCCGCCAGCGCCGCCGATCAGGGTACGACGATGGATCACGAGCTGTAGACCTTGTTGACGCCGGCATAGGGGAAGGCACCGTTATACTCGCCGGGAACCGGCAGATATTCGCGCTCCTGCGTGATGCCGATTTCCGACGTGTAATAACCGGTGATGACGAGCTGGCGGAAGTTCTCGAACCACGCCTTGCCGCCCGGGATCTGGTCGTTCATCGCCAAGGTGAGCAGCGTGTCATGCTGCTTGGCCGACGCCTTGTCGCCAGCGACCTTGAAGTCGGCGACCGATCGCTTGTCGATCGCGTCGAGCCCGGCAATGATCGGCTCGCGCTCCTTGGGATAGGACCAGTCGGCGAGCAGTTTCTCGATATACTGCGGCACGCCCGCGGCGATCGCGCCCGGCGTGTCGGTGGTCGGGATCACCCGTTCCGACAGCGCGGTCAGCAGCGTGCGCTGGGCGGGCGTGAACACGGCCACACTCGGCGGCCCGTCGCTGATCCCGGGAATGACGGCACCCTTGGTCTGTGCGGCTGCCGTGGCGGCTCGGGCGATCGGCGCGAACGCCCCTGCCCCGAACATCGCGGCCACGCCGGCCAGCGCGGTTCTGCGGTCGATAATCACTTGGCCTCTCCTGTCAGGTCCTGCGCGATCGCCGCCTCGGGCAGCGGGCGCACCCAGATGTTGCGGATTGATACGGGCGAGTCGTGATCCTGAAGCTGAATGGGCGCGGCATCGCCATGCGCCTCGTACTTCGCAATCTGCCGCCAGATGGTGGTGCCGAGCATCGCCTGATGATTCTGGACGAGTACGCCGTTCAGGAATGCGGTGATGTAGGCGGGACGAAGGAGCTTGCCCGCCGCATCGAAGCGCGGCCGCTCGAACACGATGTCGTAGCTTTGCCACTCGCCGGGCTTGCGCGAGGCGTTGGCGAGCGGCGGTTTCCAGCCATAGACCGCGCCGACCGTGCCGTCGGCATAGGTCGGGTTGTCATGGCCATCGAGGATCTGGATCTCGTAGCGTTCCATGAACCAGATGCCGCTGTTCCCGCGATCCTGCGACGTGCGCGTCGGCGGATTGGGGCTGCGAAACTCCAGATGCATCTGGACGTCGCCGAAGCTCTGCTTCGTGGTCAGGGGACCCGCGCCCTTGGGAATGGTCATGACGCCGTCCCGGACCGTCCAGAGCGCCTTGCTCGGCCGCCAGGCGTCGAGCGAGGTGCCGTCGAACAGCACCACCGCATCGGCGGGCGCGCCGCCCGGCTGCGGTGCCGGCGCGACCACCGCCGGATAGGGCCGGTCGGCGTCATGAACGCGCCACTTGCCGCCCGGCAGCACGGGCGTGTCCTTGAAGCCCGGCTTGTCCTGCGCAGCGGCCGGACCGGCCAGCGCCACGGCCGCGACGGCGGCCCACCTTGCAAACATCACGCCTACTCCCCTCACACCTTGTCGATCGCGCGATAGGCGGCGATCAGCCGCTCCTCGCCCGCGCGTCCGTCGATCGAATTGCCGTGCTCCATGCCGATCACGCCGGCATAGCGCTTCAACTTCAGCCACTTGACGATGTTGCCGTAGTTGATCTCGCCCGACCCCGGCTCCTTGCGGCCGGGATTGTCGCCGAACTGGATATAGCCGATCTCGTCCCAGCACATGCCGAGCGCCGGGATCAGGTTCCCCGACTGAATCTGCTCGTGGTAGCAGTCGGCGAGGACCTTGACCCCCGCGCGGTCTGCCCCGCGCGCGACCGCGAGCCCCTGTGCAAAGGTCTGCATATAGACGCCGGGATGGTCGGTGCGGGTGTTGAGCGGCTCCATGACGAGCGTCAGGCCCTTGCCCGCGACAATGTCGCCGGCGCGCCGCATCACGTCGATGACGCGCGCGGTCTGCACGTCGAGCGGCACGCGCGGGTCGAGAAAGCCCGTCACCACGGTCGCGTGCGTCGCATTGAGGCGCTTGGCCACATCCAGCGAGGCGCGGATGTCCGCAAGGAACGCATCCCGCTCCGCCACGTCGCCCGACCCGAAGCGGGGACGGCTCTCGCCCCATCTGGGCATCGAGGCGACGAAGACGCCCATCGTCATACCCCGGTCGGCCAGCGCCTTCGCCATCGCCGTCTGCTCGGCGACGGTGCGGCCCGCCGCCTCATTGTCCTCCCAAGCGGTGAACCCCTGGTCGGCGGCAAAGGCGATCTGCTCGATTCTGCCGCCGCGGCTTGCGAAGCTGCCCTCGTGCGGCGCGAACTTCATCGAGAAGCGCGCGGCGTTCGACTGCGGCGCGGCACAGGCTGCGCCAGCGACCAGCGGCGTCACCGCGGCGGCGGCGATCAGGCTGCGGCGGGTGAGGCTCATCCGCGCACGCCCTCGCGGCTGTCGTCGCGGAAGCTGAACTGGAAGATCAGCGCGATCACCGCTGCGGCGACGGCGGGCGCGACCCACATCCCCTGCCAGTCGGCGATCGTCGGCGTCGCGGGCAGCTGCGCATAGAGGAGGCCACCGATCTGCGAGCCGAGCAGCATGCCGACGCCATAGGTGAACAGCGTCAGCATCCCCTGCGCCTGCGCATTGACCCCCTTCGGCGCGGCGATCGTCTGCGTATAGATCGCGCCGGCGACGAAGAAGAAGTCGTAGCAGATGCCGTGCAGCGCAACGCCGAGATAAACCGCCCAAAGCCCCGATCCGCCATCGCCGATCGCGAACAGCGCATAGCGAAGCGCCCAGGCGGCCATGCCCACCAGCAGTAGCGGCTTCACGCCGAAGCGGCGATAGAGCAGCGGCATCGAGAACATGAAGACGAGCTCGGACATCTGCCCGATGGCGAGCGTGCCGCCCACATTCTCGATCCCCGCCGCGCCGACATAGGGCGAGGCATAGGCGTAATACATCGCCAGCGGGATCGAGATCAGCGTCGCGCAAGTGACGAAGATCAGGAACGAGCGCTGACGCAGCAGCCCGAACGCCTCGACGCAGAGCACCTGGCGGACGAGGCTGCCGTCGCTCGGCGCGTCGGCTTCGACATTGGGGAGCGTCAGGCTGTAGAAGCCGAGCGCGAGCGACACGACCGCGGCGACGCGGAAAATCTCGGGGCTCGCCGACAGGCCCGCCCAGCCGATGATGAGGCCCGCGGCAATCCAGCCGATCGTGCCGAATGCGCGCACGAACGGGAAGCGATCGACCCGCTCGCCGAAGCTCTTGAGCGCGATCGTGTTCGCTAAGCCGACCGTCGGCATATAGAGGATCATGTAGCAAAGGAGCAGCCAGACGAAGGTGCTGCCCCCTTCCGGATTGATGAAGCCGGGAAGAATGAAGAGCAGCACGCCGCCGACCAGATGCAGGATCACCATCAGCATCTTGGGACTGAGGAACCGCGTCGCGGCCATGCCGAGGAGGAACGACCCGACGATCGAGGCAATCGGCCCCACCGAAAAGGCGTTGGCGATGAGGTCGCCGATACCGACCGTCTGCATGACGAGGCCGAGCGTCACCGCGCCCGCGCCCCAGACGAAGAATTGCATGAACATCAACGCGCTGAGACGCGCTGTCAGCATGCCTGCCGCCGGACGCGCGCCGCCCGCAATGGTCCCGTCAATCGCGGCCATTCCGCACTCCTCCCTCACGCGGTTCGCCCGCTTTGCTCGGGCACAGGCCTATGCAGCGCGCGGCAGCGTGTAAAGCGTTACATTGCGCTCGTGTGCAAATATGAAAATGAACGTGCATTAACATTGGATGGTCGGAATTGATCGTAAGACACTGGTAAGGTAAGTTTCTTGGTTTCTTCGCGCGGACCAACACCGCCCTGTGAGGCCTCACCCGCGCAGCAACAGCATACGTAAACATGACAACGTTGGCATGGCCGCGGACGAATGCGTTGCGCCTGTCCAACATAGGATAATTTCGCGTGCTGCCCATGCGCGCGGGTGCTAGTGCCGCAAGATGAGCGAACCGATCGAGACCGACGCACCCGAAGGCCGTCGGCGCTGGAACGAACCCGAGCGCATCGCCGCGCTCGAAGCGTATGACATTCTCGACACGCCGGCGGAGCATGATTTCGACGAGCTTGCGCAGCTCGCCGCCGACGCGCTCGAGGCGCCGATCGCGTTGGTCAGCCTCGTCGCGCGCGATCGCCAGTGGTTCAAGGCAGAGGTTGGCCTTGGCGCGCGCGAGACGCCGATCGGAACGTCGATCTGCGTCCACGCGCTCGCCGGCGACGGGCTGATGGTGGTACCCGACCTCAGCGCCGATCCGCGTTTCGCCGACAACCCGTTCGTCACCGCGACCGGCGGCATCCGCTTCTACGCGGGCGCCGTTCTTTATGGCCGGAGCGGCGCACCGCTCGGCACCCTTTGCGTCATCGACCATGTCGCCCGCCCGGACGGGCTGACGCCGGCACAGCGCCGCTTGCTCGAGTCGCTGGCGCGTCAGGTCGTCGCGCAGATGGAGCTGCGGCGCGCGATCGCCGACGCCCGCGCGCGCCGCGAGGAGCGCCTCGCGATCGAGACACGCTACCAGCTCGCCGCGCAGGCGACTACCGACGCGATCTGGGACTGGGACCTCGCCACCGACCGCGTCCAGTGGAACGCGGCACTCGAGATCGCTTACGGCCACAAGCCCGAGGGCAACCAGACCGCCGGTCACTGGTGGCTTGAGCGCATTCACCCCGACGATCGCGACGGGGTGGGCACCAGCATCTATGCCGCAATCGCTGGCGACGACCTGAACTGGTCGGCCGAATACCGGTTCGAGCGCGCCGACGGGAGCTACGCGCCGGTTTATGACCGCGGCTCGATCCTGCGGGGGAGCGACGGGCGGGCGGTGCGGATGATCGGCGCCATGCTCGACCTGACCGAGCGGCGCGCGCGCGAGGCCGAATTGCGCGCCAGCAACGCGCGCTTCCGCGCGGCGGTCGCGGCGATCGACGGCTATGTCTGGACCAACACGCCGGAGGGCGAGATGCAGGGAGACCAGCCCGGCTGGCATGCGCTGACGGGGCAGACCGAGGCCGAGTATCGCGGTTATGGCTGGACCGCGGCCGTGCATCCCGACGACGTGCCGGGATCGGTCGCCGCGTGGCAGGCGGCGCTCGCCAGCCAGTCGATGTACGTCCACGAACATCGCGTGCGCACGGCCGCCGGCGAATGGCGGCAGTTCGCTACCCGCGGCGTGCCCCTTTTCGACGAGAGCGGCACGCTCGTCGAATGGGTGGGCATCCACACCGATGTTACCGAACGCCGCGCCCAGCAGGCGGCGCTGCGCGAGAGTCAGGCGAAGCTTCAGTTCCTCGACGATCTCGGCAGCGCGATCGCCGACGCGAGCGATGCCGACACGATCATGGCGACGACGACCGCGATGGTCGCGCGCCACATGGGCGTCGCCAACTGCGCCTATGCCGACATGGATGCCGACGAAGACGGCTTTACCATTCGCGGCGATGGCGCGGCGCCGGGTACCGACAGCATCGTCGGTCATTATCGCCTTCGCGACTTCGGCGAACGTGCGGTTGCGACGTTGCGGGCGGGCCAGCCGCTCGTCGTCGCCGACATCGCCGCAGAGCTGCCCGAAGCGGCGGCGGCGACCTTCGCCGCGATCGGCGTCGCCGCGACGGTGTGCATGCCGCTGGTCAAGGGCGGACGACTGACGGCGCTGATGGCGGTCTATGATCGTGTGCCGCACGCCTGGAGCAGCGAGTCGCTAAGCCTGATCGCGGCGGTGGCCGAGCGGTCTTGGGCCCATATCGAGCGGGTCCGCATCAATGGCGACCTCGCCGAGCTCAACGCCAGCCTCGAGGCGCGCGTCGCCGAGCGCACGCGCGCGCTGCTCGCCGCCGAGGAAGCGCTCCGTCAGGCGCAGAAGATGGAGGCGGTGGGCCAGCTGACCGGCGGCATTGCCCACGACTTCAACAACCTGCTGACGATCGTGATCGGCAGCGTCGACATCGCCCGCCGCGCATTGGCCGTGGGCGACGCGATGCGCGCGACGCGGGCGATGGGCAATGCGCAGAAGGGCGCAGAGCGGGCCGCGGCGCTCACCCAGCGACTGCTGGCCTTCTCGCGCCGCCAACCGCTCGACCCCAAGCCGCTCGACGTCGGCCGGCTGATCGGCGAGATGTCAGACCTGATCGGTCGGGCGCTGGGCGAGACGGTGACGCTGGAGGTGATCGGCGACCCGGCCCTGTGGCGCGTCGAGGCCGATCCCAACCAGCTTGAGAACGCGATCCTAAACCTTGCGGTCAACGCCCGCGACGCGATGCCCGGCGGCGGGCGCCTCGTCATCGAGACGCGCAACGCCGAGGTACATGAAGGCGACCTTTCCGAGGTGCCGCCGGGCGATTACGTGATGGTCGCCGTGACCGACACCGGCATCGGCATGCCGCGCGAGACGCTGGCGCGCGTGTTCGAGCCCTTCTTCACCACCAAGGAGGTCGGGCGCGGCACCGGCCTCGGCCTCAGCCAGGTCTATGGCTTCGTCCGCCAATCGGGCGGGCAGGTGAAGATGTTCTCGCAGGAGCATGTCGGCACTACCATCCGCCTCTATCTGCCGCGCTTCCACGGCGAGGACGGCGTGCGCGACGAGGAGGCGGTGACCGCCGCTCCGCTCCCGCGCCGCTTGGACGAGACGATCATGGTCGTCGAGGACGATGACGATGTGCGCGCCTATACCGTCGAGGTGCTGCGCGAGCTCGGCTACCGCGTGCTCGAGGCGCATGACGGCACCACGGCACTGCGCCTGCTTGAGCGGCGCGATACCGCGATCGACCTGCTCTTCACCGACGTGGTGATGCCGGGCATGTCGGGGAGCGAGCTGGTCGCGAAGGCGCGCGCGGTGAAGCCGGCACTGCGCGTCCTCTACGCCAGCGGGTATACGCGCAACGCGATCATGCAGGGCGGACGGCTAGAGCCCGGCATCGACCTGATCGCCAAGCCGTTCACCTATGAGGGCCTCGCCCGCAAGATCCGCGACGTGATCGAAGGCTGAAGGCGTCGGGCGATTGCGCTTGCGACGACGCCCGCTTGCGCTAAAGGGCGGCGCGTCGGACGGGTCAGCCCGAACGACAAAGATCGCGCCGGTGCCCGAGAGGGCTTGAATGGGAATGCGGTGCGGAGCCCCCAAGGCTCCAATTCCGCGGCTGTCCCTGCAACTGTAAGCGGCGAGCGAGGCGAGCACGTGGCCGGCAATGCGCCGGGCACAGCCACTGGGGAAACCTGGGAAGGCGCCCGCCGAGCCCTGACCCGCGAGCCAGGAGACCTGCCGGCGCAGTCGCTCATCGCTGTGGTCCAGGGGATGGCCGGGGCGCGGGACATGCTTCCGTTCGAGCGACGAAGCCGCGCGGCCTCTGGAGGGCCAAGTGCGGCGCTGGTCGTTCCGGGGGCATCGCGTTCGCCCCTCGCCCGCCCGTGCGCCGCCGTTCGTCCGCGAACAGCCCCCAGCCGCGTCCTTTGGAGCAACGCGGGGGACAGAATGAACATGACGACAATCCAAGTTTCGCTGATCGCGCTCGCCGCGGCAGCCAGCCTTGCCGCGCCCGCCGCGGCGCAGACCGACCCGAGCCAGCCCGCGCGCGATGCCGAGGGCAACGCGATCGTCGTCACCGCGACCCGCTCGACCGGCGCGGTCGAGGCGGCGACGGTGCCCGCCTCGCTCACCGTGCTGTCGGCAGACGACCTCGAGGAGCGGCAGGTCCGCGTCGTAACCGACGTGCTTCGCGACGTGCCGGGCCTGGCGGTCAGCCAGACCGGCGGCCGCGGCGGCCTGACCCAGGTGCGCGTGCGGGGGGCCGAGAGCAATCACGTCCTCGTCCTCGTCGACGGAATCGAGGTGTCGGATCCCTATCAGGGCGAGTTCGACTGGAACACGCTGGCCGCCGACGACGGCGCCCGGATCGAGGTGCTGCGCGGGCAGCAATCCTCGCTCTACGGCTCTGACGCGATCGGCGGCGTCATCCACTATATCACCGCGACGGGCCGTGAGGCGCCGGGCGTCTCGCTGCGGGTCGAGGGCGGGTCGTTCGACACGCTCGCCGGTAATGCTCGCATCGCAGGCGCGGGCGAGACTGTCGATTACGCGCTCACCGGCACACTCTATCGCACCGATGGCCAGCCGACCGCGCGCGGCGGCGTCCGCAATGTCGGCGTCACCAGCGCCTCGGGCAGCGCCAAGGCGAGCTGGACACCCGCCGACAATTTCCGCCTGACCGCGGTCGGCCGCTACAGCTATACCGACGCGCTGACCAACAACAGCGACGGCGATTTCGCCAGCCCGACCTTCGGCTACACCGTCGACAGCCCCGGCGTGCGGACGCGGATCGACGGGGCCTACGGCCTCGTTCGCGGCGACCTGTCGCTATTGGACGGTCGCTGGACGCATGCGCTGACGGGACAGGTCGCCGACACGGTGCGCCAGGGGCTGACGCCCGACGGTCTCGACTATGGCAACAAGGGCCGTCGCTGGAAGGGCAGCTACGAAACCGGCCTGCGCCTCGGCGACGACCGGGTCGGTCACCGCCTGACCGCCGCGGTCGATTATGAGCATGAGGCTTATCGGACGACCACCCCCTCGCCCTTCGCCTTCCAGGGGCGCCGCACCACCGAGAATTGGGGATTTGTCGGCCAGTACGAACTGACCGTGGGCGAGGCGCTGTCCGCCGGTGCGAGCATCCGCCACGACGCCAACAACCGCTTTGCGGACGCAACGACGTGGCGCGCGCAGGCGGGGTACCGCCTGCCCTTCGGCCTGCGGGTGCGCGGCGCCTATGGCACGGGCGTCAAGAATCCCGGCTATTTCGACCTGTTCGGCTATTCCGACGGCCGCTACATCGGCAACCCGAACCTGCGGCCCGAGAAGTCCGAGGGTTGGGAAGTCGGGTTGGACCAGCAGATCGGCGACCGCGCGACGATTGGCGCGACCTATTTCGACAATCGGCTGAAGGACGAAATCTTCGTCACCTATCCCGCGCCCGATTTCGTCGCGACGCCATCGAACCGCGCGACCCGGTCGAAGCAGCACGGCGTCGAGGCGTTCGTGTCGGCGCGGCCCGTCGACCAGCTCAAGATCGACCTTGCCTATACCTATACCGACGCCACCGAGAACGGCGTGCGCGAAGTGCGCCGGCCGCGCCATGTAGGCAGCGTCAACGTGACCGCGTTCAGCACGGACAAGCGCTTCTCGGGCACGTTCACAGCGCGCTACAACGGACGGCAGGACGATCTGGCATTCATCGACCCCAGCTTCGTCCCCGTCACCGTGTCGCTGGAGGAGTTCGTCATCGTCAACTTCGCCGCCGGCTATAAGCTGACCGACAAGCTGTCGCTGTTCGGCCGGGTCGAGAACCTGGTCGGCGAGCGGAACGAGGAGGTGTTCAGCTTCGTCGGCAACGGCCGCGCCGCCTATGGCGGCGTGCGGGCGCGCTTCTGATGCGACTCGCGGCGGCATCGCTGATGCTGCTGCTGGCGGCCGGGTGCAGCGCGCGCCCGGCCGCTGTTCCGGTCGCCTCGGCAAAGCCGGTGCGCGTGATGAGCGTCAACCAGTGCACCGACCAGATCGTCCTCGCGCTGCTGCCGCCCGAGCGCATCGCCTCGGTCAGCTGGCTGTCGCGCGACACGGCCGGCTCGCTGATGGCGGGCGCAGCTGCCCGCGTGCCGCTCAATCACGGCCAGGCCGAAGAGGTGCTGCGCCAAGCGCCCGACCTCGTCATCGCGGGCAGCTTCACCACCCCGGCGCTGCGCGGCATGCTCAGGCGGATCGGCTGGCCGATGATCGAGGTCGATCACGCGAGCAGCTTCGATGACATCCGCCGCACCGTCCGCCAGATCGCCGCCGCGGTCGGCGAGCGGGCGCGCGGCGAGGCGCTGATCGCGGGGATGGATGCACGCCTGACCGAGGCATCGCGGCGCGCGCGCCGCCATCCGCGCGTCGCCGCGTGGGACGGCAGCGGCTTCGGCGCGGCGTCGGGCACGCTCTACGACGCGGTGCTGACCGCCGCGGGTGCGCGCAACGTGGTCCGCGAGATGGGCGGCTATAGCTATGGTCGCCCGAACATCGAGACGCTGCTGAAGCTTGACCCCGACCTGATCGTACAGGGCGCCGCCGTCCGATCGGGCGGCAGCCTGGGCGACGAGATCACCAATCACCGGATCGTCCGCGAACGCTGGAAGGGTCGGACGCTCCGCATTCCACAGGCCTATTATGTCTGCGGCACGCCGATGATCGGCGACGCTGTGCTTCGTCTTCAGGCGGAGATGGCGGCGTGAGGGCGGCGGCGCTCCAACTGCTGATCGCAGCGATCCTCGCGCTGGCGGCGGGGTCGCTGCTCGCCGGGCCGGTCTGGCTGTCGCCTGCGAGCGTCGCCGGCGCGCTCGCCGATCCGCAGCCGAACCTCGCCAAGCTCCTGATCGTCGAGGTGCGGCTGCCGCGGCTCGTCCTCGCGCTGATGGTCGGCGCGATTCTCGGGCTGGCGGGCGCAGTGCTTCAGGGCCTGCTCCGCAATCCGCTCGCCGAGCCGGGGCTGCTCGGCGCGTCGTCGGGCGCATCGCTTGGGGCGGTGATCGCGATCTATTACGGGTTCGCGGCGAGTGCGGGGCTGGCGACGCCGGTGTTCGCGCTCGCGGGCGCGCTGGTGGCGGTCGGCATCGCCTTTGCGCTGTCGCGGACCGGGGGCACGTTGTCGTTGATCCTCGCTGGCGTCGCGGTCTCGACGCTTGCGTCGGCAGGCGTCAGCTTGGCGCTCAACCTCGCGCCCAATCCGTTCGCGGCGTACGAGATCGTCACCTGGCTGATGGGATCGCTCGCCGACCGGAGCTGGGACCATGTGACGCTCGCCGCGCCATTCATCGCGATCGGTGCGGCGCTGCTGGCGCTGACCGCGCGCGGGCTTGACGCGTTGACACTTGGGGAGCGGCAAGCCGAAAGCCTGGGCGTCGATGTGGCGCGGCTGCGACTGCTCGCGCTGGTGGGTACCGCGGCGGGCGTGGGCGCAGCGACCGCGGTGACCGGGGCGGTCGGGTTCGTGGGGCTGATCGCACCGCATCTCGCGCGGCCACTCGTCGGGCACCGGCCGGGCGCGGCGCTCGCGCCCTCGGCGCTGATCGGCGCGGCACTGGTACTCGCCGCCGACGTGGCGGTGAAGATCGCCGGGCCGGCGCTCGACCTCAAGCTCGGCGTGCTGATCGCGGTGGTCGGCGCGCCCTTCTTCCTCTGGCTCGTGCTTCGCGTGCGGCAGGTGGCGCCATGACGCGACTGTCTCTCGCGGACGTGACGCTCCGTCGCGGCGGCAGGTTCGTGCTCGAGTCGGTCGATGCCGTATTCGAAGCCGGTCGCCTCACCGCCGTCATCGGCCCGAACGGCGCGGGAAAGTCGACGCTGCTCGAGGTCGCCGCCGGCCTGCTTCGCCCCGACGCGGGCGAGGTGCTGCTTGGCGGCGAGCCAATCCGCGCGATCGCCCCGCGCCGGCTGGCGAGCATCCGCGCCTACCTTCCCCAATCACCCCGCGCCGAGTGGCCGGTTTCGGTCGAGCGGCTCGTCGCGCTCGGCCTGTCGCCGCAGCTGCCCGCCTTCGGATCGCTGCCCGCACGCTGGCAGCCGGCGATCGACGGCGCGCTTGCACGGTTCGACCTCCTCGCGCTGCGCGAGCGATCAGCAACGCGGCTGTCGGGCGGCGAGCTTGCCCGCGCGATGCTCGCCCGCGCCGTTGTCGCCGAGCCCCGACTGTTGATCGTCGACGAGCCGAGCGCTGGCCTTGATCCCCGTCACGCGCACGAGGCGGCGCGGCAACTGCGCGCGCTGGCCGACGGCGGTTGCACCGTGGTCGTCGCACTCCACGATCTCGACCTCGCCGCCCGCATCGCCGACGAGGTGGTGGCGCTGAAGGACGGCCGTCTGCTCGCCGCCGGCCCCGCCCGCGACGTGCTGACAGGCCCGATCCTCACCGCCCTCTACGACATGCCCGTCAAGGTGGAGGAGGAAGCGCGCGACGTCTCGATCCGGTTCGGCGACTGACCCCTTCCCGAAGGCCCGCCTTCCCTTTGGCGCGCGGCATGGTAACAGCGGGGCAGATGCCGCGCAGCGCCCCTCCCCCCGAGATCGACCCCGCGACCGGCCGCGCCATCGTGACCTCGTTCGACGTCGCGGCGGCGGCCGGGGTGTCGCAGTCGACGGTGTCGCGGGCGCTTCGCAACCTCGACAGCGTCAGCGCCGAGACACGCGAGCGGGTGCTGGAGGCGGCGGCGCAGCTCGGCTATCTGCCCGACCTGCGCGCGGCGCGGCTGCGCCAGGCGACGACGGGGTGCATCGCGCTCGTCCTGATCGTGCCCGCCGGGCTCGACCGCGCAGCGCTCAATCCCTTCTACTACGATCTCGTCGCCGCGATCGAGGCGGCGGCGGCGGCCGGTGGCCGGCGCATCCTACTTTCCTTCCAGGATGAGGAAGCGGGCTTCGACGCCGAGTTCGAGCAGCGGCGCGAGGCCGACGGGATGATCGTCGTCGGAAGCGCGACCAACACGGCCGGTTGGGCGCACTTCACCCGCGCTGCCGCGCAGGGCCGCCGCGTGGTCGCCTGGGGCTCGCCGCACGACGAACTGCCGACCGTCCGGGCCGACAATCGCGACGGCGCGCGGCAGGCGGTCGAGCATCTGTTCGCCCGCGGTCGTCGACGCATCGCCTTTGTAGGGCCCGGCTGGGAGCGCCACGCCGCCTATGCCGAGCGGCGTGAGGGCTATCTGGCGGCGCTGGCCGAGCGCGGGCTCGAGCCGATCGACCTGTCGGGTGCGAGCGTCGGCGAGCGCGAGGAACAGGGCGCGGCAGCCATCGCCGGCCTGATCGACATGCTGCCCAGAGCCGACGCGCTGTTCGCGGCGAGCGACCTCGTGGCGCTGGGGGCGCTCAGGGCGCTGCGCGCGTCCGGGTTGCGGGTGCCGGACGATGTCGCCGTCGTCGGCTTCGACGGCATCCAGGGAGTGCGCCACTGCGACCCGGCGCTGACCACCGTGGCACAGAACGCCCCCGCCGCCGGACGTGCGCTGGTCGAGGCGCTGTTGCGCAACATCGCCGGTGCGCCCGCCGCATCGGCACGGGTCCCCGTCGCGCTGGTAGTCCGCGCCAGCACCTGACCCTGCTTGCCACCGCGAACGGCGCGGCGCACAACATGGGTCAATCAGTTGGGCGGGAGCGGCGGATGGCAACGATCTTCGACGGCGGGCGGCAGCGTTACAACAGCGTCGCCCGTACCCTCCACTGGGTCATCGCGGTGCTGATCATCGGCAATCTGGCGGGTGGGCTGCTGCACGACGCGCTGGAGGATGTGGTCAACGTGATGCCGATCCACAAGGCGACAGGCCTGCTGATCCTGGGGCTCACGCTGGTGCGGATCGGCTGGCGGCTGACCCATCGTCCGCCGCCGCTGCCGGGTCATGTTGCAGGGCTCGAGCGGCTGGGGGCACAGGCGGCGCATGTCGGCCTCTATGCCCTCATGCTGCTGATGCCGATGAGCGGCTGGATCATGAGCTCGGCGGGCAAATATCCGCTCAGCTTCTACGGCCTGTTCGACGTACCCAAGTTCGCGGTGACGCGGGACGATCCGATCGCGGGCATCGCCGGCGAGGGTCACGGGCTGCTCGGCTGGGTGATGCTGGCGCTGGTGGTGCTGCACGTCGCGGCGGCGCTGCGGCACCATTTCGTGCTCAAGGATCAGGTGCTGCGCCGTATGGCGTGACCGGTTCCGGTGCGTCGCCCCAGCGAAAGCTTAGGCCGCTCTCTGCTCTTCCAACTCAACGATCCCAGCTTTCGCTGGGTAGGTAGGCTGCTGACAGGCGAGACGCTTCGCCCCGAACCTACCCACCCCCGGCCCCTCCCTTCCAGAGAAGGGAGGACGTGATCACTTCAGCGTCGGTGAGTCGAGGTTGAGCGCGCTCGCCGGCACGACCTCGAGGTTGGGATAGGCCTTGCGGAGCGGTTCGACGAACGCCTTGGCGTCGCCGACCACGACGATGCTGGCACCCTTCACGTCGAACAGTCGTGCGGCCGCCGCCTGCACCGAAGCCGGGTCGACCCCCTCGATCGCGGGGATAAAGCGACCGAGCTCGTCAATGCCGACCTGCTCGATGACATAGTCGCCGACCAGCCCGGCGATGCCGGCATTGGTCTCGATCGTCCGGCCGAAGCTGCCGACGAGCACCGCCTTGCGCGTCGCCAGCTCGGCCTCGGGCGCGGGCTGCGCGCCGAGGCGCTGCATCTCGGCGGTGATGATCGACACGACCTCGGGCGCCGAGGGGTTCTTCGTCTGCGTCGCCGCGGTGAACGGCCCAATAGCGCGCCGTGCATCGAGGCTGGAGCGCGCGCCATAGGCGAGGCCGCGCTTGATGCGGATTTCCTGATTGAGCCGCGAAGTGAACCCGACGCCCAGCGTCGCATTGGCGACCTGTCCCGCATAATATTGCTGGTCGGAGCGGGCGAGGCCGGTGCGCGCGACGACGACGCCCGCCTGCCCCGCATCGGGCAGATCGACGACGATGACGCGCGGTGCCGGGGCCACGCCCTCCACCTTCGCCGCCGCGGCAGCCGCCCCCTGCCCCTGCCAGTCGCCGAACAGCTTTTGCGCCAGCGCCTGCCCCGCCGTGGCGCGCACGTCGCCGACCAGGATCAGCGTGCTGCGCTCCGGCCGCCAGCTGGCGCGGTAAGCCGCGGACAGATCGGCGGGCGCGATCGCCTTGAGGCTGGCGGGCGTGCCGCCTTCGGGATTGCCATAGGGCTGCGCGCCATAGACCGCGCGCGCTGCGACGAGCTGCGACAGCGCGCCGGGGTCCTTGAGTTGCACGGTCAGTCCGTCGATCGCCTGCGTTCGCGCGCGGTCAAGCTCCTCGGCGGCGAAGGCGGGGTTGCGGGCGACGTCGGCGAGGATCGTCATCGCCGGAGTGAGCTGGTCGGACTTGACCGACAGCGTGACCGAAGAGCCATCCCAGTCGGCCTCGCTACCGATCGAGCCGCCGAGCGACTCGACCGCCTCGGCGATCTGCGTGGCGGTCCGCGTCTTCGTGCCCTTGGTCAGCAGGCCCGCGGTCAGGCTGGCGAGCCCCGCCTTGCCAGCGGGATCGCCCGACGCGCCGCCATCGGCAACGAGCTGGGCCGACACGAGCGGCAGGTCGGGGCGATCGACGACGATCACGCGCATCCCGTTGGCGAGTTTCGTCTCGACCGGCTTCGGCAGCGTCGGCACCACCGCGGCGCCCGGTGCGGGCGGCAGGATGCGCTCGGCCGCGCTCGCCTGTTGGTGGATGACGATGCCGGGCGGGACCGTCAGCGGGGTCGCGCGCACGGTGGAGGCGATGGCGATCGTGTCCCCCTTGACACCGTTCGCCGCCTCGGCCGGGTTGTAGAGCACCGTCGAGGACCGCTGCGGCGCCAGATAGCGGCGGGCGACGCGCTGCACGTCGGCGGCGGTGACGGCGGCGATCGCGGCAAGGCGTTTGTCGGCGGCGGCGGGATCGCGCTCGACGATGACGCCCTGCGCCAGTTGCGACGCCTTGCCCTCCGCGGTCTCGCGGCTCTGCAGCGCCTCGGTAAGTAGCTCGTTCTTGGCCTCTGCTAGTTCGGCGGCGGTGACGGGTGTGTCGCGAAGCCGGGCGATCTCGGTCGTCAGCCCCTTCTCGCCCTCGGCCGCGGTCTTGCCGCCCGCGAGGATGGCATAGACGCTGAACAGCCCGGTACCCTGCTTCGCCTCGTAGAAACTCGACGCCTGCGCCGCCACCTGATCGCGATAGACGAGGCTCTGATAGAGGCGCGAATTTTCGCCGCCCGCCAGTACGGTGTTGAGCACCGACAAGGCGGGCGCATCGGCGCTGTTGGCGGGCGGGATCGGCCAGCTGACCAGCACCGCGGGCAGCGGCGTGTTAGGCTCGTACACGGTGTAGCGTTTCGCCGCTGTCGGATCTGGCTCTGCCACCGTCACGCGCGGAATCGGACGGTCGGGGCGCTTGATGCCGGCGAAATACTTGTCGACCCACTGGTCGAGTTGCTTCGGGTCGAAATTGCCCGCGACCACCAGCACCGCATTGTCCGGCCGGTAGTAGGTCGCGTGAAAGGCGCGGATATCCTCGACCGTCGCGGCGTCCAGATCCTCGATGCTGCCGATACCGGGCCGCGCATAGGGATGGACGGTGTATGCCGCCATCGGGCGGTAGAGATAGAAGAGCTTGCCATAGGGCTGGGCCAGGACACGGCTGCGCAGTTCCTCCTTCACGACGTCGCGTTCGGAGGCGAAGACCTTGGGATCGACGACCAGCGTCGCCATCCGGTCCGCCTCGGCGAACAGCAGCCGCTCCAGATGGTTGGCGGGCACCACCTCGTAGTAATTTGTATAATCGTCGTCCGTGGAGGCGTTGTTGTAGCCGCCGACATCCTCGGTCAGCCGGTCGAGCTGTTCGTCGACCAGGTTGCGCGTCCCCTTGAACATCAGATGCTCGAACATGTGCGCAAAGCCCGAGCGGCCGGCGGGATCGTCCTTTGACCCCACATCGTACCAGACCTGAACCGACACGTTCGCCGTCTTGGTATCGCGGATGGCATAGACGCGCAGCCCGTTGGGAAGCGTGCGCTGGGTAAAGGCGATCGGCTCGACCCGCGTGGCGGCGGGGCGCGCCTGCGCAAGCGCGGGAGCGGGCGAGAGCAGCGTAGCGGCGAGCAGGACGGCGGCGAAGCGGGGCATCGGTGACTCCGGTGAGCGGAGCGGCGAGTTGTGGCGCGCCCGCGGCGACTGTCAATCGGGACCCGCGATCGGTTGACGCCGCGGGCAACCGTCCCGCGATCGGACAGCCGGAATCAACGCCTCAAATCTTCATGCCCGATCGGCTATGCGCTACGCGATGAAGATGCGGCGGCTCAGCAGGCGGTGGGTGACGGGAGCGATCGCGCTGTCGCTTGCCGGCGCGTTTGGCGCGCACGCGACAATCGCCAGCCGCGATCAGGTGGGGACACCTGCGCCCATCCTGTCCGACGGCTACGACGCAGCCGCGCATTTTCCAGGCGCGGCGCTGGAGATGGCCGTCGCCGACAATGCTGCGCCGGCGCCGGGCACGACGGGGACGATGCCGCTGCCCGACCTGCCCGTGCCGAGCGATGCGCTGTTGACGGCGTCCGCCGGCATTGCCGCCGCCCAGCCCTTTCGCCTGCGCGGCTCGGGCATCGACCAGTCGCGCGCGCTCCAGTGCCTGACGACCGCCATCTATTACGAGGCAGCGAGCGAGCCCGATGCCGGGCAGCAGGCGGTAGCGCAGGTGATCCTCAACCGGGTGCGGCATCCCGCTTTTCCTGCGACGGTTTGCGGGGTCGTTTATCAGGGGTCTGACAAGCGTGGCTGCCAATTCAGCTTTGCCTGCGACGGCTCGATGGCTCGGGTGCCGGTGCGGCGCTGGTGGGACCGGGCGCAGCGCGTCGCCGCGGCGGCGCTCAACGGCAGCGTCTTCGCGCCGGTGGGGTTGGCGACGCACTATCACACCTATGCAGTGACGCCATCGTGGAACCGCGGCCTTGTCATGACCGATGCCGAGGGGGCGCATTTCTTTCACCGGTGGAAGGGCTTCTGGGGCACGCCCGCGGCATTCCGCGACCGCTATTTCGGCGGCGAGCCGATGCCGGGGCCGCTGCGGCCGGCAGCGGTCCCGGCCATGATCGCGGCGGCCCCTGCCCTCGATCCGCTCCCCGTCACGCCCGCTCCGAGCACTCCGGCAACCGCGACGATCGCGCCGGTATCGGTGACACCGGCTCAGCAGGTGCAGGCACCCTATGCGGAGAGCGGCACTGCGGTTGCCGCGCGAGCCGACGAATCGCAGGTACTCGACAAATGGAAAGACGCAGGCAAGCCCATCCGTTGAGGGACGCGGGCGCCGGCGAGGCGTGACGCGCGGTTGCGCCGCAGCCGGATCATGAGCGCCAACCGTGGTTCGATGCGGCCCGATACGCCCCTCATGGGGCTACTCGACGGCTACTCAGGAATGAACGGGAGAGGGAGGGGAGCCACGACAGCATGCGAACGCGCCCGGTTCGGGCCCCGCGCCGCAAAGGCAGGGGCGGCCCCTTTCGGAACCGCCCAAGTTCGTTACCAGCGACGACCCTGACGGTCGTTCTTCTGCACCTTGATCCGCGCCGACAGCGCATCGAAGCGGCGGTCGAGGTCGCGGCGCTCCTGCAGCGACAGCCCGCCGCCCGTGCGGCGATAGCGTGCCTCCAGCTGAGCGAGCGCGCGATACTGGCTGCGCAGCCGCACCGCCTCGTTGCGGTTGAGCGCGCCCGAGCGGATGCCCTGGTTGATGCGCTGCTCGAGCCGTGCCTGACGCGCATTGATGTTTTGCCAGGCCTGCGCACTGGCGGCGGCGGGCAGCGAGGTCGCGGCGACGGCGAGGCCGGCGAGCATCAGCGAAAGCTTCTTCATGATCTGTCTCCTCCGAAACCGGCCGGGGGCGGCCGATGAGGAGGGTTATGACCCCCGCCTGTCGCGAAGGTTTCGCGGGCACGCCGCGAAATTGTCGCAAGGCGTCGTCGCCCGAAAACCTTCGTTCAGGTCAATCCATGCCTGGATACATGGCGAAGCGCGGCAGCGACCCGACACTGTCCATCCATGGAAGCCGGTCGCGCACCATGATCTCGGCGCCTGGCGGAGCCGCCTCGGGCAGGTCGAGCGTCGCCGACTGCACATCGACGATCCCAGGCAACGTCGCCGGATTTCGATAGAAGAGCCCGGTGCCGCAGGTGCCGCAGAACTCGCGCGTCACTCCCGGCGACGATTCGTGGCGGGTCGGCGATCCGTTGACCGTCACCTGCTCCTCCCGAAACGCGATCCAGCCCACCATCGGCGCCCCTGCCGAGCGGCGGCAGTCTGCACAGTGGCAGATCGCATGATGCTCGGCCTCTCCCGCTGCTTCGTATCGCACCGCGCCGCAGCGGCACCCGCCCGTCATCGTCATGGCTTCCTCCCGATCACCGTTCGGTGTATGTTCTCACGCAGCCGCCGCCCTGGCAAGGCCCGAACTTGCCGCCCCCCTGCCCCGCCCCTACGTGCGAGACAATGACCGATCCGCGACAACAACTGGCCGATCCGCCTTATCTCAAGGGCCTGAACCCGCCGCAGCGTGAAGCCGTGCTGACCACCGATGGGCCGGTGCTGGTGCTGGCGGGTGCGGGCACCGGCAAGACCGCGGCGCTCACCGCCCGGCTCGCGCACCTCATCTACACGCGCAAGGCCTGGCCGTCGGAGATCCTCGCCGTTACCTTCACCAACAAGGCGGCGCGCGAGATGCGCGAGCGGGTCGGGCGGCTAATCGGCGACGCGGTCGAAGGGATGCCGTGGCTCGGCACCTTTCACTCGATCGGCGCCAAGATGCTGCGGCGGCATGCCGAGCTGATCGGGCTGCAATCGAACTTCACCATCCTTGACACCGACGACCAGCTGCGACTGCTGAAGCAGCTCATCACCGCCGCCGATCTCGACGAGAAACGCTGGCCCGCCCGGTCGCTCGCGGGGCTGATCGACGAGTGGAAGAACAAGGGGCTGACCCCTGCCGACATCGATGCGGGCGAGAGCGAGCGCTACGCCAACGGGCGCGGGCAGGATCTGTACCGGCAATATCAGGCGCGGCTGCTCGCGGTGAACGCCTGCGACTTCGGCGACCTGCTGCTCCACGCGCTGACGCTGCTCAGGACCCACCGCGAGATTCTGGAGCAGTATCAGCAGCGCTTCCGCTACATCATGGTCGATGAGTATCAGGACACCAACAGCGTCCAGTATCTGTGGCTCCGCCTGCTGGCGCAGCAGCGCCGCAACCTCTGCTGCGTCGGCGACGACGACCAGTCGATCTATTCGTGGCGCGGCGCGCAGGTGGAGAACATCCTGCGCTTCGAGCGCGACTTCCCGGGCGCGACCGTAATCCGGCTGGAGCAGAACTACCGCTCGACGCCGCACATCCTAGGTGCCGCGGGCGGTGTCATCGCCAACAATGGCGGGAGGCTGGGCAAGACGCTCTGGACTGAGCTCGACGCGGGCGAGAAGGTGCGCGTGCTCGGCGTCTGGGACGGGCCGGAGGAGGCGCGCCGCGTCGGCGAGGAGATCGAGAGCCTGCAGCGCCGCGGCCTGAGCCTCGACGATGTCGCCATCCTCGTGCGCGCCCAGCACCAGACGCGCGAGTTCGAGGACCGCTTCATTTCGATCGGCATGCCCTACCGTATCGTCGGCGGCTTCCGCTTCTACGAGCGCGCCGAGATCCGCGACGCGCTTGCCTATTTGCGCGTTGTGTCGCAGCCGGCCGACGACCTTGCCTTCGAGCGGATCGTCAATGTCCCGAAACGCGGTCTGGGCGACAAGGCCGTGCAGAAGGTGCATCAGCTGGCCCGCGTTGAGGGGCTGCCGCTGACCAGCGCGGCGGCGCGCATCCTCGACACCGACGAGCTGACGCCGCAGGCGCGCCGGTCGATGGGCAACCTGGTCGGTGACATCGCCCGCTGGCGGCAGATGGGGCAGGAGCTGCCGCATCCGGAGCTCGCGCGCCAGATCCTCGACGAGAGCGGCTACACCGCGATGCTCGAGAACGAGAAATCGGCCGAGGCCGCCGGGCGACTGGAGAACCTGACCGAACTCGTCCGCGCGATGGAGGAGTATGAAAGCCTCGGCGCGTTCCTCGAGCATGTCAGCCTCGTCATGGAGCGCGAGGGCGGCGTGCGGCAGCCCGAGGTGACGATCATGACGATCCACGCCGCCAAAGGACTAGAGTTCGACACCGTCTTCCTCGCCGGCTGGGAAGAGGGACTGTTCCCGTCGCAGCGCGCGCTGGACCAGGGCGGGACCGCCAGCCTCGAGGAAGAGCGCCGACTCGCCTATGTCGCGATCACGCGCGCGCGTCGGCGGGCGACGATCCTGCACGCCGCCAACCGCCGCATCTATGGCCAGTGGACCAGTTCGCTCCCCAGCCGCTTCGTCGGCGAGTTGCCGCCCGAGCATGTCGAGGTGGAGACGACGATGTCGGGCGGCGAGAGCCTGTGGCGCGCCAATTGGTCGGAACGCGCCGATCCGTTCGCCGATGTCGGCCGCGGCACCGGGCGCGGCCCCGGCTGGCAGCGCGCGGCGGCGGGCGGCTTCACGCGCGATCCGCCGCGCGTGGTCGAGGCCCGCGCCTCCGCGATCAGCTTCGGCAACAAGGGGCGCGACGACCTGTCCAAGGGGATGCGCGTCTTCCACCAGAAATTCGGTTACGGCACGATCGACGCGATCGAGGGCAACAAGCTTGAGGTCGAGTTCGAGCAGGCGGGGCGCAAGCGGGTGATGGACAGCTTCGTCTCGATCGGCTGAACGCTGCCGTCCCGCTACGGAGCGTTAACCCTTTATCACGGTGGGCGCGTGCCGCCGCCCCGTCGTATAGGCCGGGACGATGATGGTCGCCCCGCGTCATAGTGCTGTACCCGAGGACAGCGCCCGCTGGATGGACGCGGCGCGGGCGGCACTCGCCGTCGCGGTCGCCTTTTCACACGCCTGGCTGCTGTTCGTGACCGACCATCGTCCGGGCGATCCTTGGATCAGCTATCCCTTCTATTTCGCGTCGGGATTTGCGCACACGGCGGTCATCCTGTTCTTCGTCCTGAGCGGCTTCTGGATCGCCAAGAGCGTCGAAGCGCTCGACCGGCGGGGATGGCGATGGCGCGACTTCCTGCTCGACCGCTGGACGCGGCTGGGCATCGTCGTGCTGCCGGTGCTCGTGCTGGGCGGGGCGCTCGACTATCTGGGCTTTGCCGTGCTGCGGACGCCCGTGCATCTCAACGCGCACGATGTCTGGTTCCTGCCGCGCGACATGGCGCGAAGCCTCGGACCAGTTGCCTTTGCCGGTAACCTAGCGTTCCTTCAGAGCATCCTCGTGCCCCCGCTCGGCACCAACGGGCCGTTGTGGAGCGTCGCGTTCGAGTTCTGGTATTATCTCTGGTTCGCCGCGCTCTGGCTGCTGGTGCGGCATCGCCGGTTCAGTGTCGCGCTCTTGCTGCTCGTGCTGGCGGCGGCGTCGCGCGATCTGGCGGCGGGCTTTCTCGCCTGGCTCGTGGGCGCCGCGATATGGCTGAGGGGGGCGCGATTGGCGATCGACCGTTTCTGGCCGATCGCCCTCTTTTTCGCCGCGACGCTCCTGTGGTCGCGGCTGGGCGACCGGCCGGGCGAGGATCTGGTGGTCGCGGGCGTCGCGGGGCTGTTCCTGGCGGCGCTCCTCCGCCGCAATCCCCGCTTTCCCGCGCGTCTGGCGCCAGTCGCGCGGTTCGGCGCCTCGGGCAGCTTCTCGCTCTACGCGATCCACTTCCCGGTCATGGCGATGGTGGCGGGGTTGAGCGTCTGGCCGGGACAGCTGCCGCCCGGTCCCGCGGGTATAGCCGCGGCGCTGGCGGCGGTGGGCGGCGCCGTCATGCTGGCGATCGGCTATGCCCGGCTGACTGAGGCGAACACCGGGCGCCTGCGCAACTGGCTGCGGGGCAGTCTACAAACGGCCATCCGCCCTGCGGAATAGCTCAGCGCTCGACCGCGAACACGACCTCGCCGCCATATTTGTCATCGATCGGATTGAAGCCCTCGAACACCTCGAACGGCTCATCGGTCCGGCCGATGTTCGAGAGACCGATCAGCTTGAACGTGCCGAGCTTGGTCTCGCGCGGGGGATTGCCGTTGAGGCGCACGGTGACGGCATCGACGAACATGTCACCGTGCCGCGTCCAGATCGCATGCGGGGCCAGCACCACGTCAGTGCGGTTGTAGGTCGCCGTCACGCACGCCTTGCGGACGATCGCTTCGAAAATGGTCGGCGCGGGGCCTTGGGGCTCGGTCAAGCGGGTGTTCCTGTGCTTCGAAAGCGGCGTCCGCCTAGCGGCTTTGTCGCGGTGCAGCAACAATCGTAACCGCAGTTCGGGTTCGGCCCGGCGCAATCTGAACGTCACGGAACGGCGATAGGTTCGGCTCGTTCGCCAAATGCTGCGCGAGGAGATGATCGACATGCCCTATGTGAAGACCCAGGATGGCACCGACCTCTACGTCAAGGACTGGGGCAGCGGACGGCCCGTAGTCCTGATCCACGGCTGGCCGCTCAATGCCGACAGCTGGGAGCCGCAGGCGATCGCACTGGCCGAGGCGGGCTACCGCGCCATCGCCTATGACCGGCGCGGCTTCGGCCGGTCGGGCCAGCCTTGGGGTGGGCACGACTATGACACCTATGCCGACGACCTGAAGGCAGTGCTGGAGGCCGCGGGCGCGACCGAGGGCGTGGCGCTGGTGGGCTTCTCGATGGGCGGCGGCGAGGTCGCGCGTTACATGAGTCGACATGGCGGCGCGGGCGTGACCCACGCCGCGCTGGTCGGATCGGTCGTCCCCGGCATCCTACAGACCGAAGCCAACCCCCACGGCGCGCCCGAGGCGCTGCTGCGCGACATCGGCGCCCAGATCGCCGCGGACCGCGCGAAGTTCTTCAGGAGCTTCCTGCGCGACTTCTACGGCGTTGGCGTCATCAGCCATCCGGTCAGCGATGCGCGGGTCGACGAGAGCTGGAACGTTGCCATGCAGGCGAGTCTGCATGCAACGCTGGCGGCGGCAAAGGCATGGGGCTTTACCGACTTCACGCCGGACCTGACCCACTTCCGTGTGCCGACGCTCATCGTCCACGGCACGAGCGACGCAACGGTGCCGATCCAGGCAACCGCGCACCGCGCCGTGGACGGCATCGCGCGCAATCAATTGGTCGAGTATGCGGGCGCGCCGCATGGACTGTTCGCGACCGAAAGCGACAGGCTGACCAAGGACCTGCTGACCTTCCTGGGCGGCTAGGCTTCCTGCCGGTGGTGCCGCCGCCGCCATTTGGCGGCGGTGCGCACGCGCCAAAACCAGTCGGCGATGAAATAGCCGACGACCGCGCTGACGGCGGAGATCACGAGCAGGCCGAACAGCATTGCCGGCGCCGCCTCCGAAAACAGCCAGCCCAGCCACTGCGACACGCTGGCATGGCTGTCGATCAGCGCCATGAAGCCGGATACGTCAGCGCTGCGGCCGAGCAGCAGATTGCCCAGCCACGCCGAGGCGAGGAGGATGAACGGCGTCGTCAGCGGGTTGCTGAGAAAGGTCATTCCCGCCGCGATCGGGATGTTTGCCCGAAACGGCAGCGCGAGCATCGCCGCCCCAGCGATCTGGAGGCCGGGGATCATCAGGAAGATGCCGACGAACAGGCCCAGCGCCGTGCCGCGCGGCACCGACCGGCGCGTGAAGCGCCACAGCGCCGGCGCCAGCACGCGGTGCGCGACGGGGCGCAGAATGCGGACCTGCTCCAGTTGCTCGCGCGTCGGCACGTTCGCCGCGATCTGGCGCGCCAGCCAGTCCTTGCGCTTCGGCTCGCGCATATCAGCCGCGGTCGCGCAACAGGCGCTGCTGTTCGCGCTTCCAGTCGCGCTCCTTGATCGTCTCGCGCTTGTCATGCGCCTTCTTGCCCTTGGCCAGCGCCAGCTCGACCTTTGCCCGCCCGCGTCCGTTGAAATAGATGCTGAGCGGGACAAGGGTCATGCCCTCGCGCGCGACGGCACCGTGGAGCTTGCCTATCTCGCGCGCGTGAAGGAGCAGTTTACGCGGCCGCTTGGGCACGTGATTGTGGCGGTTGCCGTGGCTGAACTCGGGAATGTTGGCGTTGACCAGCCACACCTGCTCGTCGCGTACCTCGGCATAGCTTTCGGCGATCGATCCCTCGCCGAAGCGCAGCGACTTTACCTCGGTCCCGGTGAGCGCGAGCCCCGCCTCGTACACATCCTCGATGAAATACTCGAAGCGAGCGCGCCGATTCTCGGCGACGATCTTCTTCTTGTCGAACGTGGCGGGGCGCGGACGGGGCATGGGAGGGCGGGAGATAGGCGCGGTCGCGGCGAAAGGGAAGCGCCCTGGCTGGGCGGAGCGAGGATACGGCCATCGGGCACCCTCATCTTTGGTCCGTGTCGTCGTCCGGGGCTGGCTGCACCACGTACCTTCGCCTGTCGGCCCACGCTTTCCCAGACGGGCCGCGATCAGGAGACTGGATGATGAACGCTCGCTTTTCGGCCCTGCTGCTGTCGGTCGCGCTCGTCGGGGCGCCGGCGCTGGCGCAGAAGAACCCCATGGTCGGCGGTGCCGCGATGTACGCCAACAAGGACATCGTCGATAACGCCGTCAACTCTAAGGATCACACCACCCTCGTTGCCGCGGTGAAGGCCGCGGGGCTGGTCGACACGCTGAAGGGTTCCGGCCCTTTCACCGTCTTTGCCCCCACCGACGCCGCCTTCGCCAAGCTGCCCGCGGGCACTGTCGATACGCTGGTGAAGCCCGAGAACAAGGCGACGCTGACCGGCATCCTCACCTATCACGTCGTCCCTGGCCGAATCATGGCGAGCGACATTGCCGGGAAGGTCGCCGCGGGCGGCACCGCCACCTATCCCACGGTGCAGGGCGGCACGCTGACCTTCGCCAAGGCAGGGAGCGGCTATACCGTCACCGACGCCAAGGGGAACACCGCGAACATCACCATCGCCGACGTACGCCAGAAGAACGGCGTCATCCACGTCATCGACACGGTGCTGATGCCGTAAGCGCCGGCCTCATGCCGGCCGGGTCGCTTCAGATCAGGCCGGCATGGGCGAGCGCGGCATCAACCGCCGCTTTCGACGCCGCCGACGGCTCGGTCATCGGTAGGCGAAGCTCAGGCGCGAAACCCGGTCGCACCTTCGACAGAGCATATTTGACCGGGCCGGGCGATGCATCGCTGAACAACGCTAGGTGGAGCGGGAAGAGCCGGTCCTGAAGCACGAGCGCCGCTTCATAGTTGCCGCCCGCGCACGCCGCCTGAAACTCGGCGCAGAGCCGCGGCGCGACGTTCGCCGTGACCGACACGCAGCCGCTGCCACCCATCGCCATGAAGCCAAGCGCGGTGTCGTCGTTGCCCGACAGCTGGCAGAACTCTTCTCCGCACGCCGCGCGCTGCATCGAGACCCGCGCAAGCACGCCGGTCGCATCCTTTACGCCCACGAACTTGCCCGGAAAGTCGGCGACGAGCCGCCCCATCGTATCGACGGCGATATCGGTCACCGTGCGCGCGGGAACATTGTAGAGGACGATCGGCAGGCCGCCCTCGCTCGCGAGCTTGGCGAAATGGGCGTAGACCCCGTCCTGATTCGGGCGGTTGTAATAAGGCGGTACCAGCAGCGCCGCCGCAGCGCCCGCCTCGCGAGCGGCGTGCATGTGCTCGAGCGCGACAGAGGTATCGTTCGATCCGCAGCCGGCGATCACCGGCACGCGTCCTGCGGCCTGCTCGATGCAAACGGCGAGCACGTGATTGTGCTCGGCGATCGACATCGTTGCCGCCTCGCCCGTGGTGCCGCAGGGCACGAGCGCGGCGGAGCCCTCCTCGATCTGCCATTCGATCAGCGCGCGAAATTGACCTTCGTCGAAGCGGCCGTCGCGGAAAGGCGTGGCCAGCGCCGGAATCGAACCCGAGAACATGTTGAGGAAACTGCCCGTCAAGAGGATTTTCGGGGGCGACAGATAGGGCGGGCCTGCATATCCTGTCCAGCATGACGGGTCTGTTTTCCAAAGTCATCCTGATCGGCGCCGGCGTATCGGGTGCCGCCCTCACCGCGCAGACGATGGTGCAGCCCCTGCCCCCATCATCGTCGCCGCAGCGCCAGAGCTGGCCGCCGCGCGGGCTCGACCAGGTGGTGCCTGCACAGATACCGCCGCAGACGGTGCAGCCCATGCCGCAGGCGGCCTACGACCCGCTGATCGCGACGATCGATACGTGGAAGCGGCTGCAGCAGTCGGACAACTGGCCGTTTTCCGATTATGCCAACTTCCTGCTGGCCCATCCGGGTTGGCCCGGCGAAGCGGGGCGTCGCACCGCCGCGGAAGCTGTGCTCGACAGCGGGGCGACGGCGCCCGCGCTGGTCGTCCGTTTTTTCGAACGCTTCCCGCCCCTGTCGAACGCCGGACGCGCGCGTTATGCCGAAGCACTTTCGGCAAGCGGGCGGCGGGGCGAAGCGCAGGAGCAGGCGCGGCTCGCCTGGCGCGGTGGCGCGCTTCGCCCTGCCGACGAGGCGCGGCTCATCAGCGGCTTTCCCGGTGCGATCGGCCCCGCGGATCATGACGCGCGGATGGACGCGCTGCTCTGGGCGGGCGCGACGAGCGCGGCGCAGCGTCAGCTGGCGCTGGTTTCGGCGGGGCGGCGCGCGCTGTTCGCCGCGCGCCTCGCCTTTCGCACCCGCGCCGCCGACGCGGCCACCTACGACGCGGCGGTGCAGCCCGCCGATCGCGACGATGCCGGCTATATCGCCGACCGCGCGCAGTGGCTGCGCAACAGCGGATCGAGTCCGGCGGCGCGAGCCTATCTCGCCCAGCCGCGCCGCACGCTGACCCCACCGAGCGATGTCGAGGCGTGGTATGAGGTGCTGCTCGCCAATGCGCGCGGCGCGGCGGCGGATCGGCAACATCAGCTCGCCTATGACATCGCGCGACAGATCGACGATGCCTATCCCACGGGGACCGACGTCTCGACGCGGCCTTATGGCGAGCGCGACGACTATACTTCTCTTGCCTGGCTGGCGGGACAGACCGCGCGGCGGAGCCTCGGCCGCGCCGGCGATGCCGCGGCGATGTACGCGCGCTACGCTGGCGGGTCGAGGACGCCGCAGACGCAATCCAAGGGCTTTTATTGGGCGGGTCGTGCGTCGGAGGCGGCGGGCGATACCGCCGCCGCGCAGGGCTATTATGCACGCGCCGCGGCGTGGCCCGACCTTTACTATGGCCAACTCGCGATCGAGCGGATGGGCCGCCCGATCCCGCGCGTGGGACAAGGGGCCCCCACCAGCAACGATCCGGCCCTGCGCAACGCCTTCTTCCAGCGCGAGGTGGTGCGCGCGGCGCGACTGCTCGGCCAGCTCGGCCGCACCGCCGACCAGTCGCTATTCGTCCGCCAGATCGCGAGCGACGCCAAGAGCGCGCCCGACCACGCTTTCGCGGCCGAGCTGGCCGGGCAAATCAATCGCCCCGACCTGCGTGTCATGATCGGGCGCAGCGCCTCGCTCAACGGCCATGCGGCGCTGATCGGCTCTGGCTATCCGACGTTACCCGCGACGGGGGCGGCCTCGGCCAACTTCACGATGGTCCATGCGATCACGCGGCAGGAAAGCCAGTTCGATCGCAATGCCGTGAGCCGCGCGGGTGCGCGCGGGCTGATGCAGCTGATGCCGGGGACGGCGCGCGAGCAATCGGGCAAGCTCGGCCTCGGCTACAACCTCGCCGGACTGACGGGAGATCCAGGATACAACGTCCAGCTGGGATCCGCCTATTTCCAGCGGATGCTCAACTATTACGGCGGCAGCTATCCGCTCGCCGTCGCCGCGTACAATGCCGGCCCGGGCAATGTGAACAAGTGGCTCGCCGCGAACGGCGATCCGCGGCGCGGCGTTGATATCGTCGAATGGGTCGAGGACATTCCGATCTTCGAGACGCGCAACTACGTGCAGCGCGTGCTCGAGAACGCCGTGGTCTACGACCTCCTCTATCCCGACCGCGCGCGGTCGCGCGGGCCGGCAAACCTGTCCTTCTATCTCGGCAAGTCGCGGCCGGGCTGATCGTGGAGCAACGTCCGAACTACATCACGCCGGCCGGCTATGCAGCGCTGAAGGCCGAGTACGACCATCTCCTCGGCACCGAGCGGCCCGCGATCGTCGAGGTGGTATCCTGGGCGGCGGGCAATGGCGACCGGTCGGAGAATGGCGACTATCTTTACGGTCGCAAGCGGATGCGCGAGATCGACCGGCGGCTGGGCTTCCTCGCGAGGCGGATGAAGGCGGCGAAGGTCGTCGATCCCGCGCGTGCCGAGGATCGCGGCCGAGTGTTCTTCGGCGCGACGGTGACGATCGCCGACGTGGACGACAACCAGCGGACGGTGACGATCGTTGGCGATGACGAGACGGATGCAACGTCGGGTCGGATCGGCTGGCACGCCCCGCTGGCGCGCGCACTCAAGGGCGCGGCGGTCGGCGACCTGCGTACCGTCGACCTTCCCGCGGGGCCGCGCGAGTATGAGGTGCTCGCAATTGCTTATCCGGCGGGCTGACGGAACGCCCGCTCGATCCAAGCGCTTGATTCTCCTTACGAAGGAGAGATCAATGGAACATCCACGCACGACCAGCGCGCGCGACCATGACGACCGCGCGATTATCGACGCGGCTGAGGATGCACCCGGCGGCGCCGGGCGGGCGGGCGGCAACCTCGCCCGTGATATCGCCACCCGTGCCGAGCTCAACGCGATCGACGATCCCGACGGGCGTGAGGCGGTGCAAAAGCGCCACGCGACCCGCCATGGCGAGCGCGTCGAGGTGCCGCGCACCGGCGACGCCTGATCCTGCGACCAAGCCCGCTGCGGCTGCGACGGATCGAACGCCGCGCCTGCTGCGTGTCGGCGGCGCCCTGCTAGGGTCAGTGGCCCAAGGTACGGGCGTAGGAACGAAGATGACGGTAATGACGACGCAGCGGTTGATCGTGTCGGGACGGGTACAGGGGGTGGGTTACCGCGACTATGCGGTGCGCCAGGCGAAGGCGCTGGGCGTGACCGGCTGGGTCCGCAACACCCGAGAGGGGCGAGTCGAAATGCTCGCATCGGGCGAAGAAGAGGCGCTGGAGCGGTTTGTCGAGGCGTGCCGCTCGGGCCCGCCGCTCGCGCGGGTCGATGCGATCGACGCGCGGCCGGATACCGAGGAGCGGAGCGCCAAGGGTTTCACCAAGCGATTCACGGCTTGAGCTGAGATCTTTCGTCACCCCGGACTTGATCCGGGATCCCGCTACTTTCTTCAACTCGGCAAGAGAGAAGAAGAAGCGGGATCCCGCGTTAAGCCCGGGACGACGTGAGAGGTGGGTCGGCTGGACCAAGCCCCACGCCGCTCAACCCTTGTACGTCACCTTCTTCACCGCCTCGATCACCTTCGCCGCATCGACAAGCGCCAGCTTCTCGAGGTTCGCGGCATAGGGTAGCGGCACGTCCTCGTTAGTGACGCGCAGCACCGGCGCGTCGAGGTCGTCAAAACCCTGCTCCATCGCTACCGCGACGATCTCGCTCGCGATCGAACAGGTGGGCCAGCCTTCCTCGACCACCACCATCCGGTTGGTCTTCTTCAGGCTCTTGAGCACCGTCGCGGTGTCGAGCGGGCGCAGCGTGCGCAGGTCGATCACCTCCGCCTCGATCCCCTCGGCCGCCAGCTTCTCGGCGGCTTCGAGCGCGACGCCGACACCGATCGAATAGCTGACCAGCGTCACGTCCTTGCCCGGGCGCATGATCCGCGCCTTGCCGATCGGCAGGACGAAATCGTCGAGCTTCGGCACCTCGAAGCTGCGGCCGTACATCAACTCGTTTTCGAGGAAGACGACGGGGTCCTCGCTCCGGATCGCGGCCTTGAGCAGACCCTTGGCGTCGGCGGCGTCATAGGGTGCGATGACGATCAGACCCGGAACGCTGGCGTACCACGGGCCATAATTCTGGCTGTGCTGCGCAGCGACGCGGCTCGCCGCGCCATTGGGACCGCGGAACACGATCGGGCAGCGCATCTGGCCGCCCGACATGTAGTTGGTCTTGGCGGCGGAATTGATGATGTGGTCGATCGCCTGCATGGCGAAGTTGAACGTCATGAACTCGACGATCGGGCGAAGGCCGCCCATCGCGGCGCCGGTGCCGACGCCGGCAAAGCCGTATTCGGTGATCGGCGTGTCGATGACGCGCTTGTCGCCGAACTCCTCCAGCAGGCCCTGCGTGACCTTGTACGCGCCCTGATATTCGGCGACTTCCTCGCCCATCACGAACACGCGATCGTCGGCGCGCATCTCCTCGGCCATCGCGTCGCGCAGTGCCTCGCGGACGGTCTGCTTGACCATCTCGGTTCCTTCGGGAACCTCAGGCAGCGCCTCACCCTCGTTCGACGCGGCGTCGAACAGCTGGCGCGCGCCGGTCTCGACCTTCTCCTGCGCGGGGTGCGCGGAGTCCTCGACCTTGTCGGCGGGCTTCGCCTCGTCGGCCTTGGCGGCGGGCTCCGGCGTGTCGTCCTTCGTCGCGGCCGGCGCCGAGGCGGCAGAGGCATCTTCGCCTTCTTCGGCAAGGATTGCGATGACGGTGCCGACCTTCACATTGTCCGTGCCCTCGGCGACGGCGATCTGCGCGATCGTGCCCTCGTCGACGGCCTCGAACTCCATCGTCGCCTTGTCGGTCTCGATCTCGGCGAGAATGTCGCCGGATTTCACGGTGTCGCCTTCCTTCACCAGCCACTTGGCCAGCGTGCCCTCTTCCATCGTGGGCGACAGTGCCGGCATCTTCAGTTCGATCGCCATCTCAGTACGTCTCCACCAGCACTTCGGTGTACAGTTCGGGCGCCTCGGGCTCGGGCGCGTTCTCGGCAAAGTCGGCGGCCTCGCCAACCACCTTGCGGATTTCCTGCTCGAGCGGCTTGAGGTCGGCCTCAGTCACGCCCAGCTTCTCGAGCTCGCGCTTCACCGCCTCGATCGGGTCGGACTTGTCGCGGACCGACTGCACCTCGTCGCGGCTGCGATACTTGGCGGGGTCGGACATCGAGTGGCCGCGATAGCGATAGGTCTTCATCTCGAGGATGATGGGCCCCTTGCCCGCGCGCACCCAGGCGAGCGCCTCCTCGGCCGCGCCGCGGCAGGCGAGCACGTCCATGCCATCGACCTGAATGCCCGGGATGCGGAAGCTTTCGCCGCGCTTGTAGAGCTGATCCTCGGACGAGGCGCGGTTGACCGACGTGCCCATCGCATACTGGTTGTTCTCGATCACGAAAATGATCGGCAGCTTCCAGAGCTCAGCCATGTTGAAGGCTTCGTAGACCTGGCCCTGGTTCGCCGCGCCGTCGCCGAAATACGCCATGCAGACGCCGCCGTCGCCGGCATATTTGTGCTTGAAGGCAAGGCCCGCACCCAGCGACACCTGCGCGCCGACGATGCCGTGGCCGCCATAGAAGCGGTGCTCGGTCGAGAACATGTGCATCGACCCGCCCTTGCCCTTGCTGATGCCGGCAGCGCGGCCGGTCAGCTCGGCCATGATGACCTTGGGATCGATGCCGTAGGCCAGCATGTGGCCATGGTCGCGGTAGCCGGTGATGACCGAGTCCTTGCCGACCTCGAGAGCCGACTGCAGCCCGACCGCAACCGCTTCCTGGCCGATATAGAGGTGGCAGAAGCCGCCGATCAGTCCGAGACCATAGAGCTGTCCCGCCTTCTCCTCGAAGCGGCGGATCAGCAGCATCTGCTTGTAGAAGTCGAGCAGCTCCTCCTTGGAAGCTTCGTAACGCTGGGGCTCGGCGGGCCGCTCACGATTGGGGATCTGGGGGTCGCTCTGGGCGGTGCGCGCCGGTGACTTGGCCACGATGATGAAACCTCGTTCCTTAGGGGGAGCCTCAGCTTCGCGGCCTATAAGCGCGAACCTTCGCACCGTGCAACGTCTTGCCGTTCGCCGGGGTCCGGGAATACGTCTGCTTGCGCGTGCCAGCAACGCTTCGTAGGGCGCCGGACATGAACCGCTCCCCCCTCGCCCCCGCCGCCTTTCCCGAGTTGCCCGCGATTTCCGGCGTCGAACTTCGCGTCGCGCGCGCAGGGTACAAGACATGGGAGCGCGCCGACCTGACGCTCGCGATTCTGGACGAAGGGACGGCGGTGGCCAGCGTGACGACGAAGAGTCGCTGCCCCTCGCCCGAGGTCGAATGGTGCCGCCGCGCACTGGTGCTCGGCCGCGCGCGCGCGCTCGTCGTCAATGCGGGCAATGCCAACGCGTTCACCGGCAATCGCGGCCGCGCCGCGGTCGAGGCGATTGCCGCGCGCGTGGCGGGTGCACTCGCCTGCCAGCCGTCGGACGTGTTCGTCGCCTCGACCGGCGTGATCGGCGTGCCGCTGCCGATCGACAAGGCCGAGGCCGGCCTCGACGCTGCCATCGCCGCGCCAATCGCGGGCTGGGAGGACGCCGCGAACGCGATCGCCACGACCGACACCTTCGCCAAGGGCGCGTCGGCGACCGCGGTCGTCGATGGGCGGACGGTGATGATCAGCGGGATCGTCAAGGGATCGGGCATGATTGCGCCCGACATGGCGACGATGCTTGGCTTCGTCTTCACCGATGCCGCGGTGGAGCCGGGCTTCCTCCAAAAGGCGCTGGAGGATGCGAACGATACGACCTTCTCGTGCATCACCGTCGATGGCGACACCTCGACCAGCGACACGGTACTCGTCTTCGCGACGGGTGCCGCGGGCAACCGGCCGCTCGGTCACGCCGAGGACACGGGCGCCGATGCGTTCCGCGCCGCGCTCGCCGATGTCTGCCGCCAGCTGGCGCATCTGGTGGTGCGCGATGGCGAGGGCGCGTCGAAGTTCATCCGCATCGACGTGGACGGCGCCGAGAGCAACCGGAGCGCGCACCGCATCGCGATGAGCATCGCCAACTCGCCGCTCGTCAAGACCGCGATCGCCGGCGAGGACGCCAATTGGGGCCGCGTCGTCATGGCCGTCGGCAAGGCGGGCGAGCCGGCCGAGCGCGACAAATTGTCGATCGCGTTCGGCGGAATCGAGGTCGCGCGCGACGGGCTGGTGGTAGAGGGCTATGACGAGGCGCCCGTCGCCGCGCACCTGATGGGCGACGAGATCGAGATCGCGGTGGACCTGAAGCTGGGCGACGGCCGCGCGACGGTGTGGACCTGCGACCTGACGCACGGCTATATCGCGATCAACGCCGACTACCGGAGCTAGCTGCCAAGCTCCCGTGCAGGCGGGGGCACGATCGGGCTACGCGGCCTGCGCAAACAGGCTGAAGCTCTGCGGCAGGCGCTTGGGGGGCTTGCCGGCCAGCGTCTTCTCGATCGCATCGATCGCGGTGAGCAGGTCTCGCTGCGGATAGGGTTTGGCGAGACAACCGGCGGCGAGCGATCGCGCCTCGCCCGGACAATTGCCCGTCACGAACAGGACGAGCGCGCCGCTGGCGCCAGCCTGCTCGGCGACCGATACGCCGCTGCCGTCGGCCAGCTCCACATCGACCAGCACCAGGTCGATCTCGGTAGTCGTGAGGATCGCGACGGCATCAGCCACGCGGTCGAGCGTGGCGACGACCTCGAACCCCGACTCGCTCAGAAAATACTCGGTGTCGAACGCCACCAGCGGCTCGTCCTCGACGATGAGGATGCGGGTGATCCGCCGCTTCTTGCGTCCGAACATCATGGCCGATGTAATTTCCCTTACGCGACTCGGCCCCGAGGGCCATGGCGTGCAGAACATCCTACTCGCGGCGGACGATCCCGGCGCGAGATTTTTTTGCCGCCGGCGCCTGCTTGCACTATCAGCCGCCACCGTGTCCAAGCCCCCAGAACAGCATCGCATCGCCAAATTGCTCGCCCGTGCCGGAATCGCGTCACGGCGAGAGATCGAGCGGATGATCGAGGATCGCCGCATCGCCATCGACGGCTTGCCCGTCGAGACGCCCGCGACGATCCTTTCCAATCTGCGCGGCGTCACCGTCGATGGACAGCCGGTGGCGGCCCCCGCCCCTGCGCGCCTGTTCCGTTTTCACAAGCCCGCGGGAGTGCTGACCGCGGAGCGCGATTTCAGCGGGCGGCGGACGATCTATGACGTGCTGCCGAGGGACATGCCGCGCGTCGTCCCCGTCGGCCGCCTCGACCTCAATACCGAGGGGCTGTTGCTCCTCACCACCGACGGCGAACTGAAGCGCGCGCTCGAGCTGCCCGCGACAAAGGTCAAGCGCACCTACCGCGCGCGCGCCTTTGGCGAGATCAGCCAGGCGCAGCTCGAGGATCTGATCGAGGGGATCGAGATCGAGGGCGTGCGCTACGGCTCGATCGACGCAAATCTGGAGCGGCGTACCGGCGCGAACGTCTGGGTCGAGATGACGCTCACGGAGGGCAAGAACCGCGAGGTGCGCCGCGTGCTCGAGCATCTGGGGCTGCGCGTCAGCCGCCTCATCCGCACGAGCTACGGCCCGGTTCCGCTGGCCGACATGCCGGTGGGCGCAGTGGACGAGGTGCGCCAGCACGACCTCATCCAGTTCCGCCGCGAATTGAAGCTGCCCGCTGACAAGCGCAGCGACACGCCCCTCGTCACAAGCGCGCGCCCGGTCAAGGCCGAGCGCGACGAGGAGGCGCCCGTCGAGCGCACGCCGCGCCGTCCGAGTGCCGCGCCTGCCGAGCGGGGGCCGCGACGCGCCCCTGGGGCCGCGCGCCCCGCGGCCGTCCGCAAGCGCGAACAACCGGAGAGGCTGGAGACCGACCGCCGTCGCCTGCCCGGGCGCGACGCGCAGCGCGGTCGGCCGAGCCGCGACGACGTGTCCCCGGATGCGGCCACGCCGGTCCGCAACCAGCGCGGCAAGCCCCGGCGCACCAGCGACAGCAAGTTCGGCGCTGAAAAGCCACGCGTAGAGCGGCCGCGCCATCCCGGCGAACGAACGGCGCGCGGCACGGCGACGGATCGCGGGGCCGGGACGCTAAGCCCGCGCGCCGAAGGCGACCGCGCCGCGCGCACCGAGCGCCCGGCCAAGCCGCGCACCGGTTCCTCGCGTTCACCCCGTGACGAAGCTGCACGCCCCCCACGCGGCGAACGGCCCGCCGGGGGCCGCCCGCCGCGCGGGGACGGATCGCCGCGCCGGCCGGGCAGTCGCCCCGGCGGCCCGCGCAAGGGGCCGCGCTGATGCGCATCATCGCCGGCACCGACCGCGGCCGTCCGCTGATCGCGCCCAAGGGCGATGCCACCCGCCCGACCGCTGACCGCGTGCGCGAGGCGCTGTTCTCGATGCTGCTCAGTCGCGTCGGCAGCTTCGAGGGGCTCGCGGTCGCCGACCTGTTCGCCGGTTCGGGCGCGCTGGGTCTGGAGGCGCTGTCGCGAGGCGCCGCCACCTGCGTTTTCGTCGAGCAGGATCGCGCCGCGCTCGACGCGCTGAAGGCGAACGGCGCGAAGCTCGGACGAAAGCTCGACATCCGCGCGCAGTCGGTGCTGGCGCTCGGGCCGGTCGCGCAGCCGCTCGACCTCATTCTGATGGACCCGCCATACGGCACCGGCGCCGGTTCGGTCGCGCTCGACCGGCTGGGCCGCCTCGGCTGGGTCGGGCCGGCCACCTGGGTGAGCATAGAGACGGCGAAGGACGAAACGCCCGAGGTGAAGGGCTTCGCGATCGATACCTCCCGCGTGCATGGCAAGGCGCGGCTGACGCTGCTCCGCGAAGGCTAAGGGCCGTTCAGCTAAGGCTCACGAACCGCAAACTAGCCCGACGCTCCGACAGCGAAGGGAGAGAGAGATGCGCGACAATCGCCGCACCGGTCGTCTGGCTTTGGCCGTCGCCGCCGCTATGTTTGCCGGCCTGCTGACCGCCTGGGCCGAACCCTCGGCACACAATCTCGACACCATCGAGCGCGAGATCGCCTTGATCGTCCGCGACGTGCGCAGCGATGCCGCGCCTCCGCTGACGGTGGTGGATCAGGCGTTGCCCGTCGCGCGCACGATTGTCAGCAAGAGCCAGTAGAGCCCGCCCGACAGCGCCATCGCAACCGGAAGCGTCAGGCACCAGGCGAGCGCCATGTTGCGGATCGTCCGCGCCTGAAGCCCCTGCCCGTTGGCGACCGCGGCGCCGGCAACGCCCGACGACAGGATGTGCGTCGTCGATACGGGCAGGCCGAAACGGTCGGCGGCGAGGATGGTGCAGGCGGCGACCAGTTCGGCCGAGGCGCCCATGCCATAGGTCAGATGCTGCTTGCCGATCTTTTCGCCCACGGTGACGACGATCCGACGCCAGCCGACCATCGTACCGAGGCCGAGCGCCAGCGCGACGGCGATCTTGACCCAGAGCGGAATGAAGCGCGTGCCCTGCTCTAGCTGCTTGGCATAACTGTCGAGCGCACCGATCTCCGCCGCGGAGAAGCGACGCTCGACGGCCTTGTCCTTCAGCGCAAGCTTGGTCGAATCAAGGACGAGGTACATGTCGGCGCGCAGATTGGGCGTTGCCGCTGCAGGGACCTTTGCCAGCGCGCCGTAGCTGCCGACGCGACCGGCGACATCACGCGACAGCGTGGCGATCGAGGCGTAGGCGTCGGGCGTGTCGACGCGCCGCGCCTGCAGCGCACCGGTCAGGATCGTCCGCGCATTTTCGACCGGCAACGGCGCCGGGCCACCCTTCGCTGCGAACACCGCGGCGGCGCGATCGGCCGACTGGACGAAGGCCGGGGTCGCGCTTTCGGGCATCGTCCGGTTGAGCGCATAGGCGGTGGGGGCGCAGCCGATCAGGATGAGCATGATGAGGCCCATACCCTTCTGCCCGTCGTTCGACCCGTGACTGAACGAAACCGCGGTGCAGGTGAAGATCAGCAGCGCACGGATCCCGCGCGGCGGCGCGGCGTCGCGTTTGGGCGCCTCGTAGAGCGCCTTGTTGCGCAGCACGCGGCGCATCGCAAATAGCAGGACGAACGCCGCGACGAAGCCGATCGCCGGGGCGATGGCAAGGCCGGTCAGCACCTTCTGTGCCTGGCTCCAGTCGACGCCCGCCGTCCCCACCTTCGACCCGGCGGCCATCAGCTGGTTGGCGACGCCCACGCCCAGCACCGACCCGATCAGCGTATGGCTCGACGAATTGGGCAGCCCAACATACCAGGTGGCGAGGTTCCACAGCACCGCTGCGAGCAGCAGCGCGAAGATCATCGCATAGCCCGCGCTAGACCCCACGTTGAGGATCAGCTCGACAGGCAGCAGCGTGATGATCGCATAGGCGACCGCGCCCGACGACAGCATCACGCCCAGGAAGTTGAAGAAGCCCGACCAGACCACCGCGAAATGAGCGGGCATCGAGTTGGTATAGATCACCGTCGCGACCGCATTGGCGGTGTCGTGAAAGCCGTTCACGAACTCGAAGCCGAGCGCGATGACCAATGCGAGCGCAAGGAAGGCGAACACGCCGAGCGCCAGCTGCTCGCCGACCTGCTGCGTGTCGATCAGGACACTGGCACAGGCAAAGACGAACCCGCCGATGAGTAGCCCCATGAACAGCATGCGGGCGACGGGATGGTGGCGGCGATCGAGATCGGGGCCTCCGCCGATAGGACTGAGCGGATCGGCGGGCTCTAGAGCGGCGGTGGCCATGGCTCTCGCCCCTGTCGCACGATGATGACCGATTTATGACAGGGCGTCGATCGATCGGCTCGGCGGCCGATCGGATCCAACCCGGATCGAATGCGCCGCCAATGGCGCCAGACCGCTCCGGAACGGAGGTGCCCCGTTCCTCGTCGCGGCAGGATGCTGCATTTTCCAGGCCATGAGCGATGTCGATCAACTGGCCGTTGGCCCCGACGCCTGCGTCACTGCCTCCGAACTCGTGCGGCAGTTCGGCCTGTGGCAGGAGCGCGCGCTTCAGCAGCCGGTGTTCGTGCTGCGGCGCGGGCGGCCCAGCCTGGTTCTGACGTCGCTCGACCTGATGCGCCGCTTATGCCTCCCGCACGAGACCGCGCCCGACGCGACGATGGCGACGCTGCTGATGGATGCCATGCGCGAGAGCGTGATCGTCGTCGATCCGGGCGGGCGGGTGCGCGAGGTCAACCGCGCCGCGCGGGTCGCGTTCGGTGCGGGCGGCGCCGGACAGCCGATCGCGCGCCTTTTCGGCGAGGCGGTGGGCCGCTTTCTCCTCGACCTCGCCGATCGGGCGCGGCGCGTCGGCACGTCCGAACAGGCCGAAATCGCGCTGCGCGAACGGCGCTACCGCATCGTCATCGTGCCGCATGGTGAGGATGCGCTGATGATCGTCGACGACGTCAGCGCCGATGACGAGGGCCAGGCGAGCGCGCATCGTCTTTCGGCGCTGGAGGCGGCGTTCGACGCGCTGGCGGGGACGGCATGGGTGCGCGTCAATTTGCGCGGCTATGTCGATGCGGTCAGCGCGTCGATGACCCCGTTGGTCGGGATCGAACGGACGACGCTGATGGCGGTCCGCTTCGTCACGCTGCTCGACGCCGCCGACCGCCACGCCGTTGCGGAGGCAATCGAGGCGGTGATCGGTGACGGTGCCCCCCGCCATGCCGCCGCACGCCTGCAACGACGGGACGGCGGGGCGGTCGCCGCAGACCTCTCCCTCGCCGCCGAGCGCACGCGGGTGGGCGTCGAGCACGTCACCATCGCGATCCGGGTCGTCCACGATCTCCACAATTGATGAACGTCGGATCAACCAGGTCTTTACGCCTCTCGGTATAGGTCCTCGGGGTACGCCAGCGCACCGCCATGTGGCGGACGTGACCAAGCAGTCGAAAAGGGGCGAAAATGTCGGCGGAGACGATTCGGGCGGATGGGTCGCGCGGCATCGCGGGGGTCATCGCTGCACTGGTCGCCGCGGACGGGACGGCGGCACATCCGCATGCCCGCACGCTGCTGTCGCCGGCGGCGCCGATGCGCGACGTCGCCGATGCGGTACACATCATCTGCATCCTGCACGGCCGCTATCCCGGTGTGCACGATCAAGCACTGGCGCACGGCCAGCCCGAGGCGGTCGTGCCCTGGCTGGAGGATGCAGCAGCCGCCTTCGTCGCCGAGCGCGAGCGGATCGCCGCGTTGGTTTCCGCCGCCGGGCCGCTCCCCAGCACGCCGGGTCAGGCCGAAAGCGAGGCCGCGGTTTCGGGCCAGCGGCATGCGCTCGACACGTTGGTGCGGTCGGACCGGGTGGGCTGCGCAATCGGCGCCGCGGCGGCGCTGGTGTTCGATTGGGCCGTGATCCGCGACGTCCTCGACGGCGCGGCCGGGCGGCTGGGGCTCGACCCTTCGCCCGCCAGTCTGCCCGACCCGGTCGCGACCGTCACCGCTCTCGACAGCGTCGCCAGCGGCCCCGCGGGCGAGCGCGCCGCGCTGTTCGGCGCGCAGCAGCTCCTCGCCCAGCAGCGCGGCTTGTGGGACTTGCTCGAGGCGCGGGCCAGCGCGCGCAACGCCGGCTGACGGCCACGCGGGCGCTTGCCGCCCGCCGCGCGCCGCCATAACCGGTCCTTTGACGATGAAAGGACCGCCATGCGTTTCGAGGGTACCAGCGATTACGTCGCCACCGACGACCTGAAGGTCGCGGTCAACGCCGCGGTGAAGCTGCGTCGCCCGCTCTTGGTCAAGGGCGAGCCGGGCACCGGCAAGACGGTGCTGGCGCACGAGATCGCCCGCGCGGTCGGCGCGCCGCTCATCGAATGGCACATCAAGTCGACGACGAAGGCGCAGCAGGGCCTGTACGAATACGACGCGGTGGCACGCCTGCGCGACGGCCAGCTCGGCGACCCGCGCGTCCACGACATCGGCAATTACATCCGCCGCGGCAAATTGTGGGACGCCTTTACCAGCCCCGCTCTGCCCGTCCTGCTGATCGACGAGATCGACAAGGCCGATATCGAGTTCCCCAACGACCTGCTCCAGGAACTCGATCGCATGAGCTTCGACGTCTACGAGACGGGCGAGCGCGTGACCGCGGCCGAGCGGCCGATCGTCGTAATCACCTCGAACAACGAGAAGGAGCTGCCCGACGCCTTTCTGCGGCGCTGCTTCTTCCACTATATTCGCTTTCCCGACCGCGAGACGATGCAGGCGATCCTCGACGTTCATTTTCCCGGCATTCAGAAGATCCTTGTCAGCCGTGCGCTCGACATCTTCTACGAACTCCGCGAGGTGCCGGGTCTCAAGAAGAAGCCGTCGACCAGCGAACTCATCGACTGGCTGAAGCTTCTGCTGGCGGAGGACATGCCGCTCGAGGTGCTGCAGTCGCGCGACAGCCGGAGCGCCATTCCCCCGCTCGCCGGCGCGCTCATCAAGAACGAGGCCGATGTGATGCTGTTCGAGCGACTGGCCTTCATGACGCGGCGCGGCGGCTAGACGACTGAAAAAAAGCGCTCGCGCGCCGCACTTTCGCGCATCACGCTGTCGCCGCGTTTGGGGGGATGCAGATGATTCGCATAGGAATGATCGCGGCGGCCTTGGTCGCGGTGCCGGCGACGGCGAAAGCGGACTGGGTCCACAAGCCGACGGGACTTCGTGTGCCCGACGCAATCGGCGACGATTTTCGGAAGGGCGAGACGCGCGACGCGAGCGACGGCAAGCAAGCGAACATCTGGGTCCAGTACGGCACCGACGAGGACGCGGCGACACTCTACGTCTATCGCTCGGCCTATCCCGATGCGGGGCTTTGGTTCCACCGGACCGAGGCGGCGATGCGAGGGAATGTCGGCCTGTCCGGCGACCTGCCGCCACCGTGGGAAGTGACCCTGTTCGGTGCCGCTGCGCCCAACGGCCTGCGCCAGGTCTATACGCTCGACGGCAGGACCAAGGGCTTTCGATCGACCGCACTGCTGATCGTCAATCATGGCGAGTGGCTGATCAAGGTGCGTCTGAGCTCCCGGTCGCTCGACGCGCAGGCGCTGGATGGGCGACTCGATCGCTTCGTCGCGGCGATGCGACTGGGTAAGGCCGACGACAACCCGCTGGCGCACATCGCGGAGTGCGAAGGCGCCGCGCCGCCCGCGACGATCAGCACGCCGGTGACCGACACGGCCGAGCAGATGCGCACGCTGGTCGAGGGTGGCGCGCTGGCGCAGATGGCGGCGCGCGGCGCGAGTGGGCCGGCAAAGGACGATAGCGGCTGGTGCCGCGTGCGCGACGACCGGCTAGCGCCCATCGCCACCGTCTTTCGCGAGCGCGACGGGGCCAACTGGGTGATGCTGATCGGCGACTCGGGTATCGCCGCGGCGACGCGCCCGACCCTGATCGACACCAAGCCCAAACTCAGCGGCCTGTTTCTCCAGACCCATGATCAGACCGCGCTGATCGAAGCCTATGACCGCCCGCCCGCACCCGAGGCTGCAATCAGCGGCGCCCTCGGCCCCGTGCTGTCGGGCCAGCGCAAGCCGATCGCTTCGATCAGCATGGACGACAAGAAGCGGTAGGCGGGTCTCAGAAGTTACCGTTGTTAACCAGAGCGCGAAACCGAATGGCGAGGTCGCTTGCATAAACTGCATGCCGTCCAGGACATCGGGGGGCGGTGAGCGATGCGTATTCTCGCGTTCTTGGTCTGCGTGCTGGCGGCGATGTTTGCCGCGGTGCAGGCGAAGGCAAACATCATCGAGCAGTATAATGGCCAATGCGTGCCCTTTGCCCGCGCGGTATCGGGCATCCAGATCTGGGGCGACGCCTGGACCTGGTGGGATCAGGCCAAGGGCAAGTACCAGCGCGGCCGCCGCCCGCGCGTGGGCGCGGTGCTCGTCTTCGCGCAGAGCAGCCAGCTTCGCCTCGGCCACGTCGCCGTCGTCAGCCGCATCGTCGAGGACCGCGTGGTCATGCTGACCCATGCCAACTGGTCGCGCTTCGCCGGCGAGCGCGGGCGCGCCGAGCAGGACGTGACGCTGTTCGACGTTTCTGACCGCGGCGACTGGAGCCGGGTGCGCGTCTGGTACCGCGACAACAAGGGGCTGGGCGGCAGCACCTATCCCACCTACGGCTTCATCTACCCCGCAGGCGGCGAGGCGCCGGCGGCGCGTGCGCTTCCCGAACTGACCGGGGCCTCGCCCGATTACGTCGGCTCCCTGATCGACGCCTACGCGCGCTGAGGTTTGGAAGAGAGACAGAAGCGGGACCCGGATCGCTCTTCGATCCGCGAAAAGCTAACGCGCATTTAACCGCGCCGGGGTACAGCGGCGAAGATGCCGTTTCCCCGCTCGACCCTGATCGCGATCGTCGCGGCGACGGCTGGCGCGTTGGCGGTGCGTATGGCGGCAGCGCGCGGCGGGCTGTGGCTCGACGAGGCGTGGTCGGCGGTGTTCGCGCGTGACGCGGCCACCGCCATCAGCGCGCTGAGGATCGGCCATGACAACAACCACGTCCTCAACACCTGGTGGCTGCAGCTCGTCGGCTGGCCGGCGTCGCCGATCGCCATGCGAGGTCTCTCGATCCTGAGCGGTACCGCCGCGGTGCCGCTCGCAGCGCTGATCGCCGGGCGCAAGGGACCACTCGCGGCCGCGTTGGCGGCGTGGCTGTTCGCGCTGTCGCCCGCGCTCGTTACCTATGGGTCGGAAGCGCGCGGCTATGCCCCGATGCTGCTCGCGCTGCTTGCCGCGATCCTGATGATCGGGCAGAGCCTCGACGCGCCGGACAAGCCGCCTCCGGTTGTCGGGATTGCCATCGCATTGGCGCTCGGCACGCTGGCCCAGCTGACGATGCTCTTCGCGCTGCCCGCGCTCATCGGCTGGGTGCTGTGGGCGGGCCGATCGCGGCAACCGCTACGGACGACCGCGCGCCTGCTGGGCCCCGGCCTGATCGCCGCCAGCCTCTCCGCGACTGCGGTACTCGCGGGCGGCATGACGATCGGCAGCTATCAACCCTTCACGATCGCCGCCTGGGCCGATGGGCTCGGCGAGCTCGCGCGCTACACGCTGGCGATCGGGTGGCCGCCCAAGGGCTGGCTCCTGGCGCTGACCGCGGCCGGCAGCTTCGCGCTGGTCGTCGCGCGGGCCGAGGATCACCGTGCCGCGCTGACCGCGCTGGCGGTGCTGGCTTTCCCGGTCGCCGTCGCGGCGCTGGGCATCGGCAATAGCGGCCTCCCGCGCTACTACCTCATCGCCGCCGCGGTGCTGCTGCTTGCGATCGCCGAGGCGCCGCGAACCGTCGCGCTGCCACTGTCGATCGTCATCCTCGGCGGCAGCGTCATCGGCGACCTCGACCTCGTACGCAATCTGCGGGCCGATCCGCGTGAAGCGGTGACCGCGATGGCGAACGCACGGCCGCAGGGCGCGACCTATGCCGTCGAGGCGAGCCGCGACGCCGCCGTGATCGAAGTAGCGGCAGCGCAGGCTCGCTACCCGATCCGCTTGGTCGAGGCCCCCTGCCCCGCCGCCGATTTTCTGTTCGTGGCGCGCGACGGCGACGCGCCCTTTCCCGACAGCCCTGCGCGCTGCGGCATCGTCTATGCGCCATTCGCAGGGGCGCGGACCACCGGCCTGTCGGGCAATCACTGGCAGCTCTACTTGCGCGCGCGCTGAAGCGCCGCCACACCGGCCCCATGTTCATCGGTTTCGTCGAGGCGCTGCGCGCCGCGGGGGTGCCCGCCAGCCTCAAGGAGCAACTGCTGCTGCTCGAGGCACTCGAGGCCGAAGTGATCGACCGCAGCCCCGAGCAATTCTACTATCTCGCCCGCGCGATCTTCGTGAAGGATGAGGCGCTGATCGACCGGTTCGACCGCGTTTTCGCGCACGTCTTTCGTGGCCTCACTGCCCCCGTCGACGACCAAGCGACAATTCCAGAGGAATGGCTGCGCGCCGTCGCCGAGAAATATCTGACCCCGGAGGAGATGGCGAAGATCGAGTCGCTGGGCTCCTGGGACGAGATCATGGCGACGCTCAAGCAGCGGCTGGAGGAGCAGGAAGGCCGACATCAGGGCGGCAACAAGTGGATCGGCACCAGCGGCACCAGCCCCTACGGCAACTCAGGCTACAATCCCGAGGGCGTGAGGATAGGCGGCGAGAGCCGGCACAAGCGTGCGATCAAGGTTTGGGAGCAGCGCGAGTTCGCCAATCTCGACAACACGCGCGAGCTCGGCACCCGCAACATCAAGGTGGCGCTCCGGCGCCTCCGCCGCTTCGCACGCGAGGGCGCCGCCGACGAGCTCGACCTCGACGCGACGATCGCCGGCACCGCGCGGCAGGGCTGGCTTGACGTTCGCATGCGGCCCGAGCGGCACAATGCGGTCAAGCTCCTGCTCTTCCTCGACGTCGGTGGGTCGATGGACCCCTTCGTCCGGCTGGTCGAGGAGCTGTTCTCGGCCGCCACCGCCGAGTTCCGGCACCTCGAGTTCTTCTACTTTCACAATTGCGTCTATGAGGGCGTGTGGAAGGACAACCGCCGCCGCTACGCCGAGCGGACGCCGATGCGCGAGATCCTGCACCGCTTCGGCCCCGACTATCGCCTGATCTTCGTCGGCGACGCTTCGATGAGCCCCTATGAGCTGTCCCAGCCGGGCGGTTCGGTCGAGCATTTCAACGAGGAAGCCGGGCTCGTCTGGCTGAAGCGGATGACCGACACCTGGAGCGCGGCGGCCTGGTTCAATCCGGTACCCGAGGCCTATTGGGGTCACACCGCGTCGATCGCCCTCGTCCGCCGCGCCATGGAGGACCGCATGTACCCGCTGACGATCGCCGGGCTGGACGCGGCGATGCGGAGCCTCGCTGCCAAGCGTTGACAGCCGGCCCGCGGCCCTCCAATAGCCCGGGCCTCACCACGCCGAGGCCCGATGGCGGAGTGGTTACGCAGAGGACTGCAAATCCTTGCACGCCGGTTCGATTCCGGCTCGGGCCTCCATTATCGGCGGTGAAGCGTTCCTGATCTGCGATATGTTGCGCACGGGCCACGCCGATTGCTTTTCAAGCAGGACGCGGCTCGGCGGGAACAAAGCACGATTCATCCGTGTTACGGTCTGAAGACCAACCACGGGAAGTCGGGAAATGCAGCTCGGTAACCTACCTGTCAGCCCCGCGGATGCGGGCTATCGCATCGCCTATCACCTCAATGAGGCGAACCATTGCCCCGGCTGCGGCCGCTCGCACTGGCTGGTTGGGCGTCTGACCGCCGAATGCGCCTATTGCGCGACGGCGCTGCCGATCCGCACGGGCCAGATGTCGGGCACCGGCCTGTTCCGCACTCGCGTTCCGTTCGTGCCGCTGGCCGCCTGATTGACGCTTCGCCGCCGGCGGGGCACCACCGGCGGCATGGATCGGTACGACGCGCTCGTCATCGGCGCGGGGCATAACGGGCTCGCCTGCGCCTTCTACCTCGCGCGCGCCGGGCTTCGCGTGAAGATGTTCGAGGCGCGGGACGTGGTCGGCGGCGCGGCCGTCACCGAAAGCTTCCACCCCGGCTTTCGCAACTCGACCGCCAGCTACACCGTCAGCCTGCTGCAACCGCGCGTGATCGCCGATATGCGGCTCCATGAGCGCGGGCTTCGCATCGTCGAGCGGCCACTGTCCAACTTCCTCCCGCTACCCGACGGGCGAAGCCTCAGCCTGGGCGGCGGGTTAGCCGCGACACAGGCCGAGCTCGCAACATTCTCGGTCCACGATGCCAAGCGGCTGCCCGACTATTACGCCGCGGTGGAGCGCGTGGCGGACCTTCTCCGCGACCTGGCCCTCCGTCCCCCAACGGGCGGCAGCTCGATCGGCGAGGCGCTGTCGCTGGCGATGCGCGCGCGGCGGATGGACGCCGCGACGCAGCGCGACGCCCTCGCACTGTTTACCAGAAGCGCGCGCGAGTTCCTGTCGGGCTGGTTCGAGAGCGATCCGGTGCAGGCGGTGTTCGGCTTCGACGCGGTCGTCGGCAATCATGCCGGTCCGGACACGCCGGGCAGCGCCTATGTCCTCCTCCACCACGTCTTCGGCGAGGTGAACGGCAATCGCGGCGCCTGGGGCCATGCGATCGGCGGCATGGGCGCGATCACGCAGGCGATGGCATCGGCGTGCCGCAATGCGGGCGTCGAGATCGAAGTCGGGGCGCCGGTCGCCCGCGTGCTGACCGAGAATGGCCGCGCGGCAGGCCTTCGCCTCGCCGATGGTCGCGAGGTCGCCGCGCCGCGCATCGTCGCCAATCTGGGACCGAAGCCGCTGTTCGAGCGGCTGGTCGATCCCGGCGATCTCGATTCCGATTTCCGCGCGCGCATCGCAAGCTACGCGGTCGGCTCGGGCAGCTTCCGCATGAACCTGGCGCTCAGCGAGCTGCCGCGCTTCACCGCCAAGCCCGAAGCCGGCGCGCATCTGTCGGCGGGCATCATCATGGCCCCCAGCCTCGATTATATGGATCGCGCCTTCGCCGATTCAAAGGCGCTGGGCTGGTCGCGCGAGCCGATCGTCGAAATGCTGATCCCTTCAACGCTCGACGAAACGCTCGCGCCGCCGGGGCAGCATGTGGCGAGCCTGTTCTGCCAGCAGTTCAACCCGGTGCTGCCCAACGACCGAAGCTGGGACGACGCGCGTGAGGCCGCGGCAGACACCATCGTCGATACGATCGAGCGCTATGCCCCCGGTTTTCGCGCCAGTATCCTTGCGCGGCAGATCCACTCACCGCTCGATCTCGAGCGCAAGTTCGGGCTGACAGGCGGCGACATCTTCCACGGGCGCATGTCGCTCGACCAGTTATGGGCTGCGCGGCCGGTGTTGGGGCATGGGCGTTACCGGATGCCGATCGCGGGCCTCTATCTTTGCGGGGCGGGCGCGCATCCGGGGGGCGGCGTGACCAGCGCGCCGGGGCATAATGCGGCGAAGGCGATCCTCGCCGACCGGGGCTTGGCGGGGCGGCTCGGCCTCCGCTAAGCGAGCGCGATGAACGCACCCCTCCGGCTCTACAATTCGCTTACCCGCTCGATTGAGGATTTCCGCCCGATCGACCCGGCGGAGGTGCGCATCTACACCTGCGGGCCGACCGTCTATAACTATCAGCATATCGGCAACATGCGCGCCTTCCTCTTCGCCGACACGCTGGGGCGGGTGATGCGATGGAAGGGCTATGGCCTCCGCCACATCATCAACATCACCGATGTCGGCCATCTGACGAGCGACGCCGATGCCGGCGACGACAAGATGGAAAAGGCGGCTCGGGCGCAGCAAAAGTCGATCTGGGATGTGGCGGCACACTACACGGCGGCTTTCAAGCATGACGTCGAGCGACTGAACATCACACCCCCCGCAAAGTGGACCGTGGCGACCGATTACGTCCCGCAGATGATCGCCTTTGCCGAGACGATCGCGGACAAGCACTGCTACCGCCTCGACAGCGGGCTATATTTCGATGTGTCGACGGTGCCCGATTACGGCCGCCTCGCGCGCGCGGCGACCGATGCCGGCGAGAGCCGGATCGACCCGATCGACGGCAAGCGCAATCCACAGGATTTTGCGATCTGGCGGTCCTCGCCGCCGGGCGAGCAGCGGCAGATGGAATGGGATTCACCCTGGGGCCGGGGGGCGCCGGGCTGGCACCTCGAATGCTCGGTGATGAGCCTTGCCGAGCTCGGCCACCCGTTCGACGTCCACACCGGCGGCATCGACCACCGCGAGATCCACCATCCGAACGAGATCGCGCAGAACCAGGCCCGCTGCGCATGCACCGACGCCGAGCCGGGGTTCACCGGCGCGAAGCTATGGATGCACAACAACTTCCTGGTGGATCGCGGCGGAAAGATGTCGAAGTCGGCGGGCGAGTTCCTGCGCCTCCAGACATTGGTCGATCGCGGCATCCACCCGCTGTCCTATCGGCTAATGTGCCTGTCGGCCCATTACCGAAGCGAGCTCGAGTTCACCTGGGAGAGCGTCATCGCCGCGCAGACGCGGCTGAAGCGGCTGGTGCAGGCGGTGGAGAAGCTGCGCGCCGCGCCCGACAAGCCCTCGCGCGGGACGGCCGATCGCTACAGCGAGGCGTTCGACGCGGCGATCAGCGACGACCTCAACACGCCGCGCGCGCTGCCGGTGCTCGACGAGCTGCTCGCCGACAAGGCGCTGTCGCCGGCGGATCGGCTGACCATGGCGGCGGCCTTCGACCGGGTGCTGGGGCTAGAACTGGCGGCCATCACCCGTGCCGACCTGCGCCTCCGCCCCGCCGACGCCGGGATCGACGAGGCTGCGATCGAGGCGAAGCTCGCCGAACGGCGCGAGGCGCGCGCGGCAAAGGATTTCGCACGGTCCGACGCCCTTCGCGACGAACTGGCCGCGGCAGGCGTCGAGGTCATGGACGGCGATCCGCTAGGCTGGGACTGGCGCCTTTAACCCACCGTCATCCCGGACCTGACCCCGGGGTGACGAAGGTTGGGCTTCCGATCAACTCTCCGCGTACTTCACCGAGCAGCCATAGGGCCGGCTCTCCGCCACCGACACCGGCTTGCCGGCCTTCAACTCGGCGAGCGCGGCGGTCACATGGTTGCGCGCACCTGTAACGTCGGCGGGGTTGGCGGTGGCCTTGTCGTCGATGCCGCCCTGATAGACGAGGCGGCCCGCGGGATCGACGATGTAGAGGTGCGGCGTCGTCTTCGCGCCATAGCCCTTGCCGACCACGCCCTTTGGATCAAGGAGGTAGCGCGTCGCCTTCGACCCGTCCCTGGCATACTGCCCCTTGGCCTCGGCGAGCGACAAATGGCCCTGCTTGCCCGGCGCACCCGAGTTGATCGTCAGCCATACCGCGCCGCCCGCGACAGCCGCCGCCTGCGTGCGCTGCATGTTGCCGCTGTCATAGTGTTTGCGCACGAAGGGGCAGCCGGGATTGTGCCACTCGAGCACGACTGTCTTGCCCTTGTAATCCGACAGCGCGACATTGCGCCCGTCCATGTCGGTCAGGCGGAAATTGCCCGCGGGCTGACCCACAATCTGCTCGGCGACCGCGGGCATCGCCAGCAGCGCCGTCGCCAGTCCCAGCATCACCGTCTTCATCGTCGCTCTCCCTATCCGCCGACTCCTGTCCTGGTCGGAAGCTCGGCCAGCATCGCCGGCGTCAGCACCTGCGGCAGCACGCGCGGCTCGGCGGCGCCAGGCGCGTACCAGAGGTAGAGGGGAACGCCCGCGCGATTGTGCCGCTCGATGAAGCGGCCGAGCGCGGGGTCGCCGTCGGTCCAGTCGCCGACCAGCACCTCGACTCCGCCCCTCTCGAACGCATCGGCGACAGTCGCCGTTTCGATCGCCGCCTTCTCGTTGACCTTGCACGTCACGCACCAGTCGGCGGTGAAATAGGCGAAGACGGGCTTGTTGCCCGCGCGGAGCGATTGCAGCGCATCCTCACTGAACGGCTTGGCGCCGAGGGCCGCGACCTCGGTTGCCGCGGCCGGCTTGCGCTCGACGAGCAGCATCCCACCGAGCGCGAGGACGATGCCGGCGGCCGCCGGCGCCCAGGCGAGGCCCCTGCCCTTCGCCTGCCGCGTACCCGTCCACCAGAGCGCCAGCGCCGCCACGAGCACCGCGCCGAGGCCCAGCACCAGTCCGTCCACCCCCGCCTGCCGCCCCAGCACCCAGGCGAGCGCGAGCGCCGTCAGGAACATCGGCACCGACAGAATGTGGCGGAGCGTCGCCATCCAAGGGCCGGGCTTCGGCAATCGCCGCCGCAGCGCGGGCACGAACCCGATCGCGAGGAACGGCAATGCCAAGCCCAGTCCGAGCCCCGCGAAGATCGTCAGTGCCGCCGCAGTCGGCAGCACCAGCGCCGCGCCCAGCGCCGCCGCCATGAACGGCCCGGTGCAGGGCGTCGCTACGAACGCGGCGAGCGCGCCGGTCATGAACGCGCCGCCCTTGCCGCCCGCCGCCAGCCGGTTGACCGCGCCGGGGGCCGACAGCTCGAACAACCCGGCGAGGTTGAAGGCGATCGCGGTGACGAGGAGGAGCAGCACGAAGATGACGCGCGGGTCCTGAAGCTGGAACGCCCAGCCCACCGTCGCCCCGCCCGCCCGCAGGCCGAGCAGGATGCCGCCGAGCGCGAGGCAGACGGCGATCACGCCCGCCGAGTAAGCCAGTGCCTCGCCCCGCGCCGCGCGTTCGTCGCCGCCGGCGCGCGCGAGGCCGAGCGCCTTGAGGCTGAGGATGGGGAAGACGCACGGCATGACGTTGAGAATCAGCCCGCCCAGCACCGCGCCGGCAAAGGCGACGAGCACCGCGCGCCAGTCGAGCGCCGCCTGCGCCGCCGCAGCGGGTACCGCACCCGGCACCGCTCGCACTTCGAAACCGCGCCCATTATCCAGCGCGAGCACGCCCTCGACCTCTCCCGGTACCTTGCCGCCGCCCTGCGTCTCGATGACGAGGGTATCGCCGGCGCGGCCGACGGTCTGGGGCGCGGCATAGGCGATCGCACCGTCGGTCAGCGGGTAGAAATAGGGGCCGTCCGCCGCCTGGTCCGCAGGCCAGGGCACGCCGATCCGCATCTTTCCGCCCTCGACCGCGAAGGTCGCGGCGCTTCCGAGCGGCTTGGGCATTGCGCGGCGCCACTGGTCGAACTGCGCGCGCCGCTCGGGTGTGATGGAGCCGTCGCCGACGGTCAACACGGTCGATAGCTGCGCGCTTTCGGGCACGCAGATCTCGTTGGTGCAGACGAGATAGTCAGCCTTGACCGCGATCGGCAGACGCGTGCCGGGGGCGAGCCCCGCGGGCAGCTTCAGCCGCACGAATTGCGCAAACGGCCCCTCATAGACGTAATTCATCAGCCCGCCGATCACGAGCCGGTGCGGCACGGGATATTCGAGCGGGCCGGCGGTCACCCCCCCGGGTAGGGTCCAGGCGAGCGTCGTCTCGATCCCCGCGTCGCCGGGGTTTTTCCAGTATCCATGCCAGCCGGGATCGGGCTTCGACGCGAGCGCGAGCGTGACTTCGCCGCCCGGTGCGGGCGAGTCGCTCTCGGCGACAAGTTCGATCGCAAGATGACGCGGCTGCGCGGCAAGTTGCGCCGCCGCGGGGGCGGCGAGGAAACAGGCGGCGAGGAAAGCGAGTAGGCGGCGCATCGCGCGCAACCTACGCCCGCGCGGACGCGAGCGCCACTAGGCCGTTGGTCGCGATGCCGCCGGCACGAGGACAGCAGAAGCGGGACGCCGGGGTCGACGTTGGCATTAAGGGTGACACTATTTCGACGTCATCACCCCGGCCGCCGCCGTGCCGGGGCCCCGCTGCTCTCCGGCTCAGGCCACCAGCGCCCCGTGGCAATGCTTGTACTTGCGGCCCGATCCGCACGGACACGGCGCATTGCGGCTCACCCGGCCTTCCCAGGCGGCGGGATCGTCGCCCAGATCCTCGAGCTCGGGCTGGGGAATCTGGAAGGGAGGAATGACGAGGCCCGACCCGTCCTGATCGTAGGTATCGTCCTCGCCCGTCAGCGGATCGAAGTGATGCGTCAGGAAGTCGGGAAGTTCGGGCAGCGGCGGCGGCGCCTGGAACTGGAACTGGGCATAGGCGAAGGTGCGCGTCACATCCTCGCGAATGCTGTCGAGCATCTTCTCGAACAGGCCGAACGCCTCCTGCTTATATTCGTTGATCGGCGTCTTCTGCGCATAGGCGCGCAGATGGATGATCTGGCGCAGGGCGTCGAGCATCGCCAGATGCTCTTTCCAGTGGTGATCGAGGTTCTGGAGCAGGATCGACTTTTCGATGCCGGCCCAGGTCTCGGGCTCGAGTTCCTTCGCCTTTTCCTCGACCAGCGCGTCGGCGGCCTGGCGGATGCGGTTCTCGATATCCTCGGCTTCAAGCCCGTCCTGCGCGGCGATCCAGTCGGCGACGGGCGCCTCGACATTGAGAACTTCGGCCGCGCGCGCCGTCAGGCCGGCAACGTCCCACTGCTCGGGATAGGTGCCCGGCGGAATGGCCTCGCCAACCAGCGCGTTGACCGTCTCGGCGCGCATGTCGGCGACGACGTCGCCCACCGTCTCGGCATCCATGATGTCGGCGCGCTGCTCGTAGATCACCTTGCGCTGGTCGTTCATCACGTTGTCGTATTCGACGACCTGCTTGCGGATGTCGTAGTTGCGCGCCTCGACCTTCTTCTGCGCGGTCTCGATTGCCTTGGTCAGCCACTTCGATCCGATCGCCTCGCCATCGGCGATGTTCGAGCGCATCATCTTGGCGAACATCGTGTCCGGGCCGAAGATGCGCAGCAGGTCGTCGTCGAGGCTGAGGTAGAAGCGGCTGAGGCCCGGATCGCCCTGACGGCCCGAGCGACCGCGCAGCTGATTGTCGATGCGGCGGCTCTCGTGCCGCTCGGTGCCGAGCACGAACAGGCCGCCGGCGGCGAGCACCTGCTGCTTCTCGGCCTCGATCTCCTCGCGGATGCGCTGGATCGCCGCGTCGCGCTCCGGCCCCTCGGGCACGTCGGCCAGTTCGTCGGCGATGCGGAAGTCGAGATTGCCGCCGAGTTTGATGTCGGTGCCGCGACCCGCCATGTTGGTGGCGATGGTGACCGCGCCCAGTCGGCCCGCCTGGGCCACGATATGCGCCTCGCTTTCGTGATAGCGCGCGTTCAGCACCTTGTGCGGCACGCCCTCGTTCTGGAGATACTCCGAAAGCAGCTCCGACTTCTCGATCGAAACGGTGCCGACCAGCACGGGCTGCCCCTTCTCGCTATGCTCCTTGATCGATCGGGCGATCGCGATGAACTTGTCCTGCAGCGTCTTGTAGAACTGGTCTTCCTCGTCGATGCGCAGCACCGGAACGTTGGTCGGGATCGACACGACGTTCATCTTGTAGATGTCGAAGAACTCGGCCGCCTCGGTCGCGGCGGTACCCGTCATGCCTGAGAGCTTCGGGTACATGCGGAAATAGTTCTGAAAGGTGATCGAGGCGAGCGTCTGATTCTCGGGCTCAATCTGGACGCCTTCCTTGGCCTCGACCGCCTGGTGCAGGCCGTCGGACCAGCGGCGGCCGTCCATCATGCGGCCGGTGAACTCGTCGATGATGACGACCTTCCCGTCCTTCACGATGTAATCGATGTCGCGCTTGAACATCACCACCGCGCGCAGCGCCTGGTTGAGGTGATGGACGACCTGCGTGTTCTCGAAGTCGTAAAGGTTGCTGCCCTGGAGCAGGCCCGCATCCTCGAGCAGCCGCTCGACCTTCTCGGTGCCGTCCTCGGTCAGGACGACCGACTTCTGCTTTTCGTCCTTCTCATAGTCGTCGGGCGTCAGCTGCTTCACGATCGCATCGACGCCGATATAGAGCTCGGACTTGTCGTCGGTCGGGCCGGAGATGATGAGCGGGGTGCGCGCCTCGTCGATCAGCACCGAGTCGACCTCGTCGACGATCGCCATCGAAAAGGGCCGCTGGACCATCGACTCGCGGTCGTACTTCATGTTGTCGCGCAGATAGTCGAAGCCGAACTCGTTGTTCGTGCCATAGGTGATGTCGGCGGCATAGGCGGCGCGGCGCTCGTGATCGGCGAGATTGGGGACGATGACGCCCGTGGTCAGGCCGAGAAAGCCGTAGACGCGCCCCATCTCCTCGGCATCGCGGCGCGCGAGATAGTCGTTGACGGTGATGACGTGGACGCCCTTTTCCGCCAGTGCATTGAGATAGACGGCGAGCGTCGCGACGAGCGTCTTGCCCTCGCCGGTCTTCATCTCGGCAATCTCGCCGCGGTGGAGAACGATGCCGCCGACCAGCTGCACGTCGAAGTGGCGCATGCCGAGCACGCGGACCGACGCCTCGCGCACCGTCGCGAACGCCTCGGGCAGCAGCGCGTCAAGCGTCTCGCCCGCCGCCAGCCGCTCGCGGAAGCGGACGGTCTGTTGCTTGAGCTCGTCATCGCTCATCGCCTGAATGCTCGGCTCGAAGGCGTTGATCTTGTTGACGATGCCGCCGAGCGACTTGACGTAGCGATCGTTCGAGGAGCCGAAAAAGGTCTTGGCAAGGCCGCCGAGCATGGGGATGTCCTGTCTGAAATCTGCGCGCCGCCGGGCGGGATGCGCGCCGGTCGGGGCCGTAACGAAATGGGTAATGCGAAGGGGGCACGCGGGTTCCCGCGGGCGGGCGGGTCAGCCTATTCGCGGCGCCTGACGGGCATGCGCTCGATCGGCAATGCGATGAGGGCGAGGACCTTCGCGACCTGCGTGCGCACCAACGCGGGCGCTGGGCGGATCGCGGCGACCGGATCGCGGCGCTTGGCCGCCTGGACGACCTGCGCGACGCCCGGCCGCGCGATCGTCGCCGCGACGGCGGGCCGCACCGCCCGCACCTCGGCAACGCCGCCGAGCGACAGCCCGGTGAGCGCGGCGAGCAGCGCGTAGAAGATCGGTAACAGGTTCACGCGCCCCATCTATGCGGCGAAAGGCTGAACGTCCACCGAATTGCCGGCGAGGGTGAGCTCAGTTGAGCGGAACGATGATCTCGTCGGGATGCGCGACGTTGAGTTCCTTGCGAACCAGTTCGTCGACCATGTCGGGATTGGCGCCGCGCTTCGGATCGAGCAGCGCGACCTGGTTGCGAAGCGCTGCCCGGCGCTTGTCCAGCTGCGCGAACTCGGCCTCGCGTTTGGCGTAGGCGCGGCTGTATTCGCGGTAGCGCAGCAGGCCGTTCGGCCCCATGACCGCATAATAGCCGAAGAAGCCCATGAAGATGATCGCGAGCGCCGGGATCCCGGCGCTTTGCAACAGGGGCGTCAGGCGGGACTTGGGCGCGCTCGGCATGTTCCGCTTATCATGCCGAACGCGCCGTTAATCAAGCGGTTCGAAGCACGTCCCGCCCGGCATAGCGGCCGACATCGCCCAGTTCCTCCTCGATCCGGATGAGCTGATTATACTTGGCGAGCCGGTCCGAGCGCGCGAGGCTGCCGGTCTTGATCTGACCGCAGTTGGTGGCGACGGCGAGGTCGGCGATCGTCGCGTCCTCGGTCTCGCCCGAACGATGCGACATGACCGCGGTGTAGCGCGAGCGGTGCGCAAGGTTCACCGCTTCCAGCGTCTCGGTCAGCGTGCCGATCTGGTTGACCTTGACGAGCAGCGAGTTGGCGAGCCCGCGCTTAATACCGTCGGCCAGCCGCTCGGGGTTGGTGACGAACAGGTCGTCACCGACCAGCTGCACCTTGTCGCCGATCAGGTCGGTCAGCGCCTTCCACCCCTCGAAATCGTCCTCGCCCATGCCATCCTCGATCGACAGGATCGGGTAGCGCGCGGCAAGGTCGGCGAGATATGCGGCCATTTCGTGCGGCGACAACGTGCGACCCTCGCCCTCAAGATGATAGGCGCCGTCCTTGAAAAACTCGGTCGCGGCGCAGTCTAGCGCGAGCATCACGTCGTCGCCGGGCTTGTACCCGGCCTTCTCGATGCTCGCCATGATGAAGTCGAGCGCATCGGGCGCGCTGGCGAGGTTGGGGGCAAAGCCGCCCTCGTCGCCCACGGCGGTGTTGAGCCCCTTCTCCGACAGGCCCTTCTTCAGCGTGTGGAAGATTTCCGACCCGCAGCGCACCGCCTCCGACAGGCTGTCGGCGCCGACGGGCATGATCATGAATTCCTGGAAATCGATCGGATTGTCGGCGTGCGCGCCGCCGTTGATGATGTTCATCATCGGCACCGGCAGCGTCAGCGCGCCGACCCCGCCGACATAGCGGTAAAGCGGCAGGCCACGCGCGTCCGCCGCCGCCTTGGCGACCGCCAGGCTGACGCCGAGGATCGCATTGGCGCCGAGGCGGCTCTTGTTCGCGGTGCCGTCGAGCTCGATCATCGCCTGATCGACATCGGCCTGATCCTCGGCATCGAGGCCGAGCACCACCTCGGCGATGTCGGTGTTCACTGCCTCGACCGCCTGCGTTACGCCCTTGCCGCCCCAGCGGCTCTTGTCGCCGTCGCGGCGCTCGACCGCCTCGTGCGCGCCGGTCGAAGCGCCCGAGGGGACCGCCGCGCGGCCGAAGCTGCCGTCGTCGAGCAGCACGTCGACCTCGACCGTGGGGTTGCCGCGGCTGTCGAGAATCTGGCGGGCGTGCAGGTCGATGATTGCGGTCACGTAACGGTCTCCCTAAGTTCGGCCGGCGGGTTCGGCGCCGCCCTTAGCCGCCCGACAGCGGGCGCGCAAACGGGGACGGGCGTCGTTTCCGATGGAACCGGCGGCAAGCCGTGCGGTTGTTCGGCAAACGACGGAGGGATTTCAAATGGCTGACACCAACAATGCCGGTTCGCCCGGCGAGCCGACGTTCGAGCCCGCAGTGCCGCTGACCGCCGAAGCCGGCGAGGTCACGTTCGAGCCCGCGACCGCCACCGAGACGCCGAGAACCGCCAAGGACACGATCAAGACCGAGGCGAGCAAGCTCGGCAGCCAGGCAGCCGAGAAGGCGCGCGCCTTTGCCGGCGACGGCAAGGCCAAGGCCTCGGGCGCGCTCAACGACTTCGCCCGCATGATGGAGGATGCCGCCGGTCAGGTCGACAAGAAGCTGGGCGAGCAATATGGCCAGTACGCCCGCTCGGCGGCGCAGTCGCTGGACGGTTTCGCGAGCCAGATCGACGCGAAGGACATCGACGAGCTGCTGGAGGATGTGCGCGGCTTCGTCCGCAAGAGCCCGGCCGTCGCGATCGGCACCGCCGCGGCGCTCGGCTTCGTGCTGGCGCGCGTGGTGAAGGCGGGCATCGAGCCGGCCGACACGACCACCACGACGCCGACCGCCTGACCGGCGTTATGGCCTCGACGCCAACCGACGAACCGGGCATCGCCGCGCTGGCAATGCAGGCGGTCGATGACGCCAAGCGATGGGCGCGCGCCGAAGTCGCCTATGGCAAGGCGCTTGCCGCCGAGCGCGGTAAGGACGCCGGCATCGGCGTCGGCCTTGCGGTTGCTGCGCTGGCCATCGCGCAGGCGGCACTGGCGGCGTTGCTCGTCGGCCTGGTGCTGACGCTGGCGCCGCAGGTCGGCGCCGGCGTCGCGACGCTTATCGTCGTCATCGCGGCACTGATCGTCGTCGCGTTTCTCGGCTGGCTGGGCGTGTCGCGAATCCGGCGAGCCTTTGGCGGTGCGGCATGAGCGCGGCCAAGGCCCGGGCGGAAGCCGACGCGGCGCGCGCCGACCTGCTCGGTGACATCGACCGGCTGAAGGCGCGCCTCTCGCCCGCGACGCTCGTCAATGATGCGGTCGAGAGTGCGCGCGAGAAGGCGATCGATGTCGCCGGACAGACCGTCGAATCCGCGCGGGCGCGGCCCGTGCTCGCCGGATCGGTCGCTGGCGGCGCATTGCTGCTCCTCGCCCGCAAGCCGTTGTTCGCACTCATGCGCAGGCTTTCGCCCGCTCCGCCCCCCGAACCCGACCCCATCGAACTTGTCGAAGGACACCCGTCATGACCGACACCGATCCCAACAAGACCAGCCTGACCGACCGCGCCCGTGAGGCCGCGACCCATGCGGTCGAGGCGACGAAGGAAACGACAACGCACGCGGCCCACGTGACAAAGGAGGCCGCGTCGAAGGCCGCGACCCGCACCGCCGACGGCATCGAGGCGAGCCCACTCGCCGCGCTGCTCGGCGGCGTCGCGATCGGCGTCGCGATCGGCGCGCTCTTGCCGCGCACGCAGCGGGAGGCCGAGGCGCTCGGTCCGCTCGGCAAGCGCCTGACCGACGGGGCCGCCGCCGCTGCTCGTGCCGCGCGCGAGGCGGGCCGGCAGGAGATCGAAGCGCTGATCCCGGATAAGGATGGCGCCAAGGAAAAGGCCACTGCGCTGCTCGGAAACGTCGCCAAGGCGGCGCGCGACGGGGCGAGGTCGGCGGCCTGAGCCCTGGATCTTGCCGTCACCCCGGCATTGAGGCGGGGTGACGGCGAAGGTCGGCACGAACCGGCCTTGAGCCACCGGCCGATTTCGCTATGCGGAGCAGCGAAGCCCGCCGCCAGTGCGGGTACAGCCCCTAGCATCGGAACCTTGGCGCATGAGCAAGCTGCATCTCGTCTTCGGCGGCCGCGTGAGCGATCCGCAGACCCTCGACTTTACCGACCTTAAGGCGCTCGATATCGTCGGCCTGTTTCCCGATTATGCCAGCGCGGAAAAGGCATGGCGCGCCGCCGCGCAGCGGACCGTCGACGATGCCGAGATGAAATATGTCGTCGTCCACCTCCACCGCCTGCTCGAGCCCGATCCGGCGCTCAATCAGGGCGGCTGAGCACGACCCTACAAGGATTTTGGGGTGGCGGGCGGCCCTGCCCGCCTCCTAGTCTCGGGCTATGCAGATGCCGGCTGCCCGCGCCCTCGACACGCTGACCGACAAGGAAAAAGCGACGCTGCGCCTCATCGTGCGCGGCCATGACGCCAAGTCGGCCGCGCGCACGCTCGACCTTTCCGTCCACACAATCAACGAACGGCTGCGCGAGGCGCGTCGCAAGCTCGCCGTGCCCAGCAGCCGCGAGGCCGCGCGCCTGCTGTTCGAGGCCGAGGGCGGCACCCTCGAAAATATAAGGGACAGCGAAATCGGGGAAGGCGCCGAGCTTCCCTCGACCGAAGAAGGCACCGCGCCGACCCGCGGCGCGTCGTGGGCCGGTCGCCCGCGGCTCTTCATCGGAGTGCTCGTCATGACCCTGACTCTCGGCCTGCTCGCCCTGATCGGCCTCTCGCAACCCGCAACCCCGCCGCTGCCCGCGACGCAGCAGGCCACCGCCAACGCCGAGGTCATCGAGGCAGCACAGCGCCTCTTCGCGCTGATCGACGCGAACGACTGGCGCGCGAGCTATCAGCGCTTCGGCGACGACTTTCACAAGCGCAATACCGAACAGGCCTGGACCGCGGCGTCCGAGAAGATGCGCGAGCGCTTCGGCCCGGTGAAATCGCGCAAGTTCGAGTCGTGGGAAGAAGTCCCAGCCCCGCCCGAGGGCTATGAGCTGGTCCGCTTCCGCACGAGCTACGCCAACAAGGCCGACGCGATCGAGCGCGTGGCGTTCGCCCGCGAGGGCGGTACGTGGAAGGTGGTCGGCGTGACGGTGGAATAGGCGTGCTGCGTTAGAGAGGGGCAGCGCTTCGACAGGCTCAGCGCGATCGATTTGGGGCGCGTGGCCCCCACTCCGTTCGGACTGAGCTTGTGGACGTCCTGCACTTCGTCGGCGTTACGCCTCAACCCCGCAGCACCGCCCCCAGCTTGCCCGCCGCGGCGACCACGCGGTCGGCGATGGCCATGAGCTCCGCGTCGGTGAAGCTCTTTTCGCCCGGCTGCAGCACGACCTCGATGGCGAGGCTCTTCATCCCCTCGCCCACGCCCGCGCCCTCGAATACGTCGAACAGACGCGCCTCGACGATCGCCGCCTTGTCCGCGCCGCGCACCGCGCGAACGAGCTGCTCGGCCGACAGCGCCGCCGGTACGACGAAGGCAAAGTCGCGGCGGACCGGCTGAAGCGCCGGCGGGGCATAAGCAAGGCGCATGAAGCCGGAAGAACGCTTGGCCGGAATTGCGTCCGGGTAAAGCTCGACCGCGGCCACCGGCCCGCCGAGGTCGAACGCCTTGGCGACAGAGGGGTGGACGATCCCGAACGCTGCCAGCACCGTCTTCGGGCCCAGCCGCAGCGTGCCCGACTGGCCGGGATGCCAGGCCTCGCCCGCCTCACCCAACACCTGCAGGTTGGCGACCGGCGCGCCAGCTGCCTCAAGCAGCGCCAGCGCCTCCGCCTTGGCGTCGAAGGCATCGAATGCCTTAGCCTTGCCGCCCTGCCAGCCGCGCGGAGTGCGCTCGCCCGCGAGCACCACCGCCAGCGTCGGCCGCTCGGCGTCGGCCAGATAGCGGCGGCCGAACTCGAAGAGCCGAACGCCCGTGGCGCCGCGCGACAGGTTGCGCTGCGCGGCGGCCAGCAGGCCGGGGAGCAGCGACGGGCGCATGACCTTCATGTCCTCGCTGATCGGGTTGGCGAGCGTCCACGCGCCGCCGCCGAAGATGTCGGCCTGAGCCGCGGGCACGAAGCTCCAAGTGACCGCCTCGTTCAGCCCGCGCGCGGCGGCGGCGCGGCGCAGGCGGCGCTCGGTGCGCTGCTCGGGCGTCGCGGTCGGGCGCGCCACGCCCTCGGCGCGGGGGAGCGGCGTCGAGGGCACATTGTCGAGCCCCTCGATCCGGATCACTTCCTCGACGATGTCGGCGGGGCCGTCGACGTCGCGCCGCCACGTGGGCGGCGTCACGTGCCAGTCGTCGGTCACGTCGAAGCCCAGCGCTTCGAGGATCGCGCGCTGGCGCTCCTCAGTGACGTCGAGACCACCAAGCGTCAGGGCGAGCAACGGGTTGTAGACGAAGCTCGCACGCTCGACCGGCGGCTGGCCCGCGCGGGTGACGCCGCTCGCGCGACCGCCGCACAGGTCGAGAACCATCCGCGTAGCGATCGCCAGCCCGTCCCCGAGGAAGGCGGGATCGACGCCGCGCTCGAACCGCGCGCGCGCGTCGCTCGTCAGGTTCAGCGCCTGCCCCGTGCGCGCGATCGCCTCGGGCGTGAAATAGGCGCATTCGATCAGCACGTCGGTCGTCGCCTCGATGACGCCCGAGTCCTCGCCGCCCATGATGCCGCCGATGTCGTGGACATGGGCATCGTCGGCGATGACGGTCATCCCCTCGGCGAGCGTATAGGTCTTGCCGTTGAGCGCGAGCACTTGCTCACCCGCCTTCGCCGCCCGCGCGACGAGACCCCCGGTCAGCTTGGCGCGGTCATAGACGTGAAGCGGGCGGCCGAGGTCGAACATCACATAGTTAGTGATGTCCACTAGCGCGGAGATCGGCTTTTGCCCGATCGCCTTGAGCCGCCGCTGCATCCAGTCGGGCGAGGCGCCGTTGGTCACGCCACTCACATTTTGTGCGAAGAACGCCGGGCAACCCGCGGGATCGTGGGTGCGAACGTCGGGCCCAGCGCCCTCGCCCGCCACCGGCTCAACCGCCAGCGGCTTGAGCGTCCCCAGCCCCGCCGCGGCGAGGTCGCGGGCGATGCCGCGCACGCCCATGCAGTCCTGGCGGTTGGGCGTCACCGCCACCTCGATCACCGGATCGCCAAGCCCGGCATAGTCGGCGAAGGGCGTGCCGACCGGCGCATCCGCCGCCAGCTCGATGATGCCGTCATGATCGTCGCCAAGCTCGAGCTCGCGGCTCGAGCACATCATGCCGTTCGATTCAACGCCGCGGATCGCCGAGACGCGCAGCTGCATCCCGTTGGCCGGCACCACCGCACCGGGCGTGCCGAGCACCCCGACCAGGCCTGCGCGCGCATTGGGTGCGCCGCAGACCACCTGAAGGGCCACGCCATCGCCGGTATCGACCGACAGCACCTGCAGCTTGTCGGCCTGCGGATGCCGCTCCGCCGTCAGCACGCGCGCGACACGGAAACCGGCTAAACGCTCGGCGGGATCGTCGACCCCCTCGACCTCCAGCCCGATGCGCGTCAGCGCAGTCAGGATCGTCGGCAGATCGGCCTCGGTTTCGAGGTGATCCTTGAGCCAGCTCAGCGTGAACTTCATTGTTTCAACCCGTCACCCCAGCAAGGCTGGGGTCTTTCCGTGATAGAGCGTTGCGCGTCGCAACGAGGCGACCCCAGCCTTCGCCGGGGTGACGTGTGTTTTCAGGCCGCCACCCCGACCCCACCCGACAGCGTCGGCACGTCGAGCGCGGCGAAGCCATAATGCCGAAGCCAGCGCAGGTCGCCGTCGAAGAAGGCGCGCAGGTCCTCCATGCCGTATTTGAGCATCGCGAGCCGATCGACGCCGGTGCCGAAGGCGAAGCCCTGCCACTCGTTGGGATCGAGCCCGCACGCCTCAATCACCTTGCGATGGACCATCCCGCTGCCCAGCACCTCGAGCCAGCCCTCGCTGCCGCCGATCACGCGCTTGCCGTTCACCATCGTATAGCCGACATCGACCTCGACCGAGGGCTCGGTGAAGGGGAAGTAGCTGGACCGCAGCCTGAGGACGATGTCGTCGCGCTCGAAAAAAGCCTTGAGGAAGGTCTCGAGCGTCCATTTGAGGTGACCGAGGGTGATGCCGCGATCAATCACCAGCCCCTCGATCTGGTGGAACATCGGCGTGTGCGTCGCATCGCTGTCGCTGCGATAGACGCGGCCCGGCGCGATGATGCGGATCGGCGGCTTGTCCTTGAGCATCGTGCGGATCTGCACCGGCGAAGTGTGCGTGCGCAGCAGCATCCGCTTCTCCCCAGCCTCGGGGAAATAGAAGGTATCGTGCATCGCCCGCGCGGGATGCGTCTCGGGAATGTTGAGCGCCGAGAAATTGTGCCAGTCGTCCTCGATCTCCGGTCCGCTCGCCACCGCGAAGCCCAGGTCGGCGAAAATCTCTGCGAGTTCGTCCATCACCTGACTGACCGGATGGACGCTGCCGGGCGCGATGCGGTCGACAGGCAGCGTCATGTCGAGCGTCTCGGCCGCAAGCTTCCCATCGAGCGCCGCGCGCTCCAGCGCCGCCTTGCGATCGCCGATCGCCCCGGTCACCGCCTCGCGCAGCGCATGGATCGCCGGCCCTTCGACCAGCCGCTCTTCCGGCGTCATGCCGCCCAGCGACTTGAGAAGGGCGGTGACCCGCCCCTGCTTGCCCAGCGCCTCGACACGAATCGCCTCGACCGCCTCGATGCTCGCCGCGCCTTCGACGCGCGCGAGGAGGTCGACCTGAAGGGTTTGAAGCTCGCTCATCATAGTCCTTTGCGGTTCCCAAGCGACCGCTCGCGCCTGCGAAACCCCATGCGGCCGCGCAAATCAACCCTAGCCTGTATCGAGGGGCGCTGGCAGTAGGCTGGGGCCATGGCCGCCCCCCTCTACCGCCCCGCCCTGTTCGCGCTCGATCCCGAAAAGGCGCACCGCCTGACGATCCGGATGCTGTCGGCCTGGGGCACGGCGGGGACGCCCCTCGCGGCGCGTCCGAAGGCGAAGCCGGTCCGCATCGCCGGGCTGGACTTCCCCAACCCCGTCGGCCTCGCTGCAGGCGTGGACAAGGATGCGGAGGCGATCGACGGCTTCCTGGGTCTGGGCTTCGGCTTCGTCGAGGTGGGGACGCTGACCCCGCGGCCGCAGGCGGGCAATCCGCAGCCGCGGCTATTCCGGCTGGTCGAGGACGAGGGCGTCGTCAACCGAATGGGGTTCAACAATGGCGGCATCGACGCCGCCCTGCCCCGCATCCGCGCAGCGCGGCGCAAGGCGGGCATCCTCGGCATCAACGTGGGCGCCAACAAGGACTCGACCGACCGCATCGCCGACTATGCCGCGGCGGTGGCGAAGGTCGCGTCGCTCGCCGACTATGTGACGATCAACATCAGCTCGCCCAACACGCCGGGCCTGCGCGACCTCCAGTCCCAGCCGGAGCTGGGCGAGCTGCTGGCCGCCAGTGACGATGCCCGGCGCGGGGGCGGCGAGCGGGTGCCGCTGTTCCTCAAGATCGCGCCCGACCTCGACTCCTCGGGCCTCGACGTCGTGGTGCGCGCGGCGATCGACCATGGCATCGACGCGCTGATCGTCTCGAACACCACGCTCTCCCGGCCCGACACGCTCCGCTCGGCGAACGCGGCGGAGACCGGCGGGCTTTCGGGCAAGCCGCTCGCCCCACTCGCGCGCCGGATGCTGGCCGACACGGTCGCGGCGACGGGCGGGCAGGTGCCGATCATCTCGGCGGGCGGGATCGATTCGGCGGCGGAGGCGCAGGCGCGGCTCGATGCGGGGGCGTCGCTGGTGCAGCTCTATTCCGCGCTCGTATATCACGGGCCGGGGCTGGCGGCGAAGATCGTGCGCGGGCTCAGGCGGTGACGATTCGCCCGTCCTGAACGGCCACGGGCCACCGCGTCAGCCGCGTGCCGGGGCATGGTCCGCCCAGGCACTCGCCGTCCTCCACCCGGAACACCGCACCGTGCCAGCTGCACACGATGCGATCGCCGCCGGGCGAGAGATAGCCGTCGAGTTGCTGCGCCAGCGGCACGCCCATGTGCGGGCAGCGATCGACATAGCCGATGACGTCATGGCCTCGCCGCACGACGAAGCCGTGAAAGCGCCCGGCGCGCAGCTGGAGCACGAAGTTGCGCGCGGCCCCGTCGTCGATCAGGTCGAGCGGCCCGAGCGTCACCCCCGCGGGGGTCGCGAACACACGCGCGCCGGCGGGCGCCTCACTCATCCGGGCAGCTTCGCCTTGGGAAACGGCGCCCAGGCCGCGTCATAGTCGGGCTGCGCGGTAGCCAGCGCATGCGGCGTCGGGCGATAGGGCCAGCAGCTTTCGACCATGAATGCCATGGTGCCATCGATCCGGTGCGGCTTCAGGTCGGCGGCGCTCGCCTTTTCCCACGTCGCCACGTCGGGACCGTGCCCGGCCATCAGGTTGTGGAGACTGAGGCCACCGGGCCGAAAGCCCTCCGCCTTGGCGTCGTAGGCACCGTGGATCAGGCCCATCGCCTCCGACATCACGTTGCGGTGGAACCAGGGCGGGCGGAACGTGTCCTCCGCCACCATCCAGCGCGGCGGGAAGATCACGAAGTCGGCATTCGCACGGCCGGGCACGTCGCTGGGGCTGGTCAGCACGGTGAAGATCGACGGATCGGGATGGTCGAAGCTGACGGTGTTGATCGTGTTGAACCGCGCTAGATCATAGCGATAGGGCGCGCAGTTTCCATGCCATGCAACAACGTCGAGCGGGCTGTGGTCGAGCGTGGTCATCCAGAGCGCGCCCATGAACTTCTGGATGACCTCGAATGGCTCGTCGCGATCCTCGAACCAGGCGACGGGCGTCACGAAATCGCGAGGGTTGGCAAGGCCGTTGGCGCCGATCGGACCGAGATCGGGCAGCCGGAACAGCGCGCCGTGGTTCTCGGCGACATAGCCGCGCGCCGTGCCGTCGGGCAGCAGCGCGCGGAAACGCACGCCGCGCGGCACGACGGCGATCTGGCCCGGCGACAGGTCGATGCGCCCCATTTCGGTCAGCAGTGTCAGCCGGCCCTGCTCGGGGATGAAGAGCAATTCGCCGTCCGCATTCTGGAACACGCGCGCATCCATGTCGCGATCGGCAGCATAGATGTGGAGCGCAACGCCCTCCAGATCGGCGGGCGGCCGATTGGTCAGCATCGTCGTCATGCCGTCGATGAGATCGACGTCGGTCGCCATCGGCTGCGGGTCCCAGCGCAGGCGGTTGGGGGCGAGCCGCGTATCGCCGGACTCAGGCGCAAACTTCCGGGCACGCTCATAGCGAATGAACGGCGGATGCTCGGCGGTCGGGCGCAGGCGGTAGAGCCATGAGCGCCGGTTCTCATGCCGGGGGGCGGTGAAGGCGGTGCCGGAGAGTTGCTCGGCATAGAGGCCGAAGGCAGGCCGCTGCGGCGAGTTGCGCCCGATCGGCAGCGCACCGGGCACCGCCTCGGTCGAGACGTGGTTGCCGAAGCCGGGGATGTAATCTTCGCTCATCGTGTGCCTCTCCCCTTCTGCGCATCCTCAGGCCCGCAGGGGCTTGGTCGGAACTGGGTGAGGGTAAGCGCCCGCGATGCTAGCGCATAATCCCTCACCCAAGCGACGCTATCTCGCTTTCGCGGCGGAGCATCGGTATCCCTCTCCCGCAACGGGAAAAGGCTTGGGTTCACGCATCAACGGTGATGACCCCGCGGCGGATCTGATCCAGCTCGATCGATTCGTACAGCGCCTGGAAATTGCCGTTGCCGAAGCCCTCATTACCCTTGCGCTGGATGATCTCGAAGAAGATCGGGCCAAACTGGTTCTCGGTGAAGATTTGGAGGAGGATGCCCTCTTTGCCCGCATCGCCATCGATCAGGATGCGGTTCCGCTTGAGGCGCTCCAGATCCTCGCCATGCCCCGGCACGCGCTTGTCGACGAGCTCGTAATAGGTCTCGATCGTGTCCTGAAGCTTGACGCCGCGCGCCCGCAGCTTCTCGACCGTCGTGTAGATATCGTCGGTGGTGAAGGCGAGGTGCTGGATTCCCTCGCCATTGTAATCGCGGATGAACTCCTCGATCTGGCTCTTGTCGTCCTGGCTTTCGTTCAGCGGGATGCGGATCGCCTTATCGGGGGCGATCATCGCCTGGCTGAACAGGCCGGTCGCCTTGCCCTTGATATCGAAATACTTCTGCTCTTCGAAATTGAAGATCCGGTTGTAGAACTCGGACCAGACGCGCATCTGGCCGCGCTTCACATTATGGGTCAGGTGGTCGAGCAGGTCGAGGCCGACCGAATTGCGCGCTTCGGCTTCCTCGGCGCCCTCGATCGGCGTCCAGTCGTCGTAGAGGCCGCCTGCCGCGCCGTGACGATCGACGAGGTACAGCATCGAACCGCCGATCCCCTCGAGCGCATAGCCCTCGCCCAGCGCGCCGCGGCTTGCGTCGGCGGGCGTCGCGCCGCGCCCTACGGCGTTGTCGAAAGCCGCCTTGGCGTCGGCGACCCGGAACGCCATGCCCGCCGCCGACGGGCCATGCGCGGCACGGAAGTCGGCGGCATGCCCTTCGGACATCCGGTTGAGAAGAAGGTTGATGCGTCCCTGTTTGAACCGGACCACGTCACGCGCCGGGTGGTTCGAGAAGGCAGTGAAGCCCATCGCCTCCAGCTGTTCCGCCATCCGGTCGGGATCGGCCGAGGTGAACTCGCAGAACTCAAACCCGTCGAGCCCCAGCGGATTGACGTCCATATGCGCCACGGCACTCTCCATAGATGGTATCAGTTGATACGAATATCGCGCGATTGCCACTGTCGGTCAAGCTAAACGGAACCGCGCACCTTCCCGCGCATTCGCAAGCCGACAACAGGCAGGAGGATTGCATGCGGAGCGGAATGACAGCGGTACTGGCGGGCGTTGCGCTCGCGGCCTGTACGATGAACGGCGGCGGCGGCGGCGCGGAGCCGACGGCTGTGGCTGACCTCATCACCGCCAATGGACAATCGGTCGGCCGCGCGACAGCAACCGCGATGACCGACGGCATCCAGATCGTCGTCGAGGGCCGCGCTATGCCGCCCGGTGCGCATGGCGCGCATGTCCACACCGTCGGACGCTGCGATGCGCCGACGTTCGAGACGGCGGGCGGTCACTGGAACCCGATGGCCAAGAAGCACGGCATGGAGAATCCCGCCGGTCCGCACGCGGGTGACATGCCCAATCTCGACGTCGGCTCGGATGGCGGCGGCGTGCTGACCGTCACGCTGCCCGGCGGCACGTTCGACGGGCTGTTCGACGGCGACGGATCGGCGATGATGATCCATAGCGGTCCCGACGACATGCGCACCGATCCGGCGGGCAACAGCGGCAGCCGAATCGCCTGTGGCGTATTTCGCCGCGCCTGATGACATAACGATCCTGCACGCAGCAGCTGGGCTAAGGCGCGGCGAATGCCGGCGTGCCGCGATTTTTGTCATTTCCGTACAAGACCGACTCGGCGGCCGACGGGTAGACGACCGCTGCGACCCAAGAGGTTCCTAACAGGGGCCTTTTTCTCGGAGCGGCCATCTCTTCACGGGATGGCCGCTCCTTTTTTATGCGCGCATTTGCTCCACATCGGATGGTTGCTTGCGCATTAGTGCTTCCCCTTGCTGATCTGGTTTAGCAAAGATCGTCGCGCGGGCGCCTCGGGGGCATCAGGGTCGCGCCGCGAACGGGGAAGCAACGCCGTATGCAACTCGAGTTTCTGCAGCCCTCGGCTGCGGTCGCGTCGCTCGTGACGATCTTCTATCTCTACCGCTCGGACGAACCCGTGATCGACGGCATCGAGCGCGCCGACGTGGGACAAATCCGCTTCATGCTCAAGGGCCAGGGGCAATTGTTCTTTCCCGATGGTCATGCCGAGCCATCCTGTCCCATCATGATCAACGGTCCGGGCACCGGCGCGGCGGCTTACCGCGTCGATGGCCCCTTTCACTGCTTCGGTGCGGCGCTCCGGCCGCAGGGCTGGGGCGCGCTGATCGGCATCCCCGCGCACGAACGCGCCGATCGCGTGACCGATGGCGAGGCCGTGTTCGGCGCGGCGGGCACGGCACTGCTCGACGCGCTCCGCGGCGAAACGTCGGTCGAGGCGATGGCGGCGCTCGTCGAACGCTTCCTTCTCGCGTGCGCCCGGTCGATCCCGCCCGAGCATCAGCGGCTTTGCGAGACCGTCCGCAAATGGCTCGCCGCAAGCGAGGCGCCGCGCGTGGCGGCGCTGTTCGATGCGATCCCCCTCTCGTCACGCCAAGTCGTGCGTCTGGTGAACCATTATTTCGGTGCCCCGCCCAAGTTGCTCGAGCGCAAGTTCAGGGCGCTGCGTGCCGCGACCGCCCTTGCCGACGGCGGCGACCCGCGCGAGGTCGCCGAACTCTTCTACGATCAGTCGCACATGATCCGCGAGATCAAGCACTTCACCGGCCACACGCCGGGCACGCTCGCCTCGCGCATGGACCCGGTGCTGGCGATGACGCTGTCACCCGCCGCGTTCAACGAGCTGTCACCGCCCGAGCAGCCTTGACCCCCTGCCCCTTCGCGCCCACATGGCAATCGGAACGAAACGATCCGATTGGAGCCGATGCGCCTTTCCGCCCAAGCCGACTATGCCGTCGTGATGATGCGCGCCGCCGCCCGCCAGTGCGGGTCGGTGCGCCTCAATGCGACGCTGCTCGCGGTCGAGACGGGACTGCCGCTGCCGACGGTGCAGAAGCTTGTCAGCCGCTTGTCGGCGGCGGGCCTCATCGAAAGCTCGCGCGGGACCGGCGGCGGCTTTCGCCTCGCCCGCCCGCCCGCCGCGATCAGCCTCGCCGACATCGTCGAGGCGATCGAGGGGCCAATCGCGATGACGCCCTGCGTCGAGCATGGCCGCCACGACTGCGCGATCGAGGGCGCATGCGAGGTGCGTCCGCACTGGGACGCGGTGAACGGCGCCGTTCGCGGCGCACTCGCCGGCGTCACCCTGAGTAACCTGATCGGCGCGCACGAACCTGCGCGTCTTGGAGCCGAAGCATGACCGACACCGCCGTCGCGCCGAAGAACGCCGAGGCGCTGGCCGCCGCCAACAAGAAGTACGAGTGGGGCTTCGCGACCGAAGTCGAGCAGGAGTTCGCGCCGAAAGGCCTCAACGAGGATACCGTTCGCTATATCAGCGCCAAGAAGGGCGAGCCCGAATGGATGCTCGACTGGCGGCTGAAGGCGTTCCGCCTTTGGCAGACGATGGAGGCGCCCGACTGGGCCAAGCTCAACGTCCCGCCGATCGACTATCAGGACGCCTATTACTACGCCGAGCCGAAGCAGAAGAAGACGATCGCCTCGCTCGACGAGCTCGATCCCGAGATTCGCCGCACCTACGAGAAGCTGGGCATCCCGATCGCCGAGCAGGAAGTGCTCGCCGGCGTCGAGGGGGCGCGCAAGGTCGCGGTCGACGCGGTGTTCGACAGCGTCAGCGTGGCGACCACTTTCCGCAAGGAGCTGGAAGCGGCGGGTGTCATCTTCCGCTCGATCAGCGAGGCGATCCGCGAATATCCCGATCTCGTCCGCCGTTGGCTGGGCAAGGTGGTACCCCAGCGCGACAATTATTTCGCGACGCTCAACAGCGCGGTCTTTTCCGACGGCACCTTCGTCTATGTGCCCGAGGGCGTACGCTGCCCGATGGAGCTGTCGACCTATTTCCGCATCAATGCCGAGAATACCGGCCAGTTCGAGCGCACGCTGATCGTCGCCGACAAGGGCGCTTATGTCAGCTATCTGGAGGGCTGCACCGCGCCGATGCGCGACGAGAACCAGCTCCATGCCGCGGTGGTCGAACTGGTCGCGCTCGACGATGCGGAGATCAAATACTCGACGGTCCAGAACTGGTATCCGGGCGACGAGAACGGCGTCGGCGGCATCTATAACTTCGTCACCAAGCGCGCGTTGTGCCAGGGCCGGAACAGCAAGGTCAGCTGGACACAGGTCGAGACCGGCAGCGCGATTACCTGGAAGTACCCCAGCTGCGTGCTTAACGGCGAGAACAGCGTCGGCGAATTCTACTCGGTCGCGGTGACGAACGGCCGCCAGCAGGCCGACACCGGCACCAAGATGATCCACAACGGGAAGGGGTCGCGTTCGACGATCGTGTCGAAGGGGATCAGCGCGGGCCGGTCGGACAACACCTATCGCGGCCTCGTCCGGGTAGCGCCGGGCGCTGAGGGGGTGCGCAACTTCACCCAGTGCGATTCACTGCTGCTCGGCGACCAGTGCGGTGCGCACACGGTGCCCTATATCGAGGTCCGCAACCCCTCGGCCCAGATCGAGCACGAAGCCACGACGTCGAAGATCAGCGAGGACCAGATGTTCTACGCGATGCAGCGCGGGCTCGACCAGGAGGCGGCGGTTGCGCTGATCGTCAACGGCTTCGCGCGCGAGGTGCTCCAGCAGCTGCCGATGGAGTTCGCTGTCGAGGCGCAGAAGCTGCTCGGCATCAGCCTGGAGGGGAGCGTCGGATGATCGCAGCGATGATCCTGGCGGCTCAGGTCACGCCGAGCGATGCGGTCGCCGCCTATGCCGACTGCCTGTCGTCGCGGATCAATGCTGATCCGGCGATGATTGATCCGCCCGCCGATGTCGCGGCCCGCCTCGCGATACACGACGCGGCGCTGAAAACGTGCGCGGCCAAGCGGAAGTCGTCGCGTCCGGAGGATGCGGCAATGTTCGACCGCGTCGACGCCTCGACCCGCAAGGTGCTCGAAGATCCCGTGGCCGCTGAACAGGACGATGGCGACCTTGCCGACGCACCAAAGCCCTGATCGTATTTGAGAAGAAGAATAGCCAAGCCCATGCTTCAAATCGATAATCTTCACGCCGAAATCGACGGCAAGCCGATCCTCAAGGGCCTTTCGCTCGCCGTGAATGCTGGCGAAGTGCATGCGATCATGGGTCCGAACGGCGCGGGCAAGTCGACGCTCGGCTATGTCCTCGGCGGGCGGGCGGCCTATGAGGTCACGGGCGGCACCGTCGCGCTCGACTGCGCCGACCTGCTCGAGATGGATGCGCATGAGCGCGCCGCCGCCGGCCTGTTCCTCGGCTTCCAGTACCCGGTCGAGATTCCCGGCGTCTCCAACCTCCAGTTCCTGCGCGAGGCGCTCAACAGTCAGCGGCGCGCGCGCGGGCAAGAGCCTCTGTCCGGCGCCGAGTTCCTCAAACTGGCGCGCGCGCAGGCGGCGGCGCTCGGTATGGATGCCGAGATGCTCAAGCGGCCCGTCAATGTCGGCTTTTCGGGCGGTGAGAAGAAGCGCAACGAGATGGTGCAGATGGGCATTCTGAACCCACGTCTCGCCGTGCTCGACGAAACCGACAGCGGCCTCGACATCGACGCGCTCAGGATCGTCGGCGACGGCATCAACCGGATCATGCGCGCGCCCGACAAGGCGGTGGTGCTGATTACCCATTATCAGCGCCTGCTCGATTATGTCCGCCCCGACTTCGTGCATGTGCTCGCCGACGGGCGGATCATCCGCTCGGGCGGGCCCGAACTCGCGCACGAACTCGAGCGCGAAGGCTATGGGGCGATCGCGGCGTGACGCAGCTGCCCACCAACCGGATGGAAGCCTGGCGGTGGACCGACCTCGCGGCGCTGGAAGCGGCCAGGGCGACGGTGCGCGGTGGCGTGCCGGCGATCGAGGGGCTGTGGATCGAGGGCGACGGTCCGCGGCTCGTGTTCCGCGATGGTGAGTTCCAGCTCGATCTTAGCACGCCGGGTGAAGTGTCGATCGAGCCGATCGCGCCTGTCACCGCGCATCCGCTCGGGTCGGCGACGGCGGGGACCGGCTGGCGGTTGACGCTCGATGCCGAGCGAGCCGTCACCGGCATCCAGATCGTCCATGTCGCGACCGGCAACGAGAACCATCTTCCCGGCCTGATCGAACTTGGCCGCGACGCCGTGGCGTCGGTCGTTGAAACGTTCGTCGGCAATGGCTGGACCAACCGACTGACGACGATCCGTCTTGCCGAGGGAGCGCGACTGATGCGGTCGGTGCGGCTGCTCCAGGCAAGCGGCTTCGTGTCATTGCGTGAAGAAGCAGAGATCGGCCAGGCGGCGAGCCTCGCGAGTGTCTTTCTCGGTGCCGGCGGCGCATCGAGCCGCGTCGACGGCGAACTCGTCGTCGCCGGTGACGGTGGGTTCGCCGAGATGGGGGGTGCGCTGCTGACCCGCGGCGAGCAGCGGCAGGAATGCGCCGTGACCGTCCGCCACGCGGCACTCGACGGGGCGAGCCGCCAGATTTGGCGCGCGGTCGCCGCCGACCGTTCGGCCGTCAGCCTGGCGGCGCGCGTCGATGTGGCGCGCGGTGCACAGAAAACCGATGGCGAACAGTCGCTTCGCGGGCTTCTCTTGCACCGGACGGCGACGGTGAACCTCAAGCCCGAGCTCGAAATTTTCGCAGACGATGTGAAGTGCGCGCATGGCGCAACGGTCGGCGAACTCGACCGACAGGCATTGTTCTACCTCCAGTCGCGCGGCCTGCCCGAAGGGCCGGCCAAGGCGATGCTGACCCGCGCCTTCGTCGCTGATGCGATCGACCGGATCGGCGAGGATGCCGTGCGCGAGGCGTTCGCCGCCGATGCCGAAGCGTGGCTGAGCGAGGCGCTATGACCACCCTAGCCGATGCCCGCCCGCTCGACCGGCTTGCCGACTTCCCGGCGATCCCGCCGGGCTGGGCCTATCTCGACACCGCCGCGACGGCGCAGAAGCCGCGGGCCGTCATCGATGCGATCACGCGCGCCTACGACACGACCTATGCCACGGTGCATCGTGGCGTGTATCAGCGATCGGCCGACATGACGCTCGCCTATGAGGCGGCGCGGCGACGGGTAGCGGGGTTCATCGGCGCGGCGAGCCCCGACGAATGCGTGTTCGTGCGCGGCGCGACCGAGGGGATCAACCTCGTCGCGCAAAGCTGGGCCGGCACGCAGCTCAAGGCCGGCGACCGCATCCTCCTGTCTCAGCTCGAGCATCATTCGAACATCGTACCATGGCAGCTCATTGCCGAGCGCGTCGGCGCCGCGATCGATGTGGTTCCGCTCACCCCCGATCACGCGATCGACCTCGACGCCATGGCGGCGATGCTCACGCCCGCGCACAAGCTGGTGGCGCTCGCCCATGTGTCGAATGTGACCGGCGCGGTGCTCGACGCGCGCCGCGCCGCTGATCTGGCGCACGGCGTCGGCGCGAAGCTGCTGCTCGACGGATGCCAGGCGGTGCCGCGGCTGTCCGTCGATGTGGCGGCGCTCGATTGCGACTTCTACGTGTTTTCCGCGCACAAGCTCTACGGCCCGACCGGGATCGGCGTTCTGTGGGGCCGCGGCGAGCTGCTCGCAGGCATGCCGCCGTATCAGGGCGGCGGCGCGATGATCGACAAGGTGTCGTTCGCCGGCACGACCTACGCCCCGCCGCCCGCGCGGTTCGAGGCGGGGACGCCGCATATCGTCGGTGTACTCGGCCTCCATGCCGCGATCGATTATGTCGAGGCGATCGGGCTTGGCGCGATCCACGCGCACGAAAGCGCACTGGTAACGCAAACGCGCGAGGCACTGTCTTCGCTCAACTCGGTGCGGCTGTTCGGGCCCGCGGACTCGGCCGGGATCGTCAGCTTCATGGTCGAGGGGGTGCATCCGCACGATGTCGGCACCATCTTGGACGAAGGACGGGTGGCGATCCGCGCGGGCCACCATTGCGCGCAGCCGCTGATGGAAGCGCTCGGCGTTCCAGCGACCGCGCGCGCGAGCTTCGGCGTCTATAACGGCCCGCGCGACGTTGCCGCGCTGGTCGAGGGAATTGAACGGGTTACACGGATTTTTGGATGATGGCTGACAACATCAAGGTCGAAGAAGTCGATGCCGTGGCGCCCCCGCCCCGCGCGCGCGTGAGCGACGCCGAGGAGGCTGCGCCGCGCGCCGAACGGACGCGCGACTATCTTGACGGCTTCCTCGCGCAGAAGCCCGAGGGCACCGCCGCCGGCCAGCCCGGCGGCGCGGTCTATGACGGGATCATCGAGGCGCTGAAGGACATTTACGACCCCGAGATTCCGGTCAACATCTATGACCTGGGCCTGATCTACGGTGTCGAGGTGTCGGACGACGGCCATGCCGCGGTCACGATGACTCTCACGACGCCGCACTGCCCCGTCGCCGAATCGATGCCGACCGAGGTCGAACTGCGCGTGGGTAGCGTGCCCGGCGTCGGCGCGGTCGACGTCAACCTCGTCTGGGACCCGCCCTGGGACCCGATGAAGATGTCCGACGAGGCGCGCCTCGAACTCGGGATGCTCTGAGATGACGACGACCACCCGCGCCCGCCCGCAGGCGATCCACCTGACCCCCGCTGCCGAGGCGCGTGTCGCCGACCTGATGTCACGTGCGCCCGAGGGCGCGATCGGCGTCAAGCTGTCGACCCCCCGCCGCGGCTGTTCGGGCCTCGCCTATTCGGTCGATTACGTAACGGCCGCCAGCCCGATGGACGAGCGGATCGAGACGCCGGGCGGCACCTTCTTCGTCGATGGCGGGTCGGTGCTGTACCTCATCGGCTCGACGATGGACTGGGTCGAGGACGACTTCACCGCCGGGTTCGTGTTCGCCAATCCGAACGCCAAGGGCGCCTGCGGCTGCGGCGAGAGCTTTACGGTCTGAACGCCCACCGCTTGCTCTCGGGCTTGTCGAAGGGCTGGCCTTCTCCTCAACACCGGAGGGAAAAGCAGTGCTTCGACAAGCTCAGCGCAGACGGAGGATGAGGCGAAGGTCTACCGCACCCTTGTCCAGGTCTGGCTGCGGCAGAACACCGCCACGCATCCCTTGACGTCGAGCTTGCCGCCCTCGGCCTTCAGGATCGAGCGATAGGTCTTGCCCGACTTGGGGTCGTAGATCTGCCCGCGCCAGTCGTCGCCGCTGTTCTTGAAATCGCTGAGAATCGTCAGCCCGACATAGGGCCGGCTGCGCAGCGCCGGGTTGGGGTTTTTGGCGTCGGTAGTCGGTCCGCCGGGCGTCGGCTTGACCACGCGCTCGATCGAGCCGCACAGGTTCGGCCCGCATGGCTTGATCGCGACGATCGCCTGGCCCCCTTCGGTCAGCCAGCGGCCGGCGATCGGCTCGGCCGCCGTGGCGGCGGTTGCGGACAAGCCCGTCAGGGCGGCGGCGAACAGGGCTTTATGCTTCATGCCGCCCTGACTAGGGCGCGGATGCTTTCACGGCAATGACTGGGGATCGGGGCATGAGCGGCTGGACGATCGGGATCATCGGCGGGTCGGGCCTTTACGATGTCGAGGGTATCGAGGACGGCCGCTGGGTCGAGGTCGAGACGCCGTGGGGCAAGCCCTCCGATGCCATCTATACCGGGCGTGTGGGCCATGTCGGCGTCGCCTTCCTGCCGCGGCATGGGCGCGGGCACCGGATCGAGCCTTCGGACCTCAACGCGCGCGCCAATATCGATGCGTTGAAGCGGCTCGGCGTCACCGACGTGCTTGCCGTGTCCTCGGTCGGCAGTCTGGCCGAGGAGCGCGCGCCGGGGACCTTCACCATCGTCGACCAGTTCATCGACCGCACCAAGGGGCGGCCGTCGAGCTTCTTCGGTACGGGCATGGTCGCGCATGTGTCGATGGCCGACCCGGTGTGTCCGCGCCTTTCCGCACTCGCCGCCGACGCGGCCGAAGCCGCCGGCGCGGCGGTGCATCGCGGCGGTACCTATCTCGCAATGGAGGGGCCGCAATTCTCGACGCGGGCCGAGAGTCTTCTCTATCGCCAATGGGGCTGCGACGTCATCGGCATGACCGCGATGCCCGAAGCCCGCCTCGCGCGTGAGGCAGAGCTACCCTACGCGCTCGTCGGCATGGTCACCGATTACGACTGCTGGCGCGAGGGCGAGGAAGCGGTCGATGTCGCCGCGGTGATCCGCCAGCTGTCGGCCAATGCCGCAAAGGCGCGGGCCATGGTCGTCGCGCTGCTTCGCGCGCTGCCTACCGAGCGACCGGCCTCGCCCATCGACACGTGCCTGGATGCCGCGCTGATTACGGCGCCCGGCGCGCGCGATCCCGAATTGCTGGCAAAGCTGGATGCGGTGGCGGGCCGCGTTCTCCACCTCAAGTCACCCCGGCCTTGAAGGTCGGGGCAAAATGCCCGTCCACTCGGCCTCGTGGCTTCCCTCATGGTTCGCCATGCCGGGCTTGGTCAGATAGCCGCGCGCGTCGGGAACATGGCTGTAGATCATCCGCGCCGGCGCCTCGTGCCAGCCGAGATTAAAGGCCCAGCGCACGGGGAAAAACTCCATGGTCGCATAGGGCAGATGGTCGTGCACCCACCAGGCCAGCCGCTTCCAGTCGCCCGGCTGGTAGAAGCGGTTGGCGAAGCTCGGCACCACGATGCACGCGGTCGCGCCCATATGGCCCTTCGCGTCCCGCACGTCCCAGATATGCGCGGCGTGGTTGCGGTCGTTGGGCGCGCAGTTATGCCCCTTGGCATTGCCCATCCGGTTGACCTCCGCCGAGCGATAGGCCGAGCGGATCGCGATCCGTCCGAAAGCATCCTGCAGCGGCTCGAGCAATTCGGTGCACAACCGCTTGCCCGCCTCGATCGCCAGGTCGGGATTGTCGGGAATGTTGGAGAGGCCATAGATCGCTGCCACTTCCGAATAGAGGAAGTCGCGCATGAAGAAATTGGGCGAAAGCTGCACGCGGCCCAGTTCGGTCAGGGCGGCGACGGTCATGGGTTTGCGCAAGGTCGGATCCCCTTCGGCCTACGCCGGGCTTAGCGTCGGCGGGCTTACCGGACCACCGACACCGCGCGCAATCGCCTCGTTCGGGCGCAATCCCAGGCTGATACGCCGCGCGTTCAGCAGCTGCCGAGCCGACGCGCCTCGATCTCGCTCTGAAAGGGAAGGCCATTGGCGAGGCCCTGGGTCCGGATCTGCACCAGCCGCGGCGTCTCGACCGCAATCGTCGTGCGCCCATGTCCCGCCCCTGAGCAGGTGTAGTGGACGGTGCCCGTGGTCGCCTGATTGTCGACGATGAAGCGCGAGCACTGGGCAGCGCCATGGTGCAGCTGGATCAGGATGCGCGGGTCGCTGACGCAGACCGCCCGCTCGGTCTTGCTGTCGATTTCGCGCAGCTGCCAGCGTCCGGGCTCGATCTGAGCCAGCACCTTGAGTGCAGGTGCCTGTGCCGGCGCGGCGGCGGCAAGGCCGGCGCCCATCGCCAGCAACGCGCCGGCCAACACGCCATACCCCCTGACCATCGCCATCCCCGAAACTCCCCGATCCCGATGCGAAGCGGCGGCGCCGATCTTTACCCGACGCCGCCGTACAGTAAATCAGATGGGAAGTCCGCCTCGCGCTTGCAAGGATCGGTTCAGCTGTCGACGATCTCGGCCAGCGGGACCGGAAACTTCGTGGCGCAAAAGGCACAATCGACCGAGATGACACCGTTCTCGTCGGCCATCTCCGCACGGTCCGCCTCGGGGAACTTGGCGATGACCGAGCGGATATAGTCCGGATCGCAGCGGCAGCCGCGCTTCAGGTCGACGCCGACTAGCGTCCGCACCTCGCGCTCCTCGTTGAACAGCCGCCAGACGAGGTTCTCGAGCGGAAGCGACGGGTCGGCGAGCTCGTCCTGCCCCATCGTCGCGGCCAGCGCCTCTACATGCTTCCATTCGGGATGATCCTCACGCGCATGCAGCCGCTCGCGTCCGACCTCGCCCTCGGGCAGATGCTGGAGGAACAGGCCGCCGGCGACGATCCGACCGTCCTCGCCCCGGCGCGAGCCGAGGGTGACGAGGCTGGGGATCTGCTCCGACTGCATGAAATAGGCCTGCGCCGCCTCCGATAGCGTGTCGCCGTCGAGCGGGACGATGCCCTGGTAACGCTCGTTGGTGGATGCCTGGTCGAAGGTGACGGCCAGATAGCCCTTGTTGAACAGCGCGTGGATCGACGGCTTCTTGCCGAGCCGCGACAGCCGCTCCGCATCGAACTGGACATAGCCGCGCAGCCGCCCGCCCTGATAGTCACAGACCATCAGGCTGACGATGCCGCGCTGCGTCTGCGCCTGGAGCGTGAGCTGGCCGTCGACGTCCTTCAGCGTCGAGCCGAGCAGCGCAGCGAGCGTCAGCGCCTCCGCCAGCAGCCGCTCGATCACCGGTGGATAGGCGTGCGCCGACAGGATCTCGTCGAGCACCGGCCCCAGCCGCGCGACGCGCCCGCGCGCATGCCGGTCGGGCAGCGTGAAGCCGATCGCGCGATCGATGTCGGTGGGGGGCAGCGGCAGGTGGGACATGTCGGATACCGTTCGGGCTGAGCTTTGTCGAAGCCCCGTCCTGCCTTGCTTCTCAGCCCGAGAAGAAAGGACAGCCCTTCGACAAGCTCAGGGCGAACGGGTTTTGATGGCGAGAGTTGTAGATAGGCGCGCCGCGAGCGTTCGCAACGGGCAGAAGAAACCGGATCTGGCTCAAGGCAGTCGTGACGGGTATGGTTAAAACGCACGCAATTCCAACTGCGCCACCTTGGACCTGATCCAGGGTCCCGCTGTCTTCCTTACCCGATCTGGCCGAAGCACCAGCGCAGGATCGATTTCTGCGCGTGCAGCCGGTTCTCTGCCTCGTCCCAGATCAGCGACTGCGGCCCGTCGATGACCTCGGCCGTCACTTCCTCGCCGCGATGCGCGGGCAGGCAGTGGAGGAACGCGGCGCCCGGCTTGGCCTTCGCCATCAGCGCGGCATCGACCTGATACGGCATCATCGCCGCGAGCTTCGCCTCGGCATGCGCCTGGCCCATCGAGATCCAGGTGTCGGTAACGACCACGTCGGCGCCCTCGACCGCCTCGTCCGGTTGGGCGACGCAGGTGGCGCGCCCCTTGCCGAGCGACAGCACCGTCTCATCCGGCTGGAACCCCTGAGGGCACGCAGACACGACGTCGAAGCCGAAGATCCCCGCCGCCTCGACGATCGAGGCGAGGACGTTGTTGCCGTCGCCCAGCCACGCGACCTTCAGCCCCGGCAGCGAGCGGCCGGTGTCGAGGATCGTCAGCAGGTCCGCCATGATCTGGCAGGGGTGCGAGAAGTCGGTGAGGCCGTTGATGACAGGCACGGTCGCATGGCGCGCCATTTCCTCTACCTTGGCATGGTCGTCGGTACGGATCATGATGCCGTCGACATAGCGCGACAGGACGCGCGCGGTGTCGGCCACCGTCTCGCCGCGGCCGAGCTGCATCGAGCCGGCGTCCATCACCAGCGCCTGCCCGCCCAGCTGCCGCATCGCCATGTCGAAGCTGACACGCGTGCGGGTCGAGTTCTTCTCGAAGATCATCGCCAGGACATGACCGGCGAGCGGCGCGTCGGCATCGACGCGGCCCTTCGTCCAGCCGGTGCGCGCCCGCTTGCGGTCGAGCGCGTCGGCGAGGATCGCAGCGCAGCCGTCGGGGCCGGCATCGGACAGGTTCAGGAAATGGCGCATTCTCATCCTCCCCGCTCGGGGGGAGGAGCACCGCGGAGGGCGGTGGAGGGGCGCCGCCCCGCCTCACCGCTTGCCGCTCTCCCCCTCCACCAGCCTGCGGCCGATTCCCCTCCCCTTGCCGGGGAGGCTCAGATCAGTCCTCGCTCACCGGCACGAACGCGCGTGCCGCATCGGACAGCTTCTCGATCGCCTCGGCGATGTGGCTTTCCTCGATCACCAGCGGCGGAAGGATGCGCACGACATTCTCGCCCGCGGCCACCAGCAACAGGCCATGATGGTCGCGGCAATGCGCGACGAAGTCGCGGCAGACAGCCGGCTCCTTGATCTTGAGGCCCAGCATCAGGCCCATGCCGCGGACGCTGTCGAACAAATGGTCATGATTGGGGATCATCTGCTCGAGCCCCTGGCGCAGTCGGTCACCCTTCGCCTTCACGCCTTCGAAAAACCCGTCCTCGAGGATCACGTCGAGGATCGCCTGCCCCGCCGCCATGCCGAGCGGATTGCCGCCATAGGTCGAGCCATGGGTGCCGAACACCATGCCCTTGGCCGCTTCCTCGGTCGCGAGGCACGCGCCCAGCGGAAAGCCGCCGCCGATTCCCTTGGCCGCGGCGACGATGTCAGGGACGACGCCGTAATGCTCATGCGCCCAGAACTTGCCCGTCCGGCCGTAGCCGCACTGCACCTCGTCGAGGACGAGCAGCAGGCCGCGCTCGTCGCACGCCTTACGCAGGCCATGGAGGAACTCGGGGGAAGCGGGGCGGATGCCACCCTCGCCCTGAACCGGCTCGACGAGGAAGCCCGCGGTGTGGTCGTCGATCAGCGCCAGCGCGCCTTCGAGATCGTTGAACGTCGCATAGGCGAAGCCCGGCAGCAGCGGCTCGAACCCGTCGCGCATCTTGGCCTGGTTGGTGGCCGAGATCGCGCCGAGCGTGCGGCCGTGGAACGCAGTGTCGAAGGTGATGAGCGTGTGCCGCTCGGGGTTGCCGTTGACGTGATGATAGCGGCGCGCGGTCTTGATCGCGCACTCGACCGCCTCGGCGCCCGAATTGGTGAAGAACACCGTATCGGCGAAGCTGTTGTCGACGATCCGCTGCGCCAGCGCCTCGCCCTGGGGGCTGCCGTAGAGGTTGCTGACATGCATCAGCGTCGCGGTCTGTTCCTGGATCGCCTTGGTCAGGTGCGGGTGGCCGTGACCCAGTGCATTGACCGCGATGCCGCTCGCGAAATCGAGATAGCGCTCGCCGCGTTCGCCGATCAGGTAGCACCCCTCGCCTCGCACCGGGCGCACATCGCACCGCGGATAGACGGGCATGAGTGCGGGCATCGGCATGGGATCACTCCTGACGTGATAAAGACCGGAACGCGAAAGGGCGACCCTCGCGGCCGCCCTGTGGGACCCTCTACGACCGGGCGTGGTTTGGGGTCAAGAAGAAGGAGATCGGGTTCATGCGGTCACACGCAAACGAGGGAAGCCGCCTGGTCGCGGCGAAGCAACTTTCGCTCACGCCCCCAAGCCACGCCTCGCACGTCGCTGCGCCTCCGCGTGATCCGAACACGCCCTAACTCTTGATTCGCCACCCGCGCCGCAGCAGCGCGTAGCAAAGCACGGCGAGCGCGATATCGACGGCCAGCAACACCGCACCGCCAATCAGGACGTTCGAATCCGCCCGCTCGAGGAAGCCGAAGCGGAAGCCGGAAATGATGTAGAAGAACGGGTTGGCGTGGCTGATCGCGCGAAACGCCGGGCTCAGTGCCTCGACCGAATAGAAGGTGCCCGACAGCAGCGACAAGGGCGCGATGACGAAGTTGGTGACCGCCGCGGCATGGTCGAACTTCTCCGCCCACATCGACGTCACGACGCCCACCAGCGCCAGCATCGCCGACCCGAACAGCCCAAACCACAGGATCGCGAGCGGATGCCGCGGCCAGACATCGACACCCCACAGCGCCATCGCCAGCCAAACCGCCCCGCCCACCAGCACCGCGCGCGTCACCGACGCGCCGACCAGCGCCGCCAGTAGCTCACCGGTGGACAGGGGCGGCATCAGGTAATCGACGATCGTCCCCTGGATCTTGCCGACGAGCAGCGAGAAGCTGGCATTGGCAAAGGCGTTCTGGAGCATCCCCATTACGATCAGCCCCGGCGCGATGAACTGCGCGAAGGGAACGCCCATCACCGTCCGCCCCGATCCGCCCAGCGCGACGGTGAAGATGACGAGATAGAGGAGCGTCGTCACCGCGGGTGCCCAGATCGTCTGGAGCTGCACCTTGAAGAACCGGCGCACCTCCTTCACATAGAGTGCCTGCAAGCCCCCCCAATTGACGCGCCGAATCACCGGCACGCCGGGCGGGGGCAGCATGTCGTCGGTGGGCAACGGCTGGGAAGGCTGGGGTTCGCTGGCCATGGCCCGGCGACTAATCGCTGGCGCCCCTGGCCGCAAGGCGACATGCGGACGATCTGGAATTGGGAAAACGACCGAAATGAGCTGGACCGAGGAACGCATCGACACGCTGACCCGGATGTGGGAATCGGGCATGACGGCGAGCCAGATCGCCGAGGAACTGGGCGGGATCAGCCGCAACGCGGTGATCGGCAAGGCGCACCGCCTGGGCCTCAAGCCGCGCCCTTCGCCGGTCAAGGCGAATGCAGATGCCGAAAAGCCTGCGCCCGCGCCCGCGGTCGAGGCGGCAAAGCCCGCAGCACCTGCGCCCAAGCCGCAGGCGCCCGCCGCCCCGCCGCCCATCGCGGCCGAAGCCGATGATGACGGGGACGACGTGTTCGACGACGGCCCCTCGATCCCGACGGCGATGCCCACCGCGCCCGCGCCGCGCCAGCCCGAGCTGCGCTCGGTCGGTCCCGGCGGCTTCGTGCGCCAGAACCCCGGCGAGCAGGCCCCGCCGAGCACGCCCGCACCGCCCCGTCGCCTCGTCCCCGCGCGCCCGTCGGAGGCGATCGCGGGCAAGACGAGCCTGCTCGATCTCAACGACCGCGTCTGCAAGTGGCCGATCGGCCATCCGGGCGAGCCCGACTTCCACTTCTGCGGTGACAAGGTGAATCCGGGCTTCCCGTACTGCGTCGAGCATTGCGGGCACGCCTATCAGGCGCAGCTCCCACGCCGCGACCGCCGCCCCCCGCCGCCGCTCCCCTATGGCGGCCCGCGGGTCCGCTGATCCCTTATCGTCATCCCGGGCTTGAGCCGGGATCCTGCTTCTCTTCCTGATTCAGGAGGAAGAAGCGGGACCCCGGAACAGGCCCGGGGCGACGAAGTGAGACAAATCTCACCCTTGCGCCCGCGCGCGTGCGGCCCGATGTTGGCCCCACCATGACGCAGTTCGCGCGTAGCCCGGTCACGGCGGTGCTGGGGCCGACCAACACGGGCAAGACCCATCTCGCGGTCGAGCGGATGATGGGGCACGCCAGCGGCATCATGGGCTTCCCGCTCCGCCTGCTCGCCCGCGAGGTCTATGACCGCGTCGTCAAGGTGAAGGGCGAGCATCAGGTCGCGCTCGTCACCGGCGAGGAGCGGATCGTCCCGCCCCAGGCCAAGTGGTTCCTCTGCACCGTCGAATCGATGCCCCTGCTAAACGGCAGCGCCGCCAAAGCGACGGGCATCGAGCGCGAGGCCGCGTTCGTCGGCATCGACGAGGCGCAGCTGGGCGCCGATCCCGAACGTGGCCATGTCTTCACCGACCGGCTGCTTCACGCGCGCGGCTATGCCGAGACGATGATACTCGGCTCGAATTCGCTGCGGCCAATGCTCAAGGCGCTGGTCCCCGATGCCGAGATCATCGGCCGTCCAAGATTCTCGACGCTCAGCTATGCCGGCGCACGCAAGCTCTCCCGCCTCCCGAAGCGCTCGGCGATCGTCGCCTTCTCCGCCGAGGAAGTGTACGCCGTGGCCGAGGCGATCCGCCGCCTGCGCGGCGGCGCGGCGGTGGTGATGGGCGCGCTCAGCCCCCGCACCCGCAACGCACAGGTAGCGATGTTTCAGGCGGGCGAGGTCGATTATCTCGTCGCCACCGATGCGATCGGCATGGGCCTCAACATGGACGTGGCGCATGTCGCTTTCGCCGGCCTGCACAAGTTCGACGGCCATCGCCGCCGCCGGCTGACCATCGCCGAAATGGCGCAGATCGCCGGCCGCGCGGGGCGGCACCAGCGCGACGGCAGCTTCGGCGCGCTGGTCGACGAGGGGCCGGGCGCATTCACCCCCGAGGAAGTTCTGGCGATCGAGGAGCACCAAGTCCCGTCGCTAGCCCACCTCTACTGGCGCGAGGGGTCGCCCGATTTCGCTTCGCTCGACGCGCTGATCGAAAGTCTGGAGCGCAAGCCGCACGACGAGGTGCTGCGCGCCGCGCCGCAGGCGGTGGACCTCGCGGTGCTCAAGAAGCTGGCGGAGGAGGACTGGGTACGCGCCCGCGCCCGCCATCCTGCGATCGTGCGCCGATTGTGGGCGGCGTGCGGACTGCCCGAATTTCGCAAGCTCGGTGTTGATCCGCACGCTCGCTTTGTCGGCCGCGTGTTCCAGCATCTGTCCGAGGGGCGCGGGCACCTGCCCCACCAGTGGTTCGCCGACGAGATCGCCCGGCTCGACCGGCTCGACGGCGATGTCGAGACGCTGGCCGGACGCATCGCGGCGGCGCGCAGCTGGGCCTATATCGCGCATCGCAGCGACTGGCTGGAGGATCCCGCGCACTGGGCGGGCCGCACCCGTGAGCTTGAGGAGCGACTCTCCGACGCGCTCCACGCCAGCCTGACACAGCGCTTCGTCGACAAGCGGACGACGGTGCTCCTTCGCCAGATCGGCGCGGGGGCCGGCCACCTGCCCGTCGTCGTCGGCCCGGAGGGCGAGGTGACCGTCGAGGAGCACGAACTCGGCCGCATCGACGGCTTCCGCTTCCGCGTCGCGCCGGAAGCACGAGCGGCGGACAAGCGGCTGCTGCTCTCGGCGGCCGAGAAGCGGCTGTCGGGCGAGTTCGCGAGGCGCGGCGCGGCACTGGTCGACGCGGCGGACGACGCGCTCGCCCTCGACGATGCGTCGCTCGCGATCGTCTGGCAGGGACATGCGGTTGCACGGCTGGAGGGCGGTCCGCTGCTGACGCGGCCGCAGGTGGTGCTCGACCGCGCGCTCGATTGCCTCGACCGACCGCTGCGCGACAAGGTGCGCGCGCGGATCGAGGCCTGGATCGAGGGGCAGGTCAAGCGGCAGGTGCCCGCGCTCGTCACCCTCGACCGGGCGGTGCGCGACCCCGATGCGCCGGGGCCGCTCCGCGCCTTCATCGCCGCCCTGTCCGATATGGGCGGCATCGCCCCGCGTGAGGCGTTGGCCTCATCGCTCGACACGCTGGACGGCGGACCGCGGAGGTGGCTGCGGCGGGCGGGGATCGTCATCGGCACGCTCGACGTGTTTGACCCCCGGCTGCTCAAGCCCGAGCCGACGCGCTGGCGGCGCGCACTGGCCGCTGCGCGCGGGGCTCTTCCGCCGGGCGAAGCACCGCCGCCGGGCGCGACCGTGCTCACTCAGCCAGCCCCCGGCTTCCGCCGGATCGGCGGCCAGTTCGTGCGCGTCGACTTGGTCGAGCGGATCGCGCGGGCGGCACATGACGCTCGCGAGGGGCGCAAGCCCTTCGTCCCCGACCCGGCGCTCGCGACCTCGATCGGGCTGGCGCCCGCGACGTTCGCGCGGCTGATGGCGATGCTCGGCTTCCGCCACGACCCGCGCGAGGGCGAGGCGCCCGCCTGGACCTGGCGAGGGCGGCCGCGGCGGCGTGAGGCGCCGGCGCCCGCCGCGCCGCGGCCAGGCAATGCCTTTGCCGCACTCGCCGGGCTGGACCTTCGCGGTGGCTGACGGGCAGCGGCTCGACCTCTTCCTCTGGTACACGCGCTTCGCCAAGACGCGGAGCGCCGCGCAGGCGATTGCCGAGGCGGGGACGCTCCGCCTCGACGGGCGGCGGATCGACCGGGCGCATGCGTGCGTGCGGGTGGGGTCGGTGCTCGCCTTCCCGCTTCACGGCCACGTCCGCGTGATCCGTGTCGAGGCGCTGCCCCATCGCCGCGGCCCCGCACCCGAGGCGCAGGGCTGCTATGTCGACCTGGACCCCGCCCGCGCCAAGGGCGTTGACGCACCGGGCGCTGCCGCATAGCAGGGGCCGCGTTTTCCGACTGGAGCTGACCCGACAATGACCTACGTCGTCACCGACGCCTGCATCCGCTGCAAGTATATGGATTGCGTCGAGGTGTGTCCGGTCGATTGCTTCTATGAGGGCGAGAACATGCTCGTCATCAACCCCAGCGAGTGCATCGACTGCGGCGTATGCGAGCCCGAATGCCCGGCCGAGGCGATCCTGCCCGACACCGAGAGCGGGCTGGAGAAGTGGCTCGAGCTCAACAACACCTTCTCCGCCCAATGGCCCAACGTCACGCGCAATGCCGGTCAGACCCCGCCCGACGCCGACGAGTTCAAGGGCGTCGAGGGCAAGTACGACAAGTATTTCTCGGCGGAGCCCGGCGCCGGGGATTGAGCGCGTCCGCCTGACGCAGAGAGGGGCGCAGCGGTCTGATCGCTGCGCCCCTTTTCGTTTGCGGAAGCGACGAAGGGACCCCGAATTAAGTCCGAGGTGACGATCGTCCGGGAGGAAACGCTCTAGTCGAAGCGTCATCCAGGATGACGCTTCTTCGTCGAGAATTACCCCGCCAGTACAGCGCGCACCGCCGCGATCGCCGCATCGCCGGCTGACCCGTCCGGCCCGCCGCCCTGCGCCATGTCGGGCCGACCGCCGCCGCCCTGCCCGCCCAGCGCCGCGACCGCCAGCTTGACCAGATCGACCGCGCTTTTCGCCCCGACCAGATCGTCGGTCACGCCCACCGCCACCGACGCGCGGCCGTCATTGACTGCCACCAGCACGACGACGCCGGAGCCGATTCGCGCCTTCTCCTCGTCCACCGCGCCGCGCAGCGCCTTCGCCTCGAGCCCGTCGAGCACGCGGCCGACGAAGTTGACGCCGCCCACCTGCTCCGGCCCCGCGACCGCCGCGCCGCCGCCGCCAAGCGCCAGCGCCTTCTTCGCTTCTGCAAGCTCGCGCTCAAGGCGACGACGCTCCTCGACCAAAGCTGCAACGCGCGCGGGGACTTCGTCGGGGCTCGCCTTCAGCACCGCCGCCGCCTCGCGAAGCTTCTCGTCCCGGCCGGCGAGATAGGCGCGCGCCGCCTCGCCTGTCAGCGCCTCGACCCGGCGCACGCCCGAGCTCACCGCGCTTTCGCCCACCACCTTGAACAGGCCGATGTCGCCGAGCGCGCGGACATGCGTCCCACCGCACAGCTCGAGCGAATAGGTCGAGCCATCGGCGGTGGTGCCCATCGACACGACGCGGACCTCGTCGCCGTACTTCTCGCCGAACAGCGCCATCGCGCCCTCGGCGATCGCGTCCTCGGGTGTCATCAGCCGGGTCGAGACCGCGCCGTTGCCGCGGATCTGCGCGTTCACATCGGCCTCGACGGCGGCCATCTGCTCCGCAGTCACGGCCGTTGGCTGCGAGAAGTCGAAGCGCAGCCGCTCGGGCGCGACGAGGCTGCCCTTCTGCGCGACATGGGTGCCGAGCCGCTCGCGAAGCGCCTCGTGCAGCAGGTGCGTCGCCGAATGGTTGGCGCGGATCGCGCCGCGGCGCGCATGATCGACGGTCAGGTGGACCGCATCGCCGACCTTCAATTCGCCCGCCTCGATCGTGGCCTGATGCGCGAAGATACGGCCGAGATGCTTCTGCACGTCGTTGACCGCCGCCCGTACGCCGCCCTCGGTCGTCAGCGTGCCGGCATCGCCGACCTGACCGCCGCTCTCGCCATAGAAGGGCGTCTGGTTGACTACCACTTCCACCGCCTCGCCCGCAGCAGCGCGATCGACACGAACCCCATTCTTGACGATGGCGACGACCTGTCCCTCGCCCTCCTCAGCCGAATAGCCGATGAACTCGGTCGCGCCGGCCTCCTCGGCGAGGTCGTACCAGAGCTCGTCCGACGCCTTCTCGCCCGACCCCTTCCACGCGGCGCGGGCGGCGCGCTTCTGCTCGGCCATCGCCGTGTCGAAGCCCGCACGATCGACCGACAGGCCCTGCGCCCGCAGCGCGTCCTCGGTCAGGTCGTAGGGGAACCCATAAGTGTCGTAGAGCTTGAACGCCGTCTCGCCGGGCAGCGTCGCGCCCTCGTCCATCCCCGCCGTCGCCTCGTCGAGCAATCGAAGCCCGTTGGCGAGCGTGCGGCGGAAGCGCGTCTCCTCCTGCTCCAGCGTCGTCTCGATCAGCGATTGCGCGCGGGCAAGTTCGGGAAAGGCAGCGCCCATCTGCGCGACCAGCCCGCCGACCAGCCGGTGCATCAGCGGGTCCTTGGCACCCAGGAGGTGCGCATGCCGCATCGCCCGGCGCATGATCCGGCGAAGGACATAGCCGCGCCCCTCATTGGCCGGCAGCACGCCGTCCGCGACGAGGAAGCCGGAGGCGCGCAGGTGATCGGCGATCACGCGGTGGCTCGCGCGTGCCTCGCCCTCGGCTGTGGTGCCGGTCAGCGCGACGCTCTCGGCGATCAGCGCCTTGAAGGTGTCGGTATCGTAATTGTCGTGAACGCCCTGCATGACCGCGGCGACGCGCTCCAGCCCCATGCCGGTGTCGATCGACGGGCGCGGCAGGTCGCCGACGATCTGGTCCGCCTCCTGCAGATGCTGCATGAAGACGAGGTTCCAAATCTCGACGAAACGGTCACCGTCCTCCTCCGCACTTCCCGGCGGGCCGCCCCAAATATGGTCGCCGTGATCGAAGAAAATCTCCGAGCAAGGCCCGCACGGCCCGTCCGCACCCATCGCCCAGAAATTGTCCTTGGTGGCGATGCGGATGATGCGATCGTCGGGCAAGCCGGCGATCTTTTTCCACAGGTCGAACGCCTGGTCGTCGGTGTGATAGACGGTGACGGTCAGCCGGTCCTTCGCCAGCCCCCATTCACGCGTGACGAGGTTCCAGGCGAGCTCGATCGCGCGATCCTTGAAATAGTCGCCGAACGAGAAGTTGCCGAGCATCTCGAAGAAGGTGTGATGCCGCGCGGTATAGCCGACATTGTCGAGGTCGTTGTGCTTGCCGCCCGCGCGCACGCACTTCTGGCTAGACGTCGCCGTCGAATAGTGGCGGCTCTCCAACCCGGTGAACACGTTCTTGAACGGCACCATGCCCGCATTGACGAACATCAGCGTCGGGTCGTTCTGCGGGATCAGGGGTGCGGACGGCACCTTCGCATGCCCCTCCCCGGCGAAATAGTCGAGGAACGAGCGGCGAATGTCGTTGGTCGAGGTCATGCTCGCCGCTTATGCGAGGCCGCGTCCGGGCTCAAGCGGCAAGCGGGAGCCGGGGTTGCGCTCCCCCGCTTTGATCGGCATCCCACCCCGGAACATCGTTGCCGGAGTGACTGCGTGGCCAAGCGCCTGACCCTGTACATCCTGATCGGCCTTGTCCTCGGCATCGTCGTCGGGCTGACGCTCAACCTCTCGCTGACCGACGGCGGCGGCGCGGGGGATGCGCGGCTCAAGGAGATCGCCGGCTATTTCTCGATCGTGACGAGCCTGTTCCTGCGGCTCATCAAGATGATCATCGCGCCGCTGGTCTTCGCGACCTTGGTGTCGGGCATCGCGCATATGGGCGACACCGCAGCGTTGGGGCGGGTCGGCGGACGCGCGATCGGGTGGTTCCTGTGCGCCAGCCTGATCTCGCTCACCTTGGGCCTGATCCTCGTCAACTTCTTCCAGCCGGGGGTGGGCCTCAACATCCCGATCCCCGCCGCCGATGCGGCGTCGGGCGTCGACAAGGCGGCGTTCAACCTGAAGGATTTCGTCACCCACATCGTCCCCGCCTCGATCGTCGAGGCGATGGCCACCAACGAGATCCTGCAGATCGTCGTCGCCAGCCTGTTCATCGGCGTCGCCATGACCGCGGTGGGCGAGAAGGCCGCGCCGCTCCTGCGCGGGGTCGAGGCGTTGGCGCAGGTCATCCTTCAGGTGACGAACTACGTCATGCGTTTCGCCCCCCTCGCCGTGTTCGCGGCGGTGGCCGGGACGCTTGCCGAGCGGGGCGCGGGGATCATCGGCAGCCTCGCCTACTTCATGGGCACCTTCTATCTCGGCATGGGGCTGCTCTGGCTGCTGCTGATCGGCGTCGG